>NZ_BNED01000005.1:0-2642500 GCF_016755875.1 Streptomyces spororaveus | reverse complement strand
TGAAACATCTCAGTACCCTCAGGAAGAGAAAACAACCGTGATTCCGGGAGTAGTGGCGAGCGAAACCGGATGAGGCCAAACCGTATGCGTGTGATACCCGGCAGGGGTTGCGCATGCGGGGTTGTGGGAATTCTTTTGATCGGTCTGCCGGCCGGTCGGCGAGTCAGAAACCGTTGATGTAGTCGAAGGACATGCGAAAGGTCCGGCGTAGAGGGTAAGACCCCCGTAGACGAAACATCAGCGGCTTGCTTAAGAATCTCCCAAGTAGCACGGGGCCCGAGAAATCCCGTGTGAATCTGGCGGGACCACCCGCTAAGCCTAAATATTCCCTGGTGACCGATAGCGGATAGTACCGTGAGGGAATGGTGAAAAGTACCGCGGGAGCGGAGTGAAATAGTACCTGAAACCGTGTGCCTACAAGCCGTGGGAGCGTCGCTGTATGTGCTTGCACATACAGTCGTGACTGCGTGCCTTTTGAAGAATGAGCCTGCGAGTTAGCGGTGTGTAGCGAGGTTAACCCGTGTGGGGAAGCCGTAGCGAAAGCGAGTCCGAATAGGGCGATTGAGTTGCACGCTCTAGACCCGAAGCGGAGTGATCTAGCCATGGGCAGGTTGAAGCGGAGGTAAGACTTCGTGGAGGACCGAACCCACCAGGGTTGAAAACCTGGGGGATGACCTGTGGTTAGGGGTGAAAGGCCAATCAAACTCCGTGATAGCTGGTTCTCCCCGAAATGCATTTAGGTGCAGCGTCGTGTGTTTCTTGCCGGAGGTAGAGCACTGGATAGGCGATGGGCCCTACCGGGTTACTGACCTTAGCCAAACTCCGAATGCCGGTAAGTGAGAGCACGGCAGTGAGACTGTGGGGGATAAGCTCCATGGTCGAGAGGGAAACAGCCCAGAGCATCGACTAAGGCCCCTAAGCGTACGCTAAGTGGGAAAGGATGTGGAGTCGCAGAGACAACCAGGAGGTTGGCTTAGAAGCAGCCACCCTTGAAAGAGTGCGTAATAGCTCACTGGTCAAGTGATTCCGCGCCGACAATGTAGCGGGGCTCAAGCGTACCGCCGAAGTCGTGTCATTGCAGCAATAGGGCCAACGCCCGCTGTGATGGGTAGGGGAGCGTCGTGTGCCGGGTGAAGCAGCAGCGGAAGCTAGTTGTGGACGGTTCACGAGTGAGAATGCAGGCATGAGTAGCGATACACACGTGAGAAACGTGTGCGCCGATTGACTAAGGGTTCCTGGGTCAAGCTGATCTGCCCAGGGTAAGTCGGGACCTAAGGCGAGGCCGACAGGCGTAGTCGATGGACAACCGGTTGATATTCCGGTACCCGCTTTGAAACGCCCAATATCGAATCAGGCGATGCTAAGTCCGTGAAGCCGTTCCGGACCCTTCGGGGAAAGGAAAGTGGTGGAGCCGACGAACCAGACTTGTAGTAGGTAAGCGATGGGGTGACGCAGGAAGGTAGTCCAGCCCGGGCGGTGGTAGTCCCGGGGTAAGGGTGTAGGCCGAGGGGTAGGCAAATCCGTCCCTCATTAAGGCTGAGACCTGATGCCGAGCCGATTGTGGTGAAGTGGATGATCCTATGCTGTCGAGAAAAGCCTCTAGCGAGTTTCATGGCGGCCCGTACCCTAAACCGACTCAGGTGGTCAGGTAGAGAATACCGAGGCGTTCGGGTGAACTATGGTTAAGGAACTCGGCAAAATGCCCCCGTAACTTCGGGAGAAGGGGGGCCATCACTGGTGATCGGACTTGCTCCGTGAGCTGGGGGTGGCCGCAGAGACCAGCGAGAAGCGACTGTTTACTAAAAACACAGGTCCGTGCGAAGCCGTAAGGCGATGTATACGGACTGACGCCTGCCCGGTGCTGGAACGTTAAGGGGACCGGTTAGTGACCTTTCGGGGTTGCGAAGCTGAGAACTTAAGCGCCAGTAAACGGCGGTGGTAACTATAACCATCCTAAGGTAGCGAAATTCCTTGTCGGGTAAGTTCCGACCTGCACGAATGGCGTAACGACTTCTCGACTGTCTCAACCATAGGCCCGGTGAAATTGCACTACGAGTAAAGATGCTCGTTTCGCGCAGCAGGACGGAAAGACCCCGGGACCTTTACTACAGTTTGATATTGGTGTTCGGTTCGGCTTGTGTAGGATAGGTGGGAGACTTTGAAGCAGCCACGCCAGTGGTTGTGGAGTCGCCGTTGAAATACCACTCTGGTCGTGCTGGATGTCTAACCTCGGTCCGTGATCCGGATCAGGGACAGTGTCTGATGGGTAGTTTAACTGGGGCGGTTGCCTCCCAAAGGGTAACGGAGGCGCCCAAAGGTTCCCTCAGCCTGGTTGGCAATCAGGTGTTGAGTGTAAGTGCACAAGGGAGCTTGACTGTGAGACCGACGGGTCGAGCAGGGACGAAAGTCGGGACTAGTGATCCGGCGGTGGCTTGTGGAAGCGCCGTCGCTCAACGGATAAAAGGTACCCCGGGGATAACAGGCTGATCTTCCCCAAGAGTCCATATCGACGGGATGGTTTGGCACCTCGATGTCGGCTCGTCGCATCCTGGGGCTGGAGTCGGTCCCAAGGGTTGGGCTGTTCGCCCATTAAAGCGGTACGCGAGCTGGGTTTAGAACGTCGTGAGACAGTTCGGTCCCTATCCGCTGTGCGCGTAGGAATATTGAGAAGGGCTGTCCCTAGTACGAGAGGACCGGGACGGACGAACCTCTGGTGTGCCAGTTGTCCTGCCAAGGGCATGGCTGGTTGGCTACGTTCGGGAGGGATAACCGCTGAAAGCATCTAAGCGGGAAGCCTGCTTCAAGATGAGTATTCCCACCTCCTTGAGAGGGTAAGGCTCCCAGTAGACGACTGGGTTGATAGGCCAGATGTGGAAGCCCGGTAACGGGTGAAGCTGACTGGTACTAATAGGCCGAGGGCTTGTCCTCAGTTGCTCGCGTCCACTGTGTTAGTTCTGAAATAACGAACAGCTGTGTCCATGCCAGCGTGTTCAAATTTCATAGTGTTTCGGTGGTCATAGCGTTAGGGAAACGCCCGGTTACATTCCGAACCCGGAAGCTAAGCCTTTCAGCGCCGATGGTACTGCAGGGGGGACCCTGTGGGAGAGTAGGACGCCGCCGAACAACCCGCCCTTTTAGCTCAGTCGGTAGAGCGTCTCCATGGTAAGGAGAAGGTCAACGGTTCGATTCCGTTAAAGGGCTCCACTTGAAAAGGCCCCCGCCTATTGGCGGGGGCCTTTTTTGTTTTCAGGCGCCGGCCTGCCCGCCGGGCCCGCCGCACGGCCGGAGGGGCGGGTCGCAGGAGAGCTGCCTACCATGGATGTGAAGGGCAGATAAGGACGTCCGGCGGCTTCGAGGTGCCCCCACGGGTCGCTCGGCTGGCCCAGGAGGCGTGATGACCGTACCCCCCGACGCAGCGGCACCGAAGCACACGCAGGGCGACCCCGAGGACATGCTCAAGCATGTCGGCAGTACGTGGCACTGGGCACTCGGCTTCGCCCTCGCGACCCTGATTCCCGGCATCCTGATCCTCGTCTGGCCCGACGAGACCCTGCACATCCTGGCCGTCATCATTGGTCTGCAGTTCCTGGTGGCGGGTGCCTTCCGCTTCGTCACCGCCTTCGGGCACAGCAGGGACGGCGGCAGCAGACTGGCGGGCGTCCTGATCGCCATGCTCGCGTTCCTGGCCGGTGTCCTCGTGCTGCGTCATCCGATGCAGACGATCGGCGCACTGTCCTTGATCATCGGCGTGTTCTGGCTGCTGTCCGGAGTGCTCGCGGCGTACACCGCGATCGCGGACCATACGCTCGTGCACCGGGGCCTGCAGTTCGGCCTCGGCGCTCTCGGCGCGGTCGCCGGAATCGTCGTGCTCTGCTTCCCGGTGGACTCCGCTGTGGCCCTGACACGGTTGCTGGGGCTCTGGCTCGTCCTGCTCGGCGTCTTCGAGCTGGTGATGGCCTTCGCTCTGCGTTCCGCCACCCGCCGGATCACACCTGCCCGTCCGGAATGAGAGCCGGCCGGCGACGGACCCGTACCGCCGACGGCGGACTCGTACTCCCCTGAATCCCTGAATCCGGGCTCGGCACACGCCGAGCCCGCTTTCACGGGCCGGCTACTCGCCCGTGCGCTGCTCCGGGACGCGGAAGGCGAGGATCGCCATGTCGTCCGACGCCGGTTCGGCGGCGAAGCGTTCCACCGCGCGCAGGACGCGGGAGGCGACCGCGCCCGCCGTGAGGCCCGTACACGTGGTGAGGACCTCGGCGAGGCCGTCGTCGCCCAGCATGCGGGTGCCCTCGCGGCGTTCGGTCACGCCGTCCGTGACGCAGAGCAGCACATCGCCGGGGTCGAGGGTGAGGGTCTGCTCGTAGAGGTCCAGGTCGTCGATCACACCGAGCAGCGGCTGCGGGTCCGCGGCCGCGTCGACCTGGCCGTTCGGGCGCAGGCGCAGCGGGAGCGGATGGCCCGCGCAGACGACCTTCATCAGGGCGCCGCCGTCGGGCTGGGGGTGGAGCTCGCCGTAGAGGAGGGTGAGGAAGCGGCTTCGGGCGCCCTCGTCGAGGATGGCCGCGTTCAGGCGCTGCAGGACGGCCGGGCCGCCGAGGCCCTCGCGTGCCAGCAGGCGCAGCGCGTGCCGGGCCAGGCCAGTGACGGCGGCCGCCTCGGGTCCTGTGCCGCAGACGTCGCCGATGGCGAAGCCGTACGCGCCGTCGCGGATGGGGAAGACGTCGTAGAAGTCGCCGCCGACCTCGTTGCCCTCGCCGGCCGCGCGGTAGATGACCTCGACCTCCATGCCGGGGATCGCGGGGGAGCCGGGCGGCAGCAGGCTGCGCTGCAGGGAGCGGCTGATCGCGGTGCGCTCGGAGTACAGGCGGGCGTTGTCGAGGGCCAGGGCGGCCCGGCGGGAGAGGTCCTCGGCGAGTTCGAGGATCTCCTGGCGGAAGTGCTCCTCGCGCGGCTTGCCGAGGGTGAGCATGCCGATCACGCGGTTGCGGGCGAGGAGGGGGAGGACCACCGTCTCGCCGCCGACCGCGGCGGTCGCCTCGGGCCACGGGCGGGCGCCGGCCTCGCGGACCGGTTCGGGCATGCTGACCTGGGAGAGCAGCTCCTTGAGGCCGTCGATGCGCTCCTCGTCCTCGTGGAGTACGTAGGAGAGGTACGGGTCGGAGGACTGGTCGGCGATGGTGTAGACGGCGCACCAGGTGGCGAGGGTCGGGACGGTCATCTGCGCCATGAGGGCCAGGGTCTGGTCCCGGTCGAGGGTGCCGGCCAGCAGGTCGGAGGCCTCGACGAGGAAGGAGAGGGATCCGCGGCGCAGGCGTTCCAGTTCGCCGAGGGCGATGCGGTCGGCGGCGAACTGGAGGTGGAGGGCCTCTTCGTTGGAGTAGCGGCCGGGGGTTTCGGCGGCGACGCCGAGCGAGCCGGTCAGACGGCCTTCCACCTTGAGGGGGACGGTGACGGCGGAGCGCATGCCGGTGGCCTCCAGGAGCGGGACGGCTCCGGGGGAGGCGATCAGGTCGTCGTGAACGGCGGGCATGCGGGCGGAGCCGTAGCGGTTGGTGCCCGCCTCGACGGGGACGCGGGCGAAGCGCTGGCGGGTGGAGGGCAGGCCGGTGGTGGCGCGGACCTCCAGCTCGGTCTCGTCGTCGGTGGCGAGCAGCAGGAAGGCGGAGTCGGCGTCGAGGAGGTCGCGGGCGCGCTCCACGGTGCGCTGGAGGAGCCCGTCGAGGTCGTCGGGGGCCGGGGAGCCGATGAAGACCTCGAAGGGGTCCGTGGGGCGGGCCTCGGTGAAGTGGCCGCTGTCGGAGGCGGGGACCCGTACCGGGGTCTGGAGCAGGGCGCGCTCGTCGTCGTGGACGAGGAGGCAGACGATGGACGGTTCGCCGTGGGCGTCGCGGACCCGCAGGTGCGAGGCGAAGACGGGGATGACGCGGCCGTCGGCGCCGCGGACGCCGTAGCTGCCCTCCCAGCGGGACAGGCGCAGGGCCTCGGCGATGCCGGTTCCGGTGCCGGGGGTCTGGGGCCAGGCGGCGAGCTCGGCGAGCGGGCGGCCGAGTGCCTTCTCGGCGGGGTGGCCGAAGATGTGCTCGGCGTCCTCGTTCCAGGCGGAGATGGAGTCGGCCGAGTCGATCTGGAGGACGGCGACGCGGACCCGGCTGTCGGCCAGGGGCAGCAGCTGGTCGGGGACCACGGGGCCCGCGGAGCGGGTACCGACCGGCCGGTCTGGCAGGTCGAGGCGGAACCACACGTGCTTGTGCGTGGCGGTGTACTCGACGCCCCAGCGGGTGGCGAGGGCGGCGCACAGCATCAGGCCGCGGCCGTTCTCGCGGTCGGGGTCGGCGTAGGGGCGTTCGCCGGGGTGCTGGAGGGGGAGCTCGCGCTCCGGGTACCGGTCGGCGACCTCGACCCGTACGCCGCCGTCGGCGCGCAGGCACAGGACCTCGGCCCGGGTGCCGGCGTGGACCACGGCATTGGTGACGAGCTCGCTGGTGAGGACCACCGCGTCGTCGACGATGTCCGCGAAGCCCCAGCCGTGCAGGGTGTCGCGGACGAACCCGCGGGCGGCGGCGACCGAGCGCCCGAGGGGATCGAAGCTGGCAGCCGCCCGTGCCGTGATCACGAGTCTCCTTCGACGCGGTTGGACATCGGGTGCCAGGTTACTTACCTTCGCGGTCGGCATGGTGCCGTCGTCGGGGATTCCACCCGCAGGGTACGGCGGGTATGCGATGGTGCCGAAGTGTTATGGCCGTGTTCGGCCAGGGTGAAACACTGGGCAGGCTTGCAGAGCCGGCTTGTCACGAGGCACGAGTCAGGCGTCCGGTGGAAAAGTGGTCGACCCTTTCGGGAGGGACACGGTGGAGTCTGGCGCAGCGGTGCGGCGTACGGGAACGCGGCCGAAGGGCGGGCGTTCCCGGCGCAGTGGCACGACGGAGGTCGATACCGCCGCTCTGAACCGGCTGCTCACGGCCCTGGTGTCGATGCGGGACGGGAATTTCCGCAAGCGGCTGACGGTGTCCGGCGAGGGCGTGATGGCGGAGATCGCCGCCGTCTACAACGAGGTCGCCGACCGTAATCTCCACCTGACCGGGGAGCTGTCCCGGGTGCGGCGGATGGTGGGCCGCGAGGGCAAGCTGAGCGAACGGCTGGAAACGGGTGCCTGTGAGGGCTCCTGGGCGGCCGCGATCGACGCCTCGAACCAGTTGGTGGACGATCTGGCCCGGCCGGTGTCCGAGGTGGGCCGGGTGCTGTCGGCGGTGGCCGAGGGCGATCTGGACCAGCGGATGGATCTGCGGACGCAGGCGGCCGAGGGGGCCGGGCATCCGCTGCGCGGGGAGTTCCTGAAGGTCGGGCGCACGGTCAACAACCTGGTCGACCAGCTGTCGGCGTTCACCGACGAGGTGACGCGCGTGGCGCTGGAGGTGGGCACCGAGGGCAAGCTCGGTGGTCAGGCCCAGGTGCGCGGGATGTCGGGTTCCTGGAAGGATCTGACCGACTCCGTCAACACGATGGCGTACCGGCTCACCGCCCAGGTGCGTGATATCGCTCTCGTCACGACGGCGGTCGCCAAGGGCGATCTGTCGCGCAAGGTCACGGTGCACGTGGCCGGCGAGATGCTCCAGCTGAAGAACACCGTGAACACGATGGTGGACCAGCTGTCGTCCTTCTCCTCCGAGGTGACCCGCGTGGCCCGCGAGGTGGGTACGGAGGGCGAGCTGGGCGGGCAGGCGAAGGTGCCCGGGGTCGCGGGCGTGTGGAAGGACCTGACCGACTCGGTCAACACCATGGCTGGGAACCTGACGGCGCAGGTGCGCGGGATCGCGCAGGTGACGACGGCGGTCGCGAACGGTGACCTGTCGCAGAAGGTACGGGTCAGCGCGCGCGGCGAGGTGGCGCAGCTGGCCGAAACGATCAACCAGATGACCGAGACGCTGCGGACCTTCGCGGACGAGGTCACGCGCGTGGCCAGCGAGGTCGGGGCCAAGGGTCTGCTGGGCGGTCAGGCGCAGGTGCCGGGTGCGGCGGGGACGTGGAAGGACCTCACCGACTCGGTGAACACGGTCTTCCGCAACCTGACCACCCAGGTGCGGGACATCGCGCAGGTGACGACGGCGGTGGCGAACGGCGATCTGTCGCAGAAGGTCACGGTCGACGTGGCCGGCGAGATGCTGGAGCTCAAGAACACCGTCAACACGATGGTGGACCAGCTGTCGTCCTTCGGTGCGGAAGTGACGCGTGTGGCCCGTGAGGTCGGCGTCGAGGGTGAGCTGGGCGGTCAGGCGCAGGTGCCGGGTGCGGCGGGGACGTGGAAGGACCTCACCGACTCGGTGAACACCGCTTTCCGCAACCTGACCGGGCAGGTGCGCAACATCGCGCAGGTGACGACGGCCGTGGCCAACGGCGATCTGTCGCAGAAGGTCACCGTGGACGTCTCCGGCGAGATGCTCCAGCTGAAGAACACCGTGAACACGATGGTGGACCAGCTGTCCTCCTTCGCGGACCAGGTCACGCGGATGGCGCGGGACGTGGGTACGGAGGGCCGGCTCGGTGGCCAGGCCCGGGTGGAGGGGGTGTCCGGGACCTGGAAGGAGCTCACCGACTCCGTCAACTTCATGGCCGGGAACCTGACCTCGCAGGTGCGTCAGATCGCGCAGGTGACGACGGCGGTGGCGCGGGGCGACCTGTCCCAGAAGATCGACGTGGACGCCCGGGGCGAGATCCTGGAGCTGAAGAACACCATCAACACGATGGTCGACCAGCTCTCGGCCTTCGCCGAGCAGGTGACCCGGGTGGCCCGGGACGTGGGTACGGAGGGCCGGCTCGGCGGCCAGGCGCAGGTGCCCGGGGTGGCCGGCGTATGGCGTGACCTGACGGACTCCGTGAACGGCATGGCCGGGAACCTGACCTCGCAGGTGCGCAACATCGCGCAGGTCGCGACGGCGGTGGCCCGCGGTGACCTCTCGCAGAAGATCGACGTGGACGCCCGGGGCGAGATCCTGGAGCTGAAGAACACCCTCAACACGATGGTCGACCAGCTCTCGAACTTCGCGGAGCAGGTGACGAGGGTGGCCCGCGAGGTGGGTACCGAGGGCATCCTCGGCGGCCAGGCGGAGGTGAAGGGGGTCTCCGGTACCTGGAAGGACCTCACGCAGTCCGTCAACTTCATGGCGAACAACCTGACGTCCCAGGTGCGCAACATCGCCGAGGTGACCACGGCCGTGGCCATGGGCGACCTCTCCAAGAAGATCACCGTCGACGCCAAGGGCGAGATCCTCGAACTGGTCACCACCGTCAACACGATGGTGGACCAGCTGTCGTCCTTCGCGGAGCAGGTGACGCGGGTGGCCCGTGAGGTGGGCTCCGAGGGCATCCTGGGCGGTCAGGCGCGGGTGCGCGGGGTGACCGGCATCTGGAAGGACCTGACCGACAACGTCAACCTGATGGCCAACAACCTGACCTCGCAGGTGCGCAACATCTCCCAGGTCTCGGCGGCGGTCGCCAACGGCGACCTGACGAAGAAGGTCACGGTCGAGGCGCGCGGCGAGGTCGCGCAGCTCGCCGACACCGTCAACACGATGGTGAAGACCCTGTCGTCCTTCGCGGACGAGGTCACCCGGGTGGCCCGCGAGGTGGGCACGGAGGGCCGGCTGGGCGGTCAGGCGCATGTGCCGGGCGTCTCGGGGACGTGGAAGGACCTCACCGACTCGGTGAACTTCATGGCCTCCAACCTCACCGGTCAGGTGCGGCAGATCGCCATGGTCACGACCGCCATCGCCAAGGGCGACATGACCAAGAAGATCGACATCGATGCCCGGGGCGAGATCCTGGAGCTGAAGACCACCATCAACACGATGGTCGACCAGCTGTCGTCCTTCGCCGACCAGGTGACGAGGGTGGCCCGCGAGGTGGGTACCGAGGGCATCCTGGGCGGCCAGGCGCGCGTCCGGGACGTCGACGGGACCTGGCGGGACCTGACGGAGTCCGTGAACGAGATGGCCGGGAACCTCACCCGGCAGGTGCGCGCGATCGCGGCCGTGGCCACCGCGGTGACCCGCGGCGACCTCAACCTGAAGATCGACGTGGACGCGGCGGGCGAGATCCAGGTCCTGCAGGACAACATCAACACGATGATCGCGAACCTGCGCGACACCACCTTGGCCAACAAGGAGCAGGACTGGCTCAAGGGCAACCTCGCCCGGATCTCCGCCCTGATGCAGGGCCGCCGGGAGCTCGACGACGTGGCCTCGCTGATCATGAGCGAGCTGACCCCGGTGGTCTCCGCGCAGCACGGTGCCTTCTTCCTGGCGCTGCCGGCCGGCGGGACCACCGAGATCGGGACGGAGGGGGGCGCGGACGGCTCGTACGAGCTGCGGATGCGCGGGAGTTACGCGTACGCGGGCGGTCAGATGCCGATCTCCTTCCGGCCGGGGGAGGGGCTGATCGGGGCGGTCGCCGAGGAGAAGCGCATGATCCTCGTCGAGAACACCCCGCCGGGCTACCTGAAGATCTCCTCGGGTCTGGGCGAGGCACCGCCGGCGCACGTGATCGTGCTGCCGGTGCTGTTCGAGGGGAAGGTCCTCGGCGTCATCGAGCTGGCCTCCTTCACACCGTTCACGCAGATCCAGAAGGACTTCCTCAGCCAGATCGCCGAGATGATCGGTACGAGCGTCAACACCATCAGCGTCAACTCCAAGACGGAGATGCTGCTGAAGCAGTCGCAGGAGATGACCGAGCAGCTGCGCGAGCGCTCCGACGAGCTGGAGAACCGGCAGAAGGCCCTGCAGGCCGCCAACGCGGAGCTGGAGGAGAAGGCCGAGCTGCTGGCCCAGCAGAACCGGGACATCGAGGTGAAGAACACCGAGATCGAGGAGGCCCGGCAGGTCCTGGAGGAGCGCGCCGAGCAGCTCGCGGTCTCGATGCGCTACAAGTCCGAGTTCCTGGCGAACATGTCGCACGAGCTGCGGACGCCGCTCAACTCGCTGCTGATCCTGGCCAAGCTCCTCGCCGACAACGCGGAGGGCAACCTCTCGCCGAAGCAGGTGGAGTTCGCCGAGACCATCCACGGCGCGGGTTCCGACCTGCTGCAGCTGATCAACGACATCCTCGACCTGTCGAAGGTCGAGGCGGGGAAGATGGACGTCTCACCGACCCGGATCGCGCTGGTCCAGCTCGTGGACTACGTGGAGGCGACCTTCCGGCCGCTGACGGCGGAGAAGGGCCTGGACTTCTCGGTACGGGTCTCCCCGGAGCTGCCCGCCACCCTGCACACCGACGAGCAGCGGCTGCTGCAGGTGCTGCGCAACCTGCTGTCGAACGCGGTGAAGTTCACCGACGGCGGGGCGGTGGAGCTGGTGATCCGGCCGGCCGGCGCCGATGTGCCGGCGGCCATCCGCGAGCAGCTGCTGGAGGCCGGGTCGCTGCGGGAGGCGGACGCGGACCTGATCGCCTTCTCGGTCACCGACACCGGGATCGGGATCGCCGCGAGCAAGATGCTGGTGATCTTCGAGGCGTTCAAGCAGGCGGACGGGACGACGAGCCGGAAGTACGGCGGTACCGGGCTGGGGCTGTCCATCAGCCGGGAGATCGCCCGGCTGCTGGGCGGTGAGATCCACGCGGCCAGTGAGCCCGGCCGGGGGTCCACCTTCACGCTGTACCTGCCGCTGCACCCGAGCGAGCTGCCTCCGCAGGGGTACGCGCCGCCGACCCCCGGCGGTGCCCGCGGCGAGCTGTACCGCAGGTCCCTGGACGGTGGCAGGCCGGCGCGGCCGGGAAACCAGGCCGGGCCCGCGGTCGTACCGTCGGTGCAGGCGCAGCCGGTGCGGCCGGCGCTGTCGGCCGCCGAGCCGGGAGGGCAGGGGCAGGGCGGCGGGTCCGCGCTGTTCCGGCGCCGGCGCAAGGCGCCGAGCGATCTGGAGCCGCGTACGGCGGTGCCGGGCCAGCCGAACGTGGTGGGGGCCGAGGATGGCTGGGGCAGCGCGGAGGATGAGCTTCCGGTGGTGCCCCGGACGTACGACTTCCACGACGAGAAGGTACTCATCGTCGACGACGACGTACGGAACGTCTTCGCGCTCACCAGCGTGCTGGAGCAGCACGGACTGGCCGTGCTGTACGCGGAGAACGGACGGGAGGGCATCGAAGTCCTGGAGCAGCACGATGATGTGACGGTCGTGCTGATGGACATCATGATGCCCGAGATGGACGGGTACGCAACGACTTCGGCGATCCGGCGGATGCCGCAGTTCGCCGGGCTGCCGATCATCGCGCTGACGGCGAAGGCGATGAAGGGGGACCGGGAGAAGGCGATCGATTCCGGTGCTTCCGACTACGTCACCAAGCCGGTCGATCCCGACTACCTGCTGTCGGTGATGGAGCAGTGGATGCGCGGCAAGTGATCGCGGGGAGAGCGGACGGACAACGATCGCTGACTCACTGTGCCCGGGGCGGTGTGGGAGGGCGGTGAACGGGGAACCTTCTGCTCTCCCACCACGTTTCTGCTTCGTGCACAGTGACATCTTGGTGACAGGGTGTGGCGATCTCGGGACTGGGGCTACGATGACCGGCACAAGGACGGACGGCGTAAGGATGCCGCCCTCTGGGGCGGGGCCCGGCGCACAGGCCGGAGCCCGGAGCCGGGGAGGCCCCATGCCGGGGCGAGGAGGACAGGGCATGGTGCAGAAGGCCAAGATCCTCCTGGTCGACGACCGGCCGGAGAATCTGCTGGCGCTGGAGGCCATCCTCTCCGCGCTCGATCAGACACTGGTCCGGGCGTCGTCGGGGGAGGAAGCGCTCAAGGCGCTGTTGACGGACGATTTCGCGGTCATCCTGCTGGATGTCCAGATGCCGGGCATGGACGGATTCGAAACGGCCGCGCACATCAAGCGGCGGGAACGGACCCGGGACATCCCGATCATCTTCCTCACCGCGATCAACCACGGTCCGCACCACACGTTCCGCGGTTACGCGGCGGGTGCGGTCGACTACATCTCCAAGCCCTTCGACCCGTGGGTGCTGCGGGCCAAGGTCTCGGTCTTCGTGGAGCTGTACACGAAGAACTGCCAACTGCGGGAGCAGGCGGCCCTGCTGCGGCTCCAGCTGGAGGGCGGCGGCTCGGGCGGCGTGGACGCGAGCAAGGAGACGGCCGGACTGCTGGCCGAGCTCTCCGCCCGCCTCGCGGCGGTCGAGGAGCAGGCCGAGGCGCTGACCAAACAGCTCGGCGAGGACTCGGCCGACGCCGGTGTGGTGGCGACCGCGGCGCACCTGGAGCGCAAACTCACCGGACTGCGGCGGGCACTCGACGCCCTGGAGCCCGGGACCGCCGGAGGGGCTCCGGTCCTGCCCGCGCAGAACTGACCGTGCGCGGGTCGGGACTGGCGGTGTGTCACAGCACCTACGGAGCTGACGACACGAACGGGTGAAGGGGTGGGCACGCGTGTCCACCGGCACGCGCACCGGTAACCTCGGGCCCATGGCCTCACGTACGTCCGGTAAGGGTTCCCAGAGCACCGCGGGCACCGCGAAGGGCCGCACCGGCCGTACGGCGGCGCCGGCGAAGAAGGCCGCGCCCGTGCGCAAGCCTCCGGCGAAGAAGGCCGCGGCCGCCAAGCGTGCCCCGGCCAAGAAGGCCGCGGTCAAGCCCGCGCCCTCCCCGACCGGGGGCGTGGTGCGGCTGGTGCGCGCCCTCTGGCTCGGCTGCGCGCACGCGGTCGGTGCCGTCTTCCGCGGAATCGGCCAGGGGGCCCGGAACCTCGACCCCGCTCACCGCAAGGACGGCGTGGCGCTGCTGCTGCTCGCCCTCGCGCTGATCGTGGCCGCGGGCACCTGGTCGAATCTGAGCGGTCCGGTCGGGGACCTGGTCACGATGCTGATCACCGGTCTCTTCGGCCGGCTGGATCTGCTCGTGCCGATCCTGCTCGGCGTCATGGCGGTACGTTTCATCCGCCATCCCGAGCAGACCGACGCCAACGGCCGGATCGGCATCGGGCTGTCGGCCCTCGTCATCGGGGTCCTGGGCCTGGTCCACATCGCCTGCGGGGCGCCCGGCCGGGACGAGGGCACCACCGCGATGCAGAACGCGGGCGGGCTCATCGGCTGGGGCGCCTCCAAGCCGCTGATCTTCACCATGGGTGCGCCGCTGGCCGTGCCCATGCTGGTGCTGCTCACGATCTTCGGCCTGCTCGTGGTCACCGCGACCCCGGTCAACGCGATCCCGCAGCGGCTGCGCCGGCTCGGCATCCGGCTCGGGATCATCGCCCCGAACGAGTACGACGAGGGCTACGGCGAGGCCGAAGGCGCTGCCGGCGAGCGGCACGACCCGGAGCGGTGGCTGGCCCGTGGCGGAGCCGCCGAGGGCTCCGGGGACCGGGTGGACGAGGCCGAGGAGGAGGCGCTCGCCCGGCGGCGCAGGCCGCGCAGGACCCCGGCCCGGCCCGCCATGGAGCGGGGGATGGACGCCGTGGACGTGGCCGCGGCGGCCGCCGCCGCGCTGGACGGGGCGGTCTACGGCGGAATGCCGCCCTCCCCGCTCGTCGCCGACCTCACGCAGGGGATCACTCCCGAGCGGGAGGCCGCGGAGCCCACCGCTCCCGTGCCGACCGCCCGCGCGGGGCGTCCCGTACCGGACACCACCCCCGCGAGCGCGCCCGAAGCGGCCGCCGAGGCCTCCGCCGGGCAGCCGCACGCCACCACCGCCGCGGCCTCGGGGACGCTGTCGGTGCCTGACCTGACCAAGGCCCCGCCGCAGACCCAGGCGCTGCCGCCGCGCGCCGAGCAGCTCCAGCTGCGCGGGGACATCACGTACGCGCTGCCCTCGCTCGACCTGCTGGAGAAGGGCGGGCCCGGCAAGACCCGCAGCGCCGCGAACGACGCGGTGGTCGCCTCCCTGCGCAACGTCTTCACCGAGTTCAAGGTCGACGCGGACGTCACGGGATTCACCCGGGGTCCGACCGTCACCCGGTACGAGGTCACCCTGGGCGCGGCGGTCAAGGTCGAGCGGATCACCGCGCTCACCAAGAACATCGCCTACGCCGTGGCCTCGCCGGACGTCAGGATCATCAGCCCGATCCCGGGCAAGTCCGCGGTCGGCATCGAGATCCCCAACACCGACCGCGAGATGGTCAACCTGGGCGACGTGCTGCGCCTCGCGGACGCGGCCGAGGACGACCACCCGATGCTGGTGGCCCTCGGCAAGGACGTCGAGGGCGGCTACGTCATGGCCAACCTCGCGAAGATGCCGCACGTGCTCGTCGCCGGCGCCACCGGTTCCGGCAAGTCCTCCTGCATCAACTGCCTGATCACCTCGGTCATGGTGCGGGCCACCCCGGAGGACGTCCGGATGGTGCTCGTGGACCCCAAGCGCGTCGAGCTGACGGCGTACGAGGGCATCCCGCACCTGATCACCCCGATCATCACCAACCCCAAGCGGGCCGCCGAGGCGCTCCAGTGGGTCGTGCGCGAGATGGACCTGCGCTACGACGACCTGGCCGCCTTCGGCTACCGGCACATCGACGACTTCAACCAGGCCATCCGGGACGGCAAGATCAAACTGCCGCCGGGCAGCGAGCGGGAGCTCAGCCCGTACCCGTACCTGCTGGTGATCGTCGACGAGCTGGCCGACCTGATGATGGTGGCCCCGCGCGACGTCGAGGACTCGATCGTCCGCATCACCCAGTTGGCCCGCGCGGCCGGCATCCACCTCGTGCTCGCCACCCAGCGGCCCTCGGTGGACGTGGTCACCGGTCTGATCAAGGCGAACGTGCCCTCGCGCCTGGCCTTCGCCACCTCCTCGCTCGCCGACAGCCGGGTCATCCTCGACCAGCCGGGCGCCGAGAAGCTCATCGGCAAGGGCGACGGGCTGTTCCTGCCGATGGGCGCCAACAAGCCGGTCCGCCTCCAGGGCGCCTTCGTCACCGAGGACGAGATCGCCGGGATCGTCCAGCACTGCAAGGACCAGATGGCGCCCGTCTTCCGGGACGACGTCACCGTCGGGCAGAAGCAGAAGAAGGAGATCGACGAGGACATCGGCGACGACCTGGACCTGTTGTGCCAGGCGGCGGAGCTGGTGGTCTCCACGCAGTTCGGGTCCACCTCGATGCTCCAGCGCAAGCTGCGGGTGGGCTTCGCGAAGGCCGGGCGGCTCATGGACCTCATGGAGTCGCGGGGAATCGTCGGCCCCAGCGAGGGCTCGAAGGCGCGCGACGTCCTGCTGAAGGCCGATGACCTGGACGGAGTGCTCGCCGTCATCAGGGGCGAGGCCCATCCGTAATGAAATCGCGGGCAACCGTTTCCCTTGGGCCCGCGTCAAGTTGAAGAGAGGTGGCGGTAGGCGCACGAGACGGCTCACAGCGCCGGGCCGCCGCACCGGAGCGTGACCTCCGTTCGCCATTCGGATGGCGTAGGGAGTGCACCCTCCGGTTGCTCCACCCTTTCGTCACCCCCCTAGACTGGACTTCCAGCAGGTGGCTACACGCTCGAAAGGCGCCCACGTGTCCATCGGCAACTCCAACTCCCCCGAAGAAGAGCGGCCTTCGACCGACGACCGGTCCGAGGACCGCATCGTCGAACGTCCCGTCGAAGGCCCGTCCATCGGGACGGCCCTCAAGAAGGCCCGGATCGCCGCCGGGCTCACCGTCGACGAGGTCAGTTCCACCACCCGCGTGCGCATCCCGATCGTGCACGCGATCGAAGAGGACGACTTCACGCGGTGCGGCGGCGACGTCTACGCCCGCGGTCACATCCGTACGCTCGCCCGCGCCGTCAACCTCGATCCGGCACCGCTGGTCGAGAGCTACGACGCGGCCCACGGCGGCCGGCCGGCACCCACGCCCGCCGCGCCGATGTTCGACGCCGAGCGGATCCGTCCCGAGCGGCAGCGGCCCAACTGGACCGCGGCCATGGTCGCCGCCATCGTCGCCGTGATCGGCTTCGTGGGCTTCACCGCCTTCAGCGGTGGCGACGAGAAGGACAAGCGCCCGGTGGCGGAAGGTTCCGCCTCCCCCAAGCCCGCACCCAAGCAGAGCGCCGCCAAGCCGGTCGTACCGTCCCAGCAGACCCCGCCGGCGGCCAAGCCGGAGCCCTCGGACAGTGCGATCGCCGCCGCGCCCAAGGACCTCGTCACCGTGGTCCTGACGGCCGACACCGGCGAGAGCTGGATCTCCGCGAAGGACTCCACCGGCCGGCTGCTCTTCGACGGCACCCTCGTGCAGGGTGAGTCCAAGACCTTCACGGACAAGGAGTCCGTCGACCTCGTGCTCGGCGACGCCGGGGCCGTGAAGCTCTTCGTGAACGGCAAGGAGATCAAGGACGACTTCCAGTCGGGCCAGGTGGAGCGTCTGAAATACACGAAGGCCGACCCTGCCCAGGACCAGCCCCAGGCGGGCTGAGGCGGGCCCGCCCTAGGGCGGAAGGCTTGATCCGGATCCCCGGGGTGCTGCGCCGCACCCCGGGGATCTTGCTGTACGGGGACTTGCGGCAGGGGCCGACGCCGGGACGAAGTAGTCTTGAGTCCATGCCCGAACGCCGTACCGTCGCCCTTGTCACTCTTGGCTGCGCCCGTAACGAGGTGGACTCGGAGGAGCTCGCAGGCCGCTTGGCGGCGGATGGCTGGGAGCTCGTCGAGGACGCCGCCGATGCGGACGTAGCCGTCGTCAACACCTGCGGCTTCGTCGAAGCCGCCAAGAAGGACTCCGTAGACGCCCTCCTGGAAGCCAACGATCTCAAGGATCACGGCAAGACCCAGGCCGTCGTCGCCGTCGGCTGTATGGCCGAGCGCTACGGCAAGGAACTCGCCGAAGCGCTCCCCGAGGCCGACGGAGTCCTCGGATTCGACGACTACGCCGACATCTCCGACCGCCTCCAGACCATCCTCAACGGCGGCATCCACGCCTCCCACACCCCGCGTGACCGGCGCAAGCTGCTGCCGATCAGCCCCGCGGCCCGCCAGGACGCCGAGGTGGCCCTGCCCGGCCACGCCCAGGAGCCCGAGGCCGCCCCCGCGGACCTCCCCGAGGGCCTGGCGCCCGCCTCCGGGCCGCGCGCCCCGCTGCGCCGCCGCCTGGACAAGAGCCCCGTCGCCTCGGTCAAGCTGGCCTCCGGCTGCGACCGGCGCTGCTCCTTCTGCGCCATCCCGTCCTTCCGCGGCTCCTTCATCTCCCGCCGCCCCAGCGACGTGCTGGGCGAGACGCGCTGGCTCGCCGAGCAGGGCGTCAAGGAGATCATGCTGGTCTCCGAGAACAACACCTCCTACGGCAAGGACCTCGGCGACATCCGGCTGCTGGAGACCCTGCTGCCCGAGCTCGCCGAGGTGGACGGCATCGAGCGCGTCCGCGTCAGCTACCTCCAGCCCGCCGAGATGCGCCCCGGCCTGATCGACGTACTCACCTCGACCCCCAAGGTCGTGCCGTACTTCGACCTGTCCTTCCAGCACTCGGCCCCCGACGTGCTGCGCTCCATGCGCCGCTTCGGTGACACCGACCGCTTCCTGGAGCTGCTGGACACCATCCGCTCCAAGGCCCCGACGGCGGGCGTCCGCTCCAACTTCATCGTCGGCTTCCCGGGCGAGAAGGAATCGGACTTCGCCGAGCTGGAGCGTTTCCTCACCCACGCGCGCCTCGACGCCATCGGCGTCTTCGGCTACTCCGACGAGGACGGCACCGAGGCCGTCACCTACGAGAACAAGCTGGACGAGGACACCATCGCCGAGCGGCTCGCGCACATGCAGCGGCTCGCCGAGGAGCTCACCTCGCAGCGTGCCGAGGAGCGCATCGGGGAGACTCTCGAAGTGCTCGTCGAGACGGTGGAAGCCGTCGACGAGGACGGCGAGGGCGCCTACGGGCGTGCCGCGCACCAGGCGCCCGAAACGGACGGCCAGGTGGTCTTCACGGACAGCACGGGTCTGGTCCCCGGGCGTATCGTCACGGCAAAGGTGGTCGGCACCCTGGGAGTGGACCTGGTGGCCGAGCCCCTCGGCATGGATCTTGAGGAGGCGGCCGGATGACCGGAGTCCCGGCATCTGCGGCGGGCGAGGCCGGCCGCCGGCCCGTACCCGGCGCGAAGCTGGGGGCCGCGGCGGTCAATCAGGCCAGCCTGTGGAACATCGCCAACATCCTGACGATGATCCGGCTCGTGCTCGTGCCGGGCTTCGTCCTGCTGCTGCTCGCCGACGGGGGCTACGACCCCGCCTGGCGGGCCTGGGCCTGGGCGGCGTTCGCCGTCGCCATGATCACGGACATCTTCGACGGGCACCTGGCCCGGACGTACAACCTGGTCACGGACTTCGGCAAGATCGCCGACCCCATCGCCGACAAGGCGATCATGGGGTCGGCGCTGATCTGTCTCTCCTGGCTCGGTGACCTCCCCTGGTGGGTGACCGGGGTGATCCTCGGACGGGAGCTCGGGATCACCCTGCTCCGCTTCTGGGTCATCCGCTACGGAGTGATTCCGGCCAGCCGGGGCGGAAAGATGAAGACCCTGGCCCAGGGCACGGCCGTGGGCATGTACGTACTCGCCCTGACCGGGGCGCTGGCGACCATGCGCTTCTGGGTGATGGCGATCGCCGTCGTGCTGACCGTTGTCACCGGTTTGGACTACATCCGTCAGGCGGTCGTGCTGCGCCGCCAGGGTCTCGCCGCGGAGCGGGCCGCGAGGTGACCGACGCGGCGGGGGATTTTCCGGCGGCGGAATCCGCGTCGGGAGCGGTGGATGCGACCGGAGAGGCCGCGGAGGCGCTGCGCCTGCTCGCGGAGAGTGACCAGACCCTCGCCGTGGCGGAATCCCTGACCGGCGGCATGGTGGCCGCCGGGCTCACGGCCGTCCCCGGAGCCTCCCGGTCCTTCCGCGGCGCGGTCACGGCCTACGCGACGGAGATCAAGCACCTGGTCCTCGGGGTGGACGCGGGACTGCTTGAAGCCGAAGGCGCGGTGAACGCGCAGGTCGCGGCCGAGATGGCGGCCGGTGTGCGGCGCGTGATGGGGGCTTCGTGGGGGATCTCGACCACCGGGGTGGCCGGTCCCGAGCCGCAGGACGGGCAGCCGGTGGGCACCGTTTTCGTCGCGGTGGACGGTCCAGGGGGCAGGAAAACGGTCCGTCTGAGGTTGAAAGGCTCCCGCGCGGAAATTCGTAGGGAGAGTGCACGCACAGTGCTCAGGCTTCTCTCGGACCAACTCCGTGAGAATGCGCGGAGGCAGGATACGGAACAGAACGGGGGGATTTGATGTTTGCAGCCCTGAGTGAACACGACATCGCTCCCCGCACGGCCGCGGCGCGAGGCGGTACGGTGGGGCGTGAAGGATGCGGCTACACGGTCAGAGGAGGGAGCCACCGATGATTCTGCTCCGTCGCCTGCTGGGTGACGTGCTGCGTCGGCAGCGCCAGCGCCAGGGCCGTACTCTGCGCGAAGTCTCCTCGTCGGCCCGAGTTTCTCTCGGCTATCTCTCCGAGGTGGAGCGGGGGCAGAAGGAGGCATCCTCCGAGCTGCTCTCCGCGATCTGCGACGCGTTGGACGTACGGATGTCCGAGCTGATGCGCGAAGTCAGTGACGAACTGTCGCTGGCCGAGCTGGCACAGTCGGCCGCGGCAAGCGAACCGGTGAGTGTGCCGGTCCGCCCGATGCTCAATTCGGTCTCCATGGCTTCGGTCACGGGCCCGGAGCGGGTGACCATCAAGGCGCCTGCGGAAGCGGTGAATGTCGTAGCCGCGTGAGCGAGCACGTGCGTGTTTGAGCGTGGCCGGAGCCCCGGCCGGTGCCTGGTGCACCGGCCGGGGCTCCCGGCCGTTCTGGGTGCGGGCGCGCGAGGGGTGCGGGAGGATGGGGGCCGTCCGGGTTCCGGCCCCTGGGAGGCAGTCGTGCGGCGGTCGCTGCGCATACGCATACCCGCGGTGTCGGTCCTCGCGCTGACGGTCGGGGCGCTGTGGTGGTGGGCCGTACTGCGGCTGGTGCTGGTGCCCGCCGAGTCCGGGGCGGTGGAGGGCGCGGTGGCGGTGGGCGGCTGGGGGCTGGGGCTGCTGCCGGTGCACTGTGTGCCGGGCCCGGTGCGCACGGCACGGCGGAAGGCGCTGCGGGCGGCCGACGGGGCTACCAGGGCATGGACACCCCACCGTTCGGGCGAAGGATCTGGCCCGTCATGAAGGACGAGGCGTCCGAGGCCAGGTAGAGCACCGCCCGGGCGATGTCCTCGGGCTCGCCGACCCGGCGCAGCGGGGACATACGGACCATCACGGCCTCGGTCTGCTCCTGGACCTCGGGGCTGTGGCGGCCGGTCATGGGGGTGCGGATCCAACCCGGGGCGACCGCGTTGACGCGTATGCCGTGCGGGCCGGCCTCGGTGGCGAGGGTCTTGGTCAGCTGGACGACGGCGGCCTTGGCGGCGCTGTAGCAGAGCAGGCCGGGCTGGGCGGCGTCCACGGCCCCGGAGGCCATGGTGACGATCGAGCCGGGGCGACCGGCCGCGATCATGGCGCGGGCGGCCTCCTGGCAGGTCCGCAGGACCCCCTTGAAGTTGATGTCCAGGATCCGGTCGAGGTCCTCGTCGGCCGTCTCCAGGACGCTGCTCGTGTGCATGACCCCGGCGATGGCGGCCGTGATGTCGAGCGGACCGGCCGCGGCGACGGCCGTGCGCAGCGCGGCCCGGTCGGTGACGTCGAGGGCGTGGACGGTGGCGGCGCCGCCGGCCTTGGCGACGAGGGCGGCCGTCTCGGCGAGGCCCTGCTCGTCGCGGTCCGCGCAGTGCACGTGCGCGCCCGCCTCTGCGAGCAGCACGGCGGTGGCGCGGCCGATGCCGCTGGCGGCGCCGGTGATCAGGGCGGTGCGGCCGGTGAGGCCGTACGGGGCTGTGGGTGTGGGCATGCCGGGACCGTACGACCGTATCTGACGGACCGTCAATCTGTGGGGCGGGGTCGGTTCGGGTCGGGGGCAGTGGCGGCAGGACACCCCTAGGGTGTGGGGCCCTGCTGGCAGCGGGGGCACCAGTAGGTGGGTCGGCCGTCCTGGGGGGCCTCGCGGACGGGGGTGCCGCAGCGCAGGCAGGGGCGGTGCGCGCGGCCGTAGACGAAGAGGTCCTGGCCGGGGCGGTGGATGCCGGTCGTGTTGCGCGGGCCCGGGCGATCGCCGGTGTTCGCGGACAGCAGCCGGTGGGCGGCGGCGGCCAGCCGGGGGAGGGCGGACTCGGGGAGCGTGCCGACCGGGGTCCACGGGGTGACCTGGGCCAGGAAGCACAGCTCGGACTTGTAGATGTTGCCGATCCCGGCGAGGTTGCGCTGGTCCAGCAGGGCCTCGCCGAGGGCGCGCTCGGGGGCGGCGAGGAGGTGGGCGGCGGCGAGTGCCGGATCCCAGTCCGGGCCGAGGAGGTCGGGGCCGAGGTGGCCCACGGCGCGGTCCTCCTCGGCGGTGCGGATCAGCTCCAGGACGGGGAGCCGGTAGCCGACGGCGGTGTGGTCGGCCGTGCCGAGGACGGCGCGGATCTCGTGGTCCGGGCCGCCGCGCCATTTCTCGCCGGCGGCGAAGACATGCCAGGCGCCGTCCATCCGGAGGTGGCTGTGCAGGGTGAGGCCGCCCTCGAAGCGGGCGAGGAGGTGCTTGCCGCGGGGGGTGACGTCGAGGGTGACCCGGCCGGTGAGGTCGGCGAGGGCGAAGCGGGGGACGCGCAGGTCGCTGCGGGTGAGCGTGCGGCCTGCGAGGGCGGTGTGGAGCCGGGTCGCCGCGCGCCGGATGCTGTCGCCTTCGGGCATGGCTTCATTGTGCCGGTGCCTGCCGGTGCCTGCCGGTGCCTGCCGGTGCCTGCCGGTGCCTGCCGGTGCCTGCCGGTGCGGGTGGGCCGCGGGCCCGTCCTGCCTGCCGGTGCGCGCTGGGGCGGTGCGTCGTGCGGGTTCCCCGGCGCCGGGGCCGGACGGTGTCGCTGCTGGCCCGGCTCACCGTCCGGCGCGGCCCGATCCGCTCCGGGCGGTGCGGGGCGGCGCCCGTGAGGCTGCCCGGCCGAGGGGAGGGGCTCCTCCCGGGGCGCGGGTACCCGCTCGCCGGTGACCTGGCGGCGCAGGCCGGCCGGAGCCCCGACCGTGGCCCGGCCCCGCCGCCCGGGGCAGCGGTCCGGCCTGGCGTGGTGCGGGGCGGGGTTCGGTTACGGGGTTACTTCCAGGCGATGCCCTTGCCCTTGCTCGCCGCGTTGTACGGGTTGCCCCAGTACTCGGCCCCGGCGACCTTCGTCTGGGCCGACGGGGCGAGGGCTATCGCGCAGCTGGTCTGGGTCTGGCCGTTGGCGAAGCCCTTCGGCATGGACTCCTCCTTGCACTTCTCGAACTTGCCGATGACCGCAAGGCTCTGGGCCTCGGTGCCGTCCCCGAGCAGGCCCTTGACGTGGCCGACCGACGCGTACGACATGTCCGTGGTACCGATGTTCTTGACCGTGTAGCGGATGTAGTACGGGACCTTGCCGTTCGCCTTGTCGCCGAGGTTCAGCCCATCCAGGTCGGCGGGCGTGCCCTGCTCGATCGTGGTGACGGTGAGGGCGACCCGGCTGCCCTTGAAGTCGCCGTAGTCGTAGGGGATCTCCGCCGCCTCGCCGATCTTGAAGACCTGGCCGGACTTCGCCGTGCCCGGGGCCCCGGCGGGGGCGGCGCTGCCTCCGGTCGCAGGGCTGGCCGGGGCGCCGGAGGAGGCCGGGGCGCTGCCCGGGGCGGAGGCGGCCGGCTGCGCCGGGAGCTCTTCGTCGCCGTTCTTGCAACCGGTCAGGGCCAGGCTGCCGACGACGGTCAGGGCGACCGCGCCGAGGGTGGTGCTGCGCATGCTGATGGTGCTCATTCTTCTCGTCCCCCATGACTGTGCATTGCCAGTGCAACGCCTGTGATCATCTTGATAAAGGATCAATAAGCGGATCGGCCAGCTCAGAGGCCGTCGGCGACGGCTTTGTGACATGTTCAGGACGTCAGTGGCACAGTCGGGACCGTTTGCGGCTGTCAGGAACGCATGCGCAAACCCCTCGGTGTGGCATGGAAGCCGGCCGCCTCCAGGGCCGGGCCCAGGGGAGAGGTCAGGGCCGCCGCCGCGTTGATCCGTTCCACCGTGAGGGCCGGGAGCGTGCCCGCGCGGGAGGCGGCTGCCAGGGCCGCCGTGGCCGCCCCGAGCCGCGGATCCTCCGGGGCGGGCCAGGCCAGCAGGGTCTTGCCGCCGCGCTCCAGGTACAGGATGAGCTCCCCGTCCACCTGGACCACGAGGGAGCCCGCTTTGCGGCCCGGCTTGTGGGTGGCCCCGGCCGGGGGCTCGGGCCAGGGCAGCGCCGCGCCGTACGCGTTCGCCGGGTCGGCGGCCGCCAGCACCACCGCCGCCAGCGGGGGCGGGGTCCGCTCGGCGGCCCGGAGCCGGTCCACCGCGCCGTCCATCGCGAACTGGGCCGCGCCCAGGCCCTCGACCACATAGCCCCGGCGGGCCTGGCCGCTGTCCTCGAAGGCCGACAGGACGCGGTAGACCGCGCTGAAGCCGCCCTCCACCCCTTCGGCGGCGACCGCCCCGCGGGTCACCACCCCGTGCCGGTCCAGCAGGGTGCGGGCCAGGGCGTGGGCCCGGTGGGTCGGATCGGGGGCCGCGGCCGGCAGCAGGGACCAGCGCCCCGAGACCGTGGGCGGGCCCGTACGGGACACGGTCGCCTGAAGCGTGCCGTACCGGCCGCGGGGGACGGTGCGCCGGGCCCGGTGGGCCGTCGAGCCCGCCGTGCGCCCCGAACCGAGCAGCGAACGCAGCGGGGCCAGGGTGTCGTTGGTGAGCCGGCCCGACCAGGCCAGATCCCATACCGCCTCGGAGAGCGCGATGTCCGACACCTCGGGGAACTCGGCGCGGATCGACTGCGCGATCTGCCGGAAGAACAGCCCGTACCCGCCCGCGAGCGATGCCAGCACCGCCTGGTGGAGGGGGCTCTGCTCCAGCGGGTGCGGCGGCGGCAGGAGCAGCGGCGCCGCCTCCGCCATATAGAGCGAGACCCAGCCGTCCTTGCCCGGGAGGGCTCCCGCGCCCGCCCACACCACCTCGCCCGCGGTGGTCAGTTCGTCCAGCAGACCGGGGGAGTACCCGCTCACGCGCGACGGGAGGATCAGGCGTTCCAGCGCGGAGGCCGGGACCGGGGCCCCCTGGAGCTGCTCGATCGCCCTGGCCAGCCCGTCGAGGCCGCGCAGGGCCCCGCCCAGGTGCTGCCACTGCGGCAGGAAGGTGGCCAGCGAGGTCGGCGGCACCGGTTCCAGCTCCTGGCGGAGCGCGGCGAGGGAACGGCGGCGGAGCCTGCGCAGCACCGTCGCGTCGCACCACTCCTGGCCGATGCCCGCCGGGTGGAACTCGCCCTGCACCACACGGCCGGCCGCGGCCAGCCGGTGCAGGGCGCCCTCGGTCACCGCGGCGCCCAGGCCGAAGCGGGTGGCCACGGCGGCCGTGGTGAAGGGCCCGTGGGTGCGGGCGTACCGGGCGAGCAGGTCCCCGAGCGGGTCCTTGACCGGCTCGGTGAACGCCTCGGGGACGCCGACGGGCAGCGCCGTGCCCAGTGCGTCCCGCAGCCGGCCCGCGTCCTCGATCGCCGCCCAGTGGTCCGCGCCGCCGATCCTGACCGCGATGACACGGCGGGCCCCGGCCAGCTCCTGCGCCCAGGCCGGATCCGCCCCGCGCTCGGTCAGCTGGTCCCGTGTCAGCGGGCCCAGCAGGCGCAACAGGTCGGCCACCGACTCGGGATCCTTGGCCCGCCGGTCCTCGGTGAGCCACTGGAGCTCCCGCTCCAGCTCCTCCAGCACCTGTGCGTCGAGGAGTTCGCGCAGCTCGGCCTGGCCGAGCAGCTCGGCCAGCAGCCGGGAGTCCAGCGACAGCGCGGCCGCCCGGCGCTCGGCCAGCGGCGAGTCCCCTTCGTAGAGGAACTGGGCCACGTACCCGAAGAGGAGGGACCGGGCGAAGGGCGAGGGCTCCGGCGTGGTGACCTCGACCAGCCGGACGCGGCGTGCCTCGATGTCCCCCATCAGCTCGGTCAGGCCGGGCACGTCGAAGACGTCCTGGAGGCACTCCCGTACGGCCTCCAGCACGATCGGGAAGGATCCGAACTCGGATGCCACCTGCAGCAGTTGGGAGGCGCGCTGGCGCTGCTGCCACAGCGGGGTCCGCTTGCCGGGGCTCCGGCGCGGCAGCAGCAGGGCACGGGCCGCGCACTCACGGAAGCGGGAGGCGAACAGCGCCGAGCCGCCGACCTGGTCGGTGACGATCTGCTGGACGTCGCCGCGGTCGAAGGCGACGTCGGCCGCGCCCAGCGGGGCCTTCTCGTCGTCGAACTCGAACGGCTGCGGGGCGGCTGGGTCGTGGTCCAGGAGATCCATGGACAGCAGGTCGGCGTCGGGCAGGCGGAGCACGATCCCGTCGTCGGCGTGCATGACCTGCGCGTCCATGCCGTACTTCTCGGCGAGGCGGGCACCCAGCGCCAGCGCCCACGGGGCGTGCACCTGCGCGCCGAAGGGGGAGTGGACCACGACCCGCCAGTCGCCCAGCTCGTCGCGGAACCGCTCGACCACGATGGTCCGGTCGTCGGGGACGTGTCCGCAGGCCTCGCGCTGCTCGGCGAGGTACGCCGTGACGTTCTCGGCGGCCCAGGCGTCCAGGCCGGCCGCCAGCAGCCGCAGCCGGGCGTCCTCCTCGCTCAGGCCGCCGAGCTCGCGCAGGAACGCGCCGACCGCGCGGCCCAGTTCGAGCGGCCGGCCGAGCTGGTCACCCTTCCAGAACGGCAGCCTGCCCGGCACCCCGGGGGCGGGGGTGACCAGGACCCGGTCGCGGGTGATGTCCTCGATCCGCCACGAGGTGGTGCCCAGGGTGAAGACGTCCCCGACGCGGGACTCGTAGACCATCTCCTCGTCGAGCTCCCCGACCCGCCCGCCGCCCTTCTTGGGATCGGAGCCGGCGAGGAAGACACCGAAGAGCCCGCGGTCGGGGATCGTGCCGCCCGAGGTCACCGCCAGGCGCTGGGCGCCCGGCCGGCCCGTGACCGTCCCCGCCACCCGGTCCCACACCACGCGCGGCCGCAGCTCGGCGAACGCGTCCGACGGATAGCGCCCGGCCAGCATGTCCAGCACCGCGGTGAACGCCGATTCCGGCAGCGCCGCGAAGGGCGCCGCCCGCCGCACCAGGGCGAGCAGGTCGTCCAGCTGCCAGGTGTCCATCGCCACCATCGCGACCAGCTGCTGCGCCAGTACGTCGAGGGGGTTGGCGGGCACCCGGAGCGACTCGATCGCCCCCGTGCGCATCCGCTCGGTGACCACCGCCGCCTGCACCAGGTCGCCGCGGTACTTGGGGAAGACCACCCCGGTGGAGACCGCGCCCACCTGGTGCCCGGCCCGGCCCACCCGCTGCAGCCCGGAGGCCACCGACGGCGGCGACTCCACCTGCACCACCAGGTCCACCGCGCCCATGTCGATGCCCAGCTCCAGGCTGGAGGTGGCGACCACGGCGGGCAGCCTGCCCGCCTTCAGGTCCTCCTCCACCAGCGCCCGCTGCTCCTTGGACACCGAGCCGTGGTGCGCACGGGCCAGCAGCGGCGGGGCGCCCAGGGCGGCGCCCGACTGGGCCATGATCTCGGCCGGGGGCTTGCCCTCCGGCAGCTTCTCGCCCATGGCGCGCTCGTACGCGATCTCGTTGAGCCGGTTGCACAGCCGCTCGGCGAGCCGCCTGGAGTTGGCGAACACGATCGTCGAGCGGTGCGCCTGCACCAGGTCGGCGATCCGCTCCTCCACATGCGGCCAGATCGACGGCTTGTCCCCGCCCTCCTTGCCCTCGGTCGCGGGGGAGCCGCCCAACTCGCCCATGTCCTGCACCGGGACGACCACCGACAGGTCGAACTCCTTGGCCGACGGCGGCTGGACGATCTCCACCTTGCCGCGCGGCGCCAGGTACCGGGCCACCTCGTCCACCGGCCGGACCGTCGCCGACAGCCCGATCCGGCGCGCGGGACGCGGCAGCAGCTCGTCCAGCCGCTCCAGGGACAGGGCGAGATGGGCGCCGCGCTTGGTCCCGGCGACCGCGTGCACCTCGTCCAGGATCACCGTCTCGATCCCGGCGAGGGCCTCCCGGGCCGCCGAGGTCAGCATCAGGAACAGCGACTCCGGCGTGGTGATGAGGATGTCCGGCGGGCGGGTGACCAGCGCCCGCCGTTCGGCGGGCGGGGTGTCGCCGGAGCGGATCCCGACCCGGATGTCCGGCTCGGGCAGGCCCAGGCGGACCGACTCCTGGCGGATCCCGGTCAGCGGGCTGCGCAGATTGCGCTCCACGTCGACGGCGAGGGCCTTCAGCGGCGACACGTACAGCACGCGGCAGCGCTTCTTCGGTTCGGCGGGCGGCGGGGCCGAAGCGAGCCGGTCGAGGGCGGCGAGGAACGCGGCCAGGGTCTTGCCGGAGCCGGTGGGGGCGACCACCAGCACGTCCGAGCCCTCCCCGATCGCCCGCCAGGCGCCCTCCTGCGCGTCGGTGGGCGTGACGAAGGCCCCCGTGAACCACGAGCGGGTCGCGGGGGAGAACGAGTCGAGCGCAGCGCCTGCCATGCCCCCATCGTGCACCCGGCCACTGACAACGGCCCGGACCTGGGCAAACGCGCGTCGGCGAGGGGGCGCAGAATGGGGGGATGGGGACGGACGAGGCCCGCGGGGAGTGGGCACGGCACTGGCAGTACCCGGAACTGCCCGGGCTGGACCTGCTGCGCGCCCACTACGTACGCCACACCTTCCCCCGCCACGCGCACGACGGGTACGTCATCGCGGCCGTGACCGGAGGCGTCGAGGAGGTCGGTCTTCCCGGCCACACCGTGCGCGCCGGCCCGGGCAGTGTGGTCCTGATCAACCCCGAGGTGCCCCACACGGCGCGCGCCGGGGCGCCCGAGGGCTGGGCGTACGCCACCCTCTACCCCTCCGGCGAGCTGATCGCCGAGGTCGCCGAAGAGATCGGCACCCTGCGCGGCACCCCCGGCTTCACCGCCGACATCGTCGCCGACCCGCAGGCCTCGCGCACCATCACCGAGGTGCACCGGGCCGCCGAGGCCGGGAACGCGCTGGCCGCCGACACGCTCCTGCGGGGGGTGGTCGCCCGGATGCTGATCCGGCACGCGGGACCGCTGCCCGCCCGTACGGTCCGTGGCGCGGGCGGCGCCGACGCGGTGGCGGCCCGCGCGGTGCTGCAGGCCCGGATGGCGGACCCGCCGTCGCTGGAGCAGCTCGCGGCGGAGCTGGGCACGAGCCCCTTCGCCCTGCTGCGGGCCTTCCGCGGGCGGTACGGGATGCCGCCGCACACCTGGCTGACCGACGCCCGCGTCCGGCAGGCGCGCAGGCTCCTGGACGCGGGCACGGCGCCCGCGGAGGCGGCCGTCGCCGTCGGCTTCACCGACCAGCCCCACCTGAACCGGCACTTCACCCGCATCGTGGGGGTCCCACCGGGGGCCTACCGGCGGGAGCGGGCCGCCTAGGGGGGTCCGGCCCCCTCTCCCGGATCGTGCCGGGCCCGGACCGGACCGGGACCGGGCCCGGAATGGCCTCCGCGCGCGCAAGAACGTACAAGACCGTTCGGCCCGGCCCCGCGTAGTTTCGGGGCGTGGGAGAGAAGCAGCTGGTCACCGAGCCAGAGATACGAGAGACACCGGCACCCGGGGTACGGCCGCGGGCCGCGGTCGTACGGGACGCGCTGGGGGTCGGCGTCGCCGTCGGCCTGTCCGGGTTCGCCTTCGGGGTGACCGCCGCCGGGGTCGGCATCAGCACCCTGCAGGCCTGTGTGCTGAGCCTGCTCGTCTTCACCGGCGCCTCGCAGTTCGCCCTGGTCGGGGCGCTCGCGGCGGGCGGAAACCCGTTCACCGCCGCCGCCGGGGCCTTCTTCCTCGGGACCCGCAACGCCTTCTACGGGCTGCGCCTGTCGCAGCTGCTCAAGCTGCCCCGCCCCCTGCGGCCCCTCGCCGCGCACTGGGTGATCGACGAGACCACCGCCGTCGCGCTGGCCCAGCCCGACCGGAGGTCGGCCCGGCTCGGCTTCACCGTCACCGGGCTCACCCTCTACGTGCTGTGGAACCTCACCACCCTGCTCGGCGCGCTCGGCGCCGAGGCCATCGGGGACACCAGGGCCTGGGGGCTGGACGCCGCCGGACCCGCCGTGTTCCTGGCCCTGCTGGCACCGATGCTGAAGACCTCCACCGAGCGGGCCGTGGCCGCCCTCGCGCTCGTCCTCGGGCTCGGCTTCCTGCCCGTACTGCCCGCCGGGGTGCCCGTGCTGATCGCGGCCCTGGCCGCCCCCGTCGTGCTGTGGATGAAGGGACGCCGTCCGTGAACGTCTGGATCGCCATCGGCATCACCGTCGTCGGCTGCTACGCCGTCAAGCTCGCCGGGCTGCTCGTCCCCGCCGGGGCCCTGGAACGGCCCCTCGTGCGCCGCCTGGCCGCCCTGCTGCCGGTCGCGCTGCTCGCCGCGCTCACCGCCCAGCAGACCTTCAGCACCGGATCCGCGCTCGTGGTGGACGCCCGCGCCGCCGGACTCGCGGCCGCCGGGCTGGCGCTGCTGCTGCGGGCCCCGTTCCTGGTCGTGGTCGCGGCCGCCGTCGTCGTCACCGCGGGGGTACGGGCCCTGGGAGGCTGACCGTGGCGGTCAGGCGCCCGTAGGCCCGCAGGGTGAGCAGGGCCTCCAGGGTGGCGATCGGCCGCCGCTCCAGCGAGCTCCCCGGCGCCCAGGCCCGCCGGCGCACCGGCCAGCCGCCGTCCGGCTGCTGCTCGGAAGCCAGGAAGTCCAGGGAGCGGCGCATCTCCGCGTCGGTGAACCAGCCGCGGGCCAGGGATTCCGGCCGCCGGGCGAAGTCGTGCGGGTACAGCCGCTCGCCCGGCGCGTAGCCGGCAGCCTCCGGGTACTCCGCCCGCCGCACCGGGTCGAGCACCACCAGCCGCTGCTCGCGCACCAGCCGGCCCAGCCGGTCCGCGGCCGCCGCCGCGCGCGCCCGGTCGGGGATGCCGTCGAGGAAGGCCACCGCGCTCTGGACCTCGTACGGATGCGAGTGATGCAGCGTCTCGACCCGGTCCCAGCAGAAGTCCGTGGCCCGGAAGAGCCAGGCGTGCCAGACCCGGTTGCGGTGCAGTACGCCGACGACCGGGCCCGTGGCCAGCAGCTCGCCCGGCGGGTCGTCGTGCGTCGGGTGGTAGGGGGCCGCGGGGTAGTCGCGGGCGGCCGGGAAGACCACCGGAAGGGCGCCGTCCACGGTGGAGACCCCGGTCAGGTGGCGGCAGAGCCGCTCGATGCGCTGCCCGGCGCAGCGGCCGAGGCTGTCGAGGACGCGGAGCGCGTGCGCGGTGTGCAGGGGCTGGCTGAGCGGACCGCGAAGATCCGGATCGAGTGCGTGACCGTAGCCTCCGTCCGCGTTGAGGTAGGAGCCGAGGGCCGTGTCCACCGGGTCGGCGTCCCCGCCCAGGAAGTGGAACGCGAACCGCCGCTGCTCCAGCACTCGGGCCGTGAGCCAGATGAAACGCTCCGCGCGGTCCAGCGCGGGCAGCGGGTCCGAAGGAGGCCGGGGGGCGGGCGGCGCGGGCGGGGTGTGGGGGGTGTGCGCCGGGGCCTGTGGGGGGCGCGGGGATCGCGGGGATCGCGGGGAATGCGGGCTCTGCGGGGAAGTTTCGTCTCCGGGCATGCGTGCAACGTAGGACGCGGTGACGCGGGGGCGCCGGGCGAACGCCGCCGGTGCACTCTCCCGGGGCGGGATACTGGGGGCATGCGGTTGACGATTTTCTGGGAGCGGATGGCCGAGCACTTCGGCGCCGGCTACGCCGACTCCTTCGCGCGGGACCACGTCATGACCGAGCTGGGCGGCCGGACCGTCCACCAGGCGCTGGAGGCGGGCTGGGAGACCAAGGACGTGTGGCGCGCGGTGTGTTCGGCGATGGACGTGCCGGCCTCGCTGCGCTGACCGTCCGGGTGAGGGGTGCCCCTTGCGCGGCACGGGCCGTCGGTGGGACAGACTTGGCGGTGTGGGAGCCACCGAAGAGACGACCGACCAGCAGCCCGTAGCCGTCCAGGGCGCGCTGCCGCCGCCGCGGGCGGCCGACCAGGGCGCCGCCCCCGCCGGACCGGTCGCCTCCGGCCCGGAACAGGAACCGGAACCGGACCCGGGCGCGCCGGGCACGAGCGCGCCGCCGGGCACGTCGGCGGCCCGGCCCGCCGATCCCGCCTCACCGCAAGGCCCCGCAGGCCCCGGCAGGCCCCCGGCCGGAGCTCCGCCGGCCGGGGGAGAGGAACGCATGCCGCGCTGGCTGCCGCGCGCCGTGGTCCTCGTACTGGCCCTCGTCGCCTGTTTCCAGCTCGGCAGCTGGGCCTTCCACCAGCTGATCGGGCTGCTGGTCAACATCCTGATCGCGTTCTTCCTCGCGCTCGCGATCGAACCCGCCGTCGCCAGGATGGCGGCCGCCGGCATGCGCCGGGGTCTCGCCACCTTCCTGATGTTCAGCGCGGTCGCCGTCGTGACCGCGGGATTCCTCGCGCTGCTGGGCTCCCTGCTCGCCGGGCAGATCGTCGCCATGGTGGAGGGCTTCCCCGGCTACCTCGACTCGGTGATCAACGCGATCAACTCCACCTTCCACACCGAGCTGTCCCGGCTGGAGATCCAGGAGAGCGTGCTGCGCTCCGACTGGCTGCGCAAGTACGTGCAGAACAGCGCGTCCGGCGTGCTCGACGTGTCCGCCACCGTGCTCGGCGGACTCTTCAAGCTGCTGACGATCGGGCTGTTCTCCTTCTACTTCGCCGCCGACGGACCACGGCTGCGGCGCGCGCTGTGCTCCGTACTGCCGCCCGCGAAGCAGGCCGAAGTGCTGCGCGCCTGGGAGATCGCCGTCGCCAAGACGGGCGGATACCTCTACTCCCGCGGGCTCATGGCGCTGATCTCCGGTGTCGCGACCTACATCGTGCTGGCGGTGCTCGGGGTGCCGTACGCGCCCGCGCTCGCCGTGTGGGTGGGGCTGGTCTCGCAGTTCGTCCCCACCATCGGCACCTATCTCGCGGGTGCGCTGCCGGTCCTGCTCGCCTTCACCGTCAATCCCTGGTACGCGCTGTACGTCCTCGTATTCGTCGTGGTCTACCAGCAGTTCGAGAACTACATGCTCCAGCCGAAGCTGACCTCGAAGACCGTCGACATCCACCCGGCGGTGGCCTTCGGGTCGGTCATCGCGGGCACCGCCCTGCTGGGCGCGGTCGGGGCGCTGATCGCGATCCCGGCCGTCGCCACGCTGCAGGCCTTCCTGGGCGCGTACGTCAAGCGCTACGAGCTGACGCGGGACGCGGACTCCTCCACTTCCCGTCCCCGCCGCCGAGTACGGCTGCCAAGGCTTCGGTGACGGCCGCCCCGGCGGCCCCGTGGTTGCGTCAGTCGTTCGCAGGGCGCCAGGGCCGAGGCGGAAACGCAGGCGCCGCTCGCTGCGGAAGCGAGCGGCAGGTGCGGTACGCCCGGGCCGGGTACCGGCCGGCGCGTACGTCAAGCGCTACGAGCTGACGCGGGACGCGGACTCCCCTACTTCCCGTCCTCGCCGCCGAGTACGGCTGCCAGGGCTTCGGTGACGGTCGCCTCGGCGGCGGCCTTGTCCAGGCCGAGGCCGCTCAGCAGGCCCTCGCCGTTCTCCAGCTCCAGGAGCGCGAGCAGGATGTGCTCGGTGCCGACGAAGTCGTGGCCCAGGCGCAGGGCCTCGCGGAAGGTCAGCTCCAGGGCCTTCTTCGCCGAGGCGTCGAAGGGGACGAGGGCGGGGAGCTCGGCCTGGGCCGGCGGGAGTGCGGCGGTCGCGGCGGCCCGTACGTCGTCCGGCGAGACCTCCTGGGCTCGCAGGACGAGCCCCGCGAGGCCGTCGGCCTCGGCCATCAGGCCCAGGACCAGGTGCTCGGTGCGGATCTCGGTGTTGCCGGCGGCGCGGGCCTCGTTCTGCGAGGTCACGACCACGTTGCGGGCGCGGGGGGTGAAGCGGCCGAAGCCCGCGTTCGGGTCGAGGCCGCCGGCTCCCTCCTTGTCCGCCTTGGGTACGAAGCGCTTCTGGGCCGCCTGGCGGGTGACGCCCATGCTGCGGCCGATGTCGGTCCAGGAAGCTCCGGAACGGCGGGCCTGGTCGACGAAGTGGCCGATGAGGTGGTCCGCGACGTCCCCGAGGGCCTCTGCCGCGACGACGGCGTCGCTGAGCTGCTCCAGGGGGTCGGTGTGGACCTTGTTGATGGCCTCGATCAGGTCGTCGAGGCGTACCGGATTGGTCATGCGAACGGGTTCCACCGAAGGGTTCGTCATAGAGGCAACCCTAGGTTGACACTTCGGCGAGTGTCAACCCTGGGTTGTCAGTTGGTGGGGTGTCGTGGGCAGGGGGGCGCGGTGCCATCCTGAGGGGGAAGGAAGGGTGCGAGACGCGGAGGCGGGCATGGGGTTCTACGCCGAGCAGGCGCTGCCGCGGATCCTCGACGTCGCCTGCGGGGCCAGGATGGCCCGGCCGCTGCGCCGCCGGGTCTGCGGCGGGCTGGTGGGCGAGGTCGTCGAGATCGGCTTCGGCACGGGACACAACGTCCCCTTCTATCCGCAGGGCGTCACGGGCGTGTCGGCGGTCGAGCCGTCCGACGTCGCCTGGCGGCTGGCCGCGGAGCGTGTACGGAACGCCCGCGTCCCGGTGCGCCGGGCCGGCCTGGACGGCCAGTCGCTGCCCTTCGGCGACGACGTCTTCGACTCTGCGCTGTCCACCTGGACGCTGTGCACCATCCCGGACGCCGTCGCCGCACTGCGCGAGCTGCGCCGCGTACTCAGACCCGGCGGAACGCTGCACTTCGTCGAGCACGGGATCGCCCCCGAGGGCGACCGGCGCGTGCGCCGCCTGCAGCGACGGCTCGAACCGCTGAACAAGCGGCTCCTGGGCGGCTGCCACCTCACGCGCTCCGCCCCGGACCTGCTGGCGGCGGCGGGATTCACGATCACCGCCCTCGACGTCTTCTACGAGGAGGGCGCGCCGAAGTTCCTGGCCGCCGAATCCCTCGGGACGGCGGTCTCCCGCTGACCGGCGACCCGTCACGAAACCGTCACGAGCGGCACGGGACCGGAGCGGCCCTGACAGCATCGGTCGGAACCGGTCCAGGGGGGTCCAGGTTCCATGAGATTCCGTGTGCGTGTCCCCGCGGCGACCCGCGTCACCGTCACCGTCGCAGCCGTCACGCTGGCGCTGGGAGGCTGTTCCCAGACCCCGGGCGAGCGCTTGGAGGAGTGGTACGGCTCGGGCGGCGAGGCCCAGATCAGGAAGCTGAACGAGGACGCCGGCCGGGTCAACGAAGTGAGCATGCGCACGATCGACGTCCAGGGTCCCGCCTGCTGGGACCTGCTGGCCCAGACCGCCAAGGCCGAGAAGCTCGACCCGATCCCGGACGAAGGCGCCCAGCGGTACTGGAAGGAGGCCCTCGGCGGATTCAGGCGGGGAGCGGCCGAGTGCGCCGACGGGGCCGCGAAGAACGAGGAGGGCCAGGTCTCCCGGGGTATCAGGGCGGTCCAGACGGAGGGCCTCCCCAAACTGGTGAGCACGGTCACGCTGATCAAGGCGGGCCTGGCCGCGGCCAAGTGACCCGGCCCCGTCGCCGGGCCGGGAACCGTGTCGAGCCCGGCGTGGGGCGCCGCGCGGTCACGGGCGAGGACGACGGGCAGCCCGGTACCCGCGCAGGTGGGGGCGGGGTGGGCGTGGCGCGCTTGACAGGGAAATCGAACATCCATTCTGATGAGTTATCCACAGCCGAAACGCTCGTGGAGGCGCATTGTCAGTGGCAGGCATTAGCGTCAGTGACGTGAAGCGATCGACTCAAGCAAACCGGGTGGAACCCATGGCAGGCACCGACCGCGAGAAGGCCCTCGACGCCGCTCTCGCACAGATTGAACGGCAATTCGGCAAGGGTGCGGTCATGCGCCTCGGCGACAAGCCGAACGACCCCATCGAGGTCATCCCGACCGGGTCGACCGCGCTGGACATCGCCCTCGGCGTCGGCGGGCTGCCCCGCGGCCGTGTGATCGAGGTGTACGGCCCGGAGTCCTCCGGTAAGACGACCCTGACCCTGCACGCCGTGGCCAACGCACAGAAGGCCGGCGGCACGGTCGCCTTCGTGGACGCCGAGCACGCGCTCGACCCCGAGTACGCGAAGGCACTCGGTGTCGACACCGACAACCTCATCCTGTCGCAGCCGGACACCGGCGAGCAGGCGCTGGAGATCGTGGACATGCTGGTCCGCTCCGGTGCCCTCGACCTCATCGTCATCGACTCCGTGGCGGCCCTCGTGCCGCGTGCGGAGATCGAGGGCGAGATGGGCGACTCGCACGTCGGTCTCCAGGCCCGACTGATGAGCCAGGCCCTCCGGAAGATCACCGGTGCGCTCAACCAGTCCAAGACCACCGCGATCTTCATCAACCAGCTCCGCGAGAAGATCGGCGTGATGTTCGGCTCGCCCGAGACCACCACCGGTGGCCGCGCGCTGAAGTTCTACGCCTCCGTGCGTCTCGACATCCGCCGCATCGAGACCCTCAAGGACGGCACGGACGCGGTCGGTAACCGCACCCGCGTCAAGGTCGTCAAGAACAAGGTCGCGCCCCCGTTCAAGCAGGCCGAGTTCGACATCCTCTACGGCCAGGGCATCAGCCGCGAGGGCGGTCTGATCGACATGGGCGTGGAGCACGGCTTCGTGCGCAAGGCCGGCGCCTGGTACACGTACGAGGGCGACCAGCTCGGCCAGGGCAAGGAGAACGCCCGTAACTTCCTGAAGGACAACCCCGACCTCGCCAACGAGATCGAGCGGAAGATCAAGGAGAAGCTGGGCGTGGGTGTCCGCAAGGACGCCGCCGAAGCCGGCGCGGACGCGGCCGACGCCGCAGCCACCGCCGTGCCCGCCCCGGCAACGAAGGCCAAGACGACGGCCAAGGCCGCCGTGGCCAAGAGCTGACCCGTCGTGCGGGAGCAGGAAGGGGGCGGCGAGCGCCGAGGCGGCCGTGAGGGCCGTTCGGAGCTGCCGCCCCAGAGCCCCGAGGAGCAGGCGCGGGCGATCTGTCTGCGCCTGCTCACCGGGAGCCCGCGTACCCGGCGCCAGCTCGCGGACGCCCTGCACAAGCGGGGCATCCCCGAGGAGGTGTCGCAGCAGGTCCTCTCCCGGTACGAGGAGGTGGGCCTGATCGACGACGCGGCCTTCGCCGGAGCATGGGTCGAGTCCCGGCACCGCGGCCGGGGCCTGGCCCGCCGGGCGCTGGCCCAGGAGCTCCGGACCAAGGGGGTGCACGCCACCCTCGTGGAGGAGGCCCTGGAGCTGCTGGACTCCGACCAGGAGGAGCAGACCGCCCGGGAGCTCGTGGAGCGCAAGCTCCGCTCCACCCGTGGCCTGGAGCGGGACAAGCGGATCCGGCGCCTCGCCGGGATGCTCGCCCGCAAGGGATACCCGGAAGGCATGGCCCTGCGGGTGGTGCGCCGCGCGCTGGAGGCCGAGGGCGAGGACGCCGACGACCTCGGGTATCCGGGGGAGTGAGCCGGTGGGCCCGGGGTGGGGGTAGCCCCCGGGACCGGACGCCGGGGCGCGCCAATGTCAGGCGCCGGGCGCGGCGGCAGAGTTGGCCGCATGATGCTGCGTTACGCCCTTCAGACCGTCAGGGACCGCAAGGCCGGTTTCCTCGGCGCCTTCGTCGCACTGCTGTGCGCGGCCGCCCTCGTCACCGCCTGCGGGACGCTCCTGGAAACGGGACTCCGCGGAAAGATCGGCACCGAGCGCTACGCGGCCACACCGATCCTCGTCTCCGCCGACCAGAACGTCCACGCGACCACGGTCAAGGAGAAGAAGGGCGGACGCACCAAGACCAAGCACAAGGCCAAGCCCGTCGCCGAGCGGGCCTGGCTCCCCGCCGCCACCGTGGACACCGTCCGCGCCGTGCCCGGCGTCGCACGGGCCGTCCCCGAGCTCACCTTCCAGGCCGTCCCCCTGGTCAGGACTCCCGGGAAGCCGGTGCCCGCCTACGGGCACGCCTGGACCTCCGCCGCCCTGACCCCCTTCACCCTCACCGAGGGCCGCGCCCCGCAGAACGGCGGCGAGATCGTCGTCGACCGGGCGCTGGCCGCCCGCGCCGGTCTGAGGCCCGGCTCCGAGCTCGCCGTGCAGTCCACCGGCGAACCCCGCACCTACCGGGTCAGCGGGGTCGCGAAGACGGACCGCGGCGACCTCTCCCGCCAGAGCGCGCTCTTCTTCGGCGACGACGAGGCCCGGCGGCTCGCCGCCCGCGACGGCCGGGTCAGCGCCGTCGGAGTACTGCCCGCACCGGGCGTCAGCACCACCGAGCTCGCCGCCCGGGTCGAGCGGGCGCTGCAGGGCACCACCGCGCAGGTCGCCACGGGCGACGAGCGCGGCCCCGTCGAATGCCTCGACGCCGCCGGCGCCCGCATCAAGCTGGTCTCCATGGGCGGCGCGATGGGCGGCACCTCGCTGCTCGTCGCGATCCTCGTGGTCGTCGGCACCTTCGCGCTCTCCGTCCGGCAGCGCTACCGCGAACTCGCCCTGCTGCGGGCCATCGCCGCCACCCCCGGGCAGCTGAGCCGCATGATCGGCCGGGAGGCGCTGCTCGTCGGCCTCGCCGCCGGCGTCGCCGGGGCGCTCGCCGGGCTGCCGCTCGCCGCCTGGCTGCACGGCCGGTTCGTCGACAGCGGGGTCGTCCCCGCCACCCTGGAACGCACCGCAGGCATCTTCCCGATGGGCGCGGCCGTCGCCGCCAGCCTGCTCGGAGCCTGGGCCGCCGCCCGGATCACCGGCCGCCGGATCGCCCGGATCCGCCCGGCCGAGGCGCTCGCCGAAGCCGCCGTCGAGCGGGGGCGGCCCGGCTGGATCCGCAGCGTGCTCGGCGTGCTGCTGCTGGCGGGCGGGGCCGTGCTGGTCGTCGTACTCGGCTCGCTGCGCACCGAGCCGGCGTCCACCCCGGTCACCTTCCTCGCGGTGGTGGTACTGGCCGGGGCGGTCTCGCTGCTCGGCCCGCCGCTCGTACGGGGCGCCACCGCGCTGCTCGCCGGCCCCCTGCGGCTGGCCGGCCCGGGCGGCCACATGGCCACCGCCAACCTGCGCGGGAACGCCACGCGGATGGCCTCCGCCGTCACCCCGCTCGCCCTGCTGATCGGCATGACCTGCACCGTGCTCTTCATCACCCCGACGCTCGGGGACGCCGCCCGGGCCCAGGCCCGCGAAGGGATCCGGGCCCCGTGGGTACTGGCCGCGCAGGGGCCCGGCGTCACGCGGGAGGCAGGCGAGCGGATCCGGCGTACCCCGGGGGTCACGGCGGCCACCGAGATCGTGCACACGTCCGTGCGGGTGGGCCTGACGAAGTACGCCGCGCAGGGCGTGACCCCGGCCGGGCTGACCCGTACCTGGGACCCCGAGGTCACCGGGGGCGGCCTGGACGGCTTCGGCGAGGGCAGCGCGGCGGTCAGCGAACTCGCCGCCGACCAGCTGGGGTTGAAGCCGGGGAGCCCGCTGAAGCTGACGCTGGGGGACGGCACCCCGGTCACGCTGACGGTCTCGGCCGTGTACGCGCGGGGGCTCGGCTTCGGCGATCTGACGCTGCCCCACGGGCTGGTGGCCGCGCACGCGGACAATCCCCTGGCCGGCAGCGTGCTGGTGGCGACGGAACCGGGTTCGGGAGCCGGGCGGGAGGAACTGGCCGCGGCGGTGGAGGCGTTCCCGGGTGTACGGGTGCTCTCCGCGGCGGACGCCGACGCGGCGCGGGTACAGCGCCAGGACGACGCGTCGGAGATCAACCTGCTCGCGATGGGGCTGGTGCTGGCCTTCACCGCGATCGCGGTGGTGAACACGCTCGCGATGTCGACCGCCGAGCGGTTCCGGGAGTTCGCGATGCTGCGGCTGGCCGGGGCGAAGCGCCGTCAGGTGCTGCGGATGCTGCGGACGGAGGCGCTGGCGGTGGTCCTGATCGGGACGGCACTGGGATCGGGGATCGCGCTGGCGGTCCTGACCGCCTTCAGCGTGGGCATGACGGGGGCGGCGGCGCCCGCGGTGCTGCCGGTGGCCTACGCGGCGGTGGTGGGGGTGGCCGGGGTACTGGCCCTGGCGGCCACCGCCCTCCCGGGCCGGGTGGCGTTGCGCGTACCGCCGGTGGACGTCGCCACGGCGAAGGGGTAGTCCGGCCCGCCCGGCCCGCCCGGCCCGCCCGGCCCGCCCGGCCCGCCCGGCCCGCCCGGCCCCCACGCCTCTCACGCCGGCGGGGCTGGATCGTCCTTCCCGTCCGGCGTGTGAGGACCGGGTCCGGGCGGAGCCGGGGGAGCTCAGGCGGGTGTGACCGGGAGGCCCGCCGACTTCCAGGCCTGGAAGCCGCCCGTCAGGTCCGTCGCGCGGTGCAGGCCCAGGGCGTGGAGCGAGGCCGCGGCGAGGCTGGACGCGTAGCCCTCGTTGCAGATCACCACCACCTGGAGGTCGTGGCCCGTGGCCTGCGCCGCGCGGTGGCTGCCCTGCGGATCCAGCCGCCACTCCAGTTCGTTGCGCTCGACCACCAACGCTCCCGGGATCAGCCCGTCCCGCTCGCGCAGCGCCTGGTAGCGGATGTCCACCAGGAGGGCCCCGGCGCGGGAAGCGGCGTACGCCTCCCGCGCGTCCACGCGGGTGTAGCCGGCGCGGACCCGCTCCAGCAGTTCGTCGATGCCGATCGGGGCGCTCACTGCCAGTCCGCCGGACGCTCGACCTGCTCCAGGCGGAGAACCGGGCCGCTGCGGCTGTAGCGGCGGATCAGCGGGAGCGGCGGATAGTAGGCGTGCACGGAGATCGCGTGCTCGGCCGGCGACTCGTTGAGGACCTCGTGCACGTGGTGCTCCCGGAAGGCGCGCCCCGAACCCGCGCCCAGCGTGCGGTGGCGGTCGACGTCAGGGGCCAGTTCCAGGGACTTCCAGCCCTCGGAGGGCAGGCGCACGGTCAGCGAGTGCTCGGTGAGCCGGCCCCGGGCCGTGGCGAACGCGCCCCGGGATTCGGCGTGGTCGTGCCAGCCGGTGCCGGTGCCCGGCGGCCAGCCGATCAGCCAGGCCTCACTGCCGCCCGGCCCCTCCAGCCGGATCCAGGTGCGGCCCTCGGGGTCGAGCGGCAGCGAGGACACGATCGCGGGGTCCGCCGCCGTGCGGAGGGCGAAGTCGAGGAGTTCGGCGGCCGAGGGCCCCCCGGCCGCCGGCAAGGACTCCGGGGCGTACGAGGGTGCGGATGCGGGTGCAGACATGAAAGGAGACCATTCCTGGGTTCGCGGAGGTGCGCGCAGGCCGGTGGACGGCACGGGGCGCGCGGCGGGAAGGGCGAATCAGCAGGAAGGGCGACACACGCAGCCCGCGTAGCGGAGCAGGTCCATATGGACCCTCCGCCACAGGCGTACGTCGTTGCCGGTCATTCCGCGAGTGAACCACGGAGTCCCGGAGACGGTCAATCGATCACCACGGTCGGTGTCGGTGCCGGCGCGGGCGCCGGTGCCGCCGTGGAGGGTGTCGGCTTCGGCACCCGGGACGCGGGCGCGCCCGCCCGGACCGCGTCCGCGGCCTCGTACAGCTCCGCCGGGCGGACCCCCGCGAAGGTCGCCGCCAGGTGCCCGTCCGGCCGGACGAGCAGCACGGTGTGCGCCGGAGCCCCCGGGTAGCGGTCCGCGACCAGCAGGTCGGTACGGACCGGCAGGGCGCTCACCGCCGCCGCCAGACGGGGCATCAGCCCGGCGCCGAGCCAGTGGCGCCGGTCCCAGACCCCGGTGCCGGGAGCCACCAGCACCACCAGCAGCCGCCCCTGCCCGAGCAGGTCCCGCAGGGGCACGGTCGCCCCGTCCGGCGCGGTCACCGGGACGTTCGCGACCGGGCCGCCCGGCTCCGTGGCCGTCGGCACCTCCCGGACGGCGACCGGCGGGGCGTACGCGGGTTCCGCGCCCAGCGGCCCGCGCCCCAGGTGGCCGTCGGTGAGCAGGGACTGGGCGCTGCGTGCGGCGCCGGGGAGGTAGGTGCGCAGGCCGCCCCCGGCCCGCAGCGACGGCATCGCCTGGTCGGCCGCGCGCAGCCGGGAGGCGACCGCGGTGCGCCGCTCGGCCTCGTAGCTGTCGAGCAGGGCGTCGGAGGCCCCCTGGTGCCAGGCCAGGGAGAGCTTCCACGCCAGGTTCTCGGCGTCGCGCAGCCCCTCCTCGACCCCCTGGGTGCCGAGCGCGCCCAGCAGGTGCGCGGCGTCTCCGGCGAGGAAGGCGCGGCCGTCACGCCAGCGCCGGGCGAGACGGTGGTGCAGCGTGTGGACCCCGGTGTCGATGAGGTCGTACGGGGGTGTCGTGCCGCCGCACCACGCGGCAAGCGTGTCGCGGATCAGGGTCACCAGCGCGTCGGGCGTCACGAGCTCCCCGCGCGGCGGGAGCAGCCAGTCCAGCCGCCACACCCCGTCGCGCAGCGGCCGGGAGGTGACCTCCTGCGGCGGGCTGCGGTGCAGCAAGGCCTCGCCGGGCCAGGGCAGTTCGGTGCGCAGAGCGGCCACGGCGTGCCGTTCGACGGCGGTACGGCCGGGGAAGCGGATGCCGAGCAGTTTGCGCACGGTGGAGCGGGCGCCGTCGCAGCCGACCAGGTAACTCCCGCGCCACCAGGTGGTCTCGGCACCCCGCGTGTGCGCGGTGATGCCCCGGCCGTCCTGCTCCAGGGCGTCGAGTTTGCTGTCGGTGATCAGCTGGACGAGCGGGTGGGCCGCGGCGGCGTCGCGCAGTCCGCGCGTCAGCGCGTGCTGCGGCACGTGCAGCGGGGCCGGGTGGTCCTCGAAGGTGATCCGCCGGTCGGGCCGGCTCCGGCGCATGGTGCGCCAGGCGGCGAAGTACGCCCCCTCGTCGCGCAGCGTCCTGCAGCCCAGCCGGTGCGCCATGGCGGTCGATTCGGCGTGCAGGACGACGGTACGGGCCGGGCGGACCTCCTCCTTGCCGGGCCCCTCGTCGAGCACGACGGAGGGCACGCCGGCGCCCGCCAGGGCGAGCGACAGGGACAGCCCGACGGGCCCCGCGCCCACGACGATCACCGGGTCCATGGCGCGGCTCCCGATGTCCGGTATGTGATCACAGAACGTATGCAACCCACTGTAGGTGCCCGCGTCAAGTGACACCGGTCGGCCGGGCGGTATCCGGTGCGGCGAGTTCTGCCGGCGGCCCGGATCGACCGCCACAACGCGGTGTGGTGCGGCGGATGAGTTCCGCCGCACCACACAGGCTACGCACTACGCATGACCGTACGCCGGTCGGCCACGGCTCCCCGAACCGGGAGGGCCGTCAGATCCCGCCCGAGTTCGCCCCGGTGGCCATGTCGTTCACATCATTGACGCCGACCACCGCACCGGTGCTCTTCTTCGACTTCCGCAGCCGGCCTTCCAGCAGGGAGGCGGACGAGGTGAGGGCGAAGTTCACGGCGATGTAGATCAGCGCGATCACGACGAGGGTCGGGATGGTGTTGCTGTAGTTGGCCGAGATCTGCCGGTTCGCCGACAGCAGTTCCGCGAAGCCCAGCAGGGCGCCGCCGATCGCGGTGTCCTTGAGGATCACCACGAGCTGGCTGACCAGGGCCGGCAGCATCGCCGTCACCGCCTGCGGGATCAGCACGTACACCATCGTCTGGCCCTTGCGCATGCCGATCGCCTTGGCGGCGTCGCTCTGGCCGTGGGGCAGGGAGAGCACACCCGCCCGGACGATCTCGGCGATGACGGCCGAGTTGTAGAGGACCAGGCCCGTGACCACGGCCCAGAAGGGCCGGGTGTCGGAGGGAACGTCCAGGAACCGCGGCGCCATCAGCGCGCTGCCGAACAGCATCAGCATCAGGACCGGGATGGCACGGAAGAACTCCACCCATGCGCCGACCGGTCCCCGCACCCACGCGTGGTCCGACAGCCGGCCGATGCCCAGCAGCGCGCCGAACGGGAGGGCGATCAGCATGGACAGGGCGCCGGCCTTGAGCGTCTCCAGCAGGCCCGGCAGCAGGTATGTCGTCCAGACCTGGCTGTCGGTGACGAACGGCGTCCACTTGTCGGCGTCCAGCTGGCCCTTCTCGCCCATGAGGGACAGCGCCCACCACAGGACGAGCCCGAACAGCACGACGAAGATCCCGCTGTAGATCCAGTTGCGCACCTTGGCCTTGGGGCCGGGGGTGTCGTACAGCACGGAGCTCATCGCTTCACCGCCACTCGCTTGGCGACCCAGCCCAGCAGAAGACCGGTGGGCAGGGTCAGAAGGACGAAACCGAGGGCGAAGATCGCGAAGACCGCGAAGAGCGCCTGCGGCTCGTTCTCGAGCATTTCCTTCATCAGCAGGGCCGCCTCGGCCACGCCGATGGCCGCTGCCACCGTGGTGTTCTTGGTGAGCGCGATCAGTACGTTGGCGAGCGGTGCGACGACCGCCCGGAAGGCCTGGGGGAGCACGATCAGGGTGAGCACCTGGAAGAAGCTCAGTCCCAGCGCGCGGGCCGCCTCGGCCTGGCCGACGGGCACGGTGTTGATGCCGGAGCGCAGGGCCTCGCAGACGAAGGTCCCGGTGTACGCGATGAATCCGAGGACCGCGAGCCGGAAGCCGATCTCCTTGAACGTGCTGCCGCCCAGGGCGATGCCGAGGGTCTGGTTGAGTCCCAGCGAGCAGCCGATGATCAGCAACGTCAGCGGGGTGTTGCGCACCAGGTTGACGTAAGCGGTGCCGAAGCCCCGCAGCAGCGGGACCGGGCTGACCCGCATCCCGGCCAGGGCGGTGCCCCAGATCAGGGATCCGGCCGCCGAGTAGAGGGTGAGCTGAACCGTCACCCAGAAGGCTCCGAGCACGTCGTACTGCCCGGAATCAAGAAAATCGAACACGATGCCCTGCGCTCTCCCCAGGATGGCCGGTGAGGTGCGCCGCCGCCCGCGGCAGGCGGGCGGCGACGCTCCTCACCGATGAATCAGCTGCCTTCGGTGATCTGCGGGGCAGGCTCGTTCTTGTAGTTGGCCGGGCCGAGGTTCTTGTCCACGGCCTTCTGCCAGCTGCCGTCCTCGACCATCTTCTTGAGGGCGGCGTTGATCTTGGTCTGGAGCTCCTTGTCGCCCTTCTTCAGACCGATGCCGTAGTTCTCGTTGCTCAGGCTCAGCCCGACCAGCTTGAACTTGCCCTTGTTCTTCTCCTGTGCCGCGTAGCCGGCCAGGATCGAGTTGTCCGTGGTGAGGGCGTCGACGGCCTTGTTCTCCAGGCCGGTCAGGCACTCGGAGTAGCCACCCTGCTCCAGCAGGTCGGCCTCGGGGGCCAGCTTGGTCTTGACGTTCTGCGCCGACGTGGAGCCGGTGACCGAGCAGAGCTTCTTCTTGTTCAGGTCCTCGGCCTTGGTGATGCTCGTGTCGTCGGCGCGGACCAGCAGGTCCTGGTGCGCGAGGAAGTACGGGCCGGCGAAGTCGACCTTCTCCTTGCGCTTGTCGTTGATCGAGTACGTCGCGACGACGAACTTCACGTCACCGTTCGAGATCAGGTTCTCGCGCTCGGCGCTGGGGGCCTGCTTGAACTCGATCTGGTTCGGCTCGTAGCCGAGCTCCTTGGCGACGTAGGTCGCGACGTCGACGTCGAAGCCCGTGAACTTGCCGTCCGGGGTCTTCAGGCCCAGACCGGGCTGGTCGTACTTGATGCCGACGACGATCTTGTCCTTGGCGCCACCGGAGGCACCGCCGTCACTGGCGGCGTCCTGCTTGCTGCCGCCACAGGCGGTCGCGGTCAGGGAAAGGGCGACGGCGACGGCCGCGGCCGCAGCGGCCTTGGAGATCTTCATGATGAACTTCCCTCGGATGAGACGTTGTTGAACGACGAGCGAGGCTTACGGCGCCCGCGCGGCCGACAGGAACGATCCGGCGGCGATCCGCATACGGATGACTACCAGACGCGATCCTCAGTGGTGCAGGATCTTCGACAGGAAGTCCTTGGCGCGGTCACTGCGCGGGTTGCTGAAGAACTGCTCGGGGGTGGCCTCTTCGACGATCTTGCCGTCGGCCATGAAGACGACCCGGTTGGCCGCAGAGCGGGCGAAGCCCATCTCGTGCGTGACGACCACCATGGTCATCCCCTCACGGGCGAGCTGCTGCATGACCTCCAGCACCTCGTTGATCATCTCCGGGTCCAGGGCCGAGGTCGGCTCGTCGAAGAGCATCACCTTCGGCTCCATGGCCAGCGCCCGCGCGATCGCCACACGCTGCTGCTGGCCACCGGAGAGCTGCGCCGGGTACTTGTCGGCCTGCGAGTGGACACCCACCCGCTCCAGCAGGGACAGCGCCTTCTCGCGTGCCGCGGCCTGGTCGGTCTTGCGGACCTTGAGCTGGCCCAGCATGACGTTCTGCAGCACCGTCTTGTGCGCGAAGAGGTTGAACGACTGGAAGACCATGCCGACGTCGGCGCGCAGCCGGGCCAGTTCCTTGCCCTCGGAGGGCAGTTCCTTGCCGTCGAGCGTGATGGTGCCCGAGTCGATGGTCTCCAGGCGGTTGATGGTCCGGCACAGCGTGGACTTGCCCGATCCCGAGGGACCGATCACCACGACTACCTCACCGCGGGCAATGCTCAGATCGATGTCCTGAAGCACGTGCAGCGCGCCGAAGTGCTTGTTGACGTTGCTCAGTACGACCAGGTCGTCTGCGGCACCGGCCGCGTCCTGCACGTCCTTGGTCACTGATACTCCGCTCATCGGCTTCTTGCTCCGTCCTCCTCGGTTGGGAGGACAGTAGTGACGTGACGCGCACAACGTCATCACATCTGAGGGAGAATTGAGCATAACGATCCGGCCTCTTCCGGATACGCTCCGTGCGCGGCACCGATGTGGTCGATCATGTCCGCGTACCGGGTGCATAACGGAAGGCGCGCCGGGGCGGGACCCTCTTGACGTGGGACTCCGCATCGGCGTGGATGCATGGTGGCCCTACGTGCGGCCCTGCGCGTGACCAAGCGTGGTGAAGCCCGAGTGAGTGAAGAGGAGAGGGGGAGACATGAGACTGCTGCTCGTCGAGGACGACGATCACGTCGCGGCAGCCCTGTCCGCGATCCTCGCCCGCCACGGCTTCCAGGTCACCCACGCCCGCAACGGTGAAGAGGCCCTGCAGGCGCTCCTGCCGGCCGGTACGCCGACCTGTCCGCAGCCGTACGGCGTCATCCTGCTCGACCTCGGTCTGCCCGATCAGGACGGCTACGAGGTGTGCGGCAAGATCCGCAAGCGCACCGCCACACCCGTGATCATGGTGACCGCGCGGGCCGACGTACGCTCCCGCATCCACGGCCTGAACATGGGCGCCGACGACTACGTGGTCAAGCCCTACGACACCGGCGAGCTCCTCGCCCGGATCCACGCCGTCGCCCGGCGCACCGGCGCCGCCGAGGAGGCCGCCACCCCCGGCACCGGTACGCCCGCCACGGTCCGCCTCGGCCCCGTCAGCATCGAGCTGCCCACCCGCCGGGTGAGCGTGGACGGCGCCGACGTACCCCTCACCCGCAAGGAGTTCGACCTGCTGGCCCTGCTCGCGCAGCGGCCCGGCGTCGTCTTCCGCCGCGAGCAGATCATCAGCGAGGTGTGGCGCACCAGCTGGGAGGGGACCGGGCGCACCCTGGAGGTCCACGTCGCCTCGCTGCGCTCCAAGCTGCGCATGCCCGCCCTCATCGAGACCGTCCGAGGGGTGGGCTACCGGCTCGTCGCCCCGGCCGCCCCCTAGGGGCCCTCCGTCGTGCGTGCCCGTCTGCTCCCCCTGCTCGTCATCCTGATGGCGGGCACGCTGCTCGCCCTCGGTTTCCCGCTCGCGGTGAGCCTGGCCGCCGGGCAGCAGCAGCGGGTGGTGGTCGACCGGATCGACGACAGCGCCCGCTTCGCCGCCCTCGCGCAGTTCTTCATCGACGCCGAGGGCTCCGGATCCACCGGCGCCGCCGAGCGCCGCGAGATCCTCGGGCTCGAACTCGCCCGCTACCAGACCCTGTACGGAATCCGCGCCGGCATCTTCTACCGCGACGACAACGCCCTCGTCCGGTCCCCGGGCTGGTGGAGCCTCCCGCAATCCGGCGAGGGGCGCCGGGCCCTGGAGGAGGCGCTGGCCGGCCGGCGCAGCCACGATCCCCCGCAGGTGTGGCCCTGGCAGACCGACGGCAAACTGCTCGTCGTCTCCCCGGTCGTCCTCGACGGCGACGTGGTCGCGGTCGTCGCCACCGAATCACCCACCGACCAGATGCGCGCCCGGATCCTCCGGGGCTGGCTGCTCATCGCGGGCGGGCTCGCCGCCGCCATGCTGGTCGCCTTCGCCGCCGCCCTCAGGCTCACCAGCTGGGTGCTCAAGCCCGTGCAGACCCTGGACGCGGCCGCCCACGGCATCGCCACCGGACGGATGAACTCGCGCGTCGCGGCCGCCGGCGGGCCCCCGGAACTCCAACGCCTGGCCCACTCGTTCAACGAGATGGCCGACAACGTCGAAGAGGTCCTGGAGCAGCAGCGGGCGTTCGTCGCCGACGCCTCCCACCAGCTGCGCAACCCGCTTGCGGCACTGCTCCTGCGGATCGAGCTGCTCGCCCTCGAACTGCCCGAGGGGAACGAGGAGATCGCCTCCGTGCGCACCGAGGGCAAGCGCCTGACCCAGGTCCTGGACGACCTGCTGGACCTGGCGCTGGCCGAGCACGCCTCCGCCGAGATCAGCCTCACCGACATCGGCGCCCTGACGGCCGAGCGGGTCGCCGCGTGGCGCCCGTACGCCGAGGAGAAGGGCGTACGGCTCACCGGGACGGGCCGGGCCGCCGTCACCGGCTGGGCCGATCCCATCGCACTGTCCAGCGCGCTCGACGCCGTCATCGACAACGCCCTCAAGTTCACCCCCACGGGCGAGGAGGTCGAGGTGTCGGTCTCCACGGAGGGGCGCTCCGTCCGCGTGGTCGTCGCCGACCGCGGCCCCGGACTCACCGAGGACGAGCTGCTCCGCGTCGGCGACCGGTTCTGGCGCAGCGGACGCCACCAGAACGTCAAGGGCTCCGGGCTCGGCCTGTCGATCTCCCGTGCCCTGCTCGCCGCGGGCGGCGGGTCCCTCTCCTACGAGAAGAACCCGCCGCACGGGCTGCGCGTGACCGTGGCCGTCCCGCGCACCGACCCCCAGGGCTCCTGACCCGCCCTGACCGACAGGACACCCCACCCCCTGGCGCCTACCAGGTCAGCGTGGCGCAGGCCGGCTCGGACGCCGCGTACAGCTCGTCGACGGCCCGGACCTCGAAGGCCGCCGCCCGTTCCCGCCCGGCGCGCGGGACGGCGGGCAGATACAGGGCGGTGCCGCAGGTGCCCCCGAGGAAGGTGCGGGTGCCGTCGGGGAGGACCCGCCACACCTCGTGGTGGCGGGGCCGCCCGCCGGGTCCGGCCGCCGCCCGCCAGGACAGGCGCAGCCAGGCCCGGCCGTCGTGGCGGGCCGAGGCGTCCACGACCGGAGCCGCGGGCGGTGCCGGGCGCCGGGTGCGCGGCTCGTCGTGCACCGACACGGCGCCGATCCGCCACACCACCGGCTTCCTCCCGAGCGCGGTGATCCGTACCGCCAGGCCGTACGCGGTCCTGCCCGCCAGGGACGACAGCCGGGCCCGTGTGGTGCGCCAGCCCTGCCCGCTGTCCCGGGTTCCGGCCGGCAGCCACGTGTACGGGACCGGCTCGCCGGGGCCGGACGGCTCGCGGACGGCCACCCCGAGCTCCACGGCGACCGGCTCCGGCGAGCCCGTGGCGTGCACCAGTTCCAGGACCGTCCCGCGGGTCAGCGGCAGCCGCGTCGCATGCAGCCCGATGACCGCGGGCGCGCTCAGGGCGCCCTCCACCAGCAGGCTGGAGCCGCCGCGCCAGGCGTCCGCGAAGTCCAGGGTGACCGAGGGGCGCGCCCCGGCGGTGTCCACGGCCCAGCGGCGGCCCGGGAGCCGGTCCTGGAGCCCGAGGTGGTTCCAGGCGGCGTCCGAGACGGCCCTGCCGCCGTCGTACCAGCGCAGCCCGTGCCCGGTGTTGAAGGAGCAGGCGAAGGGGAGGGCCGTGACGGTGGAGCGGTCGGCGACGGCCGTGGCGGGGGCCCGCCAGCGGGCGCCGGGCGCGGGCCGGGCCGGGTCCAGGGACTCGCCCGTCCAGAACCGGTCGTCGGCGCGGTGGAAGGCCCCGGGGGAGCGGTCGGCGAGGTGGTTGCGGGTCCACTCGGGCCGGTAGAAGCCGTAGCTGACGACGTGCTCGCGCTCGCGCGGGACGATCGCGTCCCAGTCGACGACCGAGTCCCAGCCGCGGGACTCGGTGTCCACGGCGGCCCACAGGTCGTGGCGGGAGCGGCCGAGGCGGTCGGCGAGTGCGCCCGAGGCGGCCAGGGTGTCCGGGGTCCAGCGGAAGTCCACGAACATCGTGTCCGAGACCTTCCCGGCCCGGTCCTCGAAGAACTCCTGGTTGAGCGCGTTGAGGGCACCCTGCCAGCCCACCCGGCCGGTGCTGTTCATGGCGTCGTACCAGGTGATGCGCAGTCCGTGGGGCTCGCCGGCCGTCCGCAGGGCGCGCAGGAACCCCCGCATCCGGGTGGCGAGCGCGCTGTCCCCGCCGTCGGTCTCGGCGTTCACGAACCAGCCGTCGAAGCCGTACGTCCGGGCCACCCGGACGAGCGCGTCGGCGATCGGGAAACGGCCCAGGGCGTCCTGTCGCACCAGGTCGCGGGTCCACCGGAGGTCGCCGCCGTAGGCGACGGGAGGCAGGAACACATTGCCCAGCACCCGGACCCCGTTGCGGTGGGCGGCGTCGACCACGGGCGCGTTGGGCGCGAGCACGATGCCCTCGCCGGCGGAGCCGCCCCAGAAGACCAGCTCGTCGATGTACGCCCAGTGGGTGAGCGCGTAGTGGTCGGCGGTCGGGGAGCCCTGGGAGGGGTTCCCGGCCGTGGGCCCGAAGGACACCAGCGAGGCGATACGGGCCTGGCCGGCGCGCGCGTCCCGGTTCGCCGGGACCGGGGTGAAGCGCTCCGCCAGGGGCACGGTCGAGGTGTTGTACGCCAGATCCGGATCGCTCTCCGGGGCCCACCCGCTGAGCGAGCGCCACACGATCCCGGGGCCGGGGGTCCCCGACGGCAGGGAGTCGGGGAACCAGTACGAGGCGTACGGGGCCAGGCCGGCCGGGTCCGGTGCCGCGGGTGCCGCCACCGGTAAGCGTGCGGGCGCGGCGGCGGCCCGGGCGCGGCCCGCCAGGCCCAGGCCCAGGAGCGCGGCGGCCCCGGCCCCGGTGGCGAGCACCCTGCGCCGGGTCGGCCGTGTCGCGGCGGGCGGCGTACGCGGATCGACGCCGTGGTCGGTCTCGGGCATGCGGGGCTCCTCACGAGGGGATCGGGCGGATCGGGGCATGGGGGGATCGGGCGGTCAGGTCACGTCGTGCACGCGCAGTACCTCGGTGATGCCGCGCGCGGCCAGATGGGCGGGATCCGCGGCGCGCTCCGCGAGGACCACCGCGGGGCGCACCCCCTGGGCCGTCAGCACGGCCCAGGCCTCGAAGAACGCCCCGCCCGGGGCGCACACCGAGCGCCCGGGCGCCCCCGCCGCACCGCCGTCGGCGTCCTCGCCGGCGTCCACGGCGAGCGCGGTGGACCGCGGGGCCGGGCGGTGCGCGCGGCCCCGCCACTGCTCGGTGATCCGGGCGATCGCGGCGCCGACCGGTTTGGTCCGGCGGTCGTTGGTCATGAGGCCGAGGCCGTACTCCAGCTCCGGGAAGTCCGCGAGCTCCCGGGACACGTCGTGGGAGCACCACCAGGTCACGCCCCACACGTCCGGGCAGTCCAGGGCGTTCGCGACCGTGGCCTCGGTGAACCGCGCCGCGTGCGCGGGCGGGATCAGCGGCGCCGGGGCTCCGACCTCCTGGAGCCACACCGGGCGGTGCGGGTCCACGGCCCAGGCCTTGGAGAGCTCGATCAGGTACGCGGCATGGTGCTCCGTCGCCGTCCCGCACCGGCCGTGGCGCTGCGCGGTGCCGTTGAACACCCAGGAGTGCACGGCGGTGGCCGCGCCCAGCCGGGCCGCCTGGGCCGCGGTGAAGGGGTGCCCGTCCCGGTACCAGGCGGCGTCGTACTCGGCATGCAGATGCAGCCGCCCCGGTGCGCCCTCCTCACAGGCGGCGAGCATCCGCTCCAGCCAGCGGGCGGCCTGGTCCGGGGTGATCCGGTCGGGGTCGGGGTGCGGGGCGCCGGAGAACTGGTTGATCTCGTTGCCGACGGTCATGCCCAGGAAGTTCGGCCGGTCGGCGAGGGCCGCGGCCAGCGTGCGCAGGTACTCCTCCTGCCCGGCGACCACGTCGGGATCGGTGAAGATGCTGCGCCGGTGCCAGGTCCGGGTCCAGGCGGGCAGGAAGTCGAAGCTCGACAAGTGCCCTTGCAATCCGTCCACGTTGACGTCGAGCCCGCGCTCGGCGGCCGCGTCGGCGAGCGCGACGAGCTGCTCGACGGCACGCGGCCGGATCAACGTCCGGTTCGGCTGGAACACCGGCCACAGCGGGAAGACGCGCACGTGGTCCAGCCCGAGTGCGGCGATCGAGTCCAGATCGGCCCGCAGCTCGTCGAGGTCGAAGTCCAGCCAGTGGTGGAACCAGCCGCGGGCCGGTGTGTAGTTGGCGCCGAAGCGGAGCGCGTCATCGGGCACTGGGCGTCCTGGAGTTCTGGAGGAATTCACCGGATGCGCCACAACCTGCCCGTGCGGGTGAGGAAAGTCAACAGGGCCGAAGCCGGTGTACTTATGCGCTTCAGTCCAGTTGACACAAGGGGTCCGCACGGAAGAACCTCGGGAAACTAATGCGCTTTAGTTGTCGGGGGCCACAAGGAACCGCGCGGAAAGGAACAGCTGTATTTCGGTCACTGTGGCCCGCCGGTCCCGGTGCACACGGGTCCCCGTCCGAACCTGCCCGGGCCATCGCCGCCACCGGCCGCCCGAGGCCCCCGGGCGGCCGGCCGGGGTGGCCGCGCACGAAGCTCCGTACGCGCAGCGCCCCGTCGGGATCCTGGTCAGTGGCACGCCCGGCTTCGCGGTGGACGGCGGACCCGCCGCTCGAAACCCCTGCCGGAATCAACTGGATCGTCATAAAAGCCGTCTGTCAGGGCAGGATCGCGTACGGTCCGGCCATCGCCATCCGTATTCCGCCACGTGTGACGCACCCGAAGGACGAATGAGGCAGGCCATGGCCCGCAGACCCACGATCAAGGACATCGCCCGGCAGGCCGGAGTGTCGGAGAGCGCCGTCTCCTTCGCGCTCAACGACCGGCCGGGCGTCTCGCAGGACACCCGGGCCCGGATCCGCCGCGTCGCGGAGGAGCTGGGCTGGCAGCCCAACAGCGCAGCCCGCGCCCTGTCCGGCGAACGCTCCGGAGCCGTCGGCCTGGTCCTCGCCCGGCCCGCGCACACGCTCGGCGTCGAGTCCTTCTTCCTCCAGCTCGTCTCCGGCATCCAGGAGGTCCTCTCCACGGCCCGGACCGCCCTGCTGTTCCAGGTCGTCGAGGACATCGACGCCGAATGCGCGGTCTACCGCCGCTGGTGGGCCGAGCGGCGGGTCGACGGCGTCCTGGTCGTCGACCCGCGGACGAGCGACCCGAGGCCGGCGCTCCTGGAGGCACTGGCCCTGCCCGCGGTCACCATCGGCGAGGCCCTGTCCCCGGACGGCGCCGCGGCCCCGGCCCCGCCCGCAGCCCCCTCGACGCTGTCCTCGGTGCGGGCCGACGACGCCGGCGCCATGGCCCAGGTCCTGGAGCACCTGTACGGGCTCGGCCACCGCCGGATCGTCCACGTCGCCGGCCTGCCCGGCCTCGCCCACACGGTCCGCCGGATGGAGTCCCTGCGGGCCGAGGCCGGGCGGCGCGGCCTCGGACCGGACCAGGTGCGCTCGGTGGTCACGGACTACTCCGATGCCGAGGGAGCGGCGGCCACCCGACGGGTCCTCGCCGAGCCGGATCCGCCCACGGCGCTCGTCTACGACAACGACGTGATGGCCGTCGCCGGAAGCGCGGTCGCCGCCGGGCTGGGCATCCCCGTCCCGGGCCGGCTCTCGATCGTGGCCTGGGACGACTCCGCGCTCTGCCGGGTCACCCATCCCCGGCTCACCGCTCTCGTACGGGACACCGCCGGCTTCGGCCGACTGGCCGCCGAGGAACTCCTGGCCGTCCTCGCGGGCGGCCCGCCCGGGGTGCGGATCAGCGAGCGGCCGCGGCTGGAGCCGCGCGAGAGCACGGCGCCACCCCCGGCGCATACTTAATCCTGAAACCCTCCTGGAGTCGCCACCGTGATCATTCCCAGCGTCCCGTACCCCGCACCGCGGGCCGCCGCAGCGGCCTCCGGCCCGACGGTGGCGATCGACATCGGCGGTACGAAGATCGCCGGTGCGCTGGTGCACCCCGACGGCACGATGACGGCCACCACCCGCCGACCGACCCCGCGCGGGGCGGACGCGGACGGTGTCATGGCGGCGGTCGCCGAGGTCGTCGCCGACCTCTCCGAGTCGCCGGTGTGGGCCTCGGCGGTCCGCTGCGGGATCGGCAGCGCCGGCCCGGTGGACACCTCCCGGGGCACGGTCAGCCCGGTCAACATCGGGGCGTGGCGGGAGTTCCCGGTCCAGGAGCGGGTCGTGGCGGAACTCGCGGCGCGCGGAGCCGACCTGCCGACCGTGCTGGCCGGTGACGGGGTGGCGATGACCGCCGCCGAGCACTGGCTGGGTGCGGCCCGGGGCCACGCGAACGCACTGTGCATGGTGGTCTCCACGGGTGTCGGTGGCGGCCTGATCCTGAACAACCAGATCCACCCCGGCCCCACGGGCAACGCCGGCCACATCGGCCACATCAGTGTGGCTTTCGACGGCGAGCCGTGCGCCTGCGGCGGCCACGGGTGCGTCGAGTCGATCGCCTCCGGTACGGCGATCGCCCGCTGGGCCCTGGAACAGGGCTGGACGCCGGCCGGCACCCCGGACGGCGCGAGCGGCGCGAGCGGTGGGCGTGAGCGCGATGCCACGGCGGCGGGCGTGGCGGCCGCCGCCGCCGAGGGAGACCCGATCGCCCTGGCCGCCTTCGACCGGGCGGGCCGCGCCCTGGCCGCCGCCATCGCGGCCACGGCGACCCTGGTGGAGACGGACATCGCGGTCATCGGCGGGGGAGTGGCCGCCGCCGGAGACACGCTCTTCGCCCCGATCCGCAGCCACCTCGCGGCCTACGCCACGCTCTCCTTCGCCCAGGACATCCAGGTGGTGCCGGCGATGCTGGGCACCCACGCGGGCCTGATCGGCGCGGCCGCGGCGGCGACCATGCTGCTGCCGGCACCGCCGGCCTCCGCGTGAGCGTCCGGACCGGCCCCGGGGCTCACCGGGCCCTCAGGGCTTGACGGACCGGTAGTAGCGGCGCGCGCCCTCGTGCAGTTGCAGGGGGTCGGTGTAGATCGCCGTCCGCAGGTCCACGAGCTGCGCCGCGTGCACCTGGCGCCCGACGAGGTCGCGGCTGAGGATCACGGTCCGCGTCAGCTGCTCGGTGAGCTCGGGGTCCTGCTTCTCGGTGGTCACCAGCAGGTTCGGTACGGCCAGGGTCGACACGGCGCTGGTGTTGCGGGCCCGCGCGTAGGCGTCCTGCGGCATGACCGCCGTCCGGTAGTAGCGCGCCGGGCTGCCGCTCTCCTGCAGCGGTTCCACCAGGTCGCCGAGTTGCACGAGCCGGATGTCGAAACGCTCCGACAGCTCCCGCACGGCGTTCGTCGGCAGGCCGCCCGACCAGAAGAACGCGTCGATCCGGCCGGCCTCCAGCTCGCCCGGCATGGTGTCGATGCCTATGGACACCGGAGTGAGGTCCAGTACCGGATCGATCTCGGCCGCCCGCAGCAGCCGCTCCGAGACCAGCCGCACCCCGGAACCCGGCTGGCCGATGGCGACCCGCTTGCCGCGCAGGTCCCGGGCCGACTGCACGGGGGAGCCGGCCGGGACCACCAGCTGCACGTAGTCGTCGTAGAGCCGTGCGACGCCCTGGAGCCGGTCCGCGCCGGGCTTCTTGTCGAGCTGGTACTTGGCGACCGCGTCCGCTGTCGCCACGGTGAAGTCCGCCTCACCGCTGGCCAGCCGCTTCAGGTTCTCCTGCGAGCCCTCGCTGGTCTCCAGCCGTACGTCCACCCCGGGCATGTCCCGCGCGAGCGCCTGCTCCAGCAGCTGCCCGTACCGGTGGTAGACCCCGGTCCGCGCGCCCGTGCTGAAGGTCAGCTCGCCCTCCAGCTCCGGCTGCCCGAAGGGCTTCAGCCACCACGTCAGGACGCCGAGTACGGCGAGTACGGCCACCAGGACCCGCAGGGCGTGGCGCCTGCTGATCCGGGGCGGTACGAGAGGCATGGCCGCGATCCTGCCACCCGTCCGCCGTCCTGTCACGGCGCGGGCCGCCCGGGGGCTCCCGAGCGGAGCCGCCCCGGAGGCTTGCGGGCGGGTCGGCCGAACGGGGGACCGGAGGGCCACCGGGTACCGCCTACCCTTGTTGCATGACCAGCAGCGACCGGAGCCAGGCAGTGGACGTGAAGCGAAGCTACGAGGTGCGCACCTAGACCTCTGGTCATTTTGAAACGCAGGTAGCCCCCTGATCAGCCACAACGGCCGGTCGGGGGGTCTTCTGCCTCCCCAAGCCCCAGGAAGCCGGCTGCACGCCGCGCAGAGCGCCGATCCACCCCGCAGGCGACTCCAGGGACCCGACGACGATGGCAGGCCGGGAGACGCGTTTATGCGAAGACGCGCATAGTCGCGTTCGCGCATGGACGGCCTCGCCGATCCGTCCGTACGGTCATGGTCATCAGGCCCGGCGGGGGCTTGGCACCGAGGGGGTTTCACATGGCGCGTGAGGAACTGACCCGGCTCACGGGCAACGGAAACGGTGAGTGCGGGCAGGGCGACTGCCCGAACGTCTACCAGACCGCATCCGGGACGTTCATCGTCCAGGGCGACGTATCCGCAGCCTTCACCCCGCCGGCCGGCGAGGGACTCGTAGAGATCCCCGAAGCGGTACTCAGGGAGGCATTCCGTGCTCTTGGATGGTGAAGACTGGGCGTCGAAGTTCAAGACGTTCCAGACGGAAGCCTGGCGGCTTGAGACCCTGCCCCAGTACCTCGTACCGCAGGAAGCGGAAGAGTTCGCAGCTTTCAAGGCGGGGGCTCGGTTCCCCGGCCCGTACGAGGACTCGTGGACGGAGATGGTGCGCACCCGGAACGTGGGGCGCGTCCACGTCCTCACGCAGCCGCTGAGCGACTACCTGCGGTTCGAGTTCGAGCGGTACTACCAGCACCAGGCCCCGGCCGGAGAAGACATCCGCATCCTTGACGTGACCGACCGGCCGAACCCGCTGGCGGACGTCGAAGACTTCTGGATGTTCGACCGCTCCACGATCGTCCTCATGCACTACGAGGCGCACGGCAAGCAGATCAGCCGCGAACTCTACGAGGGCGACCCCGCCCCGTTCATCGAATACCAGCGCATCGCCGTAGCCGCGTCCGTGCCGTTCCTGGAGTACGCCGCGAGGTGAGTGTCGAACCAGAAGAGCTTGGCCAGTCAGGCGAGGAGCTGGCGGCCCTGCTGAAAGCGGTACGCAAGCGGTCCGGGCTCTCAGGGGCTCGGGCCGCTGCCCGCTGCAACATGTCTCAGTCGAAGGTCAGCCGGATCGAGAACGGCAAGGTCCGCCCGTCCCTCGTGGACGTAGAGCAACTCCTGAGGGCCTGCGATGCGGCCCCCGCTCTGGTCACCCAGGTCATGACCCTGGCTCGTCTCGCGAATACGGAGTGGCAGGGAGCCCGAGGCATGCGGCGCAAGGGCCTGGACAAGAAGCAGCTTGAATTGGCCGGCCTCGAAGCATCGTCGTCAGAGTTCCGCTTCTTCCTGCTCTCGATGGTCACGGGCCTGCTCTCGACTCCGGAGTACATCCGGGCGAGTCTCGCCCACATCCCCGGAGATCACTCGAAGACCATCGCCAGGAAGTTGGAGCGGCAACAGGTCCTGTACGACCGCTCGAAGCGCTTCACGTTCATACTCACCGAGCAGGCAGTCCGGTGGCCCCTCGTCGGCCCCGACGCGCTCGCCGTGCAGATCGACCACTTGGCCTCGCTTACGCACCTGCCGAACGTGCGGCTCGGAGTGATCCCCATGACGGTCCCGACCGGTCCCGCTCCGCTCAACACCTTCACGGTCTACGACGACCGCATCGCCACAGTTGAGCTGTCCACCGGTGTCATGGTCTTCCGGGACCCTCGGGATGTGGTGAGCCACCTCGAGGAGTTCTCGCACCTTGAGGACAGAGCCCTCTTCGGAGACGACGCACGGGCCTTTCTCGGTGGGTGCGCGACCGCCCTCCGATGATCTTTAGTCCATGACGCGCATGATCGCGCTCCACCGCCGCAGTCCGGTGAAGGATTCCCCCGGACTGAGACAACGGCGGAGGGCGCGGTGATGGCGGCAACGACGGCACAGCAGCAGGTGGCAAAGCTCTTCATGCCCCCGTGGCCACAGCCTCCCGCCAACTGTGAGCGCTGTCAGAAGTGGGCCAAGGTGCGCGTGCTGGCCAAGGGGCCGTGCCGGGGCACGGTCGTCAGCGACATGAACGTGTTGATGCGTCGCCACGCCGCCCGGGGGCACGCGTGAGTGCACCCGCCTGCATCAACAGGGCTACGTGGCCTGCCTACGACCCCTCGTGCGGCGTGTGCACGGCACTGGACGCGGAGCGGAACGAGGCCGCTGACGCGGGCGAGTGGCGCGAGGTATCCAAGATCAACCAGGAGATCGGAAACCACCCGCACATGAGGCGAAGGGTTGGTGCCTGATGCGAACGGTAATGCGGTTCGTGAATCACCGAATCATCCCGCTTGCCCGGAAGCGGCCTGTCGTGTCTGCGAAGTGTCTGTACGAGGGGTGCGGCTGGACAGCAGAAACGAGCGACGACTTGGCCGTTGTTGACCGGCAGGGCATGAGCCACACGGGTCTCAGCCCGCATCACGCGATGTTCGGCCGCACCTTCGAAGACGTCGCCATTGTTCAGCGGGTGAGCCAGTGGCCGACGACGACGGGGAGAAGCTCCCCCGCATCCCCCGACTACTGACCCTTGCCGCCGCTATCGCCTGGGTTGCAACGGTCGCCATGATCGTTGCCCGGGGATGGACGGCCCAACAGACTCCCGCCCCGCCAGGGCGGGTTGGCAAGCGAGAGCCCCCACACCCTCACGAGTGAAGGAGTACCGATATGCCCAAGCACGGTGGCGGTACCGGAGACGGCCAAGGCGGAAGCCAGCAGGACGACGGCAGCTCCGGGCGCGGACACGGCGGCGGCGGCACGGACACGGGGAGCGGCGGTAACTCCTCGGACGGCTCCGGCCCCGCAAAGAAGTAGGGGTATATGACCAAGCGCGAAGAGGGGGCGGGCCCTCAGGGGCTCGCCTCCGCGCTCGTTGCATCGGGCGCGTTGCAGAGGGATTGGTCGTCCACCTTCCACGCGGTCCCCCGGGACATGTTCGTACCGGCCCGCATCTGGCCGGGCATCGCGTCAGGCACCCGGCAGCGCGCTTTGGTGGACCGCGACACGGACCCGGACGCGTGGCTCACTGCCGTGTACTCCGACATCCCCCTCACCACTCAGTGGGACGACGGACAGCACACCGGCGACGACGTAGGGACTACCCCTACCAGCTCGAACTCTCGGCCTCACATGGTCTTCTCGATGCTGTCTGACCTTGATGTGAGGGAGGGGCACAGGGTCCTTGAGATCGGTACCGGGACCGGTTGGAACGCGGGTCTCCTGGCTCACCGTCTCGGTTGCGAGAACGTCGTCTCCATCGAGTACGGCCCTGAGGTAGCCAAGGGGGCCGCCGTCGGGAACTTGCGAGATGCCGGACTGTCCCCGCTGGTGATCGTGGGAGACGGCAGGCGTGGTCAGGCGGACGGCGGTCCGTACGATCGCGCCATGGCCACGTGCTCTGTCGGGGACGTGCCCTACGCGTGGATTCAGCAGACCCGTACCGGCGGGATCACCATCGCCCCGTGGGGCACCGGCTACGGGGGCGAAGCCATCGCCCGGCTTGTCGTGGGCGAGGACGGCACGGCTTCCGGACACTTCACCCGCTCCAGTGCTTTCATGCGGCTCCGGCAGCAGCGTCCCGACCGTGCCGACCACGCCGCCTACCTCAAAGGCCAGGAGTGGCCCGGGGACGGCGTCAAGAGCACCACGACGCTTTCACCCGAGGGCATCGACGGATGGGCCGAACAGTTCGCCATCAGCCTTCGGGTACCGGGAACGTTCTGGTCTGTGGAGCACGACACGGACGGCTCTTACGTCGTGTGGTTCTACGGCGACGACCGGCAGTCGTGGGCGTCCGTCGACTACGAACCCGGGGCGAGTGAGTACCTCGTAGTCCAGTCCGGCCCCCGGAAGCTGTGGGACGAGACGGAAGCCGCCTACCGATGGTGGGAGGAGCAGGGACGCCCGGACTTCACCCGGTTCGGGCTCACCGTGGGCCCTGACGGCCAGACTCCGTGGCTCGACCTACCGAACAATCCGGTCTGACATCAAGCCTCGGTGCGACGATCCGTAGGCCGTACCTAGTCCGAGTTGAGAACGCCTCTCTCAGAACATCGCAGGTCAACCCGGCCGCCCGCTCCACCGCGGAACCTTCAACTCGACACAGGAAAAGGCCCCGACCTCCCTCTCAGGGGAAGCCGGGGCTTCGTTCGTCACCGGACCACTCGTCCTTCATTTTGGTAACCCCGGGACGATTTCGCTGCCTATCGCGTACCGGCCAAAACCCTTGATCAATCGGGGGTCCCCACCTGCCCGACCATGACCCTTTACTCAAGCCGAAAGTAGCCGACTCGTGTTTGGGCAGGCTTTTGTTTGCGTCTGATCAGCAAGCTTTCAGGCTTTATGTTCTAACTCATCGCTTCAATCGCTCACGCTTATATGTGTGTGTACGTACATGTAGCGGTGCAGTGTGGTGCACACATGGAGCGGGTGTGTGTGGCTCGCATGTGCACGCGGATTGAGTGAGTGGCTAATGAGTGAGTGTGTGGTTGTGGATAGAGGCTGAATCAGTTATTCACTGACGCTTGGCTGTAGTGGTGGGGTGCTGTGGGTAGGGGTGCTTACCGAGAGGTCCTGTATGGAGAGGCCCTCTTAGGGGCCTGGTATCCCCGGAGACCCCGGGGATGCCTGCCTGGATGCGGGCCTCACTCTGGCTGGCACTCCGTTGAAGCCGGTCGCGGCCATGCGCCGGTCGGGGTGGACGAGGACGGCCCCGATGTGGGACCGGATGCAGTCGCCGCGGGCTGACACCGCCTCAGCGATGCCGACGAAGTAGGTCTACCAGTCGGGATGTTCACTGCCGTGGATCTTCAATCTCCTTTCTGACCTTGGTGTTTGCTGATGCTGCGAAGGTTGGGCTACCGTCATTGCAGACGACGTGCCCTAACCCGGCGCGGAGCGATAGGGCTTGCCAGCCCGAGTCGCCTTGTGTCACCTACAAACACACATACACATCGATCGGCAGGCGCAGTTGTCCGCCGATCCAAGACGGTATCCGCAAGGAAATCGTCTGACCGGGAATGCACTGACCCGGTTCAGCCTTTGGCGCTAGGGATATGTACCTCGCCAGGGGGCTCGCTATGCAGTTCTAGCATCATTTGAGTTTCGGAGTTCTACTTACCGATCTCAACGAATACTCCAGAGGACAAAGGACGTCCCGACGGAGGCACGGTCTAGCGGGCGCCGTGTTTGACAGGGAACTCACACCTGTCTTCGTTGAGGTCGGCGCGTCCCTCAGCGGGGCCGCCTCTCTACGAAGGCGCTAGCCACTGCCCGCTGAAAGAGGACCTGATGAACCCGACGATCGTCGAGCTGGCGCTCAACAACCCCGTCGTCCCGCCCAGCCTGGCCGGCCTGGTCATGTTCGGCATGACGATGCTCGCCAAGCTCTACACGTTCCGCGAGGTCATGCGCGACACGAAGCCCTGCGACCGCGCGGCCATCATGGAGGCCCACAAGAACATGTGGCAGGTGCGGCGGCGTCGCTAGCGGCTACTCCCCGAGGAACCGTACGAGCTGCCCTTGGGTTTGCCCACCTTGATGACGCGCGAGCCGTTGTCGAGGGCGGGGCAGGGACCTCCGCGGTGGGACTTTGGTCCTGCGGCCGGCAAGGGCGTTGGTCCCGAGGGGTGCGGGTACGGAACGGGGCCCCGGCGGCTGTCTCCACCAGGGCCCCTCTGCTGTGCGCGTCGACTGATCAGTAGCCGGAGAAGCCGGTGCCGGAGATTCGCGCCGAGTGGTGCCCCGAGACGCTGCGGAACATCGTCACTTCTCCGACGATCCGGGGACGCATGTCCCACAACCGGGAGATTGTCTACTGCGACGACGGCATGCCGGTCCGAGTCGGCCCCGCTCCTTGACGTGGCGTACTGCGACTGCGGCGGCAAGCTCCACCTACGGCAGGTGAAGCGCAAGCGGCTCGGCATGGTCCCGGCCGACCCGGCCATGGACGTCGTGCTCAGGGCCATGGGAGAGCACGCGGAATCCATGGCGCAGCTTGAGAAACGCGGAGCGGTGGGCCCGACTCGGCTGGGACGGACGTAGGCGCCTGCTCATGGAAGGAGCCTTCACGCTGGTTGCTGCCTACCGTAAGAAGGCTGGTCGTGGCGGTGCCGCTCGCAAGGGCACGCACACACAGCTCCTCGTGTGCCCGGGTCCTGATCTTGCCGCGCGACTGAACGCCCAGGAGCACGCCCTTACCCTTGTTGCATGAGCAGCGTGGAGCCGGGTGGAGCAGTGGACGAGAAGCACGAGCATGAGGTAGCCGTACCAAGAAGCTACGAGGTGCGCACCTACGGGTGCCAGATGAACGTGCACGACTCGGAGCGGCTCTCCGGTCTGCTGGAGGACGCCGGCTACGTCCGGGCGCCCGAGGGCGCCGACGGTGACGCCGACGTCGTGGTCTTCAACACCTGCGCGGTCCGCGAGAACGCCGACAACAAGCTGTACGGCAACCTCGGCCGGCTGGCCCCGATGAAGACGAAGCGCCCCGGCATGCAGATCGCCGTCGGCGGCTGCCTGGCGCAGAAGGACCGCGACACGATCGTCAAGCGGGCCCCCTGGGTCGACGTCGTCTTCGGTACGCACAACATCGGCAAGCTGCCCGTGCTGCTGGAGCGCGCCCGCATCCAGGAGGAGGCGCAGGTCGAGATCGCCGAGTCGCTGGAGGCCTTCCCCTCCACGCTCCCGACCCGCCGCGAGTCCGCGTACGCCGCCTGGGTCTCGATCTCCGTCGGCTGCAACAACACCTGCACCTTCTGCATCGTCCCGGCCCTGCGCGGCAAGGAGGAGGACCGCCGTCCCGGCGACATCCTCGCCGAGGTGGAGGCCCTGGTCGCCGAGGGCGTCTCGGAGATCACCCTGCTCGGCCAGAACGTGAACGCGTACGGGTCGGACCTGGGCGACCGCGAGGCCTTCAGCAAGCTGCTGCGCGCCTGTGGCCAGATCGAGGGCCTGGAGCGGGTCCGCTTCACCTCCCCGCACCCGCGCGACTTCACGGACGACGTGATCGCGGCGATGGCCGAGACCCCGAACGTCATGCCGCAGCTGCACATGCCGATGCAGTCCGGATCGGACACGATCCTGAAGGCGATGCGCCGCTCGTACCGGCAGGAGCGGTTCCTCGGCATCATCGAGAAGGTCCGCGCCGCGATCCCGCACGCCGCGATCTCCACCGACATCATCGTGGGCTTCCCCGGTGAGACGGAGGAGGACTTCCAGCAGACGATGCACGCGGTGCGCGAGGCCCGCTTCGCGAACGCGTTCACCTTCCAGTACTCCAAGCGCCCCGGGACCCCGGCGGCCGACATGGAGGGGCAGATCCCCAAGGAGGTCGTCCAGGAGCGGTACATGCGCCTGGTCGCCCTGCAGGAGGAGATCTCCTGGGACGAGAACAAGAAGCAGGTCGGCCGCAGGCTGGAGGTCATGGTCGCGGAGGGCGAGGGCCGCAAGGACGGCGCCACGCACCGCCTCTCCGGCCGCGCCCCCGACAACCGCCTGGTCCACTTCACGAAGCCGGAGGCGGAGGTCCGCCCGGGCGACGTGGTCACCGTGGACATCACCTACGCGGCCCCGCACCACCTGCTGGCCGAGGGCCCGACGCTGACCGTGCGCCGTACCCGGGCCGGCGACGCCTGGGAGAAGCGCAACGCCGCCCCCGCCCAGCCGGCGGGCGTCATGCTCGGCATCCCGAAGCTGGGCGTCCCGGCGCCCCTGCCGGCCGTCGAGTCCGGCTGCTCGGTACCCGCCTCGTCCTGAGGTCCGGCCTGCCGCGGGGGGCGCGGCGACGCGCCTCCCACCACTCCAGGACGTCCGGCTAGGCTGCGGATCATGCTCGTAGCCGCTGCCGTCTGTCCTGCCCCGCCGCTGCTCGTGCCGGAGGTCGCGGCGGGGGCCGCCGCCGAACTCGGCGACGCCCGTGCCGCCTGCTCCGACGCGCTGGCGGTGCTCGCCGCGTCCAGGCCCGACCTGCTGGTCGTGATCGGAGCCGCCGCCGAGGGCGGCGCGTACGACCAGGGCACCCCCGGCAGCTTCGCCGGGTTCGGCGTGGACCTGACCGTCACCCTCGGCCCCGACCCGGGCGAACCGCCGAGCGGCCACGCCACCGGCGACACCCTGCCGCCTTCCCTCGCGGTGGCCGGCTGGCTGCTCGGCCGGGCCCGCTGGGCGGCCGCGCCCGTCGCCGGAGTGGCCGTCGCCGCGGACCTCGCGCCGAGCGGCTGCGGACTCCTCGGCGCGGACCTGGGCGGTGCCGCCGAACGCGTGGCCATGCTGGTCCTCGGGGACGGCAGCGCCTGCCGCACCCTCAAAGCCCCCGGCTACCTCGACGAGCGCGCCGCCGCCTTCGACGCGGCCGCCGCCCGCGCGCTGGGCACCGCCGACGTGGCCGCGCTGGCCGGGATCGACGCCGCTCTCGCGACCGAACTCCAGGCCGCCGGACGGGCCCCCTGGCAGGTGCTGGCCGCTGCCGCCGAGGGCGCCGGGCTGGAAGGGCGCCTGCTGTACGAGGACGCGCCCTACGGCGTGGGGTACTTCGTCGCCGCCTGGTCGTAGCCGCGTACCGGCTCCCGGCCGCGTACGTGCCGCAGCGCCGCCGGGGGCACGGGTGGCGCCCAGGGAACGGTGAAGGGGCGCGGGACCGGCATCAGCCGGTCCCGCGCCCCTTCACCGGACCGCGTCAGGAGGCGGCCGGCGGTGTCGGCCCGCCGGGGGTGTCCTTGTGCGCGATCTTCCCCAGGGCGTCCTTCGCCTTGCCCGTCCCGCTCGTGATCTGGCCGCTGTACTTGCCCTTGGTCTTGGAGTCCACGGCCTTGGCGACCTTGTCCAGACTCTCGCCGATCCTGCCCTCGTGCTGCAGGGCGAGATCGCCGACCTTGTCCTTCGCCGGAGCGAGCTTGGCCTTCAGATTGTCCAGCAGGCCCATGGGTCACCTTCCGTTGGCGATCGCTACGTACGGGCGCCCTCGCCGGCCTCGCTGTCCGCGGCCACGGGGGCCGACTGCTGCTTCGGGATCTCCACGGCTTCCGCCCCAGGAGAGTTCTCGGCAGCAGGCTCGGCCTCCTCGGCCGCGGCGGACTCCGCCGTCAGGTCCTCCGTCGCGACCTCCTCGGTCACAACCTGTTCCTTACGACGAAAAAACCGATCAAAAACGCCCATGTCTACTCCCGTAACGCTACTCGTGTGAGTGAAGTTCCGCGTCGACCGGACCGGCCTGCGCCGGGCGTACGCCCGGCCGGAACCTCGCCAGGGCAACGACCCCGACCGCACCTCGTCACGTCACTCGATCGGGTACATGCCTGCGCCTTGACCTGGGGCTGCGAGACTGGGGCGGTGAGGAAAGCAGCCACCGCCCCGCGGGTCATCGCCGTCGTAGGTCCCACCGCGGCAGGAAAGTCCGACCTGGGCGTCGCCCTGGCCCGCCATTTCGACGGCGAGGTCGTCAACGCCGACTCCATGCAGCTGTACCGGGGGATGGACATCGGCACCGCCAAACTGACGACCGAGGAGCGCGGCGGTGTCCCGCACCACCTCCTCGACATCTGGGACGTCACCGACACCGCGAACGTCGCCGACTACCAGCGGCTGGCCCGCCTGGAGATCGACAAACTGCTCGCCGAGGGCCGCACTCCCGTCCTCGTCGGCGGATCCGGCCTCTACGTCCGCGGCGCCCTGGACGTCATGGAGTTCCCCGGCACCGACCCCGAGGTCCGCGCCCGCCTGGAGGAAGAGGTCACGCTGCGCGGCCCCGGCGCCCTGCACGCCCGGCTCGCCGCCGCCGACCCGGCCGCAGCGCAGGCCATCCTGCCCAGCAACGGCCGCCGCATCGTCCGCGCGCTGGAGGTGATCGAGATCACCGGCCGCCCCTTCACCGCCAACCTGCCCGGCCACGAGTCGGTCTACGACACCGTGCAGATCGGCGTCGACGTGGCCCGGCCGGAGCTCGACGAGCGGATCGCGCTGCGGGTCGACCGGATGTGGGAGGCCGGGCTCGTGGACGAGGTCCGCGCACTGGAGGCCCGCGGGCTGCGCGACGGAATCACCGCCTCCAGGGCGCTCGGCTACCAGCAGGTCCTGGCCGCCCTCGCCGGTGAGTGCACCGAGGACGAGGCACGGGCCGAGACCGTCCGGGCGACCAAGCGGTTCGCCCGCCGCCAGGACTCCTGGTTCCGCCGCGACCCGCGCGTGCACTGGCTCAGCGGGGCCGCCGCCGACCGGGGGGAACTCCCCGGACTCGCGCAGTCGTTGGTCGAACGAGCGGTCACAGCCTGATCACGTGATGGCATCGGGACGCCTCACGCGCCAGTAGCGGGGCCGGGGGCGTGCCATCATCAAACTCCAGCGGGTGCGATCACCTGCGATGAACGGCGGCGTACTGAGTCCGAGTGGGGAGGGCGCGTGGCGATGGAGGCCGGCCCTCGTGACACCGGGCGGGACGACACCCGGAGGGAAGCGGATCCGATGCTTCTGGACGGGACGGACGGGCCCGCGGGGCTCGGGCTGCCCGCCGATCCGGCGCGCCTGACCCCGGACGGCCCGGACGCCCCGGACTCCGCCGAGGCCGAGGCCGCCGCCGGACCCGAGTTCGAGGTCGAACTGCGCCCGCAGCGCCGCCTGCGCCTGTGGCAGATCGCCCCCATCGCGATGCTCGCCGCCACCGGTTCGCTGATGTTCGCCTTCCCGCTCGCCTTCGAGTTCGGCGACGGCGGAGCCGTGGTCGCCATGCTCGGCTTCCTGATCAGCTGCTGCGCCGGAGGCTGGGGAATGATGGCCGCCCGACGGGTCGGCTACACGTGGCCCGGTCTCCCGGCCCGGGGGAGCGGCCGCCGGCCGGACTGGCGCATGGCCGCGCTGTACGCCGTCGTCGCGCTCGCCGTCGTAGGCCTCGCCGTGTACCGGGTCGCCCGGCTCCGCTGACCGCGGCCGTCCGGTTCCTCGTACGGCCCCGCGCAGTCCCCCGTCCGTCGCCCGTCCAGTCCCCCGTCCGGTCCCTGTTCCGATTCCGCCCCTCGGACGCTCCGGCACCTCTGAGCTGGGGCTCGGTACCATGGGCGGGTGACGCAGACCACCCTCTCCTTTCTCAAGGGCCACGGCACCGAGAACGACTTCGTGATCGTCCCGGACCCGGACAACGCCATCGAGCTGCCCGCCTCCGCCGTCGTGAAGCTGTGCGACCGGCGCGCGGGGATCGGGGGCGACGGGGTGCTGCACGTCGTCCGCTCCGCCGCGCACCCGGAGGCCGCGCACCTGGCCGACGAGGCCGAGTGGTTCATGGACTACCGCAACAGCGACGGCTCCATCGCCGAGATGTGCGGCAACGGCGTGCGCGTCTTCGCCCGCTACCTCCAGTACGCCGGACACGTCGAGCCCGGCGACCTCGCCGTCGCCACCCGCGGCGGCGTCAAGCGCGTGCACCTCGACAAGGGCGGCGACGTCACCGTCTCCATGGGCCGGGCCCGGCTGCCCGAGGGCGAGGTCACGGTCAGCGTCGGGGAGCGGAGCTGGCCCGCGCGCAACGTGAACATGGGGAACCCGCACGCCGTGGCCTTCGTCGACAGCCTCGACGACGCCGGGACCCTCTACACCGCCCCGCCGTTCAGCCCGGCGTCCGCCTACCCGACCGGGGTCAACGTCGAGTTCGTCGTCGACCGCGGCCCCCGGCACGTCGCCATGCGCGTCCACGAGCGCGGCTCCGGCGAGACCCGCTCCTGCGGCACCGGCGCCTGCGCCGTGGCAGTGGCGGCCATCCGCCGCGACGGGGCGGACCCGGCCACCACCGGGGACGCGGTCGCGTACACCGTCGACCTGCCCGGCGGAACCCTGATCATCACCGAACACCCCGACGGGCAGATCGACATGACCGGACCGGCCGTGATCGTGGCTTCGGGAGAGTTCGACGAGGCCTGGCTCACCGAAACGGCTTTCGCCTGAAGCTTCCCTCTAATGGGTGATCCGTTTCACGCTGAGCGAGAGGTGGACTGCGCCACGTGGTGGGGTCGGTAACATCAGGCACCGGCCCTGAGGGCTCACCCCATGCCCGCCACCGCCGGTCGAAGCCGCCGGAGGTGCCCATGAGTGCAGAGGCCACGAACCCCGAAGCACACCCCGAAGCGCGCCCTGAGCTCCGCAGACGGGGGCGGACCAGGCTCGATCTGCGCCGGCTCGGGCGTGCGGCCCTGCTCGGGCCGACGTCACGAGACCGGCTTCCGGACGCGATCGGCCATGTCGCCGAGGCGCATCGCGCCCACCATCCGGACGCCGATTTGTCCATTCTGCGCCGTGCGTATCTCCTCGCGGAGACCTCGCACCGCGGCCAGATGCGAAAAAGTGGTGAGCCGTACATCACACATCCGCTCGCCGTTACCCTGATTCTCGCCGAACTCGGCGCGGAGACCACGACCTTGACGGCCTCTCTGCTCCACGACACCGTCGAGGACACCGATGTGACCCTCGATCAGGTCCGGGCCGAGTTCGGCGACGAGGTGTGCTTCATCGTCGACGGCGTCACCAAGGTGGAGAAGATCGACTACGGCGCCGCCGCCGAACCCGAGACCTTCCGCAAGATGCTCGTCGCCACCGGCAACGACGTCCGCGTCATGTCCATCAAACTCGCCGACCGGCTGCACAACATGCGCACCCTGGGCGTGATGCGCCCCGAGAAGCAGGCCCGCATCGCCAAGGTCACCCGCGACGTCCTCATCCCGCTCGCCGAACGGCTCGGCGTCCAGGCACTCAAGACCGAGCTGGAAGACCTCGTCTTCGCGATCCTGCACCCCGAGGAGTACGAGAGCACCCGCGCGCTCATCGCCGCCCACGCCGGGGAACGCGACCCGCTGCCCGCCATCGCCGACTCCGTACGCGGCGTCCTGCGCGACGCCGGCATCGCCGCCGAAGTACAGGTACGCCCGAGGCACTTCGTATCCGTTCACCGCATCGCCCGCACCCGCGGCGAACTGCGCGGCTCCGACTTCGGCCGCGTCCTCGTCCTCGTCGGCGAGAACGCCGACTGCTACGCCGTGCTCGGCGAGCTGCACACCTGCTTCACCCCGGTCGTCTCCGAGTTCAAGGACTTCATCGCCGCCCCGAAGTTCAACCTCTACCAGTCGCTGCACACCGCCGTCGCCACCCCCGAGGGCTACGTGGCCGAGGTCATCGTGCGGACCCGGCAGATGCACCGCGTCGCCGAGGCCGGCGTGGTCGCCCTCGGCAACCCGTACGCCACCGCCACGCCCGACGCCGCCGCCGACCCGGACGAGGAGCGCGTGGACCCCACGCGGCCCGGCTGGCTGTCCCGGCTGCTCGACTGGCAGCAGTCCGCGCCCGACCCCGACACCTTCTGGACCGTGCTCCGGGCCGAGCTGGCGCAGGACCGGGAGATCACCGTGTTCCGGGCCGACGGGGGCACCCTGGGCCTGCCGGCCGGGGCCAGCTGTATCGACGCCGCCTACGCGCAGCACGGCGAGGCGGCCCACGGCTGTATCGGCGCCCGCGTCAACGGGCGCCTCACCTCCCTGTCCTCCCCGCTGTCCGACGGGGACACCGTTCAGCTGCTGCTCGCCCAGGACGCCTCCTCCGGACCCGCCGCCGAGTGGCTGGACCACGCGCGGACCCCCGCCGCCCGGATCGCCATCAGCAGTTGGCTCGAAGCCCACCCCGACCGGGCCATGTCCACGACCTCGGCCGCCCGGGCGCCGCTGTCGGTGGTCGGAGCCCGCGGCGGCGGGGGCAACGCGGTCGCCGATCTGCCCGACGCCACCGTGCGGCTGGCCGGGTGCTGCACCCCGGTGCCGCCGGACGCCGTCGCCGGCTTCCTGGTCCGGGGCGGCGCCGTCACCGTCCACCGCATCCACTGCGCGGCGGTGGCGCAGATGCGCGCCGTGGGGCGCACGTCCGTCGCCGTGCACTGGCGGGCCACGGCGGACTGCCGGGTCACCCTGCTCGCTGAATCGTTCGGCCGCCCGCATCTGCTGGCCGATCTGACCGAGGCCATCGCCCGCGAAGGCGTCGAGGTGGTCTCCGCGACCGTGGAACCGCCGGTCGAGCAGCGGGTGCGGCACAGCTACACCCTGCAGCTGCCCGACGCGGCCGGGCTGCCCGCGCTGATGCGGGCGATGCGGGACGTGCCGGGCGTGTACGACGTCAGCCGGGTCTAGGCCGACGCCTGCCGGGTGCCGACGTAGGCCGGGACGGCTCCGGAAGGTCCCGTTCGGGTGGAACCGTCGCGCGCCGTACGCGGCCGTGTGGCGGGCGCTGGTAAGCGGTGGTGGATGCAGCTCTCCTCCCCGCGCCTGCGCGCCGCCCTGCTCGCCGCGGCCTCCCTCACCCTCGTCGCCGCCGTCCTGCCCCCACCGAAGCCGCTGGGCATCGGGGACCGGCTCTTCCCGGAGCTCGGCAACCCCGGGTACGACGTGCTCTCGTACGACCTGTCCCTCGCCTACAAGGACAACCTGAGCCCGCTCGACGCGGTCACCGTCATCGACGCCCGCGCCCTGGAGCGGCTGGAGCTCATCAACCTGGACTTCACCCACGGCAAGGTGGCGTCCGCCGAGGTCAACGGGGAGCCGGCGCGGTTCGAGAGCGTGGCGGAGGACCTGGTCCTGACCCCCGCCCGCCCGGTGGCGGACAACATGCCGCTGCACATCACGATCCGGCACACCAGCGACCCGCGCGGCCGCGGCGACGGCGGCTGGGTGCCCACCGAGGACGGCCTGGCCATGGCCAACCAGGCGGACGCCGCGCACCGCGTCTTCCCCTGCAACGACCACCCCGCCGACAAGGCCTTCTTCACCTTCCGGATCACCGCCCCGCAGGGTCTCACCGCCGTCGCCAACGGGGAGCCGGTGGCCCCCGCCCTGCGGCTCGGCCCCACGACGACCTGGACGTACCGGACCCGGCACCCGATGGCCACCGAGCTGGCCCAGGTCTCGGTGGGCCGCTCCGCCGTCGTGCACGGCACCGGACCGCACGGGCTGCCGCTGCGCGACGTGGTACCCGCCAAGGACCGGGAGCGGCTCGACCCCTGGCTGAAGAAGACCTCGGGCCACATCGCGTGGATGGAGGAGCGGGTCGGCCGCTACCCCTTCGAGAACTACGGGGTACTGATCGCCCGGGCCACGACCGGCTTCGAGCTGGAGACGCAGACCCTCTCGCTCTTCGAGAGCAGCCTGTTCGCCGGTGAGGGCTACCCCGACTGGTACGTCGAGTCCGTGATGGTCCACGAGCTCGCCCACCAGTGGTTCGGTGACAGCGTCACCCCGCGGACCTGGTCCGACCTGTGGCTCAACGAGGGACACGCCACCTGGTACGAGGCCCTGTACGCCGACGGGCTGGGCAAGTACTCCCTGGAGCGGCGCATGCGCGAGGCGTACCAGCGCTCCGACCAGTGGCGGGCGGCGGGCGGCCCGCCGGCCGCCCCGAAGGCCGCCGCACCCGGCGAGAAGATCGGACTGTTCCGGCCGGTGGTCTACGACGGGGCCGCACTGATCCTCTACGCCCTGCGGCAGGAGATCGGCACCGAGGCCTTCGAGCGGATCGAGCGGCGCTGGGTCACAGAGAACCGGGACGGGATCGCGGGGACGGCCGACTTCGTACGCCTGGCCTCGCAGGAGGCGGGGCGCGACCTTCAGGCCTTCCTGGAGCCCTGGCTGTACGGGACCACCACCCCGCCGATGCCCGGGCACCCGGAGTGGAGCGGAAAGACGGCCTCCGGGAAGGCCGCGCCGGGCGGGAGCGCCCGATAAAAGGGTGTGACCGGCGAGGAACGGGCATGTCACCATCGACGGGGCCGCACGGGGAATCCCCCGGCGGTGTGACACGTTGGACGTGACAGATAACGTGCCACGTGCCAGCTAACGTGACACGGCTATTCGAATCGACGTAAGGATCCAATGACCTCCTCTTCCCCTTCCCAGGACGCGCGGGACGCACAGGACGTGCGGGACTCGCAGAGCTACACCGAGAGCCTTCGGGCCGATGCCCTGATGGAAGAGGACGTCGCCTGGAGCCACGAGATCGACGGAGACCGGGACGGCGAGCAGTTCGAGCGCTCGGAGCGCGCAGCGCTGCGCCGCGTGGCCGGCCTCTCCACCGAGCTCGAAGACGTCACCGAGGTCGAGTACCGGCAGCTGCGCCTGGAGCGCGTCGTACTGGTCGGGGTCTGGACCTCCGGCACGGTGAACGACGCGGAGAACTCCCTCGCGGAGCTCGCCGCCCTCGCCGAGACGGCGGGTGCCCTCGTACTCGACGGCGTGATCCAGCGCCGTGACAAGCCGGACCCGGCCACCTTCATCGGCTCGGGCAAGGCGCGCGAACTGCGTGACATCGTCATGGAGAGCGGCGCCGACACCGTCGTGTGCGACGGCGAGCTCAGCCCCGGCCAGCTCATCGCGCTCGAAGACGTCGTCAAGGTCAAGGTGGTCGACCGGACCGCCCTGATCCTCGACATCTTCGCCCAGCACGCCAAGTCCCGAGAGGGCAAGGCGCAGGTCGCGCTCGCGCAGATGCAGTACATGCTGCCGCGCCTGCGTGGCTGGGGTGCGTCGCTGTCCCGGCAGATGGGTGGCGGCGGCGGTGGCGGCATGGCCACCCGAGGCCCCGGTGAGACCAAGATCGAGACCGACCGGCGGCGGATCCGCGAGAAGATGGCGAAGATGCGCCGGGAGATCGCGGAGATGAAGACCGGCCGGGACATCAAGCGGCAGGAACGGCGCCGCAACAAGGTGCCCTCGGTCGCCATCGCCGGTTACACCAACGCGGGCAAGTCCTCGCTGCTCAACCGCCTGACGGGCGCGGGCGTACTGGTGGAGAACGCGCTGTTCGCCACCCTCGACCCGACCGTGCGCCGGGCCGAGACGCCGAGCGGCCGGGTCTACACCCTGGCCGACACGGTCGGCTTCGTCCGGCACCTGCCCCACCACCTGGTCGAGGCCTTCCGCTCCACGATGGAGGAGGTCGGGGACTCCGACCTGATCCTGCACATCGTGGACGGTTCGCACCCGGCGCCGGAGGAGCAGCTGGCGGCGGTGCGCGAGGTGATCCGCGAGGTCGGCGCGGTGAACGTGCCCGAGATCGTCGTGATCAACAAGGCGGACGCCGCGGATCCGCTCGTGCTGCAGCGGCTGCTGCGGATCGAGCGGCACTCCATCGCCGTCTCGGCGCGGACGGGCCTGGGCATCGAGGAGCTCCTCGCGCTCATCGACTCCGAGCTGCCGCGGCCCGAGGTCGAGGTGGAGGCCATGGTGCCGTACACGCGCGGCTCGCTGGTCGCCAAGGCGCACGCCGAGGGCGAGGTGATCTCCGAGGAGCACACCCCGGACGGCACCCTGCTCAAGGCGCGGGTCCACCAGGAACTGGCTGCGGACCTGGCGCCGTACGCGCTCGCGAAGCACTGAGCGCGCCTGACCGTCTGACGGCTTGACGGCTCGACGGCTCGACGAAGCAACGGCTGAGGCCCCCTGCGACGCAGGGGGCCTCAGCCGTCATGTCAGTACTTGTGCCCTACTTGAATTTGCGGCTGACGGCGTCGAAGATGCCCTTCGCCTCAGGCCCCAGCCGGGGTCCAGCCAGCCAACCCGCCTTGGCCGGGCCGATCGACGTGTTCGACACCAGCGCCGGCTTGCCGTCGGCGCCCGCCGCGACCCAGCCACCGCCGGAGGAGCCGCCGGTCATGGTGCAGCCGATGCGGTACATCACGGGGTCGTTCGCGTTCAGGGACAGCCGGCCCGGCTTGTCCGTGCACTGGAAGGCCCGCTGGCCGTCGAACGGAGCCGCCGCCGGGTAGCCCGTCGCCGTGATGCTCGCGACCTTCGGCACGGACTGAGCGCCGAACTCGACGGGGAGCGCCGAACCGACCGTCTCCTCCAGGGACTTGGTGCTGCCCTTCTCGGGCGCCACGTGCAGCACCGCGAAGTCGTACGGGGCACCCGCGCCACCGGTCGGGCCGCCGCTCGCGATCCACTGGTCGGAGGTCTGCGCCCAGTCGCTCCACCAGACGCCGTACGGGGCCACCTGCTCGCGGGGCGCGCCCTTGAGCTGAGCCGCCGGCTTGCCCGCGTTGTTGTAGGACGGGACGAAGGCGATGTTGCGGTACCAGCCGCCGGCCTTGCCCGCGTGCACGCAGTGGCCCGCGGTCCAGACCATGTTCGACTTGCCGGGGTGGGCCGGGTCCTTGACGACGGTCGCAGAGCAGACCATCGAGCCCTCGGGGCCGTCGAAGAACACCTTGCCGGACGCCGGAATGTTCGTGTGGTAAGGCGGATTGGCCACCTTGGCCGTCACCGGTACCGGGGTCGGGTCGGTGACACCCTGGTCCTTGCCCGCGTCGGGGTCGACCGACGGGCGCTGCGGCTGCTCGGCGTCACGCATGCGGTCCGGGTCCCACAGGCCCTCGATGACCGGGTTGATGTAGTCGCCCGCCTCGCGGAGCCAGTCCTCCCTCTTCCAGTTCTTCCACTCACCCCCCTTCCACTTCTCCATGTCGAATCCGTGCTCTTTGAGCTTGTCCTTGAGCTGGTCGGGGATGGTTATCCCCCCGTCCTGGCTCGGCAGGCTCGCAGCCACGGTCGGCTTGGCGTCGCCGCCGGCCTCCCCGTCGCCGGGGCCGCAGGCAGCCGCGGTCAGCGCGAGCGTGGCCGCGCACAGAATCGCGGTGACCGGTCGGTTCGGTCGCATGTCGTTCGTCCCCCTGGGAGTTCGAGGAGTGGAGTGCAGGCCCCCACTATGCCGCTGTCGCCGAGGACGACACAGGCCGGGGCCGCGGTTCCTGGCCCTCTTTGCCTTGCGTGACAAGGATCTTGAGTCAACCCGTGATCCGTCGCCGTCACCGTCGTTGGTACGTACGGGGGATGGGGGAGCAGCGTTCATGTTCGAGACGCAATCCGGAAGAGCAATCACTGCGGGAGGACCGACACTCGTGGCTGTCACCGAGCCGGCCGCGGCGGCGGCCGCGACAGAGATCCCGCTTCAAGTGCCGACGCAGGGAAGCCGGGAGCCCGGTCCGCACGGCCGACACGTGCCGCACGGCCCGGACGCAGGCGACGGGCCGGGGGGTCCCCTCGCCCCCGAGGGCATCCTGCGCAGGCAGGCGCAGCGGGAGTCCGCCGCCCGGACGTACGCGCGCTCGCTGCCCATCGTCCCCGTGCGGGCCCGCGGGCTGACCATCGAGGGCGCCGACGGGCGGCGTTACCTCGACTGCCTCTCCGGCGCCGGCTCGCTCGCCCTCGGGCACAACCACCCGGTGGTGCTCGAAGCCATCCGGGGCGTCCTCGACTCGGGTGCACCGCTGCACGTGCTGGACCTCGCGACCCCGGTCAAGGACGACTTCACCACCGAGCTCTTCGCCAACCTGCCGCCCGAGCTGGCCGCCGACGCGCGCATCCAGTTCTGCGGGCCCGCCGGCACGGATGCCGTGGAGGCCGCGCTCAAGCTGGTGCGCACCGCGACCGGCCGCTCCGGGCTGCTCGCCTTCACCGGGGCCTACCACGGCATGACGGCCGGGGCCCTGGACGCCTCGGGGGGCGCCCCCGGAGTACGGGTGACCCGGCTGCCATACCCGCAGGACCTCCGCTGCCCGTTCGGCGTCGGCGGGCCCGAGGGCGCCGAACTCTCCGCGCGCTGGACGGAGAACCTGCTGGACGACCCGAAGGGCGGGGTGCCCGCCCCCGCCGGAATGATCGTCGAGCCCGTGCAGGGCGAAGGCGGGGTGATCCCCGCCCCGGACGGCTGGCTGCGGCGGATGCGCGAGATCACCGCGGCGCGGGGGATCCCGCTGATCGCCGACGAGGTGCAGACGGGTGTCGGCCGGACCGGCGCCTTCTGGGGCGTCGACCACGCCGGGGTGGTGCCCGACGTCATGGTCCTCTCCAAGGCGATCGGCGGCAGTCTGCCGCTCGCCGTGATCGTGTACCGGGCCGGTCTGGACGTCTGGGCCCCCGGCGGGCACGCGGGCACCTTCCGCGGCAACCAGCTCGCCATGGCCGCCGGAACCGCCACGCTCGCGTTCGTCCGTGAGAACCGGCTCGCCGAGCGGGCCGCCACCCTGGGGGAGAGGATGCTGGCGGCCCTGCGCGGCCTGGCCGGCGGCCACGCCTGCATCGGGGAGGTACGGGGCCGGGGACTGATGATCGGCGTCGAACTCGTCGACCCCGACACCGGGGCGGCCGCCCCGGCCCTCGCCGCCGCCGTCCGCCAGGAATGCCTGGACCGCGGCCTGATCGTCGAACTCGGCGGCCGTCACGGCGCCGTGGTCCGCCTCCTGCCCCCGCTGACCCTGACCGACGAGCAGGCCGCGGCGGTCCTCGACCGCCTGGCCGACGCCATCCCGGCCGCCTCCCGCCGGACCCACTGACCCGTACCCCCGAGGACCCGCGATGCCAGACCCGCACCAGTCCACCCCCATCACAGACACCCAACCGCCGTCTCCCGACCGGCCCGCCGCACCGGCGGGACCGGTGCAGCCGCTGTCGCCGCCGCAGCCGATCCCGGACCCCGAGGCCGTCGCCCCGGGGCAGCCGTCATCGCTGTACGGCGCCGCGGCGCCGCTACGGGAGGCCGCGCAGCCGCCCTCTCCGGCGCCCCGGCCCGACCTGCCCGAGGCGCAGGGCTCGGGGCCCGCGGCCGGCCCGCCGGCCCGGCCCGCACCCGCCGAGGACGCGCCGGCCCCATCCCCGGCCGGCGGCCCGCTGCCCCACGCCGACGGGGCCACGGCCGAGCACGCGCGGCCGGGCCCGGCCGGCGCACCCGGCGCTCCGGCCGAGCAGCTCCGTCAGCCGGCGGCCACGGCCGGCACCGGAGCCGGCACCGGAGCCGGTACCGGGGCCCCCGCCGGGGCAACGGCCACCGTGCCGAGGCAGAAGGACGGAACACCCCGGCCCCGTTCCGGATGGACGAGCCCCCTCCGTCTGGAGCCCACCACCCTGCCCGACCTCCTCAACCACCCCGACCCGGCCACCGCCGCCGAGGCCGCGGCCGTGGAGAACCTGCTCCGCTGCTGGGTCCGCGAATCCGGTCTCGGCCGCCCCGACGGCCCCGCCGGAACCCCCCTGCGCATCCCCCTTCCCGCCTCCGGCGCCGCCCTGATCGTCCCGGTCCGCCACTGGTCCCACACCGGCTGGCACCGATTCGGTGCGGTCAGGCTCGAAGGCACGGCCGCCGCCGCACCCTCCCTCGACGCCGTCACCATCGCCGCGCTCATCTCCCGTGAGGGCACGAGCGGCGGCCGCGGCGCCGCCGACCTCGTCGGCCGCGTGGCCGACTCGGTCCGCCGCACCGCCGAATTCATCGCCGACCGGCGCGAACGCCCCACCGCCCCGGCCCCCGTCGGAGGGGACCGCTTCCTCACCGCCGAACAGGCACTCCTCCTCGGACACCCCCTCCAGCCCGACCCGAAGAGCCGCGAAGGACTCTCCGAGGCCGAGGTACGCCGCTACTCACCCGAACTCCACGGCTCCTTCCCCCTGCACTGGTTCGCGGTCGAACCCGCGGCTCTCGCGACCGAATCCGCCTGGACCGAGAGCGGCCGCCCCGTCTCCGCCCCGCAGCTCCTCGGCCGGCTCGCCCCCGGGATCCCCCTGCCCCACGGCACCACCCCCCTTCCCCTGCACCCCTGGCAGGCCCGCGACCTCCTCCAGCGCCCCGCCGTCACCGCCCTGTTCGACGCGGGACTCCTGCACGACCTGGGCCCGCACGGCGAGCCCTGGTACCCCACCTCCTCCGTCCGCACCGTCCACCGCCCGGGCGCCCCCGCGATGCTCAAGCTCTCCCTGGGCCTGCGCATCACCAACTCCCGCCGGGAGAACCTCCGCAAGGAACTCCACCGCGGCGTCGAGGTGCACCGGCTGCTCCGCACCGGCCTCGCCGAGCAGTGGCAGGCGTCCCACCCCGCCTTCGACATCGTCCGCGACCCCGCCTGGGTCGCCGTGGACGCCCCGGACGGGACCCCCGTGCCCGGACTCGACGCCCTGCTGCGCCACAACCCCTTCCGCTCGGGCGACGACCCCGTATGCATCGCCGCGCTCACCGCTCCCCGCCCCTGGCCCGGCCGGACCACCATGAGTTCCCGCCTCGCGGAACTCGTCACCGGTCTCGCCACCGCCACCGGCCACACCACGTCCGCCGTCGCGGCCGAGTGGTTCCTGCGCTACCTCGACCACGTGGTCCTGCCGGTCCTCGCCTTCGACGCCCTCGCCGGTATCGCCCTCGAAGCGCACCAGCAGAACACCCTGGTGCTCCTCGACCCGGCCGGCTGGCCCATCGGCGGCCGCTACCGCGACAACCAGGGCTACTACTTCCGCGCATCCCGCCGCGCGGAACTGGAGCACCGGCTCCCCGGCATCGGAAGCGCCAGCGACACCTTCGTCTCCGACGCCGTCACCGACGAACGCTTCGCCTACTACCTCGGCATCAACAACGTGCTCGGCCTCATCGGCGCCTTCGGATCCCAGCGGCTCGCGGACGAACGCGTCCTCCTCGCCGCCTTCCGCCGCTTCCTCGCCAAGGCCACGGGCCTGGGCCCGCTCCCCGCCCGGCTGCTCGACTCGCCCACCCTGCGCTGCAAGGCGAACCTGCTCACCCGCCTGGGCGGACTCGACGAGCTGGTCGGCCCCGTCGACACCCAGTCCGTCTACGTCACCATCACCAACCCCCTTCACGATTGACGCGTCGGCGCCGACGCGGAGAAGAGCCCCGATGCCCTCCACCGACACCTCAGCCCCGGCCCCGGTCGCAGCCACCGGCTCCGCCCACGATGCCCGCTCTGCCACCGGCCTCCTGGAAGTCGCCGACGGCAGGCGCGAACAGCGCCTCAACGCGGACCTGCTGCCCCTGCTCGCCGAGGCCGACCTGCTCGATTCCCCCGCCATCTGGGGCAGCGTCACCACACCCGCCGGCGCCTTCCGCCTCGAACCCGTGCGACCCGGCCGCGACCTGGAGCTGCTCACCGGCTGGATGAACGATCCCGAGGTGGCCGCCTACTGGGAGCTCGCCGGCCCCGCCGCCGTCACCGCGGCCCACCTGCGGGCCCAGCTCGACGGCGACGGCCGCAGCATCCCCTGCCTCGGTCTCCTCGACGGCACACCGATGAGCTACTGGGAGATCTACCGGGCCGACCTCGACCCGCTCTCCGGCTACTACCCGGCGCGCCCCCACGACATGGGTATCCACCTGCTCATCGGAGACGGCACGAACCGTGGCCGCGGACTGGGCACGGCCCTGCTGCGCGCCGTGGCCGACCTGGTCCTCGGCAACCGCCCCCGCTGCACACGCGTCGTCGCGGAACCGGACATCCGCAACACCCCCTCCGTATCGGCCTTCCTGAGCTCCGGTTTCCGCTGCTCCGCGGAAATCGACCTTCCCGAGAAGCGGGCCGCCCTGATGGTCCGGGAGCGGGTGCTGCGCAATCTCCTCTGAGTGCCGCACCGCACACCCCGACCCGTCGTCGGCGGCTTCGCACCTCTCCCTTTGATAACTCTGCGTAGCGGAGCAGAGTTCCCGACCTCCGAGGAGTCCCGTGCCGAACTTCCCCGCAGCCCACGACGCCGCCGAACCCGCCGTGCCACCTTCACCCCAGCACCCCTGCATCCCACCCGAACTCAACCGCGCGACCTGGGACGTCGCCGCGCGACGGCTGCTCGCCAAGATGATCGGCGAGTTCGCCTACGAGGAGATCGTCCGGCCCGTCCCCACCCCGGCCGCCGCCGGCGACGCCTGGACCCTGACCCTCGACGACGGCAGCAGCCTCGGCTTCCGCGCCCGCCGCCGCTCGTACGGCAGCTGGCACGTCACCCCGGACACCATCACCCTCACCCCACCCGCGCCCGCGCCGGGCTCACCTCCCTCACCCGGCGTGCCGGGCCACCTCGGGAGCCCGGCCGCCTTCGGGGACCCGTACGCCTTCCTCATCCGGGCCCGCACCCTCCTCGGCCTCGACGGACCCACCCTCGGTCACCTCGTCCGCGAGCTCAGCGCCACCCTCACCGCCGACGCCCGGCTCGACCACACCGCACTCACCGCCGACGTCCTCGCCGACCTCGACTACGCCGGCCTCGAAGGCCACCAGACCGGCCACCCCTGGCTCGTCCCCAACAAGGGACGCCTCGGACTCTCCGCCTCCGACACCGCGGCCTGGGCACCCGAGGCCCGCACCCGCCAGCGGCTGCCCTGGCTCGCCGCCCACACCTCGCTCGCCACCTACCGGGGAACCGCCGGCCTGGAAGACCCCGCCCGCCTCTACACCGCCGAGCTCGACCCCGTCACCCGGGCCGCCTTCGACCGGTCCCTGCGCGACCGCGGCCTCGACCCGCTCCACTATCTCTACCTGCCGGTCCACCCCTGGCAGTGGGACGAGGTCGTCCTCCCCCTCTTCGCCCCGGCGCTCGCCTCCTGCGCCCTGGTACCGCTGCCGGCCGACCCCGACGTGCGTCTCCCGCAGCAGTCCGTCCGCACCTTCCTCAACGTCAGCCGGCCCGACCGGCACAGCGTCAAACTCCCGCTCTCCGTCTTCAACACCATGGTCTGGCGCGGCCTGCCCGGCGACCTCACGCTCGCGGCCCCCGCCGTCACCGCCTGGATCCACTCCCTCCGCGACGGCGACCCCTTCCTCCGCGACGAGTGCCGGGTCGTCCTGCTCGGCGAGGTCGCCTCCGTCACCGTCCGCCACCCCGTCTACGACGAGCTGCCCGAGGTCCCCTACCAGTACAAGGAGCTCCTCGGCGCGATCTGGCGCGAGCCCCTCACCGGCCTGCTCGCCCCCGGCGAGCGCGCCCGCACCCTCGCCTCCCTCCTGCACACCGACCCGCGCGGCCGCTCCTTCACCGCCGAGCTGGTCGCCAGGTCCGGGCTGGCCCCGGCCGTCTGGCTGCAGCGCCTCTTCGCCGCCCTCCTGCCCCCACTGCTCCACTTCCTCTACCGCTACGGGACCGTCTTCTCCCCGCACGGCGAGAACACCATCGTGATCTTCGACGAGCACGACGTCCCGGTCCGGCTCGCGGTCAAGGACTTCGTGGACGACGTCAACATCAGTGACGAACCGCTGCCGGAGCTGGAGTCCCTGCCCGACGAGGTGCGGGCGGTCCTGCTCACCGAGCCGGCCGACTTCCTCCCCCAGTTCATCCACTCCGGGCTGTTCGTCGGCGTGTTCCGCTACCTCTCGGCCCTGTGCGAGGACGGCCTCGGTGTCCCGGAGAGCGAGTTCTGGTCGCTCGTGCGGGCGGAGATCCTGCGCCACCAGGCCCGCTTCCCGGAGCTCAAGGAGCGCTACGAGCTCTTCGACCTGCTCGGCGAACGCATCGGACGGCTCTGCCTGAACCGCAACCGGCTCTACGAGGACGGCTACCGAGACCGCCCCGACCGCCCGCACGCCGTGCAGCACGGCACCGTACCGAACCCCTTGTACCGGCCGTGATCACTCGCCGGTGCGTCCGTTGTCGGTGCGGCCCCGTAGGGTTGGCAGTGCTATGACGAAGCCCTCCCTCCCCGACCTGCTGCACGCCGCCGTCTCCGCCGTCGGCGGCACGGAGCGCCCCGGCCAGGTGGCCATGGCCGAAGCCGTCGCCGAAGCGATCGACGACAACTCCCACCGGCTGATCCAGGCCGGCACCGGCACCGGTAAGTCCCTCGGCTACCTGGTGCCGGCCCTCGCCCACGGCGAGCGCGTGGTCGTCGCCACGGCGACGCTCGCCCTGCAGCGGCAGCTCGTCGAGCGCGATCTGCCCCGGACGGTGGAGGCACTGCACCCGCAGCTGCGCCGCCGCCCCCAGTTCGCCATGCTCAAGGGCCGGTCCAACTACCTGTGCCTGCACCGCCTGCACGAGGGTGCTCCGCAGGACGAGGAGGACGGCCTCTTCGACCAGTTCGAGGCGGCCGCGCCCACCAGCAAGCTCGGCCAGGACCTGCTGCGCATGCGCGACTGGGCCGACGAGACGGAGACCGGTGACCGCGACGACCTGACCCCGGGCGTCTCGGACAAGGCCTGGTCGCAGATCTCCGTCTCCTCCCGCGAGTGCCTCGGCGCGACGAAGTGCGCGTACGGCGCCGAGTGCTTCGCGGAGGCCGCGCGTGAGCGGGCCAAGCTCGCGGACGTGGTCGTCACCAACCACGCACTGCTCGCCATCGATGCCATCGAGGGCGCCCCCGTGCTGCCGCAGCACGAGGTGCTGATCGTCGACGAGGCCCATGAGCTGGTCTCCCGGGTGACCGGGGTCGCCACCGGTGAGCTCACCCCCGGGCAGGTCAACCGGGCCGTGAAGCGTGCCGCCAAGCTGGTCGACGAGAAGACCGCGGACGCCCTGCAGACCGCCTCGGAAAGCTTCGAGCGGGTCATGGAGCTGGCGCTCCCCGGCCGGCTGGAGCAGATCCCCGAGGATCTCGGCTACGCGCTGATGTCCCTGAGGGACGCCGCGCGCAACGTGATCTCGGCGATCGGAGCGACCCGGGACAAGTCCGTCCACGACGAGGACGCGGTGCGCAAGCAGGCGCTGGCCGCCGTGGAGAGCATCCACGGCGTGGCGGAGCGGATCACCAACGGCTCCGAGTACGACGTCGTCTGGTACGAGCGGCACGACCGCTTCGGCGCCACCCTCCGGGTCGCCCCCCTGTCGGTGTCCGGTCTGCTGCGCGAGAAGCTGTTCGCGGAGCGCTCCGTGGTGCTGACCTCCGCCACCCTCAAGCTGGGCGGCGACTTCAACGGGGTCGCGGGCTCGCTGGGGCTGTCCCCCGAGGGCGTCGAGGGAGACGACGTACCCGTATGGCGGGGCCTCGACGTCGGCTCGCCCTTCGACTACCCCAAGCAGGGCATCCTCTACGTCGCCAAGCACCTGGCCACGCCGGGCCGGGAGGGGACCCGCGGCGACATGATGGACGAGCTCGCCGAGCTGATCGAGGCGGCCGGCGGCCGTACCCTCGGCCTCTTCTCCTCCATGCGCGGTGCCAAGGCGGCCGCGGAGGAACTGCGCGGCCGGCTCGACAACCCGATCCTGCTCCAGGGCGAGGAAACCCTCGGTGAGCTGATCAAGGCTTTCGCCGCGGACCCCAAGACCTGCCTGTTCGGGACGCTGTCGCTCTGGCAGGGCGTGGACGTGCCCGGCCCCAGCTGTCAGCTCGTGGTCATGGACCGGATCCCGTTCCCGCGCCCGGACGACCCGCTGATGAGCGCCCGCCAGAAGTCGGTCGAGGAGCACGGCGGCAACGGCTTCATGGCCGTCGCGGCGACGCACGCCGCGCTGCTGATGGCACAGGGCGCGGGCCGTCTCGTACGGGCCTCGGGTGACCGGGGTGTCGTCGCGGTCCTGGACCCCCGGCTGGCGACGGCCCGGTACGGGAGCTTCCTGCGGGCCACGCTGCCGGACTTCTGGTACACCACGGACCGCAACCAGGCCCGCCGTTCCCTGGCGGCGATCGACGCGACGGCCAAGGCCGACGGCAAGTAGGCCGTGAATCCGCCGGTCCGCCGGTTTCGGGGCATGGAACAACCCCCGGAACCGGCGCAGTGGGTCCCGGGGGCTGAATGGGGGCGACGGGGTCAGACCCGGCGCAGTACCGCGACGACCTTGCCGAGGATGGTCGCCTCGTCGCCGGGGATCGGCTGGTAGGCGGCGTTGTGCGGGAGGAGCCAGACGTGGCCGTCCTCGCGCTTGAAGCGCTTGACGGTGGCCTCGCCGTCGAGCATCGCGGCGACGATGTCGCCGTTCTCCGCGACCGGCTGGCGACGGACCGTGACCCAGTCGCCGTCGCAGATGGCGGCCTCGATCATCGAGTCGCCGACGACCTTGAGGACGAAGAGCTCGCCGTCGCCGACGAGCTGCCGGGGGAGCGGGAAGACGTCCTCGACCGACTCCTCGGCGAGGATCGGGCCGCCGGCCGCGATCCGGCCGACCAGGGGAACGTAGGAGGCGGCGGGCTTGCCGGTGGTGTCCGTGGGCTGCGAGCTCGGCTGGTCGGAGCCGCGCACCTCGTAGGCCCGGGGGCGGTGCGGGTCGCGGCGGAGGAAGCCCTTGCGTTCGAGTGCCATCAGCTGGTGCGCGACCGACGAGGTGCTGGACAGGCCGACCGCCTGGCCGATCTCCCGCATCGACGGCGGGTAGCCCCGCCGCTGCACGGAGTCGCGAATGACCTCAATGACCCTCCGCTGCCGGTCCGTGAGCCCGGAGCTGTCGGCGCGGATGCCTGGAGGTCGACCTGGCAGCGAGCGTGCGGGGCGTACTACGGGCTCCGCATCCGGGTTCAGGTTTGCGTCGTTCATGGCATGCACCGGATCGAGTCGGCTCTGGGAGCGGTTCTGGGCAGTGATGGCGGCACTGTCTGCGGTGGTGGTCACGTCGGCCCCTCTCGAAATGTTCTCCCTAGCTGGACAACGGTAGTAGCTTTCGAAAGGTTGCGCCAAACACACGTTCGAGTGAAAAATCGCAGATCGTCCTGCGTGGGCATATCGAGGGGTGTATGGGTGATCGGTTCGCCGAACGCGGGTTCGGCCCGGCGTCCGCCGCTTACGGTACCCTTCCCGGTCGGATCGCCGCCTTCCGGGCCTGTGCCCAGTGTGGCACCGCGAGGCTCCGTGTCCGCCCACCGGACGCTGCGACACGCTGAGCCGTGCAAATCCGCCGCAACCCAAGATCTAGTGGTTGGATGAGCGCTGCCACCCAGAGGTTGTGGTCCTCGGGTCTTCCGGGGGCCTCGGTATCGCATATGCTGGTGGCTGCTTCACGAGCCCCCGACGGAGTCCGCCTCCGTCGTTCAGGGGCTCCGTGGGGTGATTCGGTCGTGCCAAAACGAAGGGTGAGGGAACCATGCACTGCCCCTTCTGCAGGCACCCCGACAGCCGCGTCGTCGACAGTCGCACGACGGACGACGGCACGTCGATCCGCAGGCGCCGTCAGTGCCCCGACTGCTCCCGTCGCTTCACGACGGTGGAGACGGCCTCGCTGATGGTGATCAAGCGCAGCGGAGTGACGGAACCCTTCAGTCGCTCCAAGGTCATCTCCGGCGTGCGCAAGGCGTGCCAGGGGCGGCCGGTCACCGAGGACGCCCTCGCCAAGCTCGGCCAGCGGGTCGAGGAGGCGCTGCGCGCCACCGGGAGTGCCGAGCTGACCACCCACGACGTGGGTCTGGCCATACTCGGCCCCTTGCAGGAGCTCGACCTGGTCGCGTACCTGCGGTTCGCCTCCGTTTACAAAGCTTTCGACACCCTTGAAGACTTCGAGACCGCCATCGCGGAACTCCGTGAGCCGCGGCCTCACCCTGAAGAGTGCGAGTGCGGGGTGGCCGTCCAGGTCCCCGTGCCCGCCTCCGCCGCCGACTGACCGGACCCCCCGTGCCGCGGCGCTCACGCGCCGTGACGCGGCCGGTCGGCCAGGCGAAGAGACGTAGATACAAGACACAGCACTGTGCCGCGGAATATCGATGGCACTTTAGGGCGTTTTTGCCCGCATATGGGAGGAAGCGGCATGACAGAGACGGCGAGCGGCTCGGCACGTGGTTCCCGCGCCAAGGGGACCAAGGCTGCCAAGGGCGGCCTGCGTATCGAGCGCATCCACACCACCCCGGGCGTGCACCCTTACGACGAGGTGAGCTGGGAGCGCCGTGACGTCGTCATGACCAACTGGCGTGACGGCTCGGTCAACTTCGAGCAGCGTGGCGTCGAGTTCCCCGACTTCTGGTCGGTGAACGCGGTCAACATCGTCACCAGCAAGTACTTCCGCGGCGCCGTCGGCACCCCGCAGCGCGAGACCGGTCTGAAGCAGCTGATCGACCGGATCGTGAAGACGTACACGAAGGCCGGCGAGGATTTCGACTACTTCTCGTCGCCCGCCGACGCCGAGATCTTCGAGCACGAGCTGACCTACGCCCTCCTGCACCAGATCTTCAGCTTCAACTCCCCCGTGTGGTTCAACGTCGGTACGCCCCAGCCGCAGCAGGTCTCCGCCTGCTTCATCCTGGCCGTCGACGACTCCATGGAGTCGATCCTCGACTGGTACAAGGAAGAGGGCATGATCTTCAAGGGCGGCTCCGGCGCCGGCCTGAACCTCTCCCGCATCCGCTCCTCCAAGGAGCTCCTCTCCTCCGGCGGCAACGCCTCCGGTCCGGTCTCCTTCATGCGCGGCGCCGACGCGTCCGCGGGAACGATCAAGTCGGGCGGCGCCACCCGCCGCGCGGCCAAGATGGTCGTCCTGGACGTGGACCACCCCGACGTCGAGGCTTTCATCGAGACCAAGGTGAAGGAGGAGGAGAAGATCCGCGCCCTGCGCGACGCGGGCTTCGACATGGACCTGGGCGGCGACGACATCACGTCCGTCCAGTACCAGAACGCCAACAACTCCGTCCGCGTGAACGACGAGTTCATGACGGCCGTCGAGAACGGCACCGAGTTCGGTCTGCGCGCCCGCATGACCGGCGAGGTCATCGAGAAGGTCGACGCCAAGGCGCTCTTCCGCAAGCTCGCCGAGGCCGCGTGGGCCTGCGCCGACCCGGGCATCCAGTACGACGGTGTGATCAACAACTGGCACACCTGCCCCGAGTCCGGCCGCATCACCGCGTCCAACCCGTGCAGCGAGTACATGCACCTGGACAACACGTCCTGCAACCTCGCCTCGCTCAACCTGATGAAGTTCCTGAACGACGACGGCAAGGGCAACCAGTCCTTCGACGCCGAGCGGTTCGCCAAGGTCGTCGAGCTCGTCATCACGGCGATGGACATCTCCATCTGCTTCGCGGACTTCCCGACGCAGAAGATCGGCGACAACACCCGCGCCTTCCGCCAGCTGGGCATCGGCTACGCCAACCTCGGCGCCCTGCTCATGGCCACCGGCCACGCGTACGACTCCGACGGCGGCCGCACCCTCGCCGCGTCGATCACCTCGCTGATGACCGGTACCGCGTACAAGCGCTCCGCCGAGCTGGCCGCCATCGTCGGCCCCTATGACGGCTACGCCCGCAACGCCGAGTCCCACAAGCGCGTCATGAAGCAGCACGCCGACGCCAACACCGTCGCACCGCGCACCGACGACCTGGACAACAGCATCTGGGCCGCGGCCACCGAGGCCTGGCAGGACGTCCTGCGCCTCGGCGAGAAGAACGGCTTCCGCAACTCCCAGGCCTCCGTCCTCGCGCCGACCGGCACCATCGGTCTCGCGATGTCCTGCGACACCACCGGTGTCGAGCCGGACCTGGCCCTGGTCAAGTTCAAGAAGCTCGTCGGCGGCGGCTCGATGCAGATCGTCAACGGCACCGTCCCGCAGGCCCTGCGCCGCCTGGGCTACCAGGAGGAGCAGATCGAGGCGATCGTCTCCCACATCGCCGAGCACGGCGTGGTCGTCGACGCCCCGGGCCTGAAGACCGAGCACTACGAGGTCTTCGACTGCGCCATGGGCGAGCGCTCCATCTCCGCCATGGGCCACGTCCGGATGATGGCCGCGATCCAGCCCTGGATCTCCGGCGCGATCTCGAAGACGGTCAACATGCCGGAGACCGCGACCGTCGAGGAGATCGAGGAGATCTACTTCGAGGCGTGGAAGCTGGGCGTCAAGGCGCTCGCGATCTACCGCGACAACTGCAAGGTCGGCCAGCCCCTCTCCGCCAAGAAGAAGGAGGAGGAGAAGGAGGAGGTCACCGCCAAGACGGAGGAGACCATCCGCGCCGCCGTCGAGAAGGTCATCGAGTACCGTCCCGTCCGCAAGCGCCTCCCCAAGGGCCGCCCGGGCATCACCACCTCCTTCACGGTCGGTGGCGCCGAGGGCTATATGACGGCGAACTCCTACCCGGACGACGGTCTGGGCGAGGTCTTCCTGAAGATGTCCAAGCAGGGTTCGACCCTCGCGGGCATGATGGACGCCTTCTCGATCGCCGTCTCCGTCGGTCTGCAGTACGGCGTTCCGCTGGAGACCTACGTCTCGAAGTTCACGAACATGCGCTTCGAGCCGGCCGGTATGACGGACGACCCGGACGTGCGGATGGCGCAGTCGATCGTCGACTACATCTTCCGCCGCCTGGCGCTGGACTTCCTGCCCTTCGAGACCCGCTCGGCCCTCGGCATCCACACGGCCGAGGAGCGCCAGCGTCACCTGGACACCGGTTCCTACGAGCCTCTTGAGGACGAGCTGGACACCGAGTCCCTGATGCAGGCGACCCCGCTGGCCGCGGTCCCGGCGGCCCCGAAGCCGGTCGCGGCCGTGTCCCTCCCGACCCCGAAGACGGCGCACAGCAACGCCGAACTGGTCGAGATGCAGCTCGGCGTCTCCGCCGACGCCCCGCTCTGCTTCTCCTGCGGTACGAAGATGCAGCGCGCCGGCTCCTGCTACATCTGCGAGGGCTGCGGCTCGACGAGCGGCTGCAGCTGAAAATAGGCACCCGCCGGGCGTGATGCGCCTGGCCGAAGCGGGGAGTCGGCGCCATGCCGGCTCCCCGTCGGCGTCTTGGCCCGTTGCGTCCGATGCCACCGCTCAGGTGGCTTCCGCCGCCTCCGAGGTGCTCCGGGCCCGGGCCCGCTCGATCTCGTTGATATGGGTTTCGGTCCACTGGCGGAGCGCGGTGATCGGCTCCGCCAGGCTCCGTCCGAGCTCCGTCAGGTCGTATTCGACCCGGGGCGGGATGGTGGGGTACACGGTGCGGGTGACGAACCCGTCGGCCTCCAGGCCGCGCAGCGTCTGGGTGAGCATCTTCTGTGAGACACCCTCGATGCGCCGCATCAAGCCGGTGTACCGCAGGGTCCCTTCGAGGAGGGCGTCCACGACGAGGATCGTCCACTTGCCGGAGATGTGGTCGAGGACCTGGCGCGTCGGGCACTTCGCGGAGTAGACGTCGGCGGGTAGTCCGGATGCTTCCACCATGGTCTTCATGCCGGGAGAGTAGCGCACAAAAAAGTGCCTACTTCCCGTTGGAGAGTCACTCTCCAATAGTGAGTGCATGACGAGCCACACGATGTCTGTCGCAGAAGCGATCCGCACCCGCCGTACCGTCCGCCACTACCGGCCCGACCCGATTCCTCCGGGCATGCTCGAAGCGCTCCTCGACCTCGCGGTCGAGGCCCCCACCAGCTGGAACCTGCAGGACCGGTCGATCGTCGTGGTCTCCGGAGAGGAGGGCCTCGCGGGGCTGGCATGGGCCACCGGAGGCCAGCCCCAGCCCCAAGAGGCCCCGGTCGTACTGGTCTTCGTCGCCGAGCCGCAGTCCTGGCGCGACGACCACAGCGACGTCCATGAGCAGGCGCGGCGCAGCGGAGCATGGACCGACGAGTTCATCGCGATGTTCTCGGCCGCGTCGACGGCCTTCCAGGAGGATCTCGACCGGCGAGGTCTGCTTCGGGAGTACGCGGTCAAGGACGCCATGATCGCGGCCTCGTTCCTGATGCTCGCCGCCACGGAGATGGGTCTGGCGACCTCGCCCATGAACGGTTGGGACGAGGCCAGGGTGAAGCAGGTGCTCGGGATCGACGGCCGTGACGATCTGGCCATCGCTCTGTTGGTTTCGGTCGGCTACCCGGCGGAGGAACGGCGCCACCCGGGCCGGCGTGCCACGGAGCGCAACGTCTTCCACGGATCGCACGGGCCGCACGGGCCGCACCGCGCGGGCACCCCCGGGGCGGGTACGGGAGCGGGTGCGTCAGTGGGGGATGCGGCGGGCCGGTCGGGTGATGAGCTCCTCGCGGAATTCGGCGATCCGGGAATGGACCTGGCGCATCAGGTGGGTGTCCTCGATGCGGTCCAGGTAGAGGCAGCGCGCGGCCAGGCCCGGCAGGTCGAAGGCGAAGCACAGTGACATCAGCGGGTTCACGAAGAGCTCGCTGCCCCGCGTGCGGCTGGTGAACTGCACGTCGCCGAAGGATCCCCGGACGGCCGCGGCGATCGACCCGTTCACGATGCTGGGCCGGTCCGGGGTCTGCTCCTGGGCATCCGCCACGGCGTCCAGGAAGAGCGCGCCCTCCCTGGTGGCTCGAGGTAGGGAGAACGCGCCGAGGTAGGCGCCCGCGCGCTCCAGCGCCGCGATGTTCTCCAGCACCAGGCCGTGGCTGACCCCGTGGTAGGCGTCCACCCCGGAGCCCACCGACACGACGAGGCGCTCCGGCACGTCGTCCAGGGCGGCCAGTGCCGCGACGCTGGTGAGGTCCTCCTCGGGTGTGCCGAGGCCCGCTTCGTCACCGCGCATCAGGATGTCCGTGCCGCCGTCCACCAGGACGATCGCGTCGATGCCGTGGAGGTCGACCAGCTCGCGGTAGGCGGCACGGACGCTCTCGGCGTCGGCGAGGCGGTGGAAAAGGGGGGTTGGAGTGCAGGGCCGTCATGGTGATCATTGTGCTGGGCGCGTGTGACCGCGCGCCCGCGGATTTCCACGGCCGCGATACGGCCGACGAGGCGGGGAGAACGGGGAGATGGTCAGTCATGTGGAGCGGTGACGAGCTGGACCTGGACGCGTACCTGGCGCGGATCGGATATCAGGGTGAACGCGGTCCCGGCGGGGAACTCCGTCCGGACCTGAGTACGTTGAAAGCAGTGCAACGCGCCCACACCGCCGCCATCCCCTTCGAGAGCCTGGACGTCCTGCTCGGCCGCCCCGTCGCGCTGGACCTCAAGTCGATCGAGGACAAGCTCGTGCACGGCCGCCGCGGCGGCTACTGCTACGAGCAGAACTCGCTGCTGGCCGCCGCCCTGGAGCGGATCGGCTTCGAGGTCTCCGGGCGCGGTGCCCGCAACCGCACCCGCGGGGACGCCGTCCTCGCGGTGACGCACGCCGTCCTCGTCGTCACCGTCGAGGGTGAACCGTGGCTGTGCGACACGGGGTTCGGCTTCCAGGGTCCCCGCGAGCCGGTGCCGCTGGGACGCCCGGGAGCCGAGGTGCGGCAGGGCGAGTGGTCGTACCGCGTCCGCGAGGATGAGGACGGCGTCCTCACGCTGTGCATGCTGCGCGGCGACGACTGGCGGGACCTGTACGCCTTCTCCCCGCAGCCCTATCTCCCCGTCGACTACGTCGTGCTCAACCACTACAGCTCCACCCATCCCGCCTCCTCCTTCGCCGGGCGGCTCATCGTCCACCTCCCGGGCGACGGCGTCCGCCGGGCGCTCGTCGGACGGGAACTCACCCGGCTGCACCCCGACGGCCGGGCCGAGCCGGAAATCGTCGGCCCGGACGGGCTGCTCGGCGTGCTCGACCGGGAGTTCGGGCTTCGGCTGCCCGATCGGGATGCGGCGGAACTGGTGCGGATCCACCGCGCCGAGGACTGACCGGGGCCGCGCCTGGCCCGTACGATGGCGCCGTGCTGGTCAAGTGGATTCGCTGCACGGTGACGGACCGACGCGGGTTCGAGCGCGGGCAGCGAAAATGGGCGGGGCTGCCGGGTGAGCCGGGATTCCGGGGGCAGGGCGGCGGCTGGAGCCGGGGCCGGCAGGGGGTCGCGCATGTCTTCGCGTTCTGGGAGAGCCGGTCCTTCTACGACTCCTTCATGGCGCGCTCGCACGACCGGCTGGCCGCCTCCCAGAACGGCACCTACACCGATCTGCGGGTCACCCTCTTCGACCACCGCTTCGACGTGAAGACCGGTTTCGAGCCGCGCTTCACCGATGCGGACGTCGTACGGGTCGCGCACACGCGGGTCCGGGAGGGCCGGGTCGACCACTTCGCCCTCATGCAGGAGAAGGTGTGGAATCCGGCGATGGCGGGCTCGCCCGGGATGGTCCGCGGCCTCTTCGGGGAGGCGCCGGGCCGGGAGTTCCTGGTGCTCTCGATGTGGCATGCCGCCGCCGAGCACGGCAAGTACCGCCAGGAGCGGGTCGAGCGGCTCTCCCTGCGCGCCCAGATCCAGGCCGACGTCGAGGCCCTCACCGGGGATGTCGTCGACCTCGAACCCTCCTGGACGGTATGACCGTACGATGACCGGCCGGACTCGATCGGCGTGCCCGTCCGGCCGGGCGCCCGGCCGCCGAATAGGGTCGGGGGATGGTTCGACCACGGCGCATCGTCCTTGTCCGACACGGGGAATCGGAGGGGAACGCCGACGACTCGGTGTACGAGAGGGAGCCCGACCACGCCCTGCGGCTGACCCCCGCCGGACGAGAACAGGCGGCGGCCGCGGGGGGCCGGCTGCGGGAGCTCTTCGGCACCGGGACGATCAGCGCGTACGTGTCCCCGTACCGCCGCACCCTGCAGACCTTCCGGGAGCTCCGGCTGGACCCGACGCGGGTGCGGATGCGCGAGGAGCCGCGCCTGCGCGAGCAGGACTGGGGGAACTGGCAGGACCGGAGCGACGTACGGCTGCAGAAGGCGTACCGGGACGCGTACGGACACTTCTTCTACCGGTTCGCGCAGGGAGAGTCGGGGGCCGACGTGTACGACAGGGTCGGGTCCTTCCTGGAAAGCCTCTACCGGAGCTTCGAGGCCCCCGACCATCCCGAGAACGTGCTGCTGGTGACGCACGGGCTGACGATGCGGCTGTTCTGCATGCGCTGGTTCCACTGGTCCGTGGCCGAATTCGAGTCCCTGTCCAATCCGGACAACGGCGAATTCCGGGTCCTCCTGCTCGGCCCGGACGGCCGGTACCGGTTGGACCGCCCGTTTGAGCGGTGGACCACACCCGAGCCTTACGACCTGGACGGCTAGAGTGGCCCGCGATGACGCCTGACTCCACTCCCGAACGGCGCTACGCGCGCGCCATGGCCAGCCTCCGAGGGCTGGCGCTGGGTGACGCCCTGGGCTCCCAGTACTTCGTCCCCGTGAACTACCCCCTGCTCAAGCGGCGCGAGCTGCCCACCGGCGCCGACGCGTGGCAGTGGACCGACGACACCGAGATGGCCAGCTCCGTGGTGGCCGTGCTGGCCGAGCACGGGCGGATCGACCAGGACGCGCTCGCCAGTTCCTTCGCCCACCACCACGACTTCGACCGCGGGTACGGTCCCGCGGTGAACCGGATGCTGCGCCTGGTGCGCGAGGGGCAGGACTGGCGCACCCTGGCCGCCGAACTCTTCAACGGGCAGGGCTCGTGGGGCAACGGCGCCGCGATGCGGATCGCGCCGCTGGGAGCCTGGTACGCCGACGACCCTGAGCAGGCCACCCACCAGGCGGAGATCTCCGCCTACACCACCCACCAGCACCGCGAGGCCGTGTGCGGGGCGATGGCCGTGGCCGCGGCGGCCGCCCTGGCCGCGAGCGAAAGCGGCCCGCCGAAGGCCTCCGACCTGCTGGACGGGGTGATCGCGCTGGTGCCGCGCAGTGCGGTGGGCGCCGGGCTGCGGCGCGCGCGGGACATGCTGGACTACGGCGACGCCACCACGGTCGCGGCGGTCCTGGGCTGCGGGCGGCGCACGAGCGCGCACGACACCGTGCCGTTCGCCCTGTGGTCGGCGGCGCGCGCGCTGGACGACTACGAGCGGGCGTTCTGGACCACCGCGCAGGTGGGCGGGGACGTCGACACGACCTGCGCGATCGTCGGCGGGGTGCTGGGCGCACGCGGGGACGCGGTGCTGCCGGCCGCGTGGCTGGCGCGTACCGAGGCCCTGCCGGCCTGGCTGCCGGAAGTCGCGGCGGGCTGACACCCGCGGCGGGCTGACACCCCCTCAGTCCACCGGACGCCGGAGAGACGGCGGCGTCCGGTGCATCGGCGCGTCCGGTGCCGCGGGGCGCGCCGTGTCGCGGGGCGTGCCGTGCCGCGGCGGGAGTCCGGCGCGGGGTGAGATATCCCGCTCCGATTGTCACGGTCCTGCCACAGCACTCTTTTGATCCTGTTCAAAACCGCATCGCACCGGCCTAACCTGTCCGCAGCGCCGCCCCGACCTGAACTACGGGGCGGCCGAAAGGGGAGGGAACCCGATGTCAGAGAACACCGGCGGGGCGGACGACGCCCGGACCGAGGACGCGGCCGACGCGAAGAAGACGGCCGGGGATCCGCCCGCCGGGCCGAACCCGGCCGGCGGCAGACACACCGGCGCGGGCGGCCCGTCACCGGGGGTGTACGGCGGCAGGGTCGCCACCCCCTGGCAGCCGCCGCCGAGTTCGGCCGCGCCTTCCTGGGCCGTACGCGTGCGCCCCGCCGAGGCCGCCCCCATCCGGACCGCGACCCTCGTCGCCGTCCTCGCCTCCGGCGTCACCACCGCGCTGCTGCTCGGCGACGGCATGGGGCCCGGCCTGCTGCTCGCGGTCGTACCCGCCGTCGTCGCGGCCTACGTCGCCGCCCGCGCGGCCGGCCGCGGCGCCCGCCCCTGGACGGTGGCCTGGGCGATCGGCTGTCTCGCCCTGCTCGCCGTACCGGCGCTGCGCGACTCCGCCTGGCCCGCCACCCTGGCGATCCTGTCCGCCGTGCTGCTGGGCGCGCTGGCCCTGCACGGCGGCCGCACCTGGCCCGGCGTCCTGCTCAGCCCGTTCGGCTTCCTCGACGCCGCCGTGTCCGGGATCGCGTGGATGCTGACCGGGGTGCGCTCACGCGGCGGGGGGAGCAAGGAGCGCTGGCTGCCCGTCGTCAAGGCGACCGTCGTGGCCGCCGTCCTGCTCCTGCTCTTCGGCGCGCTCTTCGCCTCCGCGGACGCGGCCTTCGCCGATCTGCTGGGCGACCTGATGCCCGACGTGTCGGTCGAGGACGGGCCCGTCCGGTTCATGCTCTTCCTCCTCGGCTCGGTCCTCGCGCTCGCGGCGGCGCGCACCGCCGCGGCCCCGCTGCGCTGGGACCGGATCAAGGTGGCCCCCGGCAAGCCGCGCTCCCGCGTCGAATGGGCCCTTCCGCTCATCGTGCTCAACCTGCTCTTCGCCGGCTTCAACGCCGTTCAGCTGGCCGTCCTGTTCGGCGGCTACGACAAGGTCCTGGAGAGCACCGGCCTCACCTACGCCGAGTACGCCCGCCAGGGCTTCTGGCAGCTGCTCTGGGCCACCCTGCTGACCCTCGCCGTGATCGCGCTCGCGCTGCGCTGGGCCCCGCGCTCCGGAGAGGGCGACCGCCGCTTCGTCCGGGCCGTCCTCGGGGTGCTGTGCGCGCTGACGCTCGTCGTCGTCGCCGCCGCGCTGCGCAGGATGGACCTGTACGTGGACGCGTACGGGCTGACCACGCTGCGGGTGTCGGTGGCCGCGATGGAGCTGTGGCTCGGGCTGGTCATCGTCCTGATCATGGCGGCCGGGCTGTTCGGCGGGCGCTGGCTGGCGCGCGCGTTCGCGGCGAGTGCGGCCGCGGCCGTCCTGGCCTTCGGCCTGCTTTCGCCGGACGGGATGGTCGCCGAGCGGAACGTGGCCCGCTTCGAGCAGGACGCGAAGATCGACCTCGCCTATTTCCAGTCCCTGTCGGCGGACGCCGTTCCGGCCCTCGACCGGCTGCCCGAGCCGCAGCGGTCCTGCGCCCTGCGCGGGATCAACGACGAGATGGCCGAGGCCGGGGACGTCCCCTGGTACGCGATGAGCCTGGGCGAGTACCGGGCCCGGGAGATCCTGCGGAAACGTCCGGTGACCGCCTCGTACGAGGTCTGCTCGCGCCTGGGTGTCTTCAGCGGCCGCGTCGAGTACTAGGGCGTTCCGGGCCGGTACGGGGCCGGGCGCGGGGACCGTTCCCCGCGCCCGGCCCCGGCTCCGTACGGCGGACGGTGCTCAGGCGGCCGGACCGGCCTTCGCGGCGGCGCCGGCCAGGGCCTCCAGGTCGCTCCTGCGCACCCGGATCACCAGCAGGGCGGTGGCCAGGGCCAGGCCGGCCATGGCGACGGCGGCGTAGAACGCGGTGGAGATGCCGTGGGCGAGAACCAGGTCACCCCAGGGGTCGGGCAGGAAGCCGGTCTCCTTGAAGGCGGCGATCTGCTGGGGGTCCGCCTGCGCCATGAAGGCCGGGACCTGCTTCGTGGCCTCGTCACGACTGGCCGTGCCGAAGACGGTGACCAGGATGGACAGGCCGAGCGAGCCGCCGACCTGCTGGCTGGCGTTGAGCAGCCCGGAGGCCGCGCCCGCCTCCTTGGGGGCCACGCCGGAGACGGCGGTGAGGGTGAGGGTCACGAAGTTGAGGCCCATGCCGAAGCCGAACAGCAGCATCGGCCCGAGCACCCCGGAGACGTAGGAGCTGTCGGTCCGGATGAAGGTCAGCCAGGCCAGCCCGGTTCCGGTGAGCGTGGAACCGAGGACCATGAAGGGCTTGGGCCCGAAGCGCGGCAGGAAGCGCTGTGAGAGGCCGGCGGCGGTGATGATGGCGACCGTCACGGGGAGGAAGCCGAGGCCCGACTGGATCGGGGAGAAGCCCAGCACGTTCTGCACGAACTGGACGATGAAGAAGAACATGCCGAACATCGCGGCGGCCAGGCCGAGCATGATCACGTAGGTGCCGGTGCGGTTGCGGTCGGCGAACATGCGCAGCGGGATGATCGGCTCGCGGGCCCGCGACTCGATGACGACGAAGAGCGCGAGCAGGACGAGGGCCGCGGCGAAGGAGCCGAGGGTGATCCCGTCGCGCCAGCCCTTCTCGGCGGCGCTGATGAACCCGTAGACGAGCGTGGCCATGCCGCCGGTGGAGGTGAGGGCTCCGGCGATGTCGAAGCGGCCGGGGTGGCGCTCGGACTCGGTGATGTAGAGCGGTGTGAGGACCGCGATCAGTACGCCGATGGGCACGTTGACGAAGAGGACCCAGCGCCAGTCGAGCCACTCGGTCAGCATGCCGCCGGCCAGCAGACCGATCGCGCCGCCACCCGCGGAGACGGCGGCGAACACCCCGAACGCCCGGTTCCTCTCAGGGCCTTCGGGGAACGTCGTGGTGATCAGGGCGAGCGAGGTCGGCGAAGCGATCGCGCCGCCGACCCCCTGCAGGGCGCGGGCTGCGAGGAGTTGCCAGGGCTCCTGGGCGAAGCCGCCGAGGAGGGAGGCCAGGGTGAAGAGCAGGATGCCGGTCAGGAACACGCGGCGGCGGCCCAGGATGTCGCCCGCCCGGCCGCCGAGCAGCAGCAGGCCGCCGAAGGTGAGGGTGTAGGCGCTGAGCACCCACGAGAGGTCGGTGGTGGTGAAGTCGAGGGCGCTCTGGATGTGCGGAAGCGCGATGTTCACGATCGTCGCGTCCAGGACGACCATGAGCTGGCACGCGGCGATGACGGCGAGCGCCACTCCCGGGCGCCCCTCCCGGCGCGCCGCGCCGGGTATCCGGGGTGTGGCGAGTTGAGAGCTTGTCACTGAGGATCCCCCCCCAAAGTGAAATAGTGAACGCATTCGTTCACCGCGCGTCCACGGTAGGAGTCGCGCCTTAGTGAACGCAAGCGTTCACTAAGGCGGAAAACACGTGCGACGAACGGATGTGCCGGTCGGAGGTGGGGAGACGGTGGGTTCACGCTGGTCAGCGGCTTCGCCGGGGCGCAGGCGGGGTCCGGAGCTCGAACGGGCGATCCTCGACGCCGCGTTGGAGCAGCTGAGCACGGTCGGCTGGAACGCGCTCACCATGGAGGGCGTCGCCTCCGGCGCGCACACGGGCAAGGCCGCCCTCTACCGCCGCTGGCCGTCGAAGGCGGACCTGGTCGCCGATGCGCTGCGGATCGCCCTGCCGCGGATCGGTGACATTCCCGACTGTGGTTCGATCCGTGAGGATCTCCGTCTGCTGTGTGCGCGGACGCGGGACGTCATGCACTCGCGCGCCGGACAGGCTCTGCGATCAGTCCTTCACGAATGCGATCACATTCATGCCGACCGGTTCCGCGGAGTCATCTGGTCCGGTCTGCACGAACCGGCTCAGCGCTTGATCAGAGAGCTTGTGGAGCGGGGAATCGCGCGGGGTGACGTGCGGTCGGACGCGACGAGTCCGTTTGTCGTGGATGTCATTCCGGCGATGCTGATGTACCGCGCCAAGGTGTGCGGAAGTGAATGGGAGGACGCGGACGTCACGGCGCTGATCGACGAGGTGATGGTCCCGCTGCTCAAGGTGTGAGATGCGGCGGGGGCGGCCCGGGGGGCGCGGGGCGGGGTGCGCGTGCGATCACGGGCGGGTCGGACCGGGGCGGGGGTGTGCAGTCGGCCCGGGGCGGCGTAACCTTGCTGGCGCCATGCCGTACGAAGCACCCACCCACACCGTCGAACGCTCCCTCCGTGCAACCACCGGCGCCAAGGTCATCGCCGGGGTCGACGAAGTCGGACGAGGGGCCTGGGCCGGACCCGTCACCGTGTGTGCGGCGATCACCGGCCTGCGCCGGCCGCCCGCCGGGCTCACCGACTCCAAACTGCTCACCCCCAAGCGGCGCGACGCCCTGCTCGATGTCCTGGAGGGCTGGGTCACCGCGTACGCGCTCGGGCACTCCTCGCCCGAGGAGATCGACGAACTGGGGATGACCGCCGCCCTCCGGCTGGCGGCGGAGCGCGCGCTGGAGGCGCTGCCGGTGCGGCCCGACGCGGTGATACTCGACGGTAAGCACGACTATCTCGGCCCGCCCTGGCGGGTCCGTACGGTGATCAAGGGCGACCAGTCCTGTATCGCCGTCGCCGCGGCCTCGGTCATCGCCAAGGTCCGCCGCGACCGCATGATGGCCGAACTCGGGGAGCAGGGCGGTGGCATCGAGGACTTCGCCTTCGCGGCCAACGCCGGATACCCCTCGCCCGTACACCGGGCGGCGCTGGAGGAGCTGGGGCCCACCCCTTACCACCGGCTCTCGTGGTCGTACCTCGACGCGCTGCCCCGGTGGCGCCACCTCAAGAAGGTGCGCCGCAGCGAGGAGTCGGTGGAGCTGGAAAACGGAGGCCAACTCGGCTTCGAATTCTGATCGCACGCGTGTGCCACCGACCGGTACGTTTCGTACCGGTGTTTGAAAGATGTCAACTCATGCCTCTCACCCCCGCCATCGAGGAGCCTCAGATTCACGAGAGTGCCCAGGGTCCCCGCGTCACGCCGGCCGCGAGCCGCACCGCGCAGACCCCCCGCCCCGTACCTGGTCCGCGTCCCGCCGCCGTACCGCGGCCCGGCCGCCCCGGTCCTGCCAGGCCCGCACCGCCCGCGCAGCGCGCGCCGCAGGCCACCCCCGGACCCGTTCCCGCAGCCCCCACCGCACCGTCCGTCTCCGCGGCGGTGCCGCAGGTCCAGCTGATCCCGGCCTCGGCCGAGGGTGCGCTGGCCGCGGCCGAAGAGGCCGTCGACCTGCTGCTCGACACCGGGCGCGCGCCCGGTGACATCCTGGTGCTCACCAGTGGCGACCCGCACCCGTGGGCCGCGCACGAGCTGTCCTTCGGCGAGGCCGCGTACTGGGCCCTGCACGATGCCGGGGACGACGTCTTCTACGCGGACGCGGCGCAGGTCCAGCGCGCCGCCGGCCGTCCCGTCGTGGTCTTCGCGGCCAACGGCGGAACGGTCGACGCGATCGCGGGCGCCCTGCCGGTCGCGCTCACCCGGGCGGGTGCGCTGCTGATCGTGTGCGGTGACCCGCAGCAGATCAACTCCGTGCTGGGTGCGGGCGTCTGACGCCCTGTACCCCGGCACGGGCGAGGGGCGGGGCGGGCCTTCGGCCGGCCCCGCTGAAGCCCGCGCCGGGGCCCGGGTCGGAGCCCGGGGCCTGATCCGCCGTACGCCCGCGCCCGGGTGTACGGCCTTGAGGCATGCCCGTGGGCAGGCCGACCGCGCCGCCGCGCGAGTGGCAGCCGTACGGCCCCGTGGTCCGTACGGGTGGGGCGGCGGGACGGGGGTCAGCGGGCGGCGGTCCGCCGCAGGGCCTCGACCGCGCCGCCCCCGGTGTGCAGGGCCAGCGGAGAGAACTCGGCCACGGCGTCACCCAGGCGCTGCGGCCGCGAGTCGGAGCTCGGGCGCCGGCCGCCACGGCCGTCGCCGAGCACCTGCCAGCCCCCGTGGGTCAGCGTGATGTACGCGCCGCAGCGCAGGCCGTGCAGGGTGCAGGCGTCCCGCAGCCCCCACATCCACGCCCCGTCCTCCTCGGTCCACCGCTCGTCGCCCTCGCGGCAGTAGAGCAGTACGGCCGTCCGTACCGGGGTCCGGCGCCGCAGGTCGTGCGGGAGGACCCGGCGCAGCCGGGACAGCAGGGCGTTGCGGTACTCCCAGCCGTCGGCCGAGGCCGACCGCTGCACGAAGGAGGCGCTCGCCACGAGCTGCTCCTCCGGGCCGAGGACGGCGATGACCGCGGTCGAGGTCACGGGGCTGTGCCGGGAGTGCAGTCCGCTGACGACCTCGCGCGGATTGCGGAGCAGTGGAATGCCCGCCGCCGTCCATTCCGCGGGTTCCAGCAGCCTGCCGTGCCGGCTCGTGCCGCCGATGGCCGACGCCAGGGATGTGGTCGGGGGCGGCGCGAATCCGAAGGTCACGGTCCTCCCTTCGGGTACACGCCCGCGGACGGGCACGGTGGAGTCGGGGCGCGCCGCAGCGCGGCCCAGGAGGGTGCCGAGGAGCCGAGCGGGAGCACCTCAATTCTCGCGTGGCTTCTGAGCGTGCGGCAACGAGCAATTGACGCCGTCGACCGGAATTCGCCGGTATGCCGTTCATATCCTTGCCCCGCCACGCCGAAGATGACGCATTCGACCCGCCCTGAAGCGTCGGCACCGGCCGGAACACCTCTTTCGCGCCCGCCCGCGGCGGCAGTCGGGCCACCATCGCGGCCACGGCCCGCGTCGCGTCGTCCGGAACCGGCCGGTCCGGAGCGTGTGGGGCCGGCACCGGGCGCGGGCCGGCTGGCCCGCGCCCGGGCGCCGTGCGTGCGGCGCCCCGGTGAACCGTGCGTGAGGCGCCCGCCACGCTGGGTGGATTCGCCGATTGTCGGTGCCATCGGGTTGCATGGGGGCATGGACAACCCGGAGCTCCGTGCCGAAGCCGACGCCATCCTCGCCGAGCTCGTCGGAGATCCCGGGGGTTCGGCCCGGCTGCGGGAGGACCAGTGGCAGGCGGTGGCGGCCCTGGTCGAGGAGCGGCGGCGGGCGCTGGTGGTGCAGCGCACCGGCTGGGGCAAATCGGCGGTGTACTTCGTGGCCACCGCATTGCTGCGCAGGCGCGGCTCCGGCCCGACCGTGATCATCTCGCCGTTGCTGGCGCTGATGCGCAACCAGGTCGAGGCGGCGAAGCGAGCCGGGATCCAGGCGCGGACGATCAACTCGGCCAACCCGGAGGAGTGGGACACCGTCTACGGGGAGGTCGAGCGCGGCGAGACCGACGTCCTCCTCGTCAGCCCGGAGCGCCTCAATTCCGTGGACTTCCGTGATCAGGTGCTGCCCAAGCTCGCGGCCACGACCGGCCTGCTCGTGGTCGACGAGGCGCACTGCATCTCGGACTGGGGCCACGACTTCCGGCCGGACTACCGCAGGCTGCGCACGATGCTGGCGGAGCTGCCGGAGGGGGTGCCGGTCCTGGCCACCACGGCGACCGCCAACTCCCGGGTGACCGCGGACGTGGCCGAGCAGCTGGGCACGGGGAGCGGGGACGCGCTGGTGCTGCGCGGACCGCTCGACCGGGAGAGCCTGCGGCTCGGGGTGCTGGAGCTGCCCGACGCGGCGCACCGGCTGGCGTGGCTGGGGGACCGGCTGGGGGATCTGCCGGGCTCGGGGATCATCTACACGCTGACGGTGGCGGCGGCGGAGGAGGTCGCGGCGTTCCTGCGCCAGCGCGGGTATCCGGTGGCTTCCTACACCGGGAAGACGGAGAACGCCGACCGGCTGCAGGCGGAAGAGGATCTGCTCGCCAACCGCGTCAAGGCGCTGGTGGCGACCTCCGCGCTGGGGATGGGCTTCGACAAGCCGGACCTGGGCTTCGTGGTGCACCTGGGGTCGCCCTCGTCGCCGATCGCGTACTACCAGCAGGTAGGGCGAGCGGGGCGTGGTGTGGATCACGCGGATGTGCTGCTGCTGCCGGGGCGGGAGGACGAGGCGATCTGGGCGTACTTCGCCTCGGTGGGCTTCCCGCCCGAGGAGCAGGTCCGGCGCACCCTGTCGGTATTGGCGGAGGCCGGCCGTCCGCTGTCCCTTCCGGCGCTGGAGCCGCTGGTGGATCTTCGGCGCTCGCGCCTGGAGACGATGCTGAAGGTCCTGGACGTGGACGGCGCGGTCAAGCGCGTGAAGGGCGGCTGGACCGCCACCGGGCAGCCGTGGGCGTACGACGCCCAGCGGTACGCCTGGGTCGCGCGGCAGCGGGCGGCGGAGCAGCAGGCCATGCGCGACTACGTGGCGGCCACGGGGTGCCGGATGGAGTTCCTGCAGCGGCAGCTGGACGACGAGAAGGCGGTCCCGTGCGGCCGCTGCGACAACTGCGCCGGGCCCTGGCTGGACGCGGCCGTGTCCGACACGGCCCTCGCGTCGGCGGCCGGCGAACTGGAGCGCCCGGGAGCAGAGGTCGAGCCCCGCAAGATGTGGCCGACCGGGCTCGCCGCGGTCGGCATGGACCTGAAGGGCCGGATCCCCGCGAGCCAGCAGGCGGCCACCGGGCGCGCGTTGGGCAGGCTGTCGGACATCGGCTGGGGCAACCGGCTGCGCCCCCTGCTGTCGGCGCAGGCCGCGGACGGCCCCGTCCCGGACGATGTGCTGGCGGCGGTCGTGACGGTGCTGGCCGACTGGGCCCGCTCACCGGGCGGCTGGGCCGGCGGTGCCCCTGACGCGATGGCGCGGCCGGTAGGCGTCGTCGCCATGCCGTCCCGTACCCGCCCGCAGCTGGTCGGCTCACTGGCCGCCGGCGTGGCCCGGGTCGGCCGGCTCCCCGTGCTGGGCAGCCTCGCCTACACCCCGGAGGCCGACGCCCATCCGGCGCACCGCAGCAACTCCGCCCAGCGGCTGCGCGCCCTGGCCGCCTCGTTCACCGTGCCCGGCGAACTCTCCGCGGCCCTGGCCGCGTCCCCCGGCCCGGTCCTGCTCGTCGACGACTACACCGACTCCGGCTGGACCCTGGCCGTAGGGGCACGCCTCCTGCGCCAGGCCGGAGCGGGCGAGGTGCTCCCGCTCGTCCTCGCGCTGGCCGGGTAGGCGAACCCTGTCGGCCTCGGCCTCGGACCCCGTCTCGAACGCGAGGCGCGGTGTCCGAGACCGTGCGCTGATCCGCAGGGGATTACCGGACAACCGTTAGTTGAGCACCCGCCATGTCCATAAAGCAAAGGTAAAGTTATGGGTTCCGGGGTGCGATGCGGATGCGCCGATTTTGAGCCACGCGACGGTAGTCGCGCCTGCCGGGATCCCTGGGGGTGCATTCGGCGCGGAACCGCCGAACGGGCTACCCGCGCTTCCTGTTGAGCCGGAGGATCCTGCCGTTGTGCAGGGAGATCGAATGCCGGACCAGGGTTCCGGACCGGGTGATTCCAGCCAGCGTAGGGGTCCGGAGTAGGGGTACTCCCCGCCTAGAACGCTCTGCTAGACATGACTCTATCGAAACGCGCGTACGGAAGTGGCGGAAGAGTTCGAGCCGTCGGACGAGCGCGCTGCATCCGGGGCTTGAACAGGGAGTTTCAGTTCGTTGAAAAAGCAAGAAACCAGCCTCTGGGTTCGCCGCTACCACGCTTCGGACGAAAGCCCGATCCAATTGGTCTGTCTGCCGCACGCCGGCGGCTCGGCCTCCTTCTACTTCCCCATGTCCCAGGCGCTGGCGCCGGCGGCGGACGTGCTCTCGGTGCAGTACCCCGGGAGGCAGGACCGCAGGGACGAGCCCGGGATCGTCGACATCGGCGCCTACGCGGACGCCCTCACCGGCCAACTCGTACCGTGGCTGGATCGCCCCCTGGCATTCTTCGGCCACAGCATGGGCGCGATTCTGGCCTTCGAGGTGACGCGCAGGCTGGAGCGCGACCACGGCGTCACTCCGGTGCGGATCTTCGCTTCCGGCCGGCGCTCGCCCTCCAGCTTCCGCCACGAGGCCGTGCACCTGCGCGACGACGACGGAATCGTGGCGGAGATGCGGGAACTCAGCGGAACCGACGCGAAGATACTGGGCAACGAGGAAATCCTTCGCATGGTGCTCCCCGCGATCCGCAGCGACTACACCGCCATCGAAAACTACCGGGCCGCGCCGGAAGACGTCGTGCGTACTCCCGTCACGGTACTGACCGGTGACGCGGACCCGAGGACCAGCCGGGAAGAGGCCGACGCCTGGAAGACGCACACCACCGGCGGATTCAACATACATCGTTTCCCGGGTGGTCATTTCTTCTTGGCGAATCATCAGGAACAGATCGTGAAAATCGTTTCGGAGGAACTCGCCGCAGCAACGTGAAAGGAATGAGCTGAGCGCTGTGGACCAGGCCGGGGAAACCCGGCACGCCCCGTGCCACCTCCGCCCCAGTGGCGGAGCCGGGAAGCCGCATGACTAACGGCCGACCGATGGCGACCGAAAGGGGCGGGCCGCGGTGACGGCCGCCGGTGCCTACCGTGCACCGGCACACCAAGCGGTGCGGTGGCGCCTTCGTGGGGCGCCCACCGGGCCCGTTGCGAATTCTTCGCAAGCCGTGCAGTTCGGGGGAAGGAAAGTCAGTGGCGGTCAGACTCGTCGAGCGCGAGAACCAGCTGGAGACGCTGAAGGAATTGCTCGGCAGCGCGATGCGCGGCCGGGGACGCATCGCCGTCATCAGCGGACCGGTCGCCGGCGGGAAAACGAGTCTGCTGGAAACCTTCACCGAAGAGGCGATCTCCGCGGACGCGCTGGTGCTGGAGGCCGCGGGCTCCCGGGCGGAGCGCTATCTGCCCTTCGGGATTCTGCGCAGAATCCTCGACAGTGCGGCACCCCTGTCGCCCGAGGTCCACGCCTACGCCACCGAACTGCTGGACCAGGTGTCCGCCGGGACGACGGATGCCGAAGGCGCCGTCGAGGCCGGTATGCGGGTCCTGCCCCATGTCGCCACCGCGCTGCTGCGGATCGCCCGGGACCGGACCGTCGTCATCGCCGTCGACGACGTCCACCACGGCGACGAACTCTCTCTCGCCTTCCTGCTGTGCCTCGCTCGCCGCGTGCGGCAGGCCGGTGTCCTGATCGTGCTCACCGAAGCCGTACGGCTGCGGTCCGCGCAACTCGCCTTCCACGCCGAGCTGCAGCGCCAGCCCAACTGCACCAGCCTGCGGCTTCCCCTGCTCACCACGGCCGGCACCGCGCGCATCCTCGCCGAGCACTTCTCCCCCTCGACGGCGCAACGGCTGTCCGCCGAGTGCCAGGAGACCACCGGTGGCAATCCGCTGCTGGTCAGGGCGCTGGTCGACGACGGCCTCACGGCGCTCGGGGACAGCGAGCCCTTCCAGCGGCTCGCCCCCGCCGAGTCCTTCGAGCGCGCCGTGCTCGACTGCCTGCACCGCGGCGACCCCGAACTGCTGACCGTCGCCCGGGGCGTCGCCGTACTCGGTGGTGCCTGCTCCGCGGTCCAGCTCAACCGGATCGTCGACCTGCACGTCAAGCCCACCGAACAGGCTCTGCAGGACCTCAGCCGGTGCGCCGTGCTGCACAACGGTGCCTTCCGTGAGCCCGCGGCCCGCACCGCCGTCCTGGAAGCCACCCCGCCCGCCGCGCTGTCCGCCCTGCACCTGCGCGCCGCGAGACTCCTGCACCAGGAGGGTGCGACGGCGCTCGACGTCGCCCGCCACCTCCTCGCCGCCCGCAAGAACGTCGAGGACTGGGCGATCCCCGTCCTCCAGGAGGCGGTCGAGTACGCCCTCGTCGAGGACGAGCACGAACTCGCCCTGCGCTGCGGGGAACTGGCGGTCGCCTCCTGCGCCGAGGGCCCCCGGCACGCCGCCCTCAAGTCCCGGCTGGCCAGCATCGTCTGGCGCAGCAGCCCGGCCGCGGCCGAGGGGCATCTGCGGCAGCTGTCCCGCGAGCTCGCCGCCGGCCGGCTCGCCGATCGCGATCTCGTCCAGGCCGTGTCGCTCCTGGCGTGGATGGGGGAGGCCCAGGGAGCCGGCGAGGCGGTACTGGAGCTGCAGAGGACCGACCGCGAGGCCGAGGCGGCCGGACGGGCGCCCGCGTACGACCCGAGCACGCTCGCCGCAGCCCAGAGCTGGCTCTCGATGGTCAGCCCGCCGGCCCGCGACCTCTTCGACGCCGTGGAACCGCGGCGGACGACAACGCTGTCAGGCATGCCGGGGGCGCTGCCCGCCGGGATCGAGGCCGTCCCGTACGACATGCCCGACAACGCCTACGTCCAGGCTGCGGAAGCCGTCCGCACCGCCCTCCGCGCCGGGACCCAGGCCGACGCCGCCGTCGCCAAGGCCACCCGGGTGCTCCAGCGCTACCACCTCAGCGACCGCACCCTCCAGCCCCTCGTCTTCGCCCTCCTGGCCGTCGTCTACGCGGGACGCCTCGACCTCGCGTTCGCCTGGTGCGAGCGCCTGCTCGGCGAGTGCTCCGCCCGCAACGCCCCGACCTGGCAGGCCGCACTCGGCGTGGTCCGGGCCGAGATACTGCTGCGCCAGGGCGATCTGCCCGGCGCGGCCGCCCAGGCCCGCCACGCCATGTCCCGCATCTCCGTGCAGAGCTGGGGCGTGGGCATCGCGTGGCCGCTGGCCATCCTCGTCGAGTCCGAGATCCAGATGGGCCACCACGAGGAGGCGATGAGCCTGCTCGAACAGCCCGTGCCCGAGGCCATGTTCGACACCCTCGCCGGCCTGCACTACCTCAGGGCCCGGGGGCGCTGCCACCTGGCCACCGGCCGCTACCACGCCGCCGTGCGGGACTTCCTGAACTGCGGCGAGCTGATGCAGGCCTGGGGCGTGGACGCGGCGGAGCTGGTGCCGTGGCGGCTGGACGCCGCCGAGGCGTGGCTGGCCCTCGGCAACCTCGCGCGCGCGAAGGAGTACACCGAGCAGCAGAAGCAGCGCGAGACGGGGCCCGTGGGCAGCCGGACGCGTGGCTTCCTGCTGCTCACGCTCGCCCACACCGGCGGCGACCTCACGTTCCGGCTCAAGCGGCTCATCGAGGCCGTCGAGACCCTGGAGGAGGGCGGGAACCGGGTCCAACTGGCCGTGGCACTGGGGGAGCTGGGCCGCGGCTACCGTGCGCTGGGTGATTTCAACCGGGCCCGGATGCTGGTGCGCAAGGCCTGGCACGTCGCCAAGTCCTGCGGCGCCGAACCGCTGTGCCAGCAGTTCATGCCGGGCCAGGTCGACGGCGAGGCCGGCACGCAGGGCGGCCGGGAGACGGAGCCCCTCAGCGAGGTCGAGGTCCTGTCCGAGGCCGAGGCGCGGGTCGCGCTGCTGGCGGCGCGCGGCCACACCAACCGCGAGATAGCGACCAAGCTCTATGTCACGGTGTCGACGGTCGAGCAGCATCTGACGCGCATCTACCGCAAGCTGAAGGTGAAGCGGCGCCGCGATCTGCCCGCCCGGCTCTCGGACATGAGCCTGCCGAGTACCGCCTGACCGACCCGGGCGCCGGGCGCGGCACCCGCCGCCCCCGGGCCCGTGCCGTCAGGACAGCAGGCCGCGCTCCAGTGCCGTGATCACCGCTGCGGTCCGGTCCGAGACCGACAGCTTCTTGAACGACCGCAGCAGATGCGTCTTCACCGTCGCCTCGCTGATGAACAGGCGGCGGCCGATGTCCGCGTTGGTCAGCCCGAGGCTGACCAGCTGGAGCACCTCGCGTTCACGGTCCGACAGCACGGGCCGTTCCACCACCCGGGCCCGGAACAGTTTGGGGGCCAGCGACGGCGTCAGGACCGTCTCGCCGCGGGCCGCCGCCTTCACCGCCTGCACCAGGTCGTCGCGCGTGCTGCCCTTGAGCAGGTAGCCCGCCGCGCCCGCCTCCACGGCCCGCAGGATGTCGGTGTCGCTCTCGTACGTCGTCACGATCACCACCTTGGTGGCCGGAGCGGCGCGCAGCAGGTGGCCGGTGGTCTCCACCCCGTCCATGCCGCCCATCTGCAGGTCGAGCAGGACGATGTCGGGAGCCAGCCTGGCGACCATCGCGATCGCCTCCTCGCCCGAGCCGGCCTGCCCGACGACGCTCACGCCGTCGGCGGACTGCAGCATCGAGCTCAGACCCTCCCGGACGACCGGATGGTCGTCGACCAGCATCACGCCGATCGTCTGGTCAGTGCTCATCGGCTTCCTCTCCACTCGCCGGCACGGGAACCGTCACCTCGATGGTGGTGCCCTGTCCGGGGCTGCTGACGACGGTCGCCACCCCGCTGATCTCGTGTGCGCGGGTCTGCATGCCGCGCAGCCCGTTTCCCCGCTGGTCCCCGGTGACGGTGAACCCGGGTCCGTCGTCGCGTACGAGGAGCCGCACCGTGTCCCGCCGGTACACGAGCCGGATCTCGGCCGTGCGTGCCTCGCCCGCGTGCTTGCGGATGTTCGCGATGGCCTCCTGGAGGGAACGCAGCAGGACCACGCTGACCGCCATCGGCAGCTCCCGCTCGTCTCCCTCGACGGTGACGTGCGCCCGCATGCCGGTCTGCGCGGTCAGGCCTTCGGCCTGCCGCCGTGTCGCTTGCACGAGCGAGGACTCCTGCAGCGCGGGCGGGGTGAGCTCGGTGACGAACTCGCGGGCCTCCGCCAGGCTTTCGCGGGCCACCCGCCCCGCCAGTGCCAGATGCGACCTGGCCAGTTGCGGGTCGGCCGTGAAGTCGGTCTCGGCGGCCTGCACGAGGCTGATGATGCTGGTGAGGCCCTGGGCGAGGGTGTCGTGGATTTCCCGTGCGAGCCGCTCGCGCTCGGCGGAGACCCCCGCCTTGCGCGACAGCCGGGCGACTTTCTCGCGGTTGCGGTGCAGCTCCTCGATGAGGGCGGCCCGTCCCCGGCTCTGCCGGGTCACGCGGGTGATCCACAACCCGAGCATGACCGACAGGGCGATGCCGAGGAGCGAGGTGGGCAGGACGGCCAGGATGTCGCGGCTCAGGGTGCCGCCGCGCAGCCACACCACGATGACCGGAGTCAGATTGGCCAGCGTGACCACGGCGATCGCCGGCGAGGTCGTCAGGCTCATCATCAGCATCGGGACCACGGCGAACAGGGCGAACGAGGCCGCGAGGTCGAAGATCACGGCCACCGCGAACAGCACGAACAGGCCGACGGAGAAGACGATGCGGCGCCGGTCGTTCCCCTGGCTCTCATGGATCATCGTGCTGCGTCCCAGGGCCGCGTACCAGGGCACGGCCACGGTCAGCGCGGCCATGGCCACGGCACGGTGGACCTGCTCACCCGCGGAGGTGAACAGCAGCATGGTGGTGACGGCGTACGAGACCGCGAAGAGCGCGTCCCACAGGCCGAACCACCGGGTTTCCGCCTCCGGCGCGTGATCCGGGCCGTCGGTCGCTCGTTCCGCCCGGTGTTCAGTGCTCACCCGACAAGTCCTATCACCCCGGCCGGGCGCGGTACGAGGGCGGCCCGGCGACGTCCACCGTGTCCACCGGTCGGTTGACAGCCGAACCCACTGGTCGGTTGTCCTCGCGCCCCTCGCTCGGCTCCTAACGTTGCAGGTGAGAGGCACGCAGTCACCGCATGCCGGACGACCGGCACTGCCGAAGCATGAGGAGGAGGTACACCCCCTGAGCCCGATCTCGAACGCACTGATCGTCGGCGGGACGATCCTGGCCGTCATCCTGTCGGCCGACCTCGGCACCCGCCGGGTCACCCTCATGCGGGTGCTGCCCTCGATCCTCGCGGTCGCCGTGACCTTCGCCTTCTTCGTGCACACGCTGCCGCTCGACGGCAACGCCCCCTCGCTCCAACTGGCGGGCATCGGCGCCGGTATCATCTGCGGACTGGTCGCCGCGGCACTGCTCCCCGCCCACCGGGACGCCTCCGGTGAGGTCTTCACCAAGGGCGGTATCGGCTACGCGCTGGTGTGGACCGCACTGTCCGCCGTGCATGTGCTCTTCGCCTACGGTTCACAGCACTGGTTCAGCGAGGGCATCGCCCGGTTCAGTATCGACTACAAGCTCAGCGGACAGGCCGTCTACTCCAACGCCTTCGCCTTCATGGCCCTGGCCGTGGTGCTGACGCGGGCCGCCGTCCTGCTGAACAAGCGCCGCCAGCTGCGCGGCGGACAGACTCCTGCGGCCGGCAACACGGCAGCACACCAGGCGGGTTCCGCCAACACGCATTGACATGACGGGTCGTCAGATCCGGCTTCGGTGCAAGATCGTCTCCGAACTAGGGTGAAGCAGTGAAACACATGGATGATGTCAGGCTCAGGCCCCCGCGCAATCGTGTCGAAGCCCGGGCGATGGGCTGGTGGATGCTTCAGTCCGCCATGTTCGCCCTGCCCCTGCCGATCGTCTTCGGCGTGCTGTATCTCTGCATCCCGCCCGCCAGGCCGTTCTTCGGCTGGGCCTTCGTGATCTCGCTCGTACCGGGCCTCGCCTACATGGCCGTCATGCCCGTCTGGCGCTACCGGGTACACCGCTGGGAGACCACCGACGAAGCCGTCTACGCGGCCTCCGGCTGGCTCTGGCAGCGCTGGCGGGTCGTACCGGTGTCCCGCATCCAGACCGTGGACACCCTGCGCGGGCCCCTCCAGCAGCTCTTCGGCCTCTCCGGCATCACCGTCACCACCGCCTCCTACTCCGGTGCCGTGAAGATCAAGGGAATCGACCACCGGACCGCCCGGGACGTGGTCGAGCACCTCACCAGGTCGACCCAGGCCACGCCGGGAGACGCGACATGAGCAACGACACCGAACAGCGGCCGGCCGCCGGGACCTCCGACGGCGCCGCCGACGGCCCCAGGTGGAGCAGGCTCAGCCCCAGACTGCTGTGGGTCAACCTCAGCATGCTCGCGGGACCGCTCGCACTGTTCGCCGTCACGGTCGCCCTGACCGGCGCCAACCTCCAGGCCGTCATCTCGCTCGGCTCACTGGTGATCACCTTCCTGGTCATCACCGGGATCAGCACGATGCGGCTGCTGACCACCCGCTTCCGCGTCACCGACGAGCGCGTCGAACTGCGCTCCGGCCTGCTCTTCCGCAGCCGCCGCTCGGTCCCGTTCGACCGGATCCGCAACGTCGACATCGAAGCCAAGCCGATGCACCGCCTCTTCGGCCTGACCTCGCTGCGCATCGGCACCGGCGAACAGACGGCGGCCTCCAGCCGCAAGCTCTCCCTCGACGGCATCACCAGGCGCGACGCGCGCCAACTGCGCAGGCTCCTCATCGACCGCCGCGGCAGCGGCCGCGTCACGGGCCAGGACGCGGACGTCACCATCGCCGAGATGGACTGGGCCTGGCTGCGGTACGCGCCGCTCACCGTCTGGGGCGTCGGCAGCGTCTTCGCCGGCGTCGGCACCGTCTACCGCATCCTGCACGAGATGAAGGTCGACCCGCTCGAACTGGGCATCGTCAAGGACGTCGAGGACCGCTTCGGTTCCGTACCCCTGTGGTTCGGCATCCTCGTCACCGTCGTGATCACCGCCCTCCTGGGTGCCGCGATCTCCACCGCCACCTTCGTGGACGCCTGGACCAACTACCGCCTGGAGCGCGAGCAGGACGGCGGCTTCCGAATCCGCCGCGGACTGCTCATCTCCCGCTCCGTCAGCATCGAGGAGCGCCGGCTGCGCGGCGTCGAGCTCGCCGAGCCGATGCTGCTGCGCTGGGCGGGCGGCGCCAGCCTGAGCGCCATAGCCAGCGGCCTCAGCAACACCGACGAGAACCGGAGCCGCTGCTCCCTCACCCCGCCCGTGCCCCGGGACGAGGCCCTGCGCGTCGCCTCGGACGTCCTCGCCGAGGAACAGTCCCCGACGCAGATGAAGCTCGTCCCGCACACCCGCGCCGCCCTGCGCCGCCGCATCAACCGCGGCCTGATGGTCCTCGCACCCGTCGTGGCGCTCCTGCTGGGCCTGGGGCTGTGGCTCACCCCCGTCCTGGTGCACACCGCCTGGATCACGGCGCTCGTCGGCCTGCCGGTCGTCATCGCCTTCGCCAACGACGCCTACCGCGCACTCGGCCACGGAGTCCGCGACCGCTATCTCGTCGTCCGTGCCGGCACCTTCACCCGCCGCACCGTCGCCCTCCAGCGGGACGGCGTCATCGGCTGGAACATCTCCCGCTCCTACTTCCAGCGGCGCAACGGACTGCTCACCATCGGCGCCACCACCGCGGGCGTCGGCTGCTACAAGGTGCGCGACGTGTCCGTCGGCGTCGGCCTCGCCTACGCCGAAGAGGCCGTACCCCAGCTGCTCGCCCCGTTCATCGAACGCGTCCCGCGCGGCTGACCCCCGAACCAACTGGCGATCCCCCGAGCGGTGGAGGGGCGGCAACCCCCGTGCCGTCCCTCCACCTCCCACCCATCGCCCGTACACCGCAGGGGCCGTACCCGGAAACCTCCGGGTACGGCCCCTGCGGCCTGTCCTGCGCACGCTCAGAGCGCCAGCTCCTCCAGCCTCGCCACCAGCGACACGGGAGAGGGCATCGTCCGGATCTCCTCACGCACCTCGCGCGCGACCGCCGACATCTTCTCGTCCCACAGCAGCTGTCCCAGCACCTCCGCGCCGAGGTCGTCGGCCGTGCCGAGCAGACCCGCACCCCGGTCCCGCACGGCCTCCGCGTTGATGTGACGGTCCGCTCCGTCCGGAAGGACGAGCTGCGGCACGCCCGCGTTCAGCGCCGCCAGCGTCGTCCCCGCACCACCGTGGTGGACCGCCGCGTCGCAGGTCTGCAGCAGCGCCGTCAGCGGCACCCAGCCCACAACCCGTACGTTGGAGGGCAGTTCACCCAGCGCCGTCGTGTCCACCTCGCCCAGCGCCAGCACGAACTCCGCGTCCACCTCGGCCGCCGCCGCCGCGAGCCGCTGCACCGGGCCCAGACCGTTGATGTGCACCGTGGCCGTGCCCAGTGTCACCCCGACCCGGCGGCGGCGCTTGGGCTCCTCCAGCAGCCAGTCCGGCAGCACCGCACCGCTGTTGTACGGGACCGGCCGCATCGACCAGCCGTCCCGCTCGGGCTCCACCATGCTCGGCGGCGCGATGTCGATCGTCGGCACCCGGTCCGGCACCCGGTCCACGCCGTGCCGCGCCATCGTCTCGGCGAGCATCGACACCGTCAGCTCACGCAGCTGCGTACCCCGCGCGAAACCGAAGTTGTGCTGCACGGCCGGCACGCCCAGCCGGGCCGCCGCGATCAGACCGGACACGAAGATCTGCTCGAAGACGATCAGATCGGGCCTGAAGGCGTCGGCGGTCCGAACGATGCCGTCCGCCAGGTGGTCGTTGAGGTGGGCGAAGAGCGTCAGCCCGTCGACGGGGTCGATGTCGCCCGGAGTGCGCAGGCGGGCCATCAGCTCACTGACCGTCGACTGGAGGAAGGGTTCCAGCTCGAAGCCCGGGGAGACATCCGCCACATGCAGACCTGCGTTGGCGACCTCCAGCGCGTCGCCCGCGCTGGCGACCAGTACCTCGTGGCCGGCCGCGCGCAACGCCCAGGCCAGCGGAACAGTGGGAAAAACATGGCCAATGGCCGGATACGAGACGAACAGTACGCGCAAGGAAACGCGCCCCCTTGGGTAGCTCCGTATGTTCCAGGCCGGCGGGTCGGCGATCGAATAGCGTGGCTATTCTTGCAATTACCAGCCTTGCCAGCGCATCCTGATGCAGTCGCGCACGCGGAGTCAAGATGATGGCCGCAGGCCCGGGTTAGGGGTCCGTAGGGGCTTGTTAGGGGTTTCTCCCACTTCTCGCGCATGCAAGAGTGACTCCCGGTCTTGGATTCTTTATTCGGGGGTAGTGGAGCGCGCGATGTTGAATGAGTCCGAGGATTTCACGCCCGAAATCAATGCCGCCTCCGAAGCCGATGGAACCCAGGGCGAAAGTCCTGAAGGCACGACATCGTGGCAGCAGCGCCTGACCGGCCTCACCGAGACCGAGCAGCACACCGCACTGCTGGAGTGGGTGTCCTCGCTGGCGTCCGCCGCGCTGCGGGACGCGGCCCCCAGCAGCCTCGACCCCCACCGCCCCTTCCTGGACCTGGGCTTCGACTCACTCGCCGCCGTCGACCTGCACGCCCGACTCGTCGCCGGAACCGGCCTGCGGCTGCCGGTCACCCTGGCCTTCGACCACCCCACCCCGGCGCACCTCGCCCGCCACCTGCACGCCGCGATCCTCGGACTGACCGGGCCCGCCCGGACGCCCGTCACCGCCGCGATCGGCAGCGACGAACCCATCGCCATCGTCGGCATCGGCTGTCATTTCCCCGGCGACGTACAGTCCCCCGAGGCACTGTGGGACCTCGTCGAGAACGGCACCGACGCCATTTCCGCATTTCCCACTGGGCGCGGCTGGGATCTCGACACGCTGTACGACCCGGACCCCGACCGGGCCGGTACCAGTTATGCCCGCGAGGGCGGATTCCTGCACGACGCCGACGCATTCGACGCGGCATTCTTCGGGATATCCCCGCGCGAAGCACTCGCCATGGACCCGCAGCAGCGACTCCTCCTCGAAACGTCCTGGGAGGCATTCGACCGCGCCGGAGTCGACCCCGCCGAACTGCGCGGCGGCCAGGTAGGCGTATTCGTCGGCGCCGAGACCCAGGAATACGGTCCCCGGCTCCAGGACGCCACCGACGGATTCGAGGGCTACCTCGTCACCGGAAACGCGGCCAGCGTCGCCTCCGGCCGTATCGCCTACGCCTTCGGATTCGAAGGCCCGACGGTCACCGTCGACACGGCCTGCTCCTCCTCGCTCGCCGCCCTGCACCTCGCCGTCCAGGCGCTGCGCAGCGGCGAATGCTCCCTCGCTCTCGCCGGCGGCGTGGCGGTCATGGCGAGCCCCGGCTCGTTCGTCTCCTTCAGCCGCCAGCGCGGCCTGGCCCCCGACGGCCGCTGCAAGCCGTTCGCGGCCGCCGCCGACGGCACGGCGTGGGGCGAGGGCGTCGGCATGCTGCTCGTCGAACGGCTCTCCGACGCGCGCGCGAACGGCCACCGGATCCTCGCGGTCGTCCGCGGCTCGGCCATCAACCAGGACGGCGCCAGCAACGGCCTCACCGCTCCCAGCGGCCCGTCCCAGCAGCGCGTCATCCGCCAGGCCCTCGCCAACGCCGGCCTGGCCGCCGCCGAGGTCGACGTCGTCGAGGCGCACGGCACCGGCACCCGGCTCGGCGACCCGATCGAGGCCCAGGCGCTCCTCGCCACGTACGGCCAGGAGCACACCGACGACCAGCCGCTGTGGCTCGGCTCCCTGAAGTCGAACATCGGCCACACGCAGGCCGCCGCCGGTGTCGCGGGCGTCATCAAGATGATCATGGCGATGCGGCACGGCGTCCTGCCCCGGACGCTGCACGTCGACGAGCCGACCCCGCACGTCGACTGGGAGGCAGGAGCGGTCACCCTGCTGACCGAAGCCGTGGAGTGGCCGGAGTCGGACCGCCCGCGCCGAGCGGGTGTGTCCTCTTTCGGCATGAGCGGCACCAACGCCCACGTCATCATCGAAGAGCCGGCGGCCGAGGACCGCGACGGCACGCCCCCGGCCGACGACGCCCAGGCACCCGACTCCGGCCCCAGCCCGACGCCGGACACGTCCGCCCCGGCGAAGGACGCACCCGCGGCCGCGGGTCTCCTGCCGTGGGCGCTCTCCGCCAAGACCCCTGAGGCCCTGCGCGCCCAGGCACGCCGACTGAGCACCCTGATCGCGGCGCAGCCGCACGTCACCCCCCTCGACATCGGCCACTCCCTCGCGACCACCCGAGGCCGCTTCGAGCAGCGCGCCGTCGTGCTCGGCGAGGACCGCGAGTCGCTCACGAACGCACTCGACGCCCTCGCCGCGGGCACCGACGCACCCTCCGTCGTCCAGGACGCCCCCGCACCCGGAAAGCTCGCCTTCCTCTTCACCGGCCAGGGGAGCCAGCGGCTGGGCATGGGCCGCGAACTGTACGAGACCTACCCGGTGTTCGCCGACGCCCTCGACGACGCCTGCTGGTACCTGGACGACCAGCTCGAACTCCCGCTCCTCGACGTGCTGTTCGCCGAAACGGGCAGCCCCGAGGCCGCACTCCTGCACCAGACCGCCTACACCCAGCCGGCGCTGTTCGCGGTCGAGGTCGCACTGTTCCGGCTGGTCGACAGCTGGGGACTCAAGCCCGACTTCGTGGCGGGCCACTCGATCGGCGAGATCGCGGCCGCGCACGTGGCGGGCGTGTTCTCCCTGGAGGACGCCTGCACGCTCGTCGCCGCACGCGGTCGCCTGATGCAGGCGCTGCCGGGCGGTGGCGTGATGATCGCGGTGCAGGCGTCGGAGGACGAGGTCCTGCCGCTGCTGACCGAGCGGGTGAGCATCGCCGCGATCAACGGCCCGCAGTCGGTCGTGATCGCGGGGGACGAGGACGCGGCGGTCGCGATCGCCGAGAGCTTCGAAGCCCAGGGCCGCAAGACCAAGCGGTTGACGGTCAGCCACGCGTTCCACTCGCCGCACATGGACGGCATGCTGGCGGAGTTCCTCCGCGTCGCCCAGGTGCTGGACTACGGCAGGCCCACCCTCCCTGTCGTCTCCCTCCTCACCGGCACCACCGCGACCGCCGCCGAACTGGCCACCCCCGAGTACTGGGTACGCCACGTCCGGGACGCCGTACGGTTCCTCGACGGCGTACGCACCCTCCAGCAGCGGGGCGCCCGCACCTTCCTGGAACTCGGACCGGACGCGGTGCTCACCGCCATGGCACAGGACTGCGTCGACCCGCAGGGCACCGCCTTCGCCTCCGCACTGCGCTCCGGCCGCCCGGAGACGACCACCCTGCTCAACGCCGTCGCGCGCGCCCACGTCCGGGGTGCGGAGACGGACTGGGCCGCGCTCTTCGCCGGCACCGGTGCCCGACGGGTCGAGCTTCCGACGTACGCCTTCCAGCGGCAGCGCTACTGGATGGACTCCCGCACCCCGCACGCGGAGTCCGCCGCCGCGCGCACGGTTGGCGGTTCCGACCCGGTCGACAGCGTGTTCTGGGACGCCGTCGAGCACGAGGACGTGGCCACCCTCGCCGCCGCCCTCGAACTGGACCTCGACGGCGAACAGCCGCTCAGCGAGGTCGTTCCGGCGCTGTCGGCATGGCGCCGCCGACGCCGTACGGAGTCGGAGGTGGACGGCTGGCGCTACCGGGTGTCGTGGAAGCCGTGTGCTGAGGTTTCCGGGGCGTCGAGGTTGTCGGGTTCCTGGCTGGTGGTGACGCCGGCTGAGGGCGTGGACGACTCGGTAGTGGTCGAGGGTCTGGTCGGGCGTGGTGCTGAGGTTCGCCGGGTTGTGGTTGAGGCCGGTGCGGACCGGGTTGCTCTGGCTGGGTTGCTGGCGGATGCCGGTTCTGCTGCGGGTGTGGTGTCTCTTCTCGGGCTGGATGAGTCCGAAGGACTGCTGGCGACCGTTGGTCTGGTGCAGGCCTTGGGTGATGCCGGGGTGGAGGCGCCGCTGTGGTGTGTGACGCGTGGTGCTGTGTCGGTGGGTCGTTCGGATCGGTTGGTGTCGCCGGTTCAGGCGCAGGTGTGGGGTCTTGGCCGGGTTGCCGCGCTTGAGGTTCCCGAGCGCTGGGGTGGGCTTGTTGATCTGCCTGAGGTGCTGGACGAGCGGGCCCTGTCCCGTCTGGTCGGGGTGCTTGCGGGTTCGGGTGAGGATCAGGTTGCGGTTCGCTCGTCGGGTGTGTTCGGCCGCCGTCTGGTGCGTGCGCCGCGTGCCGAGGGTGCTGCGGCGTGGGCTCCGGCGGGGACGGTCCTGGTCACTGGCGGTACGGGTGCGTTGGGTGGTCGGGTGGCGCGTTGGCTGGCGGGGGCGGGCGCTGAGCGTCTCGTTCTGACCAGCCGCCGTGGGCCGGAGGCTCCTGGTGCGGCCGAGCTGGTGGCCGAGCTGACCGGGGCGGGTGTTGAGGTTTCGGTCGTGGCTTGTGATGTGGCTGACCGTGACGCCCTGAGTGCCCTGCTCGCCGCTGAGGCGGAGTCGCTGTCGGCTGTGGTGCACACGGCCGGCGTCCTGGACGACGGCGTGCTCGATGCACTGACCCCGGACCGGATCGACGGTGTCCTGCGGGCGAAGGCGGTCTCGGCACGCAATCTGCACGAGGTCACGGCCGAGCTCGGGATCGAGCTTTCCGCCTTCGTCCTCTTCTCGTCCGTCACCGGTACCTGGGGTACCGCTGGTCAGGCCAACTACGCGGCCGCGAACGCCTTCCTGGATGCTCTGGCCGAGCAGCGTCGCGCCGACGGTCTCGCCGCTACGTCGCTCGCCTGGGGTCCGTGGGCCGAAGGCGGCATGGCCGCCGATGAGGCGCTCGAAACCCGCATGCGCCGTGGCGGAGTACCGCCCATGAGTGGTGACGCGGCTGTCAATGCCCTTCAGCGGGCGCTGAACGCGAACGACACGGTCGTCACCGTCGTGGACGTGGACTGGGAGCGGTTCGCACCCGGCTTCACCGCCGCACGGGCAACGAAACTCTTCGCCGAGCTGCCCGAGGCGCAGCGGGCGCTTGCCGCGCAGGAGGGCGACGAGGGCCAGGACGGCGGGGCTGTCCGTGGCCGGCACTCGCTCGCAGAGCGACTTGCCGGGCTGTCGGCCGCCGAGGGCGACCGGCTGCTGCTCGATCTCGTACGCAAGGAGGTCGCCGCAGTACTGGGGCACGCCGGGGTGGAGAGCGTCGGCGCGGAGCGGGCGTTCAAGGAGCTCGGCTTCGACTCGCTCACGGCCGTCGAGCTGCGCAACCGGCTCGGCGCGGCCACCGAGCTGAGGCTCCCGGCCACCCTGATCTACGACTACCCGACGTCCGCCGCCCTGGCGGGCTACCTGCGGGCCGAGTTGCTCGGTACGCAGGTCGTCGTGTCCGGCCCGGTGGCCAAGGCCGTCGACGACGATCCGATCGCGATCGTGGCGATGAGCTGCCGGTTCCCCGGTGGCGTACGGACCCCGGAAGACCTGTGGCAGCTGCTCGCGACGGGCAGCGACGCCATCGGGGAGTTTCCGGCGGACCGTGGCTGGGACGCGGAGTCACTGTTCGGGCCCCAGTCCGAGCAGGATGTCCCGTATGCGCGTGAGGGCGGGTTCCTCTACGACGCGGCGGACTTCGACCCCGCCTTCTTCGGGATCTCGCCGCGCGAGGCCCTCGCCATGGACCCGCAGCAGCGACTGCTGCTCGAAACCTCCTGGGAAGCCTTCGAGCGGGCCGGGATCGATCCCTCCTCGGTGCGCGGCAGCCAGGCCGGCGTCTTCGTCGGCACCAACGGCCAGGACTACCTCTCGCTCGTGCTGAACTCCGCTGACAGCGGCGACGGCTTCATGAGCACCGGCAACTCGGCGAGCGTCGTGTCCGGCCGGCTTTCCTACGTGTTCGGCCTGGAGGGGCCGGCGGTCACGGTCGACACGGCGTGCTCGGCGTCCCTGGTCGCCCTGCATCTCGCGGTGCAGGCGCTGCGCAACGGTGAATGCTCGCTGGCGCTCGCCGGTGGTGTGACGGTGATGTCGACGCCGGGCGCATTCGTGGAGTTCAGCCGTCAGCGCGGCCTCGCCGCGAATGGCCGTATCAAGGCGTTCGCGGCGGCCGCGGACGGTACGGGCTGGGGCGAGGGCGTCGGCATGCTGCTCGTGGAGCGGCTGTCCGACGCGCGCAGGAACGGTCACCCGGTCCTGGCCCTGGTTCGGGGTTCCGCCGTCAACCAGGACGGTGCGAGCAACGGTCTCACGGCTCCGAACGGTCCTTCCCAGCAGCGCGTCATCCGTGCCGCTCTCGCGAGCGCGGGCCTGTCGGCCGCCGACATCGACGCGGTCGAGGCACATGGGACCGGTACCAAGCTCGGTGACCCGATCGAGGCGCAGGCGCTGCTCGCCACGTACGGCCAGGACCGCCCGGCCGATCGGCCGCTGCAGCTCGGTTCCATCAAGTCGAACATCGGGCACACGCAGGCCGCGGCCGGTGTCGCGGGTCTGATGAAGATGGTGCTGGCGATGCAGCACGGCGTGCTCCCGCAGACCCTGCACGTGGACGAGCCGACCCCGCACGTCGACTGGTCGGCCGGCGACATCGCCCTGCTGACCGACGCCGTGGAGTGGCCCGAGACCGGGCGACCGCGCCGGGCGGGCGTCTCGTCGTTCGGTGTGAGCGGTACGAACGCGCACACCATCCTGGAGCAGGCACCGCCGCTCCCGGAGTCGGACGAGGCCGACGTCGATACTCCTGCGACCGGGCCCGCCGTCTCGGCGTGGACCCTCGCGGGCAGGACCGAGCCTGCCCTGCGTGAGCAGGCGGAACGGCTGCTCGCACACGTCGACACCCACTCCGAGTTGCGGCCGGTGGATGTCGGCCACTCGCTCGCGACCGGCCGGGCGGCGCTCGACCACCGTGCCGTGCTCGTGGCGGGGGATCGGGAGGAGTTCCGGCACGCGCTCACGGCGCTGGCGTCGGGAGAGTCCACCGCGCATGCGGTACGGGGCATCGCACGTCCGGACCAGCAGATGGCGTTCCTGTTCACGGGGCAGGGGAGCCAGCGGCTGGGGATGGGCCGTGAGCTGTACGAGGCGTATCCGGTGTTCGCCGATGCGCTGGACGCGGTGTCGGCCCGGCTGGATCTCGAAGTGCCGCTGAAGGATGTGCTGTTCGGTACGGATGCGGGCCTCCTGGACGAGACCGCGTACACGCAGCCGGCGTTGTTCGCGGTTGAGGTGGCGCTCTTCCGGCTCGTGGAGAGCTGGGGTCTGAAGCCGGACTTCCTGGCGGGGCATTCGATCGGTGAGATCGCCGCCGCGCATGTCGCCGGGGTGTTCTCGCTCCAGGACGCGTGCGAGCTGGTCGCCGCTCGCGGGCGGTTGATGCAGGCACTGCCGGCCGGTGGCGTGATGATCGCGGTGCAGGCGTCGGAGGACGAGGTCCTGCCGCTGCTGACCGAGCGCGTGAGCATCGCCGCGATCAACGGGCCCAAGTCGGTCGTGATCGCGGGCGACGAGGCCGACGCGGTCGCGATCGCCGGGTCCTTCACCGGGCGTAAGACGAAGCGGCTCACGGTCAGTCACGCGTTCCACTCGCCGCACATGGACGGCATGCTCGCCGACTTCCGCAAGGTCGCCGAGGGCCTGTCGTACGGGAGCCCGCGCATTCCGGTCGTCTCGAACCTCACCGGCGCCCTCGTCAGCGACGAGATGGGCTCGGCCGACTTCTGGGTCCGGCACGTCCGCGAGGCCGTTCGCTTCCTCGACGGGATTCGGACGCTGGAGGCCGCCGGGGTCACGTCCTACATCGAGCTCGGCCCCGACGGCATCCTCTCCGCTCTCGCCCAGGACTGCGTCACCAGCGAGGACGGCCCCGTCTTCGTGCCCGCCCTGCGCAAGGGGCGGCCCGAGGCCGAGGCCGTCACCACCGCCCTCGCCACGGCCTACACCCACGGCATCGCCGTCGACTGGCGGGCGTACCACTCCGGTACCGGCGCCCGGCGCGTCGACCTCCCCACCTACGCCTTCCAGCGTGAGCGTTACTGGGTGGACTCCTTCGCCGAGTTCGAGGACGTCACCTCGGTCGGGATCGGATCGGCCGGCCATCCGTTGCTGGGTGCGGCGGTCGAGCTGCCGGACTCGGACGGGTTCCTGTTCACCGGGCGGCTCTCCCTCCGCACGCACCCCTGGCTCGCCGATCACGTGGTGGCGGACACCGTCGTGGTGCCCGGCGCGGCCTTCGTCGAGCTGGCCGTGCGCGCAGGGGACGAGGTCGGCTGCGAGGAAGTGGAGGAGCTGACCCTGGAAGCACCGCTCGTACTGCCCGAGACGGGGGCCGTACAGCTACGGCTCACCGTGAGCGGGGCGGACGACCACGGGCGCCGTTCCGTGCAGGTGCACAGCCGCGTCGAAGCGGCAGACGGGGGCGGGGCGTGGTCCCGTAACGCCACGGGTCTCCTCGGGGGTGGCAGTGGCAGCGGTGGCAGTGCCGGTGAAGCCGGTACGGGCACCGGCGAGTGGCCGCCCACCGGGGCCGATGAGGTGTCCGTGGACGCGGTACGCGAACGGCTGACGGGCGCAGGGCTCTACCACGGGCCGGCCTTCCGGACGCTGACCCAGGTGTGGGTGCGCGGCGAGGAGGTGTTCGCGGAGGCGCGGCTCAGCGACGAACTGCAGTCGACCGCAGGACGGTTCGCCCTGCACCCGGCTCTGCTCGACGTGGCCTCGCAGGCACTGGCGGCCGTCGACCCCGGCGTCGGTGGTGCGGGACGGATGCCCCTCGCCTGGCGCGGGGTGCGACTGCACGCGGTCGGAGCGGACGCACTGCGCCTGCGGATCACGGCGGGCGGCGAGGACGCCGTCTCCGTCGCTCTTGCCGACGCGCAGGGCGTGCCGGTCGCAACGGTCGGGGCGCTGGTCACGGAAGCGGTCGACGTCGAGCGGTTCGCGGCGGCCCCGGACGGAAGCCACGAGTCGCTGTTCCGCCTCGACTGGGTGCGGACGACGGCTCCGGGGCGGCCGATCCCCGCGGACTTCGCGGTGCTCGGTACCCCCGGCAGCGGCACCCGCGGCACCGGTGTCACCAGTGGCACCGACAGCGATGAGGGTCTCCTCGTCGGCGCGTTGCAGCGTGCGGGTCTGACCGCCGAGGCGTACGACGATCTCGCGGCGCTCGACGCGGCCGTCGCGGCCGGGCGGGCGATGCCCGAGACGGTGGTGGTGCCGTTCGGCGCGGCCCCGGACCCGGTGGCTTCCGCCGACTCGGCGGAGGAGGTCGCGCGGCTCACTCAGGCGGTGCGCGAGGCGACGCACCGGGCGCTCGCGACAGTACAGAGCTGGCTGGACAACGGCCGGTTCGCCGGCGCACGTCTGGTCGTCGTCACCCGCGGCGCGGTGGCCACGGGCGGGGACACCGAGGTCGACGACCTCGCCCACGCCCCGGTGTGGGGTCTCCTGCGCGCCGCGCAGACCGAGCACCCGGACCGGTTCGTCCTCGTCGACCTCGACGGGGCGGACGCCTCCTACCGGGCCCTGCCGGGCGCCGTCGCATGCCACGAGCCCGAAGTGGCCGTGCGCGAAGGGGTGTCGTACGCACCACGCCTGGTCAGGGTCGGTGCGGAGGAGGCCGCGGGCGACAACGGCACCGGCGGTCGCCGGATCGACCCGCAGGGCACGGTCCTGATCACCGGGGCGAGTGGCGGACTCGCCGGGCTCTTCGCCCGGCACCTGGTGACGGAGCACGGCGTACGCCACCTGCTGCTCACCAGCCGCCGGGGCGCCGAAGCCGACAGCGCCGCCGAACTCACGGCACAGCTCGCCGCGTTGGGTGCGCAGGTCACCTGGGCGGCATGTGACGTGGCCGACCGGGACGCGCTGGCCGCGCTCCTCGCTTCCGTACCGGCCGAACGCCCGCTGACGGCCGTCGTGCACACCGCGGCCGTCCTGGACGACGGCGTCGTGGACCTGCTCACGCCCGAGCGCGTGGACCGGGTACTGCGGCCCAAGGCCGAGGCGGCGCTCCACCTCCACGAGCTGACCCGGGACCTCGATCTGTCGGCGTTCGTCCTCTTCTCCGCCGCCGCCGGTACGCTCGGTGGCGCGGGGCAGGCCAACTACGCTGCGGCGAACGTCTTCCTCGACGCCCTGGCCCGGCACCGCACGGCCCGCGGGCTCACCGCGCTGTCCCTGGTCTGGGGCATGTGGGCCGAGGAACGGGGCATGGCCGGCCGGCTGACGGAGGCGGAACTGGGCCGGGCGGGACGCGGCGGTGTCACACCGCTCCCGGCGACGGAAGGGCTCGCCCTCTTCGACGCGGCCCTCGCGGCGGACGAGGCCGTGCTCGTACCGGTCGGGATCGACATCCCGACGCTGCGGGCCCGAGCAGCGGACGGCGGGATCCTGCCGATGTTCCGCGGACTGGTGCGGACTCCGGTGCGCAGGTCGGCGCAGAGCGCCGGCGGTGCGGCGGACGCCGTGCCCACGGACGGTACCGGGGAGCGGACGCTCGCCCAGCGGCTGGCCGAGCTGTCCCCCGCCGAGCGGGAGCGGACCGTACTGGACCTGGTACGCGGCCAGGTGGCCGCCGTACTCGGGTACAGGTCGGCCGAGCACATCGGCGGCGAGCAGGCCTTCAAGGAGCTCGGCTTCGACTCGCTGACCGCGGTCGAGCTGCGCAACCGGCTCGGGGCGGCCGGCGGTCTGCGGCTGCCGGCCACGCTGATCTACGACTACCCGAACCCGGCCGCGCTCGCCCAGCACCTGCTGAGCGAGGTGGCCCCGGAAACGGCGGAGCGCAAGCTCTCCGTGCTGGAGGAACTCGACCGGCTGGAGAGCACCTTCTCCTCGCTGGCTCCGGCGGAGCTGTCCGCGGCCGCCGGTGACGAGGCGGCCCACGCGCGGGTCGCGGTACGCCTTCAGACCCTGCTGGCCCAGTGGAACGACGCCCGTCAGGTGGAGGGCGAGACCGGGGCCAACGAGATCGAAGAGGCGAGCGACGACGAGCTGTTCGCTCTCATCGACAAGAAGTTCGGCCAGGGCTGAACCTCACCCACAGGGTGCGCCGCCGGGACCGTCCCCGGCGGTGCGCCCACCCCTTGAACGAGACCCGAGACATTCCGAGTACGTGCGAACACCTCCACGATCTCGACCACGCGAATAGGTGAAGCGCCAGTGGCGAACGAAGCAAAGCTCCGCGAATACCTCAAGAAGGTCACGACGGATCTCGACGAGGCATACGGACGCCTGCGGGAAATCGAGAGCCAGGCCCATGAGCCCATTGCCATCACGGCGATGAGCTGCCGATTCCCGGGAGGCGTACGCTCTCCCGAAGAACTGTGGGAATTGCTCCGTACCGGTGGGGACGCGCTCACCGCATTTCCCACGGACCGCGGCTGGGACCTCGACAACCTGTTCTCGGACGACCCCGACGACCACGGCACGTCGGTCACCCGCGAGGGCGGATTCCTCGGCGAGGCCTCCTCGTTCGACGCGGGGTTCTTCGGGATCTCGCCGCGCGAGGCCATGGCGATGGACCCGCAGCAGCGGCTGCTGCTGGAAACGTCGTGGGAGGCGTTCGAGCGGGCCGGGATCGACCCGCAGGCGCTGCGTGGCAGCCAGTCCGGTGTGTTCGTCGGGATCAACGGCTCGGACTATCTGACCCCGCTGCTGGAAGCGGCCGAGGACTACGCGGGCCACCTGGGGACCGGCAACGCCTCCAGCGTGATCTCGGGCAGGCTGTCGTACACCTTCGGCCTGGAGGGTCCGGCTGTCACGGTCGACACGGCATGCTCCGCGTCGCTGGTCGCCCTGCACCTGGCCGTGCAGGCGCTGCGGGCCGGGGAATGCTCGCTGGCCGTTGCCGGTGGGGTGCATGTGATGTCCACGCCCGGACTGTTCGTCGAGTTCAGCAAGCAGCGCGGGCTGTCCACGGACGGCCGCTGCAAGGCCTTCGCGGCAGACGCCGACGGATTCGGCCCGGCGGAGGGTGTGGGCGTCCTGTTGCTGGAGCGGCTGTCGGACGCCCAGCGCAACGGGCATCCGGTGCTTGCGGTGGTCCGTGGTTCGGCGATCAACCAGGACGGTGCGAGCAATGGTCTGACGGCTCCGAACGGTCCGTCGCAGCAGCGCGTCATCCGACAGGCCCTCGCGAACGCACGGCTCTCCACCGACCAGGTCGACGTCGTGGAGGCGCACGGCACCGGCACCAGCCTCGGCGACCCCATCGAGGCCCAGGCGCTCATCGCCACGTACGGACAGGACCGCCCGGCCGATCAGCCGCTGCTGCTCGGGTCGGTCAAGTCCAACATCGGTCACACGCAGGCGGCCGCCGGTGTGGCCGGCGTGATCAAGATGGTGCTGGCGATGCAGCACGGCGTACTGCCGCAGAGCCTTCACATCGACGAGCCGTCGCCCCACGTGGACTGGGCGGCGGGTGCCGTCTCGCTGCTCACGGAGCAGACGGCGTGGCCCGAGACCACGCATCCGCGTCGTGCGGGTGTGTCGTCGTTCGGGTTCAGCGGGACGAACGCGCACGTGATCGTGGAGCAGGCTCCGGAGGCCGAGACGTCCGAGACGGCTGAGACGGTTGGCCGGTCGGGGATGCCGGTGGTGCCGTGGGTGCTGTCGGGCAAGAGTGCGGGGGCGCTGCGGGGGCAGGCGGAGCGGTTGTCGGGCTGGCTGGCGGCTGTGCCGGGTGTGGATCCGCTGGACGTGGGCTGGTCGTTGGCGTCGTCGCGTGCGGGGTTGGATCACCGGGCGGTGGTGCTGGGTGATCATGCGGCTGGTGTGGCGGCGGTGGCGTCGGGTGCGATGGCTGCGGGTGTGGTGACCGGGTCTGCTGTTGGTGGGAAGACGGTGTTCGTGTTCCCGGGGCAGGGCTCGCAGTGGGTGGGTATGGCGGAAGCGCTGTTGGACGCTTCACCGGTGTTCGCTGCGCGGGTGGAGGAGTGTGCGGGGGCGCTGGATCCGTTCACGGGCTGGTCGTTGGTGGATGTGCTGCGGGGTGTGGAGGGTTCGCCTTCGCTTGACCGGGTGGATGTGGTGCAGCCTGCGTTGTTCGCGGTGATGGTGTCGTTGGCGGAGGTGTGGCGGGCTGCTGGTGTGCGTCCGGGTGCGGTGATCGGTCATTCGCAGGGTGAGATCGCGGCCGCGTGTGTGGCGGGGATTCTGTCGCTGGAGGATGCGGCGCGGGTGGTGGCTCTGCGGAGTCAGGCGATCGGGCGGGTGCTGGCGGGTCTGGGCGGCATGGTCTCGGTGCCGTTGCCGGCGAAGGCCGTGCGGGAGCTGATCGCGCCGTGGGGTGAGGAGAGGATCTCCGTCGCCGCCGTCAACGGGCCGTCCTCGGTGGTGGTTTCGGGCGAGGTGCAGGCTCTGGAGGAGCTGCTGGCCTCGTGTGAGGCGGACGGGATCCGTGCGAAGCGGATCGCGGTGGACTATGCGTCGCATTCGGCTCAGGTGGACCTTCTTCGTGAGGAGCTTGCGGAGTTGCTGGGGCCGGTTGTTCCGCGGCCGGCTGAGGTGCCGTTCTTGTCGACGGTGACGGGTGAGTGGGTCAGTGGTCCGGAGTTGGATGCGGGTTACTGGTTCCGGAATCTGCGTCGGACGGTGGAGTTGGAGGAGGCGACGCGGACGCTGCTGGAGCAGGGTTTCGGGGTGTTCGTGGAGTCGAGTCCGCATCCGGTGTTGACGGTGGGTATGCAGGAGACGGTCGAGGATGCGGGCCGTGAGGCTGCGGTGCTGGGTTCTCTGCGGCGTGGTGAGGGTGGTCTGGAGCGTTTCTGGCTGTCGTTGGGTGCCGCGTATGTGCGTGGTGTGACGGTGGACTGGGACGCGGTGTTCGCGGGGACGGGTGCCCGGCGGGTGGATCTGCCCACCTACGCCTTCCAGTCGCAGCGGTTCTGGCCGGAGGCGGCGCCTGTCGAGGCTGTGGCGGTGTCCGCGGAGAGTGCGGTCGATGCCCGGTTCTGGGAGGCCGTCGAACGCGAAGACCTCGAAGCGCTGGCCGACACTCTCTCCCTCGACAGCCCCGACGCGATCGGCTCCTTGGGGACGGTCCTTCCCGGCCTGTCGTCGTGGCGCCGCCACAGCCGTGAGCAGTCCACCGTGGACGGCTGGCGTTACCGCGTCACCTGGAAGCGGATTGCCGAGCCGTCCCCGGCCACCCTGTCCGGCACGTGGCTGGCTGTCGTCCCCGAGTCCCGTTCCGGGGGTGCGGCCGATGACTGGACGGGTGCTGTCCTGCGTACGCTCGCCGAGCACGGCGCCGACGTCCGTACGGTGACCGTCTCCGCCGGCGCGGCCGACCGTGACGGGCTCGCCGCCACGCTCGGGGCCGCCGCGGCCGAGACCGCGCCGACCGGTGTCCTGTCCCTCCTCGCCCTCGCCGGTGAGGGTGCCTTCACCGCCGAGCTCGCCCTGTCCCAGGCGCTCGGTGACGCCGATGTGGCCGCACCCCTGTGGTGTGTCACGCGCGGCGCTGTCGCCACCGGCCGCTCCGAGCAGGTGGCCGATCCCGCTCAGGCGCTCGTCTGGGGTCTCGGGCGGGTCGCCTCCATGGAGCAGGGCGGCCGTTGGGGCGGCCTGCTCGACCTTCCCGCCGATCTCGACGGCCGGACGCTGGGCCGGCTCGTGGGTGTTCTGGCCGGTGACGGCTCCGAGGACCAGGTGGCGCTGCGCGCTTCGGGTCTCTTCGGGCGGCGTCTGGTCCACGCACCCCTCGCGGACACCGCCCCTGTACGGGAATGGCGTCCGCGGGGGACGACCCTCGTCACCGGCGGTACGGGCGCGCTGGGCGCGCACGTGGCCCGCTGGCTCGCCGGGAACGGCGCCGAGCACCTCCTCCTCGCCAGCCGCCGGGGCCCCGACGCACCCGGCGCCGCCGAACTCCGCGACGAACTCACCGCCCTCGGCGCGCAGGTCACCATCACGGCCTGCGACATGGCCGACCGGGACGCCGTCACCGCCCTCCTCGCCACCGTCCCCACCGACCAGCCCCTCACCGCGGTGGTCCATGCCGCGGCGGTCGTGGACGACGGGGTCATCGAGACGCTGACACCGGAGCAGGTGGAGGCCGTTCTGCGGGTCAAGACCGACGCGACGCTCAACCTGCACGAGCTCACCCGTGACCTCGACCTGTCGGCGTTCGTCCTCTTCTCGTCCTTCGCGGCCACCTTCGGTGCCCCCGGCCAGGGCAACCAGGCACCCGGAAACGCGTTCCTGGACGCCTTCGCCGAGTACCGCCGGGCGGCAGGGCTGCCCGCCACCTCCATCGCCTGGGGCCCCTGGGGCAGTGCGGACGGCGACGACAGTGCGGCGGGCGACCGGATGCGCCGCCACGGCATCGTCGCGATGTCGCCCGAGCGGACGCTCGCCTCGCTCCAGCACGCGCTGGACCGTGACGAAACGACCCTGACCGTCGCCGACATGGACTGGAAGCGGTTCACCCTCGCCTTCACCGCGGACCGGGACCGGCCGCTGCTCCTGGAGCTTCCCCAGGCCCGGTCCATCATCGAGAGCGCCGAGCGGGAGTCCGCCGACGACCTGGCCGGGGGAGTACCGCTCACGCAGCAGCTCGCCGGGCTGCCCGAGGTCGAACAGGAGCGGCTGCTCCTCGACCTGGTCCGCACCGCTGTCGCCGCCGTCCTCGGCCACGCCGACCTGGCCGCCGTCGAGGCGGGCCGGGCGTTCAAGGAGCTGGGCTTCGACTCGCTCACCTCGGTCGAACTGCGCAACCGGCTCGGCGCCGTGAGCGGGCTGAAGCTGCCCGCCAGCCTGGTCTTCGACCACCCGACCCCCGCCGCCGTCGCCGCGTTCCTGCGCGCCGGGATCGTGCCCGACGCGGCCGCGGGCGGCGCGCCGCTGCTGGAGGAACTCGACAAGCTGGAAGCCGTACTGGAACGGGGCACCGCCGACAACGTCGTACGGGCCCGGGTGACCATGCGGCTCCAGTCGCTCCTGGCGAAGTGGAACGAGAGCGAGGACCGGTCGGGCGCGACGGCGCGGCCGGCCACGACCGACAGCTTCGGCACAGGGGTCGGCGCGGGGCCGGCGGACGGCGTGCTGGACGACGTCGAGCAGCTCCAGGAGGCGAGCGACGAAGAACTGTTCGCCTTCATCAACAAGGGACTCGGCCGCGCCTGAGCGCAGACGGTTCCCACAGCGTCCGGGTGATCAGAACCGGGCATCGAATGGATAGGGATATTGACGACCTCCCGGTAATTGGCCAGGATGGTCAGCCCCCTCGATAATTCGCGCAAGGGCCCACTGCCCCCTGTCGCACCCCCTCACCCAGGGGTGCGTAGGGGGCAGTTAGGGGTTGTCGGGAGGATTGAGCGGCGAATAGCCTGCCGCTGATCAGTCGATTCGGTCAAGAAGAGAATCGGCTGTATACCCGATGTAATTCTCGGCTTTATGTGCACAGTTTTCCGATGCCGTCTGCTGCAAATGGGTGGTTGCGTTAAATGGCGAATGAAGAGACGCTGCGGGACTACCTGAAGCTGGTGACAGCGGATCTGCATCAGACGCGTCAGCGGCTGCGCGACGTCGAGGCGAAGAATCAGGACCCCATCGCCATCGTCGGCATGGGCTGCCGCTACCCCGGCGGTGTGACCTCGCCCGAGGAGCTGTGGCAGCTCGTCGTCGACGGCGGGGACGCCATCTCCGGCTTCCCCGCCGACCGTGGCTGGGACATGGAGACGGTCTACCACCCGGATCCCGAGCACCCCGGCACCAGCTACGCCAACCAGGGTGGTTTCGTCCGGGACTTCGCCCGCTTCGACCCGTCGCTCTTCGGCATATCGCCGCGCGAGGCCCTCGCCATGGACCCGCAGCAGCGGCTGCTGCTGGAGACCTCGTGGGAGGCGTTCGAGCGGGCCGGGGTCGATCCGACGTCGATGCGCGGCAAGCAGGTCGGCGTCTTCGTCGGCACCAGCAACCACGACTATCTGACGGCGCTGCTGAGCTCGTCCGAGAACGTGGAGGGCTACCTCGGTACCGGCAACGCGGCGAGTGTCGCCTCGGGCCGGCTTTCGTACACCTTCGGCCTCGAAGGCCCGGCCGTCACCGTCGACACCGCCTGCTCGTCTTCCTCGGTCGCCCTGCACCTCGCCGTACAGTCGCTGCGCAACGGCGAGTGCTCGCTCGCCCTCGCCGGCGGTGCGACGCTGATGTCGGCTCCCGGCACCTTCATCGACTACAGCAAGCAGCGCGGACTCGCCACCGACGGACGCTGCAAGGCGTTCTCGCCCGACGCCGACGGATTCAGCCTCGCCGAGGGCGTGGGCATCCTGCTGGTCGAGCGGCTTTCCGACGCGCGCCGCAAGGGGCATCCCGTCCTGGCCGTGATCCGTGGCTCCGCCGTCAACCAGGACGGCGCCAGCAACGGCCTGACCGCGCCCAACGGCCCGTCCCAGCAGCGCGTCATCCTCCAGGCGCTGTCCAACGCCAGGCTCACCCCCGACCAGGTCGACGCGGTCGAGGCCCACGGCACGGGCACCGGCCTCGGCGACCCGATCGAGGCGCAGGCGCTCATCGCCACCTACGGCCAGGACCGCCCCGCCGGGCGTCCGCTGTGGCTGGGTTCGCTCAAGACCAACATCGGTCACGCACAGGCCGCGGCCGGTGTCGCGGGCGTCATCAAGAGCGTCATGGCGATGCGCCACGGCGTGCTGCCGCGCACCCTGCACGTGGACGAGCCGACCCCCCACGTCGACTGGTCGGCGGGCGAGGTGTCCCTGCTCACCGAGGCACGGCCCTGGCCCCGGAACGACCAGCCGCGCCGGATCGGCGTCTCGTCGTTCGGCATGAGCGGCACCAACGCCCACATCATCCTGGAGAGCGCGGAGTCCGCCGCCGACCAGCAGCCCGACGCCGACAAGACGCCGGACGAACCGGCCGCCGGCCGGGCGAACCTGCCCGGCGTCCTTCCGGTCGTCCTGTCCGGCCGGACCGAGCCCGCCCTGCGCGCCCAGGCCGCCGCGCTGCACGCCCACCTCACGGCCCACCCCGGCCTCGGCATCGCCGACCTCGCCTTCTCCCAGGCCCTCACCCGGGCAGCGCTGGACCGTCGCGCGGCCGTCGTCGCCGAGGACCGCGACAGTCTGCTGTCGGGGCTCGCGGCCCTGGCGGAAGGGCGCCCCGGCGCCGACGTGGTCGAAGGAAGCGCCACCGACGGCAAGCTGGCGTTCCTCTTCACCGGGCAGGGGAGCCAGCGGCTCGGCATGGGCCGCGAGCTGTACGAGACGTACCCCGTCTTCGCCGGGGCCCTGGACGCCGTGTGCGAGCGGCTGGAACTGCCGCTCAAGGACGTACTGTTCGGGACCGACGGCGCCGTGCTCGACGAGACCGCCTACACCCAGCCCGCGCTGTTCGCGGTCGAGGTGGCGCTCTTCCGGCTCGTGGAGAGCTGGGGCCTGAAGCCCGACTTCCTGGCCGGTCACTCGATCGGTGAGATCGCCGCCGCGCACGTGGCCGGAGTGTTCTCGCTGGAGGACGCCTGCACCCTGGTCGAGGCGCGTGGCCGACTGATGCAGGCGCTGCCGGCCGGTGGCGTGATGATCGCCGTCGAGGCGTCGGAGGACGAGGTCCTGCCGCTGCTCACCGACCGGGTGAGCATCGCCGCCGTCAACGGGCCCCGGTCGGTCGTCGTCGCCGGTGACGAGGCCGACGCGGTCTCCGTCGCGGAGGCCTTCGAAGCCCAGGGTCGCAAGACCAAGAAGCTGGCCGTCAGCCACGCCTTCCATTCGCCGCACATGGACGGCATGCTCGACGCCTTCCGCGAGATCGTCGAGGGGCTCTCGTACGAGTCTCCGCGTATCCCCGTCGTCTCCAACCTCACCGGAGGCCTCGTCTCCGACGAGATGAGCTCACCCGACTTCTGGGTCCGGCACGTCCGCGAAGCCGTCCGGTTCCTCGACGGAATCCGCTGGCTGGAGAGCCGCGGCGTCACCACCTACATCGAACTGGGCCCCGGCGGCGTCCTGTCCGCCCTCGGCCAGGACTGCCAGACCGCGACCGGCCCCCGCGCGGCGGCCTTCCTTCCCGCGCTGCGTACCGGCCGCCCCGAGGCGGCCTCGCTGACCGCGGCCGTGGCAGGCGCCCACGTACGCGGCCTCTCCCCGGACTGGGCCGCCCGCTTCTCCGGCATCGGCGCACACCGCGTCGAGCTGCCCACGTACGCCTTCCAGCGCGAGCTGTACTGGCCCCGCGACCCCTTCACCGACCTGGCCGAACCGGTCGGCGGCGGTGAACTGGGCGCTACCGACGCCAAGTTCTGGGAAGTCGTCGACAGCGAGGACCTCGCCGCGCTCGCCGACACCCTCGGGGTCGACGGCGACGAGCCCCTCAGCAGCGTGCTGCCCGCGCTCTCCGCCTGGCACCGCCGCCACCGCGACCGCGACACCGTGGACGGCTGGCGCTACCGCCTGACCTGGAAGCCGCTGACGGACGCCACGCCCACGCCCCCCTCCGGGCACTGGCTGCTGGTCGTACCCGCCGAGCACGCCGACGACCCCTGGGCCGTCGCCGCCGAGCAGGCCCTGACAGCGCGCGGCGTCACCGTGAGCACCGTCGTGCTCGACGCGACCCTCGACGACCGTGCCGCCACCGCCCGCCGGATCGGCGAGGCCCTCGCCGTGCCCGCCGCCACCGAACCGCTCGCAGGCGTGCTCTCGCTGCTCGCCCTGGACGAGCGGCCGCACCCCACGGACCCGGCACTGCCCGCAGGGCTGGCCGCAACGGCCGCCCTCGTACAGGCGCTCGGCGACGCGGGCGTGGAAGCCCCGCTGTGGGCCGCCACCTGCGGCGCGGTCTCCACCGGCCGCACCGACCGGCTCTCCAGCGTCGCCCAGGCGCAGGTCTGGGGCCTCGGCCGCACCGCCTCCCTCGAACTTCCCCTGCGCTGGGGCGGCCTCGTCGACCTGCCCCGGACCCCCGACGAGCGGGCCGCGGGCCGGCTCGCCGACGTCCTCGGCGGACTCGGCGGACTCGACGGACGCGGCACCGAGGACCACCTCGCCGTGCGCTCGACCGGCGTCTTCGTCCGCAGGCTGGCCCGCGCCACCCGGGACGAACGCCCCGTCACCGCATGGGCCACCACCGGCACGGCACTCGTCACCGGCGGCACGGGCGCGCTCGGCCGCCATGTCGCCCGCTGGCTCGCCCGAGCCGGGGCGGAGCATCTGCTCCTGGTCAGCAGGCGCGGCCCGGAAGCCGAGGGAGCCGACGCACTCGCCGCCGAACTGCGCGCACTGGGCGCCGAGGTCACCATCGCCGCCTGCGACGTCGCCGACCGCGACGCCGTCTCGGCCCTGCTCGCCGGTCTCCCGGCCGAGCACCCGCTGACCACCGTCGTCCACGCCGCCGGCGTACTCGACGACGGAGTCCTGGACGCCCAGACACCGCAGCGCCTCGCGGGAGTCCTGCGCCCCAAGGCCCACGCGGCACAGGTCCTGCACGAGCTGACCCGCGACCTGGACCTCTCCGCGTTCGTCCTCTTCTCCTCCGTCGCCTCCGCCTTCGGTGCCGCCGGACAGGCCAACTACGCCGCCGCGAACGCGGCCCTGGACGCCCTCGCCGAGCAGCGCCGCGCCGACGGCCTGCCCGCCACCGTGCTGGCCTGGGGTGCCTGGGCCGAAGGCGGCATGGCCACCGACGAACTCGTCGCCGAGCGCCTGCGGCTCGCCGGACTGCCCGCCCTCGCCCCCGAACTGGCCCTGTCCGCGCTGCACATGGCGCTCTCCCTGGACGAGACCGCGTCCCTCGTCGCCGACATCGACTGGGAGCGTCTGGCCCCCGGCCTCACCGCCGTACGCCCCTGCCCGCTGATCGCCGACCTCCCCGAGGCCGTGCGCGCCCTCGCCGGAGCCGAGGCGTCCGCCGGGTCCGGCGGGTCCGGCGGCGGCGCCGACACCTTCGCGCGGCAGCTGGCCGACGCCCCCGCCGGTGAACGCGATCAGCTCGCGCTGGAGTTCGTACGCACCCAGGTCGCGGCCGTACTCGGCTACGCCGGACCCGAATCCGTCGACCCGGGCAGCGCCTTCCGGGACCTCGGCTTCGACTCGCTCACCGCGGTCGAGATCCGCAACCTCCTCACCTCCCGGACGGGCCTGCGCCTGCCGGCGACGCTGATCTTCGACTACCCCAACTCCCTCTCCCTGGCCGCCTTCCTGCACGCCGAACTGCTCGGCTCGCAGGTGACGGACCCCGCCCGCCGCACCCCTGCGGGCGCGGGTACCGCCACCGACGACGACCCCATCGCGATCGTCGCGATGAGCTGCCGCTTCCCCGGCGGCGTACAGACCCCGGAAGACCTCTGGCAGCTCCTCGCCACGGGCCGTGACGCGATCTCGGGCTTCCCCGGCGACCGCGGCTGGGACCTCGACGGGCTGTACGACCCCGAGTCCGCCGCCGAGAACACCAGCTACGTCCGCGAGGGCGGGTTCCTCGCCGGTGCCACCGACTTCGACCCCGGATTCTTCGGGATCTCGCCGCGCGAGGCCCTCGCCATGGACCCGCAGCAGCGCCTGCTGCTCGAAACCTCGTGGGAGGCCTTCGAGCGTGCCGGAATCGACCCCGCCACCGTGCGCGGCGAACAGATCGGCGTCTTCACCGGCACCAACGGACAGGACTACCTCAACGTCATCCTGGCCGCACCCGACGGTGTCGAGGGCTTCCTCGGTACGGGCAACGCGGCGAGCGTGGTCTCCGGCCGCATCTCCTACGTCCTCGGCCTGGAGGGCCCGGCGGTCACGGTCGACACGGCGTGCTCGTCGTCGCTGGTCGCCCTGCACTGGGCGATCCAGGCCCTGCGCCAGGGCGAGTGCAGCATGGCCCTGGCGGGCGGTGTGACCGTCATGTCCACACCTGCCTCCTTCGTCGACTTCAGCCGTCAGCGTGGGCTGGCGGAGGACGGCCGTATCAAGGCGTTCGCGGCGGCCGCGGACGGTACCGGCTGGGGTGAGGGCGTCGGCATGCTCCTCGTGGAGCGGCTCTCGGACGCCCGCAGGAACGGTCACCCGGTCCTGGCGATCGTGCGGGGTTCGGCGATCAACCAGGACGGCGCCAGCAACGGCCTGACCGCGCCGAACGGCCCCTCGCAGCAGCGCGTCATCCGTGCGGCGCTGGCGAGCGCGGGCCTCTCCGCCGCCGACGTGGACGCGGTCGAGGCGCACGGCACCGGTACGAAGCTCGGCGACCCGATCGAGGCGCAGGCACTCCTCGCCACGTACGGCCAGGACCGCCCGGCCGACCGGCCGCTGCTCCTCGGCTCGATCAAGTCGAACCTCGGCCACACGCAGGCCGCCGCCGGTGTCGCGGGCATCATGAAGATGGTCCTCGCCATGCAGCACGGAGTGCTGCCGCAGACCCTGCACGTGGACGAGCCGACCCCGCACGTGGACTGGTCGGCGGGCGATGTCGCCCTGCTGGCCGATGCCATGGAGTGGCCCGAGACCGGGCGTCCGCGCCGGGCGGGCGTCTCGTCGTTCGGCATCAGCGGCACCAACGCCCACACCATCATCGAACAGGCACCGGACACCGCGGCGTCCGTTCCGCCCGTACCGGCCACGCCTGCACGGGCCGACGGCCCGCTGCCGTGGCTCCTCTCGGCGAAGAGCCAGGACGCACTGCACGACCAGGCGCGCCGCCTGCACGCGCACGTGGACCTGCACCCCGAACTGAGCCCCGCCGACCTCGGACTCTCCCTGGCGGTCGGCCGCTCGGCGTTCGAGCGGCGCGCGGCTGTGGTCGCCGCCGACCGCGAGGGGCTGCTGGCCGGCCTCGCGACGCTGGCGGACGGCGGCTCGGCCGCAGGGCTGGTGGCGGGCTCACCGGTCGCCGGGAAGCTGGCGTTCCTGTTCACGGGGCAGGGGAGTCAGCGGCTGGGGATGGGCCGTGAGCTGTACGACACGTACCCGGCGTTCGCGGACGCGCTCGACGCGGTCTGCGCGCATGTGGACGCGCACCTCGAAGTTCCGCTGAAGGATGTGCTGTTCGGTGCGGATGCTGCGGCGCTGGATGAGACGGCGCTGACGCAGCCGGCTCTCTTCGCGGTTGAGGTGGCGCTGTTCCGGCTGGTCGAGTCGTGGGGTGTGAAGCCGGACTTCCTGGCCGGTCATTCCATCGGCGAGATCGCTGCCGCGCATGTGGCGGGTGTCTTCTCGCTGGAGGACGCCTGTGCTCTGGTGGCGGCTCGTGGGCGTTTGATGCAGGCGCTGCCGGGCGGTGGCGTGATGATCGCGGTGCAGGCGTCGGAGGACGAGGTTCTTCCGCTGCTGACCGAGCGCGCGAGTATCGCCGCGATCAATGGCCCCCAGTCGGTCGTGATCGCGGGTGACGAGTCGGACGCGGTGGCGATCGCCGAGTCCTTCACCGACCGGAAGTCCAAGCGACTCACGGTCAGTCACGCCTTCCACTCGCCTCACATGGACGGCATGCTCGACGCCTTCCGCGAGATCGTCGAAGGTCTGTCCTACGAGGCTCCGCGCATCCCGGTCGTCTCGAACCTCACCGGCGCCCTCGTCACCGACGAGATGGGCTCGGCGGACTTCTGGGTCCGGCACGTCCGTGAGGCCGTCCGCTTCCTGGACGGGATCCGGGCCCTGGAGGCTGCGGGTGTCACCACGTACGTCGAGCTCGGCCCCGACGGCGTCCTGTCGGCTCTCGCGCAGGAGTGCGTGACCGGCGAGGACTCCGTCTTCGTCCCCGTCCTCCGCAAGGCCCGCCCCGAGCCCGAGACGGTCACCACGGCTCTCGCGACGGCCCATGCCCACGGCGTCCCGGTCGACTGGCAGGCCTTCTTCGCCGGTACCGGCGCCCAGCGCGTGGACCTGCCCACCTACGCCTTCCAGCGCCAGCGCTACTGGCCGGCCGTCTCCTCCCTCTACCTCGGCGACGTCGAGGCGATCGGGCTCGACGACACCGCGCACCCGCTGCTCAGCGCGGGTGTCGCCCTGCCCGAGTCCGGCGGCATGGTGTTCGCCGGGCGACTCGCGCTCTCCACCCACCCCTGGCTCGCCGACCACACCATCCTCGGCAGCGTCCTGCTGCCCGGTACGGCCTTCGTCGAGCTCGCCACCCGCGCCGGCGACCAGGTCGGCTGCGACTACCTGGAAGAACTGACCCTCGAAGCGCCCCTCGTCCTGCCCGAACACGGCGGCGTCCAGCTGCGCGTATGGGTCGGCGCCGCCGACGAGGCGGGCCGACGGCCCTTCGCCCTGCACTCCCGGGCCGAAGGCCTGCCGGTGGAGGAGCCGTGGACGCGGCACGCCGGCGGTGTACTCGCCGAAGGCGGGCGGCCCCCGGCCTCCTTCGACCTTTCGGCCTGGCCCCCGGCCGGTGCCGTCGAGGTGGAGCTCGACGGGCGCTACGACGAGCTCGACGGCATCGGTTTCGCCTACGGCCCCACCTTCCGTGGCCTGCGTACGGCCTGGCAGCTCGACGGTGAGATCTACGCCGAGGTCAGGCTGCCCGAGGGCGCCGAGGACGTGGCGGGCCGGTTCGGCCTGCACCCGGCACTGCTCGATGCGGCACTGCACGCCATCGGGCTGGGCGGCCTCGGCGCCGACGACGGCCAGGGGCGGCTTCCCTTCGCCTGGACCGGGGTGTCGCTGCACGCGGGCGGGGCTGCCGCCCTGCGGGTCCACCTCGCTCCGGCGGGTGCCGAGGGCGTCCGGCTGGAGATCGCGGACGCCTCGGGCGCACCGGTCGCGGCCGTCGAGTCGCTCGGGCTGCGTCCGGTGACGGCCGATCAGCTCCGTGCCGCTCGTGCCACGTACCACGAGTCCGTGTTCCGTCAGCAGTGGAGCGAGCTGCCGGGTCTCGGCGCTCCGGCCGCGGCGACCGCCGTCCGGTACGCCTTCCTCGGCGGCGACGGCGTAGCCACCGCGGACCGCTACCAGGACCTGGCGGCGCTCGCCGCCGCGGTCGACGCCGGAGGGCCCGTACCGGACGAGGTGGTCGTCGAACTCGCACCCGCGCCCGGGGCCCTTTCGGCCCCGGCCGTGCACAGCGCCGCCCACGACGCTCTGGCACTCGCCCAGAGCTGGCTCTCGGACGAGCGGTTCGCCGCCGCACGCCTGGTGTTCGTCACCCGTGGCGCGGTGGCCGCCGACCCGGCCGACGACGTGACCGACCTCGCCGCCGCCACCGTGTGGGGCCTGCTGCGGTCCGCGCAGACGGAGAACCCCGGCAGGATCGCCCTCGCCGACACCGACGGCCACGACCGGAGCGACCAGGCCTTGCGGGCAGCGCTCACCTCCGACGAGGAGCGGTTCGCGCTGCGCGCCGGAACGGTCCTCGTGCCCCGGCTCGCCCGGGTCGAGGCCCAGCAGGACGACTCCGCCCGGACACCGGCCTTCGTGCCCGGCGGCACGGTGCTGATCACCGGAGCCACCGGAGCGCTGGGCGGTCTCGTCGCCCGGCACCTCGCCGCCGAGCACGGTGTGGAGCGGCTCCTCCTCGTCGGCAGGCGCGGGGCCGACGCCCCCGGTGCGGCCGAACTCGTCGCCGAACTGGCCGAGTCGGGTACCCGGGCCACCTGGGCGGCGTGCGATGTCGCCGACCGGGACGCGCTCGCGGCGCTGCTCGCCGACGTTCCCGCCGAGCACCCGCTGACCGCGGTCGTCCACACGGCCGGAGTCCTCGACGACGGTGTCATCACCTCGCTGACGCCCGACCGGCTGTCGGCCGTGCTGCGGCCCAAGGTGGACGCGGCCTGGAACCTGCACGAGCTGACCCGCGGCCTCGATCTCTCCGCGTTCGTACTCTTCTCCTCCACCTCCGGCCTCTTCGGCGGCCCCGGGCAGGGCAACTACGCAGCCGCGAACTCCTTCCTGGACGCCCTCGCCCAGCACCGCCGCGCCCACGGGCTCCCCGCGACCTCGACGGCCTGGGGCCTGTGGTCCGTCGCCGACGGCATGGCCGGCGCCCTGGACGCGGCCGACGTCAACCGCATGCGCCGGGCCGGACTGCCGCCGCTGACGGCCGCCGACGGCCTCGGCCTGTTCGACACGGCGGTCTCCCTCGACGACGCCTGCGTGGCCCTCATGCGGGTGGACACCGAAGCCCTGCGCACCCAGGCCGCGGCCGGCACCGTCGCGCCGCTGCTGCGCGGTCTCGTACGGGGCGTGGCCCGCCGGTCGGTCGACGCGTCGGCCGGTGCCGGTGCCGCCGACTCGGAGCTGCGCGGCAGGCTGGCGGGGCTCTCCGCGGCCGAGCAGGACCGGGCGCTGCTGGACCTGGTACGTACGCAGGTCGCGGCGGTCCTCGGACACGCAGGACCCGCGGCCGTCGAGTCGGGACGGGCCTTCAAGGAGCTCGGTTTCGACTCGCTCACCGCGGTGGAGCTGCGCAACCGGCTGAACGCCGCCACCGCTCTGCGCCTGCCCGCGACCCTGATCTTCGACTACCCGGACCCGACCGTTCTCGCCCGGCACCTGCGTGCCGAGCTGATCGGCGACGACACGACGGCCGCCGTGGCCGAGCCGCTCCCGGCCGTCGCCGACGACGAGCCCATCGCCATCGTCGCCATGAGCTGCCGCTACCCCGGTGACGTACGCACCCCCGAGGACCTGTGGCAGCTCCTGACGGCGGGCGCCGACGGCATCACCCGGCTCCCCGAGAACCGGGGCTGGGACACCGAGGGGCTGTACGACCCGGACCCGGAGAGCCAGGGCACCTCGTACGCCCGCGACGGCGGATTCCTGCACGACGCGGCCGAGTTCGACGCCTCCTTCTTCGGGATCTCGCCGCGTGAGGCCCTCGCCATGGACCCGCAGCAGCGGCTCCTCCTGGAGACGACGTGGGAGGTCTTCGAACGGGCCGGCATCGCGCCGTCCTCGGTACGAGGCAGCCGGACGGGCGTCTTCGCGGGTGTCATGTACCACGACTACGGCGCACGCCTGCACGCCGTGCCCGACGGCGTCGAGGGCTACCTCGGCACCGGCAGCTCCAGCAGCATCGTGTCGGGCCGTGTCGCCTACACCTTCGGCCTCGAAGGCCCGGCGGTCACCGTCGACACGGCCTGCTCGTCGTCACTGGTCGCCCTGCACCTCGCGGCCCAGGCGCTGCGCAACGGCGAGTGCTCGCTCGCCCTCGCGGGCGGCGTCACCGTGATGTTCACGCCCGGCACGTTCATCGAGTTCAGCCGTCAGCGCGGCCTGGCCGCCGACGGCCGCTGCAAGTCCTTCGCGGCCGCGGCCGACGGCACGGGCTGGGGCGAGGGCGCGGGCATGCTCCTGCTGGAGCGGCTCTCCGACGCCCGCCGCAACGGCCACCAGGTCCTCGCGGTCGTCCGCGGCTCGGCCGTCAACCAGGACGGCGCCAGCAACGGTCTCACCGCGCCGAACGGCCCCTCGCAGCAGCGCGTCATCCGGCAGGCCCTCGCCAACGCCGGTGTCGCCGCAGGACACGTCGACGCCGTCGAGGCCCACGGCACCGGTACCACCCTCGGCGACCCCATCGAGGCGCAGGCTCTGCTCGCGACCTACGGCCAGGAGCACACCGACGACCGGCCGCTGCTCCTCGGCTCGGTGAAGTCCAACCTCGGTCACACGCAGGCCGCCTCGGGCGTCGCCGGCGTCATCAAGATGGTCATGGCGATGCGGCACGGTGTGCTGCCGAAGACCCTGCACGTGGACGAGCCGACCCCGCACGTGGACTGGTCGGCGGGCGCGGTCTCGCTCCTCACCGAGGAGACGGCCTGGCCCGAGACCGGCCGTCCGCGCCGCGCGGGCGTCTCGTCCTTCGGTATCAGCGGTACCAACGCGCACGCCATCATCGAGCAGGCCCCGGAGCCGGACCAGGCCCAGGCGAAGGCACGGCCCGCGGCGGACGGCGGGGAGCCGTCACCCGTGCCGCTGATCGTGTCCGCCCGAGGCGAGGACGCGCTCCGCGCCCAGGCCCGCCGGCTCCACGCCCACGTCCACGCCGACCCCGGCCTGCGCGCCGTCGACCTCGGACTGTCCCTCGCGACCACCCGCTCCGCCCTGGAACAGCGCGCGACGCTGGTGGCCGGCGACCGCACGGAACTGCTGCGCTGCCTGGACGCCCTGGCCCGTGGCGAGGACGCCGCGGGACTGGTGCGCGGCACCGCCCGCGAAGGGCAGGTGGCGTTCCTGTTCACCGGTCAGGGCAGCCAGCGGCCGGGCATGGGATACGAGCTGTACCGCACGTATCCCGTCTTCGCGGACGCGCTCGACGCAGTGTGCGGCGAACTGGACCGGCACCTCGAAGTACCGCTCAAGGACGTGCTGTTCGCGGCCGAGGGCGACCTCGTGAACCAGACCGCCTACACGCAGCCCGCACTGTTCGCCGTCGAGGTGGCCCTGTTCCGGCTCGTGGAGAGCTGGGGCGTACAGCCCGACTTCCTGGCCGGTCATTCGATCGGCGAGATCACCGCCGCACATGTGGCGGGTGTCCTCTCGCTCCAGGACGCCAGTGAACTGGTCGCGGCGCGTGGGCGGTTGATGCAGGCACTGCCGGCCGGTGGTGTGATGATCGCCGTGCAGGCGTCGGAGGACGAGGTCCTGCCGCTGCTGACCGAGCGCGTGAGCATCGCCGCGATCAACGGGCCCAAGTCGGTCGTGATCGCGGGCGACGAGGCCGACGCGGTCGCGATCGCCGGGTCCTTCACCGGGCGCAAGACGAAGCGGCTCACCGTCAGCCACGCGTTCCACTCGCCGCACATGGACGGCATGCTCGCCGACTTCCGCAAGGTCGCCGAGGGTCTCGTCTACGGCAGCCCGCGCATTCCGGTCGTCTCGAACCTCACCGGGGCGCTGGTCTCGGACGAGATGGGCTCGGCCGACTTCTGGGTCCGGCACGTCCGCGAAGCCGTCCGCTTCCTCGACGGCATCCGCACACTGGAAGCCGCGGGCGTCACCACGTACATCGAGCTCGGCCCCGACGGCGTCCTCTCCGCCCTGGCCCAGGAGTGCGTGACCGGTGAGGACGCGGTCTTCGTTCCCGTACTGCGCACCGGCCACCCCGAGGCCGGGACCGCCACCGCCGCCGTTGCCCGCGCCCACGTCCAGGGCGTGCCCGTGGACTGGCAGGCGTACTTCTCCGGTACCGGCGCCCGGCGCGTCGACCTGCCCACCTACGCCTTCCAGCGCAAGCGCTACTGGCTCGACGTCGGCGTCTCCGTCGAGGACGTGATGGCGGCCGGCCTCGACTCGGCCGACCACCCCCTGCTGGGTGCCACTGTCGCCCTGCCCGCGTCCGACGGGCTGGTCCTCACCGGACGCCTCGCGCTGTCCACGCACCCCTGGCTGAGCGATCACACCGTCATGGACACCGTCCTGCTGCCCGGCACGGCCTTCGTCGAACTGGCCCTGCGGGCCGGTGAACAGGTCGGCTGCGACACCGTCGAGGAGCTGGCCGTCGAAGCCCCGCTCACTCTCGCCGACCAGGGCGCCGTCCAGTTCCAGCTGGCCGTGGACGCGCCGGACGACGCCGGGCGCCGGACCATGACCCTGCACTCCCGCCGCGCCGAGGCCCCGGCCGAGGAGCCGTGGACCCGGCACGCCACCGGCGTTCTCGCACCCGCCGCGTCCGCCGGGCCCGCCCGCCCCTTCGACCTGGCCCCATGGCCGCCGGCCGACGCGGAGCCCGTGCCCACCGACGCGTTCTACCCGGCCGCGGCCGCGGCCGGCCTCGGCTACGGACCCGTCTTCCAGGGTCTGCGCGCCGCCTGGCGGCGCGGCGACGAACTGTTCGCCGAGGTCGCACTCGACGAGGAGTACGAGGGTGACGCCGCCGCCTACGGCGTGCACCCCGCCCTGCTCGACGCGGCCCTGCACGCCATCGGCCTCGGAGCACCCGGCGCGCCCGCCGACGCCCCGGCCGAAGGCGCCCGGCTGCCGTTCGCCTGGACCGGCGTACGCATGTACGCGGCCGGCGCCGCGGGCATCCGCGTCCGGCTGACCGCCGCCCCCTCCGGTGGCATCGCCCTGGACGTGGCCGACTCCACCGGCGCGCCGGTGGCCTCCGTCGAGTCCCTGATCCTGCGCCCGGTCTCGGCGGAGCAGCTCGGCGCGGACCGGGCCGTGCACCACGAATCGCTCTTCGGCGTGGAGTGGGCCAGGCTGCCCGTCCCCGTCGGTGCGATCCCCTCCGGCGAACGCTGGGCCGTACTCGGCGAGGACGAGCCGGACCTCAGGGTCGGCGGGGACCGCCTCGACACGTACAGCGGCCTCACGGCGCTGCGCGAGGAGCTCGCCGCGGGCGCCACGGCGCCGGACGTCGTCGTCGTACCCCTGGCCTTCGCGGCCTCCGGCAGCGGACGTGCGGCGACCGCCCGGGCCGCCGCGCACCACGCGCTCGCCCTGGTCAAGGAGTGGCTGGCCGACGAGCGGCTCGACGGCTCGCGGCTCGTACTGCTGACGCGGGGCGCGGTGGCCGCCGTACCCGACGAGCACGTGACCGATCTGACCCACGCCCCGGTGTGGGGCCTCGTACGGTCCGCGCAGTCGGAGAACCCCGGCCGGTTCGTGCTCGCCGACACCGACGGCACCGACGCCTCGTTCGGGGCGCTGGCCGCCGCACTGGCGACCGACGAGCCGCAGCTCGCCCTCCGGTCCGGAGAGGCACACGCCTTCCGCCTGCGCCGCATCGCCCGTACCGCGGCCGGAGCGGCCGGAGCGGCCGACGCGGTCGGCGGCACCGGCGAGGACGACCACAGGAAGATCGACAGCGACGGCACGGTCCTGATCACCGGCGCGAGCGGCACCCTCGGCGGACTCTTCGCCCGCCACCTGGCCGCCGCACACGGCGCACGGCACCTGCTGCTGCTGAGCCGCCGCGGGGACGAAGCCCCCGGGGCCGGGAAGCTGACCCGCGAGCTCACCGAGTCGGGCGTGGACGTGACCTGGGCGGCCTGCGACGCGGCCGACCGGGACGCGCTCGCCGCCGTACTCGCGTCGATCCCGGCCGACCGGCCGCTGACGGCGGTCGTCCACACGGCCGGCGTACTCGACGACGGCATCATCGACTCCCTCACGCCCGAGCGCCTCGACACCGTGCTGCGGCCCAAGGTCGACGCGGCCTGGAACCTGCACGAGCTGACCGAGGGCCGAGAACTCTCCGCCTTCGTCCTCTTCTCCTCGGTCGCCGGCTGCTTCGGCGCCGCGGGCCAGGGCAACTACGCGGCGGCGAACTCCTTCCTGGACGCCCTCGCCCAGCACCGCACGGCCCGCGGCCTCACCGCCAGTTCCCTCGCCTGGGGCCTGTGGGAGGCGACGGACGGCATGGCCGGCGCGCTCGACGACGCCGACCTGACCCGCATGGCCCGCTCCGGCGTGGCCGCGCTCGCCCCCGACGAGGGCCTGGCCCTCTTCGACGCCTCCCGCACCCTGGACGACGCGGTCCTCGTACCCATGCGGATCGAACTGGGCGCCCTGCGCGCCCAGGCCGCCGACGGCACACTGCCGCCGCTGCTGCGCGGACTGGTACGCACTCCCGCACGCCGGGCCGCCGACTCCGGAGCACGCACCGGAACGCGCCACGGCACCGACCCGGCGGGCTCCCTCGAAGAGCGCCTCGCCGGACTCTCGGCCACCGAACGCGACCAGGCCCTCATGGAGCTGGTCCGCACACAGGTGGCCGCGGTCCTGGGCTACGGGGGGCCCGACGACGTCGACGCCGGACGGGGCTTCCTCGACCTGGGCTTCGACTCGCTCACCGCCGTCGACCTGCGCAACCGCCTCACGGCGAGCTCCGGACTCCGGCTGCCCGTCACGCTGATCTTCGACTATCCGTCCCCCACCGCGCTCGCCGCGTACCTCGGCGAACGCCTCGGCCAGGGCGACCCGTCCCGTCGGCCCGTCCACGCGGAACTCGACAAGCTCGAATCGATCCTCTCGACGGTCGGCCCCGACGACGTCGAACGCGCGGGCATCACCGCCCGGCTGCGAGACCTTCTGGCGAAGTGGAATGAAACGCACAGTGCACAGGACAGCGCCGCCGAACAGCGGGAAATCCAGTCCGCGACGGCCGACGAGATCTTCGATCTCCTCGACGACGAACTGGGTCTGTCCTGACCGGCTTCCGTCCGGCACCCACCTTCCGATCCACCGGCTCCGCGCGAGCTTTCCGACTCTGACCACGGGGATGGCGTAAATGGTGAACGAGGAGAAGTACCTCGATTACCTCAAGCGGGCGACGACCGACCTCCGCGAGGCCCGACGACGGCTGCGCGAGGTCGAGGAGCGGGAGCAGGAGCCCATCGCCGTCGTGGCGATGAGCTGCCGCTACCCCGGCGGGATCGACACCCCCGAGAAGCTGTGGGACCTCGTGGCCCACGGCCGGGACGCCGTCTCCGCCTACCCCACGAACCGCGGATGGGACGCCGAAGTCCTCTTCGACCCCGACCCGGAGACCGGGATCGAGGCGTACGAACAGGTCGGCGGCTTCCTGCACGACGCGGCCGACTTCGACCCCGCGTTCTTCGGGATCTCGCCGCGCGAGGCCCTCGCCATGGACCCCCAGCAGCGCCTGCTCCTGGAGACGTCCTGGGAGGCCTTCGAGCGCGCGGGCATCGACCCGGCGTCGCTGCGCGGCAGCCGCACCGGCGTCTTCGCCGGACTGATGTACCACGACTACGCCGCCCGGCTGTTCAGCGTGCCCGAGGAGATCGAAGGCTTCCTCGGCAACGGCAGCTCCGGCAGCATCGCCTCGGGCCGGATCGCCTACACCCTCGGACTCGAAGGCCCCGCCGTCACCGTCGACACGGCCTGCTCGTCCTCGCTGGTCGCCGTGCACCTCGCCGCCCAGGCACTGCGCAACGGCGAATGCACGCTCGCCCTCGCCGGTGGCGTCACCGTCATGTCGACTCCCGGCACGTTCACCGAGTTCAGCCGCCAGCGCGGCCTGGCGGGCGACGGCCGCTGCAAGTCCTTCGCGGCCGCGGCGGACGGCACGGGCTGGGGCGAGGGCGCCGGCATGCTCGTCCTGGAACGGCTCTCCGAAGCCCGTAGGAACGGCCACCCCGTCCTGGCACTGGTCCGCGGTTCCGCCGTCAACCAGGACGGCGCCAGCAGTGGACTGACCGCCCCCAACGGACCGTCCCAGCAGCGCGTCATCCGCCAGGCACTCGCCGGTTCGCGGCTGTCGGCCGGGCAGGTCGACGCGGTCGAGGCCCACGGCACCGGGACCACGCTGGGCGACCCGATCGAGGCGCAGGCCCTGCTCGCCACCTACGGTCAGGGCCGCCCCGACGGCCGCCCGCTGTGGCTGGGCTCCATCAAGTCGAACATGGGGCACACCCAGGCCGCCGCCGGTGTCGCGGGCATCATCAAGATGGTCATGGCGATGCGCCACGGCGTGCTGCCCCGGACCCTGCACGTGGACGAGCCGACCCCGACCGTCGACTGGTCCGAGGGCGCGGTCTCCCTGCTCACCGAGTCCATGCCGTGGCCCGAGACCGGCGCACCCCGCCGAGCGGGAGTCTCGTCCTTCGGCATCAGCGGCACCAACGCCCACACCATCCTCGAACAGGCCCCGGACGCCGTCGAGGCCGAATCCGGGACCGAGCCGCCCGCGGCCGTCGCACCGCCCGTGCCGCCGCTCTGGAACCTCTCCGCCAAGACTCCGGCGGCGCTGCGCGCACAGGCCGGGAAGCTGCACGCCCACCTGACCGCACACCCCGGCCTGCGCCCCGGGGACATCGCCCACTCGCTCGCCGCCGGACGCACCGACTTCGAGCACCGCGCGGTCCTCACGTCCGCCGACGGGTCCGGCCTCACCCGCGCGCTGGCAGCCCTCGCGGACTCGGCTCCCGAGGACACGGCACCGGGGGTCACCCAGGGCCGCCCGGTCGCCGGAAAGCTGGCGTTCTTGTTCACGGGGCAGGGGAGTCAGCGGCTGGGGATGGGCCGTGAGCTGTACGACACGTACCCGGTCTTCGCTCAGGCCTTGGAGGCGGTGTGTGAGCGGCTTGAACTGCCGCTGAAGGATGTGCTGTTCGGTACGGATGCGGGTCTGCTGGACGAGACGGCGTATACGCAGCCGGCGTTGTTCGCGGTCGAGGTGGCGCTGTTCCGGCTGGTCGAGTCGTGGGGTGTGAAGCCGGACTTCCTGGCGGGTCATTCGATCGGTGAGATCGCGGCCGCGCATGTGGCGGGTGTCTTCTCTCTTGAGGACGCCTGTGCGTTGGTCGAGGCGCGTGGCCGTCTGATGCAGGCGCTGCCGACCGGTGGTGTGATGATCGCGCTGCAGGCGTCGGAAGCCGAGGTTCTGCCGCTGCTCACCGACCGCGTGAGCATCGCCGCGATCAACGGCCCCCAGTCGGTCGTGATCGCGGGTGACGAGGCGGACGCGGTGGTGATCGCCGAGTCCTTCACCGACCGCAAGTCCAAGCGGCTCACGGTCAGCCACGCCTTCCATTCGCCGCACATGGACGGCATGCTCGCCGACTTCCGGGTCGTTGCGGAGGGTCTGTCGTACGAGGCTCCGCGCATTCCGGTCGTCTCGAACCTCACCGGCGCCCTCGTCACCGACGAGATGGGCTCGGCGGACTTCTGGGTCCGTCACGTCCGCGAAGCCGTCCGCTTCCTCGACGGCATCCGCGCCCTCGCCGAACGCAACGTCGTGCACTTCCTCGAACTCGGCCCGGACGCCGTGCTCTCGGCCATGGCCCAGGACTGCCCGGTCGCCGACACCGCGGCCTTCGTGCCCGTACTCCGCAAGGGCCGTTCGGAGACCGGCTCCCTGACCGATGCCCTCGCGCGGCTCCACGTGCGCGGGGTGGCCGTCGACTGGGACGCGTACTACTCCGGTACGGACGTCCGGCGCGTCGACCTGCCCACCTACGCCTTCCAGCGCGAGTCCTACTGGCTCGACGCCGGCCGGCCCCTCGGGGACGTCTCCTCGGCCGGGCTCGGAGCGGCCGGTCACCCGCTGCTCGGCGCCGCCGTGGCGCTCGCCGACCTCGACGGCTTCCTCTACACCGGCCGTCTCTCGCTCGACACCCACCCCTGGCTCGCCGACCACAGCGTCATGGGTTCGGCCGTCCTGCCGGGCAGCGCCTTCGTCGAACTGGCCATCCGCGCCGGCGACCAGGTCGGCTGCGACCTGCTCGAAGAACTCACTCTTCACGCACCGCTCGTACTGCCCCGCAGCGGCGGAGTACAGGTCCAGCTGTGGGTCGGCGCACCGGACGCCACCGGCCGCCGCACCCTTGGTGTGCACTCCCGCCCCGAGCCGTCCCCGGACGCCTCCGGCCCGGACACCGAGGCAGGAGAGCCGTGGACCCGGCACGCCGACGGTGTGCTCGCCACAGGCGCCCCGCGGCCCTCCTTCGCCCCTGAGGTCTGGCCGCCGGCCGGCACCACGCCGCTGCCCGTCGACGAGCTGTACGCGGGGCTCGCCGCGGCGGGGCTCGAATACGGCCCCGCCTTCCAGGGCGTACGCGCGGCCTGGGCGGGCGACGACGCCACCTACGTCGAGATCGCGCCCGCCGACGGACAGCAGGCCGACGCATCTCTCTTCGGACTGCATCCCGCGCTCCTCGACTCGGCGCTGCACGCCATCGGCCGGGCCGGGCTCGTCGAGGACACCGGCCGCGGCCGCCTGCCGTTCTCCTGGACCGGGGTGTCCCTCTACGCCGTGGGCGCCTCGGTGCTGCGTGTCCGGCTGTCCAAGGCCGGACCGGACGCGGTGTCCGTGGCCCTCGCCGACGGAGCCGGACAGCCCGTGGGCGACATCGCCTCGCTCACGCTGCGCACGGTCTCGGCCGACCAGCTGGACACCGCGCGGGGCGGATACCACGACGGCCTGTTCCAGGTGGACTGGCTTCCGCTGACCCTGCCCGCCGGCGTCGACGACCACTGGGCCGTGCTCGGAGAGCCGGCCCCCACCGACGAGCCGGGCGACGGCACCGCGCACCACGCGGACGTGGAGGCGCTGAGCGCCGCCCTCGACGCGGGTGCGCCCGTGCCGGACGCCGTACTCGTACGCCACCCGGCCGCGCCCGGACTCACCCCCGAGGCGGTCCACGAGGCTGGGCACCGGACCCTCCGGCTGCTGCGGCACTGGCTCGACGACGACCGGCTCGCCGACAGCCGTCTCGTCCTGCTCACGCACGGCGCGGTCGCAGCGGGAGCCGGTGACCGGGTGCCCGACCCGGTGCACGCCGTGGTCTGGGGCCTGGCGCGCTCCGCACAGTCCGAGCACCCGGGCCGGTTCCTGCTCATCGACAGCGATGGCGACAGCGACGGCGGCAGCGATGACGACGCGGTGTCCCGGCAGACGCTCAGCGCTGTGCTCGCCTCGGAGGAGCCGCAGGTCGCCCTGCGTGACGGGGTGGCTCATGCGCCCAGGCTGGCCAGGGTTCCCGTTCCCTCGGATGCCGCCGTCGAGACGCCGTCGTACGACCCCGACGGCACCGTCCTCGTCACCGGGGCCAGTGGCACGCTCGGCGGGCTCGTCGCCCGGCACCTCGTCACCGAGCGTGGTGTCCGGCGTCTGCTGCTGCTGAGTCGCCGGGGCGCGGACGCGCCGGGTGCCGGTGAGCTCACCGCTGAGCTTGTCGGGCTGGGTGCGGAGGTGTCGTGGGCGGCGTGTGACGCGGGGGACCGGGACGCGCTGGCGGCCGTACTGGCTGGCGTTCCTGCCGCGTACCCGCTCACCGGGGTCGTTCACACGGCCGGTGTCCTGGACGACGGTGTGATCGGCTCGCTCACTCCGGAGCGCCTCGACACGGTCCTTCGTCCGAAGGCCGATGCCGCTCTCCACCTGCACGAGCTGACCCGCGACCTGCCCCTGTCCGCCTTCGTCCTCTTCTCCTCCGCCGCCGGGGTCTTCGGCGCACCCGGCCAGGGCAACTACGCGGCCGCCAACTCCTTCCTGGACGCCCTCGCCCAGCACCGGCGTGCCCACGGGCTCCCCGGCCGGTCGCTGGCCTGGGGGCTGTGGGAGGACGCCGAAGGCATGGCCGGCGCCCTCGACCGCGCCGACCTGGACCGGATGAAGCGCGGCGGTGTCCACGGTCTCACCGCCGCCGAGGGGCTCGCGCTCCTCGACCTCGCCGACGCCCTCGGCTCGGCCCATGACGACCAGGAGACGGCCGGACGGGCGCTGCTCGTGCCGATGCGACTGGCCCTTCCCGCCGTCGCCCCCGGCGGTGAAGTGGCCCCGCTGCTGCGCGCACTGGTCCGCACCCCCGCGAGGCGCGTCGCGGCCGGAGCCACCGCCGGAACCGCGCCGGACCTCACCGCTCTCGAACAGCGGCTCCTCGGCCTCGACGCACCGGAACGGGAGCGGCTGCTCCTCGACCTCGTCCGCGGCCATGTCGCCGACGTACTCGGCCACGGCTCCCCGGACGCCATCGACCCCGACCACGCCTTCAGCGAGCTGGGCTTCGACTCCCTGACGGCGGTGGAACTGCGCAACCGCCTCGGCGCGGCCATCGGCCGGCGCCTGCCCGCCACGCTGATCTTCGACCACCCGACCTCGCTGACGCTCGCCCGTCACCTCTCCGGTGAACTCGGCGCGGACCAGCACACGTTCGCGTCCACCGGGCCCGCGCCCACCACGGTCTCCGACGACCCGATCGCCATCGTGGCGATGAGCTGCCGCTACCCCGGCGGAGTGACCACCCCCGAGGAGCTGTGGCAGCTCCTGGCGGGCGGCGGGGACGCGATCTCCGGCTTCCCCGCCGACCGCGGCTGGGACGTCGAATCGCTGTACGACCCCGATCCCGACCACCCCGGCACCTCGTACACCCGACACGGCGGCTTCCTGCACGACGCCGCCGCGTTCGACCCGACGTTCTTCGGGATCAGCCCGCGCGAGGCCGTCGGGACGGACCCGCAGCAGCGGCTCCTCCTGGAGACCACCTGGGAAGCGTTCGAACGGGCCGGGATCGACCCGGCCACCATGCGTGGCAGCCGCACCGGTGTGTTCGCCGGTGTGATGTACCACGACTACGCCGCTCTGCTGGAACGTTCGAAGGACGGCGCCGAAGGCTGGCTCGGCTCGGGCAGCACCGGCAGCATCGCCTCGGGCCGCGTCTCGTACACCTTCGGCCTCGAAGGCCCCGCCGTCACCATCGACACCGCCTGCTCGTCGTCGCTCGTAGCCCTGCACATGGCGGTCCAGGCGCTGCGCACCGGCGAGTGCGACATGGCGCTGGCCGGCGGTGTCACCGTCATGGCGACCCCCGGCACGTTCGTCGGCTTCAGCCGCCAGCGCGGCCTGTCCACCGACGGCCGCTGCCGCGCCTTCTCGGCAGACGCCGACGGTACGGGCTGGGGCGAGGGCGTCGGCATGCTGCTCGTGGAGCGGCTGTCGGACGCACGGGCCAAGGGCCACCCGGTCCTGGCCGTGGTCCGTGGCTCGGCGATCAACCAGGACGGTGCGAGCAACGGCCTCACGGCCCCGAACGGTCCTTCGCAGCAGCGCGTGATCCGCGCGGCGCTGGCGAGCGCGGGCCTGTCCGCCGCCGACGTGGACGCGGTCGAGGCGCACGGCACCGGTACGACGCTGGGCGACCCGATCGAGGCGCAGGCGCTGCTCGCGACCTACGGCCGGGAGCACACCGAGGACAGCCCGCTGTGGCTCGGCTCGGTCAAGTCGAACCTCGGTCACACGCAGGCGGCCGCCGGTGTCGCGGGCATCATCAAGATGGTCCTCGCCATCCAGCACGGCGTGCTGCCGCAGACCCTGCACGCGGAGCAGCCCTCGCCGCACGTCGACTGGTCGGAGGGCGCGGTCTCGCTGCTCACCGAGTCCGTTCCGTGGCCGGAGACGGGCCGTCCGCGCCGCGCGGGTGTGTCGTCGTTCGGCATCAGTGGAACCAACGCGCACACGATCATCGAGCAGGCACCGGAGGAGGCCACACCGGCCCCGGCCGATGCGGTGGTCGTGCCGGGCGTGCTGCCCCTGCGGCTCGCGGGCCGCAGCGCCGAGGCCCTGTCCGCCCAGGCCCGAGCGCTGAGCGCACACCTGACAGCGCACCCCGACCTCCCGCTCGCGGACCTGGCGTACTCCCTGGCCACGAGCCGTGCCACCTTCGACCACCGGGCGATCGTGATCGCGGCGGAGGCCGACACGGCCGCCACCGCGCTCGACGCCCTCGCCGACGGGCGCACCGCTCCGGGCCTGGTGCGGGGCACGGTCAGCAAGGGTGGCCGCACGGCGTTCCTGTTCACGGGGCAGGGGAGTCAGCGGCTGGGGATGGGCCGTGAGCTGTACGACGCCTATCCGGTCTTCGCTCAGGCCTTGGACGCGGTGTGTGAGCGGCTTGAACTGCCGCTGAAGGATGTGCTGTTCGGTACGGATGCGGGTCTGCTGGACGAGACGGCGTATACGCAGCCGGCGTTGTTCGCGGTCGAGGTGGCGCTGTTCCGGCTGGTCGAGTCGTGGGGTGTGAAGCCGGACTTCCTGGCGGGTCATTCGATCGGTGAGATCGCGGCCGCGCATGTGGCGGGTGTCTTCTCGCTGGATGATGCGTGCACGCTGGTGGCGGCTCGTGGGCGGTTGATGCAGGCGCTGCCGGCCGGTGGTGTGATGATCGCGGTGCAGGCGTCGGAGGACGAGGTCCTTCCGCTGCTGACCGATCGCGTGAGTATCGCCGCGATCAACGGTCCGCGGTCGGTCGTGATCGCGGGTGACGAGTCGGACGCGGTGGCGATCGCCGAGTCCTTCGCGGGCCGCAAGTCCAAGCGGCTCACGGTCAGCCATGCGTTCCATTCGCCGCACATGGACGGCATGTTGGACGACTTCCGGGCGGTGGTGGAAGGCCTGTCGTACGGGGCTCCGCGCATTCCGGTGGTTTCGAACCTCACCGGGGCGCTGGTCTCGGACGAGATGGGTTCGGCGGACTTCTGGGTGCGGCACGTCCGTGAGGCCGTCCGTTTCCTGGACGGCATCCGGGCCCTGGAGGCCGCGGGCGTCACCACGTACATCGAACTCGGCCCGAGCGGTGTGCTCTCCGCCCTGGCCCAGGAGTGCGTGAGCGGCGGGGATTCCGTCTTCGTACCGGTCCTGCGCTCCGGTCGCCGCGAGGCCGAGACCGTCACCACGGCCCTCGCCCAGGCACAGGTCCGCGGGATCGCGGTGGACTGGCAGGCCTTCTTCGCCGGGACCGGCGCCCAGCGCGTCGACCTGCCCACCTACGCCTTCCAGCGTGAGCGCTACTGGCCCGAGACCGGCATCCCCCTGCCCGGCGACACGGCCGGGCTCGGACTCGCCGCCGCCGGCCATCCGCTGCTGGGTGCGGCCGTCACGCTCGCGGACGCCAACGGGTGCGTCTTCACCGGTCGGCTTTCCCTGCCTACGCATCCCTGGCTCGCGGACCACGCCGTCATGGGGTCCGTCCTGCTTCCGGGAACGGCGTTCGTGGAACTGGCCCTGCACGCGGGCGAGCGTGTCGGAGCCCGTGCCCTGGACGAGCTGACGCTCCAGGCCCCCCTGGTCCTGTCCGACGAGGGCGCGGTCCAGCTGCAGGTCGTGGTCGGTGCGCCCGACGCGTCGGGCCGCCGGGCGGTGGCCGTGTACTCCCGCCCGGACGCCGACGACGAACCGTGGGTCCGGCACGCCGACGGACTGCTGGTGGACGAGGTCCGGGGCGCCGCCGTCGATCTCGGCGTCTGGCCACCGGCCGATGCGACCGCCGTGCCGGTGGACGACGCGTACGAGGTCCTCGACGCCTCCGGCCTCGCGTACGGCCCCCTGTTCCAGGGGCTGCGGGCGGCCTGGCGGCGTGCCGGGGAGCTGTTCGCGGAACTCGCCCTGCCTGCCGAGGCGCAGGCGGACGCCGACGCGTTCGGGCTGCACCCCGCCCTGCTCGACTCGGCGCTGCACACCCTTGCGCTGGGTGATCTGCTGTCCGGCCCGGACACCGCAGGGACGGCCGGCGCCGCCCGGCTGCCGTTCGCCTGGAGCGGTGTACGACTCCACGCGGCCGGTGCCTCTGCGGTACGGGTCCGGCTGGCCGAGGCCGGTCAGGGCGCGGTGTCACTGGAACTGGCCGACTCCGCGGGTGCACCGGTCGCCTCGGTGGATTCTCTGGCGCTGCGGGCGATGTCGTCCGAGCAGCTCGGCGCGGCGAGTGCCGGCCGCCAGGAGTCGCTGTTCCGGATCGACTGGACGGAGCTCGCGGCTGATCGCACGGCGGTTCCGGCCGATGCCGAACGGGCTCTGGTGGGAGCGGAGGTGCGGGGCCTGGACGCCGTGCCCTACGCCGACCTGGCCGCGCTGGCGGCCGCGGACTCCGACGTACCGGAGCTCGTGTTCGTCACCACGGGAGTGGGCTCGGAGGCAGCGCCGACGGCTCAGGCGGACGGTGACGCCGTGCCGGGAACGGTTCATGCGCGGACCTTCGACGCGCTCGCGCTCGTACGGGCCTGGCTGGCCGAGGAGCACTTCGCTTCCTCCCGGCTGGTGTTCGTCACGCGCGGCGCCATGACCGCAGGTCCGGACGAACCCGTCCGCGATCTCGCCGGTGCCGCGGTGTGGGGCCTGATCCGCTCCGCCGAGACGGAGCACCCCGGTCGGTTCGCCCTGGTCGACCTCGACGGCGAAGCACTGCCCACGGAGACCGTGGCGACGGCTTTGGCGGCAGGGGAGTCGGAGCTGCTCGTACGCGCGGGATCCGTTCTCGTGCCGCGCCTCGCCCGTGCTGCTGTCGTCGACGGCTTTGGCCGTGATCTCGATGCTGATGGCACGGTGTTGGTTACGGGTGCGAGTGGGACGTTGGGTGGTTTGTTCGCCCGTCATCTGGTGGTGGGGCGTGGTGTCCGGCGTCTTTTGCTGGTGAGTCGTCGTGGTGGGGCGGCCGAGGGTGCTGCTGAGCTGTCGGCGGAGCTGACCGCGCTGGGTGCGGAGGTTCGGTGGGCGGCGTGTGATGTGGCCGACCGTGCGGCGCTGGAGTCGGTACTGAGCGAGATTCCGGCTGAGTATCCGCTGACGGGTGTGGTGCATACGGCTGGTGTGCTGGACGACGGTGTGGTGTCCTCGCTCACGGCGGAACGCCTGTCGGCGGTGTTGCGTCCGAAGGTGGATGCTGCCTGGAATCTGCATGAGCTGACCTGTGGTCTCGGTCTGTCGATGTTCGTTCTGTTCTCGTCGGCTGCTGGTGTGTTCGGTGGTGCCGGTCAGGCGAACTACGCGGCAGCGAATGTGTTCCTGGACGCTCTGGCCCAGCACCGCACGGCGCAGGGCCTGGCGGCCACCTCCCTCGCCTGGGGTCTTTGGGCCGAGTCCGGGGGCATGGCGGGTGAGCTGGGCGCTGAGGATGTGGAGCGTCTGGGCCGTGGTGGTGTCAGTGCGCTCTCCGCGGACGAGGGTGTGGCCCTGTTCGATGCGGCATCGGCGTCCGAGCAGGCCCTGTTCGTCCCCGTGAAGCTGGATCTGGCGGCGCTGCGCGCACAGGCCGGCGGTGGCTTGCTGCCGCCGCTGCTGAGCGGTCTCGTCCGGACGCCCACCCGCCGCGCCGCCGGCACGGCCAGGGTCGCGGTATCCGCCCCGGCGGAACGTCTCGCCGGACTGTCGGCCGCCGAACAGGCGGAACACGCACTGGAGCTGGTCCGGGCACAGGTCGCCACCGTCCTGGGATACGCCGGGCCGGAGACGGTCGAACCGGACCGCTCGTTCCGCGAGCTGGGCTTCGACTCGCTGACCGCCGTCGAGCTGCGCAATCTGCTCGGCGCGGCGACGGGGCTGCGCCTGCCCGCCACGCTCGTCTTCGACTACCCGACCTCGGCGGTCCTGGCCGACCACCTGCGGGCGGAGCTCGTCGGAACCGTGCCCGTGACATCGGCTCCGGTCGTTCTCGAGGCCCGCCACGACGACGAGCCCATCGCGATCGTGGGCCTCGGCTGCCGCTACCCCGGCGGTGTGGAGAGCCCGGACGACCTCTGGCGGCTCGTCATGGAAGGCCGGGACGCCATCTCGGAGTTCCCGGACGACCGGGGCTGGGACGTGGACGCGCTGTTCGACGCCGACCCCGACCAGCAGGGCACGAGTTACGCCCGCGAGGGCGGCTTCGTCCGCGACGCCGGCCACTTCGACCCGGCGTTCTTCGGGATCTCGCCGCGCGAGGCCGTGGCGATGGACCCGCAGCAGCGTCTGCTCCTCGAAACCTCGTGGGAGGCGTTCGAGCGCGCGGGCATCGACCCGGCGGCCCTGCGCGGCAGCCGCACCGGCGTCTTCGCCGGCGTGATGTACCACGACTACGCTTCCCGGCTCACGGCTCTCCCCGAGGGCGTCGAGGGCTTTCTCGGCACGGGCAACGCCGCGAGTGTCATCTCCGGACGGCTGTCGTACGCCTTCGGCCTCGAGGGCCCGGCCGTCACCGTCGACACGGCCTGCTCGTCCTCGCTGGTCGCCCTCCACCTCGCGGTGCAGGCGCTCCGCAACGGCGAGTGCTCCCTCGCTCTCGCGGGTGGTGTCACGGTCATGGCGACCCCTGCCCCCTTCGTGGAGTTCAGTCGCCAGCGCGGGCTCGCGGCCGACGGCCGCTGCAAGGCGTTCTCGGCCGACGCCGACGGCACGGGCTGGTCCGAGGGCGCGGGCGTCCTGCTGGTGGAGCGGCTGTCGGACGCGCAGCGCAACGGTCACCCGGTTCTGGCGGTCGTGCGGGGCTCGGCGGTGAACCAGGATGGTGCGAGTAATGGTCTGACGGCTCCGAACGGGCCTTCGCAGCAGCGGGTGATCCGTCAGGCTCTGGCCAGTGCTGGTCTGTCGGCGGCCGAGGTCGATGTGGTGGAGGCGCACGGTACTGGTACGACGCTGGGTGACCCGATCGAGGCGCAGGCTCTTCTGGCGACCTATGGTCAGGAGCACACGGAGGAGCGGCCGCTGCTGCTCGGGTCGATCAAGTCGAACATGGGGCATACGCAGGCGGCTGCCGGTGTCGCGGGCATCATCAAGATCGTTCAGGCGATGCGTCACGGGGTCGTCCCCAAGACCCTGCACGTGGACGAGCCGACCCCGCACGTCGACTGGTCGGCGGGAGCCGTCTCGCTCCTCACCGAGGAGATGGCCTGGCCGGAGACCGGCCGTCCCCGCCGCGCGGCGATCTCCTCCTTCGGCTTCAGCGGTACCAACGCGCACGCCATCATCGAGCAGGCCCCCGCACCCGCGGACCCGTCCGACGGACGACCGCAGCCCGCTCGGACTCCCGGCAGCCTGCCGTGGCTCCTGTCGGCGAAGGGCACGGACGCCCTGCGCGACCAGGCCGCCCGGCTGCGGGCGCACGCGATCGGGCACCCCGAGCTGTCCCTCGCTGACATCGGCTACGCCCTGGCCACGAGCAGGACCGCGCTCGACCGTCGGGCCGCCGTGGTCGCCGGGGACCGCGAGGAGTTCCTCGCGGGGCTCGCGGCGCTCGCCGAGGGTGCCACGGCGGCCCACCTGACGGAGGGCTCGCCGGCCGGTGGCAAGCTGGCGTTCCTGTTCACCGGGCAGGGCAGCCAGCGCCTGGGCATGGGCGCGGAGCTGTACTCCGCGTATCCCGCGTTCGCGCGGGCCCTGGACGCCGCATGCGACAGGCTCGACCTGGACGTACCCCTGAAGGACGTGCTGTTCGGGTCCGACGCCGACCTGCTCGACCGGACCGCGTACACCCAGCCGGCGCTCTTCGCCGTCGAAGTCGCACTGTTCCGCCTGGTGGAGAGCTGGGGCCTGAAGCCCGACTTCCTCGCCGGACACTCCATCGGCGAGATTGCCGCCGCCCATGTGGCAGGGGTGCTCTCCCTCGACGACGCGTGCACCCTCGTCGCCGCCCGCGGCCGCCTCATGCAGGCGCTGCCCACCGGCGGCGTGATGATCGCGGTGGAGGCCGCCGAGGCGGAGATCACCCCGCTGCTCACCGACCGGGTGAGCATCGCCGCCGTCAACGGCCCCCGGTCGGTCGTCGTCGCCGGTGACGAGGGCGCCGTGGTCGCGATCGCCGAGGCCGTCGAGGCCCAGGGCGGGAAGACCAAGCGCCTGACGGTCAGCCACGCCTTCCACTCGCCGCACATGGACGGCATGCTCGACGCGTTCCGCAAGGTCGCCGAGGGGCTTTCGTACGGGGCTCCGCGCATCCCGGTCGTCTCGAACCTCACCGGCGCCCTCGTCAGCGACGAGATGGGCTCGGCCGACTTCTGGGTCCGGCACGTCCGCGAGGCCGTCCGCTTCGCCGACGGCATCCGCACGCTGGAGGACGCGGGCGTCACCACGTACATCGAGCTCGGTCCCGGCGGCGTCCTCTCCGCGATGGCGCAGTCGTGCGTCACACGCGACGACGCGGCCTTCCTCCCGGCCCTGCGCGCGGACCGCTCCGAAGAGGAGACGGTCACCTCGGCCGTCGCCCGGGCGCACCTGCGCGGGATCACCGTCGACTGGGACGCGTACTACTCCGGCACGGGCGCCCGGCGCGTCGACCTGCCGACGTACCCCTTCCAGCGGCAGCGCTACTGGCTGGAGGCCCCCATCCACGCCCAGGGCGGGGACGTGACCTCCGCCGGGCTCGGCCCCGCCGGGCATCCGCTTCTGGGGGCGGCCGTCGAGCTGCCCGACTCGGAGGGGTTCCTGTTCACCGGGCGGCTCTCCCTGCGTACGCATCCCTGGCTGGCCGACCACAGGGTGGCGGGCACCGTCCTGCTGCCGGGCGCCGCGCTGGTGGAACTCGCCGTGCGCGCCGGGGACCACGCCGGATGCGACCTGCTGGAGGACCTCACGCTGGAGGCTCCGCTCGTGCTCCCCGAAGCGGGCGGAGTACAGCTGCGGCTCTCCGTGGCCGAACCCGACGCGTCGCGGAGGCGGGTGTTCCACATCTACTCGCGCCCGGAGGACGCGGCTTTCGAGGAGTCGTGGACCCGGCACGCGGGCGGTGTCCTGGCCGTCGACGCCGGAAACCCGGCCGAGGGCCAGCCCGAGTGGCCGCCGACCGGAGCCGTCCCGTGCCCGGTGGAGGACCTCTACCCGTCGTTCGACGCCATCGGGCTCGGATACGGTCCCGCGTTCCGCAACCTGCTGCTCGCCTGGAGGCGCGGCGACGAGGTGTTCGCCGAGGTCGCCCTCGCCGAGGAGCGGCGGCCGGAAGGCGCCCTGTACGGGCTCCACCCGGCGCTGCTCGACGCCGCCCTGCACGCGGTCGGCCTCGGGGACTTCTTCACCGACGGCCCCGAGGGCGCGCGGCTGCCGTTCTCGTGGGACGGTGTGCGGCTGCACGCCGTGGGCGCCGCCGCGCTGCGGGTACGGATGGCCCCCGCCGGCCAGGACGCGGTCACTCTGGCCGTCTCCGACGAGACGGGACAGCCGGTCCTCACCGTCGACTCGCTCGTCCTGCGTCCGCTGGCCGTCGACGCGCTCGGCGGCGCGGACCGAGGACCGGGCTCCCTGCGGGACGCGCTGTTCCAGGTCGACTGGCCCGCGCTGCCGCTGCCGCTGCCCGAGGCGCCGTCACGGGCCGACGGCCGCTGGGCCCTGCTGGGCGGCGACCCGCTGAAGCTGGGTGCGGCGCTGGAGCGCACCGGGGCGCTGGCGCCGGCAGCGGTGTTCGGCGCGGACACCGAGGACACCGGCGGGCACCACCCCGACCTGCCGTCCCTGGCCGCCGCGGTCGAGCTGGCCGAGGCACTCGGGGAGCCCGCGCCGGAGACGGTCCTCGTCTCCCTGGCGCCCGATCTCGGCACGGGAGGCGGCCTCGCCGCGGCCGCGCGCTCCGCTGCCGCGGACGCGCTGGAGCTGATCCGGTCCTGGCTGGCGGACGAGCGGTTCGCCGCATCACGGCTGGCCGTCGTCACGCGGGGAGCCGTCGCGACGGACCCCGACGAGGACGTGGAGGACCTGGCGCACGCGGCGGTGTGGGGCCTGGTGCGCTCCGCGCAGGCCGAGCACCCCGGCCGGCTGGTCCTCGTCGACCTCGACGGCGAGGACGACTCGTACCGGGTCCTGCCCGCCGCGCTCGACACCGATGAGACACAGCTCGCCGTACGGGCCGGAACCGTCCTGGCGCCGCGCCTCGCACGGGCGGTCATCGCCCCGGCAGCCGACGGCGCGGCCCCCGGCCGCGCCCCGGACCCGCAGGGCACCGTCCTCGTCACGGGCGCCAGCGGCACCCTCGGCGGACTGCTCGCCCGGCACCTCGTCGCGGAGCACGGCGTACGGCATCTGCTGCTCACCAGCCGCAGGGGTGCCGCCGCGGACGGCGCACTGCAACTGGCCGAAGAACTCGCGGAATCGGGTGCGCAGGTCACCTGGGCGGCGTGCGACGCGGCCGACCGGGACGCACTGGCCGCGCTGCTGGAGACCGTACCCACGGCCCATCCGCTGACGGCCGTCGTGCACACCGCCGGTGTGCTGGACGACGGCACGGTCGAGTCGCTGACCGCCGAGCGGATGGAGACGGTGCTACGGCCCAAGGTCGACGCCGCGTGGAACCTGCACGAACTGACCCACGGACTCGATCTGGCCGCATTCGTCCTGTTCTCCTCGGCGGCCGGCGTGTTCGGCAACGCCGGGCAGGCCAACTACGCGGCGGGCAACACCTTCCTGGACGCCCTCGCCCAGCACCGGCGCGCGGCGGGGCTGCCCGCGGTGTCGCTGGCCTGGGGCCTGTGGGACGACGAGGCGGGCATGGCCGCCACCCTCGACGAACAGGACCGGCGGCGCCTGAGCCGGGGCAGCATGACCCCGCTGTCGGCGGCCGAGGGCCTTGCGCTCTTCGACGCCGCACTGCCGGGCGGAGCATCCTCGGGCGCGGTGCCCGAGGAGGCGCGGACCGCGAGCGTACTCGTGCCCGCGCGGCTCGACCTGGCCGTACTCCAGGCCCAGGTGGGCGACGTCGTACCGCCCTTGCTGCGCGGCCTGCTCCGTACCCCGGTACGGCGCAGGACGAGCGGGGCGGAGACCGGCGCGCCCGATTCGCTCGCGCAGCGGCTCGCCCAACTGCCGCCCGCCGAACGGGACCGGGTGCTGCTCGACCTCGTCTGCACCCAGGTGGCCCAGGTACTGGGCCACAGCGGCGCGGCCGCCATCGAACCGGGCAGCGCCTTCAAGGAGCTCGGCTTCGACTCGCTGACCGCGGTGGAACTGCGCAACCGGCTCGGAGCGGTGACGGGGCTGCGCCTGCCCGCCACTCTCATCTTCGACTACCCGACCCCCGAAGCGCTGAGCGGACACCTGCGCTCCGCGCTGCCCCTCGACGACGACGGGCCGTCCGTCTTCGGCGAACTCGACCGGCTGGAGGCCGCCCTCGGCGCGGCCGACGCGGACAGCGTCACGCGCTCGCGGATCACGATGCGCCTCCAGGCCCTCATGGCCAAGTGGAACGACGCACAGGACGCGAACGGTGCCACCACGGACGAGGACGCCGCCGACGACGACCTCGAATCGGCGACCGACGACGAGCTCTTCGATCTGCTCGACGACGAGCTCGGCGCTTCCTGAGAAGCCGCGCGGAGCGCCCCCTCCGGCACCGCCGGACGGGGAAGTCTCCGCCCGGCACCACGACAACAGCCACGGGATCCCGTCCGCCGGGACCCCGGGCCCCCAGACGACCGACCGTACAACCGCCTCTCTGGCATGGAGCCCACGCAATGGTGAACGAGGACAAGCTTCGCGACTACCTCAAGCGGGCGACCGCCGATCTGCGCCAGGCCCGCAGGCGGCTGCGCGAGGTCGAGGAGAAGAACCAGGAACCCATCGCGATCGTCGCGATGAGCTGCCGCTATCCCGGAGGCGTCCGCAGCCCCGAGGACCTGTGGCGGCTCGTGGAGAACGGCGACGACGCCGTCTCCGGCTTCCCCGTCGACCGCGGCTGGGACGTGGAGTCGCTCTACGACGCCGACCCCGACAGCGCCGGATCCAGCTACGTCAGCGAGGGCGGCTTCCTCTACGACGCCGCCCGCTTCGACCCCGCCCCCTTCGGGATCTCGCCGCGCGAGGCCCTCGCCATGGACCCGCAGCAGCGGCTGCTCCTCGAAGCGTCGTGGGAGGCGTTCGAGCGGGCGGGCATCGACCCGACGAGCGTGCGCGGCAGCCGGACCGCCGTGTTCGCCGGCGTGATGTACCACGACTACACCGCACGCCTCGACTCCGTGCCCGAGGGCGTTGAAGGCTTCCTCGGCACCGGCAGCTCCGGGAGCATCGCCTCGGGCCGTGTGGCCTACACGTTCGGCCTGGAGGGCCCGGCGGTCACCGTCGACACGGCCTGCTCCTCCTCGCTCGTCACCCTGCACCTGGCCGTCCAGGCGCTGCGGGCCGGGGAGTGCACCATGGCCCTCGCGGGCGGTGTCACCGTGATGGCCACCCCCGCGACCTTCACCGAGTTCAGCCGGCAGCGCGGACTGGCGGCCGACGGCCGCTGCAAGCCCTTCGCGGCCGCCGCGGACGGTACGGGCTGGGGCGAGGGCGTCGGCATGCTGCTCGTCGAGCGGCTGTCGGACGCCCAGCGCAACGGGCACCCGGTGCTTGCGGTGGTCCGTGGTTCGGCGATCAACCAGGACGGTGCGAGCAACGGTCTGACGGCTCCGAACGGTCCGTCACAGCAGCGCGTCATCCACCAGGCGCTCACCAACGCCCGTCTGTCGGCCGCGGACGTGGACGTCGTGGAGGCGCACGGTACGGGTACGACGCTGGGCGACCCGATCGAGGCGCAGGCCCTGCTCGCCACCTACGGCCAGGACCGGCCGGCCGACCGGCCGCTGCTGCTCGGCTCCATCAAGTCCAACATCGGGCACACCCAGGCCGCGGCGGGTGTCGCGAGCATCATCAAGATGGTCGAGGCGATGCGCCACGGTGTGGTGCCCAAGACCCTCCACCTCGACGAGCCGACCCCGCACGTGGACTGGGAAGCGGGTGCCGTCTCCCTGATCGGCGAGAAGACCGCCTGGCCGGAGACCGGTGAACTCCGGCGTGCGGGTGTGTCGTCGTTCGGGTTCAGCGGGACGAACGCGCACGTGATCGTGGAGCAGGCTCCGGAGGCCGAGGAGGCTGCGGAGGAACCGGCCGTCGCCGAGGGCCCGGGCCTTCCGGTGGTGCCGTGGGTGCTGTCGGGCAAGAGCGCGGGGGCGCTGCGGGCGCAGGCGGAGCGGCTGTCGGAGTGGCTCGCGGGTGCTCCGGCTGTATCGGCTCCTGATGCGTTGAACGTCGGCTGGTCGTTGGCGTCGTCGCGTGCGGGGTTGGATCACCGGGCGGTGGTGCTGGGTGATCATGCGGCTGGTGTGGCGGCGGTGGCGTCGGGTGCGATGGCTGCGGGAGTGGTGACCGGGTCTGCTGTTGGTGGGAAGACGGTGTTCGTGTTCCCGGGGCAGGGCTCGCAGTGGGTGGGTATGGCGGAAGCGCTGTTGGACGCTTCACCGGTGTTCGCTGCGCGGGTGGAGGAGTGTGCGGGGGCGCTGGATCCGTTCACGGGCTGGTCGTTGGTGGATGTGCTGCGGGGTGTGGAGGGTTCGCCTTCGCTTGACCGTGTGGATGTGGTGCAGCCTGCGTTGTTCGCGGTGATGGTGTCGTTGGCGGAGGTGTGGCGGGCTGCTGGTGTGCGTCCGGGTGCGGTGATCGGTCATTCGCAGGGTGAGATCGCGGCCGCGTGTGTGGCGGGGATTCTGTCGCTGGAGGATGCGGCGCGGGTGGTGGCTCTGCGGAGTCAGGCGATCGGGCGGGTGCTGGCGGGTCTGGGCGGCATGGTGTCGGTGCCGTTGCCGGCGAAGGCTGTGCGGGAGCTGATCGCGCCGTGGGGTGAGGAGAGGATCTCGGTCGCCGCCGTCAACGGGCCGTCCTCGGTGGTGGTCTCGGGCGAGGTGCAGGCTCTGGAGGAGCTGCTGGCCTCGTGCGAGGCGGACGGGATCCGTGCGAAGCGGATCGCGGTGGACTATGCGTCGCATTCGGCTCAGGTGGACCTTCTCCGTGACGAGCTTGCGGAGCTGCTGGCGCCGGTTGTTCCGCGGCCGGCTGAGGTGCCGTTCTTGTCGACGGTGACGGGTGAGTGGGTCAGTGGTCCGGAGTTGGATGCGGGTTACTGGTTCCGGAATCTGCGTCGGACGGTGGAGTTGGAGGAGGCGACGCGGACGCTGCTGGAGCAGGGCTTCGGGGTGTTCGTGGAGTCGAGTCCGCATCCGGTGTTGACGGTGGGCATGCAGGAGACCGTCGAGGATGCGGGCCGTGAGGCTGCGGTGCTGGGTTCTCTGCGGCGTGGTGAGGGTGGTCTGGAGCGTTTCTGGCTGTCGTTGGGTGCCGCGTATGTGCGTGGTGTGACGGTGGACTGGGACGCGGTGTTCGCGGGGACGGGTGCCCGGCGGGTGGATCTGCCCACCTACGCCTTCCAGCAGGAGCACTACTGGCTCGAAAGCGGCACCGCCGAGGACATCACCGCCGGCGCCCACCCCGTCGACGCCGTCGAAGCCCGCTTCTGGGAAGCCGTCGAACGCCAGGACGTGGCGGCTCTCACCGCCGAGTTGGACGTCGACGAGGACGAGACACTCACCGCACTCCTGCCCGCGCTGTCGTCGTGGCGCCGCCAGAGCCGTGAGCAGTCCGCAGTGGACGGCTGGCGCTACCGCGTCACCTGGAAGCCGGCGCCGGAGCCCACGACGGCCCGCCTCTCCGGCACATGGCTGGTCGCCGTCGCCGACTCCCTGCCCGATCGCCCGGCCGACGAGTGGACGGCCGCAGTCCTGCGCACGCTCGCCGAACACGGCGCCGACGTACGGCAGATCGCCGTCGCCCGGACGCAGGACACCCGGGCCGTTCTCGCCGAGCAGATACGCGACGTACTCGCGGACGCTCCCGCGGTGTCGGGCGTCCTGTCCCTGCTGACCCCAGCGGCGGCCGGCGAGCCGTTCCACGTCTCCGCCCCCGGCGGTGTGATCACCACCCTGTCCCTCGTCCAGGCGCTCGGTGACGCCGATGTGGCCGCACCCCTGTGGTGTGTCACGCGCGGCGCTGTCGCCACCGGCCGCTCCGAGCAGGTCGTCGACCCCGCGCAGGCGCCCGTCTGGGGCCTGGGCCGGGTCACCGCGCTCGAGCACGGCGAGCGCTGGGGAGGGCTGGTCGACCTGCCCGGCACGGACGCCGTGGACGACCGGGCCCTGGCCCGGCTCGCGGGTGTCCTGGCCGGTGACGCCGCCGAGGACCAGGTGGCGGTGCGCGCCTCCGGTCTCTTCGTACGCAGGCTCGTACGCACCCGTCTCGCCGAGACGCCCCCTGTACGGGAATGGCGTCCGCGGGGGACGACCCTCGTCACCGGCGGTACGGGCGCGCTGGGCGCGCACGTGGCCCGCTGGCTCGCCGGGAACGGCGCCGAGCACCTCGTCCTCACCAGCCGCCGGGGCCCCGACGCACCCGGCGCCGCCGAACTCCGCGACGAACTCAGCACCCTCGGCGCGCAGGTGACCATCGCGGCCTGCGACGTGAGCGACCGGGACGCCGTCGCCGCCCTCCTCGCCTCCGTCCCCGCCGACCAGCCCCTCACCGCCGTCGTGCACACGGCGGCCGTCCTCGACGACGGGGTCATCGAGGCGCTCACGCCCGAGCAGATCGAGCGCGTCCTGCGGGTGAAGGTGGACGCGACGCTGCACCTGCACGAACTGACCCGTGATCTCGATCTGTCGGCGTTCGTGTTCTTCTCGTCCTTCGCCGCCACCTTCGGCGCTCCGGGCCAGGGCAACTACGCTCCGGGCAACGCGTTCCTGGACGCCTTCGCCGAATACCGCCGGGCGGCCGGGCTGCCCGCCACCTCCATCGCCTGGGGCCCCTGGGGCGACGGCGGCATGGCCGAGGGCGCGGTCGGTGACCGGATGCGCCGCCACGGCGTCATCGAGATGTCGCCCGAGCGTGCCGTCTCCGCACTCCAGCACGCCCTGGACCGCGACGAGACGACCCTGACGGTCGCCGACATGGAGTGGAAGCGCTTCGTCCTCGCCTTCACCTCCGGCCGCGCCAGGCCCCTGCTGCACGACCTGCCCGAGGCACGGGAGGTCATGGACAGCATGCGCACGGACGCCGCGGAGGACACCGGCGACGCTGCCGCGCTGGCCCAGCAGCTCACCGGCCGGCCCGAGGCCGAACAGGAGCGACTGCTCCTCGAACTGGTCCGCACCGCTGTCGCCGCCGTCCTCGGATACGCGGGCCCCGACGCGGTCGAGGCGGGCCGGGCCTTCAAGGAGCTGGGCTTCGACTCCCTCACCTCCGTCGAACTGCGCAACCGCCTGAACGCGGCCAGCGGTCTCAAGCTGCCGTCCACCCTCGTCTTCGACTACCCGACGCCCACCGTTCTCGCCCGGCACCTGCGGGCCGAGTTCTTCGGGCAGGGCGCCGCGGCCGCCGCCGTCGTGCCGACGGCCGCGGTCACCGACGCCGAACCGATCGCCATCGTCGCGATGAGCTGCCGTTTCCCCGGCGGGGTCCGCAGCCCCGAGGAGCTGTGGCACCTGCTCACCTCCGACGGTGACGCGCTCTCCCAGTTCCCGCTGGACCGAGGCTGGGACGTCGACGCGCTGTACGACCCCGACCCCGACGCGCAGGGCACCTCGTACACCCGCGAGGGCGGCTTCCTGTCCGACGCCGCAGCCTTCGACTCGTCGTTCTTCGGGATCTCGCCGCGCGAGGCCCTCGCCATGGACCCGCAGCAGCGGCTGCTGCTGGAGACCTCGTGGGAGGCGTTCGAGCGGGCCGGCATCGACCCGCAGACGCTGCGCGGCAGCCAGTCCGGTGTGTTCGTCGGCACCAACGGCTCCGACTACTCCAACCTCGTACGGGCCGCGACGGACGGCCTTGAAGGACACCTGGCCACCGGCAGCGCGGGCAGCGTCGTGTCCGGCCGGCTCTCCTACACCTTCGGTCTCGAAGGCCCGGCCGTCACCGTCGACACCGCCTGCTCGGCCTCGCTCGTCGCCCTGCACCTCGCGGTACAGGCCCTGCGCACGGGCGAGTGCTCGCTCGCCCTGGCCGGCGGTGTGACGGTGATGTCGACGCCCGGCACCTTCATCGAATTCAGCCGCCAGCGCGGACTCTCCACCGACGGACGCTGCAAGGCGTTCTCCTCGGACGCCGACGGATTCAGCCCCGCGGAGGGCGTCGGCATGCTGCTCGTCGAGCGGCTGTCGGACGCCCAGCGCAACGGGCATCCGGTGCTTGCGGTGGTCCGTGGTTCGGCGATCAACCAGGACGGTGCGAGCAACGGTCTGACGGCTCCGAACGGTCCGTCGCAGCAGCGCGTCATCCGACAGGCCCTCGCCAACGCCCGTCTGTCGGCCGCGGACGTGGACGTCGTGGAGGCGCACGGTACGGGTACGACGCTGGGCGACCCGATCGAGGCGCAGGCCCTGCTCGCCACCTACGGCCAGGAGCGTCCGTCCGGGCAGCCGCTGCTCCTCGGCTCCATCAAGTCCAACATCGGGCACGCCCAGGCGGCGGCCGGTGTCGCGGGCGTCATGAAGATGGTGCTCGCCATGCAGCACGGAGTGCTGCCGAAGAGCCTGCACATCGCCGAGCCCACGCCCCACGTCGACTGGAGCGCGGGCGAGGTCGCCCTGCTGACCGAGGAACAGGGGTGGCCGGAGACCGGCCGCCCCTGGCGGGCAGGCGTCTCGTCGTTCGGCTTCAGCGGTACCAACGCCCACGCCATCATCGAACAGGCCCCGGCCGAAGCGGGGTCCGGCGACCCGGAGACCCCTGAGCCCCCGGCCGAACCCCTACTGGCCGTGAGCACCCCGGACGGCTCCGGGGCCGACCGCCCCGCCGTGCTGCCGTGGACCCTGACCGCCAAGAGCGACAAGGCGCTGCGCGGCCAGGCCGAACGTCTGCTGTCACAGCTCACCACCCACTCTGACCTGCGGCTTGTCGATGTCGGCCACTCCTTGGCGACGACCCGTACCGCGCTCGACCAGCGCGCCGTCCTCATCGGACGGGAGCGCTCGGACTACGTCGGAGCCCTCACCGCCCTGGCGACGGGGGAGACCTCACCCCTGCTCGTGCAGGGGGCGGCCGTCGGGGGGAAGACGGCGTTCGTGTTCCCCGGACAGGGGTCGCAATGGGTAGGCATGGCAGAAGCGCTGTTGGACGCTTCACCCGTGTTCGCTGCCCGGGTGGATGAGTGTGCGAAGGCGCTGGAGCCCTTCACCGACTGGTCGCTGCGCGATGTACTGCGCGGCGCCGAAGCCGCGCCCTCTTTGGAGCGTGTGGATGTGGTGCAGCCTGCGTTGTTCGCGGTGATGGTGTCGTTGGCGGAGGTGTGGCGGGCTGCTGGTGTGCGTCCGGGTGCGGTGATCGGTCATTCGCAGGGTGAGATCGCGGCCGCGTGTGTGGCGGGGATTCTGTCGCTGGAGGATGCGGCGCGGGTGGTGGCTCTGCGGAGTCAGGCGATCGGGCGGGTGCTGGCGGGTCTGGGCGGCATGGTGTCGGTGCCGTTGCCGGCGAAGGCTGTGCGGGAGCTGATCGCGCCGTGGGGTGAGGAGAGGATCTCCGTCGCCGCCGTCAACGGGCCGTCCTCGGTGGTGGTTTCGGGCGAGGTGCAGGCTCTGGAGGAGCTGCTGGCCTCGTGTGAGGCGGACGGGATCCGTGCGAAGCGGATCGCGGTGGACTATGCGTCGCATTCGGCTCAGGTGGAGTTGCTTCGTGAGGAGCTTGCGGAGTTGCTGGGGCCGGTTGTTCCGCGGCCGGCTGAGGTGCCGTTCTTGTCGACGGTGACGGGTGAGTGGGTCAGTGGTCCGGAGTTGGATGCGGGTTACTGGTTCCGGAATCTGCGTCGGACGGTGGAGTTGGAGGAGGCGACGCGGACGCTGCTGGAGCAGGGTTTCGGGGTGTTCGTGGAGTCGAGTCCGCATCCGGTGTTGACGGTGGGTATGCAGGAGACGGTCGAGGATGCGGGCCGTGAGGCTGCGGTGCTGGGTTCTCTGCGGCGTGGTGAGGGTGGTCTGGAGCGTTTCTGGCTGTCGTTGGGTGCGGCGTATGTGCGTGGTGTGACGGTGGACTGGGACGCGGTGTTCGCGGGCACGGGTGCCCGGCGGGTGGATCTGCCCACCTACGCCTTCCAGTCGCAGCGGTTCTGGCCGGAGGCGGCGCCTGTCGAGGCTGTGGCGGTGTCCGCGGAGAGTGCGGTCGATGCCCGGTTCTGGGAGGCCGTCGAACGCGAAGACCTCGAAGCACTCACCGCCGAACTCGACATCGAAGGCGACCAGCCGCTGACGGCACTGCTGCCCGCGCTGTCGTCGTGGCGCCGCCAGAGCCGTGAACAGTCCGCGGTGGACGGCTGGCGCTACCGCGTCACCTGGAAGCCCCTGGCCGAAGCCACGGCCTCGCGCCTGTCCGGCACGTGGCTGGCCGTCGTCCCCGAGTCCCGTTCCGGGGGTGCGGCCGATGACTGGACGGGTGCTGTCCTGCGTACGCTCGCCGAGCACGGCGCCGACGTCCGTACGGTGACCGTCTCCGCCGGAGCGGCCGACCGTGACGGGCTCGCCGCCACGCTCGGGGCCGCCGCGGCCGAGACCGCGCCGACCGGTGTCCTGTCCCTCCTCGCCCTCGCCGACAGCGACGACGTCGCCGCCGAAGGCGCCGCGCTCCGTGCGCACACCGGGCTCCTCGCCACCGCCGCGCTCGTCCAGGCACTCGGCGACGCCGATGTGGCCGCACCCCTGTGGTGCGTCACGCGCGGCGCGGTCTCCGTGGCCCGTTCGGAGCGGCTCCAGGACCCGGCGCAGGCGCTCGTCTCGGGCTTCGGCCGCACGGTCGCCCTGGAGTACCCCGACCGCTGGGGCGGTCTCGTCGACCTGCCGCCGCAGGCCGACGGCCGGACGCTGGACCGGCTCGCAGGTGTTCTGGCCGGTGACGGCTCCGAGGACCAGGTGGCGCTGCGCGCTTCGGGGCTCTTCGGGCGGCGTCTGGTCCACGCCCCCCTCGCGGACACCGCCCCTGTACGGGAATGGCGTCCGCGGGGGACGACCCTCGTCACCGGCGGTACGGGCGCGCTGGGCGCGCACGTGGCCCGCTGGCTCGCCGGGAACGGCGCCGAGCACCTCGTCCTCACCAGCCGCCGGGGCCCCGACGCACCCGGCGCCGCCGAACTCCGCGACGAACTCACCGCCCTCGGCACCCAGGTCACCATCACGGCCTGCGACATGGCCGACCGGGACGCCGTCACCGCCCTCCTCGCCTCCGTCCCCACCGACCAGCCCCTCACCGCCGTCATGCACACGGCCGGTGTCCTCGACGACGGGGTCATCGATGCGCTGACCCCGGAGCGGTTCGCCACCGTGCTCGCCCCCAAGGCGGACGCGGCGCTCACCCTTCACGAGCTCACCCGTGACCTGGACCTGTCGGCGTTCGTCCTCTTCTCCGGTGTCGCCGGCACGCTCGGCGACGCGGGACAGGGCAACTACTCCGCCGCCAACTCCTACCTGGACGCCCTCGCCGAGCAGCGTCACGCCGACGGCCTGGCCGCCACCTCCGTGGCCTGGGGACGCTGGGGTGACAGCGGGCTCGCCGCGGGCGGTGCGATCGGTGAGCGGCTCGACCGCGGAGGCGTCCCCGCCATGGCACCCCGCTCGGCGATCCGCGCACTGCAGCAGGCCCTCGACCACACGGAGGCGGCCGTCGCCGTCGCCGACATCCGGTGGGAGCGGTTCGCGCCCGGCTACACGGCCGTACGGCGCAGCCCGTTCCTCGGAGACCTGCCCGAGGTGCGGCAGCTCGCCGCGTCCGCTCCGGCAGCCGGCGAAGCGGGCGGGGACTCCCCGGCCGACGCGCTGCGCCGACGGCTCGCCGTCATGCCGCAGGCCGAACAGGCCCTGGCCGTCCTCGAACTGGTCCGCTCACACGCGGCCACCGCGCTCGGCCACCCCACGACCGACGAGGTGGGCGCGGCCCGTGCGTTCAAGGAGCTCGGATTCGACTCCCTGATCGCGCTGGAGCTGCGCAACCGCCTCAACGCCGCCACCGGGCTACGGCTCCCGGCGACGCTCGTCTTCGACCACCCGACCCCGGCGGTCCTGGCCGAGTTCCTCCGGGCCGAGATCACCCAGGACGGCAGTGCCGGGGCCGCCCCCGGCATCGCGGAACTCGAAAAGCTCGAATCCGCGCTGTCCGTTCTCGACCCGGACAGTGAAACGCGTACCGACATCGCGCTGCGTCTGCAGGCCCTCCTTGCGAAATGGGGTGAACCGCACACCGAAACAAGTGGCGAGGCCGTGACCGAGAAACTTCAGGAGGCCACGCCCGACGAGCTCTTCGACTTCATCGAGAAGGAGCTCGGTATTTAGCACAGCGGACAGCAGGCAGTAGCAGCGCAAGGGTTTGTGACGAGAAGCATGGGTGAGGTTCCAATGGCAGATCAGGACAAGATCCTCGGCTACCTGAAGCGGGTGACGGCCGATCTGCATCAGACGCGGCAGCGCCTTCGCGAGGTCGAGGCCCAGGAGCCGGAGCCGATCGCGATCGTCGGCATGAGCTGCAGGTTCCCCGGCGGCATCGACTCGCCGGAGGGCCTGTGGGACCTGGTGGCCGGGGGGCGGGACGCGATCACCGACTTCCCGACCGACCGCGGCTGGGACATCGAGTCGCTGTACGACGCCGACCCCGACCAGCAGGGCACCTCGTACACCCGTGAGGGCGGATTCCTCCACGGCGTCGGCGAATTCGACGCGGCCTTCTTCGGGATCAGCCCCCGTGAAACCCTCGGCATGGACCCGCAGCAGCGCCTGCTCCTCGAAACGTCCTGGGAAACCTTCGAAAGAGCCGGAATCGACCCGGCGACCCTGCGCGGCAGCAAGGCCGGTGTCTTCATCGGCACCAACGGCCAGGACTATCCCGAGCTGCTGCGTGAAGTACCCAAGGGCGTGGAGGGGTACCTCCTCACCGGAAACGCGGCCAGTGTCGTGTCCGGCCGGCTTTCCTACACCTTCGGTCTCGAAGGCCCGGCCGTCACCGTCGACACCGCCTGCTCGGCCTCGCTCGTCGCCCTGCACCTCGCGGTACAGGCGCTCCGCAACGACGAGTGCTCGCTGGCCCTGGCCGGCGGCGTCACCGTCATGTCGAGCCCGCGCGCGTTCGTGCAGTTCAGCCGCCAGCGCGGGCTCGCCCCCGACGGGCGCTGCAAGCCGTTCGCCGACGGGGCCGACGGCACCGGCTGGGGCGAGGGCGTCGGCATGCTGCTCGTCGAGCGCCTCTCCGACGCCCGCAGGAACGGTCACCCCGTCCTCGCCCTCGTACGCGGCTCGGCGATCAACCAGGACGGCGCCAGCAACGGCCTGACCGCACCCAACGGCCCGTCCCAGCAGCGCGTCATCCGTCAGGCGCTCACGAACGCCGGGCTCACCCCCGCGCAGGTCGACGTCGTCGAGGCGCACGGCACCGGTACGACCCTCGGCGACCCGATCGAGGCGCAGGCCATCCTCGCCACGTACGGCCAGAACCGCCCCGACGGACGCCCGCTCTGGCTGGGTTCCGTCAAGTCGAACATCGGTCACACCCAGGCCGCCGCCGGTGTCGCGGGCATCATCAAGATGGTCCTCGCCATGCAGCACGGCGTGCTGCCCGAGTCGCTCCACATCGACCAGCCGTCCGGCAACGTCGACTGGGCCGCCGGTGACGTCAAACTGCTGACCGAGGCCGTGCCGTGGCCGCGGACCGGCCAGCCGCGCCGCGCCGGTGTCTCCTCCTTCGGCGTCAGCGGCACCAACGCGCACACCGTCATCGAGCAGGCCCCGCCCATCGAGGACGCGCAGGACACCGACTCCGGCGCGGACGCCTCCGCGGACGTCTCCGCGACCGGGACGCAGGCCGGCCCCACCGGCCCGGTACCGGTGCTCGTGTCGGGCCAGAGCGACGCCGCGCTGCGCGCCCAGGCCGGGCGCCTCGCCGCCCATCTGCGGGCCCGTCCCGAACTCGCGGCCGACACCGCGAGCCTGACCGACCTCGGTTTCTCGCTCGCCACCAGCCGGTCCTCGCTCGACCGCAGGGCCGTCCTGTTCGGCGACCGGGACAGCCTGCTCGCCGACCTCACCGCCCTCGCCGACGGCGAGCAGCCCGCCGGCCCGGTCCTGGGCGCGGTGGGCGAGGGCAAGACCGCCTTCCTCTTCACCGGCCAGGGCAGTCAGCGCCTGGGCATGGGACGTGAGCTGTACGCCACGCACCCCGGCTTCGCCCGGGCCCTCGACGAGGTCCGCGCCGAGCTCGACCAGTACCTCGAACGGCCCCTCCTCGACGTGCTGTTCGCCGCCGAAGGCACCCCCGAGGCGGACCTGCTCGACGAGACCGCCTACACCCAGACCGCGCTGTTCGCCGTCGAGGTCGCCCTGTTCCGGCAGCTCGAACAGTGGGGCGTCGGCGCCGACTTCCTCATCGGCCACTCCGTCGGCGAACTCGCCGCCGCCCACGTCTCCGGCGTGCTCACCCTCGCCGACGCGGCCAAGCTCGTCGCCGCTCGCGGCCGGCTCATGCAGGCGCTGCCCGCCGGCGGCGCGATGATCGCTGTCGAGGCCACCGAGGACGAGGTCGCACCGCTGCTCACCGGCCGGGTGAGCATCGCCGCCGTCAACGGCCCCCGTTCCGTGGTCGTCTCGGGCGACGAGGACGCCGCCACGGCACTCGCCGAGACCCTGCGCGCGCGAGGCCGCAGGACGAAGCGGCTCACGGTCAGCCACGCCTTCCACTCGCCGCTGATGGACGGCATGCTCGACGCGTTCCGTGAGGTCGCCGAGAGCGTCGCGTACGCGCCGCCCGTCATCCCCATCGTCTCCAACCTGACCGGCGCGTCCGTCACGGCGCAGGAGATCTGCGCCGCCGACTACTGGGTACGCCACGTCCGTGAGGCCGTGCGCTTCCTGGACGGTGTCCGCAGGCTCACCGCGCAGGGCGTCACCACGTTCGTCGAGGTCGGCCCGGGCGGGGTCCTCACCGCTCTGGCGCAGGAGTGCGTCACCGGCCAGGACGCCGTGTTCGTGCCCGTCCTGCGCGGCGACCGCCCCGAGGCGTCCGCGTTCGCGACGGCCGTCGCCCGGGCCCATGTCCACGGCGTCGCCGTCGACTGGTCCGCCGTCTTCGCCGGGCGCGGAGCCACCCGCGTCGACCTGCCGACGTACGCCTTCCAGCGCGAGCTGTACTGGCCCGAGCAGGCCACCGCCTGGGCGGGCGACGTCACCGCCGCCGGCATCGGCTCCGCCGACCACCCCCTGCTGGGCGCGGCCATAGCCCTCGCCGACGGTGACGGCCACCTGTTCACCGGGCGGCTCTCGCTGGCCACCCACCCCTGGCTCGCCGACCACACGGTGATGGACACCGTGCTGCTGCCCGGCACCGCCTTCGTCGAGCTCGCCCTCCAGGCCGGCGACCACACCGGCTGCGACCTGCTGGACGAACTCACCCTGGAAGCGCCGCTGGTGCTGCCCCCGCACGGCGGGGTGCAGATCCAGCTCGCCGTCGGCGCACCCGACGCCGAGGGCCGCCGCTCGCTCACCCTGCACTCCCGGCCCGAGGACGCCGCCGACGACACCTGGGGCGAGGGCGCCTGGACCCGGCACGCCACCGGCTTCCTCGCCACCGCCGCCCAGAGCGCCCGCGAGCCCCTCGCCGACCTCACCAGCTGGCCGCCGAAGGACTCCACCGAGGTCGACGTCGAGGGCCTGTACGACTACCTCACCGAGTCCGGCTTCGCCTACGGCCCGGTCTTCCAGGGCCTGACCGGAGCCTGGCAGCGCGGCGCCGAGGTCTTCGCCGAGGTCCGCCTGCCGGAACAGGCGCACGCCGAGGCCGCCCTGTTCGGTCTGCACCCCGCCCTGCTGGACGCCGCCCTGCACGCCGTCGGCATCGGCACGCTCCTGGAGGAGACCGAACACGGCAGGCTGCCGTTCTCCTGGAGCGGTGTCACGCTCCGGGCGGTCGGCGCCCGCGCCCTGCGCGTACGGCTCGCACCCGCGGGCAACGACACCGTGTCGGTGACGCTGGCCGACGAGACCGGCACGCCCGTCGCCGCCGTCGACGCGCTCCTGCTGCGGCCCGTCTCCCCGGACCAGGTGCACGCCGCCCGTACCGCCTTCCACGACTCGCTGTTCCGCGTGGAATGGACCGCCGCGCCCCTCCCGGCCACCACCACCGTCGCGGCCGGCCAGTGGGCCCTGCTGGGTGACTCCCGTACGGAGTTCACCACCGCGCTGCCCACCGCCGCCGCCCACGCCGACCTGGCCGCCCTCGCCGCGGCGCTGGACGCGGGCGGGCCCGTCCCGCGGGCCGTCGTCGTCCCGTTCCCCGCCTCCGGCGTCCCCTCGGCGACTCCCGTAGACACCGCGCTGCCCACCGCCGTCGCCGACGCCCTGCACCGCGCCCTGGAGCTCGCCCAGGCGTGGCTGGCCGACGGCCGGTTCGCCGGCTCCCGGCTCGTGTTCGTCACCCGTGACGCCGTCGCCACCACCGCCGGATCCGACGTCGCCGACCTGACCCACGCCCCGCTGTGGGGCCTGCTGCGCTCCGCGCAGTCCGAGCACCCCGACCGGTTCGTCCTGCTCGACCTGGACGGACGCGAGGACTCCCTGCGTGCCCTGCCCGCCGCCCTCGCCACGGCCGAGCCGCAGCTCGCCCTGCGCGCGGGCAAGGCCCTCGTACCCAGGCTCGCCCGCGTCGCCGCCGCGCCCGGGCAGGAGGCACCCGCGCTCGACCCCGACGGCACCGCCCTGGTCACCGGCGCCACCGGCACCCTCGGCGGCCTCGTCGCCCGGCACCTCGTCGCCGAGCACGGCATCCGCCACCTGCTGCTCACCAGCCGTCGCGGCGAGGCCGCCGCCGGCGCGGCCGAACTCCTCGCCGAACTGCGGGAGCTGGGCGCCGACGTCACCCTGGCCGCCTGCGACGCCGCCGACCGCGCCGCGCTCGCCGCGCTCATCGGCTCTGTACCGTCCGAGCACCCGCTGACCGCCGTCGTCCACACGGCGGGCGTCCTCGACGACGGCATCCTCGAAGCGCTCACCCCCGAGCGCATCGACGCCGTCCTGCCCGCCAAGGTCGACGCGGCCGTCAACCTGCACGAGCTGACCCGGGAGCTGGACCTCGCGGCCTTCGTGCTGTTCTCCGCCGCCGCCGGCACGCTCGGTGGCCCCGGACAGGCCAACTACGCGGCCGCCAACACCTTCCTCGACGCGCTCGCCCAGCGACGCCGCGCCGAAGGACTGCCCGCCACCGCCCTTGCCTGGGGCCTGTGGGCCGAACGCAGTGGCATGACCGGCGACCTCGCCGACGCCGACCTGGAGCGGATCTCCCGCGCCGGAGTCGCCGCCCTGTCGTCCGCCGAGGGCCTGGCCCTGCTGGACACCGCCCGGGCCGTGGGAGACCCCACCGCCGTCCCCATGCACCTCGACCTGGCATCCCTGCGCCACGCCGACGCGAGCATGGTCCCCGCGCTGCTGCGCGGCCTGGTCCGCGCGCCCGCCCGCAGGTCCGTCGAGTCCCCGGACGCCGCCCCGGCGGGCGGCCTCACCGGACGTCTGCTGCCCCTGACCGCCGCCGAGCGCGACCGGCTGCTCCTCGACACCGTCCGCGTCCAGGTCGCCGCCGTCCTCGGCTACCCCGGCCCCGAGGCCGTCGACCCGGGCCGCGCCTTCAAGGAGCTCGGCTTCGACTCGCTGACCGCCGTCGAGCTGCGCAACCGCCTCGGCTCCGCCACCGGCGTGCGGCTGCCCGCCACCCTCGTCTTCGACTACCCCACCCCGAACGCGCTCTCCGCGTTCCTGCGGACCGAACTCCTCGGCGACGAGGCGGACCCGGCCCCGGTCGTGTCCGTCACCGCCGTCGACGACGAGCCGATCGCCATCGTCGGCATGAGCTGCCGCTACCCCGGCGGGGTCACCACCCCCGAGGAGCTGTGGCAGCTCGTCGCCGGGTCCGTCGACGCGATCTCGCCCTTCCCCACGGACCGGGGCTGGAACCTCGACGCGCTGTACGACTCCGATCCCGGCCGGACCGGGACCTCGTACACCCGGGAGGGCGGCTTCCTGCACGACGCCGCCGACTTCGACCCGGACGTCTTCGGCATCAACCCGCGCGAAGCCCTCGCCATGGACCCGCACCAGCGGCTCCTCCTGGAGACGTCCTGGGAGGCGTTCGAGCGGGCCGGCATCGACCCCTCGTCCGTACGCGGCAGCCGCACCGGCGTGTTCGCCGGCGTCATGTACCACGACTACCTGACCCGGCTCCCGGCCGTGCCCGAGGGCCTGGAGGGCTACCTCGGCACCGGCACCGCGGGCAGTGTCGCCTCCGGCCGCATCTCGTACACCTTCGGCCTCGAAGGCCCTGCCGTCACCGTCGACACGGCCTGCTCCTCGTCCCTCGTGGCCCTGCACCTCGCGGCCCAGGCCCTGCGCAACGGCGAGTGCGACATGGCCCTCGCGGGCGGTGTCACCGTCATGTCCACCCCGGACACCTTCATCGACTTCAGCCGCCAGCGCGGCCTCGCCACCAACGGCCGCTGCAAGTCCTTCTCCGCCGACGCCGACGGCACCGGCTGGGCCGAGGGCGCGGGCATGATCCTCGTCGAGCGGCTCTCCGACGCCCGCCGCAACGGCCACCAGATCCTGGCCGTCGTCCGCGGCACCGCCGTGAACCAGGACGGCGCCAGCAACGGCCTCACCGCCCCCAACGGCCCCTCCCAGCAGCGCGTCATCCGCCAGGCCCTCGCCAACGCGGGCCTGACCACCGCCGACGTCGACGCCGTCGAGGCCCACGGCACCGGCACGACCCTCGGCGACCCCATCGAGGCGCAGGCCCTGCTCGCCACCTACGGCCAGGACCGCCCCGACGACCGGCCGCTGCGGCTCGGCTCCATCAAGTCCAACATCGGCCACACCCAGGCCGCGGCGGGCGCGGCGGGCATCATCAAGATGGTCCTCGCCATGCGGCACGGCGTCCTGCCGCCGTCGCTGCACATCGGCGAACCGTCCCCGCACATCGACTGGAGCGCGGGCGCGGTCTCGCTGCTCACCGAAGCCGCCGAGTGGCCCGACGCGGGCCGCCCCCGCCGCGCGGGCATCTCCTCCTTCGGCGTCAGCGGCACCAACGCCCACGTCATCATCGAGCAGCCGCCCGCCGAGGAGCCCGCCGCAGCCGGCACCGCCGACCCCGGCCTGCCCGCCGGCACCCCCCTGCCGTTCGCCCTCTCCGGCCGGACCCCCGCCGCGCTGCGCGCCCAGGCGGCCCGGCTCGTCGACCACCTCGCGCTGCGCCCCGAGGCCGCCCCCGCCGATCTGGCGCTCTCCCTCGCCACCACCCGTACCGCCCTGGACCGCAGGGCCGCCGTCGTCGCGCACGACCGTACGGAACTCCTCGCCGGGCTCACCGCCCTGGCCGAGGGCCACGACAGCGCCCGGCTGGTCCAGTACGCCCCGGCCGACGGCCGGACGGCGATCCTGTTCACCGGACAGGGCAGCCAGCGCCCCGGCACGGGACGCGAGCTGTACGCGACGTACCCCGCCTTCGCCGACGCCCTGGACGCGGTCTGCGCCGAGCTGGACCCGCACCTCGACCAGCCCCTCAAGGACGTCCTGTTCACCGACGACGGCGACCTGCTGCACCGGACCGGCTTCACCCAGCCCGCCCTGTTCGCGCTCGGGACCGCCCTGTACCGGCTCGTCGAATCGTGGGGCGTGCGCCCCGACTTCGTCGCCGGGCACTCCATCGGCGAGATCACCGCCGCGCACGTCGCGGGTGTCCTCTCGCTGCCCGACGCGGCCACCCTGGTCGCCGCCCGGGGCCGCCTCATGGAGGAACTGCCCGAGGGCGGCGCGATGATCGCGCTGACCGCCACCGAGGACGAGGTCTTGCCGCTGCTGGCCGGCCACGAGGACCGGATCGGCATCGCCGCCGTCAACTCCGCCTCCTCCGTCGTCATCTCCGGCGAGGAGACCCTCGCCCTGGAGATCGCCGCTGAGTTCGAGCGGCGCGGCCGCCGCACCAAGCGGCTCACCGTCAGCCACGCCTTCCATTCCCCGCTGATGGACGGCATGCTCGACGCCTTCCGCGAGGTCGCCGAGTCCCTCACCTATCACGCCCCCGCCATCCCTGTCGTCACACACCTCACGGGAACGCCGGCAGGCGACGAACTGCGCACCGCCGAACACTGGGTCACCCACGTCCGCGCGGCGGTCCGCTTCCTCGACGGCATCCGCACCCTGGAAGCCGAGCACGTCACCACCTACCTCGAACTCGGTCCGCAGGGCGTGCTGTCCGGCCTCGGCCGCGACTGCCTCACCGACGCCGACACCGCCGAGCCCGCCGTCTTCGTACCGGCGCTGCGCCGTGACCGCGGCGAGGCCGAAGCCCTGACCGCCGCGACGGCCGCGCTCCACACCCGCGGTGTGCCGCTCGACTGGTCCGCGTACTTCACCGGCACCGGTGCCCGCCGCGTCGAACTGCCCACCTACGCCTTCCAGCGCGAACGGTTCTGGCTCGAAGCCCCGGCCGGCTACGTCGGCGATGTCGAATCGGCGGGTCTGGGCGCGGCCCACCACCCGCTGCTCGGCGCCGCCGTCGCACTCGCCGACGGCGAAGGCTTCCTGTTCACCGGCCGCCTCTCGCTCGACACCCACCCCTGGCTGGCCGACCACGCCGTCATGGGCAACGTCCTGCTGCCGGGCACGGCATTCGTCGAACTCGCCATCCGCGCGGGCGACCAGGCAGGCTGCGACCTCCTCGAAGAGCTCACCCTCGAAGCACCGCTGATCCTCGCCCCGCAGGCCGCGGCACGGCTCCAGATCACGGTCGGAGCACCCGACGCGTCCGGCCGGCGCACCCTGGACCTGTACTCCAGCGACCCGGACGCCCCCGCCGACGAGCCGTGGACCCGCCACGCCAGCGGTGTCCTCGCGACCGGGGCGCGGACACCCGCCTTCGACCTGACCGCGTGGCCCCCGCCCGGCGCCGAGGCCGTCGGCGTCGACGGCCTCTACGAACACCTCGGCCGCGGCGGATTCGCCTACGGGCCCGTCTTCCAGGGGCTGCGTGCCGCCTGGATCCTCGGCGACGACGTGTACGCCGAGGTCGCCCTGCCCGACGACCGGCAGGCCGAGGCCGCCCGGTTCGGCCTGCACCCGGCGCTCCTCGACGCGGCCCTGCACGGCACCTTCGTCCAGCCGTCCCCCGAAGGGGACCAGCAGGGCCGGCTGCCGTTCTCCTGGCGCGGTGTGTCCCTGCACGCCGTCGGCGCGTCCGCCCTGCGCGTACGCCTCACCCCCGACGGCCGGGACACCCTGTCCCTCCAGCTCGCCGACACCACCGGCGCCCCCGTCGCCGCCGTCGACCACCTGATGCTGCGGCCCGTCTCCGCCGACCAGCTCGGAAGCGCGCGCTCCGCACACCACGAGTCGCTGTTCCGGGTCGACTGGGCCACCGTGCCGCTGCCGTCCGGCGCCCCCGGCACCCCGCAGGAGTGGGCCGTCATCGGCACCGGCGGCGACACCCGCACCACCCTCCCCGGAGTCGCGCACACCGGCCTGGACGCCCTCGCCGCGGCCCTCGACGGGACCGCCCCGGCACCCTCGTACGTCCTGGTGCACCACACCCCCGGCGCCGCCACGGCTGCCGACGCCGTCCACACGGCCACCCACGAGGCACTCGGCCTCGTCAGGGCATGGCTCGCCGACGACCGGTTCGCCGCGTCCCGTCTGGTGTTCGTCACCCACGGCGCGGTCGCCACCCAGAGCGACTGGGACCTCGCCGACCTGACCCACGCGCCCGTGTGGGGACTGGTACGCACGGCCCAGTCCGAGAACCCCGACCGCTTCGTCCTCGCCGACCTCGACGCCGACCCGGCATCGACGGATGCCCTCGCCGCCGCCCTCGCCACCGGCGAGCCGCAGCTCGCGATCCGCCGCGGCACCGTCCACGCCCCCCGCCTCGCCCGCGTCCCCGCCACCACCCCGCTGACCCCGCCCGCGGGCGAGTCCGCCTGGCGCATGGACATCGAGGACAAGGGAACCCTCGACAACCTCACCCTCGTCCCCAGCCCGGAGTCCGCAGCACCCCTGGAGCCCGGCCAGGTCCGCGTCGCCGTCCGCGCCGCGGGCCTCAACTTCCGCGATGTGCTCAACGCCCTCGGCATGTACCCCGGCGACCCGGGCCTCATGGGCAGCGAAGGCGCCGGCATCGTCGTGGAGACGGGCCCCGGCGTCACCGGCCTCGCACCCGGCGACCGCGTCATGGGCATGCTGCCCGGCGCGTTCGGCCCGCTCGCGGTCGTCGACCGCCGCATGATCGCCCCGATGCCCGAGGGCTGGACCTTCGCCGAGGCCGCGTCCGTACCCATCGTCTTCATGACGGCGTACTACGCCCTCCACGACCTCGCCGGACTGCGCGACGGAGAGTCCCTCCTCGTGCACGCCGCCGCCGGTGGCGTCGGCATGGCCGCCGTCCAGCTCGCCCGCCACTGGGGCGCCGACGTCTACGCGACGGCCAGCCCCGCCAAGTGGGACACCCTGCGCGGACTCGGCCTCGGCGACGACAGGATCGCCTCGTCCCGCACCCTCGACTTCGAGGAGACCTTCCGCACGGCCACGCAGGGGCGCGGCGTCGACGTCGTACTCGACTCGCTGGCACGGGAGTTCGTGGACGCCTCCCTGCGGCTGCTGCCGCGCGGCGGACGCTTCGTCGAAATGGGCAAGACCGACGTCCGCTCCCCGCAGGACGTCGCCGACACCCACCCGGGCGTCAGCTACCAGGCGTTCGACCTGACCGAGGCCGGCCTCGACCGCATCCAGGAGATGCTCACCGAGCTGCTCACCCTCTTCCGCTCCGGCGCACTGCAGCCCGTACCGGTCTCCGCCTGGGACCTGCGGCAGGCCCCCGAGGCCTTCCGCTACCTCAGCCAGGCACGCCACGTCGGCAAGATCGTGCTGACCCTGCCCACCGAGTGGAACCCCCAGGGCACCGTCCTCGTCACCGGCGGCACCGGCACCCTCGGCGCCCTCGTCGCCCGGCACGCCGTCACCACCCGCGGCGCCCGCCGCCTGCTCCTCACGAGCCGGCGCGGCGAAGCCGCCGCCGGCGCGGCCGAACTCGCCGCCGAACTGCGCGAACTGGGCGCCGACGTCACCGTCGCCGCCTGCGACGCCGCCGACCGTGACGCGCTCGCCGCGCTCATCGCGTCCATACCCTCCGAACACCCGCTGACCGCCGTCGTCCACACCGCCGGTGTCCTCGACGACGGCATCGTCGACGCGCTCACCCCCGAGCGCCTGTCGACGGTCCTGCGCCCGAAGGTCGACGCCGCCTGGAACCTGCACGAGCTCACCCGCCACCTCGACCTGGCCGACTTCGTACTGTTCTCCTCCGCCGCCGGAACCTTCGGCGGCGCCGGACAGGCCAACTACGCGGCCGCCAACGTCTTCCTGGACGCCCTGGCCCGCCACCGGCACGCCCACGGCCTCGCCGCCACCTCCCTGGCCTGGGGCCTGTGGGCCGAGGCCAGCGGCATGACCGGCGAACTCGACACCGCCGACAAGGACCGCATGACGCGCTCCGGCGTCCTCGGCCTGTCCTCCGAGGAGGGCGTGGCGCTGCTCGACACCGCACGCCTCACCGGCGACGCGTTCCTCGTCCCCATGCAGCTCGACCTCGCGCCGCTGCGCCAGGCCGACGCGAGCATGGTCCCCGCCCTGCTGCGCGGCCTGGTCCGCGCCCCCGCCCGCAGGGCCGTCGAGGCCACCGCCGCCGGCACCGGAACCCCGCTGGTGGAGCGACTCGTACGGCTCCCCGAGAACGAGCGCGACCCGCTCCTGCTCGACCTCGTACGCAACCAGGTGGCCGCCGTACTCGGCCACGCCACCCCCGACGCCGTCGAACCCACCCGCGCGTTCAAGGACCTCGGCTTCGACTCGCTGACCGCCGTGGAGTTCCGCAACCGGCTCGGCGCGACCGCCGGCATCCGGCTGCCCGCCACGCTCGTCTTCGACTACCCCACCCCCACCGTCCTGGCCGGCTACCTCAAGGACGAACTTCTCGGCTCCGAGGCCGCGGCCGCCCTGCCGAAGCTCGCCGCCACCGCCGTCGAGGCCGACGACCCCATCGCCATCGTCGCCATGAGCTGCCGCTTCCCCGGGGACGTCCGTACCCCCGAGGACCTGTGGGAGCTGCTCGCCGAGGGCCGCGACGGCATCTCCCACCTCCCGGAGGACCGCGGCTGGGACACCGAGGCGCTGTACGACCCCGACCCCGACAGCCCCGGTACCTCCTACGCCAGGGAGGGCGGATTCTTCTACGACGCCCACCACTTCGACCCGGCGTTCTTCGGGATCAACCCGCGCGAGGCCCTCGCCATGGACCCGCAGCAGCGACTGCTGCTGGAGACCTCCTGGGAGGCGTTCGAGCGCGCCGGGATCGACCCGACGGGCCTGCGCGGCGAGCAGGTCGGCGTCTTCGTCGGCCAGATGCACAACGACTACGTGTCCCGGCTGAACACCGTCCCCGAAGGCGTCGAGGGCTACCTCGGCACCGGCGGCTCCAGCAGCATCGCCTCCGGCCGCGTCTCCTACACCTTCGGCTTCGAAGGCCCCGCCGTCACCGTCGACACCGCCTGCTCGTCGTCCCTCGTGGCCCTGCACCTCGCGGCCCAGGCCCTGCGCAACGGCGAATGCTCGCTGGCCCTGGCGGGCGGCGTCACCATCATCACCACCCCCGACGTCTTCACCGAGTTCAGCCGCCAGCGCGGCCTCGCGAGCGACGGCCGCTGCAAGCCGTTCGCCGCCGCCGCCGACGGCACGGCGTGGGGCGAGGGCGTCGGCATGCTGCTCGTCGAGCGCCTCTCCGACGCCCGCAGGAACGGCCACCAGGTCCTGGCGGTCGTCCGGGGTACCGCCGTGAACCAGGACGGCGCCAGCAACGGTCTCACCGCCCCCAACGGCCCGTCCCAGCAGCGCGTCATCCGCCAGGCCCTCGCCAACGCGGGTCTGTCGGCCGCAGAGGTCGACGCGGTCGAGGCGCACGGCACCGGCACCCGGCTCGGCGACCCGATCGAGGCACAGGCGCTCCTCGCCACCTACGGTCAGGACCGCCCCGCGGACAGCCCCCTGTGGCTGGGCTCCATCAAGTCCAACTTCGGGCACACGCAGGCCGCCGCCGGTGTCGCGGGCATCATCAAGATGGTCCAGGCTATGCACCACGGTGTCCTGCCGAAGACCCTGCACGTGGACGAGCCGTCACCGCACGTGGACTGGTCGGCGGGCGCCGTCTCGCTCCTCACCGAGCAGATGGCCTGGCCCGAGACCGGCCGTCCGCGCCGCGCGGGCGTGTCGTCGTTCGGCATGAGCGGCACGAACGCCCACGCCATCATCGAGCTCGCCCCGGACACCGGCACCCCGACCGCCGACCGCCCGGAGCCGGCCGTCCCGACGGCCCTTCCGTGGAACCTCTCGGCCCGTACCCCGGACGCCCTGCGCGCCCAGGGCGAGCAACTGCTCTCCCACCTGGAGACCCACCCGGAGACGGCGCTCGCCGACATCGGCCACTCGCTGACGGCCGGCCGCGCCCTCTTCGAGCACCGCGCGACGCTGGTGGCGGGCGACCGCGACGGCTTCCGCGTGGGGCTGGCCGCGCTCGCCGAGGGGCGGACGGCGGCGGGTCTCGTCAAGGGCTCGCAGCTCGCCGGAAAGCTCGCGTTCCTGTTCACCGGGCAGGGGAGCCAGCGGCTGGGGATGGGACGTGAGCTGTACGACACGTACCCGGTCTTCGCGGATGCGCTGGACGCGGTGTGTGCCCGTCTGGAACTGCCGCTGAAGGACGTGCTGTTCGGCACGGACGCGAGCCTGCTGGACGAGACCGCGTACACGCAGCCGGCGTTGTTCGCGGTTGAGGTGGCGTTGTTCCGTCTGGTCGAGGCGTGGGGTGTGAAGCCGGACTTCCTGGCCGGTCACTCCATCGGTGAGATCGCCGCAGCCCACGTGGCGGGGGTGCTCTCGCTGGACGATGCGTGCACGCTGGTCGCGGCACGTGGGCGGTTGATGCAGGCGCTGCCGACCGGTGGTGTGATGATCGCGCTGCAGGCGTCGGAGGACGAGGTCCTGCCGCTGCTCACCGACCGGGTGAGTATCGCCGCGATCAACGGCCCCCAGTCGGTCGTGATCGCGGGTGACGAGTCGGACGCGGTGGCGATCGCCGAGTCCTTCACCGACCGGAAGTCCAAGCGGCTCACGGTCAGCCACGCGTTCCATTCGCCGCACATGGACGGCATGCTCGACGCCTTCCGGGTCGTTGCGGAGGGTCTGTCGTACGAGGCTCCGCGCATTCCGGTGGTCTCGAACCTCACCGGGGCGCTGGTCTCGGACGAGATGGGTTCGGCGGACTTCTGGGTCCGGCACGTCCGCGAGGCCGTCCGCTTCCTCGACGGCATCCGCGCCCTGGAGGCCGCGGGCGTCACCACGTACATCGAGCTCGGCCCCGACGGCGTCCTCTCGGCCATGGCCCAGGAGTGCCTGACCGGCGAGCAGGACCTCACCTTCGCCCCCGTCCTGCGGGCGGGACGCGACGAGGCCGAGACACTGCTCTCGGCGCTCGCGGCGGCCCACGTCCGCGGAGTGCCCGTCGACTGGCAGGCCTTCTACCTCCCGGCCGGAGCCCAGCGCGTGCCCCTGCCGACGTACGCCTTCCAGCGCTCGGTCTACTGGCTGGACGCAGGCCGCTCGCAGGGTGACATCGCGTCGGTGGGACTCGGCGCCACGGACCATCCGCTGCTCGGCGCCGCGGTCGAACTGCCCGACTCGGACGGCTTCCTCTTCACCGGCCGCCTCTCGTCGGCCACTCACCCGTGGCTCGCCGACCACGCGGTCATGGGCTCCGTGCTCCTTCCGGGCACAGCGTTCGTCGAGCTCGCACTGCGGGCCGGCGAGCAGGTCGGCTGCGACCTGATCGACGAACTCACGCTGGAGGCACCGCTGGTGCTGCCCCAGCACGGCGGCGTACAACTGCGGCTCACCGTCGGAACCGCCGACGTCACGGGTCGCCGTACCCTGGCCCTTCACTCCCGGACCGAGGACGCGGACGCCGAGACGCCGTGGACCCGCCACGCTGCCGGTGTGCTCGCGGTCGGGGCCGAGCGGACTCCGCAGAGCCTCTCCGAGTGGCCGCCGGCCGGCGCTGAATCCGTACCGGTGGAGGGGCTGTACGAGGGACTGGCCGAATCCGGCTTCGGATACGGGCCGGTCTTCCAGGGACTGCGTGCTGCCTGGCGGCGCGACGGCGAGCTCTACGCCGAGGTCGCACTGCCGGAGGGCACCGAGGACGAGGCCGGGCGCTTCGGCCTCCACCCGGCCCTGCTCGACGCGGCCCTGCACGTGCTGGGCCTGGGAGGCACGGACACCGAAGGAGGCGAAGGACGGCTGCCGTTCTCCTGGTCCGGTGTGTCCCTGCACGCCGTCGGTGCCTCCGCGCTGCGCGTACGGCTCACCACGGCTCGAAGCGGTGAGGTGACCCTGGCCCTTGCCGACGCGGCCGGAGAGCCGGTCGCGACAGTGGCCGGCCTCGCACTGCGGGCCGTGAGCCGCGAGCAGCTGAGCACGGCGCAGGACGTCACACGTGACGCCCTGTTCCGAGTGGACTGGACGGTGCTTCCCGCGGGCGGCGCGGCCGGTTCGTCGGACGACTGGATGATGCTGGGTGCCGGTTCTCAGGTGTACGCGGACCTGGCTGCGCTGGGTGCGGCTGTCGTCGAGGGCGGTGAGCTTCCGGCGGCGCTGGTGGTGCCGTGCGTGGGCGCGGACGCGGAGCCGGAGTCGGAGTCGGCTGCGGATGATGTGGCGGGTGCGGTGCATGCGGCTGTCGAGCGTGCGCTGGGTCTGGTGCAGGAGTGGCTGGCGGACGAGCGGTTCGCGGATGCGCGTCTGGTGTTCCTGACGAGGGGCGCGGTGGCCGCGGGCGCCGAGGACACGGTCCCCGGGCTGGTGCAGGCAGCTGTACGGGGTCTGGTGCGCTCGGCGCAGTCGGAGAACCCGGGCCGTTTCGGCCTGATCGACGTCGGCGCCGACGGCGAAGTGGACGCGGCCGTGCTGTCGGCCGCGCTCGCCACCGGTGAGCCCGAGCTGGCGGTCCGCGAAGACGCCCTGCTCGTGCCGCGCCTCGCCCGTGCTGCTGTCGTCGACGGCCCTGGCCGTGATCTCGATGCTGATGGCACGGTGTTGGTGACGGGTGCGAGTGGGACGCTGGGTGGTTTGTTCGCCCGTCATCTGGTGGTCGGGCGTGGTGTCCGGCGTCTGCTGCTGGTGAGTCGTCGTGGTGAGGCGGCCGAGGGTGCTGCTGAACTGACCGCTGAGCTGACCGCGCTGGGCGCGGAGGTTCGGTGGGCGGCGTGTGATGTGGCGGACCGTGCGGCGCTGGAGTCGGTACTGAGCGACATCCCGGCTGAGTATCCGCTGACGGGTGTGGTGCATACGGCTGGTGTGCTGGACGACGGTGTGGTGTCGTCGCTCACGCCGGAGCGTCTTTCCGGGGTGTTGCGTCCGAAGGTGGATGCGGCCTGGAATCTGCATGAGCTGACCCGTGGTCTCGGTCTGTCGATGTTCGTGCTGTTCTCGTCCGCTGCTGGTGTGTTCGGTGGTGCCGGTCAGGCGAACTACGCGGCCGCGAATGTGTTCCTGGACGCCCTGGCCGAGCACCGTAAGGCGCAGGGCCTGGCGGCGACCTCTCTCGCCTGGGGTCTTTGGGCCGGTGTGGGCGGCATGGGCGGTGACCTGACGGAATCCGACCGTGAGCGCATCAACCGCGGTGGCATCACCGCTCTTGAGCCCGAGACCGGTCTCGCGCTCTTCGACGCCGCGCGGCGCACCACCGACGCCTTGCTCGTCCCCCTCCCGCTCGACCTGGCCGCCCTGCGCGCCCAGGCCCGCAGCGGAATGCTTCCGGATCTGCTGCGCGGCCTGGTCCGTGTACCGGTACGCCGGGCGGCGGGCCAGGGGAGCGCGGCCGGCGGGTCGGCACTCCGTACGCGACTGGCCGGCATGCCCGCCGATGAGCGGGACGCGGCCCTGCTGGACCTCGTCCGGACCGAGGTGGCGGCCGTGCTCGGCCATGCCTCGACCGACGAGGTACCGGCCGACCGGGCGTTCAAGGAGCTCGGCTTCGACTCCCTGACCTCGGTCGAGCTGCGCAACCGTCTCGGCGCCGCCACCGGCGAACGCCTGTCCGCCACGCTCGTCTTCGACTACCCGACCCCGCACGCGCTCGCGGACTTCCTGCGCAGCGAGGTGCTGGGCCTGGACGAGGCGACGGAAGAGGTCACGACCGCCCCCGAGCGCTTCGGGACATCGGTGGACGACGATCCGATCGCGATCGTCGGCATGAGCTGCCGCTACCCCGGCGGGGTCGAGACTCCCGAGGACCTCTGGCGCCTGGTGGTGGGTGGCGGCGACGCCATCTCGGAGTTCCCGCAGGGCCGCGGCTGGGACCTGGAGTCGCTGTACGACCCGGACCCGGACGGCAAGGGCACCAGCTACACCCGGTCGGGCGGCTTCCTGCACGACGCGGGCCGGTTCGACCCGGCGTTCTTCGGGATCTCGCCGCGCGAGGCCGTGGCGATGGACCCGCAGCAGCGTCTGCTCCTCGAAACCTCGTGGGAGGCGTTCGAGCGCGCGGGCATCGACCCGGCGGCCCTGCGCGGCAGCCGGACCGGCGTCTTCGCCGGCATCATGTACCACGACTACGCGACCCGGATCACGTCCGTTCCGGACGGGGTCGAGGGCTACCTCGGCACCGGGAACTCCGGCAGCATCGCCTCCGGCCGCGTCTCGTACGCCTTCGGCCTGGAGGGCCCGGCGGTCACCGTCGACACGGCCTGCTCGTCCTCCCTCGTCGCCCTGCACTGGGCGATCCAGGCGCTGCGCAACGGCGAGTGCACGATGGCCCTGGCCGGAGGTGTCACCGTCATGTCGACGCCGGGCACCTTCACCGAGTTCAGTCGCCAGCGTGGCCTGGCCGCCGACGGCCGTATCAAGTCCTTCGCGGCCGCGGCCGACGGCACCAGCTGGGCCGAAGGCGCCGGCATGCTGCTCGTCGAGCGGCTGTCGGACGCGCGGGCCAAGGGTCACCCGGTCCTGGCGATCGTGCGGGGCTCGGCGATCAACCAGGACGGCGCCAGCAACGGTCTGACCGCGCCCAACGGCCCCTCGCAGCAGCGGGTCATCCGCCAGGCCCTCGCGGGAGCCCGGCTCACCAGTGACCAGATCGACGTCGTCGAGGCGCACGGCACCGGCACCACCCTGGGCGACCCGATCGAGGCGCAGGCCCTCCTGGCCACGTACGGCCGCGAGCGCGAGGCGGACCAGCCGCTGTGGCTGGGATCCATCAAGTCGAACATGGGGCACACGCAGGCGGCTGCCGGTGTCGCGGGCATCATCAAGATGATCATGGCCATCCGGCACGGTGTGCTGCCGAAGACCCTGCACGTCGACGAACCGACTCCGCATGTGGACTGGGAGGACGGCGCGGTCTCGCTGCTCACCGAGTCCGTTCCGTGGCCGGAGACGGGCCGTCCCCGCCGCGCCGGTGTGTCGTCGTTCGGTATCAGTGGGACCAATGCCCACACGATCATCGAGCAGGCGCCGGACGAGCTCGTGCCGGTCCGTGCCGTCGATCCGGAGCCGGCGTCGGAGCCGGAGTCGGGTGTGGGTGCGGGGGTGCTGCCGTTCGTGGTGTCGGCGAAGTCGGCGGAGGCGTTGCGTGGTCAGGCGGGGCGTCTGAGGGCGCATCTGGAGGCTTTGCCGGAGTCGGACCGTTCCGGGGTTGTCGATGTGGCGTATTCGCTGGCGACGCGGCGTGCGGTTTTCGATCACCGTGCGGTGGTGGTTGCGGGTGACCGTGAGGAGCTGCTGCGTTCTCTGGCGGCTTTGGAGTCGGAGGGTACGGCGGCCGGTTTCACGCGGGGGACCGCGGGTGCCGGAAAGCTTGCGTTCCTGTTCACCGGGCAGGGGAGTCAGCGTCCGGGTATGGGTGCGGAGCTGTATGCGAGGTATCCGGTGTTCGCGCGGGCTCTGGATGCGGTCTGTGACAGGCTCGATGTGCGGCTCGAAGTGCCGTTGAAGGCGGTGCTGTTCGCGGCTGACGGTGATCTGCTGAACCGGACCGTGTATACGCAGCCGGCGTTGTTCGCGGTCGAGGTGGCGTTGTTCCGGCTGGTCGAGTCGTGGGGTGTGAAGCCGGACTTCCTGGCCGGTCATTCGATCGGTGAGATCGCCGCAGCCCACGTGGCGGGGGTGCTCTCGCTGGACGATGCGTGCACGCTGGTCGAGGCCCGCGGCCGTCTGATGCAGGCACTGCCGGGCGGTGGTGTGATGATCGCGGTGCAGGCGTCGGAGGACGAGGTCCTGCCGCTGCTCACCGACCGGGTGAGCATCGCCGCGATCAACGGCCCCCAGTCGGTCGTGATCGCGGGTGACGAGCCCGACGCGGTGGCGATCGCCGAGTCCTTCACCGACCGCAAGTCCAAGCGGCTCACGGTCAGCCACGCCTTCCACTCGCCGCACATGGACGGCATGCTCGCCGACTTCCGCAAGGTGGCGGAGGGGCTGACCTACGCGAGGCCGCGCATCCCGGTCGTCTCCCACCTCACCGGCACTCTGGTGTCCGACGAGATGGAGTCGGCGGACTTCTGGGTCCGGCACGTCCGTGAGGCCGTCCGTTTCCTGGACGGCATCCGGGCCCTGGAGGCCGCGGGCGTCACCACGTACATCGAGCTCGGCCCCGACGGGATCCTCTCGGCCATGGCCCAGGACTGCCTCGCCAAGGACGGCGCCACCTTCGCGCCCGCCCTGCGCAAGGGCCGCCCCGAACCCGAGACGATCACGACGGCCCTCGCCCACGCCCACACCCACGGCACAACCGTCGACTGGGAGACCTATTTCTCCGGCACCGGCGCCCGACAGGCCGAACTGCCCACCTACGCCTTCCAGCGCGACTGGTACTGGCTGAACTCGGCCGCGGTACAGGCCGGCCCGGGCGACGCGACCGGGTTCGGGCTCGGTGTCACGGACCACCCCCTGCTGGGCGCGGCCGTCGAACTGCCCGACTCGGACGGCTTCCTGTTCACCAGCAGGCTGTCCCTGGCCACCCAGCCGTGGCTCGCGGACCACGCCGTCCTGGGCTCGATCCTGCTCCCGGGCACGGCATTCGTGGAACTCGCCGTCCGCGCGGGCGACCAGGTCGGCTGCGACGTCCTGGAGGAGCTCACGCTGGAGGCACCGCTCGTGGTGCCCGAACGGGGCGGTGTACAGCTGCGGTTCACCGTTGCCGCCGCCGACGAGTCCGGACGGCGAGGCCTGTCGCTGTACTCCCGCGACGAGGACGCACCCGCCGACGAGCCGTGGACGCGGCACGCCAGCGGCGTGCTCACCACCGGCGCGGCGACACCCGCTTTCGATCTCACCGCCTGGCCCCCGGCCGGCGCCGAACCCGTCGACATCGACGGCCTGTACGAGGGCCTGGCCGCCGCCGGGTTCGACTACGGTCCGGCCTTCCAGGGTCTGCGTTCGGCATGGCTGCGCGGCGACGAGGTGTACGCCGAAGTGAGCCTGGACGAGGAGTCCGCGGAATCGGCGGAATGGTACGGGCTGCACCCGGCCCTCCTGGACGCGACGCTGCACGCGGCGGGTCTCGGCGGTCTCGTGGAGACCACGGGCCGTGGACGGCTCCCGTTCGCCTGGAGCAACGTGTCCCTGCACGCGACCGGCGCGTCCGCGGTACGGGTCAGGCTGGCCCCGGCCGGCCGCGACGCGGTGTCGCTGGAACTCGCCGACGCGGCGGGCGCACCGGTCGCCTCCGTGGAGTCCCTGGTGCTGCGGGCGGTCTCGCCCGACCAGATCGGCGCGGCGCGAGGCGGCCGGAACGAGTCGCTCTTCCAGATCGACTGGACCGCTCTCCCGCTCGCCCCGGTTTCCGCCGCTGAACAGCGCCCCTGGGCTCTGCTGGCGGACGACGGGTCCGCACACGCGGGACTCGAAGCCGTGGGCGTCCGCCACGAGGCCCACACCGGCCTCGCGGCGCTCGCCGGCACCGGCCGGGCGGTACCCGAGCTCGTGTGCGTCCCGCTCTCCGCGGCGGGCCCGCGGGACGTCGCGGGTGCGGTGCATGCGGCTGTCGAGCGTGCGCTGGGTCTGGTGCAGGAGTGGCTGGCGGACGAGCGGTTCGCGGATGCGCGTCTGGTGTTCCTGACGCGTGGTGCGGTGGCTGCGGTGCCGGGCGAGGACGTGACCGATCTGGTCCATGCCCCGGTGTGGGGTCTGGTGCGTTCCGCCCAGTCGGAGAACCCGGGCCGCTTCGGCCTGGCCGACACCGACGGCACCGACGCCTCCTACCGCGCCCTGACGGCCGCGCTCGCCTCGGGCGAGCCGGAGGTCGCCGTACGGGGTGGCGCGGTACGGGTACCCAAGCTGACGCGCTCCGGTGCCGCTGTCGAGGCAGCACCCGAACTCGACGCTGATGGCACGGTGTTGGTGACGGGTGCGAGTGGCACGTTGGGTGGTTTGTTCGCCCGTCATCTGGTGGTCGGGCGTGGTGTCCGGCGTCTGTTGCTGGTGAGTCGTCGTGGTGAGGCGGCGGAGGGTGCTGCTGAGCTGTCGGCCGAGCTGACCGCGCTGGGTGCGGAGGTTCGGTGGGTGGCGTGTGATGTGGCCGATCGTGCGGCGCTGGAGTCGGTACTGAGCGACATCCCGGCTGAGTATCCGCTGACGGGTGTGGTGCATACGGCTGGTGTGCTGGATGACGGTGTGGTGTCGTCGCTCACGCCGGAGCGTCTTTCCGGGGTGTTGCGTCCGAAGGTGGATGCGGCCTGGAATCTGCATGAGCTGACCCGTGGTCTCGGTCTGTCGATGTTCGTTCTGTTCTCGTCCGCTGCTGGTGTGTTCGGTGGCGCCGGTCAGGCGAACTACGCGGCCGCGAACGTGTTCCTGGACGCTCTGGCCCAGCACCGCACGGCGCAGGGCCTGGCGGCGACCTCCCTCGCCTGGGGTCTTTGGGCCGAGTCCGGGGGCATGGCGGGTGAGCTGGGCGCTGAGGATGTGGAGCGTCTGGGCCGTGGTGGTGTCAGTGCGCTCTCCGCGGACGAGGGTGTGGCCCTGTTCGATGCGGCATCGGCGTCCGAGCAGGCCCTGTTCGTTCCCGTGAAGCTGGATCTGGCGGCGCTGCGCGCACAGGCCGGCAGTGGCATGCTGCCGCCGCTGCTCAGCGGTCTCGTCCGGACGCCCACCCGCCGCGCCGCCGGCACCGCCGACACCGGCACGGACGGTGGGACCGCACTGCGGGACCGCCTGGCCGGGCTCTCACCGGCCGGGCGGGACGAGGCGCTGCTGGAGCTGGTCTGCACGTACGTCGCGGCCGTGCTCGGCTTCGCCGGGCCCGACGCCGTCGACCCGGCACGGTCGTTCAGCGAGGTCGGCTTCGACTCGCTGACCGCCGTCGAGCTGCGCAACCGCCTCGGCGCCGCCACCGGCGTACGGCTCCCCGCCACGCTCGTCTTCGACTACCCGACACCGGACGCACTGGTCGAGTACCTGAAGGACGAGCTCTGGCAGGACGGCGCCGCGGCGGTTCCCCCGCTGCTCGCCGAACTCGACCGGCTGGAGAAGACGCTCGTCGCGTCCGTACCCGACGACGAGGGCCGCACCCGCATCACCGAGCGCCTGCAGGCACTCCTGGCTGCCTGGAGCGAGGCCGGCGAACCCACCACGGGCGCCGACGACGCCGATGTGGCCGAGACGCTCGAAACCGCGACCGACGACGACCTCTTCGACTTCATCGGCAAGGAGTTCGGGATCTCGTGATGCGACGGCCCGGCTCCGCCCTTTCCGACGGCTCTTTGTTTCTGGCTTCTGTACGAGGGATGCACGCATGAATGAGGAAAAACTCCGGTACTTCCTGAAGCGGGTGACGGCCGATCTCCACGAGACGCGGCGCCGTCTTCAGGAAGTCGAGTCGGAAGAGCAGGAGCCGATCGCGATCGTCGGGATGAGCTGCCGCTACCCGGGAGACGTCGAGTCGCCCGAGGACCTGTGGCGGCTGGTGTCCGAGGAGACCGACGCCATCTCTCCCTTCCCCACCGACCGGGGCTGGGACATGGGGCGGCTCTTCGACGCGGACCCCGACGGGCGAGGCACGAGCTATGTGCAGGAAGGCGGCTTCCTGCACTCCGCCAACCGGTTCGATCCGGCGTTCTTCGGGATCTCGCCGCGCGAGGCCATGGCGATGGACCCGCAGCAGCGGCTCCTCCTCGAAACCTCGTGGGAGGCGTTCGAGCGCGCGGGCATCGACCCCACCTCGCTGCGCGGCAGCCGGACCGGCGTCTTCGCGGGCGTCATGTACCACGACTACGCCTCACGTCTGCGTGCCGTACCGGAGGAGGTCGAGGGCTACCTCGGCACCGGCGGCTCCAGCAGCATCGCCTCCGGCCGGGTCTCGTACACCTTCGGCCTGGAGGGCCCGGCGCTCACCGTCGACACGGCCTGCTCGTCCTCCCTCGTGACGCTGCACCTGGCCATGCAGGCGCTCCGCAAGGGCGAGTGCTCGCTCGCCCTTGCGGGTGGTGTCACGGTGATGGCGACACCGGGCACGTTCACCGAGTTCAGCCGCCAGCGCGGTCTGTCCTTCGACGGGCGCTGCAAGTCCTTCGCGGACTCCGCGGACGGCACCGGCTGGGCCGAGGGCGCGGGCATGCTCCTCGTGGAGCGGCTCTCGGACGCCCGCAAGAACGGCCACACGGTCCTCGCCGTGGTTCGTGGCTCGGCCGTCAACCAGGACGGCGCGAGCAACGGCCTGACCGCCCCCAACGGCCCCTCCCAGCAGCGGGTCATCCGGCAGGCCTTGGCCGACGCCCGCCTCACCGCGGCAGACGTCGACGTCGTCGAGGCACACGGCACCGGCACCACCCTGGGTGACCCGATCGAGGCGCAGGCGCTGCTCGCGACCTACGGCCGGGAGCACACCGAGGACAGCCCGCTGTGGCTCGGCTCGGTCAAGTCGAACCTCGGGCACACGCAGGCGGCCGCGGGCGTCGCCGGCATCATCAAGATGGTCATGGCGATCCGCCACGGCCGGATCCCGAAGACGCTGCACGTCGACGAGCCGTCGACCAACGTCGACTGGTCGGCGGGCGCCGTCTCGCTGCTGAGGGAGTCGGTGGAGTGGCCGGAGACCGGCCGCCCGCGCCGTGCCGCCGTGTCGTCCTTCGGTATCAGCGGCACCAACGCGCACACGATCATCGAGCAGGCTCCGCTGCCGGAGGCCGAGACCCAGCCGGCCGACGACGCGGCGAACGGCCCCGAGGCGACGAACGGCCCCGAGGCCACGGAGGGCACCGAGCGGGCGGACGCCGAGGCGGCCGGGACCGGGGTGCGGCCCGTGTCCGTGCCTCCCGTACTGCCGTGGCCGGTCTCGGCCCGTACGGAGGAGGCACTGCACGCCCAGGCGGAGCGCCTGCTCGCCCACGTACGGACCAACCCGGACCAGGCCCCGGTGGACATCGCGCTCTCCCTGGCCACGGGACGCGCGGCGCTGGAACACCGGGCCGTCGTCGTCGCGACCGACCGGGAGCACACCCTCGCCGATCTCGCCGCGCTGGCGTCCGGCGAGACCTCGGCGCGCGTCGTGCTCGGCGAAACGGGGGCGCGGGGCAAGGTCGCGTTCCTGTTCACGGGGCAGGGGAGTCAGCGGCTGGGGATGGGCCGTGAGCTGTACGAGGCGTATCCGGTGTTCGCGGAGGCGCTGGACGCGGTGTGTGAGCGTCTTGAACTTCCGCTGAAGGACGTGCTGTTCGGTGCGGATGCTGCGGCGCTGGATGAGACGGCGCTGACGCAGCCGGCTCTCTTCGCGGTTGAGGTGGCGCTGTTCCGTCTGGTCGAGTCGTGGGGTGTGAAGCCGGACTTCCTGGCCGGTCACTCGATCGGTGAGATCGCCGCAGCCCACGTGGCGGGGGTGTTCTCGCTGGAGGACGCTTGCGCCCTGGTTGCGGCTCGTGGCCGTCTGATGCAGGCGCTGCCGACCGGTGGTGTGATGATCGCGCTGCAGGCGTCGGAGGACGAGGTCCTGCCGCTGCTCACCGACCGGGTGAGTATCGCCGCGATCAATGGTCCGCGGTCGGTCGTGATCGCGGGCGATGAAGATGCCGCGGTGGCGATCGTGGACGCTTTCACCGACCGGAAGTCCAAGCGGCTTACGGTCAGCCACGCGTTCCACTCGCCTCACATGGACGGCATGTTGGACGCCTTCCGCGAGATCGCCGAGGGGCTCTCGTTCGAGGCTCCGCGCATCCCGGTCGTCTCGAACCTCACCGGCGCCCTCGTCTCCGACGAGATGGGCTCGGCGGACTTCTGGGTCCGGCACGTCCGTGAGGCCGTCCGTTTCCTGGACGGCATCCGCACGCTGGAGGCCGCGGGTGTCACCACGTACATCGAGCTCGGCCCCGACGGCGTCCTCTCCGCCCTGGCCCAGGAGTGTGTCACCGGCGAGGCCGCGGCCTTCATACCGGTCCTGCGCTCGACCCGCCCCGAAGCCGAGACCGTCACCACGGCCCTCGCCCAGGCGCACGTCCGCGGGATCGCGGTCGACTGGCAGGCGTACTACTCCGGGACCGGCGCCCAGCGCGTCGACCTGCCCACCTACGCCTTCCAGCGCGAGCACTACTGGCTCGACGCGGGAACGCTCGGCGGGGACGTGAGCACGGCGGGTCTCCGATCCGCCGATCACCCCCTGCTCGGCGCCTCCGTGGCTCTGGCGGATGCGGAGGGGCTCCTCCTCACCGGCCGGCTCTCGCTCGATACCCACCCCTGGCTCGCCGACCACGCCGTGGCGGGGACGGTCCTGCTGCCCGGCACCGCCTTCGTCGAGCTCGCCCTCCGGGCCGGGGACCAGGTCGGCTGCGACCTGATCGACGAACTCACCCTCGCGGCCCCCCTGGTGCTGCCCGAGCACGGCGGAGTCGAGCTCCAGATCACCGTCGCGGCGCCCGACGCATCGGGCCGCCGTTCGGTGGTCTTCCACTCCCGTTCGGACAGCGCCGCGGACGACGAGGCGTGGGTCCGGCACGCGACCGCGGTACTGGCGGAAGGCGCGGAGACCCCGGCGTTCGACTTCGGCGTCTGGCCGCCTGCCGGGGCCGAATCCGTCCCGGTGGAGGGGCTGTACGACGGGCTCGCGGACTCCGGCTTCGGCTACGGGCCGGTCTTCCAGGGGCTGCGTGCCGCCTGGCGTCTGGGCGAGGAGGTGTACGCCGAGGTGAGCCTCGGGGACGGAGCCGAGCCTGGAGCGGCGCATTTCACCGTGCACCCGGCCCTGCTTGACTCCGCCCTGCACGCCATCAACCTCGGCACCCTCGTCGAGGACACCGGGCAGGGGCGACTGCCGTTCGCATGGAGCGGTGTCGCGGTCCACGCCGTGGGGGCGGACACCCTGCGCGTACGGCTCTCCCGGGCCGGCCAGGACGCGGTGGCGCTGGAGATCGCGGACGCGGACGGCGCGCCCGTCGCCTCCGTACGCAGCCTCGCGCTGCGCGCCTTCTCACCCGACCAGCTGACCGGTCCGAGCGGTGGCGGGCAAGGAGATGCGCTGTTCCAGGTCGACTGGACGGTGCTTCCTGCCGGGGGCGCGGCCGGTTCGTCGGACGACTGGATGATGCTGGGTGCCGGTTCTCAGGTGTACGCGGACCTGGCTGCGCTGGGTGCGGCTGCTGTCGAGGGCGGTGAGCTTCCGGCGGCACTGGTGGTGCCGTGCGTGGCTCCGGACGCGGACCTGGAGTCGGGTGCGGTGCATGCGGCTGTCGAGCGTGCGCTGGGTCTGGTGCAGGAGTGGCTGGCGGACGAGCGGTTCGCGGATGCGCGTCTGGTGTTCCTGACGCGTGGTGCGGTGGCTGCGGTGCCGGGCGAGGACGTGACCGATCTGGTCCATGCCCCGGTGTGGGGTCTGGTGCGTTCCGCCCAGTCGGAGAACCCGGGCCGTTTCGGCCTGATCGACGTCGACGCCGACGGCGAAGTGGACGCGGCCGTGCTGTCGGCCGCGCTCGCCACCGGTGAGCCCGAGCTGGCGGTCCGCGAAGACGCCCTGCTCGTGCCGCGCCTCGCCCGTGCTGCTGTCGTCGACGGCTCCGGCCGTGATCTCGATGCTGATGGCACGGTGTTGGTGACGGGTGCGAGTGGCACGCTGGGTGGTTTGTTCGCCCGTCATCTGGTGGTCGGGCGTGGTGTCCGGCGTCTGCTGCTGGTGAGTCGTCGTGGTGGGGCGGCCGAGGGTGCTGCTGAACTGACCGCTGAGCTGACCGCGCTGGGTGCGGAGGTTCGGTGGGCGGCGTGTGATGTGGCCGACCGTGCGGCGCTGGAGTCGGTACTGAGCGGCATTCCGGCTGAGTATCCGCTGACGGGTGTGGTGCATACGGCTGGTGTGCTGGACGACGGTGTGGTGTCGTCGCTGACGCCGGAGCGTCTTTCCGGGGTGTTGCGTCCGAAGGTGGATGCGGCCTGGAATCTGCATGAGCTGACCCGTGGTCTCGGTCTGTCGATGTTCGTTCTGTTCTCGTCCGCTGCTGGTGTGTTCGGTGGTGCCGGTCAGGCGAACTACGCGGCAGCGAATGTGTTCCTGGACGCCCTGGCCCAGCACCGCACGGCGCAGGGCCTGGCGGCGACCTCCCTCGCCTGGGGTCTTTGGGCGGAGTCCGGGGGCATGGCGGGTGAGCTGGGTGCCGGGGATGTGGAGCGTCTGGGCCGTGGTGGTGTCAGTGCGCTTTCCGCGGACGAGGGTGTGGCTCTGTTCGATGCGGCATCGGCGTCCGAGCAGGCTCTGTTCGTTCCCGTGAAGCTGGATCTGGCGGCGCTGCGCGCACAGGCCGGCAGTGGCTTGCTGCCGCCGCTGCTCAGCGGTCTCGTCCGGACGCCCACCCGTCGCGCCGCCCGCGGTGGCGCGGCGGGGGGCACCTTCGCCCGGAAGCTGGCCGCCCTGGACGCGGACCAGCGGGCCGGAGCCGTGCTGGAGCTCGTGCGGGCTCAGGTCGCGGCCGTGCTCGGCTTCGCCGGGCCCGACGCCGTCGACCCGGCACGGTCGTTCAGCGAGGTCGGCTTCGACTCGCTGACCGCCGTCGAGCTGCGCAACCGCCTCGGCGCCGCGACCGACGTACGGCTCCCCGCCACCCTCGTCTTCGACTACCCGACCCCCCACGTTCTCGCTGACTTCCTGCACGGCGAACTGCTCGGCGGCCAGGAAGCGACAGCAGCCCCGGCGGCCGTCACGGCCCGGGACGACGAGCCGATCGCGATAGTGGCGATGGCCTGCCGTTTCCCCGGCGGCGTACGGTCGCCCGAGGACCTGTGGGGACTCGTCCTGGACGGCCGGGACGCCATCTCGGACATGCCGGACGACCGCGGCTGGGACGTCGAGGCACTCTTCGACCCCGACCCCGACCGACCGGGTACCAGCTACAGCCGGGCCGGTGGGTTCCTGCACGACGCCCACCACTTCGACCCGACGTTCTTCGGGATCTCGCCGCGCGAGGCCCTCGCCACCGATCCCCAGCAGCGGCTGCTCCTCGAAACGTCGTGGGAGGCGTTCGAGCGCGCGGGCATCGACCCGGCCGCCGTACGCGGCAGCCGCACCGGCGTCTTCGCCGGGGTCATGTACAACGACTACGGCACCCTCCTGCACCGCGCCCCGGAGGGCCTCGAAGGCTATATGGGTACCTCCAGCTCGGGCAGCGTCGCCTCGGGCCGGGTCTCGTACACCTTCGGCCTGGAGGGCCCGGCGGTCACCGTCGACACGGCCTGCTCGTCCTCGCTCGTCACGCTGCACCTCGCCGTGCAGGCACTGCGCAACGGCGAGTGCGATCTCGCACTGGCCGGCGGCGTCACGGTGATGGCCACGCCCGGCACGTTCGTCGCGTTCAGCCGTCAGCGCGGGCTCGCGAGCGACGGCCGCTGCAAGCCGTTCGCCGCCGCCGCCGACGGTACGGCGTGGGGTGAGGGCGTCGGTATGCTGCTCGTCGAGCGGCTGTCGGACGCGCGGGCCAAGGGCCACCCGGTCCTGGCGATCGTGCGGGGCTCGGCGATCAACCAGGACGGCGCCAGCAACGGTCTGACGGCTCCGAACGGGCCTTCGCAGCAGCGGGTGATCCGTCAGGCTTTGGCCAGTGCTGGTCTGTCGGCGGCCGAGGTCGATGTGGTGGAGGCGCACGGTACTGGTACGACGCTGGGTGACCCGATCGAGGCGCAGGCTCTTCTGGCGACCTATGGTCAGGAGCACACGGAGGAGCGGCCGCTGCTGCTCGGTTCGATCAAGTCGAACATGGGGCATACGCAGGCGGCTGCCGGTGTCGCGGGCATCATCAAGATCGTTCAGGCGATGCGTCACGGGGTCGTCCCCAAGACCCTGCACGTGGACGAGCCGACCCCGCACGTCGACTGGTCGGCGGGAGCCGTCTCGCTCCTCACCGAGGAGATGGCCTGGCCGGAGACCGGCCGTCCCCGCCGCGCGGCGATCTCCTCCTTCGGTATCAGTGGGACCAATGCCCACACGATCATCGAGCAGGCGCCGGACGAGCTCGTGCCGGTCCGTGCCGTCGATCCGGAGCCGGCGTCGGAGCCGGAGTCGGGTGTGGGTGCGGGGGTGCTGCCGTTCGTGGTGTCGGCGAAGTCGGCGGAGGCGTTGCGTGGTCAGGCCGGGCGTCTGAGGGCGCATCTGGAGGCTTTGCCGGAGTCGGACCGTTCCGGGGTTGTCGATGTGGCGTACTCGCTGGCGACGCGGCGTGCGGTTTTCGATCACCGTGCGGTGGTGGTTGCGGGCGACCGTGAGGAGCTGCTGCGTTCTCTGGCGGCTTTGGAGTCGGAGGGTACGGCGGCCGGTTTCACGCGGGGGACCGCGGGTGCCGGAAAGCTTGCGTTCCTGTTCACCGGGCAGGGGAGTCAGCGTCCGGGTATGGGTGCGGAGCTGTATGCGAGGTATCCGGTGTTCGCGCGGGCTCTGGATGCGGTCTGTGACAGGCTCGATGCGCGGCTCGAAGTGCCGTTGAAGGCGGTGCTGTTCGCGGCCGACGGTGATCTGCTGAACCGGACCGTGTATACGCAGCCGGCGTTGTTCGCGGTCGAGGTGGCGTTGTTCCGGCTGGTCGAGTCGTGGGGTGTGAAGCCGGACTTCCTGGCCGGTCATTCGATCGGTGAGATCGCCGCAGCCCACGTGGCGGGGGTGCTCTCGCTGGACGATGCGTGCACGCTGGTCGAGGCCCGCGGCCGTCTGATGCAGGCACTGCCCACCGGCGGAGCCATGGTCGCGGTCCAGGCCACCGAAGACGAAGTGCTCCCGCTGCTGACCGACCGGGTGAGCATCGCCGCCGTCAACGGTCCGCAGTCGGTGGTCGTCGCCGGCGATGTGCACGCGGTGATGGAGATTTCGGCCGGATTCGCCGTGCAGGGCCGCAAGACGAAGCAGCTCACCGTCAGCCACGCGTTCCACTCGCCGCACATGGACGGCATGCTCGCCGACTTCCGCAAGGTGGCGGAGGGGCTGACCTACGCGAGGCCGCGCATCCCGGTCGTCTCCCACCTCACCGGGGACCTCGTCACCGGCGAGATGGGCTCGGCCGATTTCTGGGTGCGGCACGTCCGTGAGGCCGTCCGTTTCCTGGACGGGATCCGAGCCCTGGAGGCCGCGGGCGTCACCACGTACATCGAGCTCGGCCCCGACGGGATCCTCTCGGCCATGGCCCAGGACTGCCTCGCCAAGGACGGCGCCGCCACCTTCGCGCCCGCCCTGCGCAAGGGCCGCCCCGAACCCGAGACGATCACGACGGCCCTCGCCCACGCCCATACCCACGGCGCAACCGTCGACTGGGAGACCTATTTCTCCGGCACCGGCGCCCAGAGCGTCGAGCTGCCCACCTACGCCTTCCAGCACGAGCGCTACTGGATCGACGTGCCCGTCCACTCCGTCGGCGATGTGGCTTCCGCCGGACTCGGTGCGGCGGAACACCCGCTGCTGGGCGCGGCCGTCGAACTGCCCGACTCCGAAGGGCTTCTGCTCACCGGCCGGCTGTCGCTCCCGTCGCACCCCTGGCTGGCCGATCACGCCGTCGCGGGCACCGTCCTGCTGCCCGGCACCGCCTTCGTGGAGCTCGCGCTCCACGCCGGGCAGCGGGTGGGCAGCGCACTGCTCGAAGAGCTGACCCTGGAGGCACCGCTGGTGCTTCCCGAGCGCGGGGCGCTCCAGCTGCGGGTGTCCGTGGCCGCGCCCGACGAGACCGGGCGGCGCGCGGTGCACGTGCACTCGCGTCCCGAGGACCTGGGCGGCGAGGACCGTCCGGGGCACGAGGTGCCGTGGACGCGGCACGCCGGTGGTGTGCTCGCCGCGACGGAGGCGGCCGAAGCCGCGCCGGAGGCGTCCGGCCTGGACGTCTGGCCCCCCGCGGACGCCGAACCGCTCGACGCCGACGACCTGTACGACCGGTTCGCCGCGGGCGGGTTCGCGTACGGCCCTGCCTTCCGCAACCTGCGCGCTGCCTGGCGGCGCGGCGACGAGCTGTTCGCCGAACTGCTGCTGCCCGAGGGACCGCTCGCCCAGGCCGCCCACTTCGGTGTGCACCCGGCCCTGCTGGACGCGGGTCTGCACGGCATCGCGCTCGGCCCGTTCCTCACCTCCACCGGTGCCGGGGCCGACGGCGGCGACGAGGACACCCGGATCCGGCTCCCGTTCTCGTTCAGCGGTGTGGCCCTGCACTCGGTCGGTGCGGGCGCGCTCCGCGTACGGCTCGCACCGGCCGGGTCCGGTGCCGTGTCGCTCGCTGCCTTCGACGAGCGGGGCGCACCGGTCGTGTCGGTGGAATCGCTGCTGCTGCGGGCGGTTGACCCGGCACGGTTGAAGCCCGCGGACGGGCCGGTGTTCCACGAGTCGCTCTTCCGGCTGGAGTGGCCGTCGCCGGGCACGGTTTCGCGTACGTACAACGGACCCGGGGACAGCGCCAAGAACGCTCCGGGCGGCGGTCGCTGGGCCGTGGTCGGGGCCGACCCGCTCGGCCTCGAGGCCGGGCTCCGGGACGACGGCGTCGGCGTCGACGGGTACGCGGACCTGTCCGCGCTCGCCGGAGTCGTGGCCGCGGGCAAGCCGCTGCCGGACACGGTGCTGGTCTCGTACGCCTCTCCGGGCCCTGCCGACGGGGCCGATACGGCGGGCGTGGCGATGCCGGCGACCTCGGCGGACGCCGTTCGGCAGGCGGCTCACGACGCGCTGGAGCTCGTCCAGGGCTGGCTCGCCGAGGACTCGCTCGCCGGGTCACGGCTGGTCGTGGTCACGCGCGGCGCGGTCGAGGCGCTCCCCGGCGAGGGCGTGCCCGATCTGGCGTACGCGTCGGTGTGGGGCCTGCTGCGGTCCGCGCAGTCCGAGAATCCCGGGCGGTTCGTCCTGCTCGACCTCGACGCGGAGTACGGGGGCGACGACGCGGGGACGGCAACACTCCTCGCCGCGCCCCTGGCCGCCGCCGTGGCGAGCGGGGAACCCCAGCTCGCCGTCCGTGACGGAGTCCTGCGCGCCGCCCGGCTGGCACGGGTTCCCGCGGTCCCCGCCGCCGAGACGGTGGCGGGCACGGAGCGTGCACCCGCCCTCGACCCCGACGGCACGGTCCTCATCACCGGCGGCACCGGATCGCTCGGCAGCCTGCTGGCCCGCCACCTGGTCGTGGAGCACGGCGTACGGCACCTGCTGCTGACCAGCCGGCGCGGGGCCGCCGCCGAGGGCGCCCCGGAGCTGGTCGCCGCACTGGCCGAACTGGGAGCCGAGGCGACCGTCGCCGCGTGCGACGCCGCCGACCGGGAGGCGCTGGCCGCACTGCTGGCCGGCATCCCGGCCGCGCACCCGCTCACGGCCGTCGTGCACACGGCGGGCCGCGTCGACGACGGGCTCCTGGCATCGCTGAGCCCGGAGCGGATCGACACGGTGCTGCGTCCCAAGGCCGACGCGGCGCTGCATCTGCACGAGCTCACCCGCGGACTGGACCTCGCCGCGTTCATCCTGTTCTCCTCGGCCGCCGGCACCCTCGGCAACCCCGGGCAGGCCAACTACGCGGCGGCCAACGCCTTCCTGGACGCCCTCGCACAGCACCGGCGCGCGGCGGGGCTGCCCGCGGTGTCGCTGGCCTGGGGGCTGTGGGAGCAGCGCAGCGCGATGACCGGCGAGCTGTCGGACGCCGACGTCCAGCGGATGGCGCGAGCCGGACTGGCCCCGCTCTCCTCGGACGAGGGCCTGGCACTCTTCGACACGGCGTGCGCCCTGGCGTCCGCAGGCGACCCGGAGCCCGCCACCGGCGAAGCATCGTTCGTCGCCATGCGGCTGGACACCGCACCCCTGCGGGCCCAGGCCGACGCCGGAGCCCTTCCGGCCGTCTTCCGCGGGCTGGTGCGAGGCGGTCCGCGCAGGGCCGCCGCACATCAGGCCGCCGATTCGGCGGCATCCACCGCCGCGCGACGGCTCGCGGGTCTGTCCGGGCTGCCGCAGGACGAGCAGGAGCGCGTCCTGCTCGACCTCGTGCGGGCCCAGGTGGCCGCCGTACTGGCCTACCCGTCGCCGGACGCGGTGGGGGAGTCGCAGGAGTTCCTGGAGCTGGGGCTGGATTCGCTGACCGCCGTCGAGCTGCGCAACCAGCTGAACGCGGCGACCGGCCTGCGGCTGCCCGCCACCCTGCTCTTCGACCACCCCACACCGGCGCTGGTCGCCGGCCGGCTGCGGGCCGAACTCGCCGAGGCTCCCGGCTCGCCGGCGCGTGACGGCGCGGCGGACAGTGGCGGGGAAGACTCCGCCGGTGTCTTCGGCGCCATGCTCCAGGAGGCAGGAACGCAAGGTGCGTCCGGGCAGTTCATGGAACTGCTCATGCAGGCGTCGCGGTTCCGGCCGTCGTTCGCCTCGTCGGCCGAGCTGCGCAAGGCGCCGAGCCTCGTGCGGCTCTCCCGCGGTGATTCCCGGCCGGGGCTGGTCTGCTTCTCCTCGATCCTGTCGATCTCGGGCCCGCACCAGTACGCGCGCTTCGCCTCCGCCTTCCGGGGCCGCCGGGACGTTCACGCGCTCGGTGCCCCCGGCTTCCTGCGGGGCGAGCAGCTGCCCTCGACCACCGACGCGGTGATCGAGGCCCAGGCGGAGGCCGTGCTCCGGCACACGGACGGTGCGCCGTTCGTGCTCCTCGGCCACTCCTCGGGCGGCATGCTCGCCCACGCGGTAGCCGGGAAACTGGAGAGCGAGGGGGTCTTCCCCCAGGCGGTGGTGATGATCGACATCTACTCGCACGACGACGACGCGATCGTCGGCATCCAGCCCGGCCTCTCCGAGGGGATGGACGAGCGGCAGGACACCTACGTACCGGTCGACGACAACCGGCTGCTGGCGATGGGCGCGTACTTCCGGTTGTTCGGCGGCTGGAAGCCCGAAGCGGTGAAGACGCCGACCCTGCTGATACGGGCGGGTGAGCGGTTCTTCGACTGGACCCGTTCCACGGACGGCGACTGGCGTTCGTACTGGGACCTGGAGCACACCGCCGTGGACGTGCCGGGCAACCACTTCACCATGATGGAGGAGCACGCTCCGACGACCGCGCAGGCCGTCGAGGGGTGGCTGGACACCACCGGCTGACACCACCGGCCGACGGCGCCGGCCGGCAGCACCGGACAGGCACAAGGGCCGGGCCCCACCGCGAAAGGCGGGGCCCGGCCCTTGTCCGTGGTCGTCAGGCGACGCGCCGCTCACGCTCACGGGAGCGCTTCTTCGGCAGCCCCACCGTCACGACCTCGAAGCTGTCCTTGGTGAGGTCGAGGCGGTGGAAGAGGTTGTCGGGGCCGGACACGCACACCGTGCCCACGCCGAGCCCCTTCAGCGACGCCACCACACTCGGCCAGTGGATGGGCCGGTCGAAGGTGTCCAGCATCATCGTGCGCATCCCGGCGGCGTCCCGGACGACCGTGCCGTCCTGGTCGGCGACCACGGGCAGGGCGGGGTCGGCCAGCTCGTACCCGGCGAACACCTCCTCCTCCGCCTTCCGGCGCAGCGCCGAGAAGGCCGCCGCGTGCACGGGCGGGCGCATCGAGTACATGGAGTAGCCGCCTGCCGCGCTGATGCCCGCCTTCAGCCCTTCGAGCTCCTTCTCCTGTACGGACACCATGTGGAAACCGGCGTCCAGCCGGCCCGAGATGTCGTACCAGGCGCCGCGGTCGTCGAAGCCGGCGAGGATCTCGTCCAGCCGTTCCTGCGGGGTGCGGACGAAGGAGTGCGTGACGACGTCCTCGTACGCGCCGGTGAAGTACTCCTCCTCGCAGCGGGCCAGGTCCGCGGTGAGCCGGACGACGTCCGCGAAGGGCAGCGATCCGACGAAGGCGGCGGCGGCCTTCTGGCCGAAGCTCGGGCCGGTGCAGACGGTGGGAGAGATGCCGAGCGTGTCCACCGCCCGGTCGGCCATCGCCATCGAGTTCACCAGGAAGGCGATCTGCGAATAGACCGAGTAGTCCTCCTCGGAGGTGCGGAATCGGTCGAACACCGAATAGCCGAGCGCCTCGTCGGCCTCTGCGAGGCGCTGACGCGCGTAGGGGTCGAGCAGAAGGAACTTTCCGACCTCCGCGAATGCCGAGGGGCCCATGCCGGGAAAGACGATGGCCGTCCCGGTCCGGTCGGCACGACCGGCGGAATCGGTCGGGGGAGTCTGCTCGGAATCGGAATTGGTCATGATCCGTGAATGCCTTTGCTTCCGGGACGGCGCCGGCAGGCACCTGCCGGCGTCACTGACGAGGAACGGCCCCGCACCCGGCCGGACGCGAATGCGCCGGGCCGGGCACGAGGCCGGAGAGGGACGAACGAGGAGGGGCGCGGTCAGTCCTGCGCCCTGCGGTGGAACCCCATGATGCCGATGAGTCCGAAGAGCACGATCGCGCCGCTCAGGGCGAGCAGATCGATCCACAGCGGAATCGAGCCGGGACCGCCGGGCGGCAGCAGCAGGGCGCGGATCCCCTCGCTGACGTAGGTCAGCGGGTTGATGGCGCACAGTGCCTGGAACCAGCGGATGTCCGCCAGGCTGTGCCAGGGGAACTGGGTGCAGCCGGTGAACATCAGCGGAGTCAGCGTCACCGCGAAGATGACGCTGATGTGCCGCGGCGGGGCCAGCGTGCCGATGGTGAGGCCCACCGTGCTGCCCGCCAGCGCACCCATCAGCAGCACGCCCAGCGTGGGCAGGAAGCTGTCCATCGGCCAGGACACGTCGTCGAGGATCAGGAAGCCGACGGGGATCATCACCAGCGAGGCGATGATCCCGCGCAGCGCCCCGAAGACCAGCTTCTCGACGGCCACCAGGCTGGTGGGGATCGGCGCGAGGAGGCGGTCCTCGATCTCCTTGGTCCAGGAGAAGTCGATGACCAGGGGCAGCGCCGTGTTCTGCAGGCTGACCAGGAAACTGTTGAGCGCCACCACGCCCGGCAGCAGGATCTGCTGGAACCCGCCGCTGGTGTAACCGAGTTCGCCGAGGACCTTACCGAAGACGAACAGGATGAAGAACGGCTCCACGAGCACCTGGGCGAGGAAGGGGCCCAGTTCGCGGCCGGTGACGAAGATGTCCCGCCACAGGATGAAGAAGAACGTGCGGGTCGCGGTGCGTACGTCGGTACGCGCCGGCCGCAGCTCCGCCGGGAAGTCGGCGACCGGGTCGGGTGCCGCGAGGGTGGTCGTCATCGCAGCTCCCGGCCGGTGAGCTTGATGAAGACGTCCTCCAGGGTCGCGGTTCCGACACTCATGTCCTTGATGTCATGACTCGCTTCCGTCAGGGCCGTGATGGCGGTCGGCAGCACCGCGCCGGACGGCGCGTCGCTGTAGAGGCGAAGCCGTACCGGCGCGGGCGCGCCGCCCTGCTCCTTCGCCTCCTCCTGGTGCACGATCTCGACCCGCTCGACCGTCTCGATCTTCTCCAGCAGGGCCACGACGCTCTCGGGCCCGTGCCCCGCGGGCTGCACGGTGAAGGCGAGGGTGGTGCTGCTCAGGCTCCGCGTCAGGGCCTGCGGGGTGTCGAGGGCGAGCAGCCGGCCGTGGTCGACGATGCCGACGCGGTCGCAGAGCTTGGCGGCCTCGTCCATGTCGTGCGTGGTCAGCACGGTGGTCACACCGCGCTTGCTCAGCTCGGCCACGCGCTCGTGGATGAACAGCCGTGCCTGCGGGTCGAGTCCGGTGGCGGGCTCGTCGAGGAAGAGCACCTCGGGGCGGTGCATCAGGGCCCGGGCGATCATCACGCGCTGGGCCTGGCCGCCGGAGAGCTCGTCGCCGCGGGCCTTGCCCCGGTCGGCGAGGCCCACCCACTCCAGGCACTCGTCGGCGAGCCGCCCGCGTTCGGACCGGCTCATGCCGTGGTAGCCGGCGTGGAAGGTCAGGTTCTGCCGGAGGGTCAGCGACCGGTCGAGGTTGTTGCGCTGCGGTACGACGGCGAAGGCCCGGCGCGCCTGGGCGGGGTGGGCCACGACGTCGACGCCCTGGACGAACGCGCGTCCCGCCGTGGGGGCCACGCGGGTGGTGAGGATGCCGATGGTCGTCGTCTTGCCCGCCCCGTTCGGGCCGAGGAATCCGAAGACCTCGCCCCTGCGGACCGAGAAGCTCAGGTCGTCCACCGCCGGTCGGTCGCGGCTCCGGTACTTCTTGACTAGTCCGTCGACCACGACGGCGGAATCCACGGGTCGTTTAGAGTTCATTTACGCCTGCGAATCAAGCGGGACGCGGCAACGGCAGTCCGGGGGATTCGCACAGGAAAGTCGCGTGACCGGCCGCGCGTCGAGCGCCGACTGAATAGGGCAGAGAAGTGGTGCGGAATCTTTCTAACATGCGGGGCGTCGTGATGGCTCAACTACCCTTCCCGCTAGGGGGAACTGGGGAACCTTAGGGGGGAGTAGGGGGTGCGGGCGGTGAATCGGGGAGCCATTCGGGCAACCCCTAATTGAAAGCCTCTTGAGCGGTGAGTGTTGCGGTTCTGTCGAATGTGCTCATAGCATCTGCGGGTGATCGCGCCGAATTGTTGTTCGCAAAATAAAGCGTCGGCGGGTCGTGTGTCCACGGGCTTCGGGCCGCTGTCCTCGCTCGCCACACCACTCAGCGAGGAGACCCCGTGAAGGCACTCGTCCTGGCGGGGGGATCAGGCACCCGCCTGCGCCCCCTGACCCACACCTCGGCCAAGCAACTCGTCCCGGTGGCCAACAAACCCATCCTCTTCTACGTCCTCGAAGGGATCGCCGACGCCGGCGTCACCGATGTAGGCGTCATCGTGGGGGAGACGGCCGACGAGATCAGGGAAGCCGTCGGCGACGGCTCCCGCTTCGGCATCAGCGTCACCTACCTCCCGCAGCACCAGCCGCTCGGGCTGGCCCACGCGGTGCGCATCGCACGGGACTGGCTGGGCGAGGACGACTTCGTGATGTACCTCGGCGACAACTTCCTGCTCGGCGGGATCAACGAGCAGCTGGAGGAGTTCCGCACCCGGCGGCCCGCGGCGCAGATCATGCTCACCCAGGTCCCCGATCCCTCCGCCTTCGGTGTCGTCACCCTCGACGAGGCGGGCCGGGTCACCGGTCTTGAGGAGAAGCCGGAGTTCCCCAAGAGCGACCTGGCCCTGGTCGGCGTGTACTTCTTCACCGCCGCCGTGCACGACGCCGTGGACGCCATCAAGCCCTCCGCCCGCGGCGAGCTGGAGATCACCGACGCCATCCAGTGGCTCCTCGACCAGGGGCTCGGCATCGCGTCCTCCACGGTCAACGGCTACTGGAAGGACACCGGCAACGCCACCGACATGCTGGAGGCCAACCGCTCGGTGCTCGACGGCCTGACCCCGTACTGCAAGGGCTCCGTCGACGACAAGAGCGAACTGGTCGGCCGGGTCGTCGTCGAGGACGGCGCGGTGATCACCCGCTCCCGGATCATGGGGCCTGCCGTCATCGGCCGCAGCACCCGCGTCGAGGACTCCTACATCGGCCCGTTCACCTCCGTCGCGGAGGACTGCGTGGTCGTCGACAGCGAGATCGAGTACTCCATCGTGCTGGCCGGCGCGGCCATCGACGGCGTCCGCCGCATCGAGGCCTCCATGATCGGCCGTCAGGCCCAGGTCACCCCCGCGCCCCGCACCCCCCAGGCCCACCGTCTGATCCTCGGCGACCACAGCAAGGTACAGATCCGTTCATGAACATCCTCCTCACGGGAGCGGTCGGCTTAACGCGTTCCCACCTCGTACGCACGGTCCTCGGCCCGGACGCGCTGACCCGCGTCCGGTACAGAACCGGCCGACCGTACCGGGCGGCGCACGAGGCGGAGCTCCAGGGCGCATGACTTATGAGTGCACCCAGCACTCCACGAGGGAGACCACCCCCGACGACGTCAGCCTGATCCAGATCCGGCAGCCGGCGATCCCGAGCAGCTACCGCATGATCTGTTTCCCCAGCTCACGGAACTCCTCGGTCTGCTACCTGGCCATGTCGGAGCTGCTGCTGCCCACCGTGGAACTGCTCATCGTCCAGTACCCGGCCCTGACCTCCGAGGAGGAGCACTCGGCCGAGGAGGACGCGGCGCTCGCCGACAAGATCTTCGAGTCCGTCCGGGGCTGGGCCGACCGTCCGCTCGCCCTCTTCGGGCACCGTCTCGGCGCCGAACTCGCCTACGCCGTCGCCCAGCGGCTGGAACGGGAGACCGACGCGGCCCCCCTGACCCTGTTCGTCTCCGGACGTACGGGACCGGGCCACGGCGGCAGCATCGGCCCGCCCGCGCTCAGCTGCCGGGTCGTCGCCCTGGCCGGGCACCACGACCCCCGCGCGCCCCTGGCCGGGGTACGGGCCTGGCGGCGCTGCACGGCGGGGCGGTTCGACCTGGAGGTCTTTCCCCGCACGCGCGGATACCTCGAATCGCACCGCCGCGAAGTCGTCAACCTCGTGCACGACCAGCTGATCTCGCTCCGCGGACCGGAGCCCGACTGACCGCGGCCGGGGCTCCGCTGCGCCGCGCCGAAGCAGGGGCGGTAGGGGCGGGACAGGGGTACCCGCGCCGCCCCCCGCTGCCTAGCGTGCCGTGTGGAGACCCGCGTCCACGGGCGGGACCGATCGATCTCCCCCATCTCTTGTGAAGCTCGCGAATCCCGCGACCCACCCCTGAACGCGCCCGGTCACGCCGTCGGCACGGCGCACCGCACGCCGGCTCCGGTCACGTTCGGCCCAGAGGAAGGACAGTGTGCGACCGATGACCGCGAAGATCTTTGCAGCCGACTCGGTACGGCCCGTCGAAGAGTTCGAGCAGGACGCCCTCCGCGTCGCCGATGTGATCCGCGAACGCGGAGTCGGCCTCGGCGACCGGGTCATGCTGAAGGCCGGCAACTCGGCGAGCTACGTCTGTGTGCTGTACGCGCTGATGCACGTCGGCGCCTCGATCGTCCTCGTCGACCAGCAGGAGCACATGGAGGAGACCCGCCGTATCGCGCTGCGTACCGGCGTCAAGGTCACCTTCGTCGACGACGAGACCCCGATCGACCAGGAAGCCGACCCCATCCACCTGTACGAGCTCATGGTCGCCACCGCGAACCGGCCGCCCGTCGACCGCGCCCTGTCGTTCGACGCCTGGGGCGAGCTGTCCGACGGCCTCATCATGTGGACCTCGGGCTCCACCGGATCGCCCAAGGGCGTGGTGAAGTCCGGCGGGAAGTTCCTGACCAATCTGCGGCGCAACGCCCATCAGGTCGGCCACCGGCCCGACGACGTGCTGATGCCGCTCCTGCCGTTCGCCCACCAGTACGGCCTGTCGATGGTGCTCATCGCCTGGCTCACCCGCTGCTCCCTGGTGATCGCCCCCTACCGGCGGCTGGACCGCGCGCTGCGCATGGCCCGCGACTCCGGCACCACGGTCATCGACGCGACCCCCTCCAGCTACCGGAGCATCCTCAGCCTGGTGACGAGGAAGCCGGCACTGCGCGCGCACCTGGCGGGCACCCGGATGTTCTGCGTCGGCGCGGCCCCGCTCGACGCGCCGCTGGTGGAGAGCTACGTACAGGAGTTCGGGCTGCCGCTGCTCGACAGCTACGGCTCGACGGAGCTGAACAACATCGCCTTCGCCACCCTCGACAACCCGGTCTCCTGCGGCCGCGCCATGGAGGGCATCGCGCTCCGGATCGTCGACGAGGACGGCCGGGAACTGGCGGCCGGGCAGCCGGGCGAGATCGAGGTCGACACGCCCGACGCACTCGAAGGGCAGATAGCCGACGACGGTTCGATCGTGCCCGCCGCCACTGGCTGGCAGCGAACGGGCGACCTCGGCCACCTCGACGCGGACGGCAACCTCTACGTCCTGGGACGCAAGTTCGCCGTGCACCGCATGGGCTACACCCTCTATCCCGAGCTCATCGAGCGCAAGGTCGCCGCCGAGGGCTGCCCGACCCGGATCGTGCCCCTGCCGGACGAACTGCGCGGCTCCCAGCTGGTCTTCTTCGTCGAGGACGACGAACAGCGGGACGCCGCCTACTGGCGGGAGCGGCTGTGTGCGCTGCTGCCCGCCTTCGAGCAGCCCAACAAGGTCGTCGTCCTGGAGCAGTTCCCGCTCAACCGCAACGGCAAGCCGGACAAGAAGCAGCTGACGCGGATGGCCACCGAGTAGACACCGGCCGGTACACGCCGATGGCGCCTCCACCCGAGCGTGGGGGCGCCATCGGCGTGCGGGGGTCGCGCGCCTCAGCCGTCGTAGGGGAGGTCGACGGGAGCCAGCGCGTCGAACAGGTCGCCGGGGCCCGGGTTGCCGGGAGGGGTGGCCCCGCCCAGGTGGTCCAGTACGCCCCACACCGCGTTCAGCGCCGTGGTGACCGCGCCCTCCGCGAAGCCCGCCGTCCACGACACGTCGTCGCCGCAGAGGAAGAAGCCGCGCTGGCCTTGCGGCAGCCCCCGCTGCATGAACTGCGTGAACAGCCTGCGCTGGTAGCGGTACTGGCCCGGCAGATTGGACTTGAACGCGCCCATGAAGTGCGGCTCGCTCTCCCATGTGATGCCGAGGGGGTCACCGATGACGTGGGAGCGGATGTCGACGCCGGGATAGATCACGCCGAGCTTCTCCAGCAGCACGTCCAGCCGCTCGGCCGCGCTCAGCGTCGCCATCTTCAGCGAGTCGTCGTTCCAGGTGTACGACAGGCACATCACGCCGGGGCGGTCCGGCCCGTCGTCGAAGAGGTAGACCCCGCGCGGCATCCGGTCCGTGAGCGTCATACTCATGACCGGAAGGCCGGTCCGCGGGTCCGTGTCGTTCCAGAAGGGCCGGTCGGTCAGGACGAACAGTTTGGAGGCACCCATGTAGTGGGTGCGCTCCACAGCGGTCCACAGCGGCGCCGTCAGCAGCGCCGGTTCGCACGTGACCCGGTTGAGCAGAGTCCACACGTGCGGCGTGTACACCACCGCCGCGAACCGCTCCCGGTGCCCGTCGGCGTCGGTGACGAGGAAGCCGTCGCCGTCCCTGGCGACGGCCCGCACCCGCGACCGGGCCGTCCCGCCGTGCAGGGAGGCCAGCGAGGTACCGGCCGGCCAGTGCGCGCAGTCCCGCGGCCGGTGCTCCCACAGCCCGCGCGGCACCTGCTGGGAGCCGCCGTCGATGGCGACCTGGTTGTCGTCCGCCTCGGTGTAGACGACGCGCAGGATCTCCAGGAGCGAGTTGGGGAAGTCGGTGTCCCAGCCGCCGGTGCCGAACCCCACCTGCCCGAAGATCTCCCGGTGGCGGAACGACTGGAACGCCGAACTGGTCGCGAGGAACCCGTAGAACGACTGGTCGTCGAACTCCCTGACCAGCCGGTTCCATATCTGCTTCAGAGTCTCGACGTCGCGGCGCCGGACGGCGTCCCGCATGGTGGCCAGCTCGGCTCTCTCCTGCAGGGCCTTCTCCCAGGCCGCGGCCACCTCCTGGTACACGTCGGGCAGTTGCTCCACACCCTGCGCGGTGTGCCGTACGCCGCCGAGGTCGATGAGAGTGCTCGGGGTGTTCGCCGCCAGCGGGTTGGGGAAGGGGCTGGTCCGCAGCCCCAGCAGGTCGATGTAGTGGAACAGCGAGCGCGCGGAGAGCGGGAAGCGCATCGCCCCCATCTCCGCCACGCGGTCGGGCTGCCCGGGGAAGGGCACCGAGCGCATCCGGCCACCCAGCTGCTCTGCCTCGTACACGACCGGGCGCAGGCCCAGCCGCATCAGTTCGTACGCGGCGGTCATCCCCGCCATGCCCCCGCCGACCACCGCCACCGGCGTGCCGGCGCGTTCGGGCGGAAGGGAGCCGAGCCCGTCCGGGTGGCGCAGCCAGCCGTCGTAGGAGAACGGGAAGTCGGGCACCAGCATGGTGGTCGGAGCCGGGCTGACTGACGTCATCTGGAAAACCTCTCGGGCCGATTCGACATCGCTTCCAGGGGAACCGGAGACATGTCCGGGCTGAGCCGGAAATCGCGGCGTCGAGCCGGGCCCGTAAGGCGGGACATCGAAGCGGCCGTGCGCAGTCGTGCCGGTCATCCCACGCTATTGACCGGCAGTTGACGCGACAACCCCTATCCACCCTTGTGGCGGTCCGGGCCCGGACGGCATGACACCGTGGTCGCCGCGCGAGAGGCGGGCACGGTGATGGCCGTCACGATGATGCCGCGGTCCGAGAGCCAGCGGCCCGTGAACGTATGCACCGGCCGGCCGTCGGGACCGGGCCGCGGACGCAGAATACGGGCCGTGAACGTGCCCTGCGGCCGGCCGGCCGGGCCCTCCTCGTGCCGGAAGGAGATGTCGGCGTCGTCGAAGTCCAGCTCGGTGCCCAGCAGCGGATACCAGGTCTTGTAGACCGCTTCCTTGGCGCTGAAGAGCAGACGGTCCCGGCACAGGCGCGCCCCGAAGCCTCCTGAACGGGCCCAGGCCAGCTCGCGCGGGAGCGCGATCGACTCCAGGACCCCGCCGGGCAGGGGCAGATCGGGTTCGGCGTCGATGCCGATCATCGCGAGGTCGGTGTCCCGGGCCAGGGCGGCGGCCCGGTAGCCGGCGCAGTGGGTCATGCTGCCGACCACGCCCTCGGGCCACCGGGGCGCGTTGCGCACCCCGGGCAGTACGGGGGCCGGGGGCAGCCCCAGTGCCGCGAGGGCGCGCCGGGCGCAGGCCCGTACGGTGGTGAACTCCTCGCGGCGCAGCTCCGTCGTGCGGGCGACGAGCGCCGCCTCCTCCGGGTGGAGCGTCGCCGAGCCGTCCGGGCCGAAGACGTCGCTCGCGACCGCCCCGCCGGGGAGCAGGTCCTCGATCATGCCCGCGCCTCCTGCGGGGCGTTCCCCGTGCCGGTGCCGGTGCCGGTGCCGGTGCCGGTGCCGGGCTGCGGGGTGTACGGCAGGATCTGCCGCAGCAGGCCCTTGGGATGGCCGCGGCGGCGCCACTCGCGCGGATAGCCGATCGACACCTCTTCGAAGCGCACCCCGTCGTACCAGGTGGTCCGGGGAATGTGCAGATGTCCGTACACCACGGCGGCCGTGGTGAACCTGCGGTGCCAGTCGGCGGTCAGCACCGTGCCGCACCACTGCGCGAACTCCGGGTGCCACAGCACGTCCGTGGGCTCGCGCACCAGCGGGAAGTGGTTGACCAGGACGAGCGGCACCGCCGGATCGTGCGCCGTCAGCCGCCGCCGGGTCGCGGCGACGCGGGCCCGGCACCAGTCGTCCCGGCCGGGGTACGGGTCGGGGTGCAGCAGGTACTCGTCCGTGCACACCACGCCCGCCTCGTGCGCCCGGGCCAGCGACTCCTCCTTCGTGGCGGTGCCCGCCACCCGGAAGGTGTAGTCGTACAGCAGGAACAGCGGAGCGACCGCGACCGGGCCCCCGGGGCCCTCCCACACCGGCCACGGGTCCTCGGGAGTGACCACGCCCAGTCCCCGGCACATCTCCACGAGGTGCCGGTAGCGCTCCTCGCCGCGCAGCTGGACCTTGTCCTCGCGCGGGGTCCACAGCTCGTGGTTGCCCGGTGTCCATACGACCTTGGCGAAGCGCCCGGCCAGCAGGCGCAGCGCCCACTCGATGTCCTCGGTCATCTCGCCGACGTCGCCGGCCACGATCAGCCAGTCGTCCGGGTGGGAGGGGCGCAGCGACTCGGTGATGGGCCGGTTGTCGGCCATTCCGATGTGCAGATCGCTCACGGCGAGCAGCCGGGGCCCGGGCTGCGGGGCGGGGGCGGTCGTGGTGAGGGGGTCAGGCGGTGTGTGCGACATCGATGTCCAAACTGACCGGTAGGTCCTGACGGTGCGTGATGTTGATCTTCCGGTAGACCCGGGTCAGATGCTGCTCGACCGTGCTGACGGTGATGAAGAGCTTGGCCCCGATCTCCCGATTGGTGTAACCGTGGGCCGCCAGCGCCGCCACCCTGCGCTCCGCGTCCGTCAGCGACGACACCGCCGCGGACTGGGGGCGGACGACATCGGCCGGAGCGGCGGGGCGCGGCTGCGAAGCGGGCGGCGCGGGCTGGCTCGGCTGCAGGGAGCGGTACAGCTCCCGGGCGCCGCAGCCCTCGGCGATCCGCCACGCCCTCCGGGTGTGCACCTTGCCCTGGGACGGGTCGCCGAGCTGCTTGTGCGCCTGCCCGAGATCGGTCAGCGCCCGCGCCAGCTCGTACCAGTCGCCGTCCTCCTGGAGCAGCGCGACCGCCTCGCCGAGCAGCGCCGGACGTTCGCGGAGCGGACGGGCCCCCGCGAGCACCCGCAGCGCGTGGCCGCGCACCCGCTGACCGGCGTCACCGGCGAGCTGCTCGCGGGCGAAACGTTCCGCCTGGTCGCGGCTGCCCAGTGCCAGCCAGGCCTCGGCGACGCCGACCCGCCAGGGCACCAGCGCCGAACGGTCCATGTCCCAGCGCCGCATCAGCTCGCCGCAGGCCGTGAAGTCGTTGAGCGCCGCGTGATGGCGCCCTGTGGCCAGCTGGTGCCGGCCGCGCGCGTACAGATAGTGCAGCCCGTAGCGCGTCATGAGCATCTCCTCGGGCACCGGGCGGTGCACCAGCTCCGCCGCGGCCTCGTGGTCGCCCATCGCCGTCCGCGCCTCGATGAGGGCCGACAGCGGCATCCCGATGCCCACGCCCCAGCTGTGCGGCGGCACCTGCTCCAGCGCCTGCTCCGCCAGCCGGCTGCTCTCCGCCAGATGGCCCCGGCGCAGCGACATGTGCGCGCGCATCGCGCGCAGCACCGCCGTCCACCCGGGCGCCCCGAGGTCCGCGGCCTCCACCAGCAGCCGGTCGGCCCACAGGGTCGCCGTACCCAGCCGGTCCGCGTAGAGGAGCGCCAGCAGGCACGCGCGCATGCCGAGGTGTGTCTCCTCCGTCAGCCGCGTGCTGGTCAGCGTCCGTTCGGCGCTGTCGGCGAAGTCCTCCGCCGCCGCGTCCCGCGTTCCCCCGCTGCCGCGCAGCACGCCGTGCAGCACCCTCGCCGCGGCCAGGCGGCTCTCCAACGGCGCCGACGGACGTTCGCCGCCGCCGTGTGCCGGGACCGGCCCGTCACCCATGTGTTCGAGCGCCGTCGGATACGTGCTGGCCAGGATGAGCCGCAGCGCCCTGAGCTCGGCGGCGAGGACGGCGTCCGGGGACTGGTGCAGCTCGTCGACAGCCTGGCGGATCGCGGTGGCCGCGTCGTCCGTCCAGCCGTTCCACAACAGGTCGCAGACCAGCCGCACGGTGTCGACGGGCGGCAGCAGGCCGTCCCGTACCGCCCCCAGCAGTGACCGTAACTGGTGGGCCCACGCGGACGGTTTGACCCGCCAGATGAACTTGGCCAGGTTCGCCCGCAGCTGCATCCGCTCCGTCTCGTCGCGGCAGCAGCTCTCCGCCATCCGCAGACAGCGCACCGCGAACCCGACCCGCTGCACGGCCAGCGCCGCACGCGCGGCCTCGCTCAGCACCCGCGACACCCACTCCTCGTCGGGGGCGCGCATCTCGTGGCTGAGCAGTTGGGCCGCGACGGTCAGCGGTGCCGCCCCGTCCTCGTACAGCAGCAGGGCCGCCCGCCGGCGCAGCCGCGTCGCCGCGTCGTCGGTCAGGCTCTCCACCACCGCGGTCCGCACGCCGTCGTGCCGGAACCTGGAATTCTCCAGGACCCCCGCCTCGTCGAGGGCGGTGACCACCTGTTCCACGGTCCGCTCCTCGACCTCCACGAGCCGGGCGAGCAGCGCCACCGATCCGACGCAGCCCAGCAGGGCGATGCCCTGGGCGACCCGCAGGCCGTCGGACCCCGTGCGGTGCACACAGATCAGTGCGCTGTGCAGGAACTGTTCGCCCGCGGGGGGCGTGCCGTCGACGGCGTCCCCGGCCCCGGCCGACGCGGTGCCCGCACCGGGTACGTGCTCCTCGCGGCCGATGCCGAGGTCCATGTCCTCGGTGATGTGGATGCCGGGGCCCGCGCAGACGGCGTCGTCGCCGTCCGAGGGATCGAGCGGGTCCACCGCGCCCGTCGGGGTCACGTGGTCCTGGCCGTCCATGACGCCCTGCGGGTGCGGGTGGTCCGCGGCGTCCGGGCCGGCCGCCGAGAGCCGCTGCAGGCTGAGCCGGTCCTCGATGAGCCCATGGACGAGCAGGGGGTTGCCACCGGTCGCCGCGTGGACGGACACGGCCGGCGGAGCGGACCGTGACGCGTGGGCCGCGGGCTGCTCCGTACCGGACTCCGGGGCCCGGGCCGCGAGCAGCCGGCCGACGCCGTCGACGCTGAGCGGACTCAGCCGGATGTGCAACCCCCGCGACCGGTGCAGCAGTTCCTCCAGGACGCGTGGCGGTGTGCCGCCCGCGTCCGGGCCGCGGGTCACCATCAGCGAGATCACGGCACCGGAGGAGGGGGCCCGGTGCAGCGCGTGCGCGAGGCACTGCAGCGACTGCGGATCGGCGTACTGCACGTCGTCGAGGGCGATCAGGACCGGCCCCCGCGCGCAGACTCCCGCGAGCTGGGACTGGAAGGCCATGAGGGTCTCGGCGGGGACCGGCTCCGACTCCGCCCGCGGATCCGATCCCAGCGCCACGTCCGGGCCGGCCTGGGCGTCACGCAGCAGCTGCTCCACCACGCCGAACGGCATCGCCTGCTCCGCGGGTGAGGTCACCGCGGTGAGGACACGCGGTCCCGCGTCGGCCGTGAGCTCCAGTACGCGATGGAGGAGCGCCGTCTTCCCCGAAGCCACAGGCCCGTTGATCACGGCGATCCGGCCGGTCCCGGCCGTCGTTCCGGGCGCCGTGCCGGATGCGACACCGGATACGAAGGAGGTCAGTCTTTCGATCTGTTCGTCCCGCTCCACCAACACAGCTGCAAAAGCCTTCCCGATGCGATTGAAGTGGCGTACGCCGGATGCTATTTCCGCAACGTGGACACTCTCCCCGTACCCGCACGTACAGGCATAGTTGTCGGCGCGTAAGGAGCGCATGAGGGCTCACTGCGCTCACTACAGGCCGGACGACACCCCAGTTCTTCCCGTTCGGCGGGTCCGTTCGAACTGTACCAATGTCCCGGGGGCCGATTGAGCGCGTGCCATTGCGGGATCATGTCGACCGGCTTCACGGGTAACTCAACCAAATGGACGCTTGGTTGCGGGAAGACGTCCATCGCGGCTGGTCATGGGCCCGGGGCGCCGGGAAAGAATAAGAACCTCAGGAAAACCTCAAAGAAATCCAGCCGCTCGAACGGACTCCCGGCGGCCCGGAACCCGGCGGAGTTCCCGCATCGTCGGCGGACTTCTAGGGGTGATTGCGCGAAGAGTAGGGGTAGCTGATGGTGGAGAAGTCATTGCACCGCTCGTTTGAATGGCCTGATGTGAGCCTTTGAGGCCCATCGGAACGCAGAGCCGCCCGCATCGCCGGGCCAGGGTGGAGATGGCGCATGACGACGACCGTCATCGGGAAAGTGGCCGAGCTGTATGCCGTTCGCGAGCAGGCGGTGCGCGGGCCGAGCGACCGGGCGACGGAGGCGCAGCACGCCAAGGGCAAGCTGACCGCCCGTGAGCGCATCGCGCTGCTGCTGGACGAGGGTTCCTTCCGGGAGGTCGAGCAGCTGCGACGGCACCGGGCGACCGGGTTCGGCCTGGAGAACAAGAAGCCCTACACCGACGGTGTCATCACCGGCTGGGGCACGGTCGAGGGCCGTACGGTCTTCGTCTACGCGCACGACTTCCGGATTTTCGGCGGTGCCCTGGGCGAGGCCCACGCCACGAAGATCCACAAGATCATGGACATGGCCATCGCGGCCGGTGCCCCGCTGGTCTCCCTGAACGACGGCGCCGGCGCCCGTATCCAGGAGGGCGTCTCCGCCCTGGCCGGTTACGGCGGCATCTTCCAGCGCAACACCAAGGCCTCGGGCGTCATCCCGCAGATCAGTGTGATGCTCGGTCCGTGCGCGGGCGGTGCGGCCTACTCCCCGGCGCTGACGGACTTCGTGTTCATGGTCCGGGAGACCTCGCAGATGTTCATCACCGGTCCGGACGTGGTCAAGGCCGTCACCGGCGAGGAGATCACGCAGAACGGGCTCGGCGGCGCGGACGTGCACGCCGGGACCTCGGGCGTCGCGCACTTCGCGTACGACGACGAGGAGACCTGCATCGCCGAGGTCCGGTACCTGCTGGCGATGCTCCCCTCCAACAACCGCGAGAACCCGCCCTCGGTCCGGGCCGAGGACCCGGCCGACCGGCGCTCCGACGCCCTGCTGGACCTCGTACCGGTGGACGGGAACCGCCCCTACGACATGCTCAAGGTCATCGAGGAGATCGTCGACGACGGCGACCACCTGGAGATCCACGAGAACTGGGCCCGCAACATCCTCTGCGTGCTCGCCCGCCTGGACGGCCAGGTGGTCGGCATCGTCGCCAACCAGCCGCAGAACCTGGCCGGCGTGCTGGACATCGGGGCCTCGGAGAAGGCCGCGCGCTTCGTCCAGATGTGCGACGCCTTCAACATCCCGATCATCACGCTGCTGGACGTCCCCGGCTTCCTGCCGGGCGTCGACCAGGAGCACGGCGGCATCATCCGCCACGGCGCCAAGCTGCTGTACGCGTACTGCAACGCCACCGTCCCGCGGATCTCGCTGATCCTGCGCAAGGCCTACGGCGGCGCGTACATCGTCATGGACTCCCAGTCCATCGGCGCCGACCTCACCTACGCCTGGCCGACCAACGAGATCGCCGTGATGGGCGCCGAGGGCGCGGCCAACGTCATCTTCCGCAAGCAGATCGCGGACGCCGAGGACCCCGAGGCCATGCGTGAGCACATGGTCAAGGAGTACAAGGCCGAACTCATGCACCCGTACTACGCGGCCGAGCGCGGCCTCGTCGACGACGTCATCGACCCCGCCGAGACCCGCCAGGTGCTGATCGCATCCCTCGCCATGCTCCGTACGAAGCACGCGGACCTGCCGCCGCGCAAGCACGGCAACCCCCCTCAGTGAGCGTCGGGTCCGCCCGCACCCGCACGGATCCGACCCGCCGTACCCATGGAAAGGCACTGATCGCACCATGACCGCGCACCCCAACGGAGTGAACCCGCCGTTGCCGCCCACGGAGACCGACCGGACGCTGCACTTCGCGGGCCCCGCGACGTTCGGCCGCGTACCGCGGCTCGACCAGGTGGAGAAGGCGGACATCGCCGTGGTCGGAGTGCCCTTCGACAGCGGCGTCACCTATCGTCCGGGCGCCCGCTTCGGCGGCAACGCCATCCGGGAGGCGTCCCGCACCCTGCGCCCCTACAACCCAGCGCAGAACGTCTACCCGTTCCACTACAGCCAGGTCGCGGACGCCGGCGACATCAGCGCCAATCCCTTCGACCTGAACGACGCCGTGGAAACGATCGAGGCGGCCGCCGACGACCTCCTCTCCAGCGGCGCCCGGCTGATGACCCTGGGCGGCGACCACACCATCGCCCTGCCGATGCTGCGTGCCGTGGCGAAGAAGCACGGTCCCGTCGCCGTCCTGCACTTCGACGCCCATCTGGACACCTGGGACGACTACTTCGGGCAGCAGTACACCCACGGCATGCCCTTCCGCCGTGCCGTGGAGGAGGGCATCCTCGACACCTCCGCCCTCTCCCACGTCGGAACCCGCGGTCCGATCTACGGCAAGAAGGATCTCGACGAGGACGAGAAGCTGGGATTCGGCATCGTCACCTCGGCCGACGTGATGCGGCGCGGTGTGGACGAGGTGGCCCAGCAGTTGCGCGAGCGCGTCGGCGACCGTCCCCTCTACATCTCCATCGACATCGACGTCCTGGACCCGGCGCACGCCCCGGGCACCGGCACTCCGGAGGCGGGCGGCCTCACCTCCCGCGAGCTGCTGGAGATCCTGCGCGGGCTCGCCGACTGCCACCTGGTCTCCGCCGACATCGTGGAGGTCGCTCCGGCCTACGACCACGCCGACATCACCTCGGTGGCCGCGTCCCACGCGGCCTACGAGCTGATCACCATCATGTCCAAGCAGATAGCCCCGGTCCGCTGGGGTGTCGCGCAGTAACCACCCCCGTACCAGAAGCCGGAAGCCGGCACCGCGCCATGCGGTGCCGGCTTCCGGCGTACCCGCCCCACGGCCCGCACCGCCGCCCGCCGCGCGGGGTACCCGATCGGCTACCCCGACCGGCTACCCCGCCCGGCGGCGCCGATCCGGTGCGCCGTTCCGGCGGCCCGAACGTACTCACACCCCGCCGCTCCGCGCGAACAGAATGAAAACCGACCCCGGACCAGTGGATCGCTGTCCGGGAGCAGGAATGGAAAGGGAGAGCGTTGTGACCCCGCAGGAACATTGGTGGAGCGCAAGCCAGAGTTATGTGTCGGACATCCTCGCGGTGTTTGAGGCGGCACCGGATCGCCCCGCTGTGAATTGGCGAGGCGAGACGCTCTCCCGGGGCGAACTGGTCCGGTCGGTGACCGAGGCGTTCCACGCACTGCACGACAACGGCGTGCGCGCGGGCGATGTCGTGGCCGTTCTGGTGGCGCCCAACAGCCCGGAGATGCTCACGGCACGCTATGCGGCGCATCTGCTCGGCGGCGCGGTGTGCTACCTGCGGTCGACCAACCCGGGAACCAGCGAGGTCGCCCTTCCGCTGGACCAGCAGATCCAGATCCTGCGGGACACCCAGGCCGTGACCGTCTACACGGACGCCGAGAACGCGCCGCGCGCCGCCGAACTCGCCGCGGGCACCGGGGGACTGCCCGTGACGCGCCTGCCGGGTGCCGCCGACACCGGGAAGACGGAACGTACGGACGACGCCCCGCGCGCGGTGCCGCTGGACCCGGACGCGCTGGCCCTCATCACGTTCACCAGCGGCAGCACCGGACGGCCGAAGGGCATCCGGATGGCGGGCCGGGCATGGAACGGCCTGGTCCGGGGCCAGGTGGCCGCCGGTGGCGAGGCCGGGGGCGTCAAGCTCCTGGTGACCACGCCGCTGAGTCACACCGTCGGCAGCATGGCGGACACCGCCCTGGCGCTGGGCGGCGAGGTCCACCTGCACGAGAACTTCGACGCCGAGCAGTTCGTGAACACGGTGGCCGACGAGGGCATCGCGTGGACCTTCATGGCGACGGTCCACCTGTTCCAGCTGCTCGACCACCTGGAGGAGCGCGGACTGCGGGATGTCGAGGAGGGCCGCCTGGCCCCGCTGCAGCGGCTCATCTACAGCGGCAGCGCCGCGGCACCCGCCAGGATCGCCCAGGCCGTGAAGGCCTTCGGCCTCATCATGGTGCAGGCGTACGGCACGGGAGAGACCGGCCGGCTCACCACGCTCTTCCCCCACGAGCACCTGGACCCGTGGCTCTCGACCACGGTCGGGCGGCCCTTCCCCGACGTGGAGGTCGTCGTCGGCGACCAGGAGACGGGAGCGCCGCTCGGCACCGGTGAGGTGGGTGAAGTCCGCGTGCGCACCCCGCACATGATGGACGGCTACACCGGGGACCCGGCGGCGACGGCGAAGGTCCTGCGTGACGGCTGGTACCACACCGGCGACATCGGATACACCGACGAACACGGCTATCTGCACCTCCTGGGCAGGGTGGCCGACGTGGTCAAGGTCAACGGCGTCAAGGTCCACCCGACGGTCGTCGAACGGGAGATCCTCTCGCTCGCCGGCGTCCGGCACGCCGCGGTGTACGGAGTGCGGGACCAGGACGGCGTGGAGCACCTGTACGCCACGATCGTGGGCGACCCGGCGGTGCCGCTGGAGACCGACGCCATCCGCGCCCACCTCGCCCAGTCCCTCTCCGGGCTGCACGTGCCCGAGAGGATCAGCGTCGTCGACGCCCTGCCGCTGAACGGCAACGGAAAGCCCGACAAGGTGCGACTCCAGCTGCTCGACGCCTGATCCCGGCGTCCGCGCCGTGCGCTTTCCCCGCCTTCCCCCGAGTTTTTCCCTCTCCCCTCCATGCATTCCTGACCATTCCGTCAGTTCTGATTCTCCGCATTGAGAAGGTAAGCCTGATGAACCTGCACCTGGAATCGTATTCAACCGGCGTGACCGCCCAGGAACTCGCCGAGCGACGGCGTGAATTCCTGGAGATCGGACGCCGTTCCGGAAGCTTCCCCAGCGCCAGCGCGCGCCAGGACGGCGTGGACTCCCAGATCAACGTCTGGTGCAGCAACGACTACCTCGGAATGGGGCAGAACCCCCATGTCGTCGAGGCGATGAAGAAGGTCATCGACACCCACGGTGTGGGCTCCGGCGGCTCGCGGAACATCGGTGGCACCAACCACTACCACGTGCTGCTCGAACAGGAGCTGGCGGACCTCCACGGCAAGGAGGCGGCGCTCCTCTTCACGTCCGGCTACACGGCCAACGACGGTGCCCTGACCGTCCTGGCCGGGACGCCCGAGGACACGATCGTCTTCTCCGACGCGAAGAACCACGCGTCGATCATCGACGGGCTGCGGCACAGCGGCGCGCAGAAGCACATCTTCCGGCACAACGACGTCGCCCACCTGGAAGAGCTGCTCGCGGCCGCCCCGGCCGACCGTCCGAAGCTGATCGTCCTCGAATCGGTCTACTCGATGTCGGGCGACATCGCGCCGCTGGCCGAGATCGCCGAGCTCGCACGCAGGTACGACGCCACCACGTTCATCGACGAGGTGCACGCGGTCGGCATGTACGGCCCGCAGGGCGCCGGCATCGCCGCCCGGGAGGGCATAGCCGACCAGTTCACCGTCGTGATGGGTACCCTGGCCAAGGGCTTCGGCACCGTCGGCGGCTACATCGCCGGTCCTGCGGCCCTCGTCGACGCCGTGCGCACCCTGTCGCGCCCGTTCGTCTTCACCACCTCGCTGCCGCCGGCCGTCGCGGCGGGCGCGCTGGAGGCGGTGCGCTACCTCCGGTCGTCCGACGTCGAGCGCAAGACCCTGGCGGAGAACGCCCAGCTGCTGCACCGGCTGCTCGACGAGGCCGACATCCCGTACATCTCGTCGGACTCGCACATCGTCTCCGCCTTCATCGGCGACGACGAGACCTGCAAGCAGGCGTCGCGGCTGCTCTTCGAGCGGTACGGGATCTACGTCCAGTCCATCAACGCCCCCAGCGTGCGCACCGGTGAGGAGATCCTGCGGATCGCGCCCTCCGCGGTGCACGAGCGCGCGGACGTCGAGAACTTCGCCGAGGCTCTCCGGGAGATCTGGAAGGAGCTGGACATCGCGACGGCCACCGACAGGAACTGGCTGTCGTGACCCGGTCGGTGGCCGCCGTCCTCGCCGATTCCGCGGAGCGGCGGCCGTCCCACCCCGCCCTGGTGTGCGGGGCGGAGCGGATCTCGTACGCGCACCTGTGGGACCGGGCCCGCCGGTACGCCGCCGCCCTGCGCGGCCAGGGCATCGGGCCCGACGACAAGGTCGCCCTGCTGCTGCCGAACACACCGGAGTTCGCGGCGCTGTACTTCGCGGTCCTCGCGCTCGGCGCCGTCGTCGTCCCGGTCCACACCCTGCTCAAGCCCGCGGAGGTCTCCCATCTCCTGAGGGACTCGGGAGCACGGGCCCTCGTGTGGGCCGGGACGCTCCCGGAGGAGACGGCACGGGACGCCGAGGCGGCCGGGGCCCTGCTGCTGACCGTGGGGGAGGCCCCCCACGGTTCCGTCCTCCTCGACGAGCGCGCCGAGCCCATCGACACGTACGCCGAGCGGGGGCCGGACGACCTGGCGGTGGTCCTCTACACCTCCGGTACGACGGGCAGGCCGAAGGGGGCGATGCTCACGCACGGCAACGTCGCGACGAACATCGCCGTGACCGCCGTGTCCCCCTTCGCCTTCGGCGAGGACGACGTGCTGCTCGGCTCGCTGCCGCTGTCGCACACCTTCGGCCAGATCTGCGGGATGGCCGTCACCTTCTACGCCGGCGCGACGCTGGTGGTCATGGAGCGCTTCGAGGCGCACGACGCCCTGCGGCTGATGCACGAACACGGCTGCACGGTCTTCATGGGCGTGCCCACCATGTACCACGCGCTGCTCGCGGCGATCGCGGACGGGGCGCCGGCGCCGCGCCTCATCCGTGTGTACAGCGGCGGGTCGGCTCTTCCGGTGCCGGTGCTCGACCGGGTGCGGGCGGAGTTCGGCTGTGAGGTGTACGAGGGGTACGGGCTCACCGAGACCTCGCCCTGCGTCGCGTACAACCAGCCGGGCATCCCCTGCAAGCCGGGCACGGTGGGTCTGCCCATCGAAGGCGTGCAGGTGGCCGTCGCCGACGCGGAGGTGGAAGGGCGCATCGAACTGCTGAAGCAGGGCGACATCGGCGAGATCGTCGTGCGCGGGCACAACGTGATGGCGGGCTATCTCGGCCGGCCGCAGGAGACCGCGGAGGTACTGGTCGACGGCTGGTTCCGGACCGGGGACATGGGTGTCCAGGACGAGGACGGCTATCTGACCGTCGTCGACCGGAAGAAGGACATGATCGTCCGCGGTGGCTACAACGTCTACCCCCGTGAGGTGGAGGACGTACTGCTCGGCCACCCCGCGGTGGCTGCCGCCGCCGTGGTCGGCGTACCGAGTGAGAGGCACGGCGAGGAGGTGTGCGCCGTGGTCGTGGTGAAGCCCGGGCAGCGTGCGGGCGGTGTGCTCGCGGACGAGGTCGTGGCGTGGAGCAGGGCGCACATGGCGGCCTACAAGTACCCGCGGCGCGTCGAGTTCGTGGAGAGCTTCCCGCTGGGATCGAGCGGCAAGGTCCTCAAGCGGGAGCTGGCACGCCGCTACGCGTGACACCGCTGCGGTGGCGGGTCCTGGTGGACCCGCCGCCGCAGCGGTTTTCGACGTGTCCCCGGGCGCCGGGACCGTCCGGTACCGCCGTCCAGCGAAAGCCGCCTATGCCCACAATTCTGGATATGGCGGACTGCTGTTAAGGGGGCATCGTGCGGAGATTAGGGGTGGTCGGCGGTGCCGGGTCCCTTCCCCTGCCGATTGAATGACTTGGAGCTCCACGGGCACCGACCGCGACCCGGGGCCTTGGCGCGGTCTTCGGGGAGATCGACCCAATTCGACGATCGGCATGAGTGTGACGGTCGCTGCAGGGAAGCGAGGCACCGTGCCGACCCGCACCTTCGAGAAAACCGCCGAGATAGTCCTGATCATCGGCGACGACATGCGGCGCTACGGCGTCGAAGGAATGTTCCGTTCGCTCGACACCCCCCTTGAGACGCGGTCCTACGCGCATTTCGACGAGCTCTCCGCGTTCTCCGGAGGACAGTTCGTCGTCCTCTCCGGGGATGCCGTGGGCCCCCTCTCCGCCGGGACCGCCGAGGACCTCCGTGCGCAGGGCATACCGGTGTTGATCCTGGTCGACCCGGCCGCCCCGGTTGAGCAGTCCTGGGCCGATCACGCGGGCGGCTTCCTGGACTGGGCTGATCTGCGCCCCGACACCCTGCGCGACGCGATCGCCGATGTGGCGGCCGGGCGCTTCTACGCGTCGGAGACCCTGGCGCGGCGATCCGTGACGGCGGCGGAGCAGCCGGACGGCCCCGCGGCTCCGGCGCGGGCCCCCGTCACGCTGACGGCACGTGAACTCCAGGTCCTGCGCCTGATCGCAGGGGGTCTGAGCAACCGACAGATCGCGCGCTCCCTGAACATCTCCGAGCACGGAGTCAAACGACTGGTCGGAATCGTCCTGGCCAAACTCAACTGCCCGAACCGCACGCTCGCCGTGGTGCGGGCCATTGACGCGGGGCTCCTCACCCTGTGAATCGCATGCGCCGACAGGGAACCGGACGGAAGGCCCTCTCCTGACCGATGAGGGGTGACCGGGTGCCCGGCCGGGTCGGCCGCCGCCGCTCCGGGCCTGCGGACGGGGCCGCGGGGGTTATCCACAGGGCTTTCGGGATCGGATCAGGCGCGGGACCTTCGTGGCATGACGAACAACCACGAAGCGCGCACCCCGTCCGACCGGCCCTCCGTCAGCCCCGACGGAGCCGCCACCGGACCCGCCACCGGACCCCAGATCACCCTGCGCAGCCCGGCCGAACTGGCCGACGCGCTGCCCTACATGCTCGGTTTCCACCCGACGGACTCCCTCGTCATGGTCGCCGTGCACGGCGAGGGCGGACGCTTCGGCGGGCGGCTCCGCGTCGGCATCCCCGCCACACCCGCGGAATGGGAGGACACCGCCCGACAGGTCGCCGAGTGCCTGATCCGGGGCAGCGAACGGCGCGGCGGCAAGCCCGACGGCATCGTCGTCTACCTCTGCCAGGAGCCGGGCGGGGAGGAGGACGGCCGGGCGGTGATGACCCGGCTGCGGCCGCTCGCCCAGCGGATCCGGCTGGCCTGCGGCGCCCTGGACGTGCCCGTACTGGAGGCCCTGTGCCTGTCCGGGGGACGGTTCTGGTCCTACGTATGCCCCGACGAGCGGTGCTGCCCGGCCGAGGGCAGCCGGCTGGCCGCCGTCGGTACCTCCGTGCTGGCCGCGACGGCCACCTTCGCCGGGCTCCAGGTCCGGGGATCCCTCAGGGAGATCGAGGGCAGGCTGGCACCGCTGCGCGGGGCCGTGGCCGAGCAGGCGGAACGGGCCCTCGACCGGGCCGCCGCCGCGCTGATGCCCAAGATCCTCGACGGGGCCACCCGCGAGGAGGTCGGCGCCGAGACCATCGCCCTGGCGCGGACCCTCATGCGGCGCATGACTCTGGCCCCGCCCGCCGAAGGCGGCGGCGCCCACGCCGACGACTGGGACGACGCCCTGCTCGGACACGACGAGGCGGCCGCGCTGATCCTCGGCCTCCAGGACCGCGAGATCCGGGACATCGCGGCCGAATGGATGGAGGACGAGGAGGCGGCCCCGGCCCTGCGCCTGTGGCGGGCCCTGGCCCGGCGCTGTGTCGGGGCCTACGGCGAGCACGCCGCGGCCCCGCTCACCCTCGCCGGCTGGGTGTCGTGGTCGACGGGGGACGAGCCGACCGCCCGGATCGCCTTCGGCCTGGCCCTGCGGGCGGACGCCGAGTACCGCTTCGCCCGGCTTCTCCACCACGCCTGCAACGAGGGGATCGACCCCGAGGGGCTGCGGCAGTGCCTGCGGGAGGAGCGGCGCCGCCGGGAGCCCCGCCGGGGGCGCGCCTCGGCCGGTACCCGTCCGCCCGGCAGGCGGGGCCGGACGGCTCCCCGCCGCGGGTCCCGCCGCACCGCGGGGAGCGAACAGTGAGCGCGCGGCGTTCCGCGTCGTCCGGCGGCCCCGTACGGCCGCCCGGATGCGCCCCGGGCCCGCCCCGGCGACGCCCGCTTCACCCCGGGCACGCCCGGACGGCGTCAGGGCCCGTGACCCGGGCGGGGTCGGGGGCGTTCAGCTGGGGGGCGGTGGGGGCCCGGCCGCCCCGCCGTCCCGCTGAACCGACCGGAGCGCAGACAAGGCGACACATGTCTCATGCCGCACCTCCCCGCCTACCCGGCGTGCCCGCCGCCCGCAGGTCCGAACTGCCGCCCGTGCACGGCGCCGTCATCTGCGTCGCCGCCCCCTGTCTGGTCATCTCCCCGGAGCACGGCCAGCTGACGGGACAGGGGATCGACGGGATCTACCGATCGGGCCGCCGCCTGCTCTCCCGCTGCGTACTGCGCGTCGGCGGCCGGGAGCCGGTCGCGGTGCAGGGGCGCAGCCTCGCTGCGGACCGGGCCGTCTTCACCGCGACCGTGCGCACCGGCGCCGAGCCGGGCCCCGACCCCGACATCGGTGTGGAACGGGTCCGGCACGCGGACGGCACCGAGCGGATCACCCTGCGCAGTTTCACGGCCCGGCCGGTCCGCCTGCCCGTGGAGGTGCTGCTCGGCACCGACCTGACGGAGCTGGCCGCCGTGGCCGCCGGCCAGGCGGGGCCGGAGCTGACCGCCGGGGTGCATGCCGCCGGGCTGCGCTGGAGCACCGGCGAGGCGCAGGCCGTGACCGCCGCCGAGCCGCCGCCGGACGACGCGCTGGCCTCGGCGGGGCTGCTGCGCTGGCAGCTCGAACTGGCTCCCGGCGAATCCCGGACCATCGAGCTGCGGACCACGCAGCACCGGGTCGGACGGGCCCCTGCCGGGCAGGTGGCCAACCCGCTGGCCGACGCCCGGGCCGAAGGGGACGATCCGAGGGCCGAGGCATGGCTGCGGACCAGCGTCCAGGACCTGGGCGCGCTGCTCCTGCGGGACCCCGAGCACCCGGGCGACGCCTTCGCGGCGGCGGGAGCGCCCTGGCGGCTGGGTCTGGCCCCGGCGGAATCCCTATGGGCCGCCCGGATGGCGCTGCCGCTCGGAACCGGGCTCGCCGCGGCCACCCTGCGCATCCTCGCCCGGACCCAGACCGAGGAGCGGGGGTCCGACCTCGGGAAGATCCCGGGCCCGCTGCGCGGAGCGGGCGCGCAGCTCCCACCGGGATGCACCGGCACCGAGGCGACCCTGGCCTTCCCGGCGGTGCTGGCCGAGGCCCGGCTCTGGGGCATGCCCGAAGAGGAGGTGGCCCAGCTGCTCCCGGCCGCCGAGAGGTGCCTGGACTGGCTGCGCGGCGCGCTGGGGGAGGACGGCTTCCTGGCCGATCCCGACCCGGGCCCGCGGCGCTGCGAGACCCAGGCCCACGCCCATCGGGCCGCCGTGCTCGGCGCCGATCTGCTCGCCGCGTGCGGGCGGCCCGGAGCCGAGGAGTGGCGGGAGCGGGCGGCCGGGCTGCGGGAGCGGTTCCGGGCCGGGTTCTGGATCGTCGGCCCGGACGGCGGCCGCCCCGCCTCGGCCCTGCACCCCGACGGGAGGCCGCTGCCGCGGCTGACGGGGGCGGCCGCCCACCTGCTCGACACCGGACTGCTCGGCGGCGGCCGACTCGCGCCGGGGCTCTTGGACCGGCCCCGGGCCGAGCAGCTGGCCCGGCTGCTCGGAGCCCCCGCCATGGATTCCGGATGGGGGCTGCGGAGCATGGCCGTCAAGGAGCCCGGGCACAACCCGTTCGGCCACCGCTCGGGCGCCGTGCGGGCGTACGAGAGCGCGGTGGCCGTGGCGGGCCTGGCCCAGGCAGGCTTCCAGAAGGAGGCCGCCGGCCTCCTCGGAGGCCTGCTGGACGCGGCCGAGGCCTTCGGATACCGGCTGCCGGAGATGTTCGCGGCAGGGCAGCGCACCGCGGGCAGCGCCCCGGTACCCCACCCGGCGGCATGCCGCCCGGCCGCCGTGGCCGCGGCCGCCGGGATCCACGCGCTGACCGCCCTCGCCGGAATCCGCCCCGACGCCCCCGCCGGCACGGTCGCCCTCGTGCCCCTCCCCGGAGCCCCTCTGGGCGCACTCAGACTCTCCGGTCTGCGGGTGGCGGGGGAGCCCTTCGCCGTCCGGATCAGCCGGCTCGGGCTCGGCATGGTGGAGGAGGCGGCCGATGCGCTCCAGTTGGGTGGCTGAGTCCGCGCACCCCGTTCCGGCCGGACCGTCCGGCCGTCCGAAGGCCCCCAGCCTCCGCAGAGGTCTCTTCAAGGTCACCAAAGCGCTGTTTATCGTCAGGCAGACGACTATGATCGCGGCATGTCGCCCTACGACCCGTCGGCCTATCCGCCCTTCGCCGTCACCGTCGACCTGGTCGTGCTCACCGTGCGGCGCCACGCGCTCTGCGCGCTGGTCGTCCGCAGAGGTGAGCAGCCGTTCCAGGGGCGCTGGGCGCTGCCCGGAGGATTCGTCCGCGGGGACGAGGACCTGGCGGGGGCCGCCGCCAGGGAGCTCTCCGAGGAGACCGGCCTGTGCGCCCACGACCCCGCCCTGCCCGGCGCGGGCAACGGGGCGCACCTGGAGCAACTGGCCACCTACGGCGATCCGAAGCGCGATCCGCGCATGCGTGTCGTCAGCGTGGCGCACCTGGTACTGGCTCCGGACCTGCCCGCGCCCCGGGCCGGGGGAGACGCCAACAGCGCGCGCTGGGCCGAGGTCGACGAGGTGCTGGCCGACACCGACGAGGCCGCCACGGGGCTCGCCTTCGACCACGACCGGATCCTCGCCGACGGTGTGGAGCGGGCCCGCTCGAAGATCGAGTACTCCTCGCTGGCCACCGCCTTCTGCCCGCCGGAGTTCACCGTCGGCGAGCTGCGCAGGGTCTACGAGGCGGTCTGGGGCGTGTCCCTCGACCCGCGCAACTTCCACCGGAAGGTCACCGGCACCCCCGGGTTCCTGGTTCCGGCCGGAGGTACGACGACCCGTCAGGGCGGACGCCCGGCCCAGCTGTTCCGGGCGGGCGGGGCCACCCTGCTCAACCCGCCGATGCTGCGTCCGGAGGTCTGACACCGGGGCGTGCGGGGTGCCGGCGGCGGCCGTATCGGCATTCCATCGGACCGGTTGCGCTGAATATCGGACATATCGCGTTATCTTGCTTGCGGTACCCACCCTGCCGCTGAGCGGTCTCACCCCCCGCGAGAGAAGCGATGCTCCAGGCCATCGGACTCACCAGCAAACCCCGCCCCAACACCCCGCCCCTCGTGGACGACCTCACCTTCGAGGCCCGCCCGGGGCACGTGACCGCCCTGCTCGGCGAGCCCGGATCGGGCAAGACCACCGCGCTGCGGCTCATGCTCGAACTCGAACCGGGCCGCGGCGTCACCTACTTCCGTGGCCGCGCGCTGCACCGGATCCCGCACCCCGGCCGTGAGGTCGGCGTGCTCCTCGGCGATGTTCCCGGCAACCCCGCGCGGACCGTCCGCAACCAGCTGCGGATGCTCTGCGCCGCCGCCGGGGTGCCGGCCTCCCGGGCCGACACCATGCTGGAGGTCGTCGGCATCGCGGGCCTTCGGGACCAGCGGCTCGGCTCGCTGTCGCTGGGCATGGAGCGCCGGGTCGCCCTGGCCTCGGCGCTGCTCGCCGATCCGTGCACCCTGCTGCTCGACGAGCCCGGTGCGGGACTCTCCCCCCGCGAACGCGGCTGGCTGCACGGACTGCTGCGCGGCCACGCCTCCCTCGGCGGTGCGGTGCTGTTCACCACCGACGACGCCAAGGAGGCCGCCCGCAGCGCCGACCGTGTCGTCAGCATCGACGCGGGCCGGCTCGTCGCCGACCAGGACGCGGCCGATTTCGCCCGGACCCGGCTGCGGCCGCGGGTCGCCGTGCGCACCCCGCACGCGGCCCGGCTGGCCGACGTACTGGGCCGGGAGGCCCGGGCCGCCCGGCGCTCGGTGGAGATCGTCGCGGAGAGTGGCAGCCGCCTGTCGGTGTACGGCAGCAACTGCGCCGAGGTCGGCGAGGCGGCGTTCCGCCACGGCGTGCTGGTCCACCAGCTCGCCGACGAGACGGGCGACGCCGGCGCGCCCGCGGTACCGGTCCCGGCCGCGCGCACCGCGGCCGGAACCCCGCCGGAGCCCGACGCCGCCCGCACCGCGACCGACACGGACACCGGCGCCGGGTCCGGCTCCGAGGCCCCCGGTGAGCACCCCCGGCAGATCCGCTCCGGGCGCCCGGCCTCGACCGTGCGCCGCGTGGGCGGCCCGCTGCGTCCCCTGCGCTACGAATTGCTCCGGGTTTTCGGGACCGCCACCCCCGTCCTCACCGCCGCCCTCGTCGTCTCCGCCTCCGTCCTCACCGCCCTGGTGCTCGCCCGGGCCGGGCAGACCCCGCAGAACCGGCTGCTCGCCGCCTGGCCCGAACTGCTGCCGCTGCCGCCCGCCGCCCTGGGCGCGGGGCTGCTCGGCGCCCTGGCCTTCGGCGAGGAGTACCGCTACCCCGCGCTGGCCGCCGACCGGGGCACCGTGCCCCGCCGGATGGGGCTGCTCACCGCCAAGCTGGGCGTCTGCGCCGCCCTCGCCCTGCTGCTGGGCGCCCTGACGGTGGCGGCCGACGCCGCCGCCCTCGCGCTGGTCTTCGACAGTGGCCCGCTGCGCACCCCGGCGGAGTGGCTCTCCCCGGCGGTGAGTTGGGCGGGGCTGCTGATCGGCTGCGCCTGGGCCGGCGTACTGGCCTCCGGCGTCTTCCGGTCCGCCACCGCGGGACTGGCCGCGGTGCTCGCCGTACCGGTGATGGTGGTCCCGCTGGTGCGCAAGGCGCTGGAGGGCTCGTCCGCGTACCCCTCGACCGGGCTCGGGGCCCGTCTGCGCGGCCTGGCCTGGGGACAGTGGCCGCCGGAGGTCGACCGCCTGCTGGCGGGCGCCCTCCGGGTGATGGCCCAACCCGTCGGGACCGCGCTGGTGTTGTCGCTGATGGTCCTGTTGTGCGCCTATGGGTTCACCGGACTGCGCAGCCGGGTCCGTTGGTGATCGTTCCGGTGCGGGAGAAGCTCCGGACGGGACCGTTGCGGTCCGTGTCACGTCAACCGGACCGCAACTCCCCGCAAAAGGCCCGTTTCTTTACGATAAGTCGTCAATTGCGTAGGTGGCACCGATCACCCTTTCGTGTGCTTTTCACCAAAGACCTCAAGGGTCGTCGAGGCACGGCCGACAAAGGATTCGTGAGTACCCTTGCGCACACCATGATGACCGCCGCCCGCCACGCCGACTCCGGCCTCGCCGGCCCGGGCGAACTCGACCGCTATCCCTACACGGAGACCCCCGGGTCCGACCGTGTCGGAGCACCCCACTGGGACGGTGCCGACGTCGAGTTGAGCCGCGTGGGCCGCCGAGCGGCAGGCAGCCGCGGACGCGGACTGCACGGCCAACTCGTCCAGCAGCTCGGCCAGATGATCGTTTCCGGCGACCTCGGCGCGGACCGCCCGCTGGTTCCCGAGGAGATCGGCCAGCGCTTCGAGGTCTCCCGTACGGTCGTCCGCGAATCGCTGCGGGTCCTGGAGGCCAAGGGCCTCGTCAGCGCCCGCCCCAACGTCGGCACCCGGGTCCGGCCCGTCGCCGACTGGAACCTGCTCGACCCCGACATCATCGAATGGCGCGCCTTCGGCCCGCAGCGCGACGACCAGCGCCGCGAGCTCGGTGAGCTCCGCTGGACCATCGAACCGCTCGCCGCCCGCCTGGCCGCCGGCCACGGCCGGCCCGACATCCAGCAGCGCCTCGCCGACATGGTCGAGATCATGGGCCACGCCCTCGGCCAGGGCGACGCGATCACCTTCGCGCGCGCCGACAACGAATTCCACGCGCTCCTGATCCAGGTCGCCGGGAACCGCATGCTGGAGCACCTCTCCGGCATCGTCTCCGCCGCCCTTCAGGTCTCCGGCAGCCCGATCACCGCCTGCGACCGCCCGAGCGAGACCTGCGTCGCGCACCACGCGCGGATGGTCGAGGCCCTCGCCGCGGGTGACGCCACGGGCGCCGAGAACGCCATGCGCCAGCTGCTGACGGTCCATCCGGAGGTCGAGCGCGTGGTCCCCGCCCCGCGCGAGCACTGACGGGCGGACGCGCGGGGGCGCGGGGGTGCGGAACATGTCGCCGGGCCCGGTCGGGTCCGGCGACACCGGCGTGAGGCCCCTTCCGCGGTGGCTCCGGCCCCGCCGAAAGGTCCGGTACGACCACAGGACGGGCACTCGTGCGCACGGGGTGTGACTCGGGCCACGAAGATTGGGCGTAACGCTCTGCGAGGTCACGCGATGACGTAAGAGGTGATGGCCGACGGAGGGAAGACAGCAGCCCTTGGGGGTGCTGTGCAGCTCCCCGGCCCCTGCCCGCGCCGCCGGCCCATCCCCGGTCAGTGGTCGTCGGCTCCGGTCCAGCACCACCAGGCCCGGGGTCGGAAGCCGTTCCCATCGTTCCGAGAGGTTGTTCGTGTCGGCCAGCACATCCCGTACGCTCCCGCCGGAGATCGCCGATTCCGAGTCTGTGATGGCGCTCATCGAGCGGGGCAAGGCCGAGGGGCAGATCGCCGGCGATGACGTGCGTCGGGCCTTCGAGGCTGACCAGATTCCTGCGACCCAGTGGAAGAATGTTCTGCGCAGCCTCAACCAGATCCTCGAGGAAGAGGGTGTGACGCTGATGGTCAGTGCCGCGGAGTCGCCCAAGCGCGCCACCCGCAAGAGCGTCGCAGCCAAGAGCCCTGCCAAGCGGACGGCCACCGAGCCCGTCAAGAAGACGGCGGCCAGGACGACGGCGGCGCAGCCCGCGGCCACCCCCGTTCCGGCGGACGCGGAGATCGCGGAAGCTCTCGCGGGAGAGCCCGGAACGGAGCCTGCCGCCAAGAAGACGGCGGCGAAGAAGACCACTGCCAAGAAGGCCGCGCCCGCCAGGAAGACCGCGGCCAAGAAGACGACGGCGAAGAAGACCGCCTCCAAGAAGGACGCCGACGAGGCGGGCGAGGACGAGACCCCGGACGAGGGTCCCGACGCCGCCAAGGCCGAGGCCGAGGAAGAGGAGGAGGGCGGGGAGAACAAGGGCTTCGTCATCTCCGACGACGAGGACGACGCCCCCGCCCAGCAGGTCGTGGTCGCCGGCGCCACCGCCGACCCGGTCAAGGACTACCTCAAGCAGATCGGCAAGGTCCCCCTCCTCAACGCCGAGCAGGAGGTCGAGCTCGCCAAGCGCATCGAGGCGGGTCTGTTCGCCGAGGACAAGCTGGCGAACTCCGACAAGCTGGCGCCCAAGCTCAAGCGCGAGCTGGAGATCATCGCCGAGGACGGCCGCCGCGCGAAGAACCACCTGCTGGAGGCCAACCTCCGCCTCGTGGTCTCCCTCGCCAAGCGCTACACGGGCCGCGGCATGCTCTTCCTGGACCTGATCCAGGAAGGCAACCTGGGTCTGATCCGCGCGGTCGAGAAGTTCGACTACACCAAGGGCTACAAGTTCTCGACCTATGCCACGTGGTGGATCCGCCAGGCGATCACGCGCGCCATGGCCGACCAGGCCCGCACCATCCGCATCCCGGTGCACATGGTCGAGGTCATCAACAAGCTCGCCCGCGTGCAGCGCCAGATGCTCCAGGACCTGGGCCGTGAGCCCACCCCGGAGGAGCTGGCCAAGGAACTCGACATGACCCCCGAGAAGGTCATCGAGGTCCAGAAGTACGGCCGTGAGCCGATCTCCCTGCACACGCCGCTCGGCGAGGACGGCGACAGCGAGTTCGGTGACCTCATCGAGGACTCCGAGGCGGTCGTCCCGGCCGACGCCGTGAGCTTCACGCTGCTGCAGGAGCAGCTGCACTCGGTGCTGGACACCCTGAGCGAGCGCGAGGCGGGCGTGGTCTCGATGCGCTTCGGCCTCACGGACGGCCAGCCGAAGACCCTCGACGAGATCGGCAAGGTCTACGGGGTCACCCGGGAGCGGATCCGCCAGATCGAGTCGAAGACGATGTCGAAGCTGCGGCACCCGTCCCGCTCGCAGGTGCTGCGCGACTACCTGGACTGACCGGGCGGCTTCCGACGGCGCCCGCCGCCGCCGGAAGCCGAGGGGGACGACGTACCGACGGTGGCCGCGCGGGTGCGCTCGGCCACCGGGCGACCCACTCTGGGTGGAGTAATGCACACTCGGAGTCAGGAGGCCTCATGCGTCGTCCCATTGCCCGTGCTCTGGCGGGAGCGCTGACCCTGGCGGCGGGAGCGGCCGCGGCGCCGTTCGCCCAGGTGCCGCAGGCGGCCGCGGACAGCGTGGTGATCGGCGGGAAGCCGGTGAAGGTGGCGGACAGTCCCTGGGTCGTCGCCCTCGCCAGCCGTGACCGGTTCGGGGGTACGCGGGGCGGCCAGTTCTGCGGAGGCGTGGTGGTGTCCCCGACCAAGGTGCTGACGGCGGCCCACTGCCTGGGCAGCCAGGTGCTGGGCGGCCCCGTCGAGTCCGTGGCCGACTTCCGGGTGATCGCCGGGCGTACGGAGCTCCGCGCGGCCGACGGCCGGGAGATCGCGGTGCGCGGCGCGAGGGTGAACCCGGCCTACGACCCGGCGAGCAATGCCGGGGACCTCGCCGTGCTGGAGCTGGCCGAGCCGCTGCCGGCCCAGTACGTGCTGCCCATGGCGGAGACGGGGCACCCCGCCTACGCGGCGGGGACCGAGGCGGCCGTCTACGGCTGGGGCGACACGAGCGGCTTCGGTGACTACGCGTACGGGCTCCGTGCCGCGGGGGTGACGGTGCTGGCGGACGAGGTCTGCGGGCGCGCCTACCCCGGGGACGCGGACGGGCAGTACCGGGCGGAGTCCATGGTGTGCGCGGGCGACAGCGGCGGCGGGAAGGACGCCTGCCAGGGCGACAGCGGCGGCCCGCTGGTCGCGCGGGGGCGGCTCATCGGCCTGGTGTCCTGGGGCCGCGGCTGCGGGCGCGCGGACAGCCCCGGGGTCTACACGCGCATCGCCCCGTTGGTCGACTTCGTGCAGGCCCCGGAGACGGCCGCGCAGCCCGGGGACGTCCAGGACGCCCGATGGGACCCCGGCAGGGCCTCTGGGCCGTACGCAGGGCCCGTACAGGGGCATCGCACGCCCTAGCGGGCGGTCGTCCCCCGACAGGGGCGTGGACATGAGGACGGGCGGCACCCCTGGGTCTCAGGGGTGCCGCCCGTCGACCGGCCTGGCCGGTCCTGGCTCGTCGGATGCGAGGTGCAGGCCTGTGTCAGCGGTCCTCGGGTTCGGCATTGGCAGCCGGAGCGGACGTCAGCCGCTCGGTCTCATCCTGTATTTCCGCGGCGATCTTCTTGAGTTCCGGCTCGAACTTGCGCCCGTGGTGGGCGCAGAAGAGCAGTTCACCGCCGCTCAGCAGGACGACGCGCAGATATGCCTGGGCGCCGCAACGGTCGCATCGGTCAGCGGCCGTCAGCGGGGTCGCGGGTGTCAGAACAGTAGTCACGTCGCCTCTTCTCTAGCTCGACGAGCTGTCGTACCAGGGTCAACATCCAACCAGGCCGAAAACGTTCCCGCTCGCGGCTTTTCCTCGAAACTTCCTTCCGAAGCTGGCCGGCTGCTGCCGGTTGGCGGCGAAGGAGCCGTATTGCGTTGCTTTACGGTTTCGCGTTGTCAGTCGTGCGCTTGTTGCAGTTCCATCCTCCCCCGGCATGAGTGCCAGGTTGTTCATGAGGACGTGCCCGAACCCTAAATGGTTCATGCGCGGAAGGGAACGTGATGTTTCCTTCACCCGCCCGGGGGATCGAACATCCGTGCGGATCTGGACTAGGGTGAGGAATGGGCGAGGGTGGCGTTGCATCGGCTCTACCTGGCCTCGGTACCCTCGAAGCGGCACCCGAGCCACCCCTGCGCCCGACCGGGCCAGAAAAGAAATTCAGCGAGGAGCGAACTGCGTGACCGCCGACACGTCCGTGCCTTCCAGCGCGCTGCTGTCCGGAGCAGACCGGGACGGTTCCAACTACACCGCGCGGCACCTGCTCGTCCTCGAAGGGCTGGAGGCCGTCCGCAAGCGGCCCGGCATGTACATCGGCTCCACCGACAGCCGGGGCCTCATGCACTGCCTCTGGGAGATCATCGACAATTCCGTCGACGAGGCCCTGGGCGGCTACTGCGACCACATCGAGGTGATCCTCCACGAGGACGCCTCCGTCGAGGTCCGGGACAACGGCCGCGGCATCCCCGTGGACGTCGAGCCCAAGACCGGCCTGTCCGGCGTCGAGGTCGTCATGACCAAGCTGCACGCCGGCGGCAAGTTCGGCGGTGGCTCGTACGCGGCCTCCGGTGGCCTGCACGGTGTCGGCGCCTCCGTGGTCAACGCCCTCTCCGCCCGCCTCGACGTCGAGGTCGACCGCAACAGCGCGACCCACGCCATCAGCTTCCGCCGCGGCGTCCCGGGGATGTTCACCGAGCAGGGCCCCGACAGCCCCTTCGACCCGGCCAACGGCCTCCGCAAGGCCAAGCGGGTCGCCAAGGGGAAGACCGGCACCCGGGTCCGCTACTGGGCCGACCGCCAGATCTTCCTCAAGGACGCCCGGCTCAACCTGGAGACGCTCTACCAGCGCGCCCGCCAGACCGCCTTCCTCGTCCCCGGCCTGACCCTGGTCGTCCGCGACGAGCGCGGCATCGACGGGGCCGGCAAGACCGAGGAGACCTTCCGCTTCGACGGCGGCATCAGCGAATTCTGCGAGTACCTCGCCCAGGACAAGGCCGCCTGCGACGTCCTGCGCCTGACCGGTTCGGGCACCTTCAAGGAGACCGTCCCGGTCCTCGACGACCGCGGCCACATGACACCCACCGAGGTCACCCGCGAGCTCGGCGTGGACATCGCCCTGCGCTGGGGCACGGGGTACGAGACCAACGTCAAGTCCTTCGTGAACATCATCGCCACCCCCAAGGGCGGCACCCACGTCTCCGGCTTCGAGCGCTCGGTCGCCAAGACCGTGAACGAGGTGCTGCGCTCGGCCAAGCTGCTGCGCGTCGCCGAGGACGACGTGGTCAAGGACGACGCGATGGAGGGCATGACGGCCGTCGTCACCGTCCGGCTGGCCGAGCCGCAGTTCGAGGGCCAGACCAAGGAGGTGCTCGGCACCTCCGCGGCCACCCGGATCGTCGCCGCCGTGGTCGCCAAGGAGCTCAAGGCCTTCCTGACCTCCACCAAGCGCGACGACAAGCAGCAGGCCCGCGCCGTGATGGAGAAGATCGTCGCGGCCGCCCGGACCCGGATCGCGGCCCGTCAGCACAAGGAGGCGCAGCGTCGCAAGACCGCGCTGGAGACCTCCTCGCTCCCCGCCAAGCTCGCCGACTGCCGCAGCGACGACGTGGACCGCAGCGAGCTCTTCATCGTCGAGGGCGACTCCGCCCTCGGCACCGCGAAGCTCGCCCGGAACTCCGAATTCCAGGCGCTCCTGCCCATCCGCGGCAAGATCCTCAATGTCCAGAAGTCCTCCGTCTCGGACATGCTCAAGAACGCCGAGTGCGGGGCGATCATCCAGGTCATAGGGGCCGGCTCGGGCCGGACCTTCGACATCGACGCCGCCCGCTACGGCAAGATCGTGCTGCTCGTCGACGCCGATGTCGACGGCGCGCACATCCGCTGCCTGCTGCTCACGCTCTTCCAGCGGTACATGCGCCCGATGGTCGAGGCCGGCCGGGTCTTCGCGGCCGTGCCGCCGCTGCACCGGATCGAGCTGGTCCAGCCGAAGAAGGGCCAGGACAAGTACGTCTACACGTACTCGGACAACGAACTGCGCCAGACCCTGCTGGAGTACCAGCGCAAGAACATCCGGTACAAGGACGCGATCCAGCGCTACAAGGGCCTCGGCGAGATGGACGCGGACCAGCTGGCGGAGACCACCATGGACCCCCGCCACCGCACCCTGCGCCGGATCAACATCGGCGACCTGGACTCGGCCGAGCAGGTCTTCGACCTGCTCATGGGCAATGAGGTGGCTCCCCGCAAGGAGTTCATCACGAGCTCCGCGGCGACCCTGGACCGCTCGCGCATCGACGCCTGACCGAGGTGCCGCCGGAGCCCGGCGGCACCTCGCACCGAAGGCGCCCCGGCATACCGGCGCTCTTCGCTCCATCACCTGTTGGAGTGAAGTGCGCCGGTACACCAGTCCGGAAAGCGCCGATTCCGCACATCCTTGTGGGCACGCGGCCAATGCGGCGGCGGACAAGGAGTGTTCGGTGGACAAGCACGAAGGTCGTGATGCCGGAACGATCCGGTTGGACGACCCCTGGTACGACGCGCTGGCCGTCGGGTGGGGCGAGGGTGAGGAAACGTCCCAGCCCGCCCCGGTTCCCGGTGGCGGGCGCTCCGCGCCCGGCGCATCCGACATCTACCTCGAAGTGCAGCGCAGCGCCGCCTTCCAGGAGGTGCGCACCCGCTACCGCAGGTTCGTCGTCCCCGCCACCGCCGGGTTCTTCCTCTGGTACGTCGCCTACGTGGTCGCCGCCACCGCGGCGCCCGGCCTGATGGCCCGGCCCGTGGTGGGCGCGGTCAACGTGGCCCTGCTGGCGGGGCTCGGCCAGTTCCTCAGCACCTTCCTGCTGACCTGGGCGTACGCGCGGCACGCGCGACTGCGCCGGGACCGGGCCGCGCTCGATCTGCGCTGGACCGTCTTCGAGCAGGAACGCGGTCAGGAGCGCAGCCGGGCGAAGGGGGCGGGGCGGTGAACACCGAGCACCAGACCCTGGCACTGATCCTGTTCAGCGTCTTCATCGCGGTGACCCTCGGCATCACCACCTGGGTCAGCCGGAACCGGCACGGGTCGGCCGAGGAGTTCTACGTGGGCGGGAGGCTGTTCTCCCCCATGGAGAACGGTTTCGCCATCGCGGGCGACTACATGTCCGCCGCCTCCTTCCTCGGCATCTCCGGACTGATCGCCCTCTTCGGCTACGACGGGCTGCTGTACTCGGTGGGCTTCCTCGTGGCCTGGCTCGTCGTGCTGTTCCTCGTCGCCGAACTGGTCCGCAACTGCGGGCGCTTCACCCTCGCCGACGTGGTCGCCGCCCGGATGAACGAGCGTCCGGTGCGGATCGCGGCGGGCACCTCCTCGGTGGTCGTCTCCGTCCTCTACCTCATCGCCCAGATGGTCGGCGCGGGCAGCCTGGTCGGCCTGCTGCTGGGGAATTCGGGCACCGTCGCCCGGACCCTCACCGTGGTGGGGGTGGGCGCGCTGATGGTGGTCTACGTGTCCTTCGGCGGCATGCGGGCCACCACCTGGATCCAGATCGTGAAGGCCGTGCTGCTGATGGGCGGCGCGATCACGCTGACCGTGCTCGTGCTGGTGCGCTTCCACGGGAACTTCGGCCAGTTGCTCATCAGTGCCGCCGACCGCAGCGGGCACGGCCTCGCATTCCTGGGCCCCGGCCTCAAGTACGGCGGGGACTGGACCTCCCGCGTGGACTTCATGAGCCTCGGTCTCGCGCTGGTCCTCGGGACCGCCGGGCTGCCGCACATCCTGTCGCGGTTCTACACGGTGCCCACCGCGCGGTCGGCCCGCCGCTCGGTGGTGTGGGCGATCGCGCTGATCGGCGGCTTCTACCTGATGACCATCGTGCTCGGCTTCGGGGCGGCCGCGCTGGTGGGACCGGACGAGGTACGGGCCTCCAACGCCTCCGGGAACACCGCCGTTCCGCTGCTGGCGGCCTTCCTCGGCGGGGGAGCCGGCACCACCGGGGGCGCCGTGCTGTTCGCCTTCGTCGCCGCCATCGCCTTCGCCACCATCCTCGCCGTCGTGGCGGGCATCACCCTGGCCTCGTCGGCCTCCGTGGCGCACGACCTGTACGCCTCCCTCAAGCGCCGGCACGCCCGGCAGCGCAGCGAGGTCGCTGTGGCCCGCGTCGCGGCCGTCGGCATCGGGGCGGTCGCGATCGCCCTCGGGCTGCTCGCCCAGGACCTCAACGTGGCGTTCCTGGTGGGTCTGGCCTTCGCGGTGGCGGCCTCGGCCAATCTGCCGGTGCTGCTGTACTCGCTCTTCTGGCGCGGCTTCACCACGCGCGGAGCCGTCTGGTCGGTGTACGGCGGCCTGGTTCCGGCCGTGCTGCTGGTGCTGGTCTCGCCGGTGGTGTCGGGCAGCCCGGAGTCGCTCTTCCCCGGGGTGGACTTCCAGTACTTCCCGCTCCAGAACCCGGGGATCGTCTCGATCCCGCTGGGCTTCCTGGCGGGCTGGCTGGGTACGGTCACCTCGCGTGAGGAGGCGGACGAGGCGAAGTACGCGGAGACGGAGGTCCGCTCCCTGACCGGCGCCGGAGCCGTCTGAGCGGGCTCAGGCCGGCCCCTCCGACGGCAGCCAGGTGTAGCGGTGCTCGGGGCGGCCGGTCTCGCCGTAGCGCAGGGCGAGGCTGACCCGGGCGGTGCGTTCGAGGAGCTTGACGTAGCGCTGGGCGGTCTGGCGGCTGATGCCCGCGCGGTCGGCGATCTGCTGGGTGGACAAGGGGCCTTCGGCGGACCGCAGCACCTGGCGGACGAGTTCCGCGGTGCTGGCGGAGTGGCCCTTGGGCAGCTCGTTCGGGGATCCCGCGGCGGCGAGGGTGCCGAAGATCCGGTCCACCTCGGCCTGTTCGGCCTCACCGCCCGTGTCCAGGGTGCGGCGCAGGGCCCCGTACGCCTCCAGCCGGCTGCGCAGGCCGGCGAAGGTGAAGGGCTTGACCAGGTACTGCAGTGCGCCGAGGCGCATGGCGGCCTGCACGGTGGCGAGGTCGCGGGCGGCGGTGACCATGATCACATCGGTGCGGTGGCCGAGCTGGCGCAGGCGGCGGACCAGGTCCAGGCCGTTCTCGTCGGGGAGGTAGTGGTCCAGGAGGACGAGGTCCACCGGGTGCGAGGTGAGGAACTCCAGGGCCTCGGCGGCCGAATGCGCCTGCGCGATCACCCGGAAACCGGGAACCTTCGCCACGTACGCCGCGTTGATCAGGGCAACACGCACGTCGTCGTCGACGACCAATACGTGGATCGGGGTCGCGTTCACCGCAGGGCCTCCGGAAGTACGACGGAGAATTCCGCCCCTCCGTCCGCTGCTTCGCCGGCCCGGGCGCTGCCGCCCTGCCGCTCCGCGAGGCGGCGTACGAGCGCGAGACCCAGTCCGCGCTCGCGGTGGGCCCGGGGCTGCTTGGTCGACCAGCCCTCGGTGAAGATCTCCTCGCGGCGCGCGGCCGGCACCCCGGGGCCGCTGTCCCGCACCCGCAGCACGGCGGTGCGGCCCTCCGCGCGCAGCTCCACCTCGACCAGGGGAGCCGCCGAACCGGTGGCGGCGTCCAGGGCGTTGTCCACGAGGTTGCCGAGGATCGTGACGAGCCCGCCCGGGTCCACCAGGCGATCGGGGAGGAGGGTGGTACCGGCCAGACGCAGGGGGACGCCCCGCTCGGCGGCGACGGTCGCCTTGCCCACCAGAAGGGCGGCCAGCAGCGGGTCGTGGACCTTCTCGGTGACCTGTTCGGCCGTCGTGCGGTGCACGCCGGCGACCTCGGTCACGAACTCCATCGCCTCCTCGTGCAGGCCCAGCTCCAGCAGGCCGAGGAGGGTGTGGAGGCGGTTGGCGTGCTCGTGGTCCTGGGCGCGCAGGGCATCGATCAGGCCCCGGGTGGAGTCGAGCTCACGGCCCAGGTGCTCCAGCTCGGTACGGTCGCGCAGGGTGGCGACGGCACCGCCGTCCTCGGTGGGCATGCGGTTGGCCACCAGCACGCGGGGGCCCTGGACGGTGAGCAGGTCCCGGCCGGTGACGCGGCCCGACAGGACGTCCGCGGTGCGGCCCGCACCCAGTACGTCCTCCAGCGGGCGTCCCGCGCAGCCGCCGGTGGTGTCCGGGGTGAGGCCGAGCAGGCGGGCGGCCTCGTCGTTGACCAGCCGGACCGTGCCGTCGGGGGCCAGGGCGATCACGCCCTCGCGGATGGAGTGCAGCATGGCCTCGCGCTCCGCCAGCAGACCGGCGATGTCGGAGAAGGCCAGATCGCGGGTCTGCCGCTGGATCCTGCGGGAGAGCAGGTAGGCGGCGAGGGCACCCGCCGCCAGGGCGCCGCCCGCGTAGGCGAGCAGACCGGGGATGGCGCCCAGCAGCCGGTCGCGGACGCTGTCGTAGGCGATGCCGACCGAGACGGCGCCGACGATCTCGCCGTCGGCCGCGAGGAGCGGGACCTTGCCGCGGGCGGAGCGGCCCAGGGTGCCCTCGTCGATCTCCATGACCTCGCGCCCCGCCAGGGCGTCGCTCGGGTCGGTGGAGACGGGCAGCCCGATCCGGTCGGCGCTCGGGTGGGAGCGGCGGATCCCGTCCAGGTCGAGCACGACCACGTACTCGGCTCCGGTGGCCCGGCGGATCCGCTCGGCCGAGGACTGTACGGGGCTGTCGGCCGAGGCTCCCGAGCTCAGGAGCCCGGTGGCCAGCGCGGGGTCGGCCGCGGCGCTCTGCGCGATGGCGAGGGCGCGCCGCATGGCCTGGTCGTCGAGCTGGGCGCTCAGCGGAGCCAGGAACAGCCCGGTCGCCAGGACGACGACCCCGGCGGCGATGGCCAGCTGGGTCAGCAGGATCTGGGAGACGGCCCTTCTGGGCAGCCCGAGGCGCCGAGCGCTCATGAGGGGGAACCGCATGGGCAGCAACGGTAGGTCGGCTCCGGCACAAGCGGAATGCTTACGCCCGGCTTGTCGGGTACCCCACTCTCGTCATGCCCGGACCGTGGTCCACGCCTCACTGCGGGTGAAGTAGGTGTCGTAGAGCTCCTGGACGTCCAGCAGCGACTCGGGCGGCACCTTCCCGTAGGCGATGCGTTCCAGGTGGCGGAAGTACTCGAACCGCTCGATGCCGGGCGTGATGACGATGAGGATGTCGGCGTCCTCACCGGGAGCGGCGCCGAACGCGTGATCGAGGCCGGGCGGCACGATGACGAGGTCGCCGCGTTCCGCGGTCACCACCTGGTCGCCCGACAGGAGCTGCGCGGTGCCGTCGAGCAGGTAGAACAGTTCGGCGGACCGGGAGTGGTGGTGGGGCGCCGCCCCGTTCGCGCCGTCCAGCAGGCTCACCCGCTGGGCCGACAGGGCGCCGCCGGTGGGACCGCTGTCGGCGAGGAGCCGGACGGTCGTGGGGGCGGCGCCGATCGTCTCGGCCTCGGCCGAGCGCACGATCACCGATTCGTCGAAGGAAGGCACGATCAGGGACATCTCGTCTTCTCCAGGGGGACGGGGGCGGGGGAGGCGGCCGGGGGCGGGCGGTCAGACCTGGGCGGGCTCGGCGGCGGCGCGGACGGCCCGGACGGGACGCTCGCGCAGCAGGAGGACCGCGGTCAGCACGACGGCGAGGGCGGTGGCCCCGTGCACCCCGCAGGCCTGGCCCGCGGATCCGCCGTCGGCGAGGACGATCACCATGTCGCCGGCGGGGACGAAGGCGATCGCCGCCATCGCCCAGCCCAGCGCCCGGCGCTGTCCGGTGAGGAGGAGCGCGAGGATGACCAGGCCGGTCGCGACGTCGCGTACGCCCTTGACGGCGAGGAAGGCGGCGCCGTCGTGCTGCGGCCAGGTCGCCAGCCCGAAGTCGGCGGCGGTGGCCTGCGGTGCGATCAGGTAGCTGAGGCCGATGTACAGGATGAACGCGGCGCCGGTGGCGGCCAGGGCGGTGGTGAGGTGCTTGAGGGACACGGGAAGTCTCCTGACGGGGGTGAGGGGTCGGCGGCAGGGCGGGGGATCAGCGCGGTGCGGCGGTGCGGCGGACGGCGCGCACCCGGCGGACGTAGGCGGGGCGCCCCACGGTGTGCCACAGCAGGCGTCCGGCGAGGGGCAGCGAGGCGAGCATCGACGCGCGCTCGGCCCGGTCGGCCTCCTCCAGCACCATCCCGAGGAAGAACAGCAGCTTCGGCTTGGGCGTGCTCGCCAGGAAGTGCTCGCCCAGCCGGTTCCACTCGTGCGCGGACAGGTGGCGGGCGGCGAGCGGCAGGAGCGATTCCTCCTCGTCGTCCAGGTGCTCCAGCAGCACGGCCCGGTGCTCGGCGAGGACCGGGACGAGTGCGTCGCGTTCCGCCTCCCCCGCCCGTTCCTCCCAGGCGGGCAGAGCCTCCCCGGCGGCCGCGAGGCTCGCCGCCACCCGGTCGTGCTGGGCCTCCATCCGCAGGACGAGATCCGCTTCGAGGTCGACCCGGGCCAGCAGCGGCGGTCACAGGTACGCGTCCTCACCGTGGTGGTGACCCGTCAGACCGAGCCGGTAGTCGCGGAAGTGAGCCCCGAGGGCCCGAGCCCGCGCCGTGTCCCCGGGGGCCACGCCGGCGATCAGCTCGACCAGCAGGCGCGCCTCGCGGCGCAGGCCGCGGTGGATCACCACCATCTCGTGGGTGTTCGCCCGCCCCGTACTGGGGTGCGGTCGCGGTGCTCGTGCCGTGCGTGGCCGTGTCGTCTTCACGGAAGGAGCCTCGCCGTCGGCGCATGGAGGGTTCCTGGACGGCACTTGGAAGGTACTTGGAGAGTTCTCTGACGCCATCCGGCCTTGTGCGGGCCGGAGTTGACCGATTTCGCGTACGTTGGCGGAGTCATGGTCCACATACGCGTACTCGGCTCCCTCGCGGCCGAGCGGGACGGCGAAGCGATCCCGCTCGGCGGCCACCGCCAGCGCTCCGTACTGGCCCTGCTCGTGTCGGCGCGCGGCCGGGTCGTGTCCGTCGACCGGATGATCGAGGAACTCTGGCAGGGGGCGCCGCCCGCCCGGGCCGTGGCCTCGCTCCAGGCCTACGTCTCCAACCTGCGTCGCCTCCTCGAACCGGGCCGGGCCCCGCGCAGCCCCGCCCGGCTGCTGGTGAGCGCGCCGCCCGGGTACGCGCTGCGGCTTCCCGAGGACGCCGTCGACGCCTGGCGCTTCGAGCGGCTGCTGGGCCGGGCCCGCGAGTCCCTGGCCACCGGGCCGGACACCGCCGCGGCCCTGCTCCGCGAGGCGCTGGCGCTGTGGCAGGGGCCGGCGTACGCGGACTGCGCCGACGAGCCGTGGACCCACGCGGAGATCATGCGGCTCGGCGAACTGCGGACGGCCGCCCGTGAACTCGCCGTCGCCGCCGGGCTGCGGGGCGGCGCCGACACGGCCGGGGCGGTCGCCGAGGCCGCGCTGCTCACCCGCGAGGAGCCGCTGCGGGAGGAGGCCTGGCGGCTGCACGCCCTCGCGCTGTGGGCGGCGGGCCGGCAGGCCGACGCGCTCTCGGCGCTGCGCCGGGCCAGGACGGTACTGGCCGAGGAGGCGGGACTGGATCCCGGCGCCGCCCTGGTCGAGCTGGAGAAGGCGGTCCTCGCCCAGGACGGCCGTGTGCTGCGCGAGGCCACCCGGCCACCGGAGCCCGTGACGGCCACGCCCGCCGAGCCCCCCACGCCCCCCGAGCCTCCCGAGCGGGCCCCGGTGCAGGGCTCCGCGGCCCAGCCGGCGCTGCCCGCGGTGCCGGCCGCCACCGGGGCCGGGCCGTTCGTCGGGCGCGAGGAGGAACTCGCGCGGCTGACAGCGGCGGCGCACCGGGCCCGCGTGGCCGGCCCCGCGGTCGCGCTGGTCACCGGCGAGGCCGGGCTGGGCAAATCGGCGCTGCTGCACGCCCTCGGAGACCTGCTCCGCGCCGAGGGCTGGCTCGTCGCCTTCGGGCGCACCACCGACGCCGAGGGCGCGCCACCCGCCTGGGCCTGGGTCGAAGCACTGCGCGCGGTCGCCGCGGCCGCGCCGCCCGAGCCCGCGGCGGCCGCCGCACTGGCGCCCCTGCTGTCCGAGGGCGCCCCCGCCACCGGCCCGGCGGCCGGCGCCGGCGACGCCGCCGCGGGGCGGTTCCGGCTGCACCGCGCCGTCGGGCAGTGGCTGGCGCAGGCCGCGCGGGGGCGCCCCGTCGCCGTCGTCCTGGACGACCTGCACTGGGCCGACGCGGAGACGCTGGCGCTGCTGTCGGGCGTGGCCGACCTCCCCGCGGGTACGGCGCTGCTCGTCGTGGGCGCGTACCGGCCGGAGGACACGCAGGGCCGGCTCGACGACACCCTGGCCGGCCTGGCGCGGCGTTCACCGGCCCGGATCGCACTGCGCGGCCTCGCCGAGGAGGCCGTGGCCGAGGTGGTCCGTGCCGTGGGCGGTCCGCAGGTCGACCCGGAGGTCGTGGCCGCGCTGGCCGAACGGACGGGAGGGAACCCCTTCTACGTCCGGGAGAGCGCCAGGCTGCTGGGCAGCGAGGGCTCGCTCGTGGCGCTGTCCGAGGTGCCCGAGGGAGTCCGGGACGTGCTGCGACGGCGGCTCGGACGCCTCCCCGAGGCGGCGGTGGCCGTACTGCGCCTGGCCGCGGTGGCCGGACGCGAGTCCGGCGTCGAGGTCCTGGCCGGGGCGGCCGACATCGGCGAGGACGGCGTACTGGGCGCGCTGGAGGCCGGTCTGCTCGCCGGGCTGCTGGTCGAACCCGAGCCGGGCCGGGTCCGGTTCGCCCACGCGCTGGTGCGCGACACCCTGCTGGCGGACCTCAGCCGGCTGCGCTCCTCGCGGATGCACGGCCGGATCGCGGCCTGCCTGGAGCGACTCGCCCCGGACGACGTCTCCGCGCTGGCCCACCACTACGTCCGCGCGGCCTCCTCGGCGACGGCGGCGAAGGCCGTCGCGTACTGCCTGCGGGCCGCCCGGCTCGCCGAGAGCCGTTTCGCCCATGACGTGGCCGCCGCGCTGCTCGCCGAGGCGGTGGAGTGCTTCGAGCGGGTCCCCGCGGCGCCCGGCGGCGACCGGGACGCGGAGCGCGCCGAGCTGCTGGGACGGCTGGTACGGGCCCAGGTACGGGCCGGGGCGGTCATGGCGGCCCGCACGACCCGGCGTACCGCGATCGACCGCGCGGTCGGCGCCGGCCGGGACGACCTGCTGGTCGCGGCGTTCACGGCGTGGACCGAGCCGACCCCGTGGCAGACGCGGCCCTACGGCATGGTCGACCGACCGGTGCTGGAGCTGCTGGAGCGTCTGCTGGCCCGGCCCGGTCACGAACCCGCCGTACGGTGCCTGCTGCTGGGTGCGTACGCCGCCGAGCTGTCCGACGCCAAGGTCCCCGGTGTACGGGCGGCGGCCCGCGAGGCGCTCGCCCTCGCGGAGGGGACCGGGGACCCCGTGCTGCGGGCGGGGGCGCTCGCGGCGCTGGTCAAGGAACTCGACGCCGACCTGGAATGGCCCGAACGCGCCGCGCTGGGAGGCGAACTCGAACGGATCGGCGCCGCGCACGACCTGCCGGGCCACCAGTGGTACGGAATGTTCATCCGCTCCACGGCGCTGGCCGCCGAGGGCGATGTCGCCGGTGCCCGCGGGCTCGTGGGCCGGTGGACCCGGTTCGCGCGGACCTTCCGGATGCCCGGACCGGCGGCCGTCGGCGAGACCGTCGAGGCGACCTGGGCCCACGTCGAGGGGCGGTTCGAGGAGGCGGAACGGCTCTACCGGCAGGCGGCCGCGCGGATGGCCCGGCAGGGGTCCCCTCACGCGGAGGGGGTCCTCGCGATCGCGATCGCGACGCTGCGGGTGAGCCAGGGGCGGCTCGCGGAGTCGCTGCCGTGGCTGCGGCAGGTGTACGCGGCCTTCGGCCCGCCGGCCGGGGACCTGCTCGCGGTCGCACTGGCCGCCGCGGGAGAGGAGCGGGAGGCCCGCGAGATCCTCGACCGGGCGGGACCGCTGCGGACGGACTACTTCTTCAAGGTCTTCGCGACGCTCCGGGCGATGACCCTGGTCACGCTCGGGGAGCGGACGGGCGCCGAGGAGCTGTACGCGGCCCTGCTGCCCTACCGCGACGCCCCGCCGCCCTCCTCCGGGTTCACCGTGGCGGTCCGCCCGGTTGCCCGCACCCTGGGCGAACTGGCCGTGCTGCTGGGCCGCGCGGACGAGGCCGCCGGCCACTTCGCCCGCGCGGCGGCCGTCGCCGAGCGGTGGCACAGCCCGTGGGGCGCCGGCTGACGTCCGGGCCGACCCGCGTTCGGGCGGGCCTGCCTCCGAGGCCGGCCGGCGGCCGGGCGGCCCGGGTGGGCCGGGTGGGCCGGGCCCGTCACGGCATCGGCTGGGGCGGGCGGGGCCCGTGGTACTGCCCGCTCGGCCGCATCCGCAGCGGCCGCTCCTGGTACTCCTCCAGGGCGTGCGCCACCCAGCCCGCGGTGCGGGCCACCGCGAAGACCGTCTCCCCGGCCTCCGCCGGCATCCCGCACGACACGGTCAGCACGGCCAGTGCCAGGTCCACGTTGGCGTGCAGCCCGCCCTGCCGGGCCATCACCGCGGCCACCTCGCGCGCCGCACCCAGCGCCGGACCGGCCTGCTCCAGCCCCTCCAGCCGGGCGAAGAGGGCCCGCGCGCGCGGGTCCTCGCCCGCGTACAGCCGGTGGCCGAGCCCGGGGACCCGGCGTCCCGCCCGCAGGTACTCCGCCACCACCGGCGCGGCCCCGCCCTGTTCCAGCACCTCCACCAGCATCCGGTGGGCGAGCCGTCCGGCCGCGCCGTGCAGCGGGCCCTCCAGGGCGCCGAGCCCGGCGGACACCGCCGCGTACGGATGGGCCCGCGCCGAGGCGGCCACCCGTACGGCCAGGGTCGAGGCGGCCAGGTCGTGGTCGACCAGCAGGGCCAGCGCGAGGTCCAGCACGGCCAGCGCGTCCGGGTCCGGCTCCCGTGCCGTCAGCCGCGACCAGAGCTGCCGGGCGATGCGGCCGTCCCCGGCCCACCGGGCCGGGGACGCCTCGGGCAGTGCGCCGACCAGCGTGGGGATCAGCGCACGCGCGGATCCGAGCACCGCCTCCTCGGACAGGTCGAAGCGCAGCGGATCCGCCACCGCCGCGGCGGCGACCGCCACCCGCAACCGGTCGACGGGGCCGCCGTGTTCCGGCAGTGCGGCCACGGCCCGCCGGGCCGCCTCCAGAGCCTGCGGGGGAGCGGTGAACCGGGCCCCGGGCGTGAGGGTGCCCGTCCAGAGCCACTCGGCGACCTCCTCGTAGCGGTACCGGGAGGCCAGCTCCACGGCGTCCACGCCACGGAACCAGTACCGGTCGGGCTCGATGAGGGTGAGCGCCGTGCGGACGGAGAGTTCCCCGGTGGGGGCCGCCGCCTCGCGCCGGCTCCGCCGGGCCAGCGCCTCCACCTCGGCGGCGTCGAAGCTGCTGCCCCGCCCGGCGGGATCGCGGCGGCTGGTGAGCTGGCCCCGGCTGACGTACGCGTACACCGTCGCCGGTTTCACCCCGAGTGCGCGGGCCGCCTCCTGCGTGCTGAGCCTGCGCCCGTTGTCCGTCTGGTCGCTCATGACGAACACCCTACAGATGGACATCAATGTTGATTCAATCAATATTGACAGCGATTGAATCCATCATGGATGGTCGATCCATGAACACCACCGTGGAAGTACCCCGCGGCCTCGCGGGAGTCGTGGTCACCGAAACCGAGCTGGGCGACGTCCGGGGCGGGGAGGGCTTCTACCACTACCGCCAGTACTCGGCCGTCGAGCTCGCCGCCGACCGCAGCTTCGAGGACGTGTGGCACCTGATGTTCCGCGGCACGCTCCCCGCGGACCTGGCCGAGCGCGCCGCCTTCGAGGCCGAGATCGCCCCCCTGCGCCGACTGCCCGAGGAGGTACGGGACGCCCTGCCGGCCCTGGCCAGCGCCACCCGGCTCTCCGGCCCCCTCGCCGGGCTGCGCACCGCCCTCTCGCTGCTCGGCGCCTCCTCCGGCTTCCGCCCGGTCTACGACCTCGACCCCGGCCACCGGTCCGCGGACGCGCTGGCCGCCTGCGCCGCCGTACCGACCCTGCTGACCGCCCTGCACCGGCTGGGCCAGGGCCTGGAGCCGGTGGAGCCGCGCGAGGACCTCCCGTACGCGGCCAACTACCTCTACATGCTGACCGGCCGGGAACCCGACCCGGTCGGGGCCCGAGCGGTCGAGCGGTACCTGATGTCCACCGTCGACCACGGCTTCAACGCCTCGACGTTCACCGCCCGGGTGATCGCCTCCACCGGAGCCGACGTCGCGGCCTGCCTGACCGGGGCGATCGGCGCGCTCTCCGGCCCCCTGCACGGCGGCGCCCCCAGCCGGGCCCTGGACACCCTCGACGCCATCGGCACCGTGGAACGGATCGGGCCGTGGATCCGCGAGCGCGTCCTGGCGGGTGACCGGATCATGGGCTTCGGGCACCCCGTCTACCGCACCGAGGACCCCCGTTCGCGCATGCTGCGCGAGATCGCCCTCCAGTTCGGCGGCCCCCTCGTGGACTTCGCCGTCGAGGTCGAGCGCCAGGTCGAGGAGATCCTCGCCGAACTGAAGCCGGGCCGGGAACTGCACACCAACGTGGAGTTCTACGCGGGCGTGGTCATGGAGCTGTGCGGCCTCCCGCGAGAGATGTTCACACCGACCTTCTGCGCGGCCCGGGTGGTCGGCTGGAGCGCGAACATCCTGGAACAGGCCGCCGACTCGAAGATCATCCGCCCGGCCGCCCGGTACACCGGTCCCACCCCGCCCCACCCGGTGCCGCCACTGGGCTGACGGAGCCTGGCTACGATCGACCGGGTGAACAGCAGGCAGCCCATCCCCGTCGTCGTCCTCGCCGGTTTCCTCGGATCCGGCAAGACCACCGTGCTGAACCACCTCCTCGCCAGTCGCGGGGGCACCCGCATCGGCGTCGTCGTCAACGACTTCGGATCGATCGAGATCGACGCGATGGCGGTGGCCGGCCAGGTCGGGGACTCCATGGTCTCCCTCGGCGGCGGCTGCCTCTGCTGCGCCGTCGACGGCAGCGAACTCGACGCGTACCTGGAGAAGCTCTCCGCCCCCGTCCACCGGATCGACGTGATCGTCATCGAGGCGAGCGGGCTGGCCGAGCCCCAGGAGATGATCCGGATGCTCATGGCCAGCGAGAATCCCGCCATCCGCTACGGCGGGATGGTGGAGGTCGTGGACGCCGCCGAGTTCGACGCCACCCGTGGCAGACACCCGGAGACCGACCGCCACCTCGCCGTCGCGGACCTGGTAGTACTCAACAAGACCGACCGGGTGGACGCGGCCGAGCGGGCCCGGATCGAGCGGGAGCTCGCCGTGCTCTGCGCCCCGGGCACCCCGGTCGTGGGCGCCGACCACGGGCGGATCGACCCGGAACTGCTCTTCGACCGCAGGCCCTGGACCGAGACCCGGGGACAGCTCTCCTTCGAGGACCTGCTCGCCGAGGCAGGCGGCCACGGCGAGGGCGGCGACGGCCACGACCGCTGCGGTCACGCGCACGCCGCGTACGAGAGCACGGAGTTCACCTCCGAACAGGCCCTGTCCCCGCGCCGGTTCATCGACTTCCTCGACCGGCGGCCCGCCGGGCTCTACCGGATCAAGGGCTTCGTCCACTTCGGCGTACCCGGGCACGGGGAGTGCTACGAGGTCCACGCGGTGGGCCGCTTCCTCCGCTTCGCCCCGCGGCCCTGGGGGCGGGGCGAAGCCCGCGTGAGCCGGCTCGTCCTGATCGGCTCCGGCACCGACGGGCCGGGTCTGCTGCGCGAGCTGGAGGCCTGCCGGGAACCGGCCCCGCACGAGGCACGCCCCGAGAGCATGTGGGGCGTCCTGCGGTACGTGGCCCGGCACGAGCCCGAGCCCGAGGCCGGGGTCGGGTTCGAGTCCGGGACCGGCACGGACGAGGACTGAGGGCGCGGGCCCCCGGCACCACGCCGCCGGGTCACCGCCTAGGCGACCTCGACCCCGAACTCGCCCAGCAGAGCCTCCAGGCCGCCGCGGTAGCCCTTGCCGCCGATCACGAAGTCCCAGTCGCCGTTGGAGCGGTGCCGGAACGAGCCGAGGACCAGAGCGGTCTCGCCGGCGCGCCCGTCGGAGACGTCCAGCCGGCCCAGTTCCTCGCCCCCGGCGGACAGCAGCCGGATATGGGCGTCCGTGAACCCGGCGAGGTCGGCGTGGGGATCGACCTCCGGGTCGATCGCGGCCACGAGGACCAGCCGGTCGGCCTGCGACGGCAGGGCGTCGAAGGAGACCTCCAGCGCCGCCTTGTCGGGCGCCGCGTGCGCGCGGGCCCTCACCGAACCGTCCGGGGTCCGCGGGTTGTTGAAGAAGACGAAGTGCTCCTCGCTGAGCACCCGGTTCCCCGTGCACACGAGCGCGCACACGTCGAGGGCGACCGCACCCGACCACGACATGCCGAGCACGTTGTGGTCGGCCGGGGGAGCCGGATCGGCGGCGGCGGGCCGCCGGGCGGGGGCCGTGCCGCCGCCGAGCCGGCCGCGCAGCCCGTACTGGTGGAGCAGCTCGACCAGGTCCGCCCCGGGAACCAACTCCAGCGGCTTGCCGTTGGCAAAGGTGTACGACCCGGGCCCGAAGGTCGCGGTGGTGACCAGCACCCCCTTGTTCGCCCCCTTGTCCTGGACCGTGCCGTACAGATCGCGCACGGCCGTCGGCGGCACCGTGTTGCGGTAGCGCTTGACCTGTACCACGATCCGCCCGCCCCGGATCGGCGCCGGGTCCACCGCCTCCACGTCCACCCCGCCGTCACCCGACCGCTGCGTGGTCACCGCCTCCATGCCCATCGCCCGGAACAGCTCGGCGACCAGGTTCTCGAAGGCGATCGGGTCCATCGCGAAGAGGTCCGGCTCGTCCTCGTCCGCGTCGCCCGCGGGCCCGCCGTGGCTGACGACGCCTCCGCCGACCTCGTCGGGACGGCGCCCGGGACGTACCGCCGTCAGCTGGTCGGGCCGCGCCGACAGCAGCCCGCCCAGCCCCGAGACCAGACAGTCCACCGCGCTGACCTGCTCCAGCCGCAGTCCGGCGAAGGCGCCGCGCTCCGCCGGCACCGTGGCGAGCACGAACCGCGCCTCCTGGCCCGTCACCGGATCGTGGCAGTCCACGAACCCGTTGACCACGACCGAGTCCAGTACGCCGAACTCGTCCGCCGCGTACAGCTCGCGCACCACCAGCAGCACGCACTGGGCCAGCAGGTCCCGGTACAGAGCCCGTCGTTCCGTCACCGGGCGGGGCTTCACCTTGTCCTGGTCCGTGCTCGGCAGGTACTGGACCGCCCGGGCCTGCGGCACCACCGCGTACCCGGGCAGCTCCCAGTCCAGCACGAGCTGGCGCGCGGCCGGGTCGTACGCGGCCGCCACCTGCCTCGGCAGCCCCTCGGGCCAGGCCGTCGAGGCGTACAGGGCCGCCGAGAAGTACTCCACCGCCGCCTCGGCGTCGCCCGCGCGCAGCGAGTCGGCCAGCTCCGTCAGCCCGCTGTTGTGCGCCTGCAACCCGGCGATCTGTTCCGCCGCCCACCGGTCGTACTGCTGCTGGTAGGCGGCCAGTTGCTGCCGGCGCTGCGCCTCGGCGGCGTTCGCGGCCTGCCAGGCCTGGGTGTAGCGGGCGTGCGCCTCCCGCTCCGCCTGCGCGCGGTGGTTCGAGCCGAGGGTCCAGCCGCTGCTCTGCCGCTGGAAGTCCTCGATGCGGGGCATCGGCACCGGGTGCGCCAGGGCTCCGGGATCGAAGGGCTGCAGCCGGTCGGGCCGGGCCAGGGCGGACATCCGGAACGCCGGTGCCCGGCAGCCCGCGGCCAACAGGCCCTTCAGGGATTCGACCTCCGCGTCGAGCTGCGCGGTCCGCCGCAGGGCCTCGGCCTCGCGGTACTGCCGGTGGCTCCGGTTCGCGTCCCGTTCGTGGGCCCGCTGCCGGCGCTCGGCCTCCCGCTGCTGGACCAGCTGCGTCTGCTGCTGCCTGCGCTGCGCCTCCGCCCAGTTCCCGATCAGTCCGCTGCCCGCTCGACGGCTCATCAGCTGCGCTCTCCCCCCACCACGTCCACGGGGAAAACACTAGTCGGCATTCGGGTGGTACGTCCCCCCGGTCGTACCACCCGAATGCCCTCCCGCGACCTACAGCGCGGCTCCCGCCAGCGCTGCGACCGCCGACGGCAGTGCCGCCCCCGAGCCGTCCCGGCGCGGGTCGACGGCCGGCAGCTCGGCCGGAGTGCCGTTCGCCGCCGCCGCGCGGACGGGGGAACCGCCCGCCCAGGCCAGGACCAGTACGTCCTCGCCCTTCAGGAACCGCTGGCAGCGCACGCCACCCGTGGCCCGGCCCTTGCGCGGGTACTGGTCGAAGGGGGTCAGCTTCCCGGACAGCACCGAGCCCTCCAGCGTGCCCTGCGAGCCCGCCACCGTGAAGACCACGGCGTCCCGCGCCGGGTCCACGGCCGAGAAGTGGATCACCTTCGCGTTGCCGGTGAGCTTGATGCCCGCCATACCGCCCGCGGGGCGGCCCTGCGGACGGACCTGGCCCGCCGGGTAGCGCAGCAGCTGGGCGTCGTCGGTGATGAAGACCAGGTCCTCCTCACCCGTGCGCAGCTCGACCGCGCCGACGATCCGGTCGCCCTCCTTGAGGGTGATGACCTCCAGCTCGTCCTTGTTCGCCGGGTAGTCCGGCACGACGCGCTTGACCACGCCCTGCTCGGTGCCCAGCGCGAGGCCCTGCGAGGACTCGTCCAGCGAGGTCAGGCAGATCACCTTCTCGTCCGCCTCCAGCCCGGAGAGGAACTCCGAGACCGGGGCGCCGCCGGCCAGGTTCGGCGCGGCGTGCGTGTCCGGCAGCTGGGGCAGATCGATCACCGACAGCCGCAGCAGCCGCCCGTACGAGGTGACCGCGCCGACATCGGCCCGGGCGGTCGCCGCGACCTGCGAGACGATCAGGTCGTGCTTCGCGCGGGCGCCGCCCTCCTCCTCCGGCAGCGCCTCGCCGTTCGCCGTACGGGCCAGCAGGCCCGTCGAGGACAGCAGCACCCGGCAGGGGTCGTCCGCGACCTCCAGCGGAACCGCCGCGACCGCGGTGCCCGCGGACTCCAGCAGCACCGTACGGCGCTCGGTGCCGAACTTCTTCGCGACCGCCGCCAGTTCCGCGGAGACCAGCTTGCGCAGCTCGATGTCCGACTCCAGGATCCCGGTCAGCTCGTCGATCTCGCCGGTCAGCCGGTCGCGCTCGGACTCGAGCTCGATCCGGTCGAACCGGGTGAGGCGGCGCAGCGGGGTGTCCAGGATGTACTGGGTCTGGATCTCGCTCAGCGAGAACCGCTCCATCAGCCGGGTCTTGGCCTGCGCGGAGTTGTCGCTGTCCCGGATGAGCCGGATGACCTCGTCGATGTCGAGGAGCGCCACCAGTAGGCCCTCGACCAGGTGCAGCCGGTCGCGGCGCTTGGTGCGGCGGAACTCGCTGCGCCGCCGCACGACCTCGAAGCGGTGGTCGAGATAGACCTCGAGCAGCTCCTTGAGGCCCAGCGTCAGCGGCTGCCCGTCCACCAGGGCCACGTTGTTGATGCCGAAGGACTCCTCCATCGGCGTCAGCTTGTAGAGCTGCTCCAGGACGGCCTCCGGGTGGAAGCCGTTCTTGATCTCGATGACCAGGCGCAGGCCGTGCGAGCGGTCGGTGAGGTCCTTCACGTCGGCGATGCCCTGGAGCTTCTTCGAGCCGACCAGGTCCTTGATCTTCGCGATCACCTTCTCGGGGCCGACCGTGAAGGGCAGTTCGGTGACGACCAGGCCCTTGCGGCGCGCCGTCACGTCCTCCACGGCCACCGTCGCGCGGATCTTGAACGTGCCGCGGCCGTTCTCGTAGGCGTCCTTGATGCCCGAGAGTCCGACGATCCGGCCGCCCGTGGGCAGGTCGGGACCCGGCACGAAGCGCATCAGCGCCTCCAGGTCCGCCTGCGGGTGCCGGATGAGGTGGCGGGCGGCCGCGATGACCTCGCCGAGGTTGTGCGGCGGCATGTTGGTCGCCATGCCGACCGCGATCCCGGACGCGCCGTTGACCAGCAGGTTCGGGTACGCGGCGGGCAGGGCCACCGGTTCCCGCTCCTGGCCGTCGTAGTTCGCGGTGAAGTCGACCGTGTCCTCGTCGATCGACTCCGTCATCAGCGAGGTGGCGTCGGCCATCTTGCACTCGGTGTAACGCATCGCGGCCGGCGGGTCGTCGTTGCCGAGCGAGCCGAAGTTGCCGTGGCCGTCGACCAGCGGCAGCCGCATCGAGAAGGGCTGGGCCATGCGCACGAGGGCGTCGTAGATCGACGCGTCACCGTGCGGGTGCAGCTTGCCCATGACCTCGCCGACGACACGGGCGCACTTCACGTAGCCGCGGTCGGGGCGCAGGCCCATCTCGTTCATCTGGTACACGATGCGCCGGTGCACCGGCTTCATGCCGTCCCGGGCGTCGGGCAGGGCACGGGAGTAGATCACCGAGTACGCGTACTCGAGGAAGGAGCCCTGCATTTCGTCGACGACGTCGATGTCGAGGATCTTCTCCTCGAAATCCTCCGGCGGCGGGGTCTTCGTGCTGCGGCGGGCCATCGCTGCGCGGCTCCTTAACCAAAATGGGGTGTGCTGGGTGTCTGGCGGGCTGTCTGGCTGGGTCTGGCTGGTCTGGCCGGGGTCCGGCGCTCTTGTCGTGTCCGGCGAGGGTACGACGCGGACCATTGTGGCCCGACGCACCGACAACGCCGACTCCGACCCCGGGGGTCCCCTGGACGGAGTGCGGGGAGTGACCCGGGAACTTATCCGGCGGTCGGCGCGCTTGCATACAGTGGCAGGTCGATAAGAAATCTCTGCATCGCGATCGAAGGGACCACATGCCCATGGGTCACACGGCCACAGCCCAGGCCGGCTCCGGCGGCCTGACAGCGACCGAGCACCGGCTGGCCAACGGCCTGCGCGTGGTGCTCTCCGAGGACCACCTGACCCCGGTCGCCGCGGTCTGCCTCTGGTACGACGTCGGCTCGCGCCACGAAGTCAAGGGACGCACCGGCCTGGCTCACCTCTTCGAGCACCTGATGTTCCAGGGGTCGGCGAGCGTACCCGGCAACGGACACTTCGAACTGGTCCAGGGCGCCGGCGGTTCCCTCAACGGCACCACCAGCTTCGAGCGCACCAACTACTTCGAGACCATGCCGACGCACCAGCTGGAGCTCGCGCTCTGGCTGGAAGCGGACCGGATGGGGTCACTGCTGGCCGCCCTGGACGACGAGTCCATGGAGAACCAGCGCGACGTCGTCAAGAACGAGCGCCGCCAGCGCTACGACAACGTCCCCTACGGCACGGCCTTCGAGCGGCTCACCGCCCTGGCCTACCCCGAGGGCCACCCGTACCACCACACCCCGATCGGCTCCATGGCCGACCTGGACGCCGCCTCCCTGGAGGACGCGCGCGCCTTCTTCCGCACGTACTACGCGCCCAACAACGCGGTGCTGTCGGTCGTCGGGGACATCGACCCCGAGAAGACGCTCGCCTGGGTCGAGAAGTACTTCGGCAGCATCCCCGCGCACGACGGCAAGCAGCCGCCCCGCGACGGCTCGCTGCCCGACGTCATCGGGGAGCAGCTGCGCGAGGAGATCGTCGAGGAGGTCCCGGCGCGTGCGCTGATGGCCGCCTACCGGCTGCCGCACGACGGCACCCGCGAGTGCGACGCCGCCGACGTGGCGCTCACCATCCTGGGCGGCGGCGAGTCCTCGCTGCTGCACAACCGCCTGGTCCGCCGCGACCAGACGGCCGTAGCGGCCGGCTTCGGCATGCTGCGCCTGGCCGGGGCGCCCTCTCTGGGCTGGCTGGACGTCAAGACCTCCAGCGGGGTCGAGATCCCCGCCATCGAGGCGGCCGTGGACGAGGAGCTCGCGCGGTTCGCCGCCGAGGGCCCGACGGCCGAGGAGATGGAGCGCGCCCAGGCCCAGCTGGAGCGCGAGTGGCTGGACCGGCTGAGCACGGTGGCCGGGCGCGCCGACGAACTGTGCCGCTTCGCGGTGCTGTTCGGCGACCCGCAGCTGGCGCTGACCGCCGTCCAGCGCGTCCTCGACGTCACCGCCGAGGAGGTGCAGGCCGTGGCCGCGGCCAGGCTGCGCCCGGACAACCGCGCGGTGCTCGTCTACGAGCCGCTCGCGGCCGACGGGTCCGACCAGCACGAAGAGTCCGACGACTCCGACGAGAACGAGGGGGCGGAGCAGTGAGCGACACGGCAGCCGTCACGATGACCTTCCACCCGCAGCCGCAGGCCGGCGAGCCGCAGCCGTGGGCCTTCCCGGCCCCCGAGCGCGGACAGCTGTCCAACGGGCTGACCCTGCTGCGCTGCCACCGGCCGGGCCAGCAGGTCGTCGCGGTCGAGGTCAACCTCGCCGCCCCGCTCGACGCCGAGCCCGAGGGCCTGGACGGCGTGGCGACCATCATGGCGCGGGCGTTCTCCGAGGGCACCGACAAGCACTCCGCCGAGGAGTTCGCGGCCGAGCTGGAGCGCTGCGGCGCCACCCTGGACGCCCACGCCGACCACCCGGGCCTGCGGGTCTCGCTGGAGGTCCCGGCCTCCCGGCTGCCCAAGGCGCTGGGTCTGCTCGCCGAGGCGCTGCGCGCCCCGGCCTTCGCCGACGCCGAGGTCGACCGCCTGGTGCGCAACCGGCTCGACGAGATCCCGCACGAGCTGGCCAACCCGCAGCGCCGCGCCGCCAAGCAGCTCTCCAAGGAGCTCTTCCCGGCCACCCTGCGGATGTCCCGGCCGCGCCAGGGCACCGAGGAGACGGTCGCCCGGATCGACTCGGCCGCCGTACGCGCCTTCTACGAGGCCCACGTACGCCCCGCCACCGCCACCGCGGTGGTCGTCGGCGACCTGACCGGCATCGACCTGGACGCCGTGCTCGCGGACACCCTGGGCACCTGGACGGGCAACACCGCCGCGGCCCTGCCGGTCCCGCCGGTGACCGCGGACGACACCGGCCGCGTGGTCATCGTGGACCGGCCCGGCGCGGTCCAGACGCAGCTGCTGATCGGCCGGATCGGGGCGGACCGCCACGACCGGGTGTGGGCGGCCCAGGTGCTGGGCACGTACTGCCTGGGCGGCACCCTCACCTCACGCCTGGACAAGGTGCTGCGCGAGGAGAAGGGGTACACCTACGGCGTACGCGCCTTCGGCCAGGTGCTGCGCTCCACCGCGGACGGCAAGGGTGCCTCGATGCTCGCCATCAGCGGCTCGGTGGACACCCCGAACACCGGGCCGGCGCTGGAGGACCTCTGGAAGGTGCTGCGCACCCTCGCGGAGGGCGGTCTGACCGACGCCGAACGCGATGTGGCCGTGCAGAACCTGGTGGGCGTGGCCCCGCTGAAGTTCGAGACGGCGGCCTCGGTCGCGGGCACCCTCGCCGACCAGGTCGAGCAGGAGCTGCCGGACGACTACCAGGCGCAGTTGTACGCCCAGCTCGCCGCGACGGGGACGGTGGAGGCGACCACGGCGGTCGTCCAGGCCTTCCCCGCGGACCGGCTGGTCACCGTCCTGGTGGGCGACGCGGCGGTCATCGAGGAGCCCGTGCGGGCCCTCGGGATCGGAGAGGTGACGGTCGTCTCCAACTGACCGTCGGACGACGGCCGATTGAGGGCCGGCTGAAGGTTTCAGCAAGGGGTTCTGGTGACTTGGTCACCAGAACCCCTTTTGTCTGTTTAGTGGTGAGGTTGCTTGTATGCGGTGTGGCGTACGCAACAAAAAGCCGCGTCTGTTTGGCGATTGACTGATGATCCGCCTAGCGTCGGCCGTGCTGTCCGTCAGTTGTGCCCGCCGCACCCGCGGCACCGGGCAGCGATCGCCGAGTCCCCGTCAGGCGCGAGCCTGGGGAGCCGGGGACCCACATGAGTCCCTGGGGTGAATCGGACCCCCTCGCAAGAGGAGGCCCGTAGGAGACCTTCCTGCTCCGAACCCGTCAGCTAACCCGGTAGGCGAGAAGGAAGGAAAGGATCAAACCCTTCATGGCGTTTGGCAGTCGTCCCGCTGGTTCCGGTAAGCACCGTGGTTCCAGCCGCCTGAGCAAGAAGACCGCCGGTTACGCCGGTATCGCCGCGATCGCCACCACGGGCGTCGTCGGCTCCCTCGCCGCCCCGGCCTTCGCCGCGGACAACCACAGCAGCACCATCGGCCAGGACAACGGCCTGGGCGCCGTGGTCGTCGCCGAGGACCTCGCGGGTGACATCGCCGACCAGGCCGAGTCCCAGCACCGCGTCGCCGAGCAGGACGCCGCCAAGGCGCAGGCCGAGGCCGACGCGAAGCAGCGGGCCGCCGAGGCCAAGCGCGTCGCCGAGGCCAAGGCGAAGGTCGAGCGCGAGGCCGCCGAGCGCGCCGCCCGCGAGGAGGAGCGCAAGCGCCTCAACACCTTCGTCGCCCCGGTGGACGGCTCGTACGTCAGCACGCAGTACCACGCGGGCGGCGGCATGTGGTCCTCCGGCAGCCACACGGGCATCGACTTCCACGCCGCCTCCGGCACGTCGGTCCACGCGGTGGGTCTCGGCACCGTCGTCGAGGCCGGCTGGGGCGGGGCGTACGGCAACAACGTCGTCATCAAGCACAACGACGGTACGTACACCCAGTACGGGCACATGACCTCGCTGAACGTCTCCGTCGGCCAGCAGGTCACCCCCGGCCAGCAGATCGGCCTGTCGGGCTCCACCGGCAACTCCAGCGGCCCGCACCTCCACTTCGAGGCCCGCACGGGCTCGCAGTACGGTTCGGACATCGACCCGATCGCGTACCTGCGCTCGCACGGCGTCAGCGTCTGACCCCGGCGCGCACCGCCTCACCGCTTCATCGAAGACCCCGGCTCCCCGAGCCGGGGTCTTCGTATGTTGCGTCTTTGTGCAAATGTTTCGGATTTCCGGCCGCTCTCGGAAATTATTCTGTGTTGCAATAGAGTCGCAGCGCGCGCATGTGCGTGCAATGAGGCTGGCAGTCGGAAATAGGCGGAGGTTCGGTCTTGCGTATTCCTGCGCACGCGGTATGCACAGCAATCCGCGACGACATCGTCTCCGGGGTGTTCGAGCCGGGCGGAAGGCTGACCGAGGAGGTGCTGGCCCGCCGGTACGGGGTCTCGCGCGTCCCGGTCCGCGAGGCCCTGCGGACCCTGGAGTCCGAGGGGTTCGTGACCACACGGCGCCACGCGGGGGCCTGCGTGGCCGAGCCGACCGAGCAGGAGGCCGCGGACCTGCTGGAGCTGCGGATGCTCCTGGAGCCGCTGGCTGCCGCGAGAGCCGCCCGGCGGCGCACCGACGCGCACCTCAAGGTGCTGCGCGGGCTGGTCAGGCTGGGTCAGGAGCGGGCCAGGCGGGGGCAGGGAGAGGACCTGCGGTCCCTGGGCGGCTGGTTCCACGAGACGCTCGCGCAGTCCTCCGGCAGCCCCGGCCTGATCGCGCTGCTCACGCAGCTGCGGCACAAGATCGCGTGGATGTACGTGGTGGAAGCGCCGGTCCGGCCCGCGGAGTCCTGGGCGGAGCACGGGGCGATCGTGGACGGGGTGGCGCGCGGCGACGCCGAGCGGGCGCGGGCGCTGACCGCGCTCCACACCGACCGGGCGGTGGGCGCGCACCGGCTGCGGCTCCGCCCGGCGGTGAGCACTTCGCAACCTGCCGTAAACATGCCGAGCGGCCGGCATTAACAGGAGCCGTATACAAAGGGTGGGACCGCCGGAATTCCCTGTGCGCGGCCGGTCGGTTTCTGCGGCGGGCCCATTATCCGTACGGAATTCCAGCCCGGCTGAATTCGGCATGCGCGGAATCCGGGTGGCACCCCTTTGAGGCCGGCGGTATTTCCCCGGTTCCCGGTTCCCGTTTCCCGCGGGGGCGTCCGTCAGGGCCCGGGGCGGCGGCCGGCCCGTGGAACGGCGAAGCCGCGGCCCCCGGTCCGGGGGCCGCGGCTTCGCGCGGGGGGTCGAACGGTCGAACCCGAAGGGTCAGACGGTCTCGGGGAGCTCCTCGAGACCCTCGGCGACCAGCTTCGCGAGACGGTCGAGCGCGGCGTCCGCGCCCTCGGCCTCGGAGGCGAGGACGATCTCCTCGCCGCCCTGGGCGCCCAGGCCCAGAACCGCCAGCATGGAGGCGGCGTTGACGGGGTCGCCGCCGGACTTCGCGATGGTCACCGGGACGCCGGAGGCGGTCGTCGCACGGACGAAGATCGAGGCGGGACGAGCGTGCAGGCCCTCGGCCCACCCGACGTTGACGCGGCGCTCTGCCATGGTGATGCCCTTCAGGTTCTTACGGTTGTCTAGACCAGTCTCTCACGACGCCCGGAATGCTCGGACCTACCTCCGGCCTGAATTTTCCGCCGTTCGACCTTCCCCAGCTTGCACTGATTTGCCCCGTATCGCCTTATGCGCCGCGCGAGCGCTTCAGGGCCCGATCCGGCCGTAAGGTAGGCCCATGACCATCGAGTCGGACCCCTCGTACCCGGCCCACTGGGAAGCCGACGTCGTCCTCCGCGACGGCGGCACCGCCCGGATCAGGCCCATCACCACCGAGGACGCGGGCCGGCTCGTCAGCTTCTACGAGCAGGTCTCGGACGAGTCGAAGTACTACCGGTTCTTCGCCCCCTACCCCCGGCTCTCCGACCGCGACGTCCACCGCTTCACGCACCACGACTACGTGGACCGGGTCGGCCTCGCCGCGACCATCGGCGGGGAGTTCATCGGCACCGTCCGCTACGACCGCATCGACGCCGACGGCCGGCCCGCCTCCGGGCCCGCCGACGAGGCCGAGGTCGCCTTCCTCGTCCAGGACGCCCACCAGGGCCGCGGGGTCGCCTCCGCCCTCCTCGAACACATCGGCGCGGTGGCCCGGGAGCGCGGCATCCGGCGGTTCGCCGCCGAGGTGCTGCCCGCGAACACCAAGATGATCAAAGTCTTCACGGACGCCGGCTACCAGCAGAAGCGCAGCTTCGAGGACGGCTCCGTCCATCTCACCCTCGACCTCGAACCCACCGCCGAGTCCCTCGCCGTGCAGCGCGCCCGCGAACAGCGCGCCGAGGCCCGCTCGGTGCAGCGGCTGCTGGCGCCCGGCTCGGTCGCCGTCGTCGGGGTCAGCCGCTCCGGCGCCGGTGTGGGGGCGGCCGCCCTGCGCAACCTGCGCGACAGCGGCTTCCACGGCCACCTCTACGCCGTCAACGAGGCCGTCACCCGCGACCTGCTCGACGGCGTGCGCGCGTACCGCGCCATCGGCGCCATCGGCGCCCCGGTCGACCTCGCCGTGATCGCGGTCCCGGCCGACCGCGTCCCCGACGCCGTGGCCGCCTGCGGCGAGCACGGGGTGCAGGGGCTCGTCGTCCTGTCCGCCGGATACGGGGAGAGCGGCCCGGCCGGACTCGCCCGCCAGCGTGAACTGGTGCGGCAGGTGCGCTCGTACGGGATGCGGCTGATCGGTCCGAACGCCTACGGGGTGATCAACACCGCGCCGGAGGTGGAGCTCAACGCCTCCCTGACCCCCGCCCCCATGCCCACGCGCGGCCGGATCGGCCTGTTCACCCAGTCCGGGGCGATCGGCATCGCCCTGCTCTCCGCGCTGGTCCGGCGCGGCGAGGGCCTCTCCTCCTTCGTCTCCGCGGGGAACCGCGCCGACGTGTCCGGCAACGACATCCTCCAGTACTGGTACGACGACGAGGCGACCGACGTCGCCCTGCTCTACCTCGAAACCCTCGGCAACCCCAGGAAGTTCACCCGCCTCGCCCGCCGGACGGCGGCCGTCAAACCGGTGGTCGTCGCCAAGGGCGGCCGGCACAGCCCGGCCGGACACGTCGTCCCCGACACCCGGCTGTCGGAGGCCACCGTCTCCGCCCTGCTGCGCCAGGCCGGAGTGATCCGCGTCGACACGGTCACCGAGCTGGTGGACGTCGGCCTCCTGCTGGCGACGCAGCCGCTGCCCGCCGGGCCCCGGATCGCGATCCTCGGCAACTCCGAATCCCTCGGGATCCTCACCTACGACGCCTGCCTCGCCCAGGGCCTGCGACCGCTGCCGCCGCTGGATCTGACGACGGCGGCCGCGCCCGCGGACTTCCGCACCGCCCTGACCGATGCGCTCCGCTCCGAGGACAGCGACGCGGTGGTGGTCACGGCTATCCCGTGGGTGAGCGAGGACGCTCCGGCGGACGACCTGGCCGGAGCCCTGCGCGACGCGGTGGCCGAGTACCCGGGCAAGCCCGTCGCCGTGGTGCACGTCGAGCTGGGCGAGCTGGTCGAGGCCCTGTCCGCCGTGCGCGGCCCGCGCCCGGCCCCCAGCCGGACCACCGAGCCCGCCCCCGCTCCGACGCCCGCGCGGCTGTACACCGCCGCGGGGGACAGCATCCCCAGCTACCCCGCCGCCGAGCGGGCGGTCAAGGCCGTCGCCGAAGCCGTCCGGTACGGGCAGTGGCGCCGGGCCACCGCCGAGGCCGGGCAGGTCCCCGAGTACGAGGACATCGACGAGGCCGGGGCCGCCGACCGGCTGGCCGGGCTGCTGGCCGACGTCGACGCCGGGGCCGTGCTGACCCTGACCGACTGGGACGCCCGCGAACTGCTCGCGCGGTACGGGATCCGCGTCCTGCCCACCCTGCCCGCGCCGAGCGCCGACGCCGCTGTCCGCGCCGCCGCCGTCCTGGGCTACCCGGTGGCGCTCAAGACCACCGCACCGCACCTGCGCCACCGCGCTGACCTGGGCGGCGTACGCCTCGACCTCACGAACGAGGCCGAGCTGAGGCGCTCGTACGAGGAGCTCACCGACGCGCTGGGCAAACCGGCCGAGCTCCAGCCGGTGGTGCAGGCGATGGTCCCGCGCGGGGTCGACACCGTCGTCCGCTCCGTCATCGACCCCGCGGCGGGCGCCGTCCTCTCCTTCGGGCTCGCCGGCGTCGCCTCCGAGCTGCTCGGCGACACCGCGCACCGGCTCGTCCCGGCCACCGACCGTGACGCCGCCGGACTGATCCGGTCCATCCGGACCGCGCCCCTGCTGTTCGGCTGGCGCGGCAGCGACCCCGTGGACACCCCCGCCCTGGAGGAGCTGCTCCTGCGGCTGTCCCGCCTCGTCGACGACCACCCGGAGGTGATCGGCGTCTCACTGGAGCCCGTCGTGGTGGCCGCCGAGGGAGTCTCCGTGCTCAGCGCCACCGTCCGCGTGGCCCACCCGCCGGCCCGCGGTGATCTCGGCCCGCGGACCCTCCCCAGTTACTGACCGGGTACGGCGCGGCCTGAGGGCCCCGTACGGGCCTTAGGATGGACCTCATGGCGAAATCCGGTACGACGACCCAGGGGCTGCGCACGGCGATCGAGCGCAGCGGCTACTACCCGGCCCTCGTGGCCGAGGCGGTGGAGGCCGCGGTGGGCGGCGAGCCGATTTCGTCGTACCTGGTCCACCAGGAGACGACCTTCGACTCCAACGAGGTGCGCCGCCACGTCACCGTGCTGGTCCTGACCGGCAACCGCTTCATCGTCAGCCACACCGACGAGCAGGCCGCCGACGCCGGGTCCCCCTCCCCGTACGCGACCACCTCCACCGAGTCGGTCAAGCTGTCCAGCATCTCCTCCGTGGTGCTCAGCCGCGTCGTCGCCAACCCGGAGTCCTACACCCCCGGCACCCTGCCCCGTGAGGTCGTCCTGACCATCGGCTGGGGCGCGGTATCCCGGATCGACCTGGAGCCGGCCGCCTGCGGCGACCCGAACTGCGACTCGGACCACGGCTACACCGGCAACTCCACCGCCGACGACCTCAGCCTGCGGGTGAGCGAGGCCGGCGACGGCCCGGAGGCCGTGCGCCAGACCCTGGTCTTCGCGCAGGCGCTCTCCGAGGCCACGGCGGCCACGTCCTCTCCCTCCGCCCGCTGATGGCGTATTCCGCGGCACAGGAGTGGCCCGAGCCGGAACTGCTGGACCTGGTCGGCGCCCCCGTCCCGGAGTACGGCGCAGGGTCGCTCGCCGACCTGCTGCCCACGCTCGTGGCGGGCCAGGGCGTCCCGGGCTTCACCGCCACCATCGCCGAGCTGACCCCGGCCGACCGGAACTGCGTGTTCCTGGTCGACGGCATGGGCTGGGAGCAGATCAAGGCCCACCGGGACGAGGCCCCGTACCTCACCTCCCTGCTCGGCAGCTCGCGCGGCGGCACCGGCCGCCCGATCACCGCGGGCTTCCCGGCGACCACCGCCACCTCGCTCGCCTCCGTGGGCACCGGCCTGCCGCCGGCCCGGCACGGCCTGCCCGGCTACGCCGTCCGCAATCCGGCCACCGGCGAACTGATGAACCAGCTCCGCTGGCATCCGTGGACCGCACCGAAGCCGTGGCAGCCGTACCCGACCGTCTTCCAGCAGGCCGACAAGGCCGGGGTGGCGACCGCCCAGGTGTCCTCGCCCGCCTTCCAGACCACCCCGCTCACCAAGATCGCGCTGAGCGGCGGCACCTTCCTCGGCCGGATGACCGGCGAGGAGCGGATGGACCTGGCGGCCGAGCGCCTCGCGGCCGGAGACCGCTCGCTCGTCTACACGTACTACAGCGAGCTCGACGGGGCCGGCCACCGCCACGGTGTGGACTCCGACGCGTGGCGCGGCCAGCTGATGTACGTGGACCGGCTCGTCCAGAGGCTCGCCGAGCAGCTGCCGCCGCGCACCGCCCTGTACGTGACCGCGGACCACGGCATGGTCGACGTCCCCTTCGACGAGGATTCCCGGATCGACTTCGACGAGGACTGGGAGCTGAGCGCCGGCGTCGCCCTGCTGGGCGGCGAGGGCCGGGCCCGGCACGTGTACGCGGTGCCCGGCGCCGAGGCCGACGTACTGACCGTGTGGCGCGAGGTGCTCGGCGACCGGTTCTGGGTCGCGAGCCGCGAAGAGGCCCTGGAACTGGGCTGGTTCGGCACGCCGGGGGAGTGCGACGAGCGCGTGCTCGGGCGTATCGGCGACGTGGTGGCGGCCGCTCAGGCCGACGTCGCGATCACCGCCTCGCGCAACGAGCCGAACGAGTCCGCCCTCGCCGGGATGCACGGCTCCATGACCGCGGCCGAGCAGCTCGTCCCGCTGCTCGAGATCCGCACCTGACGCTCACCCACCGCCCACCACCTGCCCACGACCCGAAAGGTCCCGTACTTCCCATGCCCGAGCTGGTGTTCTTCTCCGGAACGATGGACTGCGGAAAGAGCACGCTGGCGCTCCAGATCGCGCACAACCGTGACGCGCGTGGACTCCAGGGCGTGATCTTCACCCGTGACGACCGGGCGGGCGAGGGCAAGCTGTCCTCGCGGCTGGGTCTGGTGACGGAGGCGGTCGAGGCGCCGGAGGGCATGGACCTGTACGCGTACCTGGTCGCGCAGATCTCCCAGGGCGGCAAGGCCGACTACGTGATCGTGGACGAGGCCCAGTTCCTGGCGCCCGAGCAGATCGACCAGCTCGCCCGCATCGTCGACGACCTCGGCTTGGACGTCTTCGCCTTCGGCATCACGACGGACTTCCGGACGAAGCTGTTCCCGGGCTCGCAGCGGCTGATCGAGCTGGCGGACCGCCTGGAGCAGCTCCAGGTGGAGGCCCTGTGCTGGTGCGGTGCCCGCGCCACGCACAACGCCCGTACGGTGGGCGGGGAGATGGTGGTCGAGGGCGCGCAGGTGGTGGTCGGCGATGTGAACCGCCCGGCGGGGGAGATCGGCTACGAGGTCCTGTGCCGCCGCCACCACCGCCGCCGCATGACCTCGGCCGCGGCCCAGGCCGGCGCCCTCTCCCCGGACGTCCTCCCGGTCAACCACGCCTGAAAGCCTCCCCTCTTGCCCGTCCCATGGTCGTCACCGGGATGGGCCACAAGCCAGGTCCGTGTTATTGCCTTCCCTGCCCGGGCTTTCCGCTTCTCGCGGCTCCGCGGCCGTTCCGACGGATCGTGTAACCGGATCCGCCCTCCTGGAGCTGTAGCTCCAGGAGGGCGGTATGGCGGGATCAGCTGTGTTCCGACAGATAGAGAGCGGTTCTCCGGGACGGGCTTCTGAGCACACTGACGACGAACAGGCCGAAGTCGAAGTCTTCAGGCTCTGCGAAGGGCGTGGGGTCCTCGGAAGGGTCGATCAGGACCGCGGGAGCGGTGTAATCGACGGATGTGCGGCCAATGGCGAGTCGGCAGCGGTCTTCGAGACGTTCGTGTTGTGCCTCTGGACTGCTCCCCAGTTCAATTTCTTGATCGCCGATGCGGAGGCGCAAGTCCTCTTCGTACCGGTAGAACACCGCCAGTACGTCACCCAGCCTGCCGTAGTGCCCACTCGGGGTCGGCTCGCCCTGTGGCGCGGGTTGATGTCTGCCGTGGATGACCAGTGATCCTGTGGCCGGTTCGAATCTGGCCCATTCGCCATAGTGGTCGAACGACTGAACGGTGATCATTCCGTCCTCTTTCCGAGACCGAGATCCTGCCCACCGGTGCGCGTCGCACTCTCGATGATCTGTTCCCAGGTTTTGCCGCGTGCCCTGAGCCAATCGATCATCGGACCAAGCCTGTCACCGTACTTCTGGAGGTTGCGCTCGTATGGACTGCGCGGCCGGGAAGGCCGTCGAGTACGCCGACACCCGGTCAGGATTCGGCACCCCTGCCGCCGCTTGCCCTGACGGGCTGCTCATCTCAGCGCCGGACTTGGCCCACGCTGCGTCGTGGAGGCGCCGGGGGGCATGGACCTGTAGGCGTATCTGGTCGCGCAGATCTCCCAGGGCGGCAAGGCGGACTACGTGATCGTGGACGAGGCCCAGTTCCTGGCGCCCGTCCAGATCGACCAGCTGGCGCGCATCGTGGACGACTTGGACATGGACGTCTTCGCGTTCGGCATCACGAGGGACTTCCGGACGAAGCTGTTCCCGGGCTCGCAGCGGCTGATCGAGCTGGCGGACCGCCTGGAGCAGCTCCAGGTCGAGGCCCTGTGCTGGTGCGGTGCCCGCGCCACGCACAACGCCCGTACGGTGGGCGGGGAGATGGTGGTCGAGGGCGCGTAGGTGGTGGTCGGCGACGTGAACCGCCCGGCGGGGGAGATCGGCTACGAGGTCCTGTGCCGCCGCCACCACCGCCGCCGCATGACCTCGGCCGCGGCCCAGGCCGGCGCCCCGACGGAATGGGTGACACCCGACGGCCGTGTCACCCGGCAGCACCGCACCACCCTCTGGGGCACGGACCTTCCGATGCCGCCCGGCTCGGCAACGATCGACTGCCCGCTCCGCTTCCCCGGCCGTTACCACGCCGAGGCGGTGCCCTGAGCCGGACACGGGTCTCCCGCGGCGTGACATCGATCCGCGGGAGCGGAAACCGGGTGCGGCCGAGCGGACAGGCGGCGGCTGTACGCCCTGGCCCGATCGACGTACCCCACGACGACGGCCGGCCCACGTGACCCGGCCGGCGGGCCGTCGGGTGGGCCGTACACTCGGCCCATGGGTCGCACACGTTCTCCGAGGCAGTGCCTGCAGCAGGCCGCCTTCGGGATGCGCCCGGCCGCCGGGGTCGCGACCGCCGCCGACCCGGCCGGCGAGGCCCTCGCCGCAGCGCCCAAGACGCGCCGTACGGCCCTGCACGGCCACGGCTAGCGCTTCGCGCCTCCGGCTCCTCCGCTCCACATCACCACAGCAGCTTCCCGGCATGCCGCCGGCGCTGCCGCCTGGCTACGGCCGCACGCCCGGGCCCGAGCCCCCTCGAAGGGATCATTGTGAAGCTGAGCGAATTGCTGGCCGGGCAGGAGCACCACGTCCTCCAGGGTGATCCGGACACGACGCTGATCACCGCGGGAACCACTTTCGATGCCGACCGGGTGATGCCGGGCTCGCTCTTCATCGCCGTACCCGGACACCGGGAGGGCGGCCCCGCCTCCGTCCCGCCCGCCCTGGCCCGGGGCGCCGCCGCCGTACTCGTCGACGGCAGTGAGCCCGAGCTGCCGGCCGCGGTATGGCCCCCGGGCACCTGTGCCGTCCGGGTCCCCGACACGCGGACGGCCGCCGCGGTGGTGACCTCCCGCTACTTCGGCGAGCCCGGCAGGCAGATGGACATGGTGGCGATCACCGGCACCAACGGGAAGACCTCCGTCTCGTACATGGTCGAGTCCGTCCTGCGGATCGCCGAGGGCTCCAGGGTGGGGGTGATCGGAACCGCCGGCAGCAGGATCGGCGACGAGCCGATCCCCATGCCGCCCTCGGTGCTGACCACGCCGGAATCCCCCGACCTGCAGTACCTGTTGGGGTACATGCGCGACCGCGGGGCCGCCGGCGTGGTGCTGGAGGCCACCTCGATGGCGCTGCTGACGCACCGGGTGGACCGTACGTTCATCGACGTCGGGGTCTTCACCAACCTCACGCAGGACCATCTGGACGACCACGGGACGATGGCGGACTACCGGGATGCCAAGCTGCGGCTCTTCCAGGGCCTGTGCCGGCGTGCGGTGGTCAACGCCGACGATCCGGTGGGCGCGTCCGTCGTGTCGATGATGCCGGGTGCGGTGACCACGTACGCCCTGGACCGCCCGGCCGACTACCGGGCCACCGACCTCGTGGTGAGCGCCTCGGGTACGCGGTTCACCCTCCACCACGCCGGACGCGCCTACCCGGCCTCGATCCCCGTCCCCGGCCGGTTCTCGGTGGCCAACGCGCTGGCCACCGTGGCGGCCTGCCACGTGCTGGGGCACGAGCTGGGCCCCCTGGTCGACGCGCTCGACCGGATGCCTCCGGTCCCGGGCCGGCTGGAACGCTTCCGGACCCCGCAGGGCACCTCCGTGATCGTGGACTACGCCCACTCGCCGGACTCCCTGGAGAAGGTCCTGACCACGATCCGGGGCTTCGCCCCCGGCCGGGTGATCACGGTCTTCGGCTGCGGCGGGGACCGCGACACCACCAAACGGGCCGAGATGGGCCAGATCGCCGGCACCCATTCCGACCTCTGCGTCCTGACCTCGGACAACCCCCGCGACGAGGACCCCGAGGCCATCCTGGACCAGGTCTCCCACGGACTCACGGGGACCGGCACCCCCTTCCGCCGCTACGCCGACCGCCGCCGGGCGATCGCCTTCGCCCTGTCCGAGGCGGGCCCCGACGACACGGTCCTGATCGCCGGCAAGGGCAGCGAACCGCACCAGATCGTCGGCGAGGAACTGCTCCCCTTCAGCGACATGGCCACCGTGCGCGAACTGGCCACGTCCTGGACCGCGCGCAGCACCGGGCTTCCGCCCCTCCAGGGCCCGCCGGGAGCGCCCCGTATCGTGAGGGCATGAAGGCGTACCAGAGCACTCCTGTGCGTGTCGAGGCGATGCTCGAAGACTTGCGCACGCTCGTCGAGGTCGAGTCCCCGTCGCGTGACCTCGACGCCCTGAAGGCGTCGGCCCACGCCGTGGCGGCGGTCGTCGAGAGCCGGCTGGGCGGGCGGGCCGTCCTGGTGGACAGTCAGGCCGGGCCACATGTGCACTGGTCGGGCGGGGGCGATCCCCGGGTGCTGATCCTCGGCCACCACGACACGGTCTTCCCGCTGGGCACGCTGGAGCGCCGCCCCTTCCGGGTCGAGGGCGGGCACGCGACGGGCCCCGGAGTCTTCGACATGCTCGGCGGTCTGGTCCAGGCCGTGCACGGTCTGGCGGCGCTGGACGACCTGTCGGGCGTGGAGGTGCTGGTGACCGCCGACGAGGAGGTGGGTTCCGGCTCCTCCCGGGCCCTGATCGAGGAGCGGGCGCGCGCCTGCGGCGCGGTGCTCGTGTTCGAGGGCGCGGCCGACGGCGGGGGCCTGAAGACGGGCCGCAAGGGGTGCGGCACGTTCGAGGTGCTCGTCAAGGGGCGGGCGGCGCACGCCGGGCTGGAGCCGGAGGCCGGGGTGAACGCGCTGGTCGAGGCGGCGCACCAGGTACTGGACATCGCGGCGCTGAGCAGGCCGGAGCTCGGGACGACGGTGACCCCGACCGTGGCGTCGGCGGGCACCTCGGACAACGTCGTTCCGGCGGAGGCGACGGTGCTGGTCGACGTCCGGGTCGAGTCGGCCGGGGAGAAGGAGCGCGTCGAGTCGGCGATGGCGGCCCTGGCCCCGCGTCTGGACGGAGCGGAGATCGTGGTCCGGGGGGCCGTGGGCCGGCCCCCGATGCCGGAGTCGGCGTCGGCGGACCTGTTCGAGATCGCGCGGCGACTGCTGCCGGGCATCGAGGGCAGGGCGGTGGGCGGCGGCAGCGACGGCAACTTCACGGGCGCGCTGGGGGTGCCTACGCTCGACGGCCTGGGAGCCGTCGGCGGCGGTGCCCATGCCGACCACGAGTACCTGGTGGTCGACGCGATGGCGGAACGGGCGCATCTCGTCACCGGACTGGTGAACGCGATCCGCGACGGCGGAACCGGCCGGTGAGCCGTCCCGTCACGTGCGGCTGACCGGCGGGCGGGGCGCGGTCAGGCGGCGCAGGGCGAGGAGGCCTCCGATACCGGGGACGGCCGACAGCGCGACGGTCGATCGGCCCGAGTGCGGCTCGCGGGCGGTGGCGATGACGACGACCAGGTAGGCGCAGCCGTGCAGGGGGCCGACGGCCGAGGAGACGGCTTGCAGGTGGAGCACGCCGAGGTTGCTCAACAGGACGGCCAGACTGCCGAGTTCCAGGAGTGCGGCGGCCCGCAGGAGTCGGCTGGGGCGGTGCATGTCAGGCTCCTGTGGTGGATCCGGGGCGGACGATCATCAGCACGGTCACCGTCGCCCACAACAGGTTGAACAGTCCGGTGTACATGCCCAGCCGACCGACCGCCCGCAGGGCGGCCGCGGCCTTTTGCGGGTCGGCGGTGCCGTCGAGGACGGTCAGTGCCGCGGACTGGCGGGGGAGTACAAGGATGCCGAGCACGGCCGCGGCCGCGGCGGTCAGTGCGATCGACGTGAGGAGCCAGGGGCTGCCCAGTACGTGGAGGCTGCGCGCGGTCGCCAGTCCGAACACCGGTACCACGACCGCGATCACGGCGTAGACCCGGCAGATGCGGTGCAGCGTACGGGCCTCGGCGAGGGTCGCGGCGTTGCCGGGTCCGGCCAGGGCGCGGCGGGCCGTCGGCGGGAACATACTGGCGGCGACGGTGACCGGGCCGATCGTGATGACCGCCGCCAGGACGTGGACGGCGAGCAGGAATTTCGTCACGTGCGTGATCCAGGTGGTCGGGAGCGGACGGGTGTCGGACGGCCGCGGGAACCGGGCCGGTGGGGGTGGACACCGACGCTAGTTGTGGTTCACAGACACCGGAAGCGGCTGGAATGCCATCAACCAACGGATTATGGCCAACGGCGGCATGGGCCCGACGGACGGCTGTGACCTGGGGGGAATCATCCGCCGTGACGGTATCCAGGGGAGAGGCCGGTGCCGCGCCCGGCTATCGTCGGGCCATGCATACCGTGGTCGTGCTCGCCCTGGACGGTGTGATTCCGTTCGACCTGTCCACCCCGATCGAGGTGTTCGCGCGGACCCGGCTTCCCGACGGCCGTCCGGCCTACCGGGTCCGTGTCTGCGCACCTGCCGAGGAGGTCGACGCCGGGGCTTTCGTGCTGCGCGCGCCGTGGCCGCTGACGGAGCTGGCCGAGGCGGACACGATCATCGTGCCCGGTGTGGCCGACCCCGCGGCGCCCGTGCCCGAGGAGGTCCTCGACGCGCTGCGGCAGGCCGCCGCACGGGGAACCAGGATCGCCTCCATCTGTGTGGGCGCCTTCGTCCTGGCCGCCACCGGACTCCTGGACGGTCTGCGGGTCACCACCCACTGGTCGGCCGCCGGGCTGCTCGCCGCGCTCCACCCCGCCGTCGAGGTGGACCCGGGGGTGCTCTACGTCGACAACGGGCAGCTGCTCACCTCGGCCGGCGCCGCCGCCGGACTGGACCTGTGCCTGCACATGATCCGGCGCGACCTCGGCTCGGCGGTGGCCGCGGACGCCGCCCGGCTGTCCGTCATGCCGCTGGAACGCGACGGCGGGCAGGCCCAGTTCATCGTGCACGACCAGCCGCCGGCCCCGCGCGGATCGGTGCTGGAGCCGCTCCTGCGCTGGATGGAGGACAACGTCCGGCGCGACCTCACCCTTGACGACGTCGCCGCACAGGGCGGCATGAGCGTCCGGACCCTCAACCGGCGCTTCCGCGAACAGACCGGCACCTCGCCGCTGCAGTGGCTGCACCGGGCCCGGATCCGGCAGGCGCAGTACCTGCTGGAGACCACCGCCCACCCCGTCGAACGGATCGCCGCGCAGGTCGGGTTCGGTTCTCCCACCGCGTTCCGGGAGCGCTTCAAGCGCCTCACGGGAACCAGTCCGCACGCCTACCGGCGCACCTTTCAGGCATAGGGCGGGACTTCGCCGAGGGCCCGGTTCCAGTCCATCCGGGACCAGGGGAGCGCGAGTTCGGCCCGGTTCGTGACCTGGCGCGGTATCAGGGAGTCGACGGGTGCCGCCTCGTGGTGGCGGGCGTACACGCTGTCCACGTACCGGTGGCCGGTGTCGGCGGCGATGAAGAGGACCGTACGCTCCGGGGCCCGGGCCCGTTCCCAGCGGGCGGCGAGGTAGCCGGCCCCGGTGGACAGGCCCGCGAACACCGCGTGCCGCCGCAGCAGGTCGACGCTGCCGGACAGGGCGGCGTCGAAGGAGATCCAGTGGAGCGTGTCGTACGACGCGTGGCTGACGTTCCCGAAGGGGATGGAGCTGCCGATCCCGGCGATGATGATCTCGGGGTCGGCGACGTGTCCGGCGCCGAAGGTGACGCTGCCGAAGGGCTGCACGCCGACGAGTTCGACGTCGGCGCGGTCCTCCCGCAGATAGCGGGCCAGCGCCCCGGTCGAGGCGCCCGAGCCGACCCCGCCGACCAGGGTCAGGCCACCCCCGCCCACCGCCGGCCGGATCCGCTCCGCCACCGCCCGGTAGCCCAGGTAGTGGATGTCGTCGTGGTACTGCCGCATCCAGTGGTACTCGGGGTGCTCCGCGAGGATCTCGTGGATGCGCTCGACCCGCCGCTTCTGGTCCAGCTTCAGATCGTCGCAGGGCTCCATCCGCTCCAGCGTCGCCCCGAACACCGCCAGTTGGGCGCACAGCGTGCGGTCGACGGTCGTCGAGCCGACGATGTGGCAGCGCATGCCGTGGCGGTGACAGGCCAGCGCGAGGGCGTACGCGTAGATCCCGCTGGAGCTGTCCAGGAGGGTGTCCCCGGGCCGCACCACCCCGGTGTCGAGCAGGTGGCGCACCGCGGCGAGGGCGGAGACGACCTTCATGGTCTCAAAGCGCAGGCAGACGAGCCGGTCGTCGAGGCGTATCAGGTCGGGCCGGCCGATGGCCTCGGCGATGTGCTGGTCCACTCGGGAACTCCTTGGTCGTCGGGAAGGCCGGGAAGGCCGGGATGGGCGGGAAGGTCGGGAAGACGCGGGTCACGGCGATGCCGTTGCCCTTCAGGGCCCGTACGCAGCCACGGATCCGCCGGTCCAGGCCCGGGGCCGCCGGGTCGAGGAGCAGACCGGCCACCGCGCCGCTGTGCGCGATCTGGACCCCGAGGGCCCCCAGCCGCCGGCCGATGTCGGCGACCGTGTCGAACTCCGCATGGCGCAGCAGCTGTTGGCCCCGCCGCGCACTGGCGGTCGCGACCTGGCCCAGCAGGGCCGCGTCGCCGGTGGCCACGGCCCGCCGCAGCAGGGTGCGCAGCCGCTCGAAGGCGCGTACGTCGCCCTCGTCGTACGCGGGGTCCGGCAGGGCGAGGGTGTCCACGGGCGCGCCCCCGCCCAGGGCGCAGCCCACGACGACGAGGGGCGGCAGGCGGGGGCCGAGGACCTCCAGCACCCGCCCCTCGCGCTGGGCGAAGAGCACCGGGCGGGCGTCCAGCATCAGCGGGTCGCAGGCCTGTTCGGCGCGCACCGCCAGCCGGGCGACGGTACCGGGCGCCAGCCGCACCCCGTAGGAGTCCGCGACCGCCCGTACGGCGGCGATGACATCGCTGGTGGAGCTGCCCATGCCGAGGCCCACCGGGATGTCGCCGGCGATCCGCAACTTCCCTCCGCAGGGCGGCTCCCGGCGCCGCGCCGCGCACTCCTCGACGGCGAGTGCCGCGGCGCGGGCGGCCTTCGTACGGTCCCCCGGCAGGACGGTGAGCTGCTCCGGCGGGGTGCCGGGATGCCGGGTGAACTCGGCCCGGCCGGCCGGCCCGGTCATCGGCAGGGTGACCAGGCCGGCGCACCGGCGTCCGGCGGCGTCGAGGAAGACGCCCTGGAGGATCTCGCCGTGGTGGCAGGAGGCGTGCCCGGCGCCGTGGCGGGAGGCGGGCGCGATCACGGCCGCCCCGCCGTCCGGTAGCGGTACAGGGTCGTCGGGTCGGCGCTGAACTGGGAGAAGGGGAAGGGTTCGGCGGACAGGGCGGTCACTCCGGAGCCGAGGAAGGCCCGGGCCACCGCGCTGCCGCTCTGCGCGTAGACGACCAGAGGGATGCCCCGGGTGCGGCAGCGGTCGAGGACGGTGTCGAAGGAGCCGTTGCCGAGGGTCATGCCGGTGGCGACGACGGCGTCGGCGCGCTCCAGTACCTCGTGCATGTCGGTGGTGACCGGATCGCCCCACTGTGTGGTCCTGAGGTTGAAGTCGCACGGCAGCGGTACGCCGCCGCGCTCGCGGATCGCCGCGACCAGCGGGTTCACCACGCCGATGAGGCCGACCCGGGCGCCGGGGCCGATGTCCAGCAGCCCGGCGACGGCCGCGTCGCGGGCCCGGGCGCGTACCTCGGGGGTGCCGACCGGGAGGACGACCGGCTCCGCCCCGGCGTCGCGGTGCGGGCGCCGCCCCGCGAGGTACGCGTCGAGCGCGGCGATCCGCAGGGGGCGGGGAGCCTCGCGCAGCAGGACGTCGAGCGGGGCGCCCGAGGCGTCACGGCAGATCGCCGGGTCGATCTCGCCGGCCTCGAAGGCGCAGCCGCCGAAGGAGTCGCCGACGCGCACCAGGACGTACTGGTTGAGGTAGGTGGTGTCGCCGCCGGCCAGCCGGGTGCCGTGGTGGATCCAGAACACACTGGTCGCCACGAGTGCGCGGGGCGGCGGGCCCTGTTCACCGGCCAGTACGGCCGCGAAGAGGCCGTCGACGGTCGGTGCGGGCGCGGGCGCGGGTGCGGGTGCGGGTGCGGGTGCGGTGGGCGGCGTGTGGCTCGTCATGACGTTCCTTGTCGGAGTGCGGGGGCGGGGTCGGGCACGGCTGTGGGCACGGCCGCGGGCGCGGCCGCGGTGGTGCGGAGCGGGCCTCGGTAGGACACCGAGGGACGGCCCGTGGCGTCGGTGGTCAGTTCGGCGTCGACCCCGAAGACCCGGGCGAGGTGCTCGGCGGTGAGTACGGCGGCCGGGGTGCCGGAGGCGATCAGGCGGCCCTCGTGCATGAGCAGCAGCCGGTCGCAGTGGCGGGCGGCCAGGGTGAGGTCGTGCAGCGCGACCAGCACCGTCTGCCCGGTGCCTGCGAGCAGTTCCATGAGCTCCAACTGGTGCTTGACGTCCAGGTGGTTGGTGGGCTCGTCGAGGAGCAGGGCGTACGGCTGCTGGGCGAACGCGCGGGCGATGTGGGCACGCTGCCGCTCGCCGCCCGACAGGCCCTTCCAGGAGCGCCCGGCGAGCGCGGTGAGGCCGACGCGGTCCAGCGCGGCGGCGACCACCGCCCGGTCGGTGGCGTCCGGGCCGCGCCAGGGGTCGCGGAAGGGGGTCCGCCCCAGCCCCACCACGTCGGCGACGCGCAGGTCGGTGTCGAATGCGGAGTCCTGTTCCACGAAGGCGATCCGGCGGGCGATCCGGCGGGCGCTCCAGTCCCGTATCGACCGGCCGTCGTAGCGCACCGTGCCCGCGTCGGGCACGCGCAGCCCGGCCAGGCAGCGCAGGAGCGAGGACTTGCCGCAGCCGTTGGGGCCGAGCAGTCCGACCGTCTCGCCCGGCGCGATGTCCAGGCCGGCCCCGCGGACGACGGGCGTGCCGGCGGCCGACCAGCTCAGCCCTTCGGCGGTGATCCTCACAGCTCACCCCTCCTGCGCAGGACGAGCAGGAACAGCGGTACACCGAGCAGCGCGGTGATCACGCCGACCGGTATCTCACGCGGTGCGAAGGCGGCGCGCGCCAGGGCGTCGGTCCACACGAGGAACACCGCGCCCGCGAGCGCCGCGTGGGGGAGCAGCACCCGGTGCAGCGGACCGGCCAGCAGACGCACCCCGTGCGGGACGATCAGCCCGACGAAGCCGATGGCGCCGACGGTGGCCACCGCCACCGAGGTCAGCACGGCCGTCATCACGAGCAGCAGCATCCGGGTGCGCCGTACGCCGATCCCCAGCGACGCGGCGGTGTCCGCGCCGAACGCGAGGCCGTCGAGGGCGTTCGCGCACAGCCAGGCGGCCGCCAGTCCGAGCGGGGTGACGACCGCGCAGACCGCGACGGCGTCCCAGCGGGCCGGCGCCATCGAGCCCAGCAGCCAGTGGGTGAGGGCGCGCGTGGTGTCGGCGTCGGCCGAGGCCATCAGGACGAGCGAGGTCAGCGCGGTGAAGAGCTGTCCGACGACCACTCCGGTGAGGACGATGCGGACCGAGTCCAGGCCCGTACGGCGCAGCAGCACCAGCAGCAGGCCGAAGGAGAGCAGGGCGCCGACGAGGGCGCCGCCGGTGATCCCGAGGGTTTGGGCGCCCAGCCCGGACAAGGGCAGGACGGCCACGGCGACGGCCCCGGCCGAGGCGCCCGAGGACACGCCGAGCAGGTACGGGTCGGCCAGCGCGTTGCGGGTGACGGCCTGCAGCACGGTGCCGCACACCGCGAGCGAGGCACCGACCAGGGCCGCCATCAGCACCCGGGGCAGCCGCAGGTCCCAGACGAGCGAGTCCAGCAGCGGCGGCAGCGGTTCGGTGCCCAGCCCCAGCCGGGCCCCGAGCGCCCGGCCGAGGTCGGTCCATCCCACGTCGGCGCTGCCGATACGGGTGCCTGCCGCCACCGAGGCGGCCAGGACGAGCGCTCCGGCGAGGAACAGCCCCGCACGGGCCGGTCCACCGGACCGTCCGGCCCGCGGCGGCGGGGGCGGCGCGTCCACCCGGACCTCCCGGGCGGCGGGAAGCAGCAGGTCCACGGCCCGCGGGTCAGCGGACATACCCGAGGTCCTTCATGCCCGCCGCCAGCAGCCCCAGGGCGTGCACGGAGCGTACGGAGGGGTCCAGTTCGATGCCCGGCACCTCGATGATCCTGTTCTCGCGGACCGCCGCCAGTCGGGAGACCACCGGGTCCGCGGCCATCGCGGCGCGCTTCTCGGCGGCGCTGTCGCCCGGCCGGCCGCGCTCGCTCAGATCCCCGATCACGATGAAATCCGGGTCGCGGGCGGCGACTTGCTCCCACGAGACCTCCGGCCAGTCCTCGGCCACGTCGTCGAAGGCGTTCTTCGCGCCGACGATCCGGCTCATCTCGCCGGGCAGGCCGGTCCGGCCCGCGACGTAGGGCATGCCGTTGAAGACCGAGTAGAGGTAGACGACCGTGGGCCGCCTCCCGTCCCGGGCGGTGGCCCCGGCGGCGTTCGCGCCGGCCGCGGCGACGGCGGCGCGCTGCTCCCGGGCGAGCCGGCCGGCCCGCTCCGTGCGGCCGAAGACCTCGCCGAGCCGCTCGTAGTCGGAGAAGAGCAGTTCGAAGGGTGTCCTTCCGGCCTCGTCGTGCTGCGGGCAGTCCACGGCGCTGACGAAGGCGGGAACCCCCAGGGCGGCCAGTTCCTCGCGGGTGCCGGCGCGGTCCTTCGTGTAGAGGTCGCCGGAGGCGGCCATCACGAAGTCGGGGGTGGCCGCACGCAGTTGCTCGCCGGTGGCGATCTTGGGGGCGATGACCGGGACCTTGGCGTAGGCGTCCTGGTACTGCGCGGGGATCTTCGTCTTGAGGTTGGCCGTTCCGGCCATCCGGTCCTGGAGTCCCAGTTCCAGCAGGGTCTCGGTCGAGGTCTGGTCCAGGGCGACGGCGCGCCGCGGGGGCCGGTCGAAGGAGAGCTGCCGCCCGCAGCTGCCGAACGCCGCCGTCCGGGCGGCCGGTTCGCCCTTCGGCGCGCGGTCGTCGGTGGCGGTCGAGCAGCCCGTGGTGGCGAGGGTGAGGGCGAGTACGAGTGCGAAGGGGATGCCGATCCGGGCGCGTTGGCGCATGGGTTCTCCGGTCTGGGGGCGTGGGTGTGGTCGTGCACCGGGGCAGGGGTGCCGCGTCACAGAGTACTGTAATGGTTATCGTTTTCATTAACACCCCCGGGTCGGGGTTCGCCGAACCGCGACCCGGCACCGGCCGACGAACGAGGAGCACCCCCCATGGCGACCACACCCGCCCCCACGACGCCCAGGACCGCCCCACCGCCCACCCGCTCCGTCCTGCGCGACCCGGCCTTCCTGCGCCTGTGGGCGGGCAGCACCGCCTCCGGACTCGCGACCTGGGCCCTGCCCTTCGTTCTGGGCCTCGCCGTCCTGCACCGTGAACTCGGCGCGGCCGGCCTGGGCCTGGTCCTCGCGGCCCGCACCGCCGGCTTCCTCGCGGCCGTCGCCGTCGGCGGGGTGCTGGCCGACCGTCACTCGCGCCGGGCCGTCGTGCTCTGGTCCGCGCTCGCGGCCGCGGCCGCCGCCCCGCTCCTCGCCCTGGGCCTCGGCCGGTCGCTGCTGGTGATGACCCTGGCCGCGGCCCTCGCGGGCGCCGGCCAGGGGGCCTGCCGCCCCGCCTTCCAGGCGCTCACCGCCGAGGTCGTCGCCGCGGACCGCAGGCAGCAGGCCAATGCCGCCATGACCATGGCGGTACGGACCTCCACGCTGGCGGGCCCCACCATGACGGCCCTGCTCGCGTCGTTCGTCGGCACGGGGACACTGCTGCTGGGCATCGGATTGCTCTGGCTGGTCGCCGCCCTCCTGCCGGGCCGCGGCGCCACGGTCCCCGGATCACAGAGTTCCGCACCGCGCGCATCCCTGCGCGCCGAGTTCGTCGACGGCATACGCGAGGCCCGCCGCCACCCCTGGTTCCTCGCCGGACTCGGCGCCCTGACCGCCGTGATCGCGCTGGGCTACTCCGCCACCGGCGTGGCCCTGCCCCTCGTCAGCCGCGACCGCTACGGCACCGGGTGGGTCATGGCCGCGGCCATGACCGCCTACACCGTGGGCGCGCTCGGCGGGGCCCTGCTCACCGCCCGCCGACGGCCCCGCTCCCAGGGCTGGAGCGCCTTCGCCGGCCTGGCCTCCTACGGCTTCGCGCCGCTGAGCCTGATGCTTCCGGTCCACCCGGCCGTGGTGATCGCGGCCTACGTCGTGGCCGGAATCGGGATCGAGCTGTTCAACGTGCCCTGGTTCACGGCCACCCAGCGCGAGGTCGCCCCGGACAAGCTCGCCCGCGTCTCCTCGCTGGACTTCCTGCTGTCCTACGGGCTCGCCCCGGCCGGCCTCGCCCTCATCGCCCCGGCCATCGGCACCTTCGGCGCCACCCCGGTCCTCGCCGTGTGTGCCGCGGCCTGCTTCCTCGTACCCGCCGCGGCCGCCCTCGTACCCACCGCCCGGCACTTCGGGCGGACTCCGGGGAGCCAGGGGGTGTCGAGGTCAGCGCCGTGACCGTACGAGGGCGAACACCGCGCCCTCCGGGTCCGCGACCGTGGCCTGCCGGCCGCGCGGACCCTCACGGGGCGGGTCGACCACGCGCCCGCCGAGCTCGACGACCCGGGCGGCCGCCGCATCGGTGTCCTCCACCTCGAAGTACGTCATCCAGTGCGGCCCCCGGTCGTGCGGCAGCGAGCGGCCGACGCCGTGCACGGCGGCCACCGGCCTCCCCTCCAGGTGCAGGGTCTGGTAGTCGAAGTCGTCGGAGGCCGTGGCGTGCGTCTGCGCCTCGTGGCCGAAGACGTGCTCGTAGAACTTCCCGACCGTCGAGGTGTCCTGGGTGACCAGCTCGTTCCACACGGGGGTGCCCGGCTCGCCGTGCGGCCGGGTGCCCATCCGGCTCTGCGCCTGCCACAGCCCGAAGATCGCGCCCAGCGGGTCGGAGCAGATCGCCACCCGCCCCGCGATACCGGCGTCCAGCGGGCCCACCGCGACCGTGCCGCCGCAGGCGCGCACCGACTCGGCGGTGGCATCCGCGTCGTCCGTGGCGAGGTACGTCGTCCAGGCCACCGGAAGATGCCGGTCCGGCGGCATCTCGCCGATCCCGGCCACCTCGTGGCCGTTCAGCACCGCGCGGACGTACGGGCCGAGCTGCTCGGGCCCCGGTTCGTACTCCCAGCCGAACAGGTCGGCGTAGAAGTCCTCGGTGGTCCCGAGGCCGTGCACCATGAGGCTCACCCAGCACGGGGTACCGGGGGTGCGCCGGATCGCTTCCGCTGCCTCGGTCATGTCAGCCGTCTCCTCCGTCGTGGCGCTTACCGGTGCTGATGCTTCCACTCCCGGCGACTCGGCGCGCCCCGACCGGGCCGCGTCGAGGGGGCCGGTCACGGAGTTGACCGGATCGGTACGGCCCCCCGATGACGGTCTTGTTACGCCGGTGCCGGGCGGGGAGGAAGATGACCGGCATGACTGCGAAATCTGCGACCCTCGCCGCCGCCGAACTGAGGAACGAGCTGGCGGGCCCCCGCCCGCCGGTGCTGCTGGACGTCCGCTGGCAGCTCGGCGGCCCTGACCAGCGGCCCGCCTACGAGGCAGGACACCTGCCCGGGGCGGTGTATGTCGACCTCGACCGAGAACTGGCAGGTCCGCCCGGGAAGGGCGGACGCCACCCGCTCCCGGACCCGGAGGCCTTCGGGGAGGCGATGCGGCGGGCGGGCGTCCCGGCGGACGGTCCCGTCGTCGTGTACGACGGCGGACTGGGCTGGGCGGCGGCCCGGGCGTGGTGGCTGCTGCGCTGGACGGGTCACCCGAACGTGCGGGTCCTGGACGGCGGCCTGGCCGCCTGGACGGCGGCCGGGGGCGCGGTTACGGCCGACCGGGTGACTCCCGTGGAGGGCGATTTCAAGCCAACTCCGGGGGCGGTCGGGCTGCTGGACGCCGACGGAGCGGCCCTGCGCGCGCGGGAAGGGGTCCTCCTGGACGCCCGCGCGGGGGAGCGCTACCGGGGCGAGGTCGAACCGATCGACCCGGTCGGCGGCCATGTCCCGGGCGCGCTGTCGGCCCCGACCACGGAGAACGTGGGCCCGGACGGACGGTTCCTGCCGGCGGGAGCCCTGCGCGCCCGGTTCGAGGCGCTCGGAGCGTCCGAGGGGACGCCGGTGGGCGTGTACTGCGGCTCGGGGGTCTCCGGAGCGCATGAGGTGCTGGCCCTGGAGGTGGCCGGCATCGAGTCCGACCTGTACGCGGGCAGTTGGTCCGAGTGGTCCGGGGACCCGGCCCGCCCGGTGGCCACGGGCCCGGACCCCCAGTAGGCGGGCGGGCGGAGCCGCCGGGCAGGACCCGGCGGCGCCACCCCCGCCCCTACTCCTGCTTCTTGCGGCGGGTGCCGAAGACGATCTCGTCCCAGCTCGGTACTGCCGCACGGCGCCCGGGGCGGACCCCGTCGGCCTCCGCCTGGCGGTCGGTGGTGCCGGTCAGGCGGTCCCGGTGGCCCGCCACCGTGCGCGGCATGAGGACATCGGCGTACGCGGCGCCCGCGCCCGCCGAGGCGGCCGGCGCCGGCGGCTCTTCCGCCTCCGGTTCGGTGTCGTCCGGGGTCTCGGTGCGGTCCGGGACCACCATGTCGCCGCGGAAGCTCGGGACCGCCTCCAACAGGCTGGTGAGGGTGTCCCGCTCCTCCTCCGGTTCCGGTACGGGCGCCGGACGGGGTTCGATCCGTTCCAGCTGCCGGTCCAGGGCGCGGTCCAGCGGCCGGTCGCGCGGCAGCCGCGCGATCCTCGGCACGAAGGGGAAGCTCGGCTCCGGCGTCGCCGGCAGGTCCTCCGACTCGCCGATCAGGGAGCGGGCCTCGTCGTCCACGGCCACGACCAGCCGGCGCGGCGGGTCGTAGGTCCAGCTCGCCGAGTGCGTCTCGCTCGCGACCCGGTAGACGAGGAGGACCTCCCAGGTGCCGTCGTCGCGGCGCCAGGAGTCCCACTGGACGGTGTCCTTGTCGGCGCCGCGCAGGGACAGCCGCTCCTGCACGGCCTCGCCGAGCTGCGGACCGGTGTTCTCGCCGGGGCGGCGTACGGGCGTCTTGCGGGCGCGCTCGGCCATGAACGCGCGCTCGGCGAGCACCGGGCCCTCGAAGCGGCGCACGCGGTCGACCGGGATGCCGGCGAGTTGAGCGACCTCCTCCGCGGAGGCACCGGCCCGTATGCGGGCCTGGATGTCGCGGGGGCGGAGGTGGCTCTCCACCTCGATCTCGATCTGGTTCAGGCGTGCGCGATCGTTGCGGACGGCGGCGCGGAGCCGCTCGTCGATCGGAAGCGTGTACTCCGTGCTGTCCGCAGCCTTGAGCACCAGTCGTGTGCCGTCATTTGAGACGGCCACGACACGCAGTTCGGGCATGGGGACCTCCCGGGTGGTGCCTGCCGACGTCACGTGCGTCGCTGCTTCCGCTAGTCGAGTGTGGCCTGCCCGGGTGCAGCCTGCCACAACCTTGCCGAGTTAAACCGGCGTGTCGGGCATGCGCCCTTGATCGCCGTTATGGCACGGTTACCTGTTGGGCACGCACAGTGACCGAACGGTTACTGTGCGCAGCAGGCGCCCGTGCAATACCGCGGCATCACCGGTCTTTGAGTGCCGTGTTCCATCCGTCGGCCCCCTCTCCCGAGTCCGGACATCCGAAAGGAAGGACGGCCCCAGGGCTCGCCACAGTACTCCATTCGGGCCACCTGGGTGGACCGCCGCGCCGCCGAACTTTCCCCGGACGGCGGGAGTTGGCCTGCCCTCGATCGGGTCCGACCTGCACCCGTGGTCCGTTTTCGGGTGTCTTGCTTCACATAATCACCAGAAACGGAACTATCTGCTTCGCTCAGCGGTCGGTAACTCCAGGAAGAGGAGAAGCGCGAGAGGCGGGACACACCGGGGATGGCGATGGGTCAGAAGGCTGCGCGGGGCGTCGAGGACGAACCGGAGAAGAAGAAGCTCGACCTGAGCGCGGCCCAGGTCGCCGGTTCCTCCCTCGCCACCGTCGCCGCGGCCCTGCTCGCCTCGAAGATGGGCGTCTACGGGACCATCCTCGGGGCCGGTGTGGTCAGCGTCGTCGCCACCGCGGGCGGGCCCGTCATCCAGCACCTCTTCCGGCGCACGGGCGACCAGCTGCGGGAGAGCGCCCGGCCCAGGGCCCGTCAGGTGCCGCCGCCCCGCGAGGAGTCGGCGGCCGCGGGCACCGCGACCGCGCGGACCGCCACCGGGGAGTTCGGGGCGGCCACCGTGCACGGCACCCGGGTGCGGGGCTGGAAGCGCACCGCGGTCGCCTCGGGCGCGGCCTTCGCCGTGGCCATCGGCGGCCTCGGCACCTACGAGGCGATGGCCGGCACCTCCGTCAGCAGCGGCGGCGGCACGCTCTTCTCCGGCGGTACCCGCACGGCGGGCACGGAGCGGACCGCCCCGCCCCGGGAGGAGCCCGGCGGCGAGGGCAGAGGCGGGCGGGCCCCCGGGGCCGGGACCTCGCCGAGTCCGAGCCCCCCGGAACCGTCCGGCGGCCGGAGCCCGAGCCCCGGACCCAGCCCCTCCGGATCCGGTGGCTCCGGAAACTCAAGCAGTTCCGGCAGTTCCGGCAGTTCCGGCAGCTCAGGCAACTCCGGGGCCTCCGCGGACCCGACGCCCGACGCCGGCCCCTCGAAGGGGGCACCGGCCTCACCCCCGGCCACGGACGCGCCCGCACCGCCGGCCCCGGCACCCAGCCCCGACGCCTCGCGGCCGGCGGCGCGGCAGAGCGCGCCCTGACACCGGACCGGCTCAGTCCCCCAGGACCCGCCGCAGGTAGTCGTTGCCGAAGACCCGGTCCGGGTCGAGGTGGTCGCGCAGCGCGGTGAACTCGCCGAACCGCGGGTAGACCTCGGCGAAGTACTCCGCGTCCCGCGTGTGCACCTTGCCCCAGTGCGGACGTCCGCCGTGCGCGGTGAAGATGTGTTCGGCCGCCGTGAAGTAGGCCTGGTACGGGGTGTTCCGGTACATGTGCACCGCGATGTACGCGGTATCGCGCCCGGAGGCCGTCGACAGCGTGATGTCGTCCACGGGGGCCGTCCGCACCTCCACCGGGAAGCTGATCCGCAGCCGGGAGCGGTCGACCATCGCCCGCAGCTCCCGCAGCGCCTCGACCACCCGCTCGCGCGGGAGGGCGTACTCCATCTCCACGAAGCGCACCCGGCGCGGGCTGGTGAACACCTTGTACGGGATGTCCGTGTACGTGCGCGCCGACAGGGCGCGGCTGGCCACGCGGGCGATGGAGGGGATGGTGGCCGGGACCGCGCGGCCCAGCGAGTTGACGGCCTGGAAGAGGCCGTTGGAGAGCAATTCGTCCTCGATCCAGGCGCTCACCGGTCCGGGCGGGGCCGCGGGGCCCTGGCTGCGGTTGTTCCGCTTGGTGTTGCAGTTGCCGGTGTGCGGGAACCAGTAGAACTCGAAGTGCTCGTTCTCCGCGAAGTGCTCCTCGAACTCGGCCGTCACCCGGTCGAAGCCCATGGGCTCCTCGCGGGCGGTCAGGAAGAAGACCGGCTCCACGGCGAAGGTGATCGCGGTGACGATGCCGAGCGCGCCGATGCCGAGCCGGGCCGCCGCGAAGACCTCGGGATGCTCCTTCTCGGAGCAGGTCAGCAGCCGGCCGTCGGCCGTGACCAGTTCCAGGCCGCGGATCTGGGCCGCGATGGAGGCCGAGTCGCGTCCGGTGCCGTGGGTGCCGGTGCTGGTGGCCCCGGAGACCGTCTGCTCCATGATGTCGCCCATGTTGGTGAGCGACAGGCCCTGCCGTGCCAGGGCCACGTTGAGGTCCTTGAGCACCGTGCCGGCCGCCACCGTGACGGTGCCGGCCTCGCGGTCGACCGCCAGGATCCCCGAGAGCGCCTGCGGGCGTACGAGCACGCCGTCGGTGGCGGCGGCCGCGGTGAAGGAGTGGCCGGTGCCGACCGCCTTCACCCGCAGCCCGTCCTCGGCGGCCCGGCGGACCGTCTCCTGGAGTTCCCCGACCGAGGCCGGGGTCACCACGCGGGCGGGTGTGGCGGTGATGTTGCCCGCCCAGTTATGCCACGCGGTCCGTTCCGTGCTGCGCCGCCCTGCTGTCGCCGTCCCCATCGGTTGCTGGCTCCTCCCCTTGCGCCGGCCTCGTCAGCCGGCGGTATCCCGCGAACGCGACCGCCGCCGCGGCCACCCCCGCCGAGATGGAGACGACGTACCCGGTCCGCGCCCCGGCCGAGTCGACGACCCAGCCGGCCACGGAGGACCCGAGCGCGATTCCGACCGCGAGGCCGGTGCTGATCCAGGTCATGCCCTCGGTCAGCTTCGCGTGTGGCACGTGCGCCTCGATCAGGGCCATCGTGGTGATCATCGTGGGAGCGATGGCGAGGCCCGAGACGAAGAGCGCCACGGCCAGAAACGGCAGGTTCCCGGCCAGTAGGAGGGGGATCATACTCACGGCCATCGCACTGATGCCCAGGATCCAGCGAGGTTCGGCCTTGCCCTTGAAGTGCAGGAGGCCGAAGACGATGCCCGCCAGGCAGGATCCGAACGCCCAGACCGCCAGGAACACCCCACCGAGGGACTTGCTGCCGTGTTCCTCGGCGAACGCGAGGGTGGCCACGTCCACGGAGCCGAAGATCGCGCCGGTCGCCACGAAGGTGGCCACCAGCACCTGGAGGCCGGGGGAGCGCAGCGCCGAGGACCGGTCGGTGTGCTCGTGGTGCGGATGCGGCTCGGGTTCGGTGGCGGTCAGTGCCGTCAGCCACCACACGCCCGTCACCAGGAAGGCGAGGGCGACCACCGGGCCGGCCTCGGGGAACCAGCCGGCCGACAGCGTCGCGGCCAGCGGCGGGCCCACGATGAAGCACAGCTCGTCGACGATGGACTCGAAGGAGTAGGCCGTGTGCAGCTGGGGGGTGTCGCGGAACAGGGCCGTCCAGCGGGCCCTGACCATCGATCCGACGCTGGGCACGCAGCCGGCGACGACGGCGAAGGGGAAGAGGGTCCAGCTCGGCCAGCCGTTCGCCGCGGCGATCAGCAGCCCGGTGACCGCGGCGGCCGCGACGAGGGTGGCCGGGCGCAGCACCCGCCGCTGTCCGTACTGGTCCACCAGCCGGGAGACCTGCGGGCCGACGGCGGCGGCGGACAGGGCGATGGTGCCGGTGAGGGCACCGGCGAGCCCGTAGCTGCCACCCAGCTCGGTGATCATCGTGAGGACACCGATGCCCACCATGGACAGCGGCATCCGGCCCAGGAGGCCGGCGGCTGTGAACCCCTTGGTGCCGGGGGTCGCGAATATCGCGCGGTAGGGACTGGGCAAGGTGGTGCCCTCCGTAAGGGACGTGGCTGGCTCAGACAGGTTACGTCTGCCGACAAGGCACCCGCAGGGGGAAAATACCGACAGGAAGTTAGGGTGACCTTACCTGCTGTCCGAGGTGTGGGACGGGCCGGGTCCGTTGCCCGGGCCCGGGCGCCGGGTGGCAGGATTCGAGACATGTCAGACCAGCTCCGTGCCGCCGACGGCGGCTCCGCCGCCCCTTACGACGCCCTCCTGCTGCTGTCCTTCGGCGGCCCCGAGGGACCCGACGACGTCGTGCCCTTCCTGGAGAACGTCACCCGCGGGCGGGGAATCCCGCGCGAGCGCCTCAAGGAGGTCGGGCAGCACTACTTCGGGTTCGGCGGGGTCAGCCCGATCAACGGGCAGAACCGCGAGCTGCTGGACGCGCTGCGCAAGGACTTCGCCGGACACGGGCTGGACCTGCCGGTGTACTGGGGCAACCGCAACTGGGCCCCGTACCTGACCGACGTCATGCGGGAGATGGCCGCCGACGGCCGCCGCCGGATCGCGGTGCTCGCGACCAGCGCGTACGCCTCGTACTCGGGCTGCCGCCAGTACCGCGAGAACCTCGCCGACGCGCTGGCCGCGCTCGCCGAGGAGGGCGTGGAGCTGCCGCGGGTCGACAAGCTGCGGCACTACTTCAACCACCCCGGCTTCGTGGAGCCCATGATCGACGGCGTGGTCGCCTCCCTCGCCGAGCTGCCCGAGGAGGTCCGTTCCGGCGCGCACCTCGCCTTCACCACCCACTCCATCCCCACCGCCGCGGCGGACACCTCCGGCCCGGTCGGGGACCACACCGAGGGCGGCGAGGGCGGGGCCTACGTCAAGCAGCACCTCGACGTCGCGCGGGTGATCGCGGACGAGGTCGCCGCGCGGACCGGGGTCGCGCACCCCTGGGAGCTCGTCTACCAGTCCCGCAGCGGCGCCCCGCACATCCCGTGGCTGGAGCCGGACGTCTGCGACCACCTGGAGGCCCTGCACGCCGCGGGCGCGCCCGCCGTCGTCATGGTGCCCATCGGCTTCGTCTCCGACCACATGGAAGTCCTCTACGACCTGGACACCGAGGCCACCGCCAAGGCGGCCGAGCTGGGCCTGCCCGTGCGGCGCTCCGCGACCGTCGGCGCCGATCCGCGCTTCGCCGGGGCCGTACGGGACCTGGTGCTGGAGCGGGCCGCCACGGAGCGCGGGGAGCCGGCCGCGGAGTGCTGGGTCGGCACGCTGGGCCGCAGCCATGACCTGTGCGCGGTGGGCTGCTGCCCGGCGCGCAGCCCCCGGCCGGCGGCCGCGGGCGTGGACAGTCCGTACGCGTAGGGAGTGGAACCGTGATCTCTGACGAGCTGAAGGCCGAACTGCTGGCGGTGGGCCTGGAGGCCGCCCGGCAGGCCGGGGCTCTGCTGCGCGACGGCCGCCCGGCCGATCTGGCGGTGGCGGCGACGAAGACCAGCCCGATCGACGTGGTGACCGAGATGGACATCGCGGCGGAGAAGCTGATCACCGGCATCCTCGCCGAGCGGCGGCCCGAGGACGGGCTGCTGGGCGAGGAGGGCGCGGACACCCCGGGGACGAGCGGGGTGCGCTGGGTCGTCGACCCGCTGGACGGCACCGTGAACTACCTCTACGGGCTTCCGAGCTGGGGCGTGTCCATCGCGGCCGAGTACGGCGGCGAGAGCGTGGTCGGCGTCGTCGCGGCGCCGATGCGCGGGGAGACCTACCACGCGGCCCTCGGCGGCGGCGCGTGGCTCGGTACGACGCGCCTCGCCTGCCGGCCGGCGGCCCCGCTGGACCAGGCGCTGCTCGGCACCGGTTTCGCGTACGTGCAGACCCGGCGGGCCCACCAGGCCGAGGTCGCCGCGCGGATCATCCCGCTGGTGCGGGACATCCGGCGGGGCGGGTCGGCGGCGCTGGACCTGTGCGACGTGGCCGCCGGGCGGCTGGACGGCTACTACGAGCGGGGGCTCAACCCGTGGGACCTGGCGGCCGGTGACCTGATCGCCCGCGAGGCCGGGGCCCTGACCGGGGGCCGGCCGGGCGAGCCGGCCTCGGGCGAGCTGGTCCTGGCCGCCACACCGGCGGTGTTCGCCTCGCTGCAGCCGCTGCTGGAGGAGTCCGGAGCCTGGCACGACTAAAAGCACGTGGACCCCGGCCGCCCGCTCGGGCGTCCGGGGTCCACGTCGTCGTGCAGGGGCCGTGCGGAAGCCGCACCGATCGTGCGGAAGTCGTTCGGGACCCGAAGTCGTGCAGGGGTCGTGCGGGTACGGCAGGTCCTGCGGACCGGGGGATCAGCAGGCGGGCACGGCGGCCGAGACCGGGACACCGTGTTCGGCGGCCAGGCGCTGGAGATCCTCCAGCTCGGCCAGTTCCACTTCCGCGAGGAAGTCGTCGCCCGTCTCGCGGGCGTGCCTGAGGTCCGACTGCGTGTTCCTGATGCGCTGCAGGAGACCCGCGGTGAATGCGTCCATGGTGGGTTCGCCCCCTCTTCGTGGGTCGGCGGCGGCGTGGCTGTCCGCCGTCAGGGAGTGGATGGGGTGTGATCTCGTCCTCCCCTGCACCCCGGGCCCAGAAACCTCGTGAGGCCAGGGAATCCTCACTTCCGCCCCGTCAGCCCCTCCACGGGCCGCCTTACAGCCGGTTTACGGCCGAAACGTGCAGGATGGGCGACGCAATACACGTGTGCCCTTCTGGGCTCGGAGGAAGGAAACGACGTGCGCGTACTCGTCGTCGAGGACGAGCAGCTGCTCGCCGATGCGGTGGCCACCGGACTACGCCGGGAGGCCATGGCCGTGGACGTCGTGTACGACGGCGCCGCCGCCCTGGAGCGGGTCGGCGTGAACGACTACGACGTGGTCGTGCTCGACCGGGACCTCCCGCTCGTGCACGGTGACGACGTGTGCCGGAAGATCGTCGAGCTCGGCATGCCCACCCGCGTGCTGATGCTGACCGCCTCCGGTGACGTCAGCGACCGGGTGGAGGGGCTGGAGCTCGGCGCGGACGACTACCTGCCCAAGCCCTTCGCCTTCACGGAGCTGACCGCCCGCGTCCGGGCGCTCGGACGGCGCACCACGGTCGCGCTGCCGCCCGTACTGGAGCGGGCGGGCATCAAGCTGGACCCGAACCGGCGGGAGGTGTTCCGCGAGGGCAAGGAGGTCCAGCTGGCACCGAAGGAGTTCGCGGTGCTGGAGGTGCTCATGCGCAGCGAGGGGACCGTCGTCTCCGCCGAGCAGCTGCTGGAGAAGGCCTGGGACGAGAACACCGACCCCTTCACCAACGTCGTACGGGTGACCGTGATGACCCTGCGCCGCAAGCTGGGGGAGCCGCCGGTCATCGTGACCGTGCCCGGTTCCGGATACCGGATCTGATGCGCGTGGCAACCACCCCGGCGCCACCGGCGGCGCCACCGAAACCGACATGGGACCCCGGCCAGCCCGAGGGTCCCTTCCCATGGCTGCGGCCGACCATCCGGATACGCCTCACCCTGCTGTACGGCGGGATGTTCCTGATCGCCGGGATCCTGCTGCTGTCGATCATCTACCTGCTCGCGGCGCAGGCCCTGCGGCAGGGCAACGCGATCCCCTTCACGATCGTCCGCGGTCAGAACATCGAGGTCACCAGCACCACCTGCTCCGGTGTGAGCGGCACCAACCAGCCGTTCGACCAGTTCACCGCGGCGATCAACCAGTGCGTCCTGGAACAGCGCCGGCACGCCCTGGACGACCTGCTGAGCCGGTCGCTGATGGCCCTGCTGGGGCTGAGCATCATCGCCTTCGCCTTCGGCTACGCGATGGCCGGCCGGGTCCTCTCGCCGCTCGGCAAGATCACCCGGACCGCCCGCCGGGTCGTGGGCTCCGACCTGACCCGGCGGATCGAGCTGGACGGGCCGGACGACGAGCTCAAGGAGCTCGCCGACACCTTCGACGACATGCTGGACCGGCTGGAACGGGCGTTCACCGCGCAGCAGCGGTTCGTGGCGAACGCCTCGCACGAGCTGCGGACGCCGCTCGCCATCAACCGGACCCTGCTGGAGGTGCACCTCTCCGACCCCGGGGCGCCGATCGAGCTCCAGCAGCTCGGGAAGACCCTGCTCGCCACCAACGAGCGCAGCGAGCAGCTGGTCGAGGGTCTGCTGCTGCTGGCCCGCAGCGAGAACCAGATCGTCGAGCGCAAACCCGTGGACCTGGCGGAGGTCGCCTCGCGCGCCGTCGACCAGGTGCGCGGCGAGGCCGAGGCGAAGGGCGTGGAGATCCGCGGCGAGCGCGCGCCGGCCGTCGTCCAGGGCAACGGCGTGCTGCTGGAGCGGATCGCGCTCAACCTGGTGCAGAACGCCGTCCGGTACAACGTGCCGGAGGGCGGCTGGGTCGAGGTGGTCACCGAGGCCGAGCACGGGCAGGCGGTCCTCCTGGTATCGAACACGGGTCCCGTTGTTCCCGCGTACGAGGTGGACAACCTCTTCGAGCCCTTCAGGCGGCTGCGTACGGAGCGCACGGGCAGCGACAAGGGTGTCGGGCTGGGTCTGTCGATCGCGCGCTCCGTGGCCCGCGCACACGGCGGCAGGATCCAGGCGGTACCCCGGGAGGGCGGTGGCCTCGTGATGCGTGTCACTCTTCCTTTGTGAGACCCCGGCCTCATGTTCGCTTTTGGCTGAATGCTTGCCCTGTGAAAACAATCGGTCCTGTGCGATCGATCACAGTGGCCGGTGTCGGCCCATGTGCGTTCAGTGACCCCGGCACGGCCGGAACGCCCGGGAAGTCCGGGTTTCCGGCCCCTCGGATGGCGGGAAATACACGGGGTGGCGTTTGTGCATGACGGCCCCCGGACCGTGTACGGTCCCGCTCGTCATCCCAGCCAATCGTCCTTCGGGCGGGCGGCTGGGTGTCGATTGAGTAACAGACCTTGATGTGAGGCAAAATCTCCGCCTCAGGTCGGGCACAAGTCCGGCCTCTCGTGCGTTACGTGCGCTGAGACACCGCTAACACCCAGAGGGGGAGAGCGAACAATGGCAACGGACTACGACACCCCGCGCAAGACCGACGATGACGTCGACAACGACAGCATCGAAGAGCTGAAGGCCCGGCGCAACGAGAAGTCGACCTCGTCCGCGGACATGGACGAATTCGACTCTGTCGAAAGCATGGAGCTTCCCGGTGCGGACCTCTCCAATGAGGAGCTGGCCGTCCGGGTCCTGCCCAAGCAGGCCGATGAGTTCACCTGCATGAGCTGCTTCCTGGTGCACCACCGCAGCCAGCTGGCACGTGAGAAGAACGGCCAGCCGATCTGTCGCGACTGCGACTGAGAGGCGTCGGCCGTGGCTGGCTCCACACCCTTCCGGAAGCGCCGCTTCCGGAAAGCTGGTGATCCGGCGGAGACGCAGGTGGCATCCATGGATCCAGAAACGGATCCTGGGGCTTCCGGCGGCTCCGCCAGTGCGGAGATCGCGATACCTTCCGGCACCGCCCCGGCGGTGCCGACGGAGACCGGTCCCGGCGAGGGGTCCCGGTACGGCTCCAGGGCTCGTCGGATGCAAGCCGTCAGGAACGGTGTGCGCAAGGGCGGCGAAGGCGTCAAGGGCGCCGTCCAGTACGTCACCGACAGGATCATCGAGAACGCTCCGCGCGTTCCGGTTCGGGACCTCGCGACGCTGCGCGCGCAGTTCCCGGGCCTCGGCCCCGAGCAGCTCGCCGAAAAGCTGGTCTCGGGCGCCTGCGCCGCCACCTCGACCGTGGGTGCGGGAATCGGCGCCGCGGCCATGCTGCCCGTACCGCCCGCGATGCCGGCGGAACTGGCCGCCGAGATCACCGCCGTCGCGGCCATCGAGCTCAAGCTCGTCGCCGAACTCCACGAGGTCTACGGCCTGCGCCCGCACGGCGGCCGCACGGAGCGCAGCCTCGCCTACCTGACCGCCTGGACGGAGGAGCGCGGAGTCGACCTGACCAAGCCGACGACGCTGAACGCCGCGCTCGGCGGGCAGATGAAGCGCGAACTGCGCCAGCAGATCATGAAGCGGATGTTCCGCAGCCTGCCGAACCTGATGCCGTTCATGGTCGGCGCCGCGGTCGGCGCGGTCATGAACCGCCGGGACACCCGCAAACTCGCCGAGAAGGTCCGTGGTGACCTGCGGAGGCGGGCCGTGGACTGGGAGGCCCTGAGCTCCCTGCCGCCCCTGGAGCGGCCCGTACAGCCCCTTCCCGAGGCCACCAGGGTCGCACTGGAGGCCTCGGATCCCACCGCGCTCGGCTGAGGTCCTCCGCCGGGGTGATCCGCCCCGGCCGGACCGGCGGCCCCACGGGCCGGTCAGGCCGCCCGGGCGCGGGCGGCGAGCAGGGCCGCCACCAGGGCCTGCGGCTCACGGGTGGAGACGTACACGTACGGGGTCGGGTCGGCCGGATCGGTGACCTCGACGCGGACCGCGGTCGGCACGTAGCTGCGCATCAGCATGAAGGCGCGGGTGTCCGCCTTGTAGGTGCGCCAGGCGCGCGACTCCTCGGCGTCGAGGATCTCGGGCTCGCCCAGGGCCGTCACCGGGATCCGCGCGTCCCCCGCCGCCAGCGCACCGTTCACCACGCGCACGCGCGCGGAGCCGTACGAACTGACCACCAGACCGGCCAGCGCGGTGCCCCCGACCAGACCGGCCAGCAGGGGCATCGTCCCCAGCGGCAGCAGCATCAGCGCGCACGCGAGGCCGACCAGTACGGCGATGCCCCACCAGGAGCGGGGGGCGGTCAGACGTTCGTCGTGGTGCGCGGTGGAGAGCTGCATGCGGACAAGCCTGCCACGAGGCGACCGGCGGGTAGCCGCGCGGGTAAGGTCTGCGGCTGTGAGTGGACCAAAGACAGCCCTGACGCCCCCGGCCGACGCCGCCGCGCCGGTCAGGCACCCCGACGCGCCCGCACCCGGCGAGCTCCTCGGCGCGCACTACGAGCACTGTTTCGGCTGTGGTGAGGGCCAGCCCCACGGACTCCACCTGGAGGCCCGGGCGGGCGAGGGCGTACGCGTCACCGCCGAGTTCACCGTCAGGCCCGCGCACCAGGGCGCGCCCGGTCTCGCCCACGGCGGGGTGCTCGCCACCGCGCTCGACGAGACGCTGGGTTCCCTGAACTGGCTGCTGCGCGTCATCGCGGTGACGGGGCGGCTGGAGACCGACTTCGTGCGGCCCGTGCCGGTGGACACCGTCCTGTACCTGGAGGCCGAGGTCACCGCCGTCGCGGGGCGGAAGATCTACTGCACGGCCGTCGGCCGGATAGGCGGACCGCAGGGCCCGGTCGCCGTACGGGCCGACGCCCTCTTCATCGAGGTGAAGGTCGACCACTTCATCGACAACGGACGGCCCGAGGAGATCCGGGCGGCCATGGCCGACCCGGACCAGGTCAGGCGCGCACGCGCCTTTGAGGTGAACCCCTGATGTCCCAGAGCAACCACGACTCCCGCCGGCCGGTCGACGTACTGATCCGCCGCGTCGACCCGGAGGTGCCGATTCCGGCATACGGGCACCCCGGCGACGCCGGCTGCGACCTCGTCACCACCGAAGCCGCCGAGCTGGAGCCCGGCGAGCGCGCCGTCCTGCCCACCGGCGTCTCGATCGCCCTGCCCGACGGGTACGCGGCCTTCGTGCACCCGCGGTCCGGCCTGGCCGCCCGCTGCGGGCTCGCGCTCGTGAATGCCCCGGGGACGGTGGATGCCGGGTACCGTGGGGAGATCAAGGTGATCGTGGTCAATCTCGACCCTCGCGAGAGCGTCCGGTTCGAGCGTTTCGACCGCATTGCCCAGCTGGTTGTCCAGCGGGTCGAGAAGGTGCGCTTCCACGAGGTGGCGGAACTTCCCGGCTCGGCCCGGGCCGAAGGGGGTTTCGGCTCCACCGGCGGTCATGCGGCCGTGGCCGGATCCGGGGCTGGTCAGCAGGGTGGGAATGGCTACGCTTCGGTCGTTACCGACCGGGAAGGACAGTGACGTGTTCGGACGTCGCAAGAAGAACGACTCCGCCAAGGACGGCGGCGCGGCCGAGCAGGTCGTAGACGGCGTCGACGAGCAGGACGACGCGGGCGAGCAGGAGAACGACGCCCCGCGCCGGGTGAACCTGCCGCCGGCCCCGCGGCCCGACGGCCCCTGGGACGTCTCCGAGGTGCTCGGCAACCCGGCCGACGGCCGGGTCGACCTGGGCGGCATCCTCGTACCCGGTGTCGAGGGCATGGAGCTGCGCGTCGAGGTCGCCGGTGACGCGATCGTGGCCGCGACCGTGGTCCTGGGCGACAGCGCCGTGCAGCTGCAGGCCTTCGCCGCGCCCAAGAAGGAGGGCATCTGGGGCGAGGTCCGCGAGGAGATCGCCGCGGGTATCACCCAGCAGGGCGGCATCATCGACGAGGCCCAGGGTTCGCTGGGCTGGGAGCTGCGCGCCCAGGTGCCCGTACCGCTCCCGGACGGGCAGACCGGCGCACAGCTGGTCCGCTTCGTCGGCGTCGACGGCCCGCGCTGGTTCCTGCGCGGCGTCATCTCCGGTCAGGGCGCGGTGCGCCCCGAGTCGGCGGGTGTACTGGAGCAGATCTTCCGGGACACCGTCGTCGTCCGCGGAGACGGCCCGATGGCTCCCCGCGACCCGATCGTCCTGAAGCTGCCCAACGACGCGCAGATGGTGCCGGACGGCGTGCAGACGGACGAGCAGGAAGGCTCCCGCTTCGGCGGCGGCATGGGGCAGCTCGAACGAGGCCCGGAGATCACCGAGGTCCGCTGACCTCGGACGGCCCCCGCGCACAGGGGGGCTCGTCATGCGTTCCGGCCGGTGGGCCCCACTCCTTCGGGGTGGGGCCCACCGGCTCGTCCGCGTCCCGGCCCGTGCCGCGTCAGGGATCCGTCAGGGATCGGCCCACGGGCGCGGATCGGTGCGTGCACGGCGTGGACGTCCCGGAGAATGGGGCGCATGGGACGCGGCAAGCTCAGGATCTACCTCGGCGCGGCACCCGGAGTGGGCAAGACCTACGCGATGCTCTCCGAAGGGCACCGCCGGGTGGAGCGGGGCGCGGACTGCGTCGTCGGCTTCGTCGAGCACCACGGCCGGCCGCGGACCGAGGTCATGCTCCACGGCCTCGAACAGGTCGAGCGCAGGGCCCTGACGTACCGGGGCGCCGCCTTCACCGAGCTGGACGTGGAGGCGCTCCTCGCCCGCAGGCCCGCCGTGGCCCTGGTGGACGAGCTCGCCCACACCAACGTGCCCGGTTCGCGCAACGCCAAGCGCTGGCAGGACGTGGAGGAGCTGCTGCGGGCCGGCATCGACGTCGTGTCCACCGTGAACATCCAGCACCTGGAGTCGCTCGGGGACGTGGTCGAGGCGATCACCGGGGTACGGCAGCGGGAGACCGTGCCGGACGAGGTGGTCCGCCGGGCCGACCAGGTCGAGCTGGTCGACATGTCCCCGCAGGCACTGCGCCGGCGGATGGCCCACGGGAACATATACAAGCCCGAGAAGGTCGACGCGGCCCTGTCGAACTACTTCCGGCCGGGCAACCTCACCGCCCTGCGCGAGCTGGCGCTGCTGTGGGTGGCCGACCGGGCGGACGAGTACCTCCAGCAGTACCGGGGCGAGCACGACATCCGGTCGACCTGGCAGGCGCGGGAGCGGATCGTCGTCGGGCTCACCGGCGGGCCCGAGGGGCGCACGCTCATCCGGCGTGCCTCGCGGATGGCCGCCAAGAGCTCGGGCAGCGAGATCCTGGCCGTCTACATCGCGCGCAGCGACGGGCTGACCGCCGCGTCGCCGAAGGAGCTCACGGTCCAGCGAACCCTGGTCGAGGACCTGGGCGGAACGTTTCACCATGTGATCGGCGACAACATCCCCGACGCCCTGCTCGCCTTCGCGCGCGGGGTCAACGCCACCCAGATCGTGCTGGGATCCAGCCGCCGCCGCTCGTGGCAGTACGTCTTCGGCCCCGGGGTCGGCGCGAGCGTCGCCCGCGACTCGGGGCCCGACCTCGACGTGCACATCGTCACGCACGAGCACGTGGCCAAGGGCCGCGGCCTGCCCGTGGTGCCCTCGGCGGCCCGGCTCGGGCGGTCCCGGATCACCGCCGGCTGGGTGGTGGGGACGATCCTCCCCGTCCTGCTGTGCCTGCTGCTCACGCACGTCGACGCGGACCTCGGCCTCGCCAACGACATGCTGCTCTTCCTGTCGCTGACGGTGGCGGCCGCGCTGCTCGGCGGCCTCTGGCCGGCCCTGGCCTCCGCCGCCCTCGGCTCGCTCCTGCTGAACTACTTCTTCGCGCCGCCGCTGCACCGGTTCACGGTGTCCGACCCCAAGAACATCGTCGCCATCGCCGTCTTCTTCGGGGTCGCCGTCTCCGTGGCCTCGGTGGTCGACCTGGCCGCCCGGCGCACCCACCAGGCGGCCCGGCTGCGCGCCGAGTCCGAGATCCTCTCCTTCCTGGCCGGCAGCGTGCTGCGGGGCGAGACCACGCTGGACGCGCTGCTGGAGCGGGTGCGCGAGACCTTCGCCATGGAGTCCGTGGCCCTGCTGGAGCGGGCGGGCGACCTGGAGCCGTGGAAACCGGCCGGCAGCGTGGGCCCGAGTCCCGTGGCCCGGCCCGAGGACGCCGACGTGGACATGCCCATCGGGGACCACATGGCCCTGGCCCTCTCCGGGCGCGTGCTGCCCGCCGAGGACCGCCGGGTGCTCGGCGCCTTCGCGGCGCAGGCCGCGGTGGTCCTGGACCGCCAGCGGCTGGTCGGCGAGGCCGAGGACGCCCGCCGCATGGCCGAGGGCAACCGGATCCGCACCGCGCTGCTGGCCGCCGTCAGCCATGACCTCCGTACGCCGCTGGCCTCGATCAAGGCCTCCGTGAGCTCCCTGCGCTCCGCCGACGTGGAATGGAGCGAGGAGGACCGGGCCGAGCTCCTCGAAGGCATCGAGGACGGCGCCGACCGCCTCGACCACCTGGTGGGCAATCTGCTCGACATGTCCCGGCTGCAGACCGGCACCGTCACCCCGCTGATCCGGGAGATCGACCTCGACGAGGTGGTCCCGATGGCGCTGGGCGGCGTACCGGAGGACAGCGTGCTGCTGGACGTGCCCGAGGCGCTGCCCATGGTGGCGGTGGATCCGGGGCTGCTGGAGCGGACCGTGGCCAACGTGGTGGAGAACGCGGTCAAGTACAGCCCGGCGGGGGTGCCCGTCCTGGTGGCCGCCAGCTCTCTGGGCGACCGGGTCGAGGTCCGGGTCGTCGACCGGGGGCGGGGCGTGCCCGACGAGGCCAAGGACCGCATCTTCGCCCCCTTCCAGCGGTACGGGGACGTCCCGCGCGGCGCGGGCGTGGGCCTCGGGCTCGCCGTCGCCCGCGGGTTCGCCGAGGCCATGGGCGGCACCCTGACGGCCGAGGACACCCCGGGCGGCGGGCTGACGATGGTGCTCACCCTGCGCGCGGTGCCCAGCGGGCGGGAAGCGGTGCGTGCCACGGTGGGCGGGGGCGCGACGGCGGGACCGGTCGAACCGGTGGAACCCGTGCGGCCCACGGCACCGATCGAACTTGATCACGACCGTGATCGGACGACGCGACAGAAGGCAGGACCTCAATGACCCGGGTGCTCGTGGTGGAAGACGAGCCGCAGATCGTCCGAGCGCTTGTGATCAACCTGAAGGCGCGCAGATACGAGGTCGACGCCGCGGCCGACGGGGCGAGCGCACTGGAGCTCGCCGCCGCCCGCCATCCCGACGTCGTCGTCCTCGACCTCGGCCTGCCCGACATGGACGGCGTCGAGGTGATCAAGGGCCTGCGCGGCTGGACCCGGGTGCCGATCCTGGTCCTCTCCGCCCGGCACAGCTCCGACGAGAAGGTCGAGGCCCTGGACGCGGGCGCCGACGACTACGTCACCAAGCCCTTCGGCATGGACGAGCTGCTGGCACGGCTGCGCGCCGCCGTCCGCCGGGCCGAGCCGGCCGCGGGCTCCGGGGAGGGCGAGGTGATCGTGGAGACGGACGGCTTCACGGTGGACCTGGCCGCCAAGAAGGCCGTGCGCGAGGGACGCGACGTACGCCTGACGCCCACCGAGTGGCACCTGCTGGAGGTCCTGGTCCGCAACCGCGGCAAGCTGGTCAGCCAGAAGCAGCTGCTCCAGGAGGTCTGGGGGCCCTCGTACGGCACCGAGACGAACTACCTGCGGGTCTACATGGCCCAACTGCGGCGCAAACTGGAGGCGGACCCCTCGCGTCCGCGGCACTTCATCACCGAGCCGGGCATGGGATACCGCTTCGAGCGGTAGTGGGCACGCCGGTACGCTTCCTGTATGAGTGCTGAACCGCGTCCCGAGAAGCCCGCGAAGCCGGCCAGGCCTGCGGGCCGGTTCCGCCGGATGATTGAGCGGCTGTCCACCTCCCAGGAGGAGCTGCATTCGGCGGAGCTGCAGGAGGACGCAGAAGCCGCGGGGTGCACGCGGATCTGCGACTGCCACGACCGTCAGATAGTCAAGGTGACCGGAACCCTGCGTACGGTCACCCTGCGGCCGCGCGCGGGCGTTCCCGCCCTGGAGGCCGAGCTCTTCGACGGCTCGGCCGCGCTGGACGTGGTCTGGCTCGGCCGTCGCTCGATCGTGGGAATCGAGCCCGGCCGACGCATGATCGCCTCGGGGCGCATCTCCATGACCCACGGCCGTCGGGTGCTCTTCAACCCGAAGTACGAACTCCGCCCGCTCGGACAGGAGCACTGACCGGTGACGTCATTCGACAAACCGACCACCCCGGAACCGGCCGGACCGCGCCACGCGGCCGGCCCCTCCGAGGACCAGAAGGCCGTGACCCAGGCAGCGCTCTTCGATGCCTTCGGCGGCATCCGCGGCACCGTGGAGACGATGCTGCCCGGGCTGCTCTTCGTCATGATCTACACGATCACCAGGGACGTGAAGTGGTCCGCCATCGCGGCGGGCGCGGTCGCGGTCCTGCTGGTGATCGTGCGGCTGCTGCGCAGGGACACGGTCAAGCACGCCTTCAGCGGGGTCTTCGGCGTGGGCGTGGGCGTGGCCTTCGCCCTGTTCACGGGCGACGCGAAGGGCTTCTACCTGCCGGGCATGATCTACGGCGTCGGCCTCGGCGTGGCGTTCACGCTCTCGGCGCTGGTGGGCTTCCCGCTGCTCGGCGTGATCCTGGGCCCGGTGTTCAAGGAGAACCTCTCCTGGCGCACCCGCAACCCCGGGCGCAAGAAGGCGTACGTCAAGGCCAGCCTGGCCTGGGGCCTGATCTTCCTCGCCAAGTACGCGATCCTCTTCCCGCTGTACTGGTGGGGTGGCGCGACGGAGCTGGGCTGGGTGCTGATCGCACTGAAGCTCCCGCCGATGGTGCTGGCCGTGTACTTCACCTGGGTCTTCCTGGCGAAGGCGCCGCCGCCGATCGACGTGATCGCGGAGTGGGAGGCCAAGGAGGCCGCCGAGGCCGCCGCCAAGGGATCCAAGGCCTGACGGCGCACAGCTGACGCGAAGGGGGCGCGCCCGGCCGGGCGCGCCCCCTTCGTCGTCGAGCAGGCCCGCAGGGCTAGCGGCGGGCCTGGAGGAGGTCCTCCAGCTGCTCCTCGCGGGCCTGGGCGGCCACGAAGAGCAGTTCGTCGCCCGGCTCCAGGGTCTCCTCCCCGTGCGGGGTGAGGACCCGGTTGCCGCGGATGATCGTGACCAGCGAGGTGTCCTCGGGCCAGCTGATGTCGCCGATCTGGGTGCCCGCGACCGAGGAGTCGGCCGGCAGGGTCAGCTCGACGAGGTTGGCGTCACCGTGGCTGAAGCGCAGCAGCCGTACCAGGTCGCCGACGCTCACGGCCTCCTCGACCAGGGCCGACATCAGGCGCGGCGTGGAGACGGCGACGTCGACGCCCCACGACTCGTTGAAGAGCCACTCGTTCTTCGGGTTGTTGACGCGGGCCACCACGCGCGGGACCCCGTACTCGGTCTTGGCGAGCAGCGAGACGACGAGGTTGACCTTGTCGTCACCGGTGGCCGCGATGACCACGTTGCAGCGCTGCAGCGCGGCCTCGTCCAGCGAGGTGATCTCGCAGGCGTCGGCCAGCAGCCACTCGGCCTGCGGCACCCGCTCGACCGAGATGGCGGTCGGGGCCTTGTCGACGAGGAGCACCTCGTGGCCGTTCTCCAGCAGTTCGCCCGCGATGGAGCGGCCCACCGCGCCTGCACCGGCGATCGCGACCCTCATGCGTGTGCCTCCTCAGGCCCCTCGGCGAACGCCGCCTCGACCTTGTCGATCTCGTCCGTGCGCATCATCACGTGGACGAGGTCGCCCTCCTGCAGGACCGTCGCCGACGTGGGCAGCATCGCCTCGCCCAGGCGAGTGAGGAACGCCACGCGGACGCCCGTCTCCTCCTGGAGCTTGCTGACCTTGTGGCCGATCCAGGCGGCGGAGGTGTGCACCTCGGCGAGCTGCACACCGCCGCTCGGGTCGCGCCACAGCGGCTCGGCGCCCGAGGGCAGCAGCCGGCGCAGCATCTGGTCGGCGGTCCAGCGCACGGTCGCGACGGTGGGGATGCCGAGGCGCTGGTAGACCTCGGCGCGCTTGGGGTCGTAGATGCGTGCGGCGACGTTCTCCACGCCGAACATCTCACGGGCCACGCGGGCAGCGATGATGTTGGAATTGTCACCACTGCTGACGGCGGCGAAGGCGCCCGCGTCCTCGATTCCCGCCTCCCTCAGGGTGTCCTGGTCGAAGCCGACACCGGTGACGCGGCGGCCGCCGAATCCGGCGCCGAGCCGGCGGAATGCGGTGGGGTCCTGGTCGACGACGGCGACCGTATGCCCCTGCTGTTCCAGGGTTTGCGCGAGGGCGGAGCCCACTCTTCCGCAACCCATGATGACGATGTGCACGGCCGTCCTTCCGGCTGTCAGCGACTCGCTGGTTCCCAGCCTCATTGCATGCTCTGGTTTAACAGGGTCTCAGACCATGGCCCAAGCTACACACGGGCGGTCACCGATGGGGCCTCTTGCGCCGCAGTCGTGCTGCGGGTGGGGAGGAATTGCGGCGGGATTGCGGTATGAGGGGGTGGGGGGTTCGTCAGTCTGATTTCGAACGCTTACGATCCTCTGCGTGTCCAAACTGACCGACGTGCCCAAACGGATCCTGATCGGCCGGGCGCTACGCAGCGACCGCCTCGGAGAAACACTCCTTCCCAAGCGGATCGCCCTTCCCGTCTTCGCCTCCGACCCGCTCTCGTCCGTGGCATATGCCCCTGGCGAGGTCCTGCTGGTCCTGTCGATCGCGGGCGTGTCGGCGTACCAGTACAGCCCCTGGATCGCGCTCGCGGTCGTCGTGCTGATGTTCACCGTCGTGGCCTCCTACCGGCAGAACGTCCACGCCTACCCCAGCGGTGGCGGCGACTACGAGGTGGCCAACACCAACCTCGGGCCCAAGGCCGGCCTCACCGTGGCGAGCGCCCTGCTCGTCGACTACGTCCTCACCGTCGCCGTGTCGATCTCCTCCGGGGTCGAGAATCTCGGCTCCGCGGTCGATTTCGTGATCGAGCACAAGGTGCTCTCGGCGATGGTCATGATCCTTCTCCTCACACTGATGAACCTGCGCGGTGTGAAGGAATCCGGAAAACTCTTCGCGATCCCGACCTACGTCTTCGTCGCCGCCGTCTTCGTCATGATCGGCTGGGGCGCCTGGAAGGGCATCGTCCTCGACGACACCATGACGGCGCCCACCGCCGATCTGGAGATCAAGCCCGAGCAGCAGGGCCTGGCCGGCTTCGCCATGGTGTTCCTGCTGCTGAGGGCGTTCTCCTCCGGCTGTGCCGCCCTGACCGGCGTCGAGGCCATCAGCAACGGCGTCCCCGCCTTCCGCAAGCCCAAGAGCAAGAACGCGGCCAGCACCCTCGCCCTCATGGGCGGCCTGGCCGTCACCATGTTCTGCGGGATCATCGGCCTGGCCATGGCCACCGACGTGCGGATGGCCGAGAACCCGTCCGAGGACCTGCTGCGGGACGGCGTCCCGGTCGGCCCCGGGTACGTCCAGCACCCGGTCATCTCGCAGGTCGCCGAGGCCGTCTTCGGCAACGGCAGCTTCCTGTTCATCCTGCTGGCCGCGGCCACCGCGCTGGTCCTGTTCCTGGCCGCGAACACCGCGTACAACGGTTTCCCGCTGCTCGGCTCGATCCTCGCCCAGGACCGCTACCTGCCGCGCCAGCTGCACACCCGCGGCGACCGGCTCGCCTTCTCCAACGGCATCGTGCTCCTCGCGGGCGCGGCCATGCTGCTCGTGTGGATCTACGACGCCGACTCGACCAAGCTGATCCAGCTCTACATCGTCGGTGTGTTCGTCTCCTTCACCCTGAGCCAGATCGGCATGGTCCGGCACTGGAACCGGCACCTGAAGTCCGAGCACGACACCGCCGCCCGCCGCCGGATGCACCGCAGCCGGGCGATCAACACCTTCGGCGCCTTCTTCACCGGCATGGTGCTGCTCGTCGTCCTCGCCACCAAGTTCACCCACGGCGCGTGGGTGGCCCTGCTCGGCATGGTGATCTTCTACGGCACCATGAGCGCGATCCGTAAGCACTACGACCGCGTCTCCGCGGAGATCGCCGCCGCCGAGGGTCCCAGCGAGGACAGCGTCCGGCCCTCCCGCGTCCACTCGATCGTCCTGGTGTCCAAGGTCCACAAGCCCACGCTGCGCGCGCTGGCGTTCGCCAAGCTGACCCGCTCGGACACCCTGGAAGCGCTGAGCATCAGCGTGGACCCGGCCGAGACCAAGGCGCTGCGCGAGGAATGGGACCGGCGCGGGATCAACGTCCCGCTCAAGATCCTCGACTCGCCGTACCGCGAGATCACCCGCCCGGTGGTCGAGTACGTCAAGGGCCTGCGCAGCGAGAACCCGCGCGACGCGGTCAGCGTCTACATCCCCGAGTACGTCGTCGGCCGCTGGTACGAGCACCTGCTGCACAACCAGAGCGCGCTGCGCCTCAAGGGCCGGCTGCTCTTCACCCCCGGTGTGATGGTCACCTCGGTGCCCTACCAGCTGGAGTCCTCGGAGCTCGCCAAGCGGCGCGCGAAGAAGCGCCAGGACTGGAACGCCCCGGGCGCGGTGCGCCGCGGCCCGGTGGACACCCCGCGCCCCCCGAAGACGCCCTCCTCCAAGGGCTAGGCAGGTTGGTGAACGGCCGGACGAGATCCACGTAAACTGGTGGGTCGGTCGTCCGGCCGTTTTCCGTTTTCGGTTTTTTGGAGTCTCCCCACCATGACGAGCGTCGAGCAGAACGAGAAGCAGTCACTGGTCGGGGAGGAGTACGAGGTCGAGGTCGGCCCCGTCGCGCACGGCGGGCACTGCATCGCCCGCACCCAGGACGGCCGCGTGCTGTTCGTCCGCCACACCCTGCCCGGCGAGAAGATCGTCGCGCGCGTCACCGAGGGCGACGCCGACTCCCGCTTCCTGCGCGCCGACGCGATCACCGTGCTCGACGCCTCCAAGGACCGCGTGGAGGCCCCCTGCCCGTACGCCGGCCCCGGCAAGTGCGGCGGCTGCGACTGGCAGCACGCCAAGCCCGGTGCCCAGCGCCGGCTCAAGGGCGAGGTCGTCGCCGAGCAGCTGAAGCGGCTCGCCGGGCTCACCCCGGAGGAGGCCGGCTGGGACGGCACCGTCATGCCGGCCGAGGGCGACAAGCTGCCGGCCGGGCAGGTACCCCAGTGGCGCACCCGCGTGCAGTTCGCCATCGACGAGGACGGCACCGTCGGCCTGCGCCGCCACCGCTCGCACGAGATCGAGGCGATCGAGCACTGCATGATCGCGGCGCCGGGCGTCAGCGAACTCGGCATCGAGAAGCAGGACTGGCCGCAGATGGCCACGGTCGAGGCGATCGCGGCGACGGGTTCCCAGGACCGCCAGGTCGTCCTGACCCCCCGCCCCGGCGGCCGCCTGCCCCTGGTCGAGCTGGACAAGCCGGTCTCCGTCCTGCGCGTGGAGGAGAAGGACGGCGGGGTCCACCGCGTCCACGGCCGCCCCTTCGTACGGGAACGCGCGGACGGCCGTACGTACCGCGTGGGCATGGGCGGCTTCTGGCAGGTCCACCCGCAGGCCGCGGACACCCTGATCAAGGCCGTCATGCAGGGCCTGATGCCGCGCAAGGGCGAGATGGCCCTCGACCTCTACTGCGGCGTCGGCATCTTCGCGGGCGCCCTCGCGGAACGCCTCGGCGAGACCGGTGCCGTGCTCGGCATCGAGTCGACGAAGCGCGCGGTGGAGGACGCCCGCCACAACCTGGCGGACTTCCCGCGGGTCCGGATCGAGCAGGGCAAGGTCGAGCAGATCCTCCCGAAGACCGGCATCACGGAATGCGACCTGGTCGTCCTGGACCCCCCGCGCGCGGGCGCGGGCAAGCAGACGGTCCGCCACATCACGGGCCTCGCGGCGCGCCGCATCGCGTACGTGGCGTGCGACCCGGCGGCCCTGGCCCGCGACCTGGGCTACTTCAAGGAGAACGGCTACAAGGTCCGCACCCTCCGCGTCTTCGACCTCTTCCCGATGACGCACCACGTGGAGTGCGTGGCGATCCTGGAGCCGATGGCGAAGGGCGCCTGACCTGCTATTTCGTTGAGTGTGCGTGATGTGCGGTACGCCCGTTACGGGCGATATCTTGACGCAAATCCGACGCACGTGACGCACGTTTGACGCACTTGTTGACGGTGTGTCAGGCGTAGATGGGCGCCTCTCGCATCAGGGTGTGACCCTGCTGCGAGAGCCGCCCCTTTTCGAACAACGCGCGGATGCCGCGGCTGGACGGAGTCTCGGCCACCCGGACCGTGGTCGCCGAACAGCTCGCCGACGTGCTGGTACTCACCACCTTCGACCTGGACCAGCACGTCTTCGGCGCGCTGCGCGCCGACGCCTCTGGCTTCCTGCTGAAGGACATTGACGCCGACGGCCTGGTCGACGCCGTGCGCGACCCTGACGCGCCGACCGGTCGGGTTCCCGTCCGGCGCCCCTGCCGGGCCGGTCCAGCTCGCGACACTCCCGGCGCAGCCCGGCGAGGCTCGTGGTGAGGAAGTACGCAGTCCCGGCGGCCAACAGCACCGGTACGAGTCCGGCTGACGTCACCGCCGCCCCCATGAGGAGTCCGCCCAGGGGGACGCCGGCCCGGGCCACAGAGTCGCCCACGGCGTTGACCCGGCCCAGCAGCCGGCGCGGAATCCGTTCGTAGAGGACTGCGCCCAGGACTGGGTTGAGTAATCCCGCGCCGAACCCACTCACCGCGAACACGGCGAGCGCCACGCCCATCGGCGCGTCAGCCGCCAGGACCATGAAGCGCGGCGCCCCGGCAAGCAGGAACCCGGCAAAGAACACCGCCCGGCGGCGCAGCCGGTGCGCGTACACGGCGGCGACCACGCTCCCGCCGAGTGCCGCCGCTCCCGTCACCCCGCCCAGCAGCCCGATCGCCGCGGGCCCGTTGCCGGACTGTCTGGCCCAGACGGGGATGAGCACGGTGGAGAATCCGGCGTCCAACAGGTTGGTGACCCCGACCATGACCACGATGGTGAGCAGCAGCGGCTCGCCGCGCAGGAAGGCGAGACTCTCCCCGAACCGCCGCCAGTAGCCCGCCTCGCCCCTCTCCTCCAGCTCTTCCGGCGCACCCTCCGCTCCTGGCTCCGGCCGGCCTTCCTCGTCCGGTGATTGGGCGGGCTCGGCCGCGTACCCCATACCGCGGGGCAGTGTTAAGGCGATGATCAGCGAGCCGAGAACGAAGCAGGCCGCGTTGACGGCCAGACTCGTCAGCGGGCCCAACAGCGCCACCAGACAACCCCCGGCGGCCGGGCCCACAGTGGCAGCGAGCCGCTCGATCACGCCGGACAGCCCGGCCGCCCGTTCCAGCCGGACCTGGCCGCGCTCGGCGGCCTCCGGGACCATCACCTCCTTGGCCAGGTCGCCGGGGCCCCGGGCCGCCCCGATCAGCGCGACCAGGACGAGCAGGGCCGGGAAGGAGAGCAGATCCAGGGCGTGCAGCAGCGGTACGGCGGCTGCGGCGAGCGCGCTGACCAGGTCGGTGGTCCAGGAGACGGTGCGCGGGCCGGTCCGGTCGATCAGAGGTCCGCTGAACAGTTTGACCACGACGTAGGGGGTCATCTCGCAGAAGGCGACCAGTCCGGTCCGGGCGGCGCTGCCCGTGGTGGCGAGCACGAACCAGGGCAGGGCAACGGCCGAGACCGCCGTACCGGACAGGGAGACGGCCATAGCCGTCAGCACTCCGCCGAGCGGCCGTAGGGCGCGCCGCCCGGCCGCGGGTTCGCCGACGGACTCGGCCACGGACTCGGCGGCCGGCCCGGCACCGTCCACCGCGCTCACTCCCCTGTCAGGCGGTTCATGCCGTGCTCGTACAGCTTCGTCGTGGAGAGCATGAGGAAGCCGACGACGCCGAAGAGCCAGGCCGTGTTCTCCCGCGCGTTGCGCCGGATCCAACGGTCGATCCGGTTCAGGGCGGGGTGCAGGGCGCGGCCCGCGATCTGCTGGGCGAGGGCGGCCAGTACCGCCGGGCCGATCATCACCAGGCAGTACAGGGCCAGCAGAGCGGCCTGTTCCGCCCATGGCTGCCGGCTGCGGTCGAGGATGTCGATGGCGGCCAAGTAGGGGAACATCGTGGTGATTTCGAGGGCCACGGCGACGAGCGCCACGGTCACGACGCCGCGTGCGGTGGCCTGCGAGCCGACCGCCGCCTCCCGCCACCGGGTCAGCCGGCCCTGGTTGCCCTCCTCTCCCTTGTGGTCCCTGTCGCGTTTGACGAAGCCGTAGTAGAGCCCGAGGAGCAGGAGCGCCCCGCCGGCCACCGCGACCACAGTGTCGCCGGCGTGCGAGGCGACGGCGTCGCCCAACGGCTCCCTGACCGCCGAGAGGCCGCCCAGCAGCAGGAGTCCCAGGGCCAGGTATCCGGCGCCGACGATCAACAGATACCCGTAGACGTTGCCGATGCGCAGGCCGCGCGGGGTCAGCAGGAACCAGACCGGGATCGCCAGGGTCGACACACTCACCGTGTCGAGCAGGGCGAGGGGCAGGATCTGGCCGAGAACGTCCACGGGGGCCTTTCGCAGGAGAACAGGGGAGAGGGGAGGGAAGCGGGAGTCACCCGACCCCGGGCAGCCAGGTGTCCCGGCGTCCGGTGGCGTGGGCCACGCCGGTGAGGACGCCCGCGCTACCGGTCCGCAGGTCGCCGGAGAGCTTGAAGTTGCCCGCGCCCGGATAGTGCAGCTCGTCTTCGCGCAGGCGGACTTCGTGCAGGCCGAGCTGTCGTGCATGAGGTGAACTGCTCGTAGCCCGCGGGGATCTCCGGCAGGTCGGCGAACCGGAGCATCGCCGCGTACTCCGCCCCGGCCCGGGTGACCGCGTCGGCGCCCACCAGGTCGTAACCGGCGTACGGTCGAGCCTCCTTGAGGACGACCTCGCGTCCGGTGGGCAGGTGGGTGGTGAGGTAGACGCCGCCGGCGTCGGAGAAGTGCAGCGTCTTGTCGACGCGGTACGGGGGCACGGGGCCGGCGTCACCGGACGGTCCCGGCGCGGGGGCGGTGAACGCCTCGGGGACGGTGACGAACGCCGGGGCACGGAACGGCACTGACCGTACGTCCGGGACCAGCCGGCCCTCGGGGTCCGCCAGGGCGAGACTGATCCCGCCCTTGGGGGTGCGACAGAAGCGTCTGGCGTAGGCGCCGTAGCGGACATGCACCACGCTGTCGCCGATCCGGAGGTCCGAGAGGATGCGTGGGCCGGGTACGCCGTCCAGCAGGGCAGCCAGTTCCTCGGCGCCCTCGCGCGAACGGCGCTCGTCCGCCGGGTAGAGGACGATCCCCTTGCCGCTGATCTGCCGGGGCGCGTACTTGGCGTTGACCAGCCACGCGTACTCGTGCCGGGCGAGGAACTTGAACGGGGTGCCGTTCCCGAAGCAGTACCGCGCGACGGTGTCGAGCACGCCGGGGAACGTGTCCGGGGTGACGGCCACATGGATCTTCCAGCCCTGGCCGCGCAGGGGTTCGGGGCCAGGCCGGCAGACGGTCCAGATGCCGTGCCGGGCCTGCTGCCAGCCGTCGGCGAGTTCGGTTCCCGTGCCGCCGTCATCGCCGTCGGCGAGGCACACCGGGCCCTTGCGCGTGCGGTGAAAGCGCGGGTCGTCGGGGTGGGCCTGCCAGCGGGCGATGTCGTCGTACGCGCGCGGGTCGGCAAAGGTGTACAGAAAGTGTTCCATCGCCGTCCTCCTCAGACACTCACGCTGTCGTCGACGTCGACGTCGACGTCCGCATCCGCGTCGACCGTCGCCTCGTAGATTCCGATCGCGTCCCACATCGGGGCCGTCACGTCGGTCTCGCCGTCCACGCTGCGGCTCTTGCCCTTGCGCGGATCGACGAGGTGGTAGTTGGGCACGGCACCGACCCGGGCGGGGACGTCACCGGTGATCGGGTTGCCGAGGACGCCCAGCGGGAAGGACGGGGCGATCACGACGGGCACCCGGGTGCCGAGGACGGCCAGGTGGAAGGGGGACGCCCCCGAGCCCGCCGCGAGCCCGGACAGGAACGCCACCGAGGCGGGGTACACGAGGATCCCGCCGTAGGCGGTGGCGATTCTGGTGTGCACCGGGCTCCAGAGAACTGGCTGGTGTGGTCCAGGAGTTGGCAGTCACCGGGCTTTTGGTGAGCGCGGCCAGCGCCGTAGGGCTGACGAAGTCGCGGGCCGAGTCCGTCAGGCCCGCGGTCACCTTCTAGTGTGGGCGATTGGCCGACAGCCAGTTGAGGCAGAACGGCAGATGGGCGGTGGACAGCGTGCCCGTCGCGAGGACGAGGAGGCAGGCTCCGCGTTCCTTGCCCGCCGCGCTCTGGTCGAACTCGACCACTGTGTCAGCCATGCCACTTCCCGGGTTCGGTCGGATCAGTCATCGTCGCTCCGCTTCCGGGATCGGTCGAGACCGCCGATCTCCTCCCGCAGTTCGTCCATGATGCTTTCGCTCTTCTTGCCCTTGGAAGACCGATAGTCCTCCCACAGGTCCATTACTCCCAGCAGAATGAGGAGAAGCCCGACAGGGCCTCCCTGGAACCACTTGACCTCGATGTCCCAGAAGAACGCAGCGAGAATCGCACCGGCCACGATGAATGCAATTCCGAGGAATTTCTTGAAGTTCATTTCCACCTCGCTGATTCACGCACTCTTTACGCTTCTGTGGGCTCTCGCATCGCATCCTAGTCGACACGAACACGCCCACCGATGGCGAGGCCGAAAACCGACCGGCGAAGCTGTCCGAAATCTTCGACACCGGGAAATGGACGCCGTCGAGAACCTTCACCGTGACTTCGTCCGCAATTTCGGACCAGCAGTACAAGGACTCTTCCGGAACGAGGGGATCCCGATTCCCACCGAACACATGGACCAGCCACGTCGGGACGCCACCAATGGCGTGAAGTCGCCGCGCCAGCACGTCGTCCGGGGCGTCGGGCCCCGTGGGGTCGGTCCAGGGGATACGGGGATCCGCATAAGACGCCAGAGCGAGGGCTTTCGGCAGCGGGCCGCCGCGCTCGTGAAAATACCGCGCCACGAGATAGGCAAGGAGACCTCCCATGCTCTGCCCGAAGAGCACATAATTACCGCCGCCCTGTTTATCGACCCCGCTTTCCGTCACCGTTCCGCGACATGTTCCGCCAGTGCAGGGACCAGGTCATCGGCACTCCGATAAAGGCGACGACCGGCAATGTCCGGGTGTTTCGGCAGCTCCAGGGCGATGACGTCCAGGCCGTCCGGAGCGGTGCGGACCCAGTGATCGAATACCGTGGGTCCGCCGCCGGCGTGGTGCAGGCAGATCAGCTTGGTCCGCGAATCCTTCACAGCCCCTCGCCCTCTCTCTCCAGTATGCTCACGACCCGGCGTGTCAACGCGTTCTCCGTCGGGTACTTGAAAATGTCCTCCTGGTCGAGTTCGCAGCGCAGCGCGTCCTGGAGGGCCCGTCTCAGCAGGATCGCGGAGAGTGAGTCGAGGCCGAGCGAGAAGAGGTCGATGTCCGGAGCCGGCGTCTGCCCCAGCACGCGCCGCACACCCCGGCGCACCTGAGCGGCGACGAGGCCGTGCCGATCCGGGTCGACATCCGATTCCGGTTCTGGATCCGGGTCCGGGCCACTGAACGGCATCCGCAACACCGCCTGCTCGATGCCCAGTCGACGCCGGTCCGTCTTGCCGCTGGACGTCAGCGGGAACGCGGACCGGAAGGCGTAGGCCGCCGGCAGCATGGGGCGCGGCAGCCCGCGGGCGAGGAAGGCGTCCAGCTGCCCGGCTGCCGTACCGGGGTCGAGGCCGGTGCCAGGGACGACATGAGCGACCAGGCTCCGCTGCCCGTCGATCTCGGCATCGAGCACGACCGCTTCCCTGATCAGGGGATGCCCGAGGAGCCGGGCCTCGATCTCGCCCGCCTCGACCCGTACGCCGTGCGCCTTGAGCTGGGTGTCCGTCCGGCCCAGGTGCTCAAGGACACCGTCGGGGCGGCGCCGGGCCAGATCACCGGTGCGTAGAGCCGACCAGGACCGAACGGATTCGGTACGAACTTGCCTGCGGTCAGATCCGGTTGGCGCAGGTATCCGCGCGCCAGACCCGCGCCCGCTACGCACAGCTCTCCGACGGCGCCCGGCGCCACTTCGGCGAGGTGCTCGTCGACCACGTGGACCTGGACGCCGTCGATGGGCCGCCCGATCGGAGTGACCGCGGAGGTCGTGGCGTCTTGGAACTCGGTGGCCCCGTAGTGGTTGTGGAGCCGGGCCCCCGGCAGCCGGCGGAAGAGGTCGCGCAGCGGGCGGGTGATCCGTAGCTGCTCGCCCGTGGTGACGACCTCGCGCAGTCGCAGCCCGGAGAAGTCGTCGGGGACTTCGGTCACCGCGCGGGCGAGGTGCTCCAGCAGGGTCACTGGGGCGAAGACCCGCTCGATCCGCTCGTCCCTGAGAAATCCGGCCAGGGCGAAGGGGCTGTGCCGCGTCTCGTCGTCGGCGATGACGAGGGTACCGCCGCCACAGAGCGTCGAGAAGATCTCGTGGAAGGCGAAGTCGAAGCTGAGTGCGCACAGTTGGGCGGTACGCAGCCGCCCGCCGCCCGGCCGGACCCGCTCGTGCCAGTGCAGCAGGTTGACCAGCGCCGCGTGCGTCATGACGGCACCCTTGGGCGCCCCTGTCGACCCGGAGGTGAAGACCGTGTAGGCAGCAAGGTCGTCCTCGGCCGCCAGCTCCCCGTCGGGATCGTGGAAGTCGGGCTCGTAGAGGTCGGGCGCGAGAAGGTCGGGGATCACGATGGCGGACTCGGCCGGGATCAGGCCGGCCAGGGTGAGGTCGGGGGCGGTGAGGTAGGACGTGTCGGGGCCGTACCTGGGACTGGTCACCGGATGGCACCCCTCTGGGAGCGTGAGCGCGGATACCGAAGGCATCGGGGGTGAGGCCGGCGACGGGGCATCCGTCGTGACGATCACCTCGATGCCCGCCGTGGCGATCACGTGCCCGGTCCGCTCCGGTGGATCGGCCGGGTCGATCGGCACGTACGCGGCGCCCGTGCTCATGATCCCCAGCATCGCCGCGACGGCCTCGGGAGAGCGCGGCAGCCGCACTCCCACGAAGTCGCCCTCTCGGACTCCGTATCGGCGGAGTCCTGCGGCCACGCGCACGGCCATCGCGTCGAGGTCGCAGTAGCTGATCCGACGGGAGCGGTGGACCAGCGCGGTGGAGTCCGCGCGGGCTCCTCGGCCGTGCCGTGCGACCAGGGCGTGGACGGTGCCCTGGAAGGCCGGTTCAGCATGGGTGCGAACCGAGGGACGGGAAGTAGTCCTCCCGGGTGCCGTCCCAGCGGATGTCCCAGGTGGCGCAGTGCAGGGAGCCGCCGTACTCGAAGACATTGCGGAAGGGCACGGTCAGCACCTCGAAGCCGAGGCTCGATAGCAAATCCTGGAGGGGCTTCTCCCGCTCCTCGCAGACGACCTTCGTCGGGGAGAGGATCAGCACGTTCAAGGACAGCCACTTCGAGGACTGGCAGTACGCGGGCATCTGCTCGTTCGTCAGCACGGGCTGCGGAGCCTCGATGAGCTTCCGATTGATCTAGAGTCCGTTTTGCCCATCGTGCGTCACTGACCTGCGATTTTCTTTGACCTGCTTTGGGCTCTCCATGTTTCCGATGACGCACCACGTGGAGTGCGTCGCGATCCTGGAGCCCATCGCGAAGGGCGCCTGACCGGCGGTTCGGTGTCGGGGTGGGGTGGGTCGGTGATCGGTTCTTGGCTGTAAACGATCGTTGAGATGCGGGGGAGGCCGAGTAGCGTGCCATGTGCACGCCAGCTTTTCTTCCTGCGGACAATTCGGAGTACCCCGGTGGGCCCAGCCCCGTCCCTGCACGTGACGCTCCTGCGGCCGGCGGCGCGTGCGTTATTCACCGCCTTCGCTTCCGAGGGTCTGCCCGGCGAGCTGCGGAGGGCCACGGCCAGTGTGTGGCCGGAGTGTGACGGCGTCCGGGGCGAGGGCGGGTGATGAGCGCGGGACCGAGGGGGATGCGGCGGCTCAGTGCCCGGCTGGTCGGGAACCTGCAGCCGCCCGTCGGCGGCGGGGACGCCATCCCCGCGATCGGGCAGGCCCTGAGCCGGGTGCGGGGGCGGCCCGTACGGCTGCGCGGCGCGGTCTTCCCGCCCGCGACGGCCAGTGGGCTGTGGATCGACCGCACCGGCCACGACCTGATCGTCTACGAGGAGAACACGGATCGCGAGCACCAACTCGTGATCATCGGCCACGAGGTGTGGCACATGTTCCAGGGCCACTGCGGCAGCGTCACCCAGCACGGTCCCACCGCGTCGCGTGCGGGAGGGTACGAGGAGGACGCCGCGCTCGCGCACCTCATGACCGTGATCTCCGAGGCCGTCGACGCCGATCTCCCGTCCACCGGGCGCATGGACGCGGCCCTCCACGTCGCCACCCGTGCCGGTGCCCGCCAGGCGGAAGAGGAGGTCGACGCGGAGCGCTTCGGCTTCCGGTTCGCCACGGACGTACGGGCGGCCCTCGACCAAGCACGCCTCTCGGCCGACCCGCGGGGACTCGCCGGGCGCATCCAGGCCTCGATGGCCCACCGCTTCCGCCGGACCTGACACGTTCTCGGCACATCTCCTGCCACGCCCGTACCGATGGGAGAGCGACAGCGTGACATCCGCACCCGGCAATCTCGGCTTCTACCTCAGCGGGAGCGTCCTTCTGCTGATCGGCGCCTCGAAGTTACCCGCGTTGATCCGCAGGCCGCACGACATGCTGCTGCGCGCGGCCTGCCTGCTGCTGTTCACCGGGGGATGCAACATGCTCCTCGCGGCTCCGGAGTCCATCGTCCAGCTCAACCGGCTGTCCGGGACGGCCAATCTGGCCGCGCCCGTGGTCTACGCGACGACGACCGCGTTCTCCGGGGCGAGTCTCCTGCTGATCATCAACTGGCGCCCGGCGCCACCGCGGCAGACCCGGCGCGCCTCACGGCTGTGCGTGAGCGCCTACGGGCTGGTCGTGCTCGCCGTCTTCCTCCTGTACGGGGCCGGGAGCACCCCCGTGGAACAGGTCGCCCTGTTCGACGTCTACTACGCCAACACCCCGTACATCCGGGAGATGATCGTCACCTACCTGGTGGCACAGGGTGTGGCCATGATGGTCGCGTGCTCGCTGTGCTGGCGGTGGTCCAGGGAGGTGCACGGGTCGCTCCGGGCAGGTCTGCGCACCCTGGCCCCCGCCTATCTGATCATCGTGTGCTACGTCGCCATGAGGCTGGTGGCGGTGGCCGCACGGTGGTCCGGACACAACCTGGACTTCCTCGTCGACCAGGTCTCTCCCCGGCTGGCCGCCCCCTCCGCCGCGCTCGGTGCCGTCGGGTTCCTGCTTCCGCTCGCCGGTCCGCCCGTGGCGACGGCGGCCCGGTCCGTACGGCAGCTGTGGCAGCTCGCCCCGCTGTGGCGAGCTCTCCAGGACGTGTCCACCCCGGGTGCGGTGCGGGCCACGCTGCCCTGGTGGCGAACCCCGCCGGCCATGCTCCTGACGGGGCGGAAGACCGCCCTGTACGACGCCATCCTCGCGCTGACGCCCCACTGCGACCCCGCTGTCCGGGAGTCGGCCCACCGCGCGGCCCTCCGCAGGGGCGACGACGCTTCCTCCGCGGAGGTCACCGCGGACGCGGCCATGATCCTCGTCGCCCGCGAGCGGCAGGCCGCCGACGCGGAACAGCCACCGGACGGCACGCCCCGATCGCCGTGGCACGCACGGGACTTGGTTCCCTTGTCTCTCGCACTGGCGTCGCCCGTCGTCCGTGACATCCACCGGCAATTCGCGCCCTCGGAGAAAGCAGCCCATCATGCCTGAGCCCTCGAACCGTAGTCCCCGGCGGGTTGTCGTCATCGGGGGCAGCATGGCGGGCATGCTCGCGGCCGCCGCCGTCAAGGGCCACGTCGACTCCGTGGAGATCGTCGAGGCCCATGAACTGCCGGCCGGGCCCGATCCGCGTACCGGCGTCCCCCAGGCCGTCCACATCCACTGGTTGCAGACCGCCGGGGCGGAGGCGATGGACGCTCTGCTGCCGGGCAGTGTCGACCTGCTGCTGGCGGCGGGCGCCCACCGCATCCCGGTGACCACCGGCATGGTCATCTGCTCGCCCGAGGGCTGGTACCGCCGCTGGGAGCGCGCCACCCACCATGTGATCACCGCGAGCCGGGACCTGACGGACTTCGTCGTCCGGGAACACGTCATGAAGGACCCCCGGGTCAGCGTGCGTACGCGGACCAGGGTCGTCGGTCTGCTCGGCGACCGGCACACCGTCACCGGCGTGCGGATCCGGCGCGCGGACGGCACGGAGGCCGAGGTGCGCGCCGACCTGGTCGTCGACGCGGCCGGTCGGGGCGCACGCACGCCGCAGTGGCTCGACGGGCTGGGCGTCAGCGGCCTCGCCGAAGCACACGTCGACTCCGGCTTCACCTACGCCAGCCGCGTCTACCGGGCCCCCGTCCCCACCCGCGGCTGGCCCGTGATCGGGGTGCAGGCCGACCCGCGCCTGCCCGGGCCGGGCAAGTCCGGCGGCATCCTGCCGATCGAGGGCGACCGCTGGCACGTCAGCTTGATGGGAGCCCCCGGCGGACGCCCCACGGACGACGCGGAAGCCTTTGAACCCTTCGCCCGCACCCTGCGCCACCCCGTCATAGCCGATCTCCTGCGGCACGCCGAACCACTCACCGGCGTCAGCGTCACCCGCAGCACCGCGAACCGGCGCCACTACTACGAACGGCTCCGCTCCTGGCCCGAGGGCCTCGTGGTGCTGGGAGACTCCGTGGCGGCTTTCAACCCCGTGTACGCGCAAGGCATGTCGGTGGCCGCGCTGGGCGCCCTCGCCCTGCGCGATCTGCTCGCGACCGACCCGGGTCCCGGTCTGGCCCGCCGTGCCCAGCGCGCCATCGCCCGGCCGGTCGACGCCGCGTGGACCCTTGCGGTGGGGCAGGACATCCACTTCCCGACCACCCAGGGCAAGCGCCCGAACCCCGCCGACCGTCTCCTCCACCGCTACGTCGGCCGCCTGTCCCGTACCGCGACCGGCTCGTTCCGCGCCGCCACGGCCCTGACCGACGTGCTGTCCCTCCAGGCGCCGCCCACCTCCCTGGTCAGGCCCGGCGTGCTGCTGACCGCGCTCATCGGCCCCCTGCGGCCGCCGAGCGACGGCCCCTCGTTCACCCCGGCCGAACGGGCCCTGCTGAACGGGCTCGACGCGCGCGACCCGGCGCACGGGTAGGGGGCACGCGCCGCGCCCAGCGACCGCGCCCACGCGCCCACGCGCCCACGCGCCCACGCGCCCACGCGCCCACGCGCCCACGCGCCCACGCGTGGGCCGTGTCCTGACCCGGACCGTCCGGGCTCCTCCCGCGACGGCCGGCCGGTTCGCGCGGTGGGAAGAGAGACGAAACCGGTCAAGTATTCTCATCGCCGACGATCATGGTCGGACGATCGGGAGAATGGCGGGCGATGGACACGAACTCTCCCCGGCCGGAGGGCCCCGCGCACGCGTACGGGCCCTTCGCGCACCTCACCGCCCCGAACGTGCTGCTCTACCGCTCGGTGATGCGGGCCTTCCTCGTGGCCAAGGAACGCTTCGCCGTGCATCTGCGGCCCGAGGACGTGTACGCGGCCCTGCCCGCCGCCGTACGCCCCGGTGAACTCGAAGGCGCCGTCGGCGCGCTGGACAAGCTGGTCGCGTGGGGGAACCTGCGGGCCGACCCCGACACCGGGCGGGTCACGGCCGTCGAGGACTTCTACCGCAAGCGGTTCATCTACCAGCTCACCCGGGAGGGCGAGGCGGCCGAGGAGGCCCTGTCCGCCTACGACGAGGCGCTGGGGCGGCGGGGTGCGCTCCAGGCCGTGGCGCTGCACGACATCGTCACCCAGCTGCGCGTCCTCCTCGTGCTGGCGGCCGAGGACGAACCGGATCCGGCCAAGACCCATCTCGCGCTGGACGGGCTCGCCAGCCGCTTCGCGGCGCTCGCCGACAACGCGCGGGCCTTCATGGGGTCCCTCCAGCGCACCATCGACCTCCACGACGTGGGGGAGGACGTCTTCCTCGCCTACAAGGACCAGCTCATCCAGTACCTGGAGCGCTTCATTCAGGACCTGATCACCCTCGGCGGCCGCATCGCCCGCCTGATCCTGGAGCTGGAGGACGAGGGCCGGATCCGGCCGCTGCTGAGGGCCGCCGCCGCGCGTGAGGCCGCGGACGCCACCCCGCAGGAGGCCGCGTACGCCGAGCAGGCCGCGTACGAGCGGTGGGCCGGCCGGTGGTCCGGGCTGGCGGCCTGGTTCCTCAGCCGTGACGGCCGGGAATCGCAGGCCCGGCTGCTGCGCGGCCGGGCCCTCGGGGCGGTGCCCCAACTACTGGCCGTCGTACGGTCGCTCAACGAGCGGCGGGCCGGGCGTTCCGACCGCTCCGCCGACTTCCGTACGCTCGCCCGCTGGTTCGCCGAAGCCCCCGACGACGACGCCCGGCACCGGCTGTGGCGCACCGCCTTCGGGCTGTACCCGGCCCGGCACCTCACGGTCGACGCCGAGACGCTGGCCGCCCGGCACGCCCGGCCCGCTCCCGCGTCCACCCCGTGGGCCGACGCCGAACCGCTGCGCATCAGCCCGCAGCTGCGGCGTACCGGCAGCTACGAGCGGCGCGGCAAACCCCGCAAGGTGGAGGACCGCCGGGAAGCACGCCGCACGCTCGCCGAGGTGGCCGTCAAACAGGCCGCGGAGATCGCGGCCGCGCGGGCCCGGCTCGTCACCGACGGAGTCACGCGGCTGTCGGGGATCGGAGAGCTCGACCCGGTCAGCTTCCGGCTCTTCCTCCAGCTCCTCGGAGACGCCCTGGCCACCTGGCGGCCCGGTATGACGCACACCGTGGCCACCAGCAACGACGGATCCATGGAGATCCGGCTCACCGCCCTGGCCGACGGATCCGCAGCCGAGGTCCGCACACCGGGCGGAGTCTTCCGCGGCCCCGACCACACCATCGAGATCACCGAACTGACGGCAGGAGGCGACGGACGATGAGCACCCCGCTCGCCGAAGTCCTCGACGGGCAGCACGCCGCCGAACTGCGCAAGGCCGCCCGCGCGCTGCTGAAGCAGCCCCTGCTGCTCGCCGGCGGCGCGTACGCCGACGAGTTCCGGCTCGTCCGCCGGCACGCCTCCGACCTGCGCGAGTGGTTCGACCGCAACACCGGCTGGTCCCTCCAGGTCGACGCCGAGACCGCCCGGCTGGGCAAGACCCCGGCCCGTCTCGCCGATGCCACCCATCCGGCGCGCGAGGCCACGCGCAGCGCCGCTCCCTTCACCCGCCGCCGGTACGTCCTGCTCTGCCTCGCGCTCGCCGCCCTCGAACGCGGCGAGGCGCAGATCGCCCTCGGCCGTCTCGCCGACCAGGTCGTCCTCGACGCCTCCGACCCCCAGCTGGCCGCGACCGGCATCCGGTTCACCCTGGACCGCCGCGACGAGCGCCTCGACCTGGCGGCCGTCGTACGCCTCCTGCTCGGCCTCGGAGTGCTGCGGCGCGTCGCCGGCGACGAGGAGGCGTACGTCAGCGGGGCCGGAGACGTCCTCTACGACGTCGAACGGCGGGTGCTCGCCGGGCTGCTCGCGACCAGGCGCGGCCCCTCCACCGTCCGGGCGGCGACCTTGGACGAGCGGCTCGTCGAGCTCACCACCGAATCGGCCCTCGACAGTGACGACCTGCGCTTCCGCGCGATGCGCCGCTCGCTCACCCGCCGACTGCTGGACGACCCGGTGCTCTACTACGACGAACTGACCGACGCGGAGCTGGGCTACCTCACCCGCCAGCGCGGATTCCTCACCGCGCGCATCACCGAACTCACGGGCCTGGTCGCGGAGGTCAGGGCCGAAGGCATCGCCATGGTCGACCCCGAGGACGACCTCACCGACGTCCGCATGCCGGAATCGGGAACCCACGGCCACGTCACCCTGCTCCTCGCCGAGCACCTCACGAGGGCCACCGCGGCGGTCGTCCCCACGGCCGATCTCGAACGTCATGTCGCCGGACTCGCCGCCGAGCACGGCGGGTTCTGGTCCAGGTCCGCCCGTGAGCCGGGCGCCGAGGGCGAGCTCGTGGAGCGGGCCGTCACCAGGCTGGCCGCCCTGGGCCTGGTCTCCCGTACCGCCGAGGGGGTGGTGCCGCGCCCGGCACTCGCCCGGTACGCGGTCGGCGAGACCGTCGTCCTCGAACCCCGCACCGGCGGCACGTCCCAGGTACCCGCACAGCGAAAGGCCCCACAGCGTTGACTCCCCGTGCCGCACTCCCGGCCCCCGCCCGTACCCGCTGGCAGCCCCTGCGGATCGGTCTGGTCGATCTCTTCCACTACGACGTGGAGGAATTCCACTTCCGCGACGGCCGGCTGCTGCTCCGGGGGAACAACGGCACCGGAAAGTCCAAAGTGCTCGCCCTGACCCTGCCCTTCCTCCTCGACGGGGACCTCGGCGCGCGCCGGGTGGAACCCGACGGCGACGCCGGGAAGCGGATGGAGTGGAACCTGCTGCTCGGAGGCGAGCACCCGCACTCCGAACGGCTCGGCTACACCTGGGTGGAATTCGGCCGCCGCGACGAGGTGAGCGGCGAGGAGCAGTTCCGTACGCTTGTCTGCGGGCTCAAGGCCGTCAGCGGGCGCGGTATCGCCCGGCACTGGTGGGCCGTGACCGGTCAGCGGATCGACCACGCGTCGGCCGAGGTGCGGTCGCCGGGGGCGCTCAGCCTCCTCGACGCCACCGGCACCGTGCTGTCCCGGGACCGGCTCATCGAGGCGGTCGCCGGACACGGGATGGTCTACGACCAGGCCAAGGCCTACCGCCGGGCCGTCGACGAGGCGCTCTTCGGACTCGGCGAGCAGCGCTACGCCGCCCTGGTGGACCTGCTGATCCAGCTGCGCCAGCCCCAGCTGTCCAAGCGCCCCAACGAGGCCGCCCTCTCCCGGGCCCTCACCGAGGCACTCCCGCCCATGGACCAGGCGGTCATCGCCGACGTGGCCGAGGCCTTCCGCTCCCTCGACGAGGAGAAGGAGGAGCTGAGGGCCGCCCGCGCGGCCGAGCAGGCCGCCTCCGGGTTCCTCGACCACTACCGGCGCTACGCACGCGTCGCCTCCCGCCGCCGTGCCCGCCTTCCGCGCACCGAGCACTCGAAGTACGAGCACCTGCTGCGCGACCTCGCCGAGGGGCAGGCCGAGAAGGCCGCGGCCGAGGAGGAGCGGGCGGCGGCCGATGAGCGGATCGCCGCGCTCGCGGAGACCCGCGCGAGGCTGGAGGCGGTCGACGCGGCCCTGCGTGAGGGGCCGGAGATGCGCAGTGCCCATGAACTGGAGCGGGCGGCAAAGGAGTTGGAGCGCTCGGCGCAGGACGACAGGCGGGCCCGATCCGACCGGGAGGAGGCCGCGCTGCAGCACACGAAGGCACTCGGCCGCCTCGGGGCCGCGGAGAACCGGCTCCGGGCCGCCCGGGACCGGGCCGAGGACACGCTGCGCCTCGCGCAGGAGGCCGCCACGGCGGCCCGGCTGGAACTGCCGGGCGACGAGGGGCTGACAGCGGCCGAACTGCGCGCCGCGGCCGCCGGGGCGACCGACCGCCGCGGCCGTACCCTCGCGCACGTGGAGGAGCTCGCGGACCGGGCGGAGGCGGCGGCGGCCGAGCGCCGGGCGGCCGCAGTGCGGCTCGACGAGACGGAGGGCGACCTGGCGCACGCCGCCGAGGCGCACGGCGCGGCGGCCGAGGCGGTGACGGCCGTGGGCCGGGCCCTGGTGGACGCCGTACGCGAGCATGCGGGCCGGTGCGCGGAGCTGGCGTACGCCGATCCGGCCGGACTCCTGGACGAACTCCAGGAGTGGATCCGGCACCAGGACGGGCCGTACCCGGCACGTCGGCACGGATCGCGGGCGCACAGCGCCGCGGCAGCGGTACTCGCCGACCAGGCAGCGCGGTCGGCGCAGCGCGGGGCGGCTCTGTCGGCCCGCGTCCGAACCGCGGAGCAGGAGCTGACGGAGCTGGAGGCCGGCGGGCGCCGCGGTCCGCAGGCCCCGTACACCCGGACGCCCGGCTCGCGCGACCAGGCGGCCGGAGCCCCGCTGTGGAGGCTGGTCGACTTCCGGGACGAGGTCGCGGACCACGAGCGAGCGGGTCTGGAGGCCGCCCTGGAAGCGGCCGGGCTGCTGGACGCGTGGGTGCGGCCGGACGGCGCGGCCCTGACGGCGGACGGCCATGACGTACTCCTCGACGCGCGGCGGGGTCCCGTCGAGGGGCCGTCGCTGGCCGAGGTGCTGCGCCCGGCCGTCGACCACGGCGATGCCCGGGCGGCCCAGGTGGGTGAGGAGACCGTGGGCCGGATCATCCGGGCGGTCGGGCTCGGCGCGGCCGCCGGGGACACCGGTGCCGGGTCGGCGGAGGCCGGTGCCCCGTCCGCGGCCACCGGGCCGGCGGGTGACACGTGGGCCGCACCCGACGGGCGGTACCGCGTGGGGGTCCTCATGGGCCGGTGGGCCAAACCTGCCGCGGAGTACATCGGCGAGGGCGCCCGGGAAGCCGCGCGGCGCACCCGCATCACCAGCCTGCGCGCCGAACTCTCCCTCCTCCAGCAGGAGTCGGAGTCCGAGACCGCGCACGCCCAGGACCTGGCGGCCCGCCGCCGCACTCTTGACGCCGAGCTGGCCGAGGTGCCCGACGACGGGCCGCTGACCCGGGCGCACGCCCGCGCGGCAGCCGCCGCCGACACCGTGCGCCAGGCCAGGTCCCGCCGCGAGGCGCGGGCCGCCGAAGCGCGGGCCGCGGCCGAGCGGTCGCAGCTGGCGAGCACCGAGCTCCAGGAAGGCGCCGCCGACCTGGGGCTGCCCCCGGACCGGGCCGAGCTGGCGGCCGTCCGGCAGGCCCTCGTCGAACTCGCGGCGGTGCTGGCCGCGCTGTGGCCCGCACTGCGCGAGCGGAGCGAAGCCGCCGACCAGGCGGACGAGGAGCGTGCGGAAACCGGCCGGGCGGGGGAGCGCGCCGCCGAACTCGCCCTGCGCGCGGAGGAGACGGCCCTGGAGGCGGCGGCCGCGGACGAGCGGCTCGCCACGCTGCGCTCGACCGTGGGCGAGGCGGTGGCCGAGCTGCAACGGCGGCTCGTGGGGACGGCGGAGGCCCTGCGCGGCTGCATGGCCGATCAGCGGTCCTCCCAGGAGCACCGCACCGCGGCGGACCGGCGGGCCAGCCGGGCCGAAGGCCGCATCGAGCAACTGGAGAAGGCGGTCACCGAGGCGGCCGCCGCCCGCTCGGAGGCCATCGCGGCGCTCCAGCGCTTCACCACCACCGGGCTGATCGCCGTCGCGCTTCCGGAACTCGCCGTCCCGGCCGTCGGCGACGGTCCGTGGGCAGCCACTCCGGCCATCGCCCTCGCCCGCTCCCTCGAATCGGAGCTGTCGGCGACCGACGACTCGGAAGCGGCCTGGGAGCGCGTGCAGCGGCGGCTGAGCGAAGAGCACAAGACCCTCCAGGACGCGCTGTCCCGGCACGGCCACAGCGCCTCGGCCCGGATGGTCGAGGACGGCGTGGTCGTCGACATCGTCTACCAGGGCCGCGAGCGGGCCGTACCCGAACTCGCGGAGGCGCTCGCGGTCGAGGTCGGCGAACTCACCCGCATCCTCTCCGCACACGAACGCGAAATCCTCGAAGCCCACCTCATCACCGAGGTCGCGGGCACCCTCCAGGAGCTGATCGCCACAGCGGAACGGCAGGTGCTCGCCATGAACGCCGAGCTGGAGGACCGTCCGACCTCCACCGGCATGACGTTGCGGCTGGTGTGGCGAGCCTCCCGCAAAGCGCCGGCCGGTCTCGCCCAGGCCCGTGGCCGCCTGCTCCAGACCGCCGACGCCTGGACCCCCGAGGACCGTGCCGCGGTCGGGGAGTTCCTGCAGACGCAGATCGCCCGGCAGCAGACCGAGGACGCGGCCGGCAGCTGGCTGGAACACCTCACGGCGGCCCTCGACTACCGCTCCTGGCACGAGTTCGCCGTCGAGCGGCAGCAGCACGGACGCTGGGTGCCCGCCACCGGTCCCGCCTCCGGAGGCGAACGGGTCCTCGCGGTCTCCGTCCCCCTGTTCGCGGCCGCCTCCTCGCACTACGCGAGTGCGGCCAGCCCGTACGCACCACGGCTCGTCACCCTCGACGAGGCGTTCGCCGGTGTCGACGACGACTCGCGGGCCAAGTGCCTCGGGCTCCTGCACGCCTTCGACCTGGATGTCGTCATGACCAGCGAACGGGAATGGGCCTGCTACCCGCAGGTGCCGGGCATCGCCATCGCCCAGCTGTCCCGCGTCGACGAGGTGGCCGCCGTCCTGGTCACACGCTGGGAGTGGGACGGAACGGCCCGTACGCGGCACGAGGACCCGGTGCGTGCGGCGGATCCGGAGACCCTGTGGGCGTGAACGGCACCGACGCCACCGACGGCACTCCGGTCGACGAGGAGCGCCTGCGCCGCCTCCTCGGCGGGCCCGACCTGGCCTGGCTGCTGGAGCGCGTACGCCGTCGGCTGGAGCGCGGGCAGCAGCTCACCGGGCCCGTCTCCCTCGCCACGGCCACCGCGGCCCAGCGGGCGGCGGCCGAGCGACTGCTGGGCCGGGCCCCGAGCGGCGGCAGGGCGCTGACCGTCCGGCTCGACGCCGTGGACGCCGTACTGGTCAGATCGGGTATCAGCCCCGGGGGCCTGACGGCGGCCGTGACCGCGCTCACCGGGCCGGTCGTCCCCCTCGAAGAGGTCCGCCGGAGCGAGGACCGGGCCTGGGCGCAGGCGTACGCTCCGCTCACCGCGCTCGCCGGGGAGGATCCGCGTCTCGCGCGCTGGGCCGGCCGGGTGCGCGACGACGGACTCGTACGGCGCCTCGCCCGTACGCCGGAGGCCGCACGGCCGCTCCTCGACCAGGTGGCCCGCGTCCTGCGCGCGCTGCCGGCCGAACCGCCGCGCTCCCTGTCCGTGTTCGCCGCCGACCTGCTGGGGAGCGCCCACTCACTGGACGACGGGACACCCGCGGCCACCCTGTGCCTCTCCGGGATCCGCGCCCTCACCGGGCATCCGGACGGGGCGGGCGCGGCATGGCGGCGGGCCGCCTGGGCCTCCGCCGGCCTGCTCCGGGACGACGTCTCCTCCACCGTCCTCGTCCTCAACCTCCGTGGGACACCGGCGCTGGACTGGATGGCCGACGTGGGCGACCCCTGCGTCCTCACCCTTCGCCAGCTCGCCCACCGTCCGCCGCCGACCACGCCGCCGGTGGTCCACATCTGCGAGAACCCGGCCGTCCTCTCGGCCGCGGCCGACACCCACGGCCCCGACGGGCTGCCGCTCGTGTGCCTGCAGGGCCAGCCGTCGGCCGCCGCCCTCGCCCTCCTGGCACACCTCCACGCGCTCGGTGCCGCCTTCCGCTACCACGGCGACTTCGACTGGGGCGGCCTGCGCATCGCCATGACGCTGCGCGCACACGTGCCGTGGGAGCCGTGGCGCTATACGGCCGCCGACTACCGGGCGGCGGTAGCCGCGGCCGGTCCCGCTCCCCAGCCCCTGACGGGGGCGGCGGCACCCTCACCGTGGGACCCGGATCTGGCACGGGCCCTCACGGAACACGGCGTGCGCATGGAGGAGGAAGCGGTGCTGGACGCGCTGCTGGCGGACCTCGCGGGCCGAGGGCAGGACACCCCCTAGAACTGGCCCCGGTTCAGCGCCGTCTGGAGTGCCTTCACCGTCGCGGGGCCCCAGGCGCCGTCCACCGCCAGGCCCGCACCGGTCATCTTGTTGAGGTGCGTCTGCAGGGCCTTGTACGTCGCCGGGCCCGCGGCGCCGTCCACGACCAGGCCGGCCCCGCTCCACGTGTTGAGGTGACGCTGGAGCCCCCGGACGGAGTCCGGCCCCCACTGGCCGTCGACCGTGACGCCGATCGCCCGCTGGGTGGCCTTGACGGTCGCCGGGCCGAAGGATCCGTCGACGGTCAGGGCGGCGCCGTTGTCGAGGCCGCCGTTGTACGCGGCTTCGGTGGCGGGTCCCCACAGGCCGTCGGCGCCGACGCCGAGTTTCGTCTGGAGCCAGCGGACGCCCGCGTCGGTGTGGGGGCCCCATATGCCGTCCACGGTGAGTGCGGGGCTGTAGCCGTATCCGTTGACCGCCTGCTGCTGGGAGGAGACCGAGCGCACCGACGTCATCCCGCCGCCACCACCGCCCGTACCGCCGGAGCCCGAGGCGTACGCGGCTTCGGTGGCGGGTCCCCACAGGCCGTCGGCGCCGACGCCGAGTTTCGTCTGGAGCCAGCGGACGCCCGCGTCGGTGTGGGGGCCCCATATGCCGTCCACGGTGAGTGCGGGGCTGTAGCCGCGTCCGTTGACCGCCTGCTGCTGGGAGGCGACGGAGCGCACCGACGTCATCCCGCCGCCGCCAGCGCCCGTACCGCCGCCCGAGCCGCCGATTCCGCCCGTGCCCTCCCGGACCGGGATGCTGGTCGCCTGCATCCCGCCCTGCACCCAGGCCCGCAGACCGGGTCCCGGACACTGGGTGGACTGCCCCGAGAGGCCGCCGTGCCAGGTCGGGGTCAGCGTCCGGCCGGTGTTGGCGTTGGCCGCGTTGTACAGGGCGCGGAGCGCCGAGAGGGCCCGCGGGGTCGCGTCCCCGTCGTATCCGATGAAACAGGCGCCGATGTGGGTGGTGTTGTGACCCGTGGCGTGCGCGCCGACGACGTCCCAGCCCCGGCCCTCGTAGATGCGGCCGTCCCGGTCGACGAGGAAGTTGTAGCCGATGTCCGACCAGCCCTGGCCGTCCATGTGGTAGTTCTGGATCGCCCGGACCGTCTGGGACGTGGGACCGTCCGAGTAGTGCACGGTGAATCCGGTCCGTTCCGACAGGGGGACCCGCGTGACCTCCTTCGGCGGGCGGGCGCCCCACTGGCTGCGCGAGTAGTAGAACAGCGGCTGGCTCGGCTTCGGCGGCGTCGGGCCGTCATCGCCGCCGCCGGGGGGAAGGAACGCGCCGCTCGTAAGGTACGGGTAGAGCTTTCCGGGGCATTCGGTGTCGAAGACGTCCAGGTGACCCCGGACCAGGGGACCGGCCTGGGCGTTCGACCGCAGCCAGCCGACCAGCTCGCGGATGGTGGCCACCATCTCCCCGTGGACCTCGTCCTCCAGGGCCATCATCCCGCAGACGGCGAAGTAGTCCTGGTTGGCACCGGGGATCTTGACTTTGCTGGGGGGCTCCGCCCCGTTGGCGGCCGAGCGCACGTCGGATCCCCGGCCCTCGAACACGATGCCGTGGTTGCAGACGAGGTAGTTGTAGGCGATGTCGTCGTACGTGTCCTTCGACGACCAGAACGGCGGGTCCATCTGCATGCGCTGGATGTCGCGCACGTGCGCGGCGCAGTCGTCGTGACGGCTCTGCGCCTCCTTGCCGGGGCCGAGGTGGTGGACGACGACGCCGCCCCTCCAGGGCGAGAAGGAGAGCGTCTCGGGCTTCTTGCGGGGGCGGGCGCCCCATTCCTCGCGGGTGACGATGGTGAGCATCGGGTCGGTTCTCCGTACGGGTTCGGCAGGATGGGCTGAGCAGGTGGGGGAGGGGCCGCGGCGCTCAGGCGGCGCCGATCACGCCCCCGTCGAGGCGGCGGACGGCGATCGTGGCCGAACGGGGCCGGCCGGCCCGTTCGCGGTCGGGCCAGTCGCTGACCGCCCGCGGGTTCCCGGCCGTGGGAGCACCCCATGCCGCCGTCGACGAGCCCGGGTGCTGGATGTTGACGAAGAGGGTGCGTCCGTCGGGAGTGCCGGTCACTCCGGTGACCTCGGCGCCCCGCGGTGCGGTGAGGAAGCGGCGGACCGTGCCGGTGCGGGGGTCGGCGAGGAGGAGCGCGTTGTTGCCGAGGTTCTCGTGTCGCCGCTCCTCCTGGTGGAGCGAGTGGGCCGAGACACCGGTACCGATCCACAGCTGTCCGGCGGAGTCGAAGGCCAGCCCCTTGGGGGAGGCGAACGTGCCCGCCTCGTCCAGCCCGACCGCCGCGTCGTGCGCCGGGTCGCCGGCCAGCACGAAGACGTCCCAGCGGAACCCGGCCGCGGTGTCCGGTCCCTCCTGCCAGCGGATGACGTGGCCGTAGGGGTTCGCGTCCCGGGGCCCCGCCGCGCGTGTGTGGCCTCCCGCGCCGTTGGCGAGCGCGCAGTAGACGTCGCCGTTCCGGGGGCTGACGGCGATCTGCTGGGGACGGTCCAGACGGGTGGCGCCGAGCGCGTCCGCCGCCTCGCGCGCCCGCAGCAGGACGTCGGCCTGGTCCTTCCAGCCATGGGCGGCGGTGAGCACGGACCGGCCGTGCGCGAGCGGCAGCCACTCGCCGCCGCCGTCCTCGCGGAAGCGCGCGACGTGCAGGACGCCGTGGTCCAGCGGGCTGCGGCCCCTGGCGTGCTCGGACTTCCAGGGGGCGTCGCCGACGAACTTGTAGAGGTAGCCGCCGTCCTCGTCGTCACCGCTGTACACGACGACGTGTCCGTCGCGGGTCTCGCCGGCCGCGGCCGAGGAGTGGTTGAAACGGCCGAGGGCGGTCCGCTTCACCGGGGCGCTCCCGGACGGATCCAGCGGATCGACCTCGACGATCCAGCCGAACCGGTTCGGCTCGTTGGCGGTGCGGGCGAGGTCGAAGCGGGGCACGGCGGCGTGCCAGCGCTGCCCGTGGCCGAGCGCGCTCAGGCCGTAGCGGCGCTGCGTGGCCGTGGGCCGCCAGGCCGGGTCGTCCGTACCGAACCAGCCGTTGGTGTTCTCCTCGCACGCGAGGTACGAGCCCCAGGGCGTGACGCCGTGTCCGCTGTTGCTCAGGGTGCCGACCGGGGCGTCACCCGTCTGCAGGGCGGGGTGCCCGGTGGTGAGCGGGCCGGAGAAGGTCACGGGTGTGGTGCCGGTGATCCGGGCACCGCGCGCCGAACCGGTCGGCCGCCAGGTGCCGTCGGCCCGCATCTGCACCTCGACGGCGGTGATCCCCTGTGCGGCCAGGCCCTTCGCCACCTTCTCGGCGGTCACCGCCTGCGCCCCGGCGCCCTGGCCGGCGTACAGCAGGGTGGGGTCCACCGACTCGTGGTTGATCAGCAGCATGCCGCGCCGGCTGCCCTCGGCGCCCCGGCCCATCGGGAAGAAGTGTGTCCCGCTGTGGTGCGACCCGATCTGACGCGCCTGTTCGGAGGCGGTGTTGCCGCCGTCCTGCCGCCAGGCGGGACCGACGGCGGAGAGCGGCGCGCCCCAGGGGGCGAGGGTCTGGACGGTGTAGCCCGCGGGAACGGTGATCCGGTCCGCCGAGTCGACCGGGACGGCGTCGAAGCCCTGGCCGGTCGGCTGGGTCTTGGGCTGCGCGGAAGCCGCCGGGGCCGGCGAGAGCGCGAACTGGGCGGCGACGAGGGCGCCGCCCACGAGCAGGTTCCGGCGGCTCATCAGCCGGGCGGTCACCAGGTCCTGGAAGTCCCGGCCACCGGCGGTGGCGGCCGGCGCGGCCGTCCGAGTGTCGTCCGACATGTGTCTCCTTGTCGCTGCGTTGCTGCGTTGCTTGTTGCCGCGCGGGCGCGCCGCTGGGCATGACTGCATCGCCGCGGCGGCGCCGCGTGCGATGGGTCGGGGTCGGGGGCACCCCGGTGAGGACGTCACGGGGCGAGGACTCGAATCTAGGCGAGGCGGCGGGCAAACCCGCCCGCCGACCGTCCCAGGGACGGTCCACCGCGTCCCAAGTACCTCTGGGACATGCGAGCCAGGGGCCCGTGCCGCCTGGCACGGGCCCCTGACGTGGGGCGGGGAGGTCGCTCAGCCGCCCGAGGGGGAGACGATCGCGTACGCGGGCCAGCCGCCGACGAGCCGGCGGGTGACGCGCTCCACCCGGTCGTTGTGGTTGCCCTCGATCGTGGTGACGGTGCCGTCACCGTTGTCCTTCTCGATCACACCGACGTGGACGCTCGTGGAGGTGCTCGAAGGGCCGGTACCGAAGAGCATCACATCGCCCGGCTTGGGCGAGGCGTTGCGCAGATCCGTGCGGAGCGTGCCGTGATCGCGCCCGTAGGAGTAGAAGTCCCCGCTGAACGCCGTGTGGTAATTGATCCCGGCCTGCTGCCAGGCCCAGCTGGCGAAGTGCGCGCACCAGGCCTCGCACCGGCCGTACGGATTGCAGTTGTTGCCCCACTCCTCCTGGCCGAGCTGGGAGCGCGCCGCCTGGATGATCTTGTCGCGGACGCTGCCCGACAGCGGGGGCACGGTCGGGCTGCCACCGCTGGGGCCGCCGCCGGGGCCGGTGCTGCCGATCTCGCGGGCGATGCCCATGGCCGCCATGGTCCGCGGGCCCGCTATGCCGTCCGCCTCCAGGCTGTGCCCGGCCTGGTAGGACTTCACTGCGCTCAGGGTGTCGGGGCCGTAGTCGCCGTCGGCGGACGTGCCGGCCGCGCTCTGCACCCGCTGCACCTTCGCCGACAGGGCGCCCTTGGTCTGCGGGCCGGCGATGCCGTCCACCTCCAGGTCGTTGTCGCTCTGGAAGGACAGCACGGCGTTCTTGGTACGGGGTCCGTAGGCGCCGTCCACACCGCTCAGCGGCAGATAGCCCAGACCGGCCAGGTTCCGCTGGAGGAGCCGGGTCTCGGTGCCGGTGCCGGTGCCCTGCCCACTGGAGACGATCCGGTCGATGTTCATCTCGCCCATGGTCTGGGGGCCGGCGATGCCGTCGACCTCCAGGCCGTGGCGGGACTGGTAGGACTTCACGGCGTCGAGGGTGTTCGTGCCGTAGTCGCCGTCGGCGGACGTACCGGCCGCGGACTGCACCAGCTTCACCTTGGCCAGCAGGGCGGCCGTCGTCTTCGGTCCGGCGTCGCCGTCCGCGTCGAGGCCGTTGTCGCGCTGGAAGTGCCGTACGGAGTCACGCGTCTGCGGCCCGTACGCGCCGTCGACGCCGCTGCGCGGGAGGTAACTGAGGCCCGACAGGCCCCGCTGGAGCAGGCCGGTGTCGACGGCGTGCGCGGTCGGCACCGGTCCGGTCAGCAGGGCCGTCAGGGCGGCGGCGAGGGTCAGGAACACGGCCATCAGCCTGCGGGCCGAGGCCGCCGCCCGGTCCGGTGGCCGGGTGGCGGGGGAGGGAGAGACGAGGGAGGGAGAGGAGAGGGAGGGCATGCGCAGAGTGGGCCTTTCGGCTGCGTGGTGACGGTTGGTCACCAGCAGCTTCGAGGCCCGCGCCGCGTCCCCTCCAGTACCCCAGCGTCTCTGGGACGAGCCCGGGACGTCCCTGGGCCGCGGGCCCCCCGACGGCCCCGCCGCGGCGGCCGTCAGGGCTGCTGGACGGCCCCTTCGGGCGCGCACTGCATCTGCTTCTCCGCCGGAATGGCCCCGCACACGCTCATCGACGCGAGGGGGGTCTCGCCGGAGACCGCGAGCATCTTGGTGTACGAGTCGTGCTCGAAGCGGATCAGGGCTTCCAGCTCCGTCCCCCTGGCGTCCTTGATGATCACCTTGTCGCCGACGGCCCCGCCTTCGATGCGCCCCCATACCGACTGGCAGGCCGCGCTGTAGCGGAGCTGGATGTGCATGCCCCGCAGGAAGGTGCTCTTGGCCGTCGTCGCGTCCCAATGGCATTCCATGGCCTGGGGATCGTGGCGCAGGCAGGTGTCGGACGTGCACTTGACCTGGATGTCACCGGCTCCCGGGACGAGGTTCGCGGCCTGGTCGCCGCCCCCGCCCTTCCTGGTGTCGGCCGGTTCCCCCGTCGCTCCCGGGGAGCGGCCCCCGTCCGTGGTGGAGGAGAAGGCGAGGCCGGTCGCGATCGAGCCCATCAGGGCTCCCGCGGTGATGTATCCGATCACGCCGAATCTTCGTCTCCACTCCGGCCTGGGTCTCTCGTGCGCCGGCCGGACCGCTGCCTGCGGGGCATCCGCCACCGCGGGCGCCGTCGGCTCCTCGGCCGCGGCCTCCGACGCGGTCCGCACCGCGGCGGTCTGCACCGGCGTGGTCTGCACCGGCGTGGTCTGCGCCGGCGTGGCCTGCACCTGCCGGGCCGCGGCCGGTGCGGCCGCGGCCGGCGCGTCGCCCGCCGGGGCGGAGACGGCCCGCGCCAACAGGTCGAGCAGCGGCTCCGGGTCCGCTCCCGCCACGGCCGCGAGCTGCTCGACGGCGACGGCGGTCGGCAGCTGCTTCCCGTTGAGGAATCGCTCCCACGACGAGCGGCTGTAGTGCGTCCGGTCGGCCAGCCGGCCGAAGCTGAGTTGCGAGGCTTCCTTGATCCTGCGCATCTCCGTGCTCAATTGGGTACGCGCCGACGCCGTACCACCTGCCGCCTTCGTCTGGTCAGACATCAAAGGGTCCCCCAACTCGCTTATGCGCCATACGGCTTCCCCGGGACGGTGTGGCGCGTGGGACAGGATATGCGGCGCCGCCGACAGTCCCGGAATCGGCTGTGGATGCCGGAATCCCTGGCGGGCACCGGCATCGGGCCTCCTCCGGACAGGGAGGGACGCGGCGTGGGACGTCCCTGGGAGGCGACCGCCGTGGTCGGATCGCACAGCGGTTTCCGGCCTCGGGTGTGCGTCGGGAACCGCGGTTCGCCCGGCCGAGCGGGCCGACGTGATTCCTCGCTGCAGCCGGACTCCAGGAGGACGCGAGCGAGGATCACCACCTTGCAACGGCGGGGTGACTGACAGTCAGGAGGCGCGGATGCTACATGCGAAGCGGTGGAAGAGCCGGACCGTACTGGTCAAGGTCCGGCGCTGGTTCGCCGAGGCCCTGTTGGCCTACGGGGCGACCTTCATCCACGGAGAGGAGCGGGAGGCCGCCGTACGGCTTCTGACCGGGCCGGCTCCCGAGCGGTCGGCCCTCCGGTTCCTGCATGAACCGCCGCCGGGCCACCCCGAGCGGCTGCGCCCCGACATTCCGCTCAGCGAGTGGGAACTCGACCTGGGACGCCAGCTGATGGCCGGGTACCACCGCGGGGAGGAGGGCAGGACCGTGGCCTGAGCCGGCGCCGGCGGGTACCGCCCACCCGTGTTCGAGTCCCCGTCGAGCCGCGAGGCGAACACTCGCAGGCAGAAGGTCGGCGTGGTGGAGCAGGGAGGAGTACGCGATGGACGGGGGACCGGGACCGCAGGACCTGGCGGGCAGGGTGGCGTCGTACGCGGTGCGGTGGCCGGACCGGGACGCCGTGATCCAGGTGCGGGGCGAGCACGAGAGCCGCATCACCTACGGGGAGCTCGCCCTGCGCGCCCGGCGGCTGGCGTCCTGGCTGGCCGCCCGCGGCGCGGCCGGGCGGCGGGTGGTCGTCGCCGTGGAGGACGGGCCGACGGCGGCCGTGGCCATGCTCGGCTGCCTGCTCGCGGGGGCGGTCGCCGTCCCCGTGCCGCCGCCGTCCGTCTCGCGCGCCGCCGCCCTGCGCACCGCGGCGATCGTCAAGGACGCCGAGGGGCTGCTGGCCCTCACCGAGCGGGCCTACGCGGCGGAGCTCACGCAGAGCCTCTCCCTGGCCGGTCTCGGCGCGATGGAGTGCCGGGCCGTGGACGCGTGGCTGCCGCTGCCCGCCACCGACGCCGACGAGGGCAGGGACGCCGATGCCGGCGGGGCCCTGGACGCGGCCCGCGGCCCGGCCCGGCCGAGGGCCGGTGACCCGGCGCTGCTCCAGTACACCTCGGGCTCCACGTCCCAGCCGCGCGGGGTGATGGTGACCCACGGGAACCTCGCCGTCACCATGGCCGCCGTCCAGGAGGCGATCGGCACCGACGCGGACTCGCGGATCGGTGGCTGCCTGCCGCTCCACCACGACCTGGGCCTGATCGGGCAGTTGCTCCACCCTCTGTGGCTGGGCGCCACCGCGGTGCTCATGCCGCCCGCCCTGCTCGTCCGTGATCCGGTGCGCTGGCTGGAGGAGATCAGCCGGCACGGGATCACCGCGGCGGCCGCGCCGGACTCGATGTACGCCCGGTGCGCGGCGCAGGTCACCGACGACCGGCTCGCCGGGCTCGACCTCTCCCGCTGGCGCACCGCCGTCGACGCGGCCGAACCGGTGTCGGGGGCCACCCTGCTGGCCTTCGCCGAACGCTTCGCCACGGCCGGGTTCGACCCGGCGGCGCTCGCCGTGGGGTACGGGCTCGCGGAGGCGACCCTGCTGGTGGCGGTGTCCGCGCCGGGTGAGGCGGTACGCGGGGCCGGCCGGGCCCCGGTGAGCTGCGGACCGGTGCGCGGCGCCGAGGTCCGCGTGGTCGATCCCGAGACGTTCGAGCCGCTGCCCGACGGGAGCGTGGGGGAGATCTGGCTGCGCGGCCCCGCCGTGACGGCCGGGTACTGGAACCGGCCCGTGCAGACGGCCGAGACGTACGGTCGGCGCACCGCCGCGGGAGAGGGCGGCTTCCTGCGCACCGGTGACCTCGGAATGCTGGCCGACGGCGAACTCGCCGTCACGGGACGCCTCAAGGACGTCATGCTCGTGGAGGGAGCCGCCGTCCACCCGCACGACCTGGAACGCGTACTCCTCGACAACGGCCGCTCCTTCGTCTCCGCCGCCGTCTTCGCCGTGAGCGAGCCGTCGGCCCCCGACCGTGTCGTCGTCGTCCAGGAGGTCAGGCCCACCGTGCGCACGACACCGGACCACCTGACGGACACCGTGCGCCGCAGCCTGGCCGACGAGTTCGGCGTGACTCCCCACGAGGTTCTCCTCGTGCGCCCCGGCACCGTCCGCCGCACCACCAGCGGAAAGATCCGCCGCTCGGCGGTGCGGACGATGTACCTGCGCGGGGAGCTCCGGCCCCTGTACGTGTCCGGGCGGGCGGGCGGATGAGGCAGCCGACGGAGGCGCGCGGCACCGCCGCGTCCGCGGGCGCCGCCTCCGCCGCGGAGCCGGACGCCCACGCCCGCGCCGACCGGCTGGAGCGGATGCTCGGCGATCCCTGCGACCCCGCCGGTCCGGTGGGGCTCCGGGCGCTGCTGGAGGCCGGCCGGGACGGTGTCCGCTGCGCGGCGGGCGAGGCTGTGCTCGACGACTTCGGGCTCGGTGCCGAGTTCGTACCGAGGGACCGGGGCGGGCGGCTGGAGCGGGCCGACGGGCTCGCGGCGGTCCTGGCCGCCGTGTTCCGGCGCGATCTGGCGCTGGGGTTCGGCCACGGGATGACATCGCTGTTCGCGGCGTCCCCGGTGTGGGCGGCCGGGAGCGAGCGGCAGCGCGAGGCGGTGGCCGGGCTGCTGCTCGGGGGCGGGCGGGCGGCGATCGTGCACCACGCCCTGGCGCACGGCAACTCCCTGCTGCGGGGCGAGGTGACCGCGACCCGGCGGGCCGCGGGGCGCGGGTTCGTGCTCGACGGCCGCAAGGAGGCCGTCATGAACGCCGACCGGGCCGGGATGTTCACCGTGTACGCCCGGGCCGCCGCGGCCGCGCAGGGCCCCGGCGGCCTCTCCGTGCTCCTGCTGGACCGGGACACCTTCGACCGGGACGGCTTCGACCGGGACGGCTCGGCCCGGTTCACGGGCCTTCGGCCCACCGACGGACTGCGCGGCGGGTACACGGGCGGGCTCGAACTCCAGGGCCGCACGGTGCCCGAGGAGTCCCTCGTGGGTCACGAGGGGCAGGGGATGCGGCTGGCCCTGCAGACCTTTCAGCTCAGCCGCGCCCTCATCCCGGCCGCCCTGGTGGCCGGCTCCGACACCGTGCTGCGCACGGCCGTCGCCGCGGCCGCCCGGCAGGCCCCGAACGGCATCGGAGACCGCTTCGGCGGTCTCCTCGCGGGGGTCTTCGCCGACCTGCTGCTCTGCGACAGCCTGGCGCAGAGCGCCCTGCGCGCTCTCCATCTGACCCCGCACAGCGCCCACCTGACCTCGGCGACCGTCAAGTACCTGGTACCGGACCTGCTCCGCGACGGCCTGGAGGAACTGGCCCAGATCCTGGGCACCGCGGGGCCGGACGGCGAGCTCGGCGCGGCCCAGCTGCGCAAGCTGCTCCGCGACGCGCCGGCCGCCGGGCTCGGTCACGCCGGCACGGCGGCCTGCCAGGCCGTCCTGGTGCCGCAACTGCCGAGGCTCGCGGCCCGCTCCTGGTTCACCGCGCCCGAGCCGCCGCACGCGCTCTGGACGGCCGGCGCCGCGCTGCCGCCCCTCGACCTGGGCGGGCTCGCCGTCGCGGGCGGCGACGACACCCTGGCCGCCGCCCTGGTGCACGCTGCCCGGCGGGTACGGGACCGCGGTGCGACCGGACCGTACGGTCCGGTGCTGAGCCGCCTGGTCACCGCCTTCGTCACGGAGCTCGGGCTGCTGCGCGACCGGCTGCGCCTCCTCGCCCCCGACGGCCGCCCGGTAGCGCCGGGGCCCGCGGTCTACTCGCTGACCGACCGCTACGTGCTCGTGGCGGCCGCGGGCGCCGCACTGGCCACCTGGGAACGGCGGGGCGGGACCGACTGCTTCGCCTCGCACCCCTCGTGGCTGGTGCTCGCGCTGCTGCGGCTCGCCCGCAGGCTGGGGCTGACCGGGCTGCCGGAGCCCTCCCCGGCGGTCGTGGAGCGCGTGGGCGGCGAGGCTCTCGCGCGGTGGCGCACAGGACGCTCCTACGATCTGCGGGCCGCCCCCCTGTGCGGGGAGCGGCCGTGACCGACGAGCACCCCGGGACCCCGGTCGAGGTGCCGGGGCCGGACGCCCCGTGGGACCGGGCGGTGTTCCACATGGCGCGGTGCGGAACCACGGTCGCGCACGCCCGCTGGGCCGACTGGCTGCCGCCCGACTTCGACGCGCCCCGGCTGCGTGCGCACCTCGGCTCCCACGACTGGCGACGGCACGGGGCGATGACCAATCCGGCCGCGCGCGCCCGGTTCGTCGCGACCCGCCTGCTGATCCGGTACGCGGCCGCGGCGGTACTGCGGGTCACCCCCGACGAGGTGGACCTCGCCTATCGGCCGGGCGGCCGCCCGTACCTGCGCGGCTGCGACCAGGTCGAGGTGGCCCTCACCCACAGCGGCGACGTGGCCGCCGTGGCGCTCAGCCGGTGCGGTCGGATCGGCGTGGACGTGGAGCCGCTGGCCCGCCAGATGTCGTACGAGGGACTACGCCGTCTGCTGTGCACCCCCGCGGAGCGGGACACGATCGGGGCCCTCCCCGAAGCGGACCGCTCGCCCGCGCTGCTGCGCCTGTGGACGCTCAAGGAGGCGTACACCAAGGCCATGGGGCAGGGGATGCGGATGGGGTTCACCGGATTCGGATTCGACCAGCACAGCGGGGATCTGGTGTCGCAGGACGGCACGCCCCTGTCGCCCGGCGAGTGGTCCTTCGACGCCTACGAGATCCAGGGCAGCCATCTGCTGAGCGTGGCGCGGCACACCGTGGGCTGGGAGACCTCGCCCGACACGGCGGCGGAGAGCATGCTCGATTCCGGATTCCTGGACGAAGTGACCAGGGCTCTCCAAGCAGTGATCGAGTAGACTCGCTCGGTGGTCGACTTCCCGCCATGTTCGAGGAACGGCCCTTCTGAGCAGGGGAGTTGTGGATGCATAACGCATCCATCGCAGGACCGTGCAGCAGCCGGGGGGAGCGCGCGCGGACCACACCGCGCGCCGCCACGCAGAAGCAACGGGGGAACGGGGAAAAGTGGTCAGTGTTCTGATTGCGGAAGACATGCTCATGCTGCGGAGGGCGCTGGTGTCGCTCCTGGAACTGGAGCCGGACATCGAGGTGGTCGCCGAGGTGGCCAACGGTCTGGAGATCCTTCCCCAGGCGCAGAAGCACCGTCCGGACGTCGTCGTCCTCGACATCGACCTGCCGGGCATGGACGGCATCACCGCGGCGTACGGAGTGAGCAGGGAACTGCCCGGATGCGGCATCCTCATGCTCACCAACCTGCACCGCACCGGCAATCTGCGCCGGGCCCTGGCGGCGGGGGCGTCGGGCTTCCTGCACAAGGACACGGACCCGGACCGGCTCGTCGCCTCGATCCGCGCGGTCGCCGAGGGCCGGCAGGTCGTCGACCCGGAACTGGCCCTCGCCGCCCTCCAGGACGGCCCGCAGCCGCTGACCCCGCGCGAGCTGGAGGTGCTGCGTCTGGCGGCCGAGGGCGAGGAGGCGGCGCAGATCGCGGTCCGCCTCTTCCTGTCGGCGGGAACGGTGCGCAACTACCTGACGAACGCCGTGACGAAGCTCGGTGCGCGCAACCGGGTGGACGCGGTGCGGATCGCGCGCGAGGCCGGCTGGCTCTGACCGGCCCGGCCGGCCCGGTCGGGGTGCCTCGCGCGGCCCCCCGCTCCGGGCCGGTCAGGCCTTGGCCTCCTGTGCCGGCGGCGCGTCGGCCCCGTCGGGGGGCAGCAGGATGTCGGCCCGCAGGACGAACCAGCCGTCCTCGCGGATGTCGGCGCTCAGGTGGCCCCCGTGTTCCCGTACCCGGGCGGTGAGATTGGCGATGCCGCTGCTTCCGGTGGCGTCCGCGGACGGAATGCGGCCGGTGCGGCCCACCCCGTCGTTGGCGATGGCCACGTGCACCACGCGGCCGCCGCGGCCCCCGGTGATTTCGACGTTCTCGGCCTTGCTGTGCCGCAGCATGTTGGTCAGGCCCTCCCTCAGGACCGTCGCGAGCACGGTGTCGGCCGCGGTGGGCAGTTCACCGCAGTCCAGGGACACGGTGGTGTGCACACCGAGCATGGAGAGCATCGACTCCGCGGTCGACGCCTCGACGCTCAGCGACATGTCCCGGTAGCCGCGGGCCACCGTGCGCACGTCGGTGAGGGCCTGCCGGGCCGTCTGCAGGATCTCGGTGAGCTCCTCCTGGGCGCGGTCCGGCTGTCCGGGTACGAGCCGGTACGCGAGTTCGCACTTCAGGGTGATCGCCGAGAGGCTGTAGCCGAGCAGGTCGTGCAGGTCGCGGGCGAACCGCAGCCGTTCCTGGGCGATGGCCAGGCGGGCCAGCTCGGCGCGCGAGTCGTGCACCTCGGCGACCAGCTCGGTCAGCCGGGAGAGTCCGTACACCACGAGCGCGGTCAGGATGGTGGCGACGGTCGTGTACGCGATGTCGGAGGGGCCGATCCCGAAGCGGGAGACGATCACGTCGGTCGCCAGGACTTCCGCGACGAAGGCGGGCCAGGCGAACGAGGCCGGAAGCAGCAGCAGCGTCGACGCGGCGAGGAAGCCGGGCATTCCCAGCCAGGCCCGTCCGAGGACGAGGAAGGGCCCGTAGGTGAGCAGGCACTGCACCGCGAGCGTCATCCTGGGCGGCCGAATGGACAGGACCATTTGCCGGCCGAAGGAATGCAGCAGCTGCAAGGACAAAGTGGCCAGCAGCAGCAGAATCGCACTCACGAGTACGGCCGGACTTAAATGGGCTGCCATGAGATACGTGGCGGCAATTCCGAAGAATCCGCACAATACGACGGCTGTGATGCCGGTGGCGACGCGCGGGGCCAGGTCACGGTCCTGGTGCTGACCGATATCCGGGGATGGATGTTCGACGCGGGTGTTCACTTCTCTGTTCGCCCCCTCGACGGCGGGGCTTCCGCCGGTGCAAGCGAGCATAGATGATGTACGGCTCGCGCAACCGAACCTATTGTCGAACTCCTGTCGCGCATATTCCTTGACGAATGGTCAATTGCTGCCCGGTATTGGCGGAATATTGGATTCCTTTGAAGCGTCAACCGTGCGCGGAAGGCCGAAGACGATTTCCCCGACGCTCGGCTCGGCCAGCCAGTCGACACCGAGCGCCCGCGCGACGGCGCCCACGTCCCCGGCCGTGAGCGCGCAGGCACCCATGCCCATCGCCGCGCAGACCAGGTAGAAGGTCTGCTGGAGCGCGCCCACCTCCTTCAGGACGCTGGCGTAGGCGACCGAGCTGAACTGGGTCGCCACCCGCAGCAGTCGCGAGGTCAGCACGACGAGCAGCGGCGGCTGTTCGTCCATCCCGGCGAGGGAGCGGGCGTCCGCGAGGATGTCCGCCAGGGCCTGTGGATCCCCGTGCACCGGTTCGAGACGGTGTTCGAGGGGGTCGTAGTGGTACGCGCCCGGGGGCAGGCCGGAGCAGCGTACGGCCACCACGTAGATCTCCAGGCCGTAACTGCTGCCCGCGCTCGGATAGGGGCGGCGCGTGCGCCAGGAGCGGGTGGGGTCGCCCGCGTGCGGCGGCAGTACGGCCCGCACGCGCGCCGCCCGGTAGAGGAGCTCGCCGAGCTGTCCCAGGCTCGGGTCCTGCGCCGCGAAGCTGCGGGTGGAGCGGCGTTCCTCCAGTACCTCCGTGAACGGGGGGTCGTCGGTGCGCAGGCGGGTCAGGCACGGCCGCTCCAGCAGGACCGGCGCCCTGCCGTCCGGGGTCTTCACCGGCGGTTGCGCGGGCGCGCGGCCCGCCAGCGGGTACGTCATCCCGAGGTCCGCGTCGGTGCGTCCCGGCCGGCTGCGCGCGTGGAGGAAGAGGTCGGCCGGGGTCCAGCCGGTCAGGGCGGGGTCGGAGTCCTCCGCGTACGCCGTGCCGTCGAACGGCGTCGTCATGCCGGCCGCCGCGAGATAGGCGTGGACGAGCGTCACCGCGCGCTCCTCCAGCGGCCGCCGGCCGGTGGCCGCCGCCGAGGCGTCCCGCCCGCCGCCGAGCTCGCCCAGCACCCAGCCGACCGCCGGGTGGTGCACCTCGACGCGGTGCTGCGACAGGGGCGACTCCAGGTGCAGTCCGTGCTCGCCGCTGTGCAGGAGGGCGAAGCGGGAGAGGCGCCGGTCCCCGGCACGCAGCGGCCGGTCCGCGGGCGGTGGGCACGGTTCGAACCGGGCGTCCGCAGCGATCGGTACGACCGACAGCAGGGGGGTGCCGCCCAGCGCGAGCGTGCGCACCACGCAGTTCTGCACCGAGGCCAGGTTCGCCCGCAAGGCGGTCACCTCGGGGGCCAGCGCGGCCGCGTCGGCCTCGCAGAGCACGGGAGGGAAGGGCGCCAGGACATTCGCGGGGGAGACGGGCCCGAGGGTCATCCGGCGCAGCAGCTCCGCGAAGTGCGGGCCGGGGCGCTCGATGCGGGTACTGCCCCAGCAGGACTCCAGGACGACGACCGGGCCGGGCCGGCCGCCCTCGCCCGCGGGACCTGCCGGAGCGTTCGCGGGGTCCTCCTCCCTGAGCGAGGAGTCCGGGCGCAACGACCACAGTTCGGCGAGCTCGGTGCCGGCGAGTTGGTGGATGCGCATGTGGGAACCGTCCGTGCGGAGAGGAGTGCGCCCGTGAGCGTCACAGGAACAGGGGGGTGGGGTTGAGCCGGTCGTACGGAAGCGGGGCCGCGAGGCGGCCCAGCCGTACGGGCACGTCGTACAGCCGGCCGGGCGCCAGCCGTGCCCAGTGCGGGCGAAGGCCCGGTACGACGACCCTGGCCACGGGGAGCCCCACGTCCGGCCGGGTCTGGTCGAGGGCGAGGAGGTCGAGACCGCGGTCGGCGAGCAGCCCCTGGACGAGCGCGATGTCCTCGGTGACGTCGCTGGTCGGCGCCGGGCGCCCGGCCACCACCGGGGCCGCGGGATCGGGCCGCAGGTACGGCAGTCCGGCGGCCGTGGCCGTGCGGAACCAGCGCAGCGCCTCGGGGTCCGTGCAGCCGTACCCGGCGCCGTCGGCGGTCGAGTCGACCACCGACGGCAGCAGCTGGTTCAGCTCGGTCAGCGCGCGGCGCAGGGCGACGGCCGGGTCCAGGTGCGCCCCGAAACCGAGGACGATGTCCTCGGCCGCGCGGTCCGTGCGGCGGGACAGGGCCGCCACGACGGGTATGCCGAGGTCCGAGGTGAGGTCGAGCGCCCACACCTCGCGGCCCAGATCCCGGTGCAGCGTCCGCAGTTCGCCGATCCAGGGGTCGTCCGTCGCATCGAGGTCGACACCGGGCTGGCGGGTGCGGTTGTACCACCACAGGGCGACGGCGTCGCGTTCGACGAGCTCCAGCGTGCCCTGCAGGACCGCGTCCTCCAGGGTGGCGCCGGCCGCGGCACCGTTGGAGTTCGCCGAGCAGTACGCGCGGCCCGCGGCCTGCGGCGCGTTGAAGTAGAGGAGCGCCGTCGGAAGCAGCCGGGTCCGGCCCTCGGTGAGCGACCACACGGGGGTCCAGTCGATCGCGGCGCTCTCGTCGAAGGGGTCGCACACCTGCTGGAAAGCACCGTGCCCGGCGTTCCAGCGCGCGCGGTCCTCGAACTGGCGCGGGTGGAAGAGCTGCACGGTGTCGGGGTGCACGGCGTCCGCCGCCAGGCTGCGGAAACTGCCGTGCTCCACGGGCTCGTCGCCCTGGTGGAAGCCGCTGTGACGCTCCAGGGCCTCGCACAGGGCGCTCACCTTCGCGTGCAGCGGGGTGACGCCCTTGCCGGAGCTGGTGTGGCGCAGCCCCGCGCGGAGGGCGCCGAGACCGGAGGGACCGACCACCGGATTGTGTCCGGCATGGAAGCAGTTGAGGGCCTCGGGGCCGCGCGGGTCCCGGCGGATCTCGGCGACCGGACCGGTCAGCGGGTCCACGAGACGGCCGTAGCGGGCCAGCACCTCGGCCGGCGACGAGGAGCGGTGACCGCCGCCGGTCGTGTCCCGCTTGGGGCGTGGCACGAGCCGTACGGGACGCCGTACCTGCCGGGCCACGAGCTCGGGATCGCCGCAACCCGGGCACTGTGGACGCCGGTCGACCGGGTGGCGCGAGGCCGTGAGCGTCAGGGTGTCCAGGGTCCACAGAGCCGCTTGGTGCGCGTCGCGGTGACCGGCCAGCCACGTGGCCGCTTCCAGCGCCGCCAGCTGCAGTCCGGCGAGCCGGGCCGCGGGCAGCGAGGTCGCCGGGCGAGGGGCGGGACCGGGACGGGACAGCAGCCGCTGTACGTGGGCCTCGGCCTGCCGGCCGCGCCACAGCCGGTCGGCGAGGCAGACCCAGCAGGGCGCCCCCGTCCGCTCCGGGACGCCGAGGAACGGGCCCGCCCAGATCTCCGTACCGTGCACGCGCACCGGAAGCCACGGCACACCGGATGCCCGCGACTCCTCGTCGATCCGGGCGAGCGCGGGATCGAGGTAGTCGTCGCAGAGCGCCACCGTCAGATCCGCCGGCTCCCCCTCGCCCGCGAGGCGCAGTGCGGCGCCGCGCAGGGCGGAACGCAGCTCGGCGGGGTCCGTGCCGTCGCCGACCGCGAGAACGCGTACGACCGCGTCGTCCAGCCGGCCGGCGGCCGCGCCGTCCAGGCCCGCGAGCTCCCAGTACGCCCGCTGCGCGCAGTGCCCGGACTCCGCCGTGCGGTGCAGCAGGCCCGCCCGGTCCAGCCGGGACACCAGCCGCTCGACCTCCTCGTCGGGGAGCAGCCCCGAGCAGGCGGCCCGCAGGGCCGCCAGGTCCCGGGTGCCGTCGAGCAGCGGCGCGAGGACCGAGACGGCCGGGCCGTGCAGCGCGGTCACCCGCCGGTCGGCGATCAGGTAGGCCGCCTCGCCCGGCACCGTCTCCACCTGGAAGTGGGACTTGAAGCCGAGCAACGGCGCTGCGCTGCCGCGCCGCACGGGCGCCGTCACAGGGCGCGGGCGGAGACGGCGGAGTCGGCCTGCGCGTCGAGCAGGGAGGTGACCCAGCAGATGCACAGGTTGTTCTCGCCCACGGCGCGGGTCTCCTGGACCAATTCCTCTATGACGAGGTCGTCGTGACGATCGCCGTGCAGCGCGGTGATGCCGGTCATCGAGATGCTCCCGTGAGTGAAGAGTGGAGAGTGGGGATCGAAGGTGAGGCGTGATCCCCGGGCGATGTCGGAAGTCTCTCCGCGGCCGGCCGCCACTGCCCAGTGCCGCGATCACGAGTGACGGCATGAAAGTTTCACGGGTGGCCCCGGTACGGACCCATCGCACATCCGGTACGGCGGCACTGGCTCCGGGAGCGCCGTGAGGGCGAAGGTCTAGGAGCGCACCGAGGGGTCACCGACGGACCCCGGTCCCCCAGGACCCGTCGCTGCGCCCGGGGAAGAACGACGAGGGGTAATCGATCATGGAAATCAAGGTGCTGGGTCCGCTGACCGCCGAGGCGTGCGGCCGGTCCGTCGTCCCGACCGCGGCCAAGCCGCGGCAGATCCTGTCCCTGCTCGCGGTGCACGCCAACCAGGTGCTGCCGGTGCCGACCCTGATGGAGGAGATCTGGGGGCACGCCCTGCCGCGGAGCGCCCTCACCACGCTCCAGACCTACATCCTGCAGCTGCGCCGCAAGCTGGTCGCCGCCTACGGCCTCAGCTCGGCGGAGATCTCCAGGGACGTCCTGGTCACCCGGCACGGGGGCTACCTGCTGCAGATCCAGCCGGGCGCCGTGGACGTCCACGAGTACGACCGGCTCGCCGCCGCCGGACGTGAGGCGTTCGACCACGGAGACGACGAGTCCGCGTCCCTGTACCTGAGCCAGGCCATCGACCTGTGGCAGGGCCCCGCGCTGGTCGACGTACGGACCGGGCCGATCCTGGAGATCGAGCTGGCCCGACTGGAGGAGAGCCGGCTGTCCACCCTGGAGCGCCGCATCGAGGCGGAACTGCGCCTGGGCAAGGACGCGATCCTGCTCGCGGAACTCAGCGAGCTGACCGCCCGCCACCCGCTGCACGAGGGCCTGCACGCCCAGCGCATGGTGGCGCTCTACCGCTCCGGCCGGCCCTGGCAGGCGCTGGAGGTCTTCCAGCGGCTGCGCGCGCGGCTCGTCGACGAGCTCGGCCTGGAGCCGTCGCCGCGCGTGAAGCGGCTCCAGCAGGCGGTGCTCTGCGGCGATCCGGCCCTGGAGTACGACGGGACGCACCGGCGCCGCGTCCTGGACCTGTTCGCCGCCTGACCCGGTCCACCCGACCGTCCGGCACCCCCCCCTCTGCCGGACCCCACCGAGCCCCGCGCCCCGGCCTCCCCCTGCCGGGCGCGGGGCTCTCGGGCGTCGGCGGGCCCGCACCGGCCCGTTCCACCCGCTGTCGAGGGCGCGTCGAGGATGCGTCGAGGGCGGCTGGCCATGGTGCGGCGGCGGCCCGCCCCGGGCCGCGGGCACCATCATCCGGCCCTGGGGGTTGCTTTGTCCGACGTGCACATCATCGATCTCTCCTCTCCCGTGGACGCCTCCTTCTGGGAGCCCGATCCCGTGATCCACGAGATCCTCACACCGGCCGAAGGCGCGCGGCACATGGCCGAGGAGATGAAGACCCACTTCGGCATCGACTTCGACCCGGCCGACCTGCCGGGCGGGGAGCTCCTCTCCCTGGACACCCTGACCCTCACCAGCCACACCGGTACCCACGTCGACGCCCCCTCCCACTACGGCTCCGCAGGCACCTACGGCGTGCCGCGCCACATCGACCAGATGCCCCTCGACTGGTTCCTGCGGCCCGGCGTGGTCCTCGACCTCACGGACGCGGGCACCGGTGTCATCGGCGTGGAGCGCATCGAGAAGGAGTTGGCCCGCATCGGCTACCGACCGCGGCCCCTGGACATCGTGCTGCTCAACACAGGGGCGTCGCGGTACGTGGGCACCCCGCGCTACTTCACCGACTTCGCCGGACTCGACGGTCCGGCCACCGACTACCTCCTCGACCTCGGCGTACGCGTCATAGGCACCGACGCCTGGAGCCTGGACGCCCCGTTCGGGCACATGCTGCGCACCTTCCAGGAGACCGGCGACCGCTCGGTCCTGTGGCCCGCCCACTTCGCCGGGCGCCGGCGTGAGTACTGCCAGGTGGAACGCCTGGCCAACCTCGACGCCCTGCCCGAGCCGTTCGGCTTCCAGGTCTCCTGCCTCCCCGTGAAGATCGCGGGCGCCGGTGCGGGCTGGACCCGGGCCGTGGCCCTCGTGGGGCAGTGAGCGGGCCCGCCGTGCCGCCGCTGCTGCTCTGCTTCCACCACGCGGGCGCCGGGGTCTCGGCGTTCTCCCGCTGGCAGGCGGAGTTCGGGGCGGCGGCCGAGGTCGTACCGGTCCTGCTGCCGGGCCGTGACGCACGCGTCCGGGAGCCCAGGGTCACCGAACTGGCCCCGCTGCTCGCCGAACTGGAGGTCGCGGCCGCGCTCACCCGGGGCCGCCCCTACCTGCTGTACGGGCACAGCCTCGGCGGCCTGGTCGCCTACAGTTTCGCCGCGGCGCGCGAGGCCGCGGGCGACCCGCCGCAGGCCGTGGTGATCGGGGCGGTGCTGCCGCCGCACCTGCGCTCGCTGCTCGCCCGGAGCGCCGAGCTGCCCGACACCCCGCTGCTGCGCCTCCTCGTACGCAAAGGGGTGCTGCCGCCCGACGCGGCCGACGCGGAGCGCGGCTCGGACATCTTCCGCCGCCGGGTGCTGCCGCCGCTGCGCGACGACCTGCGCCTGGCCCAGGACCTCGTCCGGCGCGCGGCCGTCCCGCTGCGCGCCCCGGTCCTGGCCCTGGCGGGCGCCGACGACCCCGTCGCGCCGCCCGCCGGGGTCGCGCAGTGGGAGCGGTACGCGGCCGGGCACTTCCGGCTGCGGACGGTCGCCGGCGGCCACCTCTTCGTACGGGACAGGGCCCTTCCCCGGTTGCTGCGCACGGAACTGGGCGGGTTCCTGACGGGTCTCCGCCCCGAGTCGAGTGCGGTTTGAGCACGTCAGGGCAGGGTCGCGGCATCAGCAGGAGCGATTGGAAGGTAGTGAGGACGTGACAGGTCCGAAGCTCCGCCGTCCCGAGGCGGACACGGGAAACCGACGAAGGAGTCAGGCGTGAGCCGGCGTGTGGTCATCACCGGGATCGGCGTGGTGGCTCCCGGAGGGGTCGGCACCAAGGAGTTCTGGTCGCTGCTGACCAGCGGGCGCACGGCGACCCGTGCCATCAGCCACTTCGACGCTTCCGCGTTCCGCTCCCGGATCGCCGCGGAAGCCGACTTCGACGCGGTCCGCGAGGGACTCACCCCGCAGGAGATCCGCAGGATGGACAGGGCCGCGCAGTTCGCGGTCGTCAGTGCGCGGGAGGCGCTCGCCGACAGCGGCCTCTCCCTCGCCGAACTCGACCCGTACCGGACCGGCGTCACCATCGGCAGCGCGGTCGGCGCGACCACGAGCCTCGACACCGAGTACGCGGTCGTCAGCGACGGCGGTGCCAAGTGGCTCGTCGATCCCCACTACGCGGTCCCGCATCTGTTCGACTACCTCGTGCCCAGCTCCTTCGCGGCCGAGGTCGCCTGGAGCGTCGGCGCGCAGGGCCCGGCCTCCGTCGTCTCCACCGGCTGCACCTCGGGGCTCGACTCCGTCGGGCACGCGGTGGAGCTCATCCGGGAGGGCTCGGCCGACGTGATGGTCGCCGGGGCCACCGATGCGCCGATCTCACCCATCACCGTCGCGTGCTTCGACGCGATCAAGGCGACCTCGTCGCGCAACGACGACCCGGGGACCGCCTCGCGCCCCTTCGACGCGTCGCGCAACGGCTTCGTCCTCGGCGAGGGCTCGGCCGTCTTCGTCCTGGAGGAGCTGACGGCGGCACGGGCCCGCGGCGCCCACATCTACGCCGAGATCGCGGGATTCGCCTCCCGCTGCAACGCCTACCACATGACCGGACTGCGCAAGGACGGCGCGGAGATGGCCGAGGCGATCCGCGTGGCCCTCGACGACTCGCGCCTGGACCGCACCGCCGTCGACTACATCAACGCGCACGGTTCCGGCACCAAGCAGAACGACCGGCACGAGACCGCCGCCTTCAAGCGCAGCCTCGGCGAGCACGCGTACGCGACCCCCGTCAGCTCCATCAAGTCCATGATCGGGCACTCCCTGGGCGCCATCGGCTCCCTGGAGATCGCCGCCAGCGCGCTCGCCATCGAGCACGGAGTGGTGCCGCCCACCGCGAACCTGTGGGAGCCGGACCCGGAGTGCGACCTGGACTACACCCCGCGCGAGGCCCGCGAGCGCAGGATCGACACGGTCCTCAGCGTCGGCAGCGGATTCGGCGGGTTCCAGAGCGCGATGGTGCTGACCCGCCCCGAACGGAGGAACGCATGAGCAGCGACGTCCTGGAGCGGGCGGCCGCTCCGCAGCAGGCCGCACCGCGCACGACGAACGCCGTGTTCACCGGGATCGGCGTCACCGCCCCCAACGGCCTGGGGACCGAGGCCTGGTGGGCCGCAACCCTGCGGGGCGAGCACGGCATCCGGCCCGTCCGGCGGTTCGACGCCTCCGGCTACCCGGCCACGCTCGCCGGCGAGGTCCCCGGGTTCGACGCGAGCGCGCACATCCCCAGCCGGCTGCTGCCGCAGACCGATCACCAGACGCGGCTCGCGCTCGTCGCCACGCAGGAAGCCCTCGACGACTCCGGCATCGACACCGGCGCCCTGCCCGAGTACGCGGCCGGCGTCGTCACGGCGAGCTCCGCGGGCGGCTTCGAGTTCGGCCAGCGCGAGCTGGAGGCCCTGTGGTCCCAAGGGGGCCAGTACGTCAGCGCGTACCAGTCCTTCGCCTGGTTCTACGCCGTCAACTCGGGCCAGATCTCGATCCGGCACAAGCTGCGGGGCCCGAGCGGGGTGCTGGTCAGCGAGGGCGCGGGCGGCCTCGACGCCGTGGCCCAGGCACGGCGCCAGCTGCGCCGCGGCAGCAGCGTCATCGTCACCGGCGGCGTCGACGGCGCGGTCTGCCCGTGGGGCTGGACCGCCCAGCTGGCCGGGCGACGCCTCAGCACCTCGGGCGACCCGGAGCGGGCCTATGTCCCCTTCGACGCGGGCGCGCGCGGCCACGTCCCGGGGGAGGGCGGCGCCATCCTGGTCCTGGAGGACGAGCAGTGGGCCCGGGAGCGCGGTGCCCGGGTGTACGGGCGGCTCGCCGGCTACGCCGCGACCTTCGACCCGCGGCCCGGCACCGGCGGGGAGCCCGGCCTGCGCCGGGCCGCTGAACTCGCCCTCGCCGACGCCGGACTGCCGCACGAGGCCGTCGACGTGGTCTTCGCCGACGCCGCCGGGCTGCCCGACCTCGACCGTGCCGAGGCGGACGCGATCACGGCCGTGTTCGGGCCGCGGGGCGTCCCGGTCACGGCGCCGAAGACCATGACGGGCCGGCTCGCCGCGGGCGGCGCCTCGCTGGACCTGGCCGCGGCACTGCTGTCGATCAGGGACTCCGTCCTGCCGCCCACCGTCCACGTCCACCGGCCGGCCGCCGGCATCGAACTCGACCTGGTCACCGGCGCGGCCCGGGAGCGGCGCGAGGTGCGCACGGCTCTCGTGCTCGCGCGGGGGGCGGGCGGGTTCAACGCCGCGGCGGTGGTCGCGGCGCCGTAGCCGAGGCGCATTCGCGCCTCCGGACCCCCACCCGGACCCCCACCCCCGGACCCCACCCGGAGACCACCACCCCCCACATCAGCGGAACCCCGGCGGCAGAGCGCAGGCCGGGTGCCGGAAGAAGCAGGAGAGAGGAACGACCATGGCTGAGATGACCCTGGAAGAGCTGACCGGGCTGCTGCGCGAGTGCGCGGGCGAGGACGAGTCGGTCGACCTGTCGGGAGACGTCCTGGACATCCCCTTCGACGACCTCGGGTACGACTCGCTCGCCGTGCTGCAGACCACGGGCCGCATCGAGCGCGAGTACGGCATATACCTGTCCGACGACACGGCCGCCGAGGCGGGGACGCCGCGGCTGCTGCTGGCCTTCGTCAACGAGGCACTGGCCGGCGTGCCGGCGGCCGCGGTCTGAGGCCGGGCGGGCCCGGACGGGCCACGGACCACGCCGGCCGTGACACCCCTGGGTGTCACGGCCGGCGTCGTCCGTCCTGTTCGCGGTTCCTGTGCTCGCCGTTCCGGTGGGATCCGCGTACCCGGGCCCGGACGTGCGACTGCCCCCGTCCGCCGGGGGATGCGGGACGGGAGCAGTCGGTCAGGGGGCGGTCAGACCAGGTCGTCCCTGGTCACGTAGCGGTACTCGACGAGCCACCGGTCCCCTTCGCGCACCAGCCGGTCCTCGCACAGCGTGCTCACGCGGATCGCGGACTGTCCGCCCCGCGGCGTCTCGATGACCAGGGCGTAGCAGCGGGCCACGGCGGTCGCCGGTCCCGTGGGGTCGACGGCGAGCATGCCGAGCCAGTGCCGGCGCTTGACGCCCTTCGCCGCGAACTCCTCGGTGGCCCTGGCGGCCGCCGCGGTGATGGCGGCCCGGCCCGCGGCCGGCTCGGGGTGGGCGTTGGCCGCGAACACCCCGTCATCGGTGAAGGTCAGTGCCCACTCCTCCACCCGGCCGTCGTCGAGCAGCTGCATCTGCCGCGCGTAGAACTGCTGGACCTCAAGGTGGAGCGCCCCGAGGCCGGCGGCGGCGCTCGCCTCGTCCGTCACGGTCATGGTGGTCCCTTCTGCCCGGTGATCTGCGGAGCCGGCGCCGTTGCCGGGCTCACTTGTCTCCCACGGATCGTGGCCCCCGCCCCTCGCGCTCCTCTCGACCGCCGGTCGACCCCTGGGTGCGCCCGCCCCGTCCAGCGGCCCTCGATCGGCGTTCGAGACCGGACGCGGATGCTCCCAACGGGTTGTCAACGAGAAGAACTTCGAAAGGAGCGCCGGACATGACGGGCAAGGAGCAGAAGGTCGCGCTGATCACCGGGGCGACCAGCGGCATCGGTCTCGCGTCCGCCCGCGCACTGGGCGGCGCCGGGCTGAGCGTCTTCATCTGCGCGCGCAGCGCCGAGAGCGTGGAGCTGACCGTCAAGCAGCTGCGGGAGGAAGGCCTCGAGGCGGACGGGACGAGCGCCGACGTACGCAGCGCCGAGAGCGTCGAGGCCCTGGTGGACGCGGCCGTCGCACGCTTCGGACGGGTCGACGTCCTGGTCAACAACGCGGGCCGGTCCGGCGGCGGGGTCACCGCGGACATCGACGACGAGCTGTGGGACGACGTCCTGGCCACCAACCTGACCTCGGTCTTCCTCCTGACCCGCGCGGTGCTGCGCCGGGGCGGCGTACGGGAGCGCGGCTGGGGCCGCGTCATCAACATCGCCTCGACGGCGGGCAAGCAGGGTGTCGTCCTCGGCGCCCCCTACTCGGCCTCCAAGCACGGCGTGGTCGGCTTCACCAAGGCGCTGGGCAACGAGCTGGCCCCCACCGGCATCACCGTGAACGCGGTCTGCCCCGGTTACGTGGAGACGCCCATGGCGCAGCGGGTCCGCGAGGGCTACGCGGCCGCCTACGACACCTCCGAGGACGCCATCCTGCAGAAGTTCCAGGCCAAGATCCCGCTCGGTCGCTACTCCACGCCCGAGGAGGTCGCCGGCCTGGTCGGCTACCTCGCCACCGACACCGCCGCCTCCATCACCGCACAGGCACTGAACGTCTGCGGCGGCCTCGGCAACTTCTGATGCGTTCCCCGTCACCCGCCCGTGTCCACGCCCACGCCCCTGCCCCCGCACCCGTTCACAAGGAGAGTCCCACGATGACCGTTCGCGAGGTCGAGCACGAGATCACGGTGCAGGCCCCGGCCGCCGAGGTCTACCGCCTGATCGCCGAGGTGACCAACTGGCCGCTGATCTTCCCGCCGAGCGTCTACGTCGACCACGTGGAGCGCGGTGAGCGCGAGGAGCGCATACGCATCTGGGCGACCGCCAACGGCACCGCCAAGAACTGGACCTCGCGCCGCACCCTGGACCCGCAGGCCCTGCGCATCACCTTCCGCCAGGAGGTCTCCGCACCCCCGGTCGCCGCCATGGGCGGCACCTGGATCATCGAGCCCCTCGGCGCGGACAGCGCCAGGGTGCGGCTGCTGCACGACTACCGGGCCGTCGGCGACGACCCCGGATCGCTGCGGTGGATCGACGAGGCCGTCGACCGCAACAGCCGCTCCGAGCTGGAGGCCCTCAAGGCCAACGTCGAACGGGCCACCCACGAGGCCGAGCTCACCTTCTCCTTCGAGGACACCGTCCGCATCGCCGGGTCCGCCAAGGACGTCTACGAGTTCCTGAACGCCGCCGACCTGTGGACCGACCGCCTCCCGCACGTCCGGCGCGTCGAGCTGACCGAGGAGAGCCCGGGTCTGCAGACCCTCGAGATGGACACCGTCGCCAAGGACGGTTCCGCCCACACCACCAAGTCCGTCCGGGTCTGCTTCCCGCACGAGGCCATCGTGTACAAGCAGATCACGCTTCCCGCCCTGCTGCTGCTGCACACCGGCCGGTGGACCCTCGTCGAGGACGGTGACGACGTGCTCGCCACCTCCCAGCACACGTGCACCCTCAACACCGGGAACATCACGAAGATCCTCGGCCCCGAGGCCGGTGTCGAGCAGGCCCGGGACTTCGTACGGACCGCCCTGAGCACCAACTCCCGTGCCACGCTCGGCCACGCCAAGGACTTCGCGGAGGGCCGCCGTGGCTGACGCCGCCGCCCGCCTCGACGGCCTCGTCGCCGAGGCGGCCCGGGCCCACCCGGACCGTACCGCGATCACGGCAGGGGAGCGGAGCCTGGACTTCGCCACCCTGGAGGAGCAGGTCGAGGCTGCCGCGGGCGCCCTGCGCGGGCTGCTGCCCGAGCCGGGCGCGGCGGTCGCCGTCTCCTCCGTCCTCGATCCCGACTTCGCCGTCGCCTACTACGCCGCCGTCCGCGCGGGCCTGGTCACGGCCGTGGTGAACCCGCTGCTGCGCGAGGAGGGGCTGCTGCACGTGCTCGCCCTGTGCGAGGCGCGCGTCGCACTCGTCGACGCCGGCCTCTACGAGCGCCTGCTGCCCCTGCGCGGGAAGCTGCCCCACCTGCGCCACATCGTGCTGATCGGCCCCGTGACCGCGGACGCCCCGGTGGGCGTACCGACCTTGGCCGAACTGGCCGGGGGCGCCCACGGCGGCACCGTCCCGGGCCCCGGGCCCGGCGCCGACGACGTGGCCTGCGTGCAGTTCACCAGCGGCACCACCGGGTTGCCCAAAGGGGTCCGGCTGACCCACCGCAACCTCACCGCCAACGCGGCACAGGTGGCCGAGGCACACCTGCTCGACAGCCGGTCGGTGACGGTCAACCACCTGCCGACCTACCACCCGATGCACCTCAACTCCGCGCTCCGCGCGGGCGCGACCCAGGTCCTGTGCACGGCCCCCGACCCCGTCGACGCCGTCCACGCGGCCAACCGCGCTGGTGCCACCCACCTCTACAGCCTGCCCGTACGCCTGGCCCGGCTGGCCACCGCGCCCCTCCCCGACGGACTGGCGCTGACCAGCGTGCGGTACGTCGCCTCGGGCGGTTCGGCGCTCGCGCCGCAGGCCGCGCGGGCCCTCACCGAGCGCTTCGGGGTCCCGGTCTTCCAGGGCTACGGGCTCGCCGAGACCTCCCCGCTCACCCACAGCGACGACCCCGAGCAGCCCGCCCACGGCTCGGTGGGCCGCACGGTACGGGACACCGAGTGCCGGATCGTCGACACCGGGACCGGTGAGGTACTGCCCCAAGGGGCCTCGGGCGAGGTGCAGTTGCGGGGCCCCCAGGTGATGAAGGGCTACATCGGACGCGCCGACGGCTCCGAGGTCGACGCCGACGGCTGGCTCACCACCGGCGACGTCGGCCGGCTCGACGAGAGCGGCCGCCTGTTCGTGGTCGACCGGCTGCGGGACACCTTCAAGTGCGACAACTTCCTCGTCGCGCCCTCGGAGATCGAGCAGGTCGCCGCCCGGCATCCGTGGGTGCGCGAGACGGTCGTCGTCGGGCTGCCCGACGAGCGCCACGGCGCGGTCGCCGCCGCCTTCGTGGTCCTCACCGAAGAGGGCCGGCGGCACGCCGGGGAGGCGGCCCGCGCGCTCGTCTCGTACGTGGCCGAACGCGTCCCCTACTACCAGCACGTGCACCACGTGGAGCTGGTCGACGCCGTCGAGCGCTCCGGGAACGGCAAGATCCAGCGCCGGCTGCTCCGGGACGCCCTCCTGGCCCGGCTCGCCGCCGCCCGCACGCCCGAGGAGGCGGTCGCGTCATGACCACACTGGAAGGGGCCTTCGCCGGCAAGGCCGCCGTCGTCACCGGGGCGACCCGTGGCGTCGGCCTCGCGGTCGCCCGGACGCTCTGCGCCGCCGGCGCCCGGGTGATCGTCAACTGGGCGCACAGCGAGGCCGACGCCGAGCGCGCGCTCCGGGAGCTGTCCGGTCTCAAGGGCGAGGCCGTCGCGGTACGGGCCGACGTCACCCGGGCGCAGGAACTGACCGGGCTCCTGGACCGGGTCGGGGCCGAGTACGGCGGGATCGACCTGTTCGTGCACAACGCGGCCTCCTGGCACCCCTCGCCGGCCGTCGGCGCGGACCCCGCCCTGGTCCGCGCGGACATCGCCGCGGGCATCGACCCGCTGCTGATCGCCGCGCCCGTCCTCGCCCGCGCGATGGAGGCCCGCGGGGGCCGCATCGTGGCCGTCTCCAGCAGCGGGGCCCGTTCGGTGGTCCCGCAGTACGTCGGCCAGGGCCTGGCCAAGGCCGCGCTGGAAAACCTGGTGCGGTACCTGGCCGTGGAGCTCGCGGGCCGGGGCATCACGGTGAACGCGGTCGCCACCGCCAAGATCGACAAAGGGGCGGCCACGCCCAACCCCCAGGCGGCCGCCGCCCTCGCGGCCCGCACACCGGCGGGCCGGCTGACCACCCCGCAGGACATCGCGGACGTCGTCGCACTGCTGTGCACCGACGAGGCCCGCTGGATCCACGGCCAGGTCATCACCGCGGACGGCGGCCTCGGGCTGCTCTGAGCGCCCCGCCGGACCCGGGGCGGACCGCTCCGGGGAGAAGCAAGGAGAGAGAGGACGATGACAGCCGAGGACGAAGTCACCACCGACGTCTGTGTCGTGGGCGCGGGTCCGGCGGGCCTGGTGCTCGCGCTGCTGCTCGTACGGTCCGGCGTACGGGTGGCCGTGGTCGAGAAGAACGGCGCGGGCCAGCGGGAGTTCCGCGGGGAGATCCTCCAGCCGGGCGCCATGGAGCTCCTCGACCGGCTCGGAGTCCTCTCGGGGGCCCGCGCCCGCGGAGCCCACGAGCACGCCCGGTTCCGGCTGGTGGAACACGAGCGCGTGCTGCTCGACATCGACTACCGGGTGCTGCCGGCCCCCTACGACCACCTGCTGAGCATTCCGCAGGCCCATGTGCTCGACGAACTGCTGCTGCACCTGGGGAAGTACGAGGACTTCACCTACCTCGACCGGCGCCGCGTCTGCGACCTGGTGCGCGAGGACGGGGTGGTGCGCGGGGTGTGCGCGGAGGGCGCGGGCGGCCCCGTCGTGGTCCGCGCGCGGGCCGTGGTCGGCGCCGACGGCCGGTTCTCGAAGACGCGCCGGCTCGCCGGCATCGACGCCGGCCGCACCGAGGCCTTCGACCTCGACGTCCTGTGGTTCAAGCTCCGCCGCGACCGGTCCCCGCAGCCGGGTGAGCCGCGGGACGTGCGGGTGTTCCGGGCCGGCGGCAACCCCGTCCTCGCCTACGACTCGTTCCCGGACCGCATCCAGGTCGGCTGGACCCTGCCCCACAAGGGCTACCAGCAGGTGGTCGCGCGCGGCTTCGACCACGTCCGGTCCGAACTCGCCCGCGCCGTACCCCCGTACGCCGAGCTGATCCACGAGCAGATCACCTCCCTGAAGGACGTGAGCCTGCTCGACGTGTTCTCCGGCCGGGCCGAGCGCTGGGCCGCCGACGGACTGCTGCTGATCGGCGACGCCGCCCACACGCACAGCCCGATCGGCGCGCAGGGCATCAACCTCGCGGTGCAGGACGCGGTACTCGCCCACCCGATCCTCGTCGGCGCGGTGCGCGGGCAGGACGCGAGCTCGGCCGTTCTGGAGGAGTTCGAGCGGCGGCGGGCGCCCGACATCCGGCGCGTGGCGCGGCTTCAGGCCGTGCAGAGCGGCGCGATGCTCTCGACGGGCACCTTCGCCACCCGGGTGCGTCCCAGGCTCGCCGGCGCGATGCGCCGCACCCCGCTCTACCGCAAGGTCCTCGACACCATCGCGTACGGCAACCGGTCCATCCGGATCGCCGAGCACCTGCTCACCGACTAGTTCCCCGTTTCCCGGGTGTCCACCGGCCCTCCAGAGCGTCACGAGGGGGCCGGGGGACGCTCGCCCCATCCTTCGAACCCGTACGCGAAAGGCGGCAGTGATGGCCGAGCTCTTCACCGTGATCAACACCTTCACCCTCAAGGACCCGGCGCGGGCCGAGGAGTTCGAGGCCCGCTTCCTGTCCCACGTCGAGTGGATGCGCGCGCAGGACGGCTTCGACTCGCACCAGGCGGTACGCCTCACCGAGCGCCCCGAGGTCTACGTCAACATCGGGCGCTGGCGCTCCCCGCAGGACTTCAAGCAGGTGCTCGGCAGCCAGGTCTTCCAGGAGCACGCGAAGGAGTTCCACCAGCTGGTGGACGTCGTCGCGGCCCCTTCCCTGAACGTGCTGCGGTCCGGCGACAAGGCCGCGTCCACCCCGGTCGTGGTCGTGGAGTCGGTCGAGACCTCCGACGAGCCGGAGACCTTCGAGAAGGCCTGGTCCGGGTACCTCGACGAGCTCGCCGCACAGGACGGCTTCCGGCACGCGGAGCTGAGCCGCTCCCTGGTCAGGCCCGGCGCGTACACCTTCGCCAGCTGGTGGACGGAGGGCCAGGCGTACCGCACGGCCCGCGCCGCCGTGCCGGCGCCGGCGCCGGGACAGGCCGACGAGGCCGCGCACGTGACGGCAGCCTGACCGCGCAGCCCCCGGAACATCCGACGGAAGGCCCGATTCCCCCGCGTTCGAGGGGCTCGGGCCTTCCGCGTGTGCGAGCGGACCGCCGGGCGGGACTGCACTCCCGTTCAAGGAGTCCACGACCGGCCGCCGCCATGCTCCAGCCGTTCCAGCCAGGTCCCTCATCGGTTCAAAGAGGTGTTCCCATGAAAGCCCTGATCCTGTCGGGCGGGACGGGTACGCGCCTGCGCCCGTTCAGCCACTCCCTGCCCAAGCAGCTCATGCCCATCGCGAACCTCCCGGTGCTGGAGCACGTCCTCGCCGATGTCCGCGACCTCGGCGTGACCGAGGTCGGTGTGGTCGTCGGCGAGCGCGCACCCGCCATCGAGGAGGCCCTCGGTGACGGCTCGCGGCTCGGGGTGCGCATCACCTACATCCCCCAGACGGCTCCGCTGGGCCTCGCCCACTGCGTCGAGATCGCCCGCGACTTCCTCGGTGACGAGGACTTCGTGATGTACCTGGGCGACAACGTGCTGCCGGGCGGTGTCGCCCAGGTGGCCGAGGACTTCCGCACCCACCGGCCGGCCGCGCAGATCGTGGTCCACAAGGTCGCCGACCCGCGGGCTTTCGGCGTCGCCGAGACCGAGCCGGACGGCACGGTGACCCGCCTGGTCGAGAAGCCCGAGCACCCCCGCTCCGACCTCGCCATGATCGGCGTCTACTTCTTCACCCCCGCGATCCACGAGGCGGTGCGGGCCATCGAGCCGAGCGCCCGGGGCGAGCTGGAGATCACCGACGCCATCCAGTGGCTGGTCACCCAGGGGCTCCCGGTCCGCGCCGGCACGTACACCGGGTACTGGTGCGACGCCGGGCGCGTCGCGGACGTACTCGCATGCAACCGCGAGCTCCTGGACGCCCGCACCCGCGACGTCCGCGGACAGGTCGACGACGCCAGCAGGCTCGTCGGCGAGGTGGTCGTGGAGGCCGGGGCCCGCATCACCGGCTCGTACATCGAAGGGCCCGTCGTCATCGGCGCGGGCAGCGTCGTCGCGGACAGCCACATCGGTGCGCACACCTCCATCGGCCGCTCGTGCGTGATCCGCGAGGCCCGCCTCGGCTATTCGATCGCCCTCGACGGCGCGTCCGTCATCGGGGTCAAGGGCCTGCACGCCTCGGTCATCGGCCGCTCGGCCACCGTGACGACGTCGGAGCACCCGTCCGGCCTGCACGGCATCGTCATCGGGGACCACTCGCGCGTGGAGATCGCACCCGACCGCGTGCTGCCGGAGGACTTCGCCGCAGCGGCGGGCCCGGACCGCGTCCTGGCCGCGGCCGCCGCCCGGAGCGGTGACTTCCGGTGAAGATCCTGGTCACCGGCGGTGCCGGGTTCATCGGCTCGCACTACGTCCGCACGCTGCTCGACGGCGGGTACGCGGGGCATGAGTTCTCGCAGGTCACCGTCCTGGACGCGCTCACCTACGCCGGCAACCCCGGCAACCTGCCGGCCGCGCACCCCCGGCTGCGGTTCGTCCAGGGCGACATCTGCGACCTCCCGCTCCTGCTGGACCTGCTGCCCGGGCACGACGCGGTGGTGCACTTCGCCGCCGAGTCGCACGTCGACCGCTCCCTGCGGAGCGCGGGCGACTTCTTCCGTACGAACGTCCTCGGCACCCAGACCCTGCTGGAGGCGTGCCTGCGCACCGGCGTCCACAAGGTCGTCCACGTCTCCACGGACGAGGTGTACGGCTCGCTCGCCGAGGGATCGTGGACCGAGGAGTGGCCGCTGCTGCCCAACTCCCCGTACGCGGCCTCCAAGGCGGGCTCCGACCTGGTGGCCCGGTCCTACTGGCGCACCCACGGCCTCGACGTGTCGGTCACCCGCTGCTCCAACAACTACGGCCCCTACCAGCACCCCGAGAAGCTCATTCCGCTCTTCACCACCAACCTGCTGCGCGGTCTGCCCGTCCCCCTCTACGGCGACGGGCGCAACATCCGCGAGTGGCTCCACGTGGACGACCACTGCCGGGCCGTCCAACTCGTCCTGGACAAGGGACGGGCGGGCGAGATCTACAACGTGGGCGGCGGCAACGAGCGCACCAACGCGGAGATCACGGACCGGCTCCTCGCACTGACCGGCGCCGACCGCTCCCTGGTCCGCCGCGTCCCCGACCGCAAGGGCCACGACCTGCGCTACTCCCTCGACGAGTCGAAGATCGCCGACGAGCTCGGGTACGCCCCGCGCATCGGCTTCGACGAAGGGCTCGCGCAGACCGTCGCCTGGTACCGCCGACACCCCGACCGGTGGCCGACCGCACCCGCCGCGGCCGCCGGCCCGAATGGAAAGGCAGCGTGATGGACGGTATCCAGCCGCCCCGGAACCCCGAGGTCCTCGTCGTCGGGGCGGGCCCGGTGGGCCTCACCGCGGCGCACGAACTCGCGCGGCACGGCGTACGCGTACGACTCGTCGACGCGGCCGCCGGGCCCGCCGTCACCAGCCGCGCCCTGGCCACCCACGCCCGGACCCTGGAGACGTACGAGCACATGGGCGTGGTGGACGAGCTGATACCCCGCGGTCAGCGCGTCGAGCACTTCACCCTGCACCAGAACGGGCGCCGCCTCATCCGCTTCGACACGGACTACAGCCGGCTGCCCACCCGCTTCCCCTACACGCTCATGGTCGATCAGGTGATCACCGAGGAGGTGCTGCGCACCGCCGCGGGCAAGCGCGGCGTCGACGTCGAGTGGGGGGTGCGCCTGACCTCCTTCGAGGACCGGGGCGACGGTGTGCTGGCCGCCCTCGAACACGCCGACGGCACGCGGGAGGAGGTGGCGGCGGACTGGCTGGTCGGCACCGACGGCGGCCACAGCACGGTCCGCAAGCAGCTCGGCCTCCAGCTGATCGGAGAATCCTCGGAGACCTGGCTGATCGCGGACGCCGTGGTCGAGTGCGACCTGCCGCGCGACAGCATCCACTGGATGCGCACCCCCGCGGGGACGGTGATGATGGTGCCGTTCCCCGAGCCCGGCAAATGGCGGTTGCTCGATACGGCGGACGTCGACTACGACGCGGACGTGCCCGGCGACGGCGCCCGCATCGCACGACGGTTCGCCGACAAGATCCATCGGGGCATCGGGCGGTCGGTCCGGGTCGAGGAGCCCACCTGGATCTCCGTCTTCACCATCCAGCAGCGCATGATCCGGCGCATGCGGTCGGGCCGCTGCTTCGTCGCCGGGGACGCGGCCCACGTACACAGCCCCGCGTCCGGCCAGGGCATGAACACCGGGGTGCAGGACGCCTTCAACCTCGCGTGGAAGCTCGCGTCCGTCCTGCGGGGCGAATCGGACGAGGCCCTCCTGGACAGCTACAGCACCGAGCGGGTGCCGGTCGGCGAGGAACTCCTGCGCTCCACGAAGTTCGCCACCGCACTCGTGCAGTTGAAGAGCAGGACGGTCGCCGCACTGCTGCGCGCCGGCTTCACGGTCATCCGCTCCCTCCCGGCGGTCAAGAGCCGGATGCAGCGCAAGATCATGGGCGGGATGTCGGCCCTCGGGCTCGTCTACGAGCGGGGCGCGCTGCACGCCCCCGCCGCGGCGGCCGCCGCCGGTCCGCCCGGCCCCGGTGCCCGGATCTCCCAGGTGTCGCACCACGGCTTCGAGCACTCCGAAGGCTGGCGCGAACTCCTGGCCCAGCTGCGGGAGCCCGGCTGGATCCTGCTGAGCCGCGACCCGGGACCCGGCCGGGAAACGGCCGCCGCGTACCCGTGGATCACCGTGCGCACCGCGGTGGACGACCCGGCGGCCGCGGTGCCCGGTCCGCTGGCGGACCCGGGCGGACGGCTGCGCGCCGGGCTGGGCCTGGAGACGGGCGTCTGGTCGCTGATCAGGCCGGACGGCTATGTCGCCGCCACCGGACCCGGCCCGGTCCTGGACGCGCTGGGCGAGCTGGGCCTGCGCCCCGCCGTCGCCGTGCGCTGACCCGCGGCCCCGCGCACGCCGCTGCTCCTCCTCAGGCCGACACGCCTTCGATCACCGGTCCAGAAGGGCTTGAGGAGTCCTTCGGACACTCACGGCACGTTCCGTCGACCGGTCTGCTGCCACAGCCCGAACACAGGAGACAAACCATGGTTGAACGTCGTAAGTACCACGAGCGCCTGCTCGCCCCCGTCCTCGACCCGCTGGGCGCGGTGATCCGCCTCGCACAGACCCAGGGTGAGCCCGACCACGTCGTCTACGAAGGACCCGAGGGCTGGTCCTTCGCGGCCGGCCCCGTCGCCGAACTGCGCGCCGACCGGGACGGCCTGGTGCTCACCAGCGAGGCCGGCGAGCGGTCGGTCGGCTGGACCGGGCGGCCGCTGCGGCAGATACCCGCGCTGCTCGACACCGTTCCGGTGGAGGACTGGCGTGTCTACGGGTGGGCCGGCTTCGACATCGCCGCGGCCAAGGAAGGCATGTTCGACCTGGTCGGAGACGACCCCTTCCTGCACCTGATGGTGCCCGCCACCGAGGTGCGGCTGCACAGCACGGGCACGCTGCTGCGCGCCCTGGACGCGGACGACCTGGACACCCTGGAGGCCCGGCTCGAAGCCGGTACGCAGGCCGAGTTCCGGGCCGTTCCCGTCGACGTGAGCGAAACCGACGCCGAGCCGTACAAGCGGTCCGTCGGGCGCGCCGTGGAGGCGATCAGGGAAGGCCGGCTCCAGAAGGTCATCCTGTCGCGCGTGGTGCCGGTGGAGCACCCGGTCGATCTGATCGGCACGTACGGCGTGGGCCGGCGGGCCAACACGCCCGCCCGCTCCTTCCTGCTGTCGCTCGGTGGCGTCAAGGCCACCGGCTTCAGCCCGGAAACGGTGGTCGAGGTCACCTCGGACGGCCTGGTCACCACCCAGCCGCTGGCCGGTACCCGGGCCCGCACCGGTGACGGGGCCGTCGACACCGCGCTGAAGGCGGAGCTCCTCGCCGACAGCAAGGAGATCTTCGAGCACGCCATCTCGGTGAAGGTCGCCTACGACGAGCTGGTCGAGCTGTGCGGCGAAGCCTCCGTCGAGGTACCGGAGTTCATGGTGGTCCGCGAGCGCGGCACCGTACAGCACCTGGCCTCGTCGGTACGCGGCCAACTGGTCGGCGGGGACGGAGCCTGGGACGCCTTCGCGGCGCTCTTCCCGGCGGTCACGGCCTCCGGGGTGCCCAAGCCCGCGGCGTACCGGGTCATCCGCGAGCTGGAGAGCAGCGAGCGCGGGCTCTACAGCGGCGCGGTCCTCACCTTCGACTCGGGGGGCGGCCTCGACGCGGCGCTGGTGCTGCGGACCGTCTTCCAGCAGGACGGCAGGACCTGGCTGCGGGCGGGCGCGGGCATCGTGGAGCAGTCCCGGCCGGAGCGTGAACTCACCGAGACCTGCGAGAAGATGGCCAGCGTCGCCACCTACATCGTCCCGCTCGGAGCGTGACGAGGTGATCATCGAACTCTCTTCGACGGCCACCTCGCGTGATGCCGACACCCTCGCCGCCTCCCTGACGGCGAGGTACGGGAGGGTCCATCCGGTTCTTCTCGGCGCCAACTGGCTGCTGGTGCTGCCCGGTGCGGGCGGCGCCGCGGCCGCCGAGGTCGCGGGTCTGCCCGGGGTGGACCGGGTGGTCCCGACAGCGGGACCCTTCCACCTGGCCGAGCGGGCGCTGCGTCCGGCGGGCTCGGTGGTGTCCGTCTCCGGTGTGGACATCGGCGGCCCGGGCTTCACCGTGGTGGCCGGGCCGTGCGCGGTGGAGACCGAGGAACAGCTCGCCCGTTCGGCCTCGGCGGTCGCGTCCGCCGGTGCGGCGCTGCTGCGCGGCGGCGCGTACAAGCCGCGGACGTCCCCGTACGCCTTCCAGGGCCTCGGCGAGGAGGGCCTGCGGCTGCTGGCGCGGCAGCGGGAGCGTGGCGGACTCGGCGTGGTCACGGAGGCGACCCAGCCGGCCGAGGTCCAACTCGTCGCGGAGTACGCGGACATGGTGCAGATCGGCACCCGCAACATGCAGAACTTCGCCCTCCTGAAGGAGGTGGGGCGGTGCGGCCGGCCGGTCCTGCTCAAGCGCGGTATGGCGGCCACCGTGGAGGAGTGGCTGTGCGCGGCCGAGTACGTCCTCAGCGAGGGCAACCCGGACGTGGTGCTCTGTGAGCGCGGTATCAGGGCGTACGGCCAGGAGACCCGCTTCACGCTCGATCTCAGCATCATCCCGGTGGTCAAGAAGCTCACCCACCTGCCCGTGATCGTCGACCCCAGTCACTCGACCGGTTCCCCTTTCCTGGTGGCGCCGATGACGGTGGCCGCGGCCGCCGCGGGCGCCGACGGAGTCATCGTGGACGTGCACGCGGATCCCGCGTCGGCGCGCTGCGACGGGGCGCAGGCCATCCTGCCGCAGGACTTCGAGCGCCTGATGGAGGAGCTGGCTCCGGTGGTCGAGGCCGGTGGCCGGCGCCTGACCCGGGCTCACCGCGGCCTCCAGCCGCTGGTCGCCTGACCTGCACGTTCCCAAGACCGCCGGGGCCCGAGGGCGTCGGCGGTCTTCGGGCTGCCCGCAGCCGAGCGACGGTCGAGCGTCAGTCGAGCGGCGCCTTCGATGCTGGGTGAGGGGCCGGGAACCGCTTGCGGCGGATCGGCCCGGCCGCTAACTTGGTCACTGTTCAAGTTGAACAGTGACCAATACCTATGGAGGGGTTTGTCATGAAAGAACGGGGTGCTCCTGTGACGGCCCGGGACGAGCGCACGGCCATGAGCGGCGGCGGCATCGTCGTGGTCTTCGTCGGTGTACTGCTGACGATGCTCATGGGGGCCCTCGACCAGACCGTGGTGACCACCGCCGCCTGGCCGATCGTGCGGGACCTCGACCCGGCCGGCGGCCTCGACGGCATGTCCTGGATCGTCGTCTCCTACATGCTCGCCTCGACGGCGACCCAGCCGATCTACGGCAAACTCGCCGACCTGCTGGGCGCCAAGAAGGTCTACGTCACCGCGGTCGTCCTCTTCCTCGTCGGCTCCGCGCTCTGCGGCGCGGCACAGAACATGGGCGAGCTCATCGCCTTCCGCGCCCTCCAGGGCGTCGGCGCCGGCGGCCTCTACAGCGTGGCCCTCGTGGTCATCGGCCTGATGACGACCCCTCAGCAGCGGGCGAAGTTCCAGGGTGTCGGTGGAGCGGTGATCGGACTGTCCACCGTCGTCGGCCCGCTGATCGGCGGCTACTTCACCGAGAGCCACGACATCCTCGGCATCACCACCAACTGGCGCTGGCTGTTCTACGTCAACCTGCCGCTCGGCGCCCTCGCCCTCGGTGTCGTCGTCCTGCTGCTGCGCATCCCGGTGCGCCGCACGAACCAGCAGATCGACTTCATCGGCGCGGCCCTCATCGTCGCCGCCGCCTGCTCCGTCCTGCTGGTCACCGAGTGGGGCGGGGACACGTACGCCTGGTCCTCCCCGACGATCATCACGATGTCCGTCGCGGCCGTCCTCCTGTCGGTGGCCTTCGTCCGGCGCCAGCGCCGGGCCGCCGATCCGCTGATCCCGCTGCGCCTGTTCAAGGACCGCACGGTCGCCCTCTCGATCCCGATCCTCTTCCTGGTCGGATTCGCGCTCATCGGCTCGATCGTCCACGTCTCCATGTACCTCCAGGTCGTCTACGGGTACACCCCGACCCAGGCGGGCAGCCGGATGCTGCCGATGACCGTCGGTTTCATGATCTCGGCGATCGGTTCCGGGATCATCGTGTCCAAGTTCGGCCGCTACAAGGCCTTCCCGATCCTCGGCAGCGTCTTCTCCGCGGGGGGCCTGGCGCTGCTCGGCACGATGGATCCGGACACCTCCGTCACGCTTCTGTGCACCTACATCTTCCTGATCGGCCTGGGCGTGGGCCTGCTGATGCAGCTGATGGTCCTCGTCGTGCAGAACGCGGTCCCCCGCACGGACCTGGGCGTGGCCACCACGACCTCGACCTTCTTCCGGACCCTCGGCCAGTCCTTCGGCGCGGCCCTCTTCGGCGCGATCCTCTCGGCCCGGCTGAACTCCACGACGGGCGGAGCGCACCTCGGCAACCTGGGCGCCCTGCCGGAGGCGTCCCGCCACACCTACCTGGTCCAGTACACGGACGCGGCGACGGACGTCTTCCTCATCGCCGGGGCGATCATGCTGATCGCCGCCGTACTCGGGCTGTTCCTGCGGGAGATGAACCTGGAGGAGCTGGAGGACGACCCGGCCGTGGACGAGGGGCAGGCCGGCGGGCAGCCGGCCGGGCCCGCGGCCGCACCGGACGCCGGCTCTCTCCCCGCCTCCGCTGAGCTGCCCGCCCAGACCGGCCGGCCGGCCGTCGGCACCGGCCCCGATTCCCGCTGAGACCCCCCTTCCCCGTCCCGCGCAGCACCGATCCACCGGCCGCGGCCGCCCCGGAGTCGCCTCAAGTGCGGCTCCAGGGCGGCCGGACCCGTTCCCTGGAGCATCGGCGGCAATGTGACCCCTGTGGAGATGGACGGAGTTTCGCGTGCGTGTACTTTTCACCACCTGGTCGTCGCCCTCGCACCTGTACCCCCTGGTACCGATGGCGTGGGCCTGCCGCGCCGCAGGCCATGAGGTCCGGTTCGCGGGGATGCCGTCGGCGGTACCCGGCATCGTCGGGGCGGGGCTCACGGCGACGGCCGTCGGCTCCGACGAGGAGCTGACCGGCATGTCCGCGAGCGGGAAGCTCGCCGCCTGGCACAAGCAGGAGCAGTGGCCGGCCGACTGGCCCGAACACCCGGACCGGCTGTCCCCGGCACAGGTCGAGCTGCTGGCCGCGCTCGGCCGCAAGCAGTGCGTCATCGCCGAGCGCATGGTCGACGACCTGGTCGCCGTCGTCGAGCGGTGGAGGCCCGACCTGATCGTGTCGGACGTGTCGACCTTCGCCGGAGCCGTGGCCGGAGCCGTCGCCGGCATCCCCGTCGTGGCACAGCTGTGGGGCAGCCCCGGCGTCCTGCGCTACGAGAACCGCGCGCTCGGCGAGGAACCGCTGCCCGAGTACGCGGCGCTGTTCGCCCGCTTCGGCCTCGACGCCCCCGTCGACCCCGCGGCCCTGCTCGACCCCTGCCCGCCGAGCATGAACCTCGGCTCCGCCCTGCCGCGGCTGCCCATGCGCTTCGTTCCGTACAACAGCGCCGGAGAGGTGCCCTCCTGGGCCGACGATCCGGCCGTCCGCCCCCGCGTGTGCGTCACCTGGGGCGTCACCGCCGCCAAGGTGCTGGGCGCCGCGGGGCTGGAGCCGCTGCGCCGCATCGTGACCGCCGTGGCCGGGCTCGGTGCCGAACCGGTGGTCGCCGTGACCGCCGCGCAGCGCGAGCTGCTGCCGGCGCTGCCGGACGGAACCCGGGTCGTCGAGTCCATGCCCCTGCAGCTGCTGTTGCCGCACTGCGACGCGATCGTCCACCAGGGCGGAGCCGGCACGGCCCTGACCGCGGCGGCGTACGGGGTGCCGCAGCTCGTGGTCCCGCAGCGCCCGGCCCCCATGCTGCTCGCCGACCGGCTGGCGGCCACCGGCGCGGGCCGCACCCTGCCCCACCACGTGGTGGCCGGGGACGAGCACGCCGACAAGCTCGTGGCCGACGCGCTGGACGCACTGCTCACGGACCCCGCGCACCGGGACGCCGCCGTACGGCTCGCCGAGGAGAACGCCGCACAGCCGTCGCCGGCCGAACTGGTTCCGGCGCTCGCCGCGCTGGCCGCCCGCTGAACCCGGCCGCACCTCACGCACGCGCGTACCCGCCGGGCCCCCGTACGACCGTTTCGACACCGAGCTTCACGAGAGGGATGACGAGATGCCAGTTCAGCAGATTCACGTGGCGGGAACAGGGGTGTACCTCCCCGACCGCGTCATGACTGCGGAGGAGGCCGTCCGGCTGGGCCGCTACACCGAACAGCAGCGCGCCGAGCACGAACAGATCTCCGTACGGGTCGCCGACGACATGTCCGCGCCGGACATGGCCGTGGAGGCCGGCCGCCGGGCCCTTGAGCGCTCGGGACACGAAGCCGCCGACATCGGCCTGCTCATCCACGTCAATGTCTTCCACCAGGGCCCCGACGGCTGGTCGCCGCCGCACTACATCCAGCGCCACGTCCTCGGTACGGACGTGCCCGCCCTGGAGATCCGGCAGGGCTGCAACGGCATGCTGACCGCTGTCGACATGGCCGCGGCCTACCTGCGGTCCAAGCCCTGCGAGGCCGTGCTCATCACCTCCGCGGACAACTTCTCCGCCCCGCTCGTCGACCGCTGGCAGGCCCACCCCGGCTGCGTGCTCGGCGACGGCGCGGCGGCGGTCGTGCTGTCCAAGCGCCCGGGCGTGGCCGAGCTGCTCGCCCTGGGCCAGGCCGCGCTCCCCGACCTGGAGGAGATGCGCCGCAGCGGCATCCCGCTGTTCCCGCCGGGGGCCACCGTCGGCACGGTGATGGACTTCAAGGTGCCGACCGCCCACTACCGCACGACCGGTGCCAGCCTCATGGAGGTCGGCACCCGCATCAACGACGCCCTGAGCGGCGTGCTGAAGCAGACCCTGGCCGATGCCGCACTGGAGCTCTCCGACATCACAGCCGTCACCCACATGAACATGGCGCCGCAGCGCGTCGACGAGCGGATGCTCGCCCCGCTCGGCATCGACGGGTCCAAGTCGACCACCGGCTTCGGCCGTACGGTCGGCCACCTCGGTGCGAGCGACCAGTTCGTCGGACTGGACCACCTGATGTCGGCGGGCCGCCTGTCGTCGGGAGACCACGTGCTGATGGTCGGCGTGGGCCCCGGCGTGGACCTCTCCTGCGCGATCCTGCGGATGCGGTGACGGAATGGACACGTACCCCTCCAGCGCGACGCTCGACGCGCCCTTCCTGGTGCCGAGCTGGCGCGAACGTCCCGATACCGGCCCGGCGGCGCCCGCGCCCGCGCAGGAACGCCTGCTGTTGCTGCTGCCCGAAGGGAGCCTCGCGCAGGTCGTCGCGGACCGCTGCGCCGAGACCGGGGCGCGGCTTTCGGCCGCGGTCGCCGGAGACCGGTTCCACCCCGACGACCCCGCGTCGGTGGCCGCGCTGATCGAGGAGGAGTTCGCCTCCCGGCCCCCGGACGCGGTGCTGTGCGCCTGGGCCCTGGGAGAGGGGCCGGGCGCGGAGGGCGACGCGGCCGCCGCGTACCGGACCTTCGCCCGGCTGCAGGCGCTGGGCGCCGCGCTCGCCGGCCGGCCCGCCGGGGCAGGACCGGACCGCGCGGTCCGCCTGATCATCGCGACGGACCGGGCGCACCGGGCCGTACCCGGTGACACCGCCCGGCCGTACCAGGCGGTGGCGGACGGCCCGGCGCTGGCGCTCGGCCTCGAAGCCGACCGGCTGTCCGTGCGCACGGCCGACGTCGACACCACGGAGGGCGACGGGGCGATCGCCGCCGCACTGGCCGCCGAGGTCGCGGCCCGGGGCGAAGGGGCGGTGGCCTGGCGCGCCGGCCGCCGACTGGCGCTGGAGTACGTGCCGTTCGCCCACTCGGCACCGGCGCACTCACCGTTCACGCCAGGGGGCACCTACGTGATCACCGGCGGCTTCGGGGCGATCGGCCTCGCGCTGGCCCGGCGTATCGCGGAGGTACCGGACACGTCGGTCGTCCTCATCGGCCGGAACCTTCCGGACGGCGGTGGCGCCCCCGAAGGCGCCCCCGAAGGCGCCGGGGCGGGACGGCACCGGCCCGCCGAGGAACTCGCCCGGCTGCGCGCCTCCGGCGCCAAGGTCCTCGCCTTCGCCTGCGACGTCGCGGACCGCCCCCGGCTCGCGGAGGTCATCGGCAAGGCGCGCGCGGAAACGGGCCGGATCGACGGTGTACTGCACCTCGCGGGCGTGGTGGACGACACGCGGCTCCACCTGCTCGAGCCCGGACTGGCCGGCCGGGTCATGGCCCCCAAGACCGCGGGCACCCTGGCCTTGGACGAACTCTGCCCCGACGCGCGGTTCCTGGTCCTCTTCTCCTCGGTCCAGAACCTCAGCGGCGCCTACGGCCACGGGGCGTACATCGCCGCGAACCGTTTTCTCGACTCCTACGCCGCAGCGGCCGACACGGACGCCCGCCAGGTCGTCGCGATCAACTGGACCCTGTGGGGCGAGGTGTTCGGCATGGCGGCGCCGCCCGCGGAGACCGAGGCCGCCGCGGGCGCCGTCCGTGGCTGGCTCGCGACCGCCGAGGGCATCGCCGCCCTGGAGCGCATCCTCGTCCACCGCCCGGGTCCCCAGGTCGCCGTCTGCCCCGACGGGTACGAGGCACAGCTCCACCGGGCCGGGAGCAGGGCGGCCGCGGCCCGCGAACGAGCGGCCCGCGCCTGATCCGACCGGCACCCGCCTGCCCTGCCGGCGGGTGCCTCCCCGTCCCCGTGGCGTCCACTCCCGTCCGGACCCGCCACGGCCGGCGCTACTTCGACGACGCCCCCGGGCCGGTGCGCGGGTGCGGCGCCTTCTCCGCCTCGCGTGCCAGGTACACCGACAGCCCCTCCAGCAGGATGTCCAGCCCCGCCTCGAAGCTCAGCCGACGGCTGTCGGGCGTCCAGGAGCGGGCCCAGACCGCGAGGTAGGGGTAGCGCTCGGCGTCGAAGAGGGCCTCGCGCTGGCTCTCGTCCACCTCCGCGGTGTCCAGGGACTCGCTCTGCTCCTGCAGCACGAAGCCCGTGATGTAGCTCATCACCGTGTCGTTGCCGTACGCCGCCGCGTCCAGCGGGGCGCCGGTACGGCTCAGCGCGCCCATCATCCGGTCGGCGATGGCGAGCCGGTTGGGGCCGGAGGACACCGCCCCGGCCAGCAGCCGCGCACCGTCGCGGTGCGCGAGCAGCGCGTCGCGCAGCCCCCCGGCCAGCCCCCGCGCCTCGTCGCGCCAGCTCGTGCCCGGCGCGGTGGGCAGCTCCGGCAGCCCGTCCAGGATCTTCTCCGTCAGCGCGTCGAGCAGATCCTGCTTGCTGGCGACGTGCCAGTACAGCGCCCCGGGCCGTACGTCGAGCTCCCCGGCGAGCCGTCGCGTGCTGAGGGCGTCCAGGCCGATGTCGTCGAGCAGCTTCAGGGCCATGTCGACCACTTCGGAACGCTGCAAGGGCATGTCAATCCGCCATTTCTCTCGTACGGCCCGTTCTGCTTGTCATCGTGGCACGTCATCGTAGGTGTGCGGGTCGCGGTGAACGGTGCGGGCCGACGCATCGTGACAGCCCGGTCTCAAGGGCCGCTCGAGGCCGCCGGAGCAGACTCGGCCGGCCGACCGGCAGTGGGCCGGACCGGCGACCGAGGAGGAGACCGTGCGGATCGACGACGTGTACATCGGGGGGATCGGAGCCTTTCTGCCGCCCTTCGCCGAACGACCGGCGGGAGAGGGCGGGAGCCCGCTCCCCGACGGGCTGACCGGCGCTCTGGTCGCCGGCGAGCTCCCCCCGCCGGAGATGGCCGTACGCGCGGCCCGGCAGGCGTTCGAGCGGGCCGGCGCCGATCCGTCCACCCTGGACCTGCTGTTCCACGTGTCCGTCTTCCACCAGGGACCGGACGGCTGGCTGCCGCAGTCGTACATCCAGCGCGAGCTCGGGCTCGACCCGCACGCCATGGCCGTGGAGCTGCGCCAGGGCTGCAACGGCATGTTCACCGGCCTGGAGTTGGCCATCTCCCACCTGCGCGCGGACGCGGCCCGCGGCAGCGCGCTGCTGACCGCCGCCGAGAACTTCAACTCCGCCCTGGTGGACCGCTGGACCGCGCACCCCGGTTCGTACCTCGGCGACTCGGGCAGCGCGGTCCTGCTCACCCGGCGCCCCGGCTTCGCCCGGCTCCGGTCGGTGGCGACGGTCTCGGTACCCGAGCTGGAGCAGCTGCACCGCGGCGACGAGGCCCTCTTCCCCCCGGGCGCCACTGTCGGCCGTCCGCTGGACTTCGGCCGGCGCGCCGGACAGTTCCGCGCGACGGCCGAGGCGGCGAACGTACCGGCCCTGCTGGGCAAGGCCCGCGACGAACTGCTCGCCCGGGTCCTCGACGAGTCCGGCACGGAGCTGACGGACGTGACCCGGGTGGTGTCCGTCAACACGGCCCGGGCGCACGCCAAGGAGCGCCTCATGGATCCCCTGGGGCTGCCCATGTCCCGTTCGGCCTGGGAGTTCGGCAGCCGGATGGGCCATCTCGGCGCCGGTGACCAGTTCCTGACCCTGGAGCGGATGGCTGTGGCGGGCGCGCTCGGTGCCGGGGACCGGGTGCTGATGATCGGAGTCGGCCCGGGCCTGTCCATCGGGGCTGCCGTGGTGGAGATCGTGCACAGCCCCGACTGGGCGTGAAATCCCGGTGAAAGGGGTGGGTGCCGGAGAGTCCTCTCCGGCACCCACCCCTTTCGCGTGCGGCGGCTCGGTCATCCGGACGTGGCGGCGGGCCGGGCCGCCTGCGGTGCGGAGCCCGCCTGCGGTGCGGAGCCCGTCTCCGTGTCGAGGAGCCGGGTGTCTCCCAGCTCGCTCGCGATCGCCTCGATGTCGTCGATCTCCCGCAGTTCCATCTCGCGCAGGAAGAAGGACAGGGCGAAGGCGATCAGCATGACCACCGCGGCGCACAGGAACACGGTGTCCATGGAGTCGACGTAGAGCCCGAGTCCCGTGGAACGGGCCGGTTCCGGGAGGGAGACGAGGTGCTCGGGCTCGACGCCGCCACCGCTCAGCTGTGCCACGGAGCTGTCGGCGAGCTTCGCGGCGAACCGGCCGGCCAGGACCGCGCCGAAGACGGCCGCGCCGAACGACTGGCCCATCGTGCGGAAGAAGGTGGCCGTGGTGGTGGCGGTGCCGAGGTCGGGCGAGGGCACGGAGTTCTGCACGGCCTGTACCAGGACCTGCATCAGCAGCCCCAGCCCGAGGCCGAGCAGGAACAGGCCGGTCGCCGGGAGCCCGTACGGACTGTCGGCCTTCAGGAGTCCCAGTACCGCGAGTCCGGCGGCGGCCAGCAGCGTGCCGGCCATGGGGAAGATCTTGTACCGGCCGTTGCGTGCGGAGATCACGATGCCGGAGCCGATCGAGGTGAGCACGATGCCCGCGATCATCGGCATCATCCGCAGGCCGGTGGATGTCGCGCTGTAGCCGCGTACGAGCTGGAAGTAGAGGGCGACGTACGTGATCACGCCCATCAGCGCGAAGCCGACGACGAAGAGCATGGGGGTGGCGACGGCGACGGTGCGCTCGCGGAACAGCCGCAGGGGCATCAGCGGTTCGCTCGCCCGGGTCTGCCGCCAGGCGAACAGGGCGAGGAGGACGGCGGAGGCGCCGCCGAGCGCCAGGATCACCGGGTCGGACCAGGCGTAGCGGTCCCCGCCCCAGGTGGTCATCAGCAGGAAGGCGGAGGTGCCGGCGGCGATCAGGGCGGCGCCCGGGTAGTCGATGCTGTGCTTGCGGCGCTCGACCGGCAGTTCGAGCAGGGTGATCACCATGGCGAGGCCGACGAGGCCGATGGGCAGGTTGACGTAGAAGAGCCAGCGCCACGAGGTGGCGACGCCGAACAGCGTGTGGTCGCCGGTGAGGAAGCCGCCGATCAGCGGACCGAACACGGTGGCCAGGGCGATGATCAGCCCGGCGACCCCCTGGAACTTGGCGCGTTGGCGGGCGGGGACGGCCCGGGCCATGAGGATCAGCGAGACGCTGTAGAGACCGCCGGCCCCGATGCCCTGGACCGCGCGGAAGGCGATCAGCTGCTCCATCGACGCGGCCGCGCCGCACAGGGCTGAGGCGGCCAGGAAGACCGCGGTCGCCGTGACGAAGACGCGCTTGGCGCCCCAGACGTCCGCGATCTTGCCGTAGAGGGGCTGTGTGGCGGTGGATCCCAGCATGTACGCGGTGATGAGCCAGGGCATCAGCCGGATGCCGTTCTCCGGGTCGAGCCCCTGGGCGACGGGATACGCGGCGACGGAGACGACCGTCTGGTCGAGGGCTCCCAGGAACGCGGTGAGCAGCACGCCGACCAGGGCCCATACGACCCGGGGTGACGTCTTGGCCGTGTCGGCCATGGGGTTCGGCGCCTCGGCGGCGACCGTCGGGGTGGCCATGCAGATCTCCTTGGTCCGGGACGGCACGCGGCCGCCGGGGCGGAGGGAACGACGACAGAGGGGAACAGCGACTTGAACAGTGACCAATTGGTCGATGTTCAATTACTACCGGAGGAGAGCGGACCGCGCAAGCGGATACCGGATCGGATCCCGGCGGATCCTCCGGAGACCGCAGGGTCGAGCCGCGCTCGACCTGCGGACGAGCGCCCCCGCCGAAGGTCCCGCCACGCACCCGCCGAGGCGAAGGAGAGTTGAATGACCCCGCTGACCGTGGCCCCGCCGGGGACCGCCCCCTGGCCCCCGGAGGCGGCCGACGCCTACCGGAGCGCCGGCCTCTGGCAGGGACGGCTCCTGGGCGACCTCCCCTGGCAGTGGGCCGACCGAGACCCGGACCGCACGGCCCTGGTCGACGAGCACGGCCCGATCTCCTACGCCGAACTGGCCCTGCGCACCGACGCGCTGGCCGACGGACTCGCCGCGCACGGCCTGCTGCGCGGCGACACGGTCCTGGTCCAGCTGCCCAACCGCTGGGAGCTCGTGGTCGCCGTACTGGCCTGCGCGCGGATCGGCGTCGCCCCGGTGCTGGCCCTGCCCGCGCACCGGGAACACGAGCTGTCCGAGCTGGCGCGGACCGCCCGGGCCGCCGCCGTGATCGTGCCGGGCGTCTGGCGCGAGTACGACCACGAGGCGCTCGCCCACCGGCTGGTGGACCGGAGCCCGTGGCTGCGCCGGGTGTTCGTGGCCGGCGCACCGCGCCACCCGGACAGCGTGCCGCTGAGCGACCTCGCGAGGCCGGGCCCGGCGCCCGCCGAACGGCGCCGCCGGCTGGACGGGTCGGCCCCCGATCCGGCGGACGTGGCCCTGTTCCTGCTCTCCGGGGGAACCACCGGCACCCCCAAGCTCATAGGCCGCACCCATGACGACTACCTGTGCAACGCCCGGCTCAGCGCCGAGGCGTGCGGGTTCGGCCCGGACACCGTGTACCTGGCCGTGCTCCCCGTCGGGCACAACTTCCCCCTCGCCTGCCCCGGCGTCCTGGGCACGCTGCACGCGGGCGGGCGCGTGGTACTCGCCCGGTCGGCGGAGCCCCGCGCCGCGTTCCGGTGGATACGCGAGCAGGGCGTCACCGTGACGGCAGCGGTTCCGGCCGTCGCCCAGCGGTGGATGGCGGCGATCGAGCGGGGCGAGGCGGACCGCGCCGACCTGGCCACGCTGCGCACCGTTCAGGTCGGCGGCGCGCCGCTCGGTCCGGAACTGGCCCGGCGGATCGGCCCCGGCCTCGACTGCCGCCTCCAGCAGGTCTTCGGCATGGCGGAGGGACTGCTCTGCTACACCCGGGACGACGACCCCGACGAGCTGGTCGTGACCACCCAGGGGCGGCCGCTCAGTGCCTGGGACGAGGTGCGGGTGGTCGGGGCGGACGGCGCGGCGGTGCCGGACGGCAGGGCCGGCGAGCTGTGGGTGCGCGGTCCGTACACGATCCGCGGCTACCACCGCGCACCCGAGCACAACCGGCGGGCCTTCACGCCGGAGGGCTGGTACCGCACGGGCGACGTCGTCTCCCGGCTCCCCTCGGGACACCTGGTGGTCCAGGGCCGGATCAAGGATCTGATCAACCGCGGCGGGGAGAAGGTCAACGCCAAGGAGGTGGAGAACCTGGTGGACAGCCTGCCCCAGGTCCACCAGGCCGCGGTGATCGGCGTACCGGACCCGGAACTCGGGGAGCGGGTGTGCCTGTGCGTGAGCCTGAACCCGGGCGCGGCACTCACCCTGGGCGAGATCCGCACCCTGTTCCGCGACCGCCGGGTGGCCCGCTACAAGACGCCCGAACGGCTGGAGCTCTTCCCGGCGCTGCCCCTGACCCCCGTGGGCAAGACCGACAAGAAGGCGCTGCGGGAGCAGGTGGCCGTCCGGGACGGGCAGCCGGCTTCCAGCGGGACTTGAGGCGGTGCGTGCACGCTCGGGCCGATTCCGGCATCCGGTCGAAGGAGGGGCGCGGTGGCGCAGAAGGACCCGTGGGACGGGCCGGGGCCACGCCCCTCGGAGCGGCCGGTGGTCGTGGTGCTCGGCGCCACCGGATTCGTGGGACGGCATCTCCACGCGGCGTTCTCCGCCGCCGGAGCGCGGGTGCTCCAGGTGTCCCGCCGCACCCCCGCCCCGAGCGCTCCCGGCCCCGGAGGCCCGGGCGACTGCGGACCCACCGATGCCGCGTTCCTCGCCCTCGACCTCCTCGCGGCGCCGCAGGCCGAGCTCACCCGGCTCTTCGCCGGAGCGGACGCCGTGGTCAACGCCGTGGGGGCGGTCTGGGGCGTGACCGAGGAACGCATGGGCGAGCTGAACGCCGAACTGCCCCGGCACATCCTCCGGGCCCTGCGGCCCCTGGCCCGCCGGCCCAGACTCGTACACCTCGGATCCGTCCACGAGTACGGGCCCGTCCCGCCGGGGGAGTGGATCACGGAGGACGTGCGGACGGCGCCGGTCAGTCCGTACGGACGGACGAAGCTGCTCGGCACCCAGGCCGTCCTGGAGGCCGCCAGGGCGGGCGAGGCGGACGCGGTGGTGCTGCGCGTGGCGAACGTCTCCGGCCCCGGCGCCCCACCGGAAAGCCTGCTCGGCGGCGTCGCCCACCACTTGGCACGGGCCGCCCGCACCGCCGGCGCCCCTCCCGCGCTGCGGCTGGCTCCGCTCCGCGCCCGTCGCGACTTCGTCGACGTGCGTGACGTGGCGGACGCCGTGGTCGCCGCCGCCGGTGCGCCCGGCGTCTCCGGCCAGGTCATCAACATCGGCAGCGGGCAGGCCGTCGGCGTACGGGAGCTGGTGGACCGGCTCGTCGAACTCAGCGGCCTCGCCGTCCCGGTGGCCGAGGAGGGCCCCCTCACCGGCGGCCGCGGCGACCTCACGTGGCAGCGGGCCGACGTCACCCGGGCCCGGGAGCTGCTCGGCTGGCGCCCCTCCCGCCCGCTCGACGGCTCCCTGTCGGCCCTGCTCAAGGAGACGGGCGCCCCGGTGGCCGCGACCGTGGCGCCGGGCCCGGCCGTCCCGACGGGACCGCCGGCCGCCGCGCTCCCTGCCCCAGGTGCCGTCGAGTTCACCTCAAGCGGCCCACGCAAGCCTCGGCACACACACGGCAGCCGCGCCGCGCGGCTCTCCACGAGAAGGGACGGTGGGATGAGCGAACACAAGGCGCTTGTTCTCGACGAGGTCCGGAAGTACCACCAGGACATGGAGGACGGGCGGGGGTTCGTCCCGGGGAGCACCGAGATCTGGCCGTCCGGCGCCGTTCTCGACGAGGAGGACCGGGTCGCCCTGGTCGAGGCCGCACTGGAGATGCGGATCGCGGCCGGCCGCAGCTCGCGGAAGTTCGAGTCGGCCTTCGCCCGCCGGATGAAGCACCGCAAGGCGCACCTCACCAACTCCGGTTCGTCCGCGAACCTCCTCGCCGTCTCCGCGCTCACCTCGCACCTGCTGCAGGACCGCAGGCTGCGCCCCGGCGACGAGGTGATCACCGTCGCCGCCGGCTTCCCGACCACGGTCAACCCCATCCTGCAGAACGGGCTCATCCCCGTCTTCGTCGACGTGGAGCTGAAGACCTACAACACGACGGCCGCCAGGGTGGAGGCCGCGATCGGCCCCAAGACCCGCGCCATCATCATCGCGCACGCCCTCGGCAACCCCTTCGAGGTCGCCGAGATCGCCCAGCTCGCCTCCGACCACGACCTGTTCCTCATCGAGGACAACTGCGATGCGGTCGGTGCCACCTACGACGGGAAGCTGACCGGCACCTTCGGCGACTTCGCCACCGTCAGTTTCTACCCGGCGCACCACCTCACCATGGGCGAGGGCGGTGTGGTCCTCACCTCGAACCTGGCGCTGGCCCGCATCGTCGAGTCGCTGCGCGACTGGGGCCGCGACTGCTGGTGCGAGCCGGGCGAGAGCAACAAGTGCCTCAAGCGGTTCGACTACCAGATGGGCACGCTGCCGGCGGGCTACGACCACAAGTACATCTTCTCGCACGTGGGATACAACCTGAAGGCCACCGACCTCCAGGCGGCCCTCGGGCTCAGCCAGCTCACCAAGCTCGACTCGTTCATCGACGCCCGCCGGCACAACTGGCGCCGCATGCGCGAGGGCCTAGAGGGCGTACCGCACCTCATCCTGCCCGAGGCGACCCCGGGGAGCGATCCGAGCTGGTTCGGCTTCGTGCTCACCGTGGACCCCGGGGCGCCCTTCACCCGGGCCGCCCTCGTGGACTTCCTGGAGGGCCGCAAGATCGGCACGCGCCGGCTGTTCGCCGGGAACCTGACCCGGCACCCCGCGTACATCGACCAGCCGCACCGCGTCGTCGGCGACCTCACGAACAGCGACGTCGTCACCGAGCAGACCTTCTGGGTCGGCGTCTACCCGGGCCTGACGGACGAGATGATCGACTACGTCGTCGAGAGCGTACGGGAGTTCGTGGAGGCCCACTCGTGAGCGGCGGGCCCGGCCCCGGCGCACCGGCGTCCGTCCGGCCGGCCCCCGACCCGCACGGCCTCCGGGGGAAGGCGGTCCTCGTCACCGGTGCCACCGGCGGCATCGGCGCGGCCATCGCCCGGCGGTTCTCCGCCGAAGGCGCCCGCGTCGCCGTCGCCTTCCGCTCCGACCGGGAGGCCGCCGAGAAGCTCGCCGCCGAACTCGGCGCGGCCGAGGACAGGGCCCTCGCCGTGCGCTACGCCCTCGACGAACCCGGATCGCCGGCCCGGGCCGTCGCCGAGGTAGAGGCCCGCTGGGGCGCGGTGGACGTCCTCGTGGCCAACGCGGTGCGGTGGGGCGTGCGCCGGGCACCGGGCAGCCGTTTCGAGGACGTTCCCGAGGACGACTGGCTGCCCGTCGTGGAGGCGAACCTCGCCCCCGTGATCCGCACCGTGCAGCACTCCGTACGGAGCATGCGCCGGCGCGGCTGGGGACGGATCGTCCTGATCTCCTCGCACAACGCGCTCGGCGGCAACCCGGGCCAGGAGTTCTACGGCTCGGCCAAGGCGGGCCTGCACGGGCTCGCCCGCAGCCTGATGTGGGACGTGGGCCAGGACGGAATCCTGGTGAACGTGGTCTGTCCCGGCCTGACCACCACCGAACGCGTCAACTCCGGGCTGCCCGAGGCCGTGCGGGCGCGGGAGACGGCCGCCACCCCCACGGGCCGCCTGAGCGATCCCGACGACGTGGCCCGCGCGGTGCTGTTCCTGGGCTCCGCGGCCAACGGCAACATCACCGGCGAATCCCTGACCGTGACCGGCGGCCGCTGATCACGGCAACCCCACGACTGGAGGCACCGCATGACCACGCTCACCGCCCCTCCCGAGCTCCTGCCGCTCATGACCGACCTCCCCGCCCCGCCCGGACTCAAGCCGCGCACCGACCCGGACCTGGCGGTGCGGCTCGCCCGGTCGGCCGCGGCCCGCTCGGGCGCGCACCTGGCGACCGGCGACTTCGCGGGCTGGCTCGACGGGCGGCGCGAGGCCCACTCCTTCCGCATCGAGCGGGTCGCCCTGGACCGGCTCGACGGCTGGTCCTTCGACCCCCTCACCGGCAACCTGGGCCACCGCAGCGGCCGCTTCTTCACCGTCGAGGGGCTGCACGTCACCACGGACGACCACGCCCGGCGGGAAGAGTGGTACCAGCCGATCATCAAGCAGCCCGAGGTGGGCATCCTCGGCATCCTGGTGAAGGAGTTCGACGGGGTCCTGCACTGCCTGATGCAGGCCAAGATGGAACCCGGAAACCCGAACCTGCTCCAGCTGTCACCCACCGTCCAGGCCACCCGCAGCAACTACACCAAGGTCCACCAGGGTGCCGACGTGAAGTACCTGGAGTACTTCACCGACCTGGGCCGCAGCAGGGTCGTCGCGGACGTGCTCCAGTCCGAGCACGGCTCGTGGTTCTACCACAAGAGCAACCGCAACATGATCGTCGAGGCGGTGGACGAGGTGCCCGAGCACCCCGACTTCGTCTGGCTCACCCTCGGTCAGATCGGCGAGCTCCTGCTGCGGGACAACGTCGTCAACATGGACTCGCGCACCGTGCTGGCGTGCGTACCCGTCGAGAGCGGAGCCGCCGGGACCGGGGGACTGCACACCGACACGGAGGTGCGCTCCTGGTTCACCGCGGAACGCTCCCGGCACGACGTGGTCGCCGAGCGGGTCCCCCTCGCATCACTGCCCGACTGGATACGCGGGGAGTCGGCCGTGTCCCACCGGGAGGGCCGCTACTTCGACGTCGTCGGCCTGAAGGTGCACGCCGGCAACCGGGAAGTGACGAGCTGGAGCCAGCCGTTGTTCGAGCCGGTGGGCCGCGGCGTCACCGCCTTCCTGGCCCGCCACATCGGCGGGGTACCGCACGTACTGGTCCACGCGAGGGTCGAAGGGGGCTTCCTCGACACCGTGGAACTCGGACCGACCGTGCAGTACACCCCCGGCAACTACGCCCATCTGCACGGCGACGACCGCCCCCGGTTCCTCGACGCCGTCCTGGCCGCCGACCCCGGCCGGATCCGCTACGAGGCCGTGCACTCGGAGGAGGGCGGACGCTTCCTCAACGCCGAGGCCCGCTACATGGTCGTCGACACCGACCTGACCGAGGAGCCCCCCGGCTACCTCTGGGTCACACCGGGCCAGCTCAGCACCCTCGTCCAGCACTCCCACTACGTCAACGTCCAGGCGCGCACCCTGATCGCCTGTCTCCACGCGATCTCCCTCGATCCGGTGGGCCCCGAGCAGACGGGGGGACCCTCGCGTTGACCCCACCCGTCCGCATCGGGGTCCTCGGCTGCGCCGACATCGCCCGGCGCCGCATGCTGCCGGCGATGGCCGCACTGCCGCAGACCGTGCCGGCCGCCGTCGCCAGCCGGGACCCCGAGAAGGCCAGAGCGACCGCCGGGCCCTTCGGGGCCCGGCCCGTTTCCGGGTACGGGGAACTCCTCGCCCGGGACGACATCGACGCCGTGTACGTCCCGCTGCCCGCGGCCCTGCACGAGCACTGGACGGAGGCGGCCCTCCGCGCGGGCAAGCACGTACTCGCGGAGAAGCCGCTCACCCTCGACCCGGCCGCGACCCGCCGTCTCCTGGCCCTCGCCCGCGCCCGCGGGCTCGTGCTCATGGAGAACGTCATGTTCGTCCACCACCCCCAGCACGCGCGGGTACGCGAGCTCGTGGCGTCCGGCGCCATCGGGGAACTCCGCGCGTTCGATGCGGAGTTCTCCATCCCGTCCTTGCCCGAGCAGGACATCAGACTCCGCCCCGAGCTCGGCGGCGGCGCCCTGTGGGACGTCGGCGTGTACCCCGTACGGGCCGCGCTCCACCTGCTCGACGAGGACCCGCGGGTCGCCGGCGCGGCCCTCGTACGGGCACCCGGCGACGAGGTCGCCACCGGCGGCGCGGCCCTGCTGCGCACCGGCTCGGGGGTACTCGCCCGCCTCGCCTTCGGCATGCGGCACGCCTACCGCAACACCTACGCGCTCTGCGGCAGTGAAGGGAGGATCACCGTGGACCGGGCCTTCACGCCCCCCGCGGACCACCGGCCGGTCATCCGGCTGGAACGCGGCGGGGCACACGAGGAGTTCGTCCTCGAACCGGCGGACCAGGCGGTGGCCACCCTGCGGGCCTTCGCCCACGCCGTCCGCACGGGCCACCACATCGACACGGACGGCCCACTGCGCCAGGCGCTGCTCCTCGACGCCGTCCGCCGCCAGGCCGTCTGACGAAGGCCCTGTCCCCGACCAGCGGGGGACAGGGCCTTCGTCATGCTCCGCGGGGCCCGGCTCAGGCGTGGTCGCCCGCTCCCACCGGCTGCCGCCGGTCCTCGGGCGCGGTGAGCACGGGCTCCTCGGCCGGCTCCACCGCCACGTGCGGCAGCCACCGGTCCAGCCAGGCCGGCAGCCACCAGTTGGCCCGGCCCAGTACGTGCATCAGCGCCGGGACCAGCACGGTACGCAGGACGAAGGCGTCCATCGCGACCGCACCCGCGAGCCCGATCCCGAACATCGCCATCTGCCGCTCACCCGTGAGCACGAACGCGCTGAAGACACAGATCATGATGACGGCCGCGGAGTTGATGACCCGGCTGGTCTCGGCGAGACCGACCCGCACCGCGCGGGCGTTGTCCCCGGACTGCACCCACTCCTCGTGCATGCGGCTGACCAGGAACACCTGGTAGTCCATCGAGAGTCCGAAGAGCAGCGACAGCATGATCATGGGCAGGAACGCCTCGATGGGTCCGGCGCGGCCCGCGGCGACGGCCTCACCGCCCCAGCCCCACTGGAACAGTGCCACCAGCAGGCCGAACGACGCCGCCGCGGCGACGAGGTTCATCACGGCGGCCGTCAGCGGTACGACGACGGACCGGAAGGCGAGCAGCAGCAGGACGAACCCGAGGGCCACGATCACCCCGATGAACAGCGGCAGCCGGTGCCCGAGTACGGTCGCGAAGTCCTTGAACAGGGCGGTCTGGCCGCCGACGTAGGCGCGCAGGGTCGTACCGCGCTCGGCGGGCGGGATCACGTCGGCGCGCAGCCGGTCGATGAGCCGGTCGGTCTCCTCCGCCTGCGGGGAGGTGGTCGGTACGACGCGGACGACGCCGACCGTCGCGTCGGGTTTCGCCGGCAGGGCCGCGACCTCGGCGACGCCCGGTACCTCCCTGAGCCGGCCGACCAGGGAGTCCAGGGCCTCGTGGTCCCCGGCGGCGGGAGTCTCCGCGACGATGGTGAGCGGGCCGTTGAAGCCGGGACCGAAACCGTCGGCGAGCAGGTCGTACGCCCTGCGTGAGGTGGTGGCCTCCGCGTTGTTGCCCTGGTCGGAGGAGCCGAGGCGGAGCGAGAGCGTGGGGAGCGAGATGGCGGCCATCAGCAGCACGGCGAGCGCCGCCAGCGGCCACGGCCGCCGCTGCACCAGCGCCGACCAGCGCTCGGCGGCGCCGGCCGCACCGGTCCGCGCGGGGCCGTCCGCGGCGAGCCGGCGCCGCTGCCGGCGGCTGAGGACGCGCATGCCGAGGATGCCGAGGAGCGCGGGCAGCAGGGTGATCGAGGCGACCACGGTGAGGACCACGGTGAGGGCCGAGCCGAGGGCCACGCCGTTGAGGAAGGTGAGCCGCATCGTGAACATGCCGAGCAGCGCCACGCACACGGTGCCGCCCGCGAAGATCACGGCCCGGCCCGAGGTGTTCACCGCGCGTACGGCCGCCTCCTCCGGGTCCAGGCCCAGGAGGAGGCCCTTGCGGTGCCGGGTGACCACGAACAGGGCGTAGTCGATGCCCACGCCGAGGCCCACGAGGGTGGCGAGGACGGAGGAGAGGTCGGCCACGGTCATCGTGTGGCTGAGCAGCCCGATCACCGAGACGGCCGTACCCACGCCGAAGATCGCCGTGACGAGCGGCAGGAGCATCCCGAACAGCGAGCCGAAGGCGAGGAACAGGACGACGGCCGCGGCGAGGACGCCGACGAGCTCGGAGGTGTGCCCGCCCTCGTCCTCGGCCAGGTTGACGGCGCTGCCGCCGGCCTCGACCTGGAGCCCGGCTCCCTGCTCGGCCGCCCGGGCGGTGGCCACGAACTCCTTCATCTGCTCCGCGGTGAGCTTGTCGCCGCCCTTCGAGAAGGTGACCGGCGCGTAGGCGGTGCGGCCGTCGGAACTGATCTGCATGGCCCCCGCCTCGGCGAAGGGGCTCTCGACGCTCGCCACGTCGGGCAGCTTCGCCACGGTGGCGAGCATCTGCTCGACGCGCTCCCTGGGGGCGGCGTCCCGTACGGAGCCCTCGCGGACGTGCCAGACGATGGTGTCGGTCTCACCGTTCTGGTTCGGGAACGCCTGGTCGAGCAGTTTCAGGGCGCGGGAGGAATCGGTGTCGGGCAGGTTGAAGTCGTTGGCGTACTTGCTGCCCAGCGCGGACGAGGCGCCCACGGCGGAGACGAGCAGGATCAACCACAGCAGGACGACCGACCAGCGGTGTCGGAAGCACCAGCGTGCGAGTGCGGACATGGCCAAAGGCCCTTTCGGTCAACGGACACGGGAGTGGGACCAGGCTCGCCGCACGAGGTGGAGGGCCCTCTGTGTCCGGCTCGCGCCCGGCTCGTGTCCGGCTCGCGTCCCGGTGGAGTGCGGGGCGCAGGCGCCGGTACACCCGGAATTCGAGGCTTCCTCAAGGCGCCGGGGCGAGTCTGCGCGGCCACTGATCCGAGAAGGGACTTGCGGATGAGCATCATCGAGGACAGTCCGCTGACGGCCGCCGTCTGGCCGCAGGACGAGGAAGTACCGGACGCGCCACCGCAGATGATGCGGCGGCTCGGCGAACTCAAGGTGCTGCGCGCCCGGATCCACGCGGGACCGAGCCCGAAGGCCACCGAGGCGCAGCACGCCAAGGGCAAGCTCACAGCCCGCGAACGACTGGAACTCCTCTTCGACGGAGGTGAGTTCACTGAGGTCGAGCCGTTCAGGCGGCACCGCGCGACCGGCTTCGGGCTGGAGGACAAGCGGCACTACACGGACGGCGTCATCGTCGGCTGGGGTCCGGTTCACGGCCGTACGGTCTTCGCCTACGCGCACGACTTCCGCGTGTTCGGCGGCGCACTGGGCGAGGCGCACGCCCAGAAGATCCACAAGATCATGGATCTGGCCGCGTCGGCGGGAGCCCCGATCGTGGGCCTGTGCGACGGTGCGGGCGCCCGTATCCAGGAGGGCGTCACCGCACTCGCGGGTTACGGCGGCATCTTCCAGCGCAACGTACGCAACTCCGGAGTGATCCCGCAGATCAGCGTCATCATGGGGCCCTGCGCCGGTGGCGCGGCCTACTCGCCCGCGCTCACCGACTTCGTCTTCATGGTGCGCGGCACCTCGCAGATGTTCATCACCGGCCCGGACGTCATCCAGGCCGTCACCGGAGAGGCCATCTCCCAGGACGCGCTGGGCGGCGCCGACGCGCACGCCGCCACCTCCGGCGTCGCGCACTTCGCGTACGACGACGAGGAGACCTGCCTGGAGGAGGTCAGGTTCCTGCTCTCGCTGCTGCCCTCCAACAACCGCGAACTGCCGCCAGCCACCCCTTCGTCGGACCCGGCCGGCCGCCGTACCGACGCCTTGCTCGACATCGTCCCGGTCGACGCCAACCAGGCGTACGACATGCGGGCGGTCATCGAGGAGATCGTCGACGACGGTGAGTCGTTCGAGGTGCACCAGGAGTGGGCGCACAGCGTCATCTGCGCCCTCGCCCGCCTCGACGGGCAGGTCGTCGGCATCGTCGCCAACCAGCCCGCCGCCCTCGCGGGTGTCCTGGACATCAAGAGCAGCGAGAAGGCCGCCCGGTTCGTGCAGCTCTGCGACGCCTTCAACATCCCGCTGGTCACGCTCGTCGACGTGCCCGGTTTCCTGCCCGGGGTCGACCAGGAGCACGGGGGCATCATCCGGCACGGCGCCAAGCTCCTGTACGCGTACTGCAACGCCACCGTCCCGCGCATCCAGGTCATCCTGCGCAAGGCCTACGGCGGCGCCTACATCGTCATGGACTCCCGCTCCATCGGCGCCGACATCTCCCTCGCCTGGCCGGCCAACGAGATCGCCGTCATGGGCGCCGAGGCCGCCGCCAATGTGGTCTTCCGCCGGCAGATCGCGCAGGCCGAGGATCCCGCGGTCACCCGGCAGCAGCTCGTCAAGGAGTACAAGGCCGAGCTGATGCACCCGTACTACGCGGCCGAGCGCGGCCTGGTGGACGACGTCATCGACCCGGGGGAGACCCGTTCGCGCCTCGTCGACGCCCTCGCGGTGCTGCGCCGCAAGGACACGCAGCTGCCGCGCCGCAAGCACGGGAACCAGCCCCAGTGAGCGCGGCGGACACGGACCCCTTCCTGCGGGTCCTGAGCGGAACCCCGACCCCGGCGGAGCTGGCGGCGGTCGTCACGGCGCTCCTCGCCGTCACGCGTACCACCGAACCTCCGGCCCCGGCCGACCGGACGCCCGGCGCCGTATGGTCCCTCCCCGAAGGCGCCGCCCGCCCGGAGGTCTCCTGGACCTCGTGACGCGGCGCGGGGGCCCGGCCGCGGCCGGGCCCCCGCCGTCGGTGTGGTGCCACCTCGGCGCCATCCTCTTCCGTCGTGGCACACGCGCTGACCTGCGATGTCAGGAACGACGGCACATGTGGCGCCAGATTGGCTCGCCATGGCGCCATCTGTGTGTCATGCTATGGGGCATGGACCTCACGCCCTATGTCGCCAGCCTTCGCAACGAGCTCGCGGTAGCAGCCGAAGCCGGTGGTGAAGATGCCCGCGCCCTCGCCGAGCGCATCACCGCGCCGCTGGAGTCGGCCACCAGACTCATCCTGCTGAAGGCCCTGTCGGACGCCATGGGTGAGGTCACCCGCGAGCTCGCCCCGGGTTCGGTCGACGTGCGGTTGCGCGGCCTCGAACCCGAGTTCGTCGTCACCGCGCCGCCCAGGGAGGAGCCCTTCGCGGCACAGGGCTTCGAGGAGATGCACGCCCCGTCCGCCGTTCCGCCCGTGCCGGAAGGGGAGGACGGCAGCACCGCGCGTATCAACCTCCGACTCCCCGGCCACGTCAAGGCCCGTGCGGAGCAGGCGGCCGCGCGAGAGGGGCTCTCGCTCAACGCCTGGATCGTCAGGGCCGTCTCGGGCGCCCTGGAACCCGGCGGAGGACGGCAGTCCGACGGTCCGGCACCCCGGCGCGGCAGCGGCGGCAAGAGCTTCACGGGCTGGGTGAGCTAGGCCGGGCAGCGGCGGGGCCGCGTCGGCCCCGGGGTGCCACGTCGGCGTGCGAGAGGCCGATCACTCTCGCGACTTCTTCACATGACTCACGAGGACGGGACAGCCATGCCTTCTTACGAGACCGAGGGGCCCATCACCGCGACCATCCACGTCGAGGTGGGAGTCGCCCGGATCAGCGCTACGGACCGCACCGACACGGTCGTCGAGATCCGCCCGCGCACCGCCGGCAAAAAGGACGACGTCCGCGCCGCCGAGGACACCAGGGTCGAGTTCGGCGACGGCACGCTGACGATCCGCACCCCGAGGGCGCGCGGGCTGTTCAGTGCACGCGGTTCGGTCACGGTCGACGTCGCACTGCCCCAGGGCTCGCGCCTCCTCGGAACGCTGGAGCTGGGCGACATCACCTGCAAGGGGACGCTGGGCGAGTGCGAGATCCGCACCAGCGCCGGCGACATCCGGCTCGACCAGGCCGGCCCGGTGCGGCTGAAGACGCAGCACGGGGACGTCCGGCTGGACACGGCGACGGGCGACGCCGACATCACCACCGGATCGGGCGACGTCCGGGTCCGGACGGTCGGCGGCAAGGCCGACATCAAGAACTCCAACGGCAACACGTGGCTGGAGGACGTGGCGGGGGAACTGCGGCTGAAGGTCGCCAACGGAAACATCACCGTCGGCCGCGCGCAGGGATCCGTGTCGGCGAAGAGCTCGAACGGCAACGTACGCATCGAGGAAGTGGCGCGGGGCACGGTGGAGCTCCAGACCAAGGCGGGCGACGTCGAGGTCGGGATCCGCCAGGGGACCGCCGCCTGGCTCGACATCAACTCCCAGGCCGGAACGGTCCACAGCGCCCTCGGTTCCGCCGAAGGCCCCGCGGCGGGCGCGGAGACCGTCAAGGTGCACGTGAGGACCGGCCTCGGCGACATCACCGTCCAGCGAGCGCCCGGAGCCTGACGCCGGAGCTCCGCCCCGCGACACCCGTGGAGCAGAGGGGGCGCGACGAGCGCCACGACCGAACGGACGACCCGACCCCGCCCGGGGGCAGGGCTACCGCGCCGGCACGGCGATCATCACGCGCTCCTCACGGAGGTAGAGCTGCTTGCCGTCCGCGTCCGCTGCCAGCAGGTTGGCGTTCGTCTCGTAGCGCCAGACCGCGTGGTGGGAGCGGGAGTCGACGGCCCGCAGGCCGGCCGCGTCGATGCTGTAGACGTGGGTCGCGGTCACCACCGGGGCGATCTCGCGATTCGGGTCCATCCCCTCCCGGGCGGTCTCCGCCCAGCGCAGCGCGCCGCTGCGGGCGTCTACGGCGACGATGCCACGGGTGCCCTCCACGGCGTGGACGACCCCGTCCCGGAGCGCCGGAAGGCCGTACCGGCGCTGGGCGATCACCTTGCCGACGTCGCGGTCCTTTCCGAAGGACCAGGCCACCGTGCCGTCGGCGAGCCGCAGCGCCTGGAGGGTCTCCGCGCCGACGTAGACGTGCTCCTGGTCCGTGACCAGCTCGTGGGGGGTCGCGCCCAGCGCCGACAGCGCGGCGCTCCAGCGCTCGGCGCCGCTGCCCGCGTCGTGCAGTGACACCCGCAGGGCGTCACCCTGCTCCGCCCGCTGCCACAGCAGCACACCGCCGGGTACCGCCTTGGCCCGGACCGGGAGCGGGTGCTGCCGCTTGACGGCGTCCGCGGAGGGCGCCGTCGTCGGCTGCCGCCACAGCTCCTTGCCGGACTTCAGCTGGGCGGCCACCACGAACCACTGCTGGCTGCCCGCCGCCTTGGCGCAGAGGAACACGGTGTCCCCGGCCACGCCGAGGATCTGGTTGAGCACCTGGCCGCCGTCGAAGGCGGGCAGCCGCACGAGCGGCGCCTGCTCGCCGGAGGTGTCCAGGGGCAGCGGCACCACCGCGAGCGCCTTGTCCGCGGCGTCCGGTCTCCTGACCCCGTACAGCGCCGTTCCGTCGGTGGCCGTGCGCCAGGCGCCGTCGTACCCCTGGAACTCCCTCAGGACCTTGCCGTCCTCCGGGGAGAGGCCGACGGTCGTGACCCCCGCGGCCATGACGATCGTGCCGCCCACCCGCACCGGCACACCGTCCACCAGCGGCCGGTTGTTGTCGACCTGCCACAGTGCCTCCGGCGGCGGCTTCAGGGCGGGCGGCCCGGCCTCCGCCTTCTTCTCCTCATCGCCGCGGCCGCCGAGCCAGGCCCACAGCCCGCCTCCCGCCGCGAGCGCCACCGAACCGGCCACCCCGCCCCCGACGGCGAGCAGCCTGCGGCGCGACGTGCCGCCGCTGCCGCCGTCGGCGGCGACCGTGGCCGGCTCTCCGGCGGGCGCCGGCAGCCGGTGCGGCGGCTCCTGCCACACGGCCGCGGCGCGCCGGGCGATCTCCGCGAGCACCGGCTGCGGCAGCGCGTCCGCGAACGGCCCGTCGCCGGGCGCCAGCAGCTCGGCCAGCTCGCCCGACGTGGGCCGCTGCGCCGGGTCCTTGCCCAGAGCGCGGGTGAGTACGGGAACCAGCGCCGCCGGTACGCCGCTCAGGTCGGGCTCCGCGTACCGCACCCGGTACAGCAGGTCCGCGGGCCGGCCGCCGCCGAAGGGGCCGTGTCCGGACGCCGCGAAGACCAGTACACCGGCCAGGGCGAACACATCACCGGCCGGCGAGTGTTCGAGGCCGCCGGCCTGCTCGGGCGACATGAAGGCGGGCGTGCCCGCCGCGGCCCCGGTACGGGTCAGCCGTACGTCGCCGAGGGCCCGCGCGATACCGAAGTCGATGACCTTGGGCCCGGCGGCGGTGACCATGACGTTGGAGGGCTTGAGGTCCCGGTGCACCACGTCGGAGCGGTGCAACTGGCCCAGCGCCCGGGCGAGGTCCGCGCCCAGGGCGCGGACACAGGGCTCGGGCAGCGGGCCGGCGAGCCCGACGGCCTCGTCGAGCTGCGGCCCGATGACGTACTCGGTGGCCAGCCAGGGCGTCGCGGCCAGGGCGTCCGCGGCGAAGACCCGGGCCCCGTAGCGGTCGCCGATGACCCGGGCCGCGTCCGCCTCCAGCCGGAACCGGGAACGGAAGGTGGGGTCGGCGGCGATCCGGGCGTGCACGGTCTTGAGCGCGACCGTCCGGCCCGCCGCCGAACGGGCCAGGTAGACCGTGCCCATGCCGCCGCTGCCGAGCCGGGCGAGCAGCCCGAAATCGCCGAGCCGCTGCGGATCGTCGTGGGTGAGGGGGGCGAGGGGGGCGCGCGGAGCGTGCCGGGCCGGGACGGACATCGGGTCAGTGAACCTTCCGGGCCGTGGCGAACGCCCCTTGCGGGGACGGGAGTTCCACGGCGAGCAGTGCGGCGGACTGGGCGGCGAGCGCCGCGACCACCCGGCCCGGCAGGGGTACGGCCGCGTGGTCGAGGACCGTGCCGGCCGCCGGATACGCGTCCTGCGCAGGAGGCGCGCCCGCTCCGGGGGACACGAGTGCGCGCAGCACGTCCTGCGCCGACTGCGGCCGGACCGCCGGATCGGACGACAGGCAGGATCCGACCGGCGTCCGCAGGCCCGGCGGCAGTTCGCTCTGCTCGGGCACGGTGTGACCGGTCGACGCGTAGGCCAGGACGGCGCCCAGGGCGAAGACGTCCCCGAGCGGCCGCGGCCGTCCGCCCGAGGCCTGCTCCACGGCCAGGCAGCCCGGATCGAGCCCGGGCAGCCCGGCCCGCCGCACCCCGTCGGGAGCCGCGGCCCGTACGGCGCCGAAGCAGGTCAGCAGCGGCCCGCCCGCGGTGACCAGGACGGCGGCCGGTGACAGCCCCGCATGCGTCACCCCCTGGGCGTGCGCGGCGGCCAGCGCCTCCGCGAGCGCGGCGCCGAGCCTGCGGACGGTCTCCTCGGGCAGCGGCCCGCCGTAGGCGGCGAGTACGGCCGGCAGCGGCAGCGCGGGCGTGTACGGGGCGGCGTACCAGGGGAACCCGGCCGTGCCGCCCACCTCCGCGACACCCAGGAACCGGGGCACGGACAGCCGCCGGGCGCCCTCGGCCTCGATCGCCCACCTGGACGGATCGGCGCCGACCCGGGGCACACAGACCAGGACGGTGCGCTGCCCGTCGGCGGTGCGCCCGAGGTAGCGGCGTTCGGGGACGGTGCGTTCGGCGGAGTCGCTGTCGAGCCGCGCCAGGATCACGTACGGCCCGACGTGTGACGGGTCGTCCTGCCGAAGGCGTTCCATGCGCGGGGTCTCCCGGGTCGGTTGCTGAGTCCCGAGCCTAAGCCGTGCAGGTCGGAGCGGGGGAACCGGGTGGAACCGGGCGGCGCGGCCGGATGCGCGGCCGACAGGCCGGCCGACGGTGCGTCAGGCGGAGCGTCAGGCGGCCCGGCGGCCCGGTACGGCCGGTCCGAGGGGCTCAGTCGATGGTGGGCATGGCCGTGAGTTTCCCGTCGTTGACGAGGAAGACGCGGTTCCCCGCGCTGGACATGCCCCAGGGCCCCCGCGATGCGGCCGACCACGTCCAGTACCGGCGGCCGCTGACGACGGAGTGGGCCGCGACGCCCCGGCCGTCCCCCTGGACGACCCAGATCGTACGGGCCTCCACGACCGGGGGATTGTGCGGCTGCGGGCCCTTCGCCCCGCGCTCCAGCGGGAGCGCCCCGCCGAGCTCGGTGAACACCTGGCACAGCGCCGTACCGTCCATCGCGAACACCTGGTCGCGCCACGAGACCGCCGGGCCCCAGCCGCCCGCCCCCTTCTGCGGTGCTTCGGTGGCGTCGGTCTCCTTCTCCTTCCACACCGCGGTGCCCGTTCTGAGGTTCAGGGCCGTCAGGCTCCGGCCGCCGAGGTAGACGACGTCGTTCACGACGAGCGGCTGCAGGGCGGACCTGGACTGGTCGCCGAGCCGCCAGGCTGTCGCTCCGGACGCGGTGTCGACGGCCACGACGTCGCCGTCGGCGCCGAAGACGACGAGTCGGCCGTTTCCGGCCGCGGCCCGCGGCCCGGGTGCCTCCACGGCGGCCTCGGGGAGCGGTACCGTCCAGCGGATCCGGCGCCCGGCGATGTCCACGGCGCGCAGTTTCCCGCCGCGCGTCACCAGGTAGACCGCCGACTCGTCCGCGGCCAGGACGCGGCCGGTGTCGGCGTCCTTCACCGACCATGCCTGCCTGCTGGTGGAGGCCTCGAAGCCCAGCAGCGCCCCGTCGGAGCCCGCGGTCGCGAACCGGTGCTCGGGCAGGGCGACGAGTCCGGCGGCCGGACGGACGCCGGGCAGCCGCCACTTCTCCTTGCCGTCGGTCGTCAGCCGGGCCGCCAGACCGCCGCCGGCGGCGGCGAAGACGACCACGTCGAGCACGGGCAGCGGGGTCGTCACCACCCCGTCCACGGCCTGGGCCGCCACGGGCAGCGGCCCCCACAGCTCGCGCGGGGCGGTGCCGTGGCTCCCGGCGAGGATGTCGAGCGGTTCCGCCTTCTGGGCCAGCCCGGCCGCGGGGATCTTGCGCGGTTCCTCGCGCAGCAGCCACCAGGCGCCCGTGGCCCCGCCCGAGGCGGCGAGTACGCCCCCGGCCGCGAGCGCGGTGCGCAGCAGCCGTCGGCGGGACGGCCCGGTACCGGCCCCGGGCCCTTGCCCGACGACCGTGGCCTGCCGGTCGGCCTCGGCTCCCCGGCGCTCGATGTCCTCGGCCAGGGCTCCGGCGCGCCAGATCCGGTCCGCTCCCGGCGGCGGGGCGAAGGCGCCCGCGATCTGTTCGGGGGTCGGGCGGTGCGCGGGGTCCTTGGCGAGGCAGGGCGCGATCAGCGGCCGCAACTCGGGCGGAACGGAGTCCAGTCGCGGTTCCCCGTGCACCACCTCGTACTGCACGGCGGCCACATGGGTCCCGTCGAAGGTGCGCTGTCCCGTGGCCGCGTACGCGAGGACCGCGCCCAGCGAGAAGACGTCCGCGGCCGGGCCGACGCGCCGGCCGAGCACCTGCTCGGGGGCGCCGTACCCCGGCGTGACCGGCACCTGGCCGGTGGTGGTGAGCGTCAGCCCGTGCTCGGGGCGCGCGATGCCGAAGTCGATGACGCGCGGTCCCGCCGAGGTGAGCACGATGTTGGCCGGCTTCAGGTCGCGGTGGACCAGCCCCGCCGCGTGGATGTCCCCCAGGGTGGCGGCGAGCGAGGCGGCGAGGGCGCGGACGCCGTCGGCTCCGAACGGCCCGTACCGGCGCACGGCGTCGTCGAGGGTGGGTCCGGACAGGAACTCGGTGGCGATCCAGGGCCGGCCGTCGTGGTCGTCGGTCCGCGCGTTCAGGACGCGGGCGACGCCGCCGCTGGTGACCGCCCGGGCGGTGTGCGCCTCGCGCAGGAAGCGCTGGGCGAGGTGCGTGTCGTGCGCGAGTTCGGGCAGCAGCACCTTGACGGCCGCGGTGCGGCCGCCGTCCTCCCGGCCGAAGTACACCTTGCCCATGCCGCCTTCGCCGAGGACGCCGAGTACGCGGTACGGGCCGAGCCGGATCGGATCTCCGGCGCCGAGGGGTTCCATGTGGTGCTGCTTCCTCTGTTTTTTCGCTCCGTGCCCGCGGGTTCGCGGCTTCGCGGGCACGCGGGTTCGCGGGTTCGCCCCACGTCAGTGACCGACGGGGAGGCCGTTCGGTTCCTTGATGCGCTTCATGATGATCTGCGAGTTGACCTCGGTGATGCCGGTGAGGGCCGTGAGCTTCTCGATCCACAGGCGCTCGTAGGCCCGCAGATCGGCGACGGCGATCCGCAGCAGGCAGCCGGGGCTGCCGAAGAGCCGGTAGGCCTCGATGACGTCCGGGATGTCCTGGAGGGCCGCCTCGAAGGCCTCGACCGCCTCCCGGTCGCGGCGCACCTCGACCGAGACGAGCACCTCGAAGCCGCGGTCCACCGCCTCGGGGGAGATCACGGCGCGGTAGCCCTGGATGACCCCGTCCTGCTCCAGCTGGCGCACCCGGCGCATGCAGGGGGAGGGGGTGAGTCCCACGCGTTGGGCGAGTTCCTGGTTGCTCAGGCGGCCGTCGGCCTGGAGCTCGCGCAAGATATCCCGATCAATGGCGTCCATGACGCAATTATCACCCAGCGTTTATGAACAGGGCTGGAGGAATACGCAATCACATTGCGCGTAGATCGCTCTATCATTGCTGCTTTGAGTACATATGTACGAGTGACGTACTAGTGACACGAGTGACACGAGTGAAGGGCGGCCACGGCCGATGGGACGGATCGTCGTGATCAGCACCGGCGGGACGATAGCCAGCCGCTGGCAGGGTTCCGGCTTCGCAGCGGACGCCGACGGGAACGAGGTGATCGCCACCGCACCACTCCCCGAGGGCATCACCGTCGAACTGGTCGACCTGTTCAGCGTGAACAGCCCGCGGCTCACCACCGCACACCAGCTCACCCTGCTCCGCACCGTGCACGAGGTGCTCGCCGACCCCGGCGTGGACGGCATCGTCGTCACGCACGGCACGGACACCCTGGAGGAGTCGGCGTTCCTCCTCGACCTCCACCACCACGACCCGCGCTCCGTGGTCTTCACCGGCTCCCAGCGCCCCATGGGCACCGCCGACGGGGACGGACCGGGGAACCTCTACGACGCCCTGCTCACCGCCGCGAACACGCGCGGGCTCGGCGTACTGATTTCCTTCGCCGGACGGGTGCACGCCGCCCGCGGCACCGTGAAGACGCAGGCCGTGGAATTGGACGCGTTCGCCGACCCGTCGAAGGAACTCCTCGGGAAGATCGGCTTCGGCAAGGTCACCGTCCTGCGCACCCCGCAGCGCCCGGCGGCGCTCCCGCTGCCCGCGATGCCTGAGCTCCCGCCGCGCGTGGACGTGGTGGTGCACCACGCCGACGGCGACCCGGTCCTGCTGAACGCCGCCGTCGAGGCCGGCGCCCGCGGCGTCGTCCTCGTCGGGACCGGTGCGGGCAACGCCACCCCGGAGATCGTGGAGGCCGTCCGGGCCGCCGTCGGCCGCGGGGTGCTGGTCGCGCTGACCACCCGGGTCATGGCCGGACCGGTCACCGAGATCTACACGCACGGCGGCGCGGTCGACCTCGTGGCGGCCGGAGCCGTCCCGACCGGCACCCTGCGCGCCGGCCAGGCCCGCATCGCGGTCCTGTCCGCGCTGCTCGCCACGGACAACAAGGTCGAGCAGGCCCGCATCCTGCGCGAGGCGCTGGGCGCGGGCGGCTCGGTGCTCGTCGGGGCATGATCCGCCGGGGAGGCGCGGGCGACGGCACGCGCCGGTCCGCTCGGGCCCGCCCGTCCGGCCCCCGTCACGACTGACGGGACGGCGCCCACCGGCCCCCGTCCCGCCGTGTCAGTTCCCGAACGCCGCCAGGATCCGGTCCGCCGCCGATGTCGGCGTCACCGTGCCCGCCCGGACCGCGGACTCCAGGTCCGGCGCGAGCTCCCGTACGGACGGGTCCGCCCGCAGCCGTTCCAGCAGCTCGTCGCGGACCATCGACCAGGTCCACTCCACCTGCTGGGCCGCCCGCTTCGCCGCCAGCCGGCCGCCCGCGTCCAGCAGGGTCCGGTGCTGCTCCAGCCGGCTCCACACCTCGTCCAGCCCGGTCGACTCCCGCGCGCTGCACGTCAGTACGGGCGGTGTCCAGGCCGCGTCCACCGGGTGCATCAGCCGCAGCGCGCCCGCCAGTTCGCGGGCCGCGGCCTTCGCGTCCCGCTCGTGCGGGCCGTCCGCCTTGTTCACCGCCAGGACGTCGGCCAGCTCCAGGACGCCCTTCTTGATGCCCTGCAGCTGGTCGCCCGTACGGGCCAGGGAGAGCAGCAGGAAGGAGTCGACCATGCCCGCCACCGTGGTCTCCGACTGGCCCACGCCGACCGTCTCGACGAGGACCACGTCGTAACCCGCGGCCTCCATCACGATCATCGACTCGCGGGTGGCCTTGGCGACCCCGCCCAGCGTGCCCGCCGAGGGCGACGGGCGCACGAACGCCGCCGGGTCCACCGACAGCCGCTCCATCCGGGTCTTGTCACCCAGGATGGAGCCGCCCGTCCGCGTCGACGACGGGTCCACCGCGAGCACCGCCACCCGGTGGCCGAGTCCCGTCAGCATCGTGCCGAACGCGTCGATGAAGGTGGACTTGCCCACCCCCGGCACCCCGCTGATGCCGATCCGCCGGGCCCGGCCCGCGTGCGGCAGCAGCTCCGTCAACAGGCCCTGCGCCAGCACCCGGTGCGCGGGCAGGGTCGACTCGACGAGCGTGATCGCGCGCGCGATGAACGCGCGCTTCCGGTCGAGCACCCCCTTCGCGTAGGCCTCGATGTCGATCCTCGCCATCGCGGCCGGCCTACAGCTCGTGGCCCAGGTCCGCGGCCAGCCGCGTCACCAGGTCGTGGGCCGCGTCCGGGATGACCGTTCCGGGCGGGAACACCGCCGTCGCGCCCATCTCCAGCAGCGTCGGGACATCGGCGGGCGGGATCACCCCACCCACGACGATCATGATGTCCTCGCGGCCCTCCTCCGCCAGCTGCTCGCGCAGCGCCGGTACGAGGGTCAGGTGGCCGGCCGCCAGCGACGACACGCCCACCACGTGGACGTCCGCCTCGACGGCCTGCCGGGCCACCTCCGCCGGGGTCTGGAACAGCGGGCCGACGTCCACGTCGAAGCCCAGGTCGGCGAACGCGGTCGCGATCACCTTCTGGCCGCGGTCGTGGCCGTCCTGGCCCATCTTGGCGACCAGGATGCGCGGACGACGGCCCTCCGCCTCCTCGAACCGGTCCACCAGCGCACGGGTGCGTTCCACCGACGGGGACTCCCCTGCTTCGCTTCGGTACACGCCCGCGATCGTACGGATCTGGCTCGCGTGCCGCCCGTACACCTTCTCCAGTGCGTCCGAGATCTCACCGACGGTGGCCTTGGCGCGCGCCGCGTCCACCGCCAGCGCCAGCAGGTTGCCGTCGCCGCGCCCGGCGGCGTTCGTCAGCGCCCGCAGCGTGTCCTGCGTGACCGCCTCGTCGCGCTCCTCGCGCAGCCGCCGCAGCTTGGCGATCTGCTGCGAGCGCACCGAGGAGTTGTCGACCTTGAGGACGTCGATCGCCTCGTCGTTCTCCACGCGGTACTTGTTGACGCCGATCACCGGCTGTCGGCCCGAGTCGATCCGCGCCTGCGTACGGGCCGCGGCCTCCTCCACGCGCAGCTTCGGGATGCCCGCGTCGATGGCCTGCGCCATACCGCCGGCCGCCTCGACCTCCTCGATGTGCTGCCAGGCGCGGCGCGCCAGGTCATACGTCAGCTTCTCGACGTACGCGCTGCCGCCCCACGGGTCGATCGACCGGCAGGTCCCCGACTCCTGCTGGAGCAGCAGCTGGGTGTTGCGGGCGATGCGCGCCGAGAAGTCCGTCGGCAGCGCGAGCGCCTCGTCGAGGGCGTTGGTGTGCAGCGACTGGGTGTGGCCCTGGGTCGCGGCCATCGCCTCGATGCAGGTGCGCGTGACGTTGTTGAAGACGTCCTGCGCGGTCAGCGACCAGCCGGAGGTCTGCGAATGCGTGCGCAGCGACAGCGACTTGGCGTTCTTCGGATCGAACTGCTTGACCAGCCGCGCCCACAGCAGGCGGGCCGCGCGCAGCTTCGCGACCTCCATGAAGAAGTTCATGCCGATGGCCCAGAAGAACGACAGGCGCGGCGCGAACGCGTCCACGTCCAGCCCCACCGCCTGCCCGGCGCGCAGGTACTCCACGCCGTCCGCGAGGGTGTACGCCAGCTCCAGGTCGGCCGTGGCCCCGGCCTCCTGGATGTGGTAGCCCGAGATGGAGATCGAGTTGTACCGCGGCATCTTCTGCGAGGTGAACGCGAAGATGTCCGAGATGATCCGCATCGAGGGCTTCGGCGGATAGATGTAGGTGTTGCGGACCATGAACTCCTTGAGGATGTCGTTCTGGATGGTCCCGGCGAGCTTGTCGGGGGAGACGCCCTGCTCCTCCGCCGCCACGATGTAGAGCGCGAGGACCGGCAGCACCGCGCCGTTCATCGTCATCGACACCGACATCTTGTCCAGCGGGATCCCGTCGAACAGCTGCCGCATGTCGTAGATCGAGTCGATCGCCACGCCCGCCATGCCGACATCGCCCGTCACCCGCGGGTGGTCGCTGTCGTAGCCGCGGTGCGTCGGCAGGTCGAAGGCCACCGACAGACCCTTCTGGCCGGACGCCAGATTGCGCCGGTAGAAGGCGTTCGACTCCTCGGCCGTGGAGAAACCGGCGTACTGCCGGATCGTCCAGGGCTGGTTCACGTACATCGTCGGGTACGGGCCGCGCAGGTACGGGGCCACACCCGGGTAGGTCTTCAGGAAGTCCAGGCCCTCGGTGTCCCGGCCCGTGTAGAGCGGCTTGACGCCGATGCCCTCGGGGGTCTCCCACAGCAGGTCGGCCGCGGCCGTCCCGGTGGACTCCTTCACCGAGGAGCGCCACTGCTCCTCGGTGACGCCACCGGAGGCGGCGGGTCCGAGCGCCAGCTCGGAGAAATCGGGGATGCTCATGCCTGCACGCCCATCCGGTCGAGTACGGAGGACAGCACGGCGACGGCGTCACAGCCGGCGAAGACGTACTCGTCCACGGAAGCCCCGGCCGTGCCCGGCCGGCCGGCGAGGAACACGGTCGTGGCGCCCGCCGCGCGCAGGGCCTCGGACACCGCCGCGGCCTGCTCCTCGTACAGCGCGTCGCTGGAGCAGAGCACGGCCATGCCGTCCGCGCCGCTCGCCGCGTACGCCTCGGCGGCCGTCGCCGGATCCACCGACACCGGATCGTGCACCGGTTCGATGCCGCCCGCCTGGAAGAGGTTCGAGGCGAAGGTGGCGCGCGCGGTGTGCGCGGCCGCCGGGCCCAGGGCGGCGAGGAAGATCCTCGGCCGCGCTCCGGTCGCCGCCAGGTGCGCGTCACTGCGGGCGCGCAGGGCCTCGTACGCCTCGTCGCGCCGGACGCGGGGCAGCCCGCCCGCCGGGCCGGCGGGCGCGGGCTCGCGCACGACCGGCTTCTCCGAGAGCAGCGGGAACTCGCTGACGCCCGTGATCGGCTCGCGGCGCTTCGCCAGCTTCTTCGAGCGCTCGGCCCACGTGGCGGCGAGCCGCTCGGCGACCAGCCCGGAACGCAGGGCGGCGGCCTGACCGCCGGCCTTCTCCAGGGTCTGGAAGAACCCCCAGGCGGCGTGGGCGAGTTCGTCGGTGAGGCGCTCGACGTAGTACGAGCCGCCCGCCGGGTCGATCACCCGGGCCAGGTGCGACTCCTCCAGCAGGATGGTGGAGGTGTTGCGGGAGATCCGGCGCGCGAAGGCGTCCGGCAGTCCCAGCTCGTTGTCGAAGGGGAGCACGGTCACCGAGTCCGCACCGCCCACTCCCGCGGCCATGCAGGCCACGGTGGTGCGGAGCATGTTCACCCACGGGTCGCGGCGGGTCATCATCACCGGCGAGGTCACCGCGTGCTGGAGCTGGGCACCCGCCTCCGGGGCCCCCGAGGCCTCGGCGATGCGGGCCCACAGCCGGCGCGCGGCGCGCAGCTTGGCGATCGTCAGGAACTGGTCGGCGGTGGCGGCGTAGCGGAACTCCAGCTGCCCGAGCGCCGCTGCGGTGCTCAGCCCGGCCCCGGTGAGGGCGCGCAGGTAGGCGACACCGGTGGCCAGGGACAGGCCCAGTTCCTCGGCGGCGCTGCCACCGGCCTCGTGGTACGGCAGCGCGTCCACGGTCAGGGCGCGCACCCCGGGCCAGCCGGCGGCGGCCTCCAGGGCCAGCCCGACGGCGTCGGCCGCGTCCAGGGCCTCACCCGTGCGGGCCTCGTGGCCCAGGGGGTCGGCGCCCAGCGAGGCCCGAGCGGCCTCGGGGGCCACCGCGCGCTCGGTGAACAGACGCAGCAACGCACGCGCGGCTTCGGCGTATTGGGCGCCGGCCTCCAGGGCGACGGGGGCGAGGTCCAGGTAGACGCCGTCCAGCGCCCGGCCGAGGCCCTCGACGGGGAGACCGCCCCGGCCCACGGTGAGCCAGAGGGAGGTGACCCCGTTCTCCAGGTCGGCGAGGGCGGCCTCGTTCACGCGTACCGGGTCGGTGCCCGCGAGGCGCTGGCGCACGTCCCAGCCGTTCGCGGTGGTGCCTTCCGGCCTGCCCCCGCGGACGAACGGGGCGAAGCCGGGGAAACCGGTGTCGGGAGCCGCCCCGTCGGGCGGCGCGGTGTAGAGCGGGCGCGTGGTGAGCCCGTCCTCGATTGGGGTGGACAACGCGTCTTCTGCGGCTTCGCCGGAGACTTCCTTGCCCGACTTGCGCAGTACGCCTTCTACAAGGCGCTGCCACTGCTCATGCGTCGCGTCAGGGAACTCGGCGGCCAGGGAGAGCCCGTCGTCAGGCAGGACCGTCATGGCTCGAATGTAGGGGAGCGCGCTCAGCTGGCACCATACCGGTGGGTGTGATCTCGCCCTCTCGGGCCGTGCCGAAGGGATCCTGGAACACCTGGCTGAGCAGCACGGTTGCCGCCGCCTCGGGGAGTACGGCGGGCCCCGCGTGCGGGACCACGATCCGCTCGGGATCGTCGCAGACGTGCGAGAGCTCCATCGCGGCGGCCCGGATCTCCTCCAGATATCCCTCGTCGAGGACGCTCGCCAGCTCGGTCACGACCATGACCGCCGGATTGAAGACATCCAACAGAAGGGCCGCCGCGCGGCCCACCGCGCGGGCGCGCTCGCGCAGCAGCCGGTCGGCGCGCGGGTCGCCGGTGGCCGCCGCGTCCACCAGCAGGTTGACCGACGGGTCCGGCACGATGCCCCGGCGCACGGCCTCGGCGCCGAGCGCGGTGTCGGACGCGGTCGCCTCCAGGCAGCCGGTACGCCCGCACGCGCACGCGGCGGCCGACCGCGGCACCGGCAGGTGGGCCACGTCGCCGGCGGCCGCGCCCGGACCCTGGTGGACGGTGCCCTCGATCCCGAAGGCGGCGTCGACCACGCGGCCGATGAACAGGTGCACCAGGCTCCGGCGGGCCTCGGGCCGGCCGAAGAGGATCTCGGCCCGTGCGACGGCCCGGGCGTGGTTGTCGACCCGTACCGGCAGCCCGAGCGCGGTCGACAGCTCGGCGGCGAGCGGCTTGCGGGTCCATCCCAGCGCGGGGTGCCGTACGACGGTCCCCTCGTCCGGGCCGACCCATCCGCCCAGGGCCGCGCCGACCCCGAGAAGGGGCCGCCCGGATTCGTGGGCGTGGAGGAAGCGGCGCAGTCCGGAGGCGATCGCGGCGGACAGCCCGTCCGCGGGGCGCCCCTCGTGCGGGAAGCTCCGGCGGGCGAGCAGCTGCCCCCGCAGGTCGACGAGGCTGAAGGTCGAATGCGGCACCCCGATGTGCAGCCCGGCCGCGACCGGCCCGCCGACGGCGCCGGTGTGCAGGTCCAGCGGGATCCGCGGCCGGCCCACGCCGCCGCCGGGCCCGGGCAGCTCGCGCAGCAGCCCGGCGCGGAGCAGGCCGGTGGTCTGCCGGGACACGGCGGCGGGGCTCAGCCCGCACAGCGGGGCGATCGCGCTGCGGGCGACCGGGCCGTGGTCGAGCACCGTCCGCAGCACGGCGGCGGCATTGGCGGCGGCCCGGCTGTCACCGGCCATACGCGTCACGCGGTTCTCCTCGGGGGTCGGGGTGTCTCCCGATCATGCCGGTTCCCGTGCCGGCGCCGGTGACGGTTCGGCCGAGCCGGGCGAACGCATGGCGGCCGCATTGCGGGACCATGAAATCCAGCCACGCTTTTCGGCCGCCCGCAGGCGTGGCGTACGGGCGAATGCGCAGGTCGCGGCGGGTGCGGAGGGCTGGACCCGGGGGGCACCGGGCGGCCACGGCGGGGGTTGACCCGGGCCGGGAGCCGCTGACACGCTCCGGGACATGTCCGCGAACGCACTCCTCGCCCCGCGGCTCCACACCACCGGCGTCTGTACCGAGCCGGGAGAGTGTCCGGGCCGCTGTCCGGCCCCCGGCCGCGCCTGACCGGGGCGCCCGCCCGACCTCTTCCCGTTCCGGGACACCTCCAGGGGTGGTGCCCCGGAACGGGATCGGCCCCCCCGCCCCCCTGCCGCGGACCTGCTCCGGGTTCTCCCGAGGTGTCGCTCGTCGAGTGCCCACCGGCCGGCCCCCTCGGAAGCTCCTGCCGACAGCCCCCTCCTGAGGTCCCGTACCCGGGCTCCCCGGGACGGCGGTGCCTCCGCCGGGGCCGCCGGGCCGGGGCGTCCTGCTCCGAAGGTGCCCGGGAGGCCCCTTCCCGACGTCCCGTACCGGGGATCCACGGGAAGGGCGGCCCGCGCGGACGTCCTCGCGGATCCCGCGCACCGAGGTGCTCCCGTCGCGGGGTGACGCCGGGGGTTCCTTCTCGGGGGCGGGGTCGCCCGAGGGGCCTCCGCGCTCTCGGGCACCCACTTCCCGAACCGGCCGCCTCACAGCCGCTCCGTCCCCGTCCCCGTCCGTCCCGCGGCTGATCCGCCGCACACCCGTACCGGGCCGGCCCGCCCGGCGCCGCCCGGAACCCGCTCCGCCGCACCTCCGCGCCCGTATCCGTCCGGCCCGCCCGAGCGGGATGCCCACATCACTGTTTCTTCCGCTGCGGAAATAATCCCCGCCGCCCTGACCAGGGAGTCCTCATGGCCACTGCCCTCACCACCGCCACCACCACCGTCACCAAGATCGGCGGCCGCATCGGCGCCGAGATCGGCGGCGTACGGCTCGGCGGCGACCTGCCCGACGGCACCGTCGCCGAGATCCGGTCCGCGCTCCTCGCCCACAAGGTCGTCTTCTTCCGCGGCCAGGACCACCTCGACGAAGCCGGTCACGAAGCCTTCGCCCAGCTGCTCGGCGCGCCCGTCGCGCACCCCACCGTCCCCTCCGCGGACGGCCGTTACGCCCTCGGGATCGACTCCCACCACGGCGCCCGCGCCAACCAGTGGCACACCGACGTCACCTTCGTCCCCGCCTACCCCGCCTTCTCCATCCTCCGCGCCGTCACCATCCCCCCGTACGGCGGCAACACCCTCTGGGCCAACACCGCCACCGCCTACAGCAACCTCCCCGCCCCGCTGCGCGCCCTCGCCGACAGCCTGCGCGCCGTCCACTCCAACGAGTACGACTACGCCGCCCTCAAGCCCGACGCCCTGCCCGAGGCCCTGGCCCAGTACCGCGAGGTGTTCACCTCCACCAAGTTCCTGACCGAGCACCCGGTGGTCCGCGTCCACCCCGAGACCGGCGAACGCACCCTGCTCCTCGGCAACTTCGTCCAGCGGATCAACGGCCTCACCGGCCGCGACTCCCGCACCCTCCAGGACCTCTTCCAGTCGCACATCGAGAGCCCCGAGAACACCGTCCGCTGGCAGTGGCGGGCCGGCGACGTCGCGATCTGGGACAACCGCGCCACCCAGCACTACGGCGTGGACGACTCCGACGACCACGAGCGCACCCTGCGCCGCGTCACCGTCGACGGCGACGTCCCGGTCGGCCCCGACGGCGAGCCCTCCCGTCTGATCAGCCCGGAGGCCGTCCCGGACCCCTCCTTCGGCATCGCCTCCGGCGCCTCCACCTCCGCCTGACCGGAGCCGGGGCGGCCCGGCCGGAGCCGCCCCGTCCCGCCCGTCCCCGCGGGTCCCCGTCCCCGCGGGTCCCCGTCCCGCGGGCCCCGTCCCCGCCGGGCCCCGTCCCGCTCCCCGTACGACACCCAAGGAGCCCCCGTGCCCAACCTGCTCGCCATCACCGGCAGCCCCTCCGCCCACTCCCGTACCGCCGTGGTCGCCGACCACGTACTGCGCCGCCTGTCCCACTCCGGCTTCGAGACCGCGCACCTGTCCGTGCGTGAGCTCCCCGCCGCCGACCTCCTCGCCGCCCGCCGCGGCGAGCCCGAGATCCGCCGGGCGCTCGAAGCGGTAGCCGGGGCGGACGGCCTGGTCATCGCGACCCCGGTCTACAAGGCCTCGTACACCGGACTGCTCAAGGCCTTCCTCGACCTGCTCCCGCAGGACGGTCTCGACGGCAAGACGGTCCTGCCGCTGGCCACCGGCGGCAGCCTCGCCCACGTCCTGACCATCGACTACGCCCTGCGCCCCGTACTCGCGGCCCTCGGCGCCCGGCACGTCACGGCCGGCCGGTTCGTCCTGGACTCCTCCGTCGAGCGCGGCTCGGGCCCCGACCGGCTGCGGCCCGAAGCCGAACTGGACCTCTACCAGGCCGTCGACGAGTTCGCCGCGGCGCTTCGCTCCACGCACGCCGCCCCCGCCGCGACCTCCGTCACCGCCGCCGTCACCGCCCTCACCGCCACCCCGTAACAGCGCCGCCACCCCGCGACCCGTACCGACAAGGAACCGTCATGCCCGCAGCCTTCACCTCGACCACCACCTCCCGACGCCAGTTCCTCGCCCTGCTCGGCATCTCGGCGGCCGCGGTGAGCTGCGGCACGGCCACCGCGGGCGGCGGCGGTTCCGGCGCGCAGGTCAAGACCCTCAAGTACCAGGGCTCGGTCGGCGCCGTCACGCTCCCCGAACTCGCCGCCGACCTGCAGTACCTGGGCGACCTCAAGCTGGAGTGGGTCGGCAACACCATCAGCGGCCCGCAGGACATCCAGTCCGCCGCCACCGGCCAGACCCACTTCGGCGGCGCCTTCAACGGCGCGATCGTCAAACTCGCCTCCAGCAAGGCCCCCATCAAAGCCGTCATCTCCTACTACGGCGTCGACGAGGCCTCGTACAGCGGCTACTACGTCCTGGAGGACAGCCCGATCCGCTCCGCCCGCGACCTGCTCGGCAAGAAGGTCGGCATGAACACCCTGGGCGCGCACTCCCAGGCCGTCCTCGACATCTACCTGAGCCGCAACGGTCTCGCCAAGGCCGACTCGTCCAAGGTGGAGTCGCTCGTCGTACCGCCCGTCAACACCGACCAGGTACTGCGGCAGAAGCAGATCGACGTGGGCGTGCTGGGCGGCATCCTGCGCGACAAGGCCGTGGCGGCCGGCGGGATCAGACCGCTGTTCAGCGACTTCGACCTGCTCGGCAAGTTCAGCGCCGGCTCCTACATCATGACCGAGCGGTTCATCAGGGAGAACCCGGACACCGTACGCACCTTCGTGACCGGCGTGGCCAAGGCCATCGAGTGGGCCCGCACCACCCCGCGCGAGGAGGTCATCGCGCGCCAGACCGAGATCGTCAAGAAGCGCGGCCGCAACGAGGACACGGCGACCCTCCAGTACTGGCGCTCGTACGGGGTCGCCGAGCACGGCGGCCGGATCGAGGACAAGGAGTTCCAGCTCTGGCTGGACTGGCTCGGCGAGCGCGGCGACATCAAGGCGGGGCAGCTGAAGGCGGCGGACCTCTACACCAACGAGTTCAACGACTTCGGGAAGGGCTGATCCGCCATGGCGAAGATCGTGTTCGAGGACGTGACCAAGACCTTCCCGACGAAGGACAGGAAGAACAAGAGGAACAGGGAGCAGTTCACCGCTCTCGACGGCATCGATCTGGAGATCGGGGCGGGGGAGTTCGTGGTCGTCGTGGGCCCCAGCGGCTGCGGCAAGTCCACCCTCCTGGACCTGCTCGGCGGGCTGACCCGGCCGACGTCCGGGCGGATCCTGCTCGACGGGAAGCCGGTCACCGGGCCGGGCCTGGACCGGGGCATCGTCTTCCAGCAGTACGCCCTGCTGCCCTGGCGCACGGCGCTCGGCAACGTCGAGTTCGGCCTGGAGGCGACCGGCGTCCCACGCCGCGAACGCACGGCGAGGGCACGGGAGTTCCTGGACCTCGTGGGTCTCACCGGCTTCGAGGACCGGCACCCGCACGAGCTCTCCGGCGGCATGCGCCAGCGCGTCGCCATCGCCCGCTCGCTGGCGTACGACCCCGACGTGCTGCTGATGGACGAGCCGTTCGCCGCCCTCGACGCGCAGACCCGCGAGTCCCTCCAGGACGAGCTGCGGCGCATCTGGCAGCGCACCGGGAAGACCATCGTTTTCATCACGCACGGCATCGAGGAGGCGGTCTACCTCGGCCAGAAGGTGGCCGTCATGACCTCCCGCCCGGGCCGCGTCAAGGAGATCGTCCCGGTCTCCTTCGGGGCCCGCGGCGACGGCTTCCTCGGTGAGGAGCTGCGTTCCAGCCCCGAGTTCGCCCGCTACCGCCACGAGGTCTGGACCCTGCTCCACGACGAGGTGGCCCGTGCCCAGCAACTGGAGAAGGAGGAGGCCACCGTATGAGCACCGACATCACCACACCCACCGAAGCCCCGGCCGGGCAGGACGCGGTACGCGAGGACCCGGCTCCCGCAGCCCCCGCGGCCCCCGCGGCCGCCGACCGGGCGACGAGGGCGGCCCCAACCGCCCTGGCGACCGTTCCGCAGGCCCAGGAGGCCCCCGCCCCGGCCCCCGCCCCCACCCATGGACCGGACGCGCCCGACGCCGCGCCGGAACCGAAGGCCGCCCCCGCCCTGGGCGCCGGGCGCGGAGCCCGACCCGCCCCGGCGTCCCCCGTCCGGAAGGCCGCCGGGGCCCTGGGCCGGTGGCTGCGCGCCACCGCCCTCCGCTCGGCCGCCCTCGTCGCCCTGCTCGCCCTCTGGGAGACCGCGCCCCGCCTCGGCCTGGTCGACGCCACCTTCCTGCCGCCGGTCAGCGAGGTCGCCACGGCCTGGTGGGACCTCCTGGGCAACGGCCAGCTCGGCCAGCACACCCGGGCCAGCCTCGCCCGCTCCTTCGGCGGCTTCGGTATCGCCGTCGTCGTCGCGGTCCCGCTCGGTCTGCTCATCGGCTGGTACCGGCCGGTCGCCGCGCTGCTCGGCCCGCTGCTGGAGGTGTTCCGCAACACGGCCGCACTGGCCCTGCTGCCCGTCTTCGTCCTGCTCCTCGGCATCGGCGAGACCTCGAAGGTCTCGATCGTCGTCTACGCCTGCCTCTGGCCGGTGCTGCTGAACACCATCAGCGCGGTGGGCAACGCCGACCCCACCCTCGTCAGACTGGCCCGCTCGATGGACCTGTCCACCCCGCGGCTCTTCCAGAAGGTGATCCTGCCGGCCTCCGTACCGGCCATCTTCACCGGCATCCGGCTGGCCGGCGCGGTCTCCATCCTCGTCCTGGTGGCCGCCGAGATGATCGGCGCCAAGGCAGGCCTCGGCTACCTGATCAACGCCTCGCAGTACAACTTCGCGATCCCGCAGATGTACGCGGGCATCATCACCATCTCCGCCATCGGCGTGGCCTTCAACCTGCTGCTGGTCACCATCGAACGCCGCCTGAGCACCTGGCGCGTCCCCGCCTGACGCCCCGCGCCGTCCAGGCCGCCACATCACGCGACGCCACCGAACACAGGGAACAGCCATGACCGCGAACCGCACCCTCCACCTCAACGCCTTCCTGATGAACGCCGGCCACCACGACGCCGCCTGGCGGCACCCCGACAGCCGGCCCGAGCTGATCACCGACCTGCGGTACTTCCAGGACCTGGCCCGTACCGCCGAGCGCGGACTGCTCGACTCCATCTTCTTCGCCGACGGGGTCGCCCTCTGGGGCAAGGCCCGCCACAACGCCCTCGGCGGATTCGAGCCGCTCACCCTGCTCTCCGCCATCGCCGCCGTCACCGAGCACATCGGGCTCATCGCCACCGTCTCCACGACCTTCAACGAGCCCTACAACCTGGCCCGCAAGTTCGCCTCCCTCGACCACATCAGCGGCGGCCGGGCCGGCTGGAACATCGTCACCTCCGGCACCGTCGACGAGGCACGCAACTTCAACCGCGACGAACACCTGGAACACCACCTCCGCTACGAGCGCGCCCGCGAGTTCCTGGACGTCGCCACCAAGCTCTGGGACAGCTGGGAGGACGACGCGATCGTCCTCGACAAGGAGCGCGGCATCTACGCCGACACCGACAAACTGCACCCCGCCGCCCACCGCGGCGAGCACTTCGGCGTCGCCGGACCGCTCAACGTCCCGCGCTCCCCGCAGGGCCACCCGCTGCTCGTGCAGGCGGGTTCCTCCGAGGACGGCAAGGAGTTCGCCGCGCAGTACGCCGAGGCCGTCTTCACCGCCCAGCAGACCCTCGCCGACGGCCAGACCTTCTACAAGGACCTCAAGTCCCGCCTCGCCACGTACGGCCGTACCGAGAGCGACCTCCTCGTCCTGCCCGGCATCGCCCCCGTCATCGGATCCACCGAGGCCGAGGCGAAGGCCCTGGAGCAGCAGCTCACCGACCTCCAGGTGCCCGAGTACGGTCTCGCCCAGCTCTCCGGGATGCTGAACGTGGACCTCACCGGCCTGCCCCTGGACGGCCCGCTCCCGGACCTGCCCGAGGAGCGGGACGTCAACGGCAACAAGAGCCGCTTCACCCTCGTCGCCGAGCTCGCCCGCCGCGACAGCCTCACCCTGCGCGAACTGATCGCCCGCCTCGGCGCCGGCCGCGGCCACCGCGTCGTCGCCGGCACCCCCGAGCAGATCGCCGACCAGCTCCAGGAGTGGTTCACCCGGGGCGCCGCCGACGGCTTCAACATCATGGCGCCGGTCCTCCCGACCGGCCTGACGGCCTTCGTCGACCACGTCGTGCCGATCCTCCAGCGGCGCGGGCTCTTCCGCACCGAGTACACCGGAGGCACCCTCCGCGAGAACTACGGCCTCGCCCGGCCCGTCAACCGGTACACCAGGGAGGGCGTATGACCGAGTACGCCGCCGACGTCCTCGTCGTCGGCGGCGGACCGGCCGCCACCTGGGCCGCCCTCAAGGCCGCCGAGGCCGGGGCCCGGGTCGTCCTCGCCGACAAGGGCTACTGCGGTACGAGCGGTGCCACGGCCGCGGGCGGCACCGGCGTCTGGTACGTCCCGCCCGAGCCCGCCGCCCGGGAGGCCGCCATGGCCTCCCGGGAGGGCCTCGGCGGGTACCTGGCCGACCGCCGCTGGATGGCCCGGGTCCTCGACGAGACCTACGACCGGATGAACGAGCTGGCCACGCACGGCCGTTACCCGTTCCCCACCGGCCCGGACGGGCAGTCGCTGCGGGGCGGCCTACAGGGCCCCGAGTACATGCGGCGGATGCGCATCCGGATCCGCCGGGCCGGGGTCCGCGTCCTCGACCACAGCCCGGTCACCGAGCTGCTCACCGACGCGGACGGGGCCGTCGCGGGAGCCGCCGGCTACCGCCGCCAGCTGCGCGAGTCCTACCGCGTCCGGGCCGGCGCCGTGGTCCTCGCCACCGGCGGCTGCGCCTTCCTCAGCGGAGCCCTCGGCACCAACACCAACACCGGCGACGGCGCCCTCTTCGCCGCCGAGGCCGGGGCGGAGCTCTCCGGCATGGAGTTCTCCAACGCCTACGGGATCGCCCCCGAGGGCACCTCCGTCACCAAGACCGCCTTCTACTCCTTCGCCACCTTCTACCGGGAGGACGGCCACGTCCTGGAGGGCGCGGCCAGCCAGGGCGGCCGGTCGGTGATCGCCCGCGAACTCCTCACGGGCGCCCGGGTGTACGCGCGCCTCGACCGCGCCGACGAGCCCGCCCGGGCCGCGATGCGCCTCGCGCAGCCCAACTTCTTCCTCACCTTCGACCGGCTCGGCATCGACCCCTTCACCGACCGCTTCGCCGTCACCCTGCTCGCCGAGGGCACCGTCCGCGGCACCGGCGGCATCCGCATCACCGGAGACGACTGCGCGACCGGCGTGCCCGGGCTGTACGCGGCCGGGGACGCGGCCACCCGCGAGGAGATCTGCGGGGGCTTCACCGGAGGCGGCAGCCACAACGCCGCCTGGGCCATCTCCTCGGGCAGCTGGGCGGGCCGGGGCGCCGCCGGGCACGCCCTGTCCCTCGGCCCGGGCCGGGCCGCTGCCCGCCCCCTCACCGGCGCGGGCGGTGCGGGCCTGCGCCCGACGGGGAGAGCGGCCGCCGGACCGGGACACCGCGAGGCGGTGGCGCTCGTACAGCAGGAGGTGCTCCCCTACGACAAGAACTACCTCCGGCACGGCGACGTCCTGGCGGCTTCCCTGCGCACCCTCGACGCGGCCTGGTCACGGCTGCGCGCGGGCCTGCACGGCGAGGGGGCCGACCTGGTCCGGGCCCGGCAGGCGGCGGCGATGACGGCGCACGCGCGGTGGATGTACGCGGCGGCCCTCGCCCGGTCCGAGAGCCGGGGGATGGCGAGGCGCCTCGACCACCCGGACCAGGACCCTTCCCAGCATCACCGGATCCTGGTCGGCGGGCTGGACCGGGTGTGGACCCGGCCCGCCGCGAAGGAAGGGGTGGCGGCGTGATCGAACTCGTCTCGGCGCAGCGCTGCATCGCGTGCGACAAGTGTGTGGAGGTGTGCCCGACGGATGTCTTCGAACGCGGTCCCGAGGGGATCCCGCTGCTCGTACGGCAGGAGGACTGCCAGACCTGCTTCCTGTGCGAGGCGAACTGCCCGGTGGACGCGCTGTTCGTGGCCCCGCTGACCCGCCCCCTGCCGGAGGATCCCGCCGTACGGGACGAGGCCGGCCTGGCGAGCCGGGGGCTGCTCGGCAGCTACCGGCGCCACATCGGCTGGGGCGAGGGGCGGACGCCCGGGTCGCTGCGGGCGATCGGGCCGCCGCTGGGCCGGGCCGCCCCGCCCATCACGTCCTGAGCGGGTGCGCACCGCCGGAGCCCCGTGCTCCGGCGGTGCGCACGTGCGTCCCGGGGGCGGGTCAGACGGTCAGGACGATCTTGCCGCGGGTGCGGCCCGAGGCGCTCAGCTCCCAGGCCTTGGCGGCTTCGGCGAGCGGCAGCGCGTGCTCCACGTTGACCGTGAGCCTTCCCGCGTCGGCCAGTTCCGCCAGGAAGGTCAGGTCGGTGGTGTCGGGGCGCACCCACAGCTGGTGGGCGCCCTTGGCGGCCGCGTTGTAGTCGGCGATGGAGACCACCCGGTGGCGCTCCTTGACCAGGGACTGCAGCGTCTCGATGACGTCGTCGCCGTAGAAGTCGAGGCCCGCGTCGATGCCTTCGGGCGCGAGCGCGCGGATCCGGTCCGCCAGCCCCTCCCCGTACAGCACGGGCTCCGCGCCGAGGGAGCGCAGGTAGTCGTGGTTGTGCGCGCCCGCCGTGCCGATGACCCGCAGGCCGAGCGCGACCGCGATCTGCACGCCGAGGGATCCGGTGCCGCCGGCCGCGGAGTGGATGACCACGGTCTCCCCGGCCTTGAGGCCGGCACGGGTGAGCGACTGGTAGGCGGTGAGGCCGGCCAGCGGGATGCCCGCGGCCTGCTCGAAGGTCAGCTGGCGGGGCTTGCGGGCGAGGGTGCGGACGGGGGCGGACACCAGCTCGGCGTAGGTGCCGAGTTCGACCCACTCCTTGCGGACGTAGCCGTAGACCTCGTCGCCGACGGCGTAGTCGAAGGTGTCCTCGCCGACCGCCTCGACGACTCCGGCCACGTCCCAGCCGGGTATGACCGGGTAGCGGACTTCGAGGATCGGGTCGAGATATCCGGCGGCGAGCTTCCAGTCCACCGGGTTGACGCCGGCGGCCTTGACCCGGACGAGCACCTCGCCCGGCCCTACCTTGGGCCGCGGCACGTCAACGAGCTGGAGCGTGGCGGGAGTTCCGTATGCGCTGTATGCGATGGCCTTCATGATCGTCACCAACGCGGGCCGCCGGCCGGGTATTCCGGTCCGTCAGGCGGGCAGGGTGTTGCGGTGCGAACTGCGCCGGGCCGCGCTGAAGAGCGCCTGGATCTGCGCACCGGCCTGCTCGACGTCGTCGAGGGGCGAGGGGAAGGGCAGCCGTACGTCGCGGTGGCCGCGCCGCTCCTCCAGCCGCAGGGTGATCCCGTACCGGTCCATGGCGACCGGCAGCGCGCGGAGCACGGTGGCGGTGGGCAGCGGCCGGACCAGGCGCAGCAGCAGGGTGACGAGATCCTGGTGGTCGTCGAGGAGGTGCGTGAGCATGCCCGCCTCGTACGGGGACAGCGGGTCGGGGCAGGCCGCGTCCAGCTCGTCCAGGCCGACGTGCGTGCGGCCCTCAGGGGTCTCCAGGACGGCCCGGTCGAACTCCATGCAGGCGGAGTCGGCGCCGGAGCCCTCGGCGAGGTCGGCGTAGGGGGTGAGCAGCCGGCCCAGCACGGTGACGCGGGCGCGCACCCGGTCCCGTACGGGGGTGGGCGCGATGTCGGTGAACTCCAGCCGGATCGCGGGCCGGTACTCGGCCTCCCCGCCGGGCTCGGCGGGGTGCAGGTGCAGCCGTCCCATCGGGTCGCTGCCGTCGAGGTGGCGGACCTCGGAGCGCAGGCCGTCGGTGACCACGGTCATGGAGTGGGCGGCGGTCAGGATCGACCGGATGCGCTCGGCATCGGTGGGCCGGTCGGCCGGGGTGGCGGGGGCACCGAACAGGCGCATGCGGATCTCTCCTCGTCCGAGTGACTTAGGTATGCCTAACCTAACCTATCCGGCTCTCCGAGAGTACCCGGCACGCTCGTGTCGTTGTTGGGCTGAACGGGTGAAACGCGAGAGGATGGGGGGATGCACATGAAGCGCACGGCCGAGGCGGCCCGGTGAGCAGGTACGACGTCACCGACGAACAGTGGGAGGGGCTCGCGCAGGTGGTCCCCCTGCGCAGTCGCAACGAATGGCCCTCCCGGGTGGACCACCGCACGATTCCCACCGCGCCCGGGGCGTCGGCGGCGGAGCAGCGGCGCTTCGTGGTGATCAGAGTTCAGATCTTCGCCGACGCGCGGGAGGTGGCGGAGTACCTGATCGCACAGATCCCGGTCCTGCTCGACCTCACCGGGGCGGACAGCGAAGTGGCCAAGCGGATCCTGGACTTCAGCAGCGGCGTGGTCTTCGGCCTGGGCAGCGGGATGCACCGGGTGGACCGGAACGTCTTCCTGCTCGCGCCGGTGGGGACCGAGGTCGAGGGGATCGCGGCCGCGGCCGTCCCCCGATCGTAGGAAGGTCCCCGCGAGGGAACGGTTCGCCGGAGCCACGGGGGGTCCGGCGAGCCGTACCGTCCCGCGCATGGACGTCACCTCGGACGCGACGGCGGGGCGCACCGCCGCCACCCTCGCGTTAGCCGACACCCGAACCGACTGCCCCGACGAGGCCGGACGACCGGACGGCGGCCGGCCCGCCACGGCGCCACCGACCCCACGCACCCCACCCGACGCACCGACCACGGCCGTGGCTTCCGGGGCTCCCGCTACCTCCGCGACCTCCGCGGCATCCTCGGCCTCCGCGACCTCTGCGGCATCCTCGGCCTCCGGGGTCGCCGACCCGGTCGAGCCGTCGCAGGCGGGCCCCCGCGTCTGCGGCAGTCCTGCCGAGCCCGCGCAGCGGCAGTCGCGGCAGCCGAGGCCCGTGGTCACCGAGCTGAGGCTCTCCGCCTTCGGGCCGCACCGCTCGGCCGTCTTCCCGCTGGGCCCCCTCACCCTCTTCGCCGGGCCGAGCGGCAGCGGCAAGTCCCAGGCGCTGGCCGCCTACGAGGCCCTGGCCGTGCTGGCTTCCGGGGCCACGCTGGAGGAGGCCTTCCCGGATCCGCGCGCCCGCATCCCCGACCGGGCCGTCCCCGACGCGCAGCGCCGGCGCGGATTCCGCCTCGGCTGCACCGTGGACGGACCCGCCGGGCCGGTCCGGCTCGACCTCGCCGTCCAGGCCGAGCCCACGCTGCGGATCGTCGGCGAACGGCTCTCGCAGGACGGGCAGATCCTGCTCGCCACCGCGCTGCGCGACCCCGGGCGGCGCTCGGTCCAGGCCGCCTGGCTGACCGGCGGCGCCATCGGCGTCACCCGGGCCCCGCTGCCCGACGACCGGCTCGGCACGGCACTGCTCCCGCTGCGCGTCGCCGGATCCACCGCGGGCCAGCGCAAGGTCCTGACCGCCGCCGAGCAGGTGGTCGTGGCCCTGCGCGCGGTGTTCCCGTGCGACCCCCGACCCGACCGGATGCGCGCCGCCGTCCCGCCGGGCGAGGGCCGGCTGCTGGGTGACTGCACCAACCTGGCCGATGTGCTGCGCCGGACCCGCAGCGAATGCGGCACCCGCCACGCGATGCTGGCGCAGGCGGCCCGCACCGGCTGCGCCGGGCCCGTCGAGGGGCTCGGCGTACGGACCCCGGCGGGCGGCGGCCCCGTCGCGGCGGTACTGGACCGCGGCCCCGGGCGGCCCGCGACGGAGCTGGCCCGGCTGGGCGCGGGCGAACTGCGCTTCCTCGCGCTGGCGCTGGTCCTGCTGACCGGGCCGGGGGTGCTGGCCATGGACCCGGCGGCCGAACTGCTCTCCGCACGGCAGGCCCTGACGGTGCTGGCCGACGGCTTCGACCGGGGCCTCGACCCGCGGCAGAACGCCGAGCTGCTGCGCCTGGCCCTGCTGTCCTGCGGCCGCGGCCACATCCGGCTGGTGGCGGCGGTGGGGGAGGCGACCGCGACGGCCGCCCGCGACCTCCCGGGCGTCGCGATGGTAGACCTGAAGGCATGAACGAGACGCAGGAACAGCCCGAGCGACTGGACCGGCTGCAGCGCCGGCTCGCGCAGTTCGCGGCCGCGCGCGGCTGGGAGCCGTACCACACGCCCAAGAACCTGGCGGTGGCGCTCAGCGTGGAGGCGGCCGAACTGGTCGAAATCTTCCAGTGGCTGACCCCCGAGCAGTCGGCGAAGGTCATGGAGAAGCCGGAATCCGCCCACCGCGTGGCCGATGAGGTGGCCGACGTGCTCGCGTATCTGCTGCAGTTCTGTGAGGTTCTCGGGGTGGATGTGCTGGATGCGCTCGCCGCGAAGATCGAGAGGAACGAACTCCGCTTTCCCGTGCCGGGTACATCGGCACCGAATCGTCACTCTTCGGAGTGATGGACTCATCCACAATCACGTTTGTGTCCACATTTTCCGAATACCCCTGGCTTTACTGGCCCGTTGCCCTCACTCTGGGTAGTGGTGAGGATGGCGGGATGTCGTGCGGACGGGGGACGGCATATGGATGCGGTACGGCTCATCGCGGCCGGCCGGCACGCGCTGGCACAGAGTGGGGTCGCGTGGGACATCGTGGGCGAGGCCTGGCAGGCCCAGGCGCTCGCGCAGGGCATAGGGAGCTATCTGGCGGTCACCGGACCGCCGGAGCTCAGATCGGAGGCACGGGGACTGGGGGAAGCGGGAGGCAGAGGCTGCGGGGTGCTCGACCGGGCCGCCCTGCGCGGTGAGGGCAGTGCGCCCGAATATCCGCCGCGGGCCGCGCAGTTGAGCGGGGTGTCGGATGTCCGGCAGGCGCTGCTCGGACTCCAGGCGCTGCTGGGTGAAGTAGGGATAGCCCTGGTCGGGGTGGCCTGCGGAACGGACGACGAGGCCCTGTACTGGCAGTGCATAGAGTCGATCGACGCGGCCGACGAGTCGAGCGACCGGGTGCGGGCGATCCTGCGCCGCATGGCGGTCCGTGAGCGGGGGTCGGCCTCGGGCGTGGCCTGAGGGCGGTACGGGTGGGGTCCCGCCGCGCTCGGCGGGACCCGCGCGGTCAGGACGCCCGGTGGGACGGGAGCCCGCCCTCGGGGGTGCGGTCCGTGGAGGCCTGGAGATCGGCGTCGAGCTGGGACAGGTCGGCGTTCAGCGCCGCCATCAGTTCTTCCATCTGCTGCAGCAGGCCCTTCGGCGCGCCGCCGCCCTGGGCGGGTACCGCGGGCTCCCGACCTGCCTGGTCGTGTGCTGCCTGCGCTGCCTGTCCGGTCGGTCCGGTGTGTCGGCGGGTCTCCGGCACGGCCTCGTGGGACATGGCGGCCTCCTCGGCCCTGGCCCTTCCGGGGCGGAAGGGGGCGGTGGACGCACCGGCAGGACGCCGCCGGCGCGCGGGCCGGGCGGTCCGGCTCCGTCCGAGCCAACGATCTCCGTCCGGGCTGGTCACTGGCGCGCCCGGGGGTGGACCGTCCGGTTGACGAAGATTCACCCTGCCGGGGCGGGAAGTGCAGGATGGGAGGCATGGATCTTCGCATTTTCACCGAGCCCCAGCAGGGTGCGAGCTACGACACCCTCCTGACCGTCGCCAAGGCCACCGAGGACCTGGGCTTCGACGCGTTCTTCCGCTCCGACCACTACCTGCGGATGGGATCCGCCGACGGCCTGCCCGGCCCCACCGACGCCTGGATCACCCTGGCGGGCCTGGCCCGGGAGACCAAGCGGATCCGGCTCGGCACGCTGATGACGGCAGGCACCTTCCGGCTGCCCGGAGTCCTCGCCATCCAGGTGGCCCAGGTCGACCAGATGTCCGGCGGCCGTGTCGAACTGGGCCTCGGCGCGGGCTGGTTCGAGCAGGAGCACAAGGCCTACGGGATCCCCTTCCCGGCGGACCGGATGTCCCGGCTGGAGGAGCAGCTGGCCATCGTGACCGGCCTGTGGGCCACCGAGGCCGGCGCCACCTTCGACTACGCGGGCCGGCACTACCAGGTGGAGAACTCGCCCGCGCTCCCCAAGCCCGCACAGGCCAAGGTTCCCGTCCTCGTCGGCGGCCACGGGGCCAAGCGCACCCCGCGGCTCGCCGCCCGGTACGCGGACGAGTTCAACATGCCCTTCGCGTCGATCGCCGACAGCGAGCGGCAGTTCGCCCGGGTCCGGGAGGCGGCCGAGGAGGCGGGTCGCGAGCCCGGCGACCTCCGCTGCTCCAACGCCCTCGTCGTGTGCGTGGGCAAGGACGACGCCGAGGTGGCCCGCCGGGCCGCCGCCATCGGCCGGGACGTCGACGAGCTCAAGGCCAACGGCCTGGCCGGCTCGCCGGCCGAGGTCGTGGAGAAGATCGGCGCCTACGCCGCCGCCGGCTCTTCCCGCGTCTACCTGCAGCTGCTCGACCTCGACGACCTGGACCACCTGGAGCTGATCTCGGCCCAGGTGCTCTCCCAGCTCTCCCCGCACTGACAGCTCCGACAGCTCCGACAGCTCCGACAGCTCCGACAGCTCCGACAGCTCCGACGGAGGAAGGAAGACCATGCCGCGTGCGTCCGGTCCGCTCGCCGAAGCCCTGCGCCGCGGGTCCGTGCTCCTGGACGGCGGGCTGAGCAACCAGCTCGCCGCCCAGGGCTGCGACCTGTCCGGGGACCTGTGGACGGGGCGGGTGCTCGACGAGCGCCCCGACCAGGTGGAGGCCGCCCACACGGCGTACGCCCGGGCCGGCGCCCAGGTGCTGATCACCGCCAGTTACCAGGTCGACCCCCGCCACCCGCGGGCCGCCGCCCTGCTCCGGCGCAGCGTGGACCTCGCGGCCCGCGCCGCCGAGACCGCCGACCACGAGGTGTGGGTGGCCGCCTCGGTCGGCCCGTACGGAGCGGTCCTCGCGGACGGATCCGAGTACCGCGGCCGCTACGGTCTGAGCGTGCGCCGGCTGGCCGACTTCCACCGCCCCCGCATCGAGGCCCTGCTCGCCGCCGGGCCCGACGTCCTGGCCCTGGAGACCGTCCCCGACCCGGACGAGGCCGAGGCCCTGCTCACCGTCCTCGCGGAGACCGGAGCCCCGGCCTGGCTGAGCTACACCGTCGCCGACGGCCGCACCCGCTCCGGCGACCCGCTCCCGGCGGCCTTCGCACGCGCCGCAGGCTCCGAGCAGATCATCGCGCTCGGCGTGAACTGCTGCGACCCCGCGGAGGTCCTGCCCGCCCTCGAAGCGGCCGCCGCCACGACGCGCAAGCCGCTCCTGGCCTACCCCAACGACGGCTCCGTCTGGAATGCCGCCACCCGCACCTGGCGCACCCCCGACCACCCCGCCCCCTGGCCCACCCGGGCCTGGCGCACCGCCGGAGCCCGCCTCGTCGGCGGGTGCTGCCGCATCGGACCCGACCGCATCACGGCGCTCGCCGCGGAACTGTCCCGTACGGGAGACATGACTGACGACCAATCAAGTTGAGTCATCGGCAGTCGAGTTCGAGTCAATGAACGCCTCCCCGTGCGGCACGGGAGCTGACAGGTGCCACCCGTACGGGCCACGATGCTCCGACATCGAACGGGGGGCGTGTGATGAGTGCTGCCGAAACCGACGACGCGAGCGACGGCAGGGCCGGAGCAGAACTGGCGCTGCGCGTCTTCACCGGCGAGGAGCGCTGGGGGTGGGAGTTCGTCCAGCCGCCCCAGCCGCCCGTCCACCGTGACGCCAACAACCCGCCCGTCTACAACGAGCCCTCCGGCAACGAGGTCCGCGCCATGCAGGAGCGGGCCATGACGGCCAAGAGGAGGGGCTCCGGCTGCATCACCGTACTGGCGGGTGGCCTGGGCCTGGCCATCGGCGGAGCGGCCTTCGGGCTGACGGTCGCCGTCCTCGTCATCGCCCTGCTGATCGCCACCTCGCCGAGCGCCAGACTGCGGGCCGCCCGCCGCCGCCTGGAGGCCAACCGGGCCGGCGCCCGGAGTGACTACGAGCGGCGTTACCACGCCTGGCAGAGCCGGCTCGCAGCACACCACGCGGAGCATCTGCGGCACAACACGACACTGGATACCTGGTACCCGCTCGCCCTCGCCTCCCGGCCCAGCCGGATCGACGTCTTCGGCGGCACGGGCAACGGCTGGGCGAGCCTGCTCGCCACGGTCGGCGGACCCCTCCTCGGCGCCGGCCGGTCCCTCGTCGTCCTCGACCTCACCCAGCAGGCCGTGGCACTCGAACTGACCGGCCTCGCCGCCCGCCGCGACGTCGCCGTCCACCACGTCCCCATGCCCGGAGCCCTGCTCGACCTCGACCTGCGCGAGGAGTTCACCTCCGAGGAACTGGCCGAAGCGCTGGCGGAAACACTGGGCAGCATGCGCCCGCCGGGCGCGGACATCGACCTCCACACCATCGACGTGGACGTGGTGCAGGCCGTCGCGGACCTGCTTCAAGGACCCGTGACCTTCGCCCGGCTCGCCGCCGGCCTGCGCGTCCTGCTGCGCGTCTACGACACCGACCCACAGGCGCCGGGCGTCCTCGCCCCCTCGGAGGTCGAGGCGATCACCCGGGCCATCGACCTCGTCGGCCAGGGCGAACGCGTCCAGAACGAGCTGCGCTACGTACGGGCCCAGACGGAACTGCTCACCAGGGCGGAGCCGGCCCCCGCCGACACCCGCGCCGCCGACTGGTGGCGGCCCGGCGGCCTGACCGTCGTCACCACCGAGGACCTCGTCCACCGCCGCAAGGACCTGACCGACCGCTTCGTCTTCTTCCGGCTGCTCCACACCCTGCGCAAGCGCGCCGTCGTCCCCGGAACCGGCACGCTCGTCGTCGCCGGAGCCGACCACCTCGGACGCGAGGCACTGGAAGCCATGGCGCGCCAGGCGCGGAGCGCCGGAGTCCGGCTCGTCTTCCTGCTGGAGCACCTGCGGGAGGCCGCCGTCCAGGTCGCGGGCGGATCGGACAGCGCGACCGTGTTCATGCGGATGGGCAACGGAGAGGAGGCCAAGGCGGCCGCACAGTTCATCGGCCAGGAGCACAAGTTCCTCGTCAACCAGCTGACCCGGCAGGTCGGCGAGACCCTCACCGAAGGCCGCGGCAGCAGCTACGGCTACCAGCGGGGCGTGTCCGAATCGGACGGCTCCAACACGGGAGGCGGCATCTCGGGCAGCACCTGGGGGAGTTCGAGGTCGTTCTCGACGTCCCTCTCCCGCAGCTGGCAGGACTCGACCAACACCTCCACCGCACGCTCCACCACGACCGGTGAAAACCTCAGCCGCGTCTACGAGTTCACGGTCGAACCCACCCAGCTGCAGTCCCTCCCGACGACCGGGCTGATCCTCGTCGAGGCCGGCCCGGGCGGCCGCCGCGTGGTGTTCGGCGACTGCAACCCCGGGATCAACTTCATGCCCCGGCTGTCCGCCCGACCGCGCGCGAGCCTGACGTGAGTACGGGTGCCGGGCCCGGTCCGGCACTGCCCGCCGCACTGCCCGCCACGCTCGGCGCGTACCGCTTCCACCGCCTGCTCACCGTGCCCCGGCGGCCCGAGGACCGCACGGAGGACCGTACGGCCGCCCAGCTGACCGCGGCCGTGACGGCGGCCCACGCGGTGCTCTCCCACCGCGGGCAGGGCGGCCCGGCGGGGATCGCCGCGGCGTGGATCCGCCCAGGCACGCACCTGCCGCTGCACTTCCTCGTCGGCGGCGCGCCCTTCTTCCCGGCCGCCGGCGAAGAACCCGCCGCGGACGACGCGGTACGCCCCGTGCGCTACCCGCCCGGAGCCACGGCCCGCGACCTCCCGCCGGGCGAGGCCGCGGCCCTGCTGGCACGGATGCCGTTCTGGCTGCCCTGCCCCGGCGCGCACGACACGCTGCGCCTGGGCGACGACGAGCGCACCCTGCCGACGGAACGGCGCGGCTCCTTCGACGACGCCGTCGCCCACCTGCCCGACGCCTTCGCCTGGCTGGTCCTGGCCGAGCCCGTCCCGTACGAGCGGCTGGAGCAGGAGCGCGCCGCGCTCTCCGTCCAGCTGCCCCGACTGCGACAGCGCGAGAACTCCGCCGCCGACCGCATCGCCGCCGAGCGGGCCGAGGCCCGCTACCGCGAGCTGACCAGGGCGCTCGCCACCGGCGTGTGGAACGTACGCGTACTGGTCGGTGCCGAGCGGCCGGAGTCGGCGCTCGCCTCGGCGGCCCTGCTGTGCGGAGCGGGCGACCTCGACGACCTGCCGTACGTGCTCGTACCGGCACGGCGCCCCGTCCCGCTCGCCGAGGCACTGACCGCCCTCACCCCGCAGCCGGCCGCCGGGTCCGGCCCCCCGGGCAGCGTCCCCTTCGTGGCACCCGCGGAACTGGTCGCGGCGCTGGCCCGGCCGCCCGCACGGGAGCTGCCGGGCATCCGCACCGTCGCCCCGAACCGCTTCGACGTCACCTCCGAGGACACGGGGGAGACCGGGGCAGCCCCGGACGGCTTCCTGATCGGCGACATCCTCGACGAGTCCCTCTCGGCCGCCGACCGGCTCCACGTCTCCCGGTCCACCCTCAACCGGCACGCCTTCGTGTGCGGAGCCACCGGCTCCGGCAAGTCCCAGACGGTACGGAGCCTGCTCACCGCCCTGTCCACGCACGCACGGCCGGTCCCCTGGCTGGCGGTCGAGCCGGCCAAGGCCGAGTACGCCCGCATGGCCGGGCGCCTCGCCGCCTGCGACGGCCCGGAGTCCGCCCGGCGGGTCACCGTCATCCGGCCGGGGGACGTCGACGTCGCACCGGCCTCGCTCAACCCGCTGGAGCCGGAACCGGGCTTCCCGCTCCAGAGCCACGTGGACCTCGTACGGGCCCTGTTCGAAGCGGCCTTCCAGGCGGCCGAGCCCTTCCCGCAGGTACTGGCCCGAGCGCTCTCCCAGTGCTACACGGCCGCCGGCTGGGACCTCGTCACGGGCGAACCGCGCCCGCTCCACAAGCCGAAGTTCGAGCTGGCGGAGCCGGACGAACCCCGGACGGCGGTCTACCCGAATCTCGGTGACCTCCAGGCGACCGCCCGCCAGGTGGTCGAAATGATCGGGTACGGCAAGGAGATCACCGCCGACGTCCGCGGCTTCGTCGACGTCCGCATGGGCTCGCTGCGCGTGGGCACGCCGGGCCGGTTCTTCGAGGGCGGCCATCCCCTGGACATCGCCGGACTGCTGGCCGGGAACGTCGTCCTCGAACTGGAAACGATCACCAGCGACCAGGACAAGGCCTTCCTCATCGGCGCCGTGCTCATCCGCATCGTCGAACACCTGCGGGTCCACCACGGTGCCGGCGGGGTGCCGCTGCGCCACGTCCTCGTCGTGGAGGAGGCGCACCGGCTCCTGAAGAACGTGGACAGCGGCCCCGCCGCCGCGGCCGTCGAACTCTTCGCCTCACTGCTCGCCGAGATCCGGGCGTACGGCGAAGGCGTGGTCGTCGTGGAGCAGATCCCCAGCAAGATCCTTCCCGATGTGATCAAGAACAGTGCGCTGAAGGTCATGCACCGGCTGCCGGCCGAGGACGACCGCCGGGCGGTCGGCGCCACGATGAACCTCCACCAGGAACAGAGCGAGAACGTCGTCGCCCTGCCGCCCGGGCACGCGGCCGTCGCCTCCGACGGCATGGACCGGCCCGTGCTGACGGCGGTTCCGCACGGGGAGCACGACGAGAGCACGAAGGAAGCGTCGACGGAACCTCCGCTGCTGGGCAGCCGCAGCCCGCTCTGCGGGGCCTCGTGCCGCAGGGAGCCGTGCACGCTGCGCACGATGAACGACGCCCACCACCGCTCGGTGGCACCCCTCCACCTCATCTGGGCGGACGTGGCCGCCTCGGCGCAGGCGATGGGCAAGGAGGCCCCCGGCCCGGCCGCCGCCGTCCGTGCCTCGCTGCAGGCGCTCACCGAACGGGACCTGGAATGCACCCTCGTGTACGCGGTGGAGCGGGCCGTGGCCGCCCGTGAATCCGTGATGCGCGACGAGGTCGACCCGGCGGACTTCGCGGAACGCCTGTACGCCGTCCTGTCCGCGGCCCTGCGCGGAACGGCCCCACCGGTGGGCGACCCGCGCCGCTACACGTACGCCAACTACCGCTTCCGCGACGTCCTGGACGTCATCCGCCGAGCGGTGAGGGACAACCCGCAGGGACCGCACGCCTACGCGGACCGTACGGCCCACTGGGAGGCCCGCGGGCTGATCCTGACCGGCACCTCGGGGGCGGAGCACCGCCTCCAGGTACGTGCCAGGCCCGGGTACGGGGCGGACAGGGCCCACGGCCGGGTCGGCGACGTCGAGCGGAGCGGCCTGCGCGACGCGGTGGCGGCGGTGACGGGCGGCACGACGGAGGAGCACGTGAAGCGGGCCTTCCGGCAGGCCTGCGAGGACGGGCCGCGGCTGAACGCGGTGGTGGCGGAGACGGCGGAACGGGTGGCCCAGGAATGCGCCCGGGGGAGGGAGACCCGATCGTGAGCGAGGTCAGCGCCGCCACCGACACCCCGCCCCCGCCGCCACCTCCTTCTCCGCCCCGGGAGGAGCTGGGGGCGAGCAGGGAGGGCGAGTCGCGGGATGCCGCCGCGGAGGCCGGGACGACGGCCGACACGGGAGCCGACGCCGACGCCGACGCCGACGGCGCCGAGGACGAGCAGCCGTTGGACGACGACGGCGCCGACGACCATACGGCCGAGGCGGCTCTCCATCCTGAGGACGCGGTGGACGAGGGCGACTCCCGCGACGACGAACCGGAGGATCCGCACGCGGAAGAGCCGGGGCCGGACGCACCGGTCGAGCCCGAAGCACCGGAAACCGTTCAGGAGCAACAGCGCGAGCGGGAACTCGCCCTCCAGCCGGAACCGGCACCAGAACCAGCGCCCGACTCCAAGCCCGAAGCGGAGCCCGAGACGGAGCCCGAGCCCGAGACAGAGCCTGAAGAGGTCCCGGAACAGCAGCCTGAGCCGGCGGCGGAGCACGAGCCGGAAGGGCGGCCCGAGGCGCCTGAGCAGCGCTCTGAACAGCAGCCCGAGGCGCCTGAAGAGGATGCGGAACGTCTGCCCGAGTCGCCTGAGCGGGAGCCCGAGCAAGGGCCTGAACAGGAGCCCGGCGCGGATCGCGCGCGCCCGGAGTCCGGTGAAGAGGCCTCCGATCCCGCGCGGTCCGACGCGGCCGCGCGACGTTCGTCACCGGAGCGGACCGAGGCGGACGGGCAGGACGGGCGGACACCCGGTCAGGAACAGGCCGTGGCCGAGTCCGGCGAGGAGGGGCCGGCCGACGGCGCATCGGCGAGCCCGGCTGACGAGGCGGCCGATACGACGGCGGCCCTGGTCCAGGGCGCGGTGACGGTCACCGAGACCGTGGTCGCCGTCGCCAAGGACGTCACGGAGACTGTCGTGGACGCCGTGAACGAAAGCGCCGCGAGCGTGTCCGTCGACGGCCGCGTCGCCGCGGTCGACGGTGAACCCGACCAGGGTCCCTCGGAGTCGGACGCCCCGGGGGAGCCTTCCGCGCCCGACGAGCCCACCTCCGACGCCGACACGGGTTCGGCATCGCAGGACGCCCCGCCGGAACCGGAGACCGCGACCGCCGCGGACGAACCGGTACCCGAGGCCTCCGGCGACCCTGACGCCTCCGCTGCCGATGGGCAAGGGCAGCCCGACGGGGGCGATTCCGGCCCGCTGGCCGGCACGGTCGACCGTCCGGCCTACACGGAGGACGGCCCGGACGACGAAATCCCGGACCGCTACGGCACCCCGCTCGACCGTGCCGACGGCACGCGGAAGCCCCTGTTCGACGGGGACCCCTCGCGGAATCAGGCCGTGCAGGGTGTCCTCGGGGACTGCGGCGCGATCACCGCGCTCGCCGCAGTGGCCCATCATCGTCCCGAGGCGATACGCGAGCGTGTGCGGGAGACCGAGGACGGCAACTACGCCGTCACGTTGAACGAGACGACGTTCAACGAGTCGCTCGACAGGTTCGAACCGACGGGGCGCCGGCTCGAGCTGACCGTGACGCCCGATCTTCCGGTGTTCGACGACCAGCCCGACGAGCCCGCCTTCGCGAACTCCGCGGACAACGGCACGGCATGGGGACCCGTCATGGAGAAGGCGCTCGCGGGAAGCGACCAGACGTGGGGACAGGACCGCAGGGACGAGTGGCAGAGCGACCACGGTTTCACGGAGACGCCCGAGGGCTACGCCCGGCTCGATGTGGGATCCAATGCCTGGGAACAGGCCGAGATGCTCACTCAGTTGACGGGGGAGCCCGCAGTGGTCGTGGACTTCCCCCACCAGGTCGACGCCGCCGGGCAGAGCCCCGACGAGCAACTCGTCGGTGACATCCGGGAAAGGCTTGCCGAGGGGAAGCCGGTCATCGTCGGCACCCACCCCCTGGAGGAGTTCAACGGTGCCTCCATGGAGAAGGGCCTCGTGGACGCGCACGCGTACGAAGTGACCGCGGTCGACGACGAGGGACGGTTCCACCTGCGCAATCCCTGGAACAGGCAGCACCCCGAGCCCTTGACGGTGACAGAGTTCAGGAAATACATCGACCCGCCCTACACCACCTTGGAGTGACCGGATGACCGCTGAGATCTCGATCAGGCACGGAGTTCAGAGGAAGGCCGGCGGCGCCTTCTTCGGAGTGATCCACGTGGATGCCCGTCCCGGGTATCCCCTCACCGTCCGTCTCGGGGTGGACGACGGCGAGGAGCGCCAGTACACCCTCGAACCGGGCGACACCTTCCCCGTCCACGACGAAACCTGGGTACTGGACCGGGTGGACGACCCCTCCGGGAACTGGCGGGTCGTCATCCGCAAGGCCGAATGACCGACCCCTCCGAGAGAGAGGCCGAAGGAGGAGGCGTGACCGCTGGGGGGCGTCCGGCCGGTGGAGACCTGGCGGAAGGAGTCTTCACGGGCCCCGAGAGGTGGGGGTGGGAGTTCGTCGAGCCGCCCGGGCTCGTCGCGCATCCTGAGGCGGGAAGCCCGCCGGTGTGGGCCGAGCCGTACTTTCCGGAGCTCGCCGAGCTGGAGAACCGGCGCGCCCTGCGGCTGAGCGGGCCCCAGAACGTGGGAGTGGTGTTCGCGATCCTCGCCTGCGGGCTGCTCACGGTCGGCCTGATCGTCGCGGCCGTCCTGGCCGTCCTGTTCCTGGCCGTCACGCTCGGCACCCGTCCCGCTCGTCAGCACGACCGGGCGCGGCAGCGGGCGGTCGAGGAGCGGCAACGGCGGTGGGCGGCGCACCAGCAGCGGGTGGCCGCCTGGCAGCGGATGCTGCAGGAGGACCGGCAGGCCCAGCTCCGCCGCGCCGCGACCGCCGACACCTGGTACCCGCTCGCGCTCGCCTCGGGCCCCGCCCGGATCGACGTCGTCGGCGGGACCGGCGACGGCTGGGCCGGCCTGCTGACCACCTTCGGGGGCCCGGTGCTCGCCGCCGGGCAGGCGCTCCTCGTCGTCGACATGACGGAGCAGGCCGTCGCGCTGGAGCTCGCGGACCTCGCCGCACGCCGCGGCATCCCCGTCGCGCACGTGCCGTTCCCCGCGGGGGCGCTGCGTACCGATCTGGGCGCGGAGTCCGGCCCCGGGGACCTGGCCGAGTCCCTGGCCGGGGCCCTCGCCACCCTGCGGCCGCCCGGAACCGACACCGATCTGCACGCCGTCGACGCGAGCCTGATCCGCACCGTCGCCCGGCGCCTCGACGCACCGCTCACCTACGGCCGGCTCGCCGCGGGCCTGGCCGTGCTGCTGCGCCTGTACGAACCGCGCGCCGACGGGTCCGGACCGCTCGCACCCCACGAGGTCGCCCTCCTCACCGAAGCCGTCGACTCGGTCGGCCGGGGCGAACGCCGGCAGAACGAACTGCACTACGTGCAGGAGCAGCTCGCGTCCCTCGCAGGGGACTGCCTGGACGCGGACTCCCTGGACGCGGACACCCCCGCCGGGTCCCCTTCCGCCGAAGTGCGGGACCTGCCGGTCCACGCATGGTGGCGGCCCGGGCGGCTCACCGTCCTCGCCACCGAGGGCCCCGGCCCCCGGCGCAAGGACCTGGCCGACCGGATCCTGTTCTTCCGGCTGCTCCACGCGCTGCGCACCCGGGCCTTCCCGCCCGGCACGGGCACCCTGGTCGTGGCAGGGGCCGATCACCTCGGGCGCGGGGCACTGGAGGCTCTGGACCGGCAGGCCCGGGCCGCCGGCGTCCGTCTGGTGCTGCTCCTGGAGCACCTGCGGGAGGGGGCGCTGCACGTCGCCGGCGGTTCGGGCAGCGCGACCGTGTTCATGCGCATGGGCAACGGCGAGGAGGCGAAGGCGGCCGCCGAGTTCATCGGCCGCGAGCACAGCTTCACCGTCAACCAGCTGACCAGGCAGGTCGGCGAGACCCTCACGACCGGGCGCGGGGGCAGCTACGGCGAACAGATCGGGGAGTCCTTCACCCGCACCACCGGCGGGGGGCCGGGCCAGGGCTCCACACACGCGAGCGGAACCTCGCTCTCCCGCAGCTGGCAGGAGACCGTGAACAGCTCCGCCGCCACCTCGACCACCACGGGCGAGACCACGTCCCGGCTCTATGAGTTCACGGTCGAACCGACCCGTCTGCAAGCCCTGCCCGTGACCGGCCTCGTCCTGGTGGAGGCGGCCCCGGACGGCCGGCGCGTGGTCTTCGGAGACTGCAACCCGGCCATCAGCCGCATACCGCGCGTCTCGCCGTCCCCCAGATAGCACCTGCGAAAACGAGAGGCGTACAGCAAGGACGACCAGCGACAATCGGTCGTGTGTTCCTGACGATCTCCTCCACCGGCTCCCCTGACCGACCCGCCACCGACCTGGGCTACCTGCTGCACAAGCATCCCGGGAAGACGCAGGCGTTCTCCACCTCACACGGCACCGCCCACGTGTTCTACCCCGAGGCCTCGGCCGAAAGGTGCACGGCGGCCCTGCTGCTGGAGGTGGATCCCGTCGCGCTCGTGCGGCGCGGCCGGGGCAAGGGCCGGGGCGGGGCGCCGGACGCCGCGCTCGCGCAGTACGTGAACGACCGGCCGTACGCCGCGTCCTCGCTGCTCGCCGTCGCGCTCAGCGGGGTGTTCCGCACCGCGCTCAAGGGGCAGTGCACCGCCCGCCCCGAGCTCCCGGAGCAGGCCCGGCCGCTGCGCGTCGAGATCCCGGTGCTGCCCGCCCGCGGCGGGGCCGGGCTCGTACAGCGGCTGTTCGGCCCGCTCGGCTGGGACCTCGTACAGGCCGAGGCCGTACCGCTCGACGAGCAGTTCCCCGAGTGGGGGGACTCCCGCTACGTACGGCTCGTCCTGGAGGGCGAGCTGCGCCTCGCCGACGCCCTGCGGCAGCTCTACGTGCTGCTGCCGGTCCTCGACGACGCCAAGCACTACTGGATCTCCCCGGACGAGGTCGACAAGCTGCTGCGCGCCGGAGACGGCTGGCTCGCCGCCCACCCCGAGAACGGGCTGATCACCTCTCGCTACCTGGCCCGCCACAAGCGGCTGACCCAGGACGCCATCGAGCGCCTGGAACTGGTCCGCCTCGCCGAGGCCGACGGCAGCGAGGTCGAGGAGCTCGACAACGCGGTGGACGAGACCCGCGACACCGAGGAGCGGCCCGTGCCGCTCGCCGTGCAGCGGCGCGAGGCGATCCTCACCGCCCTGCGGACCGCCGGCGCCCAGCGGGTGCTGGACCTCGGCTGTGGCCAGGGGCAGTTGCTCCAGGCCCTGCTCGGGGACCCGGTGTACTCCGAGATCGTCGGCATGGACGTGTCCGTGCGGGCCCTGCAGATCGCCGCCCGGCGGCTGCGGCTGGACCGCATGGGCGAGCGGCAGAGCGCGCGCCTGACACTCCTGCAGGGCTCGCTCGCGTACACCGACAAGCGGCTGGCCGGCTACGACGCGGCCGTGCTCAGCGAGGTCATCGAGCACCTGGACCCGGAGCGGCTGCCCGCGCTGGAGTACGCGGTGTTCGGCTCGGCCCGCCCCCGTACGGTCCTCGTCACCACTCCGAACGTCGAGTACAACGTCCGCTGGGAGACCCTGCCCGCCGGGCACGTGCGCCACGGCGACCACCGCTTCGAGTGGAGCCGCGAGGAGTTCCGCGCCTGGGCGGACGAGGTCGCGCGGCGCCACGGCTACGGCGTCCGGTACGTGCCGGTCGGCGACGACGACCCCGAGGTCGGGCCGCCGACGCAGATGGCCGTCTTCACCCAGCACGACGGCACCGGCACGACCGGCACGACCGGCACCACCGACACGACCGGCACCACCGAGACCCCGAAGGAGGGTGAGGCAGCATGACCAGCACCGAGACCCCCCGTACGCGCACACTTCCCGTCACCGACCTGTCCCTCGTCGTCCTGATCGGGGCCACCGGATCGGGCAAGTCGACCTTCGCCCGCAAGCACTTCAAGGCCACCGAGGTCATCTCCTCCGACTACTGCCGGGGCCTGGTCAGCGACGACGAGAACGACCAGAGCGCCAGCCGCGACGCCTTCGACGTCCTGCACTACATCGCGGGCAAGCGCCTCGCCGCCGGCCGCCTCACCGTCGTCGACGCCACCAGCGTCCAGGCCGACGCCCGCCGCAAGCTGGTCCAGCTCGCCCGCGAGCACGACGTCCTGCCGATCGCCATCGTCCTGGACATGCCCGAGGAGGTCTGCGCCGAACGCAACGCCGCCCGCCCCGACCGGGCCGGCCTGCCCCGCGCCGTCATCCAGCGGCACCGCCGCGACCTGCGGCGCTCGCTGCGCGGCCTGGAGCGCGAGGGCTTCCGCAAGGTCCACGTGCTGCGCTCCGTCGACGAGGCCGAGACCGCCGAGGTGGTCCTTGAGAAGCGGTTCAACGACCTCACCCACCTCACCGGCCCCTTCGACATCGTCGGTGACATCCACGGCTGCTCCTCCGAGCTGGAGACCCTCCTGGCCAAGCTCGGCTACGAGGACGGCGTCCACCCCGAGGGCCGCACCGCCGTCTTCGTCGGCGACCTCGTCGACCGCGGCCCCGACAGCCCCGGCGTGCTCCGCCGCGTCATGGGCATGGTCAAGTCCGGCAACGCCCTGTGCGTGCCCGGGAACCACGAGAACAAGCTCGGCCGTTACCTGAAGGGCTCCAAGGTCCAGCGGACCCACGGCCTCGCCGAGACCATCGAGCAGCTGGAGGCGGAGCCGGAAGAGTTCGTCCAGGAGGTGCGGGAGTTCATCCGCGGCCTCGTCAGCCACTACGTCCTCGACGGCGGCAGACTGGTGGTCTGCCACGCCGGGCTGCCCGAGAAGTACCACGGCCGCACGTCCGGCCGGGTCCGCTCGCACGCCCTCTACGGGGAGACCACCGGCGAGACCGACGAGTTCGGCCTGCCCGTGCGCTACCCGTGGGCCGAGGACTACCGGGGCAAGGCCGTCGTGGTCTACGGCCACACCCCGGTCCCCGACACCACCTGGATCAACAACACCATCTGCCTCGACACCGGCGCCGTTTTCGGCGGCCGGATGACCGCCCTGCGCTGGCCCGAGCGCGAACTGGTCGACGTACCGGCCGAGAAGGTCTGGTACGAGCCGGTCAAGCCGCTCGTCGCCGAGGCGCCCGGCGGACACGACGGACGCCCGCTCGACCTGGCCGACGTCTACGGCCGCCGGGTCGTGGAGACCCGTCACCTGGGCAACGTCAACGTGCGCGAGGAGAACGCGGCGGCCGCCCTGGAGGTCATGAGCCGTTTCGCCGTGGACCCGCGCCTCGTCCCGTACCTGCCGCCGACCATGGCGCCCACGGCCACCTCCCGCGAGGAGGGCTACCTGGAGCACCCGGCCGAGGCCTTCGCCCAGTACCGCAAGGACGGCATCGCCCAAGTGGTGTGCGAGGAGAAGCACATGGGCTCCCGCGCGTCCGTCCTCGTCTGCAGGGACGCCGACGCGGCCCGGACCCGCTTCGGGGTCGACGGTCCGACGGGTTCCGTCTACACCCGCACCGGGCGGCCCTTCTTCAAGGACCCGGCGGTCACCGAGGAGGTCCTCGCCCGGCTGCGCTCGGCGGTCACCGACGCCGGCCTCTGGGAGGAGCTCGACACCGACTGGCTGCTCCTCGACGGGGAACTCCTGCCCTGGTCGCTGAAGTCCACCGGCCTGCTGCGCAACCAGTACGCCGCGGTCGGCGCGGCCTCCGGCGCCGTCTTCCCGGGTGCCATCGCCGCCCTGGAGGCGGCCACCGCCCGGGGCGTCGACACGGGCGAGCTGCTGGAGCGCCAGCGCGGCCGGGCCGCCGACGCGGCCGCCTTCACCGACTCCTACCGGCGCTACTGCTGGACCACCGACGGGCTGGACGGCGTACGGTTCGCGCCGTTCCAGCTGCTGGCGGTGGCCGGGCGGTCGCTGGCCGCGGTGCCCCACGACGAGCAGCTGTTCTGGCTGGACCGGCTGGTCGCGGCCGACGAGGCGGCCGGTACCGGACTGCTCCGCCGCACCGGCCGGATCCTGGTGGACACCGCGGACGAGGACTCCGTACGGGCCGGCACCGACTGGTGGCTGGAGCTGACGGCCGGCGGTGGCGAGGGCATGGTCGTCAAGCCGCTCCAGGCGTACGCCAAGGACGGCCGGGGCCGGCTGGTCCAGCCCGGGGTCAAGGTCCGCGGGCGCGAGTACCTGCGGATCATCTACGGTCCGGAGTACACGCGCCCGGACCACCTGGAGCGGCTGCGCGAGCGGTTCCTCGGACACAAGCGCTCGCTGGCCCTGCGCGAGTACGCGCTCGGGCTGGAGGCGCTGGACCGGCTGGCGGCCGACGAGCCGCTGTGGCGGGTCCACGAGCCGGTCTTCGCGGTGCTCGCGCTGGAGTCGGAGCCGGTCGACCCGCGGCTGTGAGCGGGTACCGGTCCGGGAACGAGGCCCGGCCGCGTCAGCACGGCCCGTAAAGGGATGGCCCCCGTACGGCCTCGAATTAGGTCGTATGGGGGAACTTTCCCGGAGAACGCCGGGAAAACCACCGGCGGGATCGTTCAACCAGGGCAGCGGAATGTCCGCGACCCTGGAAGGACGGAACGTCACCTATGAAGATGACCGCGCGCGGAAGCATTGCGGCACTCATGACCTGTATGGCTGCGGCCGGTGCGGCCACCCCGGCCATGGCCCAGTCGGTGCCGGTCGGTGTCCCGCTGGACGCCGTGAAGACCACGCTGGGCGTGGACACCCCGCGCGTGGGCACCAGCGTGCCGGTGCCGGTAACGGGAGCGCCCGAGTCGCCCCGCTTCCACAAGGGGAACATGCTCCCGACCCCACTGCTCCCGTCGGTCCCGATCGGCACCGAGCTCGGCAGCACCCTCGTCACCTCCCCGGTGCCGAACCTGCTGGGCAAGCCGGAGACGGACGGCGAGGGTTCCGTCGAGGCGCCGGCCACCGACCTGCTCGCCCGCACCCCCGCCCTCGTCGCCGGCGGCCTGCTGACGATGCCGGACGCCTCCAACTCCGGGGTGCCGAACCTGACCGCGCCCGAACTGGGCCTGACCGCCCCGGAGCTCACCGGCGCCCCCTCGGCGCTTCTCGGCCTCGGTACCCCTCGCTGAGCGGACGCCACGTCAAAAAGCCGTTCGGTCTGGGAATGTGTACGGCATGGGATTCCATGTCGACTCCGAGACCGGGCGGCTTCGCCGCGTCATCCTCCACCGGCCCGACCTGGAGCTGAAGCGGCTCACACCGAGCAACAAGGACGCACTGCTCTTCGACGACGTGCTGTGGGTGCGCCGGGCCCGCCAGGAGCACGACGGATTCGCGGACGTGCTGCGCGACCGGGGCGTGGAGGTCCACCTCTTCGGTGACCTCCTGTGCGAGGCCCTCGACATCCCGGAGGCGAGACATCTCGTACTGGACCGGGTCTTCGACGAGAAGGAGTACGGGCCGCTCGCCACCGACCACCTGAGATCGGCCTTCGACGGGCTGACCTCCGCCGAGCTGGCGGAGGCGCTGGTCGGCGGGATGACCAAGCGGGAGTTCCTGGAGCGGCACGCCGAGCCGGTCTCGGTGCGCTTCCACGCGCTGGACCTGGACGGATTCCTGCTGGGCCCGCTGCCCAACCACCTCTTCACCCGGGACACCTCCGCCTGGATCTACGACGGGGTGTCCATCAACGCGATGCGCTGGCCCGCCCGGCAGCGCGAGACAGTGCACTTCGAGGCGATCTACAAGCACCACCCGCTCTTCACCACATCCGGCGCCTTCCACTACTGGTCGCAGGGGCAGGCGGACTACCCCTCGACCATCGAGGGCGGGGACGTCCTGGTCATCGGCAACGGCGCGGTGCTGATCGGGATGAGCGAGCGCACCACCCCGCAGGCGGTGGAGATGCTGGCGCGGGGCCTGTTCGCCGCCGGTTCGGCGACGTCCATCGTGGCGCTCGACATGCCCAAGTCCCGGGCCTTCATGCACCTGGACACGGTGATGACGATGGTCGACGGAGATACGTTCACTCAGTACGCGGGGCTCGGGATGCTCCCCTCCTACACCATCGAGCCGGGCGGCGGCCCGCACGAGCTGAAGGTGACCGACCACCCGGAGGACCACATGCACCGGGCCATCGCCGGGGCGCTCGGTCTGGACTCGATCCGGGTGCTGACCGCGACGCAGGACGTGCACTCGGCGGAGCGCGAACAGTGGGACGACGGGTGCAACGTGCTCGCCGTGGAGCCGGGGGTGGTGGTGGCCTACGAGCGGAACGTGACGACCAACACACACCTGCGCAAGATGGGCATCGAGGTGATCGAGATCCCGGGCAGCGAGCTGGGGCGGGGCCGGGGCGGGCCGCGCTGCATGAGCTGTCCCGTCGAGCGGGACGCGGTCTGAGCCGGGCCGGGCCCGGGGGAGAGGCCGCCGGGCCCGGCCCGGCCGTCCCGGGCCCGGCGGCAGGTCCCCGCCCGGCGGCGGACCCGTCCGTATATCAATACAGGGCATCGTATAGACTTCCAGCATTGCCTGTCACCGTGATGCTGGAGCGACCCCATGGCCACCGACCTCGCCGGCCGCAGTTTTCTCAAGGAGCTCGACTTCTCGGCCGCCGAGTTCCGCGGTCTGATCGAGCTCGCCGCCGACCTGAAGGCGGCCAAGAAGGCCGGGGTCGAGCAGCGCCTGCTCCAGGGCAGGAACATCGCGCTGATCTTCGAGAAGACCTCCACGCGGACCCGCTGCGCCTTCGAGATCGCCGCCGCGGACCAGGGCGCGCACACCACCTACCTCGACCCCGCAGGCTCCCAGATGGGCCACAAGGAGTCGGTCAAGGACACCGCCCGGGTGCTCGGCCGGATGTTCGACGGGATCGAGTACCGGGGGGACAGCCAGCAGGCCGTCGAGGAGCTCGCCGCCCACTCGGGCGTCCCCGTCTTCAACGGCCTCACCGACGACTGGCACCCGACCCAGATGCTGGCCGACCTGCTCACCATGACCGAGCACACCGCCAAGCCGCTGAACCGGATCGCCTTCGCCTACCTCGGCGACGCCCGCTTCAACATGGGCAACTCCTACCTCGTGACCGGTGCGCTGCTGGGCATGGACGTGCGGATCGTCGCGCCCCGGTCCTACTGGCCCGCCGAGTCGGTGGTGGCCGCGGCGCGGGAGCTCGCGGCGGAGAGCGGCGCCCGGCTCACCCTGACCGAGGAGGTCACCGAGGGGGTCGCCGGGGCGGACTTCGTCGTGACCGACATCTGGGTGTCCATGGGCGAGCCCAAGGAGGTCTGGGACGAGCGGATCGCGGCCCTGTCCCCGTACGCGGTGACCATGGACGTGCTGCGCGCCACCGGGAACCCGGACGTGAAGTTCATGCACTGCCTGCCGGCCTTCCACGACCTCGGTACCAAGGTGGCGCGGGAGATCCACGAGCGGCACGGGCTCGACTCCCTGGAGGTGACGGACGAGGTGTTCGAGTCGGAGCACTCCATCGTCTTCGACGAGGCCGAGAACCGGCTGCACACCATCAAGGCCGTGCTCGTCGCCACCCTCGGCCGTCCCGGCCGGTCCGCTCGGCGTGACGCATAGTCATACACCGCGTCATCCCCGCGTCACGCCTCGCGCCGGGCGCCGCGTCACGTTCCGGCGGGGCCGGTCCGCTGCGCGGGGAGGGTGAACCACACGGCCTTGCCGTGCGCGGTGGGGCGGTGGCCGCAGTCGGAGCTCAGGCTCCGGATCAGCAGCAGGCCGCGGCCGTGCTCGCGCCAGGGGTCGGGCCGGCCGGCGTCCGGGCGGGCCGACAGGCCGGCGGGCGGGCAGGGCTCGCCGTCGTGGACCTCGACCTGGCATCCGTCCGCCAGCAGCTCCACGACCAGCTCGATCGGGGCGCCGGGACCGGTGTGCGCCACGGCGTTGGCGACCAGCTCCGCCGTCAGGAGTTCCGCGGTGTCCCGGTCGGCGGGCGGGTCGGCGTCGGCCAGCGCGGTGCGGACGAGTGCGCGGGCCATGGGTACGGCGGCCGCCGTGTGGGGCAGGGCGATCCGCCAGGCGGAGGCGTCGGACAAGGAAGGGCCATCCGTTCCGGGGTGTGGGTCCACTGGGGCGGGGACCGGGGCGGGCTTCGGGACCGGGCGGAGCAGGGTGAACTCCAGGTTTCAACGATACGAAGTCGAATTCCCATCCCGCAGGGCGCCCCGGCGCGACAGCGTCCGGCCGACCGGGCGAATATGTCGCGCTTCTGTGACGGCAGTCACGATCTGGTGATACCGTCGGTCGGGTGAGCCCCTTCACCGGTTCCACACCAGCGACCGAACGGTGGCACCACCTCCGGGTCATCCGGCAGGACGGCGTCGCCACCGTCACCTTCGACCGCCCCCAGAAGCTGAACGCGCTCACCTTCGGCGCCTACGCCGACCTGCGCGACCTGCTCGCGGAGCTGTCCCGCGAGCGCTCCGTACGCGCCCTCGTGCTCGGCGGCGAGGGGCGCGGCTTCTGCTCCGGCGGGGACGTGGACGAGATCATCGGCGCCACCCTCGCCATGGACACCGCCCAGCTCCTCGACTTCAACCGGATGACCGGCCAGGTGGTGCGCGCCATCCGCGAATGCCCCTTCCCGGTGATCGCCGCCGTGCACGGGGTGGCCGCCGGGGCCGGCGCCGTCCTCGCGCTCGCCGCCGACTTCCGGATCGCCGACCCCACCGCCCGCTTCGCCTTCCTCTTCACCCGCGTCGGCCTCTCCGGCGGGGACATGGGCGCGGCCTACCTGCTGCCCCGGATCGTCGGCCTCGGCCACGCCACCCGCCTGCTGATGCTCGGAGAACCCGTCCACGCGGCCGAGGCCGAGCGGATCGGCCTGCTCAGCGAACTCACCGAGGAGGGCAAGGCCCACGTACGGGCCGCCGAACTCGCCGCGCGCCTGGCCGCGGGCCCGGCCCTCGCCCACGCGCAGACCAAGGCGCTGCTCACCGCCGAGCTCGACATGCCCCTGGCCGCGTCCGTGGAACTGGACGCCAACACGCAGGCACTGCTGATGCACGGCCAGGACTACGCGGAGTTCCACGCGGCCTTCACCGGGAAGCGGCCGCCGGAGTGGAAGGGCAGGTAGCCACATGACTCCGGGCGCCATGCGGGTCGCCGTCGTCGGCGGGGGACCGGGAGGGCTGTACGCCGCCGCGCTGCTGGCCCGCCAGGGCCACACGGTGGAGGTCTGGGAACGCAACGCACCGGACGACACCTTCGGCTTCGGCGTGGTGCTCTCCGACGAGACCCTCGGCGGCATCGAGCGGGCCGACACCGTCGTCCACACCGCCCTGAGCGCGGAGTTCGTGCGCTGGGACGACGTGGACATCGTGCACCGCGGCCGGCTGCTGACCTCCGGCGGCCACGGCTTCGCCGCCATCGGGCGCCGCCGCCTGCTGGAGATCCTGCACGAGCGCTGCGCCGGCCTCGGCGTCCGCCTCCGCTTCCGCTCCGAGGCCCCCGCCGTGGCCGGGCTCGCCGCCTCGTACGACCTGGTGGTCGCCGCCGACGGGGTGCACAGCGCGATCCGGGAGGCGGGCGCCAACCACTACGGGCCGACGCTGACCGGCGGACGCTGCAGGTACATCTGGCTCGCCGCCGACTTCGCCTTCGACGCCTTCCGCTTCGAGATCGCGGAGACCGAGCACGGGGTCATGCAACTACACGCCTACCCCTACTCGGCCGACGCCTCCACCGTCATCGTGGAGATGCGCGACGAGGTGTGGCGGGCGGCCGGCTTCGACCTGTGCGACGAGGACGAGTCGGCGGCCCGCTGCGCCAAGATCTTCAGCGAGGCCCTGCGCGGGCGCCCGCTGCACGGCAACCGCTCCGCATGGACCCGGTTCCGTACCGTCGTCAACGAGCGCTGGTCGCACGGCAACGTGGTCCTGCTCGGCGACGCGGCGCACACCGCTCACTTCTCCATCGGCTCCGGAACCAAACTGGCGGTGGAGGACGCGCTCGCGCTCGCCGAGGCCGTGGCCGCCGCCCCCGACGACGTCCCCGCCGCCCTCGCCGCGTACGAGGCCGCCCGCCGCCCGGCGGTCGCCAGCACCCAGCGCGCCGCCGCCGCGAGCCGCCACTGGTTCGAGGAGATCGCCGGATACGTCGACCAGCCCGCCCGGCAGTTCGCCTTCAACCTCCTCACCCGCAGCCGCCGGGTCACGCACGACAACCTGCGGCTGCGCGACGCACGCTTCACGCGCGCGGTGGAAGGGGACTTCGGCTGCCCGGACGGCACCCCCGCCATGTTCACGCCCTTCACCCTGCGGGGCCTGACCCTGCGCAACCGGGTCGTCGTGTCGCCGATGGACATGTACTCGGCCGAGGAGGGCGTGCCCGGCGACTTCCACCTCGTCCACCTGGGCGCGCGGGCCCTCGGCGGAGCCGGCCTCGTCATGACGGAGATGGTCTGCGTGTCCGCCGAGGGCCGGATCACCCCCGGCTGCACCGGCCTCTACACCCCTGAGCAGACCGCGGCCTGGAAGCGGATCGCCGACTTCGTCCACACCTCCGCGCCCGGCACCGCCCTCGGCGTCCAGCTCGGGCACGCGGGCCGCAAGGGCTCGACCCGGGTGATGTGGGAGGGCATGGACGACCCGCTGCCCGAGGGCAACTGGCCGCTGGTGGCCGCCTCCGCACTGCCCTACCGGACCGGCGTCTCGGCGCTCCCGCGCGCCCTCGCCACCGAGGACCTGGCGGCGCTGCGCTCCGAGTTCGCCGCCGCCGCCGTCCGCGCCGCCGACGCCGGATTCGACCTGCTGGAACTGCACTGCGCCCACGGCTACCTGCTGTCCGGCTTCCTGTCCCCCCTGACCAACCACCGGACGGACGCGTACGGCGGCTCCCTGGAGAACCGGCTGCGCTTCCCGCTGGAGGTCTTCGACGCGGTCCGGGCGGTGTGGCCCGGGGACCGCCCGATGACGGTCCGACTCTCGGCCACCGACTGGGCGCCCGGAGGCACCTCGCCCGAGGAGGCGGTGCGGATCGCGGCCGCGTTCGCCGCCCGCGGCGCGGACGCCATCGACGTCTCGACGGGCCAGGTGGTCGCGGACGAGGCCCCCGAGTTCGGGCGCTCGTACCAGACCCCGTACGCCGACCGGATCCGCAACGCGCTCGGCGTCCCCGTCATCGCGGTCGGTGCCATCTCCTCCTGGGACGACGTGAACTCCCTGCTGCTGGCCGGCCGCGCCGACCTCTGCGCGCTCGGCCGCCCCCACCTCTACGACCCCCACTGGACCCTGCACGCCGCGGCCGAGCAGTCCTACGAAGGCCCGGGCGCCCCCTGGCCGGCCCCGTACCGCGCGGGCAGCCGCACCCCGCCCACGGGCCGCGGCTGACGCCGTCTCACGCGGGGACGATCTCGGCCCGGTCCTCGACCGGGGCGTAGCCCAGGCGCAGGTAGACGCCGTTGCTGGTGGCGTTCGCCAGGTCCGCGAACAGGAGCACCTCGCCGGCGCCGGCCGCGTACGCCGCCTCGCTCACCGCGTGCGTGACCCCGGCGGCGTAGCCGCGGCCACGGAACTCGGGCGGGGTGTAGACCGGGCCGACGCGGGAGGCCGGGCCGATCGGCCGGGAGAAACCGGCCAGTGAGACGGGAGTCCCGGCGTGCTCCCACAGCCGGAACCCGCCGTAGGAGATCCGGTCGCGCAGCGTGGCCTCGGAGGCGCGGCCCGGAACGCCCGCCTCCGCGTAGAAGGCCGTGATCCACTCCATCAGCAGCGGGAGGTCCGCCCCGGTGGCGGGCCGGGGCCGCCCGGCCGGAGCGGGATCCGGGGCGACCAGGCCGGCCAGCCGGTACAGGCGCACCTCCTCGGCGATCCTGGTGGGCCGCCCCCAGGCCTCGGCCAGCACCTGCGCGTCCGGACGGCGGGCGTTGAACCCGCGGGCCCCGGCGAGCAGCGGTTCGCCGGCGAGCGCGGACCCCAGCGCCCGGAGCGCCTCCCCGGGCAGCACGCCGAGCACGACCGGGAACGGTGGGGTGCACAGCAGACCGCCGGCGACGACGCCGTCGGCCCCCGTCCACCACCCGAAGAAGGGGGTGCCGTCGCCGTAGGCGCCGGGCCCGCGCCGCCGCAGCCCGTCGGCCACGGTCAGCAGCAGGGTGTTGGAGACGGGCAGTGCGGCCGCGGCCGGGCCCGCCGCGGCCAGATAGGCCGTCAGATCTGTGGTGAAGGTCCAGGTCATGACTCATCCTGGCGGGTCGGGGAGTCGGACCGCACCGGGATTTCCGTCAGGCCGGCAGCCAACCCGGCCACCACGGCGGCACGTTGTCGGGCCCGCACCGCTCCAGGTCGCCGGGATAGCCGTCCAGCGTCCCCTGCGTGGCGAAGAACACGAGCACCACCGACACCAGCACGAGCAGGGTCGGCACGGGACGCGCCCACAGGGGCAGCCGCCGCGACAGGAACGCGGTCAGCAGCGCGAGGACGGCGCATCCCGGCACCATCAGCACCAGCAGGAAGGTCATCTCGAACCGGCCGCCCGCCTCCCAGCCCGCGTCGCAGTACGCGCGGGCGCGGGAGGCGAGCGCGACGGCGCAGCACGCGGCCGCGGCCCCGGCCAACGCCGCCGACACCAGCAGCAGAGCCGTGGCCCACGGCCCGGACGGCGGCCGCGGCGGCGGGGCCGTGGGCTGCGGCGGGGCCACGGGCCACAGCGGGTGCGGGGGCCGCGACGGGTGCGGAGGAAGATCGGGATGCGTCACGACAGGTCGTGACGCGGCATCCTCCGCTACGGTTCCACGAAGCCGGCTCCGAGGTCCCGCAGCCGGGAGTGGAGTTCGTCGAAGACGGCCGACGCCCGGTCGCCCGGCCAGTCCGCGGGCAGCAGCTCGCGCGGCAGGCCCGGGTCCGCGTACGGCAGGCGGCGCCAGGTGTCCAGCGCGAGGAGGTAGCCGCGGTAGGCCTCCTCCGGGGTCGGCCCGGGGCCCGACCGGAGGGCGCGCAGCACGGGTTCGTGCAGGTCGAGGAATTCCTCGTGCTGCTTTGCCAGGGCCGCCAGGTCCCACCAGCGGGCCACCGCCTCGGCGGTCGGGGCGAAGCCGAGGTGGGCGCCGCGGAACAGTTCCACGTACGGGGTCAGGTGCAGCCGCTCCAGGGTGTGCGCGGTCTCCTCGGACAGCCGGGCCGGGGCGATCCACACACCCGGCGCCACCGCGCCGAAACCGAGCCGGGCCAGCCGTGAGCGCAACAGATGCCGTTTGTTCCGTTCCTGCTCAGGGACCGAGAACACCGCCACCAGCCACTCGTCCGACAGCCGTGGGCTGCCGTAGATCCGGCTGTCGCCGTCGTCCAGCAGCTGCCGTGCCTCCTCGGAGAGCCCGTACGCCGCCGAGCCGTCCGCCGCGCGCTCGGGCAGCAGGAAGCCGCGCCGCTTCAGCCGGGACACCGACGAGCGGACCGACGGGGCGTCCACGCCGGCCGCGCCCAGCAGGCGGATCAGCGCGGCCACCGGCACCGGGCCCTCGAAGGCCCGCCCGTAGGCTCCGTAGAACGTGACGATCAGGGATCGCGGAGTGTGCTGCTCGACCACGAGTTCACTCTAGATCCTGTCGGGCGGATCGGACCGGGCGCCGGGACCGCGCAGCCGGAAGCGCTGCAGCTTGCCCGTCGCGGTACGGGGGAGGGCGGGCAGGAAGACGAAGGACCGCGGGCACTTGTGCGGGGCCAGCTCCGCCCGCATGAAGGTGCGCAGGACCTCCTCCGTCAGCACCGCGCCGTCGCGTGCCACGGTGTACGCCACCACGATCTGCCCGCGCCGCTCGTCCGGGAGGCCCACCACCGCCGCCTCCACCACGTCCGGATGGCGCAGCAGGGCTTCCTCCACCTCAGGACCCGCGATGTTGTAGCCCGCCGAGACGATCATGTCGTCGGCGCGGGCGACGTAGCGGAAGTAGCCCTCCGGATCGCGTACGTAGGTGTCACCGGTCAGGTTCCACCCACCCTGTACGTACTCCCCCTGCCGGGGATCGGCCAGGTAGCGGCAGCCCACCGGGCCGCGCACGGCCAGCAGACCCGGCTCGCCGTCCGGGACCGGACGGCCGGCCCGGTCCACCACCCGGGCCTCCCAGCCCGGGACCACCCGGCCCGTCGTACCGGGCCGGATGTCCCCGTCGGCGGCGGAGATGAAGATGTGCAGCAGCTCGGTCGCCCCGATGCCGTTGATGATGCGCAGACCGGTGCGCTCGTACCAGGCGTGCCAGGTGGCGGCGGGCAGGTTCTCCCCGGCCGAGACGCAGCGGCGCAGCGCCGACAGGTCGTACATGCCCACGTCGTACGGGCCCAGCGCGTCCAGCATCGTCCGGTACGCGGTCGGCGCGGTGAACAGCACGGTCACCCGGTGCTCCGCGAGCGCCGGCAGCAGCCGGCGCGGCACCGCCTCCTCCAGCAGCAGCGCCGAGGCCCCGGCGCGCAGCGGGAAGACGACCAGCCCGCCGAGGCCGAAGGTGAAGCCGAGCGGCGGGCTGCCCGCGAAGACGTCGTCCGGGCGGGGCCGCAGCACACTGCGGGAGAAGGTGTCGGCGACCGCGAGCAGGTCGCGGTGGAAGTGCATGCAGCCCTTGGGCCGCCCGGTGGTCCCGGAGGTGAAGGCGATCAGGGCGACGTCGTCCGCGGAGGTCGGGGCGGCCGGGAAGGGGTCGGGATGTCTCTCGGCCAGCCGGAGCAGGTCCCCCGGGTCCCGGCCCCCGTACACGGTGATCCGCAGCCCCGGCACCTCGGCCTTGACCAGATCGTCCAGTACGTCCGCGTGGCACAGGGCATGCCCCACCCGGGCCATCGCGCACACCGTGGCGAGCTCCTGCGCGCGCTGCTGGGGCAGTACGGTGACGGCCACCGCGCCCGCCTTCATCACCGCGAGCCAGCAGGCGGCGAGCCAGGGGCCGGTGGGCCCGCGCAGGAGCACCCGGTTGCCGGGGACCACGCCGAGGTCGGTGGTGAGCGTGTGGGCCAGGCGGTCCACACGCTCGCGCAGCCCGCCGTACGTCCACACCTCGCCCGTGCCGCTCCGGAAGGCCGGGCGGTCGGCACCCGCCGGACCGAACCGGGCGATCGTGGCGTCGAGCAGCTCGGCCCCGCAGTTCAGCCGGTCCGGATAGGCCAGTTCGGGCAGATCGAAGACGAGCTCCGGCCAGGTGCCGGCGGGTGGCAGATGGTCACGGGCGAAGGTGTCGGTGTGAGCGGAAGGCTTGAGGTCCAAGGCGGGTCGCCCCCCTTGCAGCGGTCCGGGGTGGGGTGGAGCCGGCCGTGCGGTGGTTCTCCCGGCCACGGCCGGAAGCTCCTTCCAGGAGCGTATCGTGATGGTGACGGCAGTCAACAGGACGCGATAGATGCGGGGATATTCGGATGACCGGATTCGCGCTCGGGGTGGACCAGGAGGAGTGGTGCGGGCAGTTGCGCGCACTGGCGGTGCGGCGGCTGCGGCCGCTGGCCGAGAAGGGGGAACCGGGGCGGGTCAACCGGCCGCTGCTGGCGGAGCTGGGCGAGCTCGGTCTGCTGGAGCGGGTGTTCGCCTCGGGCGCGCTGGATCTGTGCCTGTTGCGGGAATCCCTCGCCTACGGTTGCACGGAGGCCGAGACGGCGCTCGCCCTGCAGGGGCTCGGGGCCTACCCGGTCCTGCGCGCGGGGAGCGAGGAGCAGCGGGAGCGGTGGCTGCCGCAGGTGCGGGCCGGGCGGGCGGTGGCGGCCTTCGCGCTGAGCGAGCCGGGCGCGGGCTCGGACGCGGCGGCACTGGCACTGGCGGCGACGCCGGACCCGGCTGCCGGTGCGGGCGGGGCCGGGGCGGCCGGGGCCGGCTGGCGGCTCAGTGGTGAGAAGTGCTGGATCTCCAACGCCCCCGAGGCGGATTTCTACACCGTGTTCGCCCGAACGGGCGAGGGACCGGGGGCGAAGGGGGTCTCGGCCTTCCTGGTCCCGGCCGACCGCCCCGGACTCTCCGGCGCGCCCCTGGACATGCTCTCCCCGCACCCCATCGGCTCCCTCACCTTCGACGGGGTGCCGGTCGGCCCGGGGGACCTGCTCGGCGAACCCGGGCAGGGCTTCCGCGTCGCGATGGACACCCTGAACCTCTTCCGGCCGAGCGTCGGGGCCTTCGCGGTGGGCATGGCCCGGGCCGCGCTGGACGCGACGCTCGCCTACACGGCGGACCGGACCGCGTTCGGCGGCACGCTGAGCGATCTCCAGGCGGTGGCGCACCGGGTGGCCGAGATGGCCACCCGCACGGAGGCGGCCCGGCTGCTGGTGTACGCGGCGGCCGGGGCCTACGACCGGGGGGCGGGCGACGTCCCGCGCCGGGCGGCGATGGCGAAGCTGCTGGCCACGGAGACGGCCCAGTACGTGGTCGACCACGCGGTCCAACTGCACGGCGCGGTCGCCCTCCAGCGCGGGCACCTGCTGGAACACCTCTACCGGGAGGTGCGGGCACCGCGGATCTACGAGGGGGCGAGCGAGGTGCAGCGCACCATCATCGCGAAGGAGCTGTACGGGGCGGTGGCGGCGCGATGAGCCTGGACCGGATCAACCCGGCGGAGCTGTCGCCCCCGACGGGTTTCTCGCACGCGGTCGCGGCGACCGGCAGCCGGCTGGTGTTCCTGGCGGGCCAGACCGCTCTGGACGGCGCGGGCAAGGTGGTGGGCGAGAGCCTGCCGGAGCAGTTCGAGATCGCCCTGGCCAACCTCCTGGCGGCCCTGGCCGGGGCCGGCGGCACGCCGGCGGACCTGGCGCGGGTGACGGTGTACGCGGTGGACGTGGCGGCGTACCGGGTGCATGCGGCCGAACTGGGCCGGATCTGGCGCAGGCTGGCGGGCCGTGAGTATCCGGCGATGGCTGTCATCGGCGTGGTCCGCCTCTGGGACGACCAGGCCCTGGTGGAACTCGACGGGGTCGCGGTGCTTGCGTAGCGGCCCGCGCCGGGGCGGTGGTTTCCGGGGCGCGGCCCCGGGCCCCGCGCCTCAATCGCCGGCGGGGCTGGTGGTGTGGGGTGGTGCCCCGCCGGAGTGTCTCCTCGGCTCGCGCCTGCGGCCGTGTGGTGCTGTGTCGGCCTGGGTTGCGCGCTCGTCCTGCGGGGACACTCCGCCGTGTCCCCACCCCACAGCGAGCCTTCGACAGTGCCCGGCCCGACGCAGGGGGAGCGGGGACGGGCAGGGGTGTCCCCGCAGGACGAGCGCGCAACCCAGGCCGTACAGGCCTGGCCCCGCCGCAGGCGCGAGCCGAGGAGACACCCCTGCCCGGCCCCGCGGACCAGCCCGCACCACGCCCGGACCCCGCCCCGCCCGGGCAACGGCGCGAGCCGAAGCGGCCCCGCGGACCGGCCCGCACCACGCCCGGGGTCAGCGTGCCGCCCAGGCAACGGCGTTCGTCAGGGTGTTGCCGGGTGGCTGGCCTCCAGGAGGTGGCCCATCCACTCCTCGATGCCCGACACCGTGCGCGGCAGTCCGCCGGACATCAGGCGGGCGCCGTTCGCCGTGATGACCAGGTCGTCCTCGATGCGGACGCCGATGCCCCGCAGCTCCGCCGGGAGGGTCTCGTCGTCGGGCTGGAGGTACAGGCCCGGTTCCACGGTGAGGACCTGGCCCTCCTCCAGGACTCCCTCCAGGTAGGTCTCCGCGCGCGCCTTCGCGCAGTCGTGCACGTCCAGCCCCAGCATGTGGCCGCTGCTGCACAGCGTGTACCGCCGGTGCAGGTCGCCCTCCGCGTCCTTCAGGACGCCCCACTCCGCCAGGCCCTCCGCGATCACCCGCATCCCGGCCCGGTGGAAGTCCCCGAAGCTCGCCCCCGGGCGCAGTGCCGCGATGCCCGCCTCCTGGGCGGCCAGGACCAGTTCGTACACCTGGCGCTGGACGGGGGAGAAGCGGCCCGACAGCGGGAGGGTGCGGGTGATGTCCGCCGTGTAGAGGGTGTCCGTCTCCACGCCCGCGTCCAGGAGCAGCAGCTCCGATCCGTTCAGCCGGCCGTCGTTGCGGATCCAGTGCAGGGTGCAGGCGTGGGCGCCGGACGCCGCGATCGTCTCGTACCCGGTGCCGTTGCCCTCCGCCCGCGCGCGCAGGCCGAAGACCCCCTCGATCCACCGCTCCCCGCGCGGATGCGCCAGCGCGCGCGGCAGGGCCCGTACGACGTCCTCGAAGCCCGCCGTCGTGTGGTCGACGGCCAGCTGGAGCTGGGCCACCTCCCACGCGTCCTTCACCAGGCGCAACTCCGAGAGCGCGGAGGCGAGTTCGGTGTCGGTGGCCGCGTCGCGGCCGGCCGGTGAGCCGAGCCCGTCCAGGTGGGCGCAGCGGATGCCGGTGAGGCGTTCGGCCTCCGCGAGGTCCGGCCGGCGGCCCACCCAGAACTCCCCGTAGCGGCGGTCCCGGTAGAACTCCCCGTCGCCGCCGGCCCGCGGCGAGCGCGGCCGCAGGTACAGCACGGCCTCGTGGGCGTGCGGGCCCGACGGCTCCAGGACCAGGACGTGGCCCGCCTGGTCCTCGCCGGTGAGGCCGGTCAGCCAGGCGTACGCGCTGTGCGGGCGGAAGCGGTGGTCGCAGTCGTTGGACCGGACCTTCAGCTCCCCGGCCGGGATGATCAGACGCTCGCCCGGGAAGCGGGCCGAGAGGCGCGCCCGGCGGGCCGGGGTGACGTCGTGGCCGGGGACGCGGGCGGAGTCGGGCAGCGGGGTCGCGGCCCAGGCGCCCGCCATGAACCGGGACAACTCCGGTGACACCGGACGGTCGTGACTGCCCGTGTTGAGGTGGGTGGAGGCGTCGGTCACGAGGACTCCCTCAAGAAAGATGCGAACTGGTGGGCGCACAGGGCTTGTCAGTGCAATTTCACATTACTATGTTACAGCTCACATCGCGGCACGTTAACCCCCGTCAAACGCCGTGTGACGCAGGGCAGTTCACGCACCACCCCCCACCTCACCCTCTCCAATCAGGAGTTCTCGGTGCTCAAGCACAGAGCTGTGCGCTCTTCCCTTCTCGCCTCCGCCGTAGCCGTGACCCTCCTCGCCACCGCCGGGCAGGCCACCACCCAGGCCGCCGGGTTCACGGCCCCGGCCACCTTCACCGGCGCACAGGCCGCCCCCGCCCCCGGCCCCACGGGGAACCCGTTCGACGAGGTCGACCGCCTGGCCGATCCGAAGGAGAACACCCCGGTGCCGGCCCCGGCCCCCGGCGGGCAGAACATCACCGGGCAGGTCCCCGGCGCGGCGACGGCCGCCGCGCCCGCCGACGACCTGCAGAAGCGCGGCAAGGCGGTCCAGGCGGCCCCCACCGCGAAGAGCGTCGCCGCGGGCGTCCCCTGCACCCTCGACGGGATCACCGGTCTCACCCCGGAGCAGTTCGCCGACTTCCTCGCGGACCAGGCCGTCCTCGCCGACGGCTGCCTGCGCGGCCTCATCTGGACCTGGGACGCCCGCCTGGCACCGGTCATGTCGGACGCGCACGTGCAGGCCGTCTCCCGCCGGATATCCAGCCTGGCCGCCGCCCACGACGGCCGTAACTCCTCCCACCTGGAGGAGATGTTCACGTACCTGCACGCGGTCGCCTACCACGACTACTCGCGCTCCGAGATCGACGTCACCGACGCCCCCACCGTCGACGCCATGCGCCGCGCCATCGCCGACTTCGGTGGCGCCGCCCACACCTTCGACGTGACCGCCACCAACGCCCGCACCCTGCGCGAGGCCCTCTACGCCGGCAGCGCGCCCGGGCTGCGCCAGCACCAGCTCGGCCTCATCAAGAAGGTCCTGGCCACCATGGACCCGGCCCACCCGGCCACCCACCTCGACGCCGGCTGGGCGGGCGCCGCCCTGTCCGCCCTGTCCGTCTCCTACCTCGGTGTCTACCCGGGCAACCAGGACACCGCCTTCCACGCCGCCGTGGCCGCGGACCCCTCCTACCGCGACACCTTCAAGGCCTTCGCCGCCTACACGCACCTCAAGGGCACCGGCAACGCCTGGGTGGTGCGTGACGCCCTGAGCGAGTACGCCCGCTTCGGCCAGGTCGAGGGCCTGCGGGACCGGGTCGTCGCCGACCTCGGCGCGATGCTGGGCCCCGTCCGCGCCGCCTTCGGCGACGGCAGCGAGCCGTGGGCCAAGCTCGTCTCGTGGCTGAACGTCTACGAGGCCTGCAAGCCGTACGGGGTGTGCAAGGAGGACATCGAGAAGCAGCTCTTCCCCTACACCTACACCTACGACAACGGCGGCATCAAGGTCCGCACCGCCCTGGACCGGGCCACGGTCGACCAGCTGTACTACGCGAGCAAGCAGGTGAAGGCCCAGTACCACCGGGTGCTCGGCACCGACCAGCCGCTCGCGGGCGACCCCAACTCCACGCTGAACATCGTGCTCTACGCCTCACGCGCCGACTACGTGAACTACCACCCGATCCTGACCGGCTACGACACCAACAACGGCGGCATCTACATCGAGAACGGCGCCACCTTCTACACCTACCAGCGCCGCGTCCCGCAGGACTCCTCCCTCACCCTTGAGGAGCTCTTCCGCCACGAGTACACGCACTACCTCAACGGCCGCTTCGCGGTGCCCGGCTCCTTCGGCGAGGGGGAGTGGTACCAGGGCGACCGGACGACCGCCATGGACGAGGGCACCGCCGAGTTCTTCGACGGCGCCACCCGCGACAACGGCATCGCCGTCCGCAAGTCCCTGGTCAAGAGCATCATCAGCGACACGGCCGGCGGCGGCCCGCGGATGAGCGTCGAGCAGCTGCTGAACGCCACCTACGACGGCGACGGCTTCCGCTTCTACAGCTACGCGGGCACCTTCTTCGAGTTCCTGTGGACCGAGAAGCCCGCGCTGCTGCGCGAGATGTACACGCACCTGCGGGCCGACGACGTCAACGCGTACGACGCCTGGCGGTACCGGATGGGCGCGGACACCTACCTCCAGCGCGACTACGACCGCTTCCTCGACGCGCAGATCGCCAAGGTCGACCAGCTCTACGTGCCGAACACCTCCTTCACCGCGAACGACCGGCTGCGCGACGCGGCGCTCGCCTCGGTGAAGTCCTCGTTCGCCACGGCCACCTCCAACACGCCGGACTGCGTGGAGAACGGCGACCCCGGCAAGCGGCGCTTCACCTGTACCGGCCGGATCACCGCGAACCTGAAGAACTGGCGCAGCGACGACCAGGTCTTCAAGGACATGTCGGAGACGGTCGACTACTTCATCCTCGACCGGGCGGGCGCGGCCTCCAACAACCTCGCCGACATGAACTGTTCCTTCGGCCCGGTGGAGATCTGGAGCAACAAGGTCGCGGGTACGTCCAGTTACAGCTGTGAGGGCCCCCTCCGCAGCTGACCGGCGCAGGCCCGGCGCCGGACCGGTCCCGCATCCGAGGGGGGTGCGGGACCGGTCCGGGCGTCTGGGCAGGCTTTAAAGAATGTGACATATTACTGCCGTGCTCAAGAGACACTCCCTGGACGCCGTGATCATCGGCGCCGGCGTCGTCGGGGCGGCCTGCGCCTACTACGCGGCCCGCGCCGGACTCTCCGTGGCCGTGGTCGACCGGGGCCCCGTCGCGGGCGGCACCACCGGTGCCGGCGAAGGCAATCTGCTCGTGTCCGACAAGGAGGCGGGACCCGAACTCGACCTCGCCCTGCTGTCCACCCGGCTGTGGACCGAACTCGCCGCGGTCCTCCCCCGGGAGATCGAGTACGAGCCCAAGGGCGGGCTCGTCGTCGCCCCCGACGAGACCACCGTGAAGGCCCTGCGGCACTTCGCGGAGGGCCAGCGGGCGGCCGGGGTCGAGGCGGTCGAGGTGGCGGCGGACGCCCTGCACGACCTGGAGCCGCACCTGGCACCGGGCCTGGCGGGCGGATTCCACTACCCGCAGGACGCCCAGGTCCAGCCCGCGCAGGCGGCGGCCCGGCTGCTGGCCGCGTCGGGTGCCCCGGTGTACCTGGGGGAGGAGGTGACGGAGGTCCTGCTGGACCGGGGCGCCGTACGCGGGGTGCGCACGGCGCGCCGCGAACTCCCGGCTCCGGCCGTGGTGAACGCGGCCGGTACCTGGGGCGGCCGCATCGCCTCGCTGGCCGGGGTCACCCTGCCCGTCCTTCCGCGCCGCGGCTTCGTCCTGGTGACCGAACCCCTGCCGAGGGTGGTCCGGCACAAGGTCTACGCCGCCGACTACATCGCGGACGTCGCCAGCGGCTCCGCCGCCCTGCAGTCCTCGGCGGTGGTCGAGGGCACCCCGTCCGGCCCGGTCCTGATCGGCGCCACCCGCGAGCGGGTCGGCTTCGACCGCACCCTCTCGACCGAAGCCCTGCGGCGTCTCGCCGGGCAGGCCGCGGCGCTCTTCCCCGTACTGGCCGACGTCCGGGTGATGCGCGCCTATCACGGCTTCCGCCCCTACCTGCCCGACCACCTTCCGGCGATCGGCCCGGACCCCCGGCGCCCCGGGCTGCTGCACGCCTGCGGCCACGAGGGTGCGGGCATCGGCCTGGCGCCCGCCACCGGAGCGCTGATCGCCGCCGCCCTGACGGGGGCCGAACCGCCGCTGCCCGCGCACCCGTTCCGCCCGGACCGCTTCGGCACCGGCCCGACCCGCACCGACGTTCCCGAGGAGCACCACTGATGCGCAGCCCCCGCTCACTGGTAGGCGGCACCCCGGCGGCCACCTACGGGATCACCTTCGACGGCCGTGAACTGCCCGCGCAGGAGGGCCAGAGCATCGCCGCCGTGCTCTGGGGCGCCGGGATCATGTCCTGGCGGACCACGCGCGAGGGGGGCACCCCGCGCGGGGCCTTCTGCGGGATCGGCAGCTGCCACGACTGCCTCGTCACCGTCAACGGCCTGCCGAACCAGCGCGCCTGCCTGGTCCCCGCCCGGCCCGCGGACGCCGTCACCACCCAGGAGGGAACCGGCCGTGCCGACCTCGCCGTCTGACCCCGCCCAGCCCTTCCGCTCCGCGGAGCCGTCCCGGTCCACGCGGCCGTCCGACGCCGCCGAACCGGCCGCGCCCGCCGTCGCCGGCCCCGTCGGCGTCGTCGACCTGGCCGTCGTCGGGGCCGGACCGGCCGGGCTGGCCGCCGCCGTCACCGCCGCCGGGCTGGGGCTCCGGGTCGCCCTCCTCGACGCGGGCGACCGCCCCGGCGGTCAGTTCTACCGCCATCCCGCGCCGGGCCTGGGCGCGGCCCGCCCCGAGGCCCTGCACCACGGCTGGGCCGCGTTCGCGACCCGCGAAGCCGCCCTGCGCGCCCACGAGTCGGCCGGCCGGATCACCCACCTCGCCGGCCACCACGTGTGGACGGTCGTCCCGAGCGCCGGCGCGCCCACCGCCGAGTGGACCCTGCACGCCGTCGCCGGACACGCCCCCGAGGAGCGGGCCGCCGCCGTCACGGCCCGGGCCGTGCTCATCGCCACCGGCGCCTACGAGCGCCAACTGCCCTTCCCCGGCTGGACCCTGCCCGGGGTGGTCGGGGCCGGCGGGGCGCAGGCCATGCTCAAGGGCGGGCTGGTCCTGCCGGGCAAGCGGGTGGTCGTCGCCGGGAGCGGGCCGCTGCTGCTCGCCGTGGCCGGGTCGCTCGCCGCCGCCGGAGCCGCCGTGCCCGCCGTGGTGGAGGCCGGCGCCTACACCGCGTACGCGGGCCGGGTCCCCGCCCTGCTGCGCAACCCCGGCAAGCTCGTCGAGGCGGCCGGCTACGGCGGGGCGCTGGCCCGTCACCACGTCCGGCTCCTCACCCGGCACGCCGTCACCGAGGCGCACGGCACCGGCCGGGTCGAGGCCGTCACCGTGGCGCGGCTCGACCGGGACTGGCGGCCGCTGTCCGGTACCGCCCGCCGCATCCCCTGCGACGCCCTCGCCGTCGGCCACGGGCTGGTGCCCCAGCTGGAGCTGGCCACCGGCCTGGGCTGCGCCACCCGGCAGGCCCCCGACGGCACCGTCGCCCTCGTCCTCGACGCCGAGCAGCGCACCTCCGTCCCCGGCATCTGGTCGGCGGGCGAGACCGGTGGCATCGGCGGGGCCCAACTGGCGATGATCGAGGGCGAACTGGCCGCGCACTCCGTCGCGGGTGCGCTGCCCGGCGGCCGCCTCGCCCGCCTCACCCGCCGCCGCGCACGGCTGCGTGCCTTCGCCGACGCGATGGCCGCCGCCCACCGCCCCGGCGAGGGGTGGACCGGATGGCTCCGGGACGACGCCGTCGTCTGCCGCTGCGAGGAGGTGCCCGCCGGGCGGATCCGCGAGGCGGCCGACGACCTCGGCGCGCGGGACGCCCGTACCGTCAAACTCCTCACCCGGGCCGGTATGGGCTGGTGCCAGGGCCGGATGTGCGGTCCCGCCGTCGCGGCCCTGGCCGGGCAGGAGCCGGCGGCCGACCGGCGACCGCTGTCGTGCCCGGTCCCGCTGCGCCACCTCGCCGAACGTCCGTCCGCCGAGCGCTGATCGGGGCGCCGTGGCCCTTGTGGCCGCGCCGCACCCACTAGTAAAATGTCACACACCACTCTAGGGAGCTCTCACATGACCCACGCGCACACCCCCGCGCCCCGCACCCGCCCCTGGCACGGAATCATGGTCGCCACCGCGCTCCCGATGCGCGAGGACCTCACCGTCGACCACGACGCGTACGCCGAACACGTGGCCTGGCTGATCGCCAGCGGCTGCGACGGCGTGGTCCCCAACGGCTCCCTCGGGGAGTACCAGACCCTCACCGACGAGGAGCGGGCGCGCGTCGTCCGTACCGCCGTCGAGGCGGCCGGCGACGGCGACCGCGTCATGCCCGGCGTCGCCGCCTACGGCAGCGCCGAGGCCCGCCGCTGGGCCGAGCAGGCGGCCGAGGCCGGAGCCGGCTCCGTACTCCTACTGCCCCCCAACTCCTTCCGCGCGGACGAGGAGACCGTACGCGCGCACTACGCCGAGGTCGCCCGCGCCGGGCTGCCCGTCGTCGCCTACAACAACCCCATCGACACCAAGGTGGACCTGACCCCGGCCCTGCTCGCGCGGCTGCACGCCGACGGTTCCATCGTCGCCGTCAAGGAGTTCAGCGGGGACGTGCGCCGCGCGTACGAGATCGCCGAGCTCGCCCCCGGCCTCGACCTGCTCATCGGCGCCGACGACGTCCTCCTCGAACTCGCCCTCGCGGGCGCCGTCGGCTGGATCGCCGGCTACCCCAACGCGCTGCCGCGCTCCTGCGCCGAGCTCTACCGGGCCGCCGTCGCCGGGGACCTGGAGACCGCCCTGCCGCTCTACAAGTCCCTCCACTCCCTGCTGCGCTGGGACTCCAAGACCGAGTTCGTCCAGGCCATCAAGCTCTCCATGGACCTCGCCGGGCGCCCCGGCGGAGCCACCCGCCCGCCGCGCTTCCCGCTCACCGGCGAGACCGAGGCGGCCGTCCGCGCCGCCACCGAGAAGGCCCTCGCCGAGGGCCTCAACTAGTCACCGGGGGGAACCGCTCATGCGCACGCGCCACGTCTACCACGCGGTGGACTCGCACACCGAAGGCATGCCGACCCGGGTCGTCACCGGGGGAGTCGGGGTGGTCCCCGGCGCCACCATGGCCGAGAAGCGCCTCCACTTCATCGAGCACATGGACCACGTCCGGACCCTGCTCATGTACGAGCCGCGCGGGCACTCCGCGATGAGCGGCGCGATCCTGCAGCCCCCGACCCGCCCCGACGCCGACTACGGCGTCCTCTACATCGAGGTGTCGGGCCTGCTCCCCATGTGCGGGCACGGCACCATCGGGGTCGCCACCGTCCTCGTCGAGACCGGCATGGTGCCGGTCGTCGAGCCGGTCACCACCGTCCGGCTCGACACCCCGGCCGGGCTGGTGAGCGTCGACGTCCGGGTCGAGGACGGGGCGGCCACCGCCGTCACCCTCACCAACGTCCCCGCCTTCGGCGTCGGCCTGGACCTCAAGACCGAGGTCCCCGGCTTCGGCACGGTCACCTACGACCTGGCCTACGGGGGCAACTTCTACGCCTTCGTCGAACTCGACGCCCTGGGACTGCCCTTCGACCGCGCCCGTGGGAACGACCTGCTCGCCGCCGGGCTCGCGGTGATGGACGCCATCAACGCCGGCCCGGACCGGCCCGTCCACCCCGAGAACCCCTCCATCGCCGGGGTCAAGCACGTCTACCTCGCCGCCCCCGGCTCCGACGCCCACCGCTCCCGGCACGCCATGGCCATCCACCCCGGCTGGTTCGACCGCTCCCCCTGCGGTACGGGGACCAGCGCGCGGATGGCCCAGCTGCACGCCCGGGGCCTGCTGGAGCTCGGCACGGACTTCGTCAACGAGTCCTTCATCGGAACCGAGTTCACCGGCCGGCTGGTCGGGGAGACCACCGTCGGCGGCCTCCCCGCCGTGGTCCCCACCGTCACCGGACGGGCCTGGATCACCGGGACCGCCCAGTACTTCCTCGACCCGACCGACCCCTTCCCCGGAGGGTTCCTGCTGTGATCACCGTCCGCACGGTGGACTACCACACCGCCGGCGAGCCCTTCCGGATCGCCGACACCGCCGGCGAGGGCATGCCGCCCGTGCCCGGGGACACCGTCGCCGAGCGCTGCGCCACCGTCATCGGCCCGGGCGGCTCCGGAACCGCGCCGCGCCGGGGCGCGCTGGACGACGTACGGCGCCTGCTCGTACAGGAGCCGCGCGGGCACGCCGGGATGTACGGGGGGTTCGTGGTCCCGGCCGACGACGACGGGGCCCACTTCGGCGTGCTGTTCTGGCACAAGGACGGCTACTCCACCGCCTGCGGCCACGGCACGATGGCCCTCGGGGTCTGGGCCGTGGACACCGGCCGGGTCGCCGCCCCGGACGACGGGGACGTGCCGGTGCGCATCGACGTGCCGTCCGGACGGGTGACCGCCACCGTCCACCGCGGCGGGGGCCGCACCACCGGGGTCACCTTCCGCAACGTCCCGGCCCGGGTGGGCGCCCGCAAGGTGCCCGTCGCCACCTCGTTCGGGCTCGCCGAGGCGGACATCGCGCACGCCGGGGCCTGTTACGCCGCCGTCCGCGCACGCGACCTCGGCCTGGACGTCTCCCGGGCGGCGCTGCCGGCCCTGGCGCGGGCCGGACAGGAGATCCGGGCGGCGCTGGCCACCCATCCCGCCACCTGGCACCCGGACGGCCCGCTGCTGTCCGGGGTCTACGGGGTGATCCTGTACGAGGAGCTGCCCGACACCCCCTTCGGGCCGCACCAGCGCAACGTCACCGTCTTCGCCGACGGGCAGATCGACCGCTCGCCCTGCGGCTCCGGCACCTCGGCACGGCTCGCGCTGCTCGCCGAGGACGGGCGGCTCGGCCCCGGCGAGGATCTGCTGCACGAGTCGGTCACGGGCACCGTGTTCACCGGGCGGATGCTGGACGGCGGGGTCACCGAGGTCACCGGCACCGCCCACCGCACCGGCGAACACGCCTTCGTGGCCGACCCGCACGACGCGCTCGGCAGCGGATTCCTCCTGTGACGGGCATCCCGCAGCTCGACGCCGGGCGGCTGGCCGCGCTGATCGGTCCGGCCGCGGCCGCCGACGCCGTGGCCGCCGCCCTGCTCGGCGGCCTCGACCCGGAGAGCTGCCCGCCGCGTTCCGCGATCGGGGTGCCCGGCGGGGGCGAACTGCTGCTGATGCCGGCCGCGTCCGGCTCGTACGCCGGAGTCAAGATCGCCGGGGTCGCGCCCGGGAACCCGGCCCGCGGGCTGCCCCGGATCACCGGCTCCTACCTGCTGCTGGACGGGCCCACCCTGCGCCCGCTGGCCCTGCTCGACGGCGCGGCACTGACCGCCCTGCGCACCCCGGCGGTCTCCGCCCTGGCGCTGCGCCACCTGGCCCCGGTCGGACGGCCGCTGCGCGTGGTGCTCTTCGGCTCGGGGCCGCAGGCGTACGGGCACCTGGAAGCGGCCCTGGCGGAGCGGGAGGTGGCCGAGGTCGTGGTGGTCGCCCGCGACCGGGAGGGAGCCGGACGGCTCGCCGGGCACGCCCGCACCCTGGGTCCGGCCGCCCGGACCGGCACCCCGCAGGACGTGGCCGAGGCCGATCTGGTGATCTGCTGCACCACGGCCCGGGAACCGCTGTTCGACGGGCGCCTCGTCGGCCCGGGTGCCACCGTCGTCGCCGTCGGCTCGCACGAGCCGACCGCCCGGGAGACGGACACCGCCCTTGTGCGACGGGCGGCGGTGTACGTGGAGTCCCGGGCGGCGGCCCTGCGCGAGGCGGGGGACCTCCTGGTCCCGGAGGCCGAGGGGGCCATCGGACCCGGTCACATCACCGGAACCCTCGCCGACCTCGTGGGCGGCCGGATGCCGGCGGGCGGGCCGCGGAGTTGTCCACAGCTCTTCAAGAGTGTGGGCATGGCCTGGGAGGATCTCGCTGTGGCGGTCGCGCTGTACGAGGCCGCCGGAGTGTGAGCAGCGCAACGTGACATTGTACGCTGTTGCCCTGCTCGTCGGCGGTGTACGGGGGTCTCGGAGGAAATGCAATGGGTGACCTGAAGCAGCACAGTCTCATCAAGGCCCAGGAACGCCTCCGCGACCAGGTCGGCCACGCCCTGCGAGCCGCGCTGATAGCGGGCGAGCTGCGCCCCGGCAGCGTCTACTCCGCACCGGGCCTCGCGGCCGAACTCGGCGTCTCGGCCACACCGGTCCGCGAGGCCATGCTCGACCTGGCCCGGGAGGGGCTGGTCGAGCCGGTCCGCAACAAGGGATTCCGGATCACCGAGGTCAGCGAGCGCGACCTGGACCAGTTCACCGAACTGCGCACGATGATCGAGGTACCGACCATCGGCCGGATCACGGAGATCGCCACGGCCGAGCAGCTGGAGGCGCTGCGCCCCATCGCCGAGGAGATCGTCACCAGCGCGCGCGAGCACAACCTCATCGGCTACCTGGAGGCCGACCGCCGCTTCCATCTCTCCCTGCTGGCCCTCGCGGGCAACGACCGCCTCGTCGAGACGGTCGGAGACCTGCGCAAGCGGTCCCGGCTCTACGGCCTGACCGGCCTGGACGAGGCAGGCAAGCTGGTCTCCTCGGCGGAGGAGCACATCGAGCTGCTCGACCTGATGCTGAGCGGCGACGCCGAGGCGGCGCAGGAGTGCATGCTCCGCCACCTCGGCCACGTGCGCTCCCTCTGGGCCCAGGGCCGCGACGAACCGGTCGGCCGCGTCCCGGGAGGCCTCGGCTCGGGCGTCCAGTAGGCCCGAGGGCCCGGTGGGCCGGAGGGAGTCGCGGGCCGATCAGCAGGGCGCGCGGCCGCCGTCACGGGTCGGCCGCGGCCGGTCCGCCGAGATGATCGCCGCCTCCGGGCGCGGCACCGGGGTGCCGTCCGGCAGCAGCGGCACCGGCGGGTCCACCACGGTGCCCACCGCGCCCGTCGCGTCGCTCGCGGCCGCCGCCGTGACCCGTCCCCGGGGCTGTGGGGACAGCACCGCCGTTTCCCGCACGTACGCCACGAAGCTCTCGAAGTCCCGCTGGTGGCGGTAGGGCTCCGCGAACTCGGAGAGGGCCGGATAGCCGTCGCTCGCGAGCAGCGTGTACGAGGGTGCCGCGAGCCGGTAACGGCGGCCGAGGTCCAGCGCGACGCCGTCGACGAACACCTCGGCGGGGTGCACCCGGTCCCCGACCGGGCCCCGCGCGTCGAAGCTGTAGCGCACGTTCCGGGAGACGGCCAAGGGTGCGAAGCGCAGCTCGCCGCTCTCCGCCGTCGTCCACTGCTCCTCCAGCGCGTCGTGGATCCGCTGTCCGCTCACCCACGCGCTGACGATCGGATCGCCGAACCCGATGGCCCGCCAGGCACTGCCGAAGGTGACGGCGCCGCCCGAGGCGGGATCGAGGACGAGGTCCCCGGCGATGACCGCCTGGCCGACCCGGGGTGCCGCGGCGACCACGGCGAGCTCGGCCGGGACGTTGGGGTGGATGTTGGCGTCGTTCTCGGGATCGGTGGGCCTGCTGCCCGCCCACAGCGCCCAGTCGGCGGCCAGGTTGCCCATGGTGCTCTCGCCGGCCGTGTTCCGGGCGCGCAGGAACGAGCCGGTCTGCCGTCCGATCGGGGTCCGGTCGCGCTCGGCCGCCTGACCCGCCCAGTGGGCGACGACCTCCGCCAGCTCCGGATGCGGTGCGATGTCACGGGTGTTGGGGTGGTTGGTGGAGACGGTCAGTTCCCGGATCACCCGGCCGGTGAGCGGGTCGAGCCGCAGGTTGATCTCGTTGACGACCTGGCCGTAGCAGCCGGCCTCGACGAACGGGCGGGGGACCCCGTTCGGGTCGGGGACCATCATGTTGAACCGGGTGTGCCAGTGCCCGGTGACGATCACGTCGATGTCGGGGGAGACCCGTAGCGCGAGGTCGAGGGCCGGCCCCGAGGGGTCGACGCCGCTGTTGAAGTCGGCTCCCGCCACCGCCCCGTCGTGCAGGCTGAGCACGATCGCGTTCACGCCCTGGCTCTTGAGCAGCGCGGCGTAGCGGTCGGCGGTGGCGACGTCGTCGAGGGTGGCGAGGCCCGGCTGGAAGGAGCCGGGGAAGCGCTCGCTGCCCACGGCGGTGAGGTGGATGAACCCGATGGGCAGCTCCCGGCCGTCGGCGGTGCGCACCCGCTCGATGTTGTAGGCGGGCAGGACCGTCTCCCCGTCCTGGCTCCGGACGAGGTTGGCGCTGTAGTAGCGGAAGTCGGCGCCGTGGAAGCGCAGGCCGGAGGAGTCGGTGAAGGAGGTGTCGCGGCCCTCGACCGGGAAGGGGATGCCCTGCTCCATGTGGCGCCGGAGCATGGCGGGCGATTTGTCGAACTCGTGGTTCCCGGCCGTCGCGAAGTCGAGTCCCATGCGGTTCAGGGCCTCGATCGTCGGCTCGTCGGCGAAGGCGGCGGCGTCGAACTCCCAGCCGGAGAAGGCGTCTCCGGGGGTGAAGAAGAGGGAGTTGGGGTGCCCGTCGCGGAGCCGTTCGAGGTGTGCGGCCATGTACGCGACGCCGCCGACGGTGTAGCTGCGGCCGCCGTTACCGACGATGACGGAGTTGCTGCCGGGTGCGCCCTGCAGGAAACCGTGCAGGTCGGTGATGTCGAGGAGTTGGACGTCGACGTACTCGACGGCCGTGGCGGCGTCCCGGGCGGCGTCGGTGGCCCGTGCGGGGACCCCGAGCGCGAAGGTCGCCGCCGCGGCCCCCATCGCGGTGAGGAAGTCCCGCCGCCCCGGCTCCCGCGGCGCCGTGTCCCGCCGCGCCGAACTCCGGTTCCGTCGCGCGGCCTTGGTCGTGGTGATCACATCGGGCATGTTCCCGCCCGCCGGGTCGGCCGCCGTGCCGACGCGCCGTCCGGCCGGTTTGGACACGGCTGGATAACGGAGGCACCTACCCCTTGTCAGTGCAATTTCACATTACTATGTTACCGGTCACATCCTAGAGCGCGGCCCTTCACTGGAGTGACCATGACCAAGCGCACCCAACTCGCCCTCGCCACCGCCCTGGTGGCAGCTCTCGCACTCGGCGCCTCGGGCTGCTCCGGCACCAAGAAGGGCACGGCCGGCTCAGGCGCCTCCAACCCCGCCGCCGCCAACGACGGCAAGATCCTCGGCGGCACCCCGGTCAAGGGCGGCACCCTCACCGTCCTGTCCAACCAGGACTTCGCGCACCTCGACCCCGCCCGCAACTGGACGATGCCGACGATGGACTTCGGCACCCGGCTGCTCTACCGCACGCTCGTCACCTTCAAGGCCGAGCCCGGCAAGGCCGGCAGCGAGCTCGTCCCCGACCTCGCCACCGACCTCGGCACCCCGTCCGACGGCGGCCGCACCTGGACCTTCACCCTCAAGGAGGGCGTGAAGTACGAGGACGGCACCCCGGTCAGGGCCCAGGACATCAAGTACAACGTCGAGCGCTCCTTCAGCCCCGACCTCACCGGCGGCCCCGACTACGCCGCCCAGTACCTGGCCGGGACCGAGGGCTACAAGGGCCCGCTGCAAGGGCAGCACCTGGACTCCGTCAAGACCCCCGACGACCGCACGATCGTCTTCGCACTGAAGCGCCCGGTCGCCGAGTTCTCCGCGACCGCCACCCTGCCGACCTTCGCCCCCGTGCCCCAGGCGCAGGAGAAGGGCACCCAGTACGACGCCCGCCCGTTCTCCTCCGGCCCGTACAAGATCGAGTCGTACGACCGCGACAAGAAGCTGGTCCTGGTCCGCAACGAGCACTGGGACCCGGGGACCGACACCGTCCGCAAGGCCTACCCCGACAAGTTCGTCGTCGTCATGGGCCTCAAGGGGGGCCAGATCGACGACCGGATCATCGCGGGCGAGGGCGCCGACGCCTCCACCGTCCAGTACGCCGACATGCGCCCCGAGAGCGCCCCCAAGGTGCTGCCCAAGCCGGAGGTCAAGGCCCGGCTGCTCGCCGAGTCCCAGGGCTGTACGGAGATGCTCCACCTGAACAACTCCCGCGCCCCGTTCGACGACCCGAAGGTCCGCGAGGCCATGCAGTACGCCGTCGACAAGGAGGCCGTCATCACCGCGGGCGGCGGCCCCGCCCTCAACGAGATCGCCACCGCCTACCTGCCCCCGGCCCTCTCCGGCGGCAAGCAGGCCGACGTACTGAAGATCGCCCCGGCCGGTGACCCGGCCAAGGCCAGGGAACTCCTCAAGGCCGCGGGCAAGGAGTCCCTGAAGGTGTCCCTGTCCGTCTCCACCGGCGACAAGGGCAAGGCGGAGGCCATCCAGCAGGGCCTGTCCCGCGCCGGCATCGAGGTCGTCGTCGACACCGTCGACCCGGGCGCCTACTACGACGTCATCGGAGACCTCTCCACCACCCCCGACATGACCCTCACCGGCTGGTGCCCCGACTACCCCTCCGGCTCCACCTGGATCCCGTTCGTCTTCGACGGACGCACCATCAAGGACAAGGGCAACCAGGGCAACTACAGCCAGTTCCGCGACGAGGCGACCATGAAGCGGATCGACGAGATCAACGCCATGGCCGACGCCAAGCAGGCCAACCAGGCCTGGATCGACCTCGACGCGGCCCTGATGGCCAAGTCCCCGAACGTCCCGCTCCTCCTGGAGCGCAAGCCGCTCCTCGTCGGCACCAACATCGCGGGCGCCTTCGGCCACCCCGTGTGGACCGGCACCATCGACTACGGAACCGTCGGCCTCAAGGACCCCTCGAAGGGCCAGGGCTGAGGAATCCGGAGCCCTCGACACCATGACCACCACCGCACCGGTCCCCGAGGACCGGGCACCCCTGGGCCCCGACGGCCCCCCGGCCCCGAACGCCGCCCGCGCCCCTGGCAGCACACCGGCCCCAGCCCCCGGCGGCGCGGTCCGGCCCGCGGCGGCGCCCGGCAGCAGCCCCTGGCAGCTCGCCCGGCGGGAGCTGCGCCGCCGCCCCGCCGTCCGCGTCAGCCTCGGCGTCGTCGTCCTCTTCGTCCTGATGGCCGTCACCGCCCCCTGGCTGGGTGCCCTCGGCGGCTGGTCCCCGGACGAGTTCGACAAGACCGCCATCGACCCCTACCTCGGCGGCCAGCCGCTCGGCACCCTCGGCGGGATCAGCCCCGAGCACTGGCTCGGAGTCGAACCCGTCACCGGCCGGGACCTGTTCGCGCGCGTGATCAACGGCGCGCAGGTCTCCCTCCTGATCGCCTTCGCCGCCACCGCCATCGTGGTGGTCGCCGGCACCGCCGCCGGGATCGCCGCCGGCTACTTCGGCGGCCGCACCGACACGGTCCTGTCCCGGCTCATGGACCTGACCATGTCCTTCCCCTCGCTGATCTTCATGATCGCGATGCTGTCCGTGGCCAAGGACGTCAACCGGATCGTCCTGATGACCACCGTCATCGGAGTCTTCGGCTGGCCCGGCGTCGCCCGCGTGGTCCGCGGCCAGACCCTGTCCCTCAAACACCGCGAGTACGTCGACGCCGCCCGCGTGGGCGGCTCCGGCCCCTGGCGGATCCTGACCCGCGAGATCCTCCCGGGCGTCTCGGGCCCGGTCATCGCCTACACCACCCTGCTGATCCCCGGAATGATCAGCACCGAGGCCGCCCTCAGCTACCTCGGCGTCGGCGTCCGCCCGCCCACCCCCTCCTGGGGCCAGATGATCGCCGAGTCCGTGGCGTACTACGAGACCGACCCCATGTACTTCGTCATCCCCAGCGTCTTCCTCTTCCTCGCCGTGCTCGCCTTCACCCTCCTCGGCGACGCCCTGCGTGACATCCTCGACCCGAGGGGCGGCCGCAGTTGATCCTCTACCTCGTCCGCCGCCTGCTCGCGCTCGCCGGCGTGCTCCTGGCCATCGCGGCCGTCACCTTCCTCATCTTCTACGTCCTGCCCGCCGACCCGGCCGCGGCCGCCTGCGGCAAGACCTGCAGTGCCGAGCGCCTGGCCGACGTACGCACGTACCTCGGCCTCGACCAGCCCCTGTGGCGGCAGTTCACCGACTTCCTCACCGGCATCTTCACCGGCCGCACCCTGGGCACCGGCCAGTACGCCGTCGACTGCGGCTTCCCCTGCCTGGGCTACAGCTACGAGAACTCGCTGCCCGTGTGGGACCTGCTCATGGACCGGCTCCCGGTCTCCGCCTCCCTCGCCGTCGGCGCCGCCGCTCTCTGGCTGCTGCTCGGCCTCGGCGCCGGGGTCACCGCCGCCCTGCGCAAGGACACCGCCACCGACAAGGCCCTGATGGTCGGCGCCGTCGCCGCCGCCTCCCTGCCGGTGTACTTCACCTCCGTGATGCTCATCTACGGCGTCATCCGCGTCGCCGGCCTCCTGCCCTACCCCACCTACCAGGCCTTCACCGACGACCCGCTCGCCTGGGCCTCGAACCTGGCCCTGCCCTGGATCGCGCTCGCCCTGCTCTACGCCGCCATGTACGCGCGCCAGAGCCGCGGCTCGATGATCGAGGCGATGGCCGAGCCGTACATCCGTACCGCCCGCGCCAAGGGCATGCCCGAGCGCACGGTCGTCGTCAAACACGGGCTGCGCTCCGGCATGACCCCGATCCTCACCATCTTCGGCATGGACCTCGGCGGACTCCTTGCCGGAGCCGTCATCACCGAGTCCATCTTCGGACTCCCCGGCATCGGGCGGCTGTTCTACGGCGCCCTGGTCAGCTCCGACCAGCCCGTGGTCCTCGGCGTCACCCTGCTCGCCGCCTTCTTCATCGTCGTCGCCAACCTCCTCGTCGACCTCCTGTACGCCGTCATCGACCCGAGAGTGAGGTACTGATGGCAGCCGACACCGCCGCTCCGCTCCTCGACGTACGCGATCTGCGCGTCACCTTCACCACCGAGCGCGGCACCGTACGGGCCGTCGACTCGATCGGCTTCACCGTCGAGGCCGGCCGCACCCTCGGCATCGTCGGCGAATCCGGCTCCGGCAAGTCCGTCACCTCGCTCGCCGTCATGGGCCTGCACCGGGGCCGGGTCGAGGTCGGCGGCTCCGTCGCCCTCGCCGGACAGGAACTGACCACCCTGTCCGAGCGGGAGCTCTCCCGGATCCGCGGCCGCCGCATGGCCATGATCTTCCAGGACCCGCTCTCCAGCCTGCACCCCTACTACACCGTCGGCGAGCAGATCGCCGAGCACTTCCGGGTGCACTTCAAGGCCGGGCGGGCCGCCGCCCGCAAGCGCGCCGTCGACATGCTCGGCGAGGTCGGGATCCCGGAACCGGCCCGGCGCGCAGGGGAGTACCCGCACCAGTTCTCCGGCGGCATGCGCCAGCGCGCCATGATCGCCATGGCCCTGGCCTGCGAGCCCGACCTGCTGATCGCGGACGAGCCGACCACCGCCCTGGACGTCACCGTGCAGGCGCAGATCCTGGAACTGATCGCCCGGCTCCAGCAGGAGCGCGGCCTCGGCGTCGTGATGATCACCCACGACCTGGGCGTCGTCGCCCGCGTCGCCCACGAGGTGCTCGTCATGTACGGCGGCCGGGCCGCCGAACAGGCCCCGGTGGACGAGCTGTTCGCCGACCCCGCCCACCCCTACACCCGGGGCCTGCTCGACTCGCTGCCCCGCCTCGACACCGCCGACGACCAGCCGTTGCCCTTCATCCCCGGCTCCCCGCCGTCCCTGCTCGCGCCGGCCCCCGGCTGTGCCTTCGCCCCGCGCTGCCCCGTGGCCGCCGCCGGCCCGGACGGCCGGAGGGCGCGCTGCTCGGACGAGCGGCCCGAACCCGCCCCGTACGGTGCGCGGGGGCGGCTGGCCGCGTGCCATTTCGCGGGATCCGCCGCGACCTCACCGGGCGGCTCCGCGCCCGGGTTCCCTTCGACCGCCCCGGGGGTGTCCCGATGACCGTCGGAGCCGATCCTTCCGCGAACGCCGCGGCCCAGGCCGCCGCCGGGGCCGCCGCAGGGGCCGACCCGGCCGCACCGCTGCTGTCCGTACAGGACCTCACGATGACCTTCCCCGGCCGGCGATCCGTGACCGGGCGCCGGGGGGCGCCCGTGCGCGCGGTCGACGGGGTGTCCTTCGACCTGGCCGCCGGCCGGACCCTCGGCCTGGTCGGGGAGTCGGGCTGCGGGAAGTCCACCACCGGCCGGATGCTGGTGCGGCTGCTGGAGCCCACCTCGGGCCGGGTGGCCTTCGAGGGAAAGGACATCAGCCGCCTCTCCCCGTCCGCCATGCGCCCGCTGCGCAAGCACATCCAGATGGTCTTCCAGGACCCGCACTCCTCCCTCAACCCCCGCCAGACCGTGGCCCGGATCATCTCGGACCCGCTGCTGGTACAGGGGTGGAGCGCGGGCGACGCCCGCCGCCGGGCCGCCGAGCTGATGGAGCTCGTCGGGCTGATCCCCGAGCACATCGACCGCTACCCGCACGAGTTCTCCGGCGGCCAGGCCCAGCGCATCGGCATCGCCCGCGCGCTCTCCACGAGCCCCCGGCTGATCGTCGCCGACGAACCGGTCTCCGCACTGGACGTCTCCGTACAGGCCCAGATCGTGAACCTGATGGAGCGGCTGCGGGCCGAACTGGGCCTCGCCTACGTGTTCATCGCCCACGACCTGTCGGTGGTCAAACGGGTCAGCGACCGGGTCGCCGTCATGTACCTCGGCCGGATCGTCGAGATCGGGGACAAGAAGTCCCTCTACGAGAACCCGCAGCACCCGTACACCCGGGCGCTGCTGTCCGCCGTCCCGCTGCCCGACCCGGCGGCGGAGCGGCGGCGGGAGCGGATCGTGCTGCTCGGCGACCCGCCGAGCCCGGCCGCTCCACCTCCGGGCTGCACCTTCCACCCGCGCTGCCCCAAGGCGCAGCAGATCTGCCGCACCGACCGCCCGCTCCTGCGCCCCGCCGCCTCCCGCGAGGTGGCCTGCCACTTCCCTGGTGACTGACGGGGACCCATGGGAAGAGAGAGGAGGACCCGGGCCGACACGATCGGCCCGGGTCCTTCCGTTGCCCAGGTGTTCGCGCAGCGTCCCATAACATCATTCAACGCAAATGATCTAGGGGCGGACATGGCATCAAGTAGCGACGGATATGTGGCGAACGCCGCGTCCATCAACGGAAATTCGCATCTCCTCGTGGAACTGGCGGGGCTTCTGTACGCGGGGCGGCCCGACGGCGAGATGACGGTCATGGCCCGGGTGCCCCGATCGCACCAGGAGGTGTCCACCGCTCTGGACTCCTTCGCGCGGTTCGGCAACGACCAGTACCTGGACACCGTTTCGCTCCTGGCCGCGCTGGCCACCAAGCTGAAGGTGGCGGGAGGCGACTACGCGCAGACCGACCTCGCCACGGAAGGCGCGTTCCGCGCGGTTCTCGAGACCGGCCGGTTCATACCGTCCGAGGACAGGTGACCGGCATGACCTACCGCGCCGAGGTGGAGTTCCTCGAACTGTGCAGTCCTCCCCTGATCGAACGCACCGCCCAGGAGTACCGCAGGCTCCACCTGCTGCTGGACTCGGCCGACTCGGCGTTCCTGAAGGCGACGCGCACCCACTGGGTCAGTGAAGCCGAAAAGCTCTACGTCAAGCGGCTGGGCGAGGCCGAGATGCTGGCCACCGCCCTGTCAGGCGCCTTCCGCAGTGTCCACGCCGCGCTTGTGGACTACGCCGAGGCGGTAGGCCGGGCCAAAGGGCGCTACGAGAGCGGTCTGTCGAGCGAGCATGCCCTCTCCAGGGTCATGGCGCGGGTGGCCAGTCCGGTGACCGAAACCGCGCAGCGGGCCGAGCCGATGAGGCAGTGGGAGGACCTCCGCAAGCGCACCGGAGTCCTCGACTGGCTGGCGGAGATCACGATCGACGTCGACGAGATCCGTGAAGAGGCGGAGCAGCAGTACAACGGGGCGAAGGATGCCTTCGGCGACGCCGAACGCATCGAGCACGAGGCGCGTACCACGTGTGTGGCCCGACTCGACAAGGCCCAGCGTGACTTGCCCGATTTCCGCGGTGACCTGCCGCACCCTTCGGTCCTCCTGGCCGGGATGCCCGCGATGAGGCAGGAGGTGGGAGAGGCCGCACACGACCCCAACGCCGCGCTCTCCGGCGCCGGCCCCCGGGTCGACGGCATCGCCCCGAACGTCGGCAAAGAGACGGTGTCCCCCAAGCTCCGGGACATCCGGTCCCGGCTGGACGGACTGCCCCCCGCCATGGACCAGAACAAGTGGCTGCCGTCGAATTCGGACGAGGACCGGCGCGAGTGGATCCGCGCCAACCGCGCGCACATCCGCGATGCGGCCGCGTATACGGGCCTGCCCGCCGACATGGTCGCGGGCATCGCCTGGCAGGAGGTGCAGGGCGACCCCAAGTGGGCCGACAACATGGCGGTGAACTACCGGCGGAGCCAGTACGAGGTCTGGCCCGAGTTTCAGTGGGTGGCGGAGCAGGTCGGACTGCCGGGTGAGGCGGACCAGACGTCCATGGGGCCGATCGCCATCCAGCTGCGTCGCTCCGCGGAGGTGCTCGGATACGATCCCGAGAACCTCACGCGGGACCAGCGGGACGAGATCCAGAAGGCCACGCAGAACCCGTCGACGAACATCTACATCGCTTCCGAGTACCTCGCCCAGCTCAAGGCGGAGAGCTCGTTCGCGAACGTACCCGCCGACCGGATGACCCCTGCGCAGTACCAGGAACTGGCGGCCCGGTACAACGGCGGCCCGGGCTGGCGTACGGACGATGCCCAGGCCTACGGTCGTGGCTTCGGCATGAACATCGAGGACGCGAGGCGGGCGCTGAATGACTGAGCAGCAGGTGCAGGTGCCCACCCGACGCCATTGGGTGGCGACGGCCGCAGGGGCTGCCGTCCTGCTGGTGCTGCACACCGTGGCGGGTTTCTTCCTTCTCAACGCGCTGCTCACCGAGTCCGAGGGGCCCTGGGACCGGTCGGTGACGCAGACTGTCCGCCTGATGGCCGGGCTCGGTCTGGCGGTGGAGCTCCTGGCCGCCGCGGTCACGGCGGTCTGCGTGAACACGGGCAGGCTGCGCCGCTGGTGGTACGCGCCTGCGGCGGCCGTGGTCCTCACCGCGCTGATCCGGATGGTCTTCGCCCCGCAGCCCTGAGCGCCCGGCCGGGCACGCCCCGCCGGGGACGGGGCCGGCGGGGAGCGGGGGGCGGTGCTCAGGCCAGTTCGCGGCGGAAGAACTCCAGTTCCAGGGCCATCAGCTTCTCCCGGGTGCCGCCCGGGGTCATGTGCGTGACGCCCGGGAGGGCCAGGAGCTGGTGCGGGCGGCCCGCGTCCGTCAGGGCCTGGGACAGGCGCAGGGTGTGGGACGGGTGGACGTTGTCGTCGGCCAGGCCCGTGATCAGCAGCAGGGGGCGGGACAGTTTCGGGGCGTCGGGGATGAGGGAGTCCCGTTCGTAGACGTCCGGGTGCTCCTGGGGGAGGCCCAGGTACCGCTCGGTGTACGCGGTGTCGTAGTGCCGGAAGTCCGTCGGCGCGGCCCCGGCCGCCGCCGCGTGGAAGACGTCCGGGCGGCGCAGGACCGCCATGGCCGCCAGGTAGCCGCCGTAGGACCAGCCCCGCACCCCGACCCGCCCCAGGTCGAGGTCGCCGTGGCGGGCGGCGAGCGCGTGGAGGGCCGCGACCTGGTCGTCGAGGGTGACCTCGGAGAAGCCGCGGTACATGGCGTGCGTGTAGGAAGGGGAGACGTACGGGGTCCCGCGGTTGTCGACGGTCACCACCGCGAAGCCCTGGTCGGCCCACCACTGGCGGTGCTGGCGACGGCGCGGGTCGGCGCTGACGTCCTGCATGCCGGGGCCGCCGTAGCTGTCCATCAGGACGGGCAGCTTCCGGCCGGGCACGTGGCCGCGGGGCAGGACGAGGGCGGTGGGGACACCGTGCTCGGTGACCCGCTCCAGGATCGCGTCCACCCGGTAGGGCAGCGGCTCGGACAGGTCGGCGGGGGTGAACTCGCGCCCGTCGGGGGTGCGTACGGTGCGCCGTACCCCGTCGGCGTCGGCGGTGGTCAGCAGCAGGGTCCCGGCCGAGGCGGCCACGGTGTGCACGCCGGGCCCGTCCGCGACGGGCGTCAGCTCACCGGTGGCCGGGTCCAGCAGCAGTACCTGCTGTTCGGACGGGTCGCGCAGGCCCGCCTCGATCAGCAGTCGGCCGTCGTGGACCCCGGCCACCGCCCGGACCTGGATCGCCTCCCCGGTGAGGGGTTCGCCGTCCACGGCGAGGCCGCGTGCGGCGCCTCCCGGGGTGTCGGCGGAGGTCAGCATCCGCCCGTCGGCGAGGCGGGCCGGGGTTCCGGGGACCAGCGGGTCCACCCACTGCGGGTGCGTGGTGCGGGACAGTTCCCGGGTGCGGCCGGTGGCCGGGTCGGCGGAGAGCAGCAGCACGTTCTGCTGGAGCCGGTCCTGGACGGTCAGCAGGATCTCGTCGGCGGACTCCCAGCCCGCGTCGGACACGTACGGGTAGGTGCCGGCGTCCCAGTCGAGCCGTATCCGCGCCCCGCCCTCGCCGAGCACCCACAGCTGGACGTCGGCGTTGGGCCCGCCCGCCTCCGGGTACGCGAAGTCCTCGCCGGGCCGCTCCGGGTGCGCCGGGTCGGCGAACCAGCGCCGCTGGAGGGCCGACTCGTCGACGCGGGCGGCCAGCAGGGTGACCCCGTCCGGGGACCACCAGTGGCCGCGGTGCCGGTCCAGCTCCTCGGCGGCGGCGAATTCGGCGAGGCCCCAGCGGGCTCCGTCGTCGGGGCTGATCCGGCCGCCCGGGGCGATGTGGAGGACGTCGTCGGCGACGTACGCGGTGCGCGAGCCGTCGGCGTTCGGCCGTGGGTCCAGCGCCGGTCCGGCGGCCGGGATCTCCTCGGGCGCCCCGGCTCCGCCCGCGGCGACCCGGAAGAGCCGCCCGTACAGCGCGAACACGGCGTGCAGGCCGTCGCCGGAGAGGGCGTACGAGCCGATTCCGGCGGCGACGAGGCGGCTGCGCTCGCGCAGCCGGCGCTCGGCCTCGGGGAGCGGGCCGGGCTCGGGGCACAGTGCGCGGGGATCGGCGAGCCGCGTCTCGGCGCCGGTCGTGGTGTCGAGCACCCACAGCGAGTCGAAGGCGTCGGTGGGGCCGGTCGACCGGAGGAACCAGAGCAGCCGGCCGTCGTCCCCGAAGGAGAAGGCGCGCGGGGCGCCGTAGGTGAAGCGGGCCGTGCTCGCGGAGAGCCTGAGGAAGTCATCCATGATCGTAGTGTGACATGTGAAATGTCACCGATACTAGGCTGTTCGAGTGGTGACCCCAGAGGCGCGGGCTTAGCGTCGAAAAGGTGGATCCGAACGCATCGCCGAGCAACAGCGGGACCGAAGGCAAGGTCCAGGGAAGCGGCAGCGGACTCGCCCTGTTCGTCATCGCCTCCTGCCAACTCATGGTGGTTCTCGACATCACGATCGTGAACATCGCGCTGCCGCACATCCAGACCGCTCTCAACTTCTCGACCGAGAGCCTTTCCTGGGTCGTCAACGCCTACACCCTCGCCTTCGGCGGACTGCTGCTCCTCGGCGGCCGCACCGGCGACATCCTCGGCCGCAAACGCGTCTTCATCTTCGGCGTCCTGCTCTTCGGACTGGCCTCGCTCCTCGGCGGACTCGCCCAGAACGAGGGCCAGCTGATGGCCGCACGGGCCCTCCAGGGCGTCGGCGGCGCCATCGCCTCGCCCACCTCCCTCGCCCTGATCACCACCACCTTCCGCGAAGGCCCGGCCCGCAACCGGGCCTTCGGCGTGTTCGCCGGAGTCTCGGCCGCCGGCGGCGCGATCGGCCTCCTCGCGGGCGGCATCCTCGTCGAATGGCTCGACTGGCGCTGGGTGCTCTTCGTCAACGTCCCCATCGCCATCGTGATCGCGGTGCTGGCCGCCAAGGTCCTGCGCGAGTCCGAACGCCACCCGGGACACTTCGACTTCGCGGGCGCGCTGCTGTCCACCCTCGGCATGGTCTCGCTCGTCTACGGCTTCATCCGGGCGTCCCAGGAGGGCTGGCGCGACCCGGTCACCCTCGGCTCCTTCGGCGCCGCCGTGGTCCTGCTGACCCTCTTCATCCTCAACGAACGGCGCTCGCCGCAACCGATCACCCCGCTGCACATGTTCGCCGACCGCAACCGGGCCGGGACCTACGGCATCATGCTCATGCTCGCCTGCGCGATCTTCGGCATGTTCTTCTTCCTGACCCTCTTCGTGCAGATCGTGCTGGGCTTCAGCCCGATCCAGGCCGGCCTCGCCTTCCTGCCGGTCAGCGCCGTGATCGCGGTCGGCGCCGCGATCACCGCGAGACTGCTGCCGAAGTTCGGCCCCAAGCCCTTCATGGTCACCGGCGCGCTGTCCTCGGCGGCCGGCCTCGCCTGGCTGACGCAGACCGACGTCGATTCGACGTACCTCGGCAGCATCCTGGGTCCGATGCTGCTCTTCGCCCTCGGCATGGGCCTGCAGTTCGTCTCGCTGACGCTGATGGCCCTGTCCAACGTCACCGACCGGGAGTCGGGCGCCGCCTCCGGCCTGCTGAACACGATGCAGCAGGTGGGCGGCTCGCTGGGCCTGTCGATCCTGGTGACCGTCTACGGCACGGCGAGCCGCAACGAGGCCAAGCAGCAGATACCGGAATTCCTCAGCACCGCCGGCCCGGTGCAGAAGGCCTTCTTCCAGCGCACCGGGCAGCTCCCGAAACCGTGGGGAGACCAGGTCCTCACCTCGGGCATCAGCGCGGCCTTCGTCGTGGCGTCCCTGTTCACCCTGGTCGGAGCACTGATCGCGCTCTTCGTCATCCAGGTCCGACCCTCGGACCTCGCCCGCCTGCAGGGCAACCACAAGCCGGCGGCCGACAGGACGTGAGCGCGAAGGGCTCCCTACGCCGCCGCGGTGACGCGGGCCGCGAAGGCGTTCAGGTTGTCGGACATCCGGGCGAGCCGCTCGTCCAGCGTCAGGGACTCCTCGTACCGCCCGGCGCGCAGCTTCGGCAGGCGCTTGCCGCGTACGTACAAGGGGCAGGCGAGGTCGGCGCAGATGTACGTGCCGACCGTGTTGCCCTCACGGCCGCGGGCACCCGCCAGCGGGGCGGCGAGCAGGGTGACCCCGGAAGAGGCGTGGCCCGTCAGGCAGATCTGGCACAGGCTGGACTTCACCACGCTGGTGCGGCCGACGGCCGGGACGCGCAGCGAGATGCCCAACGGGCCGTCACCGTCCTCCCGGGGCAGTACGAGATGGGCCCGCAGGGGCGCCCCCGGGTCCACCCACCCCAGGAAGTCCAGGTCATTCCAGGGCAGTTCGAGGAAGTCGAGCGGCAGCCGAAGCCGCGCCGCCTCGCCCTTGGTGCAGTTCACGAAGGACGAGCGGATCTGTTTCTCGGTGAGTGGTTCCACGGGCATCGACCCTACGACCCGCCCTGACCTGCGCGCACCTCGATAAACGGCCGCAGCGCGGCGATCGGGCCGCTACGCCCGCCACCCGTCCGGGCGGCGGATCCGGCAGCGCGCCGGGCCGGTCGTCCGCAGGGTGACTCCGGCGCTCACCGGTATCCCGGTGTCCACGGCCTCGAACTCGTAGGCCCGCAGCATCATGGCCAGCGCGATCACCGACTCCAGCATCGAGAAGTGCTGCCCGATGCAGGCGCGCGGACCCCCGCCGAACGGGAACCACGCGTAGCGCGGCCGTGCCGCCTCCGCCTCGGGCGTGAAGCGCTCGGGGTCGAAGCGGTCCGGGTCCGGCCAGTACGCGGGGTCGCGGTGCGTCACCCACGGCGCCACGATCACGTCCGCGCCCGCGGGGATCGTGTACTCCCCGATCCGGGTGGCGGCGACGGACTTGCGGCCGATGACCGGAGCGGGCGGATACAGCCGCATGGCCTCCTTGAGGACCTGGGTGAGGTAGGGGAACCGCTCCAGGTCGGCCGCCCCGGGCGTACGGTCGCCCAGGACGCGGGAGACCTCCGCGCGGGCCCGGTCCTGCTGCTCGGGGTGGAGGGCCAGCAGGTGCAGGGCGAAGCAGAGGGAGGTGGCGGTCGTCTCGTGCCCGGCGAGCAGGAAGATCAGCACCTGGTCGCGCAGCTCGGAGGCGTCGAACTCCCCGTCGTCCGAACTCCTGGCGGCGGCGAGCAGCGTCAGCAGGTCCTCGACGGCGGCCTCACCGGCGGTCTCACCGGCGCCGGTGCCCCCGGCGGCAGCCTCGTCGACGGCCCCGCCGGTGCTCGGGGCGGCGCCGCCCCGGCGTTCCGCGATGATCTCGTCGCACACCCCGTAGAGCTTGTCCATCGCGGCGGCCGCCCGCCGGTTGCCGGGAGTGGGCCAGTGGCGCGGGATGTTGGCGGGGGAGTAGCCGCGGCGCAGCACGTATTCGGTGATGACGGGAACGCATTTGGCCATGACGTCGGCGGCGGCGTCGCCGTCGGTGCCGAACAGGATGCGGGTGACGGCTCGCAGGGCGAGGTGGGTCATCTCGTCGGAGACGTCGACGACGCCGTCGGGAGCCCCGCCCCAGGAGTCGACGACGGACCGGGTCTCGGCGGCTATCGCATCGGCGTAACCGTCCACGCGGCGGCGGGTGAACAGCGGCTGCACGAGCCGGCGCTGGCGCAGGTAGTCCTCGTCCTGACTGGTCAGCAGCCCGTTGCCGAAGGAGTCCCGGACCTCCTGGTAGAAGTGGTTGTCCTTGCGGAAGCGCGCCGCGTCGGAGGCGAGTACCTGCTGCGCGCCCTCGGGGGAGAAGACGCAGTACAACTCGGCGCGCATCCCGGGCGGACCGGCGGTGATCCGCACCGTGTCACCGTGCTGCCGCCGGGCCCGCAGATAGGTGCCGAGGGAGTCGGACCTCAGATCGAACAGCGATCCGAGCAGCGGTACCCCCGCGAGTCCCGGAATCCCCGGATCGCCCTCCGCGTCCGTGCCTGTGCCTGCGCCTGTGCCTGTTCCGGTGTCCGTGCCCGAGTTCGATCCGACCGCCATGGCCGCCCCCTTCGTCCTACGGGAGCCCGATTCCGCCTCGCCCGCGCCCCCACCGGCGAGGACAAAGGCCCCACGCGTCGAACAGTAGCCTGATCAGGGTCCGCTGGCGTGGCGATCACCCAAGGGTGAAGCCACAATGGATAGGGCTACCGTGCGTGTTGCACCCCGAGGTGATCGCTCATGTGTCGATGGCTCGCGTATTCGGGAACACCCCAGTTGCTCGAAACCATCCTCTACAAACCGGCCCACTCGCTGATCGACCAGAGCCTGCACTCCAGACTGGGCGTGGAGACCACGAACGGCGACGGATTCGGCGTCGGGTGGTACACGGAGGAGGACACGGGCAGCCCGGCGATCCTCAGGGACATCGGCCCCGCCTGGAACAACCGCAACCTGCGGGAGATCGCGGACCACGTCCGCTCCCCGCTGTTCTTCGCCCACATCCGGGCGTCGACCGGTACGGCGGTGCAGCAGACGAACTGTCACCCGTTCCGGCACGGCCGCTGGATGTTCATGCACAACGGGTCCATCGCCGAATTCCACCGCATGCGGCGGGACCTCACCCTGCTCATCGACCCCGAGCTGTTCCCTTACGTCGAGGGGACGACGGACTCCGAGGTGATGTTCCACCTGGCGCTCACCCTCGGCCTGGAGGGGGACCCGCCGGGGGCGGTGGCCAGGATGGCGGGCGTGGTGGAGCGCGTCGGCCACGAGCACGGTGTGGAGTACCCGCTCCAGATGACGCTCGCCATCAGCGACGGCGAACACCTCTGGGCCTTCCGCTACTCCAGCCAGGGCGAGTCGCGATCGCTGTTCTACAGCAGCCGGGTGGAGGCGCTGCGGCGACTGCACCCCGACATGGAGTTCCTCCAGGAGATCTCGGACGAGACCCGCCTGGTCGTGTCCGAACCCCTCGGTGACCTCCCCGGAGCCTGGAACGAGGTACCGGAGAGCACCTTCGGCATCGTCGGTCCGGACGGGGACGAGATGCGCGCCTTCACTCCGCAGGCCGCGTAGGAATCGGCGGCCAGGCCCGGTGCAGGTTCCCGGGCCTGGGCGGCACGGGTCAGTAGCCCCAGCGCTGGCCCACGCTGTCGTCGTGACGGCAGTGGATCGCGCGCCCGTTGGCGTCCCGCCCGGAGCTGCCGACATCCGCCTTCCGGCATATCTGACCGGCCCTGTAGCAGTTGCCGGCGTTGGAACGCGGATAGCAGTCGGTGGCCGCCTTGGTGGGCGCGGGCGCGGGTGCCTGCGTACGGGTACGGGTGGGAGCCGGCGGAGCGGGAGCGGCCTTGGTGGGGGGCGGGTCGTACGCGGTGGGCTTCGCCGCCGGAGCCTCGGTGGTGGCCGCGGGGGTCGGCGCGGCCGTGGTGGGGGCGGCGCTCGGGGTGGGGCTCTCACTCGGACTCGGGCTGGTCGCGACCGCGGACGGGCCGGCGCTCGTACTGGCCGTGACGGCGGCGCTGGTGCTCGGGGTGCCGGCCGGGGTGGCCGGGTCGCAGGCGGCGAGCGTCAGGACGGCGGCGATGACGGTGAGGGCGCCCCTGTAGCGCGTTCTCATGGTCTTCGGCTTGCTGCGGGGCGACATGGCCATCGGGAACTCCTGGGTCGTGAGTGCTCCTTGAACGGCGATCAAGATACCCAGAAGGTTGAATCTGCGACCAGTGTTGACGAAAAATGAGACGGAGACGAAAGGTTCGCCGCCTGGGCGCCGACCGGACCGGGGGCGGGCCCCGGTCCGGTCGGCGCGGTCCGCCGCCGGCCGCCCTCGCGTCGAAGGGTCCTTCAGCGGCGCCAGTGCCTGTCCCGGCAGGTGTAGACGACGCCCTTCTGGCTGACGCCCGTCGACCCCGAGTTCGAGCAGAAGGCGCCGGGAGTGATGGTGCCTGCGCTGCCGCCGCTGCCGCCGCTGCCGGAGGAGCCGCCGGTGGAGGACGAGCCCCCGGAGCCGTCGTTGTCGTCATCGTCGCCGACCGGCGGCCGGGTCGGGTCGGGGTGCAGCTTGGTGTACTTGGCGGCCGGGCAGTCGGTGCCCGGGGCGGTCAGGGACAGGTACGCCGTCGTGGTCTTCGGGTACTGGACCTCCTTGCCCTCTTCCGGTTCCTGGAAGCAGACGGTCCAACTGGCCGGGTCTCCCGGGAGGGTGACGTCGGTGTAGGCGCTCTGCGGTTCGATCTTCTGGAGCCCGAGGGGCTTCAGGGTCTCCTGCGCCTTCGCGTAGTCCTGGCCGACGACCTTCGGCATCTTGGGATACGGGATCGGGTCGCCGTCCTTGGCCGGGCACGGCCACTCGTTCCGGGTCACGGCGAAGTCGATCGTGGGCTGCTTGCCGACCGGCTTGTCCGCGAGGACTTGGAAGCAGACCTTCCAGTTGCCGTCGGACCACTGCCCGGAGTCACCGGGGCCCGCGTCGTGCGAAATCGAGTGGAACCCGGCTGTCTGTGCCGCGCTCTGGGCGTCCTTGAGGTTCTTCCCGACGAAGTCGGGGGGCCCGGAGGGGCTGGGCGCCGGCGACGCCGACGGGGCGGCCGGTGCGACGGCCGCGGCCTTCGGCTTGGCGTCGGCCCCGGTCTTCTCCGGCGGGTCACCCAGGAACGGGGCGATCATCCAGGCCCCGGCCACGATGGTGCTGAGGATCTTCGGAGCGCTCTTCCAGCGGCTCGTCCAGACGAGGACGATGCCGACGGGCGGCAGGATGACCAGGAGCGGGATGATCAGCGCCGGGTGCTGCCACCAGCGCCGCCGGTCCGGGGCGGGCGCGGGCGGGTAAGGGTACGGAGGCGGGTAGGTCACAGGCCGTCCTTCTGGCAATCCGTGTCATGGGCGCGCCGAGATTACACAAGGTGCCGAAGCGGTGCCGGTGTGTACGGCATCCGAGACGGCGAAGCCCCGCGCCGACGAGACCTGTCAGGGCGGGGGGCTTCGCAAGCTATCGGCCCGGACTGTGTCGCGTGGCCTCTTCCGTCGAGTTGCCTCCGGGGCCGGGTGTGTTGCTCAGGTTCGGCGGTGGCGGCCGGTGCCCGGGGCCGTCGGGCCGCCCGGCGGTACCGGTCGCGAGGGAGGGGCCGGAAGGGGCGGGTGGAGGAACCGCAGGGCGGCGGCGTGGTTCTCGACGGCGGTCACGGGCTGCCAGGCGTAGCCGTCCCCTTCGAGGATCGGCCGCGGGGCGTCCGGGTCGACGTGCGCGGCTCGCCGACGGCCGGCGCCGAGCGCGACGGCCTCCATCGCCACCGCGGGCCGCAGGACTGAGGCCCCCTCACCCTCCATGAGGAGTGAGGGGGCCTCACGTGTGGGCTCACCCGGTTGACGGCGCGTCAGCGCCCGTACCGGCTCCTAGATGTCGCGGAAGATCTCGATCTGCGCGCCCACCGAGTTGAGGCGCTCGGCCAGTTCCTCGTAGCCGCGGTTGATCACGTAGACGTTGCGCAGGACCGAGGTGCCCTCGGCGGCCATCATCGCCAGGAGGACGACCACCGCCGGGCGCAGGGCCGGCGGGCACATCATTTCCGCCGCGCGCCAGCGCGTGGGGCCCTCGACCAGGACGCGGTGGGGGTCGAGGAGCTGGAGGCGGCCGCCGAGGCGGTTCAGGTCCGTCAGGTAGATGGCCCGGTTGTCGTACACCCAGTCGTGGATCAGGGTCTGGCCCTGGGCCACGGCGGCGATGGCGGCGAAGAAGGGGACGTTGTCGATGTTCAGCCCGGGGAACGGCATGGGGTGGATCTTGTCGATCGGGGCTTCGAGCTTCGAGGGGCGGACCGTGAGGTCGACCAGGCGGGTGCGGCCGTTGTCGGCGGTGTACTCCGCCGAGCGGTCGTGGTCCAGGCCCATCTCCTCCAGGACCGCGAGCTCGATCTCCATGAACTCGATCGGCACCCGGCGGATGGTGAGCTCCGACTCCGTGACGACCGCGGCGGCGAGCAGGCTCATCGCCTCGACCGGGTCCTCGGAGGGGGAGTAGTCCACGTCCACGTCGATGCTCGGGACGCCGTGGACGGTGAGCGTGGTGGTGCCGACGCCGTCGACCCGGACGCCCAGGGCCTCCAGGAAGAAGCACAGGTCCTGGACCATGTAGTTGGAGGAGGCGTTGCGGATGACGGTCACGCCGTCGTGCCGGGCCGCGGCCAGCAGCGCGTTCTCGGTGACCGTGTCCCCGCGCTCGGTCAGCACGATCGGGCGGTCCGGGGAGATCCCCGGTACGACCTTCGCGTGGTAGATGCCCTCGGTCGCGGTGATGTCCAGGCCGAAGCGGCGCAGGGCGATCATGTGCGGCTCGATGGTGCGGGTGCCGAGGTCGCAGCCACCTGCGTAGGGCAGGCGGAAGGTTTCCGTCCGGTGCAGCAGCGGGCCCAGGAACATGATGATGCTCCGGGTCCGGCGGGCCGCGTCCGCGTCCATGGCCTCCATGTCGAGGCGGGCCGGCGGGATCAGCTCCAGGTCCACGCCGTCGTTGATCCAGCGGGTGCGCACGCCGATGGAGTTGAGGACCTCCAGGAGGCGGTAGACCTCTTCGATGCGGGCCACCCGCCGCAGCACCGTACGGCCCTTGTTGAGCAACGAGGCGCAGAGCAGGGCGACACAGGCGTTCTTGCTGGTCTTGACGTCGATGGCGCCGGAGAGGCGGCGGCCGCCGACCACGCGCAGGTGCATCGGGCCGGCGTAGCCCAGGGAGACGATCTCGCTGTCGAGCGCTTCACCGATTCGGGCGATCATCTCAAGGCTGATGTTCTGGTTGCCGCGCTCGATCCGGTTCACTGCGCTCTGGCTGGTGCCGAGGGCGTCGGCGAGCTGACTCTGTGTCCAGCCCCGGTGCTGCCGGGCGTCACGGATGAGCTTGCCGATGCGTACGAGGTAGTCGTCTGCCATGGGGGCACGCTATCTCAGATATGAGATGACTCCCGCGTCGGGTGGGACAAATGGGTGAATTGAGTGAATGTTACCGACCATCGGGCCTCATGACCGGGTCCCCGTACGCGTGATGGTCGACGATCCGGCCCAGCAGGCGGGTGAGCTGCTCCCGCTCCTGGGCGGTCAGCGGGGCCAGCAGTTCGTCCTGGACCGCGGTGAGGATCTGTTCCAGTTTGCGCAGTTGCCGCCGGCCGGGCGGCGTGAGGGTGACGACGTTGCGCCTGCGGTCCTCGGGGTCGGGGGTCCGCTCCACCAGCTCGCGTGCGGCGAGTTCGTTGATGACGGCGACCAGGTCGCTGCGGTGGATGCCGGTGCGGGCGCTGAGGGTGGCCTGGCTCGCCGGTCCGGACTCCTCCAGGGCGACCAGGGCCGCGTAGTGCCAGGTGCGGGCATCCGCCCCGCTCAGCCCCTCGGACACGAGCCGCTGCGCGTGGGTGGAGGCCTGCCCCAGCAGCCGGCTGGGCAGTTCGCGCAGTCGTGCGGGGACGAGGGGGCCGTTCTCTTCCGTGGTCATGGGGCGATGTTACCCATTGCGTTAGTGGCACTAACGATATAACTTCGTTCGTGCCGCCAACGTTAGTCAGGCCAACGATTGCCGGAAGGGGCCTCCCATGCCCACGATCGACGTACTCGACTCGACGATGTACTACGAGGACCGGGGTGACGCCCGCGCCCGGACCGGCGGTGTCCCCTTCGTGTTCCTGCACGGCAACCCGACCTCCTCCCACCTCTGGCGGGGCGTCCTGCCCCGGATCGGGGGCGGGGTCCGCGTCCTGGCCCCGGACCTCATCGGGATGGGCCGCTCCGGAAAGCCGGGCGGTGCGTACCGCTTCGAGGACCACGCCCGCTACCTGGACGCGTGGTTCGACGCCCTCGGGCTCGACGAGGTGGTGCTGGTGGGTCAGGACTGGGGCGGCGCGCTCGCCTTCGACCGCGCCGCCCGCCACCCCGGGCGGGTCCGCGGCATCGCCTTCATGGAGACGATCGTGCGGCCGCTGACCTGGGCGCAGTACCCGCCCGCCGCGCGGGCCCGGTTCGAGGCGATCCGCACCCCGGGCGTGGGGGAGGAGATGGTCCTGGACCGGAACATCTTCATCGAGGACAGCATCGGGCAGACGGTGCTGCGCCCGATGCCCGAGGCGGACCACGCCGTCTACGCGGCCCCCTACCCGACCCGCGAGAGCCGGCTGCCCCTGCTGCGCTGGGCCCGCTCGCTGCCGATCGACGGCGCTCCGGCCGATGTGCACGCCGTCGTCGAGGAGTACGACGCCTGGCTGGCCGACAGCCCGGAGGTGCCGAAGCTGCTGCTCACCTTCGACGGCTCGCCGGCCCTGATGACCGGCCCCGAGACGGTCGCCTGGTGCGAGGAGAACGTCTCGGCGCTGGAGACCGAGTACTGCGGCCGGGCCGCGCACCTCTGCCCCGAGGACCGGCCCGAGGAGATCGCCGCCGCCCTCAACGCGTGGGCCGCCCGGCACGGCCTCGCAGAGGGCTGAGCCCGGCGCCGCCGGCCGTGCCCGCCGCCGGCCGCGTCCGGCGGCGTCCCGCTCAGTGCTTGCAGGTGTGGTGGCGCCCCCCGGCGTGCACCGTCGCGTACGAGGCCGGGCGCGGGCCCGAAGCGGCGCCCGCCACCCGCGCCGAGGCCGCCTTCCCTGACGCCGAATCCGCGTCGTGCACCACGCGCCCGCCGACCAGGGTCATCCGTACCCCCGTCCCGCTGATGTCGGCCACCGCGCAGCGCGTCACGTCCCGGTCCAGCACCACCAGGTCCGCCGCCCTGCCCGGCTCCACCGTGCCCGTCAGCTCCTCCTGGCGCAGCTGCCACGCCGTCCCCGACGTGTGCATCCGCAGCACCGCCTCCCGGCCGAGGCCCTCCAGTTCGCGGTACAGCGGGCCCGCGCCGAAGGCGCCCTGGCGGTCGATCGCCGTCCGCAGCTGGTTCCACACCTGAAGGGCGTCCACCGGCCAGTCGGAGCCGCCCGACAGCCGCGCCCCCGCCTTCTCCAGGCTCCGCGCCGGGTACATCCACCGGTGCCGCTCGGGTCCGATGTAGGGCAGCAGCGCCTCCATCGTCCAGGTGTCCTTCGCCGCCCACTGGAGCTGCATGCACGCCGTGACCCCCAGCTGGGCGAAGCGCCGCAGGTCCGCCGGGTCCACGAGCTGCAGGTGCGCCACGGCGTTGCGGGCGTCCCGCAGGCCCGTCACCCGCTTGGCGTACGCGTACCCGTCCAGAGCGGTGCGTACCGCCCGGTCGCCGAGCCCGTGGGCGTGCATCTGCCAGCCCGCCCGGTTGAAGGCGGCGCTGAGCCGCCCGTAGTCCGCCGCCGAGGTGTACAGCTCACCCCGGTTGCCGGTGGGCCTGCCCTGCCCGTCGAGGTAGGGCTTCAGCAGCGCGGCGGTCTGCGCCGGGTACTCGATGACCCCGTCCAGGAACACCTTGACCATCCCGAACCGCAGCCCCCGCACGCCCGAGAACTCCCGCCGCAGGCCCCGCGCGTACGCCAGCGAGCCCGCCGGGTCCTTCGTCTGCTCCGCCTCCAGCCGGATCGCGGGGACGATCCGCTGCGGCAGCTTCCCCGCCGCCGACAGCGCCTGGTACAGCTCCAGTTCGTGCCGTCCCACCAGTGCGTCCATCATCGTCGTGACGCCGGAGGCGGCCGCCAGCTCCAGCACCTTGGCGCAGGCCGCGACCAGGTCGGCCCGGGTGGGCTCCGGTACGTGCCGCCGCACCAGGCCCTGGGCGTCGTCCTTGAGGACGCCCGTGGGCCGCCCGTCCGCGCCCTTGACCACCTTGCCGCCGACCGGGTCGGGCGTGGCCGCCGTGATCCCGGCGATGTCCAGGGCCCGCTGGTTGGCCCACAGGTTGTGCCCGTCGCCGCCGACGAGGGCGATCGGCCGCCGGGTCGGGAGCGCGTCCAGCATCGTGTGGTGCGGGTTGGTGCCCGTGGGGAGCAGCCCGACCGGGTTCCAGTCCTCGACCACCAGCCAGCGGTCGGGCTCCGCGCCCGCGCCGCCCGTGTCGGCGAGGAAGCCGGTCAGGATCTCCTGGAGCTCGGCCAGGGTGGTCTCCGCGCCCTCCAGCGAGGGGGACAGCGAGCGCTCGCCCGCGCCGAGCGGGTGGACGTGGCCGTCGTGGATGCCGCTCATGACGGTGTTGCCGCGTGCGTCGACGACCTCGGTGTCCCGGCCCACGTGCCGGCGCAGTGCCGCGTTCGTCCCCGTGGCCAGGATCCTGCCGTCCCGGCCGACCGCGACCGCCTCGACGTGCGCCCGGCCGCCGGTCCCGGTGAACACCGAGGCGTTGTGGACGACCAGGGCCGCCGAACCGCGCGCGGTGGAGGAAGAGGCCGAGGGCGCCGGGGAGGCCGAGGCCGGAGCGGCTCCCAGCAGACCGGCCGCCCCGGCGACCCCGGTGATCCCGGCGGCCGCGAGGAGTCCCCGGCGGGAAAGGTGCGAAGAAGAGGTCATGGCCACTCCAAACGTTGGTGTGGCCAGGACACTGTTTGATTAACCGCTTAACCAGAAGCCGCCCCCACCGACGAAATCCGTACGATGGCCGCGTGCCAGAGCACCCACCCGCGCCGGGACCGACCCTCGCCGACATCGCGCGCGCAGCCGAGGTCTCCACCGCGACGGTCTCGCACGCGCTCAACGGCACCGGCCGCCTCGGCGCGTCCACCCGGCGCCGGGTCCGCGAGGTGGCGGGCGCGCTCGGCTACGGGGCCCGCCGCGGCCCGCGCACCCGCAGCCTCGGCGTCGCGGTGACCACGTACGCGGGGGACGCCTGGGACTTCGTGGGGATCGCCTACTTCTCCCGCCTGATCACCGCCGCGACCTCGGCCGCGCACGCGCGCGGGTACGCCCTGACCACCCTGCCCGCCGACCGGGGCGCCGAGCCGCTGTGGCACACCCTCGCCGTGGACGGGATGCTGCTCCTCGACACCCCGGCCGGCGACCCGGTGCTGCGGGCGCTGCGGGCGCGGGGTCTGCCGGTCGTCTTCGACGGGCGGCCGCCCGACCCCTGGCCGGGGGACGTGTGGGTGGACAACGACCACACCGCCACCACCCGGGAGGTGCTCGACCACCTCGCCGCGTCCGGGGCCCGGCGGATCGCGCTGCACTCGGGCTACGGCCGGGAGTTCTACACCGGGGCCGTCACCCGCGCCTACGAACAGTGGTGCGCCGAGCGCGGCCTGGCTCCGCTCCTGGTCCCGTTCGACCCGGACGACACGGCGGGGCACGCCTTCGACCCCGCCTTCGCCGGGCCGGACCGCCCCGACGCCGTGTACTGCGTGTACGACCCGGGAGGCCGGCAGGTGCTGGCCGCCGCCGCGCGCCACGGTTTCCGTATACCCGGCACACCCGGCGGCCCGGGGCCCGGCGGGCTGCTGCTGGTCTGTGCCAGCGAGGATCCGGCGTACGCCGCGACCGAACCCGCCGTGACCACCGTCACCCTGAATCCGGAACGGATCGCCGCTTCGGCGGTGTCTGTCCTGGTCAACCTGATCGAATCCGGGCATGCGGAACCGCCTGGTCAGCTGACGGTCCCGGCGGGACTGCGGGTGCGCGCCTCGTCCCTCCCCCCGGACATGTACTAGAGTTATCTCGACATCGAGATATCTGCCGAAGGCGTACCGCAGCCGCCCCCGCTGGTAAGGGTTACCTAACTTAGCCCTACCTTAGCGGATTGGCCAAGGGGCGTGGCGGCAGGATTGCGGTAATACGCGCGAATTCATGCATGAAGGAGACTGTCGTGTCGGCGAACAGCTTCGACGCCCGCAGCACGCTGCAGGTGGGCGACGAGTCGTACGAGATCTTCAAGCTGGACAAGGTCGAGGGCTCCGCCCGCCTTCCCTACAGCCTGAAGGTCCTGCTGGAGAACCTGCTTCGCACCGAGGACGGCGCGAACATCACCGCCGACCACATCCGGTCGCTCGGTAACTGGGACTCGCAGGCCCAGCCCAGCGAGGAGATCCAGTTCACGCCGGCCCGCGTGATCATGCAGGACTTCACCGGCGTGCCCTGCGTCGTGGACCTCGCCACCATGCGCGAGGCCGTGAAGGCCCTCGGCGGCGACCCGGCGAAGATCAACCCGCTCTCGCCCGCCGAGATGGTCATCGACCACTCGGTCATCGCCGACAAGTTCGGCACGAAGGACGCCTTCGCGCAGAACGTCGAGCTGGAGTACGGCCGCAACAAGGAGCGCTACCAGTTCCTGCGCTGGGGCCAGACCGCCTTCGACGACTTCAAGGTCGTCCCCCCGGGCACCGGCATCGTCCACCAGGTCAACATCGAGCACCTGGCCCGCACGGTCATGGTGCGCAACGGCCAGGCGTACCCCGACACCCTCGTCGGCACCGACTCGCACACCACCATGGTCAACGGCCTGGGCGTGCTGGGCTGGGGCGTCGGCGGCATCGAGGCCGAGGCCGCGATGCTCGGCCAGCCGGTCTCCATGCTGATCCCGCGCGTCGTGGGCTTCAAGCTGACGGGCGAGCTGCCGACCGGCACCACCGCCACCGACCTCGTGCTGACCATCACCGAGATGCTGCGCAAGCACGGCGTCGTCGGCAAGTTCGTCGAGTTCTACGGTGAGGGCGTCGCCGCGACCTCCCTCGCGAACCGCGCCACCATCGGCAACATGTCGCCGGAGTTCGGCTCCACCGCCGCGATCTTCCCGATCGACGACGAGACCCTGAAGTACCTGCGCCTGACCGGCCGCGACGCCCAGCAGGTCGCGCTCGTCGAGGCGTACGCCAAGGAGCAGGGCCTGTGGCTGGACCCGGCCGCCGAGCCGGACTTCTCCGAGAAGCTGGAGCTCGACCTCTCCACGGTCGTCCCCTCCATCGCCGGCCCGAAGCGCCCGCAGGACCGCATCATCCTCGCCAACGCCGCCCAGCAGTTCGCGCAGGACGTGCGCAACTACGTCGAGGACGACGACGAGGCGGGCAAGGAGTCCTTCCCGGCCTCCGACGCCCCGGCCGCCACCAACGGCGTGCCGAGCCGCCCGACCCAGGTCACCCTGGCCGACGGCACCTCCTTCGAGATCGACCACGGCGCCGTCACCGTCGCCGCGATCACCTCCTGCACCAACACCTCGAACCCCTACGTCATGGTCGCCGCGGCGCTCGTGGCCAAGAAGGCGGTCGAGAAGGGCCTGTCCCGCAAGCCGTGGGTCAAGACCACCCTCGCCCCGGGCTCGAAGGTCGTCACCGACTACTTCGACAAGGCCGGCCTGACCCCGTACCTCGACAAGATGGGCTTCAACCTCGTCGGGTACGGCTGCACCACCTGCATCGGCAACTCCGGTCCGCTGGACGAGGAGATCTCGAAGGCGATCAACGAGCACGACCTCGCGGTCACCTCGGTCCTCTCGGGCAACCGCAACTTCGAGGGCCGCATCAACCCCGACGTCAAGATGAACTACCTGGCCTCCCCGCCGCTGGTCGTCGCTTACGCCATCGCGGGCTCCATGAAGGTGGACATCACCAAGGACGCCATCGGCACCGACACCGAGGGCAAGCCGGTCTTCCTCCAGGACATCTGGCCGTCCGAGGCCGAGGTCAACGACGTCGTGGCGAACGCCATCGGCGAGGACATGTTCAGCAAGTCCTACCAGGACGTCTTCGCGGGCGACGCCCAGTGGCAGGCGCTGTCGATCCCGACGGGCAACACCTTCGAGTGGGACCCGCAGTCGACCTACGTCCGCAAGCCCCCTTACTTCGAGGGCATGACGATGGAGACCACCCCGGTCTCCGACATCGCCGGCGCGCGCGTGCTGGCGAAGCTGGGCGACTCGGTCACCACCGACCACATCTCCCCGGCCGGTGCGATCAAGGCCGACACCCCGGCCGGCAAGTACCTCACCGAGCACGGCGTCGAGCGCCGCGACTTCAACTCGTACGGTTCCCGCCGCGGCAACCACGAGGTCATGATCCGCGGCACGTTCGCCAACATCCGCCTGCGCAACCAGATCGCGCCGGGCACCGAGGGCGGCTTCACCCGCGACTTCACGGTCGAGGGCGCGCCGGTCTCCTTCATCTACGACGCCTCGCAGAACTACCAGGCCGCCGGCATCCCGCTGGTGATCCTGGCGGGCAAGGAGTACGGCTCCGGCTCGTCCCGCGACTGGGCCGCCAAGGGCACCGCGCTGCTCGGCGTCAAGGCCGTCATCGCCGAGTCCTACGAGCGCATCCACCGCTCCAACCTGATCGGCATGGGCGTCCTGCCGCTGCAGTTCCCGGAGGGTGCCACCGCGGCCTCCCTGGGTCTGACCGGCGAGGAGACCTTCTCCTTCACCGGCGTGGAGGAGCTGAACAACGGCACCACCCCGCGCACGGTCAAGGTCACCACCGACACCGGCGTGGAGTTCGACGCGGTCGTCCGCATCGACACGCCGGGTGAGGCGGACTACTACCGCAACGGCGGCATCATGCAGTTCGTGCTCCGGAACCTCATCCGCGGCTGATCCAGGCATCGCCGCTCGGCACCAAAGGGCCGTATCCCCGTCAAGGGGGTACGGCCCTTCCGCTTGTCCGGCGGCGTGTCCATGTGACGGACAGGTCTCAACTCGGAAAAACTGGTGGCCATAAATGTGCATGATCTTGCTCACACGAGCGGGAGTGGACTATACCTGTGCCCGTCCGGATCACCGCGAGACGAGTGGCTCCGGGCCGGGGGACGGGCGGGGACCTGTGGTGATGTCCGCATGCACGGCAACCACCGTGAATCTCCGGCCTCCTTCACACTTCTGACGAAGGCGAGGACATGAGCATGGGATCCACCGGTGAGGGCCTCGGACGCCGCGACCTGATCAAGCGCTCAGCAGCACTCGGACTGATCACGGTGCCGACGATGAGCTTCCTGTCCGCCTGCGCCTCCGGCGGTGAGGAGAACTCCACGAAGGGGCCGGCCAAAGCGCCGGTGACCAAGGAGAACCCGTTCGGCGTCGGGAAGGGCGGCAAGCTGGACGTCGTCGTCTTCAAGGGCGGGTTCGGCGACGACTACGCGAAGGCCTGGGAGGCCGCGTTCGACAAGAAGTGGGGCACCACCAGCTCCCACCTGGGCACCCAGGAGATCACCGCCAAGCTCCAGCCGCGCTTCAACGGCGGCAACCCGCCGGACGTCGTCGACGACTCCGGCGCCCAGCAGATCAAGCTGGACGTGCTCGCCAAGGGCGACCAGCTCGCCGACCTCACCGCCGTGCTCGACGCGCCCTCCCTCGACGACCCGAGCAAGAAGGTGCGCGACACCCTGGTCGAAGGCGCCTACGAACAGGGCCTGCAGGGCGGCAAGTTCGTCGTGCTGAAGTACGTCTACGCGGTGTTCGGCTTCTGGTATTCCGGCAAGCTCTTCAAGGACAAGGGCTGGACGCCGCCGAAGACCTGGGACGAGTTCCTGGCCGTCTGCACCCAGGCCAAGGAAGCCGGCATCGGCGGCCTCGCCCACCAGGGCAAGTTCCCGTACTACATCAACGTCGTCATCATGGACCTGATCGCCAAGAAGGGCGGTCTGGAGGCCATGAAGGCGATCGACAACCTGGAGCCGAACGCCTTCGAGGGCAACCCGGCCGCGCTCGCCGCCGTCGAGGCGGTCTACGAGGTGGTCGAGAAGGGCCTGCTGATGCCGGGCACCAACGGCCTCACCCACACGGAGTCCCAGACCGCCTGGAACCAGTACAAGGCCGCCTTCATCCCCTCCGGCTCCTGGCTGGAGAACGAGCAGCTGAAGCAGACCCCGGAGGACTTCGACATGAAGTTCCTGCCGATGCCGCTGCTCGCCGACAGCAAGCTGCCCTTCGAAGCCATCCGGGCCGGTGTGGACGAGCCCTTCATCGTCCCGGAGAAGGCCGCCAACAAGGCCGCGGGCCTGGAGTTCCTCCGCTCCATGCTGTCCCGCGAGTGGTCGACGATCTTCGCCCAGCAGGCCAACTCGCTCACCGTCGTCAAGGACGGCGTGGACCCGAGCGTCAAGCTGCGGCCGGGCACCCAGTCGGCGGTGGACGCGCTCAAGGCGGCGGGCGGCAACACCTTCAGCTACCGCTACCCCGACTGGTACAGCGAGATGGACAGCGAGATCCAGAACGCGTCCAATGAGCTGATGGCCCAGCGGATCCAGCCGAAGGAATGGATCAAGCGGGCCCAGGCCGCGGTGGACAAGGCCGCCAAGGACCCGAACGCCAAGAACAACAAGCGCGTCTGACACCGCTGGGACGGACACCATGAGCCAAGTAGCCCGGAGCAAGGGGCGGGCCGGTTTCATCACCGGCTTCCTCATCGCGCCTCTCGCGCTGTACCTGACCTTCGTCATCTGGCCGTACGTACAGACGTTCGGCTATTCCTTCACCAACTGGAGCGGCCAGTCCCCGACGTTCGACTTCGTCGGCACGGACAACTACGCGACGTTGCTGAAGGACGAGGTCTTCCGCGGCGCCCTCTGGCACAACCTGCTGCTCCTGGTGTTCGTCCCGGTCGTCACCATCCTGCTCGCCCTCTTCTTCGCCTTCATGGTGAACGCGGGCGGGCGCAGCGGGGCCGGCGGCGTGCGGGGCGTCGGCGGATCGCGCGTCTACAAGGTCGTCTACTTCTTCCCGCAGGTGCTCTCCCTCGCCATCCTCTCCGTGCTCTTCGGCGCGATCTACCGCAGCGACGAGGGCGGCCTGCTCAACGGCTTCCTCACCAGGATCGGCCTGATCGACGCGCAGCACCCGGTCGAATGGCTGAACGAACCCGACTTCGTCCTGTGGGCCCTGCTGTTCGTGGTCGTCTGGCACGGAGTCGGCTTCTACCTCGTCCTGTTCTCGGCGGCCATGCAGTCCGTACCCAAGGACATCTACGAGGCCGCCCTGCTCGACGGCGCCGGGCGCGCCCAGACCTTCTTCAAGGTCACGCTGCCCCTGCTGTGGGACTCTGTGCAGACCGCCGCGGTCTATCTGGGCATCGCCGCGATGGACATGTTCGTGCTGGTGTCGACCATGACCTCGGGCCAGTTCGGCGGCGGACCCGACCACCACAGCGAGGTCATGTCGACGGTGCTGATGCGCAACTTCCTGTACTTCGGCAAGAGCGGCTACGCCTGTGCCATGGGCGTGGTCATGCTCGCCCTGACCATGATCCTCTCCATCGTCACGCTGCGCGCCACCCGCCGCGAGCGCATCGAGTTCTGAGCGGAGTTCCACGATGGCTGCACAGTCCACAGTGACCAAGGCTCCGGGCGAAGACGCACCGGAGCGGTCGGGCCGCACGGGCCGGACGGGGGAGCGGGACAAACGACGCTCCGAGGGCGTGGTCCTCAACGTCTTCTCGCACGGCTTCCTCGTCCTCTGGGCGATAATGATCGTGCTGCCCCTGATCTGGCTCGCGCTCGGCTCCTTCAAGACGGACGCGCAGATCGGCGGCTCGGCCCTCAGCTGGCCCAGCAACTGGCACCTCGACGCCTTCGGCCGGGCCTGGGAGAAGGGCATCGGCGGCTACTTCGCCCACACCCTCATCGTGCTCGTGTTCTCGGTCCCGCTGACCATGCTCTTCGGCTCGATGGCCGCGTACGTGCTGGCGCGCTACCCCTTCACGGGCAACCGGGTCATCTACTACTTCTTCGTCAGCGGGGCGATGTTCCCGGTGTTCCTGGCGCTCGTACCGCTGTTCTTCATGGTCAAGCGCTTCGACATGCTGAACACCTACCAGGGCCTGATCCTGGTGTACGTCGCCTACTCGATGCCGTTCACCGTCTTCTTCATGCACTCCTTCTTCCGCACGCTGCCCACGGCGATACACGAGGCGGCGGTCATCGACGGGGCCTCCGACACCCGGATCTTCTTCCAGGTGATGCTGCCCATGGCCAAGCCCGGCCTGATCAGCGTCGGGATCTTCAACGTCCTGGGCCAGTGGAACCAGTACATCCTGCCCGCCGTGCTGATGCAGCCGCAGACGAGCGGCGAGCCCGAGCGCTACATGCTCACGCAGGGGCTCATCCAGCTGCAGTACCAGATGGGCTACGAGACGGACCTGCCGGTGCTGTTCGCCGGCGCCACCATCGCGATCATCCCCATGCTGGCGGTCTACCTGTCCTTCCAGCGGCAGATCCAGGCGGGCCTCACCTCGGCGACGCTGAAGTAGCGCCCCGGCGGCCCCGGCGGCCCCGGCGTCCCGCGTCAGGAGCCGCCGGAGGCCTTCCGCAGCCGGTAGAGCTCTCCGGAACCCGGGCCGCCGATGTGCTGGTGGATCCGGGGCTCCCGGGCGGTGCCGTCGACGCCCCACGCGGGCCAGCTGCACCCCGGGACGTCCACGCGGACCTTCTGGGCCCAGACGTCCCGGCCGGACTCGTAGGACCAGGTCCCGGAGCCCGAGCAGCTCGGCGACGGGTCGCTCGGGTGGTCGACGGCCGCGCGCCCTCCGACGCCGGAGGCGGTGACGCGGCCGTCCGAGGTGAAGACCAGGGTGTTGCCCGTGTGGTCGAACCACGCGCCGACCATGGTCTGCGGACCGATCCTCGGAGGCTCGTACGCGGGCAGCAGGCCGACGGCCAGCCCGAGCGCGCCGAACAGGCCCGTCCCCGCCACCACCGCCGTGCCCCACAGCGCCACCCGCCCCAGCAGTCCCTCGAACCGCGGCAGGGCGATCAGCGCGCCCGCCGAGAGCGAGGCCGTGGCCGAGGCCCAGAAGACCAGAGTGCCCCGCGTCTGCGCGTCGTTGTACGCCGCGACACCGAAGACGAGCGGCGCCAGCAGGGCCGCGACGATCAGCGGCGCCGACCACCAGGCCGCGTGCCTGCCGATCAGACGGCCGAGGAGGTCGGCCAGCGCGACCGCCGGCAGGACGAGGACCAGCGACAGAAGGAACGAGACGACACCGGTGAGAGGTGCGAGGCCGACCAGGCTTCCCCCGATCTCGGCGTAGTCGGGCGCCCGGTCCGGCGGCGGCTGCGTCTGTACGTACAGCACTGCCACCACGACGGTGAGGGCGACCTCCAGGCATCCCACCAGCGTCGAGACCACCACGACCCGCCCGTACGACCGCTTCTGATGCACGCCCGTCCCCCCTCGCCGCACGACGAACGAACGCGCCGGCCCGGCCGGCGGCGTCCTGGATCCATACTGCCAGCCGGGCTGAACGTGTTCAATTCATTCTTCGGGTCCCCGTCGGCGGGCTCCTACAGCCAGGTCCCGAAGCGGCGGATGTACCACGTCTTCACGAGCTGGGTGAGCGTGCAGTAGGCGAGCAGTACGCCGGCCAGCCACGGGAAGTAGCTCGCGGGCAGGGCCACGAAGCCCAGCGAGGGAGCCAGCGGGGAGAAGGGCAGCCAGAGCCCGGCCAGTACCGCGAGGACGGTCGTCACCATCACCGGCCAGGAGGCGCGGGACTGCAGGAAGGGGATCTTGCGGGTGCGGATCATGTGGACGATCAGGGTCTGCGAGAGCAGGCCCTCGACGAACCAGCCGGACTGGAAGAGGGACTGGCCCGCCTCGCTGTTCGCCGCGAAGACGTGCCACATGATCAGGAACATCGAGATGTCGAAGACGGAGCTGACCGGTCCGATGGTGACCATGAAGCGGCCGATGCCCTTGGCGTCCCAGTTGCGGGGCTTGCGGAGGTACTCCTCGTCCATGCGGTCCCAGGGGGTCGCCAGCTGCGAGAGGTCGTAGACCAGGTTCTGGACCAGCAGCATGATCGCGAGCATCGGCTGGAAGGGGATGAAGGCGCTCGCCACCAGGACCGAGAAGACGTTGCCGAAGTTCGACGACGCCGTCATCTTGATGTACTTGATCGTGTTGCCGAAGGTGGTCCGGCCCTGGACGACTCCCTGCTCCAGGACGGTCAGGTCCTTCTCCAGCAGGATGATGTCGGCCGACTCCTTGGCGATGTCGACGGCGGTGTCCACCGAGATGCCGACATCGGCGTCGCGCAGCGCGGCGGCGTCGTTGATGCCGTCGCCGAGGAACCCGACGGTGTGTCCGCCGGCCTGCAGGGCCCGGACGATCCGGGCCTTCTGCACCGGGTTGACCTTGGCGAAGACCTTCGTACGGGCGGCCAGCGCGCGCAGTTCGGTGTCGTCGAGGCCGTCGGTCCCGGGGCCGAGCACCACCTGCCCGACGTCCATGCCGACGTCGGCGCACACACGGGCGGCCACGAGCTCGTTGTCGCCGGTGACGACCTTCACCGAGACGCCCATGTCGGCCAGGCCCCGCAGGGCCCGGGCGGCGTCGGCCTTCGGCGGGTCGAGGAAGGCGAGGAAGCCGACGAGCGTCAGCCCGTCCTCGTCCGCGACCGTGTAGGTGTCGCGGGGGCTGTCGATCGTGCGGGTGGCGACGGCGAGGACGCGCAGGCCCTGCCGGTTGTCGTCCTCGGCGGTCCGGGTGACGTGCCCCCGCAGCCGCTCGGTCAGCTCGACCCTCTCGCCGCGGTCCGCCATGTGCGTGCAGCGGTCCAGGACCTCCTCGACCGCACCCTTGGTGATCATGATGTGCTCGTGGTGTCCGAGGTCGCCCACGAGGTGGTTGCGGTCGAGGACCACGGACATCCGGCGCCGGGCGAAGTCGAAGGGGATCTCGTCGACCATCGAGAACCGTGCGTCGACGACAACCTCCTCGGCCTCGTCCACGCGATCGATGACCGCCTGGTCCATCAGATTCCTCAGACCGGTCTGGAACCGCGCGTTGAGGTAGCCGTACTCCAGCACCTCGCCGTCCTCGTCGCCGTGCACGTCCAGGTAGCGGTCCAGGACGATCCGGTCCTCCGTGAGGGTGCCGGTCTTGTCCGTGCAGAGCACGTCCATCGCGCCCAGGTTCTGGATCGCGTTGAGCCGCTTGACGACCACCTTGCGCCGGGACATGGCGACCGCGCCGCGCGCCAGGTTGGCGGAGACGACCATCGGCAGCATCTCGGGGGTCAGCCCGACGGCGACGGCGACGCCGAAGAGGAAGGCCTCGTCCCAGTCGCCTTTGGTGAGCCCGTTGACCATGAAGACCACCGGGACCATCACCAGCATGAAGCGGATCAGCAGGAAGCTGACCTTGCGCACGCCGGTGTCGAAGTTGGTCTGCGGGCGCTCGCCGACGAGCGAGCCGGCCATCGAGCCGAAGTAGGTGTCGGCGCCCGTGGCGACGACGATCCCGGTGGCGGTGCCGGAGGTGACCGAGGTGCCCGTCAGGACCAGGTTGTCGGCCTCCACCGGGTCGGTGGTCTCCCGCTGGCCGAGGTCCCGCGTACGGGTGTCGGCCTTGGCCACCGGAAGGGACTCGCCCGACAGCGCGGCCTGGCTGACGGTGAGGTCCTTGGCGGTGAGGATCCGCAGGTCGGCGGGGATCAGGTCACCGGCCGCCAGCTTGACCACGTCGCCGGGGACCACCTGCTCCATGGGCACCTCGAAGGTGGTGGGCGCAGAGCCGCTGCCCGCCCGGCGCTGCACCGCGCACGTGGTGGTGACGAGCCTCTTCAGCGCGTCGGCGGCGCGGCCCGAACGGAACTCCTGCCAGAAGCGCAGCAGCCCGCTGACGCCCACCATCACGCTGAGGATGACGACGCCCGGGTCCGCGGGGTCCTGCGCGTACATGACCGCCGCCAGGAAGACCAGGACGGCGATGAAGGGGTTCGCGTAGGCCTTCGCCAGCTGGAGGTACCAGCGGGGGGCCCGCTCGTGGGCGACGGTGTTGGGGCCGTGCCGCTCCAGGCGCAGCGCCGCCTCGGAGGAGGTGAGGCCGGCCGGGGAGGTGTCCACCTCCTGCAGGACCTGGACGCCCGAACGGGCGCTGATCCCGGCGAGACGCCCGCCGACGGCGCGGGTGCGCGCCTGGAGCTCGGCGGCCTTGCGCTCGCGGCGGGAGCGGCCCGGCGGTGCGAGCGTGGTCGGAGTACGGGGGGTGAGCATGGTCATGACGAATACCTCCCTCCACGGTGTCCGGGCAGCACGAAGCCGAGCGGTCACGTGGAGTGATCAGCGGTCGGCGCGCGGAGGCCCCCAGGGGCCGCCGGCACGCCGACGGGCATGGATGACGCACGCCCGGCGGAGTTGGCAGGGCATGCGGAAGGAAGGGAATGTGGAAGGAAGGAACGCGAGAGTTCGCGAACGGAACACGAGCGCGCACGGGGGACGGCGGTCCACCGCTGCCGTGCGTACCCGGAGAGAGGTCAGCCGGTCACAGGTCGGCCGGTAGCAAGGTCAGCCGACGAGGGCGCCGCAAGGACTTCGATCGGGACTCATCCCGAACACCTCCTTGCGTAGCGCGGCCGTTGTGCGACGCCAGGTCCGGCCGTAAGGGCCGCAGAGGACCGGCGTCCCAGCGACCGTAGCACGATCCAACGGCCGCTTCTCTCCCCCTTTAGTCCAGTACCAGCCGATTCGTGCCGTGTCAGCCTCTTGACGTGTGGATGCGTAAAGGCTCGACTTAAGGTTCACAAGTTGGAGAGATGCCGGGGTCTCGGAGCCTGAAGCCGTGACGCGACCCGGCCGGGGGGCGACGGCTGGCCGTCGCTAATGGGCAGGAGTGGATGAGTCGTGCAGACTCCCGGATCGCAGTCGTCGCTGCATCGCGCGAATCTCGAACGGGTCGTGCGGGCGGTGCGGCTCGCGGGATCGCTGACCCAGGCGGAGATCGCCCGCGCCACCGGACTGTCGGCGGCCACGGTCTCCAACATCGTCCGGGAGCTGAAGGACGGCGGGACCGTCGAGGTCACCGACACCTCGGCCGGTGGCCGCCGGGCGCGCAGCGTCTCGCTCAGCGGCGACGCGGGGATCGTCATCGGTGTCGACTTCGGCCACACCCACCTGCGGGTGGCGGTGGGGAACCTGGCCCACCAGGTGCTGGCCGAGGAATCCGAGCCGCTGGACGTCGACGCGTCCTGGGCGGACGGCTTCGACCGCGCGGAAGCCCTGGTCGGACGGCTGATCGCGGACATCGGCGTGGGGCTGGAGAAGGTCATCGGCGTCGGGCTCGGCGTGCCCGGCCCGATCGACGTGGAGTCCGGGACCCTTGGCTCGACCGCGATCCTGCCGGGCTGGGCGGGCATCAACCCCCGCCAGGAGCTGTCCCAGCGCCTCGGGGTGCCCGTGTACGTGGACAACGACGCGAACCTCGGCGCCCTCGGCGAACTCGTTTGGGGGAGCGGGCGGGGAGTAAAGGACCTGGCCTACATCAAGGTGGCCAGCGGCGTCGGCGCGGGCCTCGTGATCAACGGCCAGATCTACCGCGGACCCGGCGGCACGGCGGGCGAGATCGGGCACATCACCCTGGACGAGTCGGGCCCGGTGTGCCGCTGCGGCAACCGCGGCTGCCTGGAGACCTTCACGGCCGCCCGGTACGTGCTGCCACTGCTCCAGGGCACGCACGGGCCGGAGTTGACGATGGAGCGGGTGGTCGAACTGGCCCGCGAGGGGGACCCGGGCTGCCGCCGGGTGATCACGGACGTGGGCCGGCACATCGGCAGCGGCGTCGCCAGTCTGTGCAACCTCCTGAACCCCAGCCGGGTGGTCCTGGGCGGATCGCTGGCGGAAGCCGGTGAACTCGTCCTCGCTCCCATCCGTGAATCGGTGGGAAGGTACGCGATCCCCAGCGCGGCCCGGCAGTTGTCGGTGCTGACGGGGAACCTGGGCGGGCGGGCCGAGGTGCTGGGCGCACTGGCGCTCGTCCTCAGCGAAATGGGCGATTCGACACTTTTGTCAGATCATGGAAGTGGAGTGCGAGCTCCAGCCGTCTTGTCTTCAGGTAGATAACGAATGGCACCGTTGTCATCTCGTTAAGAATTCACTCCTTGACGGCAAAACGCGGCCGGGGTTGACTCACATCCACCTCGGCCGCGCCGCTGCGGCCTCGTCAGGGAGGTTCAAGTAATGAACACGCGTATGCGCAGAGCCGCCGTAGCTGTTGCCGCTGGTGCCATGGCCGTTTCGCTCGCCGCTTGTGGCAGTGCGAAGGAGGCGGGCGACACGACGAAGGAGTCCTCCGGCGCTGCCAAGGGCGATGCGATCAAGGTCGGTCTGCTCCTGCCGGAGAACCAGACCGCGCGTTACGAGAAGTTCGACAAGCCGCTGATCGAGAAGAAGATCGCCGAGCTCACCGGCGGCAAGGGCGAGGTCGTCTACGCCAACGCCAAGCAGGACGCGACCACGCAGAACTCGCAGGTCGACACGATGATCACCAACAAGGTGGACGTCCTGATCATCGACGCGGTGGACTCCAAGGCCATCGCCGGCTCGGTCAAGAAGGCCAAGGACGCCGGCATCCCGGTCGTCGCCTACGACCGCCTGGCCGAGGGCCCGATCGACGCCTACACCTCCTTCGACAACGAAGAGGTCGGCAAGGTCCAGGGCAAGGCCCTGCTGGAGGCGCTGGGCGACAAGGCCAAGGACGGCCAGATCGTCATGATGAACGGTTCGGTCACCGACCCGAACGCCAAGCTCTTCAAGTCCGGTGCGCACTCCGAGCTCGACGGCAAGGTGAACGTCGGCAAGGAGTACGACACGGTCGAGTGGAAGCCGGAGAACGCCAACACCAACATGGCGGCCGCGCTGTCCGCGCTCGGCAAGGACAAGGTCATCGGCGTCTACTCCGCCAACGACGGCATGGCAGGCGGCATCATCACCGCCCTCAAGGCCGCCGGCGTGTCCCCCCTGCCGCCGGTCACCGGTCAGGACGCCGAACTCGCCGGTGTGCAGCGGATCGTCGCGGGCGAGCAGTTCATGAGCGTCTACAAGCCGTACGCCCCCGAGGCCGAGGCCGCCGCGAAGATGGCCGTCGCTCTCGCCAAGGGCGGCAAGCCCGAGTCCACGTCCACGGTCGACAGCCCGACCGCCAAGGGCGTCGCCTCGGTCCTGATCCCGGTCGTCTCGCTGACCAAGAGCAACATCAAGGACACCGTCGTCAAGGACGGCGTGTACTCGGTCGACGAGATCTGCACCGACAAGTACGCGGCGGCCTGCGCCGCCGCCGGCCTGAAGTAGCGGCCCCCGTCGCCTCCCCCGGAGGCGGCCCCCCGTGCCTGACCGGCGCCCCGCCTCTCTCTCCCCGCCACCCGGCGGGGCGCCGGGCAGAAACGTTCCTCCCCCATTCGCCCTGCTCCTGCTCTTCTGCACGACATCCCCGCCGGTCAGGCGGCGAAGGAGATGGTTCATGTGTCCGCTGCGCCCGTGCTGGCGTTGCGAGGGGTCTCGAAGCGGTTCGGCGCCGTTCAGGCCCTCACCGACGTAGAACTCGAGATCCACTCCGGTGAAGTGGTCGCCCTCGTCGGCGACAACGGTGCCGGAAAGTCCACGCTGGTCAAGACGATCGCCGGCGTGCACCCCATCGATGAAGGTGTCATCGAGTGGGAGGGGCGCCCGGTTTCCATCGGCAAGCCCCACGATGCCCAGAACCTGGGCATCGCGACGGTCTACCAGGACCTGGCGCTGTGCGACAACATCGACGTCGTCGGCAACCTCTTCCTCGGCCGGGAGCTCAAGAGCTTCGGCATCCTCGACGAGGTGGAGATGGAGCGGCGCGCCCGCGAGCTCCTGACCACCCTGTCCATCCGGATCCCCAGTGTCCGGATTCCCATCGCGTCACTCTCCGGCGGTCAGCGCCAGACCGTGGCCATCGCCCGCTCCATGCTGGGCGAGCCCCAGCTCGTCATCCTCGACGAGCCCACCGCGGCCCTCGGCGTCGAGCAGACCGCACAGGTTCTCGACCTGGTGGAGCGGCTGCGTGAGCGCGGCCACGCCGTCATCCTCATCAGCCACAACATGGCCGATGTGAAGGCCGTCGCCGACAAGGTGGCGGTCCTGCGGCTCGGCCGCAACAACGGTGTCTTCAACGTCGCCGACACCTCGCAGGAAGAGATCATCTCCGCCATCACCGGTGCCACGGACAACGCCGTGACCCGCCGGGCGGCCCGCACCTCGGAGGCCGGCAAGTGAGCACCCAGAACCCCGCCACCGGCCCACTGGACAAGGGCCCCGTCGACCAGCAGGAGCACGTCGACCCGGTCAACCCCGCGGCCGCGCACGACGCGATCCCGGCCGTGGACCCCCGCCTCCTCGTCCGCGAGGAGGGCCTCGCCGGGTACGTGGGCGAGTTCAAGCGGAAGATGAAGGCGGGCGACCTGGGATCCCTCCCGGTCGTCATCGGTCTGATCGTCATCTGGTCGATCTTCCAGGGGCTGAACTCGAACTTCCTCTCCCCGGAGAACCTCACCAACATCGCGATCACGATGACCGGCACCGGCATGATCGCCATCGGCATCATCTTCGTGCTGCTGCTCGGCGAGATCGACCTCTCGGTCGGCTCGGTCAGCGGTGTCTCGGGCGCGATCGTCGCCGTCCTCGCCGTCACCCACGGCGTGAACGAATGGCTGGCCATCCTCGCGGCCGTGGTGGGAGGCGCCCTGATCGGCTGCATCCACGGCTTCTTCTTCGCCAAGGTCGGGGCCCCGGCCTTCGCCGTCACCCTGTCGGGCCTGCTCTTCTGGCTCGGCGCGATGCTCCAGATCCTCGGCAGCAACGGCACGATCAACATCGACTCCGACGGCGTGGTCGGCCAGCTGACCACGTACTTCTTCTCGGACGTGGCCGTCGCCTACGGGCTGGCCGCGCTCGCGGTGGTCGGCTACTTCCTGGCCTCCTTCCTCGACGCGAGGCGCCGCGAGGCCGCCGGGATGCCCTCCCGGCCGCTCGCCGAGATCCTGCTGCGCACCGGCCTGCTCGCGCTGTGCACCTTCGGTCCCGCCGTGCTGTTCAACCAGTACAAGGGCCTGCCGCTCGCGGTGGTGCTCTTCCTGCTGGCCCTGGTGGTCACGGACTTCCTGCTGCGCCGCACGACCTTCGGGCGAAACGTTTTCGCACTGGGTGGCAGCGTCGAGGCCTCCCGCCGCGCGGGCATCAACGTCACCCGCATCCGGATCACGGTCTTCGCGATCTCCAGCACCTTCGCCGCCATCGGCGGTCTGTTCTGGGCCTCCAAGATCGCGGCGGCCAACCAGAGCGCCGGCGCCGGCGACCTGCTGATGAACGTGATCGCGGCGGCCGTCATCGGCGGCACCAGCCTCTTCGGCGGCCGGGGCCGGACCTGGAACGCCCTCCTCGGCGTCATGGTCATCGTCTCGATCCAGTACGGTCTGGCCCTGGAAGGCATTGCGACGCCGATCCAGTACATGATCACCGGCGCGGTGCTGCTGGCGACCGTGGTGATCGACTCGGTGACGCGCAAGACCCAGAAGACGGCCGGCCGCGCCTGATCGCGCGTCCGACTGCCCGCCGGAGTGACGTCCGGCGGTAAGACCGGTCACAGTGCCCGGCGCCACTTCTCGTGGCGCCGGGCATCCGTGCGTGCCTGAACGGGGTACTCATGTACGGGTATACGTCCGTATGTGAGGTGTGGCCGTCAGGTCGCGCGTACATGTATGACAAAGGTGTGACGCCCTCGGGACGGCCCGATGACCGGGGCCGGGGGCGGAACATTAGACTCGACAGACCAGCAAGCAACTGCAAGGAGGCACGGGTGCTGCTGACCCGCATCAAGGGACCGCGCGATCTGGACCGGCTCAGCCAGGAGGAGCTCGACCAGCTCGCGGCAGAGATCAGGTCCTTCCTCGTCGACGCCGTCTCCAAGACCGGCGGGCACCTCGGCCCCAACCTCGGCGTGGTCGAACTGACGATCGCCCTGCACCGGGTCTTCGAATCGCCCAAGGACAAGGTCCTCTTCGACACCGGCCACCAGGCCTACGTCCACAAGCTGCTCACGGGCCGCCAGGACTTCGCCGGCCTGCGCACCAAGAACGGCCTGTCGGGATACCCCTCGCGCGCCGAGTCCGACCACGACGTGATCGAGAACTCGCACGCCTCCACCGTGCTCGGCTGGGCCGACGGCCTGGCCAAGGCCAACGAGGTGCTGGGCCGCGAGGACCACCACGTCGCCGCCGTCATCGGCGACGGCGCGCTGACCGGTGGCATGGCCTGGGAGGCGCTGAACAACATCGCCGCCGCCAAGGACCGCCCCCTCGTCATCGTCGTCAACGACAACGAGCGCTCGTACGGCCCCACCATCGGCGGCCTCGCCAACCACCTGGCCACCCTGCGCACCACGGACGGCTACGAGCGCTTCCTGGCCCGCGGCAAGGAGATCCTGGAGCGCACCCCGGTCGTCGGGAAGCCGCTCTTCGAGACCCTGCACGGCGCCAAGAAGGGCCTCAAGGACTTCATCGCCCCGCAGGGCATGTTCGAGGACCTCGGGCTCAAGTACATCGGGCCCATCGACGGCCACGACATCGAGGCCCTGGAGTCCGCCCTGCAGCGCGCCAAGCGCTTCAGCGGCCCGGTCATCGTGCACTGCCTCACCCAGAAGGGCCGCGGCTACACCCCGGCCCTGGAGCACGAGGCGGACCGCTTCCACGCGGTCGGCGTGATCCACCCGGACACCGGCCTGCCGGTGAAGACCGCCGCGGCGAGCTGGACCTCCGTCTTCGCCGACGAGATGGTCAAGCTCGGCCACGAGCGCGAGGACATCGTCGGCATCACCGCCGCCATGCTCCACCCGGTCGGCCTCAACAAGTTCGCCGAGGCCTTCCCGAACCGCATCTACGACGTGGGCATCGCCGAGCAGCACGGCGCCACCTCGGCGGCGGGCCTGGCCACCGGCGGGGTCCACCCGGTCTTCGCGGTGTACGCGACCTTCCTCAACCGCGCCTTCGACCAGGTCCTGATGGACGTGGCCCTGCACAAGTGCGGGGTCACCTTCGTCCTGGACCGCGCCGGTGTCACCGGTGACGACGGCGCCTCCCACAACGGCATGTGGGACATGTCGATCCTGCAGGTCGTGCCCGGCCTGCGGCTCGCCGCCCCGCGCGACGCCGAGCAGCTGCGCGCCCAGCTGCGCGAGGCCGTCGAGGTCAAGGACGCCCCGACCGTCGTGCGCTACTCCAAGGGCGTCGTCGGCCCGGCCGTCCCGGCCGTCGGCCGGATCGGCGGGATGGACGTCCTGCGGGCCCCGGGCGCCGAGGTCACCCGTCCGGACGTACTGCTCGTGTCGGTCGGCGCACTCGCCCCGATGTGCCTGGAGATCGCCGACCTGCTGGACAAGCAGGGCATCTCCACGACCGTGGTCGACCCCCGCTGGGTCAAGCCCGTGGACGAGGCCCTGGCCCCGCTCGCGGACCGGCACCGCGTGGTCGTCACCGTCGAGGACAACGGCCGCACCGGTGGTGTGGGCGCCGCCGTCTCGCAGGCCCTGCGGGACGCGGGCGTCGACGTACCGCTGCGCGACTTCGGCATCCCGCAGCGCTTCCTCGACCACGCCCTCCGCAAGGAGATCATGGCCGAGATCGGCCTGACCGCGCCGGACATCGCCCGGCAGGTCACCGGCCTCGTCGCCAAGCTGGACGGCCGCTACGACAGCGAGCCGGCCGCCGCCGTCGACTAGTCCGGAACTCGCCGCGCGCGCCGTTCGTAGATCGACGCGCGGTTGCACGTCACGGGCCGGGAGATCACTCTTGAGGAGTGGGCCTTCCGGCCGTTCGTGCGGCGTCACCTCTCGGAGGCGTCGGTGAGCAAGGATCTGAACAGCCCATTCCGTACCAAGACGGTGGAGCAGTCCATCCGCGACACGGAGGAGCCGGAACACGCGCTCCGGAAGTCGCTTTCCGCGTGGGACCTCACGGTCTTCGGTGTGGGCGTCATCATCGGCACCGGCATCTTCGTCCTCACGGGCATCGCCGCCCGGAACAATGCCGGTCCCGCCACCGCCCTGGCCTTCGTGGCCGCGGGCATCGTCTGCGCCCTCGCGGCGCTCTGCTACGCCGAGTTCGCGTCCACCGTCCCGGTGGCCGGGTCGGCGTACACGTTCTCGTACGCCTCGATCGGCGAGCTGCCCGCCTGGATCATCGGCTGGGACCTGGTGCTGGAATTCGCACTCGGTACGGCTGTCGTCGCGGTCGGCTGGTCCGGGTACGTACGCCACCTCATGGACACCAACCTGGGCTGGACGCTTCCGACGTCCCTGTCCGGCCCCGATGTCCCCGGCGGACACTTCGACCTGTTGGCGTTCCTGCTGGTCCTGGTGCTGACGTGGATCCTGGTCGTCGGGACGAAGCTCTCGGCCCGCATCACCGCGGTCGTCGTCGCCATCAAGGTCACGGTCGTGCTGCTGGTCATCGTCGCGGGCCTGTTCTTCATCAAGGCCGACAACTACTCGCCGTTCATCCCGCCGGCCCAGCCACGGGCCGAGGGCGTCAGCGGTTGGCACTCGCCGCTGGTCCAGTTGATGTTCGGCTACGAGCCCACGAACTTCGGCGTCATGGGCATCTTCACGGCGGCCTCGCTCATCTTCTTCGCCTTCATCGGCTTCGACGTGGTGGCGACGGCGGCCGAGGAGACCAAGAACCCCCAACGGGACATGCCGCGTGGCATCCTCGGTTCGCTGCTGGTCTGCACCGTGCTCTACGTCGCCGTGACCCTGGTGGTCACCGGCATGCAGAAGTACTCGGAGATGTCCCCGACCGCGCCGCTCGCCGAAGCGTTCAAATCGGTGAACCAGCCGTTCTTCTCGGGTGCCATCAGCCTCGGCGCGGCCGTCGGCCTGATCACCGTGTGCATGATCCTGCTGCTCGGCCAGACCCGCGTGTTCTTCGCGATGAGCCGTGACGGACTGCTGCCGCGCGTCTTCTCCGTCACCCACCCGAAGTACCGCACCCCGTACCGGGCGACCATGCTGCTCGGCGGCATCATCGCCGTCGTCGCGGGCTTCACCAGCCTGGAAACGCTTGCGGAACTGGTGAACATCGGCACGCTGTTCGCCTTCGTGGTGGTCGCCCTCGGCGTGATCGTCCTGCGCAAGACCCGCCCCGACCTGCACCGGTCCTTCCGCACCCCGTGGGTGCCCTTCGTCCCGATCGTGTCGATCGCGGCCTCCCTCTGGCTGATGCTCAACCTGCCGGCCGAGACCTGGCTGCGCTTCGGCATCTGGATGGTCATCGGCATCATCGTCTACTTCGCCTACGGCTACCGGAACAGCCGTCTGCACAAGGTCGGCCAGAACGCGGAGTTCTGAGCGTCGGCCGTACCCCGCACACGCCGCGGCGGGCCCGTACGGGAGGGATTCCCGTACGGGCCCGCCGCGGCGTGCGGTGGCCGAAGACTCGGCGGCTCGGCCGCTCAGCCCTTGGCGGGGGAGTTCTTCGCCGAGGCCGGGACCTTCTGGTCGGTGCGCAGGGCCTCCCACAGCTGGGTGGCCTGCGGCTCCGCCACGATCACGCGGTTCGGGTCCACCTTGTCGTAGGCGACCGGGAGCATGATGGTCTCCATCGTGTCCGGGTCGACGCCCTTCATGCTCTGCGCGAAGTCGGACAGCGCGGTGAGCGAGGCGAGGTCGGAGTCGGTGGTCAGCGACTTGGTCCCGGCGTCCGCGAGCTTGTACAGCCGCGCGGGGTTGCCGAGGGCGTCCTGCTTCTTGATCTCGGACAGCATGGCCATCATGAACTGCTGCTGCAGCCCGATGCGGCCGAGGTCGCTGCCGTCGCCGTAGCCGTACCGGGTACGGACGAACTTGAGCGAGTCGGTGCCGTTCAGCCGGTGCGTGCCCGCGTCCAGCTTGAGGCCGCCCTTGGCGCCGCTCATCGGCTTGTCCAGGGTGACGGTGACCCCGCCCAGCGCGTCGACCAGGCCCTTGAAACCGGCGAAGTCGACCTCGACGAAGTGGTCCACGCGGACGCCGGACATCTGCTCGACCGTGTTGACCACACAGGCCGGACCGGCGAGCGAGTACACGGAGTTGAACATGACCCGCTTGGCGGACGGGAGGGTCTTGCCCTTGCCGTCCTTGCACTCGGGCCGGGTGATCAGGGTGTCGCGGGGGATGCTCACCGCGGTCGCCTTGGCCCGGCCCTCGGGTATGTGCACCAGCATCGCGGTGTCCGAGCGGGCGCCGCTGACATCGCCGTGGTCGAGATCGGCATTGGCCCCGGCCCGCGAGTCCGAGCCGAGCACCAGGATGTTCTGGGCGTTCGCGACGACCTTCTTGGGCCGGTTGTCACCGATCGCCTGGTCCAGGTCGACGCTGTCGATGTTGGAGTTCAGGTGGCTGTAGGCCCACCAGCCGGCCCCGGCCGTGCCCAGGATCAGCACGGCGACCAGCAGCAGGGTGATCCGCAGAACGCGGCGGCGGCGCTTGGGCCGCGCGTGCTTTTCCGTCATGGGGGTGAATCTTAGACAGGTATTCGAACGGCTGTGGCCCGCCCCCCTGGAGGGGCGGGCCGAGCCGTGGAACAGCCCTCGGAGACCCGGACTAGGCCGGGATGCTCGCGAGGCCGGGGGCGAGGAACTTCTTGCCGTTGACGCGCTCCGAGACGCCCTCACGGTCCAGGTACGGCGTGATGCCGCCCAGGTGGAAGGGCCAGCCGGCGCCCGTGATGAGGCAGAGGTCGATGTCCTGGGCCTCGGCCACGACACCCTCCTCCAGCATCAGGCCGATCTCCTGCGCCACCGCGTCCAGGACGCGGTCGCGGACCTGCTCCTCGGTCAGGACGACATCGCCCTGGACCAGGAGCGCGGCGACCTCGGGGTCCAGCTCCGGCTTGCCGGAATCGTAGACGTAGAAGCCGCGCTTGCCGGCCTTGACGACCGCCGCAAGGTTCGGGGAGACGGTGAAGCGCTCCGGGAAGGCGCGGTTCAGGGTCTCGGAGACGTGCAGACCGATCGCCGGGCCCACGAGCTCCAGGAGCACCAGCGGGGACATCGGCAGGCCGAGCGGCTCGATGGCCTTCTCCGCCGTGACCACCGGGGTGCCCTCGTCGATGACGTTCTGGATCTCGCCCATGAAGCGGGTCAGGATGCGGTTCACGACGAACGCCGGGGCGTCCTTGGTGAGGACCGCGGTCTTCTTCAGCTTCTTGGCGACACCGAAGGCCGTGGCCAGCGAGGCGTCGTCGGTCTGCTCACCGCGGACGATCTCCAGCAGGGGGAGGATCGCGACCGGGTTGAAGAAGTGGAAGCCGACCACGCGCTCCGGGTGCTGGAGCTTCGAGGCCATCTCCGACACCGACAGCGAGGAGGTGTTGGTGGCGAGGATCGCGTGCGCCGGGGCGACCGCCTCGACCTCCGCGAACACCTTCTGCTTGACGGACATCTCCTCGAACACGGCCTCGATGATGAAGTCCGCGTCCGCGAAGCCCTCGGCCTTGTCCAGGACACCGGTCACCAGGGCGGTCAGGCGGTTGGCCTTGTCCTGGTTGATGCGGCCCTTGCCGAGCAGCTTCTGGATCTCGGCGTGGACGTAGCCCACACCCTTGTCCACGCGCTCCTGGTCGATGTCGGTGAGGACCACCGGCACCTCCAGGCGGCGCAGGAAGAGCAGCGCCAGCTGGGAGGCCATCAGGCCCGCGCCGACGACGCCGACCTTGGTGACCGGACGGGCCAGGGACTTGTCCGGGGCACCGGCCGGGCGCTTGGCGCGCTTCTGGACCAGGTTGAAGGCGTAGATGCCCGAGCGCAGCTCGCCGCCCATGATGAGGTCGGCCAGGGCCGTGTCCTCGGCGTCGAAGCCGGCCTGCAGGTCGCCCGACTTGGCCGCGGCGATGATGTCCAGCGCGCGGTAGGCGGCCGGAGCGGCGCCGTGCACCTTGGAGTCCGCGATGAAGCGGCCCTTGGCGACGGCCGCGTCCCAGGCCTCGCCGCGGTCGATCTCGTCGCGGACGACCTCGGTGGTGCCGTTCAGGACGTTCGCGGTCCACAGGAGCGACTGCTCCAGGAAGTCCGCGCCCTCGAACAGCGCGTCCGCGATGCCCAGGTCGAAGACCTGCTTGCCGCGCAGCTGCTTGTTCTGGTTGAGCGAGTTCTCGATGATCACCGAGACCGCGCGCTCGGCGCCGATCAGGTTCGGCAGGATGGCGCAGCCGCCCCAGCCGGGAACCAGGCCGAGGAAGACCTCGGGCAGCGAGAAGGCCGGGATGGCCTTCGAGACGGTGCGGTAGGAGCAGTGCAGACCGACCTCGACGCCTCCGCCCATGGCCGCGCCGTTGTAGTACGCGAAGGTCGGGACCGCCAGCGCCGAGAGGCGCTTGAAGACGTCGTGGCCGCCCTTGCCGATGGCGAGCGCCTCGTCGTGCTTCTTCAGCAGCTCGACGCCCTTGAGGTCGGCGCCGACCGCGAAGATGAACGGCTTGCCGGTGATGCCCGCGCCGACGATGGAGCCCGCGATGGCCTCCTGCTCGACCTGGTCGATCGCCGCGTTCAGGTTGGCGAGGGACTGCGGGCCGAAGGTGGTCGGCTTGGTGTGGTCGAAGCCGTTGTCCAGCGTGATGAGCGCGAAGCGCCCGGCGCCGAACGGCAGGTCCAGGTGGCGGACGTGCGCGGACGTGACGACCTCGTCCGGGAACAGCTCGGCCGCGCCCTTCAGGAGCTCAGCGGTGGTGCTCACTTGGAGTCTCCCTCGGCGTTGAAGTTCGGGTTCTCCCAGATGACCGTGGCGCCCATGCCGAAGCCGACGCACATGGTGGTCAGGCCGTAGCGGACGTGCGGCTGCTCCTCGAACTGACGGGCCAGCTGCGTCATCAGGCGCACGCCCGAGGAGGCGAGCGGGTGACCGAAGGCGATGGCGCCGCCGTACTGGTTGACGCGGGCGTCGTCGTCGGCGATGCCGTAGTGCTCCAGGAACGCGAGGACCTGGACCGCGAAGGCCTCGTTGACCTCGAAGAGGCCTATGTCCTCGATCGTCAGGCCGGCCTGGGCCAGGGCCTTCTCGGTGGCCGGGATCGGGCCGTAGCCCATGACCTCGGGCTCGACACCCGCGAAGGAGTACGAGACCAGGCGCATCTTGACCGGGAGGTTGTTCTCCCGGGCGAAGTCCTCGGACGCGATGATCGCGGCGGTGGCACCGTCGTTGAGACCGGCGGCGTTGCCCGCGGTGACCCGGCCGTGCGTACGGAACGGGGTCTTCAGGCCGGCCAGGTTCTCCAGCGTGGTGCCCGGGCGCATCGGCTCGTCGGTGGTGACCAGGCCCCAGCCCGTCTCACCGGCCGCCTCGTTGGTGTTGCGCACCGAGATCGGGACCAGGTCCTGCTGGATCTTGCCGTCGGCGTACGCCTTGGCGGCCTTCTCCTGCGAGCGCACGGCGTACTCGTCGGCGCGGAGCTTGGTGATCGTCGGGTACCGGTCGTGCAGGTTCTCGGCGGTCATGCCCATGAACAGGGCGGACTCGTCGACCAGCTTCTCGGAGACGAAGCGCGGGTTCGGGTCCACGCCCTCGCCCATGGGGTGGCGGCCCATGTGCTCGACACCGCCGGCGAGGGCGACGTCGTAGGCACCGAAGGCCACACCGCCCGCGACGGCGGTCACGGCGGTCAGCGCGCCGGCGCACATGCGGTCGATGGAGTAGCCCGGTACGGACTGCGGGAGGCCCGCGAGAATGCCGGCGGTACGGCCCAGCGTGAGGCCCTGGTCGCCGATCTGCGTGGTCGCGGCGATGGCGACCTCGTCGATCTTCTTGGGGTCCAGGTCCGGGTTGCGGCGCAGCAGCTCCCGGATCGCCTTCACGACGAGGTCGTCGGCGCGGGTCTCGTGGTAGATGCCCTTCGGGCCCGCCTTGCCGAACGGGGTGCGGACGCCGTCGACGAAGACGACGTCCCTGACGGTACGAGGCACGTTGGCTCTCCTCCAGGTGCGGGTGTGCACTGCTGCGCGTGGGGGCGCTCGGGTAAGTCGCTGAGCGCCCGCTCACCCGACCATGCTACTTGCGGGTAACCAATGTGCACACCCTCTCCCGGAGGAGCGGCGAAGGTCACACTCCGCACCCCGCGCCGGGACCCCGTGCGCCCCCTCCTCACGCCCGTCCGATCGGAGCGCGGGCGGTGACACGATCGGGTCGGCCGTCCGCTCGTCACGGTCACGTCAATGGCGTGGGGCGCACCCGCTTCCGGATTCTGGCCTCGTCCCGGGCGCCCGCCCCGGACCCCGGCCGACCCGAACGGAGACCCCGGCCATGCCGATCAAGACGATCGACCACGAGGTCAAGCACCCCTCCACACTCCCCGTCAACGAGGGCGAGGTGATCAAACTCTTCGTCCGGGAGCGTGACGGGACGAAGAATCCCACCAAGCGCACGGCCGTCCTGATGCTGCACGGCCGCAGCGTCCCCGTACTGCCCGGCGCGGACCTGGGCACCGGCGAGTACAACTGGATGCTGTTCCTCGCCAAGGCGGGCTTCGACGTCTTCGCCATGGACCTCCAGGGCCACGGCCGCTCGCCGCGGCCGGCGGTCATGAACGAGCCCTGCAACACCAACGCCACCCAGCAGTCGAAGCTCCTGCTCGACGGTCACCCGCTGCCGGGCCCCTGTACGCCCCCGTACGCCAAGCACCTCGGCGACTCCGCCGGAGACTGGGCCGAAGTCCACACCGTCGTGGAGTACATCAAGGCCGAGCGCGGCGTGGAGAAGGTCGCCCTCTTCGGCTGGTCCGCCGCCTCGGTGGCCTTGGGCCCGTACGCCATCCAGCACCCGGAGAACGTCTCCAGCCTGTTCCTCCTCGCCCCGGTCTTCCGGCCGGACGGACCCGAGAGCAAGCCCGGCACCAAGTGGGCGCGGCCGGACGCGCTGCCGCCGCCGCCCTCCCTGTGGAACTTCCCGATGAACATCACCGGCCGGCAGGGTTTCGGTGAGGCCTGGGACAAGGAACTCGGCTGCGGCGACGAGCAGCGCGAGGAGGGCATGGTCGACACCGTGTGGGCGGCGATCATGGAGAACGACGTGGTGGGCCGCAACTGGGGGCCGCCGGTGTCCGGCGTCCCCTCGGGCGTGCTGCGCTTCCGCAACCCCTTCTGGTGGGGCTGGACCAAAGCCGGTGCCAAGGTGGACAACGTCCTCGGCCACAAGGTGCCGGTGCTCATCGTCGTCGGCGAGCACGACAAGACGGTGAACAGCGCTCCGGGCACCAACCCCTTCCTCTCGGTCACCGAGCTCTACAAGGCCATCCCGGGGCCGAGGAAGATGCACTTCGAGGTCGCCTGCGCGGGCCACCAGATCCCCTGGGAGCGGGTGGTCAAGCACGTCCACCACCTGTCCCGGAAGTGGCTCAAGCACACCGAGATCGACGGCCACACGAAGGGCACCTTCTACATGGACACGGACGGCGACTACACCGAGCAAGCGCTCTGATCCGGACGTGCCCTGGTCCGCGCGTCGCGGACCAGGGCACGTCGGTGATCGCCGGTGATCTCCTACACGGTGGCCGACAGGGCGGTGACCAGCACCGGAGTCACCAGTTCGACCTGCCACGGCCGGGCGCCGTAGCCCGCCAGGGCCTCCGCCACCGCGTCCGCCTGCGGCCGCTGCGGCGGCTCCCAGCACAGCCGGCGGACCGTGTCCGGGGTGATCAGGTTCTCCTGGGGCAGGTTCAGCGCCTCCGCCAGGGCCGAGACGGCGGCACGGGCCGCCGAGAGCCGGGCCGCAGCCGCCGGGTCCTTGTCCACCCAGGAGCGCGGCGGCGGGGGACCGGCCGGGGTCGCCCCGGGCTGCGGCAGCTCGTTCTCGGGCAGGGCCTTCGCCCGGTCCACGGCGGCCATCCACTGGTCCAGCTGGCGCCGGCCCATCCGCTGCCCGTAGCCGGGCAGGGCGGACAGGGTGTGCACGTTGGCCGGCAGGGCGAGAGCGGCCTCGACGATCGCGGCGTCGCCCAGCACCTTGCCCGGCGACACGTCACGCCGCTGCGCGATCCGGTCCCGGGACTCCCACAGCTCCCGTACGACCGCCATCTGCCGGCGCCGGCGCACCTTGTGCATGCCGGACGTACGGCGCCACGGGTCCTTGCGCGGCGGGGCGGGCGGTGCCGAGGCGATGGCGTCGAACTCCTGGTGGGCCCATTCGAGCTTGCCCTGCCGGTCCAGTTCCTTCTCCAGCGCGTCCCGCAGGTCGACCAGCAGCTCCACGTCCAGGGCGGCGTAGCGCAGCCACGGCTCGGGGAGCGGGCGGGTCGACCAGTCGACGGCGGAGTGGCCCTTCTCCAGCGCGTAGCCGAGCACGCTCTCGACCATCGCGCCGAGCCCGACCCGGGGGAAGCCGGCGAGGCGGCCGGCCAGCTCGGTGTCGAACAAGGAGGTGGGCACCATGCCTATTTCGCGCAGGCAGGGCAGGTCCTGGGTGGCGGCGTGCAGGATCCATTCGGTGCCGGACAGGGCTTCGCCCAGTGCGGACAGGTCGGGGCAGCCCACCGGGTCGATCAGGGCGGACCCCGCACCCTCACGGCGCAGCTGCACCAGGTAGGCGCGCTGGCCGTAGCGGTATCCGGAGGCCCGTTCGGCGTCGACGGCGACGGGGCCGGTGCCCGCGGCGAAGGCCGCGACCACTTCGGCGAGGGCGTCCGCGTCGGCGACCACCGGAGGAATCCCCTCACGGGGCTCCAGCAAGGGAGTCGGCAGCCCACCGGGCGGAACAACGACGTCGTCCGAGGGGCCGCCCCCGGTGGTGGTGCGCAGGTCTGCTGCGGGATCTTGGGCGTCGGTCACCGCTCAAGGGTATCCGTGTATACGACGCGCCCGTCGCCGGAACGTTCCGTCGACGGGCGCGGGCGGTATGCGGGGCGTTTTCCCGGGGTATTCCGGGGGTCTCCCGGGAGGTTTCCCGGCAGCGGCTCCCGGGGCGGATATCCGGGGGCGCCGGCCCGCGGTCAGTGGATGATCCCGGTACGCAGCGCCACGGCGACCATGCCGGCACGGTCACCGGTGCCCAGCTTGCGGGCGATCCGGGCGAGGTGGGACTTGACGGTCAGGGCGGACAGGCCCATCGAGACGCCGATGGCCTTGTTGGACTGGCCCTCCGCGACGAGGCGCAGGACCTCGACCTCGCGGCCGGAGAGCTCGCGGTAGCCGCCCGGGTGGCTCGGGGCGCCCGGGGGGCGGCGGTGCATACGGGCGGCGGCGGCGCCGATGGGGGCGGCGCCGGGCCGGGTGGGGAGCCCGATGTTGGTCCGCGTACCGGTGACGACGTAGCCCTTGACGCCGCCCGCGAGGGCGTTGCGCACGGCACCGATGTCGTCGGCGGCGGACAGGGCCAGGCCGTTGGGCCAGCCGGCGGCCCGGGTCTCGGAGAGCAGGGTGAGACCGGAGCCGTCGGGCAGGTGTACGTCGGCCACGCAGATGTCGCGCGGGCTGCCGACGCGGGGGCGGGCCTCCGCGATGGACGACGCCTCGATCACGTCACGTACTCCGAGGGCCCACAGATGGCGGGTCACGGTGGAGCGGACGCGCGGGTCGGCCACGACGACCATGGCCGTCGGCTTGTTCGGGCGGTAGGCGACCAGGCTTGCGGGCTGCTCGAGAAGAACGGACACCTAGGCCTCCTGGGGGAGTGGCGGGACGGCCGGCTCGGGGAGGGAAGCCGGTGCGAACCGTGCGGATGGTCTCCCACTCCTTCGGCACGTCACCCGCCCGGCTTTAGGGAATGATCACGATTTGGTGAGTAACAATTCGGGCAATTCGGACGCACGATCGATCATCGGTTGATCAGAAGCCCGCAACGGGCGCCGCCTTTCGACCGTCCGCCCAGTTCTTCGATCAGTCGTTCTGCGTCGCGCGGCATCGCGCCGCGTCGCGTGCCGATCGCGGCGGCCGTTCGGCCCTGTGGCTACGGGTGGTGCGGACCGCGACGCTGTGGCAGGGAGACCACTCCCGTCGCCGTGTCCGTCGGACCCACCGGGGGCAGTCCCGCGATCTGGCACAGCAGTTCGCACCACGCCGACAGGTGCGCCGAGGTGTCCGGCACCCCGCCCACGCCCTCGCGCGGCGTCCACGAGGCCCTGATCTCGATCTGCGTGGCCGGCCGCCGCTCCGCGAGCCCGCCGAAGTAGTGCGAGCCCGCCATGGTCACGGTGCCGCTCGCCTCCCCGTACGCGAGCCCGCGCGCCTCCAGCGCCCCCGTCAGCCAGGACCAGCACACCTCGGGCAGCAGCGGGTCCGCGGCCATCTCCGGCTCCAGCTCCGCGCGCACCAGCGTCACCAGCCGGAAGGTCCCCTGCCAGGCGTCGTGCCCGGACGGATCGTGGAGCAGGATGAGCCGGCCGTCGGCCAGGTCCTCCTCGCCGTCCACGACCGCGGCCTCCAGCGCGTAGGCGTGCGGCGCCAGTCTCTGGGGTGGTTTCGTGGGGTCGATCTCGATCCCCGGACGCAGCCGGGCCTTCTTCAAGCCGTCGACCGCCCGTCGGAACGGGAGCGGGACGGAGCTCTCCTTCGCGCTGTCCGTACCCTCGGCGCCATCTGAAAATCGTCCCTGAGCCGCAGCCATGCGGGGAAGACTAGGCGGAACGAGCGCCCGTGCGGCGCAGGGACACCCTCGCTGGGTCGGACACTTCTTCGTACGTGCGAAGATTTGGGTCGTGAGCGCCAACACCCGCCCCACGGGCCAGCCGAGTCAGACGTACGATTCCGCCTTCCTGAAGGCGTGCCGGCGGGAGCCGGTGCCGCACACCCCGGTGTGGTTCATGCGGCAGGCGGGGCGCTCGCTTCCCGAGTACCGCAAGGTGCGCGAGGGCACGCAGATGCTGGAGTCCTGCATGCGGCCCGACCTGGTCACGGAGATCACGCTGCAGCCCGTGCGCCGCCACAAGGTGGACGCGGCGATCTTCTTCTCCGACATCGTGGTCCCGCTGAAGGCCATCGGCGTCGACCTGGACATCAAGCCCGGCATCGGCCCGGTCGTCGCCCAGCCGATCCGCCGCCGTGAGGACCTCGCACAGCTGCGCGACCTCACCCCGGAGGATGTCTCGTACGTCACCGAGGCGATCGGCATGCTCACGGGTGAACTGGGCTCCACGCCGTTGATCGGCTTCGCGGGCGCGCCGTTCACCCTCGCGAGCTACCTGGTCGAGGGCGGCCCCTCCAAGAACCACGAGCACACCAAGGCCCTGATGTACGGGGACCCGCAGCTGTGGGCCGACCTCCTGGACCGCCTCGCGGAGATCACCTCCGCCTTCCTGAAGGTCCAGATCGAGGCCGGCGCCTCCGCCGTCCAGCTCTTCGACTCCTGGGTCGGCGCCCTCGCCCCGGCGGACTACCGCCGCTCGGTGATGCCCGCCTCCGCGAAGGTCCTGGAGTCGGTCGCCTCCTACGGCGTCCCGCGGATCCACTTCGGCGTGGGCACGGGCGAGCTCCTCGGCCTCATGGGAGAGGCCGGCGCGGACGTCATGGGCGTCGACTACCGGGTCCCGCTGGACGAGGCCGTGCGCCGGGTCGGCCCCGGGAAGGCGCTCCAGGGCAACCTGGACCCCGCCGTGCTCTTCTCCACCCCGGAGGCGGTCGAGGCCAAGACGGACGAGGTCCTCGCGGCCGCCGCCGGCCTGGAGGGCCACATCTTCAACCTCGGCCACGGCGTCCTGCCGACGACCGACCCCGAGGCGCTGACCCGCCTGGTGGACTACGTCCACACCAAGACGGCCCGCTGAGCCGGACGGGCCGCCTCCCGGAGCCGGTCCGCCCGGAACCGCCCCGCGCGCGGGGCGGTCAGACGCCCGCCGAGTGGACCGCCGCGACCGCCTTGCGGGCCGCCACCAGGATGGGGTCCCAGACCGGGGAGAAAGGCGGGGCGTAGCCCAGGTCCAGGGACACCATCCGGTCCACCGTCATGCCCGCCGTGAGGGCGACCGCCGCGATGTCCACCCGCTTCGCGGCGCCCGCGCCGCCGACGATCTGGACCCCGAGGAGGCGGCCCGTACGGCGTTCCGCCAGCATCTTCACCGTCATCTCCGCCGCTCCCGGGTAGTAGCCGGCCGTGTTGGTGGAGGTGATGGTGGCCGTCACGAAGCGCAGGCCCGCCTCCAGGGCGTCCCGCTCGCGCAACCCCGTACGGGCGATCTCCAGGTCGCAGACCTTGCTGACCGCCGTACCGACCACCCCGGGGAAGGTCGCGTAGCCGCCGCCCACGCCCGAGCCGATGACCTGGCCGTGCTTGTTGGCGTGGGTGCCCAGCGGGATGTGCCGGGTGCGGCCCGCGACCAGGTCCAGGACCTCCACGCAGTCGCCGCCCGACCAGATGTTCCCGTGGCCCCGGACCCGCATCGAGAGGTCCGTGAGGATGCCGCCCGAAGGGCCGAGCGGGAGACCGGCCGCGCGGGCGAGCGCGGTGCGGGGCTCCACGCCGATGCCGAGCACGACCACGTCCGCCTCGTACTCCTCGCCCGCCGACGTGGCCACCGCCCGGGCCCGGCCCTCCTCGTCGGTGAGGACCTTCGTCACCTCGGCGCGGGAGACCGTACGGATCCCCATCCGGTTCATCGCGCTGTGCACCAGGCCGCCCATGTCCGGGTCCAGCGTGGCCATCGGCTGCTCGCCCCGGTGCAGGACGGTGACCTCGAAGCCCCGCCCCACCAGGGCCTCCGCCATCTCCACGCCGATGTAGCCCGCGCCGACCACGACGGCCCGGCGGCCCTCCGCACGGTGCAAGGTGTCCATCAGGCGCTGGCCGTCGTCCAGGGTCTGGATGCCGTGGACCCCGTGCGCGCCGATGCCGGGGAGCCGGGGGCGGACGGGGCGGGCGCCCGTCGCCAGGACCAGCTTGTCGTACTCCGTCCAGGATTCGGATCCCGTGTCCAGATCGCGGGCGCGGACCCGGGACCCGGGGAGGTCGAGCTCCACGACCTCCGTGCGCGTACGCAGATCGATGTCCCGGGCGCGGTGCTCCTCGGGGGTACGGGCGATCAGGTCGTCGCGCTCGGCGACCCGACCGCCGACCCAGTACGGGATCCCGCACGCCGAGTAGGAGGTGAAGTGCCCGCGCTCGAAGGCGACGATCTCCAGCTCCGCCGGGCTCCTCAGCCTTCGGGCCTGTGACGCGGCGGACATCCCCGCCGCGTCACCGCCCACCACCACCAGTCGTTCCACAGCCATCGTCCGTACCGCCCCTTCACCACCGTCGGATGGTGAACACGCTACGGCCGAACGTGCGTTCAGTCCTGTACGCCGGCCTCGGTGTCCGGAGCCGTCCGGGCCGCCGGCACCGTCGCCCGCCACGGCACCGGGGCCGGCTTCGGCGTCGCCGGACGCCACCGCCGGTACAGCCGGAACAGCAGCAGCCCCACCACCGCCGTCAGCGCGAACGGCAGCACCGCGCCCACCGCCACCGTCAGGTAGCGCACGACCTGGGTGAAGACGTCCCAGCCCCCGCCCAGGGCTCCCAGGAAGGTGGGCTCCTTCTTCTTCTCCTTCTTCTCCGGCGCCGGGGCGGCCGCCGGCTCCGAGACCTCCAGCGTGATCGTGCCCAGCGAGGTCTGGTCCTTCAGCGCCGTCTGCTGCGCCAGCAGCGACTCCAGGTCGGACTGGCGGCGCGACAGCTCGCTCTCCAGCATCACCACCTCGCTCAGCGCCGAGGCCTTGCCCATCATCTCCCGCACCCGCGCCACGCTGGCCTGCTGCGAGGCGACACGGCTGCCGATGTCGGCGACCTTCTCCGTGACGTCCTGCGCGTCGACCTTGCGGTGCAGGAGCTTTCCGCTGCCCTCCATGGCGCCGAGCACGGCGTCGTAGCGCTCGCCCGGCACCCGCAGGGTCAGCGTCGAGGTCATCCGGCCGTCCTCGCCGCGCTTGGTGGACTCGTTGCCGACGTAGCCGCCCGATTCGTCGGCCGCCGTGCGGGCCGCGGCGAGCGTCTTCTGGACGTCCGCCGTCTCGATGCCGAGCGTCGCCGTCCGGATGACGTTCGGGCGGACCACGGCCGGCGGCGCGGCGTTCTTGCCGGCGCCGGAGCCCGCGGCGCCCGCGGACGCGGCCGGCGCCGGGGCCGCGGCGCCCTCCGGAGCCTTGCCGTCGGCGGCGGGCGCCACCGCCGCCTTGTCGCTCGCGGTGCCCTGGCCGCTCGCGCCGCAGCCGGTGAGCGCGAGCGCCCCGGCCAGCGCGAGGGCGGCCAGGGCCGCCGCGGAACGGTGTCTGTCGAAACTGCGCATCGCTGTAAACCCCCGAGGATCGGCTGGTGTTGCCGGTTCGACGTCCAGAGTCCCGTCGCGGGTTTCGAATCCACGGTCCCGGGGTGATCCCGATGCGGTCACGGTCCGGCCTCGGTGATCGGTCTGAGACGATGTGTCCATGCACGAAGCGGACATGCGTACGGATCGGCCGGGCGGCTCCCCCCGGGCCACGGCCCCCCAGCGCCACGCCGTCGTCATCGGCGGCGGAATCGCGGGCCTCGCGGCAGCCCACCGGCTGCTCGCCGAAGGCGTCCGCGTCACCCTGCTGGAGGCCGGACCCCGGCTCGGCGGCAAGCTGTACGCCGGTGAGCTCGCCGGGGCCCGCGTCGACCTCGGCGCCGAATCCATGCTCGCCCGCCGCCCCGAAGCCGTGGCCCTGGCCGAGGCCGTGGGCCTCGGCGACGCCGTGCAGGCGCCCGCCACCGCCACCGCCCGGCTGTGGACCCGCGGCGCGCTGCGCCCGATGCCGCGCGGCCACGTCATGGGCGTCCCCGGCGACCTGGGACCGCTCGCCGCCTCGGGGGTGCTCTCGGCCGAGGGGCTGGCCCGTATCGAGGCGGAGCGGACGCTGGCGCCCACCGAGATCGGCGACGACGTGGCCGTCGGCGCGTACGTCGCGGCCCGCCTCGGCCACGAGGTCGTCGACCGGCTGGTGGAACCCCTGCTCGGCGGCGTCTACGCGGGCAACGCCTACCGCATCTCCATGCGGGCCGCCGTGCCCCAGCTCTTCGAGGCCGCCCGCACGCACACCCTCCTGGGCGACGGAGTACGCGAACTGCAGCGCCGGGCGGAGGCCGCGCCCCAGCCCGCCGGCCCGGTCTTCGCAGGCATCGACGGCGGCATCGGACGGCTCCCGGTCGCCGTGGCCGAGGCCTGCCGTGCCGCGGGGGCCCGGCTCGTCACCGACGCCCCCGTCCGCGAGGTCGTCCGTACGCCCGAAGGCTGGCGGGTGGTGGCCGGCGCCGAGGTCGTCGAGGCCGACGCCGTGGTCCTGGCCACCCCGGCCGGGGCCGCCGCCCGGCTGCTGGACGGGCTCGCCCCGGCCGCGGCCGCCGAGCTGCGCGGGGTCGAGTACGCCTCGATGGCGCTCGTCACGATGGCCTTCCGCCGCTCCGAGCTCCCGGAGGCCGTGTCCGGCGGCGGCTCCAGCGGGTTCCTCGTACCGCCCGTCGACGGCCGGACCATCAAGGCCTCCACCTTCTCCAGCAACAAGTGGGCCTGGGCCGGCACCGATCCCGACCTCTTCCTGCTGCGCACCTCGGTCGGCCGCTACGCCGACGAGGCCGATCTGCGGCGCGAGGACCACGAGCTCGTCGACGTCTCCCTCGCCGACCTCGGCGCGGCCGTGGGCCTCACGGCCCGGCCGGTCGCCTCCACGGTCACCCGCTGGGACGGCGGACTGCCCCAGTACCCGGTCGGCCACCTCGACCGGGTCGCCCGGATCCGCACGGCCGTGGCAGCCCTGCCGGGCCTCGCGGTCTGCGGCGCGGTCTACGACGGAGTGGGCATCCCGGCCTGTATCGCGAGTGCCGGCAAGGCCGCGGACGCGGTGATCGCCGCGCTCGGTGCGCGTACGGCACCCCTGGCACAGACCACTGATCAGCGCACGGGACAATAGGCACATGACTGCACCAGAGAAGATTCCCAACGCGGGGAAGAAGGCGAAGGACCTCAACGAGGTCATCCGCTACACCCTGTGGTCCGTCTTCAAGCTGAAGGACGTTCTTCCCGAGGACCGCACCGGCTACGCCGACGAGGTCCAGGAGCTCTTCGACCAGCTGGGCGCCAAGGACATCACCGTCCGCGGCACCTACGACGTCTCCGGCCTGCGCGCCGACGCCGACGTCATGATCTGGTGGCACGCCGAGACGGCGGACGAGCTGCAGACCGCCTACAACCTGTTCCGCCGCACCAGGCTGGGCCGCGCCCTGGAGCCGGTGTGGTCGAACATGGCCCTGCACCGCCCGGCCGAGTTCAACAAGTCGCACATCCCGGCCTTCCTGGCCGACGAGGTCGCCCGCGAGTACGTCAGCGTGTACCCCTTCGTGCGCAGCTACGACTGGTACCTGCTGCCCGACGAGGACCGCCGCCGCATGCTCGCCGACCACGGCAAGATGGCCCGCGGCTACCCGGACGTGCGCGCCAACACCGTCGCCTCCTTCTCGCTGGGCGACTACGAGTGGCTGCTGGCCTTCGAGGCGGACGAGCTGTACCGCATCGTCGACCTCATGCGTCACCTGCGCGCCTCCGAGGCCCGTATGCACGTCCGTGAAGAGGTGCCCTTCTACACCGGGCGCCGCAAGTCCGTCGCCGATCTGGTGGCCGGGCTCGCCTGATACCTCCCCTGGGGGGAAGGACCGGAGGACGACCACACCGTCAGGTGAGTTCCTCCGGTGGATCGGGAGGCTGGTCCGAAAGACGGCCCCTGCCCCCGAAACGACGCAGCCGGAGACCCCGCCCGGAAGTTCAGACGACTGGCGGCAGCAGTGCCCTGTGGGCGCTCGCTGCCCGGTCGTCCAGCGACACCGGTGCGGGCTCCGGATGCGGCGCACACGTGACACGCCACCCCGGGGTGGCGCCCGTGAGCAGATACCGCTCCACGTGACGGTCCACGCAGCCGTTGAGCCCGCCGACCACTCCGTGGGAGCCGGCCCCCGTCTCCGTCACCAGCGAAGCCCCGGCGCCGAGCCGACGCTGGAGTTCCAGCGCGCCCGGGTACGGGGTCGCCCCGTCCCGCTCCGCCGCGACCACCAGGATGCCGGGCAGCCGCTCCGGCTGGGCCCCGACCGCCACCGGCCGCTGCCGGTCACGCACCGGCCAGGACGCGCACGGGAGGTTCAGGAAGGCGTTGGCCCAGGTCTCGAAGGGGGCCCCGCGCGCCAGCTCGGTGTGGTCGCGGTCCCAGGTCTCCCAGTCCCCGGGCCAGGAGGCGTCGTTGCACAGCACCGCCGTGTACACCGCCGTCGCGTTCTCCGCCTCGGCAGCCGCGTCCGGGTCCGGGTCCGGGGCCGCCTGGGCGGTCAGCCGGGCCGGATCGCCGCGCAGGAAGGCCGTGAGGGCCGCCGCGCGGTCCGGCCACACGTCGTCGTAGTACACGGCCTGGAGGTAGGCGGCCCGGAGTTCGCCGCTGCCGACGACCCCGCCCGCGGGCCTTCGGGCCACCGCGTCCCGCACGCGCTCGTAGCTCGCCTGCACGGCCGCCGGGGTGGCGCCGAGCCCGTACGTGGCGTGGTGGCGGGCGGCCCAGGCGCGGAAGTCGGACCAGCGGCGCTCGAAGCCGGTCGACTGGTCGAGGTTGTTGCGGTACCAGATACGGCGCGGGTCGGGATCGACCGCCGAGTCGAGGACCATCCGGCGGACGCGGCCCGGATGGAGGGTGGCGTAGACGGCCCCGAGGTAGGTGCCGTACGAGGCGCCCACGAAGCTCAGCTTCCGCTCGCCGAGCGCGGCCCGCAGGACGTCCAGGTCGCGGGCGTTGTTGAGCGTCGTGTAGTACGGCAGGGCCGCGTCGGCCCGGCGCGCGCAGCCGCGGGCGTAGGCCCGGGCGGCCGCGAGGCGCCGTCTCTTGTACGCCGGGGAGGGGTCGGCCGGCTCCCGGGTGGGGCCCGTGGTCCGGGCGGCGGCGGGGTCCTGGCAGGACAGCGGGGCGGAGCGGCCGACGCCGCGCGGGGCGTAGCCGACGAAATCGTAGGCGGCGGCGATCCGCTCCCAGCCGGGGAGGCCGGCGAGGAGCGGGAAGTACATGCCGGAGGCTCCGGGGCCGCCGGGGTTCTGGACGAGCGCGCCCTGGCGGGCGGCGCCGCGGGCGCCGGTGGCGGGGACCCGGCTGACGGTGAGGGAGATCCGCGGGCCGTCGGGACGGGCGTAGTCGAGCGGGACGGGCAGGGTGGCGCACCGGACCGGGGCGGGGAGTTCCTCGACGCCGGGGCAGCGGCCGAAGTCGAGCCCGCCACCGGATACGGCCGCGGCCGCGGCGCGGCGGGCGGTGAGGGCGGCGCCTGCGGCTTCGGCGGCCGTTCCGCCGAGGGGGCCCGGCGAGGCGGCCCGGGCTGCGTGGGCCGGGGCGCACAGGAGGAGGGAGAGCGCCGCCGTGGCGGCCGCCCGGCCCGCGTGTCCCCTCCGCATGGCGGCCCCTTCCTCTCATCCGATGAACCGATGAGAGTCCGGGGCCGCGCGCTTGTAAAGGATCACCGGCCGGTGTCGGAGCCGATGGCCCCGTTGCCGCCGATTCCGCCCCCGGTTGCCGTAGGCCCGGCCGTCAGGAGCTGCTTCCGCAGCTGGAGCTGGACGAACTGCCGCAGCTCGACGAACTGCCACAGCTGGAACTGCTGCTCCCACAGCTGGAACTGCTGCTCCCACAGCTGGAGCTGCTGCTCCCACAGCTGGAACTGCTCCCGCCGCAGCTGGATCCGCCGCCGGACCCACCGCCGCAGCCCGAGCCGCCACCGCAGCCGGACCCACCGCCGCAGCCCGAGCCGCCCCCGCTCCCGCCGTCGCTCGCGGCGCACCAGACGATCGGCAGCACATCGGCCGAGGACGAGTGGGAGGACGAGTGCGCGTGCGCGGAGTGGGGCATGCCGTGCGGGCGGGTGCGCGACTGGGCCGCGGCCAGCCGGGTCCCGCGCACGGCCGGCACCAACTGCTGCCGCAGGTACGGGTCCCGCAGACCGCGCAGCCCGAACAGCGCGGTCTGCACCTGCGGGGTCCGGTCGTTCAGGTGGGCGGAGCGGATCGCGCGCAGCGCCCGCGCCCCCGCCGTCGTGACCCGGCCCTTGGCCCGGGCCGCGCAGACCAGCCCGACGGTGATACCGCCCACCAGGGCGAACAGCACCTTCACGATGAACGGCACCCCGGAGCCGGACTGCAGGGCCAGCGACACGAAGGTCAGCACCAGCGAGACCGGGAACAGGACCATGCACACGATCGCCTGGGTCAGCCCCCAGCGCCGCCAGCGCCGCTGCCCGGACCCGGGCGGGACGATCAGCCCGCGTTCGGCCAGGGCGTCCCCGATCTCCTGGACGGCCGGGTCGCACATGGCGGCGTAGCGCACCTGGTAGAGCCAGCCCGAGGGCGCCCCCGAGTGGGCCTGGAGGACGGCCCGCTCGGCGGGGTCGGCGGCCCGCGCCCCGGGGCGTACCTGGACGATGCCCGGACCGCCGGCCACCAGCCGGCCGTCGGCGAGCATCGAGACGAGTGCGGCGTCCACCACGGTGCCGGGGCCGCCCACCACGAAGGCGGCCTCGGACAGGTCGTGCAGGCCGGACGCGGGCCCGGCGGGCACGGACCGGGACCGGCTCCGGCTCCGGCGGAGCCCCAGCATCAGCAGGGCGGAAGAGAGGACGACGGCGATCCAGATCGCCACGGCGAGCAGGTTCATGCGGCTCTCCCCACGAGCGTCCGGGCCCAGCGCACGATCCGGCGGGGCGGCCTGGCCCCGGCCCGGTCCTGCCACCAGGCGGTGAGCCGGCGGCGGGCGGCCGGATCGGCCGGCAGGTCCCGGATCAGCAGGTCCTCGGCGAAGTCCAGCGCGTCCCGGCGGTACCCGGAGGTCATCGGGCGCCCCTTGGCGTAGGAGAGGAAGACCTCGCGGTACGCGTCCGGGCCGCCCAGGATCACCGGCAGCTCGGGAGCCAGCTTCGCCACCACGTCGGCCCGCTTGGCGGCCAGCGCCCGGGCCTGCACCCGGATGCGCCGGCGGTCGAAGCCCTCGGGTACGGGGGTTCCGGCCACCAGTGCCGACAGCAGCGCGGCCTGTCCGAGCGCCACCCGGGTCCGGGTCGACTCCTCGACCGGGCGCGGCTCGGCACCCGGCGGTTCAGTGCCCGGTTCGGTGCCCGGTTCGGTGCCCGGTTCGGTGCCCGGTCCGGTCACTGCCGGGCCGGACCCCGCGGTGGCCGGCCTCCCGGGCGCGGCCGGTCCTGCCGTCACCACCGCGCGGATCGCGGCCAGCTCGCCCGCGAGCTCGGCCTCCGCCGGGAAGTCGTCGTCCCGCTCCAGCAGGACGCCCGCCGGTTCCACCCGGGAGCGCAGCTCGGCCAGCAGGTCGAGCACCACCGGCGGGACCGGGTGCGCGTGGGTGTCGTGCCAGACGCCGCCGCGCTCGACGCCGCCCGCCACGTGCACGTACGCCAGCGCCTCCAGCGGGATCGCGTCCAGCACGGCGGCCGGGTCCTCGCCCCGGTTGATCCGGTTGGTGTGCAGGTTCGCCACGTCGATGAGCAGCCGGACACCGGTCCGCTCGACCAGCTCCGTGAGGAACTGCCCCTCCGTCAGCTCCTCGCCCGGCCACGAGAACAGCGCGGCGATGTTCTCCAGGGCCAGCGGGACGGGCAGGGCGTCCTGCGCGATCCGCACGTTCTCGCACAGCACGTCCAGCGCGTCGCGGGTACGCGGCACGGGCAGCAGGTGCCCCGCCTCCAGCACCGGCGAGGAGGTCCGTACGAAGGCGATGTGCTCGGTGACGAGCGGCGCCCCCAGCGCCACCGCCCGCTCGCCGAGCGCCGCCAGCTTCGCCGGATCGGGGCGGTCCGCGCCGCCGAGGCCGAGCGAGACCCCGTGAGGCACCACGAGCGTGCCCCGCTCGCGCAGCCGCAGCAGGGACTCGGGCAGGTGGCCCGGGCATACGTTCTCGGCCACCACCTCGACCCAGTCCAGGCCGGAAAGCCGCTCGACGGCGTCCGCGATCTCCGGCCGCCAGCCGATGCCCACCCCCAGGTGTGCCATGGGCTTCATGTCCCCTCGCCCCCTCTCTTTGTACCGTGTGCCGATGTCATGGCCCCGACGGAGTCGCGCCAATCGCAGGAGGGGACGTTCAGAGGAACATTTGAGGTTCCCGCCGGCCGGCGAAGCGCGTCGGGGCCGGACCCTCAGAGGCGGGCGCGCAGCGCCGGATGGTCGGCGACCACCGTCGCGCTGCCCGGCGCGATCTCGGTGAATCCGGCATCCCGGACCACGGGCAGCCCGCTCCCGCCGAGCTCCGCCCACCGCTCGCGCGGGGCCGTCCGTACCGCCAGCCGGAAACCGGAATCCTGCCAGGCGGTCCGCTCCGCCGGCGCCAGCTCCCACCACGCCAGCTGTGCCGCGTGCCCCGCCTGGGCCATGGCCTTGCCGGCCGACATGTCGAGGCCGGGGTTGAGCCACAGCACGGGCAGCCCGGGCTCCGCGCTCGCGGCGACCGGCTCCGGGTCGTCCAGATCGGTGCCCGACACCTGCAGCTTGGCCAGTTCCTTCGGCCAGCCGTCGAGGGGCACCGGCGGGAAGACCCGTACCTGCGCGGCGACCCCCTGCACGGTGACGCCCGGCAGGGTCTCCGCCTTGCGCCACTCCGCCCCGCGCGCCCGCCGGACCACCTTGCGGATCCGGGCGTCCTGCCAGTCGCGGACCGCCCGGGCCCACTCGCCCTCGCCGTGCGCCCGCTCGTCGGTGAGCAGGACCAGCACCGCGCGGGCCGCCGTCTCCAGGGCGTCTGTCCGGGCGGGCGGCTCGGCCTTCTCGATCCGTACCACCAGCGGCAGCACGAACTGCGGGGCCTCGTCGCGCAGTACGTGCTCCTGCCGGAAGGCGCTGTCCGCCCCGACCGCGGGGACGTCGGAGATGTTGTTGGTGTGCTGGCTGCTCATCCCGCCAAGGATGCCAGCCTCCGCCTTCAGGATGATGCCCCGGGTGGCCGGCCCGGGCGAGGATCGACGCCATGAAGAGTGATCTTTTCGCGTCCGAGAACCTGGCCCAGGCGGCCGTCGCCCCCGGCATGACCCTGCAGAACGCCAAGTCGGTGAAGTACAACGTCAACGGTGAAATGCTGGCCCGCCAGGGCTCGATGGTCGCCTTCCGCGGCAACCTCCAGTTCGAACGCAAGGGACAGGGCATAGGCGGCATGCTCAAGCGCGCCGTGACGGGCGAGGGCCTCGCGCTCATGTCCGTACGCGGCCAGGGCGAGGCCTGGTTCGCCCACCGGGCGGGCAACTGCTTCATCATCGACTTCGAGCCGGGTGACGCCCTCACCATCAACGGGCGCAACGTGCTCTGCTTCGACCCGACCCTGTCCTACGAGATCAAGATGGTGAAGGGCGCCGGCATGACCGGCGGCGGCCTCTTCAACAGCCTCTTCACCGGCACCGGCAAGCTCGCCGTCGTCTGCGACGGCAACCCGATCATCATCCCGGTCACCGCCCAGGCCCCCGTCTACGTGGACACGGACGCCGTGGTCGGCTGGAGCGCCCGGCTGGAGACCGGCCTGCACCGCTCCCAGTCGGTCGGCTCGATGATCCGCGGCGGCTCCGGCGAGGCCGTCCAGCTGAAGCTGAGCGGCGAGGGCTTCGTCATCGTCCGCCCGAGCGAGGCCGTCGAGACGGTCACCGCGCATTGAGGCTGAGCGGTGTGGGCCGCCGCTACGGACGCCGCCGCCCCTGGGTGCTGCGCGGGATCACACCGGAACTCCCGCGCGGCGCCCTCGTCCGCGTCGAAGGCGGCAACGGCGGCGGCAGGTCCACGCTGCTGCGGCTGGTCGTCACGGGCTCCCCGGCCCGCAGCGCCGTGTCCGCCCTGGTCACGGCGGGACGCTCGGGGACGGTGCCACTGCCGCTCACCGCCCTGGCGGGCGCCCTGCTGCTGGCCGCCGCGCGGCGGCGCTAGCGGGTGTCTGGGCCGTCTCCGCCGGTATCCGGAAGAGACGGCCTAGCCGACGTTCGCGGGGGACGAGCCGCCCGGGACGAGGAGGCGGGGCTCGCCCGTGCCGTCCGCCGGGGCCGTCCAGATGTCGCTCGCACGGCCGTCCCGGCCCGGCAGGGCGTAGGCGAGGGTCGCGTCGTCCAGCCACGCGGCCTGGTCGTCGACGCCGTGCGGCTCGGCCGCCGGGTGTTCGCGCATCGTCGCCAGGTCGAGGACGTACAGCCGCCAGGGGCTCCGGGGGGCGTCGGAGACCTTCTTCTTGAAGGCGACGCGGGTGCCGTCCGGGGACAGCGAGGGGCATTCGGCGTTCTCCCGCAGTGCCTTCGCCGACCAGGCGCGCAGATCGCCCTCGACGAGGTGGGTGGCGCCGCGGGTGGAGACGGTGGCGTAGAAGCGGTTGTCGTCGGCGGCGAAGGTGACGCCCCAGTAGTTGACGTCGGAGTCGTGGTGGCGGGCCCCGCCGAAGGTCAGCGGGATCTGCTCGATCGACTTGACCAGATAGCCGGTGCGCAGGTCCAGGATCGCCGTCCGCGTGGAGAAGGCGGCGGTGTTGTAGGAGTCGCCGGTCGTGAAGGTGGTCCAGGACAGGACCTGGCCCGAGGCCGAGACACGGGCCCGGTTCGGGATGCCGGGCACGGTCACCTTGCGGACCTCCCGCAGGCGCCGGTCGAGTACGAGGGCCTCGGTACGCGCCGGGACCCCGGGCAGGCTGCGCAGGCACAGGGCGTGGCCCCCGGCGGTGTGGAAGCGGTCGCACGAGGGACCGCCGGTGACCCGGGGCCGGCCGGGGCCGTCCTGACGGGCGATCCGCCCTCCCGCCGAGTCCCGGAAGTAGAGGCCCGGCTCCTCGACGGTGAAGGAGGCGTCGGACCCCTGTGCGGGCGGCCGTTCACGGTGCCGCGCGTGCAGGACGTAGCCGAGTGAGCCGCTCGCCAGCAGCAGGACCGCCGTGACGACGAGGGCGAGGCGCAGCCGGGGGGACGGGGGATTCACGGGACCTCCGGGGCGGCCGAGGAGTTCGGGGGAGTGGCGGGCAGGATGCGTGAGGCGGCCGCGAGCGCCCCGGCCAGCGCGAGGGCCGCGGCCCAGAGGGCGGGTCGCTGCCCCCAGAGGGTCCATGCCGCCCCGAATCCGGCGGCGCCCAGCAGCCGGGCCAGTGCCTGGCCGGTCTGCAGCACCGCGAGCCCGCCCGCGCGGCCCGCCGCGGGCAGCGCGGGAGCGGCGAGCGCCATCAGGACCCCGTCGGTGGCCGCGTAGAAGAAGCCCAGCAGGGTGAGCACCCCCGCGACGGTCGGCGCGGAGACGGGGGCGAGCAGCAGGGCGTACGCGCCGAGCAGGGCGCAGTGCCCGAGCAGGAAGGCCCCGCGGCGCCCGGTCCGGTCGGCGATCCGGCCCGCGGGGACGGCGAGCAGGAGGTAGACGGCCGCGGCCCCGAGCGGCAGCAGCGTGAACAGGACGGGCGGCAGGTCGAGTCCGCGCAGGAGCAGCAGGTAGAGGAAGGCGTCGCCGATGGTGGTGGCGCCGAGCAGGGCGGAGGCGTACAGCACGCGGCGGAAGGCGGGGTCGCGCAGGACCGGGCGCCGGGGCGGGCGGGCTCCGGCCCGGGGCGCGGCGGCCGGCCCGGGCGTCGCCGGGACGTACACGACGAGCAGGAGCACGCCGAGCAGACCGGTGCAGAAACTGACGGCGAACACCGCGTCGTAGGCGTCGGCGGTGGCCCACAGCACGGCGAACGCGGCGAGCGGCCCGAGCAGCGCGCCCGTGGTGTCCATGGCGCGGTGCACGCCGAAGGACCGGCCGAGGCTCTCCGGAGGCCCGCTCAGGGAGATGAGGGCGTCGCGAGGGGCGGTACGGATGCCCTTGCCCAGCCGGTCGGCGGCCAGGGCGGCGGCGATCGCGCCCGGGGCGCCCCCGGCGAGCAGCAGTCCGAGCCGGGAGAGCGCGGAGAGCAGGTAGCCGGCGCCGGCGACCCGTTTGTGGTGGCCGCGCCGGTCGGCGAGCCGCCCGCCGAGCAGCCGGACGAGGGCGGTGGCTCCGTTGAACATCCCGTCCAGGAAGCCGAACTGGAGGGGGGTCAGGCCGAGGCCCAGGACGAGGTAGAGCGGCAGCACCGCCGTGACCATCTCGGAGGAGACGTCGGTGACGAGGCTGACCGCGCCGAGCGCGAGGACGGCGGCGGGGACGCGCCGCCGGGCCCCTGGGGGCCGGGGCGGCGCGTCCGGGCGGCCGTTGGCGGCCAGGTACATCAGTGGCAGCTGTACTTCGGGCTCGTGTCCTTGACCTGGCCGTCGGTGGCCACGTAGGTCCACCCGTAGCCGGAGTCGGTGAAGTCCAGCTTCACGACGCCGTACGGTCCGCTGATCCGCTTCTGGCTGTTGGGCTGGACCTCCTCGATCGGATAGGGCTCGGCGCCGCCCATCCCGCCGACGATCTCCACGATCCCGTCGGCGGTCGCCCGGCCCTCGGGGTCCTGCGGGGCGAACCGCTCGTAGTGGTGGTCGTGCCCGTTCAGGACCAGGTCGGCCTTGGCGGCGTAGAGGATCTTCCAGACCGGCTTGGAGACGGGGTCGTTGCCGTGCCCGCCGGAGGAGTACAGCGGGTGGTGCCAGTAGGCGGCGACGCACGGCCGGGTGTTGGCGGCGAGGTCGGCCTTCAGCCAGGTGAGCTGGGCGGCCTGGTCGAAGGAGTTGGAGTCGAGGGCGACGAAGTGCCAGTTGCCCTCGTCGAAGCTGTAGTAGCTCTTGCCCTGCGGGTAGGCGATGCTCCCGAAGTACGACTTGTACCCGGCGAGCGGGCCGGCCGGGTCGTACGTCTCGTGGTTGCCAGGGACCGGGCGGGTCCTGGCCTTGAAGGCGCCCCAGCTCTTGTCGTAGTAGGCGCGGTAGTCGGAGAGCCGGGCGTCGTCGTACTGGTTGTCGCCCATCGTCAGATAGAACTTCGGGTCGATCCGCTGCGCGAGCGCCGCCGTCTTCGGGTGCGCGCAGCCGCTGTCGGAGGCCGTGCACTGCGCGGCGATGTCCCCGGCGGCGACGACCGTGAAGGAGCCGCCCGGCGGCGGCCCGTCCCCGAGGGTGCCGTACACCTCGGCCTCGAAGAGCGAGTAGCCGTACGAGGTGCCGCGCGCGGTGCCCTGGACGCGCAGGTAGCGGCCCTTGCCGGACAGGCCGGTCCAGTCGTCGGCGCCGCCGTTGCCGGCGGTCTCGGTGGCGAGCGCGGTCCAGGCGGCACCGTCGGCGGAGATCTCGACGCGGTACGCCTTGGCGTAGGCGGCCTCCCAGGTGAGCCGGACCCGCGAGACGGTGGCCCCGGCGCCGAGGTCGACCCGGATCCACTGCGGGTCCTTGCCCTCGGCGCTGGCCCAGCGGGTGGCGGGGTCTCCGTCGAAGGCGTTCCTGGCGCCCAGTGAGGAGGATTCGGCGGAGGAGGCGGTGGCGGGCTTCCCGCGGGATATGAGGGGGTCGGCGGCGGCCCCGGCCCGGCCGGGCCAGGCCAGGAGGAGCCCGCCGACGAGCGTGAGTGCGGCGAGGCCGGTGAGGGCGGTCAGGAGGAGGGTGCGAAGGCTGCCGCGTAACAGAGGGGGGTGAGCGGAGGCGTTCAGGCGCATACCTGGAACTCCCTGCCTTGAGGGGGGCGGCGAGAGCTGGACAGTGGCGCGGGGCGCCGCACCCGGGCGGGTGCGGCGCCACGGCGGCCGGGTCAGAGCTCTCGCTGAGCGCGTCATGCCCATGGGGGTGGGCACCGCGCCGGGCCGCCGCCCGGGACACTAACAGGAAGGAAAGTTTCCTACCAGTACTCGGGCGGCAGTTCTCCGCACGTCGTCGCCGAGGCGACCCGAGCACACCGGCGCTGATCCGCCGGACACCCCCTACGTGCCGATCAGCTCGGAGACCTTCACGAAGCGGTAGCCGCGCTTGCGCAGCTCCGGGACGATCCGCCGGACGGCCTCCTCGGTGACCGGGGCGGCGCTGCGCGTGCAGTGCATGACCACGACCGAGCCGGGCTTCACCCCGGCGAGCACCTGTTCGGCCACGGGGTCCGGGTCCTTGGCGAAGGCGTCCCCGCTGACCACGTCCCACTGCACGGCCGTGACCTTGGCCGTGGAAACGGCCCGCAGCGCCTGGTCGTCGTAGCAGCCGCCGGGGAAGCGGAAGTACGGGACGGTGTTGACCGCGCCCGCCTGCCGGAAGGCGGCGAAGGCCCGGTCCACGTCGGCCCGGGCGGCCGCGGCGTCGAGCGCGGGCAGCCCGTAGCAGGGGGACGTGAAGGCGTGGTGGCTGTACGAGTGGTTGGCGATCTCGAAGTTCGGGTCGGTGCCGATCGACTTGGCCTGGTCCGGGTACTCCTCGGCCCAGCGGCCCGTCATGAAGATCGTCGACGGCACCTTGAGGGTGCGCAGGGTCGAGATCAGCGCGGGGTTGTCGAAGTGCTCCCCGCCCGCGGCGCGCGGCCCCTGGTCGGAGGTCATGTCGGCGTCGAAGGTCAGCGCGACGGTCTTGTCCGTCCGCTGCTTCGCCCGCTCGAAGACGGGGGTCAGGCCGTTCGGGCCGGGCGCCATCGTCGGGGGCTTGGCGGGTGCACCGGGCTGCGGGGACGCGGCGGGCGATCCGGGGGCGGAGGCCCGGGCCGAGGTGGACGCCGAGGCGGCGGGCGTGCCCATACGGGCCTCGCGGCCGGCGTCCGGCGTGCCGGCGCCGCCCCCGCATCCCGCGAGCGCGGCGCCGAGCACGGCCGTGGCGGCTGCGGCAGCTACTTTTCGTACGGAATTGGTCACGTACGCAAACTATATGACTAACTGATCAGAAGAATGAACGACAGGCGGTGGGGCGGGACTCACCCCGCCAGCAGCCGCCTGCGGCACTCCTCGACGTCGAAGTCCCCCTTCGGATACTGCGGATCGATGTCCTCCAGATGTTCGCGCAGCAGCGTGCTGATGGCCCAGTTGCGGTACCACTTGCGGTCCGCGGGCACCACGTACCAGGGCGCCTCATCGGTGGAGCAGCGCTCCAGCGCCACCTCGTACGCCTCCTGGTAGGCGGGCCACACGGTGCGCTCCTCGATGTCCCCCACGTTGAACTTCCAGTGCTTGTCCGGGTTGTCCAGCCGTTCCAGGAGCCGGTCCCGCTGTTCCTCGTGGCCGATGTGGAGGAAGACCTTCACCAGGGTCACCCCGTCGTCGGCGAGCGCCTTCTCGAACCGGTTGATCTGGGCGTACCGGGCACGCACCCGGTTGCGCGGCACCAGCTCGCGGACCCGGGCGATGAGCACGTCCTCGTAGTGGGAACGGTCGAAGATGCCGATCTCGCCCGCCCGCGGGAGCTCCTGCTTGATCCGCCAGAGGAAGGGGCGCTCCAGCTCCTCCGCGGTGGGCGCCTTGAAGGCCTTGATCCGGCAGCCGGAGGGGTTGAGCAGGCCGATCACGTGCTTGAGGGTGCCGCCCTTGCCGCTGGTGTCCATGCCCTGCAGGACGAGCAGGACCCGGCGCCGGTCACCCGCGGTGCTCGCCGCGTAGAGCCGCTCCTGGAGGGAGCCGAGCGGCTGCGCCAGCAGCGCCGTGGCCGCCACCCCGGCGGCCTTGCCGGCGGGGCCGCCGGGCGTGGAGGAGGGGTCGAGGCGGCCGAGGTCCGGACGCTCGCCCGGGGTCACGCGCAACAGCTCCCGCAGCGGCCGGGCCCCGGGACCGTCACCCCGGGACCGCTTCCCGTGCCCGGCCGCCTTCTCCCGCTTCTCCTGCCGCTTCCCGGACTTCGCCGCTTTCCGCTTCCCGTTCTTCTTCCCGGCCATGCCTGACCACCCCAATCCCGTCGGTTCCGTACGATCCTCCGGCAGACCGAACGGGAGCGCGAGATCAGTGCCAGGGCCCCGTCACCGCGAAGGTGGTGCCGGGCGCGTAGGCGTTCACGTACATCGTCCGGCCGTCGGGCGAGAAGGTGACTCCCGCGAACTCCCCCCACTCCGGGGCCCCCGGGCCTCCGATGTCCTCGGCGTTGCGGGCCATCGGGTAGACCTCGCCGCCCACCGTCACCCCGAAGACGTACTGCGCGCCGCCGCCGTCCTCGCACACCATCAGTCCGCCGTCCGGGGCCAGGCAGATGTTGTCGGGCGAGTCCCCGGGCAGCGCGATGTCGGCGGCCGGGCCGAAGCGCACGTCCAGGCGCAGCAGGGCGCGCCGCGGATCGTAGAACCACACCTGCCCGTGGTGGTCGGCGGCCGCGCCCTCGCCGCTGCGGGCGAAGCTGGACACGAAGTGCACGCCGCCGTCGCCCCAGTAGCAGCCCTCCAGCTTCTGCGCGTGGGTGATCCCGCCGGGCCCGAAGTCCTGGAGCCGGATCGGTGTCCCGGCCGCCGAGGGGTCCGGTACGGGCACCCACTCCACCGGGAACTCCGCTCCGGGTTCGTCCACCACCGACAGGTCCGCGAGCCCCGGCACCCGCAGGGCCTCCAGCCGGCCCCCCGCCCGCAGCGAGCCGAGCCCGCCCAGCGGCCGCTCCGGCAGGAACCGGTAGAACAGCCCGAACGGCCGGACGAAGGCGTCCTCGGTCTCGTAGACGACCCCGCGGTACGGGTCCACGGCGACGGCCTCGTGCGCGAAGCGGCCCATCGCGGTGAGCGGGACCGCGCCCGAGCGGTGCGGGTCGGCCGGGTCCACCTCGAAGACGTAGCCGTGGTCGCGGGTGTAGCCGGAGGTGCCCGCCCGGTCCTCGGTCTCCTCGCAGCTCAGCCAGGTGTTCCAGGGGGTGCGGCCGCCCGCGCAGTTGACGGCGGTACCGGCGAGGGCGACGCGCTCGCCGGTGACCCGCCCGGCCGCGTCGAGCTCCAGGGCGGTGCAGCCGCCGAGGGCCTGGGGGTCGTAGGTCAGTCCCGGGACGGCGGGAACGCGCAGGGCGGCGGTGGTGCGGTTCTCGTGGTTGCGCACGAGGCGCACGCGGCCGCCCCCGGCCTCGAAGGCGGCCATGCCGTCGCAGTTGGCCGGCACCGGGCCCTCGCCGGAGAGCAACGGACGGCCGGCCCGGGAGAGCACCCGGTACGTGAACCCGGCGGGCAGGTCGAGGAGCCCGCGCGGATCGGCCACCAGCGGCCCGTACCCGCGGTCGGTGCGGGGGGTCCGCGGGGCCCGGGCGGCGGCCCGGGAGCCACCACCGGCGAACAGGGCGCCCAGCGCCCCGCTGAAGACGATCCCGCCCGCGGCGAGCAGGCTGCGCCGGGTGACGGGCACCGGCGTCTCCCGGGGCGGCATCAGAGGGACGGCTTGGGGCGGGTGGTGCCCGGCAGGCAGGTCACGGCCCGGTTGAAGGTCTCGAACAGGCCGTCGGGGTTCTTCTTCCAGAGCCACAGGTGCAGGGCGTAATGCACCGGCTGACCGGGGAAGTTGCCGGGCTTGGGACCCTTGAAGGCGGTGCCGAACATCGTGGGGCGGTCGTCGTCCGTCGTCAGCTTCTGGTCGCGGTCGTAGACCAGCCACTGGACCCCGACGAGCCGTTTGCCGCCGCGTCCGTCGTCCTCGTAGAACAGTGCGGCGGGCTTCGCCGGGTCGAGGGAGTTGTCGTACTTGTGATTGAAGTGCGGGTAACCGAGCGCGCCCGGGCCGCCCGCCTTGTCGACGACGCAGTACTGGTCGGGCTTGTAGCCGTCCGCCACGGCGTTGGCGTGGACCTGGTACCGGGCGGTCGCCGCGTACGTGCGGGCCCGGTCGCCCTGGGCCCGGCCGGGGCCCGGGTCCGCGGCGGCGAGGGGAGCGGTGACGGCCGCCAGGGTGAGCGAGGCGGCTGCCGTGAGGGCCAGGGCGAGACTGCGGGCCATGCGCGGGCTCCTTGCGACGGGCTGGCTGGGGGCACCTGCAGCCCTTCCCCGGGCCGCCGGGCCCGCCACACACTCGGCCCGGACGGGCGACCGCCGATCGGCTGACGGTCGGCGGGACCCGCACCGGGACCCGTACCCGGACCGCCCCGGCACCCGGTACCGGCGGCTCACCCGATCGGGACCGGCGCCGTTTCGCGGGATACCCGGACGGGGAACCGGTGATGTCCCCAGCAGGCGAGTGCGACGGAGGGTACGGACCATGGCGCAGCAGGATGCGGCACCGGACGGCGGCGGGCTGCACGACATCGTGTCGGCCGTGTCCAGGGGCGCGCCGGAGTACCGGCAGTGCCCCCACCCGATGTACGCCGCACTGCGCGAGCGGGACCCGGTGTGCCGGCTGACCCCTCCCCACGGGATCGACACGTACCTGATCACCCGTCACGACGACGCCCGTGACGCGCTCTCGGACCCCCGGTTCAGCAAGAACATGCACGGCGCCATCGACACCTACCACGCCGTGTACGGCAGCTTCTTCGACGCGCTCGACGACAACGTGCTCTTCTCGGACCCGCCCCGGCACACGCGGCTGCGCCGCGTCCTGCGCAGCGCCTTCACCCCCCGCCGGGTGGAACGGATGCGGCCCAGGATCACCGAGATCGCCGAGGACATCCTCGGGGAATGCCGCCGGGCGGGCACGGTCGACCTGATGGCCTCGTTCGCGTTCCCGCTGCCCATCGCGGTCCTGTGCGAACTGATGGGCATCCCGCAGGAGGACCGCCCGGAGATCCTGCAGCAGTTCGCGGTGGTCACCCGCTCCCGCTTCGACCCCAGCAGGAAGGCGGAGCTGAAGGCGGCCGAAGAGCGCCTGCAGCACCGGCTGGAGCGGCTCATCGCGGACACGCGCGCGCACCCGTCGGACTCCTTCCTCAGCGACCTCCTGCAGGGGGACGAACAGCTGGCGGACCCCGAACTGGTCGCGTCGCTGTGGGTGCTGTTCTTCGCCGGCCACAAGACCACCGCCTACCAGATCGGCAACTCCGTCCTCAACCTGCTGCTGCGCCCCGATCAGGCGGCCCTGCTGCGCGAGGACCCCGCGCTCATCCCGCGGGCGGTCGAGGAGATGCTGCGCTTCGAGGGCTCGGTGGAGACCTCGACCTTCCGGTACGCGGCGCAGGACGCCGAGATCCGGGGCACGCGGATCCCCGAGGGCTCCCTCGTGCAGATCGCGATCTCCGCGGCCAACCGGGACCCCGAGAAGTTCGACCGCCCCGACGAGCTGGACGTGACCCGCGAGGGCCTGCAGGGCACACACCTGGGCTTCGGGCACGGCACCCACTACTGCCTGGGGGCGCCGCTGGCGCGGCTCGAACTCGAGATCGCGCTCGCGACCCTCCTGCGGGAGTTCCCGGACATGGAGCTCGCCGACGCGCGGGAGACCGGGAAGGCGTGGCTCAAGGGACCGGTGCCGGCGTTCCGGGGCCTCGAACACCTCCGGATCGTCCTGGAGCCGTTCCGCCCCGACGCGGACCCGGGCGAGGCGTCCTTGGCCTCCGTGGCCTCCGGCAGGTAACCCAGACCCGATGGGCGGTGGATTGGCATGACCGATTCCGTGAGCACCTCCGCACTGCGCCTCCTGGGCACGCCGGCGGACGAACTGCGGATCGCGGCGGTGGGCACCAGCGAGGTCATCCGGGTCGGGCGGGGTTCCTCCGCGCCCGGCACGGACGCGGCTCGCGCGGTCCATCCGAAGATCGACATGCATCAGCACTTCTGCGCGCCGCAGTGGCGCGACTGGGCCGCGCACCACGAACTGATCAACCCGGAACGGCTGCCCCCGTGGAGCCGGTTCGACATCGGGGACGCCATCCGCTTCATGGACGACGCGGGCATCACGACCGCCGTCCTCAAGCCGATGCTGCCGGCGCGCTACCGGTCGTCGGCGCAGCTGCGCGAAGCCGTCAACATCACGCTGCAGTCGATGGTCGAGGTGGCGCAGTCGCATCCGGGACGTTTCTCGTACTACGTGCCGCTCTTCCTGGACGACCCGGAGGCCTCGTCCTGGGCCGTGCGCCGCGGGCTCGGGCAGCTCGGTGCCGTCGGGGTGAACGTCACCGCCAACTACGGCGGCGTCTACCTCGGTGATCCGGCCTACGACCGGCTGTTCCACGAGCTGAACGAGTTCTCCGCCGTGGTGGACACCCACCCGCACAACCTTCCGGACACCCCGCCCGGCGTGGGCGGCCCGCCGGGTGCGCCGACGGTTCCGGGTATCCCGAACTTCATGTGCGACTTCCTGCTGGACACCACGCGGGCCGCCGTGAACATGATCAGCAGAAGGACGCTGGACCGCTTCCCGGACATCTCCGTCGTCCTGCCGCACGCAGGCGGCTTCCTGCCGTACATCGCGACGCGCCTGCAGGCCCTCGGGCGGTTCTGCGAACCGCGCGTCGAACCGGCAGCCGTCCGCGACCACCTGAGCCGCTTCTACTACGACACGGCAGGCCCCATGGCGCCCGCCGCGACCCTGCTGGAGCACGTCCCGGCCGACCACATCCTCTTCGGCACGGACTGGCCCGCGGCCCCCGCGGACACGGTCATGGACCTGGCTCTGCCCGCCCTCGAAGCCGACCCGGCCTTCACCCCGGAGCAGCTGCGGGGCGTCTACCACGACAACGCGATGCGCCTGATCCCGCAGCTGGCGACCGCCTGACGGGGGTGCGGGCCGCCGTGTGCGGCCCGCACCCCCGCCGGGGCGCAAGCGGGAGCGATCAGAGGAGTTCGGAGCTCAGGGTGATCGTCGTACCGGTCAGGGCCTGGCTGACCGGGCAGTTCTTCTTGGCGTCCTCGGCGGCGGCGGCGAAGCCCTCCGCGTCCAGGCCGGGGACCTCGGCGCGGACCGTCAGGTGGATCCCGGTGATGCCCTCGCCCGGCTGGAAGGTCACGTCGGCCTTGGTCTCCAGGCGGGTGGGCGGGGTGCCGGCGCCGTCCAGGCCGTGCGAGAGGGCCATCGAGTAGCAGCTGGAGTGCGCGGCGGCGATCAGCTCTTCCGGGCTGGTCTTGCCGTTCGCGGCTTCGGCGCGCGAGGGCCAGGAGACCTCGAACGAGCCCCGGCCCGAGGAGTCGAGGCTGACCGTGCCGGCGCCCTTGAGCAGGTTGCCTTCCCAGACGGTGTGCGCGGTACGCGTGGTGGCCATGGTGGTCCCTTCGAAGATGTGGGAAACGGCCGGGCTCCCGAAAGGGCCCGGCGTCCCCAAACCTACTGGGAGACCAGGGGCTTCGCGTCGCGCGCCAGCGCGGTGAGCCGCGATATGGCGCGGAAGTACTTCTTCCGATAGCCGCCGTTCAGCATTTCCTCACTGAACAGCTTGTCGAAGGGGACCCCGGAGGCCAGCACCGGGACCTCGCGGTCGTACAGCCGGTCGGCCAGTACCACCAGCCGCAGCGCCGTCGACTGGTCCGGCACGGGGCCGACGTCGGTCAGGCAGACCGCCGTGAGGCCGTCCGTCAGCGCGCCGTAGCGGCTGGGGTGGACCCGCGCCAGGTGTTCGAGCAGGCCGGGGAAGTCGTCCAGGCTCGCGCCCTCGGTCGCGTACGCCGCCTTGGTGACCTGCTCGTCCGAGAACGGCGCCGGGGCTTCCGGCAGTCCGCGGTGACGGTAGTCCTGGCCGTCGATCCGCAGCGGCCGGAAGTGCGCCGACAGCCCCTGGATCTCGCGCAGGAAGTCGGCGGCGGCGAAGCGGCCCTCGCCGAGCTTGCCGGGGAGCGTGTTGGAGGTGGCGGCCAGCGCCACACCCTGCTCGACGAGGCGGCTGAGCAGCGAGGAGACCAGTACGGTGTCGCCCGGGTCGTCCAGCTCGAACTCGTCGATGCACAGCAGCCGGTGTCCGCCCAGGGTCTGCACGGTCTGCTGGAAGCCGAGCGCGCCGACCAGGTTGGTCAGCTCCACGAAGGTGCCGAAGGCCTTGAGCGCGGGCTCGGCCGGGGTGGCGTGCCACAGGGAGGCCAGCAGGTGGGTCTTGCCGACGCCGTAGCCGCCGTCGAGATAGACCCCGCGCGGGGCGGCGGGGGCGGCCGGCTTCTTCGAGAACCAGCGCTTCCTGCCGGCGCCACTGGCGTGCGCGCCGCCCAGACCGGCGGCGAAGCCGCTCAGGACGGTGACGGCCTCGGACTGGCTGGGCTGGGTCGGGTCCGGGTCGTACGTGTCGAAGCGCACCGAGTCGAACCGCGGCGGCGGCACCATCTCGGCCACCAGCCGTTCGGCGGGCACCCGCGGCTCGCGCGCGCAGAGGGCCTGGGGCCCCGCGTCGGCTATGGGGGGCCGGCCGGAGGTGTAACCGGAGGTGGAGAGAGATGTCGACACAGCTCTCAACTCTACGGGGCGTGGCACACTGCACCGATGCGACGCCTGTTCCCTGTGACCGATCAGACATCAGCCTCGCCCCAGGACCGGGCCGACCGGGCCGACCGGGAGTGGTCGCTCGACGAACTGGCGGAGGCCTACGCCTACCCCGCGCTGAAGGCGGACGGCCACTGGCTGCGGGCCAACATGGTCTCCACCCTCGACGGGGGCGCCCAGCACGAGGGCCGCTCGCAGCCCATCTCCGGCGAGACGGACATGAGGATCTTCGGCACCCTGCGGGCGCTGGCCGATGTGGTGGTCGTCGGCGCGGAAACGGTTCGCCAGGAGGGCTACCGCCCGGCCCGCGCCCGCGAGGCCTTCGCCGCCCGCCGCGCCGCCTCAGGACAGGGCCCGGCCCCCGCCATCGCCGTGGTCACCGCCAGCATGGACCTGGACTTCTCGCTGCCCCTGTTCACCTCCCCGCTGGTGCCCACGCTGGTGGTCACCGGGGCCGCCGCGCCCGCCGACCGGGTGGCCGAGGCGGCCCGGGCCGGGGCCGAGGTGGTGGTGGCCGGCGACGGCGCGGGCGTGGACGCGGCTCGGGCGGTCCGGGAACTCGCCGGGCGGGGGCTGCGCCGCCAGCTCACGGAGGGCGGGCCCCGGCTCCTGGGCCAGTTCGTGGCCGCCGACGCCCTGGACGAGCTGTGCCTGACGATCTCCCCGATGCTCGTGGCGGGAGGCGCCCAGCGGATCGCCGGAGGCCCCTCCGTCACGGTTCCGCACCGGCTCGCGCCCGCCTGCGTACTGGAAGAGGCCGGGTTCCTCTTCACGAGCTACCGTCGGATCTGACAAGGCGCGGAATTTGTCGTTCCGCTTTGCTTCCGCTGGGCACATAACTGGGCAGGAATGTCTGCGCAGGGCCCCGTGCGACAGCGGGGCAGGATGGTTTCCGCAGGGGCCGGCCGGCCGGCCTCGGCCCATGAAGGAGAGGGCGTCCGTTGTTCACGAGCGTATTGATGATCGAGCAGCCGCTGACCGCGGTGGACGTGGACTTCGTCACCACCCTGCACGGGGACGACGCGGTCTCCTTCATCGTCCTCATGCAACCCCGGGGCGACCAGGACCGACTGCTGCGCGCCATCGACGACGTAGCGCTCGGTGAGCTCCCGGAGGCCATCCGTGAGGGCGGCGAACCCGAGGGCGAGGCCGCCCTCGGCCCCGCCGCGCACGCCCTCGCGCACTCCCTGAACGCCCTGCGCGCCAAGGGCGCCAAGGCCGTCGGGCAGATCATCGAGGACCACCCGCTCGACAAACTGAAGTCCGTCGTGGACGAGCACGGGGCCGACGAGGTGATCGTCCTGACCGCCCCGCACTTCGTGGAGGAGTTCTTCCACCGGGACTGGGCCTCCCGCGCCCGCCACAAGGTCGGCGTTCCCGTGCTCAAGCTCTTCGCCCACAACGAATAGGCTTGGGGCCAGTCAGAGCCTCACGCGCACCCGCAAGCAACACGATCCTGGAGCGACCTGAATGAAGCCCGGCCTGCCGACCGCCATGGAACGGCCCCACTTCATCGGCATCGGCGGCGCCGGCATGTCCGGCATCGCGAAGATCCTGGCCCAGCGCGGCGCGCAGGTGGCCGGCAGCGACAGCCGTGGTGACTCCGAGACCGCCGAGGCGCTGCGCGCCCACGGCGCCACGGTCCACGGCGGACACGCCGCCGAGAACCTCGCCGCCGACTCCACCTGCGTGGTCGTCTCCAGCGCCATCCGCGCCGACAACCCGGAGCTGGCCCGCGCCGCCGAGCTCGGCGTCCCCGTCGTGCACCGCTCCGACGCGCTGGCCGCCCTGATGGACGGGCTGCGGCCGATCGCCGTCGCCGGCACGCACGGCAAGACCACCACCACCTCGATGCTGGCGGTGTCCCTCTCGGCCCTGGGCCTGGACCCCTCGTACGCCATCGGCGGCGACCTGGACGCCCCCGGCTCCAACGCCCACCACGGCGAGGGCGACATCTTCGTCGCCGAGGCGGACGAGAGCGACCGCACCTTCCACAAGTACACCCCGCAGGTCGCGATCATCCTCAACGCGGAGCTCGACCACCACGCGAACTACGCCTCCATCGAGGAGATCTACGAGTCCTTCGAGACCTTCGTCGGCAAGATCGTGCCCGGCGGCACCCTCGTCGTCGCCCACGGCCAGGAGGGCGCCGCCGAGATCGCCCGCCGGGTCGCGGGCCGGGAGGGCCTGAACGTCGTCACGTACGGCGAGGACGAGGGCGCGGACGTCCGCATCACCAAGATCACCCCGCGCGGTCTGACCAGCGAGGTCACCGTGGTCCTGGACGGCCGGATGCTCACCTTCACCGTCTCGGTGCCCGGCCGCCACTACGCGCACAACGCCGTCGCGGCCCTCGCCGCGGGCGTGGCGCTCGGCATCCCGGCGCACAACCTGGCGAGCGCGCTCGGCAAGTACACCGGAGTCAAGCGCCGCCTCCAGCTCAAGGGCGAGGCTGCGGGCGTCCAGGTCATCGACTCCTACGCGCACCACCCCACCGAGATGACCGCCGACCTGGAGGCCATCCGCGGAGCCGCCGGCGATTCCCGGATCCTCGTCGTCTTCCAGCCGCACCTCTTCTCCCGCACCCAGGAGCTCGGCAAGGAGATGGGCCAGTCCCTGGCCCTCGCCGACGCCTCCCTGGTCCTCGACATCTACCCGGCCCGCGAGGACCCGATCCCCGGCGTCACCAGCGAGCTCATCATCGCGGCGGCCCGGGCGGCCGGCGCCGACGTCACCGCCGAGCACGACAAGGCGGCCGTCGCCGACGCCATCGCGGGAATGGCCAAGCCCGGTGATCTCGTTCTCACCATGGGCGCGGGCGACGTCACGGACCTCGGTCCGGCCATCCTCGCCCGGCTGTCGAGCTGAAGGTACGAGGGAGCGGAAGAGTCATGTCCTACGAGGTCGAGAAGACGGACGAGCAGTGGCAGGCGGAGCTGACCCCGTCCGAGTACCAGGTACTGCGCCTGGCGGGCACCGAGCCGGCCTTCCGCGGTGAATACACGGACACCAAGACGGAGGGCGTCTACTCCTGCCGCGGCTGCGGTTCCGAGCTGTTCCGCTCGTCGGAGAAGTTCGATTCGCACTGCGGCTGGCCGTCCTTCTTCGACCCGAAGGACTCGGAGGCGGTCGAGCTGATCGCGGACACCTCGCACGGGATGGTCCGCACGGAGGTCCGCTGCGCGACGTGCGGCTCCCACCTGGGCCACGTCTTCGAGGGCGAGGGCTACCCGACCCCGACGGACCAGCGGTACTGCATCAACAGCATCTCCCTGCGCCTGTCCCCGACGGAGGGCTGACGGCGCGGTCCGCGGCCCCGGCCGCGGCCCCGGAGCACGTACGACAGGACGGCCCCCACCGGACCCCGGTGGGGGCCGTCCCGGTTCCGCGTCCCGCGACGCGCGGAGGGCGCCCCGTGCCGCCCGCGCGGGCCTGCCGGGACGATCGCCTCCGAAGCAACGCCGGTCCCGTGACCGCGTCCTGACCGAGAAGACACCTCCTTGGTGTCGAGTGCATCGCGGTTCGATTTCGATCCGATCTCTGGCCTGCGATGATTTGCCGCAAGTAGCCACTTCGGCTTCGGAAGAGACCTATCCGAAACTCCGCCATGTCTGGTTATGATCGGCCTCCCGCCGTCCCCCGCTCGCGAGGACCGATGTCTCCCATAGAACCCGAAGGCATACGACGGCAGTCGACGACCCGTCGGCGGCGTACCGTGCGCCTGCGCACCCTGCTCATCTGGCTGGCCGTGGTCCCCACCGTCGCGATGGGCACTCAAGTGACCGTGACCGCCCAGCGGTTGCTGGCCCAGTCGCAGAAGCTGCGGTCCGACGTGGCGGCCGCCGAGCAGGTCGGCGCACCGCTGTACACCCTCATGGTCGACATGCAGGCCGAGCGGACGGCCACCGCCGCCCGCTGGGCGGGCAACGACGGGTCCGAGGGCGAACTGCGCGGCCGGCGCGACGCGACCGACCTGGCCGCCGACGAGTTCCGCCGCCTGGCGGTCGATCCTTCACGCTCCTTCGGGGAAGTGACCCGGCAACTCGACAAACTGGCCGAGTACCGCCGCCGCGCGGACACCCGCAGCGGCGCCGCCGACAGCACGCTTGCCTACTACTCCGAGGTGATCGGCAAGGTCATCCAGGTGTACCAGCAGGAGTTCAGCCACGCCGAGGACGCCGAACTCGCCCAGGCCAGCCGCCCCGTGGTGTCGATGCTCCAGGCCACCGAGATGGTGGCGCGCGAGGACACCGTCCTGGCCCTGGCCGGGCCGTCGGGGGAGCTGAGCTTCGTCGGCTACGACCAGTTCGTCAACGCCCTGGGCGCCCAGCGCTACCTGCACGAGGCGCTGATCGTGCCGTACCTGGCGGCCCGGGACCAGCAGTCCTACGAGCGGGTCGTCGGCTCCGCCGACTGGCAGACGAAGACCCGTATCGAGAGCGCGGTCCTCTCCGGGCACAAGGACATCGTCTCGGGCATCAAGCTGCCCGCCGAGGTCGGCGGCTGGTCGTCCGCGCACGCCAACTACTCCGTGCAGATGACCACGCTCAACATCGACCTGGCGCGCTCGGTGCTCGCCCGCGGCGAGGCCAAGGCCGCGGAGCTGCAGAGCGACGTCGCCTGGCTGATCGGCGGCAGCGCCGGCGGCCTGCTGGCCGTCGTGGTCGTGGTCGTCTTCACCACCCGGTCGGTGCTCCGCCGTCTGGACCAGCTGCACGAACGCACGGTGACCGTCGCCGAGGAGACCCTTCCCGACGTCGTCGCCCGGCTCCGGCGCGGCCAGTCCGTGGACCCCGGGGCCCTGCCGGCCGTGACCGGGGACCGGGACGAGGTCGGACGTGTCAGCGACGCCTTCGCCCGGGCCGTCGCCGTGTCCGTCGACGGGCACCGCGAGCTCGCCGCCGAGCGCCACGGATTCGGCCTGTTCGCCTCGGGCATCGCCGCGCGCACCGGAAACCTGGTCAGCCGTCAGCTGAGCCTCACCGAGGACCTCCAGGACACCTTCGGCCACGACGAGGCGCTGCTCGCCGAGCTGATGCGGGCCGACCAGCTGACGGTCGGCATGCGGCGCCAGATCGAGAACCTCCTCATCCTGGCGGGCGGCGAGGTCCCCGACCCGCACACCGAGCCCATGCGCGTCGCCGACCTGCTGCGTGAAGCGGCCGCGGAGGTCGAGGACTTCCGGCGGATCGAGCGGCAGGCCCTGGACGAGACCAGCGTGGAACCGAGCGCGATCAGCCAGATCAGCCACCTGCTCGCGGAGCTGCTGGACAACGCCACCCGGTTCTCCCCGCCGAAGTCCAAGGTGGTCATCCGCGCCGAACTGGTCACGGACGGGCTGTCGATCGAAATCGAGGACCGCGGGCCGCGCGTGAGCACGGAGCGCTACGAGGAGATGAACGGGCGCCTGCACGAGGCCCCGCCGTACTCCGTGCTGGCGCAGAACGCGCACCGGCTCGGCCTCTTCGTGGTCGGGCACCTCGCCGACCAGCTCCGCGCGACGGTCACCCTGCGCCGCTCGGTGTTCGGGGGCACCTCGGCGGTGGTCATCCTGCCCGGCCAGCTGCTGGTGGCGACCGACCCGCGGGCCCCGCGCGAGATCGGGCCGCAGGCCCGGGTCCTGGAGCTGCTCCCGGCCCCGGCGGCCCGCGTACCGGCGGCCCCGGCCCCGCTCCAGGCCGCCTCCGTGCCGGGCCGGCCCGCGGTCCGCGAGCTGGAGCCCGCCCCGGGACCCGCCCCCGCGCCCGAGCCGGTCGTGCACACGAGCGCCGGGCTGCCGAGCCGCCGCGCGAAGACCCCCGCGGCCGCGCCGGTGCCGGTGCCCGCGGCCGTGGCCGCACTCGTACCCGCCGTCGCGGTCCGCCCGGCCCTCCCGGAGCGCGTCCCGCAGACCCACATGTCCGAACAGCTGCGCGAGCCCCGCGCGCAGGAAAGCGTCGTCCGGCCCGACACCGCGACACCCGAAGAGGTGGCCGATGCCTGGGCGGACTACGAACAGGGGACCCAGACAGTGGAAGAAGAGCTCCGACGGGATCAGCCATGACCACCTCACCGAACACCACGGCAGCCAACGACGCGATCTACAGCGTCCTCGACAACAACCTGAGCAGGATCGCCGGCGTCCAGGGGGCCGTACTGCTCTCCAACGACGGCATCAAGCTCAGCGCCTACCTGCTGGACGAGCCCCAGGCCGAGCGCATGGCGGCCGCGGCCTCCGGCATTGCCTCCACGATGAAGGCGATATCCCGGGAGATCGACGGCGGCCGGGTCATCCGCCAGCTGGTCGAGATGGACGACCGGTACCTGTGCATCGTCGGATGCGGCGAAGGAAGCACGCTCATCGTGGTGACCTCCCGCAAGGCGCGGCTCGGGGAGCTGGGCGGCGAGGCTGTACGGACCGCCCAGGCACTCGGCGAGTGGCTGGGGACCCCCGAGCGCGGCCAGCCGTCCGCGTAATGCCGCAGGACGAGCCACAGCCACCGCCACCGACCGCAGGCCGCCGCCGGACGCGGCTGTACGCCCTCACCGACGGGCGTACGGCCGCCGCGCACACCGCCCTCACCATGGACACCACCATCACGGCGGCGTCCGGCGGCGTCCGGCGGCGACGTGGACGGCACCCTGCCCACCGAGTGGCAGGAGATCCTCGCCATGTGCGCGCCGCCGGGCGGGCGGGCGGTCGCCGAGATAGCGGCGCGGATGCACATCCGCCTCACCCCCATGACGCTGCTCCTGGGCGAACTCGCCGAACGCGGGCTGATCCACCACCGGCCGCCCCTGGCGGTCGCCGACACCACCGACGTCCACCTGCTCCAGAGAATCAGGGACAGCCTTGCCCGGATATGACACGACCGCCCCGCAGGAACCGGCCCCGGTCAAGATCCTCGTCGCCGGTGGGTTCGGGGTCGGGAAGACGACCCTGGTGGAGACGATCTCCGAGATCGAGCCGCTGCGTACCGAGGAGCGGCTGACGTCCGCCGGCATCGGCGTCGACGATCTCGACGGCATCGAGTCCAAGACGGTGACCACCGTGGCGATGGACTTCGGCCGGCTCACCCTCACCGACGCGGGGGTGGTCCTCTACCTGTTCGGCACCCCGGGCCAGGAACGCTTCTGGTTCATGTGGGACGACCTGCTGAACGGGGCGCTCGGGGCGATCGTGCTGGTCGACACCCGGCGCCTCGACCGCAGCTTCCCGGCCGTGGACTTCTTCGAGAGCCGCGGACTGCCCTTCGTGGTCGGTGCGAACTGCTTCCACGGCGAACAGCCCTACACCGCCGAGGAGATCGGGGCGGCACTGCACCTGCGCGATCCGAACACGCCCGTCCTGATGCTCGACGCCCGCTCCCGCACGGACGTCCGCGGCTCCCTGCTCGCGCTGCTCGACCTGCTCATCGCCAAGGCACAGGCCCCGGCGCCGGTCACCGGCTGAGCCCGACCGGACATCACCGCGCTCGCCCGCGGATCCACAGAACAGGAGCACAGAGATCGTGCACTTATCGCGTGAGCGCATCGCGCCGGTGGCGGCGGCCTTCGGGGCGGGTGTGGCACTCGGCCTGTCCGGTCCCCTGGCCGGGAAATTCGACCATCCGGTGTGTGCCGCGCTGAACGCCGTGTTCGCCGCAGGGTGGCCCTGGGCCTGTTTCGCGTTCCTGGTGGGCTACGTCCGCCGGTCCAGGATCGAGTCGGCGCTGCTGTCCTCCTCGGCCCTGGCGGTCGGCGTCGTCGTCTACTACGTCTTCAAGGCCCTGAGCCCCGCCGCGCCCATCGGGGTCGAGGTGACCGGCGGTCCGGTGACCGGTTCGCTGAGCGGATCCTCCTCGATGATCCTGTTCTGGGGGGCAGCGGCTTTCGTCCTCGGCGCGCCGGTGGGACTTCTGGGCAACATCGCGCGCACACCGGGTATCGGCGGCCTCCCGTTCCGGCTGGTCGTTCCCCTCATCGCCTTCTACGAGACCTCCATGCGGCTGGACGTGGAGACGAGAGGACAGGCACCGGTCGTCGTGGCGACCTGGCACGTGATCCGTGTCGCCGCGGTCGTCGCCGCCCTGGTACTCGCGGCGCACACCTTCCGGACCTGGAGGCGCGCGGCGCGCGATCACTCCGAGGCCTCGGTCTGACGCGGCAGGGAGGCCAGGTGGTCCGCCAGGTTCCGGTGCGGGCTCCAGCCCTGGGCGCGGGCCCGGGCGAGGTCCAGGACCACCGGGTGCGCCAACTGGTCCACCGCGTAGCGGCTGAGGGCCGGCTCGGCCCCGGTCGCCGCCGCCACGGCCTCCGCGATCCGGGCCGCCGCGCCGGCCACCGGCAGCGGGAGGTGCCGGATCCGGGCCCGGACGCCGTGGGCGCGCAGGACCGCGCCGACCGCCGCGTCCCGGCCGTACGGCTCCGCGTCCGCGATGTTGTACGCGCCGGGGGCCCAGGCCGCCGCCGTCAGGCAGGCCCGCGTCAGGTTCTCCACCGCGGTGAGGCTGAGCGTCACGTCCGGGCCGGGCAGCAGCAGGGTGCCCGCCCGGACCCGGGCCAGCAGCCGCGGCAGCAGCGTGGTGTCGCCCGGCCCGTAGACGGCCCGCGGCCGCAGCACCACGGCCCCGGCGGCCAGCGCCAGGGCCTCGCCCTCCGCCTTCGTGCGGCCGTAGGCGTTCAACTGCCCGGCGCGCGGGTGCTCCTCGCCGACCATCCCGCGGCCCCGCCGGGGGTCGTAGACGCTGGCGCTGCTCACCCACACCACGGGCCGCCCGCCCGCCGCCCGCAGCAGCCGGTCCGTGCCGTCCACGTTGACCGCGCGCATCAGCGCCGCCGCCCGTGAGCCGGGGGCCGGATCGCCCACGGCCGCCGCGCAGTGCACCACCAGCTCCACGCCCGACAGGTCCGGCGGCTCTGCGGCGGCGTCCCAGAAGCGGTGCGCGCCCACCGGGCCCGGCCTGCGGCCCAGGCACACCACCTCGGCCCCGGCCGCCGCGGCGGCGCGCGCGACGTGCCCGCCGCAGAAGCCGCTCGCGCCCGTGACCGCGATCATGCCCCGCCCCCGCGGGTCCCGGCGCGTACGGTCAGGACGCGCCAGCCGGGCAGCGCCGCTCCCCGGTCCACCCGGGCCCGCGTCACCACCGGCCGGTACGGGGCCAGCGTGTCCAGGACGTCGGCCAGCTGGGCCCGGGCCGTCCGGGCCCCGGGGCATGCATGCGGTCCGGCGCCGAACACCAGCCGGTCCACGGCCGGGCCGGCCGGCCGCAGGGCGTCCGGGTCGCGCCGGTGCGCCCCGGCCGCGTGCCGGGCGACCAGCAGCAGCCGGTCGCCGCCGCGCACCGGGCAGCCGCCCACGGCCCCGTCCGCCGCGGCGACCCGGGGCAGCAGCGGCGAGGCCGCGGTGACCCGCAGCAGCTCGTCCGCGAGCACCGGCCGCAGGTTCTCGTCCGCCGCCTGCCCCCACAGCCCCGCGTCGGCGCACCAGGCGACCGCCCGGGGCAGCGCGGCGACGGTGGTGTTGACGGCCGCCACCGCCACCATCGCCGGCAGGGCCCCGTCGGAGGCCCCCAGGAGCAGCCGGAGCCGGTCGGCCGCGCGGGCCGCGGCGGCCTCGGCGCGCGGGCGGCGCGGCCCCGGCAGATGGCTGCGTACGGCGGCGGCAGCGGCGGCGGCCGCGGCCTCGGCGACCGCCCGCGGGTCCGCGCCGGACCCCAGCAGGGCGCACACCACCGACCCGGAGAGCTCCCGCGCCAGGTCGACGAGGTCCACCTCCCCGCCCCGGCCCAGCGGCGCGAGACGGCGCACCAGCAACGGCCGCCAGAGCGAGCGGAGGTCCTCCACCCCCGCCGAGCCCAGCGAGCCCGCGAGGTTCCGGCGGTCCGCCCGGTGCCCGGCGCCCTCCTGGTCGAAGAGCACACCCCCGGCCCCGGCCCCGCCGTCGCGCAGCGCGGCGCGCGCGGCGGCGCCCGTCGTACCGGCCGCCGTCCGGTCGAGCGGCAGCCGGGTCAGGGCCTCCCGGTAGGCCTCCGGGCCGTGCACCAGCAGGGTCCGGCCGAGCCGGCGCACCGGACGCCCGCGCGTCGCGGCGAGCAGCCCGAACAGCAAGGGGTGGCTGCGCAGGTAGACCCGGCGGTCCCGGCGCCGGGCGCGTGCCTGCGAGACGGAGGAGGTCATCGGCCGGACACCCCCAGCCGGCGCGCCGCCAGCGCCGCCGTCGCCGCCCGGTCCGGTTTGCGCGAGCGCCCCGACAGCGGGATCCGGGCGAGCAGCAGGGCGTCGGGCCGGGCCGTGCCCATCCGCCGCAACGGCTCCGACAGGGCGGAGCGCAGGGCCTGTTCGTCCGTGCCGCGGCACGCCTGGACCACGGCGACGAGCCGCTCGTCGCCGTCGCCCGCCGGGACCCCGACGAGTACGGCCAGCTCCACCCCCGGGACGTGCAGGGCGGGCTCGTACAGCCCCGGGTAGATGTTCTCCGCCCGGCGCAGCACCATGTCCTTGCTCCGGCCCTCGAGGACGATGCGCCCCGCGCCGTCCAGCCGCGCCCGGTCGCCCGTACGCACCCACGCGTCCGGCTCCTCCCCGAGGTAGCGGTGGCGCGCCGCGGGGCCGGACAGCAGCAGCTGCCCGCTCCCGTCCGGCTCGGCGCGTACGCCGGGCAGCGGCGCCCCGACCAGGTCCCCGGGCTCCCCGGCCTCCTCGAAGGCGGACTTCTCCCGCGCCTCGACCGCGGCGGCAGGGAACAGCTCGGTGAGCGCGTACACCCCCCAGGCCTCGGCCGCGCCCGCGGCCCGTACGCGTTCCAGCAGCCCGGCGCCGGCCGGCGCCGAGCCCGTCCACACCCGGCCGTGGAAGCGGGCGTCCGCGCCCAGCGCGTCCCGCAGCCGGGGCGGGGTCAGATAGGTGTCCTGCGGCCGCAGCCGGTGCAGCTGGCGGGCCAGCACCCGGGGGCTGCCCGCCGGGAGGGCGACGGCCGCGCCGCGCGCAAGCGAGGGGACCAGGACGAAGAAGGTGCCGCCGAGCACCGGCCGGTCCCCGCGTGCGTCGAAGAGGGCGGAGACCGTGGACATCCCGGCGGCCAGGCTCGCCCGGGTGTGGACGACGGCCCGCGGCGCCGAGGTGGTCCCGGAGGTGAACACGATCACCGCGTCGGCCTCCGCGTCCAGGTCCGCGCCGGGCGCGGGCACCCCCTGACGCGGCGCGCCCAGGTCCAGCGCGGGCGCGCAGCCCGGCAGCCGGGGACCGACCGTGGCCACCGGCCCCAGCCCGGCCAGGTCGGGCAGCGCGAGCCGGGCGCGCCGGGCCAGCGGCCGGGCCCAGCCCGCCACCGCCTGCGCGGCCGCGTCGGCCAGCACCAGCGCCGGCCGGGCCAGCGTGAGACGGGCCCGCAGTACGTCGGGCCCGGCGCCCGGGTCGAGGACGGCTCCGCGCAGCCCGAGCCGCCACAGCGCGAGCAGGACGGCCAGGGCGCGCGGCCCGGGGCGCACGGCGACACCGACGGTGTCCCCGGCGCGCAGCCCGCGCGCGTGCAGGGCCGCGGCGAAGGCGTCGGCCAGCTCCACGAGTTCGCCGCGGGTGGCCCGTACCCGGGGCGCGCCGCCGCGGGTGGCGGTGAGCACGGCGGGCCGCTCGGGGCGGCTGCGCAGCGCGTGGTCGAGGTGGTCCAGCATCAGCGGGGGTCGTCCGTTCCGTGCGTGCCGCTGCCCTGGTCGAGGTACCAGCGGGCGGTGCCGGCGACCCCGTAGGCCCGCAGGCGCCGCGTCGAGTTCTCCACGACCATCTCCCGGCAGTGCGTGATCCGGTCGGTGTGACGGCGTACGGCGTTGAGGAAGAGCCGGTCGGTCGGCGAGGGGCGCCGGGGCATGCCCCCGACGGTCAGGTACAGCTCGGCGGTGATGGCCATGTTGTTCCCGGCGTGCATGCGGTACGGCGCCCGGTAGCCGCGCCGGCGGGCGTGCGCGGGCCGCAGCCGGCCGAAGAGCGCGGCGAGGGACACCAGCACGCCGAACCCGGCCCGGCCCAGCGGGCCGTGCTCGTCGCGGCGGGCCACGATCCGCCCGCACACCAGCCCGGGACTGCGGGTGAGCGCGGTGCGCGCGGCCCCGGTCCAGCCGGGCCGGGGCAGGCAGTCGGCGTCCGTACGGGCGAGCAGGACCGCGCCCCGGCCGATCGCGTACCGGAAGCCGGTGTCCACGGCGGAACCCACCCCCTTCTCCGGCTCCTCGATCACCTCCACCGGGAAGGGCGCGCCGGCCGCGAACGCCCGGGCCACGGCCCCCGTACCGTCCGCCGAGGCGTTGTCGACGACCAGCAGGGTGAAGTCCCGGTCCCGCTGCGCGGCGAGCGCCCGCAGGGTGTCGGCCAGCCGGTCCTCCTCCTCGTGCGCGGGCACGACCACCCACATCGGCGCGGCCGCGGCCGTCACGACTTCTCCCAGACCATCGTCATGATGCTGATACCGCCGCCGAGCCCCACGAACAGAACCCTTTCACCCGGGCTCAGTTCACCGAAGATCCGGTCCAGCTGCACTCCGATGCTCGCGCTCGCGACGTTGCCGAGCTCGGGCACCGTCACCACCAGCTTGCCCGCGGGCACCCCGGTCAGTTCCGCGAACCGCTCCAGGTACGGCACGGTCACCTGGTGCACCAGCACCTTGGCGAAGCCGTCCGGTTCCATCCCCGTGCGGTGCAGCGTCCGGTCGACGACGGCGGTGCCCACCTTCTCGAAGACGCCCCGCAGTTCGTGCCCGTCGCCGCGGAAGTAGGTGTACTCGTCCCCGCGCGGGTGCCGTGAGCCGCCGCCCGGGATGCCCCCGACCTCCCAGTGCTCCGAATGGGTCTCGGTGTCCACGTCGATGATCCCGCCGCGCTCCACGGCCTCCACGACCACCGCCGCCCCCGCGTCGCCGAAGGTGTATCCGGCGAAGCCGTCGCGCAGCTCCGCGAGATCGGCCGGGTCCGTGCGCACCGCCCGGCTCGGGGTCTCGCCGGTGACCACCAGGGCCCGCCGTGCCCGGCCGGCGAGGATCATGGAGCGGGCGAGGTCGATCCCGTTGACGAAGCTGTTGCAGGCGTTGGTGACGTCCAGGGCATGGGCCCGCGAGCCCAGTTCGGCCTGCACGATGTGCGCGGTGGCCGGTTCGACCAGGTCGCGGGAGGCGGACGCGAACAGCAGCAGGTCCACGTCGAGCGGGCCGAGTCCGGCGGCGGCCAGGGCCCGGCGGGCGGCGCCCACCGCGAGGGTGGAGGCGTACACGCCCTCGCCCGCCACGCGCCGCGAGACGATCCCGGTGGCCTGTGTCAGCAGCCTCGGCGGCAGCTTCAGGCCACTGCGGTGCGCCACCTCCCGCTGGAGGTCGTCGGAGGACAGCACCTCTTCGGGCAGCAGGCTGCCGACGGCGGTTATCCCGGCGCGCGGCAGCGGATCATACGGCTGAATGAACATGCCCCCACGATGACCGGCCGGCCGGGCCGGAGCCTGAGTACGGATGCTCAGCTCAGGTCGGCGGGCGGTACCGCCCGCCTGAGTACGGGGACCGCCGGCCGCCGGGCGGGACCGGTCGTGCGCCCGAGTGGCCCGAAGAGGCGCTCTGTTGCGCGGCGGGGGATTCCCCGTACCCTCCCACGGGCGGCGACAGCGGCAGGCCGGAGAGTGTCCGGGAGCTCTTTCCGTTCTCCAGGTGTACGGCGCAGTGTCACGAAGTGATATCCGGCCGGTACCCCGGGACCGCTGTCCTTGGGGCGCCCCTCGACTCCCCCCTCACCCGCAGAGGTCGTCACCCCATGGCAGAACTCAACCGTCGCAGGTTCCTGCAGATAGCCGGTGGCACCGCCGCCCTCACGATGCTGAACGACAGCATCGCGCGGGCCGCCGCCATCTCGGCGCAGGGCACCACCGGAACGATCCAGGACATCGAGCACGTCGTCGTCCTGATGCAGGAGAACCGGTCCTTCGACCACTACTTCGGCGCGATGAAGGGTGTCCGGGGCTTCGGCGACCCGCGGCCGGTCCTCCAGGACAACGGCAAGCCGGTCTTCCACCAGTCGAACGGGACGAAGGACGTCCTCCCCTTCAACCCGCAGGTCCAGGACCTCGGGATGCAGTTCCTGGAAGGCCTCGACCACGACTGGGCCGGTGGCCACCAGGCCTACAACAACGGCAAGTACGACAAGTGGGTCCCGGCCAAGACGGCCACGACCATGTCGTACATGACCCGGAACGACATCCCGTTCCACTACGCCCTCGCCGACGCCTTCACGGTGTGCGACGCCTACCACTGCTCCTTCATCGGCGCCACGGACCCGAACCGCTACTACCTGTGGACGGGCCACACGGGCAACGACGGGGTGGGCGGCGGCCCGGTCCTCGGCAACCAGGAGGCCGGCTACGGCTGGAAGACCTACCCGGAGCGGCTTGAGTCCGCCGGGGTCTCGTGGAAGGTCTACCAGGACATCGGCGACGGTCTGAACGCGGCCGGCTCCTGGGGCTGGATCAACGACGCCTTCCGCGGCAACTACGGCGACAACTCGCTGCTCTACTTCAACAACTACCGCAACGCCCAGCCCGGCAGCGCCCTGTACGAGAAGGCCCGCACCGGCACGAACGTCAAGGCGGGCGACGGCTACTTCGACCGGCTGCGCGCGGACGTCGTGGGCGGCACCCTGCCCCAGGTCTCCTGGATCGCGGCCCCCGAGGCGTTCAGCGAGCACGCGAACTGGCCGACGAACTTCGGCGCCTGGTACATCTCGCAGGTCCTGGACGCGCTGACCGCGAACCCGGCGGTGTGGGCCAAGACCGCCCTCTTCATCACCTACGACGAGAACGACGGCTTCTTCGACCACGTGGTCCCGCCGTACCCGCCGGCCTCCTCGGCCTGGGGCCTGTCCACGGCCGACGTGTCGAAGGACCTCTACGCGGGCGGCGGCGGTTACGCGGCCGGACCGTACGGGCTCGGCCCGCGCGTCCCGATGATCGTGGTCTCCCCCTGGAGCAAGGGCGGCTACGTCTGCTCCGAGACCTTCGACCACACCTCGGTGATCCGCTTCATGGAGAAGCGCTTCGGGGTGCAGGAGCCCAACATCTCCCCGTGGCGCCGTGCCGTCTGCGGCGATCTGACGTCGGCCTTCGACTTCACCCGGTCCGACGCCGCGCCCGCCGCGCTCCCGTCCACGGCCGGGTACGTCCCGCCGGACAAGAACCGCCACCCCTCCTACCACCCGACCCCGCCGGCGACCGGCACGCTGCCCCGGCAGGAGGCCGGCGGCAAGCCGACCCGCGCGCTCGGCTACAGCCCTTACGTGGACGGCGCCCGCACCACCTCCACCGGCAAGTTCACCCTCACCTTCGCGTCCGGCCCGACCCTCGGCGCCCACTTCCACAGCACCTCGGGCAACCGCACGGACGGCCCCTGGCCCTACACGGTCGAGGCGGGCAAGACCCTCTCGGACACCTGGTCCACGAGCAGCTCCACCGGAAACCAGATCAACCTCACGGTGTGGGGTCCGAACGGTTTCCTGCGCACCTGGAAGGGCCCGGCGAAGAAGGCCGGCCCCGAGGCCACGGCCCGCCACCAGGCGGCCACCGGCAACCTGGCGCTGACCCTGACCAACACCGGGACGGCGGCCGTCAACCTCACGGTGACCAACGCCTACGGCGGCGCGGCCCAGACCCTCCGGGTGGCGGCCGGGGCGACGGTCTCCCACACGGTGGACCTCGCCGCGTCGTCCCGCTGGTACGACGTGAAGGTCGTCTCCGACGCCGACGCCACCTTCCTGCGCCGTTTCGCCGGACACGTGGAGACCGGCGCCGCGGGCGTCTCGGACCCGGCGATCAAGACCGTCTGATCCGGTCCTCCGGTGCGCGCAGCAGCCGCCGTCCCAGGACCGGGAGGTCCCAGGGACGGTGGCTGCGGGCGCGCCGCAGCAGGAGACCCCGTGCGGGCGCGGGGTCGGGTTCACGGTGTGATGGCGGATCCGGTGGGCAGACCTCCGGCGTCGGTTTCTTCGCCACGTCACCGAGGGAGAACACATGGCCATCGCCCACCGCAGGATCGGCACCGGACCCGTCCGCGTCATCGTGCTGCACGACTGGTTCGGCACCTCCGCGAACTGGGGCTCCGTACTGGACCACCTGGACCCCGAGGGCTTCAGCTACGTCTTCCTCGACTACCGCGGCTACGGCGACCGCCGCGACGTCCCCGGCCGCCACACCCTGGCCGAGATCGCCGACGACGTCCTCGAACTCGCCGACCAGCTCGGCTGGGACACCTTCTCCCTCCTCGGCCACTCCATGGGCGGCAAGGCGGCCCAGCAGGTCCTCGTCCGGGCCCCCGAGCGGGTGGAGAAGCTGATCGGGCTCGCCCCGGTTCCGGCCGCGCCCTACGCGATGGACGACGCGACCCACGCCCTCTTCCACGGCGCCGCCACCGACCCCGGCAAGCGCCACGTCATCCTCGACCTGGTCACCGGCAACCGTGCGAGCCGCCACTGGCTCGACCGGATGGTCGCCCACTCCCTCGCCGTCTCGCGTCCCGAGGCCTTCGCCGGCTACCTCGCGAGCTGGCAGCCGCTGGACCTGTCCGCCGCCGTGAAGGGCAACACCGTCCCGGTGCTCGTCCTCGTCGGGGAGTACGACCTCGCGATCACCCCGGATGTGATGCGCGACACCTGGCAGGCCTCGTACCCGGACTGCCGGATCGTGACGGTCCCGGGCTCCGGCCACTACCCGCCGCACGAGACCCCGGTGGCCTTCGTCACGGAGGTGGAGGCCTTCCTCCGGATCTAGCGACCCGGCCGGACCGGCCGGGCACACGAAAAATCCCGTGGGGCACGAGGAAACCTCGTGCCCCACGGGATCGAAAGGGTGAGTGACGGGACTTGAACCCGCGGCCACCTGGACCACAACCAGGTGCTCTACCAACTGAGCTACACCCACCACGAAGGGCGGTGGAACCGCCCGTTCGATGTGCAAGCACAGCATAGCCGATCAGAGGGGTGGTCCTGCGACGCGATATCGGCCTCCGGCCCGGACGACGGGGTGCGTGCCGCGCCGTCGCCGCAGGCCCGGGCCCGCCGGGAGGCGGGCCGCCGTACGGTACGGGGCTTCCCCCGCCGGGAGGCGACCGGCGTGGCCGCCGCCCTCGCCGCGCGGCTCACGGCAGGATCACCCGTATGACACGTGAACCCGCACCCTTCACGGCCGATGACTACGCCGCCCGGATGGCCGCAGCCGCCCAGACCGCCGCCGACGCGGGACTCGCCGGCCTTCTGATCGCCCCCGGCCCCGACCTCACGCACCTCACGGGATACCGGCCCACCGCCGAGACCGAGCGGCTGACCCTCCTCGTGCTGGCCGCCGGGCAGGACCCGGTGCTCATCGTGCCCGCGCTGGAGGCACCCGACGCGGAGCAGGCCCCGGGCGCCACCGCGCTGACCCTGCGGGACTGGGCCGACGGGAAGAACCCGTACGCCGTCACCGCCCCGCTGCTCGACTTCCGCGGGCGCTTCGGGGTGAGCGACAACACCTGGGCCCTGCACCTCCTCGGCCTGCAGCGGGAACTGCCGAACAGCTCCTACGCGCCGCTCACCGACTGCCTGCCCATGCTCCGCGCGGTCAAGGACGAGCGGGAGCTGGAGCGCCTCGCCGCGGCGGGGGCCGCCGCCGACGCCGCCTACGCACAGATCATCCACCTCCCCTTCGCCGACCGCCGGGAGACCGACGTGGCCGAGGACCTGGCCGGCCTGCTGCGCGCGCACGGCCACTCCCAGGTCGACTTCACCGTCGTCGGCTCCGGCCCCAACGGTGCCAACCCGCACCACGAGGCCGGCGACCGCGTGATCCGCCGCGGCGACATGGTGGTCCTCGACTTCGGCGGCCTGCGGTACGGCTACGGCTCCGACATCTCCCGTACCGTCCACGTCGGCGAGCCCACCGCCGAGGAGCAGCGGGTCCACGACATCGTCCGCGAGGCCCAGCAGGCCGGCGTGGCCGCGGTCCGGCCGGGGGTCTCCTGCCAGGACATCGACCGGGCCGCCCGCGCCGTGATCACCGAGTTCGGCTACGGGGACCGCTTCATCCACCGCACCGGCCACGGCATCGGCGTCACCACCCACGAGCCCCCGTACATGGTCGAGGGCGAGGAGCAGCCGCTGGTTCCCGGCATGTGCTTCTCCGTGGAGCCGGGCATCTACCTGCCGGGCCGGTTCGGCGTCCGCATCGAGGACATCGTGACCGTCACCGAGGACGGCGGGCGCCGCCTGAACAACGCCCCGCGGGAACTGGCCGTCGTGGAGTGAGCGTCACGGCGCCAGGACGACCGCCGTGTGACCCGGTACGTGGATCCGCCCGTCCGGACCCGGGTGCTCGACCGGCTCCCAGGCGGCCAGCACCCGTACCCCGTTGCGGCCCAGCGCGATCGTCACCGGGTCCGGGGAGAGGTTCACGGCGACCCGGACGTCGCCCCGCCGGAAGGTGAGCCAGCGACGCTCCTCGTCATGGGCGACCCGGACCGACGCCAGGTCCGGGTCGCGCAGGTCGTGATGGGTGCGCCGCAGCGCGATCAGGGTGCGGTACCAGTCCAGCAGGCGGGCGTGGCCGCCTTGTTCGGGCTCCGCCCAGTCCAGGCAGGAGCGGTCCCGGGTGGCCGGGTCCTGCGGGTCCGGGATCTCCTCGGCCTTCCAGCCGTGCGCCGCGAACTCCCGGCGGCGGCCGGACCGTACCGCCTCGGCCAGGCCCGGGTCCGGATGGTCGGTGAAGTACTGCCAGGGCGTCCTGGCCCCCCACTCCTCGCCCATGAACAGCATCGGCACGAACGGCCCGGTCAGGGCCACGGCCGCGGCGCACGCCAGCAGCCCGGGGGAGAGCGAGGCGGAGAGCCGGTCGCCGAGGGCCCGGTTGCCGATCTGGTCGTGGGTCTGGGTGTAGCCGAGGAAACGGTGGGCCGGGGTCCGGCGGTGGTCCACCGGACGGCCGTGGGTACGGCCGCGGAAGGCGGACCAGGTCCCGTCGTGGAAGAAGACCCGGGTCATGGTCTTGGCGAGGGCGGCGAGCGGAGCCGCGGCGAAGTCGGCGTAGTACGCCTGGGATTCGCCCGTGAGCGCGCAGTGCAGGGCGTGGTGGAAGTCGTCGTTCCACTGGGCGTGCAGGCCCAGGCCCCCGGTGGCGCGGGGGGCGGTGGTGCGCGGGTCGCAGCGGTCGGACTCGGCGATCAGGAACAGCGGGCGGCCGGTGTCCGCGGCCAGTTCGTCGACGGCCGCGGACAGTTCCTCCAGGAAGGTCAGCGCCCGGTCGTCGGCGAGCGCGTGCACGGCGTCGAGCCGCAGCCCGTCGATCCCGTAGTCGCGCAGCCAGGCCAGCGCGCTGCCGAGCAGGTAGGCGCGCACCTCGTCGGAGCCGGCCGCGTCCAGGTTCACCGCGGAGCCCCACGGGGTGTGGTGGGTGTCGGTGAAGTACGGGCCGAAGGCGGGCAGGTGGTTGCCGGACGGGCCCAGGTGGTTGTGGACCACGTCCAGCACCACGCCCAGCCCCGCCTCGTGCGCGGCGGCCGTGAAACGGGCCAGGCCGGCCGGGCCGCCGTACGGTTCGTGCACCGCCCAGGGCGCGACCCCGTCGTACCCCCAGCCGTGCCGGCCGGAGAACGGGCAGACCGGCATCAGCTCCACGTGCGTGACGCCGAGCGCGGTGAGGTGCCCGAGCCGGGCGGCGGCCGCGTCGAAGGTGCCCTCGGGGGTGAAGGTGCCGATGTGCAGCTCGTACAGGACCGCGTCCTGGAGCCGGGTGTGCGGCGCGGCCGCCGGCCGGGCGGAGAGCGCCTCCAGGTCGACCACCGCCGACAGGCCGTCGGGCCCGTCGGGCAGCCGCCGCCCGCGCGGGTCCGGCCGCGGGCCGTCGCCGTCGAGCAGGAATCCGTAGCGGCTCCCGTCGGCGGCCGGGGCCTCGGCGGTCCACCAGCCGTCCCGGTCCGGGTCGCGTGCCATGTCGTACGTCGCCCCGTCGAGCAGCATGGCGACGTGACCTGTCAGTGGTGCCCACACCTCGAACTGCACGGACGGTCCCCTCGTCGTCGGCGGTGCCCTGCATGCGTATCGTGCCCATCATTCCGGGCGTGGCGGGGGAGTTCTGGACACTCCGGCCCCGACGGGCCGACAATCACCCTGTGACGTCCAGTTTCGAGATTCCCGCCTTCCCCGCGCCGCGGCTGTCCGACGCCGAGCGCGACCGGGCGCTGGGCCAGCTCAGGGAGGGCGCGGCCCTCGGGAAGCTGTCCCACGACACCTTCCTGCGCCGTATGGAACTCGCCCTGGTCGCCCGCCGCTCCGAGGACCTCGCCGTGCTCACGGCAGACCTCCAGTCCCGGGAGGCGGCCGAAAGCCCTTGGACCCGTCGGCTGTTCGGCTGGGTCGGCCGGGTCTCGGCCGTGTCCGTCGGGGTCCGGCGTGCCTGGGCCGCCGAGCGGCTGCCCAAGCTGCTGCTGCCGTACCCGAGCGCGGCGGTCCTCCGGATCGGCCGCGATCCCGGCAACGGGCTGCGGCTCAGCCACGAGACGGTCTCCCGGGCGCACGCGGAGCTCAGCCTGCGCGACGGGGTGTGGGTCCTCAAGGACCTCGGCTCCACCAACGGGACCACGGTCAACGGACACCGGGTGACCGGCTCCGCGGTGGTCCGTGACGGAGACCAGGTCAGCTTCGGGAACATGACCTTCCGGCTCTCGTCGAGCTGAGGGCGCCCCGCCGGTCCGCCGCCGGGGGCGGGCACGCAGGATGGCGGGCATGGAACACACCTCCGTCATCCGCCGCGCACGCGTCGGGGACCTGCCCCGGCTGGTCGAACTCGTCCACGAGCACGTGGCGTACGAGAAATCCGCGCCGCGCCCGCCGGACCTCGCCGAGCGGCTCGGCCCGCGGCTGTTCGCCGAGGACGCCCGCCTGTGGGTGCTGCTCGCCTGCGCCCCGGACGGCACGGTCGTCGGATACGCCGCCTGCTCGGCCGAGTTCTCCTTCTGGGACGCCCGGCACTACCTGCACATGGACGGCCTCTACCTGGCGGAGGAGGCCCGCGGCCACGGCCTCGGCGCCGCGCTGATGGACGGCGTGCGGGAACTGGCGCGTGAGCGTGGCCTCGGCGAGGTCCAGTGGCAGACCCCGGACTGGAACGAGGGCGCGATCCGCTTCTACGACCGGCTCGGAGCCGCCGGACGACCCAAGCGCCGCTACGCCCTCGCGGTGGAGCCGGTTCGGCCCGAGGGCGGTACACCCCCCGGACCCGGTTCCGTTTCCCGCTGACCGTGTCGCCGGCCGTGGCCCCTCGCACGGTCGGCGCGGGCGTGCGGGGCGCACTCCTGTGCGCCCCTTCGTGCTCCTTCGGCGCGGGCGGCCGCCGTCGTACGGTTCCGGGCTATGAGCGGATACACGATGGAACCGGCCACGCCGATGGAAATCAGCCCCCGCGTACTGCCGCCCTCCGACCAGTGGTCCCCCGCGCTCGCGGTACCGGCACCGGTCTGCCGTTTCGAGAACTTCCTGGGGGCGGAGCGCGCCGCCGCCCTGCTGGAGTACGCGATATCGCGGGAGGACGACTTCACGGCGGGGACCGTCCTCGACCCCCTGACCGGACAGGTGTCCCGCAAGGGGCGGGACTCGCTGGTCCTTCCCGTGACCAGCCGGGTGTTCAGCGCACACCTGGCCGACTGCCTGCCGCTCGTCCAGGAGGTCCTCGGCCACCGGGCCCCACTCGCGCAGTCGTTGACCGTCCTGACGGCGCACGGGGAAGGCGGCCACTTCGGCGTCCACACGGACGCCTCACGTGTCCGGGACGTGAGCACGGCCCTGTCCGCGGTGTACTACCTGCACCGCCGCCCCCGCGGCTTCGGCGGTGGCCAACTCCGCCTGTACGACACCGCGGTGGTCGACGGCAGGGCGCGGCCGGGGGAGTCCTACCGCGAGATCGAGCCCGAGCACGACACCATCGCCTTCTTCCCGTCCGGCGCCTTCCACGAGGTCGTGCCGTCCACGTGTCCGAGCGGTCGGTTCCCGGACCACCGGTTCACCCTCACGACGTGGATCTCCGGCGCGGAGCCGGCCCCGGGCCCGGACGCGCGCCGGCCGTACGTCTGGCAGTGGCTGGCGGACGCGGCCGAAGGCAGCCGCCCCCTCCACGACGCCGAGGAGGACCACGACGGAGCCAGGCCGGTGGCCCTGCCGCCGCCCGGCCCCGACACCCGCCTGGGGCCGGCCGTGATCCGCCGGACCCCCTGACCCCGCTCAGCCCGGCCGCCCCGCCGCGACGAGGCGGTCGTAGGCGGCCAGGACGGTCCGGGACTGGTGTTCCACCTGGGTGGCCACCGGGACCCAGCGGGCCCCGAAGCGGGCCGCGAAGTCGTCGCACCACCCGGTGACCAGCCGGTCCAGGCCGGGCGCCGCCGGGTGCCCCTGGGCGCGCAGCACCCGCAGGAGCATCGCGGCGGCGCGCAGCGACAGCCGCCGTCCGAAGGCGTCGATGCTGGCGACGTGCGCGGCCGTGGCCTCCGCGGGAGCCCCGGCCGTCCACGCGGCGGCGACCCGGGGGATCAGCGCGAGCGTCCAGTCCACCGCGCGCAGCAGCGGTGCCGCGGCCGGGTCGCCGTACGGCGGCGGGCCCGGCCGTACGGCGCCGCCGTCGCGCACCGCGGCGACCAGCGCGGCGTCCGCGGTGAGCCGTTCGGCCAGCATCCGCAGGGCGCCGCGCGGGTCCGGGTGCGGGGCCGGATCGTCCACCAGGTCGGAGGCCCACATGGGGACTTCGACGATGGCGGTCGTACCGGCGTAGCGGTGGGCGTGGTACCAGGTGCTCAGCCGGGTGTCCTCCGGGTGGAAGGCCCCGGCGGCCTCGCTGCCCGGCTGCGGGATCACGAAGATCCCGGGTCCGGGGGAGGGCCAGCCGGCCGCGTCCGAGGCCCCGTTCTCCACCGGGATCCGCAGCTCGGCGGCCGATGTGGCGAACGGCTCGGCGAGGCCCGGTATGTCCCGGGTGAGCTGTACCCAGGTGCCGCCGAGATCGGTGGCGTGCAACGAGACCTGCAGCACGGGCCGCAGCTCGTCGATGAGCGCCGTCAGGGCCAGGGTCTCGGGCGGCAGCCGGTCCGGAGGCAGTAAGGACGGGGCCCACTCGGGCTGTTCGGGGCCGGGCGGCCGGAAGAAGTTCCGGTGGTAGTCCAGCAGTGAGTCCGGGCGGGGCGTGCGGTGCAGGTTCGCGCCGTCCGGGTCGGCGCAGAGCAGGAAGTGCCAGCCGCAGCCGGCCCGCGGCGCCGGGTCGTCGAGGACGCGCCGGGCGAGGGAGAGGGCGGTGGCGCCGCCGACGGGCTCGTTGGCGTGCGCGCCGGCGACGACGAGGACGTTGCGGCCGGCCCCGCGCGGGGTGCCGCCCGTCGCGGCGACGGACAGTACCCACAGCGGCTGCCCGGCCCGGGACGCGCCGGCCTGGCGGAGGCGGACCTCGCCGGGGTGTTCGTCCGCCAGAGCGCGGCCGGCGAGCCCGAGTTCCCGCGGTGTGGGGTAGCACATGTCACGGAGGAGAGTCACAAGGGATGCCATGCCCGCGGGGCCCGCCGCCTACTGCTCCGCGGGCTCCGCAGTTCCCCCGATCCGCGAGAAAACCCCTGGCCAAGGCCTGCGGCCGCGACCGCTGCCACGGCGTTCCGGCGGCCGGGCTACTGCTGGTGCAGCCCGCGGCCCGCCAGACTGAGGAAGGCCTCCCCGACCGCCTCCGACAGCGTCGGGTGGGCGTGGACGTGCCGTGCCACATCGCCCGGCTCGGCGTCCCAGCCCACGATCAGCTGGCTCTCCGCGATCATCTCCGAGACGTGCGGCCCCACCAGGTGCACACCGAGCACCCGCCCGTCCCGCTCCGCGACCACCTTCACCGTGCCGCCCTGCCCGTGCACCATGCCCTTGGCCACGGCCGTCAGCGGCATGGTGTTCACCACCACGTCGTACGCCTCCTCGCGCGCCTGCGCCTCGGTCAGTCCGACGGCCGCGGTCTGCGGGGCCGAGTACGTCACCCGCGGCACCGCCGCGTAGTCCACGGGCGCGCTCGCCACCCCGGCCAGGGTCTCCGCCACCAGCAGGCCCTCCGCGAAGGAGGCGTGCGCCAGCCCGAGCGAGGGCGGCGGCAGCAGGTCGCCCACCACGTGGATCCCCGGGACGGCGGTCTCCAGCCGGGACCAGTCGGCCGGGGCCACGAACCCCCGCTCGTCGGTGGCCAGTCCGGCCGCCGCGAGGTCCAGGCCGTCGGTCACGGGGACCCGCCCGACCGCCACCAGCAGGCGTTCCGCCCCGATCTCCCGCAGCTCCCCGCGGGCCGTGCGCACGGTGGCCCGCACACCCCCGGAGGCGAGCCGCTCGGCCCCCTCCAGCCGGGCCCCGGTCTGCACGTCGATCCCGCGCTTCTTCAGCCCGCGCGCCAGATGCCGGGACACGTCCGCGTCCTCCAGCGGCACCAGCCGGTCCGCCGCCTCGACCAGGGTCACCGCGGCGCCCATGGAACGGTGGAAGGACGCGTACTCCACCCCGATGGCCCCGCCGCCCAGCACCAGCACCGAAGCCGGCAGACCGGGGGCGAACAGCGCGTCGTCACTGGTCACCACCGTGCTGCCGTCGGGCTCCAGGCCGGGCAGGGTGCGCGGCCGGGACCCGGTGGCCAGCACGATCCCCCGGGCGGCGGAGAACTCCCGCCCGTCCCCGGTCCGTACCGTGCGCGGCCCCGTCAACCGGGCTCCGCTGCGGACCACCCGTACGCCGGCGTGCTCCAAGTGCCCTTCCACACCCTTGTGGTTGCGGGAGACGATGTCGTCCCGGGTGGCGGTCAGGGCCGACCAGTCCACCGACTCCACGCTCGCCCGGACCCCCCAGCGTTCGCGCGCCTCGGCTATGCCGTCCACGAGTTCCGCCGCGTGCAGCATGGCCTTGCTGGGGATGCAGCCCCGGTGCAGGCAGGTTCCGCCGACCTTGTCGCGTTCCGCGAGCAGGACGCTCAGGCCCAGCGCCGAGGCGCGCAGGGCGGTGCTGTAGCCGCCCGTGCCGCCGCCGATCACGATCACATCCACTGTGCTGTCGTTGGTCATGACACCAGCCTCCACCGCCCGGCGGACCGGGTCCAAGGAAATGATCTTCTGAAGGTCATGAAGGATCTTTATGCTTCGCGGTCATGAGCCTGCGTCAAATGGAGTACTTCCTGGCCGTCGTGGAGGAGTCCTCCTTCACCCGCGCCGCCGACGGCCTGCACGTCACGCAGCCCGCGCTGTCGCACCAGGTCAAGGCCCTGGAGCGGTCGGTGGGCGGCGCGCTGCTGGAGCGGATGCCCCGCGGGGTCCGGCTCACCCCCATGGGCCGCGCCTTCCTCCCGCACGCGCAACTCGCCGTCCGCAGCGCCCGCCAGGCCGAGCGCGCCGCCCGCGCCGCCGCCGGGGTGACCGGCGGGGAACTGCACATCGCCACCGTGCACGCGCTGGCCGTCGGCCTGCTCCCGGGGGTCGCCGCCCGCTGGCGGTCCCTGCACCCGGGGGTGTCCCTGGTGCTGCGGGAGTACGGCGCCACGGAGGCGCTGGAGGAGCAGCTGGAACGCGGCGTCGCCGACCTCGCGGTGGGCCCCGAGCCCGCGGGCTGGGCGGGGCCGCTGCTGCGGATCGGCCGGGAGGAGCTGGTCATCGTCGTCCCCTTCGACGATCCGCTGGCCGGCCGTGCGGCCGTGGGCCTCGCCGAACTCGCCCACCGCGACTGGATCCGGTGCGCGATGGAACCTCTGGTCGACGGTGTCCTCGTCCTCGACCGGGCCTGCGGGGCACTCGGTTTCACCCCGCACACGGTGCTGCGCACGGAGCACACCTCCACGGCCGTCCGGATGGCGGCCGCCGGGGTGGGCGTCGTCATGGCCCCGGCCCACATGGTCCGCGGCGCCGTCGGCGAGGACTGCGTACTGCTCTCCCTCGACCCGCCGTGGCACCGGCCCCTGGCGGTGTTCTCCCGGGTCCCGCTGACCGGGGCCGCGGCCGCCTTCGCGGAGCTGGTCGGAGCCCGGGCCGAGCGGGGCCAGGGCGGGGTACCGGAGCCGGGCCCGCCACCCCGCTGAGTGGCGTACCGGCGCGGCCCGCCGGATCAGCGGCGCAGCCAGACACCCACCGGGTGGCCGTCCAGCAGGGCGGCCACCTCGGCGGAACCGCTGTGCGGCACGGCGGGCTCCGCCCCCGGGGAGAAGGGGGCCAGGCGGGTCCAGGTGCCGGGGGGCAGCGGCAGCCGGGTGTCCCGCCAGCCGCCCGACGCGGCCAGCCGGTGGGACAGCCGGGTGGCCGCCACCAGCAGCCCGGGGCCCCGGGTGAACGCCAGCAGGTGGTCGGCGGCCGGACCCCGGGCCAGGACGGGCGCGTACCCCCGGAACAGCTCGGGCCGGTCCCGGCGCAGCCGCAGCAGCCCGGCCGTGAGCCCCAGCTTCTCCTCGGCGGGATCCTCGGGCGCCGCCCCCGCGTCCAGCCGGGCCAGTGTGCGGCGGGGGAAGCGGGCCGGGCGCCGGTTGTCGGGGTCCACCAGGGCCCGGTACTCCGTCTCGGCGCCCTGGTAGACCTCCGGGACCCCCGGCATCGCCAGGTGCAGCAGGGTCATGCCGAGGAGGTTCGCCCGCGCCGCCCCGGCCAGCTCCGCCGGGAGGTCGAGCGGGGCCCGGACGTACCCGGCCACTCCCGCCTCGTACTCCTCGTCCGGCTCGGTCCAGCTGGTGCGCAGGGCCGCCTCGCGCACCGCCTTGAGCAGGGCGTCGGCCAGCCGGGGCCCGGCCCCGGGGACCGGGCCGAGGCCCAGCGAGGTCTGCCGGGCCACCCAGGCCAGCTGGGGGTCGGGCCCCCCGGGGCGGCCCATCAGCTCCGGCGCCTGGGACAGCACCGAGATCCGGGCCCGCACGTCCGCGCTGCGCTTGGTGTCGTGCGTGGACAGGACGGTCCCGGCCGCGGGCCACTCCCGGGCCAGGTCCGCGCAGTACGCGTGGAACTCCGCGGCCGACACCGCCGGCCGCCCCGGCTCCCCGCCGACCTCGGTGGCCGACAGCAGCGGGGCGTACCGGTAGAAGGCCCGGTCCTCCAGGGACTTGGCGCGCAGGGCCGCCGAGGTCTGGGCGAAGCGGGCCGCGAAGGCCGGATCCCGCAGCAGCAGGTCCCGTACGGCGGCCACCGCGTCCGGACCGGCCGCCGCGGCCGCCTGCTCCACGGCGCGGGGCGGCAGGTCGCTCTCGCCGGGGTAGGGCCGGTAGACGGGGAAGGCGATCAGCAACTCGGCGACGGCGCCGGCGAGTTCCGGTCCCGCCTGCCGTTCCAGCGCCCCCAGCTCGGCGGCCAGGTCACCGGTCAGCACCTCCCGGGCCGAGGCCCGGGCCGCCTCCGGCCACCGCGGCAGCCCGGTGCTCTCCCCGTACCGGGCCGCCAGCTCCGCGGCGCCCTCGGGGTCGGTGAACACCCCGTCCACCCGGTGCAGGGCGTCGTAGCCGGTGGTCCCCGCCACCGGCCAGGCGGACGGCAGCCGCTCCTCGCGGGCCAGGATCTTCTCGACCACCACCCAGCAGCCGTCGCCCGCCGCCGCCCGCAGCCGCCGCAGGTACTCCTCAGGGTCCGCCAGGCCGTCCACGTGGTCGATCCGCAGCCCCTCCGCGACGCCGTCCCGGACCAGCTCCAGCACCTTCGCGTGGGTGGCCGTGAACACCTCCGGGTCCTCCACCCGGATCCCGATCAGCTCAGAAATGGTGAAGAAGCGGCGGTAGTTGAGCGAGGTGCGGGCCTCGCGCCACCAGGCCGGCCGGTACCACTGCGCGGCGAGCAGCTCGGGCAGCGCCAGCCCCGAGGTGCCCTCCCGCAGCGGGAACTGCTGCTCCCCGTAGTGCAGCACCCCGCCGTCGGCCCGCAGCTCGCACTCCTCCGCCGGCCCGGCGAGCACCGGCAGCAGCACCTGGCCGCCGCCCGCCTCCCAGTCGATGTCGAACCAGCGGGCGTACGGCGAGGCGGGGCCCTCCCGCAGGACCTCCCACAGGGGCCGGTTCAGCCGCAGCGGGGTCGGCACCGCCATGTGGTTGGGCACGATGTCGAGGACCAGTCCGAGCCCGTGCGCCCGGGCGGCCGCGGCCAGGGCCCGCAGGCCCGGCTCACCGCCGAGCTCGGCCCGCACGCGGGAGTGGTCGGTGACGTCGTAGCCGTGCGTCGAGCCGGGCACCGCCTCCAGGACCGGGGAGAGGTGCAGGTGCGACACGCCGAGGGAGGCGATGTACGGGACGGCTGCCTCGGCCGCCGCGAAGGGGAACTCGGGGCGCAGCTGGAGGCGGTAGGTCGACGTCGGAGTGACTACGGTCGGAACGTCAGATTCCGATTCGGGGGTCGCGTGCGGCTGGCTCATGAGAACGTACGTACCCAACCTGCCGGATTCCGTGCCATTACCCAATGCATCCGAGTGACTGCGCCGGGTTAATGTCGATCAAGTGGTTGGAACCGTCAACACTTATCGAAAAGTCATCGCCCTGACCGGGCCCCTACTTCCGCTCGTCTCTTTCCTCGCCCGACTGCCCGTCGCGATGTCCCAGTTCGGCAGCTTCCTGCTGGTCGCCCAGACCAGCGGCTCCCTCGCCGTCGCGGGCACGGTCGGCGGCACCCTGTCCATCGGGCAGGTCCTCTTCGGACCCGTCCTCGGCTGGCTCGCCGACCGCCACGGGCAGCGCCGCGTCGTCCTGGCCGCGGCCGCCGTCAACGCCGTGGCCACGGCCGCCCTGGTCGCCGGGGCGCTCACGCACCTGGCCACCGTCCCGCTCGCCGCGATCGGCGCCCTCACCGGCGCCTCCGTACCGCTGATCGGACCGCTCGCCCGGACGCGCTCGGTGGCCCTGGCCCACCGGGCCGGGTCCGACGAGAGCGTCGTCGGCGCCGTCCACGCGCTCGAAGGCACCCTGGACGAGGTCTCCTTCGTCTTCGGACCCGCCCTGGTCGGACTCGCCGCGCTCCTCGCGCACCCGGCCGTCGCCCTCGCCGGCGCGGCCGGCCTCGTCGCCGTCTTCGGCACCGTGTACGCGCTGCACCCGACCGCCGCCGTCACGGCCGGGTCCCCCGCGTCGGACCGGGCCCCGGGCACCCGGGTCCGGCCGCCCGGGGTGGTCCGCGCCGTACGCTGCTCACTCGCCCTCCAGGGCGCGATGTTCGGCGCCTGCCAGGCGGGCATCACCGCGCTCACCATCCGGCTCGGGGTCCCGGACCAGGCCGCCGTCGTCTACTCCGCCATGGGCGTCGTCAGCGCGGTCGTCGGCATCTCCCTCGGCGCGCTGCCCGCCCGGTTCGGGCTGCGGCTGCGCTGGCGCGTGGCGACCGGTGCGGCCCTCGTGCTCTCGGCGCCCCTGCTCGTCACCGACGGACTGTGGCCGCTGTACGCCGTCGTCACCGTGCTGGGCGCCGCCTACGCACCCCACCTGATCACCGCGTTCGCGCTCACCGAGCGGGCCGTGGAACCGGCCCGGCTCTCCACCTCGATGGCCTTCGCCGCCAGCTGCCTGGTGGCCGGGCAGGCCGCGGCCCTCGTCGTCTGCGGGCGCCTCGCCGAGACCTACGGCCCCGCCGGGGCCTTCGCCGTGGCCGTCGGCGCGGCCGCCCTCTGCCTGCTCCTCGCCCTCGTCACCGAGGTGCCCGCCGCCCGGACGCACACCGCCGGGGCGAGCGCCACCGACGTGAGCACCGCCGAGGTGAGCGCCGCCGAGGTGAGCGTTCCGGGCCCGCCGGCCGGCTCCTCCCCGGCGCCGGACGGGAGCGCCGCCTACGCCGGGCGCTGAAGCACCACCAGAGACCGCCCCGTCAGCGCCACCCGGTCGCCCGCCGCGTACTGCGGCCCGGTGCCGGGTGGCTGTACGTCCGCCCGCGCCGTGTCCACCACCAGCCGCCACTGCGCGCCGTGCCCCGCCGGAACCGTGAAGTCCTGCGGTTCCGCGCCCGCGTTGAACATCAGCAGGAACGAGTCGTCGGTGATCCGCTCCCCGCGGGTGCCCGGCTCGGAGATCGCCTCCCCGTTGAGGAAGACGGTCAGCGCCCGCGCGTGCTGCGCCTGCCAGTCCCGGGCCCGCATCTCCTCCCCGTGCGGGGTGAACCACGCGATGTCGGAGAGCTCGTCGTGCGTGCCCTCCACCGGCCGCCCGTGGAAGAACCGGCGCCGCCGGAAGACCGGGTGGTCGCGGCGCAGCCACACCATCCGCCGGGTGAACTCCAGCAGCGACGGGGCCGGCTTGCCCGGCTCGGGCCAGCGCACCCACGACAGTTCGTTGTCCTGGCAGTAGGCGTTGTTGTTCCCCTGCTGGGTCCGGCCGAACTCGTCGCCGTGGCTGAGCATCGGCACCCCCTGGGACAGCATCAGGGTGGCCGTGAAATTGCGCATCTGGCGTTCGCGCAGCTCCAGGATCTCCGGATCCTCCGTGGGTCCCTCCACACCGCAGTTCCAGGAGCGGTTGTGGGTCTCGCCGTCCCGATTGCCCTCCCGGTTGGCCTCGTTGTGCTTCTCGTCGTAGGACACCAGGTCGTTCAGGGTGAAACCGTCGTGGCAGGTGGTGAAGTTGATCGACGCCAGCGGGCGCCGCCCGTCGTCCTGGTAGAGGTCCGAGGAGCCCGTCAGGCGCCCCGCGAACTCCGCGAGCGTGCGCGGCTGCCCGCGCCACAGGTCCCGTACGGTGTCCCGGTACTTGCCGTTCCACTCGGTCCACAGCGGTGGGAAGTTGCCCACCTGGTAGCCGCCCTCACCCAGGTCCCAGGGCTCCGCGATCAGCTTCACCTGGCTGACCACCGGATCCTGCTGGACCAGGTCGAAGAACGAGGACAGCCGGTCCACCTCGTGGAACTGGCGGGCCAGCGTCGCCGCCAGGTCGAAGCGGAACCCGTCCACATGCATCTCGGTGACCCAGTAGCGCAGCGAGTCCATGATCAGCTGGAGCACGTGCGGGGAGCGCATCAGCAGCGAGTTCCCGGTGCCGGTGGTGTCCGTGTAGTGCCGCGGATCGTCCGCCAGCCGGTAGTACGAGGCGTTGTCCAGTCCCCGGAAGGACAGCGTCGGGCCCAGGTGGTTCCCCTCCGCGGTGTGGTTGTAGACCACGTCGAGGATCACCTCGATACCGGCCTCGTGCAGCGCCCGGACCGCCGACTTGAACTCCAGCACCTGCTGGCCGCGGTCGCCCGACGCGTAGCCGTTGTGCGGGGCGAAGAATCCGATGGTGTTGTAACCCCAGTAATTGCTCAGCCCGTCGTTGACCAGACGGTGGTCGTTGACGAACTGGTGCACCGGCATCAGCTCCAGCGCCGTCACCCCGAGCTTGGCGAGGTGGCCGATGACCGCCGGGTGCGCCAGCGCCCCGTAGGTGCCGCGCAGCTCCTCGGGGAGGTCCGGATGGTGCATCGTCAGACCCTTGACGTGCGCCTCGTACAGCACCGTGTGGTGGTACTCGTGGCGCGGCGGCCGGTCGTTGGCCCAGTCGAAGTACGGGTTCACCACCACCGAGCTCATCGTGTGCGGGGCGGAGTCGAGGTCGTTGCGCGAGTCCGGCCGGCCGAAGTGGTAGCCGTACACCGCCTCGTTCCAGCTGACCCGGCCGCTGACGGCCCGGGCGTACGGGTCCAGCAGCAGCTTCGCCGCGTTGCAGCGCCGCCCGCGCTCGGGCTCGTACGGTCCGTGCACGCGGAACCCGTAGCGCTGGCCCGGCATGACGCCGGGCAGGTACGCGTGGCGGACGAAGGCGTCCGTCTCGCGCAGCTCCACGGCGGATTCCGACCCGTCGTCGTGCAGGAGGCACAGCTCGATGCGTCGGGCGGCCTCCGAGTAGACCGCGAAGTTGGTGCCGGCGCCGTCGTACGTGGCACCCAGCGGATACGCCTGTCCCGGCCAGACCTGCATAGATAACGACTCTTCCCTCATTGCCCGAAGATGTCCCGGCTGACCCGGCATGGACCACGTCCCTGCCAGATCTTCCCCGAAAGAGGGGCCCCAAGCGCGGACTTGGCAGTGGTCCTACCGGGTGACCCGCAGAGCCGATATGCGGGTCAGAGGACTGTCTGCGCATCGGATAATGGGTCAACGGACCGTCCCGGTAAGGGCCGTCGGGCTGCATCGGGCCGCGCGCGCGGAGTACCCTTCCGTGATCACTGGAGACGGGCGTCCAGACGCAGAAGGCGGTGCACGGGTGAGCTCGGGAGGTCTGGAGCTGCCCCCTGGTGACAGCAGTCACGAGGGTGGCCCGGCGGACGCCCCAGGTGGTGTCCCCGGCGGGACGCCCGCGGGGATCCCGGCCGGGGCGGTCTCCCTGGCGGGCGGACCGGCGGCGGCCGGGGACGCGGGGAACGAGGGGACCGGCGTCGAGCTGGACTGGGGCACGGAGGCCTGGAGCGAGGTCAGGACCCGGGCGCAGCGGGCCGGTCGTGCGTACATCTGGCTGAATCTCATCGAACAGCGGCTGCGCGCGGTGGTCGGGGCGGTGCTCCGGCCGATCTACGAACCGGTGCACGGCACCGACGACTGGGTCGTCGCCGCCGCCGGGCCCGCCGGACAGGAATGGGTGCAGCGGGCCGTCGCCGTACGCGAGGTCAGCCGGCGCAAGGGCTATCTGCTCGACTCGGCGGACGACAACGTGCTGAGCTTCCTGACCCTGCCCCAGCTGCGCGAGCTGATGGTCCAGCACTGGCCGTGCTTCGAGCCGTACTTCGACGACCGGCGCGAGATCGAGCTGGCCCTGGACGAGCTGGAGGTCACCCGCAACGTCGTCTCCCGCAACCGGGCGCTGTCGCGGCCCGTGCTGGAACAGGCGGAGCGCGCCTCGGCGCGCCTGCTGGAGGTACTGGGCGGGGTCTCCGGCAGCCCCGCCGCGGACCGGCTGCCGATCGACGCCGTCGAGGACCTGGTGGGCGACCGGTACGCGGACGTCGTCTCGGTCCACCCGGACCGGGTACGGCTCCAGCGCCAGCTCCCGGCCGAGGACCTCTTCGGGGGCGCGCGGCGGCTCGACGCCATCGGCATAGGGCTCAACCTCCTGGTCCAGAACTTCTCGGGCCGAAGACTCGTCCGGCTCACGGAGGCCGGCTGCCGGGTGCGGCTGCTGTTCCTGAACCCGGCGAGCAGCGCCGTCAAGCGGCGCGAGCGCGAGCTGGGGCTGCGCAAGGGCGAGCTGAGCCGCTCGGTGGAGATGAACATCCTGCACGTCCGCCGCGTCCGGGCGGGTCTGCGGGACCCCTCCCGCTTCGAGATCCACGTCTTCGACGAGACCCCGCGGTTCACCGCCTACCTGGTGGAGGGGCAGGCCTCGGGCATCGCGGTGGTGCAGTCCTACCTGAGGCGGGCGCGCGGCATGGAGTCGCCCGTCCTGGTGCTGCGGGGCGGCGGCCGGGGCGTGCCGAAGGACGCGGACCACGGCCTGTTCACGACCTACCGGGAGGAGTTCGAATCGATGTGGGAGGACTCCCGGCCGGTCTCCTGACACCCGGCGGGGCGGCCCCGGCGGCCTGGCTGTCAGTGCCCCGTGGCAGGCTGAAACCCGTTGACCGAAGGTGTACGGGGGAGGGGCACAGGGTGGAGGACTGGCACGGCACGGGGGACCGGCACGGCGGCTCGGTGGTGGTCGCGTACGACGCGGCGATGCGTTCACGCACGCCGGGTACGTCCCGGGCCTCCCGCGGTGGAGCACGGCGCCGACCGGAAGCCCACGCCGGAACGGCGGCTGCGCGATGAGCTGGATCAGCGGGCCGCTCCTGGCCTTCGACCTGGAGACCACGGGCACCGACGTCGAGACCGACCGCATCGTGACGGCGGCGGTCGTCCGCCTGGACTCGGCCGGGGCCGTGGCGGCCGAACGGACCTGGCTGCTCGATCCCGGGGTGGCCATACCCGAGCAGGCGTCGGCGATCCACGGCATCTCGACGGAACACGCCCGCGAGCACGGGGTACCGGCCGCATCGGCCGTCGAGGAGATCGCGCAGGTCGTCACCGAGGGGCTGCGCTCGGGGACGCCCCTGGTCGTGATGAACGCGCGCTACGACCTGTCGCTGCTGGACCGCGAGTGCCGGCGGCACGAGGTCGAGTCGATCAGCGACCGGCTGGGCAGTGCGCTCTCGCCCGTCATCGATCCACTGGTGATCGACAAGCACATCGACAAGTACCGCAAGGGCAAGCGGGCCCTCCACGCGCTCTGCGCGCATTACGGGGTGTCGCTCGACGACGCGCACAACGCGAGGGCCGACGCCGTGGCCGCCGCCCGCGTGGTGCGACGCATGGGGGAGAAGCACCGGCCCGTGGGCCGGATGCCCCTGGCGGAGCTGCACGAACTCCAGGTGCGTGCGGCGGCCGAGCAGTCGGTCTCCTTGCAGGCCTATCTGCGGCGTACCGCGGATCCGACGGCAGTCGTCGAGCCGGCCTGGCCGCTCATTCCCCGGAGGCGGGCGCCCGCAGGCGGCCCGGAGTGACCCGACGCCGTGGAAGACCGCCCGGCCGTGATCGACGGGGCCCGGTCCACAGGGCACCGGAGGGACCCACCGCACCGCCACGGCCTAGAAGGAGTGCCACCGGGTTTCGCGGTCGCCGGTCCTGAGCGAGGCCACGCGGCGGCGGAATTCGGCCCGTGCCCTCGGGTTCACGGGGGCGTGCTGCGCCACCCAGGCACAGCTGGCGGTTTCCCGGGCGCCGCGCAGGACCGCGCAGCCCTCCCAGTCGCGGACGTCCCACCCGTACGCCGCCACGAAGGCCTCGTACTCCTCGGCGGGCAGGCCGTACCGGTCGCGGGAGAGCGCCATCACCACCAGGTCGTGCTCGCGCAGATCGGCCGAGACGGTCTCCAGGTCGACCAGGGTCGGGCCGTCGGGGCCCACATGGACGTTGCGGGGCAGCGCGTCGCCGTGGACCGGGCCCGGCGACAGCCTCGGGGTCAGGGCCGCCAGCTCACCGGCGTAGCCGTCCCGGCGGTCCCGCAGATAGGCCGCGTCGGCCGGGTCGACGCAGTCCCCCGCCAGCCGCAGCCAGCGCTCGACCCCGCCCAGCAGGTCCCGCGCGGGCAGCGCGAACGCCGGCTCGGGCAGGGCGTGCACCAGGCGCAGCAGCACCGCCAGGTCTCCGGGCCCCGCGGGGCGCACCGCGTCCGGGAGCCGGTGCCACAGCGTCAGCGGGTGCCCGTCCACCAGCCGCGGTTTCGGCTCGGCCGCGCGGACCGCCGGGATCCCGGACGCGGCGAACCAGCCGGCCACCGCGAGCTCCCGTTCGGCCCGCTCTAGCAGGCCCGCCTCCCGGCCCACCTTCACCACCAGCTCGCCGACGGCGAAGACCGCGTTCTCGCCGAGCGCGAGGAGCTCCGCCGCCCCGGGCGCGCCCCCGGTCAGGCCCGCTGCCGCCAGTACGTCCCTCGCCCGTGCCTCGTCCATACCGCTGCTCTCGCCCCTCACCGCGGAACCACTGTCGCCCGTCAGTATGTGGTGGCTTCCGGCAGGTGGCCCGATCCTGGAGTCATGTGCGCCGAACATGCCGGACGCGCCGACCGGGGCCCCTCGGTCGTGACGCGGCGCGCCCTGCGCACCACCCTCTCCGCGTGCACCTCGTTCTTCGTCTGCCTCTACGCGCTGGACCGGCCGGCGGCGGCGACGTACGCGCTGTTCGCCGCCGTGTCGATGGCCGCCCTCTCGCACATCCCCGGTACCGGACGCCAGCGGGCGGCGGTCATGGCCAGGGCCACCCCCACGGCCTGGCTGCTGCTGACGATCGGCACCTACCTGGCGATCCGGACCTGGAGCGCCGTGGCCGGCATGCTCCTGATCGGCTTCTTCCTGGCCTTCGTGGCGGCGGCCGGGCCCCGCGCGGCGGGCGCGGCCCCGGGGCTGCAGCTGCTCTACATCCTGCCGTGCTTCCCGCCGTACGCGCCGGACACCCTCCTCGAACGGCTCGCGGGGGCGACCTTCGGCCTGCTGCTGCTCATCCTCGCCGAAGTGTTCCTCCTGCCGGAGAAGCGCGGGCCCACCTACCGTCGGATGGCGGCCGAGGCGGCCGACACCGCCGCCCGCTGCGTCGCCGAGCTGGGCCGCGCCCCGTACACGCTGTCCGCCGCCGCCGCGGAGACGGCCAAGGAGGCCGGCGGGTCGCTCCGGCCCTTCCGGGTCGACGAGGCCGACCGTCCCGCCGGGCCCGGCCTGCGGGACCGCGCCCTGTCCCACGTGGGCCTGGCCGCCCGCACCCTCCTGGCCCGCCTGGTGAACCTGCCCCCGCCACCCCCGCCCCCGGGCCCGGTGCCGATGGAGCAGGAGGCCGAGGTGCTGACCGCGGTCGGCCGGGCCGTCACCGAGACCGCCGACCTGCTGGACGGCACGGCCGACACGACCGAGGCGGCCGACGTCCTGCGGCGCGTACGGGAGCAGGCCGCCGCCTCGGCGGCGCGGGAGGCACCCACGACGGCCCCGCGGGGCCGTCGGCGGGCGGCGGTGCTGGAGGTGACGGACGCGGCCGTGGCCCTGGCGACGGCCGCCGAGCTGGCCGTACGGGGCCGACACGCGCGGGTGCCCGAGGACGTCGACTCGGGCCGGTTCTGGTACGCGGGCAAGCGTGCGCCGCGCCTGTGGTGGCACCGGCTGGCGGGCCACGCCGGGCCGCGCTCCGTGTACTTCCAGAACGCCGTCCGGATCAGCCTCGCGCTGGCCGCCGCCCGTACGGTCGCGGGCGTGGACTCCTTGCCCCACGGCTTCTGGGCGATGCTGGCCGTCCTCAGCCTCACCCGGACCACCGCCGCCCAGACCCGGGCGACCGTACGCGTGGCGATCACCGGCACCATGCTCGGCGCCCTGGTCACGGGCCTGCTGCTGGCCCTGATCGCCGGCCACACCACCGTCTACGCGATCGCCCTGCCGTTCGTGATGTTCACCGCGTTCCGGGTGGGGCCGGTCCGGGGCGTGGGCTGGGCCCAGGGGCTGTTCACCCTCACGGTGGCCTTCGTCTTCGCCCAGCTGGCGCCCGTGACCTGGCAGCTGGCCGAGGTCAGGATCCTGGACGTGATCATCGGCAGCCTGATCGGTGTGGTGTTCGGCGTGCTCGCCTGGCCGCGGGGGGCGCAGCGGGAGCTGCACCGGGCGGTCGCCCTGCTGCTGACGACGGAGGCCGAGACGGTCGAGCGCGCCACGGCCGCCGTGGTGGAGGGAGGGCCGGGGCACGTCCCCGACGACCGGCCGCTCCAGCACGCGCTGACCATGGCGGAGTCCGCGTTCGCCCAGCATCAGAGCGAGCCGCGGACGACGACCGAGGACCCGGCCACGGACTGGCAGGCGGCCATGATGTCGGGCCACCACGTGCTGTGGGGCTCGCGGCGGCTGTTCGTCCGCGGCGGCCCGGCCGTCGGGCCGGCGAACGGTGTCCGGCTGGACCACCGGGCGGCCGGGGTGGCCACCCGGATGCGGAAGGCCGCCGAGTGGGCGGGCGCGGGGGCGGGGGAGGCCGCGGATCCGCGGAACGGACCGCCCGTGCCCGGCGGGCCCGCCACGGACGGTCCGCCGGGGGTCTCCTCGCCGCGGTTCTTCGCCGCGCTCGCCTGGCTCAACTCCCTCGACGTCGACGTCGACCGCATGACGGGCGCGGACAACCCGTTCGGCCCATCGCGTCCGAACGGCGCGTCGGGTCCGCCGGATCCGCCCTGAGGCCGCCCGAAAGAAGTTGCACGAGACGTATCGTCTCGTTTACGGTTCGATCATGACCGCAGCGAAGCCCGCCCACATCGCCATGTTCTCCATCGCCGCCCACGGGCACGTGAACCCGAGCATCGAGGTGATCCGCGAACTCGTGGCCCGGGGCCACCGCGTCAGCTACGCCATCCCCGCCTCCTTCGCCGAGAAGGTCGCCGAGACCGGCGCCACGCCCGTGATCTACACCTCCACCCTCCCCACCGACGACGAGCCGGAGGCCTGGGGCACCGAGCTCATCGAGAACCTGGAGCCGTTCCTGAACGACGCGGTCCAGGCGCTTCCGCAGCTCGCCGCCGCCTTCGAGGGCGACGAGCCGGACCTCGTCCTGCACGACATCACCTCCTACCCGGCGCCCGTGCTCGCCCACCGCTGGGGCGTCCCCGCCGTGTCCCTCTCCCCGAACCTGGTCGCCTGGGAGGGATACGAGCAGGAGGTGGCCGAGCCGATGTTCGCCGAGCTGAAGGCCTCCGAGCGCGGCCGGGCGTACTACGCGGCCTTCGCGGCCTGGCTGACCGAGAACGGCCTCGGCGACCAGGTCGACCGCTTCCAGGGCCGCCCGCGCCGCGGGCTCGTGCTGATCCCGAAGGTGCTCCAGCCGCACGCCGACCGCGTCGACACGTCCGTCCACACCTTCGTCGGCGCCTGCCAGGGCGACCGCAGCGCGACCCAGGGCACCTGGCCCGTGCCCCCGGCCGCCGAGGGCAGGAAGATCGTGCTCGTCTCGCTCGGCTCCGCCTTCACCAAGCAGCCGGCCTTCTACCGCGCCTGCATCGAGGCCTTCGCGGACCTGCCCGACTGGTACCTCGTCCTGCAGATCGGCGCGTTCACCGACGAGGCCGACCTGGGCCCGGTCCCCGCCAACGTGGAGGTCCACCGCTGGGTTCCCCAGCTGGACATCCTGCGCCGGGCCGACGCGTTCATCACCCACGCGGGCGCCGGAGGCAGCCAGGAGGGACTCGCCACCGCCACCCCGATGGTCGCCGTCCCGCAGGCCGTCGACCAGTTCGGCAACGCCGACATGCTCGTCTCGCTCGGCGTGGCCCGGCACGTCCCGATGGCGGAGGCCGACGCCGCGACCCTGCGCGAGGCGGTCCTCCGACTGGTCGCCGACCCCGAGGTCGCCGCCCGCGCCCAGGCCGTCCGCGCGCAGATGGCGACCGAGGGCGGCACCCGTCGGGCGGCCGACCTCATCGAGGCCGAATTGTCGTAGGCGGGCTCTAGGGTGCGCCCATGACGAAGAAGGCGATGCCGACCAGGAAGTACGCGGCCCTGCTGCGCGGGATCAATGTCGGCGGGAACAAGAAGGTCCCGATGGCGGAGCTGCGTTCGCTGCTGGAAGGACTCGGCCACGGAGATGTGCAGACGTACCTGCAGAGCGGCAACGCCGTCTTCACCAGCGCTCAGCAGGACCCGGCGGTCCTCGCCCGGGAGCTGGAGGCGGCGATCGAGGCCCACTTCGGTTTCCGCGTGGCATGCCTGGCGCTGGACGGCGCGTACCTGCGCGCCGTGGCCGAGGCCTGTCCCTTCCCGGCTGCGGAGCTGGAGGGAAAGCAGCTGCACGTCACCTTCTGCTCCGAACAGCCCGGCCCGGAGCGCTTCGCCGCGCTCGACGGGGCGGCGTACCTCCCCGAGGAGTACCGGATCGGCGAGCGCGTCCTGTACCTCCACGTCCCCGAGGGCCTGGGCCGCTCCAAGCTCGCCGAGGCCCTCGCCAGGCCCGCCGTCGTCAAGGGCATCGACGTGACCACCCGCAACTGGAACACCGTGGCCAAGCTCGTGGAGCTGACCGCGGCCTGACCCGGGGCGGGCCGCCCGGCCCGGGGCCGGCCTCCTCGTGCCGGGCCGTGCGCCGCGGGGCCTGCCCTGAGTGCCGCCGCGGCGGTTCCTCATGCCCCGGCGGTAACACGGGGGCCCGGATGTGCCAGGCTCGTGGCATGCGTTACATCATCATCGGCGCGGGCGCGGTCGGCGCCACCATCGGCGGACGGCTCGCGGAGGCGGGCGGCGAGGTCGTACTCGTCGCCCGCGGCGCGCACGCGCAGGCCCTGCGGGCCGAGGGGCTGCGGCTCACGACGGCCGACGGGACCCGGGTGCACCGGCTGCCGGTCGTCACCGGGCCTGGCGAACTGGGTGAACTGCGCCCCGACGACGTGCTGTTGCTGACCGTGAAGACCCAGGACGCCGTCGCCGCGCTCGACGCGTGGGGCGACGCGGAGGTCGCGGGCGGCGGTACGGCCGCGCAGCGGCTGCCGGTGCTGTGCGCGCAGAACGGCGTGGAGAGCGAGCGGCTGGCCCTACGGCGCTTCGCGCGCGTGTACGGGGTGTGCGTATGGCTGCCCGCGACCTTCCTGGAGCCGGGCGTGGTCTCGGCGCTGTGCGCGCCGCTGACCGGTGTCCTGCACGTGGGACGGGCGGCGGGCGGCACCGACGACCTGGCCCGGGCCGTGGCCGCGGACCTGGGCAAGGCGGGCTTCGGGGCGCCGGCGGTGGGTGACGTGATGCGCTGGAAGTACGCCAAGCTGCTGGGGAACCTGGGCAACGCGATCCAGGCCACGACCGGCCCGGAGCCGGACCCGGCGAAGGCGGCGCTGCTGCTGCGGGCCGTCCGCGAGGGCAAGGCCGCCTTCCGGGCGGCGGCCATCCCGTACGCCTCCGACGCCGAACAGGCGTTGGCGCGGGAGGGCAAGGTGAACCAGCCGGCGGGTGTGCGGGGCGGCTCGTCCTGGCAGAGCCTGGCGCGGGGCACGGGCTCGGTGGAGGCGGACTACCTCAACGGGGAGATCTCCCTGCTGGGCCGGCTGCACGGGGTGCCGACACCGGTCAACGACGTCCTGCGGCACGCGGCGAACATCTTCGCCCGGGAAGGCCTGCCGCCCGGCGCGATGTCCGTCGCGGACCTGACGGCCCTCGCCGACGAGGCGACGGCACGCCTCTGACGGCCGCCCCCGCCGAGCGCGCCGCGCCCCGCGGTGCCCCGTGATGCCCGCTGCCGGAGCGCCCCGCCGTTCACCGCCCACGGCGGGCGGGGCGGGCGTGGTCGGGGATACGCTGAAGGGGAGTCTCTCCGTCCGCCGGTCCTCGTCGAAGTGCCTCGACCGCAGCGGCCGTATCCGACCCGGACCCGGACCCGGGCCCGGACCCGGGTTTCGCCCCCGGGCTCCCGCGCGCGTCGCCGGCGGGCGGTCCGTGACACGACCGCCGTCGTGAGGGAGATCGATCCCGTGGACCTCAACACGATCACCGAAGTCGTCCGGCGCCCGCCGGACCGGCCGGGCGCGGACTGGCGCGAGGGCGACGCCTGGCTCGCGGGCGGGACATGGCTGTTCTCCGCGGAGCAGCCGGACCTGCGCCGCCTCGTCGACCTGACCTCCCTGCGCTGGGCCCCGCTCGTGCCGAGCGACAAGGGCCTGGAGATCGGCGCGACCTGCACCATCCGTGACCTCTACGCCTTCACGCCCCCCGCCGACTGGACCGCGGGCCCGCTCATCGCGACGAGCTGCGAGGCGTTCCTGTCCTCGTTCAAGGTCTGGAACGCGGCGACCGTCGGCGGCAACATCTGCATGTCGCTGCCGGCCGGCCCCATGATCACGATGGCGGTCGCGCTGGAGGCCCGGTACGAACTGTGGGCCCCCGACGGGACGACGCGTACCGTCGACGCCCTCGACTTCGTGACCGGCGACCACCGGAACACCCTCACACCCGGGGAGCTCCTGCGGCGCGTCGAGATCCCCGCCCACGCCCTGCGCAAACACGCCACGCACCGCCGCTTCACCCTCACCCGCCTCGGCCGCTCGACGGTGTTCCTCATCGGCACGCGCACGCCCGGGCGCAGCGACCTGATGCTCACCGTCACCGCCGGAACCACCCGTCCCGTGCGCATGGTGTTCGACACCCTGCCCGACGCCCCGACCCTCCAGCAGAGCATCGACGTCATCCCCACCGACGTCTGGTTCGACGATCCCAACGGAACTCCCGCCCACCGGCGCCATCTCACGAAGCACTACGCCGAGGAGATCCGCCGTGAACTCTCCGCAGGGGGCACGCCATGACGTACCGGGTGAACGGCAGCACCTTCGACGAGGAGCCGGCCCCCGGCCAGTGCCTGCGCACCTTCCTCCGCTCGCTCGGCCACCACGGCGTCAAGAAGGGCTGCGACGCCGGAGACTGCGGTGCCTGCACGGTATGGCTGGACGGCAGCCCCGTGCACAGCTGCATCACCCCCGCCTTCCGCGCGGACGGCCACGAGGTGACCACCATCGAGGGGCTGGGCTCGCCCGGCGGCCTGCACCCCATGCAGCGGCAGTTCCGCGACGCCCCGGGATTCCAGTGCGGCTTCTGCACCGCAGGAATGATCATGACCTCGGCGACCTTCACCGAGGCCCAGAAGGCCGACCTGCCCCGGGCGCTGAAGGGCAACCTCTGCCGCTGCACCGGCTACCGGGGGATCGAGGACGCCGTGCGGGGCGTCGTCGGCGTGGAGAGCGCGGAGCCGGGGAGAGCGGTCGGAACGAGCGTCGGCGCACCCGCGGCCGACGATGTCGTGACCGGTCGCGCCGAGTTCACGATGGACACCCGGATGGAGGGCATGCTGCACCTCAAGGTGCTGCACTCGCCGCACGCCCACGCCCGGATCGTCTCGATCGACAAGAGCGCCGCCCTCGCCGTTCCCGGCGTACGACGGGTCTACACCTGGGAGGACGTGCCGCGCAGGGCCTTCACCACGGCGATCCACACCGACCACCTCGTCGACCCCGACGACACCTACATCCTCGACCACACGGTGCGCTTCGCGGGCCAGCGGGTCGTCGCGGTCCTCGCCGACACGCCCGGGGCCGCGGAGGAGGGCTGCCGGAAGGTCGCCGTCGAGTACGAGGTGCTGCCCGCAGTGTTCGACCCCGAAGCGGCCATGGCCGACGGGGCCCCGCAGATCCACGGCGCGGACGACCCCTTCGTCCGCGACCCCGTCCGCAACATCCTCCTCGAGATCCATTCGCACATCGGCGACGTCGACGCCGGGTTCGCCGAGGCCGACGTGATCCACGAAGCCACGTACTCCACACCGCGCGTGCAGCACGCGCATCTGGAGACCCACGGCTCCATCGCCTGGATGGAGGACGGACGCCTCAACGTCCGCACCAGCTCGCAGTCGCCCTCCATCGCCAAGGTCAAGCTCGCCCACCTGTTCGCGCTGCGCCCCGACCAGCTCCGGGTGTTCTGCAAGCGCGTGGGCGGCGGGTTCGGCGGCAAACAGGAAGTCATCTCGGAGGACCTGGCCGCACTCGGCGCACTGGACACCGGCCGGCCCGTGTGCTTCGAGTACACCCGCGAGGAGGAGTTCACCACGGCCTCGCCGCGGCATCCGATGACCCTCACCGTCAAGCTGGGAGCCAAGGCGGACGGCACGCTCACGGCGTTCCAGGTCCGCAACGTGTCCAACACGGGCGCCTACGGGAACCACGGCGGCGAAACCCTGTTCGCGGGCGGCGCGGCCGTCATGATCTACCGCTGCCCCAACAAGAAGTACGACGCGTACTCCGTCTACACCAACACCGTTCCGAGCGGGGCGCTGCGCGGGTACGGGATGACGCAGCCGGCCTTCGCCGTGGAATCGGCCATGCACGAACTGGCCCTCGCCCTGCACATGGATCCGTTCGAGCTGCGCCGCCGCAACATGGTGCGGCCGGGCGATCCGCTCGTGGCCATGCACGACGGCCCCGACGACGTGATGTTCACCGAGGACGGCCTCGCGAAGTGCCTCGACCTCGTGGACCTCGCCCTGGCCCGCACGGCCGGCCAGGACCCGCACCTCGGCCCGGACTGGCTGGTCGGGGCCGGCGTCGCCGCCTCCCTGCACGAGACCGCGCCCCCGACCGAACACATCTCCGAGGCCTGGGTGACGCTGGGCGACGACCTCATGTACGAGGTCGCCGTGGGCACGGTCGAGTTCGGCGAGGGCACCTCGACCGCCCACGTCCAGATCGCGGCCCAGCAGTTGGGCACCACCACGTCGAGGATCCGTCTGGTGCAGTCCGACACCGACCGCACGGGATTCGACACCGGGGCCTTCGCGAGCGCCGGCCTCTTCGTGTCCGGCAACGCGGTCCTGCGAGCGGCCGGCGCGGTGCGCGACCGCATCGTGGAGTTCGCCGCCGCCCGGACGGGCATCCACCCCGTGATGTGCTCGATGGACGACGACGGCGTCGTCTGCGGGGACCACCGCGTCTCGCTCGCCGAACTCGTCGCGTCCGCACGGGCGCGCGGCATCCGCTTCACCGCCGCCCGCAAGGCCTACGGATCGCCGCGCAGCGCCGTCTCCAACGCGCACGGATTCCGGATCGCGGTCCACCGGGTGACCGGCGAGATCCGTGTCCTGCACAGCGTCCAGGCCGTCGACGCCGGCGTCCTCATCAACCCCGCCCAGGTGCGGGGACAGGTGGAGGGCGCCGTCGCCCAGGGCATCGGCTTCGTGCTGACCGAGGACTTCCGCATCGACGCGAACGGGGTCATGGCCAACCCGAACCTCCGCAACTACCGCATCCCCACCTACGCCGACGTCCCGCGCACCGAGGTCCTCCTGGTGGACTCGGCGGACTCCGTCGGGCCGATGCGCTCGAAGGGGATGGCCGAATGCAGCATCAACCCGGTGGCCCCCGCCCTCGCCAACGCCCTCCAGGACGCCACGGGAATCCGCTACCGGACGCTGCCGCTGACACCCGACCGGATCTACAGCCGGCTCGGCGAGAAGCAGCCGCTCTCGAAGGCCTGAGCACATGAACACCGAGAACGGCCACACAGCGGACGCCGAGGCCACGGCGATCATCGCGCAGAAGGTGCTGCCCGGCCGGGAGCGGGAGTACGAGGAGTGGCAGCAGGGCGTCAACGCCGCCGCCTCCGCCTACGCCGGATACCTCGGCGTCGAGGTCGCCCCGCCCACCTCCCTCCAGCCCGAGTGGATCATCGTCTACCGCTTCGACTCGGTACCCCACCTGCAGGCGTGGATCAACAGCTCCACCCGGCAGCAGCTCCTGGAAGTCGGCGACCGCTACCTCGACGGACCCGGCACCCAGCAGGTGGTCAGCGGCCACACCCCGTCGCACGATGCCTCGGTGACCGTCGTCATCACCCACCGCGTGCGCCCGGAGCACGTCGAGGACTTCCTCGCGTGGCAGCGCCGTATGTCCGAGGAGGAGAGCCGGTTCGAGGGCTTCCGCGGCAGCGAGTTCTTCCCGCCCGTCGACGGCCTCCAGGACGAGTGGACCACGCTGTACCGCTTCGACAACGCCGAGCACCTCGACGCCTGGCTGACGTCGGACCGCAGGCGCAAGGTCCTCGCCGAGGGGAAGGACTTCGACTTCGACCTGCGCACCGTCGACAACTCCTTCGGCAGCTGGTTCGCCTTCGAGGAGAACGGCCGGGAAGGACCCCCGCCCTCGGTCACCAAGACCGCCGTCGCGGTCTGGGTCGGCCTCTACCCGACCGTCGTCCTGCTGGCGCTCGCCACCTCCCCGCTGGGGATGCCCCTGTGGCTCGGACTGCTTGTCGGCAACCTGCTGTCGAGCTTCGTCATGAGCTTCGTGACCATGCCCTACTACGTGAACCCGCTGCTCAGAAGATGGTTGCGGCCGAATCCGGACGAACCGGCCACCAGGACCAACCTCATCGGCATCGGCATCGTCGCCGCCCTGCTCGCCTTCTGGGTGCTGGTCTTCTACCTGGTGACCACCCAGATCTGGACCCTGCCCTGACCAGGGACGGACGCCCCCGGTGAGCGCGTTGGACGCGGCGGCGCCGCACGGGCGGGAGAGCCGCCACGCCGGCTGGCTGGAGCTCTTCTTCGACCTCGTCTTCGTGGCCTTCGCCGCCCAGCTCTCGCACGAGCTGCACGGCGACCCGGGACTGCGGGACTTCGCCGTCTTCTTCGCGCTCTTCTTCCCGCCGTGGTGGATGTGGATCAACCTGACGGTCTCGGCGAACCTCTTCGAGGACGACGGCGCCCGCCGCCGGCTGCTGATGCTCTTCGCCATGCTCTGCCTGGCCGCCATGGCCGCGGCGGTCCCCGAGGCCGACACCACCCGCGGCGCCGTGTACGCCCTCGGGTACGCGGGAACCCGCCTCGTCCTCCTCGGACTGTGGTGGCCCGCCACGCGCTTCCCCGCGCCGAACCGGGTCCCCCGCTGGCGGCCGCTCAGCTACTGCCTGCTGTCCGGGCTCCTGTGGGCGGCCTCCGCGGCCGTCCCCCCGCCCTGGCAGTACGCCGTGTGGGCGGTCCTGATCGCCGCCGAGATGGTCCTGCTGCTCACCGCCCGGGGCCGCGGTGTCCCCGGGCGGCTCGACACCGGGCACCTGGTCGAGCGGGTCGGACTGTTCGTCATCATCGTGCTCGGGGAGTCCGTGCTGGGCCTGGTGACCTCGATGGACGACGCGTGGACCGCCCGGGCGGCGGTGGTGGCGGTCCTCGGGTTCGCCCTGCTGGCCGCGCTGTGGTGGTCGTACTTCGACTTCGGCTCGACGACGGCGGAGCTCATGCTCGGCTCGGCCGGAGCCGCGCGGGCGTACCTGCTGGCACGCGACGTCGCCGGTTTCCTGCACTACTTCGTGACCGCCGCGATCCTGTGCATGGCGGCCGGACTGGCCACCGCGGTCGAGGAGTCCGGCCACGCGCATCTCGCCGAGGGCGCGGTGTGGGCCCTGGCCGGCGGCCTGGCCCTCTACCACGCGGCCCACGCCGTCATCGCCCTGCGCTTCGGCCGGAGCCCCTCGTCCGTGGCGGTCTGGGCCGTGCCGGGCATCGCGATCCCGGTCCTGGTGGCGGTGGCCTCGGACGCCCTCGCCCCCTGGCTGGCGGTCCTGCTGCTCACGGCCGAGGCGATCGTCCACCTGCTGTACGCCCGTACCCTGTCGGCCCGCCGCCGCAAGGCGGCCGCCGCCTGAGGGCCGGGCCCCGTCGGCCTCAGGCCGTCAGGGCCGGCCGTCGGGCCGGCGCCGTCGCGGCCGCGTCGAAGCGGCGCAGCAGCAGCCGGGCCAGTTCCGGCGCGGCGCCCAGGACCTCCGCGACGACGTCCGCGCCCGCGGCCTGCGCGCCCGCCGCGATGCGGTCCGGGAGGCGGCCGGGGGCGATGACGTACGGGGCCACCGCCACCCTTGCGAAGCCCTCGGCCCGCAGGGCCCGTACGGCGTCCTCCGTACGGGGCAGTGCGGCGGAGGCGAACGCAGGCCGCACGGCACACCAACCGGTGCGCCGCCACTCCCGCGCGGTTTCAGCGATCACTGCGATCGCCTCCGGGTCCGTGGATCCGGCGGACGCGAGCACCACCGCGGTGGTGGCGCGGTCCGCCGGGGTGAGGCCGGCTTCGGAGAGCCGGCGTTCGAGGGCGGTCAGCAGGAGCGGGGACGGCCCGAGGACGTCCGCCACCCGTACCGACAGCCCCGGCAGCCGCGAGGTCGACTCGGCGAGCGCCGCCGGGATGTCGGACTTCGCGTGGAAGGCGCGGGTCAGCAGCAGCGGGAGCGCCACGACCTCCCGCACACCGGACAGGTAGAGCGAGGACAGGGCCTGCCCCACCGACGGGGTGTTGAAGTCCAGGAAGGCCGTCTCCACGCGCAGCCCCGGCCGCAGCGCCCGCACCCGCCCGGTGAGGGCGTGCACGGTCGTGGCGTGCCGCGGGTCGCGGCTGCCGTGGGCGATGACCAGGAGGGCGCGGGACACGGCGATCAGCTCTTCGCCAGCAGGCCGCGGCTGCGCAGCACCCACCGCTCGACCGGGCTGAAGATCAGCAGGTCGATGGCGATGCCGACCACCAGGATCAGGATGATCGCGAGGAACACACCGGGCAGGTCGATGTTGTTGCGGCCGTTCTCCAGCAACTGGCCCAGGCCCAGGCCCAGGTCGGGGGAGGAGGCGATGATCTCGGCGGCCATCAGCGAGCGCCAGGAGAAGGCCCAGCCCTGCTTCAGGCCGGCCAGGTAGCCGGGCAGCGCGGCCGGCATGACGATGTGCCGGGCCCCCGCCAGTCCGGTGGCGCCCAGGGTGCGGCCGGCCCGCAGGTAGAGCGGCGGGATCTGGTCGATGCCGGAGACCAGGCCGTTGGCGATGGACGGGACGGCGCCCAGCAGGATCACCGTGAACATCATGGCGTCGTTCAGGCCGAACCACAGGACGGCCGGCGGCACCCAGGCCACCGACGGCAGTGACTGCAGGCCCTGCAGGATCGGGCCGATCGCGGCGCGGACGAACTTCACCCGGGCGACGAGCAGGCCGAGCGGCGTACCGATGGCCAGGGCGAGGAGGAAGCCGAGCAGGCCGCGGGAGACGGAGGTCCAGACGACCTCCAGCAGCGTGCCCTTGAGCCACATGTCGGACAGGCTGTCCCACACCGCGGACAGCGGGGGCAGCTTCGTCGGCTCGGTGACGTGCGTCGCGACGAGGACCTGCCAGACCACGAGTACCAGGCCGACGGCCAGGACCGGCGGGAAGACCTTCTTGACGAGGATCTCGCGGACCGGGGTGCGGTGGGTCTGGACCGCGTCGAGGGCGTCGAGGCCCGCCTCCAGGCCGGCCAGGTCGTCGCTCTTGCCCGTGGCCTTCGTAGTGATGTCAGTGCTGGCCATGGCGGCGGATCTCCCCACGCAGGTGTTCAGTGATCTCCAGGGACAGTTCCGCGACGTCCGCGTCCTCGATGCGGCGCGGCTGCGGGATGTCCACGGTCCATTCCTTCGCGACCCGGCCGGGCCGGGAGGAGAGCAGGACCACGCGCTGGGCGAGGCGGACGGCCTCGCGCACGTTGTGGGTGACGAAGAGGACCGAGAGGTTCGTCTCCGCCCAGATACGGGTGAGCTCGCCGTGCAGCACGTCGCGCGTGATGGCGTCGAGCGCCGCGAAGGGCTCGTCCATCAGCAGCAGCTGGCTGTCCTGGGCGAGCGCCCGGGCCAGGGCCACGCGCTGGCGCATGCCGCCCGACAGCTCGTGCACGCGCTTGCCGTACGAGCCGCCGAGGCGGACCAGCTCCAGCAGGCGCTCGGCCTCCGGCTTGCGGTCGGCCTTGGCCACCCCGCGCAGGCGCAGGGCGAGCTCGATGTTCTTGCCCGCGGTCAGCCACGGGAAGAGGGCGTGCTCCTGGAACATCAGCGCCGGACGGCCGCCGGGGGTCTCGATGGCCCCCGCGGACGGCTTGTCCAGACCCGCCACCAGGTTCAGCAGCGTGGACTTCCCGCACCCCGAGGCACCCAGGATGGTGACGAACTCGCCGGGAGCGACATCGAGGCTGATGTCGTCCAGGACGAGCTGCGATCCGGCCGGGCCGGAGAAGGACTTCGAGACGTGTTCGATGCGGGCGGCGTGGGTGCGCTCCGCGACGGAGCCCTCGGCAGCCTTGGCAAGCGTGGTGGCCATGGTCGTCACCTCCTGGGATTGCTGGATTGCGGGGTTACTTGGCGCCGAGGCCGGCGTCGGAGACCTCGGGCTTGCCGGCGGCCTTCAGTACCTTGTTCAGGAGCGTGAGGTCGTAGATGCCGGCCAGGTCGGGCTCTTCGATGAGCTTGGCCTTGACCGCCCACTCCGACTGCGTCTTGAGCGTGGAGGCCAGCGGGTCGTCGGTGATGGCGATGCCGGGCCATGCCGGGTCGATGATCTTGGCGTCGAGGGCCTTGCCGCTGTCCGCCTGCAGCTTGGCGTTGGCGGAGGCCTTCGCCTTGTCCTGGTTGGCGTGGATCCAGTCGTTGGTCTTCACGGTGCCGCGCAGTACGGCTTCGACGACGTCCGGGTGCTCCTTGAGGAACTTCTGGGACACGATGATGTTCGTGATCACGAACTTCTTGTCGGGCCACAGGGCGGTCTCGTCGAGGAGGACGGAGCCGCCGTCGGAGACGAGCTTGGAGGCCGTGGGCTCGGGCACCCAGGCGCCGTCGATCGAGCCCTGCTTGAAGGCGTCCGGGGTGACCTTGTTGTCCGTGCGGACGACGGAGACGTCGCCCTTGCCGGACTCCGGGTCGACCTTCCAGCCCTTCTCGGAGATCCAGTTGAGGAACGCGACGTCCTGCGTGTTCCCCTTCTGCGGGGTGGCGATCTTCTTGCCCTTGAGGTCGTCCAGGGTCTTGATCTTGTCCGGGTTCACGACGAGCTTCACGCCGCCGGAGGCGGATCCGGAGATGATCCGCAGGTTGGAGCCCTTGGACTTCACGTAGCCGTTGATCGACGGGGAGGGGCCGATGAAGCCGATGTCGAGGGATCCGCCGTTGAGGGCTTCGATCTCGGACGGGCCGGCGTTGAAGGACTGCGGCTTGATCTTGGTGCCGTTCAGTTCCTTCTCGATCAGGCCTTCCTGGAGGCCTACCAGAGCGGTGGCGTGCGTCAGGTTCGGGAAGTAGCCGATCCGTACCTCGGAGGCGGAGAGCTTCGCGCCGTTCGTGGCGGCGGCGTCCGCGGCCTTGGGCTCGTCCTTCTTGGCCTCGGAGCCGTAACCGCAGGAGGCGAGTGCACCGATCAGGAGCGGCAGGGCGGCGGCGGCGACGATGCCGCGGCGGAGGGTCGTACGGGTGGCACGCGTCTGACGGGTGCTGGCGGTGGCAGGCACGGGAGGACTTCCTCTCGTGACGGCGTCATCTCATGACGCACGTCTTCGTTTGCGGAACGAGGTCGGGTACGGCTCGTGGGGGGTGTGGGCGCGCATGCGGTGCGCGTACGTCATCGCGCACATCGCGCAACCCCTCCCTGGCCGCTGCCGAGGGCGCCGCTGCCTACGCGGCCGCCTTCCTTCGCGAAGGTGGAGTAGATGTCAGGAAGCATGGGTCAGAAGTCCCAGCCTTCCTCGTCGGCCTGGACGGTCGTCTCGGCGCGGGAGGCGAAGGACTCGCCCGCCATGCCTGCCGCCAGGGTGGTTCCGTCGGCCGGGTCGATCAGCAGGAAGGACCCGGTGCGGCGCGAGTCGGCGTACGGGTCGAGCGCGAGCGGCTCGGCGGTACGGACGACGACACGGCCGATGTCGTTGGCCACCAGCTGCCCGGGGGCCGGGTGCTGGGACAGGTCGTCCAGGGTCAGCCGCGAGGGGATCTCCTTGACGATGGCCTTGACCGTGCGCGTCGTGTGCTTGATCAGCACCCGGGCGCCGACGGCCAGCGGCTGGTCGGCCACGTGGCAGACCGTCGCCTCGACGTCCTGCGTGGTGGCCGGGGCGTTCGCGGACGGCGCGATCAGGTCGCCGCGCGAGATGTCGATGTCGTCCTTCAGCCGCAGCGTCACCGACTGCGGGGCCCAGGCGATGTCCACGCTCTCGCCGAGCGCGTCGATGCCCTCGATGACCGAGGTCCGGCCGGACGGCAGGACGGTCACGGCCTCGCCGACGCGCAGCACGCCGGAGGCGATCTGACCCGCGTAGCCGCGGTAGTCGGGGTGCTCGGCGGACTGCGGACGGATCACGTACTGCACCGGGAAACGCGCCGGGCAGGCCGTGAGGTCGTGGCTGACCGGGACGGTCTCCAGGTGCTCCAGCACCGTGGGGCCGCCGTACCAGTCCATGTTGGCGGACGCGTCCACCACGTTGTCACCGGCCAGGGCCGAGATCGGGATCGCGGTGATCTCCGGGACGCCCAGGTCCGAGGCGTACGCGGTGAACTCCTCGGCGATGGCCGCGAAGACCGACTCCTGGTAGCCCACCAGGTCCATCTTGTTGACGGCCAGGACCACGTGCGGGACGCGCAGCAGCGCGGCGACCGCCGCGTGCCGGCGGGTCTGCTCGATCACGCCGTTGCGGGCGTCGACGAGGACCACGGCCAGGTCGGCGGTGGAGGCGCCGGTGACCATGTTCCGGGTGTACTGCACGTGCCCGGGGGTGTCCGCCAGGATGAACCGGCGGCGCGCGGTGGCGAAGTAGCGGTACGCGACGTCGATGGTGATGCCCTGCTCCCGCTCGGCCCGCAGGCCGTCGGTGAGCAGCGCGAGGTCGGGGGCCTCCTGGCCGCGCTGGGCGGAGACGGCCTCGACGGCCTCCATCTGGTCGGTCAGGACCGACTTGGAGTCGTGCAGCAGCCGGCCCACCAGGGTGGACTTGCCGTCGTCGACGGAACCGGCGGTCGCGAAGCGCAGCAGCGTGGTCGCCGCGAGGTCGTCGAGCCCGGCGACCTGATCGGTGGTGCTGGTCATGTCTAGAAGTACCCTTCGCGCTTGCGGTCTTCCATCGCGGCCTCGGACATCTTGTCGTCGGCGCGGGTGGCACCCCGCTCGGTGAGGCGGGAGACGGCGATCTCGGCGATCACGGCGTCCAGCGTGGCGGCGTCGGAGTCGACGGCGCCGGTGCAGGACATGTCACCGACGGTCCGGTAGCGGATGAGACGCGTCTCGGGCGTCTCGCCCTCCTTCGGGCCGCCCCACTCGCCGGCCGTCAGCCACATCCCGTTGCGCAGGAACACCTCGCGCTCGTGGGCGAAGTAGATCTCCGGCAGCTCGATGCCCTCGCGGGCGATGTACTGCCACACGTCCAGCTCGGTCCAGTTGGACAGCGGGAAGACGCGCACGTGCTCGCCGGGGGCGTGGCGGCCGTTGTAGAGCTGCCACAGCTCGGGGCGCTGGCGGCGCGGGTCCCACTGGGAGAACTCGTCGCGCAGGCTGAACACCCGCTCCTTGGCGCGGGCCTTCTCCTCGTCGCGCCGGCCGCCGCCGAAGACGGCGTCGAAGCGCAGGCTCTGGATCGCCTCGGTCAGCGGCACGGTCTGCAGCGGGTTGCGGGTGCCGTCCGGGCGCTCGCGCAGCTTGCCCGCGTCGATGTACTCCTGGACGGAGGCCACGTGCAGGCGCAGGCCGTGCTCGGCGACCGTGCGGTCGCGGTACTCCAGCACCTCGGGGAAGTTGTGGCCCGTGTCGACGTGCAGCAGGGTGAAGGGCACCGGCGCCGGCGCGAACGCCTTCAGCGCCAGGTGCAGCATCACGATGGAGTCCTTGCCGCCGGAGAAGAGGATCACCGGCTTCTCGAACTCGCCCGCCACCTCCCGGAAGATGTGCACGGCCTCGGACTCGAGGGCGTCGAGGTGCGACAGCGCGTAGGGCGCATCCGTCTCGTCGTGGACGTGTGCGACGGTCGTCATGCCAGACCCCTCTCGGTGAGCAGCGCGTGCAGGGCCGAAGCCGACTCCCGCACGGTCTGCGTGTGCGACTCGATACGCAGGTCCGGGGACTCCGGCGCCTCGTACGGGTCGTCGACCCCGGTCAGACCGGAGATCTCGCCCGCCGCCTGCTTGGCGTACAGGCCCTTGACGTCACGCTCCGAGCAGACCTCGACCGGGGTGGCCACATGGACCTCCAGGTACGCGGTGCCCTCGGCGGCGTGCCGCTTGCGGACGGCCTCGCGGCTGTCCGCGAACGGCGCGATCACCGGCACCAGCGCCTTGACCCCGTTGCTCGCGAGGAGTTCGGCGACGAAGCCGATCCGCTGCACGTTGGTGTGCCGGTCCTCGCGGGTGAAGCCCAGGCCCGCGGAGAGGAATTCGCGGATCTCGTCCCCGTCGAGCACCTCCACCCGGTGGCCCTCGCCGCGCAGCCGCTCGGCCAGCGCGTAGGCGATGGTGGTCTTGCCCGCGCTCGGCAGCCCGGTCAGCCACACGGTGGCGCCCTGGTCGCTCACGCTCATCTGCTTCGTCTCCGTAGGTTCTTCGCCGGTCGTCATCAGCCGTGCAGTCCGCACTCGGTCTTGCCCCGCCCGGCCCACCGGCCGGCCCGCGCGTCCTCGCCCTCGGCGACGCGCCGGGTGCAGGGGGCGCAGCCGACGGAGGCGTAACCGTCCATCAGCAGCGGGTTGGTGAGTACGCCGTGCTCGGCGACGTACGCCTCCACGTCGTCCTGGGTCCACCGCGCGATCGGGGAGACCTTGACCTTCTGCCGCTTCTCGTCCCAGCCGACCACCGGGGTGTTCGCCCGGGTCGGGGACTCGTCGCGGCGCAGGCCCGTCGCCCACGCGGTGTACGCCGTCAGGCCCTCTTCCAGCGGCTTGACCTTGCGCAGCGCGCAGCACAGGTCGGGGTCGCGATCGTGCAGCTTCGGCCCGTACTCGGCGTCCTGCTCGGCGACGCTCTGACGCGGGGTCAGCGTGATGACGTTGACGTCCATCACGGCCTCGACCGCGTCACGGGTGCCGATGGTCTCCTCGAAGTGGTAGCCCGTGTCGAGGAAGACCACGTCCACACCGGGGAGGACCCGCGAGGCCAGGTGGGCGACGACCGCGTCCTCCATGGAGGAGGTCACGGCGAACTCCTTGCCGAAGGTGTCGACCGCCCAGCGCAGGATCTCCGGCGCGGAGGCGTCCTCCAGGTCCCGCCCCGCCTGCTCGGCCAGGGCCTTGAGCTCCCCGGCCGTGAGACGCACGTCTTGAGTGGTGGTCATATCCCGTCCCCTCCCGCTGATCCCGCTGATCCCGCCGAATCCGACCGAACGCCCCGGGCCAGCAGCCCGAGGTACTTCAGCTGGAAGGCGCGGTTGCAGGCCCTGCATTCCCACGCGCCGTGACCCGTCTCGTTGGGAAACAGGTCCTCCTCGCCGCAGTAGGGGCAGTAGAACGGTGCGGCGCGCTCGCTCACGAGAGGCTCTTCTCGTCCGCGCGGGCGACCCACGCCGCGAAGCGCTCGCCGTCCTCGCGCTGCTCCTCGTAGTGCTTGACGACCCGCTCGACGTAGTCGGGCAGACCGGCCGAGGTGACCTTGAGGCCGCGGACCTTGCGGCCGAAGCCCGCCTCCAGGCCGAGGGCGCCGCCCAGGTGGACCTGGTAGCCCTCCACCTGGTTGCCGTCGTCGTCCAGGACCAGCTGGCCCTTGAGACCGATGTCCGCCACCTGGATACGGGCGCAGGCGTTCGGGCAGCCGTTGATGTTGATGGTGATCGGCTCGGCGAAGTCCGGCAGGCGGCGCTCCAGCTCGTCGATCAGGGAGGCGCCGCGCGCCTTGGTCTCGACGATGGCCAGCTTGCAGAACTCGATGCCGGTGCAGGCCATCGTGCCGCGGCGGAACGGGGACGGCTTGACCCGCAGGTCCAGCGCCTCCAGCGCCCCGACCACCGAGTCGACCTGGTCGGCCTCGATGTCGAGCACGATCATCTTCTGCTCGGCGGTGGTGCGCAGCCGGCCGGAGCCGTGCTGTGCCGCCACGTCCGCGATCTTGGTCAGGGTGGCACCGTCCACGCGGCCCACACGGGGCGCGAAGCCGACGTAGAACCTGCCGTCCTGCTGCTGGTGGACGCCGACGTGGTCGCGCCACTGGCCGGTGGGCTGCTCGGGCGCGGGGCCGTCGGTCAGCTTCCGGTTCAGGTACTCGTCCTCCAGGACCTGGCGGAACTTGGCCGGGCCCCAGTCCGCGACGAGGAACTTCAGGCGGGCGCGGTTGCGCAGGCGGCGGTAGCCGTAGTCGCGGAAGATCGAGATGACGCCCTCGTAGACGTCCGGGACCTCGTCGAGCGAGACCCAGGTGCCCAGGCGCACACCCAGCTTGGGGTTGGTGGAGAGACCGCCGCCGACCCAGACGTCGAAGCCGGGACCGTGCTCGGGGTGGTTCACGCCCACGAACGCGATGTCGTTGATCTCGTGCGCCACGTCGAGCAGCGGCGAGCCGGAGATCGCGGACTTGAACTTGCGGGGCAGGTTGGAGAAGTCCTTGTTGCCGACGATGCGGCGGTAGATCTCGTCGATGGCGGGGGTGCCGTCGATGATCTCGTCCAGGGCGATGCCGGCGACGGGCGAACCGAGGATGACGCGGGGCGTGTCACCGCAGGCCTCGGTGGTGGACAGGCCCACGGCCTCCAGCCGGCGCCAGATCTCCGGGACGTCCTCGATCCGGATCCAGTGGTACTGCACGTTCTGGCGGTCGGTGAGGTCGGCGGTGCCGCGGGCGAACTCCTCGGAGATCTCGCCGATCACGCGGAGCTGCTCGGTGGTCAGCCGGCCGCCGTCGATGCGGACGCGCAGCATGAAGTACTCGTCGTCCAGCTCCTCCGGCTCCAGGATCGCGGTCTTGCCGCCGTCGATCCCGGGCTTGCGCTGGGTGTAGAGGCCCCACCAGCGCATACGTCCGCGCAGGTCGTTGGGGTCGATCGAGTCGAAGCCGCGCTTGGAGTAGATCGTCTCAATGCGTGTCCGCACGTTGAGACCGTCGTCGTCTTTCTTGAACTGCTCGTTGCCGTTGAGGGGCGTGTGGTGTCCGACGGCCCACTGGCCCTCGCCGCGGTGACGGCCGGTCTTGCGGCGCGCGGCGGCTGCGGGTGCGGCTGCGGGCGTTTCGGGGGTGGCGGCCATGGCGGTACGTCCTTCTTCGGCGGCTCGGCAAGGGCAGGGGGAGGCTGCGGCGCTCCCCTGCGGGCTCGGCGGCTCCGAGCGGGTGTGGCTGATTTCCCGCTCCGCGCCGGGGTTGCCGGCAGGCAGAGCGGTACTACGGCCTCAGGGGGCTGGCGGGTGATCGGCGCGTCCGCGGCGGCGGGGACAGCGGCGATGTGCGGCGTGGCTGGTTCCGTCAGCGCGCCGGACAGATGGCGCTGGACATGCGGCCGAGGTCGACGTGCCGCCGACTCACCAAGGCAATTCCAGCTCCATTCATGGCGGAAGCGTGTCATGTGCCGATTGGAGGAGTCCACTACTGTCCACGATTCGGACGAACTCGTCTCGAATGATGGGACGACGTGACGGGGGTCACGTACCGGGGCCGGCTCCGCCGTCCCCGGGGCTCCGCTGAGATCAAGCCGTGCCGGCGTTCGAGGCGCGGGGGTTCGGAGGCGGCGCCCCCGCGGCGGCGCCGCACCCGGTGTGTCCGGCCGGCCGGCCCCGGAGGGGCTACGCGCCGGGCCAGGGGCCGGGGGTCGGGGTGTCCGCCTTGGACTCCGTCTCCGTCTTGAAGATCTTGAAGCCGCGCCGCTGGTAGTTGCTCATCGCCGTCGGGCCGTCCTGGCTGCACGTGTGGACCCAGACCCGGCGGGTCGGCTCCAGCTCCGGCCAGCGCTCCGCCAGGGACCAGGCCCGGGCGATGCCCACCGACAGCAGGTGCCCGCCGATGCGGCGGCCCCGGAAGTCGGGGAGGAGGCCGAAGTACATGATCTCCACCACGCCGTCGTCCTGCGGGTCGAGCTCCACGTACCCGGCCGGCGTGCCCCGGTCGTACGCCACCCAGGTCTCCACCCCCGGCCGGCCCAGCTGCTCCACCCACTGGGCGCGGGTCAGGGACAGCCGGTCCGTCCAGTGGATGTCGCCGCCCACCGAGGCGTACAGGAAGCGGCTGAACTCGGGGGAGGGGACCTCCGCCCGCGCGATGGATATCTCCGGGCCCGCCGGAGCCGCCGGGACGAGGTCCGCCGGAGAGGTCATCTCCAGCGACCAGGTGGTGAGAGTGATGGTGCTCATGCAGCTCAGGGAATCATGCCGGGCCCCGTCCGGCCCAGGCGGGCCCGCACCACCGAGGGCGCGGTCGAGTGCGGGAGCAGTGCGGCCGGGTCCTCGGGCCGGATCAGCTCCACCTCCACGTCCTCCGCGAAACGGTACGGCCGGTGCGTCAGCACGCCCGCGAGGTGACGGCGTACGCGGGACAGCTCCGCCCGCACCGTCACCGTGCGCGTCGGGTCCCCGAACAGCTCCCCGGCCAGCTCCGCCGCCGAATGCCCCCGCGGGCTCTCCGCCAGGAGGAACAGCAGCTCCGCATGGCGCGGGCTCAGCTCCTGCGACCAGCTCCCGGAGGGCCCGTACACCGTCGCCGACCAGCATCCCGCCCGGCTGAGGTCCAGGACGATCCGGGTCGCCGCCGTGCCGTGCCGGTCCTGGGCCACCCGCAGCAGCCAGCCGCCCGGCAGCGGCTCCACCACGCACTCCCCGAGCCGCGGCACCCACACCCGGCCCGGCCCGAAGGCCTTCGGCAGCGGGATCCGCTCCGCCGGGGCCAGGCCCGTCACCGCCGCCGTCCAGCCGTTCGGGTCCACGGCCAGCGCCCGCCCCGGCAGCCGGGCCAGCAGTGGGGCGGCCACCGTCCGCAGCCGCTCCAGCGACTCCAGGTGCCGCAGCCGCAGCTCCCGCTCCGCGAGCCGGGCCACCGAGCTCACCCACGTCAGCGTCGCCGGGTGCATGGTGGCCAGCGGCCCGCTGACGTCGACCACGCCCAGCAGCCTGCCGTCGCGCGGATCCCGTACGGGCGCCCCGGCGCAGGTCCAGTCGTGGTGGCTGGAGACGAAGTGCTCGGCCGAGAACACCTGTACCGGGCGCCCGGCCACCAGGGCCGTGCCCACCCCGTTCGTACCGACGACGGCCTCGTCCCAGTCGGCCCCGACCGCGAAACCGAGCCGGTCCGCCTTGCGCAGGATGGAGGAGTGGCCCTCCCGCCACAGCAGCCGCCCGTCCGCGTCCGCGACGACCATGATGTGCAGGGACTCGTCCAGGGCGGGCAGCAGCCCCTCGCGCAGCACGGGCAGGATCTCCCGCAGCGGCGACGCGTGCCGCCGCTCCTCGGTCTCGGCGGCCGACAGCATCCGCGAGCGCGCGTCCCGGTCCGGGTGCACCCCGCGGGCCAGCATCCGGCGCCAGGACTCGGCGATCTCCGGCCGGGGCGCGGCCGGCGGCCGGTCCCCGGCCAGCGCCGCCGCCCGCACCCCCTTGAGCAGACGTGCCGCGGCCCGCGCGTCCATGGCCGAGACGCGTGCCGCATCGACCGTGCTGCCTGTGGTGTCGGCCACCGGAACCTCCCCGTGCGAACAGGACGTACGGCGCGGGCCGCCCGGGCGGCCCGCGTGTGCCGCCTCCCGGGCACCCCGGGGGACGACTGCCGACTCAAAGGTTGCAACGGTATGCAACTCTCGCCAAGTCCCGGTCGGCCGACCGAAACTGTCCGGACGCCGCAGAGCGGCGTGCCGGCTCCTCCTCGGGGCTTCGGATCAGGGGTGGTGCCGAGTCGGCGCGGCGCCGCCCCTGTACCGGTGACGGGCCCGGATCCCGGCCGGGAACGGTTTGGGGACCGCCATGGAGCCCGACGGGGGCTCTCCCCTAGTCCGCGATCCGCGCCCGTTCCACCACCGCGCGCAGGTCCAGGCTGTGCGGCAGCGTGCCGAAGGCCGTGCCCCAGTCGCCGCCCAGCCGCGAGGCGCAGAAGGCGTCCGCGACCTCCGGCGGGGCCCACCGCACCAGCAGCGATCCCTGGAGCACCAGCGCCATGCGCTCGACGACCCGGCGGGCCCGTGCCTCGATGCCCTCCAGATCGGCGAGATCCGTCAGCAGGTCCTTGATGGCCGAATCCAGCCGGTGGTCCGCGCCCCGGGCCAGGCCGACCTCCTGGAGGAAGGCGTTCAGCGCCTGCGGCTCGCGCTGGAGGGCGCGCAGTACGTCCAGCGCCTGCACGTTGCCCGAGCCCTCCCAGATGGAGTTCAGCGGGGATTCGCGCAGCAGTCTGGGCAGCCCCGACTCCTCTACGTAGCCGTTGCCCCCCAGACATTCCAGGGCCTCCGCCACCATCGGCGTACAGCGCTTGGTCACCCAGTACTTGGCGGCGGGCACGGCGAGGCGCAGGAAGGCCTTCTCCTGCTCGGTCCCGGCGTCGTTGGCGGCCGCCAGGCGCAGGGTCAGGGTGGTCGCGGCCTCCGACTCCAGGGCGAGGTCGGCGAGCACGTTGCGCATCAGCGGCTGGTCGATGAGCGGTGCTCCGAAGGCAGAGCGGTGCTCCGCGTGGTGCACCGCCTGCGTCAGGGCCTGCCGCATCAGCGAGGCCGAGCCGATGACACAGTCCAGCCGGGTCGCCGCGACCATCTCGATGATGGTCCGCACCCCGCGGCCCTCCTCGCCGACCCGCCGCGCCCAGGTCCCGTCGAACTCCACCTCGCTCGACGCGTTCGACTTGTTGCCCAGCTTGTCCTTCAGCCGCTGGATCGCGAAGACGTTGCGCGTACCGTCCGGCAGCACCCGCGGCACCAGGAAGCACGTCAGCCCGCCCGGAGCCTGCGCCAGCACCAGGAAGCCGTCGCACATCGGCGCCGAGCAGAACCACTTGTGCCCGGTCAGCAGGTACTCGCCGGAAGCGTCCAGAGGTACCGCGGCCGTCGTGTTCGCCCGTACGTCGCTGCCGCCCTGCTTCTCCGTCATCCCCATGCCGAAGAGCACACCGCCCTTCTCGGCGGCCGGCCGCAGCCCCTGCTCGTACACGTGCGAGGTCAGCCGGGGCTCCCATTCGGCGGCGAGCACCGGATCGGTGCGCAGCGCCGGCACGGCGGCGTGCGTCATCGAGATCGGGCAGCCGTGCCCCGCCTCGGCCTGCGACCAGACGAAGAAACCGGCGGCCCGGCGCAGGTGCCCGGCCGGACGCCCCCAGGCGTCGGTGAGCCCCGAGGTCACGGCGTGCCCGAGCAGCCGGTGCCAGGCCGGGTGGAAATCGACCTCGTCGATCCGGTTCCCGTAGCGGTCGTGCGTCCGCAGCTTGGGCGGATTCTCGTTCGACTGCACACCCCATTCCTGGGCCTGCGCGGAACCGGCCGCGCGCCCGAGGTCGGTGAGCTCCTCCCTTACCTCGCCGAGGAGTTCGGGATCCGCGGAGGCCAGGTGACGCTCGATGCCCTCGGTGAGGGCCCGATCGCCGCCGTAGACGTCGTACCCCACCAGGGGCGGGGCCTGGTTGCTGACTGTGTGGGTGGTGGCTGCCATGCGGATACCGTAAGGACGTGCAGCCAGCAAAAGAAACACCCGAGCGGATCCCAGGACGGCTCCACCGGGCCCGCGCCCTCTACCGCAACGTCTCGATGCGGAAGATGGGCTGGCTGCTGCTGAAGGACACCGTCAACTCGTGCATCGAGTACCGGATCCTCGGGCTCGCGGCCGAGGCGGCGTTCTTCACGCTGCTCTCACTGCCCCCGCTCTTCCTGGGCCTGCTGGGTCTGCTCGGCTACGTGGACGGCTGGACGGACACCCGTACGGTCGAAAGCATCGAGGAGAACATCCTGGCGGCGGTCGGCACGGTCCTGTCCGACCGGGGCGTCAACGACATCGCGCGGCCCCTGCTCGACGACGTCACCCGCAGCGGCCGCCCCGACCTGATCTCGCTCGGTTTCGCCTTCGCCCTGTGGTCGGGATCGCGCGCCGTCAACGTCTTCATCGACACCATCACCGTGATGTACGGCCTCGACGGCCAGCGCGGCATCGTCAAGACCCGGCTGCTGGCCTTCCTGCTCTACATCATCGCCCTGCTGATCGGCGCGATCGTGCTGCCGCTGATGGTGGTGGGCCCGGACGCGGTCGTCCGGCTGGTGCCCTGGGGCACCGAGGTGATCGCGGTCCTGTACTGGCCGACCGTGACCCTGCTGTCCATCGCCTTCCTCACGACGCTCTACCACGTGTCCGTGCCCGTGCGCTCGCCGTGGATCGAGGACGTGCCCGGGGCGCTGGTGGCCCTCGCCATGTGGGTGCTGGGCTCGTTCCTGCTGCGGATCTACCTCACCAACACGGTGGAGGGGCCGACGATCTACGGATCCCTGGCCGCGCCCGTGGCCGTCCTGCTGTGGATCGGCATCTCGGCCTTCGCGGTACTGGTCGGGGCCGCCGTCAACGCCGCGATCGACCGCGTCTGGCCCTCCGTGGCCACGGCGGCGGCGCGCGAGGCGAACGAGCGGGTCCGCGAGGCGGAGGCCGCCCAGCTGATCGCGCGGGCCGCCGCCTGGCGGGCGATGGCGGAGGGCGAGTCGGAGGACGACGAGGACGACGGGATGCCGTCGGAGTTCCCGGAGCGGTGGTCGAAGTTCCTGCCGCCGGAGGACTACCACTCGCGGCTGCGCAAGCACTGAGCGCACCGGGCCACAGCCGATCACTCGGGGCCCTTCACGCCCCAGGCGGTGAGCAGGCCGGGGGAGAGCGCGGCGCAGTCCGGCGAGTCCAGGTAGCGGATCGCCGCGTCGATCGCCGCGTCGTCGACCAGCCCGGTGGCCGTCATCGGCCCCCGCGCGCGCTCCCACGTACCGGCCCAGAACCGGCTGATGGGGCTGCCCGGCAGCAGCGGCGGGACCAGGATCTCGGCCCCCACGGACAGCAGACCGGCTTCCCGCAGGTGCGCGGGATAGTCCGGCACCCAGGACACGTCGGTGCCCAGGCTGTCCCCGAGCCCCTGCCACATCGCCCGCATCACGCGGCCGTACGTGGTCGTGGGCGCTGCGGGGGTGGTCAGGTCGACCGCGTCGCCGAGGACCAGGACCCCGCCCGGGGCGACCAGGGAGGCGAGCTTGCCGATCATCCGCGGCCAGTTCCGCAGGTGCATCAGCACGAACCGGGCGTGCACCAGCCGGAACCGTCCGGGACTGAAGTCCAGGGCGGTGATGTCCGCCTCCAGGGGAGTGAGCCCCGGCGTCGGGTGCGCCCTGAGGAAGGCCGTGTCCCGGTCGACGGCGAGGACCTCCGAGACCCCGGCCCGGTCCAGGAGGAGCCGGGCGACCGTGCCCGTTCCCGCGCCCACGTCCAGGCAGCGCCAGCCCGGTCCGGCGCCCAGCGCGCGCAGCCGGGCCAGCGTGAAGTCGTCGTAGGCGAGCGCGCCGAGGTCGATGCGCTCGTCCTCGCCCGCGAGCTCCGGGCGGAACACCGCCTCGCCGTAGCGGCCGCCGCTCACGCCGTCAGGACGCGGCGGCGGGTCGTCGTCGGGGAGATTCACGGCCGGACCTCATCACGGGGCGGGGAAAGGGCGTGCGGCGGACACGGCGGACAGGGGTGGTCAGCGTGGACAGGGGTCGTCAGCGTGGACGCGGTGGATGCGGCCCGCATCGGCCGCATCCACCGCCCCACCGATCCTCCACCGGTACCCTCCCGCCCCACCGAGGCGCGCCGGGCCTGATCCGAAAGAGACGCCCGGTCCTTAACCTGGAGTGGTGTACGAGGAAGCTCCGTCCCGGGACGTCCCCGGAGCCGTGCTGTGGCGCACCACCGCGCGCGGCGGCTCGGCGGTGCTGCCCGACGGCTGCATGGACCTGCTGTGGGTCGACGGGCGGCTGCTGGTGGCCGGGCCCGACACCGGGCCGCATCCGGCCGGCGAGATCCCCGGCGGCGCCTTCGCCGGGATCCGCTTCGCGCCCGGCACCGCGCCCGCGCTGCTCGGCGTACCGGCGCACGCGCTGCGGGACCGGCGCGTCGAGCTGGCCGACCTCTGGCCCGCCCGCGAGACGCGCCGGGCCTCCGGGCTGGTCGAGGCCTACGGGGACGCGCGCGAGGGCCTCGAAGCCCTGGCCCGCACCCGCGCGGCCACGGCCGCGGCGCCCGACCCGCTGGCCGCCGAGGTCGTGGCCCGGCTGGGCGCGGGGGAGGCGGTGGCCGCGATCGCCCGCGCGGCCGGCCTCGGGGAGCGGCAGCTGCACCGGCGCTCGCTCGCCGCCTTCGGATACGGTCCGCGCACGCTCGGCCGCATCCTGCGGCTGCGCCGCGCCCTGGCCCTGGCCCGCGCGGGCCTGCCGTACGCCGAGGTCGCCTGCGTCGCCGGGTACGCCGACCAGGCGCATCTCGCCCGTGAGGTGCGGGCGCTGGCCGGGACGACCCTGCGGGCCTACGCCGCCGGGGCCGACGGGGCGAAGAGCGAGACCCCGGAGCCGTCCGGGTCGAGGACGACGGCGTAGCGCTGGCCCCAGAAGGCGTCCCAGGGCTTCAGGTGCCCGGTGTGCCCGGCGCCGGTCAGTTCGGCGTAGAGCGCGTCCACCTCGGCGGGGGAGTCGCACAGGAAGGCCAGGTCCCGGCGGCCGTCGCCGGTGGGAGGGGTCCACGACGGGTCGAAGGAGCGGACGGTGTCCTCCGTGTCCCACGCGATCCGCAGGCCACTGGGCAGGACGGCCTCCACGTGCGGCAGGGCGTCCGCCTCGGCCGGGATGTCCAGCCCGAGGCGGCGGTAGAAGGCGAGTGAGGCGGCCATGTCGGAGACCACCATGCCGATCAGGTCGAGTCGAGGAGTCATGTCAGCAGGCTAGGCGCGCACCGGGCGCCCGTCTTGAACGAATCGGACACCGGCCGCGCCGGCCGCCGGTGTGCGGGAGCCGGGGGGCGTCAGCGCGGCCGGCGCCCCGCCACCACCGCGCAGGCGACCGCCAACGGCAGTTCGGCGCCCGCCGCCAGCAGCAGCGCCATCCCCTGACCGCCGGTCCCGGCCGAGGTCGTGACGTCGAACCAGGCGTCCATCACCAGCAGCGCGGCCGTCGCCGCCGCGAGCGGGGACGCCCGGGGATCTCGCCTGCGCAGCAGCACCCCGGTCCCGGTCAGCCCGGCGGCCAGCATCAGGTCCAGGCCGATCCACGCCGTGGACCAGTGGGAGACCTCGGTGGTCTGCGGCATCGTCCTCGCCAGCACCACGACCCAGGGCAGCAGCGCCAGTCCGGCGCCGGTGAGCACGGTGGCCGTCCGAGGGGTGCGGAGGGCGCGGGCGGGGCGGGTGGTGCGGGTGGCGCGCCAAGTGCGGGCCTGCGGCACGACGAGAGCCATGGCGAGGGTGTCCTTCCCGCCCGGCGGTCCGTCCCCCGGGCACACCACCAGCCTCGTCGCCCGGGCCCGCCGGGTCATTGGCCCCATGGTCCGGATCGGAGGTGGTGCCAGGTACACCCCCGGGCGGGTGCCCGCATGATGTCGGACCCCTGAGCAGTGCGATTACCGTATGGGCCATGGCAATTCGCGGGGGCGCGCCGAGGCGTACGTACACCTGGATCACGGCGCACGCGCCGTGGTCGGCATGGGCCTGGCGCAACACGGCCTTCACCGCGGCCGCGATCCCGCCCGCCCTGCCCGTGCTCCTCGGCCTCACCTACGCCGTCACGGCGCCCGGGACCGGCACGCTCCCGCTGCTCCTCGTCCTGGCGCTCTGCCCGCTGCTGACCCGACTCCAACGCAGCCGGTTCTGGGCCCTGCTCGGCCTCGACGTGCCCAAGGTCGTACACGAGGGCGGCCGGTTCACCCCGCGCGCGCTGGCCCGGCGGCTGCGCTCCGAGTCGACCTGGCGGCAGTACGGCTACCACCTGCTGGTCAGCCCGCTCGCCGCCCTCGCCGGCGCGCTGGTGGTCCTCGCCTGGGCCTTCGGGACCGCCGCCACCTGCGTCTACGGCTGGTTCTGGATCCTGCCCGCCGACACCCGGACTCCCGGCTGGACCAACGAGTACGACGCCATCACCGCGGCCGGCGTCCTGCTGCTGCTCGCCGCGCCCTGGCTCGCCGCCCTCTTCGCCCGGCTGGACGCCGTCGCCGCGGCCGCCCTCCTCGGCCCGAACCGGGCCCGCGAACTGGAGCGGCGGGTCGAGGACCTCGCGGAGAGCCGGGCCGGGGTGCTGGACGCCGCCGACCTCGAACGCCGCCGGATCGAACGGGACCTGCACGACGGAGCCCAGCAGCGCCTGGTCGCCCTCGCCATGAACCTCGGCATCGCCCGCGCCACCCTCCCCGACCTGCCGCCCGAGGCCAAGGCCGTCATCGACGAGGCGCACCGCGAGGCGAAGGAAGCCATCGAGGAGCTGAACAGCCTGGTACGGGGCCTGCATCCGGCCGTACTGGAGGACCGCGGGCTCGACGCGGCGCTCTCCGGCATCGCCGCCCGGGCGCCGTTCCCCGTCGAACTGACCGTGGACATCGCCGCGCGGCCCGGTGCCACCGTGGAGGCCGTCGCCTACTTCGTGGTCTCCGAGACCCTCGCCAACGTCGCCAAACACGCCGGGGCGGACCACTGCCGGGTCCACGTCGTACGCGGCCCCGTGCCCGGCGGGCCCGGTGGCGGGGACCTGCTGCGCATCACCGTCACCGACGACGGGGTGGGCGGCGCCGACCCCGCCCGCGGCACCGGCCTGGTCGGCCTGCGCAAACGCGTAGGGTCCGTCGACGGAACCATCATGATCGAAAGCCCCCTCGGGGGTCCCACCGTCATCACCGTGGAGCTGCCGTGCGGGCTGTGATCGCCGAGGACTCCGTCCTGCTGCGCATAGGACTGGTCAAAGTCCTCGAAATGGCCGGATTCGAGGTGCTCGCCGAGACCGGCGACGCCGAGGGTCTGCTCGCCGCCGTCGGGGAACACCGCCCCGAACTCGCCCTCGTGGACGTGCGGATGCCCCCCGGGTTCACCGACGAGGGCGTCCGGGCCGCCCTGATGATCCGCCAGGAGAGCCCGGACACCGCGGTGCTGCTGCTCTCGCAGTACGTCGAGGAACGCTACGCCGCCGACCTGCTGGCCACCCAGACCCGTGCGGGCATCGGCTACCTGCTCAAGCAACGGGTCGCCGACGTCGAGGAGTTCATCGACGCCCTGCGCCGCGTCGCCTCGGGCGGCACCGCACTCGACCCGCAGGTCGTCGCCCAGCTCCTGCTGCGCCGCGGCGGTGGCCCGGACCCCCTGGGCCGGCTCACCCCGCGCGAGCGCGAGGTGCTGGCCCTGATGGCCGAGGGCCGCTCCAACGCCGGGATCGCGGCCGAACTCGTCGTGAGCGAGAGCGCCGTGGCCAAACACATCAACAGCATCTTCACCAAGCTCGACCTGCCGCCGGCCGACGGGGACCACCGCCGGGTCCTCGCCGTCCTGCGCTTCCTGGACGGCACGCCGTGACCCCGGCCGACGAGCGGCGGAGCACGCACCGCCGCACGCACCGCCTGGCCTGGATCACCGCCGCCCTGCTCAGCGCGGTCCTCGTGGTGGCCCCGGCCACCTGGCAGGCGTGGTCCTGGGGAAACACGCGCAGCGGCACCCTGCACGGCGCGAGCGACGGCCGCCCGGTGACCGCGCTGGAGATCGTGGGCGGCGACGCGGACATCACCGTCACCCCCCGCGCGGACCACGAGGTCGGCTACCAGGCCGCCGTCAGCTGGTCCCTCAAGCCGCCGACCATCGAGCAGAGCCGGCTCGGCGACACCCTGCGGCTGACCCCGCGCTGCGCCGGCGAGGGCTTCTGGCCGGCCGCCGGCGTCGGCTGTTCGGTCAGGCTGGCGGTGACCGTACCCGTGGACATCCCCGTGAAGGTGACGACGCGTTCCGGCCGGATCGCGCTCAGCGGACTGGGCGGCGACGTCGACACGGAGGCCGACTCCGGCAGCGTCGACATCGAGGGGCTGCGCGGCGCCCTGCGCGCGAAGGTCGGTTCGGGCCAGTTGCACGCCACCGGCCTCGCTTCGGACCGGGCCGAGATCCGGGTCGGTTCGGGGCGCGCCGTCGCCGCCTTCGTCACCCCGCCCGACGAGGTGACGGCCCGCGTCGGCTCCGGCCGCCTGGCACTCACCGTGCCCCCGGCCACCCGCTTCAAGGTCCGGTGCGCGGCCGGAAGCGGCCGGTGCGAGGTGCCGGACGCCCTGCGCGACCCCGGATCGCCCCACAGCATGGACCTTGAGGCGGGCACCGGCCGCGCCCAGGCGGCGTACCCGGACGGGCCCTGGGCCGCGGGCGGCAGCGGCGGGCGCGAACCCCGGACCGGCTGACGGCGCCACGCGCGAAAGCTCCCCCGGAAAAAGAAGTGGCCCCGGCGGGAGCGGGCTTGTTACGGTGGATCCGTTCCCGCCGACCGGTGGAGGACGCTCAGCATGTGCATGGACCCGGAGGTGAGTTCGTTGATGACTGTCATCGCGCAGGGCGCTGCCCGCACTCAGAAGACCATCAATGTCACTTCCGTGGTCTCCGGCTGACCTCACACCTCTTCGCGCGCCGCCACCGAGCGAGCGCCCGCGGCCGGGGCCACCCTGTGAAGGGTTTCCCTTGTCTTTCTCCGCTCTCCCGTCCCTCCCGCACACCTCGCTCCCGCACGCCCTCGCCCCCTTCGGCTGGGACGAAGCGTGGGAGGCCGAGTTCGCCCCGTACGCCGAGCAGGGCCTCCTGCCCGGCCGCGTCGTACGCGTCGACCGCGGCCAGTGCGATGTCATGACCGCGGACGGCATCGTCCGCGCCGACACCGCCTTCGTCACCCCGCACGACCCGCTCCGGGTCATCTGCACCGGGGACTGGGCCGCCGTCGAGGCGGCCGGGCACCCCCGTTACGTGAAGGCGTACCTGCCGCGCCGGACCGCCTTCGTACGGTCCACCTCCTCGCAGCGGTCCGAGGGGCAGATCCTCGCCGCCAACGTCGACCACGCCATCATCGCGGTCTCCCTCGCCGTCGAGCTGGACCTCGGGCGCATCGAGCGCTTCCTGGCCCTGGCCTGGGAGTCGGGGGCGCAGCCGCTGGTCGTCCTCACCAAGGCGGACCTGGTCCCGGACCCGGCGACGCTCGGGCACCTGGTCCAGGACGTGGAGGCCACCGCGCCGGGCGTCCAGGTGCTGACCGTCTCCTCCGTCACGGGGGAGGGTACGGACGTCCTGGCCGCGATCGTCGGCGACGGCACCAGCGTGCTGCTGGGCATCTCGGGCGCCGGCAAGTCCACCCTGGCCAACGCGCTGCTCGGCGCCGAGGTCATGGAGGTGCAGGCGGCCCGCGAGGTCGACGGCAAGGGCCGGCACACGACCACCACCCGCAACCTGCTCGCCCTGCCGGGCGGCGGGGTTCTGATCGACACGCCCGGACTGCGCGGCGTCGGGCTCTGGGACGCCGAGACCGGCGTCGGCCAGGTCTTCTCCGAGATCGAGGAGTACGCCGAGCAGTGCCGCTTCCACGACTGCGCGCACGAGGCGGAGCCGGGGTGCGCGGTGCTGGCCGCGCTGGAGTCGGGCGAGCTCCCGGACCGCCGGCTGGAGAGCTACCGCAAGCTCCTGCGGGAGAACCAGCGGATCGTTGCCAAGACGGATGCCCGGCTGCGGTCGGAGATCCGCCGCGACTGGCGCCTGAAGTCGGCCGAGGGCCGGGCCAACCACACCGCGAAGCGGGGCGGCCGGATCTGAGGCACGGCCGGGGACCCCGCCCGGACAGCCCTCAGGGGGACTGCCGGGAGGTTCGCCGGGCGCGGTGGGTGATCCGCCGGAGCGGCGACAGGGCGTACCCGGCCGTCACGTACCCCGCGACGGCCGACAGGGGGACGAGAGCCGCCAGGACCAGCGCGGTGGCCGCCACCAGCGAGTCCTGGGGCTGCTGCCGCGCGAGCGCCGGACAGGGCGCCTGCCCGCTGTCCGGCGTCCCGCTGTCCGGCGTGTCCGGACAGCCGCCGGGCGCCAGAACGATCACGGACTCCGAACGCACCTCCAGGATGGGATCGTTGCCCTTGCTCACGGCCTGCACCGCGAGCAGGTGGACCACGGTCAGCAGCGTCGTGCCGGCCATCATGAACACCCCGCCGTAGAGGCAGGTGAGACGTAAGCGGGTCACCGGTCGCCGATGCGGCGAAAGGGCGTGCGTGGCCGCGGCAACGGCGCGGCCCACGGCATCGACGACGAAGCGGCCCCTGACCCGCATGGGCACCGGCACTTCCCCCCTCAAGGCGTCACGAGCTCCCGGCCCTACTGTCGCCCCTGCCCCCTAAACGGAGCGTCAGAAGCGGGCGCCGCGCGAGGACTCGCGGGGGCCCGTTCACCGCAACCCACCAGCCCCGGACGACCGCCCGGATCCCCGACTTCGCGCCTGAGCGGGCCGGTTGTCGTCACCCCCGAGCTCTGACCAGGCAAGCAAGGCCGGCAAGGTCAGGATGACGCGGACCGGAACGTGAGATACCGGCTGATGGCTTCGTGACTGTCCGGGGTGAAGCACCATTCCAGCAGGGCCGACCGCAGCTCCGGCTCGGTCAGCCAGCTGTGCCCGGCGACCTCAACGGGATCGGGGACCACGGCATCCGCATCCGACACCACGACCTCGTGCACGGCGAGCCCATGAGGGCTCAGATGACGACATCCGTCGTGCTCGGGCTCATCCGAGGTCCCCGACGGCTTCACCTGCGTCAAGCAACCGCATGGGCCGTCAGAGGCCCCACGCGTGGACGCGTTCCGGGTGGATGCGGATCACTTCCGGGCTGAAGTGGGGGCCCAGCTCGTGCGGGCCCGTCTCCAGCGTGGCGCGGCCGCGGATCTCGATGCCGCGCACCCGCCACGGCCGGGTGCTCACCAGGTCGTCCACGACGAGGGACAGCCGGGGGTTCCCCTGCAGGTTGCGCCACTTCTTCGTCGTGCCCATCGCCATCCCGCCCACCAGGATCGTCCCGTCCTCCTGCGGGAAGAAGCCCACGGGATTCGCCTGCGGCTGCCCGGCCGCGTCCACCGTGGCCAGACGGCCCAGGTGCTGGGAACGCAGGTACGCCAGTTCGGCCTCGCTGAAGCCCTTGAAGTCCGTCATGCGGATCAGCCTCGCAGCCCCCGCCGGTCCCCGCATCGGGCTACCGACCTAGGTCATGGTGCGGTCAGAGTCAGAGTCAGAGTCAGAGTCAGAGTCAGAGTCAGAGCGGGCGGTGCGTCTGGGCCTCCTTCAGGAGTTCCGTGTACGGCGTCTGCGTCATCGAGCCGCGCACGAAGGCCAGGCCGTACCGGTCCACGGCCCGCCTCTGCTCCTTGGGGTCGTTGAGGTTGAGGGGCTTGCGGTTGTCCGGACTCGCCACGTCCACGTAGACGACCGGCCGGCGGCGGTACAGCCACCAGACCGTCACCCGCTCGCGGCCCCGGGTCAGGTTCAGGAGCTCACTGCTCTGGGAGATCGCGGACTGGTACCTGAAGTACTCCTTCTCCTTCGGCGGGGACGGGGGCCCGGGAGGGTCTTCGTCCTTCCCCTCCTTCTTGAGCTTTCCGCGCCACTCCCCGGAGTTCTTGTACGCGGCGTCGATGGTCATCCGGTCCTGCCTGAACGCGTAGGCCTCGACCTGGGCGGTGACCGCTTCGTAGTTCTGCCGTCCGGGGTTCGCGATCTCGACGACCACATCCTCCGAGAACTCCTCCGCCGGACTCAGCTCCTGCCCCGGCGGCTTGACCAGCTCACCGGGTTTGAGCAACCTGTACCGGTCCTTCGGGTCGCTCGCGAGCTTGAGCTGGATCCAGTAGATGCTGCCGAGGATGTGGACGGGAACCTCGCCGGAGTTCTTGAGGCGCAGACGCACCCGCAGGTACATCTTCGTTCCTTCCCGGTTCAGGGTCGGCATTCCGATCTCGGCCGAACCCTGCACCAGCGGACGTGACATGGAAGGAAGGTAGATCTGCGTGTACGCCAGGTTGGTGACGACGAGGACGGTGGAGACGATCGCGCCGATCGCTATGCGCCCCGGATAGCGGAGCACCTTCCACACCCGGCGGCGGCAGAGCAACCACAAGGACCACGAGGCGCAGACCACGATGCCGATCCAGAGCAGCAGGCACAGTTCGCCCGACGGCCTGTCCCTGTTGGCGATGTACATCAGGATCAGCACGGAACCGACGAAGAACTCGACCACCGCGCCGAGGAGAAGGATCGGACCCGAGTAGGCCTTCCTGTGGTTGCGCCAGAAGTCGAATCCGGCCGCGAAGGCGACCAGTTCCACCATCGCCATGAAGAGGAAGAGGAATCCGGTCACCCGGCCGGCGAAGGTGAGGGCGTCGAGGGAGTCCTTCATGCCGATCCAGGTGCACATGGCCGCGGTCGCCACGAAGCCGACCGCCATGACGGTGCCGGCGATCCGCCGTCCCCAACTGTGCGCCGGCCACACCATGCAGCTTCCGCCGCGCCATTCGATGTCGGCATCGGGGGCCACGCGGGCGCGCTCCAGGACCTTCTGCAGTTCGTGGTGGCTCCACACCTTGCCTGCGGGCTTGCCGTCGATCACGACCTTCCGCAAGCCGTTGCCATCCGGTGGCTCGACGACCACAGCGGGCTTGGTCTCCATGGCATCAGCCTGCTCCCGCCGTGGGGCGGACGCCCCCGGAGTGCGGCTCCTGGGAGCGTCTCCCGTGCAATGACGGGGATGAGGGCTTCACTCGAATGGAGTAACAGGGTGCGCGCCTCGGCCTCGTGCGGGGCGAGGCTGGTGACGACCGTGTCGCTCGCCCTTGTGGAGGTCCTGATGCGTACACGACTTCTCGGGTTCGTCGCCGCCGTGGTGCTCGCCGCTCTCGGTGCCCTGGCTCCCGCCGCACAGGCCGCCGTGCCCGCCATCGACGGGCAGACGTGCATGGACGGCGGCGGAACGGTGGAGTACGAATCGGCCCAGGGCTCGTGGATCTGCGTCGACGGCAGCTACAACAACAAACCGATCGACTGAACGGGCTACCCGGCCACCGGGTTCCCGTCGGCGAGCGGGGCGCCGCACCGGGTGCAGTACCGGGCGTCGCGTTCGGCGGCCAGCCGTCCGCACGCGTCGCAGACGAGGTGCAGGAGGCAGGCCGGCTCGCCGGCGTCCGACACGAGCCGCGGAGCCGGGGCCACCGTCAGGGGCGGGGAGCGGCGGTGGGCCGTCGTGTACGTCAGGCCCCCGTCCCCCGCCTGTACGGAACACCTCGTGCCGCTCGGCAGCCAGGCCACGCAACCGGGGGCGAGCGCCAGCGCGCCGTCGGGCGTGCGGACCTCGCCCGAGCCCCCGACCACCACGAGCAGCACGCCCGAAACCGCCTCGGGGAGGACTGCCTCGGGGAGCACCGCCTCGGTGGGCTCGTCGAGGCCGGCTCCCGCGCCCAGCCGGACCACCTGCGCGTCCAGGTCACGGCCGGGGTCCCGCAGCGTCCACACGACGCGTGCCCGCCCGTCGCCCACCGGGCCGGCGGGCGGCGGGGCGAGGAAGACCGGCTTGCCCGGAACGGGCCTGTCCATGGCGGCTCCACGACCGATCGTGTCAGGGGCTGAGAGCCTAGCCACCGATCGCGAGGTCCGCAGCAGCAGCAGCCGCATCCGGGCCGGTGCTCACACCCGGCGGACGCCTACTGCGCCACCACCGCCCCCACCCACGCCCCCACCACCAGCAGACACGCGAACAGCTCCACCAGCACGCTCGTCCCCACCGCCCGCATCACCGCGCGCACCGACGCCCAGGCCTCGCCGTGCGTGCCCAGGCGCAGCCGCTCGCAGAGGTAGATGCCGCCCACGAAGCCAGGTACCGCCCCGACCACCGGCACCAGGACGAAGCCCAGGACCGCCCCGGTCCCCGCGAACGCCACCATCCGGGACGTGATGCCCAGCCCGCGCACCCGCCGGGGCGGCAGCAGCCACTTCACCACCTGGACCACCAGCAGCAGGGCCGTCGCCGCGACCAGCAGGGACCACGCCGTCGCCGTGCGGACGTGCAGCGCCCACCACAGCAGCCCCGCCCACACCAGCCAGGTGCCCGGCACACCCGGGATCAGCACTCCGACCACCCCGAGCAGCAGCACCAGCCCCACCAGCAGCAGCTGAGGCAGATCCATGCGCTCAGCCTGACCGACCAGGGGCTATCGGGCCACCCAGCCCCGCTCGTACGCGTGCCAGCCCAGCTGCAGCCGCGTCGTCACCCCGGACAGCTCCATCAGCCCCTTGACCCGCCGCTGCACCGTCCGCAACCCGAGCTCCAGGTGCTTGGCCACACTCGCGTCCGTCATACCCGCCAGGAGCAGCGAGAGGATCTCCAGATCCGTGGCGTCCGGGCTGCCCCCGGCCTCCTCCGCCGAACCGGCCGCCCCCAGCCGCAGCGGCAGCGACTCCCGCCACACCGCCTCGAACAGGCCGGTCAGCGATTCCAGCAGCCCCGACGCGTGCACCACCAACGCGGCCGGCTCCGCCCCGCGGGCCGTCAGCGGGACCATGGCCAGCGTCCGGTCCGCGATCACCAGTTTCGTCGGGACCTGTGCCGTCACCCGGACCTGCTCGCCGCGCGCCAGCGCCGTCGACGCCTCCCGGATCCCGCTCGGCAGGGTCAGTACCTCCCGCTCGATGACCACCCGGTAGTCGACCCCGCGGACGGAGGCACGGTCCTCCGCCTCGTTGTCCGTGCCCGTCACCACCTGCGGCCGCCCCGTCACCAGCGCGCAGACCTCCTTCTCCGCGCCCAGCTGGATCTGGTGGAAGCGGTGCGCCACCGCGCTCGCGCCCTGCACCACCTCCACGAGGTCGTGCACCGCGGGCTCGCTCGCCTCGACCCGGTACTCCTCCGCCAGCAGCGCCGCCGCCAGCTCCGCCTGCTCCAGCTCGTGCCGCTGCTGCGTCAGCAGTGCCCCGAGGGCCACCCCCGGCGGGGCCGCCACCCAGCGCCCGGGCCGGGCCGAGGACTGCGCGGCCAGCCCGTGCCGCTCCAGGTGGCGCAGGGCCCGTTCGGTGTGCGGCACCGGCAGCGTCAGCCGGTGCGCGAGATCGGGTACCTCCGCGGCACCCAGCGCGACCAGCGCGCGGTACGCCGACTCCTGGCCCTCGTCCAGGCCTATGGCACCCAGCAACCCGTCCACCCACCTTTCGACACGCGCCTGGCGGGAAGCGGCCACGGCGCAAACCCGCCGCGGACATCATCGCCGCACCCGGCGCCACTCTGCCAAGGTGACGCCACCGCAGCACCAACATCCGCCGGCCAGAAGCCATTTACGCGGCGCTTCGCCGTGCAATGCAGCAGTTGGCCGGAATTCACCTGGGGAGAGCGATGCGTCCGATATCGCGTACGGCACTGGGAGCGGCCGCCGCGGCCGTCCTGGCCGCCACCGCCGTCGGCCCGTCGGCGGCGCAGCCGGCCGACGGGGCGTCCGGAGCGGGGAAGAGACCGATCGTCGGCAGTGCGGCGGCCGGAGAGCAGCCCACGGCCCCCGTCACGGTGACCCTGGTCACCGGCGACCGGATCCTGGTGTCCACCGACACGGCCGGCCGCACCGCCGCCACCGCGATGCCGCGCCCGGACGGCTCGCAGCCGCTCGTACAGACCCGGCAGTCTGGCCAGGACCTGTACGTCTACCCGCAGGACGCGGTCAAGGCGCTCGCCGCCGGAAAGGCCGACCCCGAACTCTTCAACGTCACCGGTCTCGTCCGGCAGGGCTACGACGACGCGCACACCAAGAAGCTGCCGCTCATCGCGGTCTACGACGCATCCGTGAACGTGGCGCGCAGCGCCCCGCCCGCGCCCCGCGGCGCCGACCGCTCCCTCGTCCTCACCTCCATCGGCGCCGTCGCCCTCACCGCCGACAAGGAGCAGGCCGCCGCCTTCTGGTCCGATGTCACCGGTACGGACCCTCACACGCGCTCCGTGGCGGGCGGGCTGAAGAAGCTGTGGCTGGACGGCAAGGTCCGCGCGAACCTGGAGCGTTCCACGCAGCAGGTCGCCGCTCCCGCCGCCTGGGCCGCCGGGTACGACGGCAAGGGCACCAAGGTCGCCGTCCTCGACACCGGAACGGACCTGGACCACCCCGACCTCCGGGGCCGCGTCACCGCGTCGAAGAACTTCACCGACTCCGACACCGACGCGGACCGGCAGGGCCACGGCACCCACACCATCTCCACCGTCGGCGGCTCCGGCGCCGAGAGCGGCGGCGCCAGGAAGGGCGTGGCCCCCGGCGCCGAACTGCTCAGCGGCAAGGTCCTCAACGACGGTGGCTACGGCCTCGATTCGTGGATCATCGCGGGCATGGAATGGGCCGTCGAAGCCAAGGCCGACGTGGTCTCCATGAGCCTCGGCGACCCCACGCAGACCGCATGCGACGACCCGCTCGCCGCCGCCGCCGAACGACTCTCCCGGCAGGGCCCGCTCTTCGTCGTCGCCGCCGGCAACTCCGGCCCCGGCAACAACACCGTCTCCTCGCCCGGTTGCGCGCCCTCCGCCTTGACCGTGGGCGCCGTCGACCGCGACGACACGACGGCCCCGTTCTCCAGCCGCGGCCCGGCCGGACTCCAGCACACCCTCAAGCCCGAGATCGCCGCCCCCGGCGTCGGGATCTCCGCCGCCGCCGCGGGCGGCCGCGGGGTGTACGCCTACCAGTCCATGTCCGGCACCTCGATGGCCACCCCGCATGTCGCGGGCGCCGCCGCCGTCGTCAAGCAGCGCCACCCCGACTGGAGCGGACAGCAGATCAAGGCCGCCCTCGTAGGTTCCGCCGACACCCGGATCCCCGGCGACGTCCGGGAGACCGGCGGCGGCCGCCTCGACGTGAAGGCCGCGATCGACACCACCGTGACCGGCGCCCCCGCCGTCCAGGGCGGCGTGTACAACTGGCCGCAGGACCGCAGCGACCGCACCACCGCCGAGGTCCCGTACACCAACACGGGCAAGAGCCCCGTCACCCTGGCCCTGGCCGTCGAGAAGGTCACCGGCAACGACGGCTCGCCCGTCCGCGGGCAGGTCGCCCGTCTCGACCGGCGCACGGTCACCGTCGCGGCCGGCGCCACCGTCAAGGTGCCGCTCGCCCTCGACCCGGCGGCGAGGCTGGAACGCTCCCAGTACGGGGACGTCACCGGACGCGTCGTCGCCACCGCGAACGGCGTGCGCGTCTCCACCCCCTTCTCGCTCTCCATCGAGCCCGAGACCGTGACCCTGCGCGTCAAGCTCGTCGACCGGGCGGGCAGGCCGGCCTCCGGACCCTCCTCGCTGGACGTGATCGGCACCGACGACGCCACCGGCGAACGCCGCTTCAACGAGGGCGCCGTGGACCAGGTCTACCGGGTGCGCCCGGGCGCGTACTTCCTCTCCGCCTTCGTCGCCACCCCCGACGCGGGACAGGGGGAGGGAGACAGGCTGATCGACTCCCTCACCTACCTCGGCCGCCCCCAGGTCGAACTGAAGAAGGACACCACCGTCGTCCTGGACGCCCGTAGGGCCGGGCGCCTGGACATCGCCGCCGACCAGCCGGTCGAGGCACGCAACACCACCCTCGGATTCGCCCGCAGCTGGGACGACGTCTGGCTGCACGCGGGCACCGCCATGGGCGGCCGCACCATCCGCGGCTTCTACGCCTCCGTCGAGGGCCGCGCCAAGGACGGCGGCTTCGAGTTCGCGTCCTACTGGCGGGCGGCCGCGCCGCTCGTCTCCGAGCTGAAGGCCGTCGGCGGCCCGGCACTCCACCCGATCACCGCTTCCACCGGCAGCGACAACCTCGACGGGACCGGCAGCGCACGGCTGGTCGACGCCGGCTCCGGCACCCCCGGGGAACTCGCCGCGGCGGGCGCCCGGGGCGCGGTCGTCCTGGTGAAGGCGGCCGACGGCGCACTGTACGAGGTCGCGCAGAACGCGAAGGCCGCCGGCGCCAAGGCGGTCCTCGCCCACCGCGAGGCCCCCGGCCGCTGGACCGGCTTCACCGGCTACGCGGGCGGCGCGCTGCCCGCGCTGACCATCGAGAGCACCGAGGCGAAGGCGCTGCTGGCCAGGCTCGCGACCGGCAAGGTCACCCTCTCCTGGAAGGCCACGGCACGGAGCCCGTACGTCTACTCCCTCGCCCTCCCCGAGAAGGGGGAAGTGGGCGGCCACACCTACCGGGTACGCGACCGCGACCTCGGGCGGACCGAGTCCACCTACAACTCCATGGGCGTCGCGGCCGACTTCATCGACCTGGCCGCGGCGTACCGGCCGATCGGCACCGCCGTCTACTTCGGCGGGACGGAGACCGTCGCGGCACCGGGAACACGGACCGAGTACCACTCCGCCGGGGACACCGCCTGGGACCAGCTGCTCTCCAGCAGCTTCCCCTGGGGCGAGTTCATGGTCGGCGAGCAGCGCACCTACGCGAAGGGGCAGCGGAACGCGGCCACGTGGTACGACGGGATCACCGGCCCGGTCGCGCCGCGCGACCTCGCGGGCAAGGAGACCCTCGCCGCCGAGCGGCAGGGCAACCTGATCGGGTTCGCCCCCGCCATGTGGGGCGACAGCGGCCACGCCGCCCAGCCGGGCTCCTTCGGGGACATCGGCTCGCTCGTGCTCAAGCGGGGCGGCGAGGTCGTCGGGGAGAGCTGGTACCCGTTCGGGGTCTTCGAGGTGCCGGCCGAGGAGGGCCGCTACGAACTGACGCAGTCCATCGAGAAGATCGGCCCGCCCGCCCGCGTCTGGCAGCGTTCCACCGCCGTGCAGACCACGTGGGGGTTCTCCACGAAGCTCGACGCCTCGGCGTACTCGCAGGGCCTGGCGATCCTCTTCCCGCGCTACACGGCCCCCCTGGACGGGAGGAAGACGGTCGCGGCGGCGGACGGCCGGATCGTCGGGCTGGGCGCCACCGGCCACGCGGGCTACGTGCCCGGCGCACTGAAGTCGGCGAAGCTGTCGTACTCCTACGACGGCGAGAGCTGGACGCAGGCGAAGGTGAGCGAGCGGGGCGGCCGGTGGAGCGCGGTCGTCGACCACGCCGGAGCCTCCGGCAAGTCCGTGTCGCTGAAGGTCGAACTGGCCGACGCGAAGGGCGCCGTGGTCACCCAGACGGTCGTGCGGGCGTACGACGTGCGCTGATCCGTACGGGCTGAACGCGAGGGGTCCACCGGACGGCGGTCCGGTGGGCCCTTTTCCCGCATTCGGCGTTTTCCGCCCCCGTGGGGGGCCGAGAATGAAGCCATGAGTCAGCAGGGCGCGGACGACTGGTGGCAGAAGCTCTACGAGGGCCCCGACGCGGCAGCGGAACCCGATCCGGGGGACACCCTGGACCACCGGTTCCGTTCGGCGGCGGGCGTGACGACGGACCCGGCACCGGCATCGGCACCGGCCACGGCCCCTGCCACGGGCCCGGCCCCGGACCTCGCACCGGACCCGGGACCGCCGGAACCTCCGCGCGCCCCGGAGCCGCTGCTGCCCGGCCCCCGCCAGGGGGATCCGGCGCCGGCCCCGACCCTGCCCACCCTCCCGCCGCCGCGGGATCCCCGGGCGGGCGACGCCACCGGGTACGCGCTCGGGGGAGTGGCCGTACCACCGGTGCGCGGGCCCGAGCTGCCGGTCCGGAACCCCCGCGCGCCGAGCCCGGGGACCCGGCCCGATCCGGCACCGCAGCCGCGGCAGGCCCCCGCGGCCGAACCCGAACCCGAAGCCGAACCCGCGCCGCGGCCGGAGCCCGGGCGGGGACCCGAGCCGGTGGCGGCCGGGCCGGCGGCGGTCCGGCCCGAGGTCTCCCACCTGGGCGACCGCGCCCCCACCTACGCCCCCGAACCGGGGGCCCTCCCGCCCGCCGACCCGGCCGCCGTAGACGAGCTGACCCCGGACACCGTCCTCGAAGGGGCCCGCTACGGCTCCTACACCCTGCGCGCCGCCTCCCTGCGCGGGGACTCCGCCCGCTACCGCGGCGAGGCCCGCCGCGACTTCCTGCTCACCGCCCGCTTCGGCAGCGGCGACGACGCGCTGGTCCTGGTCGCCCTCGCGGGCGGGGACCGGGCCGCCCCCGGGGCCGCCGAGGCCGCCTCCGAGCTGTGCCGCACGGTCGCGGCCGCCGTCGGGCGGAGCCAGGAGCGGCTGGCCGACGACATCCGCGCCGGGCGCCGCGACGCCCTGCGCTCGGGCCTCCAGCGCCTCACCGACCGGGGCTACGGGCGACTGCGGGCCCGCGCCGCCGAGCTCGGGCTCGCCGAGCCGGCGTACACCGCAGGACTGCGAGGGCTGCTGCTCCCGGTGGATCCGCAGTGCCGCACCCGGGTGTGCTTCGGCGCCGGCGCGGGCGGCCTGTTCCGGCTCCGCTCGGGGCAGTGGCAGGACCTGGAACCCGCCGGGTCGGCCGAGGACACGGAGGTCGGGTTCCGCTTCCGCGCGGCCGTGGCCCGGCCCGGGGACACCCTGCTGCTGTGCTCCGGGGGCCTGGCCGAACCGATGCGGGAGGAGGCCGCCCTCCCGGCGGAGCTCGCCGCCCGCTGGGCCGGACAGGAGCCGCCCGGCCTCGCGGCCTTCCTCGCGGACACCCAGCTCCGCCTCAAGGGGTACGCCGACGACCGCACGGCCGCCGCCGTCTGGGAGGCGTGACCGGCGCACCCGTGGCCCCGGTGTCTCGCTGGTGCAGCATGCGCGCGCCGGTGCGCCCCGCCGCGCGTGGCCGCGGGGCGCACCGTGAGATTCAGTCGACCAGCTCCCCGTTGCGCGTTCCGCCCTCGCAGATGTTGTTCGCCCCGACCTTTCCGCCGCCGTCGATGCACTCACCAGGGGTGGGGTTTTCGGTGACGGCGACGGTGGGGGTGGCAGGGGCGGCGGACGCGGTGGCAGCGCCTGTGAGGCCGAGTCCGGCGAGGGCTGCCGTGGCGATGACGGCGGCCAGAATTCGTCGAATGCGCATGTGGTTTCCCTTTCGCGGATTGCCTCGGTTGGGGCACTACTCAGCTTGATCTTCACCCATGTGGGTGGCGCGTTTGGTTACTCCATTCGGGTGAAGTCGGTCGGGCCGCCGGTCCGGGTCGGACCGCCGTTCCCGCCGTCGCCGCCGGCATGTGCAATGTGGGGGGCGGCGCGCTATCTTTCCCCGAACCGCAAGGGCGCATCGTGGGCTCCTTCGCCGACCGGAACCGTCAAGTGGTGTCGATGTCGGGCGACGGTGGTTTCTCGATGCCGGTGGGAGATTTCCTCCCCCTGGTGCAGTACGACCCGCTCGCCGAAGTGGTCCTCTTCGACAACTCATCACTCGGAACGGCCGAGTCGGAGACGTCGGTTTCCGGCCTGCCCTCCCGGGGGGCGACGAACAGGAACCCGGACGTCGCGGGCCTCGCGCGTGCGGCCGGTGCGTACGGGGTCCGCGTGGAGCGGCCCCAGCAGCTCACAGGGGCTTTGAAGGGGGCAGTCCGGCACCGGGGCCCGCTCCGGCGGACGTGGTCACGGACCTGGGCGCCCTGTCGATTCCTCCGAAGACCGGCGCCGGAACGGTGACCGGATTCGTACGGTCCGTCGGCAGGATCGTGGGGGACGGAGGAGTGGATCACATGATCCGGACGGCCTGTTCCGACCCCCGCGACGTGCCCCGCCCGTAAGCCCGCAGGAGTGCGGGACCGCCCGGGGGGCATGCATCCCGTAGACCTGTTCGAGAGCAAGGACACGGGAGGGACATCGCCGTGCGGGTGGGGGCGAAGACCGGGAAGCTGTGGGGGAGAGGGAGGCCGGTGCCGGGTGAGCCGTCCGCCGACGGGGACGGGGAAGCGGTGGACGCGCTGCGGATCACCCGGAGCGTACGCCGGGCCGACCTGAAGGCGGGCGGCGAAGTCCGCCGGGCTCTGCGGGAGTTGATGCGCCACCGATGCCGGACCGACGCCGCCGAGGTGGCCGAACTGCTGATCACCGAGCTCGTCACCAACGCGCTCGTCCATACCGACCGGGGTGCCGAGGTGCACGCGAGCCTCGCCGCCACCCGCTTACGCGTGGAGGTCCGGGACTACGCCGCACGCCGTCCCCGGCCGTACGTACCGACCGCCGACGACGGTACGCACGGCCGGGGACTCGTGCTGGTACAGGAACTCGCCGACGAATGGGGCGTGGACGCGCTCGCCCTGGGCAGCGGCAAGGTCGTGTGGTTCGAGCTCGACGCACGGCATGACGCAGGGCCCGCCTGAACAGGCGGGCCCCACGGGGTTTCCCCGAGTTTCACGGACCAGGTCAGCCGAACTGCTGCTCCAGGTCCTTCAGTTTGCGCTCCAGCGAGTCCAGCCGGGGAATGGTCTGGGTGTCGTCCTCGGCGGTGAGGTCCACCGTCCGGGGGCCGGTCACGTCAAGGGAGTCGGTCGGGTTGACGGCCTGCAGGGAGGGCCGGCGTCGCAGGGGCAGTTGTCCTGATTCCGGTATGGCCGGCTCCGCGCCGACCGGCGCGGAGCCCGCTCCCTGCGTCAGTTCCGGGAGCTCGACCTGACGGCCGCGCGAACGCCCGAACGCCCTGTTCTGCCGGCCCAGCGCCTTGATGCGCGCCCGGTCCAACCGGTTCTGGTCGCGCCTGCGGTGCCGGTCCTGCTCCCGCTCCTTCTTGTCCTCGCGCACCTCGTCCACGGCCTCGTCGAGGGTGCGCACCCCCTCCAGCAGCATGAGCGACCATGCGCCGAAGGTCTCCCGGGGGGCCCGCAGCCAGCGGACCATCCGGATCTGCGGCAGCGGCCTCGGGATCAGGCCCTGTTCGCGCAGCGCCGCCCGGCGGGTCTGCTTGAGGGCGCGGTCGAAGAGGACGGCCGCCGAGAGGGACATCCCCGCGAAGAACTGCGGGGCCCCGTCGTGGCCCAGGCCCCGGGGTGCGTGCACCCAGTTGAACCACGCGGCCGCGCCGGCGAACAGCCAGACGAGCATGCGCGAGCCGAGGGCGGCGTCGCCGTGGCTGGCCTCGCGGACGGCGAGTACCGAGCAGAACATGGCGGCGCCGTCGAGACCGAAGGGGACCAGGTACTCCCAGCCTCCGGAGAGGTTGAGGTTCTGTCGGCCGAAGCCGACCAGTCCGTGGAAGGAGAGCGCGGCGGCGACCGCCGCGCAGCAGAAGAGCAGAACGTACGAAGCGCTCCCGTAGACGGCTTCCTTGCGCCGCCGCCGTTCCTCGCTGCGCTCCCAGCTGTCGTCCGCCGCGGCCTTCTCGCTCTCGCGCTTGCCTCGGGCCAGTACCGCAACTGCCGCAAGTACGCCCAGGATCAACAGGCTGCCGGGCAGCAGCCAGTCCAGCGATATGTCGGTCAGTCTCATGCGGATGTCCCTTGCCTCGCGTATGCGGCTATGCGGCCGTGCGGCTTTCCGGGCGCCATAGTGGCGTAGCCGGAGAGTGGTGCACGCGGGTTTCGGGGCAAGTGGACGCCATCGGGGGGTGGGGCCCGCCGGATAGGGTGTTGTGACTCGAACTGGTGCCCGTATGAGCCCAGTTGTGTTCGATTGCGGTCAGCCGTACGGGGTGGGTTCAGGCGCCCGCCGCCGCGAGGCGGGCGATCCGGTCGGCGTCACAGGTCCGCGGACAGGTGACACAGGTGTCCTCGGGGCGGATGGTGTAGAAGAAGCAGCAGCCGGCCCGGTCCCGGGTGGGCAGCTCCTCGCCGGCGGGTCCGGTGAGCGTGCGGAACCCCGCGCCCCCGGTGTACGGGGCCGTCGAGCCGGGCAGCAGCGCCTCCAGTTCGGCCATGGCGCGCCGCTCCTCGCCGAGCAGGCTGCCGATGTACCAGAGGCTCTCGACGACCTCGTCGGTCGCCATGCCCCACAGGGCGCGGCGCCCGCGCCGCATGCGCGGGCCGAACCCCTCCAGCAGTGGCCCGAGGTGCTCGGCCACCGCGGCCCGCACCTCGTCGCGCAGCGCCTCCTCGTCGGGCACGACACGGGCCCCCGGGAGGGCGGCCGCCGGATCGTCCGGCAGGCAGGCGAACTCCCCGACGCGCACGCTCATCCGGCCGAGGGTCCGGTGGAAGGCCACCCCGGTGACCGGGAGGCGCGGGACCCGCCGGTGCAGGAACCACGGGAGGGTGATCAGCAGGCAGGCCGGCCACGCGTACCGGTGCAGCCCGAAGCCCGCGATCACATCGGGGCGGGCCTGGGTCCCGTAGTCCCGCAGGACCTGGGCGTTGTCCCAGGCGAGGAAGGCGTCCAGGGCCGGCCCGCCGGCCGCGAGCTCGTCCGCGCCGACCCATCCCGCACCGCGAGGGACGGGTTCGTGCGCGGTGCGCTCGATCACCCGCAGTCCGCCGTACGCCTCGGCCAGCCTGGCGAACGCATCCGCCACCGCGGAGCCGGGCGGGGCGGATGTGACGGCCGGGAGGGTCGTGACGGTCATGGCGGGCCACCGAATCACAGAATCACACGATCATTAACAGGTAAGCCTTACCTTACTCGATCCGGACCGGTCTGTAACCTACTGACGCGTACGACGTCACCTATCCTCGGGAGAGGTCGAAACCCGGAGGAGGACCGAGTGCGCGAAACGGCCCACGCCCGGGTACCGGCACAAAGGCGGAAGGTGTTGCGCCATTCGGTGCGCGGACAGGTGCTCGACGCGCTGCGCGCGGCCCTGATCGACGGCGAGCTGGTGCCGGGGGAGATCTACTCGGGCCCGGCGCTGGGAGAGCGTTTCGGGGTCTCCGCGACCCCGGTGCGCGAGGCGATGCAGCAGCTGGCCGTGGAGGGGGCGGTGGAATGCCTCCCGAACCGGGGTTTCCGCGTGCTCTCCCGCACCCCGGGTGAGCTCGCCGAGCTGGCCGAGGTACGGGCGCTGCTGGAGGTCCCGGTGATGCTCCGGCTGGCCCGCACGGAGCCCGCCGAGGCCTGGGAGGCCCTGCGCCCGGCGGCGGACCTGACGGTCGAGGCCGCGGCCGCCGGTGACCTCCCGGGGTACGCGGAGGCGGACCGGGCGTTCCACGGAGCGGTGCTGCGGCTGGCCGGCAACGCGCAGCTGGTGAAGGTGGCGGAGGAGCTCCACCGCCGGGCGCAGTGGCCCCTGCCGGGCGCTCCGCGGGTGCGGCGGGCCGATCTCGTCGCCGACGCGGCGGAGCACTCGGCGCTGCTGGAGGCGCTGGTCGCGCGGGACCTGCCGGTGGTGGAAGCCCTGGTGCGCGAACACTTCGCAGGCTCCTGCGCCTGACCCCGGGCCCCGCTCGCCGGCGGGGCCCAAGGCCGGGGTTCCACCCCGGGCCCCGGGCCCCGAACGCCGACGAGGCCGCAACGGCCGGAGGCTACGCCGCGGGCGACGGTGCCGGGTCCGGGTGGTGGAGCTGGTCCGCCAGCCAGGTGGGGATGCCGCCCAGCAGGTGGAACAGGCGGCGGGCCTCCGCGCGCAGCCGGGCGGCCTCCGGTTCCGGCTCGGCCTCCGCCAGCGCCGCCAGCGCCGGGGCCGTGCCGATCAGGAAGCCCAGGTCCTCCCGGATGCGCAGGGACTCCGCGAAGCCCTTGCGCGCCTCGGCCACCTCCCCGTCCCGCAGCGCCAGCGCGGCCAGGTGCCGCCAGGTGAAGGACAGCAGCAGGGTGTCCCCGTGCGCCTCCGCCCCCGCGTGGGCCCGGTGGTAGGCCGGACGGGCCGACTGCGGGGCATCCGCCAGGTGCTCGGCGACGAGCCCCCGCCGGAAGTCCAGCAGCGGGCGGGTCCTCGACTGCGGGGACAGCAGGGCCGCGGCCCTGCCCAGCGCGGAGCGGGCCTCGTCGGCCCGGTCGCGTACGCCGAGCACGGTGGCGGCGTACGCCAGCTGACCCCGTTCGCACGCGGCCGCGCCCCGGTCGTCGTCGTCCTGGGAGACGGCCTCGGCGATCCGCAGCGCGTCCTCGGCCTCGGCCCAGCCCTGCCCGGTGAACAGGCAGCGCTCCACCAGCAGCGCTGTCCGCTGCACGGCCGCCCCGGCGCCACCGGCCTTGCCGACGTGCGGCGTCAGCAGCGCCGCCGCATCCGTCCAACAGCCGCGCGAGCGCAGCCGCCATATCGCCCGCTGGAGGGGGTCGTCTCCTCCGGTCGTTCCGGCACCCGACATGGCGGTGTCCGCCACATTGCCCTCCCCAAAGCAAGCCAGCAGCACATCGTTGAGCCCTGGGGCGAAATGAGAGCACGGATCTGCGGCATCGGCCAAGGGGTTGGGTGAACTCTTTCACAAAGTCCGGACGGATCATCAGCCGCCCCGTGGCCGAACCCTTGCGGCCGCGGGGCGGATCTTCTCAGCTCATGCGCAGTGCCAGGAAGAAGTCGAGCTTGTCCTCCAGCCGGGACAGGTCCCGCGCCGTCAACTGCTCGATTCGCCCGACCCGGTAGCGCAGCGTGTTGACGTGCAGGTGCAGCCGCGTCGCGCAGCGGGTCCAGGAACCGTCGCAGTCCAGGAAGGCCTCCAGCGTCGGGATGAGCTCCGCGCGGTGGCGCCGGTCGTAGTCCCGCAGCGGGTCCAGCAGCCGGGCCGTGAAGGCGCGGCGGACGTCGTCCGGGACGAACGGCAGCAGCAGCACGTGCGAGGCCAGTTCGTGGTGGCCCGCCGCGCAGACCCGCCCCGGGCGGGCCGCGGCCACCCGGCGGGCGTGCCGGGCCTCCTCCAGCGCCCCGCGCAGCCCCTCGGCGGAGTGCACGGCCGCGCTGACGCCCAGCGTGAGCCGGCCGTCGTCGGCCAGGCCGGCCGCCAGCGGGTCCCGTACCACCGCGAGCAGCTCGTCGGCGTGCAGGGCGGAATCCGGGCCCTTGTCCTCCCCGGCGTCCCCGGCGAGCGAGGGCAGCGGGACCAGGGCGATGGCCTCGTCACCCGCATGGGCCACGGCGATCCGGTCCGAGGGCTCGGGCCCCGAGACCGACGGGTCGACGAGGATCTCCTCCAGCAGCGACTGGGCCACCGGGCCGCCGGGGATGTCCCCGCCGTCCCAGTCCACCCGGGCCACGACGACCTGCCAGTGCGGGGCGGCGCCCAGTCCGGGCAGCAGCACCGGGGCCGCGACCCGCAGACGGGCGGCGATCTCGGCGGGCGGGGCACCCGTCTGGACCAGTTCGAGGACTTCTTGTGCGAGCCGGCGGCGCACCGTGCGCGCCGCGTCGCGCCGGTCGCGCTCCACGGCGATCAGCTGAGTGACGCCCTGGAGCAGATCCAGCCGCTCGGCGGGCCAGTCGCCCGCGTCCGCCTCGACGGCCAGCAGCCAGTCCGAGAGCACCGTCTCGCGCACGTCACGGGCGCCCGGACCGGCGGCTCCGCGCCCGTGTCCCCTGATCGGGAAGAGCGAGTAGGTAATACCCTGGATGGAGATCCGATGCGGCCCCCTGCGGCCCGTCCGGACCGCCGCAAGGTGCTCGCCCGCCAGTGCTGCGCACACGCCCGGCGCCAGCGGCTCGCCCGCCCCGGCGATCTGCCGGCCGGTGGGGGACAGCACCCAGGCCCGGAGATCGAGGTCGGTGGTGAGCAGATCGAGCACCACGTCGGGGCCGCCGCCGGCCGGACCCGAGGTCATCAGCCGGCGGTGCCGGTCCACGACGGCCGCGAGGTCTCCGGCGCGCTCGCCCGAGACCTGCCTGACGACGTACTCCGTGATCGTGGCGAATGCAACGTCCTCGTTCACGGCAAACAGCGGCAGCCGGTTGCGGACGCAGGCCGAAACAAGATCATCGGGAATGGCCTGCAGCTCCGCCTCGCCCGCGGCGAGCCCGGCGACGCCCGCGCTCGCCAGAATTCGTACGAATGGCTCGGAGTCGGCTGAATTTCGTCTCCATGCCAAGCCGGTCAGGACGAGTTCGCCCCCCGACAGATATCGGCTGGGATCGCGCAGGTCGGTCGTCATGACCCCGCGGACCGTCCGGTCGAGTTCACCCTCGCCGCCGAGCAGCCGCAGCCCCAGCGCCTCGGTTTCCAGCAGTGCGCGCAGCCGCATGATGTCGCCGCCGATCTGTCTCGAATGTTGCCGTTGGAAATCGGGCAGGTCGTCGCATCCTGCCTTTCATACGAATCTACAAGACGAGGGAGGCCGTCAGCCAACTCCTTCATGGTTTCAGTGACTGCACCGGGCGGCGAGCGGCTTGTGTACTGGGTCCACACCGCGTTAACAGCACGTGAACGACCAGTCGAGGACTCTCAGGCCTCCTGGCTTGAAGTAAACGACACGATGAAGAAGAAGAGAGCCGCTCATGGACTTCCTTCGCCCCGCCAGCTGGGAGGAGGCGCTCGCCGCAAAGGCCGAGTTCCCCTCGGCTGTGCCGATTGCGGGTGGCACCGACGTGATGGTCGAGATCAACTTCGACCACCGTCGGCCGGAGTACCTCCTGGACCTGAACCGCATCGGTCTGCTGCGGGAGTGGGAGGTCGGCGAGGACGTGGTTCGCCTGGGCGCCTCCGTTCCGTACACGCAGATCATGGAGAACCTCCGCACGGAGCTTCCGGGACTCGCGCTCGCCTCGCACACGGTCGCGTCCCCGCAGATCCGCAACCGCGGCGGTGTCGGCGGCAACCTCGGTTGCGCCTCGCCGGCCGGTGACTCCCACCCGGCGCTGCTCGCGGCGGGTGCCGAGGTCGAGGTGGAGTCCGTACGCGGCTCCCGCCTCATCCCGATCGACGAGTTCTACACCGGTGTGAAGCGCAACGCGCTCGCCGCCGACGAGCTCATCAAGACCGTTCACGTCAAGAAGGCGGACGGCCCCCAGCAGTACTCCAAGGTCGGCTCCCGCAACGCGATGGTCATCGCGGTGTGCGCGTTCGGTCTGGCGCTGCACCCGGAGACCCGCACGGTCCGCACCGGTATCGGTTCGGCCGCGCCGACCCCGATCCGGGCCAAGGCCGCCGAGGAGTTCCTGAACGCCGCGCTCGAAGAGGGCGGCTTCTGGGAGTCCGGCAAGGTCATCACCCCGTCGATCGCCAAGCAGTTCGGTGACCTCGCCTCCGGCGCGGCCAACCCAATCGACGACGTCCGCGGCACGGCGAAGTACCGCCGTCACGCGGTCGGCATCATGGCTCGCCGCCAGCTCGTCTGGACCTGGGAGCAGTACCGCGGTACCGGCAACGGCCGCTCGCTTGAAGGGGCTGCGTAATCATGCGCGTCAATTTCACGGTCAACGGCCGTCAGCAGGAAGCCGACGACGTGTGGGAGGGCGAGTCCCTTCTCTACGTCCTGCGTGAGCGCCTGGGTCTGCCGGGTTCGAAGAACGCCTGCGAGCAGGGCGAGTGCGGTTCCTGCACCGTCCGTCTCGACGGCGTGCCGGTCTGTTCGTGTCTGGTCGCGGCCGGTCAGGTCGAGGGTCGCGACGTCGTGACCGTCGAGGGTCTGGCGGAGTTCTCCAAGCAGCGCGACGAGCACGGCCACGGTGGTGCCTGCGGCACCGGCGGCGGTTGCGGCAGCAAGGGCGTGTCCCTGGACGCCGCCAAGCAGTGGCAGGCCAGGCCAGGCGACTCGCAGACCGGCGAGGGCGTGGAACTCTCGAACATCCAGCAGGCGTTCATCGACGCCGGCGCCGTCCAGTGCGGTTTCTGCACCCCGGGTCTGCTGATCCAGGCGGACGCGCTGCTGGAGGAGAACTCCTCCCCGTCCGACCAGGACATCCGTGAGGCCCTGTCCGGCAACCTCTGCCGCTGCACGGGTTACGAGAAGATCCTCGACGCGGTCCGCCTCGCGGCCGCCCGTCAGGGAGAGGCGGTCTGACCATGGCGCAGAACACCCGCACCGTGCCCGCCGGTACGCCGACGAACGTCACCCAGAAGCACAACAAGGGCGGCATCGGCGAATCGATTCTCCGCCCGGACGGCACCCTCAAGGTCACCGGCGAGTTCGCGTACTCCTCGGACATGTGGCACGAGGACATGCTCTGGGGCCAGACGCTGCGCAGCACCGTCGCACACGCCGAGATCGTCTCCATCGACATCTCCGAGGCGCTCGCCATGCCCGGCGTGTACTCGGTGCTGACGTACGACGACCTGCCGGCCGAGATGAAGAACTACGGCCTGGAGATCCAGGACACCCCGGTCCTCGCCAACGGCCGGGTGCGTCACCACGGTGAGCCGGTCGCCCTCGTGGCCGCCGACCACCCGGAGACCGCCCGCCGCGCGGCCGCCAAGATCAAGATCGACTACCGCGAGCTGCCGCTCGTCACGGACGAGGCCTCCGCCCTCGCCCCCGACGCGCCGCTGATCCACGAGGGCCGCGACGACCACCACATCGGTCACGTCCCGCACCCGAACATCGTGCACCGCCAGCCGATCATCCGCGGCAACGTGGAGGAGGCCCGCAAGCGCGCCGACGTCATCGTCGAGGGCGAGTACACCTTCGGCATGCAGGACCAGGCCTTCCTCGGCCCCGAGTCCGGTCTGGCCGTACCGTCCGAGGACGGCGGTGTCGAGCTGTACGTCGCCACCCAGTGGCTGCACTCGGACCTCCAGCAGATCGCCCCGGTCCTCGGCCTCCCGCCGGAGAAGGTCCGTATGACGCTCTCGGGCGTCGGCGGTGCCTTCGGCGGCCGCGAGGACATCTCGATGCAGATCCACGCCTGCCTGCTGGCCCTGGCCACGAACAAGCCGGTCAAGATCGTCTACAACCGGTTCGAGTCGTTCTTCGGCCACGTGCACCGCCACCCGGCGAAGCTCTACTACGAGCACGGCGCCACCAAGGACGGCAAGCTCACGCACATGAAGTGCAAGATCGTCCTGGACGGCGGCGCCTACGCGTCCGCCTCCCCGGCGGTCGTGGGCAACGCCTCCTCCCTCTCGGTGGGTCCCTACGTCCTGGAGGACGTGGACATCGAGGCGATCGCGCTCTACACGAACAACCCGCCCTGCGGCGCGATGCGCGGCTTCGGCGCCGTCCAGGCCTGCTTCGCCTACGAGGCCCAGATGGACAAGCTCGCGGCGAAGCTGGGCATGGACCCGGTCGAGTTCCGCCAGCTCAACGCCATGGAGCAGGGCACGGTCATGCCCACCGGCCAGGTCGTGGACGCCCCGGCGCCGGTCGCCGAGCTGCTGCGCCGGGTCAAGGCCCGCCCGCTGCCGCCCGAGCGCCAGTGGGAGTCCGCCGGCGAGAACGCGGACGTCCGCGCGCTGCCCGGCGGTCTCTCCAACACCACCCACGGCGAGGGCGTCGTCCGGGGCGTCGGCTACGCGGTCGGCATCAAGAACGTCGGCTTCTCCGAGGGCTTCGACGACTACTCGACCGCCCGCGTGCGCCTCGAGGTCATCAACGGCGAGCCCGTCGCGATGGTCCACACGGCCATGGCGGAGGTCGGCCAGGGCGGCATCACCGTCCACACGCAGATCGCCCGTACCGAGCTGGGCGTCACGCAGGTGACCATCCACCCGGCCGACACGCAGGTCGGCTCCGCCGGTTCCACGTCCGCCTCCCGGCAGACGTACATGACCGGTGGCGCGGTGAAGAACACCTGTGAGGCGGTCCGCGAGGCCCTCCTGGAGATCGGCCGCCGCAAGAACGGCTCGTACCACCCGGCGTGGGCCACGGCCGAGCTGCTCCTCGAGGGCGGCAAGGTCGTCACCGACGGCGGCGAGGTCCTCGCGGACATCGCCGACATCCTGGAGGACGAGGCCATCGACCTCGAACTCGAATTCCGCCACGCGCCGACCGAGCCCTTCGACCTGGTCACCGGCCAGGGCAACGGCCACGTCCAGTACACCTTCGCCGCGCACCGCGCGGTCGTCGAGGTGGACACCGAGCTCGGCCTCGTCAAGGTCGTCGAGCTGGCGACCGCGCAGGACGTCGGCAAGGCGCTCAACATGCTTTCCGTGGTCGGCCAGATCCAGGGTGGTACCACCCAGGGCCTCGGCGTCGCGATCATGGAAGAGATCATCGTGGACCCGAAGACCGCGAAGGTGCGCAACCCCTCCTTCACGGACTACCTGATCCCGACCATCCTCGACACCCCGACCATTCCGGTCGACGTCCTGGAGCTCGCCGACCCGAAGGCCCCCTACGGCCTGCGCGGTATGGGCGAGGCCCCGACCCTCTCGTCCACCCCGGCCGTCATCGCGGCGATCCGGCAGGCGACGGGTCTGGAGATCAACAAGACGCCGATCCGTCCGGAAGCCCTTACCGGGACCCTCTAGGACGGCGTGGTCCGGGGGCCGCGAGGTCCCCGGACCCCTCAGACTCTCCGGGCGGTGTGCATGGGAACGTCACACTTCACCGCATACCGCCCGGAGGACATACGAAGCACCGCACCGCTCGCGGTCCCTTCACCTGGCAGTACCCCTGCAAGAACCCCCGTAGTACCAGCGGTCACCCCCGCACTACCCGCAGTACACGCAGTGAACATTCGCGTCGCCTCGGGCCGTCACCCCGGGTCGTGCAGCCAAACGCAGCATCCCAAATCCCGCATCTCCAATCTCCAAGCGGGTGCCCCTTTGAACCTTGGGAGTTAGGCACCATGACCCAATCGTCAGTAGAGCCCAAGACCACCGCGGAGGAGGCCGGCGACGGCTCTCAGCCGCCCGCCGGACGGTCCTGGCTCGACCGCTATTTCCATATAACGCACAGAGGCTCGAACGTCGGCAACGAGGTCCGTGGCGGTATCACGACCTTCATGGCGATGGCGTACATCCTCCTGCTCAACCCCCTGCTCCTGTCGGGCAAGGACGTCGCCGGCACGGTGATGGACGGGTCGGCGATCATCACCGCCACCGCGTTCGCCGCCGCCGTCACGACGCTCCTCATGGGCTTCGTCGGCAAGGTGCCGCTCGCCCTCGCCGCCGGTCTCTCCGTGTCCGGCGTGCTGGCCTCGCAGGTGGCCCCCCAGATGACCTGGCCGCAGGCCATGGGCATGTGTGTGGTCTACGGTGTCGTGATCTGTCTCCTGGTCGTCACCGGCCTCCGCGAGATGATCATGAACGCGATCCCCCTCGCGCTCAAGCACGCGATCACCATGGGCATCGGCCTCTTCGTCGCCCTGATCGGCTTCTTCAAGGCCGGTTTCGTCGGCAAGGGTCCCGAGTTCGGTCCCCCCGTCCAGCTCGGTGCGGTCGGCGAGCTGTCCGGCTGGCCCGTGCTGCTCTTCTGCATCACCCTGGTCGCCATCTTCATGCTCCAGGCCCGCAAGGTGCCCGGCGCGATCCTGATCGGCATCGTCGGCGGTACCGTCCTGGCCGCGATCCTCAACGCCGTCGTCGACATCGACCCGAAGGCGTGGAAGAACGGCCCGCCGGAGCTCGACGGCTCCGCGGTCTCGATGCCGAACTTCTCGCTCTTCGGCGACGTCTCCTTCGGCGGCTGGGGCGACGTCGGCTACATGACGATCGGCATGATCGTCTTCACGCTGGTGCTCGCCGGCTTCTTCGACGCCATGGCCACCATCATCGGTGTGGGCACCGAGGCCAAGCTGGCCGACGACAAGGGCCGCATGCCGGGCCTGTCCAAGGCGCTCTTCATCGACGGCGCCGGTGGCGCCATCGGTGGCATCGCGGGCGGCTCCGGCCAGACCGTGTTCGTCGAGTCCGCGACCGGCGTCGGAGAGGGTGCCCGCACGGGCCTCGCCTCCGTGGTCACCGGCCTGTTCTTCGCCGCCTGCCTCTTCTTCACCCCGATCACCCAGATCGTCCCGGGTGAGGTCGCCTCCGCGGCCCTGGTCGTCATCGGCGCGATGATGATGCAGAACGCCCGCCACGTGGACTGGGCCGACAGCGCGACCGCGATCCCGGTCTTCCTGACCGTCGTGATCATGCCGTTCACGTACTCGATCACGGCCGGCGTCGCCGCCGGTGTGATCTCCTACGTCGCCATCAAGGTCGCTCAGGGCAAGGCCCGTGAGATCGGCGGCTTCATGTGGGCGCTGACCGGGATCTTCCTGGTGTTCTTCGCCCTGAACCCGATCGAGGGCTGGCTCGGGGTCGGCTGACCCCGAACGGCCTGATCGTCAAGCAACCGCACCTCCACGTATCCGATACGCGTGCCCTTCGCGCGTATCCGATACTGGAACCGAACCTCTCCGAGGAGGCCCCCCATGCTGGACATCGCCGAAGAGCTGAACCGGTGGGTCGAGCAGGGGCGTGACTTCGCCGTCGCCACCGTCGTGGCGGTCGGCGGGAGCGCGCCCCGGCAGCCGGGGGCCGCTCTCGCCGTCGACAGCGACGGCACGGCCATCGGCTCGGTCTCCGGCGGATGCGTGGAAGGTGCGGTGTACGAGCTGTGCCGGCAGGCGCTGGAGGACGGCGAGACCGTTCACGAGCGCTTCGGGTACAGCGACGACGACGCCTTCGCCGTGGGCCTCACCTGCGGCGGAATCATCGACATCCTGGTCACCCCGGTCCGCGTGGGCGGTCCCGCGCGGGAGGTGTTCGCGGCCGGCCTGGCCGCCGCGGCCCGCGGCGAGGCCGCGGCGGTGGCCCGGATCGCGCAGGGCCCGGCGGAGCTCATGGGCCGCGCCGTGTTCGTCCGTACCGAAGGCCCCCACCAGGGCGGCCTCGGCGGGCACCCCGAGCTCGACCGGACCATCGCCGAGGAGGCCCGCGCCATGCTCGACGCCGGCCGGACCGGCGTCCTGGAGATCGGCGCCGACGGCAGGCTCTGCGGCGAGCCGCTGAAGGTGCTCGTCGAGTCCAGCGTCCCGCCCCCTCGGATGATCGTCTTCGGCGCCATCGACTTCGCCTCCGCCCTCGTACGGATCGGCAAGTTCCTCGGCTACCGGGTGACCGTGTGCGACGCGCGGCCCGTCTTCGCGACGAAGACCCGCTTCCCCGACGCGGACGAGATCGTCGTCGACTGGCCCCACCGCTACCTGGAGAGCACGACCGTGGACGGCCGGACCGTCCTGTGCGTGCTCACCCACGACGCCAAGTTCGACGTCCCGCTCCTCGAACTGGCCCTCAGGCTGCCCGTCGCCTACGTCGGCGCCATGGGCTCCCGCCGCACCCACGAGGACCGCAACGAGCGACTGCGCGAGGTCGGCGTGACCGAGCTCGAACTGGCCCGGCTGCGCTCCCCGATCGGTCTCGACCTCGGCGCCCGCTCCCCGGAGGAGACGGCGCTGTCCATCGCCGCCGAGATCGTCGCGAACCGCCGCGGCGGCACCGGGGCGGCCCTGACCGGCGCGCACATCCCGATCCACCCGGACCTCTCGCACACGATGCTCGACCGGATCGGTTCCGTCGCCTGAAGGCGTGACGGCCGAACGTGAGGAAAGGGCGCACCCCGTGGGGGTTGCGCCCTTGTGGCGTTCCCCTTATTTTACCCGCCGGTAATAGGAGGCACCCTCTCCATCCCTTCCCTGCAGCGGAGTTGAGCGGATGTTGCGTACCGTGCGAACCCTGGGCCTGCTGGCCGCGGCCACCCTGCTCACCGCTTTCACGCCGGCCCCGGCGGCGCCCGCTCCGGGCGACGGCCTGCGCGAGGTGCTGTTCGTCGGGAACAACTGGGAGGGGACCGCCGACGTCCTCGCCTCCACCGGCGATCTCGCCAAGGTCGGCCGGATCGACGTGGTCCCCGACAAGGCGGAGCGGCTGCGCGAGATCTACCTCAACCCGGTGAAGCTCGCCTTCTTCCTCGGCATCCGGGAAAGCGCGGGCGAGGGCCACGACCAGTTCGTCGACGACATGTTCACCAGCCCGGACGGCTCCGCCGTCGTCGTCTCCCGTCCCAGCTTCGCCGACGTCGTGTCCATCGACGTGGCCTCCGGGCGCGTCAACTGGCGCTTCCCGGTGTCCGGGTACCGCTCCGACCACATGGCGGTCTCCCCGGACGGGACCCGCGTCGCCGTCTCGGCCTCCACCTCCAACGCCGTCCATGTCCTGGACATCACCACCGGGCGGCAGGTCGGCTCCTTCGGCACCGGGGACAAGCCGCACGAGAACACCTTCACCCGCGACGGCCGCTTTCTGTGGAACAGCTCCATCGGCGAGGTGAACACCGCCCTGGACGCGCCCTGGCTGGACTGGACCAAGGGCGACCGCAAGATCACCGTGGTCGACGCCCGGACCTTCCGCACGGTCCGGGTGATCGACATGCGGGAGCGGCTGGACGCCTTCGGCCGCCGGGACCTCTCCGACGCCGTGCGCCCGGTGTCCTTCAGCCCCGACGAGTCGAAGCTCTACTTCCAGGTGTCCTTCTTCAACGGCTTCCTGGAGTACGACGTCCCCTCCGACCGGATCACCCGCCTCAAGACCCTCCCGATGAACCCCGCCACCAGTACGGACCGCACCACCTGGGTCAACGACTCCCGCCACCACGGCATGTCCATGAGCCCCGACGGGTCGAAGCTCTGCATCGCGGGCACCATGGACGACTACGCGACCGTCGTGGACCGCGCCACCCTCGCCGAAGGGCCGCTCGTGCCCGCCGCCAAGCCGTACTGGGCCACGGTCTCCGGCGACGGGAGCGCCTGCGTGATCTCCGAGAGCGGCGCCGACCGGGTGACGGCCATCGACTTCGCCACCGGCACCAAGCGGGTCTCCGTCGCCGTCGGCGACCACCCGCAGCGCGTCCGGCTCGGCCACGTCCCCGCCGGCTGGACCGGTCCCGCCGCCCGGTAGGCGCGGCGCGCGAGACGGCCGGACGTGCCGCCCGGCCGCTATGAGGTGACCGGTCCCGTGATGACCGATTAATCTCGCGATCATGGTGGACATCCGCGAGGTACCCGAGGCCGACATCGACCGTGCTCTGGAGCTCGCGTACCTGGTCTTCCACGACCGGCCCGAGAAGGAGGCCCGGGAGCGACACCACGCGCTGCTCGCGCGGTGCGACCGGATCGGCGCCTACGACGGGACGGTCCTGGCCGGCTTCATGGCCGCGCACGACTTCCGGCTCTCGGTGCCCGGGGCGGACCTTCCCTGCCCCGGGCTCACCTTCGTCGCCGTCGCCCCCACCCACCGCCGGCGCGGCGTGCTCACCGGGATGATGGACGAGATGCTGCGGCGGACCGCCGCCGCCGGCAGCCCGCTCGCCGCCCTCTGGGCCTCCGAGGCCGCGATCTACGGCCGCTTCGGCTACGGCAGCGCCACCACCGGCGTCACCGTCGAGATCGACTCCACCCGCCCGCTGGCCCTGCGCATCGCCCCGGACCGGCGCCCGCTGCGGCTCGTCGACCCGGAGGAGGCCGTCGCCGTCGTCGGACCCTTCCACGAGGCGGCCCGGGCCGGGCGGGCCGGCCGCCCCACCCGCAGCGCGGAACGCTGGTCGCAGGAGTGGCTGGCCGAACAGGACGAGGAGGACGAGGAGCTGAGCCCGCCGCGGATCATCGTCCTGGGAGACGCGGACCAGCCGATCGCCGGATACGTGCTCTACCGCACGAAGCCGCAGGACGGCGCAGGGCTCGCCCCGGCGCCCGGCCTGGTCCGGGTCGACGAACTGGAGGCCGACACCCCGGCGGTCGCCGCCGCGCTCTGGGAGTGCGTGACCTCCCTCGACCTCACCGGCAGGGTCCGCGCGTGGGGCCGTCCGGTCGACGACCCGCTGCTGCACTTCGCCGCGGACCGGGACCAGGTGCGGGTCACCGCCCAGTTTCCGGCGCTCTGGCTGCGCCTGGTCGACGTACGCGCGGCGTTGACGCGGCGGTCCTGGGCGGCGCCCGTGGAGGTGGTGCTGGAGGTGGACGACGTACGGATGCCCGCCCAGGCCGGGCGGTTCCGGCTGCGGGCCGGGCCGGGCGGAGCCACGTACGAGCGCGCGGACTCCGCCGCCGACCTGTCCCTGGACGTACGCGAACTGGCGGCCTGCTACCTCGGCGGGACCCGGGTCGCGGAACTCGTCGCCGCCGGGCTGGTACGGGAGCACACGCCCGGCGCGGCGGCGGCGCTGGACGCGGCCCTGCGCACGCCGGTACTGCCGCACACGAGCGACGAGTTCTGAGGAGCGGCCGTGTCGGGGACGGGCGGGCCGCCCCCGAACGCCGCGATCAGGAGGGTGCGGAGATCCGGGCGGCCGCCATGCCGAATCCGGGGCCCAGGATGGCGGTGGACAGCCGGTCGGGCTGCGCCCGCAGGTCCTGGGGCCGGTAACGGCTGATCTGCCGGTGCCAGTTGAGGATGCCCGCGTGCCAGTCCTTGAGTTCGCCCACGTACGCGTCCAGGGCCTGCCTGGCCTGCCGGCCGAGCTTCCAGTCGTCGCAGAGCAGCGGCAGCTGGTTCGCCACGATGTGCTCGAACTCCTCGGTCCGCCGGGTCATCAGCTCATGGCAGATGTGCAGGGCCTGCGGGTAGTCGATGTCGAAGAAGTTCCTGGTGACCAGGAGGTAGTTGTGGACCTCGCCCTCGACCTCCACCTCCTTCTGGTAGGAGTAGATGTCGTTGATCAGGCAGGCGGCGTCCGCGACCGCGTTCTCCAGGGAGCGAACGGTCCCGGTGGCGTAGATCTCCTCGGGGATGCCCCGGCCCCGGTGCCCGAGCCGGCACAGGTACATCGTGAGGTGGCTGCCGAAGGTGTGGCGGCGCATCTCCGCGTAGTCCACCGGGTCCGGGATGCGGTTCTGGATCTGGTTGTCCACCTCCCACAGCCAGCTCTCCAGCATGCTCACCAAGGTCGCCCGGAACTCGGCGCGCTGCCCGGCGGACATGGTGGCACTGGTGCGCTTCCACAGGTCGCCGAGGCCGCGCTCCATCGCGGTCGCCGGCTCCGGCTGTTCGGCGTGGTCGACCGCGAGCATGGCGATCAGGCGGGCGGTGGTCGCCTTGGCAGCCGGAAGGTTCCTGCTCCTCGCGAAGACCACCGGGTAGTAGTCGTCCCCGTACGTGCCCCAGGTCAGCCAGCAGGCGTTGAGGGCCAGTTGCTCCGGCGTGGCGTCGGGATCGATCCCGGCCGAGCAGAGCGCGAAGTCGAAGCCGCGCAGCCGCTCCTCGGTCCAGATGGCCGAACCGGGGTCGCCGTGCTGCGGGTCCAGCAGGCCCATCCGCCGGGACCAGGCCACGGACTCCTCGCGCGCGTGCGCCAGGTGCGGGCTGAGGGCGAGCCGGTGCGGCATGTAGATGTCGGGGATGACGGAGGGGCCGGTGGGCTCGAAGGGGACGTGGGTGAAGGAGCGGTGGCGCAGCTCCATCGAACGGCGCGTGAACACGGACCTCAGGTCGAGCGAGGCGGCGGTGCCGGGGCCGGACGGCAGGAAGGGCAGGGTGGCCGGGGCGGTGGGCCTGGCCTCCTTGTTCATGTAGCGGCTGGAGACCATGTGCCACTCGTGGCCGCCGGACTGCCAGTCCTGCAGGCCCTTGGCGTAGGCGAGGACGGCGGCGATCTCCGCCGGGTCCAGCGCGTGGTCGGCGAAGAGCTGCGGGAGCTCGACGAGCGCGGTCTGCTCGAACTGCTGGAGGCGGGAGGTGAGCAGGTCGTTGGAGGCCTCGGCGGCCTCCTGCGTGGTGCAGCCCAGGAAGGTCTCCAGCACCAGGACGGCGTTGGAGAGTTCACCCTCGTCGGCGACCTCGCGCTGGTAGGAGAAGATGTCGTTCCTGATGTGCACGGCGTCGGCGAACGCGTCGCGCAGCACCGAGAGCGGGCGGGCGTGCGCGACGCGCGCGGGAACCTCGGCGCAGACGTACTCGATCAGACCCGCCGACCAGGGGGCGCCGCCCACCTTCCGGCGCATCTCGATGTATTCGAGCGGGTTCGCCACGCGCCCGATGTCGATGTTGGCGAGCTCCCACATGGACTCGTCGAGGAGGTTCTTCGTGGACAAGGAGAACCGTTCCCGCCATTCCGCGGACATCGCGGGCACGGTCCGCCGCCACAGGTCCGCGAGCCCCGCCTCCACCGGGTTGGTGGGCTCGGGGAAGCCGTCGGACAGGTCCATGGGCATGAAGGCGGCCAGCCGGTCGAGGTACCGCTTGGCGCCGTCGCGGTCCTGCGAGCGCTTGAACATCTCCAGGAAGTGGTCGTCGAAGAAGAACACCCACACGTACCAGTCGGTGACCAGCGCCAGCGCGTCGCGGTCGCAGTCGGGGTGGGTGTACGAGCAGAGCAGGGCGTAGTCGTGCGAGTCGAGGTCGCTCTCCTCCCAGACGCCGGAACCCTCCAGCATCCCGAAGCCGCGCGCCCACCGCTTGGTGTGGGTCCGCGCTTCCTCCAGGTGGGGGTTCAGTCGCGCCGGATAGGGCACATAGAAATCCGGCAGTTGGAACGGCTGCGTCACGGCGGGCTCGGCCTTTCGTCCATGGGTACGGAGGCCCGGTTCCGGCCCGGCCCCCCGCACGAGATCAGCAGTGCCCTACCCCTGGTGCCCGTGGGACAAGGGTGATTTCACCGCTTCAGGTGACGCGGCCCCCATCGACCGGCGCGGGGACCTCGCAGGAGATAAGCGAGCGGGGGACCTCCACCGGAAACGGGTGAGGCCCCCGCGCTCCACGAGCGCGGGGGCCTCACTGTTGTGCGGTCCGGTCACCTGAGGTCGGACGGCAGCCTGTCGCGGTAGACGCGGTGGTAGGCCGCGAGTCGTTCGGCCTGCTCGTCCATGAGGGACAGCAGCTCGTACGCCTCCGCCGAGGCGCCCACCATCTCGAACGCCGCCAGCTCCTCGTAGTAGAGCCAGACGCCCTGCCGCGCCACGTCCAGGCAGGCCTCGGCGACGTCATCCTGCTCACCGGCCGACAGGACGCCCAGGATGTAGAGGAGGTCCTTGCGGACTCCGACGGGCGGGCGCCCCGCGAGAGCGGCCAGGGCCAGGGAGGCGGTTGCGACGGCCGGATCCATCAGGTTCGACTGGATACGGGCGTGGTTGTCTACCCAATCGGTGCCCAGATCCTCCGGGTTGCCTTCCAGCCGTCTGATGAGTTCCAGTGGAATGTGCTCCGACGAATACCGGTTGGGTCCCCAGGAACAACCGCACGTGATCGCGGCCCAGTCGTGCAGTCCGGCTTCGATCCGGACCAGTTCCAGCGATCTCACGGCTTGCGGCGTCCTTCGAATTGTGCGATTTCCCACGGCACCCGGGTCTGACCGGGCAACGGTCTCGTGGAGGGCTGGATGTTGCCGATGAACTGCTTTGCGCTGGGGAAATCCCCCTGGCATTGGGGGCACACCGGCATGTGTTCCAACACGCGCTCACCGCCCTTCGACCTCGTCACCGTGACAGCGTTAGTGAACACTACATGCATGGGGTCTCCACCCAGCAGACGGACCACGTTGCCTTCGGCGCAGTACCCGCGCCCCGGAAGGAGTCCGCCCGAGCTGGCCATGGCCCGCTCTCCGGTCACTGTGTGGATGCCTCCGACGAAGGTGCGGCCCCTGATCGGACGCGGGTACCTCTTGGACGTCTCCTCCATCGCGAAGCCGGCGACCTTGGCGTCGAGGTCCGCGAGGGCGTCCGCAAGATACTTGTGCCCACTGGGCGGCATGGTGATCATGGAGATTTCGTGAGGGGTCCCCGGACGACGATCCCTCAATACTGCCGCGGGGAAGTACTCTCCCCACTTGGGGCCGGCCTTTACGGCCTTGAAGATCTTGGGCCCCTTGGTCGCGATCTTCGTGCCCGCGCTCGCGGCGTTCATCGCCATGCCGGCCCCGGGGAGGATCGGCATGAATATCTTGGTGATCGTGTAGGACCACCGGTACGCCCTGCTCGTGGAAGGCTTGCCGCCGAGGTCCTTCAGGAACTGCGTACCGCTCCAGGGGCCGGGATTCTCGCGATCGTTCTGGATCTTGCGGGCGCCCTCCCAGTCGCCGACCCACATGTGGGCGGATTGGTTTACTTCGGAGACCCAGTCGATCGCCCCGTGGTACGCGCCCTTGGCCACGTCCTTGGCGCCCCTCAGCAGACCCTTGAGGCTCCAGAGCCCGGACGGGTCGCTGTTGGCGAGCGGGTTGTTGTTCGCGTAGGCGTACCCGTTCATCTGGAGCGGGTCGGTGATGTCGACGATCGGGTCGGCGCTGATGAACCGCCCGTTGGACGCCTCGTACTCGCGGGCGCCGATGTGGGTCAGGCCGGTGCTGCTGTCGTTCCTGCCCGATCCGAGGAAGGCGCGGGAGCCCGGCCAGGTCGTGGCCATCGCGCCGCGCTGGTTGCCGTACGGGTCGAACTTGCGGCGCGTGACAGCCTGTCCGGCCTTCTGCTCGACCGCGACGGTGGCGGTGTTGTGGTGGTCGGTGAGCAGGACCGTCAGCCTGTGGCCGGTCGTCTTGCCGTCCGTCTGGCGCAGCGTGGTCGGAGCACCCGGGGTGGTGTAGCCGCGGATGGCGTTGACGGCCTGGCCCGCCTTGTTGACCGTCACCTCCGTCTCACCCAGGTAGAGGGTGCGGGAGCTGCCCGTCTCCTCGATCAGCCGGTTGCCGTCGGCGTCGTAGAGGTAGGTGGTGGTCGTGTCGGACGGCTTCCACTGCTGGTTGGGGCCGCCTGCGCAGGCCCAGATCAGCAGGTCGGTGCCGTCGGCGTCATTGCCGTTCGGGACGTCCACGCAGGCGTTGGCCGCCGCGTTGTACAGGGTGTTGTCGGCCGGACGGTGGACGAACTTCTGATCACTGCCGCCCTTGCAGGTGGACAGCACCGCCTTTCCGTTCAGCGCGGTCAGGCACTTGTCCAGCGCACGGACGGTGTCACCGGTGAACTTCCACTGCTGCGCCCGGGTCTCGTTGCAGGTGTGGAGCTGGACGGCGGTGCCGTCCGCGCCGGAGGCGCCGGCGACATCGAGGCACTTGCCCGACAGACCGGTCACGGCCACCGCGCCGATGCCCGGGCTGGTGGCCGAGGTCAGCTTGTTGCGGCGGTCCCACTCCAGGGCCTGGGTGTTCCCGTCGATGGTGCGGGACTTGGTGTTGCCGCCCGCGTCGTAGGTGTAGGAGGACTGGGACAGCAGGGTGGAGCCCTGCTTCTTCTCGACCTTCGTCAGGGCCTGCGGCTTGGTCTTGACCACCGGCTGGGGACCGGGGGTCTCCACGCCGTAGGTGTAGGTGGTGGTCGTGTCCAGGGCCGGGTTGGTCAGGTGGTGGTCGACCAGCGAGGTCCGGTTGCCGGTCGGGTCGAACCGGTAGGACTGCCAGTAGCCGTCACCGTCCGGACCGGCCGTGACATCGGCCGCGGTCGGGCCCTCACAGCCCGCCGTCTTGCCCGTCCACGCCTCCGTGAGCTGACCCAGCGGGTCGTACGCGAAGCACTGCCGGTCGACCCGGTTGCCCGGCTGGGTGTCCGTGATCGAGGTCGGGTTGCCGACCACGTCGTAGGCGTAGCTGAGCTGCGAGACCCGGTTGGGGCTGCTGGTCTCCCGGTCCGCGATGGAGTCCTTCAGGCGGCCCGAGTTGCGGTCGAACAGGTTGGTGGTCCACAGCCGGTTCGGGGCGCCGCCGGACGACGTCCGGAGCACCTGCCCGAACGGGCTGTACACCATGCCGGAGGTGTACCAGAGCAGGCCCGACTTGGAGATCAGGGAGCCGTCCGCGTCGTAGCGGCTGATGAGCTTCTCGGCCGCGAGGCCGCCCGGGGTGGCCGGGAGGGTGGTGGACTGGATCTTGCCGGTGGGCGTGTACGTCGCCCCGTAGGCGTAGGTGCCCGCCAGGCCCTTGGTGGCCGGCCCGTCCGGGATGGTGACCTTGGTGCCGGTCGGGCGGTACTCCGCGTCGTAGCCCGTCACCTCGGAGGTGAAGGCCAGGCCGTTGTTGTACCGGGTCGCCGACACCGGGTAGCCCTTGGCGCCGGTCAGCGTGTCGTACGTCCAGGAGGCCACCTTGGGGCCGTCCACGCTGTCCTCGACCGTCGAGGTCGCGCGGTCCAGGACGTCGAAGTGGGTGAACGTCTTGCGTCCGGCGGAGTCCTCGGTGGAGACCTGCCGGTCGAGGACGTCGTACCCGTAGGCCGCGAGGCCGGTGGCCGGGTCGTTCACCCCGGTCATCCGCCCGCGGGCGTCATAGGTGTACGTCCACTTGTTGCCGCCCGCGTCGGTGACCTTGGACAGCTGTCCGCGCGCCCCGTACTCGTACTCCGTCTTGGTCCAGGTGGTGAGGTCGGTGGCCGTGTAGTTGTGGGTCTGGGTGGTGCGGTCGAGGGCGTCCGTCCAGGTCTTGGACGCCCGGCTGCCCTTCAGCGGGGTGGTGCCGTCCGCCGACATTCCGGTCCGGGTGAGCGTCCAGTCGCCCTCGAACCGGGTCACGGTCGAGTACTGCGGCACGTCCTCGAACAGCGTGGTGGTGCGGACCGTCCGGCCTTGGCCGTCGTACGCCGCCTTCGTCGAGTTGGGGATCTGGAAGACGGTCTCCGGGACGAAGATCTTGGTGTCCGGCTCGCCCTCGGCGTAGTAGCCGTTGTTGGTCTGCCGGGCCGTGCCGTTGGCGTTGTACAGGGTGTCGCTGATGATCCGGCCGCCACCGACCGCCTCACCCTGGGTCTGCCGCAGCCGCATCAGGCCGTCGTAGATCTCCACGGAGGTCTGGTAGGTGCCGTTGTCCCGAAGACGGTTCGTGGTGACGGTCGGCGGCATGTTCGCGTCGAACTGGTACTGGAAGGTCGCAGCGGCCTTGTCGGTGGCCGGCTTCTGCGAGGGAGTCCAGACGGCCGCCTTCCGGCCGATGTCGTCGAAGGTCTTGGTGACCTTCCGCCCGTTGGCGTCGGTGGTCTCCAGGTCCGTGCCGCGGCCGGGGTCGGTCACGGTGGTCGTGGAGTGGCCCGCCGCGTTGGTCACCTTGGTGCTGAAGACGGTGCCGGTGGCCGGGGTGAAGGTGACCGTGTCGGCGTTGCCCGCGGCGTCCAGGGTCTTCACGGCGCGGCCCAGCGCGTCGTACTCGGCACGCTGCTCGGTGACCCAGCCGGTGCCGGCCGCGTCGAGGGTGTCGATCTGGAACGCCAGGCCCTTGGCCGGCTCGGAGCCGAACGCGTTCAGGGCGTCGTAGGAGGTGCGGCTGTCCGAGAGCACGGCTCCGGTCGCGGCCTGAGTGCAGTCACCGGCCGTGTTGCGCTCCCGCTGGGGCAGCCCGATCAGGTACTTGGCGGTGTTGTGCACGTACGTGTACGTCGTGCAGGTCTGCTCGCTCGCGTTCCAGCCGCCGGTGCCGTTGGGCGTGAGGACCTCGGTCTGGTTGGTGAGCAGCGAACCGTAGCCCGGGTCGAAGGTGGCACGGGTGCGTACCTTGCGAGTGCCGCCTCCGCTCGTCGACTCGATGGTGTCGGTGCGCTCGGTGCTGGTGCGGAAGGCCTCCAGCGGGGTGGTGCCGTCACGCGTCCGGGAACCCGTCTTCTGGCTCCACGGCCAGTTCAGCTCACGGCTGTCGACCGCGCCGTCCGCCTTGGTGTACGTGATCGTCTCGGCGACCTGACCCTGGTGCTGGAGCAGGTCCTCGCCGAGCTCCTCGGTACCCGTGGAGTCCTTGACGGTGATCTTCGGGCGGCCGGCGTCGCCGGACATGCCGCGGAAGTAGCGGGTGCGGGTCTGGGACTGCTCGGTGGCGTCCGCCTTGCCGGCGTTGGCCGTCACACCCTTCTTCACCACCACCGACTCGTAGCCGCGCCACTCGTTGTACGTGCGCAGCTCCGGCTTGGTGAACTCGTCGGTGCTCTTCGCCCAGGCCGGGTCACCTTCGTAGGTGTAGCTGGTGGTGACATCGGGCTGGCGGGAGACGCGGTCCTTCGTGACGACCTTGTCGACGACGTACTTGTTGAACCACTCCAGCGGCGGCTTCTCCAGATCCGGGTCCGGGGACCAGTGCGCCGGCATGCACCGGCTCTTGTTCTCCTCCGGCTTGGGGTGCGAGGTGCCGACCGGGCAGGGAGCGGAGTAGTCGACGTGGATCTCGCCGCCGGACTCGGTCCGGACGGTCTCCACGCGCAGGCGGTCGAAGTCCGGGGTCGCGTCGTTCGCGCTCTTCGCGACGCGGTTGGGCATGTCGACGACGTTCGCCAGGAAGGAGACCGGCGGCAGCACGGTGCTGCTCTGGTTGCCGCCCGCGTCCTTCGTGGTGCCGTAGCCGGTGCGGGTGACGGACTCCAGCCACAGGGGCGGGTGCGTGTCGGTACGCTGCTTGGGGAACGACTGCGTCAGCGACCAGTGGTCGACCTTGGACAGGTCGGTGGAGCCCTGGGTGCGCTGAGCCCAGGTGGTGACCGCCGTCAGCCGCTTGCGGGACCAGAAGGTCGGCGCCGCGTTGTAACAGTCCTTGGCGTCGGCCTTGCAGTGCAGGGTGGCCGGGGTGTCCCACCAGGCCTGCTTGTCACCGTAGTTCTTGGACTCGAACTCGGTGTCGGTGCACTTGGTCGCGCCTTCCTGGACGCAGCGCTCGGCGACGGTGAAGTCCACCCGGGCCGGCGGGACGGCGGACAGGTTGCTCGTCCGCAGGCCGTAGGAGATCTGCGTCGGGTATCCGCCACGGACGTAGGAGACCTTGTCGGCGTTCTTCTCCTGGGCCTTCTCGTTCGCGGCGTAGCGGTTCTTCTCCTGTGCCCAGTCGATGACCATGGCGTTGCCGTGTACGTCCTCGACGAAGTCGAGGTTCCAGCGCCAGGCCTGGCGGCAGAAGGAGTTCGCGTAGGCGGCCTGGTAGCAGGGCTCACCGGAGTGGTTGCCCACCACCGGCACCGTGAACACCGAGTTGGTGACCGCGCGGGTACCGGCGCCGTCCACGTCGTGGCGGCCGAAGTGGTACTTCGTGCCGTCGCGGGTGGTGACGACCCAGTACTCGCCGTCCTTCGCCCCGTTGGAGCCGCCGGTCAGGCGCTCCACGCGCGCGCCGTCGTCGGTGGCGCTGACCCACTTGCCGGTCGCGGTGTCGTGGACCAACTCGGTCGTGCCACCGCCGAGCGACATCACGACGCTGTCGCCGGCCCAGCACAGGTCGCTCTTCTTCTTGTCCGTGGCATTGTCGTTGTTCGGCTTGCCCGGAGCGGCCTTCAGGTCGGCGGAGCAGGACCGGTAGCGGCGCTCGACGTAGCCCGGCTCCCAGTCCCAGCCGTCACCGATCCAGGACGCCTGACCATTGGTCACGGAGGTCTTGCCGTCGACGGCCTGGGAGGAATAGGCGAACGAGATCTTCGGCGCCGGACCCGCGGGCGGCGCCGGGGTCGTCAGCGGGTAGTTCCAGGAGAAGCCACCGCCGCTGCTGCCGGCGGTCCAGCTGCCGGAGGGGGAGAGGGAGGTGGCCTTGTAGGTGCCGCCGGCGCCGGAGGCGGAGTCCGTTGCGGCCAGCACGGTCGGACCGCCGCCGCCGCTCAGAGCCATCGTGCGCAGGCCCTGACCGGGCGCGGTGGCCGGGTCGACGGTCGCGCGGACGGTCCCGGTGGCCGGATCGTTGCTGCTCGGAATCTCTTTTGCAGTACCGCACTCGGGAAGTTCCGGCGTGGTGAGGAAGCACGCGGGGAGCTGCTTGAGCTCCAGGCGCGTGGCCCATTCGGTGCCGTAGAGGTCCTCGAACTGCTTGTAGTCGAGCTGCACGTCGACCGGGGTGGAGCCCTCGGCCGGGGGCGTGACCTTGATGATCGCGCCGTCGATGCCGGCCGCCTCGGTGGCTGTGCGGGCCTCGACCGCCACCGACCAGGTGCCCGAAGGGTCGGGCGGAGTCGGGTTGCTCTCGGTAGGGGACGCCTTGCCGATGCTGACGGGCAGACTGCCCGCCTGAACCAACTGCGGCCCGCCTGCCGGGGTCAGGGCGACATTCGCCGAACCGGCCGCCGGGGGAGTGACCTTGGAGGGCTCGTACCCGGCCGGGGGCTGCACCGGGGCGCCGGCCCAGCCCTGCAGCTTTGCGGCCTCGACCTTGTCGAGCTTGGCCTTGAGGTCCTCCTGGAGGCCCGGCAGCTGTACTCCGGCGCGGTCGCCCGGTGGCGCGGCCCACGCTTGAATGGGCAGAAGAGAAGCAACCAGCATCACGGAGACCGTGATGCTGGTGCGCCCGGCAAGGCCCATGCGTCTCGCGCGGGCCTTTCTGATTCCGGGCAGGCGAAGACTGTCAGCCGACAACGGCGACATGTGAACCCCCCACGATCTGCCACCGCGACAAAGACGCGTGTGTGACAGGAAACTGACTAGTAGCCACGTGATTCTGAGGTCCGGCGCGACCTGAACGCCACTTCGGATATGCCCGTGTGGCGTTTATCACTTTGCCATCCGTATACCTTGGGACAATCCACCCGAACTTGCATTATGTGGTGGTCGGTTGGGGTGCGCTGCGGCGTGACGACCGGCGTCGTATGGCTCATGCTCAGCTCGCGCGTTCATCGCGTGACGGCCGAGCGGGGGAGCGGACCCCGAGCCTCATGGGCCGATGGCCGAAAGACCAGCAAGTACCGAGGGTTGCGGAAGCGTGCGCCCGCGGGGGGAGAGAACAGAAGAGATGGCTGTCAGCGAATCCGTGGACTCCAGTCCGCCAACAGACGTGACAGAAACACCACCCGCTGCTTCGGAGCGTCGCTGGTACCGGCGCCGCAGAGCGGTGGGCGGCTTGGCTGCTCTGCTCGCGGTGGCTGTTGCCGTGCCCGTGGGTGTGCAGCTGGGTGGGGGCGAGAAGCCGAAGGGGAAGGCGTCCGGCGGGGCGGGTGGTCCGGTGGCGGCGCCGCAGGCGCGGAAGCTGGCTGCCGAGACGGGCAAGGACGTCGAGGTGACGGCCGACCGGAGTGCGAATACGACGACGTGGGCGCAGCCGGACGGTCTGTTCAAGAAGCACATCTCCAGCTCCGCAGTCCGGGCGAGGGTCGGGGATGTGTGGAAGGCGATCGATACCGATCTGCAGCAGGTCGAGGGCGGGTTCGCCGCGAAGGCGGTGAACGGGTCGGTCGTCTTCAGTGCGGGAACGCCGGGTGCCGGGCGGTCTTCGCGTGGTGTGGTGCGGTCCGCTCCGGCGGTGGATGCGCCGGGTCAGGTGTGGACCGAGCTGGTGCGTCTTAATGTCGACGGGCATGACATGTCGGTGTCGTGGCCGGGTGTGCTGCCGGCGCCGGTGATCGACGGTCCGCGGGCGCTGTACGAGAATGTGCGGCCGGGCATCGATCTGCTGATGACGGCGCAGGACGGCGGCTATTCGCACCTGCTGGTCGTGAAGGACAGGCAGGCCGCCGCGGATCCGCTGCTGGCCGAGGTCAACTACCGGCTCGCTTCCCCTGATCTGCAGTTCCAGCTCGATGCCGCGTCCGGATCGCTGTCCGCCCGGGATGCGAAGGGCGAGGAGGTGGCGGGGTCGCCGTCGCCGTTGATGTGGGATTCGTCGGGGAAGGTCGCCACGACCGATGACGTGCCCGCGTGGAAGGCCCCGGCTGCCGCGAAGGAGCATCCGACGCTGGGGCTGGCGGGTCTGGCCGGTGCGGAGCGCGCGCACCTGTCGGTCGCCGCGGCCTCTTTCAGGGACAACACGCTGTCCCTGAAGCCGGATGCGGCGCTGCTGAACGCCGCGGACACCGTGTATCCGGTCTTCGTCGATCCTTCGTACAAGGGTCACAAGCACGCCTGGTCGCTGCTCTACAAGACGGCCGGCGATTCGAGTTTCTACAACGGCCAGAACTACAATGCGTCGGGCACGAACGAGGCCCGCGTCGGCTACGAGTCGGATTCCGGCGGCACTTCCCGTTCGGTGTTCAATTTCTATTTCGGGCCCGAACTGTACGGTGCGGGTATCCAGTCGGCGAGTGTCCGCGCCCTGCAGACCTATTCGTGGTCGTGCAGTCAGAAGGCCATGGACATCTACTCCACCCCGTTCGTGTCCTCGTCCTCGACGTGGAACAACACCACGGGCTGGTGGGGAAACAAGGTCGCCACCGAGATGGCCGGCTACGGCTACAACTCCTCCTGCCCCGACAACTGGGTCGCCCCCGACATCAAGGGCCTGGTGACCCAGGCCGCGAGCGCCAACTGGGGTGCCCTCTCGCTGGGTTTCAAGGCGCCGAACGAGTCGGACTCGTACTACTGGAAGAAGCTCCTCGCCAACGGTGAGAGCGCCCCGTACATCGAGGTCGTCTACAACACCCGGCCCGACATCCCGCTCGCGTCGAACATGAACACCTCCCCGGGCGGCCCGTGCCTGACCAGCGGCACCGGAACCAGCATCGGCAAGACGGACGTGTCCTTCCAGTCCAAGGGCAGTGACCGGGACGGCAACCTCAAGCAGGTCCAGATCGAGGTCTGGGACGCCGAGAACGGAACCAACATCGCCAACGAGTGGCTGTGGCCCAACAGCGACGGAGTGGTCACCAAGTCCGTCCCCTGGGCCTCCTTCACCTCCGGCCGCAAGTACTTCTGGCTCTCCCGGACCCAGGACTGGGACGGCTGGTGGTCCGCGGGCTCCGGCCCCGCCGACTCCGGCGGCGGAGGATGGTGCACCTTCACCGTCGACCACAGCGCGCCCGCCAACCCGGCCGTCTCCTCCGCGCACTTCCCCGCCCCGGGCCCCGACGCCGCCGAGTGGAGCGTGAACCCGGCCTCCACCCCCGACCAGGTCGTCGAGATCCGCGGCAACGGCACCGCGGCCGGCACCATCCGCGAGTACCAGTGGTCCCTGAACAAGCCGTCCTGGGAGAACAAGGCCGTCCCCGCCAGCGGTGACCTCGCCTCCGTCAAGCTCCAGGTCGACACCGCCGGACCCAACGTCCTGTACGTCCGTACCGTCAACCAGGCGGGCAACGTCTCCGTTCCCACCGAATACCTCTTCTACGTCAGCCCCCGCATCGGCACCGACAAGCCCGGCGACGTCACCGGCGACCAGTTCGCCGACCTCCTGGCCATCGACAAGGACGGCAACCTGCGCACCTACGCCGGTGACCGCCAGGGCGACACCGACGCGTTCATCCCCGGCGCCGTCCAGAACGGCAAGCCCGTCGCCCCGGGCCACTTCAAGGACCCCGCGTCCACGATCCCGGCCCTGATCGGGCATGCCACCGACTGGCATCCCGGTGACGGCATCACCGACATGATCGCCCGGATGCCCGACGGAAAGCTGTACATCTACCCCGGCACCGGGACCGGCCAGTTCGACGCGGGCCGCCGGATCGAGATGCAGCTGCCGGCGTCCGCACCCGACCCGGCGACCTTCCGGCAGATCGTGGTCTCCGAGGACGTCGACGGTGACGGCCTGCCCGACCTGTTCGCGCTGGACGCCGACGGCTTCTGGGCGTTCTCCGGCTACACCGGATCCAGCTTCGCCTCCTACCGCAAGATGGCCACCGGCTGGGCCGCCCGCGACATCGTCGGTGTCCGCGACGTCTCCGGCGACAACATCCCCGACCTCCTCTTCCGCGACAACGCCAACGCCAACCGCACCATGGCCCTGCGCAAGGGCAAGGCGGGCGCCATCGCGGGCGCGGACCTGACCTCCCTGCAGTACGCGGCGAACGCCGAAGGCGGCGTCGACTACACCTACGCCACCACCGCCTGGAACCGCACCGACTGGCCCATGGTCCTCGGCACCGAGGACAACACCGGCGACGGCATCCCCGACATCTGGGGCGTCAGCACCTACGACGGATACCAGTACTACTTCCAGGGCGGCACCACCACCTACGGCGGCGCCACCGGACGCGACGAAGACGGCTGGAGCACCTTCCTCACCATCGGATGACCGACAGCGTCACCACCTGCGCACGACACAGGGTGCCCTCCTCGAACACCACCGGGGAGGGCACCCGCCCGTTTCAGGTGGCGGAGTCTTCGTTCTGCGGTGCGGCGGACTGCCGGGGGATCGAAGGCGGCCGGTGCCGCGGACCGTGGCCGAACTGCGCCGCCTGCATCGCGTACATGGCGGCGTACCGGCCGCCCTGCGCCAGCAGCTCCTCGTGGCCGCCCTGTTCGACGAGCCTCCCCTCGTGCAGCACGTAGATGACGTCGGCGAACCGGACCCCGGACATCCGGTGCGTGACGAGGACGACCGCGCGCTCGGGGCCGGCGAGGCCGCGGATGCTGTCGAAGGCGGCGATCTCCGCCTCCGGGTCGAGCGCCGAGGTGGGTTCGTCCACGACCAGGACGCGGGCGTCGCGGAACCGGGTGCGGGCGAGGCCGAACTTCTGCCACTGCCCGCCGGAGAGCTCCGAGGCACCCCTGAACACCCGGGCGAGCAGCGTCTCGTAGCCGCGCGGCAGCTTCTCCACGATCCGGTCGGCCCCCGCGTACCGGGCGGCGGCCAGCACCCGGTCGTCCGCGTCGGCGGCTGCGTGCGCCTCCCGGTCGCCGGCATCGGGGCGGCCGATGGCGATGTTGGTCCGGGCGGTCACCGGCCAGCGCTCGAAGTCCTGGGTGAGGAGGGCGACCCGGTCGAAGACCTGCTCCCGGTCGGCGTCCCGTACCTCGACCCCGTCCCAGGTCACCGAACCCGAGTCGGGCAGGTGCAGACCGGCCAGCAGCTTGACGAGGGTGCTCTTGCCGGAGCCGTTCTCCCCGACCAGGGCGACCACCTGGCCCGCCTCGATGGTGAGGGAGACCCCGCTGAGGGCGCGCTCGTCCCGGTCCGGGTAGCTGAAGTCCACGTCATGGAGCCGTACCGCCGCGAGCCGTTCGGGCAGCGGGGCGCCGCCGGACGGGATGGCGCGGCGGGCCGCCTCGGCGACGAACCGCTCCAGGTCCCGCACGTACAGGGACTCCTCGTGCAGGGTGTTGGTGGTGGCCACCAGCGCCCCCAGGCTCGCCGAACCGGTGCGCACCGCGATCACGGCGGTGCCGGCGACGGCGAGGTCCATCCGGCCGGAGACGATGAGCCACCCCATCGCCCCGTAGGTGACCAGTGCCGCCACGCCGGAGAGTGCGGCGGCCAGCAGTTCGGTGGCGGCCTTGTCCTTGGCGAGGCGGGTGGCCTCGCCCTCGGCGACCTCGGCCATGTTGCGGTAGTGGCCGAGCAGGTAGCGGCCGACGCCGTGCACGCGTACCTCGGGGGCCGACGTACGGGAGATCAGCAGCTGGCCGATGAGCCGGGCGGCCCGGACGTGCTCCACCCAGGTGATCATCGACAGGTAGCGGCGCTGCGCCACCCGCATCGCGCCCCAGCCGCGCGGGGCGGCGATCAGCAGCAGCATCGGCAGCAGCAGGGGGTGCAGTACGGTCAGCACCCCGGCGGTGGCGACCAGGGAGATGACCCCGCCGAGGGTGGCCACGCACGCGCCGACCGTACGGCGGGCGGAGGGCGGCCCCCACTGGGCGCTGTCCAGCAGCCGCCGGAACTCCCCGTCCTCGATGGCCTCCAGCTCCACCTCGACGGCGGCGCTCAGGTACTGCTCGTACGCGGCCCGTTCGACCTTGGGCTCCAGCCGTCCGGCGGCCGCCGTGGAACGGGAGGCCAGTACGGCCCCCAGTACGGCGACCAGCGCCCCGGCGGCGAGGGCGGGCAGGGCCGCGTACAGCCGGTCCGCGGCGCTGCCCTCGCGCAGCAGCGTACCGAGCACATCGCTGATGACGAGCAGCCCGACGGCGGAGGTGATCCCCTGCCCGGCCTCGGCGACGGCGACGGTGAGCAGGGCGGGCCGGTCGGTGTCCCAGGCGAGGCGCAGGGTCCCGCCGACCATGCGGGGCATGGAGCGCAGGGTGGTCAGCAGCCGCCCTTCGAGTGGGGCGTATTCGTGGTTGGACCAGCCGGCGTCGTAGCGCAGGGGCCCGCCGAAGAGGTGCCGCTCGCTCTCGGAGACGGCGGGCTCCGTGGCTTCGGGCCGCTTGAGGAGCCTCATGCGCGGCCACCTCCGCCCGGTGTCGGGTCGAACACCACATGAACGTGTACGGATCGCAAGATTCCTCCCGAGGCGCTGCGGCCGCGAACTGACGCCGCAAGAACGTGGCTGCTCAGAGCGGCGTCACGGGGCCCGGGGGACGAATGCCCGCACACAGTTGCGACGACACTCCGGACCCCATGAGCCGCGCGGAGACCCGGCGTTCGAACCACCCGCAGGTGGCGATGCCCCCGTTCGAGGGATTGCGCCGCGGGTCGGGGCTGCTGCGGGAGATACGCAGGCGTCTCGTAGGGTTCGGGGGGTGAATCAAGACAACTCCCCTGAATCCACTACCGGTCACGGCGGCGAGAGCGCCGAGGAGCTGCTGCGCGGGGTGCATGCCCGGCTGTTGGCCCATGACTCGCTCAGCCCGGAGGTGATCGCCAGTCTGCGCTATGCCCGGCTCGTCGCCGACGGGCTCGTCTTCGCCTACGCCCTCGACGGGCCGGCCAGCGTGCGCGTCCTCACCGACGGGGACGTGGAGCGCGTCGGGCTCGATCGGCTGGGGCAGGCGGCGCGCGCCAACCTGCTGCGCGCACCCGTCACGTACGAGGACGTGCCCGTCGAGGGGCGGGCCACGCTGCACTCCGTCTTCGGCGACTCGCACTTCGTGGCCTCCAAGGCGCTGTACCTGGGGGAACTGGCACGGCAGGTCACCGGCGAGTCGCTGCCGCACGCCGGCGCCCTCGTCGTCGTCCCCACCCGGCACCTGCTGGCCTACCACCCGATCGCCGACGGCTCGGTGGTGGACGCCCTCAACGACCTGGCCGCGTACGCCCTGGGCGCCTACGAGGACGGGCCCGGGCCCCTGTCGCCGCGCGTCTACTGGTGGCACCGGGGCGGCCTGACCTCGCTCACCGTCGTCGACGAGGACACGCGCACGCTGTCGCTGCAGCCGCCGCAGCAGCTGCTCGGCCTGATGAAGGGGCTGGTCCGCCTCGACCGGGCCGGCCGGATCGCCACCCCCGGCTCGGAGCAAGCCCCGGAACCCGACGGGCTCGCCACCGCGACCGCCGAGTCGATAGCCCGGCTCGCGCACGAGCCGTCGGGGCTCGGCGACGCCTTCGCCTCCGCGCTGGCGCTCGCCCACGTCCGCTGCGCCGCCGATCCCCACGCCTCCGACGTCGTCACGTGGGACGCGTGGGAGTCGTCGGTGCGGCTCGGCTCCGCGCTGTTCACCGGAGCCGGGCCGGAGCAGTGGTACCTGGGCGAGCAGGGCGCCGTGCAGTTGCCCGCCACGCCCGCGGCCCCGCCCGCGGACGCCCGCGCCTGGCTCGACGCCCTCTACGTCGCGCTCGTGTGCCGCGCGCACGACCGGGTCGCCCGGCTGTGCGGGGTCCCGCTGGAGACGCTCCGGCAGGACGACACCGTCGACGCCTACGTCCTGCATTGGATCGACACCCTGCAGACCTACCTCTCCGCGAGCGGCTCCGCCGACGCCGTCGTGGAGAAGCTGCTCGCCACCATGCAGTCGTCCCTGCCCGAGACGCTGACCCACTCGCCGGACGAGTTCGTCAACCGCGTCGACTTCCAGCCGGTCTCGCTCTTCCACCGCCTCTTCACGCGGGACCACGACGCCTTCGGCGAAGCGCTCGCCGAGGCCCTCGCGGAACACGGCGGCTACTGGGAAGGGTCCGCGGCGCCGCGCGCCCACGTGGCGCTCGGGCCGCTCGCCATGGCCTGCCTCGCCCACGACCAGGGTTTCCCGCTCGGCCCGGAACTGCCGCACCTTCCGGCGTACCTGGTCGACGGCAAGCGGATCGAGCACATCTCCTGACACACCGGCGGGGTGTCGGAGCGTGGGGTGATTGTCGGATTGGGTTAGGTTTGCCCCGATATTCGTTTCGGTATTCCGAGAGGGACGGTCATGGCGATCGATCTGGACAAGGTGCTCGACAAGGCGTGGGCCGACAAGCCGCTCGCCGAGGTGCTCGCGGCTCCCGTCGCCGCGCTGAAGGGTGTCAGCGACGAGGACGGCAAGCTGCTGCACCAGGCGTTCGGGGTCAAGACCGTCGCCGACTTCGGACAGCTGAAGTACGTCCGCTGGGCCCAGGCGCTCGTCGCGCTGAACCAGACCGTCAAGGCGTAGGTACGCGGTGCCGGGTCCGCGTGCTCGGGGTGCGCGGGCCCGAACGAGGGAAGCCGTCCCCCTCACCCCAGTGGCTGGGTGAGGGGGACGGCCTGTGCTCCGTTCCGTGAGGGCTACTCGGACTCGCCCTCCAGGTTGCCCTCCGTGTCCAGGTAGACCTGGCGCAGGGATTCGAGGATCTGCGGGTCCGGCTTCTCCCACATGCCGCGCGACTCGGCCTCCAGCAGGCGCTCCGCGATGCCGTGCAGGGCCCAGGGGTTGGCCTCCTCCAGGAAGGCGCGGTTCGTCGGGTCCAGGACGTACGTCTCGGTGAGCTTGTCGTACATCCAGTCCGCGACCACGCCCGTCGTGGCGTCGTAGCCGAAGAGGTAGTCCACCGTCGCCGCGAGCTCGAAGGCGCCCTTGTAGCCGTGGCGGCGCATCGCCTCGATCCACTTGGGGTTCACGACGCGGGCGCGGAAGACGCGCGAGGTCTCCTCGACCAGGGTGCGGGTCTTGACCGTCTCCGGGCGGGTGGAGTCGCCGATGTACGCCTCCGGGGCCGTGCCGCGCAGGGCGCGGACCGTGGCCACCATGCCGCCGTGGTACTGGAAGTAGTCGTCCGAGTCGGCGATGTCGTGCTCGCGCGTGTCGGTGTTCTTCGCCGCGACCGTGATGCGCTTGTAGGCCGTCTCCATCTCGTCCCGGGCGGGGCGTCCTTCGAGGCCGCGGCCGTACGCGTAACCGCCCCACACCGTGTAGACCTCCGCGAGGTCGGCGTCGGTGCGCCAGTCGCGGGAGTCGATCAGCTGGAGGATGCCGGCGCCGTAGGTGCCCGGGCGCGAGCCGAAGATACGGGTCGTCGCGCGCCGCTCGTCGCCGTGCTCGGCCAGGTCCGCCTGGGCGTGGGCCCGGATGTAGTTGTCCGAGGCGGGCTCGTCCAGCGAGGCCGCCAGCCGCACCGCGTCGTCGAGCAGGCCGATGACGTGCGGGAACGCGTCCCGGAAGAAGCCCGAGATACGGAGCGTCACATCGATGCGGGGGCGGCCGAGCTCCTCCAGCGGGATCGGCTCCAGGCCGGTGACGCGACGCGAGGCCTCGTCCCAGACCGGGCGGACACCGAGGAGGGAGAGGGCTTCCGCCACGTCGTCGCCCGACGTGCGCATCGCGCTGGTGCCCCAGAGGGACAGGCCGACCGAGGCCGGCCACGCGCCGTTGTCGGTGCGGTAGCGGGTGAGGAGCGATTCGGCCAGCGCCTGGCCCGTCTCCCACGCGAGGCGGGAGGGGACGGCCTTCGGGTCGACCGAGTAGAAGTTGCGGCCCGTCGGCAGGACGTTGACCAGACCGCGGAGCGGGGAGCCGGAGGGGCCCGCCGGGATGAAACGGCCGTCCAGGGCCGCGACCACGTGCGCGATCTCGTCCGTGGTGCCGGCCAGGCGCGGCACCACCTCGCGGGCCGCGAAGGACAGGACGGCCGCCACGTCCGCCGAGTGCCCGGCCGCGACCGAGGGCACGGCGTCGAGGGACCAGTTCGCGTCCTCCATCGCCTGGACCAGCGCGCGGGCCTGCTCCTCGACCGTGTCCGCGGACGTACGGGTGGCCTTGGACTCGTCCAGTCCGAGCGCCTCGCGCAGACCCGGCAGGGCCGTCGTACCACCCCAGATCTGGCGGGCGCGCAGGATCGCGAGGACCAGGTTGACCCGGGACTCGCCCGTCGGCGCGGCGCCCAGGACGTGCAGACCGTCACGGATCTGGGCGTCCTTGACCTCGCACAGCCAGCCGTCGACGTGCAGCAGGAAGTCGTCGAAGCCGTCGTCGTCCGGACGCTCCTCCAGACCCAGGTCGTGGTCGAGCTTGGCCGCCTGGATCAGGGTCCAGATCTGGGCCCGGATGGCCGGCAGCTTCGCCGGGTCCATGGCGGAGATCTGCGCGTACTCGTCCAGGTGCTGCTCCAGGCGCGCGATGTCGCCGTACGACTCCGCGCGCGCCATCGGCGGCACCAGGTGGTCGACCAGCGTGGCGTGCACGCGGCGCTTGGCCTGCGTGCCCTCGCCCGGGTCGTTCACCAGGAACGGGTAGATGAGGGGCAGGTCACCGAGCGCGGCGTCCGGGGCGCAGGCCGCGGACAGGCCCGCGTTCTTGCCCGGCAGCCATTCCAGGTTGCCGTGCTTGCCCAGGTGGATCATCGCGTCGGCGCCGAAGCCGCCGTCCTCGGCACGCGCCTGGATCCAGCGGTACGCGGCCAGGTAGTGGTGCGACGGCGGCAGGTCCGGGTCGTGGTAGATCGCGATCGGGTTCTCGCCGAAGCCGCGCGGCGGCTGGATCAGGATCAGCAGGTTCCCGCGGCGCAGGGCGGCGAGGACGATGTCGCCCTCCGGGTTCGCCGAGCGGTCCACGAACATGTTGCCCGGGGCCTCGCCCCAGTGCTCGGTCACGCTGTCGCGCAGCTCGGCCGGGAGCTCCGCGAACCACCGCTTGTAGTCGGCGGCCGGGATCCGGACCGGGTTGCGGGCCAGCTGCTCCTCGGTCAGCCAGTCCTGGTCGTGGCCGCCGGCCTCGATCAGGGCGCGGATCAGCTCGTCGCCGTCGCCGGAGACCAGACCGGGGATGTCCTCGGTCGGCCCGAAGTCGTAGCCGCCCGCGATGAGGGTGCGCAGCAGCTCCACGGCACTGGCGGGAGTGTCGAGGCCGACCGCGTTGCCGATGCGCGAGTGCTTGGTCGGGTACGCGGACAGGACCAGCGCGACCTTCTTGTCGCGGCGGTCGATGTGCCGCAGCCGGGCGTGCCGTACGGCGATCCCCGCGACCCGGGCGGCCCGCTCGGGGTCGGCCACGTAGGCGGGCAGGCCGTCCTCGTCGAGCTCCTTGAAGGAGAACGGGACGGTGATCAGACGGCCGTCGAACTCGGGCACCGCGACCTGCGTGGCGGCGTCCAGCGGGGACAGGCCCTCGTCGTTCTCCTCCCAGGCGGCACGCGACCCGGTCAGGCACAGGGCCTGCAGGATCGGCACGCCGAGACCCGCGAGCGCGCCCGCGTCCCAGGACTCGTCGTCGCCGCCCGCCGAGGCGGTGGCGGGCTTGGTGCCGCCGGCCGCAAGGACCGTGGTGACGACCGCGTCGGCCGATTCCAGCGCGGCGATCAGCTCCGGCTCGGGCGTGCGCAAGGAGGACACGTACAGCGGCAGCGCCTGGGCGCCGTGGCCCTCGATCGCCTCGCACAGGGCGTGTACGAAGGAGGTGTTGCCGCTCATCTGGTGGGCGCGGTAGTAGAGCACCGCGATCCGCGGGCCCTCGGCGCGCTGCGGGGTGCGCTCCAGCGGGCCCCAGGTGGGGGAGGCCGCCGGGGGCTCGAAGCCGTGGCCGGTGAGGAGCACGGTGTCGGAGAGGAACCGGGCCAGCTGGTCCAGGTTGGCGGGGCCGCCGTGGGCGAGGTAGCCGTGGGCCTCGGCCGCGATGCCGATGGGGACCGTGGAGGCCTCCATGAGCTGGGCGTCCGGAGCCTGTTCACCGGTCAGCACCACGACCGGGCGGGTCTGGCCGGGGGCCAGCAGCAGGTCGAGGCCGTCCTGCCAGGCGCGGAGGCCGCCGAGGAGGCGTACGACGACCAGGTCGACCCCGTCGAGGAGGCCGGGCAGGTCGTCGAGGGGGAGACGGGAGGGGTTCGCGAACCGGTACGGGACGGGGCCGTCCGCCGTGTTCGCTGCGCGGGCGCTGAGCAGATCGGTGTCGGACGTCGACAGCAGCAGGATCATGCGGCGGCAGGCCTTCCTCGGGGTTTCCGCGCCCCGGGCAGTGTGAGGACAGCGGGAGTTCCTGACTCACCCCGGTCGCCGGATCGCTCCGCGGGGTTCACAGTGGCGGGACCGCGCCGGAATCGCACCGGGCTTCCTCCCATGTCGCCGTCCTCGGCGACGGCGGGCCGTATGGTCCGCCGGAAGGTCATCTTAGGGGCGAGCGGCTCCCGCCGGGGTGGGTGGGGTGGCTGGTGGCTCCCGCCGGGGTGGCGGCCGGCTCCGAAGGGGTGGGGCGGGGCGGCTTGTGGGTGCGGCGCCGTTGCCGGGGCTCTGCCCCGGGCCCCGCGCCTCAAACGCCGGCGGGGGGGGGTGTACCGGGCGGCGGGGCGGGTGGGGCCGGGGGAGTGGCGTGCGCGGCGGCGGGGACGGAATCGCTGGTCGGGGTGGTGACGGACACAGGTCCGGGGGTCGCAATCGTGGGTATGCTCGCGGCCATGCCCCAGCCCCCCTCCGCCGCATCGCGGGACGAACCCGTCATACGGGAGCGCGGTGACGCCTGCCCGGGCGCGCTGCGGCTGCACGCGGCGGACGACGGGTTCCTGGCGCGGGTCCGGTTGCCGGGCGGGCTGCTCACCGTGCGGCAGGCCGAGGCGCTGGCGCTCGCCGCCGACCGGTTCGGTGACGGGCACCTGGAGCTGACCTCGCGCGGCAACGTGCAGCTGCGCGGGCTCGCCGACGGCTGCGGCGCCGGGCTCGCGGAGCTGCTGGACGGGGCCGGGCTGCTTCCCGCACCGAGTCATGAGCGGGTACGGAACATCGTGGCCACGCCCATGTCCGGCTTGGACGGCCCGGACGGACCGGACGGACCCCGGGATCCGGCCCGGCCCGACGCGCTGGCCTGGGCCATGGAGTTCGACCGGCTGCTGTGCGCGAGCCCCTGGGCGGCCGCGCTGTCCGGGCGGTTCCTGTTCGCCTTCGACGACGGGCGCGGGGACGTGGCCTCGCTCGGCCCCGACGTGACCGTGCTCGGCCGTCCCGAGGGCCGGGCGCTGGTCCGGCTGGGCCGCGCCGCCGACGCCGTGGAGCTCGCCGGACGGGACACCCCCCGGGCGGCCCTGTCGGCCGCCCGGTACTTCCTCGACGCCGTCGCTGCCGCGGGCACCCAGGCCTGGCGGGTCTCCGAACTCCCCGCCGAACACGCCCTGGAAACCGCCGAGTTCGTCCGGCGCCTCGGCGCCGCCGGGATCGCCGCCACGCCCGCCGGCGCCCCGCGCCGGCCGTACGCGGCCCCGCCCCGGCCGGGGCGGTCGGCCGGGCACGACGGCCGCGCCACCCTGTGCGTGCTGCCCCCGCTCGGCCGGCTCGGTTCCGCCCAGTGGCGGGTCCTGGTACGGGTCGCGGACGAGGACGGGAGCGGCCGGCTGCGCGTCACCCCGTGGCGCAGCGTCGTCCTGCCCTCGGTGGGCGGGAACGGGGCCGGCCGGATCGAGGACGCCGGGCTGGTCCTCGCCCCCGACAGCCCCTGGCAGTCCGTCACCGCCTGTACCGGGCGCCCCGGGTGCGCGAAGTCCCGCGCGGACGTACGCGCCGACGCGCGCGCCGTCGCCGACCTCGCGCGGGGTCCGCTGCCCGTGCACTGGTCCGGCTGCGAGCGCCGCTGCGGACACCCGCGCGGCACCGCCTGGGTGGACCTGGTCGCCACCGGCTCCGGATACCGGCTCGCCGCGCCCGGCCGCCCCGTACGCGACGACGTACGGCCCTCCGAACTTGCCGCGGCACTCGCGGACGCCCGCACCGACCCCGACGTAGTGAAGAAATGAGCGAGTACACCGTGTTTGAGTACGAGAAGGACGGCGCGGCCATCTACCGCCAGTCCTTTGCCACGATCCGCGCCGAGGCGGACCTCTCCGGGCTGCCCGACACGGTCGCCCAGGTCGCGGTGCGCATGATCCACGCCTGCGGAATGACCGACCTCCCGCAGGACCTCGGGTTCACGCCCGAGGTCGTGCTGCGCGCCCGCGCGGCGCTGGAGGCGGGCGCGCCGATCCTGTGCGACGTGCAGATGGTCGCCAGCGGTGTCACCCGTAAGCGGCTGCCCGCCGGCAACGACGTGATCTGCACGCTCTCCGACCCGGCCGTACCGGAGCTCGCCGCGAAGATGGGCACCACGCGCAGCGCCGCCGCCCTGGAGGTCTGGCGCGACCGCGGGCTGCTGGAGGGCTCGGTGATCGCCGTCGGCAACGCGCCGACCGCGCTGTTCCGGCTGCTGGAGATGATCGAGGAGGGCGCTCCGCGCCCCGCCGCCGTCATCGGGGTCCCCGTCGGCTTCATCGGCGCCGCCGAGTCCAAGGACGCCCTCGCCGCCCACCCCTCGGGGCTCGACCACCTGATCGTGCGCGGTCGGCGCGGTGGCAGCGCGATGGCCGCCGCCGCCGTCAACGCCATTGCGAGCGTGGCCGAATGAGCGCCCCCGAGGCACAGGCCAAGGGCCGTCTGTACGGGGTCGGGCTCGGCCCCGGCGACCCGTCGCTGATGACCCTGCGCGCCGTCGAGGTGATCGGCGAGGCGGACGTCGTCGCCTACCACAGCGCCCGCCACGGCCGTTCCATCGCCCGCTCGATCGCCGCGAAGCACCTGCGCGCCGACCACGTCGAGGAACCGCTGGTCTACCCGGTCACCACCGAGACCACCGACCACCCCGGCGGCTACCAGGGCGCGATGGAGGAGTTCTACGAGGCCGCCGCCGCCCGGCTCGCCGCGCACCTGGACGCCGGCCGCACCGTGGCCGTGCTCGCGGAGGGCGACCCGCTCTTCTACGGCTCGTACATGCACATGCACAAGCGGCTCGCCGACCGCTACGAGGCCGAGGTCATCCCCGGCGTCACCTCGGTCAGCGCCGCCGCCGCCCGGCTCGGCACCCCGCTCGTCGAGGGCGAGGAGGTGCTGACCATCCTCCCCGGCACCCTGCCCGAGGAGGAGCTCACCGCCCGCCTCGCCGCCACCGACTCGGCGGTCGTGATGAAGCTCGGCCGGACCTTCCCCGCCGTCCGCGGCGCGCTGGAGAACAGCGGCCGGCTCGCCGAGGCCCGCTACGTCGAGCGCGCCACGATGGAGGGCGAGCGCACCGGACTCCTCGCCGACATCGAAGCCGACAGCGTGCCGTACTTCGCCGTCGCCGTGCTCCCCAGCCGGATCGGCAACCCGGGCAGCGTGCCGTCGGGCCCCGGCGAGGTCGTCGTCGTGGGCACCGGACCGGCCGGCCCGCTGTGGCTCACCCCGCAGACCCGGCGCGCCCTCGCGGACGCCGAGGTGCTCGTCGGGTACACGACGTACCTGGACCGGGTGCCCGTCAGGCCGGGCCAGATCCGGCACGGATCCGACAACAAGGTGGAGTCGGAGCGCGCCGAGTTCGCCCTCGACCTCGCCCGGCGCGGCAAGCGGGTGGCCGTGGTCTCCGGCGGGGACCCCGGTGTCTTCGCCATGGCCACGGCGGTGCTGGAGGTCGCCGGGCAGGCGGAGTACAAGGACGTGCCGGTACGGGTCCTGCCCGGGGTGACCGCGGCCAACGCGGCGGCCGCCGCGGCCGGCGCCCCGCTCGGCCACGACTACGCGACGATCTCCCTCTCCGACCGGCTCAAGCCCTGGGAGGTCATCGCGGAGCGGCTGCGCGCGGCCGCCGCGGCCGACTTGGTCCTCGCCCTCTACAACCCCGGCTCGCGCAGCCGGACCTGGCAGGTGGCGCAGGCCCGCGAGCTGCTGCTGGAGCTGCGCCCGCCCGAGACCCCGGTGGTCGTCGCCCGCGACGTGGGCGGCCCCGAGCAGTCGGTACGGATCGTCACGCTCGCCGGACTGGAGCCGTCCGAGGTCGACATGCGCACGATCCTGCTGATCGGCTCCTCGCAGACGCAGGTCACCGAGCGGGCCGACGGATCGAGGATCACCTGGACCCCGCGCCGCTACCCGTGAGCGTGACCGGCTCCGCGTGCGAGGCCGAGTGAGCCGAAGGAGAGGGCCCGGTACCCGGGGGCGGTCCGCCGCCGGGCACCGGGCCCTCTCCGCGAGCGCTCGTGACAAGAAGCGCTCCGCCGGAAGCCCTCCGCTAGAAGGCTTCCGCGCTGCCCAGCCAGTTCAGGGCCGCGCTCACCGAACCGGTCTCCGGTACGCCCTCCGGGACCGCGGGGCGGCGTACGACGAGGACCGGGATGCCGGCTTCGCGGGCCGCGGTGAGCTTGGGGGCGGTGGCCGAGCCGCCGCTGTCCTTCGTCACCAGGACGTCGATCCGGTGCCGGGCGATCAGCTCCCGCTCGTCGTCCAGGGTGAACGGGCCCCGGGCGAGCAGGACGTCCAGCCGCGGCGGCACCGGCGCCGCCGGGGGGTCCACCGAGCGCACCAGGAACCAGGTGCCGGTGAGGTGCGCGAAGGTGTGCAGGCCCATCCGGCCGGTGGTCAGGAACGCGCGGGAGCCGAGGCCGGGCAGCCGCACGGCCGCCTCTTCCAGGGAGTCCACGAAGGTCCAGTCGTCGCCCGGCCGCGGTGTCCAGCCGGGGCGCCGCAGGGCCAGCACCGGCACGCCCGTCAGCGCCTGGGCCTCGGCCGCGTGGAAGCTCATCCGCTCCGCGAAGGGATGGGTGGCGTCGACGACGCGGGTGACGTCGTGCTCGACGATCCAGGCGGCGAGGCCCGCGATCCCGCCGAAGCCGCCGATCCGGGTCTCGCCCGGCGGGAGCACGGGCGAGGCGACCCGCCCCGCGAGCGAGGTGGTCACCCGGCACGAGGGATCGGGGGCCAGCGCCTCCGCGAGGCGGCGGGCCTCCGTCGTGCCGCCCAGGATCAGGACGTGGTGGGCGGGCAGGGGAGCCGGTTCAGCAGACATGCCGGTCGCGCTCGGGCGAGTACAGGTGGCTGTCGCGGAACTGCTCCGCGCCGAGCGTGCGGCCCACCACGATGACGGCGGTGCGCACCAGCCCGTGCTCCTTCACCTGCGGGGCGATGTCGGCCAGGGTGCCGCGCAGGATCAGTTCGTCGGGGCGGCTGGCCATCGCCACGACCGCCACCGGGCACTCGGCGCCGTAGTGCGGCAGCAGCTCGTCGACGACGCGGTCGACGTAGCGGGTGGCCAGGTGGAGCACCAGCAGCGCGCCGCTGCGGCCCAGCGTGGCCAGGTCCTCGCCGGGCGGCATCGGGGTGGCCTGCTGGGCGATCCGGGTCAGGATCACCGTCTGCCCGACGGTGGGGACGGTCAGCTCCCGCTTGAGGGCGGCGGCGGCCGCGGCGAAGGCCGGGACGCCCGGGACGACCTCGTAGGGGATGCCGGCCGCGTCGAGCCGCCGCATCTGCTCCGCCACCGCGCTGAAGATCGACGGGTCGCCGGAGTGCAGCCGCGCCACGTCCCGGCCCGCCTCGTGGGCCCGTACGCACTCGGCGACGATCTCGTCCAGGTTGAGCTGCGAGGTGTCGACCAGGCGGGCGTCCGCCGGGCACTCGGCCAGCAGTTCGCGCGGCACGAGGCTGCCCGCGTAGAGGCAGACGGGGGCGGCGGCCAGGGTCCGGGCACCGCGCACCGTGATCAGGTCGGCGGCGCCGGGGCCCGCACCGATGAAGTACACGGTCATGTTCGATCCTTCTCCTCGGTCGATCCGTCCGGCCCGGCGGCCGGCCCGTCCGACTTCGTCACTGACCACTGGGTGACCGGCATCGCCTGCCGCCAGCCCGTGAAACCGCCGACCGGCACGGCGTGCGCGACGGCGAGCTTGACCAGTTCGCCGCCGTGGCGCCGGTAGCGCTCGGCGAGCACCGCCTCCGACTCCAGGGTGACGGTGTTGACCACCAGGCGGCCGCCCGGGGCCAGTGCGGCCCAGGCCGCGTCCAGCAGGCCGGGCGCGGTCAGCCCGCCGCCGATGAACACGGCGTCGGGGGCCGGCAGCCCGGCCAGCGCGTCCGGCGCGGCGCCGATGACCACCCGCAGGCCGGGGACGCCGAGCGCCGCCGCGTTGCGGGCGATGCGTGCGGCCCGCTCCGGGACGCGCTCCACGGCCACCGCCCGGCACGAGGGGTGCGTACGCATCCACTCGATGCCGATGGAGCCGGACCCGCCGCCGATGTCCCACAGCAGCTCGCCGGGGGCCGGGGCCAGCGCGCACAGGGTCGCGGCCCGGACATGGCGCTTGGTGAGCTGCCCGTCGTGTTCGTACGCGGTGTCCGGGAGCCCCGGGGTCGCGCCGAGGCGCGGAGCGCCGTGGGCCGGGTCCCGGCGGCAGTCGAGCGCGACCACGTTCAGGGGATCGCCGGGCGCGTGCTCCCACCCGTCGGCCGTGCCCTCGTACGTGTCCTCGCGCTCGGACCCGAGCTGTTCCAGCACCCGCATCCGGGTCGGGCCGAAGCCCCGTTCCCGCAGCAGTGCGGCGATCTCGCCCGGGGAGGCCGCTCCGGCGCTGAGCACCAGCACCCGGCGCCCTTCGTGGAGCGCGGCCGCCAGCCGGGCCACCGGGCGTCCCACCACGGTGATCACCTCGGTGTCCTCCACCGGCCAGCCCAGGCGGGCACAGGCGTAGGAGACGGAGGAGGGGTGCGGGTGGACCCGCAGGGAGTGCGGCCCGAGCTCCTCGGCGAGGGCGCGGCCGATCCCGTAGAACATCGGGTCACCGCTGGCCAGCACCGCGATCCGGAGGCCGGCGTGCTCGGCCATCAGCTTCGGTACGGCGGGCCGCAGCGGGCTCGGCCAGGCCACCCGCCGGCCGGCGCACTCGGCGGCCGGCAGCAGGTCCAGCTGGCGCGGCCCGCCGATCAGCACCTCGGCCGAGGAGAGGGCGGAGCGGCCGGCGGCCGAGAGCCCGGCCCAGCCGTCCGCGCCGAGGCCGACGACCGTCACGGGCATGGGGGGCGGCGGGGAGCTCACTGCGCGGTTCCTCGGGGACGGGAGGGGGAAAGGGGGCGGACCCGCAGCCTACTGGCCTGCGGATCCGGGGCCCGCGCCGCCCTGGCGACATCCGCGGTGCAGCCCTGGTGGCCTCTGCCGTGCCGCCCTGGCGGCACCCGCGGAACCCCTTCGGGCTACCCTCGGTAACCCACTGCCTCACGAGGGAGCCGCCATGCCGGGCCGCAACGCCACGCACATCCCCGACCAGAGCGGCCGCAGCGCCGTCGTGACCGGGGCCAACAGCGGAATCGGATACGTCACCGCCCGCGAGCTCGCCCGGCACGGCGCCGCGGTCGTGCTGGCCTGCCGGAGCGCGGCCCGCGGCCGGGCCGCCGTGATCCGGCTCCGGGGGGAAGTGCCCGCGGCGCACGTGGAGTTCATGCCGCTGGACCTGGCAGACCTGGCCTCCGTACGGGAATTCGCGGCGGAGTACGGCCGGCGGCACGCCTCGCTGGACCTGCTGATCAACAACGCGGGTGTGATGGCACTGCCGTACGGGCGGACCGCCGACGGGTTCGAGACGCAGTTCGGGGTCAACCACCTCGGGCACTTCGCCCTGACCGGTCTGCTGCTGCCGCGGCTGCGCGCCGCCGCGCCGGGGGCCCGGATCGTCAACGTCTCCAGCGGCTTCCACGTGCTGGGGAGGATCGACCCCGACGACGCGGGCCTCGCCGGCGACGGTCTCGCAGGCCCGGGCGCCGAGCGCGGCTACCGGCGCTGGATCGCCTACGGTCGCTCCAAGACCGCCAACCTGCTCTTCACGCACGAGCTGTCCCGCCGCTTCACGGCCGCCGGCTCACCGATCACCGCCGTCGCCGCCCACCCCGGATACGCCTCCAGCAACCTGCACTCCGGAGCGTCCAAGCTGGAGGGCCCCTCCCTCAACTCGCGGGTGGCCGCGTTCGGCAACGCGGTCCTCGCCCAGCCCACCTCCTCGGGCGCGCGGCCGACCCTCTACGCGGCCACCGCGCCCGGGATCCGGCCGGACGCCTTCATCGGCCCCCGGTTCGGCTGGCGCGGGGCGCCCGCGCGGTCCTGGCGGGCCGGGTGGACCCTCGACGACCGGACCGGCGAGCTGCTGTGGGCCGCCTCCGAGGAGCTCACGGGAGTCTCGTACGCCGCCCTGCCGCGCTGAGCGGATCGCGCGGGCGTCCCGCAGTGAGTCCGCCCGCCCCCGGGTCGCCTCCGGGCGCCCCGGCGCGGGCCTGCCCCGGGCGCCCCCCGCGCAGCAGAATCTGCGGCATGAGCGACGACGAGCCGGACAACCACCCAGAAACCCGCGGCCGTCACGACCGCATCCACCGTCACGGCCGGGGACCGGGCCGGACCGGGCGGGAACTCAGACGGGCTCGGGGCGCAGCGAGCGCCAGATGTGGTCGGGGAGGTAGCGGGCGGCCTCGGTGAGGTCGATCTCGTAGGTGCTGGACAGCCAGCGCCGGGCGGCCTCGGTGAGCGGGCCCATGACCAGCACTTCGACGACGGGCGCCGGGAGCGGGGCGATCTCGCCGCGCTCCATGCGCTCCCCCAGCCACCGCATGATGGCCGCGAACTTCTCCGCCTTGGCCGCGCCGATCTCCTCGGCGTGGGCCGCCAGATAGCCGGAGTAGGCGGAGGCGTGCAGGAACAGCGCCACGTCCCGGCGCTCTTGAGTGAACGTCAGGTAGGCCGTCACCCACGAGCGCACCCCCGTGCGGGCCGTGCGGCAGCGGGTGAGGGCGGCGACCATCTCGTCGCACAGCTCGCCCGTGCACCGGATGTAGAGGGCGGCGGCGAGACCGTCGAAGCTCCCGAAGTGGTGGTACAGGCTGCCCAGGCTCACCCCGCTGGCCGACACGACCGCGTTCACGGTGAAACCCTGCTGGCCGGACTCGGCGAACACCCGCAGGGCGGTGGTCAGGAGCAGATCGACGGTGGCCTCGCCACGTTGTTGCTTAGGAGACATGGTGCGGTCCCGTCGGTGTGCGTCCTGAAGCCCGAAATCCGTGCCGACGAGCCTAACAACCGCGGGTGGTCCGGGGCCGTCCGCCGGCCTGTCCCGCGACGTCGCTCAGGACGTGGTGGCGCGCTCGTACAGGGCGCGGGCGCCGTCGCCGAACCGGACGCAGTACGAGGTCTCCTCGTCCCCGCCCCCGTCGCGGCCGCCGATCACCCCGATCAGGGTGCCCCGGCCGGTCGTCACCGGGCCGCCGCTGGTGCCGTTGGGTACGTCCGCACAGTCCAGGCGCACCTGCGTCGGCCCGGCCGGGACGGCGGTGTTGCGGCACTCCAGCGGCTGCTCGGCGTAGTTCGGGTAGCCCATGACCCGGGCGGGCGCCGGCAGTTCGGTCCCGAAGTCCATGGTCAGGGCCCCCGTGACGTCCTCCAGCCGCTGCCCGGGATTGCCCGGCCGCCGCAACCGCACCAGGGCGATGTCGTGGTCGGGGTCCTGGTCCCGCGTCCAGCGCGGGTCCACGTCGATCCGGGTCGGCACCCAGATGCCGTACGGGGCCACGCCGTCCTGGTAGCCGGGCGCGAAGGCGAGATTGGTGCGGAAGCCGCCGGTGTACACGCAGTGCGCGGCGGTGGCGACGAGGTCACCCTGCGGGGAGTGGACCACGACGGCCGAGCAGTGGTGGTCGGGGTCGCCGTCGCCGCCGGGGGAGAAGAGCGCGCCGATGGCGGGCTCGGCCGGGGCGGGCCGGGCCTCCAGGGGGTCGGAGGGCTGCCATCCGGCGTACCGCCAGTCCACCGCTCCGGCGGCGGAGAAGGCCCTGCCGTCCGTCGGCGGCTCCGGGTCCTCCCGCACGATCCCGTCCAGCACCGCGGCCGCGGTCTTGTCGGCACGCTCGGGGTCCTGCTGGTAGACGCCCCGCGCGGGATCGCCGTCCGCCCGGTTCGCGGCGATGCCGCGCAGCTCCCAGGCCACGTAGCCGACGCCCGCGAGGACCACGGTGCACAGGAGGCCGACGGCCATGGAGCCCCGCGGGGCGGCCCGGCCCCGCCGCCGTTCCCGCTCGTCAACCCTGTCGACCATGTAGTGCTCCCGCCCCAGACGCTTTCCGGCTCTTCGTTCGATGGGGGAGTGGCGGCCCCGGTTCCGGAGCGTGGACGTGTCCGTGCTCACAGCCCTGCCCCCCGGTACCCCCGCAGGCGGTCCCCCGGTCCACGCGCGGATTTCCGAACTCGACGTTCCATGGCCCCTGTTGTCCCCGCCGGGCTATGGTGCCGGGCGGGGGACGACTGTGCGAGGGGGGCCGGGCTGCGATGCGATTTCTCTTTGTCCACGGTACGGGGGTGCGGCGCGAGCGGCACGACAGGCTGTTCGCCCAGGTCCGCGAACGGCTGACGGCCAGATTCCCCGGAGCGGCCGTCGACTCCTGCTACTGGGGCGACCGCTTCGGCGCGACCCTCGGCGCGGGCGGCCGCTCGGTGCCGGGCCTGCGCCCCGGGCCGCAGGGCACGCCCGACCCCGTGGACGCGGAGACGGCCGAGTGGGCGCTGCTGTTCGCCGACCCGCTGTGCGAGCTGCGGGTCCTGGCCGAGGCGGGCTGGGCGGCCGCCGGCGGCCGGGACGTACCCGGCGACGAGGACGCCGGGTACGCCGAGGACGCCGGGTACGACGACGTCTTCGCGATGCCCGGCGTACAGGCCGCCGGAGGCCGGGTGCTCGCTCTGCTGGAGGGCTTACCGCCCGCACCGCCCCGGACCGGTGACGAGCTCGGCGCCCTGCTGCACGGCACCGGCCTCGTCGCGGGCTTCGCCGCCGCACTGGACTCCACCGCAGGATCCGCCGAAGCGGTCCGGGCCGCGACCCGCGCCACCGGCGAGCCGCAGGCCCGCGAGCTGGCCACCGCCCTCGCCCGGGCCGTGACCGCCGCCGCCCTCGCCGGCGCCACCGACGAGGCCGACTGCACCGGCGCCGAACGCGACCGCCTCGTCGAGCTGCTGACCACCCGCCTCGGCGGCGACGGGCGGGTCCCCGGGGCCCGCGTGGCCGCCGTCCTCGGCCGGCTCGCCCTGCGGGTCACCACCCAGCCGCTCCTCGACGCCCGGCGCGGCTCCCTCACCGTCGGCGCCACCCCGGTGCTCGGCGACATCCTGCGCTACCAGTCCCGCGGCCTTGAGCTGCGGGACTTCCTGCACGCCCGGATCACCGCCGACCCCGGGCCGACCGTACTCATCGGCCACAGCCTCGGCGGGATCGCCCTGGTGGACCTCCTCTCCCTCGCCGCCGCCCGCGGTGAGGCCGTCCCCGGGGCCGAACTGCTGGTCACCGTCGGCTCCCAGGCGCCGTACCTCTACGAACTGGGCGCCCTGACCGCGCTCGAACCCGGCGCGAAACTCCCGTACGGCTTCCCGCGCTGGCTCAACGTCTACGACCGGCACGACGTGCTCTCCTACCTCGCCGCACCCGTCTTCCCCGGCGACCCGCGCGTCACCGACCACGAGGTCCGCAGCCGCCAGCCCTTCCCGGCCTGCCACAGCGCCTACTGGAAACAGGACTCCCTCTACGAGCGCATCGAACAGGCGGTGACCGAGGCGGAGATCGGGTGACTCCCGCCGATTTCCTGCCCCCGGCCCTGGGGCCGCAGCGCACCTTCGCGCTCGTCGCCGGGATCGAGCGCTACGACATCAGCCACCGCTGGAACCTGCGCGGTCCGGCCCGCGACGCCCTGCGCTTCACCCGGTGGCTGACCGGCCCGGCCGAGGTGCCGCCCGGCAACGTGCGGCTGCTGCTCTCCCCGCTCGACGAACCGGGCGACCTGGACTGGACGGACTCCCCGGCCATGACCGCCCTGCGCACGGCGTACCGGCCGGCGACCGAGGAGAACGTGAAATCGGCGCTGCTCGACGAACTCCCCCAGTGCGACGGCGACCTGCTCTGGATCTTCTGGGCCGGACACGGCTATCTCGGGCCGGGCCAGGAGCTGATGCTGCCCTGCGCCGACGCCCGCCCCAGCCAGATCAGACACCTCAACCTCGACTCGGCGCTGCGCTGGTGGCGGACCGACCTCGTCAAACAGCGCCGCTTCGCGCTCCAGGCCGCACTCGTGGACTCCTGCCGGGTCGACGCTCCCCGCGACACCCGGTGGAACTTCGGCAACACCGATTACGGGGGCGGGAGATCGGTGCCGGGCCGGCGCCAGTTCCGGCTCTACGCCTCCCGCGAGGGCGAGGTCGCGCAGAACGACCCCGAGCGCGGCGCCGGCCGGTTCACCGAGGCCCTCCTCGGCGAACTCGGCGCACGGTCGGTACGGGAGAGCGTCAGCGGGCTGCCCGGCACCGCCGTCAGCATCCACCGCGCCTTCCAGGAGCTGCGCGAGCGCGGCGAGGGCTGGCAGCTGCCGCAGTTCATCGTCGACCGGGACTGGGACGCCTGCTCCTTCCTCGACGACGACCTGTCACGGGCCGGGCTGCCCCGAGCCGCCAGGCTCGACCAGGCGGCCTGGGACGGGCTCGGCGAGCTCTTCGAGGGCCGCGAACCGCCGCGCTGCGCCTACGAGGCCTACGCCTGGGCGTTCAAGGCGGCCGGCTGCACCACCCCGGCCCACGGCGGCCTGCCGGGGGACGGCCTGCTGGAGGTGGTCCAGGACCTGGACGAGCGACAGGGCGGGCGCGGCGGAATGCCGCTGGCGGTGCCCTTCGTACGGTTCCTCGCGGACCGGGCCGCCGCCGCGGGCGACGCGCGGTGGGCGGCCCGGCTCGGCGACTGGGTGCGCGCCACCCGCGAGCGCCTCGCCCTGCCGGTGCTGCCCCCGCCCCCGCCCCCGGCCCGCAGCACGGTCGTCCACGTCCGGCTGGAGGCACCGCCGGGCGGGGAGGACGGATACCTGGCCCGGATGTGGCTGCGGGGCGACGGGATCCGGCACATATGGGAGTCGGAGGGGGCGCCGGTCGCACTCGGCGAGGTACGGGAGGAGCTCCTGCGGCAGCTCGCCCTCCTCGGCGCCGCGCCGCAGGACGGCGGCGAAGCCGGGCGGCAGGCGTACGCGGCGGTGGACCGCATCGAGTTCCACGTACCGTACGAGCTGCTCGACGCCGACTTCGACCAGTGGCCGGTGCCCCGCGGCCCGGCCGGCCGGCGCCGCGCGCTCGGCCTGCTCCACCAGGTGGTGGTGCGCTGCCCGCAGGAGCGGGCGGACACCCGGGCCGAGTGGCACGGCTCCTGGCGGTGGCTGCACGCCCGGGGCGGCCGGCATCCCGACGCCGTACGGGTCGTCGCGGACGAGGAGGTCACCGACGTGCTCGGGATGGAGCTGGCCGCGCAGCCGCCGCCCGCCTGCGTCCTCGCGCACACCACGACCGCCCCGCACGCCGGGCTGCTGGAAGCCGTACTCGAAGGCGGGCTCCCGGTGGCCGTATGGCGGCGCGGGGGCGGCCTGCCCGCACCCGCACTCCTCGACCTGCTGGCCCCGGCCGGGCCGGACGGCCGGCCCGACCCCGGCGCACTGGACGTACTGGCCCTGCCCGCGCGGCTGCGGGAGGTGCGCCGGGCGGCCGCCGGAGCCGCGGCGGGAGCCGCACGCGCCCGTCAACCCGGCGCAGGGGGAGACCAGTTGGTGCTCCTGTGGGACGATCCCGACGACATGCCGGGCCTCCGGTCCCTGGCCTGACCCCGACCACCGACAGACGGCGGAACCGAAGATGGAGGCAGAGGCAGTGGTGAAGGACTGGTGGCTGTACCACGGGACCGGTGAGGGCGCGGACCGGCGTGCCCGCCTGGAGGCCGGATTCCCGCCACCCTGGCGGGACTTCACCGGCGCCCCCGACCCCGGATACGCGCCGCCCGGGTGCGCGGGAGCGGCCTGGGAGCGGACCTGGCGGCGCGGCGAGGGCTACGTACCGGACGAACCGGAGAAGGACGTCGTCAACACGGCCCTGCACCTGCGCAGGCCGCTGCTCGTCACCGGGAAACCGGGCGTCGGCAAGTCCACGCTCGCCTACAGCATCGCCTCCGACCTGAACCTGGGCCCCGTACTGCACTGGCCGATCACCAGCCGGACCGTACTGCGGGACGGGCTGTACCTCTACGACGCCATCGGCCGCCTCCAGGAGGCCGGGCTGGAACAGCTGCGCACCCCGGGCGCCCGCCCCGCCACGGCCCTGCCCGTGCCCGCGGCCCCGCCCGCACCGGACGGTGCCCCCGGGCCCGCCGCCGCAGCCGGCCCCGCCGCGCCCTCGATCTCCCGGTACCTGCGCCTCGGCCCCCTCGGTACCGCCCTGCTCCCGCAGGACCGCCCCCGCGTGCTGCTCGTCGACGAGATCGACAAGAGCGACATCGACCTCCCCGGCGACCTCCTCACCGTCTTCGAGGACGGCGGCTTCCTCATCCCCGAACTCGCCCGCCTCGCCCAGGAGGACCCGACCGTCGCCATCGGCACCGACGACGACCCCGACGCGGTCGTACGGATCACGCAGGGCCGCGTCCAGTGCCGCTACTTCCCCATCGTCGTCCTCACCAGCAACGGCGAACGCGACTTCCCGCCCGCCTTCCTGCGCCGCTGCGTCCGCCTCCACCTGGAGCCGCCCGGACCGGACAAGCTCGCCCGCATCGTGCGCCGCCGGCTCGGCGTCGACATCGAATCCGGCGAGGAGTACCAGGACCTCGTCCAGGCCTTCCTCGACCGCGGCGAGGACGGCGACCTGGCCACCGACCAGCTCCTCAACGCCATCCAGCTCCGCCTCGCCGGGGCCTGGTCCGCGCCCGCCGACCGCGAACGCTTCCTCGCCACCGTCATGCAGCACCTGACCGGGCCCACGGCGTGATCGAGCAGCTGCTCGCGGCCCTCGCCGACGGCGCCGACGGCAGCGTCCCGAACACCGGTATCGGGCCGGAGGAGATCGCCGACATCCTGTGGCTGGCGGCCCGGGTCGACCCGGGCCGGGAGGCCCGCCCGCCCGCACCCCCGGGCGCCGACCCGCCGGACGGGCCGCCGCCCCTGCCCGGCACCCCGTCGCCCGAGCCCGGCCCCGCGCCCGGGGCGGGCGCCCCGGACGGCGGCGAACCGTCCGTCCAGCTCTTCCCGGCCGCCCGGCGCGATCCCACCGGAAAGCCGGACGACGACGGCGGCGCCGAACGCCGGGGCTCCCCCCTGCGGCTGCCGCGGGCCGCCTCCCTCGACGACCCGCTCGCCCTGATGCGCTCCCTGCGACCCGTCGGCAGACGCTCCATCGGCGGCCCGGGGGAGGAACTGGACGAGCAGCTCACCGTGGAACGCAGCATCGAGCGGATGGTGACGACCCCGGTCCTGCGCCCCGCCGAGAGCCGCTGGCTGGACCTGGCCCTGGTCGTCGACACCCACCGTTCCATGCTGCTCTGGTCGGACCACGTGGACGAGCTCCGCCGCGTCCTGACCCGCAGCGGGGTCTTCCGCGACGTACGCACCTGGCAGCTGACCGGCACCGGCCCCGGCGCCACCGCGATGGTCACCCGCGGCCACGGCGGCCCGCCCCGCAACCCCCTGGAACTGGCCGACCCCGCGGGCCGCCGGCTGATCCTCGTACTCTCCGACACCGTGGCGGGCGGCTGGCGCGAGGCACCCGTGCAGGGCATGCTCCGCCACTGGTGCGCGCACAACGCCGTGGCCGTACTGAACGTCCTGCCCGAACGGCTCTGGACGCGCGGCGCCGTCCGGCCCGCCCCCTTCGCCGTCCGCGCCGACCGGCCGGCCGCCGCCACCCGCTCCTGGCAGCGCGTCCCGGCCGCCCGCCGCGCCCGCGCCGGACGCCGCCGCGCCGCCGCCCCGGCCGTCGTCCCGGTGGTCGGCGTCGCCTCCGGCAGCCTGGCCCGGCTGGTGCGGGTGGTCTCCGGGGACGGCCGGTGGCGGCGCCTCGCCTGCCTGCGCCTGGACTCCGAGCCCGCCGCCGCGAGCGTCCCGGACGATCCCGTCCCCGGCGGCCGCAGCGCCCTGGAGGTGGTGGAGGAGTTCCGCGCGAACGCCTCGCCGACCGCCCAGCGGCTCGCCGCGCACCTGGCCGCCGTACCGCTCACCCTGCCCGTGATGACCCTGGTCCGGCGCTCCCTGCTGCGCGACTCGGAGCACGGCCACCTCGCCGAGGTCGCCCTCGGCGGGCTCTTCGAGGCCTGGGAGGACGAACAGGACGCGGGAGAGGTGGAGTTCGAGTTCCTGCCGGGCGTACGGGAGGTGCTGCTCGGCTCGCAACTGCGCGGGGACGTGGCCGCCGTACGGGAGCTGGTCCGGCGCCGCGTCTGGGAGTTCGTGTCCCGCAACCGGCGCACCGGCCCGGACTTCTCCGCGACCCGGGTCACCACGGGCCGGGAGGGCGTGCGCCGGGTGGCCGAGGGGGCCCTCCCGTTCGCGGCCCGGCCACCGCGGGATGCGGGCCTGGCCGACCGGGTCGTGCGGGTCCGCCACGACGCGATGCCGGAGCCGCAGGAGGTCGGCACCCTGCTGACGCCGAGGCTGGTCCTCACGGTGGGGGACGCGGTGCCCCCGGCGGGCGCGGTGGCCTGGGTGCGCCCCGGCGACCGGGAGATCCCCTGCCGGGCGGTGTGGTGGGACGACGCGGCCCCCCGGATGCTGCTGCTCCAGGCCGACGAGGACCTGGTGGACCCGGCGCTCTGCGCGGAGCCGCTGCCCTGGCTGACGGCGGGGGACCGCGTCCGCCCGGACCGGCTGCGGATCGACGGCCGCACCGACCAGGGGGAACCCCTCGCGCTCACGGGTGAGACGGCCCCGCACGACGGCGCACGCAACGGCGAACTCGTCCGGCTCTCCGCCGAGCCGGAGGGCTGGACGCACTTCCGGGGCGGACCCGTCTCCGCGGACGGCGCGCTGGCCGGCGTCGTCCACACGGTCTGGCCCGACCGCATGGTGTTCCTGCTGGCCGACGCCCTGCTGGAACAACCGGGCTTCCGTGCGGTGCTGGAGGGTTCCGGACGGGTGCGGGACGCGGAGACCGTGGTGTGCCTCGCGGTGCTGCCCGGCGCCGACGGCGTGCACCCGACCGGGAGCTCCGCGAAGGCCGAGACGCACGCCATGCTGGCCGAGCTCATGACGAACACGGGCGTCACGGGGCGGCTGACCGGCGGTGAGGGGGATGCTCCGCTGCTCGTGGCGCTCGCCGCGCCGGGCGCCCACGCCAAGGCGGGCCGGCTCCTGCGCGAACTGCCCGGGGTCATGACCCGGTACGGATTCCGGCGCATGGACGGCGCGCATCCCTCGCTCGGCGTGGCCGTGGGCGGCGGCGCGGACGAGAGCGTCCGGCTCGTGCGGCACCCCGCGATCGCGGACCGGCTGGGACGGCCGGTGCGCCCCGGGGCGCTCGTCCTCGCCGTCTCCCACCGCCTGCACGAGGAACTGGGCGACGTGCTCGGGTCGCCCGCCCGGCTCGCGCTGCACCGGGTGGGCGGCGGCGACGAGGGCTGGCTGTGCTCCGACGACCATGCGCCCGCCGGGGTGCTCGGGCAGGTGCTGACCGAGGCGGGCGGGCTCCTGGACGAGGGCGTCGACTGGCCGCCGTGCGGACTGGAGGTCTCACCGGGCGACCCGCGGGTCTGCGTCGGCATCCGGCTGCCGGGCCACGGGCGGTGCCTCGCACACCTGGACGTCGAGGGCCAGGAAACCTACCTCGGGACACTGTCGCCGGGGGCCCCGGTGGACCTCCGGGGCACCACCTTCGACCACGGACTGCTGCCGCGCCTCCTCATGGCGCTGCAGGCGGGCGTCCCGGGGCCCGTCAGGCTGGGGCCGGCCGCCTTCGACCGGGCACGGTTCGCGGACGGCTGGAACCGGTCGGACGTCGAGTTCTCGGACCGCGCGTCCTTCGTCCGGGCGGCCTTCGGGGGCCGGGCCGATTTCGCCGGAGCCACCTTCGCCGGGCCGGTCCGCTTCGACGGCGCGGTCTTCGAACACGTCGGTGACTTCGACCGGTGCCGCTTCCACCGCACGGCCGCCTTCCGCCGGACCCTCTTCCACGGTTCGGCGGGGTTCAAGAACGCCGCCTTCCTGGGCGAGGTCTCCTTCGCCCGGGCCGTGCTGGAGGCGTCCGCGGACCTGGTCGGGGTACGGGTGGCCGGGACGGCGGACTTCTCCCGCACCGTCTTCGGCGGCCTGGCCATGCTGAACGAGGCGGGCTTCGCCGGCGCCGTCTCCTTCGCGTCCGCCGCGTGGGAGGGCGGGCTCCTGTCCAACCGGGCCGTCTTCGAAGCACCGGTGGACTTCGCGGGGGCGAGCTTCCGGGGCCGGGTCCGCTTCGACGGCGTGCTCTTCGAGGCGGACTCGCTCGTCGGCCAGTTCCCCTCCGTGGAGCCCCCGGACCGCTGGTCCTCCGTCCGCCGCTCGGACGGTACGTGGGACATCCGGCTGCTCGACGCCGAGGCGTAGCCGGCGACGCGGCGGCCGGGTGCTCAGGGCCCGCTGTGCGAGGCCTCCAGCCGCCGCTCCGGACGATCCGGCCGCTCGGCCGCCACCGGCAGGCTCGCCTCGATCTCGTCGAGGGCCCGGCGGGCCGTGGCGATCCGCGCGCGCACGTCGGGCTCCGCGCCCGGCACCGGGGCGCGGTTCGCCTCCTCCTCGATCTCGCGGGCCTCGTCGAGGGAGTTGAGGACGACGCCGATCAGTACGTTCACCAGTACGAAGGAGGCGAGCAGCGCGTAGGAGGCGTAGTAGACGATGCTGAGCCGGGAGATCTGCAGTCCCGCGCGGACGGCGTCGGTCAGGCCGTCCAGCGTGGTCAGCAGGAACAGCGTGAGCATCGCGCGGCCCACCGACCCGTAGTGCCCGGGGTCCGACCGCGCGAAGCAGACCCAGCCGACCATGGCGTACACGTACAGCACCAGTGCGCCGACGAACAGGAAGCTGGCGGTGCCCGGCAGGCTGCGGCCGACGGCGATCAGCAGGATGCGCAGGTGCGGCAGGAAGCGGGCGGTGCGCAGGACCCGGGCCAGCCGCAGCAGCCGCAGCAGGGTGGTGTTCTCGCGGACGAGGGGGACGAAGGCGGAGGCCACGACCGCGAGGTCGAAGAGGTTCCACGGGTCGCGGAAGAATGCTTTCGGCCGGTCGGCGCAGGCGCCCACGCGCAGCAGCATCTCCAGGGTGAACAGGGCCAGACAGCAGTTCTCCGCGCCCTGCAGCGCGAGCCGGTACTCCCCGGCGAGCCCGCTGTACGTCTCCACCCCCATCAACGCGGCGTTGAAGAGGATCGCGCAGAAGACGACCATCCCGAAGGCGGGCGCCTCCGTGGCCACCCGGCATCGGGCTGCCAGTTTCATCCGACCACGTCCGGCCGGCCTCGGGTCTGTCATCGTGCTCCTCGTACTCTCGTCTGCGCCGCGGACGAAACGGCGGCCCACCCCACTAACGCCGCACCGCCGATCGGGTTTCACCTCTTTCCGCCCGCCAATGCACCGAACGGTGAGCGGGAACGGCCGGACCGTGACCGGGGTGCGGGCGTCCGCTCCCGAACGCCGCTCGCACCGTCGCGGACCGGCACCAAGTGCGTTGCGTGAACAGTCGGTTGATCTGCGGGTGGGGCGAGCCGTCGGCGCATATGCTCGCCTCGTACACATGCACTCCGTACATCCGTACCTCGTGCATCCGTACCTCCGCATGCCTCGCAGCCGTAAGGGGACCGCGACGTGAGTGTCCGTATCCAGCCCTCCTCCCAGGTCGACGAGAGCGCCGAACTCGGTGAGGGAACCACGATCTGGGATCTGGCACAGATCCGTGAGGAGGCCCGGCTCGGGCGCGGGTGCATCGTGGGGCGCGGGGCGTACGTAGGGCCCGGCGTACGGATCGGCGACCACGTGAAGCTGCAGAACTACGCACTCGTCTACGAGCCCGCGGTTCTCGGCGACGGCGTCTTCATCGGCCCCGCGGCGGTGCTCACCAACGACTTCTACCCGCGTGCGGTCGATCCCGAGGGCCGGATCAAGCGAGACGGCGACTGGGAGGCCGCCGGGGTCGTGGTCGCCGAGGGGGCCTCGCTCGGGGCCCGTTCGGTGTGTGTGGCCGGGGTGCGCGTCGGACGCTGGGCGCTCGTCGCGGCCGGCGCCGTGGTGTCCAAGGACGTGCCGGACTTCGCGCTCGTCGCGGGTGTGCCGGCCCGGAGGATCGGCTGGGTGGGCCGGGCCGGAGTCCGCCTGGTGGAGCGCGAGGGAGAGCCGGGCACCTGGGAGTGCCCGCGCAGCGGAGCGCTGCACGACGAGAAGGACGACACGCTCATCGAGCGAATCTGACGGAATGTCGGCAATTTAGAGAACCGGCATTTCCTCAAAACCGCAATCAACGAACATCCGCGGGCATAACGTGTCCATGCACACGGGATCTGGGCAGGCAACAGGCCATGTTCAGTGGGGGGTTGTGCACGACGAGGCACCGGGGCAGTGCCATGACCGGCGCGGGCAGACCCGCGCCTGCCGGCACTGCCGATCACGCGTGTCCCGGTCCGAGGCATCGCTGGGGGGATCCAGACGCGGCCTTCGGACGGTTCGTGCCGTCGGCGTGACGTCGCCGCCGGCACGGACGCCGTCATGCGCAGTCCCCCTCCACGGAGTGACGACCGCCAGGTCGGTCCGAGGAGAAGATCAGAGGGGGTAGGTGTGTTGGAGCCGTACAGCTCGGACATACGGGGTGCGGGGAGCACCAGGGGAATCGGGGTGGGGACCCGATGAACACCACACGATTAGGAGCACTGGCCCAGGAGGACGGGTCGCTGCACGCGCTCGCCGAGCGGCTGCTCGCGCTGGCCGAGGCGGGGCTTCCGCAGATGTACCTGCCGGAGGCCGAGACCTTCGTGTTCACCCGGGCGGGGGTCGTCTCGCCCGAGGGAACTCCCGTCCTGGAACAGCGCGGTACGAGCACCCGGTACGCGGCGATCACCGCGCTGGGGGCCCGTTTCCTGCCCGAGGACCGGCAGCGCGCCCTCTTCGGCGGGCGCACCGCCGAGGAGTTCACGGGCCTGCTCGTGGAGCGGCTGCCCGGGGTCGTGAACCTCGGCGACGCGGCACTCATCGCCTGGGCCGCCGCGGAGACCGGCCATCCCAAACTGTCCGACGCCCTCGACCGGGTGGCCGCACTGGACGTACCCGGGCGGCCGCAGTACACGGTCGAGGCGGCCTGGGTGCTCTCGGCGCTCGCGGCCGCGCGCGCCGTGCTGGACGTGGAGGAGCCGCTCGCGGCGGCCCGCGTCCGGCTGCTGACGGCAAGGGTCGGCGACAGCCCGCTCTTCCCGCACGCCACCGCGCCCGGACTGGTCCCCGGCTACCGGTCCCACGTGGCCTGTTTCGCCGACCAGACCTATCCGCTGCAGGCACTGGCCCGGCTGCACGCGAGCGGCGACGACCCGCAGGCCCTCGCGGCCGCCGACGCCTGCGCCGCCCGCATCTGCGAGCTGCAGGGCGACGGCGGACAGTGGTGGTGGCACTACGACGCCCGTGAGGGCGGCGTGATCGAGGGCTACCCGGTCTACAGCGTGCACCAGCACGCGATGGCCCCGACCGCCCTGTTCGACCTGGCCGAGGCCGGCGGCACGGACTTCGGAGCGGCGATCCGCCGCGGGCTGCGCTGGATGACCGACGTTCCCGAGATCGCCGATCCCACCGGGAACCCGCGGGAGCCGATGATCCGCGAGGACTTCGGCGTCACCTGGCGCAAGGTCTACCGCGGCGACCCGAAGAAGGCCGTCCGGGCCGCCCGCGGGCTCACCACCCGGGTGGCACCGCACACCCGGCTCGCACCGCTCGACCGGATCTTCCGCCCCGGTGCGGTGGACCGCGAGTGCCGGCCGTACGAGTTCGGCTGGATGCTCTTCGCATGGCTCGGGGGGACCCAGAGATGACCCGACGACAGTCGCTCTTCGGAGTCCCGCTCGACCCGCTGACCATGGACGAGACCGTGCAGCGCTGCCTCGACGCGGTGCGGCGCGGCGAACAGATCGAGATCGGCATGGTCAACGCCGCGAAGCTGGTCAACATGCGGCGCGACCCCCTCCTCGCCGAGGCGGTCGCCGGCTGCGACCTCGTCCTGGCCGACGGCCAGGCGGTCGTCTGGGCCGGCCGGGTGCTGGGCGTCCGGCTGCCCGAACGGGTCGCGGGCATCGACCTGTTCATGCGGCTCCTGGCCGCCGCCGAGGTCGCGGACATCCCCGTCTACCTGCTCGGGGCCCAGGAAGACGTCCTCCAGATGATGCTCGTGCAGATCTCCGAACGCTTCCCGAAGCTGCGGGTGGCGGGCAGCCGCAACGGCTACTTCGGCGACGACGACCAGGAGTCCGTCGCCGACGCCATCGCCGACAGCGACGCACGGCTGCTGTTCCTCGGCATGACCTCGCCCAAGAAGGAGATCTTCACCGCCGGCTACGGCAAGCGCACCGGCGCGCAGGTCGTCCACGGCGTCGGCGGCTCCTTCGACATCCTCGCCGGCATCACCAAGCGGGCCCCCCTGGTCTGGCAGCGGATGGGCCTCGAATGGTTCTACCGCACCCTCCAGGAGCCGCGCCGTCTCGGCAAGCGCTACCTCACCACCAATGCTGCCTTCCTCCTCATGACGGTCCGGGAACTCATCCACCGCACACCGTCTGCCGGTTCCGCTTCCGCGAACAGGAGTTACTGATGCGCGTCGTCGTCGTGGGACAGGGATACGTCGGACTGCCCCTGGCCATCCGGGCCGCCGAGGTCGGACACCAGGTGATCGGTTACGACGTGGACACCCGGCGGGTCAAGAGCCTCGCCGCCGGTGAGTCGTACGTGGAGGACGTCTCCTCCGAACGGCTGGCCCGCGCGCTCGCGCGCGGCACCTACCGCCCCAGCGAACTGGCCCGGGACTGCGGCGGCTTCGACGTCGCCGTCGTCACGGTCCCCACCCCCTTACAGGACGGCGCCCCCGACCTGCGCTACATCGAGGAGTCGGCGCACACCCTGGCCCGCTTCCTGCGGCCGGGCGCCACCGTCATCCTGGAGTCCACCACCTACCCGGGCACCACCGAGGAACTGTTCGCGCCCATCCTGGAGAACGGCTCCGGGCTCACCGCGGGCGAGGACTTCCACCTCGGCTACAGCCCCGAACGCATCGACCCCGGCAACACCGTCTGGGGCTTCCAGCAGACCCCCAAGGTGGTCTCCGGCGTCGACGCCCGCTCGCTGAAGGCCGTCGAGGCCTTCTACGGCGAGCTCGTCGACACCACCGTGCCGGTGCGCTCCCCCAAGGAGGCCGAGCTGGCCAAACTGCTGGAGAACACCTTCCGCCACGTGAACATCGCCCTCGTCAACGAGATCGCGATGTTCGCCCGCCACCTGGACATCGACGTCTGGCAAGCCATCGAGGCGGCGTCCAGCAAGCCCTTCGGCTTCATGAAGTTCACCCCCGGCCCGGGCGTCGGCGGTCACTGCCTGCCCATCGACCCCTCGTACCTCAACTGGCGGGTCCAGCGCGAACTCGGCCAGAACTTCCGCTTCGTCGAACTCGCCAACGACATCAACAACCACATGCCCGAGTACGTGACGCGCCGCGTGATCGACGCGCTCAACGCCAAGCGCCGCTCGGTCAACGGCTCCAAGATCCTGCTGCTGGGACTCGCGTACAAGAAGAACACCGGCGACGCCCGGGAGTCGCCCGCCGTCCGCATCGCACAGCTGCTCCTCGACATGGGGGCCAAGGTCCGTGCGGCCGACCCCCACGTGGTGGAGAGCATCAAGGTCGACGCCCGCCTCGTGCGGGTCGAGCCGACCCGCAAGGAACTGGCGGCCGCCGACGTGGTGGTCCTGCTCACCGACCACGACTCCTTCGACTACCAGATGGTCACCGAGCACGCCTCCTACGTCCTCGACTGCCGCAACCGGGTCTCCGGACCCACCGTGGAGGTGCTCTGACCCCGTGACCAGGATCGTCTGCGTGGCCGGGGCCCGGCCCAACTACATGAAGATCAAACCCGTGATGGACGCGCTGGAGCGCCGCGGCGCCGAGGTGATCCTCGTCCACACCGGGCAGCACTACGACGAGTCGATGAACGACGTGTTCTTCCGCGACCTCGGCATCCGCCCGCCCGACCGCTATCTGGGCGCCGGGTCCGGCAGCCACGCCCAGCAGACCGGGCGGGTGATGGCCGCGTTCGAGCCACTGATCGACGAACTGGCCCCGGACGCGGTCGTGGTGGTCGGCGACATCAACTCCACCCTCGCCTGCGCCCTGGTCACCGCGAAGGCCGGCCCCCTGCTGGCCCACGTGGAGGCCGGGCTGCGCAGCCGCGACTGGAGCATGCCCGAGGAGGTCAACCGGGTCGCCACCGACCGGCTCAGCGACTACCTGCTGGCCCCCTCGCCCGACGCCGCCGTCAACCTGCGGGCGGAGGGCTACCGGGAGGACCAGATCCACGTCGTCGGCAACGTCATGATCGACACCCTCCTGGCCAACCTGGACCGGGCCCGGCGCTCCGACGTCCTGGACCGGTACGGGCTCACCCGGGGCGGATACGGCCTGGTCACCCTGCACCGGCCGGCCAACGTGGACGACCCCGGGGCCCTGCGCGGCCTGCTGAAGGCCCTGGGCGAGATCGCCGACCGCTGTCCGCTGCTGCTGCCCGTGCACCCGCGGGCCGCCGAGCGGCTGGCAGAACTGGGCGTGCCGGGCGGCATCCGGCTGGTCCCGGCCGCCGGATACCTCGACTTCATCGCCCTGCAGGACTCCGCCCGCGTGGTCCTCACCGACTCCGGGGGCATCCAGGAGGAGACCACCGCCCTCGGGGTGCCCTGCGTGACCCTGCGGGAGAACACCGAACGCCCCATCACCGTGGAGGAGGGCACGAACGTGCTGGCGGGCACGGACCCGGAGCGCATCACGGCCACCGTGAACCGGGTCCTCGACGATCCGCCCGCGCCGCGCTGCCCCGAACTCTGGGACGGCCGGGCGAGCGAGCGCATCGCCGCGGTCCTGCTCGACGGACCGCCCGCGCACACCAGGCCGCGCCCCACCGACCTCGTCCCGCGCGGGGCGGCCACCGATCGACAGCACGTGCTGTAAACGCAATGCGAAGGGGAAGACGACCATGGATCTCGCGGAGATCTGGCGGGTCATGCGCAGACGCTGGTACGTGCTGCTGCCCGGACTGCTCATCACGGCGGCGCTCACCGCCGCCGTGTACCTGCTGGTCCCGGTGGAGTACCGGTCACAGAGCACGGTGTCGCTGCTGAACTCGAAGAAGGCCACGGTGGCCTTCGACGGCAACCCCTTCCTGAGCACCCAGGCCTCGCTCACCGGGATGGCCGACGGCCTGGCCCGCAACCTCAACTCCGACGACGCCAAGGCCGACCTCAAGTCCCTGGGCCTCACCGGGGTGCACGAGGCGAAGATCGCCGACAACGCGCTCGGCCCCTACATGTGGCTGAGCGTCGTCGGCACCGACCAGGCCGCCGTGCTGAAGTCGGACCAGATCCTCACCACGTACGCCGAGAAGCGGCTGCTGGAGTTCCAGACCCAGCAGTCGGTGGCACCCGACGCCATGATCAGGATGACCGTGATCGTGCCTCCCCAGAAGCCGGAGGCACAGACCAAGGCCAGGCTCCAGTTCCTGATCATGGCGGGCGCGCTGGGCTTCGTACTCAGCCTGGTGGCCACCTTCTTCGTGGAGGCCCGCAAGCGCCGGGGGGCGTCGTCCGGCCGGCACCGGCCGGCCCCCGGGGAGGGCGGCGAACCGGTCGCCGCCGACGCCGGCGACCCGACGGCCACCCTGCGCATGACCGTCGCCCACCCGGCCGGCTCCGGCGCCGCCGGCTCCCGTACGGCCGGACCGTCGTGACCGGCCCCGCGGCGGACACCGAGAGCACCGCCCCGGCGGCGGCGCCCTCGCTCGGGCGCAAGGTCGGCTCCGCCGCCAAGTGGAGCCTGATCAACACCGTGGTGATGCGCCTCGGCAACTTCGCCACCGGCATCGTCCTGGCCCGCTTCTTCCTCGGGCCCGAGGCCTGGGGCGTGTACGGGATCGCCCAGACCGTCCTGCTGGTCCTCCTCTCCGCCAACGAACTCGGCGTCTCGCTGGCGATCGTCCGCTGGGAGGGCGACCCCCGCCGCTTCGCACCCACCGTCCTCACCCTCAGCGCCGCCTCCAGCTGCCTGCTGTACGCCGTGCTGTTCGCGGTCGCCCCGGCGGTCGCCGAGGTGCTCGGCTCACCCGAGGCCTCCGGTGTCCTGCGGGTGATGTGCCTGTGCGTGGTCCTCGACGGACTCTCCCAGGTTCCCGCCGGCTTCCTCACCCGGGAGTTCGCGCAGGGCCGGCGGATGGCCGTCGACGGACTCAACTTCGTCCTGAGCACCGCGGTCACCCTGGTCCTGGCCGTCCAGGGCTGGGGCGCGATGAGCTTCGCCTGGGGATCCGTCGTCGGCAACGTGGCCGCCCTCATCGGCTGCTGCCTCGCCGCACCCGGCACCCTGAGGTTCGGCTGGGACCGGGAACAGGCCCGCGCCCTGCTGAAGTTCGGCCTCCCGCTCGCCGGAGCCAGCATGCTCGCCCTCGGCGTGGTCAACGTGGACACCATGGTCGTCGGCTCGGCCCTGGACCCCCTGGCCCTGGGCTTCTACGTGCTCGCCTTCAACATCTCCGGCTGGCCCGTCCGCATCATCTCCGAAGCGGCCCGCCGCGTCTCCTTCGCCGGCTTCTCCCGGCTGGCCGACTCCCCGCAGGCGCTGGCCGCCGGATTCGCCCGCGCCCTCGGCGTCGTGATGGCCGGCACCGTCCCGATCTGCGTCCTGCTCGCCGCACTCGCCGCCCCCGTCGTGGAACTCGTCTACGGCGAACGCTGGCTGCCCGCGGCCCGGGCCCTGCCCTGGCTGATGGCCCTCGGGCTGGTCCGCATCGGCTGCGAACTCGCCTACGACTGCCTGGTCGCCATCGGCCGCCGCAGCTCCCTCATCGCCGTCCAGGCACTCTGGCTGGTCGTCCTGATCCCGGCCCTCGTGATCGGCGCCCGCACCGGCGGCATCGTCGGAGTGGCCCAGGGGCACGTCCTGGTCGCCGGAGCCGTCGTGGTCCCGGTGTTCCTCCTCGCCCTGCACCGCGGCGGCATCCTCCTGGGCACCGTCGCCCGGGCCTGCGCCTGGCCGCTGCTCGGCGGAGCGGTGATGGCCGGCGTACTCCTCCTCCTGGAGCGGTACCTGGGCGACAGCGTGCTCGCCCTCCTGGCGACCGGAGCCGCCGGCACCCTCTGCTACGTCCTGTGCGTCCTGCCCGGCCGCGCCTCACTCAAAGGGTAGACAGCCGTGACACAGCACCGAAGGCGCCTGACGGCGTGGCTGCTCGCCGGAGTGGTGCTCGCCGTCGTCCTCACCCTCTACCAGGCCGACCGCACCGGCGTGAGCGAGCACGCGGCCGCGCCCGGTACCACCGAAGCCGCCACCCCCTCCACCACGGCCCCGGCCCCGTCCTCGGCCCCGGCCTCGCCGACCCCCTCCGGATCGCCCTCCCCGGCCGCCTCGCCGTCGGCGAGCGAACCACCGCCCACCACCCCCGCCTGCACCTCGCCCGGCACCTGCGGATTCCCCGACGCGAGCACCACCGGCCCGCGGATCGAGCTGGAACGGCACGACACCGGGAACATGTCCGTCAAGCAGGACGGCACGGTCATCAAGGGCTGGGACATCCGCGGCTCCCTCGACATCTACGCCGACGACGTCACGATCATCGACAGCAGGATCACCTCCACCAACTGGTGGGGTGTCAACCTGCGCCCGGGCTTCAGCGGACTGAAGGTCCTGCACACCACGATCACCGCCGTACCGGGCAAGGGCCCCGACAACGGAGGCGTGAACTACGCCGTCTCCAACATGGGCGGCAGCTCGATCGAGGTCGGCTGGTGCGACATCTCGGTGTTCGGCAACGCCCTGTCCATGGGGCAGGGCGACCTGCACGACAACTACGTCCACGACATCGTCGCGTTCCGCAACCAGGGCGGCGAATGGCAGCACACCGACGCCGTCATCAGCGGCGGCGGCAACAAGGGCCGCCTGACCGTCCGCCGCAACACCCTGCTCAACTCCACTGCCGTGGACCGGGGCGCCACCGCGGCCGTGGGACTGTTCGCCGACACCGGAACGGTCTCCTCCGTCGTCGTCGACGGCAACTGGCTGGCCGGGGGAGCGTACGCCCTCTACGGCGGCGGCCCGGGCGCCACCGGCATCCAGGTCACGAACAACGTCTTCTCCACCCAGTACCACCCGGCCTCCGGGGCCTACGGCGCCGCCACCGCCTGGAACGCGGGCGGCGCCGGGAACGTGTGGAAGGGCAACCGCATGTCCGACGGCAGGCCCGTCGAACCCCCACCCGCCTCCTGACCCCCGAGAGGACCGACAGGACATGATGCGCCGGATCGCGCGGGCCCCCTGGGAACTGCTCAAGCGGACCTTCGGCTGGCTGGTGCTCTTCGAAGCCAGGAACAAGGTCCTGCTGGCCCCCTCCGCCCTGCGGCTGCGCCGCCTGGAGGACGCCGAGACCCACCGCCTCGCCGCGGCCCTCGGCGAGCCCCCGGCCGCCCTCGTCGCCACCGTCATCCCCACCCACCGGCGACCCGAGGCCCTGCGCGCGGCGGTCCGCTCCGCGCTCGGCCAGACGGTCACCGACCAGGTGGTCATCGTCGTCGACGACGGCGCCGGCCTGCCCGAACTGCCCGACGACCCGCGGCTGTTCGCGGTCTCCCTGACCCGCAACACCGCGACCGCCGGAGTCGTGCGCAACGTCGGCATCCGGCTCACCCGCTCGCGCTACGTGGCCTTCCTCGACGACGACAACCTCTGGGAGCCCGACCACCTGGAGCAGGCCCTGGCCACCCTGGAGGCACCCGACGGACCCGACGCCGTCTACACCGCACTGCGCAGGGTGCTGCCGGACGGCACCGACCGGGACGTCCTCTCGGTGCCGTTCGACCGCCGCCGGGCCGCCCACGAGGCCTTCCTGGACACCAACGCGTTCGTGGCGCGCCGCAACCGGTCCCTGTACTTCAGCCGGCTGCGCCGCACCCCCGAGGTACTGCCCCGCGAGGACTGGGAACTCGTACGCCGCTACGCGCGACGCCACGAGGTACGCCACCTGCCCCGCCCCACCGTCCGCTACCTGGTCAATCCGGACAGCTTCTACACCGCCTGGGACGGCCCGGGGCCCCGCGACTGACCAGTGTCCGGGCGGCCCGGCAGGCTGCGAGGAAACCCGCTGGTGAGCGCGGGTTCGGCCCCCGTAGACTCCGGTGCTCGTGACCGAGATCAGCACCACCACGCCCCCCGTCCCCGCCACGCCGGACCCGTCGGCGCTCGCCGCGGACGCCGAGTCGGTCGGCGCCGCCGTGGCCGCCGCGGGCCGGGGCCTGGTCGACCGCGAGACGGTCGCCGAGGTGGTCACCCTCTGCGCGGTCGCCGGTGAGCACCTCCTGGTCGTCGGCGCGCCGGGCACCGCCAAGTCCGAAGCCGTGCGCCGGATCGCCGCCCATCTCGGCGGCAGCTACTTCGAGTACCTGCTCGGCCGGTTCACCGAGCCGAACGAGCTGTTCGGCCCCGTCGATCTGCGGGGCCTGCGCGAGGGCAGGGTCGAGTTCGAGACCGCCGGAATGCTGCCCGAGGCCGAGGTCGCCTTCCTGGACGAGGTGTTCCTCGGGTCCACGGCCGTCCTCAACACCCTGCTCGGCCTGCTCAACGAACGGGTCTTCCGCCGCGGCCGCACCGTCCTCGACAGCCCGCTGCGGGTCTGCGTCGGCGCCGCCAACCACCTCCCCGACGACCCGGCCCTGGCCGCCTTCGCGGACCGCTTCCTCGCCCGCGTGTTCGTCGAGCCGGTGGCCGACGCCCGGCTGGAGGAACTGCTGGAGGCCGGCCGCCGCCCCGCAGCCGTGTCCGCCGCGCCGGGCGGCCCCGGCGGCCTGCTCGCCGCCGTCGACCGGCTCGCCGCCGCCGCCCGTGCCTGCGACCTCGACGAGGTCACCCCGCTGGTCGGTGCCGCGCTGCGCCGGCTGCGCGCCGCCGGGGTACCCGTCAGCGACCGCCGCGCCGTGCGCTCGCAGAAGCTGGTCGCGGCCGCCGCGGTGCTGGACGGCCGGACCACCGCATCCGCGCGCGACCTGTGGGTGCTGCCGCTGATCGCCCCGACCGCCGACACCCAGGCACTGGCCCGCGACACCCTCGCCGACCTGGTGGAGAAGGCCGCCAACCGCAGCCTGGTACACGCCGCCGAGGAACTGTCCCGCAGCACCGCAGCGCGCGCCGAGCGGCTGGCGCGCACCGGCACCGCCCTGCTCGCCGAGCACCGGACCCTCCCCGAGGGGCGTGACTCGCGTCTGCGGCTGGAGGCCGCACTGCGGGAGATCGACGCGGGCTTCGAGCCGGCCGACCTGCCGGCCGCGCTGGCCGGGATACGGGCCGAGCTGGTCGCGGCGGTCGCCCCCTCGTGACCGCCGACCGGCCTGCTCCGCCCGCCTCCGCCTCCGCCTCCGCCCCCGCGTCCGCCCCCGCCCCCGCGCCGTCGCCGTCCTTTCCGCTCCGGTGGGAGCGCCGTGAGCCCCCGCTGCAGGCTTCCGCCGTCCTCGCGGTCGGCGACGCGGTGCCCGGCCTGGCCGCCGCGGCCCTGGAACGGATCCGTGACGGCGCCCGCCTCGGTGTGCTCGCCGACGACGGTCCGGGCCTGCCGGCCGCCGACCGTGCGCTGCTGGTCCTCGGCGCGGAGGCGGACCTGCCCTGGGCCGACGGCGCCCGCTATCTGGGTCGCGACGCCGGCCTGCTGGTCCCCACCACCGCCCGCCCCGCACCGGCCGCCACCCTGTGGCGCCGGGCCGTCGGCGCGGCCGAGGGCCAGCTCTGCGTCCTCGTCCCCGGCCGTGCACTGGTCGCCGACCCGCCCGCGCCGGTCACCTCCCCGGACGCGCTGGAGGCCTTCACCCGGCCGGAGGGCACCGGCCCGGACCACGCCGGGGGCGGCGCCCGATGACGACCACCCGCCTGCCCGCCGCCCTCGCCCCGTGGGCCGGCACCCTCTCGGCCATCAGCCCCGAACTCGCCGTCGCCTTCGGCCCGTTGCTGCGCCACCTGGACGCCCTGGTCGGCGAGCGCGAGCCCGTCGCCGACGTCCTCGGCGACCCCGACGGCCTCGGCGGCCTCGCCCGCTCGGGCCGGCCGGACCAGCTGCTGCCGTCCGAGTGGCTGCTCGCCGACGCGTACCCGGACGAGTTCCTGCGCCGCTACGTCGACGGCGAACTGCTCCACCTGGCACCCGAGTTCCGCACCCCGGCGGCCCGCGGCAGGATCGCCGTGCTGGTCGACGCCGGCCCCACACAGGCAGGCGCCGGCCGGCTGGTCCAGCTCGCCGCACTCCTCGTCCTGCACCGCCGGGCCGCCGCACGCGGCACCGAACTGGTCGTCGTCGTCCTCGGCGACCCGTACGGACGCCGGCTCACCGGCGATCTCGCCGAGCTGCTGCCGGCCTGGCTGGCCGCGCGCCGGCCGGTCGACCCGACGCCCTCGGACGTGCAGCACGCGCGGGCCGGCCTGGACGCCGCCGACCAGGCCTGGCTGCTGACCTCGCCGCGCCTCGCCGACCGGCTCCCGGCACACCCCCGAGTCCTGACGAGTGAGCCCACCCGCTGGTCCGCCCGGGGCGCCGACCACGTCGTCGTACGGCTCGACGGTACGACGGCCGAACTCCGGCTGCCCGCGAGCGAGATCGCCGTACGGACCCTGCGCGGGGCCGAGTTCCGCCGGGCCGAACCCGCCCCCGTCGGACCGCCGTCTGCCGACGCCGACGCCGACGCCGACGGCAAGGCCGGCCGGGCGCTGCCCGCCTTCACCACCGACGCCCGCACCCTGCTCGCCCGGGGCCGGCGGGCCACCACCCTGCTCGCCGCCAACCTGCCGAACGGCGACGCCCGCGTCATCACCGCCGTCCGGGCGCGCCGTCACGACCTGCCCGGGCCGGTGCTCGCCGCCGGCCGGATCGGCCGGCGCCTGATCGCCCTGTACGTCCGGGGCGATGAGCTCGTCCCGTACGTCAGTGGCCGGGCGTTCGGCGAGCCCGGCGGCCACACCGCCGACCTCGCCGCCTTCGGGACCGACCGCGACGCCGCCGTGCCGGAGGAAATGTTCGCCCGCCCCGTCCTGCCGCTGCTGCGCGACGGCGCCGACCTGCTGCTGCCGCTGGCCGGCCGCTGGCGGCGGATCCGCCCGGACGGCAGCGTCGCCGACGACGGCGCACTCGGCCGGGGAGCGCACGACCGGCCGCACTTCGACCGGTTCCGCGAGCCGCGGCTGTTCGCCGGCGGGCCCCTGCACGAGGAGGCCCGCGACGCCCGCCACTTCCTGCACAGCGGTGGCTCCCAGGCCTGGTCGCAGGACGGCCGGACCTGGCAGGTGCGGACCGGGCCGGGGGACGAGTGCCGCATCTCCTTCCGTGAGAACGCCGACGTGATCGGCCTCGTCCACGACGGGGGGAGGCCCGCGCTGATCACCGTCAGCCGCAGCGGTCTCGTGGTGCGCGGCGTGCGCGCCGACGGTGTGCGGACCCTGACCCGCTTCTCCGGGGCCTCCGGGCCGCCGGCCGTGCACCCCACCCTGCCGCTGATCGCCGCCGAGATCCGGCCCGGCCGGATCGTGGTCGGCGACGCCAACACCGGCCGGATCCACTTCCAGATCGGGGGCACCGAGTGAGTGCCGGCCAGAGCGCGGCGTTCCGTGCCACCGTCACCGCCACCGGGTTCGTCCTCGACGTGCCCGTGATCGGCCCGGCCGAGGCCGCCGCGCGCGCCGTCGCCTCCTGGCAGGACGGCGCCGAGCTGCGCCGACTGCCCGACGGCCGCTGGCTGTTCATGCTGGCCGCACCCGTGGAGATCCGTGCCGACCGGGCCCCCGGACTGCCCGTCGTACGGACGGACCGCGGCGCACAGGCCGCCGTCGGAGCCGACGCCCGTGCCGCGGACGCCGGGCAGATCGCGGTGGGCGCGGGGGGCGTGACGGCCGTTCACCGGATGGCCGCGCTCCCGGACGTGGAACCGGCCGCGTGGCTCGACCTGTCCGGGCTCACGCTCCACCGCCCGCGGCCGGTCGGCGCCGCCGAGCCCGAGGCCGACCCCGTCGCCGAGTCCCTCCCGCGGCGGCCGGAGCCCGACCTGCGCGCGGCCGCCGGTATCGCACCCCGCACGGAGCGGGCCCGGCGGCTCACCGAGGACACCCCGGCCGGCCCCCGTCGCCGGTCGTCGTCGCCGTTCGCGAGACGGCCGGGGACGCGGCCGTCGTCCGGGACCGACCCGCTCGCCCTGGCCGCTGTCGTCCTCCTCGTGGTGCTGCCCCTCCTGGTCGTCGCCGGGTCGCAGGGCGGCGTCTTCCACGCCGGCCTGCTGCTCCTCGCGTTCGCCGCCGGCCCGGCAGCCGCCCGCCTCCGCCGGAGCCACAGGGGCACCGCACCGGGCCCGGAGGGCTCCGCCGACGCGGCCGCTGCCACCACCCCGGCACCGGAGCACGGCCGGTCGCGCGGCCGCGCCCGCCGCCCGCTGTTCGACGCCCTCCTGGCCCGCCTGGCGATGCGTACGGCAGGCCCGCTGATCCAGGGCCGGCACGCCCGCTACGTACGCGAGCTGACCAGGGCGTTCGAGCAGCGCCGCTGGGAGGACGCCCTGCGCGACGCGATCCGGCTCACGGACGGCCGGCCGGGCGGGCAGCGGCCCTGGCTCACCCTCGGTCTGCCCCGCCGCTACGAGGGCGCCCTGCGCCCCACGCCCCGGGTCGGCGTGTCCGGCGGGGCCTCCCCGCTGTCCGGCCCCACCGTGCACCAGCACCTCGCCGCGCTCTACCAGCGGGCCGCCGAGGAGCTCGAACGCGCGGGCCGGGTCGAGGAGGCCGCATTCGTCCTCGCCGACCTCCGGGGCGCCCCGGCCGAGGCGGTCGCGTTGCTGGTCCGGCACCGCCGCACCGTGCAGGCGGCCGAACTGGCGGAGGGCCGCGACCTCGCCGCGGACCTCGTGGTCCGGCTCTGGTGGCAGGCCGGCGAGCGGGAGCGCGCCGTCCGGACGGCCTACCGCCGGGCCGCGTTCGCCCCGGCCGTCGATCGCCTCGCGGCCGACGACCCGGCGGCGGCCCGCGAACTGCGCGCCGCCTGGGCAGCGCACTGCCGGGACTCCGGCGACCGGCTGGGCGCCGCCGAGGTGCTCTGGGCGGACGAGGCGCTGCGCCCGTCGGCGGCGGCCGACCTGCGCGACGCCGTCGCTCTGGGTGGGCCGACCCGGAGCCGGGCGCTGCCGTATCTGCTGGCGCTCGGCGCCGGAGAGGCGACCAGGGCGCTCGCCCTGGCCGTCCTGGACAGCGACGGGGACCCGGCCGCCACCGGACGGTCGGCGCTCGCCGCCGCCCTGGCGGAACTCCCGGCGGCCGACCCGGCGGCGGACCGTGAACTCGCCACCGCGGCGGCCCGCGCGCTCGTCCGGGACGGCGGCTTCGGCACGGCCCTCGGCGAGCGGGACGCGGGGCCCCGCCACCAGCGCCTGCTCAAGCGGGCCGACCCGCTGGTCGCCGCCGACCTGGCCAGGCCGCAGCGCGCGGCCCGCTCGGAGCACTCCACCGCGTACACCGCCGCCGAGCGGCCCGGCACGCTGCCGGTACTGGACGCGGCGCTGCTCGGCTCCGGCGCCGTCCTCGTCGCCTGCGGGCAGGCGGGCGTCCGGCTGCTCACCGCCGACGGCCGGACCAAGGCCCGCTGGGACGTGCCCGCCGACCAACTGGTGCTGGCCGACCACGGCGGCGCCGCGCTGCTCGTGGCCGGCTACGGCCGGGTCCGGGAGGTCTCCCGCCTCGACCTCGTCACCCGCTCGGTCCGGCGCTGGACGACGCTGAGCGCCCGGCAGATCGTTCCGTCCTTCGACGGCCGGCACCTGATCACGGCCGACGACGACGGCATCACGGTGCTGGACACCCTCGCGCCCCGGCCCACCGTGGTCTGGCGCGAACTCGGCCGCGGCGAGCGGCTGGCCGGCCGGCTCGCCCGTACCCCCGCCGGGTGCACGGGTGTCGTGGTCTCGCCGCTTCCCGACGGCACGCAGACGGCCGAGCTCTGGCGCTGGGACCTGCCCGGCTGGGAGCTGCGCTCCCGCTCCCGGCTCCGGCCGGACGCGTTCCGTCCCGGCCGATCCGCGGCGCTCGCCTCCGGCGGCCTGCTCGCTGCCGAGCCGCAGCCGGCGGACGGGCCACCGAGCAGCACCGTCCTGCACTGGACCACCGAGGGCACGCCCGCCGGTCCCGGCGCCGGTGCGCGCATCGAGGGCGTCGCGCCGCACGGCCCGGTCGCCGACGGCGACCACTGGGCCCTCGCGGTGCCCGGCCCCGACGGCACCGGAGTCCTCCTCCACACGGGCGCGGGCGCCGGTTCGGCGCCCACCGCGACCGTGTCCTTCCCCCAGGCCGGCATGCAGGCCCCGGGCATCCGCCGGCACGCCGAGGCCGTCACCCACTGGCACCGCTCCGGCCGTGTCCTCGCCACGACCCCCGACGGCGCCACCCTGCTCGCCCATCTGCGCGTCACGGCTGGCTGAGGACGGACGACGAGGCAGGGCCGGGCCGGCGCCGTCTCACGGCCCCGGCGTGGCCCGCAGCGCCGACGGGCCGGCCAGGGCCTTCGCCGCCGCCAGGCTGGCGGGCCGGCCGAGCGCGGCCCGGGAGGTCTCCCGCAGCAGCACGGCCGCCCGGAACGCGGCGGTCGCCGCCGCCCCGTGCCGGCGCCCGTAGAGCCGTACCCGGTTGAGCGTCAGCAGCGTCCACAGCCGGGGTGACACCTGCGAGTCCCCGCCCAGATGGGTGGCCGTGGCCGCGGGCTCCAGCCGGGTGACGAACCCGCGGTCCCGCGCCCGCAGGCAGTACTCGGTCTCCTCCGAGTACAGGAAGAAGGACTCGTCCCAGGCCCCGCACGCCTCCAGGCACTCCCCGGACAGGGCCATCAGCGCGCCCGTCGCCCAGTCCGCGACCGTGGCCCGCTCGTACGCGGCCGGATCGGTGACCAGCTCGCTCCAGTTCGGGAACCGCCCGGCCCGGCGATTGCCCAGCACCGCCTCGCCGAGCGCCCGGGTCACCCGCGACTCGCGGCGCAGCGAGAGCAGCAGCGTACGGCCGTCCTCCTCGTACAGCAGCGGGACGCTGATCCCGACCCGGCCGCCGCCCGGCGCGTCCGCGCCCAGCGCGTCCACGAGCACCTTGGCGCAGCCCTGCCTCATCCGGACGTCCGGATTGCAGACCAGGGCCGCCCGGAAGCCGCCCTCCCACTCGCCGGCGGCTCCGAGGGCGGCGTTCACCCCGGCCGCGTAGCCCGCGTTGCGGCCGGTCTGGACGACCGTCGCGTCCGGGGCCAGGGAACGGATCAGCTCCACGGTGCCGTCGGCCGAGTCGTTGTCGGCGACGGCCAGCCGCCAGTCGAGCCCGGCCATGGCCTCGGGCAGCGAGGCGAGGAACTCCGGGAGCACCCGGGCGCTGTTCCAGGTGACGACGAGGACCGCTACGGGGCCGGAACCCGGATCCGGTCGGCGGGCGGCGGGCTGGCTGAACTGCATGAGGACTCCACGGTTGCGGGCTCCGGCGCCGCGCGCCGGATGAACCCGAGATAGCTGCCCCCCGCGGCGATCGTCAGGAAGAACACCCCGGCGAACATCGGGAAGCTGAGGGCGTCGAAGGTGGCGGCGATGACGAGGGAGACCAGGGCCGAGGCGAAGAAGGCCTGCCCCAGCTCCCGGTCGGACTCGGTGCGGGCCAGCCTGCGGATGGCACCGCCCTGGTGGATTCCCGTGAACAGGAGGACCAGGAGGGCGATCAGCCCCACGAGGCCCATCTCCGCCAGGGTGAGCATGTACTGGTTGTCGGTGAAGAAGAACAGCTCGGGCAGGAAGGTACCGAACCCCCGCCCGAACAGCGGCCGTTCGGTGAGGTAGGGGACGATCGCGCTGTACTTGACGGTGCGGGCCTGGGTGCTGCTGTCGGAGTTCGTCACGAACGAGGCGAAGAGCGCGGTGATGGTGCCGATCAGCCCCGGGATGATCACCTTGAAGCAGGCCACCGAGCCCATCAGCAGCCCGATCGCGGCCCACCGCCGCTCCGGCTTCCAGCGCAGCACCATCACCAGGACCACGATGAGCGCCCCGATGATGGAGGTGCGCGACACCGTCAGCGGCAGCGCGCCCCCCATCAGGACCACGGGCCCCCAGCGCCGCCAGGCGCGCAGGTGCCGCCGTACCGGATCGAAGGCCTGCTGCACGGCGAAGGGCAGCAGGATGGCGAGCATCCCGCCGAACTCCAGGGGCTGCGCGGTGGTGGACCGCGGCCGGGTGAAGGAACCCCGGTCCAGGGTGGTGATCTGGGCGACGCTGGACTGCAGGCCCGGGATCGAGATGCTGTCGGCGATGTTTGTCGCGGTGAAGAAGTCGTAGAAGCCGACGGCCGCCACCACCGTCCCCATCACCACGGCCCGGCGCAGCAGTACGTCCAGGCGCTCGCGGTCCTGGATCCCCGCGGAGACCAGCACCACCAGGGACACCCACACGAGCAGCCCGATCAGACCGCGGTCCGCCGCGAGGACCTCCTTGTGCGAGCTGCCGCGCATCGCGTTCGCGACGTACGAGGCCAGGACGGAGAAGGCCAGCAGGCACATCACCACCCGCGGCAGCCGGGTGCCCGGGGCGGGCCGGATCCGGCCGGTGATCCAGGCGGCCAGGTACCAGAACAGGCACAGCAGCGCGAACACGTTGGCCGGGGTGCCCACCCCGCCCATGCCGGGCAGGGTCAGGTTCGAGGGGATGAAGAAGGCCAGCGCCAGATAGCAGCTCAGCAGGGCGGTCGCGTCCAGCTGCCGCCCCCACGGCTTGCGGCGGCCGCGCCCCCGCGCCGGGGCGGCCGAGGCCGCGCGCCTGCGCCGCAGCGCCGCCAGCAGGCTGTCCGTCAGGAAGGAGAGGGTGAAGGCGGCCGTGGTGCCCAGGATGAGGACGCCCAGCACCTGCTGGTAGCGGCCCTTCAGCTGCGGCACCGGGGTCTGCGGCAGCACCACGGGGGCCGTCTGCACCATGTACGCGGGCTTGACCTCGGCCGCGGCCTGGAGCGCGTTGAGCGTCTCCCCGGCGAAGGCCGTCAGCTGGTTGGTCTCCTCCAGCACCTTCTCCCGGTCGGTCCCCGTGACGGTCAGCGTGAGCATCGGCCCCGAGGTGTTCGCGGCGAACCCGACCGTGTAGGGGTCGGTCACGCCGATGCCCTGGAGGTCCCGCGCCGCGTCCGTCCCCGACAGGGTCCTGATCAGGACATCCGCGGTGACCACCAGCGAACCGCCGGCGTTCGAGATGGGGTTGCCGAAGGCGGGGGCCAGTTCGGCCACCGCCGTGGAGTCGAGCAGCGCCACCGAACTCTGCGACTGGTAGGCCACGGGCACCGAACGGTACAGGTGAGCCCCCGCGAGCAGACTGATCAGCGTCAGCGGCACCATCACGTACCAACGGCGCCGGAGCACCGCCACGATCTCACCGATGCTCATGAACACCCCCCGGGGAAACCGCAATTGATGGCGGACCTACCCATGTCCTGGAAGGATCGGTCACAACGGAAGGAATCTCTGTGTCGCCTGGTGAGTTGGTCCGCGCGCTGCGTCGGCGCTGGTACGTCCTGATCGTGGCCGCGGTGCTCGCCGCCGCCGGAGCCGTGCAGGTCCTGCACCCCACGCAGACGTACCTGAGTACGGCGATCGTCGTGCTCAAGCCGCCGGTGACGGACAACCAGCCCAACCAGCTGGCCAATCTGCAACCGCCGCTCGCCGCCGTCTCCTACGCGGCGGTGCAGCAGCTGGACTCGCCCGCCGGGGCCGACGAGCTCCGCGCCGCGGGCGTGACCGGCACCTACCGGATGATCCCGCGCAACAGCGGGACCAGCGTCACCCCGCGCTACCTGATCCCCTCGCTCCAGATCCAGGCGGAGCAGGCCGACCCGGTCGCCGCCGACACGGCGGTCCGGAAGATCATCGACGTCTACACGAAGCACCTGGGCGACATGCAGACACAGCAGGGAGTCCCGGACTCCGCGCGGATGAGCGTGACGCTCCTGGTGGCGCCCACCGCGGCCGTGCAGACCGGCAACAAGAGCCGGGGCCTCGCCGGGGCCGCCCTGCTGGGCGGTGTCGGCGGCGTGGTGGCGGCCCTGTGGACCGACCGGCTCCTGACACGCCGGAGCCGGCGCCGGCGCCGGCACGAAGCCGCCGCCGACGCCGGTCCGGTGGTCCGGGCCGAGGAGCCCGAGCGGGCCGCCCTCGCCGGGGCGGCCCGCTGAACACTGCGTTCGCGTCATCAAATCCCTCGACGCTTCCAGGACCGCCACCACAGCCACTCGCGCCCCCGGTCCGCCACGGCCGAGAGGACGAGCGGCTGGAGGTACGGCATGGCGCGCGGGCCGATGCGCCGGCGCCTGAGCAGCGCCCGGTACTCGGCCAGCCTCGTGTAGCCCGCGGGCAGGCACTCGGCCGCGAACTCCACGAGCTCGTCGACCGGTACCACCGCGGTGCGTCCCCGGTCGTACGCCCGGTAGGCGCGCCGCAGCGCGTACCGGGCGAGCCGGGTCCGCGCCGACAGCGCCAGCCGGTCGGCCCCCGGCAGCAGCCCGGAGCACTTGTCGAGCACCGAGTCGAAGGCGACCAGGCGCTGGCGCAGGTCGTCGAGCTGCCCGCCGAAGTCCGTGGTGGACATGTTGTTCCCGTGGACCCGGTAGAAGGCCTGGTCGGCCCCGCGGATGTAGCCCACGTCGGCGTGCGCCGCGAGCCGCATCCACATCTCGATGTCGCCGGCGTGCGGCAGGTCCGGGTCGTAGCCCCCGACCTTGCGCTGGAGACTCGTGCGGACCACCACCTCGGGTGAGGTGATGCACCCGGTGCCCTCCCGGAACCGCCGGTCCAGCCACCACCGTCCGGGGTAGACGACCGATCCGGTGCTCCGGGTACGGGCCGCGGGAAGCGGCCCGCCGTGCTGGAAGCGCAGCGGCCTGCCGTAGGCGAAGCCGACCTCCGGATGCGCGTCGAGCAGGGCCGCGGCGCGCACCAGGGCCCCGGGGACCAGCCGGTCGTCCGCCGACAGCAGGGCGACGTAGTCCCCGTCGGCCCACTCCAGCAGGCCCTCGTTGTAGGTGGCGATGTGGCCCTTGTTGCTCTCGTGGACCCGTACCTCGATCCGCGGGTCGGCGGCCGCCAGCGCGCGGGCGACCTCCGCGGAGTCGTCGGGCGAGGCGTCGTCGATGATCAACACCCGCACGTCGACGCCCTCCTGCTCGTCCAGCACGCTCTTGACGCAGTCCGCCAGGAAGTGGCCGTACTTGTAGCAGGGGATCACCACGCTGACCGTGCTCACTGCCCGCTCACCTCCGTGGACAGCCCCTCCTGGAGGGCGGCCGGTGCGGTGGTGGTGAAGATCGGGCCGACCCAGTAGTTCACCGAGCCGAAGGTGTTCGTGGGGAAGGCCGTGGCCGCCCCGTACTTGTAGAGCCCGTTGGCGCTGCCGGCCGCGTCGGCCGGGGCCACCAGCGGATAGGAGCGGTGCGCGCCGGTGAAGTAGCCGCCGTCGACCGAGTAGTTGCCGTTCGGTGCGTGGTAGGAGGCCACGTACGTGGTGCCCGCCGTGACCGGTACCGCCGTGGCGAACTGCAGCTGCTGCCAGCCGGAGACGGTCTCGCTGCCGAAGGTGCCGGTGGCGAGCAGGGTGCCGGAGGCGGACCACAGGCTGCCGGTGTGCGTACCGGTGTTGCCGGGGCCCTTGTAGAAGGTGACGCCGGTGACGTAGCCGTTCACCGCGGACTGGAACCGGGTGCCCAGTTCCACGGAGTTGGCGTCGTCACCCACGTTGGCGGTGCTCGGTGCCGCGGCGGCGTTCCACAGCGTGCACGGGCAGTTGACCGCGGGCGGGCTCGTGCTGGTGGTGAAGTTCCACGTGACCGGTGCGGCCATGGCGTTGCCCCACAGGTCGGCGGCCTGGACGGACGCCGTGTAGGTGGAGTTCAGGGCCAGTTCGGAGGACGGGGTGAAGGTCGCGCTGTTGGACGCGCCCAGCACCTTGGTGCCGGGAACGGCCGTGCCGCCGGAATCCTTGACGGAGAACACCAGCGTGTCCACGTCGACGGCGTTGCTGAAGGTGGCCGACATGGCCGCCGTGATCTGGGTGCCGGTCGCCGCGGACTGCGGCGAGGTGGCGGTGACGGTGGGCGGGGTGGTGCTGGCGGTCGCGGTGTCCAGGACCGCGTCCACCCAGTAGTTGCTGCCGGAGGAGGCGGTGGACGGGAACCCGCCCGTGCCGCTGTAGCGGTAGACGCCGTTGCCGCCGTCGGTGCCGCTCTTCAGCGCGGTGAGCGGGGCCAGGCCCGCATCGCCCGCGGCGAAGGTGTTGTCGAAGGAGTAGCCGCCGTGCGGGGCGAAGTAGGAGGCGACGTAGGTGGTGTTCGCCTTGACCGGGACCGGCGTGGCGAAGTTCAGCTGCTGCCAGCCGGAGGCCGTCTCATTGGTGAAGGTACCGGTGGCCAGGCGCTGGCCGGAGCTGCTCCAGAGGCTGCCGGTGTGGGTGCCGGTGTTGGCGGGTGACTTGTAGAAGCGGACACCGGTGATCGAGCCGGCGACCGAGGAGCGGATCTTGACGCCGAGCTCGACGGCGCTGCCGTCACCGGCGTTCACGGTGCCCGGCACGGCCGCGGCGGGCCACACCGTGCAGGGGCACTGCTGGGGTCCCACCGTCAGCGGCACCGTCGTGGTGGCGCCGATGTTGACGCTGTCGTCCACCGCGCGCACCTTGATCTGCGCGGCGCCGGGGACGGTCGGGGTCCACTTGTAGCTCCAGGATCCCAGCCCGGTCGTCGCCTTCCAGGTCGTGCCGCCGTCGGTGGAGACCTCCACCCGGGCGACCACACCGCCGCCGGTGTCGGCGGCCGTGCCCGTGATGGTCACGGGCCGCAGCGCCGGTACGGTGGCGTTCGCCGCCGGGCTGGTCACCGTCACGGCCGGGCCCACGGTGTCCGTGGAGGCGGTCGAGGCGATCAGATCGCTCTGCAGGGACTTCGGCTGGACGCCCATGTCGGCGAAGACGTTCACCGTGGCCTGCTGCATCCGCTTGTCCGCGGTGACCACCGCGTCGTCCGGGTTGCCCGTCGGCATGTTGGTCAGGCCCCAGGACCACTGCACCGTGCCCGCGCCGAAGACCAGCGCGTGCGAGGTCTGGTCGCGGAAGGCCACCAGGCTGTGTGTCGCGGTGCCGTTGCCGTAGGTGTTGCCGTAGTCCTTGAGGAGCTTGCCGTCCTCGATGTCCACCGTGGTGGAGGACATCGTGATCTGCCCGGCCGGCCGGCTGGCGTTCTCCACGTCGCTGTCCCACTCGTAGCCGAGCGTGCCGGTGGGGAACGTGGCGGTCTGCGAGGGGGTGAGGTTCGCGACCGTGGTGTTGCGCCACAGCCGCTGCTTGGCGAAGGTCCCCGGGACGGTGATCGCGTCGCTGCGGTAGCCGTTGACGCTGAACATCGAGCCGGTCAGCTGGTTCTGCGGCTGGAAGGGCCGGCCGTTCGTGGCGCTGGCCGGGTCCATGAAGGTGCCGGTCCAGATCCCGCTCGGATCGGGGACGCCGTTCGGCTGGGGGAAGGACAGCTTGGTCTCCTTGTACGAGACCAGCGTCCGGTTGGCGGTGCCCGCGCCGTCGATGCTCGGCGCAAGGCGGGTCTTCCAGAAGACCTCGTTGCCGCTGAAGTACGCCTGGTGGACCCCGGCCTTGCGCGCGTTCAGCGCGTTCGTGAACTGCTCCTGGGTCCAGTACTCGTCGTGCCCCGAGGACAGGAAGACCTTGTGGTTGCGCAGCAGGGTCCCGCCGCGGACCGACATGTCGACGCCGGACATGTAGCTCACGTCGTAGCCGTTGCGCTCCAGCCAGGCCACCATCTGGAACTCGGAACCGTAGATCCCGTTGTCCCCGCCGATGTCCATGGGCCGGTTGTAGCTGACCTCGTACGCCCGCCCGTCCGGGGCGGGGCCGCCGCCGTCATACAGGTCCTGGCCGCCGTAGTTGTTGTACGCCTGCCAGGTCTGGTCGCTGGTCTGCACGACGATGTCGGAGTGGCCGGCGTCGTTGCGGACGACGAACGGGTACGGCATCACGCCGTTGCCGTCCGCCTGGTCGAAGTTGACGACGTAGAGCCCGGACACGGCGTCCGCCGGCACGGTCCACGTCGCGGTCACGGGCCAGTTCCCGCAGTCGACCAGGCCGGTGGCGGGCTTCTTGGCGCAGGTCGCGGGGTTGCCGCCCGGCAGGAAGTTCGCCGGGTACGTCTGGGCGGCCTGGGCCGCGGTCGACATCAGGCGGGCACCGCTGCCCCCGTAGTGGCCGAGGCGGTACACCGACACCCTGTACGCGGTCGGCGACTGGATCTTGAACTGCACGGTCTCGCCGGCCTGGACGCTCGTCTGGGCCGGGAAGCCCTTGATGTCGCCGTACGCACTGGGCGCGAACCACTCCTCCATCGGCGTGCCGGGCTTGGAGTTCTCGCACACGATCGCGTTCGTGGTGGGACCGCAGGGATCGGCCGCACCGGCCGGTGCGGCCGGTGGCAGGACCGTGGCCATCAAGGCCGCGATCACGGTGAAGAAACCGTAACGGAGCAACCTTGTCCGTCTGTTCATCTGGACCTCATTGTTTGCGTGAGCGCGTGGGGTCAGCGCAGGGCGGTGCGGAGCGTGTCCACGACCCGCCGCTGCTGTTCGGCGGTGATCTGCGGGAAGAGGGGGAGCGAGAGCATCCGGTCCGCGGCCTGCTCGGCGTGCGGGAAGTCGCCCCGGCCGTGGCCGAGATGACCGAAGGCGGGGGTCAGGTGGACCGGCGCCGGGTAGTGCACGCCCGCGCCGATCCCCTCCGCGTTGAGTTTGCCGACGACGGCGTCGCGGTCCGCCCCGGCGACCCGGACCACGTACAGGTGCCATACGTGGACGTTGCCCTCGGCCGTGACCGGCAGGGTGACCCGCCCGGCGGCGGCGAGGTCGCCCAGCAGCTCGTCGTAGCGGGCGGCGGCGGCACGGCGGGCCGCGTTCCCCTCGGCGAGCCTGGCCAGCTTGGCCCGCAGGACCACGGCCTGCAGACCGTCGAGGCGGCTGTTGAAACCGGCCACGTCGTGGCGGTACTTGGCGATGCCGCCGTGGTTGGCCAGGGCCCGGACCAGGTCCGCGCTCTCCTCGTCGTCGGTCACCACCGCGCCCGCGTCGCCGTACGCGCCCAGGTTCTTGCCCGGGTAGAAGCTGGTCGCGGCGATGCCCCCGCTGCCGGGGGAGCGTCCGTCCCGGGTCGCGCCCTGGCTCTGCGCGGCGTCCTCGACGATCTTCACGTGCGCCGGGAGTCCGGCCGCCAGCGCCGCGGTGTCCGCGCACTGCCCGTAGAGGTGGACGGGGACGACCGCGCGGGTGGCCGGTCCCACGGCCTCCAGTGCGGCCCGCGGATCCATCAGCAGGGTGTCGGGGAGGCAGTCGGCGAGCACCGGCCGGGCACCGATCCGGGCCACGGCCCCCGCGGTGGCGATGAAGGTGTTCGCGGGCAGCACCACCTCGTCGCCGACACCCACCCCGCTCGCGCGCAGGGCCAGTTCGAGGGCGTCGGTGCCGTTGGCGACCCCCACGCAGTGCCCGACCCCCGCGAAGTCGGCGTACTCACGCTCGAACGCGCGGACCTCCGCACCGCCGATGAAGGCCGTGTCGGCGAGCACACGGTCGAATCCTGCCCGTAATTCCCCGGCGACCTCGGCGTGCGCCGCCTTCAGGTCGACGAGCGGTATCTGGTTCATACGACAGTGCTCCCCATCCGTGTCTCCGGCCACCGGCCGGCCGTCTCCTCGCCATCGGCCCGCAGCTCGTCGAGCGCCGGGCCACCCGCCGCGCGCAGCCGGCGGGCGGGGCTTCCGGCCCACACCTCACCGGGCGGCACATCGGCCAGGACCGTGCTTCCCATACCGGTCAGCGACCAGGCGCCGACCGTCGTGCCCTCGCGCACCAGCGCACCGGCGCCCACGTACGCCCCGCGCCCCAGCCGCACCCCGCCGCCGAGGCGTACCCCGGAGGCGAGCGTGGCGAAGTCCCCGACCCGGTCGTCGTGGGTGAGCACCACGTGCGGCATCACCGCCACGTGGGACCCGAGGCGGACGGCGGCCGTCAGCACGCAGTGCGCGAGCAGGACCGAGCCCGCGCCGAGCAGCGAGGACCCCGAGACCACCGCCGTGGGGTGGACCACCGTGGCGTAGCGGCTGCCGGGCAGCCCCAGACGCCGTACCAGACGGGCCCGTACGGCGTAGTCGCGCGGACTGCCCGCGCAGACCACCACCCGGGCCGCCGGCAGCTCGTGCACGAGGTGGCTGCCGCCCAGCACCGGCACCCCGTCGACCTCCCGGCCGTGCAGGCCGGGATCGTCGTCGAGGTGTCCGGCCAGGCGCCACCGCGGGGCACGGCCGGACGCGGCCGCCGCGGCGGCCGTGTCCCGTACCGCCTGGGCGGTCTCGCGGGCGAACCCGCCCGCGCCGACGATCAGCAGGTCCTCGGTCCGCCGCGGCGGGCCGCTCATCCGCCCGCCTGTTCGCGCAGCACCGCCACCACCCGGTCCTGCTGCTCCCGCGTCATCGTGTGGAACAGCGGCAGGATCAGCGAGTCGCGGCTGATCCGCTCGGTCACCGGCAGCGGCGCCGCGCCGTGGTCCGCGTACGCGGGCTCCAGGTGCGAGGCCATGATGCCGCGCCGGGCCGAGATCCCGGCCTCGGAGAGCGCCGCGAGCAGCTCGTCCCGCCCGACCGGGAAGTCCTCGGCCGGCAGCACCCAGTACGACTGGAAGTTGCCCTGGCCGTGACCGGGGTCCCCGACCGGGCGCAGCCCCGGGACCGTGCTCAGCAGCTCCGTGTACCGGGCGGCCAGCGAGCGCCGCCGGGCCACGATCTCGTCCAGCCTGCCGAGCTGCACCAGGCCGACCGCGGCCTGGATGTCGGTCATCCGGTAGTTGTAGCCGACCTCCAGGTAGCTCTCGACGACCGGCTTGCTGCTAGCGTGGCGCTGCGCGGCGGACACGTTCATGCCGTGCTCGCGCAGCCGCCGCAGCCGCTCCGCCCACCGCGCGTCGTCCGTGGTCAGCATGCCGCCCTCGCCGGTGGTGATCACCTTGCGCGGGTGGAAGGACCAGGCGGCGAGCAGCGCGCCGTGGCCCACCGACTTGCCGCCCACCGTCGCGCCGATCCCGCAGGCGGCGTCCTCCACCAGGGCCACGTCCCAGTCGGCGCACACCGCGCGCAGCGCGTGCACGTCCGCGGGCACCCCGCCCTGGTGGACGGCGATCACCGCCTTGGTCCGCGGCGTGCGGACCGCGTCCACGGTGGCCGGGGTGAGGTTGCCGGTGGCCTCCTCGACGTCCGCGAACACCGGCCGGGCGCCCACGTAGCGCACGGCGTTGGCCGTGGCGATGAACGACAGCGAGGGGACGACCACCTCGTCGCCCGGACCGAGGTCCAGCGCGATCAGGGCCAGGTGCAGGGCGGTGGTGCACGAGCTCACCGCGATGCCGTGCTCGGCGCCCACCCGCTCGGCGAAGGCCCGCTCGAACTCGGCGACCCGGGGACCCTGGGCCACCCAGCCGGAGAGCACCGCGTCGGCGGCGGCCTTCGCCTCCTCCTCGCCCAGCCAGGGCACCATCACCGGGATCCGGGCCGGGGCGGCCCCCGGGGTGCTCATCGGCCCGCCTCCGCGGCCGCCGCGTCGGCGGCGCGCTCGGCCCGCCACCAGTCCACCAGGTCCCGCAGCCCGCTGCGCAGGTCGATCCCGGCGGTGAACCCGAGGCGCTCCGCGGCCTGCGAGGTGTCCGCGAGCCGCCGGGTGACGCCGTTCACGGCACGGGCCGGGCCGTGCTCGGGAACCAGGCCCTCGGCGCCCATGGCCTCCAGCAGGCCGTGCGCGAGCTGGAGCAGGCTGGTCTCGGTGCCGCTCGCGACGTTGAAGACCTCGTCGGTCAGGTCCGACTCGGCGGCCAGCAGGTTGGCGCGCGCGATGTCCCGGACGTCGACGAAGTCCATGGTCTGCAGGCCGTCCCCGAGGATCAGCGGCGGCTCGCCCGAGGCGATCCGCTCCATCCAGCGGATCAGTACCTCGGTGTACAGGCCGTGGATGTCCATCCGGGGCCCGTACACGTTGAAGTAGCGCAGGGCCACGTAGTCCAGCCCGTACATGGAGTGGAAGCTGCGCAGCACCCCCTCGTTGAAGGCCTTCGCGGCACCGTAGAAGGTGTCGTTGTTGTACGGGTGGTGGCGCTCGGTGGTCGGGAACTGCTCGGCCAGGCCGTACACCGAGGCCGAGGAGGAAGCGATCACCTTGCCCACCCCGGCGGCCGCGGCCGCCTCCAGCACGTTGAAGGTGCCGTCCACCATGACCTCGTTCGCCAGCCGCGGTTCCTCCGCGCACTGGGTGATCCGGATGGCGGCGAGGTGGAACACCAGCTCGGCGCCCTCGGTCGCCTTGCGCACGGCGGCCACGTCGCGGATGTCGCCGTCGACGACCTCCACCACCCCGCTCGGCAGGGCGCGGGCCAGGTTGGCGGTCCGCCCCCGCACGAAGTTGTCGAGCACCACGACCTCGCGTGCCCCGTTGTCCACCAGCAGGTCCACCAGGTGCGAGCCGATCGTGCCCGCCCCTCCGGTGACCAGAATCCTCTTGCCTCGTACGCTGCTCAACGCCCTGCCCCCACTGAATCTTCGGTCGTGGTCTTGCGTGTGATCGGACCGCGGAGGCTCAACGCCCGGTGCGCAGTCCGACGACCGCTCCGCGGAACTCCAGGCTCCGGGAGGCGGCTTCCAGGATGTCCAGCACCTTCAGGCCCGCCCGGCCGTCCGTCAGCGGCGGCCGTCCCGTCCTGATGGACGCGGCGAACTCCTCGACCATGCTGCGCAGGGCCTCCTTCTCGCCGATCGCGGGCGCCACCATGTCGCCGGTCCGGTAGGAGACGAGCATGTCCCGGCGCTCGTCCGCGCCGATCTCCTGCGGGGCGCTCAGGTCCACGCCGCGGTCGAACACCGCGACGCGCTGCGTGGGGTTGAGGTCGTCCCACACCAGGGTGCGCTTGGACCCGCCGACCATGGTGGTGCGCACCTTGGTGGGGGAGAGCCAGTTGACGTGCACGTGGGCGATGGCGCCGGTGTTCAGCTGGAGCGTCAGATAGGCCACGCAGGACTGGCCGGCCCCGATGGGATCGGCTCCGTGGGCGGCGACGGCGACCGGCTGCACGTGGTCCGGGAGGATGAACTCCAGGACGGACAGGTCGTGGGGGGCCAGGTCCCACAGGACGTCGACGTCCTTCTGGACGAGCCCCAGGTTGATCCGTACCGAGTCCACGTAGTGGATCTCGCCGAGTTCGCCGGAGCGGACCAGCTCACGGATCCGCGCCACCGCCGGCGTGTAGCAGTAGGTGTGGTCGCACATCAGCGTGAGACCGCGGTCCTCGGCCTCGTTCACGAGCCGCAGCCCGTCCTCGTACGTGGCGGCGAGGGGCTTCTCCACGAGCACGTGCTTGCCGGCCCGCAGCGCGGCCAGCGCGACGTCGAGGTGTGTGCCCGCCGGCGTGGCCACCGCGACCGCGTCGACCTCCGGGTCGGCGAGAACCGCCTCGTAGTCGCCGGTCGCCTGGACCGTGGAGTACGCGCCGAGCACCTGCCGGGCCCGGTCCACGTTCAGGTCGCAGAGCCAGCGCAGCCGGAACTGGTCACTGGACTGGAAGTTGCGGACGAGATTGGGGCCCCAGTAGCCCGCGCCGACCACGGCGACACCTAAGGGGGCGGACCCCTTGCCGGTGGCGCCCGAGCCCTGATCCGCGCTCTGCCCCGCGTCCTTCGCGGTGTCCTTCACGGCGTTTCCCTTCCTTCTGCGCACGCCGGACGGCGTGTCGCCAACTCGTGGCCGGGAAGCGTGTGATGGAGGGAAATGCCGTCGACGGCAGCCCGGACGCCCACGCGTCCGGTGCATGACCTGCTCAACGGTGATGGCCCCCCACAACCGATGCCCTACGTGATGCGCGTGCTTCGCCCCCCGGCCCGGCCGCCTGTTCCCCACAAGCAGCCGAACCCGTACCGCCCAAGACCCTTGCCCGATGCCGGACACCGGCGTCGCCGAAGCGTGCCGAATCCGGTCGGCGCCGCTCAATCTAGTCCACCGGGCGTACCCCCGGGCAGAGTTGACGTAATCGCCTGGCGCGGGTGTTCGACCGTGCATACTGCCCGGGTGACCAGCATCGTGATACCGGCCCACAACGAAGGCCGGGTCATCGGCCGGCTCCTCGACGCGCTCCTGGCCGACACCACCCCGGTGTCCGGGCCCGACATCGTCGTGGTGTGCAACGGCTGTACGGACGACACCGCCCGCGTGGCGGGCGAGCGCGGCGACCGCGTCCGCGTGGTCGAGATCCCGACTCCCTCCAAACACCTGGCACTTCGGGCCGGCGACGAGCACGCGCGGGGCTTCCCCCGGCTGTACGTGGACGCCGACGTCGTCGTCGGGGCCGCCGACGTACGGGCCCTGGTGGGCGTCCTCGGCCGGAGTCCGGAGCTGCTCGCCGCCGCCCCCGGACGGGACATCCCGCTGGGCGGCTGCGCCTGGCCGGTACGGGCGTACTACCGGGTGTGGCAGCGGCTGCCCGCCGTCCGCGAGGGGCTGTTCGGCCGCGGGGTCATCGCCGTGACCGAGCCGGGGCACGCGCGGATCGCCGCGCTGCCCCCGCTGATGGCCGACGACCTGGCCGCGTCCCTCGCCTTCGGGCCGGGGGAGCGGCGCGTGGTCGAGGAGGCCCGGGTGATCGTCCGGCCGCCGCGGACCTGGTCCGATCTGATCCGGCGGAAGGTCCGTGCGGCGACCTCCTCGGCGGAGTACGAGCGTTTCCGGGCGGCGCGGCGGGCCGAGACGCCGTCCGGGACGCCGCAGCAGGGGCCCGGGCAGGTGGCTGAGCGGGCGTCCGAGCAGACCGCGCGGACCGGAACGGCCGATCTGCGTGCCCTGCTGTGGGCCCGGCCGGCGCTGCTGCCGGGGGTGGTGGTGTTCGTGGTGGCCGCGCTGGCCGCCCGCCGGGGTTCCCGGAAGGCCATTCGCGACCAGGACTTCTCCACCTGGCTGCGGGACGAGAGCAGCCGGGAGGGCTGATTCCCGGCCGGCCCGGGGGCGTGCGGCCACATCTGTTCATACGCCCCACCGTTGGCCCGTACACCCATTAGGGTTCCACTCGCACGTTCGAGTGAACTCGACTCCGTCGGCATCGGGAGCCCCAGAACATGTACCTCGCGGACCGTTCCGCGCCCGCGTCCGAGGGTGCGAAGACCGCTCCGGGCCGGGGATCCGTCCGGGCTCCGGCGGTCGCCTCGACCGTCCTCGCCCTGGGCGCGGTCAGCATGATCACCGACATCTCGTCCGAGATGGTCACCGCCGTCCTGCCCCTGTACCTGATCGCCGGTCTGGGGCTGAGCCCCCTCGGCTTCGGGGCGCTCGACGGCGTCTACAACGGGGTCAGCGCCCTCGTGCAGCTGACCGGCGGCCATCTCGCCGACCGGGTCCGCAACCACAAGCTGATCGCCGGCATCGGCTACGGCCTGTCGGCGCTGTGCAAACCGCTGCTGCTGCTCGCCCACAGCCTGGGCCCGATCAGCGTGATCCTCACGCTGGAACGCACCGGCAAGGGTCTGCGCACCGCCCCGCGCGACGCGCTGATCTCCCTGTCCACACCACCCGAGTTACAAGGGCGCGCCTTCGGCGTGCACCGGGCCATGGACACCACCGGGGCGCTGCTCGGCCCGCTCGCGGCCTTCCTGATCCTGAGCGTCACGGTCGACGGCTACGACGCCGTCTTCGGTGTCAGCGCCTGCGTCGCCGTACTGGGCGTCGTGGTGCTCATGCTGTTCGTCCCGTCCGGCGGAGCCCCGGCGCCGACCCCGGCGAAGGCGGCAGCGAAGGCCACGGCCACCACGGGTACCGCTGCTGCTGGTGCCGCCAACGCCACCGCCGTCCCCGACGCGGACCGGCCGGCCCCCGTACGGCTGCGCGACGCGCTCGGCCTGCTGCGCCTGCCCCGGCTGCGCAATCTGGCCGTCTGCGCCGTCCTGCTGGGCCTGACCACCGTCAGCGACGCCTTCGTCTACCTGCTCCTGCAGCGCCGCACCGGTATCGGCGACCAGTGGTTCCCGCTCCTGCCGCTCGGCACCGCCGCCGTGTTCCTGCTGCTCGCCGTGCCCGCCGGGGCCCTCGCCGACCGGATCGGCCGGCGCACCGTCTTCCTCACCGGGCACGCCCTCCTGCTGACCGGCTACGGGCTGCTGCTGTGGGCTCCCGCCTGGCCCGCCCTGCCCTTCCTCGTCCTCGCCCTGCACGGCATGTTCTACGCCGCCACCGACGGGGTGCTGCCCGCCGCCGTCGCCGCCACCGTCCCCGGGGAACTGCGCGCCACCGGCATGGCCCTGGTCGGCACCGGCCAGGCGCTGGCCCGCTTCGGCTGCTCACTGGCCTTCGGCGGAGCCTGGACCCTCTGGGGCACCGGCCCGGCCCTGGCCGCCGCCGCGGCCGGCCTGCTGTGCTGCGCCGCCGTCGCCGGCTTCGTCCTGCGCCCGGCGGCGCCGCAGGAGGCCCGAACCGACTCGAACCGAACCGACCCGAAGCGCGTGAGGCCCCCCAGATGACGCTGTCGAACTCCCGGCGCCTGCTCGTACTCGCGGTGGCGGTACTGCTCCTCGGGGGCCTCGCCGCCGCGCTCGTGCTGCGCTCGGCCTCCCGCGACGACAAGCCGTCGGCGGGCGGCCCGACGGTCGCCGCCGGGGCCGTCACGCTCACCCGGCCCGGCTCCCTGGCCTTCCTCAACGGCGGCCAGGGCCCGCACCGCGGGGCCGTCGCCTCGGTGCCCGCCGACGCGCCCGAGTCCGGGCGCACGGCCTCCGAACTCACCTGCCAGCGCTTCTACGCCGCCGCGGGCACCGGCGTGTGCCTGCGCTCCACACCGGGCGCGCTCGCCCAGGACAACAAGGCGCTGATCGTCGACTCCGAACTGCGCACCCTGCGCAGCTTCCCCCTCGCCGGCACCCCCAGCCGCGCCCGGGTCTCGCCCAGCGGCCGGTTCGCCGCCTGGACCGTCTTCGTCTCCGGCGAGTCGTACGGCGCCGCCTTCTTCTCCACCCGTACCGCGATCGTGGACACCCGCACCGGGAAGCTGGAGGCGAACCTGGAGGAGTTCGCCATCGACATGGACGGCCGGGAGCACCGCGCGCAGGACGTGAACTTCTGGGGGGTCACCTTCTCCAAGGACGACGACACCTTCTACGCCACCGTCTCCACCGGCGGTGAGACCCACCTGGTCAAGGGCTCGATCTCGGGACGCAGCGTCAAGACCCTCGCCAAGAACGTCGAATGCCCCTCCCTGTCCCCGGACGAGACGCGCATCGCCTACAAGAAGCGGGTCCGGGCCGGGGCCTCGCTCTGGCGCGAGCACGTGATGGACCTCGGGACGCTGCGCGAGCACGCGCTCGCGGAGAAGCGCAGCGTGGACGACCAGGCCGCCTGGCTCGACGACCGGACGCTCGCCTACGGGCTGCCCACCGACGGCGCGGCCGACAGCACGGACCTGTGGACCGTGCCCGCCGACGGCAGTGGCACCCCGCGGCTGCTGGCCCCCGGCGCCGCGTCCCCGGCCCGCCTCGGCTGACATCCGGCGGGGGTGTCAGAGCAGGTCCGCGAAGTCCTGCACACGCGCGACGAGTTCGGCGTTGCGCCCGTACGAGGGCCTCCGTCAGGGGCGTGTAGGAGACGGCCCTCGTACCCATGGCAGGTGTGCACACGAGCACGGGCGCCGACGGTTCGCCGGGCCTGCGGTACAGCCGGACCCGGACCGTGGCGCCGTCCTCGGCCCCGGCCTCTCGACCGCCGGACCGCGGCGTGCAAGGGCAGCCGGGAAACGGAACGTGCGATGATCCCTGCCGGCGGACGCGCACGGACTGATCGACACAACGGAGAGGCGACCGTGACCGGCATCGAATTCCTCGCCTCGTTCCTCAGGACCGGCCGCCTGCACGGGATCGGCATCGGCTCCACCCTCGGCGAGGTCGACCGGGCCGTCCGCCACCGCTTCGTCGACGTGGTCGACGAGGAAGGCGCGTCGCTGCGCCGCGACTACGGATTCGTCGAGTTCTACTTCAACCCGGGCGACGAGTGGGTGATGTCCGGCTGCTCCATCGAGCTGCACCGGCTCGCGTCCGGCCGGCCCATGGCGAAGGAATGGGCCCGGACGATGAAGGTCGAGTTCCCCCGGTACGTCGCCTGGGAGGCCGTGCGGGAGGAACTCGCGCGCGTCCCCGGAGCCCCGGAACTCCAGGTCGGCGACCAGGGCGGCTTCCTGGAGCACCGGGCGGAGGCGACCGGCGTCTCGGTGATCGTCGTGGACGACGAGGAGGAGGGGCGGGGCCGCCACGCGGGCCACGGGGACGTGTGGAGCGTCAGCCTGTGGGCGTCCGTCCGGGCGAAGTGAGCGCCCGGCCGGGTGCTTGACCGCCCCGGAGGGGATGGGACGCGGCATGAGCGGGCACGTGCAGGACATGGCCTTCGAACATCCCGCGAAGAAGGGCGGCCAGGGGCGGCTCGGACGGTTCGAGAAGCTGGCGGAGCTGGCCTCGAACTTCACCAGCTCGCCCGTCTTCTCCGTGTTCTGCGTCCTGCTGGTGGCCGGTTTCGTCGCGGTCCACCTCGCCCACCTGGACGTGAGCTGGCAGCACCTGCTCGGCGACGCGATGGGCGCGGTCGCCCTGCTGCTCCTGGCCCTGCTGAAGAACTCCGAACGCCGCGCCGAGCACGCGATCCAGCGCAAACTCGACGCCATCGCCGCCGCCCTCCTGGAACAGGGCGAACGCCAGGGCGAACCGGGCCCGGCCCACAAGGACCTGTCGAAGGCCATCGGCATCGAGGACTACACCGCATAGGCCCGTCCCCGAGCCCTGCCGGGCCTTCCCTCCGCGTCTCCCTCGCGCGGGGGAGACGGCTCATTCCCGGGCATGAAGACCGGACGCGGGTGTCGGCGTGATCGTGAACGCATGACGAGCTTCCCTGGCCCAAGGCAGGTGACGGGCGCATGAACACGAAGGCGATGGAGGCCGCTCGGCGGTGGCGGCCCGCGCGCCGCCCGACCGCGGTGGCCCTTGCATGGGCGTGGCCCGCGTACCTGTCCGTTCTCGCCCAACTGGTCTACGTGGTGGAGAAGGGCTACTACGCGACCCGAGGGCGCCTGGGCATTCCCGGTGGGCCACTGGTGAGCGCCTCGCAGTACGCCGAGACGCCGGACGTCGCGCTCACCCAGTGGACGCTGGCCCTGCTCGGTCTGCTCTCCGCCGCGATCGCGCTCGCCGCCGTACGGCCGTGGGGCGGTCTGGCACCGCGCCCGCTGCTCCTCCTCGGGCTGTGGGCGACGGGCGCACTGGCGGCGGTCAGTCAGATCCACGTGGTCCGGGAAGTCCTCTTCCCTTCCGGTCCCGGTGGATGGTCGCCGTGGGCCGCGGTCCAGGGCGTCGCCGCCCTCTGCCTCTGGCTGGCCATGGCCTGGATCTGCACCCGTCGCCTGGGACTGGACACCACAGCCGCGGCGGACACGGGGCGGGACACGACATGAAGGAGGTGGTGGACACGCGGCCTGCGACGCGCCGCACCCCGTCCGTACGGCGATGGGCCGCCTACGCGACGTGTGTCTGGACCCTCGCCGGCTACGGGACGCTCAAACTCTATTGGGCGCTGGGCGGCACGGCGCTCATCTCCAGTGCCCCATTGCCGCGGTCGGCGCGTGAGGAGCTCGTCGCGCAAACCCCCGGCACGATCGCCGGCCACTGGATCTCGGTCGGCCTGGTCGTCGTGGGCGCGTTGGCGGCGCTCGCCACGGTGCGGCCCTGGGGACGTGTGCTGCCACGCCGGCTCTTGACCGTGCCGATGTGGATCATCGGATGCCTCATGGTGTCGCGGGCGTGCGGGGTGTTGGGGTTCGGCTTCATCGGTGACGTCATGGTGTTGACGGGCAGCGTTCACGTAGGTCCGTCCGACATGGAGGTCGCGCGCAGTCTGTCCCGCGTGGACCTGCTGCTCTGGTCTCCCTATTTCCTGGTGTGGGGCCTGCTGTGGGGTGCGACCGCATGGGCCACCCCGGTGCGCCGGCCCCCTGTCCGCCCGTGAGTCCGGCCGGGCGGGGACTCGGGCGGGGACGGTTCGGGCGGGCCGCGCGGACATCGCGCGCGCCCAACGCCCTTACGGAGCAACGGTCGTCGAGATCCCGCCCGCCGATTTCTTGATCATTCGGGCAACCGATCAGGCCCCTTGACGGTCGTACAGGAGTCGGGCGTGTTCGAACGCCCGACCCGTGACACGAGGGGGACCATCTTGATGCGGTTGAACCGCAAGTACAGCACTTCAGCGTGGCGGATCGGAGCGGCTCTGGCCGCCGGTACGGTGGTGTTGGGCCCCGCGACCACTGCCCAGGCAGCGCCGGTGCCGAGCCCGGGGGCGCCGGTCCCCGCGGTCGGTGAGAAGGGCCCGAACCGGCCCGCGGGCGACCCGGCCCAGCTCGACGGTCTCGTCACCTCCGAGGAGCTGCTCGACACCACGGTCGAGAACGGCCAGAAGCAGAGCCTCCGTCTGGGCTTCAAGGTCACCGGCGACAAGCCCGTCCAAGGGGCGGAGCTGGGCGTCCACCTGCCGCCGGGCCTGGAACTGAATGCCCAGGAACGGCCGTCGAACTGCGAACACTTCAAGGTCGACCCCGTACGGGAGTACCGTGACGAATACCTGTTCTGCAGCTTCACCGGCACCTTCGAGCCGGGTAAGTACTACCGGCTCGAAACGGGGCTGAACGTCACCGCGACCCCGGAGCTGTGGCGGGACCTCTTCTACGTCTCCTGGACCCCGGGCGGCCGGCCGATCTACAAGCCGGAGCAGGGCGGGGTCAAGGGAACCGCTGCCGCTGTCAAGGTCGCACCGTCCGAGCCGTTCAAGGAGTGGAGCTTCTGGGGTCGCGAGGTGCCGGTCGCAAACCCCGCGAACCAGCCCGACTTCACCGTGACCGGGGCGGTCGGCAGCGGCCCGGCCGGCGGCCAGGTGCTGCTCGACCCGGGCTGGCAGATCAAGGGCACCGGTTCGGTCGCCACCACGGCCCTCGAAGACAGCGTGGTGGAAGCGGAGTTCGCACTGCCGCCCGGCATCAGCTTCGTCAGTGGCCGCCCGGGCCCGGAGGGGCGCCGGGTGTTCGGCGGGACCGGCGGCTCGGTCAAGGGGATCTTCAAGATCGAGTCGTGGGTCAAGCCGGGCACGTACCACGGCGAGTACCGGTACAAGGCCGACCGCGGTCCCGGCCATCTCAAGATCGCCGACATCGACCGTGACCTCGGCAACAACACGGCCGGGCTCACCATCACCGTGACACCGGCCGGCGGGCAGCAGCCCGAGCCGTCGACGTCCGCCTCGGCCTCGGCCTCCCCGAGCCCGTCAGGCTCGGCCTCCGCCTCGCCCTCGCCCTCGGCCTCCGCGAGCACCGCCCCGGGCACCGGCAACATCCCGGGCCCGAACGGCGGCACCGGCGGCAACCTGGCCAACACCGGATCCGCCGCGCTGGCCGCGGGCGGACTCGCCGCCGTGGCCCTGACGCTCGGCGGAGCCCTGTACGCCATGAACCGGCGGCGCCGTTCGGCGTAACGGCACACGCCGCGCGCGGTGCCGGTGCCCGCGAGTCCCGTGCGGGGGCGGTTCAACGCCCCCGCACGGGACGACTCGGGGCTGTCCTGCCGGAACCGGTCCGACTGGCGGCGGCGGTGGGGCACGGACAGACTGGATTGCAGGGGTGGTCTCCAGCGGTAGTCCGACGGGGAGGAGACCCGGATGTTCGGGCAAGTGCGAGCAGTTTCCGACCAGAGTCCGATCTTCATGATCAAGGTCAGCGTCTATCGCAGTGACCTCTCGGAGATCGATCACGTCTTCACCGACGAAGAGGGTCGGTACAGCGTGGCAATCGCCGCAGGTGAAACGGTCACCGTACGGTTCGACACGCACCACTCCCTCACCAATGCCAGGGATTGGCAGCCGTCGGTGGTCGCGAACGTGATCACCAGTGACGAGACCCCCTTGGACCGCTCTCTGCTTCCCACGGGTCAGGATTACGGCGCGGCGGGGAACATGGACGCGCTGAACGGCTATGTGATCGCCGCGGCCGTGCAGGAGGTCGAGGAGTACGCCCCCACGGCCGCGTACCGCCTCTCGATGCTCAAGCAGCACAGCCTGGTGCTGAGCAGTCTCCAGCAGCGGCTCCTGGACCACTTCAGCGAGACGGCCTAGGCGAAGGAGAACCAGTTGACGTTGACGAAGTCGGAGGACTGGCCGCTGTCGAAGGTCAGATAGACGTCGTGGGTTCCGGTGGTGCGGCGGATGTCGGCGGGCACGGTGCGCCAGGCCTGCCAGCCGCCGGTGTTGGCGACGGCGAAGCCGCCGACCGGGGTGGCTGTGGGGCTGCCGAGGCGGACCTGGACCAGGCCGCTGACTCCACCGGCTGCTCCGGAAGCGACGCGGGCGTCGAAGCGGGTGGCGCCGGTGGAGCCGAAGGCGACGGCCGAGAACTTGAGCCAGTCGCCGTTGGACAGATGGCCGACGGCGGATCCGCCGCCTCCGTCGGAGCAGGCCTCGACCTGTGCTCCGGACTGGGCGTTGAACGCCTCGGCCTGGATGGTGGTGAAGGCGCTGACCCCGCCGCCCGGGGCGGTGGCGGTCGGCGTGGGGGCTGGTGTACCGCCGCCGGTCACACCGCCGACCGTGATGGTCCAGCGGCCGGGGGTGCCGGACTGCACCTTGCCCTCGAAGTCGACTCCGGCCGGGTGAACGTCGTCGTACGGGAAGGCGTACCCGAGTTGGTCGGGGGTGGTGTTGTGCAGGATGCGGGCGTAGTGGTTGGTGCGCGGCCGGGTGTAGAAGGCGGCGGGCTTCTCGGCGGTCGGCTGGTGGGGGTTGTCCAGCAGGGTGGTGCGGTTGAAGGCGGCGGCGAGCCGTGCGCTGAGATTGCCCATCAGGTCGTTGCCCGTGGTGAAGGGCGCGTCGCTGCAGGAGAAGATCGAATGGGTGGACGGCTTGGCGAAGCTGCCGACTCCGGGGAAGGTGAGGACGTCGCCGTTCACCCGGCCGGTGACGGTTCCCCAGGTGAACTGGGTGTCGATGCGCAGGTCGGTGGAGCGGTACTTGTTCCACACCTCGTCTACGTAGCCGTCGAAGTAGCCGCGGAACAAGGCGCCGTTGCCGCGGATGGCCAGGTTGGGGCTGAGTACGCGCAGGTCGCGGCCGCCCGCGGTGACGATCAGCCGGCTCCAGTCGCTGCCGTCGGCGGCGGACTGGGCCCGCAGCGCGGCGGCGACCCGGGACAGTCCGTCGGCCGGCAGCCCGCGCACCGTCTGGGTGCCCTGCCCGGTCTCCAGTTGGAAGGCGATCGGCAGTGAGACCATGTCGACGAACGTGATGTTGGCGTACAACTGGTCGCTGTTGAAGGTGAATTCGCAGAAGTCGTGAGCGACGTTCGTGTTGGGGTCGGTGGGGTTGCTCACCGACGGCAGGGCCAGACCGCCGCCGCGGTTCACCAGGAAGGTGAGCTTCGTGCCGACGGAGAAGTAGATACGGCCGCTGTCCAGGCGCGGCAGCGTCACCCTCCGCGCTCCGGCGCCGGGCGCGTTGAGCGGGATGGCACAGTCGACCCCGAGCGGGGTCTGATCGTCGGCCGGAGCCGGCGGGTGGTACAGGCTGGAGCCGTTGGCCTGGATGAAGGCCCAGGTGCCGCCGGCCTCGGGGTCACGGCCGAGCACATAGGCGTACACCGTGTTGTTGCCGGTGGCGTTCACCAGGTCCAGGGGGAGCGTGGCGGTGGTGGAGGCGTTGGCGCTCATCTCGAGCCAGGCTGCCGCGGCGGGCACGGCGAGAGCCAGGCCCGCCGTGACGGCGAGGAGTTTTCTGCGGGGCATGGTTCGTTGGTGGCGAGCCGTCACGGTGGGGTCCGTTCTTCGTGAGGTCGGGCGGGGGAGCGGTGTGACGCAGGGACGGGGGGAGAAGGGAGGGCGGCGGGGCTGGTGGGTCAGCCGACCGTCCACTTCTGGTTGGCGGCGCCGGTGCAGGTCCAGGTCTGCAACCGGGTGCCGTCGGCGGAGGAGTTGCCCTTGGCATCCAGGCACTTGCCCGCACCTGTGTTGGTGAGGTCGCGAGCGGCGGTGTACGTCCACTTCTGGGCGTTGGTGCCGTTGCAGGTGTAGAGCTGGACGACGGCGCCGTCGGCGGTGGAGCCGCCCGCGACGTCGAGGCACTTGCCGAGGGCGCGGACGGTGCCGTCGCCCCCGATGGTCCACTGCTGGGCCGCGCTGCCGGTGCAGTCGTGCAACTGGATGGGGGTGCGGTCGGCGTCGGAGCCGCCGGCGACGTCGACGCACATGCCGCCGATACCACGCATCGGGCGTGCGGCGGGGGCGCTGGCGGAGGAGGCGCGGACATAGTCGACGGTCATCGTCTGCGGGAAGGACGTGGAGGCGTCCGGGCTGCCGGGCCAGTCCCCACCGACCGCCAGGTTGAGGATGACGAAGAACGGGTGGTCGAAGACCCACTTGTTGCCGCCGGTGTCGGCCGGCGTGAGGGTCTTGTACGTCGTGCCGTCCACCGACCAGACGAGGGAGTTCGGGCTCCAGTCGACGGCGAACACGTGGAAGTCGTCGGCGAAGGCGCGGCCGCCGGGCAGGCTGTACGCGGCGCCGAGGCCGCCCGCTCCGGAGTAGCCGGGGCCGTGCACCGTACCGTGCACCGTGTTGGGTTCGCGGCCGATGTTCTCCATGATGTCGATCTCGCCGCTGTTGGGCCAGCCCACGCTGCCGAGGTCGTTGCCGAGCATCCAGAAGGCGGGCCAGATGCCCTGGCCGCGGGGGATTTTGATGCGGGCCTCGAAACGGCCGTACGCCTGGGTGAAGGTCTTGGCGGTGTTCAGCCGGGCCGAGGTGTACTGGCACTGCCCGTACCAGCAGCCGAGGCCGGCGTCGGTGTTCTTCCGCGCGGTGATGACCAGGTTGCCCTGGCCGTCGAGCGCGGCGTTCGAGGTGCTGTTGGTGTAGTACTGCAGCTCGTGGTTTCCGAAGCCCGAACCGCCGGTCTCAAGCGTCCACTTGGCGGCGTCAGGAGCGCGGCCGGCCGCCCCGTCGAACTCGTCGGACCAGGTCTGCGCGACAACCGCGGCACCGGCGTGCGGGGCGACCGAAGGGGTGAAGGACATGAGCACCGCCGCGACCAGGGCGGTGGCCACGAGGAGCACCACTCCGCCGAGAGAGCGGCGGCGTGCGCGATGAGCAGCAGCCATGGGCATGTTCCTTGTCTGGAGGAGGGCCGGGCGAGTCGTGAAGAGTGACAGGAGAGGTATGAGAGCGCTCCCACACGTGACGCAATGGCACCCGTGACGGCGAGTATTACGGAGGGGTAACCGTCATGGCAACGTCAGGCGTCACTCTTCACACGCCTCTGACCTGCGGTTTTCTCTTATGGTCTTCGGCTTAACGATCTCTTAAGGCTGGCTTGATGCGCAGAGGGGTGAATCGGAGCCGCACGTGATCGTCGGCCGGACGGCCACCGCGGGTACTCCGCGCGGTCCTTCGTGCACGCGTTGGTGTCCGGCGCCGCGCAGCCGTCGGTCGGTGCACCGGCGTTGGTCCGCGACACCACGGACACGTCGACGAGCGGCGCCGCCGGCCTCAGGCGTGTGCGGGGTCAGGCGGTGTGCAGCGTCAGGCCGTAGCGGCCGAGGATTTCGTTGATCGGCTGGAACCACGTCTGGCCGCCGGACGAGCAGTTGCCCCAGCCGCCGGAGGTGACGCCCTGGGCCTGGTCCCCGCTGAGGAACGAGCCGCCGGAGTCGCCGCCCTCGGCGCAGACGCTGGTCTTCGTCATCTGGTGGACGGCGCCCTGGCTGTAGTTGACGGTCTCGTTCTTGGCGAGGACGGTGCCGCAGTGCCAGTGCGTCGTGGACCCCGACCGGCAGATCGAGGCGCCCACGGGTGCCTCGGCGGAGCCGCGTACCAGCTGGTCCGGGATGGTGCCCCAGCCGAGCACCACCGGTACGGTCCACCAGCCGCTGTGGATGCCGACGTACGCGTAGTCGTTGCCGGGGAACGAGGATCCCTGGAAGGTGCCCATCGCGGACCCGTCCCAGCCGCGCACGGCGGCCCCCGCCTGCCCGCAGTGCCCAGCCGTCACGAAGCCGCCGTGCACGGAGAAGCCGATCGAGCAGCGGACGTTGCCGGTGTAGTACGGGTCGCCGCCGACGGTGCCCGCGGCGTACGTACGGGGCGCCTGCGCCGTCTCGGCGACGGTGACGGGGCCGCCGGTCCGGGCCCGGTCGACGAACTCCCGTACGGCGGGGGCTTCCCGCTCGCTGCGTACGACCGTGACGACGACGCTGTTGGTCCGCGGGTCGACGTGCCAGCCGGCCACCCCGGTGGGGGCGCGCAGAGTGTCCAGGCGCGCTTTGGCGCGGTCCAGCGCGGCGGCGCTGTGCCGGACGAGGCGGGTGTCGGCGCCCAGTGCCCGCGCCTCGGACTCCTTCGCGCGGGTGGTCACCGCGACGACGAGCCGGCCGGTGGAAGGCTCGTACCACGAGCCGCCGTACGCACCACCCGCGGCCTGCCGTGCGGTCTTCTCCACGGCCGCCGCAGCCCTTTCTGCGTCCAGCCGTTCCTCGGCCTGGGAAGCGGTGAGCCCGAGGTCCCGGCGCATCGCGTCGAGCAGTCCGGCCGAGGCGGACGGCGCTGCGGCGGACGATGCCGCGGCGGGCTCCGGAAGCGGGACGGCGCTCGCCACGCCGGTAGGGGCGGCGCCCAGGCCGACGGTCAGGAGCAGGGCGGTGGCGGCGGCGCGTAAGGGGGTGGTGTGTTTCACGAGACCTCCTGGTGTGGGGGATTGAACGCTTGAGAGCGCTCTCACAGAGTGTCGGGCGCTACGCTAGCCGACCCTTTTTGTCAGGTCCATACCAAGCTCCGGTTCCGCCGCGGCGGGCCCCACGCGACCGCTCGGCCACCGAGGACCGTCCCCGGCGCCGAGGGCCGACTTCGCCGCCGGCCTGACCGACGTCGCGGTCGCGCTCGCGGTTGGGGTGGGGGTTCGGGGCCGCGCCGCGATCGCCTTCGGCTACGAACGCGCCGCCCTACCGATCGTCGACGTCTTCGCCGACCGGGCCATCGCCCTCAGCGGCAATCACCATGCCCGCACCGTAGCCGGGCAGCCTGACGATCTCCCAGAAAATACTTTCGATGTACGACCAGTCGACCCCGCGCCTGCGGGGATGGTCCGATCCCCTCGACGAACGTCACAGCCGCGTCGACCCCGCGTCCGCGGTATGGTCCCCGTCGACCCGGCACATCGACCGCACCGACGTCGTCGACGTCCGGTGAGGCCGGCTGAGGGCAGTCACGGACACGGCCGGCCTGGGCAAGGGCGAGGCGCAGCTTCTCCTCGTCATGGTGGCGTGCTCACCGCGGAGGACCAGGGCAAACGCCTCTGATCCATCCGGCCAGCCGCACCCATCGCCACGGCCTGCAAGTGCGGCAGCAGCACGAGGGACATCGACGACACCCGCTGTGGCCAGCCTAGCCAGCCAGGGGCGGTTTGCCCGCTTCCTTCTCCCACCGCCTGTGCTCGTGGCGGCTGTCCAGGGTGTCTTTGTGGTCGGGTCCGAGGGCGTGGGTGAGGTCTTCGACCAGGTTGGCGTGGAGGTCGCGTGCGGTGGCCGGGTCGCCGGCCTCACCCGTGTAGTTGGCGTGGTTGTTGCGGCTGAGCAGGGTGTCCTTGTGGACGGGCCCGAGGATGCGGGTGCGGTCGGTGACGAGTGCGGCGTAGAGGTCGCGTGCGGTGGCCGGGTCGCCGGCCTCACCCGTCCAGTAGGCGTGCTCGTGGCGGCTGTCCAGGGTGTCCTTGTGGTCGGGTCCGAGGGTGTGGGTGTGGTCTTCGATCAGGTTGGCGTGGAGGTCGCGTGCGGTGGCCGGGGCACCGGCCCTACCCGTCCAGTGGGCGTGGTTGTGGCGGCTGAGCAGGGTGTCGTTGTCGTCGGGTCCGAGGATGCGGGTGCGGTCGGTGACGAGTGCGGCGTGGAGGTCGCGTGCGGTGGCCGGGTCGCCGGCCTCGCCTGTGTAGTTGGCGTGGTTGTTGCGGCTGATCAGGGTGTGTTCGTGGTCGGGTCCGAGGATGCGGGTGCGGTCGGTGACGAGTGCGGCGTGGAGGTCGCGTGCGGTGGCCGGGTCGCCGGCCTCACCCGTCCAGTAGGCGTGGTTGTTGCGGCTGGTCAGGGTGTGTTCGTGGTCGGGTCCGAGGGCGTGGGTGTGGTCTTCGATCAGGTTGGCGTGGAGGTCGCGTGCGGTGGCCGGGTCGCCGGCCTCACCCGTCCACTCGGCGTGGAAGTCGCGATGGTTGAGGCTGTCGGTGTGCCGGGCACCGAGGTAGGCGGAGGTGAGCGTGGCGAGGGCGCCGTAGAGGAACGCGGCCTCGGCGGCGTTGCCGCTTTCGGCGGCTGCTTCTGCTTCCTGCTTGAGCTGTGCAGCCGGTTTGTTCGCCACGTCCGGGCTGGTCGGGGCATTGTCCGGAACAATGACGGGCACTGTCTCGACCATGGCGGGACCGCCGGTGATCTCGGTGCTGATCCGGTCGATGGTGTCGGAGTCCTCGTCGTTGACCGCGGCAGCCCTGGCGAGTGCCGTGTCGATGTCGTCGGCCTCCGCATCGCCCGTGGGTCCTTCATACAAGCGGACGTCCTGGCGGGGGAGGTCGTCGTGGGGTGAGGGTCCGTCACCGCGGAGCCGGTCGAGTTCGTCGGTGAGCACCTCGATCTCTTCTCGGAGGCGGTCGGCGAGGCTTTCGGCCTGCTTCTTCTTCTCTTCCGCCCGCCTCAGTTCCGACTCCGCCTTGGCCTTCTGTTCCTCGGCCCGGATCAACCGCATTTCGGCGGCTTCGACGGTTCCGCCCGCCACCTGACGGGCGAGCCGGTCGCGCTCCCCGGACAGGACACGCACCCGGTCGTCGAGCCGGTTGACCATGCCCAGGAGCACCCAGATCAGGCGGGCCGAGTTCTCCGCCGCCTTCCGTAGTTCGCCTTCCTGTTCCAGCGCGCGTGTGAGCCGCTCGTACACCTGGATCTGATCGGCCTGTGTCTGCGCGAGAGTGACGGCGCCGGCCTGCGCCGGCACCGTGGAGGCCGAAGTGCGGGGCGGGTGCTCGGCGTCGTGCAAGAGCCTCAGGGCTTCGGCCTGCCGGCGCTCGTGCAGCGGGTTCGGCACAGTCGCGGAGATGAGCGCGATGACAAAGCGCCGGGGCGGGATCCGCCCGCCCAGCAGACTGCTCACCTGGCTTTTCGAATACCCGACCTCTCCTGCCAGCACGGCGAGGGTCTTGCCGGAGGTGTCTACCTGGTGGCGCAGGAACTGCGCGAGGTGTCCGGCATGGGTGTTGACGGGGTGGATCGGCGCCCACCTGCGCCCGCGCTTCTTCGTCTCCGCCATCGATTCGCCCCCGTCGTTCCCCGCTGGTTTGTTCAGTCCGTCCTGGACAACAGCCCGTTCATCCGGAACTTACCTGCGATGTCCGCCCCCGGAGGTCCGTACAAAACAACTTCCGGCCATCGTCTGCTCCCGGCCGCCGCAACACCCAGCGGTCGAACCACCCAACCGAAAGGGCAGACCATGAACGAGTTCCTCTCCATCGCCGCCGACGTCCTCGCCATCTTCGGCGCCTCGCTGACCATCGCCCTTGAGGTTCGCCGTGCCCGCCGCGAGGCCGACCGAGCCGGCAACGGAGACGAGTCAGGCAAGGAGTGAGACCTGACGCCGTGGGGTCCCGGCCACTGCAACAGCGGCCGGGACCCCATGGTGTTCCGGCTTGATGGTCCGGGGCGGGTCCGGCGGGCGGAGGCTGCTCCGGTGAGGACACCCGACTGCCGGTCCCGAACGGGAGGAGCCGCGGCGGCGGCGGTGGCCATTGCGGGCTGACCGGCGGGCTCCGTGCCCGGACAGCTGCGGAAGGTGTCCCAAGGCCTACCGGAGCCGCAACGTCGTCGAACGCTGCTTCAACCGGATCAAGCAGAACAAGGCCCTCGCCACCCGCTACGGCAAAAGAGCCCGCCACTGCAAATCCCTGGTCACCCTCGCCTGCCTGCGACTACGGCTCCCCAACCGGCAATGCGGACACGGCCTAGGGCCGAGCGGGCGCCCGAAGCCGCGCTTTCGGGTGACGCCGCCGCGCGGCCTCAGCCGTCGGTGGCCGGATCTCCCCGACCATCTCAGGCGGCCGGTCATCTTCCGGCCACGGCCGCCGACCAGGCCGGACACCGTGCACACGCGGCTCCGACCGCCGCTGGGAGATCACTTGTACGTCCTGCTCGTCGCGAGCGCGTTCAACAGCCTCACGCAGCGAGTCCACGCCGAGCTGCGCGACCACGGCCACCGGGTCGCGGTCGAACTCGCCCTGCCCGGTGCCGGTCTGGCCGATGCCGTCCGCGGCCACCGCCCCGACCTCGTGATCGCCCCGATGCTGCGCACCGCCATCCCCGAGGAGGTCTGGGCCGCCCACACCTGCCTGGTCGTCCACCCGGGACCGGTCGGTGACCGCGGCCCCTCCTCCCTCGACCGGGCCATCCAGGACGGTGAGTCCCGGTGGGGGGTGACGGTCCTGCAGGCCAACGCGGAGATGGACGCCGGCGACGTATGGGCGAGCGTCGCATGCCCGGTACCGCCCGTCGGCAAGAGCGACCTCTACCGCGGCGAGATCGCCGACGCGGCCCTGGAGGCCGTCCTGCTCGCGGTCGAACGCTTCGCCTCCGGGACGTACACCCCGCGGCCCCAGGCCGGCGGCCGCGCCCGGCCGCTCCTGCGCCAGGAGGACCGCAGGATCGACTGGGCGGGCGACACCACCGAGGGGGTCCTGCGCGCGCTGCGCGCCGCCGACTCGCAGCCCGGTGTACGCGACGAACTGCTCGGCGGCGACTGGTACCTGCACGGCGGGCACCGCGAGGAGCGGCTGCGCGGGCGCCCCGGAGAGCTGCTGGCCACCCGGGACGGGGCGCTCTGCCGGGCCACCACCGACGGCGCCGTCTGGATCCCGGAGCTGCGCGCCCCGCGCAGGCCCGGCGGTCCGGCCACGCCCAGGCTGCCCGCCACGCTGGCGCTCGCGGACCGGCTGCCCCCGCTTCCCGAGGTGCCCGCACCCCCGCACAGCGGCCCCCACGGCCCCCACCACCGGGCCTGGTCCGACATCGGCTACCACGAGGAGGGGCAGGCCGGTTTCCTGTCGTTCTCCTTCCCCGGCGGCGCGATGAGCACCGCGCACTGCCGCCGTCTGCTGGACGCCTACCGGACGGCCCTCACCCGCCCCACGGCCGTCCTGGTCCTCGGCGGTGGCCGCGACTTCTTCTCCAACGGCATCCACCTCGGCGTCATCGAGGCTTCGGCCGACCCGGCCGAGGAGTCCTGGGCCAACATCAACGCCATGAACGACCTGGTCGAGGCGGTGCTGACCACCACCGACCGCCTCGTGGTCAGCGCGCTGGGCGGCAACGCCGCCGCGGGCGGGGTCATGCTGGCCCTCGCCGCCGACGAGGTCTGGTGCCGCTCGGGCGTCGTCCTGAACCCGCACTACCGTCTGATGGGCCTGCACGGCTCCGAGTACTGGACGTACACGCTGCCCCGCCGCGTCGGGCCCGCCCTCGCGGACCGCCTCACCACCGAGGCCCTCCCGCTGAGCGCCGCCGCCGCCCTCGGGCTCGGACTGGTCGACCGTACGCTCCGCTGCCCGCCCGGCGCCTTCACCGGCGAGACGGATCGCCTCGCGGCCCGTCTCGCCGCCCTGCCCGCCACCGCCTCCCGCATCGCCGCGAAGAAGGCCGCGCGTGAGCGCGACGAGGCCGAGCGGCCGCTGGCCGACCACCGCCGGGCCGAGCTGGCCGAGATGCGGCGGACCTTCTTCGACCCCGGCGCCCCCTACCACGCCCTGCGCCGCGCCTTCGTCCGCAAGGAGCGCCCAGTGTCCACCCCGGGCCGTCCGGGCGGGTCGCCCGTCAGTCCGCGCGATGTCACTGGACTGGCCGCACCTGACGCGGCGCCCGGGCCGGACTGCTGTTAGCAAGAAAGGTGTGGGTGAGGCAGGCCGCCTCCTCCGCCCCTTCCCGATCACCTCCCAGAGGAGCCGTCCCATGGCCACTGCGACTAAGGAATCGGTCGAGGACCCGCTGATCCACATTCTCTGGATCAACGCGGGTCTGAGCTGCGACGGCGACTCCGTGTCCCTGACGGCCGCGATGCAGCCGAGCATCGAGGAGATCGTGACCGGCGTGCTGCCCGGTCTGCCGAAGATCGCCGTCCACTGGCCGCTGATCGACTTCGAGTGCGGCCCGGTCGGCGGCGCCGACACGTTCATCGAGTGGTTCTTCAAGGGCGAGCGGGGCGAGATCGATCCCTTCGTCCTGGTGGTCGAGGGGTCGATCCCGAACGAGAAGATCAAGCCCGAGGGCTACTGGTGCGGCTTCGGCGACGACCCGGAGACCGGACAGCCCATCACCACCAGCGAGTGGATCGACCGCCTCGCCCCCAAAGCCCTCGCGGTCGTCGCCATCGGCACCTGCGCCACGTACGGCGGCATCCACGCGATGGAGGGCAACCCGACCGGCGCCATGGGCGTGCCCGACTACCTGGGCTGGGACTGGACCTCGAAGGCCGGCATCCCGATCGTGTGCGTGCCGGGCTGCCCGATCCAGCCGGACAACTTCTCGGAGACCCTGACCTACCTGCTCTACCAGGCGGCCGGATCCGCCCCGATGATCCCCCTCGACGACAAGCTGCGCCCGACCTGGCTCTTCGGGGCCACCGTCCACGAGGGCTGCGACCGCGCCGGCTACTACGAGCAGGGCCAGTTCGCCGAGACCTACGACTCCCCGCTCTGCCTGGTCAAGCTCGGCTGCTGGGGCCCCGTGGTCAAGTGCAACGTCCCCAAGCGCGGCTGGATGAACGGCATCGGCGGCTGCCCCAACGTCGGCGGCATCTGCATCGCCTGCACGATGCCCGGCTTCCCCGACAAGTTCATGCCGTTCATGGACGAACCCCCCGGCGCCAAGGTCTCCACGAAGGCGAGCGGCGCGTACGGCGCGCTGATCCGCAGGCTCCGGTCGGTCACCGCCCACACCGTGGACGAGGAACCCAAGTGGAGGCAGACCGGCCGCGCCCTGACCACGGGCTACCGCCCGCCGTGGTGACGGCACCCCGGAAGCACCCCCCCAACCCCGCTCCCCGCACCGAAGAAGGGTCACGGCAGAAACGATGACACCGAAGACGAAGGCGGCCGCAGACGGCAGCGGCCTGGTGGAGATGGCCTGGGATCCGATCACCCGGATCGTGGGCAGTCTCGGAATCCACACGAAGATCGACTTCAAGCAGAAGCGGGTCGCGGAGTGCTACAGCACCTCGTCGGTCTTCCGCGGCTACAGCGTCTTCATGCGCGGCAAGGACCCCCGCGACGCGCACTTCATCACCAGCCGCATCTGCGGCATCTGCGGTGACAACCACGCCACCTGCTCGGTGTACGCGCAGAACATGGCCTACGGGGTGAAGCCGCCCCACCTCGCCGAGTGGATCATCAACCTCGGCGAGTCCGCGGAGTACATGTTCGACCACAACATCTTCCAGGAGAACCTGGTCGGGGTCGACTACTGCGAGAAGATGGTCCGCGAGACCAACCCGGGCGTCCTGGAGCTCGCCGAGCGCACCCCCGCCCCGCACGCCGGCGAGCACGGCTACAAGACCATCGCCGACATCATGCGCTCCCTCAACCCCATCGAGGGCGAGTTCTACCGCGAGGCGCTCCAGGTCTCCCGCTACACGCGCGAGATGTTCTGCCTGATGGAGGGCCGCCACGTGCACCCCTCCACCCTCTACCCGGGCGGCGTCGGCACCATCGCCTCCGTCCAGCTCTTCACGGACTACATGAGCCGCCTCATGCGGTACTGCGAGTTCATGAAGAAGGTCGTCCCGCTCCACGACGACCTGTTCGACTTCTTCTACGCGGCCCTGCCCGGGTACGAGGAGGTCGGCCGCCGGCGTGTCCTCCTCGGCTGCTGGGGCGCCCTCAACGACCCCGAGTACTGCGACTTCACCTACGCCAACATGACCGACTGGGGACGGAAGATGTTCGTCACCCCGGGCGTGGTGGTGGACGGCAAGCTGGTCACCAACGACCTCACCGAGATCAACCTCGGCATCCGCATCCTGCTCGGCAGCTCGTACTACGACGACTGGCAGGGCCAGGAGCAGTTCGTCACCCACGACCCGCTCGGCAACCCGGTCGACCCGCGCCACCCGTGGAACCAGCACACCATCCCGGCCCCGCAGAAGCGGAACTTCGACGACAAGTACAGCTGGGTCATGTCGCCGCGCTGGTTCGACGGCAAGGACCACCTGGCCCTGGACACCGGCGGCGGCCCCATCGCCCGCCTGTGGTCCACCGCCCTGTCGGGCCTGGTCCACACCGACTACGTGCAGGCCACCGGTCACAGCGTCGTGATCACCCTGCCGCGCACGATGACCAAGCCCGAGACCCGCTTCGAGTGGAAGATCCCGAAGTGGAGCAACGCGCTGGAACGCAACCGCGCGCGCACCTACTTCCAGGCCTACGCGGCCGCCATCGCCCTGCACTGCGCCGAGAAGGGCCTCGCCGAGGTCCGCGCCGGACGCACCCAGACCTGGGAGAAGTTCGAGGTCCCGGACGAGGGGCTGGGTGTCGGCTTCACCGAGGCCGTACGCGGCGTCCTGTCCCACCACATGGTGATCCGCGACGGGAAGATCGCCAACTACCACCCGTACCCGCCGACCCCGTGGAACGCCAGCACCCGCGACACCTTCGGCACGCCCGGCCCCTACGAGGACGCGGTGCAGAACACCCCGATCTTCGAGGAGAACAGCCCGGAGAACTTCAAGGGCATCGACATCATGCGCGCGGTCCGCAGCTTCGACCCCTGTCTGCCCTGCGGCGTCCACATGTACGTCGGCGGCGGCAAGACGGTCAAGACGATGCACGTGCCCACCGGCCTGAGCGGACTGGGCGGATGAGGGCCGCGATCGACGGCCCCGAGGCCGGGCGCCGGGTCGAGGAGGTCCTCGACCGGCTCGCCGCCACCGGCGACCGCGCCGCCTGCGCGGCGGCGGAGGAACTGGTGCGCGTCCTCATGGACTTCTACGGCACCGGGCTCGCCCGCATCGTCGAGAAGGTCGGGGCCGGGCCGCTCAAGCCCGTCTACGACGACGAACTCGTGGCGAGCCTGCTCTCCCTGCACGGCCTGCACCCCGAGGACGTGCACACCCGCATCGGCCGCGCCCTGGCCGCCCACGGCGAACCGGTGGAACTGCTCGGCTTCGACGCGGACACCGGCGTCCTGCGGCTGCGCCCCGCCGCCTCCACCGGCTGCGGCTGCGGCTCGGGCTCCGGCGGCCAGGGCGGCGCCGCGCGGACGCTGGAGGACACCCTCGCCTGCTTCGCCCCCGAGGTGACGAGCGTGGAGCGGGAGCCCGCCGCGGCCCCCGCTCCCGCCCTCCTGCAGATCGGCACCCGGCCCCCGAGCCCGGCGCGGGTGCCGTGAGCGGGCCCGGGCTCCTGCACGACGGCCCGCGCGCCCCGCGCGGGCTGCGCCGGTTCGCGGGCCCGCGCCCGCCCCGGCCCGAGACCTGCGAACTGTGCGGGGTCGCCGTGCCCCAGGACGGCCACCGCCACCTGGTGCAGACCGAGCAGCGTGCGCTGATCTGCGCCTGCACCGCCTGCGCCCTGCTCTTCGACCGGCCCGGCGCCGGCACCGGACGGATGCGGGCCGTACCGGACCGCTACCTCACCGACCCGGCACACCGGCTCGACGAGGGCGCGTGGGAACTCCTCCAGATCCCGGTCGGCGTCGCGTTCTTCTTCCGCAACGCCGCCCTCGACCGGCTGGTCGCCCTCTACCCGAGTCCGGCCGGAGCCACCGAGAGCGAACTCGACCCCGAGACCTGGCAGACCGTCCTGGGCGCCGGCCGGCTGTCCACGCTCCTGGAACCCGACGTCGAGGCGCTGCTGCTGCGCCGCTCGGAGGGCCGCACCGACTGCTATCTGGTGCCGATCGACATCTGCTACGAGCTGGTGGGGCGGATGCGGCTGCTGTGGCAGGGCTTCGACGGCGGGTCCGAGGCCCGGGCCGCACTGAAGACCTTCTTCGAGCAGGTGGAACGGCGGGCCAGGGCCCTGCCCCCGACGGCGCAGGAGGACGGGAGGGACGGGATCCGATGACGGAATTCGCCTTCACCTGCACCGGGGTCCGCGCCGACGCCTTCGCCGCCGGTCCGACCCTCGTCTTCCGGCTGCGGATCACCGCGGCCGGGGGCGCCCGGGTGCACGCCATCGCCCTGCGCTGCCAGATCCGCATCGAACCGGCCCGGCGCGGCTACGGCCCGGCCGAGGCGGAAGGACTCGCCGACCTGTTCGGCGAGCGCTCCCGCTGGGGCAACACCCTCCAGCCCGTGCAGTTCGCCCAGGTCTCCGTCATGGTCCCGAGCTTCACCGGCGAGACCGAGACCGACCTGGTCGTGCCCTGCACCTACGACATGGACATCGGCGCCACCCGGTACTTCGAAGCCCTGACGGAAGGCGAGGTACCGCTGCTGATGCTGTTCTCCGGCACCGCCTTCACCGGCGACTCCGGCTTCCGCGTCGAGCCCGTCCCGTGGGACCGCGAAGCCGCGTACCGGATGCCCGTGGCCGTCTGGCGCGAGATGGTCGAACAGCACTTCCCCGGCTGCGGCTGGCTCCGGCTGCCCCGCGACACCATGGACGAGCTGCTCGCCTTCCGCTCCCGCCACGCGCTCGCCTCGTGGGAGGCGACCGTACGGGCCCTGCTGGACGCGGCCGCCCCGCCGCAGCCGCCCCCGCCCGGGGACGGTGCCGGGCCCGTCCGGCTGGGGGCCATCCTGCCGCGCCTCACCGAGAGGGCGGCCCCGTGACCACGACGACCACCGCCCACCCCCGCTTCGAGGCCGCCCGGCAGGTCGCCGACGCGGTCCTGCTGGAGGGGTACGTGCTCTACCCGTACCGGGCCTCGGCCGCGAAGAACCGCCTGCGCTGGCAGTTCGGCGTCCTCGTGCCCCCGGCATGGGGCCGCGCGCACGAGGAGCACGTCTTCCAGCAGACCGAGATCCTGATGGAACCGCGGGGCGCGGCGGACCTCGCCCTGGAGCTGCGCTTCCTGCACGCGCAGCGGCGTACGGTCGAACAGGCCGCGGACGGCGGCGGTTTCACCGAGGTCGCCGAGCTGCACCTGGCCGACCGGGTACTGGTGCCCTGGGACGAGGGAGCCGAGGAGCGGGTGGAGGTGAGCGTCCCCGTCGCCGAGCTGCTGGGCGACGACGGCGTCACCTTCCCCTTCCGCCGCCCCGCCCGCGTCGACACCGAACCCGTCCAGGACGCGGACGGGCGCACCGTGGGCCGCCTGGTGCGCCGTACCGAGGAGATTGAGGGCGTGCTGCGGTTGCGCGCCGTCGAACTGCCCGGCGCCTACCGGGTGTTCAGACTCCGCGCGGTGGTGGAGAACACCAGCCCGTGGGCCCCGCCCCCCGGGTCCGGAGCCGTCGACCGCGAGGCCGCCCTGCCCCACTCGCTGGTCGCCGCCCATCTCCTGCTGGGCCTGGACCCGGGATCCTTCCTGTCCATGACCGACCCGCCCGAGTGGGCCAGGGAGGCGGTGGCCGCCTGCGAGAACCGCCACACGTGGCCGGTGCTCGCGGGTGAACCCGGCCGCGCCGACGTGGTGCTGTCCTCCCCGATCATCCTGGAGGACCATCCGGCCATCGCCCCCGAGAGCGCGGGCGCCATGTACGACGCCACCGAGATCGACGAGATCCTCGCCCTGCGCACGGCCGCCCTGACCGAGCAGGAGAAGCGCGAGGCACGCGGCACGGACCCCCGGGCGGCCGCCGTGATCGACCTCGCCGACTCCATGCCCCCCGAGGTGCTGGAGCGGCTGCACGGCGCCGTACGCGCCCTGCGGGAGGTCACCGGCCCCGAGCAGCCTCCGCTCCTCGCGGAACTCCCCGCCGAGGACGTGGTCTTCAGGCCGGACACGCCCTGGTGGGACCCGGCCCGGACGGACACCGCCGACCCGGCCCGCGACCGGATCACGGTCGACGGAGCCTCGGTGGGCCCCGGCAGCCGAGTCCGGCTGCGCCCCGGACTGCGCCGCACCGACGCCCAGGACCTGTTCCTCCAGGGCCGCACCGCGCTGGTCGAGGCCGTGCTGCACGACGTCGACGGGGGAGTGCACCTCGCCGTCACCGTGGAGGACGACCCGGGTGCGGACATCCGCCGGGAACAGGGCAGGTTCCTCTACTTCCAGCCCGACGAGGTCACCCCCCTGGAGGACGCGTGAACGACCGGGTCCTCGTCGCGGGCATCGGCAACGTCTTCCTCGGCGACGACGGCTTCGGCGTCGAGACCGTGCGGGCGCTGGCCGAGCACCCCCTGCCCGACGGGGTCGAGGTGGTGGACTTCGGCGTACGCGGCGTCCACCTGGCCTACCAGCTCCTCGACGGCTACGACACGCTCCTGCTGGTGGACGCCACCGCACGCGGAGGCGAGCCGGGCACGCTCTACCTCATCGAGGCCGACGCGGATGCCGACGCCGGTGCCGGTGCCGGTGCCGGTGCCGGCGCCGGCACCGAGGCAGCACCCACGCCCGTCCTCGACGGCCACCACATGTCCCCCGACGCCGTCCTCGCACTGCTGGACACCCTGTGCGCCGGGACGGGCGCCACCCCGCCGCGGCGCACGCTGGTGCTCGGCTGCGAACCGGCCGGTGTCGAGGAGGGCATCGGACTGAGCGCACCCGTGGCCGCCGCCGTACCGGAGGCCGTACGCACGGCCCTGGACCTGATCCACGGCCGGACCGGCGACGAAACCGGCCGGCCCCGCCGCGAACTGAGGAGAACCCCATGAAGAAGGCCTTCGTCGGCGGGGCCGTGGCCGCCGCCCTCACCGCCGTCCTGCTGCAGGTCCTCCCCGACCTCCGGCGCTACCTGCGCATGCGCCGGATGTGACACCGCCGCGGGCGCGGCCGTGGACGCGGGTGCGGACACGGGCGCCCGAATGGCGTACGGGCGCGCCGCGCACCGGCGTGCCGACCGCACGGACTCCGTCCCGCCGGTTCAATGAGCCCCGGCAGGACGGAGTCCGATGCACGAGATGTCGATCGCCATGGCCGTCGTGGGCCAGGTGGAAGAGGCCGCCCGGGCGGGCGGCGCACAGGCCGTCACCTCCGTACGGCTGCGGGTCGGTGAGCTGGCCGGGGTGGTCCCCGACGCCCTGGCCTTCTGTTTCGAACTGGCCTGTGCCGGAACGCTCCTCGAAGGCGCCGAACTCGTCACGGAGTCCGTGACGGCCCGCGCCCGCTGCGGGTCCTGCCCCGGCACCTGGGCGGTGGGAATGCCCCCCGAACTGTGCTGCGCCGGATGCGGCAGAGCCACCGAGGTGGAACTGCTGTCGGGCCGTGAGCTGGAGATCCTCAGCGTGCGCTGGGAAGACGGCCCCGCCGGCGCCCGTACCCGCGAACCGATTCCCGAGGAGGCCTGAACCATGTGCCGAGTGGTCGATCTGCGGCAGGCGGTGCTCGCCAAGAACGACGAAGCCGCCCAGGTCCTGCGCACCGAACTCACCGCCCGCGGTACGACGGTGGTCAACCTGCTCTCCAGCCCCGGCAGCGGCAAGACGGCGCTGCTGGAGCGCGAACTGCTCCTCGCGCGGGAACGGGGCGTGCCCGTGGCCGCGCTCACGGCCGACCTGGCCACCGAGAACGACGCGCTGCGGCTGGCCCGTTCGGGCGTACCGGTCAAGCAGGTCCTCACCGACGGGCTGTGCCACCTGGAGGCCGCGATGCTCGGCCGCCACCTGGACGGCTGGCTGCCCGGCGACACCCGGCTGCTCTTCGTGGAGAACGTCGGCAACCTGGTCTGCCCGGCCGGCTACGACCTGGGGGAGTCGCTGCGGGTGGTGCTCGCCTCGGTGACCGAGGGCGAGGACAAGCCGCTGAAGTATCCGACCGCCTTCGGACTGGCCCAGCTGGTCGTGGTCACCAAGACCGACATCGCGCGGGCCGTCGAGTTCGACGAGGCCGCCTTCCGCGCCAACGTCGAGCAGGTCAACCCGGGTGTGGAGGTGGTACTCACCTCGGCGCGGGCGGGTGAGGGCCTGGGCGTCCTGCTCGACCGGGCGCTGGCGGCCGGGGCGGGGACGGGGACGCACACGCCGGTGATGGCCCGCCGGCAGCACGAGCAGGGCCACACACACGACCACGGCCACGCGCACGACCACGCGCACGACCACGCGCACGAGCACGAGCACGACCGTGATCACGATCACGACGAGGACCTCGATCTCGACCTGGACCGCGACCGCGACCGCGATCACGATCACGATCACCCGCACGTCCACACGGTCGCGCAGACCCGCTGATGGAGGCGGTGCAGCGGCGCCGGATCACCGTCCGGGGGGTGGTCCAGGGCGTCGGCTTCCGGCCCTACGTCTACACCCGCGCCACCGGGCTGGGCCTGGCCGGGCACGTCACCAACACCCCCGAGGGCGTCGTCGCGGAGGTCGAGGGCGCCCCGGCGGCGGTGGTGCGGTTCTGCGAACGGCTCGCCGCGGACGCGCCGCCGCTGGCCGTCGTCGACGCCGTCGACCACTGGGAGGTCCCCGTCGCGGGCGGCACCGGATTCACCATCATCGCCTCCCGGACCGGCGGCCCCGCCCGCACGCTCGTCTCCCCGGACGTCGCCACCTGCGCCGACTGCCTCACCGAACTGGCCGACCCGGCCGACCGCCGCCACCGGCACCCCTTCATCACCTGCACCCACTGCGGGCCGCGGTTCACCATCGTCACCGGGCTGCCGTACGACCGCGCCCACACCACCATGGCCCGCTTCCCCCTGTGCCCCGACTGCGCCCGCGAGTACGAGGACCCGGCCGACCGCCGCTTCCACGCCCAGCCGGTCGCCTGCCCGGCCTGCGGCCCCCGCCTCAGACTGCTCACCGGACAGCCGCCCCGCGAGCGCGCCGGCGCCGACCCGGTGGCCGGAGCCCGGCGCCTCCTGGCCGCCGGGGCGATCCTCGCCGTCAAGGGCCTGGGCGGCTACCACCTGGCCTGCGACGCCACCGACGCGGGCGCGGTGGCCGAGCTGCGCCGGCGCAAGGCGCGCGGGGACAAGCCCTTCGCCCTGATGGCCCGGGACCTCGCCGACGTCGAGCGGTTCGCGCGCATCGGCCCCGAGGAACGGGCCCTCCTCACCGGCGGCGCACGGCCCATCGTGCTGCTGCGCCGACGCGCCGGTACGGGCGGCCCCGACGGGGTCGCCCCCGGCTGTCCCGACCTCGGCGTGATGCTCCCGTACACCCCCGTCCACCACCTGCTGCTCGGCCTGCCCGGGGACCCGCCGGGGCCCCGGCTGCTCGTCATGACCAGCGGGAACCTCGCGGGGGAGCCCATCGTCACCGACGACGACGAGGCCCTGGAGCGGCTCGCCGGCCTCGCCGACGGCTGGCTCACGCACGACCGCCCCATCCACGTGCCGTGCGACGACTCCGTGGTGCGGGTGTGCGACGGCGAGACGCTGACCGTACGCCGCTCGCGCGGGTACGCCCCGCTCCCGCTGACCCTGCCGGTGCCGGTCCCCGCGACGCTCGCCGCGGGCGGGGACCTGAAGAACACCTTCTGCCTCGGCGAAGGGCGCCAGGCCTGGCTGTCCGCCCACATCGGCGACATGGACGACCTCGCCACGCAGTACGCCCTCGAAGGCGCCGAGCGGCAGCTGGAGTCCATCACCGGCGTCGCCCCCGTGCTCCTCGCCGTCGACCGGCACCCCGGCTACCGCTCCACCCGGTGGGCGGAGCGCACCGCGGGCGCCCGGCCGCTCGTCCGGGTCCAGCACCACCACGCGCACATCGCCTCCGCGATGGCGGAGCACGGCCGGGGTCCCGGCCGCCCGGTGATCGGGGTCGCCTTCGACGGCACCGGCTACGGCGACGACGGCGCCGTCTGGGGCGGCGAGGTCCTCCTCGCCGACTACGCGGGGTTCACCCGGTTCGCCCACCTCGCCTACGTCCCACTGCCCGGCGGTGACGCGGCCGTGCACCGCCCGTACCGCATGGCGCTGTCCCATCTGCGGGCCGCGGGCATCGGACGGACCCCGGACCTGCCCTGCACCGCCGCCTGCCCGCCAGGCGAACTGACACTGCTGGAGCGGCAGTTGGAGCGCGGACTGAACTGTGTCCCGACCTCCAGCATGGGCCGCCTCTTCGACGCCGTCTCCTCCCTGGCCGGCATCTGCCACCTGGCCGGCTACGAGGCGCAGGCCGCCATCGAGCTGGAGGGCGCGGCCCTCGCCGCGGGCGAAGCCGATCCCGGACCCGGCTACGCCTTCGGCCTCCGCGCGGCGGGCGGCCCGGGCGGCGGGCCGCTCACCGCGGATCCCGCGCCCGTACTCGCCGCCGTCGTGGCCGACGTCCGGGCCGGCGCGGACCCGGCGCTGATCGCCGCCCGCTTCCACACCTCCGTCGCCGCACTCGTCGCCACGCTCTGCGCGCTCGCGCGCGAGCGGCACGGCCTGGACACCGTCGCCCTGACCGGCGGGGTCTTCGCCAACACCCTGCTCTCCTCCGCCTGCGCCCGGCGCCTCGGCGCCGCCGGATTCACCGTCCTGCGGCACGGCCGGGTCCCCCCGAACGACGGCGGGCTGGCCCTCGGCCAGCTGATGGTGGCCGCCGCGTCGCACGAGCGCCCGCGCACCCCCTGACAGTCCCTGACTCCACCCACAGCAAGGAGAAACCCATGTGCCTGGCGGTGCCCGGCAGAGTGCTCGACATCGGGGAGAAGGACGGCACCCGCATGGCCACCGTCGACTTCGGCGGTGTGCAGAAGGAGGTGTGCCTGGAGTACCTGCCCGACCTCCAGGTGGGCGAGTACGCCATCGTCCACGTGGGCTTCGCCCTCCAGCGCCTCGACGAGGAGTCGGCCAAGCAGACGCTCGAACTGTTCGCGCAGCTCGGCATGCTCCAGGAGGAGTTCGGGGACCCGTGGGAGCAGGCCGCCGCGGTCGGCGGCGATCCCTGGCCCTTCACCGACGATCCCGATTCCGACCCCGCGCCCGCGCCCGCGCTCGCCGCACCGCAGGAGGAAGTCCAGCCGTGAAGTACATCGAGGAGTTCCAGGACCCCGACCTCGCCCGCCGGCTGCTGGACGACATCCACGCCACCGTGACCCGGCCCTGGGCCCTGATGGAGGTCTGCGGAGGCCAGACCCACACCATCATCCGGCACGGAATCGATCAACTCCTGCCCGAACAGGTCGAGTTGATTCACGGCCCGGGCTGTCCGGTGTGCGTCACCCCGCTGGAGGTCATCGACAAGGCGCTGGAGATCGCCTCCCGGCCCGATGTCGTCTTCTGCTCCTTCGGGGACATGCTCCGCGTGCCGGGGACCGGCCGTGACCTGTTCCAGGTGCGCAGCGAGGGCGGCGACGTACGCGTGGTCTACTCCCCGCTCGACGCCCTGCGGATCGCCCAGGAGAACCCGAAGCGCCAGGTGGTCTTCTTCGGCATCGGCTTCGAGACCACCGCGCCGCCCAACGCCATGACGGTCCACCAGGCGAAGAAGCTGGGCATCCCCAACTTCAGCATGCTCGTCTCCCACGTCCGGGTGCCCCCGGCGATCGAGGCGATCATGAGGTCGCCCAGCTGCCGGGTCCAGGGCTTCCTCGCCGCCGGGCACGTCTGCAGCGTGATGGGGGTGCGCGAGTACCCCGAACTGGCCGCGCGCCACCGGGTGCCGATCGTGGTGACCGGCTTCGAGCCGCTCGACATCCTGGAGGGCGTGCGCCGGGCCGTACGGCAGCTGGAGCGCGGCGAGCACACCGTCGACAACGCCTACGCGCGCGCCGTGCGCCCCGAGGGCAACCCGGCCGCCCTCGCCATGCTGGAGGACGTCTTCGAGGTGACCGACCGGGCCTGGCGGGGCATCGGTGTCATCCCCGACAGCGGCTGGCGGCTGTCCGCCCGCTACCGGGACTTCGACGCCGAACACCGCTTCTCGGTCAGCGGGATCAACACCCGGGAGCCGGCCGAGTGCCGCAGCGGCGAGGTGCTCCAGGGGCTGCTGAAACCCCACGAGTGCGAGGCCTTCGGCACGCTGTGCACCCCGCGCAGCCCGCTCGGCGCCACGATGGTCTCCAGCGAGGGCGCCTGCGCCGCGTACTACCTCTACCGGCGGCTGGAACTGGGGACCGTGCCCGCCGCCAAGACCGCCAAGACCGCCGCGAGCGCCCCGCTGGAGGCGAGCCCCGTTGTCTGACACCGCACTCGACATCACCGGCTGGACCTGCCCGGCCCCGCTGCGCGACCGCCCCCGGGTGGTCATGGGCCACGGCGGTGGGGGCGCGCTCTCCGCCGAGCTGGTCCAGCACCTGTTCGCCCCCGCCTTCGGCGGTGACGTGCTCGCCCAGCTCGGGGACTCGGCGGCCGTCTCCCTGGGCGGGGTCCGGCTGGCCTTCTCCACCGATTCCTACGTGGTGCGGCCGCTGTTCTTCCCCGGCGGCTCCATCGGCGACCTCGCCGTCAACGGCACGGTCAACGACCTGGCCATGAGCGGGGCCGAAGCCGCCTACCTCTCCTGCGGGTTCATCCTGGAGGAGGGCGTCGAGATGTCGGTCGTGGCGCGCGTGGCCGAGGCCATGGGCGCGGCCGCGCGGGCGGCCGGTGTGGAGGTGGCGACCGGCGACACCAAGGTCGTGGAGGCGGGCCACGGTGACGGCATCTACCTCAACACCGCCGGCATCGGGATCATCCCCGACGGGGTGGACCTGCGCCCGCAGCGCGTCGTACCGGGTGACGTCGTCATCGTCAGCGGAGAGATCGGCCTCCACGGAGTGGCGATCATGAGCGTCCGCGAGGGGCTCGAATTCGGCGTCGACATCCAGAGCGACTGCGCGGCCCTGGGCGGCCTCGTACGGAGCATGCTCGCGGTCACCCCGGACCTCCACGTCCTGCGCGACCCCACCCGGGGAGGCCTGGCGGCCTCCCTGAACGAGATCGCGGCCGCCTCGGGCACCGGTGTCGTCATCCACGAGGGCCGCGTCCCGGTGCCCGCGGCCGTCGCGAACGCCTGCGCGATCCTCGGACTCGACCCGCTCTACGTGGCCAACGAGGGCAAGCTGGTCGCCTTCGTGCCCCGCGAGCACGCCGACGCCGTCCTCGACGCCATGCGCGCCCATCCGCTGGGCCGCCACGCGGCGGTGATCGGCGAGGCCGTCGACGCCCACCCGGGCCTGGTCGTGGCGCGCACCGCCCTCGGCGGCACCCGCGTGGTCGACCTGCCGATCGGGGAGCAGCTGCCGCGCATCTGCTGACCGGTGCGCAGGATGGGTGCCGGCCCCGATGCGCGGGGCCGGCCGGCCGGGCCATGCTCGAGGTGTCCGCGACGTCCCTTCCCGGCCACCGCCGGGAGACGCCCCGCCCGGCCCCGGGCCCACGGCGCCGCCGCTTCCCGGACACGCCCCGGACGATGAACACCCCTTGCGCCCCCGCGGCGTCGGCGTGGAACCACCCGCGCCCTCGCCCGGTCGATGGAAAGGAGCGGGGCCATGCCGCGATCCGACGATGCGGGGACCGGCCGTCCCGGAGTCGGCACCGGGGCTTCGGCCGTGCCCCGGCCGCGGACCGGGCCCCGGCCGCGCCCCTACCGCAGGGCGGGCGCCTGGCTGGCCGTGGCCCTGGGGCTCTGGGCCGCGGTGGCCGGGGCCACCCTGCCCAACGGGCTCGTCCTCGCGGCCGGCCTGGTCGTGGCCGCGCTGGCGGTCAACCGCCTGGGCGCGGAGCCCCGTACGCCCCGCCGGGCCAAGCCGATGGCACCGCCCTGACCGCTACGGACGCCCGGCGGGATCCTGGTCGGGGGCCGTCCGCGCGGCGGCCTCCGGCGACCTCACGGGCGGCGGTACGGCGGCGAGCGGCGAGGCGCCCGCGGAACGGCGCCCGGTGCACCACGCGGCCAGGGGCTCGGTGTAGCGGGCGGTGAGCGGACCGATCACCACCAGGATCAGCACGTAGGCGGTGGCCAGCGGCCCGAGGGCCGGCTCGATGCCCGCGGTGACCGCGAGACCGGCGATGACGATGGAGAATTCGCCGCGCGCCACGAGCGTGCCCCCGGCCCGCCAGCGGCCCTTGACGCCGACTCCGGCGCGCTTCGCGGCCCAGTACCCGGTGGCGATCTTCGTGCCCGCCGTGACCAGGGCGAGCGCGAGCGCGGGCACCAGCACGGGCGGAATGCTCGCCGGGTCGGTGTGCAGGCCGAAGAAGACGAAGAACACCGCGGCGAACAGGTCCCGGAGCGGGCTGAGCAGGGTGTGCGTACCCTCGGCCACCTCACCGGACAGGGCGATCCCGACCAGGAACGCGCCGACCGCGGCGGAGACCTGCAACTGCTGGGCGATGCCCGCGACCAGCAGGGTCAGACCGAGGACGACCAGCAGCAGCTTCTCCGGGTCGTCACTGGAGACGAACCGGGAGATGAGCCGGCCGTAGCGGACGGCGACGAACAGCACCGCGCCCGCCACACCGAGGGCGATCGCCAGGGTGAGGCTGCCCGCCGCGAGACCGACCCCGGCCAGCAGGGCGGTGACGATGGGCAGGTAGACGGCCATGGCCAGGTCTTCGAGGACCAGGACGCTGAGGACGACCGGGGTCTCGCGGTTGCCGAGCCGCCCGAGGTCCCCCATCACCTTGGCGATGACGCCGGAGGAGGAGATCCAGGTGACCCCCGCCAGGACCACGGCCGCCACCGGCCCCCAGCCCATCAGCAGCGCGGCTACCGCGCCCGGTACGGCGTTGAGGGTGAAGTCGACCAGCCCGGCCGGGTACTGGGTCTTGAGATTGGAGACCAGGTCGGTGGCCGTGTACTCCAGACCCAGCATCAGCAGCAGCAGGATGACGCCGATCTCGGCGCCGATCGCCACGAACTCCTCGCTCGCGCCCATGGGCAGCAGTCCGCCCGTGCCGAAGGCGAGACCCGCCAGCAGGTACAGGGGTATCGGGGAGAAACGCAAGCGCCCGGCGAGTCTGCCCAGCAGACCCAGGCCCAGGATGATCGCACCGAACTCGATCAGGAAGACGGCGGAGTGCACAGGCGATCACTCCCGTCCGAGTATGGAGGCGGCCGCGTCGACGCCCTCGCGGGTGCCGATCACGATGAGCGTGTCCCCGCCGGCGAGGCGGAAATCGGGCGCGGGGGAGGGCCGGGCCTCGGCCCGCCTCAGGACCGCCACGATCGAGACCCCGGTCTCCGTCCGCATCCGGGTCTCCCCCAGCAGCCGGCCGTTCCAGTACGAGTGCGCCGACAGCTCGATGCGTTCCGCGACCAGCCCGAGGTCGGTGGTGTGCAGCAGGTTGGGGCTGTGGTGAGCGGGCATCAGGGCATCGATCAGCGAGGTGGTCTCCGCCCCGGACAGGTGCAGGGACTGGGCGCACGCGTCGGGATCGTCCGCGCGGTACACGTTCACCGTACGGGTGCCGTCGCGGTGGGCGATCACCGACAGGTGGCGCCTCTCGCGGGTGGTGAGGTCGTACTGGACCCCGATGCCGGGCAGCGGCGTGGTGCTCATCCGTGGAGCGGGCACGGCTCTGTCCCCCCTTGCTTCGTGTTCGGCTGTGGTGCGGCGCAGGCGCAGTCCCTGGCGGATGCCGGTTCCGGCTGCTGCGCGGGGGCTCATGGTGCCACCTCGCACAGGGGGCGGGATATGGGTGTCGGCACGGATGGACAAGGCCCCCGGCGCACGACAGTCTGAAGCGGGGACACCGTTCCCACCGCAGGTCACCGCAGGTGCGGGCACCTGTCGGCGGGGATAGTGGAAGTGAGCGGTCCGCCGGAGCGGCGGACCCCGGAACGAGCGGAGGGACGCCCGTGTCGCTGTACTGGCGGATCTTCCTGCTCAACGCGGCCGTCCTCGTCACCGCCGTCCTGCTGCTGCTCGGCCCGGTCACCGTCTCCACCCCGGTCCTCTTCGGGGAGGCCGTGGTCCTGCTCGCCGGGCTGGCCGCCATGCTGATCGCCAACGCCGTCCTGCTGCGGATCGGTCTGGGACCGCTCGGCCGGCTGACCCGCGCGATGAGCGCGGTCGACCTGCTGCGCCCCGGCGGCCGGGCACAGGTGGAGGGCCCCGCCGAAGTGGCCGAGCTGACCACCTCCTTCAACGCCATGCTGGGCCGGCTGGAGGCCGAACGGGCCGGCAGCAGCGCCCGCGCCCTCTCCGCGCAGGAAGCCGAACGGCGGCGCATCGCCCAGGAACTCCACGACGAGGTCGGCCAGACCCTCACCGCGGTCCTGCTCCAGCTCAAGCACGCCGCCGACCGCGCCCCGGCCCCCTTGCGGGAGGAGCTCCGCCAGGTGCAGGAGACGACCCGCACCAGCCTGGACGAGATCCGCCGCATCGCCCGCAGGCTGCGCCCGGGAGTACTGGAGGAGCTCGGGCTGCACAGTGCCGTGCGCGCGCTGACGGCCGAGTTCACCAGCGGTTCGCTGACCGTGCGTCATGTCATCGGCCCCCACGTGCCCCCGCTCGACGAAGCGGCCGAGCTGGTCGTCTACCGGGTCGCCCAGGAGGCCCTGACCAACGCCGCCCGGCACGCGGGCGCGAGCGAGGTCGGGGTGCACCTGTCGGCCCGGCCCGGCGGGGCGGTCCGGCTGCTGGTACGCGACGACGGCAAGGGCATCGGCCCCGCCGCCGAGGGAGCGGGGATCCAGGGCATGCGGGAACGCGCCCTGCTGATCGGCGCGGACCTCACCATCGGGAGCGGCCCGCAGGGCGGCACCGACGTACGGCTGGACGTACCCGCCGTCGACACGGCCGCCGCCGCGGCCACGGAGGGGACCCCTTGACCACCCCGGAACGGGCGCCGACCCGCGTCCTGCTCGCCGACGACCACGCCCTCGTACGGCGCGGGGTCCGGCTCATCCTCGACGCCGAGCCGGACCTGACGGTGGTCGCCGAGGCCGGCGACGGAGCCGAGGCCGTCGCCCTGGCCCGTACCGGAGAGGTGGACCTCGCCGTCCTCGACGTGGCGATGCCCCGCATGACCGGACTGCAGGCCGCACGGGAACTCTCCAGGCTGCGGCCGGAGCTGCGGATCCTCATCCTGACCATGTACGACAACGAGCAGTACTTCTTCGAGGCGCTCAAGGCCGGGGCAGCCGGCTACGTCCCCAAGTCGGTCGCCGACCGCGACCTGGTCGAGGCGTGCCGGGCGGCGATCCGGGACGAGCCGTTCATCTATCCCGGCGCCGAGACCACCCTCATCCGCAACTACCTGGACCGCGCCCGCCAGGGCGATCCGCTGCCCGCCCGGGCGATCACCGAGCGCGAGGAGGAGATCCTCAAGCTCGTCGCGGAAGGCCACTCCTCGAAGGAGATCGGCGACCTCCTCGTCATCAGCGCCAAGACCGTGGAGCGCCACCGGGCCAACCTGCTGCAGAAGCTCGGGATGCGCGACCGGCTGGAGCTGACCCGGTACGCGATCCGGGTCGGGCTCATCGAGCCCTAGCATCTCGCGGCCCGCACCCCGTCCTCGTAGCTACGAGGTGGTGCCGCCCGGGGCCCGGCCCCAGCATGACGCGGGGGACCGCCCGTCCGGGCGCCGTCCACAGGGCCCGGGAGGGGAAGACGTGCTGCGGTATGTGAGCAGGCTGCGGGTGGTGGTGCTGATGTGCCTGGCGGGACTGGTGCTGGGGGGTGCGCCCGCGCCCGCCTCGGCCTCGGCCTCGGCCACTGATCCAGTTCCCGTGCCGGCCTCCGCCGCGGCGAAGCCGCTGTTCCAGCTGCCGTTCCCGTGCGGGACCAACTGGCAGTTGAACACATGGGGCCACAACCCCGCCCTGGACATCGTGGTGGAGCGGAACACCGGCTCCGACGGCCTGCCCGTCCTGCCGTCCGCCGCCGGCACGGTGTCCGCCACGTACTGGACCGACGGCTCGGGCAACACCATCCAGATCAGCCACGGCAACGGCTGGTTCACGGCCTACTACCACCTGAAGGACGATCCGGCGACCTACGTCAAGAAGGGCGACGCCGTCCAGCCGTCCACGCAGATCGGCCGGATCGGCACCTCGGGCGCCTCGGACTGGTCCCACCTGCACTACGAGCAGCGCTACCTGGCCTCGGGCGACTTCACCGACGAGAGCCACCGCGTCCCGGCCCACTTCGACGGGGTCGAGTACGCGGGAGCCGCGAAGGAATGGCCGAGCGTCACCAGCCGCAACTGCACCGGCACACCGCCGCCCGCCTGGCGGGACTGCCCGCCCGGCTACGTCTGCTTCTACTCGGGGGCCGACGGCACGGGCACCGTCTGCCGGTCCGCCGGCGACGAGCCCCGCAGCACGTGCGGGCAGCGCGCATCCTTCTTCAACAACGGCACACCGCAGCCCGGTTACGACCACGTCCAGGTGTACTTCCGGGAGGGAGGAAGTGCCTGCCTGCACCGGGGCTGGGACGAGGGACGCGGGAACCTGCCCGCCGGGGGCCGGACCATCGAGCGCTTCCAGTGGCGGGGAGAGTGCTGAAGACAGGCCATCGTTGCGGGAACGATTGATTCCGCTGGCTAACCTTCCCCTGCACCTTCGGGGAAGGAAGCAGCGTGAACAGCATCATCGTGGTTCCGGGGCCCGGCATGTCCCCGGCCGGACAGATCCGCCTGGCACCGGGGCAGACCCTCCGGCTGGGCCGTGAACCCGTCCGTCACGGCAGCGCCCGCGACACCGGTGACCCGCACACCCCGCACATCCCGCACACCCTGCACGTCCCCCACGCCGGCGTCTCGCGTTCGGCGGGGGAGATCACGGCCACGGCCACGTACTGGTCGCTCAGCAACTTCTCCCGCTCGGCGACGTACGTGGTCGAGAACCCCGAAGGCGCGGGGGAGCACATCAAGATCGCCCCCGGCCGGCTGGACGCACCCGTTCCGTTCGAATTCTCGCGGCTCGTCCTGCCCGCCGGCTCCGAACTGCTCACCCTGGACGTCTGGGCGCCGCGCCACGACTACGCCGACCGCGACGGCACGGGCGAGCCCGACGGGGAGCCGACCGCACTCCCCTTCCCGCTCGACCCCTCCAGCCGGTACTTCCTGGTCCTCACCGCACTCTGCGAGCCGAGGCTGCGCGGCGAACCGCACGCACCCCTGCCCACCGTCGAGCAGGTCGTCGAACGGCTGAAACCGTCCTGGCCCGCGGCCAACCGCGCCGCCGTGCAGTGGAACATCGACTACCTCGCGGTCAAACTGCGCCTCAAGCCCGGCCCCGACACGGTGGATCCGGGGCCGCGGCTGGTCGGCAAGAAGGAGACCCTGGTCTCGCTGGCCCTGCGCTTCGACCTCGTCCGCGAGCAGGACCTGGCGGCCCTGCCGGCCGCCCCGACCGGTACCGCCCGCTGACCGGGAGAGCCGGGGACGCCGGCGCGCTCACCGTCCCGGCCGGCTACCGCGTCGGCCCCTGGATCGTCGGACACCTGCTGGGGGCCGGCGCCTTCGGCAGCGTGTACGCGGCCCGGCGCGCCGTCCCCGACCCGGACCTGCCCGCCCGGGCCGCGCTCAAGGTCCTGCCGACCGGCACCCGTACCCCGCGCCAACTGCGGCACCTGCGCGAGCTCGCCGAGCGCGAGACCGAGGTACTGCGCCGCGTGCGCACACCCCGGCTCATCCGGATGTACGAGGTGCTCACGGTCGACGACCCCGGCCGGCCCGAACTCGACGGCGCCACCGTCCTCGTCCTGGAGGAGGCACGGGGCTCCCTGGACGCCCTGCTGGCCGACGGAGTGCCGCGGACCGGGCCCGCCCTGCTCGCGCAGGTCTGCGAGGGCCTCGACCAACTGCACCGCGCGGGCTGGGTGCACGGCGACCTCAAGCCGGGCAACGTCCTGCTGATGGCCGACGGCACGGCACGGCTGGGCGACTTCAACATGGCCGCGGAGCTGGAGGGCACCCACGCCTACTCACCGGCGTTCGCCACGCCCGACTACACCCCGCCGGACCTGCTCTGGTCGGAGGTCGGCGAACGCGGTACGAAGATCCGCCCGACGGCCGACATCTGGGCCTTCGGCGTACTGGCCCATGTGGTCCTGACCGGCGCGCTGCCCCTGCCCGGCCGTACCGCCGCCGCCCGCCGGGACGCCGCGCTGCGCTACGCCAGGGGCGAGGAGGAACTGCGGCTGTCGCCCGGACTTCCGGAGCGCTGGCACGGCATCGTCCGCGACTGCCTGGCCCGAAGCCACGAGGACCGGGCCGCGCACACCGCGGCGTCGCTGCTGTGCCGGGTGGAGGCGGCGGCCGCCGACCGGGCGCCCGACCCGCAGGCCCCGCCGAGCCCGCGGGTTCCCGGACCGCGACGGCGCCGCCGCGCCGCCCTGATCGCGGCCGGCGCGGCGGCGCTCGCGGGGCTGGGCGCCGTATGGGGCTCGGGCCTGTTCCACCTCGGGGACCCGGGAACGGCGCTGGGATACGACCGGTGCTGGCGCGGGGCGGTCTGCTTCTTCTCGGAGGAGGACGGCCGGGGTGAGATGTGCTCCTGGGTCGACGGCGGCGCCGACTGGATCGAGGGCCCGGCCCCCTGCCCGTGGACGGCACGCAGCGCGCCCCGTTCCGTCTTCAACAACGGGTTCGACGTCACCGAGGGGGCGACGAAGGTCGACGTCCTCTACTACGGCCGGCCCGCGCAGCAGGAGCCGCTGGGCTGCGTGAAGGTGCGGACGCGGGCCAACCTGAGCGGTCAGGTCCGGCCGCGCTCCCACGTCTGGGTCCCGAACTGCTGAGGGCCGTGCCCCGGGTGGACGCCCCGCCGGGCTATGCGACCTCGATGCCGTACCCGCGAACGAGTGCCTCAAGGCCGTGGTCGTAGCCCTGCCCGACGGCGCGGAAACGCCACCGCGGGCCCCGGCGGTAGATCTCGGCGAGCAGAAGGGTCCGTTCGCTGGTGGTGCCGTCGAGGGCGGCCTGCGCCGCGGCCTGCGCGTCACTGCCCGGTGTGACGGTGATCTGAAGGGCCCCGACGTCTCCGAAGGTGGCGGCGCCGTCGATGGCGGCGGCGATCACGATCCTGTGGGCGGCGGGGGGCAGCGAGCCGAGGTCGACGGTGATCGTCTGCTCGGTCGGGCCGTCGCAGAGGAGCCGGACGGTTCCGTCGGGACTCTCGGGCGCGCCGTAGAAGACGAAGTCCTCGTCGCAGGAGACCTGTTCGTCCTCGTCGAGGACGAAGGCGACCATGTCGATCTCGCAGTCCGTCTGCCGTGCCCAGGAGGCACCGACGTGCCAGCGGCCGGCCGTGGGGAGGGCAGGGAGGTCGAGGACCCCGCCGCGGGGGAGGACCTCGGTGGACGCGTCCCCGCCGGGGTGGGCGCCGACCGGCTCGGGGGCCGGTGCCCCGAGCCATGCGGGTTCGCGGACCGGCAGCCCCAGCGAGGTGATACGGGCCATGCGGCGATCGCCCTCGCCACCGGGCAGGAGCACGATGTCGGTGACGCTCGCCGAGAGGTTGATCGCGGCGGCCCCGCCCAACTCCACGACACGGGCCCGGGAGGCGGCCGCCTCTTCGTGGGAGCCGCCCAGCACCAGGACCCTTCGACGGCCGAACGGCTTGGGGGTGGCCACGGACCCGGCCTGCCGGGGCACGGTCACGCCGGCGGCGGGCACGTCGGCGGCGGGCACGTCGGCGGCGGGTGCGCTGACGGGCTGGGGCGCAGCGGGCCGGGGCGCCGTGGGCACGGTGGCAGGAGGCTGTGCGGCTACGGGTGCCCGCGACCCCTGCTTCTCGTGGGGTGTTCCGGGACGCACGTCCGCCAGCAGGGTGAGGAACGTGTGCTCGTCGAGGACGGTGACGCCTTCGGCGATCGCGCGCCGGGCCTTCGCCGAGAGCGCGTTCGCGTCGTTGCTGACGAGGACGCTGGTGTGACGGCTGACCGACGTCATCACGTTCAGGCCGCTCGCGACCGACCGGGCGACCAGCTCGGCCCGGGCGACGTCCGTCTCGCCCGTCACGGCGATCTTCATCCCCTGGACGAGCGGACCGCCGGGCTTCAGCCGGCCCGGGTTCCGGTAGGCGCACGGGGTCTTCGGCGGATTCGGTGCGAACCGCGGGTCCTGCCGGGGTGGGCAGGGGACCAGGGGGAGCGGGAGGTCCAGCCGTAGGGCTTCGGAGAGGGAGGCGCGGAAGATTCCCGCGAGGACGCGGGTGTCGTCGAGCGCGTCATGGGCCCTGGTCTGCGTCACGCCGTAGTGAGCGGCCAGCGAGGCAAGGCTGTAGTCGGCGGTGGGCGGCTCCACACGCCGGTTCAAGGCCAGGGTGCACAGGCGCCGGGCGACGGGGAGGTGGAGCCGGGCGCGGGCGAACTCGTGGGCCAGGAAGTCGTAGTCGAACTGCGCGTTGTGGGCCACCAGGACCCGGTCCTGCAGGAGTGCGCCGATCCGCCCCGCGACCTGGTCGAAGGTGGGAGCGCCGCGCAGCCGTTCCGCGGTGAGCCCGTGAATGTGGACGGGGCCCGGATCACAGCCGGGGTTCACCAGGGTGGTGAACTCCCCGGCCGGCGCACCGTCCGCCCCGAAGGTCAGCACCGCGATCGAGAGGATCCGGTCGCGCCGTGCGATCAGTCCGGACGTCTCGACGTCCACCAGGGCCCAGTCGTGCGCGTGGTCGGGCAGGCGTGAGACGTCGAGCGCCGCGGATCCGGTAGTCATGCGGGCAATGATCGGCCGGACGTTGTCGCCGATTCAACCTGAATGGCCGTTTATCCCGTTCATTCGGGAAGGGCCCGTGGCGGTGACGGCTAACACCCGTCGCCGAGGTTGATCCCCGACGCGGCGGCCGCGTGGACGACGTACAGCTGGATCAGCTCCATCGGGATCGCGAGGACGCTGAACCACACGGTGGTGCCGGCGAGCAGCCCCGGCCAGCTCTCCCCGAGCCGCAGGCCGTACCGGCGGCGCAGCCGCCGCGCGAGCAGCACGCACACCGCCACCGCCGCCACGCCGAGGAGTGCCCCCGCCCACCCGGCGGCGTACTCCGCCATCGGGAAGGGCAGGGCCCGGCAGGCCTTCCGCTGCCGTTCGGCCCAGTCGGACTCGATCTCCTGCGTGTGCAGGGAGGTCGCCGCACCGGCCACGATCAGCAGCGGCACCGCCAGCGCCGCCGTCACGGTGCCGAACGTGGCGGCACGCGGGCGCGCGGTGCCCTCGCCCGGGGCGGGGGAAGGTGCGGTGGCGGTCATCAGTACCCATCCGGTTCCGGGTGGACGACGCGGACTGCGTTCCGGGCGCCACCTGCTCGGAGAAGATGATCGCACCCGGCCGCGCGTCCGCGCCCCGGGCCGCCGTCCCTCCCGGGCCGCGGCGGGCTACTCGGCCGCGGGCCGCACCGCCGTGGTGAGTCCGGCGCGTTCGGCGAGGGCCCCGCCCTGGAAGCGGCTCTCGGCGCCGAGCTCCTCCATCAGGTCGGCGATGTGGCGGCGGCAGGTACGCAGGGACATGCCCATCCGCCGGGCGATCACCTCGTCCTTGGCGCCCTCGGCCAGCAGCCCGACCAGCGCCCGGCGCATGCTCGGGCCGACCTCCTTGTACGCGGCCTCGCTGCTGCCGTGGAAGGGGGTCGCGCCGGACCAGGCCTGGTCGAAGACCCGGCACAGGTACGCGACCACGTCTGGGTCCCGGACCAGTACCGCTCCCTCTCCCGGGCCGCCGTCGGCGCGCCGCGGCAGGAAGGCCACCGAGCGGTCGAACACCACGGCCCGGTCCGGGAGTTCGGCGGCGGTGCGGTACTCGGCGCCGGCCTCCGTGAGCGTCTCCACGTACCCCTGCGTGGAGAGGCTGGCGCGCGCCGAGTGCTGGTAGAGGGTGCGCATCACGACCCCGCGGCGGAGCATCGCGAGGTCCCGTTCGATGGCGTCCCCGAGGCGGTGCGGGGCGCGGCCGCCGCCCGGCTGGATGCTGAACACCTCCTCCCGGCAGCGGGCCGACTCCTGGGTGAGCATCGCCGAGGCGGCCGTGAGGTCGGGCAGTACGTCCACGCCCTGTTGGTGGTCGCGTTCGCGCTGGGCGGCGCGGTAGTGGGGCATCAGCATGCGCAGGTCCTCGCGTACGGACTGGGCGTGCGCGGCGGCCTGTGCGACCTGGGCCTCCAGCGGGCCGACCGCCTCGGCCGCGGCCGCGTCCGGGCTGACCGGCATCAGCTCCTCGGGGCAGTCGGGTGCCGGGCGCAGCAGTCGGAGCGACAGCAGGGTGCGGCAGGCGTCCTCGACGTCCCGCGGGCTCATTCCGAGGTTTTCGGGTGCGTCGTGCGGCCATCTCTTGAGGCTGCCCCGCGACAGCGCGTACTCGAAGACCGCGACGGCCCGGGCGTCCAACCGCGGCAGTTCGATGGATTTCGTATGGATGGTCATGTTTTCCCCCGCAATGCGGCCGTGCTACTTCCGTGCCATGCAGGCTATTGCCAGCTCACGGGCCTGGACCAAGGGGGCACACCCGTATGAGCCTTGAGCTCCGGCCGGGCCACACCACGACCCGCCAGGCCGGCCCAGGGCGCGAACCGCCCGGCGCGGGCGTACGCCGCCCGATCCACGCCCTCCCCATCCAGGAGCTGCCCCATGTCCAGAGCCTTCCGCTGTCTGCTCCTCCTCGCGGTCCTGCTGGCCGGCGGAGCCCAGGTCGCCGCCGAAGCGGGGGCCGGACCGGGGGAGGGCTCCGGGAGCCACGGGATTGCGCAGGACGCCCGGCGTGCGCGGGACGGGGCGACCGTGGTCCTCGCCGCGGACCCTCTCGACACGAGCTGGGGCGACGGCTACATCCGGCCCCTCCACTAGGCCGTCTCTTTCGGCCTGGGCCGAGGCCGTCTCTTCCGGATCCTTCCCGGCCCGCTCGTCCCACCCCGGTCCGTCCCATCGGTTCCGCCCGCGAAGTACCCCGTCCGAAGTGCGAGGTCGTAGAACGTGTCATCACTGCCCGAGACCGCGTCCCGGCCGCCCCTCGGCGAGCCCCGGCGGACCCGCGCCGAGGGCCCCGCGGACCTGGCGCTGCTGCCCGATCTGGTACGCGCCGTCCTCGCGCGGGGCGGAGCCGGACGGGCGGGGGAGACACCGGACTGGGCCGTGGAACCGGGCGAGTTCTGGTGCCACGTCCGGCCGGGCGACGCCGTCCGCCGCACCCAGGGGTGGAAACTGCACGTCTCCGCCACCCCGCTCTCGGCCCCGCTAGTGCTGGCGCGGGCCGCCGAGGTGCTGACCGCCCACCGGGCGCCGTTCAAGTTCGCGGCGAGTCCCGCACGGGTCGCCGCCCTGGTCTCGGGGCGCTTCGCCCGGGGCGGAGGCGGCAAGTTCCTCACGGTCTACCCGGTCGACGACGCCCAGTTCCGGCTGCTCGCCGAGGAGTTGCACCGGGCCACCGTGGGGCTGCCCGGACCCGCCGTGCTCTCCGACCGGCGCTATCTGCCGGACAGTCAGGTCTACTACCGCTACGGGGTGTTCGCGGCGCAGCCCGAACTCACGGCCGACGGCGCCTTCGCCGCCCGCCTGAGGGACCCCGAGGGACGCCCGGTGCCCGACGAGCGCAACGCCTGGTACAGCCCGCCGTCCTGGGCGGACGACCCGTTCCCGGACCGCCCGGCCGCGCCGGCCCGCAGCACGGCCACCGCGAAACCGGTGCTGCTGCACGAGCGCTACCTCGTACGCGGAGCGATCCAGCACTCCAACAAGGGAGGCGTGTTCCGGGCGGAGGACATCGCCACCGGCGCCCCGGTGGTCGTCAAGCAGGCCCGTCCCCATGTGGGCGCGGGACTCGAAGGGCTGGACGTACGGGACCTGCTGCGCCGGGAGGCGACCCTCCTGCAGCGTTTCGGCCGGCAGTTCCCCGACCGGGTTCCCCGGCTCGTCGAGGTGTTCGAGCAGCAGGGCAGCGCCTTCCTGGTCGCCGAGTCCGTGCCCGGGGCGACCCTGCGCCGGACCGTCGCCGAGCGGCTGATCCGGGAGGGGGCCGCCTGCCCCGACGGGCCGACCGCCGCCTCCCTCGTCGGGCAGCTGCTGGAACTCGTCGGCGGCGCCCACGAACTCGGCCTCACCCTGCACGACTTCAACCCCAACAACATCATGGTCACCCCCGGCGGCGAGCTGCGGCTGATCGACCTGGAGATGGCCGCCCGCGAGGGCGAACGCTGGGTGCTCGGCGCCACCCCCGGCTACACCGCCCCCGAACTGCGCGCCGCCGACCCGGTGGCCCCCGCGTTCGGTCCCGGCGTGGACCTGTACGCCCTGGGCGCCACCGTCCTGCACGCCCTGACCGGCGCGGATACGCTCTTCGCGGAGGACCGGCCCGCGGCCGGGGCCCGCCCGGACGAGGAGCGGCTGTCCCGGCTCCTGGATCTGCTGGGCCGCGACCAGCCGCTCGTACGGCGCTACGGGCCGCTGGTCCGCGGGCTGATGCGGGACACGCCCGCGGACCGCTGGACCCTGGAGCGGGCCCGGCAGTACCTCACCGCCGGCCCGGCCGCGGCGGAACCGCCGACGCGGGCCGCACCCGCCCGCACGACGGGGGCCACCGGGGCCGCGAGGGCGACGGCGTCCACGCGGTCGGCCGGGCCCGCGGAGCCCGCGGCGGTGCGCGCACGGCTGCTGCACGACGGCATCGCCCACCTGCTGGCCACCATGCGCCCGGCGGACCCCGACCGGCTCTGGGCCGCCGACTCCTTCGGCGAGACCTGCGACCCGGTGGCCCTCCAGCACGGCTCGGCCGGCGCGGTGGGCGTGCTCGCCCGGGCCCTGTGCCACGCGGACGACCTCGCGGCCGGCTCCCCGTACGGAGCACCGGTCACCAGGCAGGCCCTGCACGCGGGGCTGCGTACGGCGGCGCTCTGGACGGCGGACCGGCAGGAGGCGCTGCCCGGCAGCCTGCCCGGACTCCACTTCGGCCGCTCGGGCACGGCCTGGGCCCTGCTCGACGCCGCCCGGGCGCTGCGGGACGCGGCGCTCACCGAACGCGCCGCCGCGCTGGCCCTGGCGCTGCCCGTGGAGTGGCCCAACCCGGACGTCTGCCACGGTGCGGCCGGCGCCGGCCTGACCCAGCTGCACTTCTGGCGCACCACGGGGGACCGCCGCTTCCTCGACCGGGCCGCGCAGGCCGCCGAAGGGCTGCTGGCAGCGGCCCGGCGTACGCCCGAGGGCATCTTCTGGCCGGTGCCCGAGGACTTCGACTCCGGTCTGGCGGGCGCCTGGCACTACGGGTTCGCGCACGGGGTGGCCGGCGTCGGCACCTTCCTGCTCCTCGCCTGGCGGGCGACGGGCGACGAACGGCTGCACGCCGCCGCCGTGGCGGCGGGCGCCACGCTCGCCGAGGCCGCCCGCCGCGGACCGGCGGGCACCTTGTGGCCGGTCGACCGGGCCCGGCACCTGACGGACTCCCCGGACCTGGCCAGGCACTGGTGCAGCGGGTCCTCCGGCGTGGGCACCTTCCTGGTCCGGCTCCGGTCGGCCACCGGCGCCCGCGACGCGCGTCTGGCCGACCTGGTGGACGGCGCGGCCGCCGCCGTCGCGGCGGGCAGGGTGACCGATTCACCCGCCACCTGCCACGGGCTCGCGGGCAACGCCGAGTTCCTGCTCGACGCCGCCGAGCTGACGGGCGACACGCGCCACCGGGCCGCGGCCGAGCTGATGGTCGAGCACATGGCGGCCCAGGCGGTGCTGCGCGACGGCCGGCTGCTGGTACCGGACGAGAACCGCAAGGGCGTACTGGCCGAGTACGCCACCGGCCTCGCCGGGAGCCTGTCGCTCCTCCTGCGGCTGCGCTACGGCGGCCCGAGAGCGTGGCTGCCCGAGGGCGGATCCGCCCACCCCTGAGTGTCCGGTGGCTTCCGGCCACCGGCTGCCGGCCCCGTCGGGGCCGGTGTTCACCACCGTCCCATCCCACAGAAGGAGACCGCCATGGCGGAGTTCGACATCGATGCCCTCCAGGTACTGCCCGAGGACGTCCGCACCGAGGACGCCCGCGGCGAGGAGCACGCCGCCGCGCTGATCACCGCCTGCCGCTGGCACACGAGCGGCTGCTGATCGCCCGCTGAACCGGCGGCGACCCCTGCGCCGCCCCCCGGGAGGGGACCGGAGCCCGGCACCGGTCCCCTCCCTCAGCCTCCCCCTCGGGTGGAACCCGGTGGTGGGGCGCGGAACGTCCCCGTTAGCATCCGACGATGATCACGCAGGCAGACCAGTCCTTCCTCGATGCCGTGCGTCGAACTGACGTCGGCCGGCTGTCCGGCCGCCTTGACGCGCGGCTCTGCACACCGGCCGTCTTCGAACACCTGGTCCGGCACGACGATCCCCGCCTGCGGCACCTGGGGCTGGTCCTCCTCGCCGAACGCGTCACGCCGGACCGGACGGTCGGCGAACGGGAGCTGGCCGAACTCGCGCAGCTGCTGCCGGTATCGGTGGAGGAGACGCCGGAGGCGGCGCTCGTCCAGGCGCGGCTCCACGAACGCCTGGGGCCGTACATCCGGGGGCACCGCCGGCCTTCGTGGCGTACGGCCGGGCTGCCGGCCCGCGTACAGACCGCCTGGCTGCGCGCCGAGATCCTCGACGAGCCGGCGGTGATCCGGAAGGAGCCCCGGGGCGAACTGCTGTACCAGGCCGTGCGGGGCATGACCGTCACCTGCGCGTACCGGCCCGAGCGGCTCGTGGACGAGCTGGTGGGCAGCGGTGACCCGGTGGTGCAGGCCGTGGCGCTCCAGCTGGCCCGGCAGGGGCTGCGCGCCGGCCTGCTGGCCCCCGTACGGGTGCGCGCGTACCTGATCGGCCTGCTCGGCGCCGACAGCGCGGACGTCGTCGCCGGCGTACTGGGTGAACTAAGCGAGCCGTGGGCCGCGTTGGACCCCCTCCCGCCGGGGCTCCTGACCCCCTTCCTCGCCGCCGATGCGGTGAGCGCACGGCCCGGGGTCGCCGATGCCGCGCTCGCGGCGGCCTCCCATCACGGGCACCGCGGCCTGCTGTGGCAGGTCCTCGACGACGAGGAGCTGCCGCCCGGCCTTCGACGGCGCGCGATGGAACTGCTCGGTGAGCTGGCGGACCGCGGTGACATCGGCGCATTGTCGGCCGCCGCCGCACGGGACCCCCTGCTGTTCGGCGGGCCGGCGCTGACCTGCCTGCGCGGCCTCCACCGGCGCGGGCACTTCCCGGCCGATGCCCACGTCCCGACCGTCATCGGCCTGGCGCTGGCCGATCACTCGATCGCGCCCCACGAGGTCGCGACGATCCTGTTCACCTGCCGGCAGACGGTGTTCCGGGTCCTGACGGACGCGCCCGCCGACGATCCGGGCTGGCCGCGGCGGCTCGCGCTGCTGGTCGCCCTGGCCGGACAGGGGGCGGGGGAGCTGCCGATCGGGGACGCGATCACACGGGCTCTTCCCTCGGCCCCCGTGCCGGGGCCGTTCCTCGACGCGATCCGTGCGCTGCGCCACGCGGATGCCGAGGACGCCGTGATCGCTCTCCTGCCCTCCGCTCCCGCCGCGGCCCTGGACGCTCTGGAGGCCATCGGCGGGCCCCCGACGGCGACGGCGCTGAGGGAAGGGCTCGGTCTCGCCACGGCGCGGGGCGCGGGTGTGATCGCGCCGCATCTGCGCGCGGTGCGGCACCGGGCCCTTGAGATCCTCTGGCATCTGACCCACGATCCGGCACAGCGGCAGGCCCTCCTCGTCCGCCTCGACCCCGCCGATCTGCCGGCTCGCATCGCGACGGATCTCGGTGGCCCGGACGAGCGGGAACTGGCCCTTCTGAGTTCCCGTCCGGACCCGGACGCACCGGTGGCGGCCCTGTGCACACTGGCCGCCCACGGCGGCGCCGGCACCCTGCCGGTCATCGCGGACCTGCTCCTGCGCGTCGTGGCCGAGCTGGCGGCGTCCCGGGAACCGGGCGGAGCCGCCCCGAGACCGGGAGGCGGACCGCCGGCCGGGGAGCCGGTGGTACCCCAGGAGATCGTGGACGCCGTGCGCGGCCTGGGCCGTCGTCTCCACGAGCGGGGGCGGATCAGACCGTCCTGCCTGCTCGACGCGGCGACCGCGGCCGAGGCCGGACACGCACTCGTCGCGACCATGGGCCTGGATCTGCTGGACCGGCCGGGACTGTCGAGCGCCGAGCAGGCGATCCTGCTCGAACTCCTGCTCCGAACCCCCTCCGCACGCACCCGTGCGCGGGTGCACCACCTGCTGCGGCACCGCGACCGGCACGTGCGCAAGCATGCGATCGCGCTGCTCGCCCGCGACACCACCGGGGACGACGCGCAGGCGCTGTCGGCGACCTTGATCGCGCTGACCGCGGCCCGGGACGTCCAGACCGTCCGGCAGGCGCTGCTCGCCCTCGGCCACGCGCGGGCCCGCTGGGCCTCCACCGCGATCGCCGCGTGTCTCGGCCATCCGAACATGAACATCAAGAAGACCGCCGCCGGGGTCCTGGCCCGCGCGGGCACGCCCACGGCGGTACCGGCACTGCTCCTGGAGCTCGGGCGTCACGACAATCCGGGCCTGCGCGGTGCGCTCGTCGAGGCCTTGCGCGCCGTCCTCGGCGACGCGTACCCGGCGACCGTCCTCGCCGCCGCCGAACACAGTGAGAACGGCCGCGCCCGCGAACTGCTGCTGGAAGGCCTCGACCGCACCCTGTCGGCGCGCTCGGTCCTCGCGCTGGACGCCCAGGGATCACGGGTCGCACCGACCCTGCTCGCGCTGGTCGCATCAGGCCGGGTCGGCCTCGCTTCCGGGACGGTCGAGGAGCTGTCGACGGCCCTGGCCGAGCACGGCATCACCCCGCCCGCCGCACCGCGTCCGGCGGCCCACACCGGAGCGGACCGCGCCATCAGGTCGCTGACGGCCGAGGGCTGGAACCCCTCGGTCGCGCTACGCCTCGCCGACAGCCCCGAGCAGCCGCACCCCGCGCAACTGCGCGTGCTGCGCCCCCTGCTGGCGGACTGGCTGCGGCTGGCCGGCTCCGAACCCGCCGCGCGGGGCCGCGTACTGAGGCTTGTCCTCCGGTTGTGCCCCGCACCGTGGACGACCGGGGAACTGACCGCCTTCGCCCGGTCCACCCGGGTCCTGCTCGACGGGCTCGCCGAGGCCTCGGCGGAGGACCGGAACGACCTCGTCACGGTGCTCGAAGCGGTCGCGCCGACTCTGCCGGCGGCCGCGAAACCGACGGTCGCCGATGCCGTACGCGCACTGCCCCCCGTACCGGGGAGCCGGTCCCCGCTGCCGCTGCTCCGCGGCCTCGGCGCGGTGCTGGTCCGCGCCGACCTCGAACAGGCACTTGCGTCGGCCCGGTCGGGCGCCGACCCCTGGCAGGCCGAGACCGCCGTGCTGCGGGACGCGTTCGACGTCCCTCGGCCGCCCGCGGCCGCCTCGTCGGACGCCGCGGTGCGGACGCCGAGCGGCCCGGAGCAGGACCGGCACGCTGACCGCGCCCCCGGCTCCCGGGAGCGCCTGAGCGCGCTGATCGACGCCTACGCCTCGGCCGGCCCCGGGACCCGCGCCGCGCTCGTCGACCGGATGACGGACCTCCAGCCGCTCGACGCACCGCCCTGGACCATCGCCGAGACCGCCCAGGCGCCCGCGCCGCGACCGCGGACCGTGCACGCCGACGACCTCGACCAGCCCCGTTCGACCGCACTGCGGGAGCGCCTGCTGGCCATGCTGCGGGCATCCGCTCCGGACCACCGGCACACCGCGGCCCTGGCGCTCCTGGAGTGGCCCGAACCCGAGGCCCGGCTTCCCGTGCTCCGGGCGTTCCTGCGAGGCCGGGTCGACGTACCCGTCGATGCCGGCCTGGCCCGCGCCCTGAACACCATCGGCGCGAGCGAACTCCGCGCGGACGGCATCCTGCACGGCAGGGTCGCCCTGGCGGCGAGCCGGCTCGACCCGGGGGACCTGCAACCGCTGGTCCCGCTCCTGCTGGAATGGTGGGAGCACGACCCGCCGGCCGGCAGCTCCGCCGCCGGGCAGGCGCTGCGCCATGTCCCCTCCGACGTGCTGGCGGAGCACCTCGGCGACCGGCTCGACGCCGGCGCCTGGGGATTCCTCGACCTGCTCCGCGGGCGTCCCCTGCTGCGCACCCCCGCGCTGACGCGGACCTGTCGGCGGCTGCGCGCCGAAGGACGCGACGACCTCGCGGACGGACTGCTCCTCGTCGAGGGTCCGCTGCGCCGGCCGGACGCCGTACGGCAGGACGCCGCCGCGCTGGAGGCGCTCCGCGACCGCAACGGCGCCCGGGCGCGGGCCGCGTCGCCGGAAGCGCCGCACCCCCCGTCCCGGCAGGAGCTGCTGGACGAGGCCCGCACCGGCGACCCGGTGCGGGTACGCCGGGCACTCGCCCACCTGGCCGAGGGGCACAGCGGCCCCGAGCCGGATCAGGACCCCCGCCTGAAGGACCTGATCGGCGAGTTGCTGCGTCATCCCAAGCCCGGGATCCGCCTGCACGCTCACCGGACTTCACGGGCCGTGCTGGACCGGCAGAGCTACCTCCACCACACGGCGGTCCTGCTGGACGACCCCCGGCCGGATCTGGTGCGCACCGCGATCCGGATTCTCTGCCGCGCGCACTGGGCGCCCGCGATACCCGCCCTGACCGGAATGCTGGAGCACTCCCATCCCGTCGTGCGCAGGACCGCGGCCGAGGGGCTCATCGGCATGGGAGCGCCGGCGATCCCCGCCCTCGGACACGCCGCCGTCCGCGCCCGTCCCGACAGGCGGTCCCGCTACACGGAGGTCATCGAACAGATCACGACCGCCCCCGAGGACCGGTAACACCCGGAACAGACGTCGCCCCACACCCGCGAAGCGGGGTGTGGGGCGACATCCGGTACGCGGTGACGGCCGGCCTACAGCAGGCCGCGCTCCGCGAAGTCGTCGAGTTCGTCCCAGGTGACGATCGAACACGCGCCCGTGGTCAGGTCGACGGCGATCGGCAGGTTCCCTGCGAGGCGCATGTCGTCCTTCCCGCGGTCCAGGTAGTCCGCGTGGTCGTACGGGGCGATGAGCCGCCCCTGCTCGACGAAGCACGCCTCAGGGATGATCCGCACGTCTGTGGAGTCCCAGGACCGGCTGTCCTCGGTCAGGAAGTCCGACGCCGCCGCGAGGGCTTCTTCGATGGTGAGCACGGTCAGTTCATCCTCATGAGGTACCACTCGTCGTACCGCTCCGCGAACGGCCTCGGCTTTCCGGTCTGGAAGTCGAGGAAGATGATTTTTCCATCTGTGTTGATGACGTTGTAGTAGTGCCCCGTCCCGGTCTTGGGCCATGCCCCGACGATGGCCCGGGCCCCAGGACCCCAGCGGAGCATCTGATTCACCAGCGGCGTGGCTCCGTTCATCTTGACCCAGGGCTTGCCGGTCCTCTCGCTCATCTGGGCGCGTGTCAGCGGCATGGGAGCCCCGGCGACGGGCGCGGGGTTCTTGCCCGCCATGAGCTCGTCACCGGCGATGGCGCACAGGCCGCAGTTCCTGCGCCCGCCCTCGGGGTTGATCCTCGCCGAACTCTCGGGGTGAAGAGGGGTGTAGTACGGCGCACCGAAACGTGTCTCGGCGGTGGGCCCGTAGTAGCGGCCGGCCCCTCCGACGGGCATCGCCGCGTCACGCTGCCAGCCGCGCAGACCACCGAGGCCCGCGACCACGACCTGCTGGGCCAGTTCGTCCGCAGTCCGGCTGTAGACGTCGTAGAGCTCCTCGCAGCCTTGGTCGCGGAACATCTCGGCGGCTTTGTAGAGCCGGTACGCCGGCCGGACGGGGAGGTACTTGTCGAGGAACCCGCCGGCCCCGCCGTTCTGGCCCCGGAGGGCGTGGTAGACGTCCGCGACGAACTGGAAGGGGAGTTTGGCGCCTTCCACGAGGCCGTCGCCGATGATGCCGGCGGCCTCGCCGACCGAATGGACCTTGCCGTCGCCGGGGTCGTCCGGAGTGTGGCCGGTCGGGTCGGTGAAGCGGGTGGGCGAGTTGTCGGCGTACGCGTAGGCGGAGGTGTACGGCCTGCCGGCGGGAAGGGCCGCCGGGTCGGTTCCGGTGAGGCGGCCGGTGGTGGGGTCGTAGTTGCGGGCCCTCAGGTAGTAGCCGGCCGCGCTGGTGGCGGGCTCGGTGTAGGCGCCCGTGTAGGTGAACGGGGTGGCGGGCGGGTTGGCCGCCACATCGGTCCTGGTGGCTTCACCGAACGCGGTGTAGCCGTAGCGGATTCGCGCGGCGCCGTTCGTGTCGGTGACGTCGGTGACGGAGCCGAGTTGGTCGTGGTGGAGGAAGTAGCCGCTGCCGCCGGTGGTCTCGGTCTGGATCTGGCCGAGCGGGTTGTACTGGTACTCGGCGGTCCGGCTGCCGGCGGCGTTGTACTCGGACCCGATGACGGGCAGGGATCCGCTGACGTCCCAGGAGGAGGTGCGCAGGACCGTGCTGCCCTTGGCGGCCTTGGTCCGGTAGCCGTCGGCGTCGTAGGTGAAGGCGTACGTGTCCGCACCGGCGGTGACCGAGGTGAGCTGGTTCTTCGCGTCGTAGCCGAAGGTGTTCGTGCCGTCCGACGTCTGGTTTCCGTCGGCGTCGTAGGTGAAGCCGCGCTGAGTGGACCCCGTGGCGGCGGTCGTGAGCTGGTCCGCGTCGTCGTAGGTGTAGGTGGTGGCGGTGCCCGCCCTGGTCTGGGTCTTGCGGTTGCCCACGGAGTCGTACGTGTAGGTGGTGGCGGCAGTGAGGTCCGGGCAGCTCGCGGCCGACGTGGTCGAGGTGCAGTCGGTGAGCAGTCTGCCGGCGCTGTCGTATCCGTAGTACTGGTAGCTCGCCGGCTGGCCCGAACGAGTCGCTGCCACCCGGGTGGCCCGGCCGGCGTCATCGAGGGTGAGCTGCCACCCGGCGAGGACGGCGGCGCCCTTGCTGCTGGTGACGGAGGTGAGCCGGCCCGCGTTGTCGTAGGCGCGGTTCTCGACGTGGCCGTTGGCCGTCGGCAGGGTGGTGCTCGTGAGCCTGCCGTCCGGGTCGTAGCCGTAGGAGACGGTGCCCGCCGAACCGGCCTGGCTGGTGCGCCGTCCGTCGGCGTCATAGCCGTAGCTGACCTTCGCGCCGCCTGCCGGGCCGGTCGCGACGGCGGCACCGGTCAGCTTGCCCTTGCCGTCACCGTTCCACTTGCGCAGCCGGTTGGCGTTGTCCGGGGCCACGATGCCCTGGTTGGTGGAGGAGCCGAAGCGTCCCACCGCCGGAGTCCCGTACGGGGTCCAGTCGTCGGACTGGACGATGTAGGTGCCGAACCCGCCGGTGCCGTTGCCCGGATAGAAGCGCAGCTTGTGGTTGGCGGTGTCGACGGCGAGGAAGTCCTGCTTGCCGTCGTTGTTGAACTCGCCGGGCACGAGCTGCATCGCGCCCCAGCCCGCGCCGCGGTCGGTACGGGTACCGAAGGTGCCCGCCCCGTCGCCGGGGTAGAAGTACAGGTGCCCGTCGGCCGGGTTCACGGCGAGGAGGTCGAGCTTGCCGTCACCGTTGTACTCGATGGGGACGACACGGTAGGCACCCCAGCCGGGACCGACGTCGGTGCGGGCGGCGAAGCCTCCGGTGCCGTTGCCCGGGTAGAAGTACAGGGCATTGGCGGTGGAGCTGATGGCGAGGAAGTCCTGCTTGCCGTCCTTGTTGAAATCGCCCGGCGTGAGGGTCATCGCTCCCCAGCCGGCTCCGAGGTCGACGGCGGCGGCGAAACCGCCCTTGCCGTCGCCGTCGAAGCGCAGGAGGTGGCCGGTCGCCTTGTCGACGGCCAGCAGGTCGAGCTTGCCGTCTCCGGTGTACTCGAGGGCGAGGATCTGCTGGAAGCCGGTGCCCGAGCCGCTGCGGGTCGTCCCGGTCGTGAAGGTGCCGTCAGCGCGTCCGAGGAACGTGCGGACGCCGCTGGTGGCGTCGGTACGGACGACATCGGTGTAGCCGTCTCCGTTGAGGTCCCCGGAGGAGGTCTGCGCGGCGCCGCTCCAGTCCAGCGGCTGGGGAGCGGTGTAGTCGATGGTCCGCGAGGTCAGCTGCCCGGCGTCGTCGTAGGTGTACCTGTACGAGCCCTTGCCCGTGCTCGGAGTGACTCCGGTCAGCCGACCGGCCGCGTCGAAGCCCATGGTCCGGGTACCCGTGGCGTCCGTGACCGTCTTGCGTCGCCCGAGGGCGTCGTACGTGGCCGACGCCTGCGGCGTGGTGTCGCCGTAGCCGACCGCCGTCGCAAGGCCGCGGGCGTCGAACGTCGCCGTGGCCGTGACTCCGCGGGCATTCGTGACCGTGGTGCGGTTGCCGTCGGGGTCGTAGCCGAAGGTGTCCTTGCGGCCGAGCGGGTCGGTGACCGAGGTCTGCCGTCCGGCGTCGTCGTACCCGTAGGTGGTGGTGTGGTTGTTGGGGTCCTTGCGCGTGGCGAGGTCACCGGCCGCGTTGTACGCGTAGCTGGTGACCGCGCCGTCCGGACCGGTGACCTTCGCGATCCGCCCGAGCTCGTCGTAGTCGGTCCTGGTCGTCCTGCCCAGCTCGTCCGTCGACGCCACCACCTGGTTGGCCGCGTCGTACGAGGTGCCGGTCGCCTTGCCCAGGGGGTTGGTGACCTTGGTCAGGTTGCCCGCCGGGTCGTAGGCGTACGTGGTGGTGAACTTGGCCGGATCCGCCCCGGCGGCGTTGCCCCGGGCCTCGACCTGGGTGGCCAGGCGCCCGTCGGCGTCGTACGTCGACGTGCTCCTGTGTCCCAGCGGCGTCGTGACGCTCGTCTGGTTTCCATCCGCGTCGTAGTCGAACGAGGTGACCCGGCCCAGCGGATCGGTCGAGGAGGCGGCGAGCCCGGTGTCGGTGTAGGTGTGGCGGGTGACCTTCCCCAGCGGGTCGGTCGTGGACAGGACGTTGTCGCTGCCGTCGTAGGCGGTCTTCGTGATCTGGCCCAGGGCGTCGGTGACGGAGACGGGACGGTTCAGCGCGTCGTAGGCGGTGGTCGTGACGGCGCCCGACGGGTCGGTGACCGTGGTCCGGTTGCCGCTTTCGTCATAGCCGTAGCTGGTCGTGTAGGCCGCGGCGTTGGCCCCCGATGCGTTGCCGCGGGGCGAGACCGCGCTGAGCAGCCGGTTCGACTTGTCGTAGGTGTAGGTGGTCTTGTTGCCCAGGGCGTCCGTGGAGGATGTCAGGTTGCCGTGGGCGTCGTAGGTGCGCGTCGCGGTCTTGCCCGCGGGACTCGTGCTCTTGGTGAGCCGTCCGGCCGTGTCGTAGGCGTAGGCGGTGGTCCGGCCCGCCGGGTCTTTCACCGAGGTGAGTCGGCCCGCGTCGTCGTAGCCGTACGTGGTGGTGCGGCCGAGGGGGTCCGTCGCGGAGCCGAGCAGACCACGCGGGTCGTACGCGTACGTCGTGGTGAAGGCGTCCGGGTCGGCGCCGGCGACGTTGCCCCGCGGGTCGGTCATCGCGGTGACCCGCCCGGCGGCGTCGTAGCGGAACGTGGTCTTCTCGCCCGCCGGTGTGGTGACGGACGTACGGTTGCCGGCCGGGTCGTAGGCGTAGGCGGTGGCCTTGCCCCGCGGAGACGTCAGGCTCGCGAGCGCGCCCGTGCCGGTGTAGGCGTAGACGACCTTTCCGCCGGACGGATCGGTGCTCGACGCGAGGCGGTTGGCGGCGTCGTAGGTGTACGCCGTGGCCTTGCCCCGGCTGTCGGTGTGGCCCGCGATGTTCCCCGCCGCATCGTAGGTCCAGCTTTCCGTGAGCCCGGCGGAGGCGGGAGACTTCCGCGTGGCCATGCGGCCGGCGGCGTCGTACGTCATCTCCGTGGTGTTGCCGCGCGCATCGGTGATCGACACGGGGCGCAGGTTCCGGTCGTAGCCGTACGAGACCCTCTTCCCGTACGGGTCGGTGCTCTCCAGCAGCACGTTGCCGGAGTACACGTCGGTCCAGACGCCGCCGTTCGGGTCGGTGGTGTGGGACTCGCGCTTGTTGTCCCAGGCGAACGTCGTGGTCCTGCCCGAGCCGTCCGTCTGGGAGACGACCCGGCCGGCCGCGTCGTAGGTGTTCGAGATCTTCCCGCCACCGCGGCCGGTGACGGTGGCCACCCGCTTGTCGGCGCCGTAGGTGTAGGTGACGGCCTTGCCGGCCTGGTCGGTGGCGGAGGTCAGCAGGCCCCCTGTGTAGCTGTAGGAGACCGCGGTCCCGTCGGGAAGCGCCACCTTGGTCAGCAGTCCCGCCGCATCGAGCGTGAACGGGATGCTCCGGCCCGCCGCGTCCGTGACCGAAGTGAGGCGGCCCGAGGAGTAGGTGAGCGTGAGACCCTGACCGCCGCGGTCGGTCAGGGAGGTGAGCTGGCCCGATGCGTTGTACGTGTGCCGGGTGTGGTCGGTGGTGGTGACCACGTAGGTCGTTCCGGTTCTGGCCAGTTTCAGGGTGGAGCCGGCCGGGGTTCGGTAGGCGCCGCCCGCCTGCTCCTTGAAGACCACCTGCGCACCGTCGGCCGTCAGCAGCGTTGCCCCGCTGCCGGCGGCGATCGTCAGCTTGGAGTCGAAGCGAGTCGACCAGCCCCGGCCCAGGAGTCCGGCGGTGGTGGAGTCGGAGCGGTAGGTGCGGTCCAGGGAGAAGGGCGTGCCGGCACCCGGGAGTGCCGCATCGGTGTTCCGGTCGTAGAACATGCCGGTCGCCGTGTTGACCGGGTCCGCCCGGTACGACTGCCCGTAGCAGGTGCACAGCCCGGCCTGGGTACCCGGAATGTCAGGGGTGTAGAAGGCCTCGACGAGCGGCGAGGTGGTCCCGCCGGGGCTCGACGAGCCGTCGGCTCCCATGAGGAAGATCCAGGCGTAGTACTTCTTGCCGTCCTGGAGATGGCCGCCGAGCAGGCTGGAGCTCCACCAGAAGCACTGGTCCACCGGGTAGGAGCTGGACGGCCACCAGCCGTAGCACCACGCGCCGTTCTCCACGTACTTGCCGGACGGATCGTCGGTGGCCCGCTTGATCTCCTGTTGGAGGACCGGGTTCTTCTGCTCGTCCATGACGTACAGCCACAGACCCGAGACGGACGAGGCCGCGACCGAGGAGAACTTCGTCTGCCCGCCGATCGACAGCGTGGCCGGGTAGGCGGTCGCGTAGGCCGATACCCAGTCGGGGTTCGGAACGCCCGCCGCCGCGAGCCCTGACGTGCTGTTGCGCTCGGCCAGCGGCTTGGCGGCGGGCCCCGCCTTGAGCGGTGTGCCCGGTTTCTCGGCCGGAGAGGCCGGGAGGTTGGGGGGCTTCGGTTGTACGAATCCCCGCATCGGCGAATGATCGCCGTTGGCGCGGTCCATCTGTTCCCGGCGCTCCGCCAGAGACATCGCCCGGGGCGGCTTCGGCAGGTCCCCGGCGGAGCGCGTCACCGCCGAAGGCGGCGGCTGCGCGGCCCGGGGAGCCGCTTGGGCCGCCCCTGCCTCAGCGGCCCCGGATACGGCCAGTAACGCTGATGCCAGTGTGAGTACGACACCGCGACGCGCGGATCTGAACATGGCTCACCCCACCCCCATAGGAAACAGACAGATCGTCTGTCACGGCATGAGCCAAGCGAAACGAATATCGAACATGTGGCCGATAATCGCTGTTCGCCGACAGGGGCCCGTACCGCGGCCGGGCCCGGACCGTGGTGACGGGTCCGGGCCCTGCTGATGGGATGTCTTGCGGCGTGGTGTCAGTTCTGGGTGGTGTCGTCGGCCGCCTGCTCGGCGTCCTTGGCCGCGGCGGCCTTCTCGCGCATCTTGCGCACCAGCTCCGCCTTCTGGTCGGCGGCGTTGCGGCGGTCGAGGTTGCGGTGCGGGCCGTTGTTCTGCCGTTCGGCGCGGGACAGCTTCTTGCGCTGCCCGCCGCCCTGGCCCACGGGGTTGTTGATGTTCTTGCTGTCGGTCACGGGTTCTCCCGGGTCATGATGTGAAGTGATCTACGGATTCATCGGTGGGGGACGGGCGCGGCAGCGGCCCGTCACGCTCTCACTCGTGAATCGGCGTCTGGAAGAACATGACAACGACGGTACCCGGTTCCGGAGGCCCCGCACACCAGGCTCTTCCCGCCCCCGCGTGATCGCCGGAGAGACTCCGGCATCGAGTTGCGGACGGAACCTGTCCGCAAGGGGGGTTAGTTTGCTGTCATGGCTTCCAGGACGACCCATCCCGTACTCGGCACCCGCGCTCTGAACCGTGCCACGCTCTCCCGCCAGTTGCTGCTGAGCCGTGCCGAGACGACCGTGGGGGACGCCGTCGGGCACCTCCTCGGGCTGCAGGCGCAGAACGTGAAGCCGCCGTACTTCCAGCTGCACGCCCGGCTCGCCGGTTTCCGGCCCGCCGATCTGGCCGGGCCCATGGAGTCCCGCGAGGTCGTCCGGATGGTCACCATGCGGTCGACGATCCACACGCACACCGCCCAGGACGCCCTGACGCTGCGGCCCCTCGTCCAGCCCGCCCGCGACCGCGAGGTCACCTACTTCCGCAAGGGGCTCGCGGGCGTGGACCTGGACCGGCTCGCGCGGCGCGCCCGCGCCTTCGTCGAGAGCGAGCCGCGCACCATGGGCGAGATCCGCGAGGAGCTCCTGCGGGACTGGCCCGACGCCGACCCGCAGTCGCTGTCCGTCGCCGCCCGCTGCCTGCTGCCGCTGGTCCAGGTCACCCCGCGCGGGGTGTGGGGGCGCAGCGGCCAGGTCCGGCTCACCACCGTCGAGAGCTGGCTCGGGAAGCCCGCCGGTGCCGCGCAGTCCGTGGACGAGGCCGTGCTGCGCTACCTCGCCGCCTTCGGGCCCGCCTCCGTCAAGGACATGCAGACCTGGGCCGGTCTGACCCGGCTGCGCGAGGCCTTCGAGCGGCTGCGCCCGGACCTCCTCGTCTTCCAGGACGAGAACGGCGTGGAGCTCTTCGACGTCCCCGACGCCCCCCGCCCCGACGCGGACACCCCGGCGCCGCCCCGCTTCCTCCCGGAGTTCGACAACCTCCTGCTCTCGCACGCCGACCGCACCCGTGTGGTCGCCCCCGAGATCAAGGGGCGCACATGGACCGGGAACCAGGCCCACTGCACCCTGCTCGTGGACGGGTTCCTCGCCGGCCTGTGGAAGCTGGAGGGGCGGGTGCTCACCGTCGAGCTGTTCGGGCCGGTCCCCAAGGCGGCGCGGGAGGAGATCGTCGCCGAGGGTGAGCTGATGGTGGCGGGGATGGGCGAGTCCGGCGGATCCGGCGCCGCGTCCGTACGGTTCGGACCGATCAAGCCCTGACCCGCGCGTCCGGACGGGCCGGCAAGGCCCCCGGGCGCCCGGGACCGCCCCCCGGACGGTCAACTCGCGGCTGACGCCGCACTGGTGGTCCGTACACCGGAGGCGGCACGATGCCCGTCATGACGACCGAGAGTACGCGGGACCATGCCACCGCCCAGTTCCTGGCCGCGCGGGACTTCCTGCTGGAACGCCGCGGCGACTACGAGGCCGCCCACGCCGGATTCACCTGGCCCCGCCCCCACCGCTTCAACTGGGCCCTGGACTGGTTCGACCACATCGCCGCCGGGAACGACTCCGACGCCCTGCGCATCGTCGAGGAGGACGGCACCAGCAGGGCCCTCACCTTCGCCGAGCTCTCCCTGCGGTCCGGCGCCGCCGCCAACTGGCTCCGTGAGCAGGGCGTCGCGCCCGGCGACCGGATCCTGGTCATGCTCGGCAACCAGCGCGAGCTGTGGGAGGTGATGCTCGGCGCGATGAAACTGCGTGCCGTCGTCATCCCCGCCACCCCGCTGCTCGGCCCGGCCGACCTGCGCGACCGGGTCGAGCGCGGGCAGGTGCGCCATGTCGTCGTGCGCGTGGAGGACACGGCCAAGTTCGACGGCGTACCGGGCGGCTACACCCGGATCGCCGTCGGGGACCAGGTCCCCGACGGCTGGCTGCGACTGGCCGACACGGCCACCGCCGACGGCGATTTCACGCCGGACGGCGAGACCCTCGCCACCGACCCGCTGATGCTCTACTTCACCTCCGGCACCACGGACCGTCCCAAGCTCGTCGAGCACACGCACGCCTCGTACCCCATCGGGCACCTCTCCACCATGTACTGGCTCGGGCTGCGCCCCGGCGACGTGCACCTCAACATCGCCTCGCCCGGCTGGGCCAAGCACGCCTGGTCCAACCTCTTCGCCCCGTGGAACGCCGGAGCGACCGTCTTCGTCCACAACTACACCCGCTTCGACGCCGAGCGGCTGATGGCCGAGATGGACCGGCACGGCGTGACCACCTTCTGCGCCCCGCCCACCGTGTGGCGGATGCTGATCCAGTCCGACCTCACCAAGCTGGCCCGGCCCCCGCGCGAGGCGGTCGCCGCCGGGGAGCCGCTCAACCCGGAGGTCATCGAGCGGGTCCGGGCGGCCTGGGGCATCACCATCCGCGACGGCTTCGGCCAGACCGAGACCACCCTCCAGGTCGGGAACTTCCCCGGGGTGCCCGTCAAGCCCGGCTCCATGGGCCGCCCGGCGCCCGGCTACGAGATCGTCCTGCTGGACCCGGTCACCGGCAAGGAGTCCCCCGACGAGGGCGAGCTCTGCGTGGACCTGCGCACCCGGCCCGCCGGGGTGACGACCGGCTACCGCGACGATCCGCAGCGCACGGCCGAGGCCATGGCGGACGGGCTCTACCGCACGGGTGACATCGCCGCGCGCGACGCCGACGGGTACCTCACCTACGTCGGCCGCTCCGACGACGTGTTCAAGGCCTCGGACTACAAGATCAGCCCGTTCGAGCTGGAGAGCGCCCTGCTGGAGCACGAGGCCGTGGCCGAGGCGGCCGTCGTCCCGGCCCCGGACGCGCTGCGGCTGGCGGTCCCGAAGGCGTACGTCACCCTCGCGGGCGGCTGGGAGCCCGGGCCGGAGACGGCCCGGGTGCTGTTCGAGCACTCCCGCGCGGTGCTGTCCCCGTACAAGAGGATCCGCCGCATCGAGTTCGGCGAGCTCCCGAAGACCGTGTCCGGCAAGATCCGCCGGGTGGAACTGCGGGAGCTCACCGCGGCCGGGTCGGCCGAGGAGTACCACGAGGCCGACCTGGACTGAGGGGAGCTCACACGGGCAGGTGCGCCTCGATCGCGGCGATGACCTCGGGCGCCTCGGGCTCGGTGCGCGGGCGGAAGCGGGCCACGACCTCGCCGGCGGGGGAGATCAGGAACTTCTCGAAGTTCCACTGGATGTCCCCGGCCTCGCCCTCCGCGTCCGGGGTCTTCACCAGCTCCGCGTAGAGCGGGTGCCGGTTCTCGCCGTTGACCTCGGACTTCTCCAGGATCGGGAAGGTGACGCCGAAACCGGCGGCGCAGAAGGTCTGGATGTCCTCGGCGGTCCCGGGCTCCTGCTCGCCGAACTGGTTGCAGGGCACGCCGATGACCGTGAAGCCCTTCTCCTCGTACGTGAACTGCAGGCGGGCCAGTCCCGAGTACTGCGGGGTGAGCCCGCACTGCGAGGCCGTGTTCACCAGGAGGATCGCCTTGCCCTTGTGGGCGGCGAGACTGGTGGGCTCGTCGGACAGGGTGGTCAGGGGGATGTCGTACAGGCTCATCGGACTCTCCTGGGCAGGAAGCAGGCAATGCCTACGAGCTTAGGGGGTGGCCTGCCGATCATGCCGATCTTGCCGGACTCGCGGGCCTGATCGGCGCGAGGGGCCGCCTACGCGTCCGGCCCGACCAGCGCGTCCGCCGGGTCGTTGACCGGCTGCGGCATGCCCGTCAGGTCCATGACGAACAGCGGTATCCCGAGATCGTCCGCGCGGGCCCGGGCGTCCTCCGTGTACCCCGCGAGCGCGAAGTAGACGCTGGTCGCCGAGGCGGTGAGCCCGTTCAGCCAGACGCACTCCACCGCACGCAGCCCGGCCGGCGCGGTGGTCGGGTCCACCTGGGCGACCAGGCCCGGGGCCCGCAGGTCCACGGTCGCTGCGGGGATCGGGCGCCCGTCGGGCTGCCGCACGTCCCGGAAGCCGAGCCAGCGCAGGTACAGCGCGGCCGTGGCCACCGCGTCGCGGGCCGTACGGATGGTCACCGGGCGGAACGCGGGCCGCGGCACCGGGGCGGTCGGCGGCGGCGGGATGTGCGCCGGGTGCCCGCCCAAGGGTCCACCGGGGGGTCCGCCCGCACGTCCTGCGCCTGCGCCTGCGGCGCTGCCCCGATCCGGACCGGCGGCCGCAGCGGGCGTGCCGGTCGGACCCGCCGGGGTCCCCGGCGCCTCCGGCGGATGCACCGGAATCAGCACCACCGTCCCGCACGCACCGCATCCGAGCTCGGGATGCGGCCATTCGCTCTCCCGGCCGCACGTCGTACAGCGCACGCTCACCCAGGTGTCCGACCACGTCCGGTGGGTCAGCGGAATCGGCGGCGCCGCCAGGTCCAGCGGGGGATGGACCGGGCTTCCGCAGGCGCAGGGGAAGACCGGGGCGGTGTAACCGTTCTCGCGCAGGCACGCCGGGCAGCGCACCGGTACCGCTTCCGCCATGAGACCTGGACCCCCTCCGTCGCTGTGCGTAGGTCCATGCTCCACCACCGGCGACCGCCGGGGCGAGGCCGCACGCCTTTTCCGGGGGATTCCCGCCGGCGGATCAGTGATTTGTACAAGTCGTCGACCGAGATGCGGCTTTTGGTGTCTTCCGGGGTGCCCTACCGCCTTGACGTCGCAGGAGTCGCCGCTTAGCTTGTTCCGTATAGCAGAACAAAACTTCCGGATTACGGAAAAGCCTGACCGCCAGACCCGCAGGAGAACTCGATGCCTCGTATGACAGCCGCCGCCGCTGCAGTGGAGATCCTCAAGATCGAGGGTGTCGAACAAGCGTTCGGTGTCCCCGGTGCAGCGATCAACCCGTTCTACCGAGAGCTCAAGAACGTGGGCGGCATCGCGCACACCCTCGCCCGCCACGTCGAGGGCGCTTCGCACATGGCCGAGGGCTACACGCGCGCCAAGGCGGGCAACATCGGTGTCTGCATCGGTACTTCGGGTCCGGCCGGCACCGACATGATCACCGGCCTGTACTCCGCGATCGCGGACTCCATCCCGATCCTGTGCATCACCGGTCAGGCCCCGGTCTCGAAGCTCCACAAGGAGGACTTCCAGGCCGTCGACATCGCCTCGATCGCCAAGCCGGTCACCAAGAAGGCCACGACCGTCCTGGAGGCCGCGCAGGTCCCGGGCGTGTTCCAGGAGGCCTTCCACCTGATGCGCTCCGGCCGTCCGGGCCCGGTCCTCATCGACCTCCCGATCGACGTCCAGCTGACCGAGATCGAGTTCGACCCGGAGACCTACTCCCCGCTGCCGGTCTACAAGCCGCAGGCCACCCGCGCCCAGGCCGCCAAGGCCCTGCAGTTCCTGCTGGAGTCGGAGCGCCCGCTGATCGTCGCCGGCGGCGGCATCATCAACGCCGACGCCTCCGACCTGCTGGTCGAGTTCGCCGAGCTGGTCGGCGTCCCCGTCATCTCCACCCTGATGGGCTGGGGCACCATCCCGGACGACCACGAGCTGGCCGCCGGCATGGTCGGTGTGCAGACCGCGCACCGCTACGGCAACGCGACGTTCCTGGAGTCGGACTTCGTCTTCGGCATCGGCAACCGCTGGGCCAACCGTCACACCGGTTACAACCTCGACGCCTACACCAAGGGCCGCAAGTTCGTCCACGTCGACATCGAGCCGACCCAGCTGGGCAAGATCTTCGCCCCGGACTTCGGCATCGCCTCCGACGCCAAGGCCGCGCTGGAGCTCTTCATCGAGATCGCCAAGGAGCTCAAGGCCGAGGGCAGGCTGCCCGACTTCTCCGCCTGGGCCGCCTCCGCGCAGGACCGCAAGGCGACCCTGCAGCGCCGCACGCACTTCGACAACATCCCCCTGAAGCCGCAGCGCGTCTACGAGGAGATGAACAAGGCGTTCGGCCCGGAGACCCGCTACGTCACCACCATCGGCCTCTCCCAGATCGCCGCCGCGCAGTTCCTGCACGTCTACCGCCCGCGCAACTGGATCAACTGCGGCCAGGCCGGCCCGCTCGGCTGGACCATCCCGGCCGCCATCGGTGCCGCCACCGCGGAGCCGGAGACCCCGATCGTCGCGCTGTCCGGCGACTACGACTTCCAGTTCATGATCGAGGAGCTGGCGGTCGCCGCCCAGCACAAGGTCCCCTACGTCCACGTCCTCGTGAACAACGCCTACCTGGGCCTGATCCGTCAGGCGCAGGGCGGCCTGGGCATCAACTTCGAGGTCAACCTCGAGTTCGAGAACATCAACACCCCCGAGCTGGGTGTCTACGGTGTCGACCACGTCAAGGTCGCCGAGGGCCTGGGTGTCAAGGCGATCCGCGTCACCGACCCGGACAAGCTGGGCGAGGCCTTCGAGGAGGCCAAGAAGCTGGCCCAGGAGTTCCAGGTCCCGGTCGTCGTCGAGGCCATCCTGGAGCGCATCACCAACATCGCGATGAGCAAGACGGTCGACATGAGCGACGTCACCGAGTTCGAAGAGCTCGCGACCGAGCCGGGCCACGCCCCGACCGCGATCAAGGCCCTGCAGGTCTGATCCGCCCCCGCGTCACCCGACGGCCCCCGTTCCTCCGTTCCGGAGGGGCGGGGGCCGTTCGCGTGGTCCCTGCGGCGCGCGGCGCGGGTCTTCAGGGCACCCGCGGGAACCGGACGGGAACGGCGACGACCGTCGTGGGGCCGTCCGCCCCGGCGACGGCGAACTCCGCCGGTGCCTCCGGGGCGGCCGCCCGCTGCCTGCCGCCGCCTCGCGGCAGCACCTCCGTGACCTCGTACGCCGTGGCGAACGGCGTCCACCGGGGCTCGTCGGAGGTGAGGAGGGTGCCGCCGCCGTCGAGCGGCCCGCCGGCGACGGCCTCGGCGAGCTCGGCGACCAGGCCCGCGTGGACCACCGCCGGATCCGGCACGTACACGTAGCGGCCCAGGGGGCGCACGGACGGCTCGGGCAGACCGCGTGAAGTGAGCGAGGCGCCGGCGGGCAGCAGGGTGGCCTTGCGCACGGTGACCGGTGCGGGCTCCGGGTGCAGGCCGAACCACAGGACCAGCTCCTGGACGGTTCCGGCGTGGGAGATCCACTCGGCCTCGTCGGCCCGGCCCAGATCGGGTACGGCCCCGGGCGCGAGGCCGGGTGCGAGCCGGACCCAGCCGAGGCCGGTCGTGCGTACGCGGTCCAGTGCCCAGGAGAGCGGCGGACGGTACGACTCGGGGTCGTGGGCGCCGTCGGGCCCGGGACGCCGCATCAGGTCGATGAAGACGGCCTCGCCCTGGCTGTCGAACCGGGCGAGGTCCTCGCGGTGGGGGAAGAACAGCGAGGCGTTCGCGACGGGCGCGTTGGCTCCGGCTATCTCGACGGTCAGCGGATCCGGGTCGACGGCCGTGGTGTGGTGCGACCAGCTGAGTACGAGGGCGTCCAGGCCGCTGCCCAGGCCTATCGCGTCGATCAGCACCACGCCGACCTCGTCCAGGACGCGGTCCAGCTTGTACTCGGCCACGGCCAGGGGGGAGGCGAGCTCGACGAAGTCGGGCGTGAGGTACATCCGCGCGGCGAACTCCCCGAGCTTCGCCGCGGCCCGTCCGCGCAGCCGTACCTGCTCCTCGGCGGCCGCCACCAACGCGGGGGGCCGGTCGTGCCGCAGCGCCGGTTCCCCGACCGGTCCCGCGTCCCCCAGGGCCGCCAGCAGGCTCTGCCCCTCATCCGACAGCAGGGCCCGGAACACCTGAAGATCCATGGGGCCATTCAATCAACGGACCAGCAGCGCCGGACTGCCCGGCCCGGCCCGGCGCAGCACACTGGCCGCACGACAAAGCGCCGAGTCACGGGACCGTCCGTGACTCGGCGCTCTGGTTGTTACCGCCCGACGGTGCGAGGCTGGCGCGACAGGACGTTCGCACCGCCGGGCGGAGTGTGTGGGGAGGTGGGTCCCTCCGTGTGCAGGGGGCTCTGTGCGTAGCCCCTGTACGCGGAGGACGGGATTGGCTGGGACCGTGGCGGGCGGGCGACGAGAACTCCGGCGTCGTCTCCCTCAGGTCAAGAGACGGGCCTCGGAACCCATTACCACCGCACTGGCTCGCACGCTCGCCACGGTCCTCGTCCTGCCCTCACCGTGTACCACCCCTCATCCGGGTCCACGGGTCGGGCTGAGCACCCGGGGCCTGACCTCCCGTCAGGCCCCCGGTACATCTGGGTGGCTCAGGCGTCGCGCAGGGCGCGGACGGCCTCCTCGACGCGCTTGCCGTAGTCGGCGTCGGCGGCGTGGAAGTGAGCCAGGTTCTTCTCGATGACGTCTTCCAGGGTGACCTGCGAGAGACCGCCGGCGATGTTCGCCACCAGGCGCTGCTTCTCGGCCTCCGACATCAGGCGGTAGAGCTCACCGGCCTGGAAGAAGTCGTCGTCCTTGGTGTGGGCCGGGGCCTCGTGGGTGCCCGTGTAGCCGGAGACGGCCTTCGGGGCGCCCAGCGCCAGACCGGTCTCGGCCGGACCCTGGTACGAGTTGGGCTCGTAGTTCTTGTCGTGGCGCGAGCCGTTGCGCAGCGCCATGACGCCGTCGCGGCCGTAGTTGTCGGCCTTCGTCGCCTTCGGGGCGTTGACCGGCAGCAGGGTGTGGTTCACACCGAGGCGGTAGCGCTGGGCGTCGGCGTACGCGAAGAGGCGGCCCTGGAGCATCTTGTCCGGCGAGGCGGTGATGCCCGGGACGAAGTTGTTCGGGGAGAAGGCGGACTGCTCGACCTCGGCGAAGACGTTGTCCGGGTTGCGGTCGAGGACCAGACGGCCCACGCGCTGCAGCGGGTAGTCGCTGTGCGGCCACACCTTGGTGAGGTCGAACGGGTTGAAGCGGTAGTCCGCGGCCTCGGCGGCGGGCATGATCTGCACGTACAGGGTCCACGAGGGGTTCACACCGCGCTCGATGGCCTGCAGCAGGTCGGTCTGGTGCGAGTTCGCGTCCTTGCCGACGAGCTCGGCGGCCTGCTCGCCCGAGAGGCTGCGGATGCCCTGGTTCGTCTTGAAGTGGTACTTGACGAAGAAGGCCTCGCCCTGCTCGTTGGTCCACTGGTACGTGTGGGAGCCGTAGCCGTTCATGTGACGGTACGACGCCGGGATACCGCGGTCACCCATGAGCCAGGTGATCTGGTGCGTCGCCTCGGGGGCGTGCGCCCAGAAGTCCCAGACGTTGTCCGGCTCCTGCTTGCCCGTGAAGGGGTCGCGCTTCTGGGAGTGGATGAAGTCGGGGAACTTGATCGGGTCCTTGATGAAGAACACCGGGGTGTTGTTGCCGACGAGGTCGTAGTTACCCTCTTCGGTGTAGAACTTGAGCGCGAAGCCGCGCGGGTCGCGGACCGCGTCCGCGCCGCCCAGCGAGTCGGCGACGGTGGAGAAGCGCAGGAAGGTCTCGGTCTTCTTGCCGACCGTGTTCAGGAAGGCGGCGCTGGTGTACGCGGTGACGTCGTCGGTCACCTCGAAGTAGCCGTACGCGGCCGAGCCGCGGGCGTGCACCACGCGCTCCGGGATGCGCTCACGGTTGAAGCGGGCGAGCTTCTCCAGGAGCTGCTGGTCCTGGACCAGGAGCGGGCCACCGACGCCGGCGGTGGCGGAGTTCTGATTGTCGGCGACCGGGGCGCCGGACTCGGTCGTCAGCGTGCGCTTCGACATGGTGACCTTCCGTACGGGGTAACTGCTGACGGAAAGTGTCTTCCGTCATGCGGAACAGCCTAAATTCGGCACGAACTAAACGTCAACAGTTTGTTGAACGAAGTTGAAGGGTGAGTGGTAATCCGGACGGCGCCGGCGCTTGGGCGCGACAGGACAGGTGTCAGCACCGGCGCCATCCGGAAACTCAGGTCCCCCGTGAGAGGGGGAGTGCTCAGATCTGAGCGCCGGAGAGGCGCTCGACGGCACGGAGCAGGGCCGAGTGGTCCAGGCCGCCGTCACCCTGGGCGCGCAGCGAGGCGACCAGCTGGGCGACGACCGCGCCGACCGGGAGGGCGGCACCGACGTTGCGGGCGGCGTCGGTGACGATGCCCATGTCCTTGTGGTGCAGGTCGATCCGGAAACCGGGCTTGAAGTCGCGGTTCAGGAAGTTGTCCTTCTTGCGGGTCAGCACGGTGGAGCCGGCCAGACCGCCGTTGAGGACGTCCAGGGCGGCCTGGAGGTTCACGCCGGACTTCTCCAGGAAGACGACGGCCTCGGCGCACGCCTGGATGTTCACCGCGACGATGAGCTGGTTCGCGGCCTTCACCGTCTGGCCGGAGCCGTGCGGACCGCACAGGACGATGACCTTGCCGAGGGCTTCGAGGACCGGCAGGGCCTCGTCGAAGTCCGCCTGCTCGCCACCCACCATGATCGACAGGACGGCCTCGATGGCGCCGGCCTCGCCGCCGGACACCGGGGCGTCGATGACGCGGATGCCCTTGGCGGCGGCGTTCTTCGCGAGGTCGATCGAGGTCTGCGGGGTGATCGACGACATGTCGATGATCAGCGCGCCCGACTTCGCGTTCTCCAGGATGCCGTTCTCGCCGTAGGCGATGGCCTCGACCTGCGGGGAGGCGGGCACCATCGTGACGATGACGTCGGCGTCCGCCACGGCCTCGGCGATCGAGCCGGCCGCGGTGCCGCCGGCGGCCGCCAGGCGGTCCAGCTTGTCCTGCTCCAGGGTGAAGCCGGTGACCGGGTAGCCGGCCTTCAGGAGGTTCTCGGCCATGGGGGAGCCCATGATTCCGAGACCGATCCAGGCAATCTTGGGGAGGTTGCTCATGATGAGGGTCCTTCTCTTAATGCTTTGTACGAAAAGTTCGTGAAGTGCCTGGCTGATCGCCCGGACTTGGTCCGACTACTTCGCGGCGCGGGCCTCGGCCGGCAGCCATGCGAAGGAGGCGGCAGCGTCGGCGGCCTTGTACTCCAGGCCTACGTAGCCCTCGTATCCGGCCTTCTTCAGCTGGTCGAGCAGCTCCTCCAGGGGCAGCTCGCCGGTGCCGGGGGCACCGCGTCCGGGCTTGTCCGCGATCTGGACGTGCCCGGTCTTGGCGGCGTACTTTTCGATGACCTCGGAGAGGTCCTCATCGTTCATCGCCAGGTGGTACAGGTCGAGCAGGAACTTGGCGTTGCCGAGGCCGGTGGCCTCGTTCACCTTGTCCACGACCTCGATGCCGGCCGGTGCGCTCACCAGGGGGTAGAGCGGCGACTCGGGCTTGTTGAGGGTCTCGATCAGGAGGATCGCGCCGACGCGGTCCGCGGCCCGGGCCGCCGTGACCAGGTTCTTCAGGGCGAGCTCGTCCTGAACGGCCGGCTCCACGCCTTCGACGCGGTTGCCGTAGAGGGCGTTCAGCGCCTTGCAGCCGACCGAGGCCGCGAAGTCCGCGGCCACGTTGATGTTGGCGTTGAAGCGCTCCGACTCCGCACCGGGCACCGAGACCGCGCCGCGGTCCGGGCCCGGCAGCTGGCCGGCGTAGAAGTTCAGTCCCACCAGCTGGGTGCCGGCGTCCTCAAGAGCCTTCTTGAGGGCGTCGAGCTCCTCCTGTGCGGGGGTGGGGGTCTCGATCCAGGGCCACCACAGCTCGACCGCCGTGAAGCCCGCCGCGGCGGCAGCCGCGGGGCGCTCCAGGAGCGGGAGTTCCGTGAAGAGGATCGACAGGTTCACATCGAAGCGCTGGTCCGTGTATCCCATGAGGGGTGTGCGCTCCTTCCGTATTGCGGAAGTTATTTTCTGCTTGATGGAAGACTGCATGGGGTTCCGCGTGGATGTCAAGTGCGGACTCCCGAAAACTCCTCCCCGCCCGTCACCCGGCCGCCACCCCTCGCGGGGGCGCTGTCGCGCCGCCCCTTCGGGCCCGGGTAGCTTGACGGCGTGCGATTGAGAGTGGAGTTCACGACCGAGCCCTTCGATCTGGAAGAGGCTCCTGCCCATGCCGTGGCGGCCCGCGAGGTCATCCAGAAGGCCCAGCTGGACGCGGTGGACGTCGGGCCGTTCGGCAACACCGCCGAGGGTGAGGCCGACCGCGTGCTGGCCGCGGTGGAGTCGCTGCTGCGCGACTCCCTGGAGGCCGGCGCCACGCGTGTCTCGCTCCAGGTCAATGTGATCGGGGAGGAGGTGTCATGACCGAGCCCCGCGACCACCCCTTCGTCGCCGCGGTCAAGCCGCTGGTGGACGCCATGGGCGGCGAGCTGATGGACCCGGCCCTGGCCCAGCCCGACGACGTCGTGCTCGCCTGGGAGGGCCAGGACCTGCTGGCCGTGCGCCTGCCGCAGCTCTCGGACTCGCTGGACCACATCCTGGCGGCCCTGGAGCGCCGGTACGGCGTACCGCTGGCCCAGCTCGACCGGAAGTCCAAGCAGGACGTCGTGCGGATACTGGAGGCGCGGGGCGCCTTCTCCGTGCGGCACGGCGTGGAAACGGTCGCGGGCGCCCTGGGCGTCAGCCGCTTCACCGTCTACAACTACCTGAACCGGGATTCGAACGCTCCGAAGGGGGCCGGCAAGGGCAGCCAGGAGTGAGCGTCAGCTGACTCACGGTGACGAGCCGCCGCCCAATTCACCCGGGCGGCGGCTTTTGTGTACGGGAAGTTTCAACAAAGTGTTGACGCCGTGTTGTCGAGGGCGTTAGCTATGCGCAGCCCGTCAAAGCAACAACAGGCCACGGAGGCCTACCGTGACTTCGAGTCCGACCCCGGGTCTCACCCGGTTCAACGCCTTGGACGACAGCGCGGCCACGGCCGAGCTGCACGAGGTGTGCGCCAGTTCGGCGTGGGGGAGCAAGATGCTCGCCCAGCGCCCCTTCGCCACCGCAGAGTCCCTTTTCGCCGCGAACGAAGCCGCCATGGCGGAGCTCACCGCGGACGACCTGGGCGAAGCGATGGGAGGCCACGCGCCGATCGGCCGGCCGAAGCCGGGAGACCCGACCTCCGCCCGCGAGCAGCGTGGCATGGCCGGCGCCTCGGAGGAGCTCAAGAACGAGCTCCTCGAACTGAACCTGGCCTACCAGGACAAGTTCGGCCACGTCTTCCTCATCTGCGCCACCGGTGCGACCGGTGAGTTCATGCGTGACGCGGTCAAGGTCCGGATCGACAACTCGCCGGAGCAGGAGCGGGAGACCGCCCGCGGCGAGCTCGTCAAGATCAACAAGATCCGCCTCACCCGCCTCGTCGAACTCGCAGAAGGAGCGTGACCATGAGCACCGAGACCACAGCGTCGGTGTCCACGCACATCCTGGACACCAGCATCGGCAAGCCCGCCGAGGGCGTCGCCATCTCCCTGTCGGCCCGCACGGGCCTCGGTGGAGCGTGGGCGGCCCTGGGCGGCTCCGCCACCGATGCGGACGGGCGCTGCAAGGACCTGCCCGCCCTGCCGGAGGGCACCACACACGTGCGTCTCGACTTCGAGACCGAGACGTACTTCTCCAAGAAGCAAGCCGCCGAGGCACAGCAGGACGCCCCCCGCGTAAGGGACAGCGGTCCGTTCTTCCCCGAGGTCACCATCACCTTCGCGGTGAACCCGGGCGAGCACTACCACGTACCGCTGCTGCTCAACCCGTTCGGCTACTCCGTTTACCGAGGGAGCTAGCATGGCCACCATTCTGGGCCAGAACCAGTACGGCAAAGCAGAGAACCGCGTAGTCAAGATCACGCGGGACGGCGACACCCACCACATCAAGGACCTGAACGTCTCGGTCGCCCTCTCCGGCGACATGGACGACGTCCACTACAACGGCTCGAACGCCAACTGCCTCCCGACGGACACCACCAAGAACACGGTGTACGCGTTCGCCAAGGAGTACGGCATCGAGTCCGCCGAGCAGTTCGGCATCCACCTGGCGCGCTGGTTCGTCACCAGCCAGGAGCCGATCAAGCGCGCGCGCATCCGGATCGAGGAGTACGCCTGGGACCGGATCGCCACCTCGGAGGCCAACTCCAAGTTCATCGGCTCCGACGAGGTGAACCACTCCTTCGTCCGCCAGGGCATGGAGACCCGCGTCACCCAGATCACGTACGACGGCACGAACTGGGAGGTCGTCTCCGGCCTCAAGGACCTCGTCGTCATGAACTCCACGAACTCCGAGTTCTGGGGTTACGTGAAGGACAAGTACACGACGCTGAAGGAGGCCTACGACCGCATCCTGGCCACCCAGGTGTCGGCCCGCTGGCGCTTCAACTGGTCGGACGACGAGCAGCGGATGCCCAACTGGGAGAAGTCCTACGCCGAGGTCCGCAAGCACATGCTGCAGGCCTTCGCTGAGACCTACTCCCTGTCGCTGCAGCAGACCCTGTACCAGATGGGTTCGCGCATCATCAACCACCGTTCGGAGATCGACGAGGTTCGCTTCTCGCTCCCGAACAAGCACCACTTCCTCGTCGACCTGGAGCCCTTCGGCCTCAAGAACGACAACGAGGTGTACTTCGCCGCGGACCGTCCGTACGGTCTGATCGAGGCGACGGTTCTCCGGGACGGCGTCGACGCTCGCATCCCCGTGGACATGACCAACCTCTGACGCGGTCCGCGCGTCCCGGGGCCCCGCAGTGGCCCCGGGGTCGCGCGACACGTCCCAGCCTCCCGAATCGGCACCCGGACGTATCACACGGGGCGGCAGTACTGTCAGCTGTCAAGGCCCCCGGCTCCGGCACTCAAATCTCCTGGGCCTTGCCGTGCCCGCATCGCCACTGAAAGCACGAGGAAGTTCCATGGCAGCATCGGCAGCCCCTGACAGCGCGGTCGAGCGCATCGTCATCGAGAATTGTGCGATCGCGACGGTCGACGCCAACGACACCGAGTACGCCTCGGGCCACGTGGTCGTCGCCGGCAACAGGATCGAGTTCATCGGTGCGGGCAAGGCCCCCGAGAACCTCGACAACGTCGTTCGCCGTATCGACGGCACCGGGCACCTCGTGACCCCCGGTCTGGTCAACACCCACCACCACTTCTACCAGTGGATCACGCGTGGTCTGGCCACCGACCACAACCTCTTCAACTGGCTGGTCGCGCTGTACCCGACGTGGGCGCGCATCGACGAGCAGATGACGTACACGGCCGCGCAGGGCTCCCTCGCCGCGATGGCCAAGGGCGGTGTCACCACCGCGATGGACCACCACTACGTCTTCCCCAAGGGCTCCGGCGACCTGTCCGGCTCGATCATCCGCGCCGCGTCCGAGATGGGCGTCCGCTTCACCCTCGCCCGCGGCTCGATGGACCGCAGCGAGAAGGACGGCGGCCTGCCGCCGGACCACGCCGTCGAGACCCTCGAAGGCGCGCTCGCCGACACCGAGGCGACCGTAAAGAAGTTCCACGACGCCTCCTTCGACTCGATGACCCAGGTCGCCGTCGCCCCCTGCTCCCCCTTCTCGGTCTCCACCGAGCTGCTGAGGCAGGGCGCCGAGCTGGCCCGCCGCCTGGGTGTGCGCATGCACACGCACGGCTCCGAGACCGTCGAGGAAGAGCAGTTCTGCAAGGAACTGTTCGGCATGGGCCCGACCGACTACTTCGAGTCGACCGGCTGGCTCGGCGAGGACGTGTGGATGGCGCACAGCGTCCACATGAACGACTCCGACATCGCCGCGTTCGCCCGCACCAAGACCGGTGTCGCGCACTGCCCGTCCTCCAACGCCCGTCTGGCCGCCGGTATCGCCCGCGTCCCGGACATGCTCGCCGCCGGCGTCCCGGTCGGCCTCGGCGTGGACGGCACCGCCTCCAACGAGTCCGGTGAGCTGCACACCGAGCTGCGCAACGCGCTGCTGATCAACCGGCTGAACCCGGTCCACCGCGAGCGCGCCCTGAACGCGCGCCAGGCCCTGCGCCTCGGTACGTACGGTGGTGCCCAGGTCCTCGGCCGTGCCGACAACATCGGTTCGCTGGAGGTCGGCAAGTGCGCCGACCTGGTCCTGTGGAACCTGAACACCTTCCTGCACTCCTCGATCGCCGATCCGGTCACCGCCCTGGTCTTCGGTGCGGCGGCCCCGGTCACCGCGTCGTTCGTGGGCGGCAAGCAGATCGTCGAGAACAACCGTCTCCTCTTCGCCGACGAGGACGCCATCGCGGTGTCCACCCGGGAAGAGGCCCAGCGCCTCGCGCGGATCTCCGCGCAGGCCTGACCCACGGAGTCCGGCCGGGGGGGACGGCCCCCGGCCGGCAGCCGCGGACCCGAGCGGGGTCCGTGGGCAGCCGTTCCCGGGTAGCGCCTGAGGTGATCCGAAGGCGCCCCGGGATCGGTGACTCATGCGACCAGCCGGTCGGCGCGCGTATCGCGCCCTTGCCGCGGCACCTCCAGCTCACGATCCGGTCCGGCTCCCGCCGGGGGTCCTGAGCCGCACCAACCGCACCACAGCGCGGAACCGATCATCGGGCGAATCGTTTCCGCACCCCTTGGGACAAGTATTCGCACCACCCACAACCGCATACAGGCTCGACTCGCACCGCTTTCGCACCACCTCCAAGACACCACGTCCCTGCCGGCGTGTTCAACCGAACGGAGGAAGCCGTGGCCCAGGCGCCCAGGTTTCGCAAAGATGCAGTCGCAGTACCGGAGGAGAAGCATCCGGTCGATGAGACCCTGCCTCCGCTGAAAATGTTCACGAGCGGTCTCCAGCACGTGGCCGCCATGTACGCCGGTGTCGTCGCCCCGCCCATGATCGTCGGCCCCGCCGTCGGGCTCTCGGCCACCGAGACCGCCTTCCTGATGGGCGCCTCGCTCTTCACCGCAGGGCTCGCCACCCTCCTCCAGACCCTCGGTTTCTGGAAGATCGGCGCCAAACTCCCCTTCGTCAACGGCGTTTCCTTCGCCGGTGTCACCCCGATGATCGCGATAGGCAAGGGGGAGGGGGAGAACGCCATCCCCGTCATCTTCGGCGCGATCATCGTCGCCGGGATCGTCGGCTTCCTCGCCGCCCCCTACTTCGGCAAACTCGTCCGCTTCTTCCCGCCGGTCGTGACGGGTACGGTCATCACCCTCATCGGCGTCTCGCTCCTGCCCGTCGCCTTCAACTGGTCCCAGGGCGGGAACCGGACCGCCACCGACTACGGCTCCATGCGGAACATCGGCATGGCCGCCGTCACCCTGGTGATCGTCCTGCTGATGCGCAAGTTCCTGCGCGGCTTCCTCCAGCAGATATCCATCCTGCTCGGCCTGGTCGCCGGCACCCTCATCGCCCTCCCGCTCGGCATGACCAGCTTCGACGCCGTCAAGAACGCGTCGCTCGTGGGCTTCCCGACCCCCTTCCACTTCGGCGCCCCGCAGTTCCAGGTCGCCGCCGTCCTCTCGATGTGCATCGTCATGCTGGTCTGCATGACCGAGTCCACCGCCGACATCCTGGCGCTCGGCAAGATCGTCGGCCGTCCGGCGGACGCGAGGACCATCGAGGGCGGTCTGCGCGCCGACACCCTCGGCAGCGCGCTCAGCCCGCTGTTCAACGGGTTCATGTGCAGCGCCTTCGCCCAGAACATCGGGCTGGTCGCCATGACCAAGGTGCGCAGCCGCTTCGTCGTCGCCGCGGGCGGCGGGATCCTGATCCTGCTGGGCCTGTGCCCGATGGCCGCCTCCGTCATCGGCGTGGTCCCGCTGCCGGTCCTCGGCGGCGCCGGCATCGTCCTCTTCGGCTCGGTCGCGGCCAGCGGCATCCAGACCCTGGCGGGAGCGGCCATGGAGAAGGGCGAGAACGCCCTGATCGTCGCCGCCTCCGTGGGCATCGGCCTGATCCCCATCGCCGCGCCGGAGTTCTACCACGCCTTCCCCAAGGACCTGCTGGTCGTCCTCGACTCCGGCATCAGCACCGGCTGCGTCGTGGCCATCCTGCTGAACCTGGCCTTCAACCATCTCGGCGCCAGGAAGGCCGCGGCCTCGGGGGCCGCGGCGGACCCGGTACCGGTGCACTGACGCACGCCCTGCACGCCACGGCGGCGCGTACGCCACCCACTGCGGGTGTGGCGTACGCGCTGCCGCGTCCGTGTCGTGCCTAGCTCGGCAGGCCGAGTGGAGGACCGGGGAACTCACGCACCTCCTGCGGCGGGACGGACGAGCGGGGACCGGTCGGCGGCCCGGGCGGGCACCGGGGGAGTCCACAGCATCAAGTTGCTCATCAGCTCGGCCTGTTCGATCGCGTCGTCCAGGGCGTGGTGCGTGTGGCGGCGCCGGGAGAGCAGTTCGCGGGGCATCCGGCCCTTGACCGCGGCGCGCAGCGGCACCCGCGCCTTCGTCGCGTAGAGGGTCTTCATGTCCAGGCAGCCGGAGTGGCCGAAGGGGCTGTCCCCGCCGAACCGGATCAGGTACCAGTACAGGAAGGTCCAGTCGAAGGAGGCCGGGTAGCCGCACATCACCGGCTGCGCGCCCGCGGACACCTCCCGCACCCAGGCGCGGAACTCGGCCATGGCCTCCGCCGGATCGGCGCCCTCCCGCACCAGCCGGTCGCGGTCCAGGCCGCTCACGGCCAGCGCCTCGGGTACGAACTCCTCGCTGATCGGCCGCAGTTCCCGGTAGAAGGTGAGCTGCTCGGGGTCGGCGGCCGTATACGAGGCGCCGTCCTGGCGGCCCGCGACCGAGGCCCCGAAGCTGATCATCGAATACGGTCCGGGAATGGGTCCGTCGGCCTCGATGTCGACGGAGATGTAGAGACTGGGACGTGTGCCACGGGCTGCCATGCGCCCGAGCATGCCAGCCGGGCACCCGCCGAGCACCCGGTTTTCCGGGCGCCGGAGTGCGGAATCGCCGTCCGGCCGTCCCGGAGGGACCATGGGAAGCGGGGTGCCTCGGAGCGAAGGAACAGCCATGTTCGAAAACAGCAGGGCATTCAGCGGATTCGCGGTCGACGACCTGGCCAGGGCCAAGGAGTTCTACGGCACGACCCTCGGCCTGAGCGTCTCCGAGGACGCGGAGATGGGCCTGCTCCGCCTCGACCTCGCGGGAGACAGCACGGTCATGGTCTACCCGAAGGAGGACTACCGGCCCGCGACCTACACGATCTTGAACTTCCCCGTGGACGACGTCGAACGGGTCGTGGACGAGCTCACCGCGCGCGGTGTCGCGTTCGAGCGCTACGAGGGCTTCGAGGCGGACGCCAAGGGCATCGTGCACGGCGAGGGCGGCATGCCCACCATCGCCTGGTTCAAGGACCCGGCGGGCAACATCCTGTCGGTCCTGACGGCCCCCGGCCCGTGATCCGGGCGATCCGCGCCCCCGCGCGTCCCGCCGGGAGCGTCACTGGGGGGACGCCCCATGCGGCGCCCGCGCGTCGGCGTGCTCGCGCACCGCGATCCGGGCCAGTTTCGTGAGCATCATGCCGTTGCGGATGGCGACGATGTAGTCGACGGGGAGCCCGTGCATCCGGGTGCCGGGTCCCCGCAGGGGGTGCCAGTCGAGGGTGAAGAGGGTGCTCCCGCCCCAGGGGGCCAGGCGCATCGCGATCCGTGCCGCGCCGAACGGTTCCGCCCTCGCCTCCAGTTCCAGGCGGCGCTCCGGTTCGCAGCGGCGGACGACACACGTGTCGTCGAGGGTGAAGGGGCCGGAGCCGACCCGGACCTTCAGCCGGGCCCCCACCTGCGGCCAGTGCGGATCCGCGGCGAGCACCTGCTGGGTGCCCGTGACCCACTCGCCGTAGCGGTGCCCGTCGGCCAGCAGCCGCCAGACCTCGGACGGCGTGCTCAGGATCAGGCGGCGGTTGCGGGCCACGCCGATCACGCTCCTTCGGGACGCGGCGCGCCGCGTCGGCCCGCGGTCCGTCGCCCTGTCCCTCGCTCCCAGACTCGCGCCGAAGGCCCGTTCGCGCAGTCCCACTGACCCGAACGGGCGCCGGGTGGGCTTCACCGGGCGCCGCCTCGCCCGGTGAATCCCGTACAAGGGGCCTCCGGGACCGCCTAGGAGGCCGGGGTGAGGAACATGCCCGTCTGGTCCGCGCCCGCCGTGTTCTTGCAGCCGAAGCCGGAGCTCGCGGGCTGGGCGACCACCAGGGCCAGACAGCGCCCCGCGGCCAGCTGGCCGAAGTAGTTCGGGTGCATGGACTCCTGGATCAGCCCCTGCGTCTCGTTGTTGTCGATCCAGCGCGCCCACTCGCTCGTCTTCGCCGAGGCCGGCACCGTGGACGTCACCTGCTTGCTCGCCTTCGCGCACACCTCACGGCCCTGCATCATGTCCCGCAGGTCGAGGAACTGCACGCCCTTGGCCGCCGCGACGCCCTTGATCCGGTTCGCGATCTGCGGCACGAGCGAGTCCCGCGCCCAGTCGGAGTCCCGGTTCCAGAAGGGGCAGCCACCGGAGTTGAGCCGGCTCCAGTCGCTCTGCGTGTACCGGTTCTCCGCGCCGCGCGGGATCGGCGACGGGTAGGACTGCAGCACGATCCGGTACGAGGAGTCGGTGTACCCGGCCGCGCGCATCACGGCCCGGATCTCGTCCACGGACTTGCCGACCTTGCCCATGACCGCGTCGATCTTCTGGTCGACGCCGGCCTGCTGGTCGTCATAGCAGTACGAGTTCCAGAGGACGAAGTCGAGCGCGCAGTCCGTGATGATGTCGGCGAAGCCGAGGTCGTTGCCGCCGATGGACAGCGCGATGACCTTGACGTCGTGGCTCGCGGCCACCGCGGCGAGCTGATCGGCCTGCGGGGCCTCGCCCCTGTAGGAGACGCCGCCGTTGGAGGCGCGGAACACGTTGTCCGAAACCGCCCCGGAACAGGCGAGGTTCACGGCGACGTCGGCGATCGCCCCGGCGCTGCGCACCTCGGCGGAGTCGGAGCGGTGGCAGCCGCCGGCGGTGGTCCCGTAGACCCTGGCGGGGTCGTAGGTGCTGCCGCTGACCCAGCCCCGGTCGGTCCCGTTGCGGCTGCCGCTGTTGGTCAGGCTGTTGCCCTTCCAGCGTCCGGCCTCGCCGGAGATGTAGCTGTCGCCCATGGACACCACCGCGGTGGGTCCGGTCCCCGGACTGGCGGCGGAGGTGCCTGCTCCGCCGGCCAGCAGCGCGCTGACGGCGAGCGGCACGACCATTCCGGCTCCGGCCAGCCGTCGCACCCGACTGCGGTCCCGGTCCTTGCTGACGTTGCGGAATCCGATCACTGCGGAACTCCTGCGTTCGGCCACGCCGAAGTCGCGACGACTGCGTCGCGTGGCTGGGAAGTGGGGGTACCGCCGGCCGGTGGCATCGGAAAGGTGACACGGGCCCACTTGTTACCGCTAGGTACAGTCACGTTACGAACGAGTAACGACCGACCGGTCGTTCGGGAGTCCGCTCCTCCTGTTGTGGTACGCAAACGGCTCCGCCCCCGCGCCGTGAGGCGGCGGGGGCGGAGCCGGCAGGCTTCGGCCGCTGTGCGTTTCAGCCGAATCCGGGTATCAGCCGACCAGCTGGTCGTAGGCGGGAAGGGTCAGGAAGTCCGCGTAGTCCGCGTCCAGGGAGACCTGGAGGAGGAGGTCGTGGGCCTGCTTCCACTTGCCGGACGTGAAGGCCTCCTCGCCGACCTCGGCGCGGATGGCGGCCAGTTCCTCGGTGGCGATCTTGCGGGTCAGTTCGGCGGTGGCCGTCTCGCCGTTCTCGAACACGACGCCCGCGTTGATCCACTGCCAGATCTGCGAGCGCGAGATCTCGGCGGTGGCCGCGTCCTCCATCAGGCCGAAGATGCCGACGGCGCCGAGGCCGCGCAGCCACGCCTCGATGTAGCGGATGCCGACCTGGACCGCGTTGCGCAGGCCCTCGTACGTCGGCCGGGCGTCCAGGGAGTCGATCGCGATGAGCTCGCCCGGAGCCACCGAGACGTCCTCGCGCAGCCGGTCCTTCTGGTTGGGCTTCTCGCCGAGCACCGCGTCGAAGGAGGCCATCGCGATCGGGACCAGGTCGGGGTGGGCGACCCAGGAGCCGTCGAAGCCGTCGCCCGCCTCGCGGTCCTTGTCGGCCTTGACCTTCTCGAAGGCGACCTTGTTGACCTCGGCGTCCTTGCGGGACGGGATGAAGGCGGCCATGCCGCCGATGGCGTGCGCGCCGCGCTTGTGGCAGGTGCGGACCAGCAGTTCGGTGTACGCCCGCATGAACGGGGCGGTCATCGTCACCGCGTTGCGGTCCGGCAGGACGAACTTCTCGCCGCCGTCACGGAAGTTCTTGACGATGGAGAAGAGGTAGTCCCAGCGGCCCGCGTTCAGGCCGGCCGCGTGGTCGCGCAGCTCGTAGAGGATCTCCTCCATCTCGTACGCGGCGGTGATCGTCTCGATGAGGACGGTGGCGCGGACGGTGCCCTGGGGGATGCCGACGTAGTCCTGGGCGAAGACGAAGATCTCGTTCCAGAGGCGCGCCTCCAGGTGCGACTCCGTCTTCGGCAGGTAGAAGTACGGGCCCTTGCCGAGGTCGATCAGGCGCTTGGCGTTGTGGAAGAAGTACAGGCCGAAGTCCACGAGCGAGCCGGAGGCGGGGCCGCCCTCGAAGCGCAGGTGACGCTCCTCCAGGTGCCAGCCGCGCGGCCGCATGACGACGGTCGCGAGCTGGTCGGCGGGCTTCAGCGCGTACGCCTTGCCCGTGCGGGGGTCGGTGAAGTCGATGCGGCGCTCGTAGGCGTCGATGAGGTTGAGCTGGCCGAGGACGACGTTCTCCCAGGTGGGAGCGGAGGCGTCCTCGAAGTCGGCGAGCCAGACCTTGGCGCCCGAGTTCAGGGCGTTGATGGTCATCTTGCGGTCCGTCGGACCGGTGATCTCCACACGACGGTCGTTCAGCGCGGCCGGGGCCGGCGCCACCTTCCAGTCGCCCTCGCGGACCTGTGCGGTGTCCGGGAGGAAGTCGAGGGTGGAGGTCCGGGCGATCTCGGCACGGCGCTCGGCGCGGCGGGCGAGGAGCTCGGCGCGGCGGGGGGCGAACCGCCGGTGGAGCTCGGCCACGAAGGCGAGGGCCGCTTCGGTGAGGACTTCGTCCTGCCGGGGCAGGGGCTCGGCGTCGACGATGGCCAGCGGGGACGGCGCTGGTGCGGACATATCTGTCACTCCTTCAGCGGCGGTGCCTGGCGGCCGCGGGGGAATGCTCGCGCAGGACGGCACGCAGTGCCGCCGGGTGTGGAGAGTTCCGGAATACGGTCGCGGGCGCCGTCTGTGGTTCAGGGCGCTTCTGACCAGTGGATAGTAATTTCCTCATAGTGGAAGTTCAATGGTTTGTTGATGTCGAGATTCTCTGAGTCGACAGATTCCGCTTACCGGTGGCCCTGAGTGCCATTGCCGTCACGCGGTGCTCAGAGGAGTCGTTCCAGGTCGGGCGGCGTGTCGATGTCGAAGGCCTCCGCGATGTCCGAGCACTCCACCAGCATGAGCTCTTCGGCATGTCGCGCAAGATGCACCCGCGCGCCCTTGTCGCCCGTCGCCGTCGCCGCGATGTCCGCCCAGCGGTCCGCCCCGAACAGCACCGGGTGGCCGCGCTCCCCGCCGTACGCCGCCGCCACCAGGCTCGCGGGCGAGCGGTACGCCGCCCGTACCCGGGCCACGGCCGCCGGACCGATGCCCGGCTGGTCCACCAGCGAGACCAGGGCCGCGCCGGCGCCCGTACCGGCGAGGGAGGCGAGGCCGACCCGCAGCGAGGAGCCCATGCCCTCCGCCCAGTCCGGGTTGTCCACGACCACGCACCCGGCCAGGTCCGCGCGCTCGCGGACCTCGGCCGCCGAGGCGCCGAGCACCACGTGCACCGGGCCGCAGCCCGCCTCGCGCAGGACCCGTACCGCGTTCTCGACCAGGGGGCGGCCGCGGTAGGGGAGCAGGGCCTTGGGCCGCCCGCCGAGCCGCCGGCCGCCGCCGGCCGCCAGGAGCAGGCCCGCGACCGGCGGAGGATCCGGGATCAGGGGTGGATCGGCGTGCGTGTGGGATGACATGGCACCGATTCTCGCCCCTGCGTGCGATCGGGTGACCGCCCCGCCAGGGTGCGCCGTACGGCGGCCAGCGCGGCCCCGATCCGCAGCGGACGGGCGATCCGGTTCTCGGCGGCGGCCAGCAGGGCGCGTTCGTCACGGTCGGTCAGCATCTCGGCATCTCCTTGCCAATCGAGGGCCAATACAGCGAGTCTGGTCCTCGATTGGCCTGGCCGTCAGAGCCAATCAGGGGAGGTTGGCATGGCAAACGGGCGAGTGGTCCAGACAGCGGACCGAACCATCGGCAGCCGTCAGCTCGCGGCCCTGCTGCCCGCCGACGTCCTGGCCCGCCCCGGCTACCGGGCGCTCGCCGACGCCGTCCGCACGCTGATCCTCGACGGCCGCGTCGCCCTGCACGTCCGGCTGCCCGCCGAACGCGAACTCGCCGAGGCGGTCGGCGCCAGCCGGGCCACCGTCACCGGCGCCTACGACCTGCTGCGCGAAAGCGGCTACGTCCGCAGCCGGCGCGGCTCCGGCACCTGGACCGAGCTCCCCGACGGCCACCGCCCGGTCGGAGCCCACGCCCTCCTCGGCGCAGGCGGCTACAGCGCCGACGGCGAACCCGGCGTCGACCTCGCCATCGCGGCCATGGGCGCACCGGAGGGCAGCCTCGCCGACGCCTTCGCGTGGGCCGCGCCCCGGCTGCCCCGGCTCGCCCGGGACCCCGGCTACCACCCCTTCGGCCTGCCCGAGCTCCGCACGGCCGTCGCCGACCGGTTCACCCGGCGCGGGCTCCCCACGCGCCCCGAGCAGATCCTGGTCACGGCCGGGGCCCAGCAGGCCCTCTCGCTGGTCGTCAGCCTGCTCTGCCGGGCCGGGGACCGGGTCGTGACCGAGAACCCGACCTACGCCAACGCCCTCGACGCCCTGCGCCACGCCCGGCTGCGCACCGGTTCCATCGCCGTCTCCGACGGGGGCTGGGATCTGGAGATAGCCGAGTCCACCCTGCGTCAGACCGTGCCCCGGCTGGCGTACGTGATCCCCGACTTCCACAACCCGACGGGCCGGCTGATGCCGCCGGAGCAGCGGCTGCGGCTGCTCGCGGCGACCCGGGCGACCGGGACCTGGCTCGTCGTCGACGAGACGCTCGCCGACATCGCGCTGGACGTGCCCGCGCCCCCGCCGACGGCCTCCCTCGCCCCGCGCGGCGGCGCGGACCACGTGATCACCATCGGCTCGCTGAGCAAGACGCACTGGGGCGGCCTGCGGGTGGGGTGGATCCGGGCCACCGCGAAAATGATCACGGAACTGACGGCCGTGCGGGTCTCGGCCGACATGACCGGCTCGGTGCTCGACCAGCTGGTCGCACTCCCGCTGCTGGCCGGTATGGAACGGAGCCTTCCCGAGCGGCTGGCGCAGCTGCGGAGCCGGCGCGAGGCCCTGGTGGGGGCGCTCCAGCGGCACACCCCCGAATGGTCCTGGCAGGTCCCGCCGGGCGGCCTCTCGCTCTGGGTCGACCTGGGCGAGCCGGTCAGCTCCGCCCTCGCCGAGCGGGCCGCCGCGGCCGGGGTGCACATCGGCCGCGGCGCACGCTTCGGGGTGGACCCGGGCACCTTCGAACACCGGCTGCGGATCCCGTACACGCTGCCCGAGGACCGCCTGGACGAGGGCGTACGCCGTCTCGCGCAGGCCTTCCACGAGGGCGTGCCGCTGGCCCCGGCGGTGGATCGGCCGTACTGGGTGGCGTAGGACCCGGCGGCTACGGCCGCTCGCGGAAGTACGCGTTCGCGGCCGGGCGGAACATCAGGGCGACGGCGGCGAGCACCGCCCCCACGTGCACGGCCCGGCTCGCGCCGAACACCAGGTCGAGAGCGCCCGCCCGCGACAGCGCGGCCGACAGCGAACCGCCGTCGGCGAGGTACCCGAGCGGCTGCACCACCATCGAGGCCGTACCGAGCACCCCGAGACCGACCGCGAGGATGATCCGGGCCCAGCGAGCACCGTCCCGCATCCTCCCCGCGACGAGCACGGCGACGGTGAAGACGGTAGCCGCACGGTCAGGCCCACGCCGATCTCTCCGGCGGAGGCGGTCCCGTCGGCCGCCATCCGGCCGATCGCGAGCACGGTCTCGAAGGCTCCGGCGGCCACAGCCGTGAGCCAGAGCCCGTAGGCCGCACGGACTTCGGCGGGCGGCGCGGCCGGTCGGGCCAGGACTGCGGTCTGCATCGGAGGCTCGCTCTCGGATCGGGAACTCGGTTCCCCGATGCTCGCGCCGCGGCGCCCCGCTCCGCCCGCCTGCCTACCGGTGTCCCGCTACGGGGGCCAGCCCCACCGGGACGGGGCCTACGGGGTGCGGATCAGGCGGCGGGTGGCGGCCGCCGCGACCGCCGCGGTGCGGGACTCGACGCCGAGCTTGGCGTAGACGTGCACCAGGTGGGACTTGACGGTGGCCTGGCTGAGGAAGAGCTGCTTGGAGATCTGCTGGTTCGACAGGCCGTCCGCGACCAGCTGCAGCACCTCCAGCTCCCGCTTCGTCAGTGCCTCCGCCGGTGTCCGCATCCGGTCCATCAGGCGCAGCGCCACCGCCGGGGCCAGGGCGGACTGGCCCGCCGCGGCCGTCCGTACGGCCGCCGCGAGCTCCTCCGGCGGGGCGTCCTTGAGCAGGTAGCCGGAGGCGCCCGCCTCCACCGCCGCCAGGATGTCCGCGTCCGTGTCGTACGTGGTCAGCACCAGCACCCGGGGTCCGCCCGGGCGGGCTGTGATCAGGGCCGTCGCCTCGGAGCCGTGCATACCGGGACCGGGACCGAACTGGAGGTCCATCAGCACCACGTCCACCGGTTCACGGGCGGCCAGCTCCACCGCCCGCTCGGCGGTCGCAGCCTCGGCCACCACCGCGAAGTCCGGTTCGGTGTCCAGCACCGCACGCAGCCCGGCCCGGACCACCGGGTGGTCGTCGGCGAGCAGGAGACGGATGGTCACAGGGCCTCCACGGCGTCCGGACGGTCCGCGTGTTCCGCGCGGTCCGCGTGCTCCAGGTGCTCCAGGGGCAGCGGCAGGGTGACGGCCACGGCGGTGCCCTGGCCGGGGTCGGACTCCACGGTGAACAGCCCGCCCAGGGTCTCGGCCCGCGAGCGCATCGCGGGCAGCCCGAAGCCCCCGTCGCCGGAGCCCGCCGCGCCGGGTGACACCGACGCGGGGTCGAAGCCGTGCCCGTCGTCGACGACGTCCAGGGTGACCGAGGCGTCCATGAACGTCAGGGTGATCTCGGCGCGCCCGGCCCGCGCGTGCCGCACCACATTGGCCAGCGCCGACTGGGCGATCCGCAGCAGGGCCACCTCGTACGGCGTGGGCAGCACCCGCGGGCTGCCGATCAGCGAGAACCGCACGCGCGGTCCCGGGATCCCCGCGCACAGCCGCTCCAGCGCGGCCGCGAGCGACCCGCGCTCCAGGTCCGGCGGGGTGAGGGCCCGTACGAAGCGGCGCGCCTCGGCGAGGTTCTCCTGGGCCGCCCCGCGCGCCCGGGCGATGTGCTCCAGCGCCGGAGCCTGCGGCGGCAGTGCCCGCTCGGCCGCCCGCAGCAGCAGCTGGATCGAGGACAGCCCCTGGGCGAGGGTGTCGTGGATCTCCCGGGCCAGCCGTTCCCGCTCGGCCAGGATCCCCGCGCCCCGCTCGGCCGCGGCCAGCTCGGCCCGGGTGGTGATCAGCTCCTCGATCAGCTCCCGGCGGCGCTCGCTCTCGCGGTACAGCGCCTGGTAGCCCAGTACGGTCGCCACCGCCACCGCCCCGCCCAGCAGCGGCCCGAGGAAGGCCCCGGGGGTGGCCGCGCCGCTGTGCGCGACGAACCCGCCGATGGCCGCGCAGGCGGTCACCGCGACGGCCGCGACCCCCCAGCGCAGCCGCAGCAGGTGCAGCTCCAGGAAGTACAGCGGGAAGGCGATCCACAGCCCGTCGGAGGAGACCACGAGCAGGCCCGCCCAGACCGCGCCGAGGCCGGCCAGCCACAGCGCCCCGGCGCGCGGCGAGCTGTGCACCGCGGGGGCCCGTACGCCGCCCGCGTAGACGGCGGCGAGCACCGCGCAGGCGGCGATCACCCAGCCGGACCGGGGCGCGGAGTCGGCGACGGCCCGCCCGGCGGCGAGCGCGAGCAGGCCGAGGAGCAGCGCGTGCAGGCACAGCCGCAGCACCTTCGACACGGGCGTCAGGGCACGCGTGGCGGGGGAGGGGGAGGCGGGGGAGACGGGCGGAGCGGGAGCAGTCATGTCCGGACCAGCGTAAGCGGGGGCGGACCGACCCCGGTCAACCGAAAGTTTGATGTCCGGACGCACCCTTCGATACGAGGATCCCTACTGTGGCGCGATGCCTTGTGCCCACGCGGAAGACCAAGGTGGGGGACATGTTCGTCGCATGGAGAGATCTACGGTTCGCCAAGGGCCGATTCGCCCTCATGGGTTCGGTCGTCCTGCTCATCACGCTGCTGGTGGGCCTGCTGTCCGGGCTCACCTCGGGCCTGGCCCGGGAGAACATCTCGGCCATCACCGGCCTGCCCGCCACGCACCTGGCCTTCGCCGCGCCCACGGGGGACCAGAAGGTGTCCTTCACCAGCTCCCAGGTGCCCGAGTCCGCCTGGCTCGCCTGGCGTGAGCAGCCCGGGGTGAAGGGGGCGCAGCCGCTCGGCATCCGCACCACCAACGCCGTCTCGGGCGGGCGTACCGCCGCGGTCTCGGTCTTCGGGGTGGACCCCGCCGGAGGGCTCGCGCCCCGGAACGCCGGCCTCACCCAGGGCCAGGTGGTCCTCACCGAGAAGGCGGCCAGGGAACTGGGCGGCCCGACCGCCGGGGCCAGGCTCAGGATCGGCCCGCTGGAGCTGACCGTGGCCGGCGTGTCCGGAACCGCCTCCTACAGTCACACCCCGGTCGTCTGGATGGACCTCAACGACTGGCAGCGCGTCGGAAACCCCGGTACCTCCATCGACACCCTCGCCACCGTCGTCGCCGTCTCCGGCGGCAGCGGCGTGGACCTCGGGGCGGCGGACAAGGCCGCCGGGACCAAGGCGGGGACCGTGGACGAGGCCCTGGGCGCCATAGGGTCGTACCAGGCCGAGAACGGTTCGCTGCAGCTGATGCGGGGCTTCCTGTTCGTCATCTCCGCCCTGGTGATAGGGGCCTTCTTCACGGTCTGGACGATCCAGCGCAGCGGTGACATCGCCGTTCTGAAGGCACTGGGTGCCTCCACCCCGTACCTCCTGAAGGACGCCCTCGGCCAGGCCGTCGTGATGCTCGCCATCGGTACCGGGCTGGGCACCGCGCTCGCCGCCGGCTTCGGCGTGCTGATCAGCGGCGGTCCCGTGCCCTTCGTCCTCGACCCCGCCACGGTGCTCGTCCCCGCCGCGATCATGATCCTGCTGGGCGCGCTGGGCGCCGCCCTGTCCATCCGGCGGATCACCGCCGTCGACCCGCTGACCGCCCTCGGGAGCGCCCGATGACCCTGCTCGTCCACGACGTCACGCTGACCTACCCCGACGGCGAGAGCCGGCTCACCGCCCTCGACGCGGTCGGCCTGGAGGTGCCCGCCGGCACGCTGACGGCGGTCATCGGCCCCTCCGGCTCCGGCAAGTCCAGCCTGCTCGCGGTCGCCGCCACCCTCGTCACCCCGGACTCCGGGCGGGTCGTCGTCGCGGGTCAGGACACCACGGCGCTCGGGCCCGCCGAGAAGTCGGCCCTGCGCCGGGAGAAGATCGGCATCGTCTTCCAGCAGCCCAACCTGCTGGCCTCGCTGACCGCCGCCGAACAGCTCCAGGTCATGGCGCACCTCTCCGGCCGCCCCGCGCGTGCGCTGCGCCGGCGGGCGCTGGAGCTGCTGGACGCGGTGGGTCTCGCCGACAAGGCCGACAAACGGCCCCACCAGCTCTCCGGGGGCCAGCGGCAGCGGATCAACATCGCCCGCGCCCTGGTGAACGAGCCCGCGGTGCTGCTGGTCGACGAGCCGACCAGCGCGCTCGACCACGAGCGCGGGGCGGCGGTGCTCGACCTGCTGGTCACCCTGACCCGGGAGCGCTCCACGGCCACGGTGCTGGTCACGCACGACCGCGCCCACCTGGAGCGGATGGACCGTACGGCGACGATGACGGACGGCAGCCTGACGCCGTGCCCGGCCCCGGTGCCCTGAGCGGCGTACGGAAAGGCCCCGGCCGCCCCTTGGAGCAAGGGGCGGCCGGGGCCTTTCGCGGACCTGCGCGGCCTTCGCGGACCTACGCGGGGCTCTGGTTGGCCAGGGCCACCGACAGCTCGGCGGCCACGCCCTGCAGGATCGGTACGAAGGACTCGGCCACGGCCTCCGTGACCCGGCCCGCCGGACCGGAGATGGAGATCGCGGCGGCGGTCGGCGAGTTCGGCACCGACACGGCGAGGCAGCGGACCCCTATCTCCTGCTCGTTGTCGTCGACCGCGTAGCCCACCTTGCGGACCTGCTCCAGCGCGTCGAGGAAGCCCTCGGGCGTGGTGATGGTCTTCTCGGTCGCCGCCGGCATCCCGGTGCGGGCCAGCAGGGCCCGTACCTCGTCGGCCGGGGTGTGGGCGAGCAGTGCCTTGCCCACGCCCGTGGAGTGCGGCAGCACGCGGCGGCCGACCTCGGTGAACATGCGCATGGAGTGCTTCGACGGCACCTGGGCGACGTAGACGATCTCGTCACCGTCGAGGAGGGCCATGTTCGCCGTCTCCCCGGTCTCCTCGACCAGACGGGCGAGGTAGGGGCGGGCCCAGGTACCCAGCAGGCGCGACGCGGACTCGCCGAGGCGGATCAGACGGGGGCCGAGGGAGTACCGTCGGTTGGGCTGCTGGCGTACGTAGCCGCAGGCCACCAGGGTGCGCATCAGGCGGTGGATCGTGGGCAGAGGCAGACCGCTGGCGGCGGAGAGCTCGCTGAGGCCGACCTCGCCCCCGGCGTCGGCCATACGTTCGAGCAGGTCGAAGGCGCGCTCAAGGGACTGGACGCCACCGCTGGCGGCGGGGGTCTTCGAGGAAGCGTCGGTGGTGCTGGCGCTGGACGTCGGCACGGCGCGGTCCTTTCGGTGCTGGCAGGCAAGGGAGCAGCCTACCCGGCGGTCGGCGTCTGCCCCAGTGTCGGGGTCAAGGTCGTCGTCGCCGGTCAGAGAGGGTTTGTCCTGGTGGGGGACGTCCTCGGGAAGTTATCCGCTCGATCCCGGTGGTGGTAGCTACATTCTGTATAGCGAAATCTTAATTCCATCCTGTGGAAACCTCCAATTGCGGTCCCGGTGTGTCAGTGGTCCGTCCGGGCGCTCTTGACTGGGTCACGATCGCCGGGAAGACTCCGTCAACAGAACGTTGAATTTCGCTCTGTGGAAGTAGATGGGGAGGTTCCGGTGGCCGACGTGGCTGTGGAACTGGTACTGCGCTCGACGCGCGTCATCACCCCCGAGGGGACGCGCGCCGCTTCGGTGGCCGTCGCCGGCGGGAAGATCGCGGCCGTGCTGGCGCACGACGCCGAGGTACCGGCCGGAGCCCGGCTGGAGGACTTCGGCGACGACGTCCTGCTCCCCGGCCTGGTCGACACCCACGTCCACGTGAACGACCCGGGCCGCACCGAATGGGAGGGCTTCTGGACGGCCACCCGCGCCGCGGCCGCCGGCGGGATCACCACGATCCTCGACATGCCGCTGAACTCCCTGCCGCCGACCACGACGACCGGCAACCTGCGCGTCAAGCAGGAGGTCGCCCGCGCCAAGGCGCACGTGGACGTCGGCTTCTGGGGTGGCGCCCTGCCCGACAACGTCAAGGACCTGCGCCCGCTGCACGACGCCGGCGTCTACGGCTTCAAGTGCTTCCTGTCGCCCTCGGGCGTGGACGAGTTCCCCGAGCTCGACCAGGAGCAGCTGGCGGCATCCCTCGCCGAGATCACCGGCTTCGGCGGCCTGCTGATCGTGCACGCCGAGGACCCGCACCATCTGGACGCCGCTCCCGTCGTCCCGGGCCCCAAGTACGCCGACTTCCTCGCCTCCCGGCCGCGCGACGCCGAGAACACCGCGATCGGCAACCTGATCGCCCAGGCCAAGCGGCTGAACGCCCGCGTCCACGTCCTGCACCTGTCCTCCTCCGACGCGCTGCCGCTGATCGCCGCCGCCAAGGCCGAGGGCGTCCGCATCACCGTCGAGTCCTGCCCGCACTACCTCACCCTGACGGCCGAGGAAGTGCCGGACGGCGCCAGCGAGTTCAAGTGCTGCCCGCCCATCCGTGAGGCCGCCAACCAGGACCTCCTGTGGGACGCGCTCGCCGACGGCACGATCGACTGCATCGTCTCCGACCACTCGCCCTCCACCGCGGACCTGAAGACCAGCGACTTCTCCACCGCGTGGGGCGGCATCTCCTCCCTCCAGCTGGGCCTGCCCGCCATCTGGACCGAGGCGCGCCGCCGCGGCCGGACCCTGGAGGACGTCGTCCGCTGGATGTCCGCCGCCCCGGCCGCCCTCGCCGGCCTCGGCCAAAAGGGCGCGATCGAGGTCGGCCGCGACGCCGACTTCGCCGTCCTGGCCCCTGAAGAAACGTTCACTGTGGACCCGGCCGAGCTCCACCACCGCAACCAGGTCACGGCGTACGCGGGCAAGACCCTGCACGGCGTCGTGAAGTCCGCCTGGCTGCGCGGCACGCATATCGCCGACCACGGCACCCCGACCGAGCCCACGGGCCTCCTCCTCGAAAGGCAGAACTGACCAGTGGCGATTGAATCCTTCACCGGTAACGCGAACCCGTACGGAGGCGGCGACCCGTACGCGGACTACCGCACCGCGGACTTCCCGTTCACCCAGTACGCGAACCTCGCCGCCCGTGAGCTGGGCGCCGGTGTCATCGCCGCCAACGACGAGTTCTTCGCGCAGCGCGAGAACCTGCTGATCTCCGAGGCCGCGCACTTCGACCCCGAGGACTTCGGCCACAAGGGCAAGGTCATGGACGGCTGGGAGACCCGCCGCCGCCGCGGCGTCTCCGCCACCCAGCCCTGGCCGACCGCCGAGGACCACGACTGGGCGCTCGTACGCCTGGGCGCCCCCGGCGTCATCCGCGGCATCGTCGTCGACACCGCGCACTTCCGCGGCAACATGCCGCAGGCCGTCTCCGTCGAGGCGACCAACTGGGCGGGCGCCCTCGCGCCGACCCCGGAGGAGCTCCAGGGCGACGACGTGAAGTGGACGACCGTCGTGCCCCGCACGGCGGTCGGCGGCCACGCGGCCAACGGCTTCGAGGTGGACGTGGAGCAGCGTTTCACCCACCTGCGCGTCAACCAGCACCCCGACGGCGGCATCGCCCGCCTGCGCGTCTACGGCGAGGTCCTGCCCGACCCGAAGTGGCTCGACGCGCTCGGCTCCTTCGACGTGGCGGCCCTGGAGAACGGCGGCTCCGTCCAGGACGCCTCCAACCGCTTCTACTCCCCGCCGACCAACACCATCAACCCGGGCCGCTCCCGCAAGATGGACGACGGCTGGGAGACCGCGCGCCGCCGCGACAACGGCAACGACTGGATCCGCTACCAGCTCGTCGCCGAGTCCGAGATCCGCGCCGTCGAGATCGACACCGCGTACCTCAAGGGCAACTCGGCCGGCTGGGCCTCGCTGTCGGTCAAGACCGGGGAGGAGGGCGAGTGGACGGAGTTCCTGCCGCGCACCCGCCTGCAGCCCGACACCAACCACCGCTTCGTCCTGGACGCCCCGGCGGTCGGCACGCACGTCCGGATCGACATCTTCCCGGACGGCGGCTTCTCCCGCCTGCGCCTGTACGGCTCCCTGACGGAAGCCGGCGCGGCCGCGCTGACCGCCCGTCACCAGGAGCTCGGCGGCTAGGAGATGCGCGTGGAGCCCGCCCCGGGGGCCGACACCCCCGGGGCGGGCTTCGCCGTTCCGGCCCGTGCCCTTCCGAGCCCGCCCGGTTCGTCCTCGACGAGCGGATGGCCGGCCCCCTATCCTGCGCGCAGTACGGACGGGAGGTTCCGGTCGGCGCCGGAGGCCCCACACCGATGACCACCGGAGTCTCCAGGGAGCCCGCGGCGTGACCGGCACCACGGAGGCCCCGGGCGGATCGGCTGCGGTCGACGACGCGGCACGAAGTGTCACGCGCCCGTTCTACGTCTACGCCGTGCTCGCCAACTCGCTCTTCCAGCGTGGTGTGTTCGTCATTTTCCTGCAGCAGCGGGGCTTCTCCGCCGGGCAGGTGGCCCTCCTTCAGACGCTGCTCTACCTGGTCGGCGGACTTGCGGAGTTGCCGACGGGAATCATCGCCGACCGCATCGGCAGGCGTGCCGGCATCGTGACCGGCCAGGTGCTGGTGGCCGGATGCCTCCTCGGTCAGGTGGCGACCTCCGACTACCGGGTGTTCCTCGCGCTGTTCATCGGCCAGGGCGTGGGCATGGCATGCGTATCCGGCTCGGACACCGCCCTGCTGTACGACCTGCTCGTACGTCGTGGCGCAACGGCCGGCTACGTCACGATCAAGTCCCGGTTCACCATGCTCGGTACGGTCACCTCGGGAGTCGCCATCGTCCTCGGCGGCCAACTGCAGCAGTTCTCCTGGGGAGTCGTCTACGCCGGTTCGGCGGCGTGCCTCGTCCTGGCCGTGGTGGTGCTGATGTCACGGGTGCCCGAGATCCGCGGCGCGGACGCGGTGGACGAGCGGGACGGAGCCGAGGAGCACGGCGACGCCACAGCGTGGCGGGCGGTGCTTCGGGTCGCCACGCCGGCGCTCGTGACGCTTGTCGTGGTGTCCGGATTGATGCATGCGACCTTGACGCCGTACATCATCTTCGCGCAGAAGACCCTCTCCGATCAGGGAGCGGGCACCGCAGGGGTCAGCGTGGTCATATCGGCGGGGTTCTTCGCCGGCGGGCTCACTCCGCTGCTGTCGGACCGCGCGGACCGGCGCATCGGGTATCGGGTCGTCGTCCCGGTGTCCCTCCTGACGCTCGCCGCGGCACTCGGCCTCAGCGGCCTCGGCATCCTCTGGGTCACCATCGCCGCGTTCCTGGCCCTGGCCGGGATTCCCGAGATCACCGCCGTGCTCGTGGACAACGTGTTCAACGAGGCCGTGCCGTCGCGCCACCGGGCGAGCCTGCTGTCGATGATCGCGTTCGTGGAGTCGGCGTTCATCGGCACCGGCTATCTCGTCCTCGGCGCGCTCATGGACGGGCTGGGCTCCGGTGCGGGCATGGCCGCCTACGCCGCGGTCCCCCTGCTGGCATGTCTCCTGTGGCTCCCGGTGCTCTTGCGAGGGGCACGCCGGTCGCGCCCGTGAACGAGCGGCTGTGAACCCGCGGTCGCAGCAGCCTTCGGATAACCCTTTGCCGAGGCCCCGACAGACCGGCTACTTTCGCCCGGCCGTCCCTGTCGATCCGGACCGGCACTGTCGACGAGGAGGTGTGGAGCACATGCGCAGGAGCGCCCAGCAGTTGAGCCCGCGTACGGACCTCTGCCACCTCCTCACGACGGAGACACCTTGTCGCTCCACATCACCCCACTGACCGACCCCGCTCATGGGGCGCACAGCCGACGCCTTGCGTGGTTGGCGTCCGACGCCGATGCCAACCCCGTCGGGACGGCCTTTCTGCGCCTGTTCGACGGCGGTCAAGCGCACCTGGCCGAACTGACCCTCCACGTTCATCCCGTGGAGCGCCGCAAGGGCGTCGGCTCCCGGCTGCTCGACACCGCCGTGGCCGCCGCCCGGGACAACACCCGCCGCTGCGTCGTGGCGCAGGCCGGGGCAGGATCGCCCGGCGACCACTTCCTGCCGGCTCGCGGCTTCCGCAAGGTCCTCACCCTGAGGTTCTCCCGCCTGCCCCTGGCCGATGTGAACATGTCCTGCCTGGCAGAGATCATCGAGCGTCCGCATCCCGGCTACCGGCTGGCGTCCTGGCGGGGAACCGTCCCCGACGATCTCGCCCGGACCTTCGCCGACTCACGTCGCGCCATGGACGACATGCCCATGGAGGACACCGACCACGGCACCACGGCCTGGGACGTGGACCGGGTCCGGGCCGCGGCGAAGGCCGTCGAACAGCGCGGCGACCACCTGCACACCGTCGTCGCCGTCGACACCTCCAACGGCTCGATCGCCGGGTTCACCGAACTCGTCGTGCCCGGCGGCGGCACCGGTGATGCCCAGCACTACGGCACCGGCGTGCTGCCTGAGCACCGCGGACACGGCCTCGGCCGCTGGATGAAGGCCGAGTCGATCCGCCAGGCCCGCGGGCACTACCCGGACCTCGGCGGCCTCCTGACCGACACCGCCGACAGCAACACGCACATGAGACACATCAGCGACAGCCTCGGCTACCTGCCCACGCACACGACACGGCAGTATCAGCTCGACCTGTAGAGACGAGCGGAGGGGCCGGACCCGGGCATCACCCGGTCCGGCCCGTCGCACTTCACAGCAGGCGCTGGGCCCCGGGGAGGGGTCAGCGCTTGAGCGTGAAGGTGAAGTCCCCGGAGAGCTTGCCGCTCAGCCGGACCGCCGAGACGAGCTTCCCGTCCTTGACCAGTCTCTCGACCTCGGCCCGTGAAAGACCGCACCCCTCGGATATCAATCGCACCGGCCGGACCGGGATCCGCGCCGCGAAGCGGACCGAGACGTCGATCACCTCGCGGTCCAGGTGGTCCGATCCGCCGGTGTCGAGGCGCCAGGCGCCGTCCCAGTCGAGGGCGATGCGATTGCGGCGCCGCACGACCGGATCCTGGAGCAGTTCGGCTGCCAGGCCGGGGTCGTTGTCGTGCAGCCGGTCCAGCAGCCCGGGTCGTACGGAGCGCACGTGCACCCGCTCCAGGACCGTGATTTTCGCCGTGTCCCCGCAAGCGGTGCAGAGTACGAGGAGCCAGGCGTCGAGGAGCTTGTGGTGGGCGTTGACGCGAAATTTGCCGTTCGCCCGGAAGCGCTCGGACGCGCACGTGTGGCATCGGCGGAGAACGAGCGGCAGGCAGGTGGGAGCGACCACCCAGGTATTGAGCACAGAAGTACACCGGTTCCAGTGAGAAGACCGCAGCAGAAAGGAGCGCGGCGCACAGGCGCGACGCGCGACGAATCAGCACTCGGGGGGTCTCACAGGGTGTACAACGGGGCGTCCTTGCCTCGACGACGTGTTCGCCAGCACGGTAACGGCGCACAGCGGGGCGGCTCCACCGGTTTTGTGGCGCCCCGTGCGGACGGGCCCGCCGCACGTGGTGTGCGACGGGCCCGCCTCCTCGCTAGGCGGCGTGCCCGCCGTCGACGGCGAATTCCGCGCCCGTCACGTACGCGGCCTCCTCGCCCGCGAGGAACGACACCACGGCCGCCACCTCCCGCGGCGCCCCGAACCGCCCGAGCGCCGTCAGGGCCGCCTGCGGTCCCGCGTACGGTCCGTCAGCCGGGTTCATGTCCGTGTCCACCGGACCCGGGTGCACGATGTTCGCGGTGACCCCGCGCTCGCCCAACTCCCGGGCGAGCGCCCGGTTGAACCCGATCAGCGCCGACTTGCTCATGGCGTAGAGCGTCCCGCCCGGGCCCGGCACCCGCTGGGTCATGCAGCTGCCGATGGTGATGATCCGCCCGCCGGAGCCGAGGTGCGCGGCGGCGGCCCGCGTCGTGTGGAACACCCCGCGCACGTTGACCTCCAGTACGCGGTCCACCTCGGCCGGCGTCAGCGCCTCCAGCGGCCCGAGCACGCCCACACCGGCGTTGTTGACCAGTACGTCGAGCCGTCCGAACTCCGCCACGACCCGCTCCACCGCCGCACCCGCGGCGCCGGGCTCCGCGGCGTCGGCCCGTACGGCGAGGGCCCGCCGCCCGAGCGCCTCGACCTTCCCGACGACCTCGGCCGCCGCCTCCGCGTCACTGACGTAGGTGATCGCGACGTCGGCCCCGTCCTCGGCGAGCCGCAGCGCGACGGCCGCCCCGATCCCCCTGCTCCCACCGGTCACCAGCGCCACGGTGCTGTTGCCGTCCATGTCGTTCCTCCCGTGTCGATTGGTTGCTGGTTCAATCAAATCCGGGCGGGGCCGGCACCGCTGGCAGGAATCCGACCCGGGCCTTCACCCGGCGGCGGCGCTCGGCCGCCCGGCCGCCCGGCCGCTCGGCCGTTCGGGCGGTCGGGTGCGTGGCGTGCCGATGAGTTTTCGGGCGGACGGGAGTCTGAACCCGTAGAGACCATCGAGCCGGGAGTGCAGAGACATGGGCAAGCTGACCCTGACCACCTTCGTGACGCTGGACGGTGTGATGCAGGCCCCCGGCGGGCCCGACGAGGACCGCAGCGGCGGGTTCGAGTACGGCGGGTGGGTCGCGCCGTTCGCCGACGAGGGGATGGGGGAGTTCATCACCGAGGTGTTCGGCCGGGCCGAGGCGTTCCTGTTCGGGCGGAAGACGTACGAGATCTTCGCCTCGTACTGGCCGGACCACGACGACGCCGCCGACCCCGTCGCGGGCAAGCTCAACCGGCTGCCCAAGTACGTTGCCTCGACGACCCTCGCGGAGCCGGCCTGGGGTCCGGTCACCGTGCTCGACGGGGAGCACCTGCAGAGCGAGGTGGTACGGGTCAAGGACGCGCTGGACGGTGAGCTGCAGGTGCACGGCAGCGGGCAGCTCGCGCAGTGGCTGCTGGCGCGGGACCTCGTGGACGAGCTGAACCTGCTGGTCTTTCCGGTGGTCCTCGGCGCCGGGCGCAGGCTCTTCCCGACCGGCGGGCTGCCGACGGCCTACGAGACGGCGAGCTCCCGTACGACGTCGGCCGGGACGGCCCTGCACACCTACCGCCCGACGGGCCGGGCCGCCTTCGGAACGGTCGGCGCCTGAACCCCGGCCGGGTCATCCCCTCCGCGGGTCCAGTGCCAGCTGGACCACGCGGCCCTCGCGCAGGACCAGCAGGTCCGGGGCCTCGTGTTCGTAGTGGCGGAGCCGGCCGACCGGGCCCGGCGGGCGGATGTGCGGGGCCAGGAGCAGCAGGAGGTCCTCCACGTCCGGGAGCTGTTCCTCGTGGACCTCCTGGCGGGTGGTCAGGGCCCAGCCGCCGCGGTCGGCCGGTGCGAGCTCGCCGACGAGCACGCCGCCCACGCGCCATGCCGGGCCGCGGGTCGACAGGAGGCCGTCCGGTGACGCGAGCTGACGCCGGAGTTCCGCGAGCACGGCGTCCGGAGTGCCGTCGAGCAGGTCGAAGGCCAGGTCCAGGGCATAGAGATCAGCCATGCCGCCGATGCTACGGGTCCGCGTGCCACCGCCCGGAAAGGGGTCGCCCCGCATGATCGGCTCCGGTACGGTGTGCCCGCACCCGTGCGAGCCGCCGATGTCTCCACCCCTCCCGTGATGTTCGGAGACCCGCGTTGACCGTGCTCTCGCCCGCCGTCGAGGCCCCCCGCCGGGCCTGGCTCGCCGATCTGCCCGTGCTGGCCGTCGCCGTCGTCTGGGGCGGCAGCTATCTCGCCGCCAAGGGCATCACCACCACCCACACCGTGATCGCCGTGCTCGTGCTGCGGTTCGCGCTCGTCCTGCCCGTGCTCGCCGTCGCCGGGTGGGCCCGGCTGCGCGCGCTGCGCCCCGCCCAGCTGCGCGGGGCCGCGGGGCTGGGCCTCGTACTCGGTGTGATCTTCCTGCTGGAGACCTACGGGGTCGTCCACACCTCCGCCACCAACGCCGGGCTGATCATCAGCCTGACGATGATCTTCACGCCCCTCGCCGAAGCAGCCGTCAGGAAGCAGGCGCCCTCCCCCGGATTCCTCGGCGCCGCCGCCGTCTCCGTCGCCGGGGTCGTGGCGCTGACGCAGGGCGCCGGGTTCACCGCCCCCAGCCCCGGCGACGTGCTCATCCTCGGCGCGGCCCTCGCCCGGACCCTGCACGTGCTGCTGATGGCCCGGACCGAGGCCGTCCAGGACGCCGACGCGCTGTCCCTGACCACCGTCCAGCTCGGCGCCGCGGTCCTCGTCTTCGCCCTGCTGGCCGCCGTACCCGGCACGGGGGACAGCCCTTGGGCCGCGGCCGCCGGCTTCGGGGCCGCGCAGTGGGCCGGGCTCGCCTTCCTCTCCGTCTTCTGCACCCTCTTCGCCTTCTTCGTGCAGATGTGGGCCGTACGCCGCACCTCGCCCTCCCGGGTCAGCCTGCTGCTGGGCACCGAGCCGCTGTGGGCCGCCGTCGCCGGGATCGCCGTCGGAGGGGAGGAGCCGGGGCTCCTCGGCTACGCGGGAGCCCTCCTGGTCCTCGTCGGCACCGCCTGGGGCCGGCGCGCCGTGCGGACGCCCTGAGCCTGTCCGGAAACCGCCGCAGCCGACGCTGATCACCCGCCGTACTGTGGCCCCGTGCCCCCCTTACAGAGCCGGCAGGTCCGGGAGTTCCTCCAGCCGCACCCGGCGCCGCTCCCGCCGCGAGAGTTCGCAGGCCTCCGCGATGCGGAACGCGGCCAGCGCCTCCCGGCCGTCACACGGGTTGGCGCCCTGACCCCGCACCAGCTGGACGAAGGCCGAGAGCTCCGCCTCGTAGGCCGGGGCGAAACGTTCCAGGAAGCCCGTCCACGGCTTGCTCGCCGGGGGCGGCCCGTGCGGCTCGGTGGAGGCGATCGGAGTCCGGTCGTCCAGCCCGACGGAGACCTGGTCCAGCTCCCCGGCCAGCTCCATCCGCACGTCGTACCCGGCGCCGTTGCACCGGGCGCCGGTCGCCGTGACCAGGGTCCCGTCGTCCAGCGTCAGCACGGCGGCCGCCGTGTCGATGTCGCCCGTCTCCCGGAACAGCGCCGGACCGGCGTCCGACCCGGCCGCGTAGACCTCGACCACCTCGCGCCCGGTCACCCAGCGGACCATGTCGAAGTCGTGCACCAGGCAGTCCCGGTACAGCCCGCCCGAGGTCGCCAGGTACGCGGCTTCCGGCGGCGCCGGATCGGCCGTCGTCGTGCGGACGGTGTGCAGCCGCCCCAGGGCGCCCGAGCGGACCAGGTCCCGGGCCGTGCCGTAGCCCGCGTCGAAGCGGCGCATGAAGCCCACCTGCAGCAGTCCGCCCGAGGCCGTGACCTCCCGGAGCGCCGCGAGGGTCCGGTTCAGGTCAGGGGCCAGCGGCTTCTCGCAGAACACCGGCAGCCCGCCGCGGACCGCCCGCACCACGAGGTCCGCGTGCGCCTCGGTCGCCGACGCCACCACCACCGCGTCCACGCCCCAGGTGAAGACCTGTTCCACGGAGGGCGCGGCGGTGGCCCCGAGCCGGTCGGCGAGGCGCGCCGCCCGCGCGGGGTCGGCGTCCGCGAGCAGGAGCGAGCCCGCCTCCGGGTGGCGTGCCAGTACCGCCGCGTGGAAGGACCCGATCCGGCCCGTTCCGATCAGCCCGATGCGCATGCACTCAACCTGACCCTGTCGGCGGAACCTGTCAATCCGCCCGCGCATGTCAACCTGCGCGGGCGTGCCCCGATGACCCTTCATGGTCGACTGTGGCGGATACTGAGCGGCTGGACCGGAATGGAGCCGGAATGACCGGATTGGTGACCGGCTCGACGACGGACCGCATTGGTGACGAGGGAAGGGCGCGGCGACGTGGCTAGGGTTCGGACAGGGGTACGCGTCGTGGGCGCCGTGCTCGCGGCGGTACTGGGGGCCTCGCTCGCGGGCTGCAGCAGTACGGGCGGCAAGCGCGCCGAGGAGCGCGCGAGGGCCGCCGAGGCGGGCCGGCCCGCCGTCTCCACACCGCGCTGGACCTTCGCGATGGTCACGCACGCGGGCGACGGCGACACCTTCTGGGACATCGTCCAGAAGGGCGCCAAGGAGGCCGCGGCGAAGGACAACATCAACTTCGTCTACGCCCACGACGACCAGGCACAGCAGCAGGCGCAGTTCGTGCAGAACGCCATCGACCAGAAGGCCGACGGGATCGTCGTCAGCCTGGCCAAGCCCGAGGCCCTCAAGGACGTCCTCGCCAAGGCCGCCAAGGCGGGCATCCCGGTGATCACGGTCAATTCCGGCTCCGCCCAGTCCGCCGAGTACGGGGCGCTGACCCACATCGGCCAGGACGAGGGGATCGCCGGCGAGGCCGTCGGCACCGAGCTGAACAAGCGCGGTAGGAAGAGGGCCGTCTGCGTCCTGCACGAGCAGGGCAACGTCGGCCACGAGCAGCGCTGCGCCGGTGCGAAGAAGACCTTCTCCGGCACCATGGAGAACCTGTACGTCGAGGGCACCAACATGCCCTCCGTCCAGGCGTCCCTCCAGGCCAAGCTCCAGGCCGACCCCTCGATCGACGCGATCGTCACCCTCGGCGCGCCCTTCGCGCCCACCGCGGTCAAGGCGAAGGACGCGGCGGGCAGCAAGGCCGAGGTCGACACCTTCGACCTCAACGCCTCGGTCGCCCGCGACCTGAAGTCCGGCGCCCTCGGCTTCGCCGTCGACCAGCAGCCCTACCTCCAGGGCTACGAGGCCATCGACCTGCTCTGGCTCTACCGCTACAACGCGAACGTGCTCGGCGGCGGCCGCCCGGTGCTCACCGGCCCGCAGATCGTCACCGCCGCCGAGGCGGCCGAGCTGGAGGAGTACATCAAGCGGGGCAGCCGATGAGCACGGCCACGACCCCCGCCGACGGGCGTGACGAACGGCTCGCACCCACCTCCGCCCTGCGCAGGCTGCTCGCCCGCCCCGAGCTCGGCTCGGTGGTCGGCGCCGCCGCCGTCTTCGTCTTCTTCTCGATCGCCGCCCCCACCTTCCTGCAGGCCTCCAGCCTCAGCACGATCCTGTACTCGGCCTCCACCATCGGGATCATGGCCGCCCCCGTGGCCCTGCTGATGATCGGCGGCGAGTTCGACCTCTCCGCCGGTGTCATGGTCACCACCTCGGCGCTGGTGAGCTCCATGTTCAGCTACCAGATGACCGCGAACGTCTGGGTCGGCGTCGGCGTGTCCCTGCTGGTCACCCTGGCCATCGGCTTCTTCAACGGGTTCATGCTGACCCGCACGAAGCTGCCCAGCTTCATCATCACGCTCGGCACCTTCCTGATGCTGACCGGCCTCAACCTCGGCTTCACCAAGCTGATCACCGGCACGGTCTCCACCAAGACCATCGCCGACATGGAGGGCTTCGCCTCCGCCCGCGCCCTCTTCGCCTCGCAGTGGACCATCGGCTCGGTCACCCTCAAGGTCACCGTCCTGTGGTGGCTGGCCATCGTCGCCGTCGCCACCTGGATCCTGCTGCGCACCCGCGCCGGCAACTGGATCTTCGCCGTGGGCGGCGGGGCCGACGCGGCCCGCGCCACCGGCGTGCCCGTCGTCAAGACCCGTATCGGGCTCTACATGGGCGTCGCCCTGTGCGCCTGGATCTCCGGCCAGCACATCCTCTTCTCGTTCGACGTGGTGCAGTCCGGCGAGGGCGTCGGCAACGAGTTCCTCTACATCATCGCGGCGGTCATCGGCGGCTGCCTGATGACCGGCGGCTACGGCTCCGCCATCGGCTCGGCGGTCGGCGCCTTCATCTTCGGCATGACCAGCAACGGCATCGTGTACGCCCAGTGGAACCCGGACTGGTTCAAGTTCTTCCTGGGCGCCATGCTCCTGCTGGCCACGCTGCTCAACGCATGGGTCCGCAAGCGGGCGGAGGCGAAGTGACCGTGACCGACACACCCGCCCTGGTGAAGCTGACCGGCGTCAGCAAGTTCTACGGGAACATCCGCGCCCTCCAGGAGGTCTCGCTGGAGGTCTCCGCGGGCGAGATCACCTGTGTCCTCGGCGACAACGGCGCCGGCAAGTCCACCCTCATCAAGATCATCGCGGGGCTGCACCGGCACGACGCCGGCACCTTCGAGATCGAGGGGGAGGAGACCGTCCTCGCCAACCCCCGCGCGGCCCTCGACCACGGCATCGCCACCGTCTACCAGGACCTCGCCGTCGTCCCGCTGATGCCCGTCTGGCGGAACTTCTTCCTCGGCTCCGAGCCCACCCGCGGCCGCGGCCCCCTGCGCCGCCTCGACGTGGACCTCATGCGCGAGACCACCCGCACCGAGCTGCTGCGCATGGGCATCGACCTGCGCGACGTGGACCAGCCCATCGGCACCCTGTCCGGCGGTGAACGCCAGTGCGTGGCCATCGCCCGCGCCGTGTACTTCGGGGCGAAGGTCCTCGTACTCGACGAGCCCACCGCGGCCCTCGGCGTCAAGCAGTCCGGAGTGGTCCTCAAGTACGTCGCCGCCGCCCGGGACGCGGGCCTCGGCGTGGTCCTGATCACCCACAACCCGCACCACGCGTACCTGGTGGGGGACCGTTTCGTCCTGCTCAAGCGCGGCACCATGGCGGGCAGCCACACCCGCGACTCGATCACGCTCGACGAGCTCACCCGGCAGATGGCGGGCGGCTCCGAGCTCGACGAACTGAGCCACGAACTGGAGCGAGTGGCAGAATCAGGGGCAGGCACCCCACCGACCACGGCCGCGACGGACGGCCCCACCGGCCGCAGCGGTCCGGCCGGCGAGACCGGCCGGCCCCCCCGAACCACCGCACCCAAGAGGGACGACACCACTCGATGAGCACGTACCGGGACTTCACGCTCACCCACCGGGGGTCGGCGCGAGGCACCGTCCTGCGGACCATCGGGACCCGGGAGCGCCGGTCGCACCTGACGGCCCCGCGCGTCCCGACGGTCGGCATCGACATCGGCGGCACCAAGGTGATGGCAGGCGTCGTCGACGCCGACGGGATCATCCTGGAGAAGATCCGCACGGAGACCCCGGACAAGTCCAAGAGCCCCAAGGTCGTCGAGGACACCATCGTCGAGCTGGTGCTGGACCTCTCCGACCGGCACGACGTGCACGCCGTCGGCATCGGAGCCGCCGGCTGGGTCGACGCCGACCGCTCCCGCGTGCTCTTCGCACCCCACCTGGCCTGGCGCGACGAGCCCCTGCGCGACGCGCTCCAGTCCCGGCTCGCGGTCCCGGTCATGGTCGACAACGACGCCAACACCGCCGCCTGGGCGGAATGGCGCTTCGGCGCCGGACGCGGCGAGGACCACCTCGTCATGATCACGCTCGGCACCGGGATCGGCGGGGCCATCCTCGAAGGCGGCCAGGTCAAGCGCGGCCGGTACGGGGTCGCGGGCGAATTCGGCCACATGCAGGTCGTCCCCGGCGGCCACCGCTGCCCCTGCGGCAACCGCGGATGCTGGGAGCAGTACAGCTCCGGGAACGCCCTGGTCCGCGAGGCCCGCGAGCTGGCGGCCGCCGACTCGCCGGTCGCGTACAACATCATCGCCAGGGTCGGCGGGAACGTCCACGAGATCACCGGGCCGCTGATCACCGAGCTGGCCCGCGAGGGCGACGCCATGTGCGTCGAGCTGCTCCAGGACATCGGCCAGTGGCTGGGCGTGGGCATCGCCAACCTCGCCGCCGCCCTCGACCCGTCGTGCTTCGTCATCGGCGGCGGTGTCAGCGCGGCCGACGACCTGCTGATCGGCCCGGCCCGGGACGCCTTCCGCCGCCACCTCACCGGCCGCGGCTACCGCCCCGAGGCCCGTATCGCCAAGGCCCAGCTCGGACCCGAGGCGGGCATGGTCGGCGCCGCCGACCTCGCCCGGCTCGTCGCCCGCCGCTTCCGCCGCGCCACCCGCCGCCGGGTCGAGCGCTACGAACGGTACGAGCGCTACGCGCAGCAGCTGGGCCGGCGCGACTCCGCCGCCGTCCCCAAGGACCAGGACGAACAGTGAACCCGCCCACCCTGCCCCACCAGGCCTCCGCCCCCGACGCCGAAGGCACCCCGACGCCCACCGCCGAGGACCGCAGGCACGTCGTCAAGCGCCGCTGGATCACCGCGATCATCATCCTGCTGCTGGTCGGCGTCCCCGCGGGCTACCTGGCGATCTCCACCCAGCAGAGCCGCGAGAGCGGCCGCGACAAGGCCGCCAAGGTCGGCGCGTCCAAGGTGCGCCCCGGCTGGCCCTCCAAGGTGCAGCGCAGCATCTACGAGGTCCCCGTCCCCGACAAGGCCTGGCGCGTCGGGTTCCTGGAGACGAACAACTGGCGCACCAGCAGGCTGTACGTCCAGTTCGCGGTCACCCCCGCGGACCTGGACGGCTTCCTGTCCTCCCTCGGCATCGCCCGGGAGGACCTGACCCCCGGGGTATCGGTCTCCGCGCACGACACCGCGATCGCCGGCTGGGACTGGAAGCCGCAGACCGAATGGCGGGGGACCACCCTCGAACAGGCCGACCCGCGGCCCACCCGGGACGTCACCGTCGACCTCACCGATCCCAAGGTCTTCAAGGTCTACGTGGTCTCCTCCACCACCCCGTGACACCCCCTAGCCTGGGATCATGAAGCTCACCAAGCGGCTGCACTCCTGTGTCCAGTTGGAGAAGGACGGGCGCACGCTCGTCATCGACCCGGGCGCCTTCAGCGAACCGGACGCGGGCCTGGGGGCGGACGCCCTCCTGGTCACGCACGAACACCCCGACCACTTCGAGGAGGGCCGGCTGCGGGCCGCCCTCGACGCCGATCCGGCGGTCGAGCTGTGGACCCTGCGCAGCGTCGCCGAGAAGCTCGCCCCCGCCTACCCCGGCCGGGTGCACACCGTCGGCCACGGCGACGCCTTCACCGCGGCCGGCTTCGAGGTCCAGGTGCACGGGGAACTGCACGCGGTGATCCACCCGGACGTCCCGCGCGTCACGAACGTCGGCTACCTCGTGGACGGTTCCCTGTTCCACCCCGGGGACGCGCTGACCGTGCCCGGGGTACCCGTCGAGACCCTGATGGTCCCCGTCCACGCCCCCTGGAACAAGGTCTCCGAGGTGATCGACTACCTCCGCGAGGTCAAGCCGCGCCGGGCCCTGGACATCCACGACGCCTACCTCTCCGACATCGCCCGGCCGATCTACGACCACGCCCTGGGCGCCCTCGGAGGCACCGACCACGGGCGACTCACCGCGGGGGACTCCGCCGAACTGTGACTGTCGGTGCCGGGCGGTAGGTTGGCACGTATGCGTATCGCCACCTTCAACGTCAACTCCATCACCGCCCGGCTGCCGCGCCTGCTGGCCTGGCTGGAGAGCTCCGGCACGGACGTCCTGTGCGTCCAGGAGACCAAGTGCTCGGCGGAGCAGTTCCCCCACGACGCGCTGCGCGAGCTGGGCTACGAATCGGCGGTCAACGCCACCGGCCGCTGGAACGGCGTGGCCCTGCTCTCCAAGGTCGGCCTGGAGGACGTGGTCCCCGGGCTGCCCGGCGGACCCGACTACGAGGGCGTCCAGGAGCCCCGCGCGATCTCCGCGACCTGCGGCGGGGTCCGGGTCTGGTCGGTGTACGTGCCCAACGGGCGCGAGGTCGAGCACGACCACTACGGCTACAAGCTGGACTGGTTCCGCTCCCTGGCCGCCGCCGTCGCCGAGGACGCGGCGGGCCCGAGGCCCTTCGCGGTGCTCGGCGACTTCAACGTGGCCCCGACCGACGAGGACGTGTACGACCCGGCCGTCTTCGAGGGCCTCACCCATGTCACCCCCGCCGAGCGGGCCGCCCTGGAGGCGCTGCGCGCCGCCGGGCTCTCCGACGTGTTCCCGCGCGCGCTGAAGTACGACCGTCCCTACACCTTCTGGGACTACCGGATGCTCGCCTTCCCCAAGAACAAGGGCATGCGCATCGACCTGGTCTACGGGAACGAGCCCTTCACCAAGGCCGTCACCGACTCCTACGTCGACCGCGAGGAGCGCAAGGGCAAGGGCGCCTCCGACCACGCCCCCGTCGTCGTGGACCTCGACCTCGACCGGTAGGCGTCCCCTCCGGATCCTGCCCGCCCGCCATCCGGGCCGACGGATCCAGGCGCGCCCTGTGGTCAGCGGGGGAACCTGGTGCGACGCTGGGCGGTATGAACATCCCTTTCCTGGGCAACTGGCTGAACCGAAGCGAAACGGAACAGGGTGCGGGTCTCGCCGCCGCCCTCGCGGACGACCCCGAGGGCGTCGCCGAGTTGTTCTCGGAGTGCGAGATGCTGCGCGTCCAGGCACGGGCGGCCGGGCTCGAACTCGACGAGAGCCAGGCCTCGTTGGAGGCCCTGGACCAGCTGATGCCGCGCTGGCGGCGCGACCCCGAGGCGGTGCCCTGGCTCGGCAACGACGCGGGCTTCTACCTCGGGACCGTGATCATCCGGACCGTACCGGGGGCGTCCTGGCGGGTGTGGCCCAACGGCCAGCCGGTGATCCGGCTGGCCTCGGGCCGGGAGCTGAACGTGATCGAGTCGGGCGTGTCCTGGGCGATGACCGGATCCCCCGAGCTCAGCCAGGCCTACGCGGAGGCCTCCGAGGGCTGACGCGGCCGGCGCCCCGGCGTGTCGGAGCCCCTCCCGCGCGAAGTGCCCTTCCGCGGCCGGATAGTTTGCGCTGACCGCGGCACTCCGGGGCCGACACCGACTAGTGGGCAGGGCAGCACATGGCCGTCGAACCGTTGATCGAGCTGCGGGACGTCAACAAGCACTTCGGTGCGCTGCACGTACTGCGGGACATCAACCTCACCGTCGGCCGCGGGGAGGTGGTGGTGGTCATCGGCCCCTCCGGGTCCGGGAAGTCCACCCTGTGCCGGGCGATCAACCGACTGGAGAGCGTCGAGTCGGGCACGATCCTGATCGACGGGGAGGCGCTGCCCGCCGAAGGCAAGGAGCTGGCCCGGCTGCGGGCCGAGGTGGGGATGGTCTTCCAGTCCTTCAACCTGTTCGCGCACAAGACCGTCCTCGCCAACATCTCGCTCGCGCAGGTCAAGGTACGCGGCCGCAGGCGGGGAGAGGCGGACCGGCGCTCCCGGGAGCTCCTGGAGCGGGTCGGCCTGTCCGACCAGGCCGGGAAGTTCCCGGCGCAGCTCTCCGGCGGCCAGCAGCAGCGCGTGGCGATCGCCCGGGCCCTCGCCATGAGCCCCAAGGCCCTGCTCTTCGACGAGCCCACCTCCGCGCTCGACCCGGAGATGATCAACGAGGTGCTGGAGGTCATGCAGCAGCTCGCCCGTGAGGGCATGACCATGGTCGTGGTCACCCACGAGATGGGCTTCGCCCGGTCCGCCGCGAACCGCGTGGTCTTCATGGCCGACGGACAGATCATCGAGGACCGCACTCCGGAGCAGTTCTTCACCGCCCCGGAGAGCGACCGCGCCAAGGACTTCCTCTCCAAGATCCTCAAGCACTGACGGCCGGGGGCGGGATCACTGTTCGCGCAGCGGCACCGACAGGTAGCTGGGGTCGGTGCGCGGCGAGGAGAAGGCCAGCTGCGCCCCGATGGGGTTGTGCTCGATGTAGAGCGGGTCGACGGTGTCGACGACGAGCGCGAGCCGGTGGCCGGCGGGGACGTCGTAGGCGGTGGAGAACAGCTCCAGGTCCACGCCGAAGGCCTGGCCCGGAGCCTTCCCGTGGAAGGTGTACGGGGCGTTGCTGACGAGTTTGCCGATGCCGAGCGGGCCGACGTCGTAGAGGTACGCGACGAAAGTTCCGTCGCCCTTGGTGGGGGTGACCGTGGTGTGCAGCTTCGCGGTGCCACGGATCCGGCGCGCCTCGTCGTAGCGCTCCGACTGCCAGACGGCCGCGAAGGCCCGGGGGAGGAGCGGGACGGAGGCGATCGGCGGCGCCTTCACGAACTGGTCGAGGACGCTGGACAGGAGGATGACGCCGCCGTTGGCGCCGGAGTCGACATTGGCGAAGAGGTGCTCGCTGTCGGAGAGCGCCAGCCGCTCCGTGCCTCCGGAGCCGACCGACTTCCAGTCGGCGTAGCCCTCGTACCCGTCGTTGCTGCGGGACTTGATCTGGACCGGGGCCTCGGTGTCGACGCCGTTGCGCTCGCCCTTGAGGTAGCGGTCGAACCAGCGGTGCGCGTTGGTCCAGGTGTCGTTGGGCAGCCCCAGCAGGCCGGTGCCCTCGGCGGTGGCGTGGTCCCCCGGCCGGAACTCCAGACGCTTGGGGCCGGTCAGCCGCTCGTAGAACTTCGCGTACTGGTTGGGCGGGAAGATGGTGTCGCCCCAGGCGTTGCCGAGCATGATCGCGGCGCCGTTGGCGTTGATCCGGTCCACCTGCTCGGAGGCCGAACGCTTCCTGCCCCACTCGATCATCGGCTGCTCCTGGTCGAGCCGGGAGCCGAAGAAGTTGCCGAGGAGGGTCTTGAGTTCGGGTCCGGGGCGACCGGTGAGGTATCCGGCGGCGCCGAGCATCCCGGCGGCCTGGACGTGCTGCGTGCGGCCGGAGTAGATGGACTCGATGACGTCGGCCCAGCCGCTCATCGCGACCACGGCCTTGACGCGGGGGTCGTGCGCGGAGGCCAGCAGGCTGATGCCGGCTCCGTAGGAGACCCCGCCGAGGCCGATGCGGTCCGCGTCGGCGGGGGAGTTGGCGAGGGCCCAGTCGATGACGGCGCTGACGTCGGCGATGTCCGGCGGGCCCGCCACCTCGATTTCGCCGCCGCTGAGCCAGAAGCCGCGGGAGGTGTAACTGACCACGACGTAGCCGGAGTCGGCGAGCTTCTTGGCCTGGGCGATGTACTCGATCTGCGGCAGGCCCCAGCTGGTGGGCAGCACGATCAGCGGGTACTTCCGGCCGCTCTGGGCCCCGGCCGGGGTGAAGACGTTGCCCTTGAGGGTGATTCCGCCGGAGCCCGGGATGTCGTGGAAGCGCACCTGCGACGAGGCGTCGGCGGCGGCCGCCGCGGTGCTGGCGGGAGCCGCCTGGGCCTGGTGGGGGGCCAGGCCCAGGGTGACTGCCGCCAGCACGGTCGCCACGGCCGCGGCGGTGGTGGTGCGTCGCATCTCTCGCTCCTCGCGTACGCCGGGTTCAATGTCAAAGTGACCCGACGGTAACGGGAGTGTGTTACCGAAAGTAACCCGTGGGTAAGTTACGCACTGGTAACGATTGGGCGATTGCGCTGGGCCGGCCGCCGAACGGGCGGGGGCAGGACGGCCGCTGAGGGTCCGTCAGCCGTTCTGCGGCGCGCCGGACAGGGCGCTCTTGGCCTTCCACTCGTCCCACGACAGGTTCCACTCGCCGTAGCCGTTGCCGGTCTCCGCCCGGCCCTTGGAACCCTCGCCGACGACCTCGAAGAGGTCGCCGACCTGCGACTGTCCGAAGAACTCGGCGGCGTCGGAGTCGCTCATCCCCACGCATCCGGAACTGCTGTTGGCGCGGCCGAAGTTCTGGGCGTTCCAGGGGGCGGCGTGCGCGTACATGCCGGACCAGGTCAGCCGCATCGAGTAATCGACCATCTTGTCGTAGGCGTTGTCCAGGCCCACCGTCTGGGAGTCCATCCGGATGGTGCCCTCCTTCGTCATGATCACCATCTTTCCGGACCAGGAGGCCTTCTTGCCGCCCGGAGTGCCGGCCGAGATCGGGACCGCCTTCTGCGCCTGACCGTTCTCGGTCACCGTCATCTTCTTGGTGTCCAGGCTGACCTGGACCCGGCGGTCCTTGCCGATCTTGAAGTCGGTGTTGTAGTCGCGGGCGAACAGCCCGCCGCCCTTGCCGGAGTCCACACCGTTCAGGTGCATCTCGACCTTCACGTCCGTGCCGGACTTCCAGTAGTCCTTCGGCCGCCAGTCGACGCGGTCCTTCCCGTCGTAGTCCTTCAGCCAGCCCCAGGAGCCCTCGGTGTTGTCCGAGGCGGTGACCTTGAGCTGCTTCTCGACCTCGGCCTTGTTCGTCACCGGGTTGTCGAAGACGAGGGACACGGGCATGGCGACGCCCACCGTGCTGCCCTTGGAGATGTTGATCGAGACCTTGTTCACCTTGTCGGCGGCGCTGGTCTTGAACGACGTGGCGGCGGTCTGGCTGTCGGTGTTCTGCGCCTCCACCTTGTACTCCGCGGCGGGCGGGGCGTTGCGCTCCGAGGTCCAGGTCTTCCCGTCGTCGGATATCTTCCCCGGCAGCTCCGTGCCCTTGGCGTCGGTCACCTTCACCTGGGCCAGCTTGCCCTCGGCGACGGTCAGCGTCACCGGCTGGCCCGCCTTGACCTGATCGCCCGTGAGGTTCACCGAGACCGCCATGGCCGCCTTGGGCTTCGGCGGCTCGGCCTTGCCCTTGTCGTCGCCGCCACCGTCGCTCGCGCCCGTGCAGGCGGTGAGCGAGGCGGCCAGAAGTGCGGTGCCCGCCATGGCGGTGCGGCGTATACGGCTCAACGAAGGGCCCTTTCCAGGAGCGGTGGTGAGTGGCGTTCGCAAAAGGAGATGCCAACGACGCGACTTTAGGTTCCGTGATCTGCGGAAAACCTCGTCCTTTCTTATGTGACACCGACCGCAGCGAAACGGTCATCGTCCGGTCACAATCGCCGCGCACGGCGGTCACGGGCGGCTGTGAGAGTCCTGTGAGAGACCGTCAGGACGACAGGAAGGCCGTCTGCCGTGTGCGCACTGCTCGTGACCCCCGCCCAGCAGAACCATGACCAGGACCGGGAGCTCCGGGTGCGCGCCCTGTCGGTCTCGGAATACCAGGCGTTCCTTTCCCGGCACGGCGGGGCGAGCTTTCTCCAGTACCCGTCCTGGGCCCGGGTAAAGGACCTCTGGCGCTCGGAAAGGGTCGGCTGGCACTATCCGGACGGCCGGATTCAGGGTGCCGGTCTCGTTCTCTATCGGCAATTTCCCGGCACCCGCAAATACTTCGCCTATCTCCCCGAGGGGCCTGTCGCCGACTGGGCCGACCCGCACATCGACCGCTGGCTGACCCCGCTCATGCGCCACCTGCGCTCCTCCGGCGCCTTCGCCGTCCGCATCGGCCCCACCCCCGCCTACCGCCGCTGGGACGCGGCCACCGCCAAGGCCGCCTCCGGGCCGGGCCGGCAGATATCCGACGTCCTCGCCACCGAGGTCGACCCGGTGGGCGCCGCCCTCGCCGACCGGCTGCGCACCCGCGGCTGGACGCGGTGCGGCGGCGAGGACGACGGCGACGCCCAGCCCCGCCACGTCTTCCGCGTGCCGCTGGCCGGCCGCACCCTCGACGAGGTGTGGTCGGGTCTCAACCAGGAGTGGCGGCGCAACGTGCGCAAGGCCACGAAGTCCGGCGTGGAGACGGTCATCGGCACGTTCGCCGACCTGCCCGAGTTCTACCGGCTGCTGCGCATCACCGAGGAGCGCGACGGCTTCCGGCTCGGCCGCTCCCTCTCGTACTACGAACAGCAGTACCAGGTCCTCAACGAGGAGGCGCCCGGCCGCATGCGGCTCTACCTGGGCGTCCACCAGGGGGAGATCCTCGCCGCCCACACGATGATCACCGCGGGCAGGCGGGTCTGGTACCAGACCGGCGCCTCCGCCGACCACCGCCGCGAGGTACGGCCCAGCAACGCCCTCCAGTGGCGCATGATGTGCGACGCCCACGCCCTCGGAGCGGAGGAGTACGACATGCGCGGGGTACCCTCCACCCTTGACCCCGACGAACGCTCTTTCGGGCTGCTGCGCTGGAAGCTCGGCACCGGCGGACAGGTCGTCGAGACGCTCGGAGAGTGGGAGATACCGATGGACGGAGTCGCCAACGCGGCGCTCTACAAGGCGTTCCAGGCGTACCTGGCCCGCCGGTGACGGCGAGCGGAACCGCCACCGAGACCGGCACCGGGGCAGCCGCCGCCCCGGGAGCCGCCGACGCGCCGTCCGGGAAGACCTCGGTGCTGCGCAGCGGCGCCCTCATGGCGGCCGGCTCCGTCGTCTCCCGCGCCACCGGCTTCCTCCGCTCCGCCGTCGTCGCCGCGGCCCTGGGCGCCGCATTCCTCGGCGACAGCTACACCGTCGCCAACACGGTCCCGAACATCATCTACATGCTCCTCATCGGCGGCGCGCTCAACGCCGTCTTCGTACCCGAGCTCGTCCGGGCCGCCAAGGAGCACGCGGACGGCGGATCCGCCTACACCGACCGGCTGCTCACCGCCTGCATCGCCGCCCTGCTGGCGCTCACCGCCGCCGCGGTCCTCGCCGCCCCGCTGATCGTCTCGGTGTACACCGACTACGACGGCGCTCAGGCGAGCACCACCGTGGCCCTGGCCCGGTACTGCCTGCCGCAGATCCTTTTTTACGGGCTCTTCACCCTGCTCGGCCAAGTGCTGAACGCCCGCGGCCGGTTCGGCGCGATGATGTGGACCCCGGTCCTCAACAACGTCGTGATCATCGGCGTCTTCGGGCTCTTCCTCTTCGTCTCCCACGACGGAGCGTCCGGCCTCAGCGCCGCCGAGACCCGGCTCCTGGGTCTCGGCACCACCGTCGGCATCGTCGTCCAGGCCCTCGCCCTCGTCCCCTCGCTGCGCGCCGCCCGTTTCCGCTGGCGCCCGCGCTTCGACTGGCGCGGCAGCGGCCTCGGCCGCCCCCTGCGCAACGCCGGCTGGCTGGTCATGCTGGTCCTCACCAACCAGATCGCCTACTGGGTCGTCACCCGGCTCTCCACCACCACCGGGCAGCACGCCGTGGACGCCGGACTCGCGGGCGGCGCCGGCTACATCGCCTACACCAACGCCTACCAGCTGTGGATCGTCCCGCAGGGCATCATCACCGTCTCCCTCGTGACCGCCCTGATGCCGCGGATGAGCGCGGCCGCCACCGAGGGCGACCTCGCCGCCGTGCGCCGCGACATCTCCTACGCCCTGCGCTCCAGCGCCGCCCTCGTGGTGCCCGCCGCCGCGCTCTTCGCGGCCCTCGCCCCCTGGGTGATGGGCAGCGTCTTCGAGTACGGCCGCACCGACGCCGCCGACATCGAGGTCATGGCGGGCATGCTCATCGCCTTCGCGCCCGGCCTGATCGCCTACTCCGCGCAGTACGTCCTCTCGCGCGGCTTCTACGCCCTCTCCGACACCCGGACCCCCTTCTTCCTGAACCTGGTCATCGCCGGGCTCAATGCCGGGCTGTCGGCCGCCGCCTACTTCCTGCTGTCCCCGCGCTGGGCCGTCACCGGCATGGCCGCGGCCTCCTCCGTCGCCTTCCTCGCGGGCGCCGCCGTCACTGCCCACACCCTCGCCCGACGGCTCGGCCCGCGCGAGGGCACCCGTACGCAGCGGCGCGCCACCGCCGTACGGACCCATCTGCGGCTGCTGGCCGCCTGCGTGCCGGCGGCCGCCGCCGGGTACGCGGCCGCCCGCGCCGCCGACCCGTTCGGCAACTTCGCCGCGGTCGGGGCGGGAACCGTCGCACTGGCGCTCGTCGTCGTCGTCCTCGCCGGGCCGCTGCGCCTGACGGAGATCACCGACATGCTGGACTCCCTGCGGCGCAAGACCGGCCGCTAGCGGGAGGCAAGGCCCCGCCACAGCTTTGGGATACTGACCGGATGCCACGCGTACTGCTGATCGAGGACGACCCTTCCATCCGTGAGGGGGTCGGTCTCGGCCTGCGCCGCCGGGGCCACGACGTGAGCTCCGCCGGGACCGGAGAGGAGGGGCTCGCGCTGATGGGCGGTTTCCGTCCCGAGCTCGTCCTCCTCGACCTGATGCTGCCGGGGATCAACGGGGTGCAGGTCTGCCGCCGCATCCGCGAGACCAGTCAGGTGCCGATCATCATGCTCACCGCACGCGGCGACGACTTCGACATCGTCGTCGGCCTGGAGGCCGGAGCCGACGACTACATCGTCAAACCCGCCCGCACCGAGGTCATCGAGGCCCGCATCAAGGCCGTACTGCGCCGGCTCAGCGATCCCGTCGGCAGCCGCCCCGGGGTCGAGCACCACGGTGAGCTGACCATCGACCGCGCGGGGCTCAGCGTCGCCAAGAACGGCGAGCGCGTGCCCCTCGCCCCCAGCGAGATCAAGCTCCTGCTGCACCTGTCGGCCTCGCCCGAGCAGGTCTTCTCCCGCCAGCAACTCCTCGAATACGTCTGGGACCACAGCTACCACGCCGACGCCCGGCTCGTGGACGCCTGTGTGCGCCGGCTGCGCACCAAGGTCGAGGACCCCGACGCGAGCCCGCGCTACATACAGACCGTGCGCGGCTTCGGCTACCGCTTCGGTCCGCTGTAGGCGCGCGCGTGCGACGGATAGCCCCGCTGGGCCTGCGCACCCGACTGATCGCCGCGTTCCTGCTGGTCGCCGCGATCAGCGCGGTGACCACCGCCGCCCTCACCTACCAGCAGGCGCGCAACGCGATCCTCAAGCAGACCCAGGACACCGCCGTCAGCACCCTGCGGGACCAGGTCGAGCAGCAGGAGGTCCGGCTCCCGCTCGACCAGACGGAGCTCCAGCGCATCGTCATCGAGCTCGGCAAACGCGGCAAACCGCACCCGTGGATCATCTTCGGCGAGTACGGCGGCGTACGGGTCTCCACCAACCCCGGCACGCCGACCTCCAGCGTGATCACCGACAACCTGCGCGAGAAGGTCCGCCGCCACAACTACACCGCCTTCCAGCGGGTCGAGGACCAGCGCGGCAACCCGTGGCTCACCGTCGGTGTCCCCGCCCTCTTCGAGCACAACGGCTCCACCGTGTCCACCGGGGCCGTCTTCTACGCCAGCGTCCCGCTCTCCACCGAGAAGCAGACCGTCGAGGCGATGGTCGACGCCGCCAAGCAGGGCGCCGTCCCGGGACTGGCCATCGCCATAGTCCCCGCGCTGCTGGCCGCCCGCAGCGTCCTGCGGCCGGTCCGCGACATGCGCCGGGCCGCCCAGCGCCTCGGCAGCGGCCGCCTCGACACCCGGATCGAGGTCCGGGGCGCCGACGAACTCGCCGGACTCGCCCGCACCTTCAACGAGACCGCCCGGGCCCTGGAACAGTCCGTGCGCGAGCTCCAGGACGCCGAGGTCCGCGCCCGCCGCTTCGCCTCCGACGTCTCCCACGAACTGCGCACCCCCCTCGCGGGGATGCTCGCCGTCACCGAGGTCCTCGACGAGGACGCCGAACGCCTCGACGCCGACACCGCCAAGGCCCTGCGCCTGGTCAGCGCCGAGACGGGCAAACTCGCCGTCCTCGTCGAGGACCTGATGGAGATCTCCCGCTTCGACGCCCGGGCCGCCGAGCTCAACCTCGACGACGTGGACGTCGCCGAAGCCGTGCGCAAGACCCTGGAGCGCCGCCACTGGGTCGACGACCGCATCGTCACCGAGCTGCCGGAGCGGGTGCGCGCCCGGCTCGACCCGCGCCGCTTCGACGTGGTCCTCGCCAACCTCGTCGGCAACGCCCTGCGGCACGGCGGCGCCCCCGTACGCGTCACGGTACGGACCGCGCCGGGCGAGGACGGCGAACGGCTGCTGATCGACGTCGCCGACAGCGGCCCCGGCATCGCCCCCGAGGTGCTGCCGCACATCTTCGACCGCTTCTTCAAGGCGGACGCCGCCAGGACCCGCTCCGCCGGCAGCGGTCTCGGCCTCGCCATCACCCTGGAGAACGTCCGCCTGCACGGCGGTACCCTCCTCGCGGCCAACGGGCCCGCCGGGGGAGCGGTCTTCACCCTCGACATGCCGCTGGAGGCCCGCGCATGACACGGCGCAGGACGAGGCCCAGGGCGGCCGCGGCCGCGGTGCTGGTGGGCTGTGCCCTGCTGCTCACCGGCTGCGGGATCAAACGCACCGGGGTGATCGACAGCGGGCACGCCGCCACGGTCAAGGTTCCCGGGGGCAACAGCACCGTCCTCTACTTCCTGTCCAAGGAGGGCGACCGCCTCGTCCCGTCCCCGATCACCGGCTTCGAGGGCCACCACATCAATCCCGTGGTGCTCGTGAGCCTGCTGCTGAACGGTCCCCGCGGCCGGGCCGGCGAGGTCGGGCTCACCACGGGGCTGCCCAGGATCACCGACCGGATGGACGAGGAGCTGGCGGTGAGCCCGTACTCGCACGAGGGGGTGACGGTCCGGTTGCCGTTCGCCGTGGGCAACCTGCCGGCGCCGGCCCGGATGCAGCTCGTGTGCACCGTCGGCCTCTCCGCCGTGCCGGACACCGTCAGCCCGGTCACCCTGCAGGGCACCGACACCACCCTCGCCCCCGCCGACTGCGACCTGAAGCGCTGACGGGCACGGCACCGCCCGCACGACCGCACCCTTGCGGCCGGGGCCGCACACCCGTCACGGTGACCCCATGGATCACGCCGCGGACGTCCCCGACGTCTTCGACCCCCGCATCTACGCCTCTGGCGTCCCGCACGAGCGCTACCGGCTGCTGCGCGATCGGCACCCCGTGTCCTGGCAGGCGGAGCCGGAGATCCAGGGCTGGCCCGCCGGCCCCGGCTTCTGGGCCGTCACCCGGCACGCCGACGTCGTCCGCGTCCTGCGCGACCACCGGACGTACTCCTCCTGGCTGGGCGCCACCCAGATCCGCGACCCCGACCCGGCCGACCTGCCCTTCCTGCGCCGCACCATGCTCAACCAGGACCCGCCGGAGCACGGCCGGCTGCGGCGGCTGGTGTCCCGCGCCTTCACCCCCGCCCGCGTCGACGCCTTCGCCGGTCGGGTCCGCGAGCGCGCCCGCGCCCTGCTCGCCGCCGCCCGCGAGAACGCCGAGGACGGAGCCATCGACCTCGTACGCGCCGTCACCGACGAGTACGCGCTGCTGAACCTCACCGACCTGCTGGGCGTCCCGGCCGCCGACCGGGCCCTGCTGCTGGAGTGGACCGTACGGATCATCGGGTACCAGGACCCCGACGACACCCCGGCGCCGCTCCTCGGCCCGGACGGCACACCGCTCAACCCGCGCTCCCCGGCCCTGCTCGGCGAGATGTTCGCGTACGCCCGGGAACTCGCCGACCGCAAGCGGGCGCACCCCGGCGACGACGTGATGACCGCCCTCGCCGGGGCCGGGCTCGACCCGGCCGAACTGGAGATGTTCTTCTTCCTGCTCACCGTCGCGGGCAACGACACCGTACGCAGCGCCGCCCCCGGCGGCCTGCTCGCCCTGGCCCGGAACCCGGACGCCTACCGCCGGCTCGCGGACGGATCCGTCCCCCGCGACCGGGCCGTCGACGAACTCCTGCGCGTCCACCCGCCGGTGCTCAGCTTCCGCCGCACGGCCGCCGTCGACACCGTACTGGCGGGGCAGCCCGTCCGCGCCGGGGACAAGGTGGTGGTCTTCCACGCCTCCGCCAACCACGACGAGCGCGTCTTCGCCGACCCCGGCCGCCTGGACCTCGCCCGGACGCCCAATCCGCACGTCTCCTTCGGGGACGGCCCGCACGTCTGCCTCGGAGCCCATTTCGCCCGGCTCCAGCTGCGCATCCTCTACGAGGAGTGGTGCGCGGCCATGCCCGTACCCGAACTGGCGGGACCGCCGCGCCGGCTGGTGTCCAACTTCATCAACGGGATCACACGGCTGCCGGTACGGGTGTCCGGGCCGGCCCGGTGACGTCCGCCACCAGCTCCGTCACATCCGGTCCGTAGGCATCGGAGTTGATGACCTTCAGCAGGATGCAGAACGACTCGCGGCCGTACTTGCGGGCCAGCTGCTCATGGTGTTTGGCCAGATGGCGGGCCGCGGCCTGATTGCTGTTGGCGGTCTGCCCGGAGATCAGGAACACCGGCCGGGAGCCGTGCCGGGTCGTCAGCCGGGCCAGCAGCACGTACTCGACCATCCCCTTCTCCCAGCGGTACCTCTCCTCGCCGATGCGGATGGCACCGCGATCCGGATGGCCCGATGCGAGGCCGACGTCGACCTGCACGCCGGGGAGCATGGAGGTCAGGTGCGCGGTGGTGCGGGCGTTGGAGGCGGGTCCGCCGACGCAGAACTCGGCCCGTTCGCCGAAGCCCTGGCGGGCCTCGTCGTGCGTGACGATCTGGACGTTCGCCCCGCAGTCCTTGATCAGTGCGGAGATCTCCAGCAGCGCGAACGCGTCGCTGCGGTGCACCGAGTTCTCCTTCCCGCCCATCTGCCGGTTGACCACGAACAGGCAGTCGGAGCCGGCCGGCAGCCCGAAGAACGCCTGCTTGCGGCGGAGCGCGCGCCGCAAGAGGTAGGTCCGGGAGAACCAGCCGAACCCGCCGCTGACGGCGGTGGCTATCACCCCGAGCACGATGTTGCGCACGTCGTCGTTCATGCGGCGGATGGTAGCGGCAGGCCGTTGCTCCTGACGCGGGGGGTGCGGTGAAGTTACGCTGCGCCGACCAGACCTGACAGGCCGTCGACCGGAGGAACCGGATGCGTGCTCCCGCCACCCGTCAGTTAGCGCTCGTCGCCCTCGCCGGAGCGCTCGTCTCCACCGGGGCCGCCGCCCCGCCCACCACGACCACCCCACCGGCCAAGGTGCCGGTCGCCGTCGGCTACGGCGGGGCCGTCGCCAGCGTCGACGCCGACGCCTCCGCCGCGGGCATCGCCGTCCTGCGCTCCGGCGGCAACGCCGTCGACGCGGCGATCGCCACCGCCGCCGCGCTCGGGGTGACCGAACCCTATTCGGCGGGCATCGGCGGAGGCGGCTACTTCGTCTACTACGACGCCCGCTCGCGCCGGGTGCACACCATCGACGGCCGCGAGACCGCCCCCGCCACGGCCACCGAGACGCTGTTCCAGGAGAACGGCCAGCCGATCCCCTTCGCGGAGGGCCAGACCAGCGGCCGGGGCGTCGGTGTCCCCGGCACCCCCGCCACCTGGAAGAGCGCCCTCGACGCCTGGGGCAGCCGCCCACTGGGCTCCCTGCTGAAGCCCGCCGAGAAACTGGCCCGCGACGGCTTCACGGTGGACAGCACCTTCCGCGCCCAGACCGAGCTCAACCAGGACCGCTTCAAGGACTTCCCGGCCACCTCGAAGCTCTTCCTTCCGGGCGGCGCCCTGCCGGTGGTCGGCTCCACCTTCAAGAACCCGGACCTGGCCGCCACCTACGCCGAACTCGCCCGCAAGGGGACCGGCGCCCTCTACCGGGGGCCCCTCGCGGAGGACATCGTCCGGGCCGTCCGCACACCCCCGGTGGACCCGGCGGCCACCCGCAAGGTCCGCCCCGGCGACCTGACCACCGGCGACCTGCGCGCGTACGCGACCAAGCGGCAGGAACCCACCCGGGTGAGCTACCGCGGCCTGGACGTCTTCAGCATGGCGCCCTCCTCCTCCGGCGGCACCACCGTCGGCGAGGCGCTGAACATCCTGGAGCGGACCGACCTCTCCGAACTGTCCGAGACCCAGTACCTGCACCGCTTCATCGAGGCCTCCCGGATCTCCTTCGCAGACCGGGGCCGCTGGGTCGGCGACCCGGCAGCGGTGGACGTGCCGACGCGTGAGCTGCTCTCGCAGCGCTTCGCCGACTCGCGCGGCTGCCTGATCGCGCCGGACCGCACGCTGACCAGCCCGCTCGCCCCCGGTGACCCGCGCCACCCGGCGGCCTGCGGCGGCACCGGCCAGGCCGCCCCGACCACGTACGAAGGGGAGAACACCACCCACCTGACGGCCGCCGACCGCTGGGGCAACGTGGTCTCCTACACCCTGACCATCGAGTCCACCGGCGGCAGCGCCATCACCGTCCCGGGCCGCGGCTTCCTGCTCAACAACGAGCTGACCGACTTCTCCTTCGCCCCGGCCGCGCCCGGGGTCCCGGACCCGAACCTGCCCGGCCCCGGCAAGCGGCCGCGCTCCTCCATGTCCCCGACGATCGTGCTGGAGGGCGGCCGCCCGGTGCTCGCGGTGGGCTCCCCGGGCGGGGCCACCATCATCACCACCGTGCTGCAGACCCTGATCGGCCACCTGGACCGGGGTCTGCCGCTGGTCGACGCGATCGCCGCGCCGCGGGCCAGCCAGCGCAACCAGACCACCACCGAGCTGGAGCCGGGCCTGTGGAACAGCCCGCTGCGCGCGGAGCTGGAGGCGATCGGCCAGGGCTTCCGGCAGAACCCGGAGATCGGCGCCGCGACCGGTGTGCAGCGGCTGCGCGACGGGCGCTGGCTGGCGGCGGCGGAGCCCAGCCGCCGGGGCGGCGGTTCGGCGATGGTGGTGCACCCGCAAGGGAGGCCGTAGGGATTCGGAGGAAAGAGCGGTTCAGAGGGCGGTGAGGATCCGCGGACCGTCGGCGGTGATCGCGACCGTGTGCTCCGAGTGGGCGGCGCGGCTGCCGTCGACGGTACGCAGGGTCCAGCCGTCCGCGTCGCAGGCGTAGTCGTCCGTACCGCCCGCGATCAGCATCGGCTCGATGGCGAGGACCAGGCCGGGGCGCAGTGTCATACCGCGCCCCGGCGGGCCCTCGTTGGGCACGCCCGGGTCCTCGTGCATGGTGCGGCCGACGCCGTGGCCGCCGAAGCCGTCGGGGACGCCGTACCCGGCGGCTCGGCAGGTGGCGCCGATCGCGTGGGCGATGTCGCCGATCCGGTTGCCGGGCACGGCGGCGGCGATCCCGGCGGCGAGCGCCGCCTCGGAGGTCTCGATCAGCCGGAGGTCGGCGGGGCGGGCCGGACCGACGGTGAAGCTGACCGCCGCGTCGCCCACCCAGCCGCCGAGCTCCGCCCCGCAGTCGACGCTCACCAGGTCGCCGCCGCGCAGCCGGTAGTCGCCGGGGATCCCGTGCACGATCGCGTCGTTCACCGAGACGCACACCACGGCGGGGAAGGGGACGGGCGCGAACTGCGGCCGGTAGCCCAGGAAGGGTGAGGTGGCACCGGCCTCACGGAGCACCTCGCGGGCCACCAGGTCCAGGTCCAGCAGGGCCACCCCCACGTCGGCGGCCTCCCGTACGGCGGCCAGGGCGCGCGCGACCACCCGGCCCGCGGCACGCATCTCGTCGATCTCTCGGTCCGTCTTCAGTTTCACCATGCCAATAACTATACCGGTATAAAAATAACGGGATAGTTATTGGCGGGCGGGGTAGGATGGGCGCATGGTCCGTACCCCCCTCACCCCCGAAGAGCGCGAGCGCGGCGAGCGGCTCGGCGTGCTGCTGCGCGAGGCCCGCGGCAGCCGGAGCATGGTCGAGGTCGCGGCCGGCGCCGGGCTCTCCGCGGAGACCCTGCGCAAGATCGAGACGGGCCGGGCGCCCACCCCCGCCTTCTTCACCGTCGCCGCCCTCGCGGCGGCCCTCGGCCTCTCCCTCGACGACCTGCTGCGCCGCTGCGCCGTCGTCCCCGCCTGAGATCTCCTCCGGGCGGGCCCGGCGGCCAGACGGCCCAATCGGCGGTGGGAGGTCCGGACCGCGGGGCAAGCGTGAAGGCGTGTCAGCCATGAACGCATCCAAGCGAGTCGGTTTCGCCGTCGTCGGCGCGCTCCTCGCGAGCGGCCTGCTGCTCGCGGCGTGCGCCGTCCCCGAAGGCCGCCCCCGCGCCGGCGACGTGGTCTTCCACCACCCGGGCGTCGTCGTCGGCCACGCCCAGCTCCGGCAGGCCAAGGAGATGGTCGCGGCCGGCAAGGAGCCCTGGATCTCGGCGTACCGGGCGCTCCTGACCAGCCGCTACGCCTCGCTCGACTACACCCCGCACCCGGCCGACGTGGTGCCCTGCCCCTTCAACAGCGGACCGCAGTCCTGCCTCGACGAACGGCAGGACGCGATCGCCGCCTACACCCACGCCCTGCTGTGGTCGGTGAACGGCAGGACCGCCCACGCGCGCAAGGCCGTACAGATCATGGACGCCTGGTCGGCCGTGATGAAGACGCACCGCGAGGACAACGCCCGGCTCCAGGCCGCCTGGTCGGGATCCAGCTGGGCGCGGGCCGCCGACATCATGCACGCCGGCTACCCGAACTGGGAGGAGCCGCGGGTTTCGCGGTTCAAGGAGATGCTGCGGCGGGCCTACCTGCCGGCCGTCCGCGCCCAGGTGCCCGCCTACAACGGCAACTGGGAACTGGCCATGACCGACGCCGCCGTCTCCATCGCCGTCTTCCTGGAGGACCAGGACGTCTTCCGCGAGTCCCTCGGCCGCTTCCGGGCGCGCGTGCCCGCGTACTTCTACCTCCGGATGGACGGCCCGCGCCCGACGGCTCCGCGGTACGCCGCCATCGAGACCGCCGACCAGGTCAAGGCGTACTGGTTCGACCAGGGCACCTACGTCGACGGCATCGCCCAGGAGACCTGCCGCAACCTGATGCACGTCGGCTACGCGCTCGCCGCGTCCGCGCACATCGCCGAGACCGCCTGGCACCAGGGCGTCGACCTGTACGGCGAGCAGTCGGCCCGGCTGCGCACCGCGCTGGAGTTCCACGCGAAGTACCAGCTCGGGGCCGAGGTCCCGCCGTGGCTGTGCGGGGGCAAGGTGGAGCGGACCATGGGGCCCGACCTGGAGGTGGCCCTGCACCACTACGAGACGCGGACCGGCGCGAAGCTCCCGTACACCCGCGCCCTGGTCGAGAAGACCCGGCCGGCCGGGACGGACGAGCTGTTCGTGGCCTGGGAAACGGTCAGTCACGGAGAGGCCCCGCCGGCCTGACACGGCCTAGGGTTCGGTCATGGATCTCGAAGAGCTCGGCAGGGCGCGGTACGTCAGTCTCACCACCTTCCGCAAGGACGGCACGCCCGTGGCGACGCCGGTGTGGGCGGTCGCCGACGGGGGTGAGCTGTACGTGTGGACGCGCAGCGATTCGTGGAAGGTCAAGCGGATCCGCAACAACGGGCGCGTCACCGTCACCGCCTGCGACATGCGCGGGCGCGTCGAGGAGGGGGCGCAGGCCCGGGAGGGCGAGGCCCGGCTCCTCGACGAGGCGGGTCTGCGGCGGGTGCGGAAGCTGATGTCGCGCAAGTACACCTGGCAGTTCTGGGTGGTGGACGTGCCCGCCGCCCTGGCGCGCCGGGGGAAGCGTCCGCACACCGCGATCGCCGTCAAGCTTTGAGATGCCCGTAGCCCGCCCGTAACACAGGCGGGATCCAATGCGGTCATGGAGACCGCGACTTCGCTGGCGATCAGTCAACTCTCTGGATACTTAACAGGATTGACGCAGAGACTGGATCCCGGGGCAGGCTGGTACGGGGAGTTCCTGCGACGGGATCCACAGGGTCTGAAGGCGTGTCTCGACGGGGCGGCGATACCCCCGTGGGACGTGGTGGAATCCCTGCTGCGGGACCTGGCCGGGGCGCGCGGCGCGGAGTTCGCGGCACGGGAGACCGTGTACGCGGCCCAGCTGCGGGCGGCGGCCGTCACGGTGTGGGACCGGCTGCCGGGCGGCGAGGGGGAGCTGCGGACCCTGCTCGCGGCGGCGGTCGCGCAGCGGGCCGAGTCGCAGACGGCCCTGAGGAGCCTGACCGTACGGCTCGGCAGGACCGCCGACCGGGCCGAGACGGACGCCCTCGCCCGGGAACTCTCCTGGGCCCAGGACGACGTGGCCCGCGCCGCGGCCCGCCACGAGGACCTGGCGGCCCGCCTCCGAGCCCTGCGGGCGGCCCCCGGGGGCCAGGATCCCGCGGACCCCCTGCCCGGAGTACCCGGCCAACGGGAACCCCATCCGGCACCGGGCGCGGGGTCGAGCGCGGCGCCGGACGTCGGGCCGAGTGCCGGACCGGGCGCCGGACCGGGCTCCGCAGCGGGTGGCGCGACCGGAACGGGCCGCGGCCGGGAGGACGTCGTGCGGGGCGAGGCGCCCGTCGGGCGGGCCGAGGGGCGCTGGCTGCGCGGTGCGCGGCGCTCCGGGGGCGCGCGGTACGCCGGCTCGGCGGCTCCCGCGGCCCCTGCCTTCACACCGCCGCCGGGGCATCCCGGCGGGGACGGCGCGCCGGGCTCCGGTCCCGCCGCCGCACTCCCCGCGCCGCGCGGGGCCCGCTTCGGGGTCCCGGAGCCCGCCCCCGACCGGGGGCACGCCCCGGGCGGCGCGGCCGAGCCCCGGCGCGTGCCCCCGGCGGGGGCTTCGTCGGGCGCCCCGGGGGCCGTCGCCGCCGCGCTGCTCGCCCTGCGCGCCCAGGGCCGCAGCGGTGAGGCCCACGCCCTGCTGTGCGAGGCCGCGGCGCGGCCCGCCGAGCAGCTGCCCGCGCTGGCCGACGAGCTGACCCGGGCCGGCCTCGCGGCCGACTGGGCCACTCTGCTCTGGGAGGCGGCCTCGCTCCCGCCCGAGCGGCTCGCCGCGGCCGCGGCCGCCCTCGGCGCCGCCGGCCGGGAGGCCGACTGCGACGCCCTGCTGCGCCAGGGCGTCGCCCGCCCGGCGGCCGAGGTCGCGGCCGCGGCGCTGGTCCTCGGCGGGGCCGGCCGGATCCGTGAGGCGGACGCCCTGCTCGGCGCCTTCGTCCGCGTGCGCACCGCCGAGGAGGCGGCGGGCCTGGCCCGGCACGATCCGCCGTGGTTCGTGCCGCGGCTGCTCCGGGCGGCCCGGGTGCTCCCCGGACCCCGGCACCGCGACCTGCTCCACGCCCTGCGGGTGGCGGGCATCGCGGCGGGTCGATACACCTAGGCGATCGGGAATCCTGCCGGGAGGAAGAACAGGCCGGCGATGCTCATGTCCTCGTGGAAGGTCACGCGGAACTCCCCGGCCCGGCGCTCCATGCTCAGCGGCACGCTGACCACGGTGAACGTGCCCGAGGAGGTGTCCATCGGGCCGCCGTGCGACCGGTAGCGCCCCATCTGGTCCTGGTAGACCACCCAGGCCCGCGCGAGGGCGTCCGGGGGCAGGAGCTTGCGTACGGTCGGGTCGAACCTGGCCGTGGCGGCGGTGAAGTCGCCGTTCACGATGGAGTCGAGGGTCTGCACGGCGATCGTGTCGTACCGCGTGAGGGACGGGGCCGCGCCAGGGGGCGCCCCCGTCGCGGCCGTCGCGGAACCACCGGCCGGTACCAGCACGCCAACGGCCAGCACGACAGCCGCCGCCGCCCGAACCAGTCGTCGCTTGCCGCCCGGCGCAGTGTCTCTGTGGGGCATCAGGACCACGGCCTTCTCCTGCTCGGCGCGTCGGATAGCTCCATCGTGCTCCCCGTGCGGTCCCCACGCATGTCAACCGCCCGATAACGGGCCGACCCGTGACGGTAAACGACCGCGTGGTGACGTAACTTGATCGACTACTCCAACCGCGCACGGCGGTCTTGCCCCACGCTGTGACGAGGCCTACGTTCTACTCCCTACGCATATCGTCTACGTGCGTAGAACTCGGCGTTCCCGTCGCGAGGAGCAGCTCATGGCCCAAGTCGTCCGCGCCGCGCTGGTCCAGGCCACCTGGACCGGAGACACCGATTCGATGATCGCCAAACACGAGGTGTACGCCCGCCGGGCAGCCGCCGAGGGCGCGCAGATCATCGGCTTCCAAGAAGTCTTCAACGCCCCCTACTTCTGTCAGGTCCAGGAGCCCGAGCACTACCGCTGGGCCGAGGCCGTCCCCGACGGCCCGACCGTACGCCGTATGCAGGACCTCGCCCGCGAGACCGGCATGGTGATCGTCGTACCGGTCTTCGAGCTGGAGAGCGAGGGCTTCTACTACAACACCGCCGCCGTCATCGACGCAGACGGCAGCTACCTCGGCAAGTACCGCAAGCACCACATCCCCCAGGTCAAAGGCTTCTGGGAGAAGTACTACTTCCGTCCGGGCAACCTCGGCTGGCCCGTCTTCGACACCGCCGTCGGCCGGATCGGCGTCTACATCTGCTACGACCGCCACTTCCCCGAGGGATGGCGCCAACTGGGCCTGGCCGGAGCCCAGCTGGTCTACAACCCCTCCGCCACCTCCCGAGGGCTGTCCGCGTACCTGTGGCAGCTGGAGCAGCCCGCCTCCGCCGTCGCCAACGAGTACTTCATCGCCGCCATCAACCGGGTGGGCCAGGAGGAGTACGGCGACAACGACTTCTACGGCACCAGCTACTTCGTCGACCCGCGCGGTCAGTTCGTCGGGGAGGTCGCCAGCGACAAGGACGAGGAGCTCGTCGTCCGCGACCTCGACTTCGACCTGATCAAGCAGGTCCGCGACCAGTGGGCCTTCTACCGCGACCGCCGTCCCGACGCCTACGGAGGGCTCGTACAGCCGTGACCAACCCGACCCCGCTCCACAGCCGCCACCGCACCGTCCTGCCCGACTGGCTCGCGCTCTACTACAAGCACCCCATCGAGCTCACCCACGGCGAGGGCCGCCACGTCTGGGACGCCGACGGCAACCGCTACCTCGACTTCTTCGGCGGCATCCTCACCACGATGACCGCCCACGCCCTGCCCGAGGTCACCAAGGCCGTGTCCGAGCAGGCCGGGCGGATCATCCACTCCTCCACCCTCTACCTCAACCGGCCGATGATCGAGCTGGCCGAGCGGGTCGCCGCCCTCTCCGGCATCCCCGACGCCCGGGTCTTCTTCACCACCTCCGGCACCGAGGCCAACGACACCGCCCTGCTGCTCGCGACGACGTACCGCCGCTCCAACCAGATCCTGGCGATGCGCAACAGCTACCACGGCCGGTCCTTCTCCACCGTCTCGATCACCGGCAACCGCGGCTGGTCCCCGACCAGCCTCTCGCCGCTGCAGACGTACTACGTCCAGGGCGCGGTGCGCACCCGCGGCCCGCTCGCCCACCTGGACGACGCCGCCTTCACCGCCGCCGCCGTCGAGGACCTGGAGGACGTACTCGGCCAGGCCCGCGGGGGAGTGGCCGCCCTCATCGCCGAACCGATCCAGGGCGTCGGCGGGTTCACCTCGCCGCCCGACGGGCTCTACGGAGCCTTCCGCGAGGTCCTCGACCGCCACGGCATCCTGTGGATCAGCGACGAGGTGCAGACCGGCTGGGGCCGCACCGGAGACAACTTCTGGGGCTGGCAGGCACACGCCCAGAACGGCCCGCCGGACATCCTCACCTTCGCCAAGGGCATCGGCAACGGCATGTCCATCGGCGGGGTCGTGGCCCGGGCCGAGGTGATGAACTGCCTGGACTCCAACTCCATCTCCACCTTCGGCGGCTCACCGGTCACCATGGCGGCCGGCGTCGCCAACCTCGCGTACCTGCTGGAGCACGACCTCCAGGGCAACGCCCGCCGCGTCGGCGGCCTGCTGCTGGAGCGGCTGCGCGGCATCGCCGCCACCGTGCCCGCCGTACGGGAGATCCGCGGCCGGGGCCTGATGGCCGGCCTCGAACTCGCGAAGCCGGGCACCGACGAGGCCGACCCGGACGCGGCCGCCGCCGTCCTGGAGGCGGCCCGCGAAGGCGGCCTGCTGCTCGGCAAGGGCGGCGGGTACAACACCAGCGTGCTGCGCATCGCGCCGCCGCTCTCCCTCACCGTCGCCGAGGCGGAAGAGGGCGCCGAGATCCTCGAACAGGCATTGCGCAGCATCCAGTAGGGGGATCACATGAGCACCCGCACCCTGATCTCTGGCGGCCTCGTCGTCACCGCCTCCGACGAACTGCACGCGGACGTCCTGGTCGAGGACGGCCGGGTGGCGGCGCTGGCCGCACACGGCTCGGCGGCGGCCGGCGCCTGGACGGCCGACCGCACGATCGACGCGACCGGGAAGTACGTCATCCCCGGCGGGGTCGACGCGCACACCCACATGGAACTTCCCTTCGGAGGCACCTCGGCCTCCGACACCTTCGAGACCGGCACCAGAGCGGCCGCCTGGGGCGGCACCACCACCATCGTCGACTTCGCCGTGCAGAGCGTGGGCCGCTCCCTGCGCGAGGGCCTCGACACCTGGTACGCCAAGGCCGACGGCAACTGCGCCGTCGACTACGCCTTCCACATGATCCTCTCGGACGTCAACGAGAGAACCCTCAAGGAGATGGACCACCTCGTCGGCGAGGGGGTCACCTCCTTCAAACTGTTCATGGCCTACCCCGGCGTCTTCTACAGCGACGACGGGCAGATCCTGCGCGCCATGCAGCGCGGCGCCGCCAACGGCGGGCTGATCATGATGCACGCCGAGAACGGCATCGCGATCGACGTCCTCGTCGAGCAGGCCCTGGCCCGCGGGGAGACCGACCCGCGCCACCACGGCGAGGTCCGCAAGGTGCTTCTGGAGGCCGAGGCCACCCACCGCGCGATCCAGCTGGCGCGGGTCGCGGGCGCCCCGCTGTACGTGGTCCACGTCTCGGCGGAGGAGGCCGTGGCGGAGCTCGCCGCCGCGCGCGACAAGGGCCTGCCGGTCTTCGGGGAGACCTGTCCGCAGTACCTGTTCCTGTCCACCGACAACCTGGAGGAGCCCGACTTCCAGGGCGCCAAGTACGTCTGCTCCACCCCGCTGAGGCCGCGCGAGCACCAGGCGGCGCTGTGGCGGGGGCTGCGGACCAACGACCTCCAGGTGGTCTCCACCGACCACTGCCCGTTCTGCTTCCGGGGCCAGAAGGAGCTGGGCCGCGGGGACTTCTCGAAGATCCCCAACGGGCTGCCGGGCGTGGAGAACCGGATGGACCTCCTCCACCAGGCTGTCCTGGACGGGCACATCAGCCGCCGGCGCTGGATCGAGATCGCGTGTGCGACCCCGGCCCGGATGTTCGGCCTGTACCCGCAGAAGGGCACCATCGCGCCGGGCTCCGACGCCGACATCGTCCTCTACGATCCGCACGCCGAGCAGGTCATCTCCGCCGAGACGCACCACATGAACGTGGACTACTCGGCGTACGAGGGCAGGCGGATCACCGGACGCGTCGACACCGTGCTCTCGCGCGGCGAACTCGTCATCGACCAGCGCGAATACACCGGCCGGGCCGGCCACGGGGCCTTCGTCCCCCGCTCCACCTGCCAGTACCTGTAAAGCGTCAAGGAGCCGCCCCATGGACTTCGGCCTCGTCCTGCAGACCGACCCGCCCGCCTCCCAGGTCATCAGCCTCATGAAGCGCGCCGAGCGCAACGGCTTCCGCTACGGCTGGACCTTCGACTCCGCCGTGCTGTGGCAGGAGCCGTTCGTCATCTACAGCCAGATCCTCGCCAACACGCAGAAGCTGCACGTCGGCCCGATGGTGACCAACCCGGGGACCCGTACCTGGGAGGTCACCGCCTCCACCTTCGCCACCCTCAACGACATGTACGGCAACCGCACCGTCTGCGGCATCGGCCGCGGCGACTCCGCGATGCGGGTCGCCGGTCGCGCCCCCAACACCCTGGCCCGGCTCGGCGAGGCCATCGAGGTGATCCGCGACCTGGCCGAGGGCCGTGAGGCCGAGGTCGACGGCAAGCCGCTCCGGATCCCGTGGATCGAGGACGGGAAGCTGCCCGTCTGGATGGCCGCGTACGGGCCGAAGGCGCTCGCCCTCACCGGGCAGAAGGCCGACGGGTTCATCCTCCAGCTCGCCGACCTCTACCTCACCGAGTGGATGGTCAAGGCCGTACGGCAGGCCGCGACCGAGGCGGGCCGCGACCCGGCGTCCCTCACCATCTGCGTGGCGGCCCCCGCCTACGTCACGGCCGACGACTCGGCCGAGGCCCTGGCGCACGCCCGCGACCAGTGCCGCTGGTTCGGCGGGATGGTCGGCAACCACGTCGCGGACCTCGTCGGCCGCTACGGCGAGCACTCCTCGATGGTCCCCGAGGAACTCACCGAGTACATCAAGGCCCGCCAGGGCTACGACTACAGCCACCACGGCCGGGCCGGGAACCCGTCCACCGACTTCGTCCCCGACGAGATCGTCGACCGCTTCTGCCTGCTGGGCCCGGCCGAGGCGCACATCGAGAAGCTGCGGGCCCTGCGCGACCTGGGCGTCGACCAGTTCGCCGTCTACGACATGCACGACGCGCGGGAGGCCACCATCGACGCGTACGGCTCCGAGATCATCCCCGCGATCAACGCGTAGCCCGAGGACACCGGGCCCTTTCCGCACGACGGCGAAGCTCCTGGCGGACGGGTTCTCCACCGAGACCACCCGTACCCGCCAGGAGCTTCGTCGTGGGCCGCCGGAGGTCAGGGACGGCCGAGGCGCCCGAGGAACAGGGCGATGGCCAGAGCCATCCGGGAGATCTCGCCGGGGTCCACACTCTCGTTGGGCGCGTGGATCAGGCTGGCCGGTTCCTCCACGCCGAGCAGCATGATCTCGGCCTTGGGGAACTGCTCGGCCAGGGCGTTGCACAGCGGGATGGAACCGCCGCCGCCGAGCAGGGCGAGTTCGTGTCCGAAGGCCTCCTGCATGGCGTCCGCCAGCGCGGTGTAGGCCGGTCCGCCGGTCGCGGCCAGGAAGGGAGAGTTCGCCGGCCCCCGCTCGATCTCCAGCCGCACGCCCCAGGGAGCGACCTGCTCAAGGTGCCCGACCAGCGCGTCCTGCGCCCGGACGGGATCCGTCCCGGGCGGCACCCGCAGGCTCAGCCGGGCCGCGGCCGCGGGCTGGACGGCCGCGGCGGACCCGACCACCGGCGGGCAGTCGATACCGAGAACCGTGAGCGCGGGACGCGCCCACAGCAGGTCGGCGACACCGGCGTCCCCGGCGCCGAACAGGCCGACGCCCTCCAGCACCCGGGCGTCACGGCGGAACTGCTCGACCGGATAGTCACGTCCCGGCCAGGACCCCTCCTGGTCCAGCCCCCGGACGGCGGTCTGGCCCTTGTCGTCGCGCAGGGTGGCCAGCATGTGGATCAGCGCGGCCAGCGCGTCCGGGGCGGCCCCGCCGAACATCCCCGAGTGGGCTGCGGAGGCGAGGGTGTTCACCCTCACGACCACCTCGGTCACCCCGCGGAGGCCGACCGTGACGGACGGAACCCCCGCCGTCGCGTTGCCGGTGTCGCAGACCAGTACGACGTCGGCGCGCAGCTCCTCGGGGTGGTCGTGGAGGTAGTCCTCCAGACCGCCGGTGCCCTGCTCCTCGGACCCCTCGCAGACCAGCTTCAGATGGACCGGGACGTCCTCGCCCCATGCCCGGAGCGCGGTCAGCTGGGTGAGGATGTTGCCCTTGCAGTCGGCCGCGCCGCGACCGTACCAGCGGCCCTCGCGTTCGGTCAGGGTGAACGGGGGAGAGTCCCAGGCCGCCTCGTCCATCGGCGGCTGGACGTCGTAGTGCGAGTACAGCAGTACGGTGGGCGCCCCGGCCGGGCCGGGGCGTTCGCCGAGCACGGCGAGGCTGCCGTCGCTGGTCTCGGCGAGCCGCAGGTCGCGGAAGCCCACCTCGGCGAAGGCGTCCCTGACCCACTCGGCGGCCCGGCGGCAGTCCTCGGGAGGGTAGCTGCGCGGGTCGGCGATCGAGGGGATGGCGACCAGGTCCGCCAGGTCGCTCTGCGCCCGCGGCATCAGATGCGCGATGCGCTCGGCCAGTTGGTCACGCATGGGTCCTCCGGTCCGTCCCACTGGGGACGTGGTGTCGGTACGGGTGGCTCCGGCCCGGTCCCGGTCCCCGCCCGCCCGTGGCCGGGCGGAGCGGGGACCGGGGCGGGTCACGCCGTCGTCGTCGTGGTCTTCGCCGTCGGCTCCACCGCCGCGGGCGGCAGCTCCCGCAGCCGGCTGACCGGCGACTTGATCAGAGCCAGCACCACGACGGCCGAGAAGGCCGCCGCGACGATGAGGGCGTTGTGGTTGCCGATCCCGCCGGAGAGCAGACCGGCCGTCAGGCCGCCGAGCGCGCCGCCGCCGAAGAGCAGCGTGCGGAAACAGGCGGTCATCCGGCTCATCATCGACTGCGGCGTGGTGGTCTGCCGCACGCTGACGATGATCACGTTGGCGATGCCGAGGCCGAGGTAGGTGGTGAAGAAGGACAGGGTGACCATGCCGATCACCACCAGCTTCGGCCCGGCGGCCAGGACGATCAGCAGCGGGCCCAGCAGCAGCGCCGTCTGGGCCACGAAGTAGACCCGCCCGATCGGGAAGCGCGCCACCACCTTGCGGGAGACCATCGCGCCGATCAGGCCGCCCACCGAGGCGGTACCGAAGACCGTGCCCAGCGTCGAGGAGCTGAGCTGGAGGTCGTGGGTGCCGTACAGCAGGAACATGGTCCACACGGTGATCATCGAGAAGTTGCAGCAGAACCCGACGATCGCCAGCCAGCGCAGGATCGGCTTGCGGAAGACCCACTCCAGGCCGTCCCGCAGTTCCGACAGCACGTGCCGCTTCGCGGGCGGCTCCGGGACCGGCTCCCGGGTGCGCACCAGCAGCAGCATGACCGTCGAGAACAGGTAGGAACCCGCGTTGACGATCAGTGCCACCGGAGCCGACAGGGCGGACACCAGCACGCCGGCCATGCCGGGCCCGGCGACGTCCGAGACCGACTGGCTGACCCCCATCTTCTGGCTGGCCTCGACGTAGTGCCTGGTGTCCTTGACCAGGGTGGGCACGAAGGGCATCCAGCTCACGTCGAACAGACACGAGGCGGTGCCCAGCGCGCAGGCGATCACCAGCAGCACCGGCATGTTCAGGACGTCCAGCCAGTGCAGCACGGGGATCAGCGCGATCAGTGCCGCCCGGAACAGGTTGGTCGCGAGCATGACGTTGCGCCGGCGGACCCGGTCCACCCAGACCCCGAAGAGCAGGGCGAACCCGATGTAGGGAACGAGTTGCAGGAACCGCAGGAAACCGACCTGCTCGTCACTGGCGTCGAAGGCGTAGATCGCCGTCAGCGGCAGTGCCAGGTTGGTGACCTGGGTGCCGAGCAGCGACACGGTCTCGCCGACCCAGAACTTCAGGAAGTCCTGGTTGTGCCAGAGACTTTGGACGGGTCCGTCGGTGTCGCCCCCGGTTTCGGATGTGACCGACATCGATGCTCCTAACCGTCGTTCTCGGAGTCGAGGGCGTCCTGGATGATCCGGGTCAGGGTCGGCAGGCTCTCGGCGTTCCAGATGGAGTGGTGCGTCCCGGGGATCGTGTGCTCGCGAAGTCCGGGCATCAGCCGCTTCCACCGCATGTCCTCCGCGACCGACTGATCGGCCATGACGTGTACCGCGGGCCCGTCGTAGCCCCCGGTGACGTCGATGGAGTAGAAGCCCTCCAGGTGGGCCCGGAACACGTCGTACTGGCCTCCCAGCAGGTAGGCGTCGAACTCCTCCGGCAGCAGGCCGGACTCCTCGACAGCCTCGAAGACGACGTCGGGCGCCACGTCCGCGGGCCAGTCGGCGAAGAGCTTCCGGAGTTCGGACGGCGCCTCTTCGAGGCCCATCATGTCCCGGATGAACCTGATCAGGATGTCCCGCTCCGGCGGGAGCGGCATCACCACGGGCAGACCGGAGTCCACCATGATCAGGTTGGCGACCTTCTCGCCGGCCGCCGTCAGGCGCTTCGCCATCTCGTGGGCCAGCAGACCGCCCAGCGACCAGCCCATCAGCCGGTACTCGCCGCTGGGCCGGAACGCGCGCAGGATCTCGGTGTACTCGTCGGCCAGGGCCGGCAACGACCGCACCGGGGTGCGGTCGTTGTCGAACCCGGGCGCCTCGAACCCGTACACCGGCCGGCCCTCGTCGAGCAGCCGGGACAGGCCCGCGTACGAGTACGCGGAGCCCGAGACGGCGTGCACGCAGAACAGGGGCGTTCGGTCGCCCTCGGTCCGCAGGGGGACGATGCGGTCGAGATCAGGCACGGGCCTTCGCCTCGATCAGCTCGTCGACGACGGCGGAGATCGCGCTGACCGTGGCGTTGCCGTAGAGCAGGCGCACGCTGACGCGGATCTTGAGGCTCTTGTTGATCCGGCTCACCACCCGCAGGGCCTGGAGCGAGTTGCCGCCGATGTCGAAGAAGCTGTCGTCCGCACCGACCTGCGACAGCGCCAGCACGTCGGCGAAGGCACTGGCGACCGCGATCTCGGTCGGGGTCCGGGGAGCGGTGAACTCGCGGTCGCCGTCCTCGTCCACCGGCTCCGGAAGCGCGTTCCGGTTGATCTTCCAGCCGTCGTTGTTCATGGGGAACTTGTCGAGCGGCACCCACGCCGTCGGCACCATGTAGTCCGGCAGCGACTCGGCCAGGTGCTTGCGCAGCTCGTCGATCTCCGGCGCCTGCTCCACCGAGGTGAAGTAGCCCACGAGCCGGTTCTCACCGCGCCGGTCCGGACGCATCAGGACCACGGCGCGCAGGATCGCGGGGTGCGACTGCAGCGCGGTCTCGATCTCGCCCAGTTCCACGCGCAGGCCGCGCAGCTTGACCTGGTTGTCCATGCGGCCGAGGAACTCGATCTGGCCGGCCTCGGTCCAGCGCACGAGGTCACCGCTGCGGTAGACCTTGCTGCTCGGGTCGAAGGGGTCCTCGATGAACTTGGCCGCGGTCATCTCCGGCTGGTTCAGGTAGCCGCGGGCCAGCCCGCCCTCCTGGCCGCCGATCAGGAGCTCGCCGTAGACGCCCTTGGGCACCAGGTTGTTCTGCGGGTCGACAACGTAGACCTGCCGGTTCAGCTGGGGACGGCCGATCGGCGGCGGCGTCGTCCACTCGATCTGCTCGACGTGGTACTCGGTCTGCCCGATGGCGCACTCCGTCGGGCCGTACAGGTTGAGGTACTTACGGCCGGGCAGGTTCCACTTGTTGACCAGCTCGGGAGGGAGCACCTCGGCGCCGCCCATGACGTACTTCAGGTCCGGGTAGGGCTCGGGGTCCATCACCGACTGCATCGCGGGCGGCAGGCCCGCGTAGGTCACCTTCTGGTCGCGCAGCAGCGCCGTCAGCGCCTCCGGGGACTGGGCGTCCTCCGGCGACACCGCCACCACCCGCGCGCCGACCAGGAAAGCCGTCCAGATCTCGCCCTGCGACATGTCGAAGTTCAGGGCGGGCAGCTGGAGCAGCCGGTCCTGGGGGCCGAAGTCGAAGGTGCGGCGGTACGCCTCGCAGAAGAACGAGACCGCCCGGTGCGCGATCATCACGCCCTTGGGCGTGCCGGTGGAACCGGAGGTGTAGAGGACGTAGGCGAGGGACTCACGGGTCGCCCACTCCTCCAGCGGCTCGTCCGCGGGGAGGGCCTCGATCGCGGCCCAGTCCGTGTCGATCAGCACCCGCGCCCAGCCCGAGGACTCCGGCAGCCGGTCGGCCAGCGTGGACCGGGTCAGCACCACCGGCGCGGCGGTGTCGCGGATCATGTAGTCCAGGCGCGCGGCGGGCAGCTTCGGGTCCATCATCGCGAAGGCGCCACCCGCCTTCAGGATGCCCACCATCGCCACGTACGCGTCCACGTCACGGTCGATCACCGTGGCGACGACCTCGCCGTGCTTCAGGCCCAGGCCGCGCAGGTGGCGGGCCAGCCGGTCGGCCCGCCGGTCGAGTTCACCGTAGGTGATCTCGACACCGCGGCAGACCACGGCCACCGCGTCCGGGGTGGACTGCGCGATCTTCGCGAAGCCGACGTGCAGCGCGTCCTCCGCATACTCGGCAGGCTCGCCCTTGCCGAGCGCGAAGACCTCGTCCCGCTCGGCGTCCGTCAGCAGCGGCAGCTGGGAGACCCGCAGCGAGGAGTCCTTCACCGCGGCCGTCAGCACCGTCTCGACGTGGTCGAGCAGGGCCCGGACGCGCCACTCGTCGAAGAGGTCCTTGGAGTACTCGACGACCGCCTTGAGGGTGTCACCGGACTCGACGAAGTCGATCGCCATGTCGAAGCGGGAGGCGGCGCCGGGCGGGCTGATGGCCTCGCTCGTGACGCCTTCGAAGGCGACGCTGCCGCCGGAGTTGGCGGCGCCGAGCAGCTGCATGGACACCTGGAACAGCGGGTTGCGGCCGGCCACCCGCTCGGGCTGCACCCTCTCGACGATCAGGTGGAACGGGACCTCCTGGTGCTCGTAGAGGTCCAGGTTCGCATCGAGGGTCCGTGCCAGCAGGTCGGCGAAGGTGGGGTCGCCCGACACGTCGGAACGCAGCACCACCATGTTGACGAAGAGGCCGACGACCTCCTCCAGCTCGACCTCCGTGCGGCTGAGCATCGGCACGCCGACCGGGATGTCCTCCTGGCCCGTGTAGCGGCTCAGCACCACGTTGAGGGCCGCCGCCAGGACCATGTACAGCGAGACGCCGTGCTCGGTGGCGAGCACCCGGGCCTGCTGCAGCAGTTCCGTCGGGTACTGCCCGACCACGATGCCGCCGCCGCGGCTGGCCGTCGCGGGCCGGGGCCGGTCGGTCGGGAACTCCAGGGTGGGCAGGTCGGCCAGCTTCTCGGCCCAGAACTCGAGCTCTTCCTTCAGCGTCTGGCCCTGCATGTAGGCGCGCTGCTCGCTGGCGACGTCCAGGTACTTGGAGCCGGGGCCCTCGAACTCGGGCTCGCGGCCGGCCAGCAGGGCGTCGTACGCGGTCGTGAGTTCGGCGTTGACCACGCCGGAGGACCAGCCGTCCGTCGCGATGTGGTGCAGGTTCTGGACGAAGACGTGGTCGTCCTCGCCCAGCTTCAGCAGGCTGTACCGGTAGAGGGGGCCCTGCTGGAGGTCGAAGGACTGGCCGGAGAGCTCGCGCAGGGCTTCCTCGATGGCGACGTCCTGGGCCTGCTGGTCCAGTCCGGTCCGGTCGATGACGGGCAGCTCCACCTCGGAAGGATCGGCCGCCACCTGGTAGGGGGTGCCGCCCTCGTCGGCGTGGATCGTCACGCGCATGGCCTCGTGCCGAGCCACCACCAGCGTGAGGCTGCGGCGGAGCAGGTCGATCCGCAGCGGGCCGCGCAGGCGGGAGGCGAGAAGGATGTTGTAGGCCGTCACACCGGGAGTCAGCTGGTCGAGGAACCAGAGCTGCTCCTGGCCGAAGGAGAGCGGCGCCCGGCGGCGGGCTTCGATGGACGTGGTCATGAGTGTGACTCTCTGTTCGATGGGATAACAAACGACGGCAGCACTTGCGGAGGCCGTGCCCCCGTTTCGGGGCACGGCACCGCAAGTGCTCGTCGTGAACGGGGAGAGCGTCAGCTCTTCCGGCGGGTGACGAAGGTGTCGTTGATGACGTAGCCGTCGAGGCCGTGCTCCTCGCCGTACTGCAGGAGGTCGCTGGTGGCGTTGATGAATCCGCGGCCGTTGAAGTTCAGCGAGGTGTTGCACAGGACGCTGAACCCGGTGATGTCGCGGAAGGCCTCCAGCAGCGTGGCGATGCCGGGGTTCCGCTCGTGGGTGACCGTCTGGGTACGGGCCGAGCCGTCGAAGTGCGTGACGGCCTTCAGCTCCTCGGTGGTCACCCGGTTGAAGAACAGCATGTACGGGTCGTGGACCGAGCCGACGAACCACTTGTCCGCGTCCGACTCCAGCGCGATCGGCGCGATCGGGCGGTAGCCCTCACGCCCCTTGATCGCGTTCAGCCGCACGGTGGTCTCCTCCGTGAACGGCGCGGCCAGGATGGAGCGGTTGCCGAGGGCGCGCGGGCCCATCTCGTAGCGGCCGCGGGCCCAGCCGATGATGTTGCCCTGCTCGAGGAAGCGGGCGACCTCGGAGGCGACCAGCGGGCGCGTCTCGTACTTCGCGGGGTCGGGCTGGATGTCCTCCAGGAACTCCTCGCCGGCGTAGACGTCCCAGTCGATGGTGGCCTGGCCGGTGTAGAACCGCTGGGCGTCGATGGCGGTGCCGAGCGCGGCGCCGCTGTCGTTCGGGCACGGCGGCACGAAGACCGACTCGAACAGGCCGCTCTGGCGGAACTGGGCGTTCCAGTTGCAGTTGAGGGCGCAGCCGCCGGAGATCTGCAGCGGCAGCCCCTCGGTCATGTGCTTGGCGGCGTAGCTGTAGAACCGGTCGAAGATCGCGTTCGAGTGCTTCGCCGCGGCGTTCCGGTACTCCTGCGACTCGACACCCGCGTTGTAGAGGTGCGACCAGGTCATCTCGTCCTTGGAGACACCGAGCACGATGCCGTCCTGCTTCAGGATGAAGTCGATCGTCTCCTGCTCGGCCTTGGTCATCGGCGTGTCTTCGGCGAAGGCCGTCAGCGCCATCTGCTTGCCCGCGTGGCTGTAGTTGAAGAAGCCCTTGCCCGCCGGGTGGTTGGGGTCCGCCAGCGAGAACAGGTAGGCGTACTTGTTGCCGGGGTCGGTCATCACGTGCTTGAGGTGGGTGACCTCACCCGACTCGTCGATGCGGTAGAAGTCGCCGATGCTGCCTTCCCACACCAGGGAGTAGTGCGCCTTGCCGTGGGCGGCCGGGGCCATGCCGTAGGCGGTCATGATGTGCGAGCGCTCGTGGGTCGAGGAGAATATCCGGACGTCCTTGCCGAACCACTTGCCGGCCTCGTCCGTGACGGAACCCTCGCCGACACCGAAGTAACCGGCCCGCAGCTTCGGCTCGACCGAGTGCTTGCCCTTGACCCAGCCGCTCAGCGAGATCACATCGGGCTGGCGGTCCAGCATCCCGGCGGCCCGGGTGATCACCTCGGCGGTCAGACGGTCGTATCGCGGGAAGCTGTCCTTCTCCGCCTCCAGCGCGAAGAGAAGCTTGCCGTCCTCGATGGCGACGACTCCGCCGTCATGGCCCTCTTTGAAACCCAGGATCAACATGTGCGGTAGAACCTTTCCTTAAAGGGATTGCGAGTTACTGGCAGGCAGGTCGCTGCCGGGAGAGCCGTTGGAACGTCCGGTGCCGAGCACGGGCCCGAGGACACGGTCGAGGTCGGTCAGAGCACGGGACCAGACGCCTGGTGACGGCACGTAGTGGTTGTAGTAGCTGGCCCCCTCGGCGGGGGGCCCGAAGACGGCGACCGCCCGGGGGCCGTCAGGACCCTCGGCCTGGACGACGAAGCCGTCCCGGTCCAGACGCAGCGCGCCGTCGGGGCCGGGGGCGGCCCAGTCGCGCAGCGAGCAGGCGATCGGGTCCAGTTCGGGGTCGATGACCGGCCAGTCCATGTTGGCCTTGATCACCAGGTCGGCCGCGATGCGGTGCGGCTCGTCCAGCGCCGTCGAGGTGAGCACCCAGCCGTCCCCGTCCCGGGACAGCTCCGCCCTCGGCCCGGGGCCGGGCACGACCACGCCCGCGGCCATGAGCCGGAGCAGCTCGTCGATGCGCTCCTTCTGCGGGCCGATCACCGTGCGGTTGACCAGCGGGACGTATTCGCTCATGAAGTAGCGGTGCGACTCCTCCGTCAGACCCGGCGGGTCCACGGCCGCCCGCAGCCCGTCGCGGTGGTCGCGGAGGATCTCCAGGCCCTCCTTCACCGCGCTCGTGCCGAGTCCGCGTTCCGCCTCCCGCAGGTCTGCCGACGCCCGCTCCACCAGCTCGGCCACGTACTGCTCGTAGCTCGGCGAGGTTTCCCGGGTCGGCCGGAGGATCCGCTCGACGGTGGCGGTCTCCTCGGGAGTGGCCGAATCCATCCGCCCGAGGGCTTCACGCAGGATCAGCGGCTCGATGTCCCGCCGGAAGTCCAGCCGGCCGTCCTCGGTGCCCTCGCGGAGTTCCGCGACGGCGGCCTGGGTGAGGAACGCGGCCGGAGCGGCGCGACGTTCCCTCGTGGTGGCCGGCCGGCCACAGGGCAGCCAGCCCGTCCGGTTCGCCAGGACGATACGCGGCTCGCGGCCCGAGGGCTGGTATCCGTCCTCGGTGAACTCCCCGCCGCGCCCCACGGTCAGCGCCGCGATCACGTCCATGGCGGTCAGTCCGGTGCCGAGCAGGGCGACGGTGGCGTCGTCCGCGATCGCGTCCACCTGGTCGGGCAGCGGGTACGGCATGGCGATGAAGCCGTCCGCCGTGACCGGCGGGCCCGCCGCGATCCCGTGTCCCGTCGTGACGACGGCCAGGTCGACGCGGTGCTCCGCCCCGTCCGCGAGCGTCACCGTGGCGCCGTCGGAGTCCTGCCGGACGGAGGACGCGACGGCCCGCAGATGGCGTACGGTCAGCCGGTCCGAGCCCGAGGCCCGGTCGAGCAACTCGCCCGCGGCCCACTGGAGGTACTCGCCGAGCAGCCGGCGCGGCAGGAAGTCGTCGAACTCGACGGCGCCGTGCCGCTGCCCGCACCACTCGAAGAAGTCGGGCCCGGTGGTCACCGGAGCGCCCGGGGTCATCCGCGCGTCCGAGAAGATGGTCAGCTGCGAGGCGATCGTGTTGAGCAGCAGGTAGTCCGGCTGCTTGGCCTCGTGTATCCCGACACCCAGCTCACCGGGTTCGATCAGCAGCAGTTCGACGGGGGAGCCGTCGAGCGCGGTGTGGCTGATGACCCGCTCCAGCGCCGAGAGCCCGCGCGGGCCGACGCCGATCACCGCTATCCGTACCGGGCTCACCAGCGGCTCGTCTCTCCGAAGAAGTCCGGGATCTCCACCGTCAGACCCTTCTCGCGGGCCGCGTCGAGCACGTACTGACCGACCGCGAGGTCCAGGACACCGAGGCCGAACGGGGAGAAGACCAGGCCGCGGTTGGCCTGCGGCTGGTTCCGGCCACGGAGTACGTCCGCGAGCGTGCCGCTCACGAAGTCCCGTCCGCCGGAGGCCTGTTCGGCCAGGTGCGGGGAGGTGTTGGCCTTCATGCAGTGCTCGACGTCGTCGAAGTAGTTCGACGCGGCGAGGATCACCTCGGGCTGGAAGTCGCGCAGGGAGATGTTGAGCGCCACCTGGCCCGGGCGGAGCAGCTGCCCGATGTACGGGGTGCCGGCGGTCGTCGTGGTGATCACCGTCTGGGCGGTCAGCGCCTCGCTCAGTCCGCCGATGGCCTTCGCCTTGAGCCCGAGCTCCTCGGACGCGAAACGGGCCAGGTTCTGCGCCGATTCCGCGTGCAGGTCGAAGACCTCGAGGGACTCCAGCGGATAGTTGGTGGCCACCAGGTAGCGGAGGATCGTTCGGGCGATGACGCCGGCGCCGATGAAGGAGACCCGGCCGTCCGGGGTCACCCACCGGGAGAACGCCCGGGCCGCCACCGCGGCGGAGGCCGCGGTCCGGACCGCACTGACGGTGGCTGCTTCGAGAAGCGCCTTCGGGTAGCCGGTGGCGTAGTCGTTCAGGATCAGGGCCGCCGAGGCGCGCGGGATGCCGTCGGCGACGTTCCCGGGGAAGCTGGAGATCCACTTGATCCCGACGGCGTGGTCCTCGGCCAGTTCGATCGAGGCGGGCAGGGCGATGATCCGCGCGTCCGGTTTCTCGGGAAAGCGCAGGAAATAACTGTCGGGGTTGACCGTCTGGCCCGCGTCGTGACGCAGATAGGCGTCCTCGACCAGGTCGACGACCTGGGCCGCGGAGGTGTCGAGGATGTCCTTGACGACCTTGCCGGGCACCACATCAAACGAGAACATCGAGTTCCTCCTCGGGTAGCCGCTCATCGGTGAGGGGAGCCTTGTCCAGGCCCCGCTCGGCCACCCACGTGTCGTCGTATACGGAGTTCAGGTAGCGCTCACCCAGGTCCGGGGAGATCGCGACCACGGTCGCGTCCGGCGGGATCCCGGGTGCCAGGCGGCGGATGCCCGCCAGGACCGTCCCGGTCGAGCCGCCCGTGAGCAGCCCGGAGCTCCTGGCCAGCCAGCGGCATTCGCGCACCGTCTCCCACTCGGGGATCAGCAGGACCTCGTCGGGCGCCTGGCTGTCGAGGATCGGCGGACGCTGGCTGGTGCCGAGCCCCGGGATGTGCCGGGGGCCCGAGGTGGGCTGGAAATTGACCGAGCCGGCGGTGTCGACCGCGATGATCCGGGTCTGCGGGCTGCGTCGGCGGAAGTAGTCGATGCAGCCCATCAGCGTGCCGCCGGTGCCCACCCCCAGGAAGAGGTAGTCGACCTCCCCGAACTCCCTGAGCACCGAGGGCGCGGTGGCCTGTTCGTGTGCCGTGGGGTTGGTCGGATTCTCGTACTGGTTCAGCCAGTAGACATTCGGGTCCTCGGCCTGCAGCTGCTGGATGTAGGAAATCCTGGAGCCCAGATAACCACCGTTGTCGTCGCGCTCGGTGATGACCACGACCTCCGCCCCGAGGGCACGCATGATGGCCACGGCCGTCGCGTTGGAATTCGGGTCGGTCACCAGGGTGAGCCGGTAGTTCTTCGCCGCACAGATGACGGCGAGGGAGATTCCCAGATTTCCGGAGGTGGACTCGATGAGCCGGAGGCCCGCCAGATCCGCGCCCGAGTTCTCCGCGGAGTGGATGAGCCCCCGGGCGGTCTTCATCTTGACCGAACCGCCCGGGTTGAATCCCTCGACCTTCAAGTAGAGCCGGTTCAGGTCTCCGAGCCCAGAGACCCGGAGATATACGTCATCCAGAATAAGGTCATGGACATGCTCAGCAATCAACTTCATTCCCGAAGCGAGTAGGGATGGTGCCTCAGCGGTGCCCGCGGCCGCGCGCCTGTAGCTCCTGCAGTGAGCTCACCTCGAATTCGACCCGGTTTCTGGCCCGGATGGCTCTGACCATGGCCAGGAGTCCGGAGCCGGTCGTCACGTAGGGCACGGAGTACTGAGCCGCCGCCGTGCGGATCTCCCGGTCGATGCGGCGGTCCGCGCCGTGCGCCGCGAGGCTGATGACGAGGTGGGTCTCGTGCTCGCGCATCCATCCGACGGCCAGGTGCACGGACTCGTCCCCGACCACCTCGTCGGGCACGAACCCGGTGCCCTTCAGCAGCTCCGCGGTCTCGGCCTCCGCGACGATCTCGAAGCCGTAGCCCCGCAGCGTCCGCAGGGAGGGGATGACCCGCGACAGGTGTCCGGTGGCGCAGGAGACGTACACCCGGCCCGAGATCGGCGGTGCGAAGCCCGCTGCCAGCTGTGCCTTCGCGAAGGCCACGTCGAAGCCCGAGCCGATGCCCATGACCTCACCGGTGGACTTCATCTCCGGTCCCAGCAGGCAGTCCATGCCCTCGCCGCCGTGCGTACGGAAGCGGTGGAAGGGCAGGACGACGTCCTTGACCGCGACGTGCGAGCCGGCCCGCTGGCTCCCCCCGTCGCCGGAGGCCGGCAGGATTCCCTCCCCGCGGAGTTCGGCGACGGTGGCGCCGAGCATGATCCGCGCACCGGCCTTGGCCAGCGAGACCCCGGTCGCCTTGGAGACGAACGGCACCGTGCGGCTGGCTCTGGGGTTGGCCTCCAGGACGTAGAAGGTCCCGTCCTTCAGCGCGAACTGGATGTTCAGCAGACCCCGTACGCCCAGCCCGGCCGCGATCGCCTCGGTGTGGGCGCGTACCGTCGCGATGTCGGCCCGCCCCAGGGTGAGGGGCGGCAGCGCACAGGCCGAGTCGCCGGAGTGGACACCGGCCTCCTCTATGTGCTCCATCACGCCGCCGAGGAAGACCTCGTGCCCGTCGAACAGGGCGTCCACGTCGATCTCGATCGCGTCCACCAGGAACTCGTCGATCAGCACCGGCCGTTCGGCCGACACCTCGGTGGCGTTCCTGATGTAGGAGGCCAGCGACTCCTCGTCGTGGACGATCTCCATCCCGCGCCCGCCGAGCACGTACGAGGGACGCACCATCACCGGATATCCGATCCGGTCCGCGACGCTCCTGGCCTCGTCGAAGGAGACGGCGACGCCGTTGCGCGGCGCGGCCAGCCCGGCGGCGTCCAGCACCTCGGAGAAGGCACCGCGGTCCTCGGCCAGGTGGATCGCCTCGGGCGAGGTGCCCGCGATCGGCAGCCCCGCTTCCGCCAGCCTCCGGGCGAGCTTGAGCGGCGTCTGGCCGCCCAGCTGCACGATGACCCCGGCCACCTCTCCGGTCTCGCACTCGGCCAGGTAGACCTCGAGGATGTCCTCGAAGGTCAGCGGCTCGAAGTACAGCCGGTCGGAGGTGTCGTAGTCGGTGGAGACGGTCTCCGGGTTGCAGTTGACCATGATCGTCTCGTAGCCCACCGACCGCAGGCTCAGCGCCGCGTGGACGCACGAGTAGTCGAACTCGATGCCCTGCCCGATCCGGTTCGGACCCGAGCCGATGATGAGCACCTTCGGGAGCCGCTCACCACGCGGGAGCACCTCCGACTCCGCCGCCGGGTCGGACTCGTAGGCGGAGTAGTGGTACGGGGTGGTCGCGGCGAACTCGGCGGCGCAGGTGTCGACGGTCTTGTAGACCGGCCGCACGCCCCATCGGTGACGCAGCGCGCGAACGCCGTCCTCGCCGCCCAGCTCGGGCCGGAGCGCGGCGATCTGGACGTCGGAGAACCCCATCCGCTTGAACCGGCGCAGCAGGGCCGCGTCCACCGTCCCTGCGTTCAGCAGCTCCTCGCGCAGCTCGACCAGGGCAAGGACCTGGTCGACGAACCACGGGTCGATCCCCGAGGCGTCGTGCACCTGCGCGACCGTGGCACCGAGGCGCAGCGCCCGCTCGACGGTGTACAGCCGTCCGTCGTGCGGGGTCCGCAGCGCCTCAAGGGCGGCGGCGGCCGCCTCGGCCGGATCGGCACTCCCGTCGCCCGCGGCATCCGGCGTGGTCCAGAAGCCGGCCGCGCTGGACTCCATCGACCGGAGCGCCTTGCCCAGGGCCTCGGCGAAGTTGCGGCCGATCGCCATTCCCTCGCCGACGGACTTCATCGTGGTGGTGAGCGTCGCGTCGGCGACGGGGAACTTCTCGAACGCGAACCGCGGGATCTTGACGACCACGTAGTCCAGGGTCGGCTCGAAACTGGCCGGAGTCTCACCGGTGATGTCGTTGGTGATCTCGTCCAGCGTGTAGCCGATCGCCAGCTTCGCGGCGATCTTGGCGATCGGGAAGCCGGTCGCCTTCGAGGCCAGCGCGGAGGATCTCGACACCCGCGGGTTCATCTCGATGACCACGAGCCGGCCGGTCCCGGGATGCACGGCGAACTGGATGTTGCAGCCGCCGGTGTCGACGCCGACCGCCCGCAGCACGTCGATGCCCACGTTGCGCATGTGCTGGTACTCGCGGTCGGTGAGGGTCATCGCCGGTGCCACCGTGACCGAGTCGCCGGTGTGCACGCCCATCGGGTCGATGTTCTCGATCGAGCAGACCACCACGACGTTGTCGTTGCGGTCCCGCATGAGTTCGAGCTCGTACTCCTTCCAGCCGAGCACGCTCTCCTCGACCAGCACCTCGCCCAGCGGGCTCTGATCCAGTCCGGCCCCGGCCAGGGACTCCAGCTCCTGCAGGGTGTGCGCCATTCCGGAGCCCAGCCCGCCCATGGTGTAGGAGGGCCGGATCACCACGGGCAGACCCAGGTCCTCGACCGTGGCCCGTACTTCGTCCATCGTCCGGCAGACGGCGCTGCGCGGGGTCTCGGCCCCGACCGAGGCGACGATGTCCTTGAACCGCTGCCGGTCCTCACCGCGGCCGATCGCCTCGATGTCGGCACCGATCAGCTCGACGCCGTACTTGTCCAGTACGTTCCGGTCGTGCAGCTCGACGACGCAGTTGAGCGCGGTCTGCCCGCCCAGAGTCGCGAGGATCGCGTCCGGGCGCTCCTGCGCGATGATCTTCTCTACGAATTCCGGTGTGATCGGCTCGATGTAGGTGGCATCCGCGAATTCCGGGTCGGTCATGATCGTCGCCGGGTTGGAGTTCACCAGGCTGACCCTGATTCCCTCTTCGCGCAGTACCCGGCATGCCTGGGTACCCGAGTAGTCGAACTCGCATGCCTGGCCGATCACGATCGGCCCGGAGCCGATCACCAGCACGTGTTTGAGGTCCGTACGCCTCGGCATCAGCGGTCCCCGCTCATCAGGGTGGTGAACTCGTCGAAGAGGGCGGCGGCGTCGTGCGGACCGGCCGCGGCCTCCGGGTGGTACTGGACCGAGAAGGCGGGGACGTCCAGGCAGCGCAGACCTTCCACGGCACCGTCGTTGGGGCAGTGGTGGGACACCAGCGCCCGGCCGAAGGGCGTGTCGAAGCGCTCCCCGGCTTCCCCCTCCACGGCGAACCCGTGGTTCTGCGAGGTGATCGACACCCGGCCGTCGACCGAGTCGATCACCGGGATGTTGATGCCTCGGTGCCCGTACCGCAGCTTGTACGTCTCCCGGCCCAGAGCCCGTCCGAGGATCTGGTTCCCGAAGCAGATGCCGAAGAGCGGGATACGCCGCTCCAGCACCGCGCGGGTCAGGGCGACCGCCTCCGTCATCGCGGACGGATCACCCGGGCCGTTGGACAGGAACACACCGTCCGGCTCGGTCTCCAGGATCTGGTCCAGCGAGCTGGACGCGGGCAGGACGTGCGTCTCGATCCCGCGGTCGGCCAGCATGCGCAGGGTGTTCGCCTTCACCCCGAGGTCCAGCGCCGCCACGCGGAACCGGCGGGTCCCGACGGCCGGACGGACGTAGGGCTGTGCGGTACTGACCCGGGCCGCCAGATTGGCGCCGGCCATCGGCGGAGCGGTCAGCACCTGCTCCGTCATGGCATCCGGGTCGGTCAGCGCGTCTCCCGAGAACACCCCGGCGCGCATCACTCCGCTCTCGCGGATGTGACGGGTCAGGGACCTGGTGTCGACCTCGGCGATCCCGACGACACCCTGCTGCACCAGCTCGTCCGAGAGCTCCCGCCGCGACCGCCAGTTGGAGGCGGTCCGGGAGGGATCGCGCACCACATAGCCGGCCACCTGGATCCGGCCCGATTCACTGTCCTCGTCGTTCCACCCCGTGTTCCCGATCTGCGGGGAGGTCTGTACCACGATCTGACCGTGATAAGAAGGATCGGTCAGCGTTTCCTGATATCCCGTCATTCCAGTCTGGAAGACGACTTCCCCGAGCGAACGTCCAAGGGCCCCGAATTCCCTGCCCCAGAATAATTTGCCATTCTCCAGAACCAGTGCAGCCCGTGGTGCGGACACACTCATCCTTCCCCCTCCCAGCCGTTAACGGTATTAGCTCCAGCCGTGCTGGAGGGGCCTGCTAGTGGATGCGGCCGGAGTCCGAGCCGACGCTGTTCCAGCCGACATCGTTGGCCGGCTGGTGGACACCCGGAGCAGGAGCGGCCGATGCGTGCGCGGCGGTCGTGCCGGCAGCCACCGCCGTCGCGGCGAAGGTTGCCGCCAGCAGGGCGAAAAGTGGCCGGGCAGCGGTGCCACCGCGGCGGGATCCGGAACTGTAGCGGCTCATGACAATCCTGCCTTCGTAAAGGGTCGGCCGACGGGGCCGGGACCGTGAGGTTATGAACGTCCTTGGTGGTGCGACATGGATGCATGTGGCGCGTTTCAGCGGCGCCCGCTCCCGTTGGGGGGCGGCGCCGCGGCCCGATCGGTCTCCTGGGCAGCGGTCGTCTTCACGGAGGGCCGTGCCGGGCTCCTCTCCGGTGCCGCGGCGTCGTCGGCCTGCGGAGCCTTCCGGCCCCGAGGCTGCTGCCGACCCGCGTCGTAAGGACCGTCTGCGCACGGGGCCTCGAACCTCGCGCAGGGCTAAGACGGACAGGCGTGGCTGGCGTGGCCACAGAGAACGACATCACATGGCGTCATATGGGTCATTTGGTCAGATCACCCATTTCAAGCCACGATCCAAAAAATCCATCAGAACTTTCCCCACAGATGTATCCGGCCAGTGCGTCGCCGTCTTGGCTCCATCTGTTAGCGAGTGTCCAGCACGTCACAGGCCGGGGGAAAGATCCACGATGGTTCAGGTAGCCGCATTGCTAGAATTGGAGGCATCTCGCTTGGCACACTTCAGGCGGCGATGAGCTGCCCTTGCGTTGTACGGACCCTGGGGGGGATGACCGTTGATGACGAGCAGGTCAGAGAGTGTTGGTACCGGTGTTGAGGCGAGTGTGTCCCGGGGCGGGACCACGCACGCCGCGGACGAAGGGTCGACGGAACGGGACAGCCTGCGAGGCATCGCGGAGACGCTCGCCGAACTGTCGCGCCGGGTCCAGAATCAGGCCAACCGCGACGACCGAGACGACCGGGTCGTATACGACTTACACCCACGGCCCGAGGCCGGCCCGGGCGTAGTGCACTTGCACGGGTTGCCTGCGATCAACGCGGCCATAGGCGCCAGCCTGGCCGGCGCCCGATCCGAGATCCTGACGGCGCAGCCGGACGGGCCCCGCCCGAAGCAGGTCCTGGACGCGGCCCTGGAGTCGGTCCGTTGCCAGGTCGGCAACGGCATCAGCATGCGGACGATCTATCAGCACTCGGCCCGCTTCGACGAGGCGACCAAGTCCTACGTCCGTGCCGTCATGGGATACGGAGTCAAGGTCCGGACCCTGACCGAGTTCTTCGACCGGCTGATCATCATCGACGGTTCCACGGCCTTCATCGCGGCCAACGCCGAGCGCACGGTCGCCGCCGCGATCACGGAACCCTCCGTGCTGCGCTTCCTCATCGACGTCTTCGAGCGCTCCTGGGATCGTGCGGCGCCCTTCCCCTTCGTCCCCAACTACGCCGCACAGGCGGCGTCCGAAGTGATGACGCCGATCCGGGCGACCATCCGGCAACTGCTCGCGGAGGGGCACTCGGACAAGGTGATCGCGCGTCGCCTGGGCATCAGCGAGCGCTCGCTCCAGGCGCACATCGCCCACATCAAGGAGCACCTCGGGGCGAAGAACCGCACCCACCTCGGTTATCTCCTGTGCCATACCGAGGCTTTTCCGACCTACTGACGTGGCAGGCCGTCCGTGCCCCCGCGACGGCTCCGGCCGCCTCCCCGACCGGGGAGGCGGCCGGAGCCGTCGCGGGGCGAGGACCTCAGGCCTTCCTGCGGAAGCCCAGGCCGAAGCCCACCAGGGCCGCCGCCGCGAGGACGATCACCGCGTCGACCGTCAGCACCGTCCGCACCCCGTCGAAGAGCGAGGCCCGGGTGGTGGCCAGCACACCGAGCAGCGGGATGCCGATCGTGATGCCGACCTGCTGGGTGGTCGTGACCAGGCCGGTCGCCAGACCCTGCTGCTCGTCGGGCACACCGCTCGTCACCACGACCCCGTACGAGATGATCGCGCCGAGGTGGCACATGCTGGCCAGCGAGACGGCCACCGTCGCGAGCAGGGCACCCGACTGCGCGCCCACGCCGAGCAGCGCGAGGCCCAGCAGGCCCTGGCCGAGCAGTGAGCCGACCAGCGTGCGGCGGGCGCCGAAGCGGCCGATGACCTTCGGGGCGTACGACCCGGCGACGACGGAGGCGAGGCCCTGGACGCCGAAGACCAGGCCCGTCAGGAAGGACGACAGCTCCAGCGTCTCCTGGAGGTAGAGCGTCAGCACGAACACGACCGTCGACATCATCGAGAACGTCACCAGACCGCCGACGTTGCCCCAGGCGACCGTGCGCCGCTTCAGCATCGGCAGCGAGACCAGCGGGGCCGGGGACTTCGACTCCACCACGACGAACGCGGCGAGCAGCACCAGCCCGAGCACCAGCGTGCCCCGGACGTCCGCGTCGCCGAAGCCGCGCCCGGCCGCCGTCGACAGGGCGTAGATCAGCGCGAGCAGACCGACGGTGACCGTGACGGCCCCGGGCACGTCCAGCCGCGGGCGCTGCGCGGTGCGCGACTCCGGCAGCAGCCCCGGCGCCATGACCAGCACGATCACCGAAGCCACCGCGAGCAGCCCCATCGTGGACCGCCAGCCCAGGGTGTCGGTCATGACACCGCCGAGCACCATGCCGACCGTGAAGCCGAGCGACAGCAGGGTGCCGGAGATGCCGAGCGCCCTGTCACGCAGCGGGCCCTCGGGGAAGGTCGTCGTCAGCAGGGACATACCGGTGGGCACGATGACCGCCGCGCCCAGGCCCTGCAGGGCGCGCCCGGTCAGGAAGGAGGCCGGATCCCAGGCGAGGGTCGCGAGCAGGGAGGCCGCGCCGAAGAGCGCGAGACCGGTGAGGAAGAGCTTCTTGCGGCCGTACAGGTCGGCGATCCGGCCGAAGAGGAGCAGGAAGCCGCCGGACGGCAGGGCGAAGGCGGTGATGGCCCACTGGAGGGCGGACCGGCCGAGGCCCAGGTCCTCGCCGAGCACCGGCAGGGCCACGTTCAGTACGGAGAAGTCGAGCGCCACCATGAACTGGGCGGCGCAGAGCACGAAGAGAACCAGTCGGGCCCGGCCGGAGAGCCGGTCGTTCTCCATCGAGGGGGCCGCCGTGTGCGGCCCGGTGGTCGTTGTCTGTGTGTCGATCGCCATGGCCACCACCCTCGTGGCCCGGGAATGTCCGTGCAGAGTGGGAACTTATCCTGTTGGCGGCACCACCAGGCAGCCGGACAGGGGGACTCAGTGGCCACACCGACCGCGGAACACAGGCGGCCCGAACTGCGCGAGTTCCTGATGAGCAGACGGGCCAGGATCACCCCGGCCGAGGCCGGCCTGCCGGACGGCGGCGCCCGCCGGCGCACCCCGGGACTGCGCCGCGAGGAGGTGGCCGTGCTCGCCGGGGTGGGGGTCTCCTGGTACCAGTGGCTGGAACAGGGCCGCGCCATCACGGTGTCCGGGCAGGTCCTGGACGCCGTGGGCCGGGTGCTGAAGCTGACCAGCGCCGAGCGCCGGCACCTGTACGTGCTCGCCGGGCTGAACCCGCCCGCCCTCGAGGTGGCCCCGGGCGAACGGGGCAACTGCGACGGCCTGAGGCGGCTCATCGAGGCCTGGATGCCCTTCCCCGCGCACATCATGGACCGGTACTGGAACACCGTGATGTACAACGACGCGGCCTCGCTGGTCTTCGGGATGCGCCCCGAGATCGTGCAGAACTGCCTGATCGCCTTCTTCACCGACCCCATCTACCGCTCCCGTTCCCCGCAATGGGCGCAGATCGCCCGCCTGGTGGTGGCCCAGTTCCGGGCGGCCTGCTCGGAGAGCCCGCACGACGAGGGCTTCCGGGCCGTGATCGAGGAGCTGCGGGAACTCAGCCCGGAGTTCACCGGACTGTGGGAGCGCGGGGACGTACTGCCCGGGGGACAGCTGGAGAAGGAGATCGAGCACCCGCTCACCGGAACGCTGTACGTGGAGGCCACGCAGCTGCGCGTGCCGGCCCGCCCCGATCTGGCGATCGTGCTCCACACGCCGCTGCCGGGCACCGGCACGGCCGAGAAGCTGGAGTGGCTGACCTCGCCGGAGGGCCGGCGCGGATCGATGTTCCCGGTGGCCGGCTGAGTCCCGGGCGACCGCGGCCCCGGGCGACCGCGCCCCCGGCGACCGCGGCCCCCGGCGACCGCGGCCCCTGCGGCCCCTGCGGCCCCCGGGGCCGGTTCACCCGGTGGTCACCGGGTGTCCGGACGCCGGTACGGGATTGGCGGTGGGGTTTGTCGGTCGGGCGTGCTTTGCTGGAGGCATGATCGATGAGTTCCTGGCCCATGGCCTGTCCGATGTGGAAGAGGCCGTCCGCAAGGCGGCGGCGATCGAGATCATGCCGAGATTCAGGCAGCTCGCCGAGCACGAGGTCGACGAGAAGAACGGCCCCCACGACCTGGTGACCGTGGCCGACCGCAAGGCCGAGGAACACCTCACGGCCGCCCTGAAGCGGCTGCTGCCCGGCTCCGCGGTGGTCGGCGAGGAGGCCGTGCACGCCGACCCCGGGGTGTACGCGGCGCTGCGCGCGGACGCCCCGGTGTGGATCGTCGACCCCGTCGACGGCACCCGCCAGTTCGTGAACGGCGACCCCGCTTTCTGCACCCTGGTCGCCCTGGCCGTGCGCGGGGAGATCCTCGCCTCCTGGACCTTCGCCCCGGCCCTCGAGGAGCTGGCGACCGCCGTGCGCGGGCAGGGCGCATACGTCAACGGCGAGCGCATCCAGAGCGGTTCGCCCGTTCCGGGCGCCGCGCTGCGGGTCGCCATCGCCCATCCGCTCTACACGAGTGACGAGAACAAGCGGACGCTGGCCCGGCTGGACGTCCCCGGGGTCGCGGCCCGCCCCTGCGGCTCGGCGGGCCTGGAGTACCTGAAGGTGGCCCGCGGCGAGATGGACGGCCTGGCCTTCACCTGGCCCTCGGCCTGGGACCACGCGGCCGGCCTGCTGCTGGTCGCCGAGGCCGGCGGCACGCAGAGCACGGTCGACGGGGTCCCCTTCCGGGTGGACCGCGACAATGCGCTGCCGTTCGCGGTCGGGCGTGACGAGGCCACCACCGTACGCATCCGGGAGCTGCTCCGGGGCGCCTGACCGGCTCCGGGACGGTCCGGTCGGGTCCGGTCCGGTCAGCGCGGTCCGGGTGGCGGAATATCCTGGGGGCGCAGGCGCCGCCGGAGACGAAGGAGTCGCAAGTGCCGTCGATTCTCGATGTGGTCGTGGTGGGGGCGGGGCCGAACGGGCTGACGGCCGCCGTCGAACTGGCCCGGCGCGGCTTCTCGGTGGCCGTCTTCGAAGCCGCCGACACCGTCGGCGGCGGTGCCCGGACCGAGGAGCTCACCCTCCCCGGCTTCCGGCACGACCCCTGCTCCGCGGTGCACCCGCTCGGCGCCGGCTCGCCGGTCTTCGCCACGATGCCGCTCAAGCGGTACGGGCTGGAGTGGCTGCACGCCCCGCTGCCCATGGCGCACCCCTTCGACGACGGCACGGCCGCGGTCCTGTCCCGCTCGGTCGCGGAGACGGCGGCGTCCTTCGGGCCGCGCGACGCGGGCGCCTACCGGCGTCTGGTCGGGCCGTTCCTCGGCAAATGGGACACCCTGGCCCGGGACTTCATGTCCCTGCCGAGCACCGCGCTGCCCCGGGACCCACTCACGCTCGCCCGCTTCGGGCTCGCCGGACTGCCGCCCTCCACCTGGCTGCTGAGCCGCTTCCGCGACGAACGGGCCCGCGCGCTGTTCGCGGGCCTCGTGGCCCACGTCATCGCCCCGCTCGACGGGATCGCCACCAGCGCCGTGGGCCTGGTCTTCGCGCTGGCCGCGCACGCGAACGGCTGGCCGATGCCGCGCGGCGGCTCCCAGTCCGTCTCCGACGCCCTCGCCGCATACCTGCGCGACCTCGGCGGGACCATCCACACCGGCTTCGAGGTCAAGCGGCTCGACGACCTCCCGCCCGCCCGCACCTACGTCTTCGACACCTCGCCGACCGCCCTGGCCCGCATCGCCCGCCTGGGGCGCGCCTACGACGGCTACCGGTACGGCGCCTCCGTGTTCAAGCTCGACTACGCGCTGGACGGCCCGGTCCCGTGGACGGCCGAGGCGCCGCGCCGGGCCGGCACCGTCCAGATCGGCCCGCGCGCCCGCGACATCGACGCCGCCCTGCAGCTCGCCTCCGGCGGCCGGGCCCCGCGCGCGCCCTTCCTCATCACCGCGCAGCCCAGCCTGGTCGACCCCGGCCGGGCGCCCGAGGGCAAGCACGTGTTCTGGGCGTACGGGCACGTCCCCGCGGGCTGGGACGGCGATCTCACCGAGGCCGTCGAATCCCAACTGGAGCGCTTCGCCCCGGGCTTCCGCGACCTGGTCCTCGCCCGCGCCACGGCCGGCCCGCCCCAGCTCGCCGCCCGCAACCCCAACTACGTCGGCGGCGACATCGCCTGCGGGGCCGCCTCGGGCCTCCAGCTCCTGCTGCGCCCCAAGCTCTCCCTCACCCCGTACACGACGGCCCACCCGGCGGTCTTCCTGTGCTCCTCGGCCACCCCGCCCGGCCCGGGCGTGCACGGCATGTCCGGGCATAACGCGGCCAAGGCGGTCTGGCGCCACCTGCGAAAGGGCTCCTGATGGTCCGTATCACCCTGGTCCTCGGCGACATCACCGCGGAGAAGGCCGACGCCATCGTCAACGCGGCGAACTCCTCGCTGCTCGGAGGCGGCGGGGTCGACGGAGCCATCCACCGGCGCGGCGGGCCGGAGATCCTCGCGGCCTGTGAGGACCTGCGGCGTTCGCACTACGGCAAGGGGCTGGCCACGGGCCGGGCCGTCGCCACCACGGCCGGGCGGCTCGCCGCCGGGCACGTCATCCACACGGTGGGCCCGGTCTGGTCGCGCGAGGAGGACCGGTCGGCGCTGCTGGCCTCCTGCTACAGCGAGTCACTGCGGATCGCCGACGAGCTGGGGGCCCGGACGGTCGCGTTCCCGGCGATCTCCACCGGCATCTACGGCTGGCCGATGGACGACGGGGCGCGCATCGCGGTGGAGACGGTGCGAGGTGCCCGTACCGAGGTCCGGGAAGTGCGGTTCGTGCTCTTCGACGCGCCCGCGTACGAGGCCTTCGAGGCGGCGCTGACGGCCGGCCCCTGAGCCGCGCCCGAGCCGCCGGGCCGTCCGCGGATCCGTCAGCGCGGCGTCCGCCCGGCCGCGCCCGGGGCGGGCCGCGGGTAGGTCCGGGACTGCTTGACGCTGCCGAAGGCGAAGCTCGATTCGATCGAGGCGATCCCGGGGATGGCGTGGATCCGGTGGCGCACCAGGGATTCGTAGGCCTCCAGGTCCTCGATCACGACCCGGAGCAGGTAGTCGCTGCTGCCCGCCATCAGATAGCAGTCCTGGATGTGCTCGATGACCGCGACGTGCTCCTCGAACAGCCGCACCGCCTCCGCCGTGTGGCGCTCCAGGCGGATCCGGACGAACACGGTGACCGGGAGCCCGAAGGCGACCTGGTCGACCATGGCTGTGTAGCCGCGGATCAGGCCCGCCTCCTCCAGCCGCCGTACCCGGCGCAGGCACGGCGACGGGGACAGCCGCACACGGTCGGCGAGGTCCTGGTTGGACAGGCGCCCGTCGGCCTGCAATTCCCTGATGATCTGCAGATCGACTGCGTCCATGGTCACTCCTTGGCAGATTCTGCCCCAAACGTATGTCCGAGCGGCAGAACTGGCAATCGGCTGCCCCGGCCCACGCACTAGCGTTGCCCCGGCACGGACCGGATCGGTCCGGGTCTCAGAGGCTGGAGCACTTCCTTGGTCGCGACGAACACCTCCCGGGCGACCCTGCCTCCCGATGCGGCGGGCCCGCGGGCCGGACACCCCGGCCGGCGCGGGCTCTCCCCACAGACCGAGGGCATGCTGGCGCTGCTGGTCACCGTGTCGATCTGGGCGGCCTTCGCGCTCAGCGCCCGGGCCCTGAGCGGTTCCTCCCTGCTGCCCGCCGACGCGGCCCTGCTGCGCTTCGGCGTGCCCCTCGTCGTCCTGTTCCCCGCCCTGTGGCGGCGCCGACGTGCCATCGCCGCGGTGCGGCCCGGCCCCGCCGTGAAGATCATCTGCGGTGCCGGGGTGCCGTTCTTCCTCGCCGCGATGCACGGCGGAGCCCTGACGTCCGCCGCCTTCGTCGGCTCCATCGTCCCCGGCATGGTCCCGCTGTTCGTCTCCGTGATCATGATCCGCCGCGGTCACGGCGCCCCTCGCGGCACCCAGGCCGCCGGGCTCGCGCTGATCGCGGCCGGGGTGGCCGCCCTCGTCTGGCGCTACGTCGTGCCCGTCGACACGGACGTACTCGCTGGCGCCGGCACGCTCCTGGTGGCCAGCGGCCTGTGGGCCCTCTACACCGTGGGGCTGCGCGAGGTCGACCTCGACCCCGTCGGGTCGATCGGACTGCTCTGCCTGCCCTCCTTCGCGGTGATCGGAATCATGGTGCTGACCGGGGTGCTCCCCACCGGCATCGCGCACGCCGCGGGCGGCGACATCGCCCTGTTCCTCGTCGTGCAGGGGCTCGGGGTCGGTCTGTGCGCGGGCCTGCTGTACGCCTTCGCCATCCGCCGCCTCGGCGCCGAGCGCAGCGCCGTCTTCGGCAGCCTCAGCCCCGTCGCCGTCGTCCTGCTCGCCGTCCCGCTGCTCGGCGAGACGCCCACCCTCGCCGTCCTCGTCGGCGTCCCCCTGATCACCGCCGGCGTCGTCCTCGCCAACCGCCGCCCCCGACCCGAGGTTCCCGCAGATGCTTGAGCTCCTCCCCACGCCGCCCACCGACCCGCTGTGGGATCTGACCTACGAGTTCGGCAGCGACGAGCGGCCCGAACGCCTGAACCTCGTCCTCGGCGTCTACCGGGACCAGTCGGGCACCACGCCCGTCATGACCGCCGTCCGTGAGGCCGAGATCCGGCTGGCCGAGCGCTCCGACTCCAAGGAATACCGCGGGCTCTCCGGCAACGCCGCCTTCAACCGTTCCCTGCTGGAGCTCGTCCTCGGCCCGGCCGGCCCGGCCGACCGGGCAGCGGCCGTCCAGACCGTCGCGGGCTCCGGAGCTCTGCGGCTGCTGGCCGACCTGATCTGCCGGACCCGCCCGGGCGCCACGGTGTGGATCAGCGATCCGGCCTACGTCAACCACCGCCCCATCCTGGAGGCCGCCGGGCTGCGCGTGCGTCCGTACGGCTGGCGCGACGCCGACGGCGGCTTCGACACGGCCGGCGTGCTGCGGGAGCTCGACGGCGCGCAGCGGGACGACGTGGTCCTGCTCCAGGGCTGCTGCCACAACCCGACGGGCGTGGACCCGCTGCTGGACGACTGGGAGGAGCTCGCCGAGTCGGCCGCCCGCGTCGGCTGGGTGCCCTTCGTCGACCTCGCCTACCACGGGCTCGGCGACGGCCTGGAGGCCGACCTGCTGCCCACGCGGATGCTCGCCGCACGCGTGCCGGAAATGCTGATCGCGGTCAGCTGCTCGAAGAACTTCGGCCTCTACAGCGACCGCGTCGGCTGCGCCATCGTGCTCGGCGCCTCGGACCGGGCCGTCCGGCACGCCGAGACCGCCCTGCAGAACGCCGCCCGGACGCTCTACTCGATGCCGCCCGAGCACGGCGCGGCCGTCGTCACCACGATCCTGGAGGACGAGGGGCTGCGGGCCGCCTGGCGGTCGGAGCTGGAGGTCATGCGGGGCCGGATCATGGACAACCGGGCCGATCTGGTCGCCCACCTGAGCGCGCTCGGCTGCGCCGAACAGGCGGGCTCGCTCGCCCGGCAGAAGGGGATGTTCTCGATGCTGCCGCTGTCCGCGCAGCAGATGCTCCGACTGCGCAGGGAGTACGCCGTCTACGGCACGACCTCGGGGCGGATCAACATCGCGGGCATCCCGGCGCACCGGATCCCCTGCCTCGCCCGGGGCATCGCGGGCGTCCTCGACACGGCCGAAGCCCCCCGCGCGCTCCCGGCGTTCCCGCGGCAGGAGTCCGGATCGGCCGCCGCCGCGCGCGTGGGTGCGTAGGGTGGTCGCGAAGGGGAGTGCAGGCGCCGAGGGCATGACAGTCCCCGGCAGTCCGCCGATTCCATGAGCCATCCGCCGTCGCCGATGGCTCCCCTGGTCGACAGGTGCTGCCGGGGGCCTGGCCAGAGCCTGGACAAGGGTCACGCGGGCCTGAGGACGTCTCCAGAGGGAGGTGCGGCTCTTTCCGGTTATCCGGTGTATTGATGAGTTTCCTCCCAATTCGCCCCCAGTCAAGGCCTTGTCCGGACGTACTCTGTAAAGAAATCCGCGTCGGAGACATCCGCGTCGCGCCCGGCACCACCCCGACGGAAGGTGCTGCCATGACCACATGGGCCACATCGCCGGTTCCACGAGCTGCCCGGGGGCCCGGCGCCACGGTCTGGGCACCCGAAACGGTCACCGCAGACCCGTACAACGCCCAGACCCCCTCGGCCGCACTGGCCGAGCCGGTCACCCCCGTCGGGGCCTTCTTCGTACGCGACCACTTCGGCATGCCGCGGACCCCGCCCGGCAGCTGGCGGCTGCGCGTCGGCGGCGCCGCGGCCGCCCCCTTCGCCATCGGCTACGAAGAGCTGCTCGCGATGGAACACCGGGAACTCGACGTCGTGGTCGAGTGCGCGGGCAACGGCCGCGGCCTGATGTCCCCCCGCCCGCCCGGCCTGCCGTGGGGGCAGCAGGCGGTGGGCTGCGCGCATTTCGCCGGCGTGCCCTTCCGCCTCCTCGCCGAACGGGCCCTGATCGGGCCGTCCACCGTGGAGGTCGTCTTCACCGGCGCCGACTCCGGCCCCGTACACGGCCGCCGGGCCGCCTTCGAGCGCAGCCTCCCGCTCGCTGCGGCCCTCCACCCGGACACCCTCCTCGTCACCCGGATGAACGGCGAGCCGCTCGCCCCCGAGCACGGGGCACCGGTCCGCCTGGTGGTCCCCGGCCGCTACGCGGTCGCCGACGTGAAGTGGCTGGTCGGGGCCCGGGCCGTGACCCGCCCGTTCGCCGGGGTCTTCCAGAGCGAGGAATACCTCTACGTCGCCTCCCGCGGCACCCCCGACGGCCCGGTGACGAGCGTGCGGGTCAAGTCCCTGATCACCGAGCCCGAACCGGACACGGCCGTCCGCCGCGGCCACGAGACCCTCGTCCGCGGCCGCGCCTGGTCGGGCGCCGGGGTGCCGCTGCGGAGCGTCCAGGTGCGCGCCGAGTACGAGGACGACGACCGCCACCGGGAGCGCGGCTGGCAGGAGGCCCTCCTCGAACCACCCGCCGGCCCCTACGGCTGGAGCGGCTGGTCGTACCGGTGGACACCGCAGCGGCCCGGACCGTACCGCCTGGTCTCCCGCGCCACGGACGCCCACGGCGCCACCCAGCCCCCGCAGCCCCCGTGGAACGCCCGCGGCTACGGCTGCAACCCCGTGGCCTGCGTCGACGTCGTGGTCGTATGAGCACGGGCGGGCCCGCCCCGCCGGCGCCCGGGCCGGGATCGGCCGACACAGAGCCCCGCGCCCACGCCTCGGATAGGGTGAATCGGTAGGAATCGGGCCCCCCGGGGTGAGGTCGGTGCGTTGGACACTTCCCAGGCGACGAGCGAGGTGCCGGACCCGCCGGCCGCGGCGGTCGGGTACGCGGGCGTACTGCGCGAGCTGCTGCCGATCGCCCTGTGGCGCGAGGACGCCGACGGGCGGGTCGTGGAGTGGTCGCTGGCCGCCCGGGACCTCCTCGGACACCGCCCCGAGGACATCATCGGCCTCCCCGGCAGCGCCGTGCTCGTCCCCGAGGCCAACCGCGAGCTCGCCGAGCAGCTGACCCGGCGCGTCCAGTCCGGCGAGACCGTCGTCGGCACCCTGCCCGTGCGCCACCGCGACGGCCACCGCGTCCCGATGGAGATGTGGATCGTCCCCGCCGTAGACCCGCAGGGCCGGACCGGGGCCATGCTCATCGCCGTGGAGACCTCCGAGGTCCTCCACATGAGGGACTCCCTCGCAGCCCTCCAGAGCCTGTTCACCCAGTCGCCCATAGGCCTCGCCACCCTCGGCACCGACCTGCGGTTCCTCCGTGTCAACGACGCACTGGCCCGGATGAACGGCGTCTCCGCCGCCGACCACCTCGGCAAACGGCTCACCGAGGTGGTCCCCGGGGTCAACGCCGCCGCCCTGGAGGCCACCATGCGGCAGGTCCTCGACCAGGGCACCGCCGTCGTGGACGTCCGCCGCACCGGACGGACCCCTGCCGACCCGGACAACGACCGGACCTGGTCCTGCTCCTACGCCCCGCTGCTGGACGGCACCGGCCGCGCCCTCGGCGTCATCGCCTCCCTCATCGACATCACCGAGGGCCAGCGCGCCCAGGCCGACGCCGAACGGGCCCGCCACCGGTTCGCCCTGCTCGCCGAGGCCGGCGCCCGCATCGGCACCACCCTGGACCTCCACCAGACCGCCCAGGAGATCGTGGACGTGCTGGTGCCCCAGCTCGCCGACTCGGCCGACGTACAACTGCTCGAAGCGGTACTGGGCCCCGACGAGGGCCCCGTCCCCACGGCCTCCACCCGCGGTGTCCTGCGCCGCCTGGCCGCCCACTTCCCCGACCCGACCGCCCCCACCGCGACGCTCGCCCCCGGCCAGACCTTCCAGATCCCCATGGGCACCACCTACGAGCAGGTGATCTCCGAGGGACGGCCCATGAACCTCCACCTCGCCGACATCCCGGCACTGATCACCTCCCCGCGCGCCGAAGCGCTGCGCACCTACCTCGCCACCCTGGGCTCGGCCCGCCTGGTCCCGCTCGTCGCCCGCGGCACGGTGCTCGGCGCCGTCGCCTTGACGCGCACGCGCGAGCGGGAACCCTTCGACGAGCAGGACCGCGTCCTCGTCGACGAGCTGGTCGCCCGCGCCGCCCTCAACATCGACAACGCCCGGATGTACACCCTCCAGCGCCAGGCCGCCCTGACCCTCCAGCGCAGCCTCACCAACAGCGCGCTGCCCGAGGTCCCCGGCCTCGAACTCACCGGGCGCTACCTGCCCGCCAGCGATCACGACGTCGGCGGGGACTGGTACGACGTCATCCCGCTGCCCGGCGGCCGGACCGGGCTGGTCATCGGGGACGTCATGGGCCACGGCATCCACGCCGCCGCCGTCATGGGCCAGCTGCGGACGGCCGTACGGACCCTCGCCCGCCACGACGTACCCCCGGCGGAGCTGCTCCGCTCGCTCGACGCCGTCGTGGCCGACCTGGGCGAGGACGAGATGGCCACCTGCGTGTACGCCGTCCACGACGCGGCCACCGGCGCCTGCATGATCGCCCGGGCCGGCCACCCGCCGCCCGCCGTCGTCACCCCCGACGGGAACATCACCTTCCTCGACGGCCCGCCCGGGACCCCGCTGGGCACGGGCGGCCAGGACTTCCGGACTGAGGAGCTGCGGCTGCCCCCGGGCAGCCTGCTCGTGCTCTACACCGACGGCCTCATCGAGGCCCGGGACCGGGACCTCGACCAGGGCATGGCCCAGCTGGCGGGGGCCTTACAGCGGGTGGACCAGCCCCTGGAGGAACTGTGCGACGGGATCCTGCGGCGGCTGCTGCCATGCGCCCAGCAGGACGACGTCGCCGTGCTGCTGGCCCGCACCCGGCCGGTGTAAGCCGCCCCCGGAACACCGGCCCGGATCCCGTATTCCGGACCACCCGGCTCACCAGGCCAGGTCCTCCAGCGCGTCCAGGTCCGGCGGGGCGGCCGCCTCCGGCTCCGCGCCCCCGGTCAGCGGCAGCTCGGCCCAGATGACCTTGCCGCGTTCGGTGTAACGGGTGCCCCACCGGTCGGCGTACTGGGCGACGAGGAACAGCCCGCGCCCGCCCTCGTCCGTGGTCGCCGCGTACCGCAGGTGCGGTGAGGTGCTGCTGCCGTCGGAGACCTCGCAGATGAGGGTCCGGTCGCGCAGCAGCCGCACCCGCACGGGCGCGCTCCCGTACCGGATGGCGTTGGTGATCAGCTCGCTGAGGATCAGCTCCGTCGCGAAGGAGATCTCGTCCAGCCCCCATGCGGCGAGCTGCGCCGCGCCCGCGTTGCGCACCCGCGAGACGGCCGAGGCCTCGCCCGGCACCTCCCACTCGGCGATCCGGTCGGCCTCCAGCCGCCGGGTGTCGGCGACCAGCAGGGCGATGTCGTCGCTCGGCACTGGGAACAGCATCGCGGCGAGCACGTCCGAACAGGCCTGGTCGGGGCTGCGGCCGGGCCGCGCCAGCGTCTCGCCCAGCAGGTGCAGACCGGCGTCGAAGTCCCGGTCGCGGTCCTCCACCAGGCCGTCGGTGAAGAGCACCAGCCGGCTGCCCTCGGGAAGCGCGAACTCGGCGGCCTCGAAGGGCATGCCGCCGACGCCCAGGGGCAGGCCGGCCGGCAGCGGGGGGAACTCGACCTCCCCTTCGGAACGGATCAGCGCGGGCCCGGGATGACCGGCGCTGGCCATCAGACAGCGCCCGGACACCGGGTCGTAGACCGCGTAGAGGCAGGTGGCACCCGTGACCGTGGCCGCCTCGGCCGTTCCGTCCGGGATCGCCCCGGCCATCGCGTCCGGGGCGATCCCGTCCGCGGCCGCCTCCCCGCCGCCGTTCCCGCCCGCGGGTACCGTCCCGGTCAGGTTCTGGTCGATCCGGTTGATCAGCTCGTCCAGGTGGCCGAGCAGCTCGTCGGGCGGCAGGTCCAGGGTGGAGAAATTGTGCACCGCCGTCCGCAGCCGGCCCATGGTGGCCGCGGCGTGCACCCCGTGCCCGACGACATCGCCGACCACCAGCGCCACCCGGCCGCCCGGCAGCGGGATCACGTCGAACCAGTCCCCGCCGACCCCCGCCTTCGCGGGCAGGTAGCGGTAGGCGACGTCCACGGCGTTCTGGGCGGGCAGCACCCGGGGCAGGAGGCTGCGCTGGAGCGTCACGGCCATCGCGTGCTCGCGGGTGAAGCGGCGGGCGTTGTCGATGGACACGGCGGCGCGCGCGCCCAGCTCCGCCGCGAAGGAACGGTCCTCCTCGTCGAAGGACTCCGGGGTGTCGGCGGCCCGCCAGAAGTTGGCCATGCCCAGGACCACCCCCCGGGCCTGGAGCGGTACGGAGATCAGCGAGTGCAGCCCGTAGTCGAGGGCTGCCCGGGTCCCCTGGGCGTCCTGGGCCCGCCAGCCCATGGCCGCGTTCAGGTCGGCCGCCAGAACCGCGTGCCCGGCGTCCAGGGCCGCCGCCATCGGGGCCGTCGGGACGACGAACCGGATGATGTCGCCGACCGGCTGGAGCGGCGAGTCGGTACGGACGCCGGTGATGGCGGCCCGGCGCATCTGGGTGTGGACACCGGCGGCCGGCGAAGGCTCGTCACCGTGCAGCACCGGGTCCAGCAGCTCCACCGTGACGAAGTCCGCGAACCGGGGAACGGCCACCTCCGACAGCTCCTCGGCGGTTCGCACCACGTCCAGGGTCGTACCGATCCGCACGCCGGCGTCGTACAGCAGCTGCAGCCGGCTGCGGGCGACCGCGGCCCGGCCGGAGAGCGCGGCGAGTTCGGTGGAGTCGCGCAGGGTCACGACGCTGCCCGTGGACATGCCCCGGTACTCCTTGGTGGGCCGCACGTTGACCGCGAGCAGCCGGTCGCCCGCCAGGTGCACGTGGTCCGTCACGACCAGGCCCGAGGCGAGCAGCTCCGCGGTGCGCGGGTCGAGGCCGAGGTCGGTGACGTGCCGGTTCTCGGGCTCGGGCGGCAGGCCGAGGAGCCGGCGGGCCTCGTCGTTGGCCAGGACCAGCCGCTGGTCGGCGTCGACGATGACCACGCCCTCGCGCACGGCGTGCAGGACGGCCTCGTGGTGCTCGTTGATCCGGCTCATCTCGGCGGCGCCCAGTCCCCGGGTCTGACGCCGCAGCCGGCCGCTGACCAGGGCGGCGCCGCCGGTCCCGAGCAGCAGGGCGCCCGCGGCCGCACCGAGCAGCAGCGGCAGCTGGCCCTCGACCACCTGGGAGACGTTCTCGATGTCTATGCCGGTGCCGACCAGGCCGATGACGACGCCGTCGGCGTTCCGTATCGGGACGACGGCCCGGACGGCGTCGGTCGGCTCGCCGCGGAAGGTCTCGGTGAAGGCGTGCCCGGCGACCGCACGGCTGAGGTCACCGGTGGCCCGCCGGCCGATCAGCTCGGGCCGGGGGTCGGTGTAGCGGATCCCGGCGGTGTTCATGACGGCGATGAAGTCGACCCCCGAGCCCTGGCGGGCGGCCTCGGCCAGCGGCTGGAGCAGGGCGGTCGGATCCGCCGAGACCAGTGCCGACGCGACACCGGGGGAGTGCGCGAAGGACTCCGCCGCCGCCAGGGAGCGGTGACGGGCGTCGCGCTCGCTGTCGTACCGGGCCTGGAGCACCAGGGCCGCCGCGGCGGCGGCGATCAGCAGGAGCACGATCATCGCCTGGAGCGCGAAGACCTGACCGGCGACGCTGTGCCCCCACCGGGACAGGCGCGCGGACAGCCGCGAGCCCCATCCGGTCGGCTGGCGACCAAAACGTCCGGTCATGAGCCCTTTCTAACACTGTCCGGAGGGTTTGGTGCGACTGCCGGTGCGCAAGAGGCCGCACGGTACGCGCGGGGACCGAGCCCGACATGCGCGGTGAAGTGCTGGCGGAAGGTGACCTCACTGGCGAAACCGGCCCGCCGGGCCACCTCCGGCACCGGATGGTCGGTGCGCTCCAGCAGCTTGCGGGCCGCGTCCAGCCGGTGTTCCAGCAGCCATCGGTGCGGGGTGGTGCCGGTCGCGGCGGCGAAGTGCCGGGCGAAGGAACGCGGGGACATCCCGGCCCAGCCGGCCATGGTCGCCACGGACAGCGGCTCCCGCAGCGAGCGCAGGGCGCGAGCCCGTACGGCGGCCAGCGCCTCCGCCGTCCGGTCCGCGGCCGGGACGGGCCGGTCCAGGTACTGGGCGTGGTCCCCGGTCCGGAAGGGGCCCGTCACCATGGAACGGGCGATGGCGGCGGCGGCCTCGGCACCGTGCGCCTCCCGGACGAGGTGCAGGCACAGGTCGATCCCGGAGGCCACCCCGGCGGAGGTCCACAGCCCGCCGTCCTCGACGTAGAGAGGGGCGTCCTCGACCACGATCCCGGGGTAGTGGGCGGCGAGCTGCGGGGCCAGCCACCAGTGGGTCACCGCCCGGCGGCCCTCCAGCAGACCGGCCTCCGCCAGGACGAACGCCCCGGCGCACAGGGCCGCGACCGGCACGCCCCGCGCATGCGCCTCGCGCAGGGCGGCGAGGACCGGCCCGGGCGTCGGGTCGGCCGGCTCGGCCAGCGCCGGTACGACGACCAGGTCGGCCGTGGCCAGCCAGTCCAGCCCCCGGTCGGGAGCCAGGGTCAGGCCGCCGGGCAGCGGGATCGGACCGGGCTCCAGGGCGCACCGGCGCAGCTCGAAGCCCGGTACCCCGTCGCGGCTGCGGTCGGGGCCCCAGACCTCGGTGATGACGGCGAGGTCGAAGCTGCGGATACCGGGCTGGACGACGATCGCGACACGGCGCATCCGGCCAGTGTGCCAGGGCGCCGCAACTGCCAGCCTGGCAGGATCCCATCGGTTCGGGACCTCGGGGGCGCTGTCGGGGCCGCGGCCCGGCCGACAGCATGGAGTCATGACAACGACCGCGATCGAGATCGCCCCCGACAGTGCCCTGCTGGTCATCGACGTGCAGAAGGGCTTCGACGAGGAGTCTTTCTGGGGGCCGCGCAACAACCCGGCCGCCGAGAAGAACATCGCGGCCCTGATGGACGACTGGCAGGCGGCCGGCCGCCCGGTGGTCCTCGTCCGGCACGCCTCCGTGCAGCCCGGTTCCGTCCTGGCCGCCGACCACCCCGGCCACGCCTTCAAGGACCTGGTCGAGGAGCGGAGCCAGGGGGCCCTGGTGATCACCAAGACCGTGAACTCGGCCTTCTACGGCACCCCGGACCTGGCCGAATGGCTCACGGCCCGGGGCATCGGCCAGCTGGTGCTGGTCGGCATCCAGACCAACATGTGCGTCGAGACCACGGCCCGGATGGCGGGGAACCTGGGCTACGACGTGATCGTCCCGCTCGACGCCACTCACACCTTCGACCTCGCCGGGCCGGCGGGCCGCGCGCTGACGGCGGACGAGCTCGCCACCGCCACCGCTGTGAACCTGGAGGGCGGCGGTTTCGCCCGCGTGGTCACCACGGCCGACCTCCTGCGGGCGTAGCCGTTTCCAGCCTCGCCGGCGTTTGAGGCGCGGGGCCGGGCGGAGCCCGGTGCCCGGCGGAGCCGGGTTTCCCGGGGCTCCGCCCCAGGCCCCGCGCCTCAAACGCCGGCGAGGCTGGATGGGTGAGGGCCCCGCCCCAGGGATCAGGGAGCGGGGCCCTCGGAGGTGGCGGCGTCAGAGGACGTCGGCGGCGATGTTCGCGGCGACCTGCTCCAGCAGGGGGCCCGCGTTCGGGATGGACCTGGCCGGGTCGGGCTCCAGGTCCGTCAGCGGGTACGCCTTGCGGATGCCGGCCCCCTCCAGGGCCTCCTGGCTCAGCAGCAGCCGGCCGCAGACGGCCACCACGGGCTTGCCCGCCGCACGCGCCGCGGCCGCGACACCCGCCGGGGCCTTGCCGTGCAGGGTCTGCTCGTCCAGGGAGCCCTCGCCGGTGATGACCAGCGTGGCCCGCTCCAGCGCCGGGGCGAAGCCCAGGACCTCCAGCATCAGCTCGATGCCGGGACGGAACGTCGCGCCGAGCAGCAGGGCTCCGTAGCCGATGCCGCCCGCGCCGCCCGCACCCGGGAGCACTGCGCACTCGGCGGCCTTCGCACCGATCGACTTCTCCAGTACCACCGCGAAGTGCGCCAGCGCCGCGTCGAGCGTCGCGACGTCCTCGGGCGAGGCCCCCTTCTGCGGGCCGTAGACCGCGGCGCAGCCCTTCGGGCCGGTCAGCGGGTTGTCCACGTCGCTCGCGAGGACGAACTCCACCTCCGCGAAGCGCGGGTCGACGCCGGACAGGTCGGCCGAGGCCAGCTCGGCGAGCGCGCCGCCGCCCGGACCGACCGGTTCGCCGTTCGCATCCAGGAACACGGCGCCCAGCGCGGCCAGCATGCCGGCGCCGCCGTCGGTGGTGGCGCTGCCGCCCACGCCGAAGACGATCGAGCGCGCGCCCGCGTCCAGCGCGGCCTTGAGCAGCTCGCCCGAGCCGTACGTGGTCGCCGTCAGCGCGGCGAAGGTGCCCGCCGGCAGCAGCTGCAGCCCGGAGGCCTCCGCCATCTCGACCACCGCGGTGCCCTCGCGCAGCGCGAAGGCGGCCGTGACCTGGTCGCCGAGGGGTCCGGTGACCCGTACCTCCCGGCGCTCGAAGCCGGCTGCCACGGCTGCCGCGACCGTTCCGTCGCCGCCGTCCGCCACGGGGAGGGTCTCGATCTCCACGTCCGGTACGGCCCTGCGAAGACCGGCCGTCACCCGCTCCGCGACCTGAACGGCTGTGAGCGAGCCCTTGAATTTGTCCGCGGCGATGAGCACGCGCGCGGCCTCAGTTACTGCTCCGTCCGTCACCTTGCTATTCCCTTGCTATCGAACAGTGCAGTCGCGCCGCCATGAGCTTATCCGGAGGATCCTCCTATGCCCATGAGTGGCCTGGGCCACACCCGGCGCGCCATGCCCCTAAATAGGGATATACGCCTGCATAGTGTGGCCGCATGAGCGCGGAATCACTGGAACAGCCACGTCCGGGCACCCCGGGAGGGGGATCCGGCGGCCCCGCGGACGGCGCGCCCGACCACGCCGTCGTCACCGTGGGTGTGATCGCCGTGCTGGCCGTCGTCGCCTGGGCGGCCCTCGCCGGGGACTCCTTCGACACGGCGTCCGGCACCGCGCTCTCCTGGGTGCTGGGCAACTTCGCCTGGCTGTTCGTGATCGCCGCCGATGTCTTCCTCGTCATGTGCGTCGTCCTCGCGATCAGCCGCTTCGGCCGGATCCGCCTGGGCGCCGACGACTCCGAGCCCGAGTTCACCAACCTCGCGTGGATCGCGATGATGTTCAGCGCCGGCATGGGCATCGGCCTGATGTTCTACGGGGTGGGGGAGCCGCTCACCCACTACCTGGCCCCGCCCCCGGCCTCCGGCGCGGCCCCCCGTACCGGCGCCGCCGCGCTCGCGGCCATGGAGTACTCCTTCTTCCACTGGACCCTCACCCCCTGGGCGATCTACGGCATCGCCGGCCTCGCCCTGGCCTACGCGACCTTCCGCAAGGGCCGCGGCAACCGCCTCAGCTCGGCCTTCGTCCCCCTGATGGGACAGGAGCGGGCCGACGGACGGGCCGGCAAGGCCATCGACCTGCTGGCCGTGTTCGCCACCGTCTTCGGCACCGCCACCAGCCTCGGCCTGGGCGCGCTCCAGGTCTCCAAGGGGCTCAGCCTCACGACCGGCGTCGAGGACTCCACCACCGTCGAACTGATCATCATCGGTTCGCTGTCGGCGGCCTTCGTCCTCTCCGCCTTCTCCGGCCTGCACAAGGGCGTGAAGTGGCTCAGCACCGCCAACATCGTGCTCGCCGCGACCCTGATGCTCTTCGTCTTCGTGCTCGGTCCGACCGTCTACATCCTCGACGTGATCCCCTCCAGCGTCGGCGGATACCTGAGCGAGCTGGTGCCCATGGCCAGCCGCACCGGCGCCTTCACCGACTCCAAGTGGCTCGGCGCGTGGACGATCTTCTACTGGGCCTGGTGGCTGTCCTGGGCCCCCTTCGTCGGTACGTTCATCGCCCGCATCTCGCGCGGCCGCACCATCCGCGAGTTCCTCATCGGCGTGCTGCTCGTCCCCAGCGGGGCCACCGTGATCTGGTTCTGCGTCATGGGCGGCACCGCCATCCGCCTCGACTCCACCGGGGCCGTCGACTTCGCCGTCAAGATCAAGGACGGTACGGAGGCCTCGCTGTTCGCCATGCTGGACGCCCTGCCGCTCTCCACGGTCACCTCATGGGTCGCCATGGTCCTGGTCATGACCTACTTCGTCACCAGCGCCGACTCCGCCTCCCTGGTGATGGGTTCGCTCACCAGCCGCGGCTCCCTCGACCCGCCCACCTGGCTCGTCGTCACCTGGGGCGTGCTCATGGCCGCCGTCGCCGCCGTGCTCCTCGTCGCGGGCGGCCTGAAGTCCCTGCAGACCGCCACCATCCTGGTCGCGCTGCCCTTCGTCATCGTCATGATGCTGCTCTGCTGGGCCCTGGTGAAGGAGCTCCGCACGGACCCCGGCGCCGGACCCGCCCGCCACCACCCGCTGCACGGGATGCGGGACGCGGTCCGGGCCATGGTCGGGGACGCCGTCACCGAACAGGGGACGGAGCGGCACCCGCGGCCGCGGCGCGTCGCGGAGTCCAGGGGCCGGGAACGCGAGGACGGGACGGGCGGTACACGGCCCTGATCTCGGTAGGGTGGCCGGGTGACCACCACCGATGACTACGCCACGTACATCGCGAGCCTGCCCCGGGTGCTGGCCGGCGCCGCCGTCCTCTACCGGGACGCCGGCGGCCGGGTCCTGCTCGTGGAGCCCAACTACCGTGAGGGCTGGGTCCTGCCGGGCGGCACCATCGAGTCCGACCAGGGAGAGTCGCCGCGCACCGCGGCCCGCCGCGAGAGCGCCGAGGAGATCGGCCTCGACCTGCCCCTGGGCCGCCTCCTCGTCGTCGACTGGGTGCTGGGCCCCGGCCGCCCGCCGGTGGTCGCCTACCTCTACGACGGCGGCGTCCTCGACGAGGCACAGCTCGCCTCCGTCACGCTCCAGGAGGAGGAGCTGGACTCCTGGCGGCTGGTCGACCCCTCCGAACTCACCGCGTACCTGCCCGAATCGCTCGGACTGCGCACCCAGGAGGCCTACCGGATCGCGCAGTCGGGCGAGGGGACCGCGGAACTGGAGAACGGCCGGCGCCCGGCGGCCCCGTGAGCAGGGGCCCCGTAACACCGGACTTACCTCGACCAGGACAGAATCAGCAGATGATCACGATGTACGCCTGGCCCAGCACCGCCGACGGGCCCGACGCCCTTCCCCTGGTGCACTTCACCACCGACCAGCAGGCCGGTGGTGAAGTCACTCCGGAGGGGACCCCGGTCTGGCTGTTCGACACCGCGATACGCGAGGGCGGCTGGGCCCTGTTCACCGACTTCGAGGGCTGGTCCGCCCCGGCCGCCGGCTGGCAGGCCTTCTACCGCCGCGAGGACGACCTCCTCGCCGTCACCGGACCCGGCTCCTGCGAGGGCTGGTACCAGGGCAATCTCGGCGCCGACCCCGACTGGGTGGCGGCCGCGGCCGCCCAGCAGAGCGTGGTCCTGCTCGCCGCCCCGGTCCAGCACCCCTCGCTGTACAACTACGCGGTGGAGGCCGGAGCCGCCTTCGCGCTCCTCGTCCCGCTCCTCGTCGTCTGACCCCGGCGGGTCAGGCCAGGAGCTTGGCCTTGGCGCGGTCGAACTCCGCCTGGGTGATGTCGCCCTTGTCCTTGAGGGCGGAGAGCTTGTGCAGCTCGTCCGCGCTGCCGCCGGAGCCCGCCGTCTTCTGGACGTAGTCCCGGAAGGCGGCCTCGTTCTCCTGGACCTGCTTCAGGTCCCGCTCGCCCATGCTCCTGCCCCGGGCGATGAGGTAGACGAACACGCCGAGGAAGGGCAGCAGGAGCACGAAGATCAGCCATCCCGCCTTCCCCCAGCCACCGAGGCTGTGGTCACGGAAGATATCCGTGATGATCTTGAAGAGCAGGAAGAACCACATGATCCACAGGAACAGGTACAGCATCGTCCAGAAGATGTTGAGAAGCGGATAGTCGTCCATGCCCGACTCCGATCATGTAGCGGTATTCCATTCATACAACCGCTGCAAAAAGTCCGCATTTCGGAATGGGGCAGGACCCGGGCCGCTGTTCAGGACAGAACCCGGACCTGTACGCCGGACTCGAAGGCCAGCAGCCGCACCTTGCGGTCGAGACCGCCGCCGTAACCGGTCATCCCGCCCGACGCGCCGATCACCCGGTGGCAGGGCACGATGATGCCGACCGGGTTCTTCCCGTTCGCCAGGCCCACCGCGCGCGAGGCGTTGGGCTTGCCCAGCCGCCCCGCGAGCTCGCCGTAGGACCACGTCTCGCCGTACGGGATCCGCACGAGCTGGTCCCAGACGCTGCGCTGGAACTCCGTGCCCTCCAGGTGCAGCGGCAGGTCGAACGCGGTGAGCTCCCCTGCGAAGTACGCGCTCAGCTGGCGCGCCACCTCGGGGAAGGGCTCCTCGGTCACGGCCACTCGCTCCCCGAAGCACTCCTCGGCCGGCCGGTGGCGCTGCCCGGTCATGTAGAGGCCGCTGAGCACCCCGTCCGTGGCGACCAGGGTCAGCGGGCCGTAGGGGCTGTCGACGACGGTGTGCGTCCTGGCGCTGTTCGTGGTGGATCGCATCGCTGGTGCTCCTCAGACGGGCAGGTGGTTGATGGGGTGGGCGTCGGTGGCCCACAGGTACTGGACGGCGTACGCACGCCAGGGCCGCCAGGCGGCCGCCCGCGCGGTCAGCGCCGACGGGGTGGACGGCAGCCCGAGCCCCTGCGCCGCCCGCCGGACGCCCAGATCGGACGGCAGGAAGGCATCCGGGTCGCCGAGGGCCCGCATCGCGATCACCTCGGTGGTCCACGGACCGAAGCCGGGCAGCGCCGAGAGCTGCGCCCGCGCCGCCTCCCAGTCGCTGTCGAGGCCGAGCACCAGCGAGCCGTCGGCCAGCGCCGAGACCAGGGTGGTCAGTGTGGCGCGCCGGCTGCGCGGCAGGGCGAGCGCCTCCGGGTCCAGCCCGGCGAGGGCCTGCGGGGAGGGGAAGAGGTGGGTCAGCCCGCCGAGCGGGTCCTCGACCGGCTCCCCGTACGCGGTGACCAGCCGGGCCGCGTGCGTGCGCGCCGCCGCGGTGGACACCTGCTGGCCCAGCACCGCCCGTACGGCGAACTCCGGCGCGTCGACGGTACGCGGCACCCGGCGCCCGGGGGCCTTGTCCACGAGCGGGGCCAGCAGCTGATCGCGGCGCAGCTGTTCGTCGACCGCTTCCGGGTCGGCGTCCAGGTCGAGCATCCAGCGGCAGCGGCTGATGGCGATGGTGAGGTCGCGCAGGTCGGTCAGGGCGAGCCGGCAGCCGATGTGGTCGGGCTGCGGGGTCAGGGCGACGACCCCGGTGCCGTAGGGCAGACGCAGGGTCCGGCGGTAGGCGCCCTCGCGCCACTCCTCGACCCCGGGGACGGCGGTCGCGGCGAGGTGCCCGAAGAGGTTGTCCGGATTGAGCGGAGCCCGGAACGGCAGCCGCAGGCTGATCGTCCCCGGGATCCGGGGCGGGGCGTTCCTGCCGCGGCCGGCCTTGACGGCCCGCTCCCGCAGCTCGCTCGGGGACAGGGCGAAGACCTCGCGGACCGTGTCGTTGAAGGTCCGGATGGAGGAGAACCCGGCGGCGAAGGCCACGTCCCCCATGGGGAGCTCGGAGGTCTCGACGAGCAGCCGGGCGGTCTGGGCGCGCTGGGCCCGCGCCAGGGCGAGCGGACCGGCCCCGAGCTCGGCGTTCAGCTGGCGCTCGACCTGGCGGGTGGAGTAGCCCAGCCGGGTGGCCAGGCCCGGCACCCCTTCCCGGTCCACGACGCCGTCCTGGATCAGCCGCATCGCGCGCGCGACGGCGTCGGCCCGTGCGTTCCACTCGGGCGAACCGGGGCTCGTATCGGGCCGGCACCGCTTGCAGGCCCGGAACCCGGCCTGCTGGCAGGCGGCCGCGCTGGGCAGGAAGGTCATGTTCTCGACCTTCGGCGGCACCGCGGGGCAGCTGGGCCGGCAGTAGATCCGGGTGGTCAGGACGGCGGTGAAGAACCAGCCGTCGAAGCGGGCGTCCTTCGACTGCACGGCCCTTACGCAGCGCTCGGTGTCGGTGTGCATGGCTCTAGGATCCGGTGTCGCGGAACCGCCGGCTGGCGGTTTTCCGACATCAAGGTTACGCGGGGGCTCGGAGGGCCGGGCGGGGCGGGGCCGGGTCCGGCGGTGGGGCGGGGGCCGTCCGGGGTAGGCATGATTTATGGCCCCACGGCCGGATGGAAGAGTGCCCGGAGGTCCGGGCCAACACATCACGTTTTACACCCCGGACAACCCCCGCCCCACCACCGGCCCCGACCCCGCCCTCAGGCTCCGGCCCCACTCCCGACCCCGGCCCAGGACCCGCCGGGAGGGAACGGCAGAAGGCCCCGGATGCCAAGGGCATCCGGGGCCTTCTCCGGTACAGCTAGCGCAGCGTCGTGGCGCGGGCCTCGCGGCGGTTGTGCCGGAAGGTGTTGGCCTTCCGCGTCGTCGCGAAGAGCGGGATGGTCGCCGCCATCGCGATCTGCAGGGCACAGCCGGTCTGGAGCAGCAGCTGACCGCCCGGGGCGTCGAACGCCCAGGCCGCCAGCAGCCCCATCGCGCTGATGATCCAGCAGAGCATCGCCACCGCGAGAACGCCCCGCGGCTTGGGGTACTCGACCCGGCTCACCATCAGCCAGGCCACCCCGATGATCGCCAGCAGGGTCGGGACGAACGGCAGCTCCAGCAGCACGATCGAGACGACCGTCAGCGCGCCGAAGGGGCTCGGCATGCCCTGGAACATGCCGTCCTTCATCGTCACACAGCTGAATCTCGCGAGTCTGAGCACCACGGCGAGCAGCACCACGATCGCGGCCAGCGCCGACATCTTCTGGTGCGCGTCGACGGCGACCATGCCGTAGACGAGCACGAAGTAGGCCGGAGCGAGGCCGAAGCTGATCAGGTCGGACAGGTTGTCCAGCTCGGCACCCATCGGCGAGCTGCGCAGCTTGCGGGCCACGATGCCGTCGAAGAGGTCGAAGACCGCGGCGAGCAGCATCAGTATCACTGCCGTCGCGGCGCTGTTGCGCGCCATGCCCGACTCGCCACTGCCGGTGAGGTGCGGGATGAGGATTCCGGTGGTGGTGAAGTACACCGCCATGAATCCGCACGTCGCGTTACCGAGAGTGAGGGTGTCCGCTATCGACAGCCGCAGCGAGAGCGGCATGTCGTCCTCGGCGGACTCCTCCTCGGCAGGTTCCGGAACCCAGCCTGTGGCCGGAGTCTCAGGGTCAGTCACGGTCAATTCGTGTCACCCCCGCGGTGGTGGCCTGACCGACCTCGACCGCGACTTCGACGCCCTCGGGGAGGTAGATGTCGACGCGGGAGCCGAAGCGGATCAGACCGATGCGTTCGCCCTGCTCCACCTTGGTGCCGGCCGGCAGGTACGGGACGATGCGACGGGCGACGGCGCCGGCGATCTGCACCATCTCGATGTCACCGAGTTCGGTGTCGAAGTGCCAGACGACGCGCTCGTTGTTCTCGCTCTCCTTGTTGAACGCCGGGACGAATCCGCCGGGGATGTGCTCCACGGACGTCACCGTGCCCGCGAGGGGCGCACGGTTGACGTGGACGTTCAGCGGGCTCATGAAGATCGCGACCCGGGTCCGTCCGTCCTTCCACGGCATGATGCTCTGCACCACACCGTCGGCGGGGGAGATGACACGGCCCTGAGCGATCTCACGCTCGGGGTCGCGGAAGAACCACAGCATGCCCGCGGCGAGCGCGGTGGCGGGCACGGCCGCCGCGGCCCAGCGTCCGGACTTGCGGGCCCGGGTGAGGCTGAGCGCCGCGGTGGCGACGGTCGGCAGAAGCCACGGCGATGCTCCGCGCGCGAGGCGTACGCCAAGGAGGCTGTCGCGAGGTGCAGAGGTTTGGCTGTGGGGCATGGATGACCTTCGTAGCGGGTGATTGCCGCGCCGCAAACGGGGGGACGGGACGGCGGCTTTACTGGAATGCTATCGGTTGCGCGCAACAACTGGGCAAGCCAGAAGCCGAGTCGATGGCCGTCAGCCAGTCACTGCCAGTGATCCTTTCGCAACGAACCCATGGATGATTCGCTGCAAAAGGGACTTTCAGCCCTGAAGCCGGTACTCCTCGAGCAGGCGTCGCCCGATGATCATTTTCTGGATCTCGGCGGTACCTTCACCGATCAGCAGCATCGGGGCCTCCCGGTAGAGACGCTCGATCTCGTACTCCTTCGAGAACCCGTATCCACCGTGGATACGGAAGGCGTCCTCGACGACCTCCTTGCAGTACTCGGAGGCGAGGTACTTCGCCATCCCTGCTTCGAGGTCGTTTCGTTCCCCGGAGTCCTTTTTGCGTGCTGCATTGACCATCATCGCATGAGCGGCTTCGACCTTGGTAGCCATCTCGGCCAGCTTGAACTGAATCGCCTGGTGTTCCGCGATCGGCTTGCCGAAAGTGTGACGTTGCTGGGCATAGGAGACACCCAGTTCGAAAGCACGCTGAGCGACACCGCAGCCACGCGCCGCCACGTTGACGCGGCCGACCTCGACGCCGTCCATCATTTGGTAAAACCCTCGGCCCGTCTGACCGCCGAGTACCCGATTGGCCGGAATGCGCAGTCCGTCCATGATGAGCTCGGTCGTGTCGACGCCCTTGTAGCCCATCTTGTCGATCTTGCCGGGGATGGTCAGGCCGGGACGGACCTCACCGAAGCCGGGCTCCTTCTCGACGAGGAAGGTCGTCATCGACTTGTGGGGCGCGGTGCCCTCGGGGTGTCCTTCGTCACTCCGGACGAGAACGGCCACCAGGGTGGAGCTGCCACCGTTCGTCAGCCACATCTTCTGGCCGTTGAGGACGTACTCGTCGCCGTCCTTCACCGCCTTGGACGTGATGGCCGACACGTCGGAGCCCAGCGCCGGCTCGGACATCGAGAACGCGCCGCGCACCTCGCCCAGGGCCATGCGCGGGAGGAAGTAGTCCTTCTGCTCCTGCGTGCCGTGCTGCTTGAGCATGTACGCCACGATGAAGTGGGTGTTGATGATGCCCGAGACGGACATCCAGCCGCGGGCGATCTCCTCGACGCACAGGGCGTAGGTGAGGAGCGACTCACCCAGGCCGCCGTACTCCTCCGGGATCATCAGGCCGAAGAGGCCGAGCTCCTTGAGGCCGTCGACGATCTGCTGCGGGTACTCGTCGCGGTGTTCGAGCTCGGTCGCGACCGGGATGATCTCCTTGTCGACGAACTCCCGGACGGTCTTGAGGATCTCCCGCTGGACGTCGTTCAGCCCGGCGGTCTGGGCGAGTCGGGCCATGGCTACTTCCCCTGTTCCTTCAGCGTGGGGCGGCCGGGCTGCTCGCCGCCGCGCTCCTTGATGTACGTCTCGGTCGGGACCATCACCTTGCGCCGGAAGACGCAGACGAGGGTGCCGTCCTGCTTGTAGCCCTTGGTCTCCACGTAGACGATGCCGCGGTCGTTCTTCGACTTCGACGGGGTCTTGTCGAGGACCGTGGTCTCGCCGTAGATCGTGTCGCCGTGGAAGGTCGGCGCCACGTGCCGCAGGGACTCGATCTCCAGGTTGGCGATGGCCTTCCCGGAGACGTCCGGGACGGACATGCCGAGCAGCAGCGAGTAGATGTAGTTGCCCACGACGACGTTCTTGCCGAAGTCGGTCGTGTTCTCCGCGTAATTGCTGTCCATGTGGAGCGGGTGGTGATTCATGGTCAGCAGACAGAAGAGATGGTCGTCGTACTCGGTGACCGTCTTTCCGGGCCAGTGCTTGTAGACCGCCCCGACCTCGAATTCTTCGTACGTGCGTCCGAACTGCATGGCGGTCAGGCCTCCGGGATCTCGAACTTGGTGGTGCGCTCCATGCCGGCGGCACGGCCCTTGCCCGCGATGACCAGGGCCATCTTGCGGCTGGCCTCGTCGATCATCTCGTCGCCGAGCATCGCGGAGCCCTTCTTGCCGCCGGCCTCCGAGGTGCACCAGTCGTACGCGTCGAGGATCAGCTCGGCGTGGTCGTAGTCCTCCTGGGAGGGGGAGAAGACCTCGTTGGCCGCGTCGACCTGGCCCGGGTGCAGCACCCACTTGCCGTCGAAGCCCAGTGCGGCGGCCCGGCCGGCCACCTCGCGGTAGGCGTCCACGTCACGGATCTGGAGGAAGGGGCCGTCGATCGCCTGCAGGTTGTGCATGCGGGCCGCCATCAGGATCCGCATCAGGATGTAGTGGTAGGCGTCGGCCGGGTAGCCGGGCGGCTGCATGCCCACGACCAGGGACTTCATGTTGATCGAGGCCATGAAGTCGGCCGGGCCGAAGATGATGGTCTCCAGCCGGGGCGAGGCGGCGGCGATCTCGTCGACGTTCACCAGGCCCTTGGCGTTCTCGATCTGCGCCTCGATGCCGATCTTGCCGACCTCGAAGCCCATGGTCTTCTCGATCTGGGTCAGCAGCAGGTCCAGCGCCACGACCTGCTGGGCGTCCTGGACCTTCGGCAGCATGATGCAGTCGAGGTTCTGGCCGGCGCCCTCGACCACCGTGACGACGTCGCGGTAGGTCCAGTGCGTGGTCCAGTCGTTGACGCGCACGACGCGGGTCTTGCCGGTCCAGTCACCGTTGTTCAGCGCGTCCACGATGGTGTGGCGGGCGCCTTCCTTGGCGAGCGGCGCGCAGGCGTCCTCCAGGTCCAGGAAGACCTGGTCGGCCGGCAGGCCCTGGGCCTTCTCCAGGAACCGCGGGTTCGAGCCGGGCACCGCGAGGCAGGAGCGACGCGGGCGAAGACGGTTCACCGGGTGGACGGGCGTGGTCATGCGGGGACCTCCGTGCTTGCAACGAGTGCGTTGTCTGTGTCGAGGGGGGCGAGCTTGTTGGCCTTGCGGATCTCGTCGACGATACGGCCGATGATCTCCGTGATGCCGAAGTCCTTCGGCGTGAAGACGGCGGCGACACCCGCTGCCTTGAGCGTCACGGCGTCGGCGTTGGGAATGATGCCTCCGACGATGACGGGGATGTCACCCGCCCCCGCCAGTCGCAGCCGTTCCAGGACGTCCGGCACCAGGGCGCTGTGCGAGCCGGACAGGATGGACAGTCCCACGCAGTGCACGTCCTCGGCCAGCGCCGCGGAGGAGATCTCCTCCGGCGTCAGCCTGATGCCCTGGTAGACCACCTCGAAGCCGGCGTCGCGGGCCCGGACGGCGATCTGCTCGGCGCCGTTGGAGTGCCCGTCCAGGCCGGGCTTGCCGACCAGCAGGCGCAGCCGTCCCGAGCCGAGCTCGTCGGCCGTGCGGGAGACCTTCTCGCGGACCTCGTGCATCGGCGTGCCGGGCTCGGCGGTGACCGCCACCGGGGCCGAGGAGACCCCGGTGGGGGCGCGGAACTCGCCGAACACCTCGCGCAGGGCGCCGGCCCACTCGCCGGTGGTGACACCGGCGCGGGCGCACTCCAGCGTGGCCTCCATGAGGTTCTCGGTGCCCGCCGCGGCCTCCTTGAGGCGCTCCAGCGCCTGCCGGGTGGTGGGGAAGACGAACGGGTCGCCGTTCCCCTGGCGGTCCGAGGACTCCTGGCGCTCGGACCGCCAGCGGCCGATGCGCTCGACGGTGAAGGCCTCCGTCGCCGGGTCGACCGTCATGATGGCGCCGTCCAGGTCGGCCGTGAGCGGGTTCTCCTCGGTCTGCTGGAAGCAGTTGACACCGACGATCTTGTCCTCGCCGGCCTCGATCCGCGCCCGCCGCTCGGCGTGCGAGGAGACCAGCTCGCCCTTCAGGTACCCGGACTCGACGGCCGCCATGGCGCCGCCCATCTCCTGGATCCGGTCGATCTCGGCCAGGCAGTCGGCGACCAGGGAGTCGACTTTGGCCTCGATGACGTGGGACCCGGCGAAGATGTCCTCGTACTCCAGCAGGTCGCTCTCGTGCGCCAGCACCTGCTGGATGCGCAGCGACCACTGCTGGTCCCAGGGCCGGGGCAGGCCCAGCGCCTCGTTCCAGGCGGGCAGCTGCACGGCGCGGGCGCGGGCGTCCTTGGAGAGGGTGACCGCGAGCATCTCCAGCACGATGCGCTGGACGTTGTTCTCCGGCTGCGCCTCGGTCAGCCCCAGGGAGTTGACCTGGACGCCGTAACGGAAGCGGCGCTGCTTCGCGTTCTCGATGCCGTAGCGCTCCTTGGTGACCTTGTCCCAGATGCGGCCGAAGGCGCGCATCTTGCACATCTCCTCGATGAAGCGGACGCCCGCGTTCACGAAGAAGGAGATCCGGGCGACGACCTCGCCGAAGCGCTCCTCGGGCACCTGGCCCGAGTCGCGCACCGAGTCGAGGACCGCGATCGCCGTGGACATCGCGTACGAGATCTCCTGGACCGGGGTGGCCCCGGCCTCCTGGAGGTGGTACGAGCAGATGTTGATCGGGTTCCACTTGGGGATGTGGTTGACCGTGTACGCGATCATGTCCGTCGTCAGCCGCAGGGACGGCCCCGGCGGGAAGACGTGCGTCCCGCGCGAGAGGTACTCCTTGACGATGTCGTTCTGGGTGGTGCCCTGGAGCTGGGCGATGTCCGCGCCCTGCTCCTCGGCGGCCACCTGGTAGAGCGCCAGCAGCCACATGGCCGTGGCGTTGATCGTCATCGAGGTGTTCATCTGTTCCAGGGGGATGTCCTGGAACAGCCGCCGCATGTCGCCCAGATGGGAGACCGGGACCCCGACCCGGCCGACCTCGCCGCGGGCGAGGATGTGGTCGGGGTCGTATCCGGTCTGGGTCGGCAGGTCGAAGGCGACCGACAGACCCGTCTGGCCCTTGGCGAGGTTGCGGCGGTACAGCTCGTTGGACGCCTCGGCCGTGGAGTGGCCGGCGTACGTCCGCATGAGCCACGGACGGTCCTTCTGGCGCTCTGTCATCTCAGGCTGTCCCTTAGGCCTTTGAACGGTCTCAGACGTTACGGAAGCGGTTGATCGCGTCGAGGTGCGTCGCGCGCAGCTCGTGGTCGCGGACGCCCAGGCCCTCCTCGGGGGCCAGCGCGAGGACGCCGACCTTGCCCTGGTGGAGGTTGCGGTGGACGTCGTAGGCGGCCTGCCCGGTGTCCTCCAGGGAGTAGACCTTCGACAGGGTGGGGTGGATCTTGCCCTTGGCGATCAGGCGGTTGGCCTCCCACGCCTCGCGGTAGTTCGCGAAGTGGGAGCCGACGATCTTCTTGAGGGACATCCACAGGTAGCGGTTGTCGTACTGGTGCATGTAGCCGGAGGTCGAGGCGCAGGTGGTGATGGTGCCGCCCTTGCGGGTGACGTAGACGCTCGCGCCGAAGGTCTCGCGGCCCGGGTGCTCGAAGACGATGTCGATGTCCTCGCCGCCGGTCAGCTCGCGGATCTTCGAGCCGAAGCGCTTCCACTCGCGCGGGTCCTGGGTGTGCTCGTCCTTCCAGAACTTGTAACCCTCGGCGTTGCGGTCGATGACCGCCGTGGCGCCCATGGCCCGGCAGATGTCGGCCTTCTCGGGGGAGGAGACGACACAGATCGGGTTGGCGCCGCCGGCCAGGGCGAACTGGGTGGCGTAGCTGCCGAGGCCGCCGCTGGCGCCCCAGATCAGGACGTTGTCGCCCTGCTTCATGGCGGCGCCGTTGCGGGAGACCAGCTGGCGGTAGGCGGTGGAGTTGACCAGGCCGGGGGAGGCGGCCTCCTCCCAGCTGAGGTGGTCGGGCTTGGGCATCAGCTGGTTCGACTTGACGAGCGCGATCTCCGCCAGGCCGCCGAAGTTGGTCTCGAAGCCCCAGATGCGCTGCTCGGGGTCGAGCATCGTGTCGTTGTGGCCGTCCGAGGACTCCAGCTCGACGGAGAGGCAGTGCGCGACGACCTCGTCGCCCGGGTTCCAGGCGTTGACGCCGGGGCCGGTGCGCAGGACGACGCCCGCGAGGTCGGAGCCGATGACGTGGTACGGGAGGTCGTGGCGCTTGGTGAGCTCCGACAGGCGCCCGTAGCGCTCCAGGAAGCTGAAGGTGGACACCGGCTCGAAGATCGAGGTCCACACGGAGTTGTAGTTGACCGAGGAGGCCATGACGGCGACCAGGGCCTCGCCCGGGCCCAGCTCCGGCACCGGGACGTTGTCCAGGTGAAGGGACTTGCGCGGGTCCTTCTCGCGTGTCGTCAGCCCCGCGAACATCTCCGCCTCGTCCTTGTGCACGGTGATCGCGCGGTACGAGTCGGGCAGCGGCAGGGCCGCGAAGTCTGCGGCGGTGGCGGACTGCGACTGAATCGCGTCCAGGATGTCCTTCACGGTGAGCCTCCGGCTAGCGCTGATGAGGGTGCGCTGAGGTATACGGGTGCGTGGAGCGTCGAGCGGGGTGCGGTGTGCCGTCGGTCCGGCTGTGCTGTGGTGCTGGGCGACGCCCGTGGTGAGGCGTGCGGTGCCTGGTGACGCAGGCAATCCGGGGCGCGTTCCCCGCCGTGTGGGCGGGGGTCGCGGGGACATCCGGACGTCTTCAACGTATGGCACCCCGTGTCACCCGGCAAGGCACCGCGTGCCAAAACTTTCTCTCATTTGCCGATTGACCTGCACCGATGAGCGATGATCGATCAGAGTTACCCGCGAGTAGGGGCAAGCCGGACATACGAAAACGGCCGCCCCCGGATCGGGAGCGGCCGCTGTGACCAGGGGCACTCCCGGCGGCTGCCGGGAGTGCGACTCGGTGTGACTGCTACTTGGCGCGCAGTGCCTCTTCGATGGTCCGCATGACCTCGTCCAGCGGGGCGTCGGTGCGGGCCACCGCCACCAGCACCTCGCCCTCCGTGCGGACGGCCGCCGGAGCCGCCGGCGCCGAGCCCGGCGTACGGCCCGCCCCGATGCCCGAACCGAAGGTCTTCCGGACGATCGAGAAGGCGTGGTCCAGCTGCGCCTCCACGTCCCCCTGGCCCCCCGCGCGCAGCCAGCGCCGCAGCACGTGGTTGTGGGCCGTGACCACCGCCGAGGCGGCCACCTCGGCCAGCAGCGGGTCGTCGTTGCCGGCGTGGTGGTCCTGCTCGTCGAAGTGGGCCAGCAGGTACCGGGTGAACAGCCGCTCGTACCGGGCCACCGAGGCGATCTCCCGCTCCCGCAGCGCCGGTACCTCACGGGTCAGCCGGTAGCGCTCCACCGACACCGCGGGCGAGGCGGCGTACATCTTCATGACTTCCTTGATCCCGCGGCACACCGTGTCGAGCGGGTGCTCGTGCGCCGGGGCCACGTCCAGCACGGCCTCGGCGCGGGTCAGGGTGTCGTCGTGGTCCGGGAAGATCGCCTCTTCCTTGGACCGGAAGTGCCGGAAGAAGGTCCGCCGCGCCACCCCGGCGGTCGCGGCGATCTCGTCGACCGTCGTCGCCTCGTACCCCTTGGTCGCGAAGAGCTCCATGGCCGCGGCGGCGAGCTCGCGGCGCATCTTGAGCCGCTGAGCGGCCGCCTTGGTGCCGGCCGGGCTGTCCGGGGTCTCGGAGGCCGTGGCGGCGCGGGGCGAGGTCTTGGCGGGCTGGGACATAGAGCGAAAGTACTTCATTCGTGCAGGGGAGCGCGCCTGCGGGGGGTGGGAGAGGGGTGGATGCGGGGGAGAGCCCGCACTGGGCTCGTGAGGGTTGGCCCGCCGTGAGGGTCCGGCGGGCCCGAGCAGCCCTCCCCACGCATCCGGCTCGTGGCCCGACGGATTACCGGCGGGCGGCGTACTCACGGAATCCGCGGCCGGTCTTCCGGCCCAGGCAGCCCGCCGCCACCAGGTGCTCCAGCAGCGGGGACGGAGCCAGGCCCGGGTCGCGGAACTCCTTGTGCAGGACCTTCTCGATGGCCAGCGAGACATCCAGGCCGACCACGTCGAGGAGCTCGAACGGGCCCATCGGGTAGCCGCCGCCCAGCTTCATCGCCGCGTCGATCTGGTCGATGTCGGCGTAGTGCTGCTCGACCATCTTGATCGCGTTGTTGAGGTACGGGAACAGCAGGGCGTTCACGATGAAACCGGCCCGGTCACCGCAGTCCACCGGGTGCTTGCGCACCTTGAGGCAGATCTCGCGGACCGTGGCGTGCACGTCGTCGGCCGTCAGGACGGTCCGGACCACCTCGACCAGCTTCATCGCCGGGGCGGGGTTGAAGAAGTGCATGCCGATCACGTCCTGCGGACGCGAGGTCACACGGGCGATCGCGATCACCGGCAGCGAGGAGGTCGTGGTGGCCAGCACCGCGCCCGGCTTGCAGACCTTGTCCAGCGTCGAGAACAGCTCCTGCTTGACCGCCAGGTCCTCGGCGACGGCCTCCACGGCCAGGTCCACCTCGGAGAAGGCGTCCAGCGATCCGGCCGGGGTGATCCGGTCCAGGGTCTGGGCCGCGCCCTCCTCGGTCAGGCGGCCCTTGGACACCGCACGGCCCAAGGACTTCCCGATCGCGGCCTTGGCGGCCTCGGCCTTCTCCTGGCTGCGGGCGGCGAGCACCACGCTGTAGCCGGCCTGCGCGAAGACCTGGGCGATCCCGCTCGCCATGGTCCCCGAGCCGGCCACGCCGACCGAGCCGACGGGACGGCCGCCGCCGACCAGGGACCCGTCGAGCGGGGTCTGCAGGTCGCGGACGATCACCGAGCTGCCCGGAGCCTCGTACGTGTAGAAGCCGCGGCCGGACTTCTGGCCGGTCAGGCCGGCCTCGGCCAGCTGCCCCAGGATCGGGGCCGGGGCGTGCAGCCGGTCGCCGGAGGAGGCGTACATGGCCTCCAGCACGGTCCGGGCGGTGTCCACGCCGATCAGGTCGAGCAGCGCGAGCGGGCCCATCGGCAGCCCGCAGCCGAGCCGCATCGCCGCGTCGATGTCCTCGCGGGAGGCATACCGCGCCTCGTACATGGCAGCGGCCTGGTTGAGGTAGCCGAAGAGCAGGCCGTCGGCGACGAAGCCGGGCCGGTCGCCGACCGGGACGGGCTCCTTGCCGAGGTCGCGCGCCAGCTCGGTGACCGCCTCGACGGCCGGCGGGGCGGTCAGGACGCAGGAGACGATCTCGACCAGCTTCATCGTCGGGGCCGGGTTGAAGAAGTGCAGGCCCAGCACGCGCTCGGGGCGCAGCGACTCGGCGGCCATGCGCGTCACCGACAGGGCGTTGGTGCCGGTGGCCAGGATGGTGTCGGGCCGCACGATCGCGTCGAGCTCACGGAAGACCTGCTGCTTGATCTCGTACGACTCGGGCACGACCTCGATGACCAGGTCGGCCTCGGCGGCGGCGCCCAGGTCGGTGAAGGTGCGGAAGCGGGCGAGCACGTCGGCCCGCTCCTGCTCGGTGAGCCGCTCCCGGGCGACGGAGCGCGCGGTGGCCGCGGCGAGGGAGGTCGCGGCCCGGTGGGCGGCGGCCTCGCTGATGTCGATGCCGATGACCTCGCGACCGGACCGGGCGAGGACCTCGGCGATGCCGGTGCCCATCGTGCCGAGGCCGACGACGGCGATGGTCTGGAGGGTGGGCTGACTGGACTGACGGTCCATCGAGGGACTCCAGTGGAAGAGGGTGACGACTGAGGGGCGCGCGGCGCACAGCGCGCGCGGATGCCGTACGGAAGAGCCGTGCGGTGAAGGACCCGGGGTGAGGGGGTCCGAGGAGCGGAGCCCTCGGGGAGCGGGTCCCCGGGGCGGAAACGGCGGAACCCTGTCCCGGGGTCACACCGTGGAGAAAACGAACCGACCGGCACGAGGCGGCTGCGTCACCAGGCCGCCCTCGTACGTGTTGAAACGACAGTAACCCGCCGGTAACTGGTCCGCCAGAGCGCGGAGATGTGACCTGTACCGCCCAAATGTACCGATCATCGATCATCGATCAACCGGCTGTCTCCGATGTCCCGAAACCCGGCACGGCGACCGCTGTGTCCCCCTAGGGTGGCCGGGTGAACGACGTGCTGGAGCGCCTGCGCGCGGAGGCGGGACCCTCACCCGAGTACGAGGTGCTGCTCACCGCCGCCCCCGACGGCCTCGCGGCCTCCCTGACCTCGGCCGGGCTGCCGCTGTGGGCCCGCGAACTGGCCGCCTACCGGCTGGGACTCGCGGGGGACCGCCGCGCCTTCGAATCCCTCGTCCTGCTCCTCAACCACCGGGACCCGGCCCGCTGCGCGGCCGCCGCCGAGGCGCTGGCCGTCCTGGACGACCCGCGCACCGCCCGCGCGGCGGCGGCCCTGGCCACCAACAGCCTGCGCACGGCCTACGCCATGCAGCCCGTACGGCTGCTCACCGCCCTGCGCGCCCCCGAGTCCGTACCGGCCCTGATGGCCACCCTGTCGCGGCTGCTGTCCCCGCACGACCCGTACTGGCGGGTGGCCCTGGCCTGCGTCGAGGGGCTCGGCGCCCTCGCCGACCCCCGCGCCCGCGAGCTGCTCACCCGCGCCCAGTCCCACCCCCGGCTGGCGGTGGCGGCGACGGCCGCGCTGCGCGGGCTCCCGGCCTAGGGGGAGGGGCCGGCCGGCTACTGCGGGACGACGGCGAAGGCCTCGATCTCGACCAGCAGTTCGGGCCGGAACAGTGCCGAGACCTGCACCGCCGAGGAGGCCGGGAGGCGGTCGGCCGGGATCACCGCGTCACGGGCCTCCCGTACCGCCGGGAGGTGGGCGACGTCCGTGACGAAGTAGGTGAGCTTCACGACGTCGTCGAAGGCGGCCCCGGCCGCCGCCAGGCACCGGCGCAGGTTCTCGAACACCTGCCGGGCCTGGGCGGCCGGGTCCCCCTCGCCCACGACCTCGCCCCGCTCGTCGAGCGCGCACTGTCCTGACACGGCGACGAAGCGCCCCGTGCCGAGGACGACGTGGCTGTAGTGGGGGCTCGGGGCGACTCCTTCCGGCGCGGCGATACGGGTGAGAGGGCTGCTGTGCGACGGTGTCGTGGTCATGGACACGATCTTGCCCGCTCGTCCTCCCGTCCGGCCGGCGGGGCGTCAGCCGCGGAAGCCGAGGAGGCCGTGGAGGGCCGCGCCGCCCGCGGACGCCGGCATCGCGCGCGTGGCCGTGGTCGGCTTCGGGGCCGCCTGGGCGGGGCAGGTGGCGTCCGAGGCCCGGCCCGTCGCCAGATAGGCCGCGACCTTCTCGTCCAGGCACTTGTTGCCGCTCAGGGCGATGCCGTGGTTGCCGCCGCCCTCCTCCACCAGCAGGGCCGAGCCCTTCAGCTTCTCCCGCATGCTGAGCGCCCCCGCGAACGGGGTCGCCGCGTCCTCCGTCGCCTGGAGCAGGAGGGCCGGCGGCAGATCCGCGTTGGTCACGTCCGGAGCCTCCAGCGGCTCCGTCGGCCAGAACGCGCAGGGCGCGTTGTACCAGGCGTTGTTCCAGGTCATGAACGGCGCCTCGGCGTGGGTGCGCCACATGTCCGCGCGCCACTGGTTCCAGTCCTTCGGCCAGGCCGAGTCCCGGCACTGGACCGCCGTGTAGACGCTGTAGCCGTTGCCCGCGGAGGGCTCCACCGCGCCGAACCGCTCGTAGGCGGCCACCAGCGGCTTCGGGTCCTTGGCCACCGTGTACGCGGCGAAGGCCTCGGCCAGGCTCGGCCAGTAGCCGTTGTAGTAGCCGCCGGGCATGAAGGTGTCCTCCAGCTCGGCAGGGCCCACCTTGCCGCCCGCCGGGCTCTCCCGCAGCGCGTCGCGCATCGCGTACCAGCGCTCCTCGACCGCGGCCGGGTCGGTGCCGAGCTTGTACGTGGCGTCGTACCGGGCCACCCAGGCCAGGAAGGCCTTGTGGCGGGCGTCGAAGGCGCGGTCCTGGGCGAGGTTGTCCTCGTACCAGACCCCGCCCGGGTCGACCACGGAGTCCAGGACGAGCCGGTGCACGCGGCCCGGGTGGAGCTTGGCGTACACCGCGCCGAGGTAGGTCCCGTACGAGTAGCCGAAGTAGCTGATCCGCTCCGCGCCGAGAGCGCCGCGCAGCACCTCGATGTCCCGGGCGGCCGAGACGGTGTCGATGTACGGGAGCACGTCCGCGTGCTTGGTCCCGCAGGACTCGGCGAAGGAGCGCACCCGGTCCAGGTTGGCCTGCTCGGTGGCCTCGTCCATGGGGACGGAGTCCGGCCGGGCGGGCTTGAAGTGTCCCGCCGCGCAGTCCAGTGCGGGCTCGCTCTTGCCGACGCCCCGGGGGTCGAAGCCGATCACGTCGTACTGGGCGGCCACCTCCTTGGGCAGGGCGGAGGCGATGTAACCGGCCAGGCTGCGCCCGCTGCCGCCCGGGCCGCCGGGGTTGACCAGCAGCGGGCCCTGGGAGGTGGTGCCGGTGTGCGGGACCCGGGTCAGGGCGAGGGTGATCTGCCGGCCGCCCGGCCGTCCGTGGTCGAGGGGCACCTTGAGGGACGCGCACTGCAACGTCGGGTAGCGCGGGGTCGCGCAGCCGGTCCAGCTCAGCGCGGCCCGTGCGGGCGCGGCCGGATCGGCCGGTGCCGCGGGTGCGGCCGTGACCGGGCTCGCGAGGGCGGCGGCGACGGTGGAGATCGACAGCAGGACAGCGGCGCGCTTCTTCAAGGGGTGGAGCATGGGGCCTCCCAGCCGAGGGTTCTGGGCGGAATCGTTCCGGAAACCGCGCCTGGAAAGCGGGATTGCGCCGCCGATTGGCCCGATGTGATGACCGTTCAGGCCGCGTCGGCGGTCACAGGAGACTGAGCTGCGTGGCCCCGGCCGGCCCGGACCCGTCGGGACGCTCCGGAGCGACGATTCTGCGGGCCTCGCCCCGGCGTGCCGGGCCGATGCCGAATTCGGCCGCCAGTTCGTGGACTTGGCGGGTGATCCGGCGCTGGTACCAGGTGGGGGCGTACGACCCGCCCGCGTACATCCGCTCGTACCGGGGGACCAGGTGGGGGTGGTGGGCTCCCAGCCAGGCCGTGAACCACTCGCGCGCCCCGGGTCGCAGATGGAGTACCAAAGGTGTCACGGAGGTCGCGCCGGCCTCGGCCACGGCCCGTACGGTCGCCCGCAGCTGCTCCGGGGAGTCCCCGAGGAAGGGGATCACCGGGGCCATCAGCACCCCGCACTCGATCCCGGCGTCGGTGAGGGTCCGTACGGCGCCGAGCCGGGCGGCGGGGGAGGGGGTGCCCGGCTCGACGGTCCGCCAGAGCCCGGGGTCGGTGAAGCCGACCGAGACGGAGATCCCGACCTCGGTGACCTCGGCGGCCTCTCGCAGGAGGGGGAGGTCGCGCAGGATGAGCGTGCCCTTGGTGAGGATCGAGAAGGGGTTGGCGCGGTCGCGCAGCGCCTCGATGATCCCGGGCATCAGGCGGTAGCGGCCCTCCGCGCGCTGGTAGCAGTCGACGTTGGTGCCCATGGCGATGTGCGCGCCGGTCCAGCGGGGCGAGCCGAGTTCGCGGCGCAGCAGTTCGGGGGCGTTGGTCTTGACGACGATCTGCGAGTCGAAGCCGATGCCGGTGTCGAGGTCGAGATAGCTGTGCGTCTTGCGGGCGAAGCAGTACACGCAGGCGTGACTGCATCCCCGGTACGGGTTCACGGTCCATTCGAACGGCATGCGCGAGGCGCCGGGCACCCGGTTGACGATCGACCGGGCGCGTACCTCGTGGAAGGTGATCCCCCGGAACTCGGGGGTGTCGATGGTGCGGGTCACGACGGCCCCGGCCCCGAACAGCGCGGCCGGCCCCGCGGATCCCTCGGTCAGGTTCTCCCAGCGCATGAGGCGCCTCCCTCGGTAGCTCCGGCGCCGAGAATAGAACAAACGTTCCCATGATCGTGCGGGTCGGAATCCCTTCGATCGCATCGAGGCGGGCGTGGCCGCCCTCCCGGTCCACCTCCGCCGCCCCGTCCGGCGCGGATTTGGGCCACCGCCCCGAAGGTGGTTGGCTTCGCCGTGACGAGCGGACACAACTGCTGGAGGAACAGCTATGGCGCAGGTCGAGGCCACCACGGAGCGGATCATCGCGGCTGACGCGGAGACCGTGTTCGACGCGCTGGCGGACTACACCGGGACCCGAGGGAAGCTGCTGCCCGAGCACTTCAGCGAGTACGAGGTGCGCGAGGGCGGCGACGGCGAGGGCACCCTGGTGCACTGGAAGCTCCAGGCCACCAGCAAGCGCGTGCGCGACTGCCTGCTGGAGGTCAGCGAGCCGACCGACGGCGAGCTGGTGGAGAAGGACCGCAACTCCTCCATGGTCACCACCTGGCGGGTCACCCCGGCCGGTGAGGGCAAGTCCAAGGCCGTGGTCACCACCGTCTGGAACGGCGCCGGCGGCATCGGCGGCTTCTTCGAGCGCACCTTCGCGCCCAAGGGCCTCGGCCGGATCTACGACACCGTGCTGGAGAACCTGGCCACCGAAGTGGAGCGCTGAGCAACGGCGTTGACGGTGGGGCCGGGGCAGCGGCCTCACCGGATCGGGTGAACCCGGCACGCCCGCGCGCCGCGCCGGTGCGTGAGCCCCACGGCCACCGGGGGCCCCGGCGGCTAGGGTGGCACCCTGAGCGCAACCGACCGCCCGGGGGCCCGATGAAGATCCTCATCTCCGCCGACATGGAAGGCGCCACCGGCGTCACCTGGCCCGCGGACGTGCTGCCCGGAACCCCGCAGTGGGAACGCTGCCGCGCGATGTTCACCTCCGACGTCAATGCCGCCGTACTCGGCTTCTACGACGGCGGGGCCGACCAGGTCGTCATCAACGAGGCGCACTGGACCATGCGCAACCTGCTCCTGGAGAAGCTCGACGCGCGCGCCGAGATGCTCACCGGCCGCCACAAGACCCTCTCCATGGTCGAGGGCGTCCAGCACGGCGACGTCGACGGCATCGCCTTCGTCGGCTACCACACCGGAGCCGGCTCCGAGGGGGTCCTCGCCCACACCTACCTCGCCAACTCGATCACCGGAGTCTGGGTCAACGGGACGCGCGCCAGCGAGGGGCTGCTCAACGCCCACGTCGTCGCCGAGTACGGGGTCCCCGTCGTCCTGGTCACCGGAGACGACCTCACCTGCGTGGACGCCGCCGGATACGCCCCCGCGGCCGTGACCGTCGCCGTCAAGGACCACGTCTCGCGCTACGCCGCCGTGTGCCGCACCCCGGCCCGCACCGCCGCCGACATCAGGGCCGCCGCCAAGGAGGCCACCGCCCTGGCGGTCCGGCACGAGCCGGTCCGCGGCGGCCCCTTCACCGTGGAGCTGGAGTTCGACGCCGCGCACCTGGCGATGTCCGCGACGGTGGTCCCCGGCGTGGAGCGGTCCGGCGAGCGCAAGGTCGCGTACACCAGCGAGACCATGTACGAGGGGATCCGGGCCTTCAAAGCGGTCACGACGGTCGTCTCGGCGGCCGTGGAGGAGCAGTATGGCTGACATGTGCGCAATCAACGCCGAGGTCCCCGCCGGAGCCGTGGACGCGGCGGATCCGGTGGACGCGGTGGGCGTGGGGTACGGCGCGGACGTGGTGGACGCGGTGGCCCTCGACGAGGCCGTCGAGTTCACCTCCGGCCTCATCCGGATCGACACCACCAACCGGGGCGGCGGCGACTGCCGCGAGCGCCCCGCCGCCGAGTACGTCGCCGAGCGGCTCGCCGCCGCCGGCCTGGAGCCGCTCCTGCTGGAGCGCACTCCCGGCCGCACCAACGTGGTCGCCCGGATCGAGGGCACCGACCCCGGCGCCGCAGCCCTCCTCGTCCACGGCCACCTCGACGTGGTCCCCGCCGAGGCCGCCGACTGGAGCGTGGACCCCTTCTCCGGCGAGGTGCGGGACGGCGTGGTCTGGGGCCGCGGAGCCGTCGACATGAAGAACATGGACGCGATGGTGCTCGCCGTCGTACGGGCCTGGGCGCGCGCCGGAGTGAAACCGCGCCGGGACATCGTCATCGCCTACACCGCCGACGAGGAGGACAGTGCGTTCGACGGCTCCGGCTTCCTCGCCGACGACCACCCGCACCTCTTCGAGGGCTGTACCGAGGGCATCAGCGAGTCCGGGGCCTTCACCGTGCACAGCGGCCCCGGCGGCCGCGCCCTCTATCCGATCGCGGCGGGCGAACGGGGCACCGCCTGGCTCAAACTGACCGCGCACGGCACCGCCGGCCACGGCTCCAAACCCAACCGGGCCAACGCCGTCAGTCGGCTCGCCGCGGCCGTCGCCCGGATCGGCGAGCACGAATGGCCGGTGCGGCTCACCGACACCGTCACCGCGTGCATCACCGAACTCGCCGCCCTGCAGGACCTGTCGGTGGACCCGCGGCAGCCCGGCCTCGACCTCGACGAGCTCCTCGACGCACTCGGCCCGGCCGGCACCCTGGTCCGCGCCACCGTGCGCAACAGCGCCAACCCGACCATGCTCAGCGCCGGCTACAAGCTCAACGTGATCCCCGAGCGCGCCACCGCCTACGTCGACGGCCGGACCGTGCCCGGTGGCGAGGCCGAGTTCGCCGCCACCCTCGACGCGCTCACCGGCCCCGACGTGACGTGGGAGTTCCACCACCGGGAGGTCGCCCTCCAGGCCCCCGTGGACGGGCGGACGTACGGGATCCTGCGCGAGGCGGTCGAACGGTTCGACCCGGCCGGCCACGTGGTCCCCTTCTGCATGGCGGGCGGCACCGACGCCAAGCAGTTCTCCCGCCTCGGCATCACCGGCTACGGCTTCTCCCCGCTCAAGCTGCCGCCCGGCTTCGACTACTGGGCCCTCTTCCACGGCGTGGACGAGCGGGTCCCCGTCGACGCCCTGCACTTCGGCGTCCGCGTCCTCGACCACGCGCTGCGGACCCTGTGAACGGGGCCCGGTCATGACGGCGACGACCCGGCCCTACGGCAGCTGGCCCTCACCCATCGACGCGGGCCTCGCCGCCTCCCTCGACGGGCGGCCCGAGTACCTCGGCACGGTCGGCCCCGAGGTGTGGTGGACCGAACCCCGGCCCGAGGAGGCCGGCCGCCGCACCCTGGTGCGCCGCCGCCTCGCCGGCCCCGGACCCGAGATCACCGAACTGCCGGCCCCGTGGAACGTGCGCAGCCGCGTCACCGAGTACGGCGGCCTGCCCTGGGCGGGAGCGCAGCGCCCCGACGGCGGCCCCCTGCTGGTCTTCGTCCACTTCGCCGACCAGCGGCTGTACGCGTACGAGCCCGACGCGCCCGGCGGTCCCGAGCCGCGGCCCCTCACCCCGCTCTCCGGCACCGGCGGCGGCCTGCGCTGGGCCGACCCGGTGCTGCGCGGCGGCGAGGTGTGGTGCGTGCTGGAGGAGTTCACGGGCCCGGCGCCGACCGATGTGCGCCGGGTTCTGGCCGCCGTACCGCTGGACGGCTCGGCGGCCGGCGACCGCGGCGCGGTGCGGGAACTGACCCACGACCGGTACCGGTTCACCACCGGTCCCCGGCTCTCCCCGGACGGCCGCCGCGCCGCCTGGCTGGTGTGGGACCACCCCCGGATGCCGTGGGACGGTACCGAGCTGCGGGTCGCCGAAGTCACCGAGGGCGGGGAGCTCGCCGACGCCCGGACCGTGCTCGGCGGCCCCGACGAGGCCGTCGCCCAGGTCGAGTGGACGGCCGAGGGGACCCTCCTCGCGGTCAGCGACCGCGGCGGCTGGTGGAACCCGTACAGCGTGGACCCGCGGACCGGCTGGGCGATCAATCTCTGCCCGCGGGAAGAGGAGTTCGGCGGCCCGCTGTGGAAGCCGGGGCTGCGCTGGCTCGCACCGCTCCCCGGGGACACCCCGCACCCGGCGGGCCCGGGCGCCGGGCTCGTCGCGGTCCTGCACGGGCAGGGCTCCCCGGTGCTCGGTATCCTCGACCCGGAGAGCGGCGACCTGGTGGACGCCGCCGGGCCGTGGACCGCCTGGCAGCCGACCCTGGCCGTGCACGGCACCCGGGTCTACGGGGTCGCCGCCAGCCCGCGCAGCGCCTACGAGGTGGTCGAGCTCGACACCGCCACCGGGCACGCCCGGGCGGTCGGCGCGCAGCGCCCGGACCCGGTGGACCCCGCCTACTACCCGGAGCCGCAGAGCCGCACCTTCCTCGGCCCCGACAACCGCCAGATCCACGCGCACGTCTACCCGCCGCACCACCCGGCCTGCCTGGCCCCCGCCGACGAGCTGCCCCCGTACGTGATCTGGGCGCACGGCGGACCCACCGACCACGTGCCGCCCGTACTCGACCTGCACATCGCCTACTTCACCTCGCGCGGCATCGGCGTGGCGGAGGTGAACTACGGCGGGTCCACCGGCTACGGCCGTGCCTACCGGGAGCGGCTGCGCGAGCAGTGGGGCGTCGTCGACGTGGAGGACTGCGCGGCGGTCGCCCGGGCGCTGGCCGCGGAGGGCACCGCCGACCCCGCCCGGCTCGCCATCCGCGGAGGCAGCGCGGGCGGCTGGACCGCGGCGGCCTCGCTGGCCGCCACCGACCTGTACGCGTGCGCCGCGATCATCTACCCGGTGCTGGACCTGCTGGGCTTCGCCGAGGAGACCCACGACCTGGAGTCCCGCTACGTCGAGAGCCTGGCCGGGCCGCCGCAGACCCTGGCGGTACTCAGCCGCGAACGCTCCCCCGTGTCACGGGCCGACGGGATCACGGCGCCGTTCGTGCTGCTCCAGGGACTGGAGGACCCGATCTGCCCGCCGGCCCAGGCCGAACGGCTGCTGGACGCCCTGCGGGGCCGGCCGGTACCGGTGCCGCACGCGTACGTGACCTTCGAGGGCGAGGGCCACGGGTTTCGCCGGGCGGACACCATGGTCCGCGCGCTGGAGGCCGAACTGTCGCTGTACGCGCAGGTCTTCGGCATCGAACGCGCAGACGTCCCGCGGCTGGAACTGGACTAGGAGATCGCGGCGGTGGCGGCCGGAGCGGAGCGTACGCCCCACCAGACGGAGCCGAGCAGCAGGACGCCGGGGAGGATCCCCGCGACGGTCGCGATGACGGCGAGGGGGACCGCGCAGGCGGCCAGGACGAGCCCGGCGGCGCCGCAGGCGGCCATCGCGGCCGCGAGCAGCCGCAGCGACGGCGCGCGCCAGACGGCCGCGAGACCGAAGAAGTGCAGGCCGACGACCAGGCTGATCCAGGCCACCGTGGCGTGCGGGGTGTGCAGTACGAGGTTGATGACGAGGATCCCGGCCAGCGCGGCGGCCACCTCGGCGGCGACCACGAGGAGGTAGCGCCGCCCGAACAGCCGGGGCGCCGTCGCCACTTGGCCTTCGGCCCGGGGCGCCCCGGCCCGCCGCAGCGCGATGAACAGCCAGATGAACGAGCCGATCGCGAGGACGCGCACCACGACGGCGACGGCCGCGGGCAGGTTTCCGGCGTTCACCAGGACGAAGACGAGCCCGAACACGGCGCCGACGAGCCCGCTGGTCTGATGCGAAGTCACCGCGCCAGTCTCACCCGAACTTGATCATGACGCCACACCGTGGTCCCCGCCGCCCGTCGTGCGCAGCCACACGCGCAGCGGTCCGATCGCCGTGAACCCGGCCCGGACCGCCGCCTCCAGGTCCTCCCCGTGCTCGTAGCCGACCACGTCGAGATCCGGCCACCGGAGGGAGACCGCGCCCAGAACACCCGCCCAGGCGGCCCCGAACAGGTTGGACACGCCGACCACGCCGCCGCCGGTGCTCGCGACGGCCCCGGCGGCGATCCGGCCGTCGGCCCGACCGGCCAGGAACACGATCCCCTCGCGGAGCAGGGCCGGCCGGAACAGCCGGTCGCCCCCGCCGCCGTCGAAGGCGGCCTCCCAGGCCGCCAGTTCCCGGGCGTCCGAGACCTCGGACCACTCCATCCCGGCCGCCTCCGCCACGGGGAGCGGAGCCCCGGCGGGCCGGTGGATCCACTGCGCCTCGAACAAGACGTCGAAGCCGTTCCCCGCCAGGTCCAGATCCCCGAAGCTGTCCTTCACCGAGCAGCCGGGCGAGGCGGTTTCGACGCCCCGGACCACACTCCCCGCCGGCACGGCCGGTTCCAGGGTCACGGCATCGGGATACATCGGCGGAGTCCGCCGCGGACTGCACCAGAGGCCGGCCCCCTCGTACCGCGCGGTCACCCCGTGCGCCCGGCAGACGGCGTCGCACCACACCGCGTTGTTCAGCGCGGCCCGGCGCACCAGCGCCACGCGCGCCGTCTCTTCCATGATCACGCCGGTGATGGTCTCACCGCCCGGGGGCCGTGTCGATCCGATGGCGCGATCACGATGCCGTCGCACCACGGGACCGGTGACGCGGCGGGACGGGCGGGGTGTGCGCAAGGATGAGGGCATGCGTACTCTCGTGCTGCTCGACGCCCCCTCCAACCTCGGGCTGCGACCGCCCGCGCCGGGCACCGTGCCGGGGGTCTACAAGCTCGCCGGCGCCCTGCGCGAGCAGGGTCTGCTGGCCCGGCTCGGGGCCGTCGAGGGCGGGGTGGTGGTGCCGCCGCGCTACGACCGCGGTGACTGGCGCGAGGGCGACGGCGTGTTCCACGCCGAGGCCCTCGCCGCGTACACGGTCACCCTCGCCGACCGCATCGAACGGCACCTGCGGGCCGGGGAGTTCCCCGTCGTGCTCGGCGGTGACTGCTCCATCCAGCTCGGCGCGGCCCTTGCCATGCGCCGCCTGGGACGCTACGGCCTGGCCGCGATCGACGGCTCCGCCGACTTCCGCCACCCCGGCAACGAGGGCGTGAACGGCCCCGTCGGCGCCGCCGGCGGCGAGGAGCTGGCTCTGTCGACCGGCCGCGGCCAGGCGGATCTCGCCGACCTGGAGGGGCGCGGCCCCTACCTGCGCGACGAGGACGTACGGCTCTTCGGGCTGCGCGACGGCGACCCGGACCTCGCCGAGCTGCACGCGGCCGGGATCTCCGTCGCCACCGTCGGGGAGATCCGACGGCGTGGCGCCGGACCGGTGGCCCGGGCCGCCCTGGACGGGCTGCACCCGCCGGACACCGCCGGGTTCTGGGTGCACGTGGACGCCGACGTGCTGGACCCGGCCGTCATGCCGGCCGTGGACAGCCCCGACCCCGGAGGTCTGCTCCCCGACGAACTCGCCGAGCTGCTCGCCGTGCTGGTGGGCTCGCCGCGCTGCGCCGGGCTCAACGTCACGGTCTACGACCCGGACCTGGACCCGGACGGGCGTGCGGGCGCCCTCCTCGCCGACCTGGTCGCGGGCGCCTTTGCGTAATCCTGACCGGTGGTGATCCGCGGAACCCCTGTGCACCGGCCGCCGTGGCGTGTTCCATTTCCTTCATGGCCACCACCGTCCGACGCGCCGTACTGACCCTCCCCGCAGCCCCGCTGGGCTCGGACAACCCGCTGCCCGCCCTGCGCGCGCCCGATGACGCGCACACCCTGGACGAGCGTGCGCGCGAGGGGATGCCGCGCGACATGGCACGGCAGATCGGCTACGAACCCCTGCGCTCCCTCCTGCCCGTACGGATCCGGGACGGGTACGGACGGGAGCGCGCGGAGCGGGAGTTCGAGTCGATCGTCATCGAGAACGACCACCTGCGGGTCACCGTCCTGCCGGGCCTGGGCGGGCGGGTCCACTCCCTCGTGCACCTGCCGTCCGGGCGTGAACTCCTCTACCGCAACCCGGTGTTCCAGCCCGCCAACTTCGCGCTCAACGGCGCCTGGTTCTCCGGCGGCATCGAGTGGAACACCGGCGCGACCGGGCACACCGCCCTGTCCTGCGCCCCGCTGCACGCGGCCCTCGTCCCGGCGCCGGACGGGGGCACGATGGTCCGGCTGTGGGAGTGGGAGCGCCTGCGCGACCTGCCCTTCCAGGTGGACCTGTGGCTGCCGGAGGACTCGGAGTTCCTCTACGTCGGCGTCCGCGTGCGCAACCCGCACGAGCGGCCCGCCCCCGTGTACTGGTGGTCCAACATCGCCGTCCCGGAGGACGCAGGCACCCGGGTGCTCGCTCCGGCCGACGAGGCCTGGCACTTCGGCTACGAGCGCGCGCTGCGCCGGGTCCCCGTACCGGAGTGGGAGGGCGCGGACCGCACGTACCCGCTGCGCGGCACGTACCCGGCCGACTTCTTCTACGAGGTCCGGTACGGGACCCGGCCCTGGATCGCCTCCCTGGACGCCGCCGGGCACGGGCTCGTGCAGACCTCCACCGCGCGGCTGCGCGGACGCAAGCTGTTCGTGTGGGGCGCGGGCGGTGGCGGCCGGCGCTGGCAGGAGTGGCTGACCGAGCCGGGCACGGGCGGCTACGCGGAGATCCAGGCCGGGCTGGCCCGGACCCAGCTGGAGCACGTACGGCTGGAGGGAGGGGCCGAGTTCAGCTGGCTGGAGGCGTACGGCCCGCTGTCGGCGGAGCCGGAGCAGGTGCACGGCGCGGACTGGGCGGCGGCCCGCGGTGCGGCCGGAGCCGCGCTGGAGGCCGCACTGCCGCGGGAGCGGGTGGACGCGGCGTACGAGGCGTGGCGCGGCCACGCCGACACCGCGCCGGGGGAGCGGCTGGCGCGGGGCTCGGGCTGGGGCGCGCTGGAGGTGCTGTGCGGGGGCTTCGAGCTGCCGGGCACCCCCTTCGGGGAGGACACGCTCGGGGAGGAGCAGGAACCGTGGCTGCAGCTCTGGCGCACGGGCGTCCTGCCCGCCCCGCGACGGGTGGTCCCGCCGGGGCCGAGCCTGGTCGCCGCGCACTGGCGGGACATGCTGGAGACGGCCCCTGCGGACCCGCTGACGGAGTACCACCTGGGCGTGGCCCAGTGGCACGCCGGGGACACGGCCCAGGCGGTGCGCAGCTGGGAGCGGGGGCTGGCGCTGGCCCCCTCGCGGTGGCCGTTGCTGCGCTGCCTTGCGGTGGCGGACGCCCTGGCCGGGGACTCGGCGCGGGCGGCCGACGGATTCGAGGCGGCCTTCGAGGACCTGGCCGGGGAGAGCCGCGGCGGCGAGCCGTGGACGGCCGCGGAGTCGGCGCTGGGCCAGGAGGCGATGGCCGCCCTCCTCGCGGCGGGCCGGCTGCCGCAGGCCCGCGCGGTCTGGGACCGGCTGCGGCCCGCCCTGCGGGAACAGGGCCGCTTCCGGTTGCTCGCGGCCCGGCTGCTCGCGGCGGAGGGCCATGTGCGGGCGGCGCGCCGGGTCTTCGAGGACGGGTTCGAACTCCCGGACCTGCGGGAGGGTGAGGAGACCCTCGCCGAGGTCTGGGCCACCCTCACCGACTGCCCGCTGCCGGCGCGCTACGACTTCCGGATGCGGCCGCCTACTTCTTGATCTTGTCGATGCAGAGCACGAACTTCTTGCCCGAAGAGCGCCGGCCGCCGCTGGTCTGCTCCTGGTAGCCGATGTCGGAGACGTTCTCGCACTTGGCGGTGTCCAGCGTGTCCTGGTGCACCTGGACCACCTTGTACTCGGCGGTGGCGCCGCCGCACTCGACCACCTGCAGGTCGGGCGAGATCTGGGTCCCGTTGTTCTTCAGGCAGTCGCCGGCCTTGGCGTGGTCGGCGTCGTCCTGGCTCAGGAAGTAGCCCACGCCGACGGCGATGAGGACGGCCACGGCACCGATGATCTTGAGGATCTTCAGGACGCCCATGCCCCCGCGCCGGGTCGGCGGCGCCGGCGGCGCGGCGGCCCACTGCTGGGGCTGCTGTCCCTGCGGCGGCTGCTGGCCGTAGGGGCCGGGCTGGCCGTTGGGGCCGGACTGGGCGTAAGGGTTCGTGCCTGGCTGCGGCGGCTGCGTCATGGGTCTGTCCCCCGGGGTGCGTGACTACGTATTGACGTGCGCACGCTATATCAAGCCAGTGACATTCCCGCAGCCGAGGTCCCCCGCGTCAGACCCGGCACAGGATCTCGGCGTTCAGGACCGAGAACCACGCGTCGGGGTCCGCGCCCCAGGCGTGCCAGGCCGCGCCGACGGCCGCCAGGTCCGCGGCCGTCGCGTGACCGCCGCGGGTGGCGACGGTCGCGTACGCGGAGGCCTGCGTCCGGTCCGCCCACAGGGCCGACCACCAGGCGGTCTCCTCCGGGTCGGCGAAGCACCAGGCCGTCGCCGAGGAGGTCACGTCCGTGAAACCGGCCTGCCGGGCCCAGGCCCGCAGGTGGCGTCCGGCGTCCGGTTCGCCGCCGTTGGCGCGGGCCACCCGCCGATACAGGCTCAGCCAGTCGTCCAGGCCCGGCGTGGCCGGGTACCAGGTCATCGCCGCGTAGTCGGCGTCGCGCGCGGCCACGACCCCGCCCGGCCGGCACACCCGCCGCATCTCGCGCAGCGCCCGCACCGGGTCGCCGACGTGCTGCAGCACCTGGTGGGCGTGGACCACGTCGAAGGAGTCGTCCGGAAAGTCCAGCGCGTGGACGTCCGCGACGGCGAAGGACACGGCGTCGCCCAGACCGCGCTCTTCGGCGTGGGCGCGGGCCTGCTCCAGGACGTCCGCCGCGGCGTCGACGGCGGTGACGTGGCCGCCCGGCGCGACCAGCTCCGCCAGGTCCGCGGTGATCGTGCCCGGGCCGCAGCCGACGTCCAGCACCCGCATGCCGGGGCGCAGCTCGCCGATCAGGTAGGCGGCGGAGTTCCCGGCGGTGCGCCAGCGGTGCGAGCGCAGGACCGACTCGTGGTGGCCGTGCGTGTAGACGGCGGTCTCCCCGGCTGCCGAATCCCCGGCGGACTCCCTGGCTGCGTTCATGACCGGACCCCTCCTCGTTTCCTCTTCGAAGCGTTGCCCCCACCGTAGACGATCAGTTCGCCATCTGAGATAGGTGTTTTGACATGTGGACAACAGCCTTGTGTGCCAAGGGGACCGGGTGGGGAGGTGGCAGGCCGATGCGGGTGCGAGGAGAGTGGCTGCAGGGGGACACATCCCCAGGGCGGACGGCGGTGAGCGTCATGACGGACACGCTGCTCGAACGGCATGCCGAGGCGCTGAGGCTCTTCGGTGAGCGGGTGCGTGACGTCCGCGGCGACCAGTGGGGAGAGCCGACCCCGTGCACGGAATGGAACGTGCGGGAGCTGGTCAACCACGTCACCGCGGAGCAGCTCTGGATCCCGCCGCTGGTCACCGAGGGCCGGACCGTCGAGGAGCTGGCGGGCCGGTTCTCCGGTGACGTACTGGGTGACGACCCGGTCGCGGCCTGGGACCGGGCCTCGGCCGCCGCGCACGCGGCCTTCGCCGCGTCCGGCGCGCTGGACCGGACCGTGCGCCTCTCGTACGGGCCCGCGCTCGGATCGGCGTACTGCTCGGAGCTGACCGCCGACTGCGTCGTGCATGTCTGGGACCTGGCCCGGGGCATCGGCGCGGGGGACCGGCTGCCCGACACCCTGGTCGAGTTCTCGATCAAGGAGATCATGCCGTACGCCGACGCGCTCTCGGCCAGCGGTGAGTACGCCGAGCCGGTGGAGGTCCCGGCGGGCGCGGACGCGCAGACCAGGCTCCTCGCGATGGTGGGGCGCGCGGGCTGACGAGCGAGCTGACGCGCGGGCTGACGCGCGGGGGCGGGCATCCCGCACAACAGGCATAGGGCCCTGAATCATCGTATAAAGGTCAGGTCTACCGACGCGCCGTGAGGCAGTCGCGGGCGGGCCGGGCGTGGCAGGGCGAGCGCGGAAGGCGGGAAGCGGTGGCGGCGATGCAGCGCACGGCCGCGGAGGGCCGCGGCCCGGTCCGGTACGGCCCACCCGCCCCGCAGCCCGGCCTGCCCGTGCTCCCCGAGCTGCTCTCCGTCCTCGCCGCGGCCGCCGGACGCGCCGCCCCCGAGCCCCCGGGCGGCGGCGAGGCCGTACGGGAGGCCGCCTGCCGGCACTGGGAGCGGCGGGGGCTCGCCACCTCGCCCGAGAACGTGGCCGCGGGTCCCGGAGCCCCCGCCCTGCTCCTGGCCCTGCTCGGCGCATACGGGGGAGACGTGATGCTGCCCCGGCCCTGTCCCGCCTGGTGGACCCCTCAGGTCCGGCTGCTGGGACGTCGGGCCTACCACGTGCCGACCCCGGCCGAGTGCGGCGGAGTACCCGACCCCTACGCGCTGCTGGAGACCGTACGGCGGGTGCGCGCCGAGGGCGGCGACCCGCGCGTGCTCCTGCTGTCGGTCGCCGACGACCCCACCGCGACCGTGCCCCCGCCCGAGCTGCTGCGCGAGGCCTGCGAGGCCGCCGAATCCGCCGGACTGTTCGTCGTCAGCGACGAGAGCTGGCGCGACACCGTCCACCGGCCCCACGACACCCTGGTCCTGAGCCCCGCCGAGATGCTCCCCGAACAGGCGGCCGTCCTCGTCGACCTGTCCGGGGCGCTGCTGCCGGCCGGCTGGCCCGCCGCCGTCGTCCGCTTCCCCGGCACCCCGCGCGGGACCTGGCTGCGCGCCCGTACCCTCGACGTCCTCACCGCCACCGGGGCGATGGTCGCGGGACCCGTCGCGGGTGCCGCCGCGCACGCCCTCGACGAACCCGACGCCGTCGCGGGCCGCGCCTACGCCGCCGCCACCCTGCACGGGGTGGTGGCCGCCGCCGCGCACCGGCGGCTGCTCGCGGCAGGGGCGCTGGCCCGGCCCCCGCGGGCCGGCCGGCACCTGTACGCCGACCTCACCCCGCTGCGCGCCGGACTCGCCCGGCACGGGGTCGGCGACGCCATGGAACTGGAGGACTGGCTCGGCGGCCGGCTCGGCGCACCCACTCCCGGCGGGCAGCGGTTCGCCGACGAACTGGGCTCGCTGCGCGTGCGGTTGTCCACCGGGCCCCTGCTCGGCGCCACCCCGCAGGAGCGGCTGGCCGCGCTCACCGCCCGCGATCCGCTCGCACTGCCGCACGTACGCGACTCCCTGGAACTCCTCGGGTCGGTCCTGGCCGGGCTGGCCTGACCACCCGACCCCGGTGATCCACACCGGCCTCGGCCTCCCCACGGCCCGGGTCCCGCCCCACCGGGCATTGGAGTGGCCGGCGACCGTCGCGATGGCGTGGCTCCCGCGCCGGCGCTCCCCGCTTCCTAGGGTCGGCGGGGGTACGGCACCGGGCACCCGGCCGGCCGGCCGTCCGGATCAGGTGGGTGAGTCGTGGAACGCATGACGGGCGAGGCACGAACCGAGGCACCCCCCGCTGCCCGGCGGTGGACCCGGCGGCTGGCCGCCGCCGTGGCGCTGCTGCTGCTCTGCGCGCTCCCCACGGGAGCGGCGGGCGCCACGCCGCCCGGTGACGTGCGGTCGCCCGCCGGTCCGCCCCTGTACGTGTCCGACTACGGCAACAACCGGGTGGTGGCCCTGCCCGCGGACGGCGGCGACCAGAGCACCGTCCCCTTCGACGGCCTGGTACGGCCGACCGGCATGGCCTGGGACGCCGCGGGCCGCCTCTACGTGTCCGACACCGGCAACAACCGCGTCCTCGTGCTGCCCCCGGACGGCGGGGAGCAGACCGTCGTTCCCGCCGTCGGCCTGTCGCGCCCGCTGGGGCTCGCCTTCGACCCGGCCGGGAACCTCTACATCGCCGACAGCTTCAACGACCGGATCGTGAAGGTGCCGGCCGGCGGCGGGGGACAGACGACCGTCCCCACCACCGGGCTGCTGCACCCCTGGGGGCTGGCCTGGGCGCCCGGCGGGGGCCTGTACGTCTCCGACTTCGTCAACGACCGCGTCGTCAGGGTGGCCGTGGACGGCGGCGGCCAGAGCACCGTGCCCACCACCGGCCTCTCCCAGCCGACCGGGCTGGTCCCGAACGCCGCGGGCGACCTGTACGTCTCCGACAGCGGCAACAACCGTGTGGTGAAACTGGCCGCGGGCGGCGGTGCGCAGAGCACGGTGCCCGTCACCGGCCTCAGTTCCCCGCTGGGCCTCGCGCTCGACGGCTCCGGCGGCCTCTACGTGGCCGACGGATTCAACAACCGCGTGGTGCGGGTCCGCGAGACGGGCGGCGGACAGGTCACGCTCGCCTTCACCGGCCTCAACACGCCGACGGGTCTCGCGTTCCCGCCGGCCTCCGCCCGCCCGGTACCCGGCCGGGAAGGGGAGGGACGGTGAGGCCCGGCCGGGGCCCGCTCAGGGCCGTGGCCGCAGGCGGCGCCACAGCGAGGGCCCCGCGCTGATCGCCAGGGCCAGGCCGACCGCGAGGGCCACACCCTTCCAGGGCTCCGCGAAGAGGGTGCCGCCCAGGATGCCGATCAGGCCGTACGTCGCCGCCCAGGCCAGGCAGGCCGGGGCGTCGCCCCGGGCGAAGCGGCGCAACGGCATCTGGGCCAGGAGGCAGGCCAGCATCACCGGGATCCGGCCCGCCGGGACCAGCCGCGACAGCACCAGGACCAGTACCCCGTGCTCGTCCAGCCCCGCCCGCGCCCGCTCCAGCCGCTCCGGCGTGGCCCGGCCGCGCAGCGCCTCCAGCCAGCGCGACCCGCCCCGTGAGCGCACCCCGCGCTGCCCGAGCCAGTACAGCGTGATGTCCCCGGTGAACGCCGCCAGCGCCGACACCGCGAACACCAGCAGCACCCCGTAGGGCGACGACTGGTGGTGGAAGGCCACCACCGCCGCCGAACTCACCACCGCACCCGTGGGGATGACGGGTACCAGTGCGCCCAGTGCGACCAGCAGGAACAGCGCCGGGTACCCCACCGCCTGCTGGGTGCTCTCCGGCGGAACCTGGCCGGCCGCGGCCGCGAGCTCGCGCCACGTCACGGCAGCCGCACCCGCTCGCCGTGCCGCGGCACCCGTACGGTCACCTTCGGCGCCAGCTGCCGCGCCAGCCGCGCGAACTCCTCGCCGGGCGCGTGGAATTCGTGCGGCCGTACCGCGTCCATCCCGACGGGCCAGTACGTCCCGTAGTGCACCGGGACCGCCGCCGCGGGCGCCAGCCGGGCCAGCGCCCGCGCCGCCCGCCCCGCGTCCAGGTGCCCGGGGCCGAGGTACGGCCCCCAGCCGCCCACCGGCAGCAGGGCCACGTCCACCGGTCCGGTCTCCTCGGCCATGGTGTCGAACAGCCCGGTGTCCCCGGCGAAGTAGGTCCGCGCCGCCCCCAGCACCACGTACCCCAGCGCCGGGCACAGGTGCGGCCCGAACGGCAGCCGCCGTCCGTCGTGCCGCGCGCCGACCGCCCGGACCCGTACGCCGTCCCGTACGGGGACCTCCTCGCCCCGCACCACCTCCGTCACGGCCAGCCCGTGCAGCCCGGCGACCCGCGCAAGCCCCGGTACGGCCCGGCGCGCCCCCCGCGGCACGAGCAGCCGGGTGCCGGGCGCGAGCCGCGCCAGCGACGGCAGATGCAGGTGGTCGGCGTGCAGGTGGGAGACCAGCACCACGTCGGCCGCCGCCGCCTCGGGCGGGGGCAGCGCCCCGCGCCGCCGCCGCAGGTGCGCGAGCCGCCGGGCGAACAGCGGGTCCGTGAGCAGCCGGACCCCGGAGTCCTCGACGGTGCACGTGGCATGACCCCACCAGGTGATGTCCACCGGCACCCGGCCCTCCCTCCCTCGCGCCTCGTTCACGAGCCTAGGGGTGTCTGCCCCGCGCGGCCGCCCGGAATCGGATCTCGGCCGTCCCCTCCTCTCCGGCGGCGGATCGGAGTAGGGTCCGGCGGCATGGAAGAGTTGCGCGTGGCCGCGATCGCCAGCCTGGCCCCGCTCGAAGACCTCGACACCGACCCGTTCGCCGTGGACACCCGCGGCCAGCACGCCGTGTGCGCGCGCTGGGCCGCCGACCGGGGCTATGTCGTGACGAGGCAGTTGCTGGTCTACGGGCTGCGTGCCGACCACTGCGGGCTCTGGTCCGACGTCGACACCGGGCAGGTCGATCTCTTCGTCGCCGCCAACCACCGGGTGCTGGCCCGCGCACTGCGTTCCGTCCAGGAGTTCACCGCCGAGTGCGAGCGGCGCGGTGTGCGGCTGGAGACCGCCGGGGGCGAGGAGCCCCGGTACACCTCCGCGATGAAGGCCGAGGTGCACCGCAGGCTGTCCATGCCGACCGCCGGCTACGACGGCACCTGACCCGACCCGGCCTGCCGATCTGACCTCACCTCACCGGCTCAGCACCGGCCCGCCCGTTCCGCGCGCCCGTGCGCCGTCCGCATCGCCCGACCGGGTGCGGCGGGCTGTGCGAGCCTGGAGGCGGGACGGGCTCGCGGGAGGTGGCGGCGTGGTGCGAGGGCGGTGGCGGACCGCGGGCAGCGCCCTGGTGCGGGTGCTCCTCGTCTGGGCGGCGTCCACCCTCACGATGCTCGCCCTGGCCGGGATCCTGCCGGACTTCCGGCTCCAGTCGGACGACGGCGACAGCATCACGCAGATCGGGCTGACCGCCGCCTGGGCCGCCGGGGCCTTCGGCATGCTGAGCGCGCTGGTCTGGCCGGTGCTCGTCCGGGCCCTGCTGCTGGTGCCCGCCCTGGTGCTCGGGCTGCTCGTCTTCTTCCTCAACGGCTCGCTCCTGCTGATAGCGCTCAGCCTGATCCCGGACGGCCGCGGCGAGGTGGCGCCGGAGACCGCGGTGGTCGTCGCCGCCGTGATGTCCGCGGTGGCGTCGGCGACCTCCACCGCACTCGCCGTGCGCGACGACGATGCCTACCGGCGGCGGCTCTACCGGCTCGCCGACCGGCGTCGCCGCAGGCAGGGCCGGGCGGACCCGGCCCGCGGCGCCGAGGCCCCGCCGGGTCTGCTCATGCTCCAGCTGGACGGGCTGGGGTACGAGGAGCTGCGCCGCGCGTGCGGCAGCGGGCTGATGCCCACCGTCGCCGCCCTGCTGGACGGCAGCCACCGCGCCCGGTCCTGGCGTACGGACTGGTCGAGCCAGACCGGCGCCAGCCAGCTCGGGATCCTGCACGGCTCCAACTTCGACGTGCCGGCCTTCCGCTGGTACGAGAAGGACACCGGCGAGGTGATGGTCTGCAACCGGCCGACCAGCGCCGCCGAGCTCCAGCGGCGGGCCATCGGGCGCACCGGGGACGGCGGACTGCTCACGCTGGACGGGGCGAGCCGGGGCAACCTGTTCAGCGGCGGCGCCGACCAGCTGGCGCTGGTGCTGTCGGTCTCGGCCCGGCGGGGGCGGGCCAACCGGTCCCGCGCGGGCTACTTCGCGTACTTCTCCGACCCGGCGAACGCCGTCCGTACGGCCGTGTCCTTCGTCTCCGAGGCGGCCCGGGAGATCGGCCAGTCGGTGCGGGCGCGGATCCGCGGGGACCGGCCGCGGGTCTCGCGCGGCGGGCTGTACCCGCTGATCCGGGCCTTCGCGACCGTGGTGGAACGGGACGTGGTCGTCGCGGCGGTGATCGGCGACATGCTCGCCGGGCGCACCGCCGTCTACGCCGACCTGGTGGCCTACGACGAGGTCGCGCACCACTCGGGCCCGCGCGGCCGGGACACCGACCGGGTGCTGCGGCGCCTGGACCGGAGCCTCGCGCTGATCGCCCGGGTCGCCGAGCACGCGCCGCGCCGGTACCGGATCGTGCTGCTCTCCGATCACGGTCAGAGCCCGGGGGAGACCTTCCTCGGCCGGTACGGGCTGAGCCTCAAGGACCTGGTCCGGGCGGGCTGCGGGCTGCCGGTCCCGCGCCGGGCCGGCCGCACCCGCAGCGGCGCCGAGGCCCGGGCGGCCGTGCTCGCGGCGCTCCACCGGCCGGTGGAGGAGGGCGAGGAGGCGCACCCGGGGCCGGGCTCCGATCCGGTGGTGCTGCCCTCGGGCAACCTCGGCCTGATCTCCTTCCCCGACATTCCGGGCCGGGCTTCGCGGGCCCGCGTCGAGCGCGCGCACCCCGCCCTGCTGGCCACCCTGGCGAACCACCCGGGCGTGGGGTTCCTGCTGGTGGACGGGGTGGTGATGGGCCGGGACGGAAGGGTGGCCCGGCTGGACGTCCCGGGGGAGGCGGAGGAGCTGCTGGCCCCCTTCGGCCCGGGCGCCGCCGAGGCCGTCCGCCGGACCGATGCCTTCCCGCACGTGGCGGACGTCATGGTGAACTCGGCGTACGACCCGCGGACGGGCACCGTGCACGCCTTCGAGGAGCAGATCGGTTCGCACGGCGGGCTGGGCGGGGAGCAGGGGCACCCTTTCCTGATGTGGCCCACGGACCTGTCGGACCCCGGGGAGGAGCTGGCCGGGGCGGAAGCGGTGCACGCCGTGCTGCGGCGCTGGCTGCGGGAGCCGGACGGACCGCAGGTGCCGGTGGACGAGCCACTGGGGGAGCCGGTGGGGGAGCCGGTGGAGGAAACCGCGCCCGGGGACGCAAATAACGGAAGCTTTCCTTCCACAGGGGCGCCCGCGCGGGACGAAATCCGCTGATTTTGTGCCGCTTTCACGGTGGTCAACCATGTGTTGACCTGCCCAGCATGTGAGACATCCAGAGGCGCACCACCGATGACCAGCACCGCAACCCGGGCCGTTGAGGCCGCCGCACCCCCCGAGCAGGACCGCGACCCCCACACACGCCGCTTCGGCCTGCCCGTCGCGACCTGCCTGGTCATGGGCAACATCATCGGCGGCGGGATCTTCCTCCTCCCGGCCTCGGTGGCTCCCTTCGGCACCATCAGCCTCGTCGCCTTCGGCGTCCTCACCGCCGGCGCGATCGCCCTCGCGCTCGTCTTCGGCCGACTCGCCGAGCGCCACCCGCAGACCGGCGGCCCCTACGTCTACGCCCGCGCCGCCTTCGGGGACTTCGCCGGCTTCCTCGCCGCCTGGAGCTACTGGATCACCGCCTGGGTCTCGAACGCGGCCCTGGCCGTCGCGGCCGTCGGCTACCTCACGGTGCTGTTCCCCGCCGCGGGCGAACACAAGTGGTCCATGTGCCTGGCCGCCCTCGCCGTCCAGTGGCTCCCGGCCCTGTCCAACCTGGCGGGCACCCGCTACGTCGGCGCGGTGCAAGTCGTCGCCACCGTACTGAAGTTCGCCCCGCTGCTCCTGGTGGCCGTGGGCGGGCTGTTCTTCTTCGACCCGGCCAACCTCGGCCCCTTCCGGGCCACCGACCAGAGCGCGGCCGGCGCCGTCTCCGCCTCCGCCGCGATCCTGCTGTTCAGCTACCTCGGCGTCGAGTCGGCCACCGTCAGCGCGGGCGAGGTCCGTGACCCGGCCCGCAACGTCGGCCGGGCCACCGTCCTCGGCACCGTGGGCGCGGCCACCGTGTACCTGCTCGGCACCGTCGCCGTCTTCGGCCTGGTCGCCCACGACCGGCTGGTCTCCTCCGACGCCCCCTTCACCGACGCCGTCAACGCCATGTTCGGCGGCACCTGGGGCGGCACCGTGGTCGCCTGCGCCGCCGTGATCTCGATGCTCGGCGCCCTCAACGGCTGGACCCTGCTCAGCGCGCAGACCCCGTACGCCGCCGCCAAGGACGGGCTCTTCCCGAAGGCCTTCGAGACGAAGAAGCGCGGCGTCCCCGTCGTCGGCGTGATCGTCACCGTCGCCCTGGCCTCCGCCCTCACCGTTTACAACTACACGGCCGGCACCCAGGGCGTCTTCGAGAGCCTGGTCCTGATCACCACCTTCACGGCGACCGTCCCCTACCTGCTGGCCACCGCCGCGCAGATCTACTTCCTGCTCTCCGGGCAGCGCGAGCGGGTCCACCCCGGCCGGCTGGCCCGCGACGGCGTCCTCGCCGCCCTCGCCTTCGGCTTCTCCATGTGGCTGGTCGCCGGCTCCGGCTACGCGGCCGTCTACCAGGGCGTGCTCTTCCTCTTCGCGGGCGTCCTCGTCTACGCCGCCATGTCCGCGAAGAAGCACCGCGCCGCAGCGTCACCCGCGGAGTAGCGTGGACGGAGGGGCCGCCCAGGGGGCTTCAAGGGGTCACCATGTCCGCGATGAGGAAGAGCATCGACATCGACCGCAGGCCCGAGGACGTCTACGCGTACCTGACGGATCCCACGCACCTGCCGGAGTGGCAGGACAGCGCCGTGTCCGCCGTCCCGATCGGCGCTCTCCCCGTGCACGTCGGTTCGCTGATCCTCGTCACCCGGCAGATCGGCCGCCGGCGGGTCCCCACGACCCTGGAGTTCGTGGAGCTCGACCCGCCGAGGAGCTGGCACGTGCACGGCGTGGACGGGCCGGTACGACCCGATGTGCGGGGCACCGTCGAACCACTCGACGGCGGCGCCCGCTCCCGCCTCACCCTGGACGTCGACTTCGAGGGCCACGGGGTGGGCCGGGCCCTCGTACCCCTCGTGGTCAGGCCCATGGTCCGCAAGGAGATGCCCCGCGGCGAGGCGAAGCTCAAGCACCTCCTCGAAACCTGAAGGCCCGCGGGGACATCAGCGGGCGGAGGACTTCCCGCCCGGGGCCCCGGTGCTGGTGATCACGGACGGCGGGTGCGACACCCTGCGCATCCGGCGCGAACACGCCTGCCTGATCCCCCGGGGCGCCTCCCTGCCGTTCACCCCCAGGGAGCCGGTCTTCCGGTTGACCTGACCTGACCTGACCTGACCTGACCTGACCGGGCCCGGCCTCGACGGGACGCAGGACGCCCCCGACCCGCGGATGCGCGGGTCGGGGGCGTCCTGGTGGAGACCGACTCAGTCGAGGTAGTCGCGCAGCACCTGCGAACGCGACGGGTGGCGCAGCTTCGACATGGTCTTGGACTCGATCTGGCGGATGCGCTCACGGGTGACCCCGTACACGCGGCCGATCTCGTCCAGGGTCTTCGGCTGGCCGTCGTTGAGGCCGTAACGCATGGAGACCACGCCCGCCTCGCGCTCCGAGAGCGTGCCCAGGATGGACTGGAGCTGCTCCTGGAGGAAGGTGAAGGAGACCGCGTCCGCCGGGACGACCGCCTCGGAGTCCTCGATGAGGTCACCGAACTCGCTGTCGCCCTCCTCACCCAGGGGGGTGTGCAGGGAGATCGGCTCGCGGCCGTACTTCTGCACCTCGATGACCTTCTCGGGGGTCATGTCGAGTTCCTTGCCCAGCTCCTCCGGGGTGGGCTCACGGCCCAGGTCCTGGAGCATCTGGCGCTGCACGCGGGCGAGCTTGTTGATGATCTCGACCATGTGCACGGGGATGCGGATGGTGCGCGACTGGTCGGCCATGGCACGCGTGATCGCCTGCCGGATCCACCAGGTCGCATACGTGGAGAACTTGAAGCCCTTGGTGTAGTCGAACTTCTCCACGGCGCGGATCAGGCCGACGTTGCCCTCCTGGATCAGGTCCAGGAAGAGCATGCCGCGGCCGGTGTAGCGCTTGGCGAGGGAGACCACGAGGCGGAGGTTGGCCTCCAGCAGGTGGTTCTTCGCGCGGCGGCCGTCCTCGACCAGGATCTCCAGCTCGCGCTTGAAGGCGGGCTTGTGGTCCTCCTCCTCTTCGAGCTTGTACTCGGAGAACAGACCCGCCTCGATGCGCTTGGCGAGCTCCACCTCCTGCTCGGCGTTGAGGAGCGGCACCTTGCCGATGAGCTTGAGGTAGTCCTTGACGGGGTCGGCGGTGGCACCGGCCACCATGACCGTCTGCGCCGGGGCGTCGTCCTCGTCGTCGTCGGACAGGACGAAGCCCTGGGTGCCGCCGGCCTTGGGAGCCTCCTCCTCGGCCTCGTCGGCGAGGTCCTCGGCAGCCCAGTCCTCGCCCTCGACGACGGGGGTCTCGCCCTCGTCGGCGTCCTTGGCGCTGGTCTTCTTCGCCGCGGTCTTCTTCACGGCGGTCTTCTTGGCGGCGGTCTTCTTGACCGTGCGCTTCTTCGGCTCGGCGGCGGCCTCGGCCGACGCCTCGTCCTCGGTGGCGGCGGCCGACGAAGCGGATATCGCCGTGGCGGTGGCCGTGGCCGCGGTGGTCGCCGCGGTCTTGCGGGCGCCGATGGGGCGCGGCGCGGCGGTGGCCTTCTTGGCCACGGTGCGGGCCGGTGCGGCGGCAGCCTTGCGGGGCTTCTTGGCGGCGGCCTTGGTGGCGGGGGCCGCGCTGACGTGAAGGGCGACACCCTCCTCGTCCAGGACCTGGTTCAGGCTGCGCAGGACCCGCTTCCACTGGTCCACCGGGATGCGGCCGGCCTCGAAGGCCTGGCGCACGTCGTCACCGTTGATGTGACCCTGCTCGCGGCCGCGCTCGACGAGCGCGACAAGGGCCTCGGATTCGGCGATCTCCGGAGGGAACGTACGGGACGGGCTGAGCGACACAAGGAGCCTCTCGTTGCGAACAGATAAGGGTGGGCGGGACATCATCGCGCGAACTCGGGAAACAGACCCGAGGGGGGTCTGTATTCCGGGCCGCGCGAGGACACCTGTCGGTTCATCGCATGCCCGAGTCGATTCGTTACGCGCTGAATTGAGTGACCTGCGCCACGCTGTGGCCGCGCAACCCGATCCGGCGCAGATCCGTCCGCCCTTCAGGTCAGCCCGTTTTACGGGCTTCGATGAGGAAGCGGGCGGTGTGAGCGACGAACGGACCTTCGCGTTCGATCTGTTCGTGGAGCTCACGCAGCCGGTCCCGGTACTGCCCGACCGTGAAGCCGGGCACCATCCAGATCACCTTCCGTAGAAAGTAGATCACGGCTCCGATGTCGTGGAACTCCGTGCGCAGTCGTTCGGAGCGCAGATCGAGGACTTCGAGGCCGGCCGCGGTGGCGTCGGCGACCGCGTCGTCGGGGTGCCGGCCGCGCCGGACCTCCTCCGGCTGCGGGCCGAGGAAGTACTCGACGAGCTCGAAGACGCTCGCCGGACCGACCTGCTGCGAGAGGTAGCTGCCGCCCGGCGTCAGCACCCGTGCGATCTCCTCCCACCAGATGGTCACCGGGTGCCGGCTGGTCACCAGCTCGAAGGCCGCGTCGCCGAAGGGCAGCGGCGGCTCGTCGGCGTCGGCGACGACCACCGCGCCCAGCGGGTGCAGCAGCCGCGTCGCCTTCTCGACGTTGGGCGGCCAGGACTCGGTGGCCGCCGTCAGCGGCGGCAGCGGGGCGCACCCGGCCAGGACCTCTCCGCCGCCGGTCTGGATGTCCAGCGCGGACCGGACCGTGGCCAGGCGCTCGCCCATCAGCCGCTGGTAGCCCCAGGAGGGGCGCTGCTCGGTGGCCCGGCCGTCGAGCCAGGAGAAGTCCCAGCCGTCCACGGAGACGGACTCGGCTTCGGCGACAAGATGGTCGAAAGTACGCGTCATGCATTGATCGTCCCAGGTCGGACGCCCGACAACCACCGGATATGTCGACTACAGTGGTCGGCGGGCCGTGACTGGCGTTCGGGTGGATCACCACCGGGGAGCGGCCCGGCGTACCTGTGGACCTTTGGTACGCCCGCTGCCGCGCGCCTGGGCGAACCGCGATCCGCAGCGACGTTCAGGAGACCCCGTGACGACTGCCCAGACTGCCCCTGCCCCCGCCGCGGGCTCCGCCCGGCTGATGGACGGCACGGCCCTCGCCCGCCGCATCTCGGAGCAGACCGCCGCCTACGCGGCGAAGATCACCGAGCGCACCGGTACCGCGCCGTGCCTCGCGACCGTGCTGGTCGGCGAGGACCCGGCCTCCGTGACCTACGTCCGCATGAAGCAGAACCGCTGTGCCAAGGCTGGGATCACCTCCCGCCACGTCGAGCTGCCGGCCGGGACCACCACCGAGGAGCTGGTGGCCACCCTCACCGCGCTCTCCGAGGACCCGCAGATCAGCGGCATCCTGCTCCAGCACCCCGTCCCGCACCACATCGACGAGCGCGCCGCCTTCGAGGCCATCGCCCCGGGCAAGGACGTCGACGGGGTCACCATGCACTCCTTCGCCGCCATGGGCTTCGGGCTGCCGGGCTTCGTCTCCTGCACCCCCGGCGGCATCATGCGCCTGCTCGCCGCCTACGACGTGGACCTGACCGGCAAGCACGCCGTCGTCGTCGGCCGCAGCGCGATCCTCGGCAAGCCGGCCGGGATGCTGCTGCTGGAGCAGAACGCCACCGTCACCTACTGTCACTCGCGGACCCAGGACCTTCCCTCGATCGTGCGCCAGGCGGACGTGCTGGTCGCCGCCGTCGGCAAGGCCGAGTTCATCCGGGGCGAGGACATCAAGCCGGGCGCGGTCGTCCTGGACGCCGGGTACAACGAGGGCAACGTCGGCGACGTGCACTTCGAGTCGGCGGCCGCCCGCGCCTCGCTGATCACCCCGGTGCCGGGCGGTGTCGGCCCGATGACCATCGCCGTCCTGCTGGAGCAGACCGTGCAGGCGGCCGCCGCGCAGGCCGGGCTGGACCTCGCGGAGCTCTGATCCCACCGCGCGCGGATCCCGCGTACGACGTACGCGCACGCGCCCGCACGCCCCGGACCGTCCCGGTCCGGGGCGTCGCGCGTTCCGGGGGCCGGTCCGGACGCCCGGGCGGGCCGCGTGCGGCTCAGGCGCCGACCGGGCCGGGCTGCGGGGCCGGCTGCGGGTCCGGGATGCCGGCGGTGGCCGCCTCACGGGCCGCCGCGACGATGTCGGAGGTACGGAGGGCGTGGGCCAGGGCGGTCAGGGGCCGGCGGCCCAGGCGGTACGGCTGCGGTATCGCGGCCGGCCCCGGCCCGGATCCGCGGGCGGCGGCGGCCTTGAGGCGGCTCGCGGCCGCCAGGACGGCCGCGTCCGCGACCGTGGCGGCATGCGCCTCGCTCATGCCCCGGCCCAGGGCGGCCTCGTACGCGGCGCCGTGCACCCGGGGGTCGAACCAGCCGGCCAGCGCCAGGATGCCGTCGTCGATGACCGACTCGCGGTGGATCAGCCGGATCCCCACCGGTGACCACCAGGCCAGGGGGACGGTCCGGCCCTGCGTCGCGGCGAACCCGCGCAGCGCCTTCCACAGCGGGCGCAGCCGGCGGTACTGGCTCAGGGCCAGCCACGTCGCCGACCCGCCGACCAGCGGCACGACGAATCCGGCACCGAGCAGCAGCCCGGCGGCCCCGGCCAGGGGCGGCGCCACGTCCGTGGACAGGTACACCAGGTCGTGGCCGGTCCAGCGGGCCACGACCGAGGCCCACTTGGCGGCCAGGTAGGCCAGGTCCATCAGCCCGGCGACGACGATCAGAGCCAGTCCCGTGCGCAGCGGGCGCATGGCCCGGTCCGCACACGTCAGCCACTTGCCGCACAGCCAGGTCAGCGCCGAGGTGCCCAGGGTGTGCGCCAGGAGGAAGCAGACGATCATCTCGCGGATCCAGGGCGTCGTCGCGTAGTACGTGTCCAGGTCCTGGAGCCGTTCCACCGGCGCGTCGCCGACCACGAACAGGACGACGATGGCCGCGGTCGCCGCGCCGAACAGGGCCGTGGTCAGCCGGGTGGCCCGGCGCACGGCCGCGGGCGGCCCGCCGCGCCACTGCAGGACCAGGACGACGCACAGCCCGGAGAACACCGTGCACAGGCCGAACACCAGGGGCGCGGAGAAGTTGACCACGCCGGTGTGGCGGTTGACGGCGGCGATGGTCGAAGGCGATGCGAGGAAGTTGATGGGTGCCCCGACGGCGAGGAGCGCGCACGCCGTCCGGTTCAGCGGCCGGTCCCGGTCCCCGCGCAGCTTCGGCAGCTTGATCAGCAGCGCCAGGACCATCAGGGACGCGGGCAGGAGCGGCAGGAGCCTGCCGCTCATCGGGCCTGTCCGACGGCGTCGGCGGGACCGACCGGGTCCGCCGACGGGCCGGTGGAGGCGGGCGCGCCCGCGGGGGTGCCGGTGCCGGGCGTCGCGTTGGGCGTCGTACCGGGCGTCGTGTCGGGCGTCCTGCCGGGCGCCCGGTCGAGCCCGGCGACGGCCCGCTCGGCGGAGGTGAGCGGCGGCGCCTTCAGCGCGCCCTGGTCCGAGGCGCGCAGGACGTGCCAGACCACCGACGGGTGGAGCCAGTGGGTGGGTGCCGTGCTCATGGTGAGGACCTTGAACAGGGCGGCGGTGAGCGCCTCGTCGGTGGTGGCTCCCGTCATCAGCCTGCTGACGTACCCGTTGAGCAGGCCGGCGCCGGCGCGCGGCTTCATCCCGGTGGCCCCCGGGTACAGGATGTCCTGCGACGTGGCGAGCTCCCAGGCGGTGCTGACCTGGGGCGCGATGACGCGCTGCGCCTCACGGCCGATCCCCGGGTGCTCCAGGCCCTTCGCCCGCAGCAGGGTGCGTACGGCCAGCAGGCCCTGGGCCGCGACGGTCATGCCCTGGCCGTAGAGCGGGTTGAAGGTGGCGACGGAGTCACCGACGGCGAAGAAGCCGTCGGGCAGCTCGGCCTTCTCGAAGTAGATCCGGCGGTTGGCGGTGCCCTTCGTGACGGCGACGTCCGTCAGGGGCTTGCGGCCCTCCAGGAGCTCACCGACGATCGGGTCGCGGACGGCCTTGGCGAACGGGATGAACGCGTCGGGGTCGTCGGTCGGCCGGCCGCCGCGGGTCCCGGAGAGGGTGGCCTGCCACTGGCCGTTCTCGATGGGCACGATCGTGGCCGTCTGGCCCGGGACGGGCACCCGGGGGTCCGACTGGACGTTGACGATGGGGAAGCCCATCTCGTGGGCCCCGGCCGGGGCTTCGAAGATCCTCGTCGCGTAGACGAGGCCCGAGTCGACCTCGGCCTGCCGGATCCCGGTGACGCCGAGGGCCTGGAGCCAGATCCGGGCGCGCGAGCCGCGGCCGCTCGCGTCGACCACGAGGTCGGCGGCCAGCAGCCGGCCCTCTTCGTCCGGGGTGTCGACCAGGACGCCGGTGACCCGGGAGGCCGTGCCCTCCAGGGCGCGTACCCGGCTGCGCTGGAGCGTGGTGACGCCCTTCAGGGCGGTCACCCGGGCGCGGACGACCGAGTCGAGGAGGTCCCGGCTGCAGGAGATGTTGAACTGCTTCTCCCCGCAGCGCGGGATCCATCCCTGGGCGGTCATGGTGACCAGGTCGGTGGGCAGGCTGCGGCGGATGGCCCCCGCCTTCGTCCAGTCGTCGGTGATGCCGGGCAGGATCCGCTCGATGGCCCGGGCACCGCCCGACCACAGGAGGTGGGTGTGCCGGGCCTGCGGGAGTCCACGGCGCGGGGCCGGACCCTCGGGCAGCGGGTCGGCGTCGATGACGGTGACCGTGGCGTGCTCGGCGAGGACGGCGGCCGCGAGGAGGCCGGCCAGACTGCCGCCTATGACGACGGCGTGGCGGGGCGGGGTGGACTGGTTCATCGTGGCGTGCTCTCTGTCAGGGCCGTGCTGAGGGCATCGGCGTGAGGGATGCGGCGGCCGGCTGCTCCGGGTCACGGCGTGGCACGGGGCTTCCCCAACCGAGTGAGGACTTGATGCGCTCGATGGCTTCGGGGAGCTGCTGCTCCCGGGGCGACGGCAGGTACGGGCGCAGGGTGTTGCCGAGGTGCAGGCCGAAGGTCTCGGCCCGGATCTCCGCCGGATCCCCCTGGTCGGCGCGCGCGGCGGCCTGCCGGACCACCGCCTCCAGCCCGGAGCCGGAGGACAGCAGTTCGGCGAGGCGGCCGGGGTGTCCCGCCAGCCGGGCGGCCGCCAGCATGCCCGGACCGACGCTGTCGGAGGTCCCCTCGTCCAGGTGCCACAGCTCGTGGCACGCGATGACGAGCTGGTGTTCGGGCCGGGTGTGCTGCTCGACGACGATCAGGTCGACGTCGTCGAGTTCCAGCCACAGCCCGCTGGCGGTGTCGGGAGGAAAGGAGGTGAAGTGGACGTCAACCTTCCGCTCCCCGCCCCGCCGGTCGGCGTATGCGGCGCACAGTGCCCCGATGATCTCCCCGGCATCGGCCGGCGGCGTCAGGCGCGCGCCCGCCAGCAGTTCGGCGGCCAGCTCGCGCATGGCCCGTGTGGTCCTCATGGTGTTTCTCCCTCGGTGCCGGCGCCCTCGGCCGGCGTCCCGCCCTGCGTGCCCGGAACCCCGAGCTGCCCCTCGCGCGCGAGGAGGTCGTCCAAGTGGTCGGCCAGCGACTTCCAGCCCTGGGGCGACAGCCGCCCGGCCCGCGTGACGATGCTGCGTACGTCGTGCGCCCGCAGCACCGCCAGCATCGGGTTCTCCCGGTCCCGCACCGCGGACTCCAACTCGCCCTCGACCAGGGCGAGGGCGCTGGAGAGCGCCTCGGAGTCGTCGGCCAGCAGGAAGCCGCCCTCGACGCCGTAGAAACGCTGGATCCCGGCGGCCGCGGCGAGGTTCGGCAGGCCCTCGCCCTGGGCGAGACGGGTCAGCGACTGCCCCGACGCGTCGAAGGACTTCGCGATGGCCGCCAGCGAGTGGGGCTGGCCGTCCTCCCGTAGGCGGGTGCGGCGCAGGTGCTCGAACCGCAGGTGCACCTGCTCCTTGAGCGGGAGCCGCGGCGGGCGGCCGTCCAGGGTGAGCCGGATGGCCTGCGGGGTCATGCCGGTGAGGTACGACAGGTGCTCCAGATCGTTCCGGCCGTCCGGGACGGTGGTGGCGGACAGGGCGAGGGCCCGTTCCACCGCGCTCTTGCTGTCGGCCAGGAGGAAACCGGCGTGGACGCCGAAGAACCGCTGCACGCCCGCCGCGTGACCCATCCGGGGCAGCCCGGTACCGGCGTTGAGCGGCCCGAGAGAGGCTCCCGGGGCGTCGAAGTCGTCGGCGATGGCGGCCAGCGGCCACTCCCGGCCGTGCTTGTCGGGCCGGGTCGCGCGCAGCCGCAGGAACCGCTGGTGCACCCGTCGCTCCAGCGGCGCCTCCACGGCGGTGCCCGCCACCACCTGCGGTATGCGCCCGGGTTCGACCCCGGACAGATGGCTCAGCCGCTCCACCGCCAGCACCTCGGCCGGATCCTGCCCGTGCTCCTGCGCCAGCGCCCAGGTACGACGCCAGATCGCGGCGAGATCGGGTCGGGCGGCGGCTCGCACCGGCGGATTCTCCATATGTCGACAAGGCGTTCGAGTGATTCGGGCTCGATGAAGCCTAGCCTCCCGCCCCTGGCCGAACCAGGGGAACCCCAACGTTTCCTGCCGTACACCTCAAAAAGGGTTGGGATCCACCGGCTGCCGGAGCGGACGACAAGCTCCGCGCGGACAGCAGGTCTTGGCCGCCGGCATCGGCCCATGACCTCACACCAGGCGGATGCCGCGTAGATCCCCGCGGCCGCCGAGAGCCACCGCGCCCGCCGCCGAGGAAGAGCCCGCGTCAGGTCCGGACCGGTCCGCTTCCACCCGGGACCCGTACCTGGGCGAGACCGAACGGGCCCGCGCGGCGCTGCAGGACCACCCCTGACGGCGCGGGTGCCCGTTACCTGGGAGGTAATCGACCCGTTCCGCGGACTCCGGCACGGTGGACGCATCGGGTTCCGGGGCCGCGCACTCGGTCCCGGGATCCGTGTCCTGCCCGGCCGTTCGACCTCGATGGAGGCTGATTCCCATGTCCGCGACCCCGCTCGCCGGCTTCGCCCGCAATCGCGCCCCGCAGACCGCGCTGCGCCGCTTCCTCGCCCTCGACTCCGTCGTCACCACCGCCAACGGGCTCGCGTACGCCGCCTTCTCCGCCCCGCTCGGCCGGCTGCTCGGGGTCGGGCAGGGACTGGTGCTGGGACTCGGGATCCTGCTCGCCGTCTACGGGGCCGGCGTCGGATGGCTCGCCTCGCGGCGGCAGCCGCCCGTTCTTCCCGTGAAGCTCGTCATCGAGACGAACTACGCCTGGGCCGTGCTGAGTCTGGCCTCGCTCGCGCTCTGGTTCGAGCCCACCACCGCCGGTCTGCTGTGGATCCCGGTGCAGGCCCTCACCGTGGCCGGCTTCGCCGTGCTCCAGCAGTTCGCCCTGCGCGCGGGCTCAGCCGCCCAGTGAGCGCAGGTACTTCACCGTCGCCGGGTCGGCCGGGAGCATCGTCTCGATGGCCAGCTCGGCGACGGTCACGTCCATCGGCGTGTTGAAGGTGGCGATGGACGAGACGAAGGACAGCAGGTGCCCGTCGTGCTCGATGACCAGCGGCAGCGCGATGGGCGCGGTGGGCTCCTCCGGGACGCCGTCGCCGCCCGGGCGCTCGGCGACCGGATAGGCCGCCACCTCCTCGTACAGGGCGCGCAGCGGCTCGGAGCGGGCCAGCGCGATCTGCCGCTCCATCTGCGCCAGCAGGTGCCCGCGCCACTCCTTGAGGTTGTGGATCCGCGGGGCCAGGCCCTCGGGGTGCAAGGTGATCCGCATGGCGTTCAGCGGCGGAGTCAGCAGGTGCTCCGGTAGCCCGTCCAGCAGCATGGCGATGCCCTGGTTGGCGGCGACGACGTCGTACACGGCGTTCACGACCAGGGCCGGGTAGGGCTCGTACCCGGCCAGCAGGCGGGCGATGCCCTCGCGCAGCGTCTCCATCGCCGGGTCGTCCAGTGCGGTGTGCGCGTACCGCGGGGCGTAACCCGCCGCGAGCAGCAGGGAGTTGCGCTCGCGCATCGGTACGTCGAGATGGTCGGCGAGCCGCAGTACCATCTCCTCGCTCGGCCGCGACCGGCCCGTTTCGATGAAGCTGATGTGCCGGGACGAGGAGTCGGCGCGGCCCGCCAGCTCCAGCTGGCTGATGCCGCGCCGCTCCCGCCAGGCGCGCAACAGGGTGCCCACACTCGTCGTCGTCATGTGCACGACGTTAGCCGAGGCGGGTCAGCCCAGGTCGAAGACGTTCCGCAGGCCGAGACGGTAGCGCCACCGGTCGTGCCGCTTGGCGGCCTCCAGCTCCGGCGCCCGGTACATCGGGTGGACCGTGCACCGCGCGGCATCGGACCCGTCCCGGTCCAGAAGGGAGTTGACGGCCGCTCGCGCCGACGCGTTGGCCCCCTCCATCGTGGCGAGGTCGATGTCGACGGCCACGTAGTCCCCGCTGAGGAAGAAGTTCGGGACGCGGGTGCCCGCGGTCGGCCGGTTGTACAGCGTGCCGACCGGGTGGATCAGCAGCTCGTCCTGGTTGGTGGGGTGCGGGGTGCCGAGCCCGTCCACGCCCGGGTCCAGGAACCACGAGTGCAGCGTGGAGTCGGTCAGCAGGGCCCTCCCGGTGTCGTTGAGGGACGCCTTCAGCTGCGCCCAGACCTCGCGCGCCACCTCCTCGCGCGTGCACTGCTTGGCCGTCTTCCCGTACAGGATCCCCGGCTTGTCCCATTCCGAGATGTCCACCGACAGGCAGTCGACCGCCGCTCCGTCGCCGTAGTCGGCCGGGAAGTCCCGGGACGGCCAGTGCTCGGCCTGCTGGATCGCCGTCAACGACCATGGAGAGTCGATGCAGTTGAGGTGGCCGTGCACCAGCTCGGCCCGTTCGGTGAGATAGAACTGGATGCCGGTCATCCAGTCCGTCTCCAGCCGGTCGCAGCGTCCCAGCATCGGATCGGCGGCCCGCAGCGCCGCGCTCCAGGTGCGGCGGGCGTGCTCGACGGGCAGCGCGCTGATGTAGTGGTCGGCGGTGACGGTCTGCCGGGCGCCGTCCGGCCCCTCGACGCCGACACCGCTCACCCGGCCGTCCGCGTACCGCACCTCCCGTACGGTCCAGCCGATCCTGAACTCCACGCCCAGGGAGCGCAGATGGGCCTCCCAGGGGTCGATCCAGGCCTCGTTCGTCGGCAGGTCGAGGATCCGGTCGGGCGGGCCGTCCGCCCCGCGCCCCAGCACGTTGAAGACGAAGGCCTCGCCGAGGGTGCCGACCGTACGGGTGGAGGCCTCCTCGGCCTTGGTCGCCACGATGTTGCGGGTGATGCCGACGGCGAGGATGCGCCGGTACTCGTTCGACATCCGCTCCGCGCGCACGAAGTCCCACCACGGCGTCCGCTCCCAGACCTCCTCGCGCCGCTCGTCGCAGCTGGTGAGGAACACCAGCACGCGGTCGACGAAGTACGCCGTCTCGTGCGGAGGGAGCCGGAGCAGTGTCTGCAGGATGCCGGCGAGGGCGCGCCGGATCTCCTCGGGCGTCAGCCCGGCGGGGGAGTGCCCGGGCCAGGGGATGGGCCCGCGCAGGTCCTCGCGCCCGGCCGCCCGGGCGAACATCATCTCGCGCGGGGCGACGAGGTTGTCCCACACCCCGGCCGCGTTCCCGGGGAAGGGGATGCGCCGCATGGTGTCGGGCAGGTTGTGATAGATGCCCGGGATGAAGCGGAAGCCGTGCTCGGCGGGCAGCGGCCTGCGTCCGCCGCGGGCGCTGCCGGGCACATCCATGCTGCGCGCCTTGCCGCCGAGGGCCCGGCGCTCGTACACGGTCACGGCGTAGCCGCGCTCGGCCAGTTCGTGCGCCGCCGTCAGGCCCGCCACCCCGCCGCCGAGCACCGCGACGCGCCGTGCGCCGGGCGCGGATCCGGCCCCGGCGGCCGCCGCGGGCGCGGCCCCGGCTCCGGTCAGAGCCACCCCTGCGGCGGCCGCCGCGCCCGCGCCCGCGATGAACGTACGCCGTGAACTTCCTGTGCCCGCCATGGCGAATGCCCTCTCGTTACCGCTGGTAACAGCCTGTTCGGCGCAGGAGCATATGGGGGGCGCGACGGACCTGGAAGGCGTAGAAGCACCCGAGCGCACTATGGCGCGAAAGGATTGTTCCACCGTGCACTGTGGGAACCTTGACTACACGTCACGGGGAAAAGGAGCCGGTGCATGCCGAGTGAGCCGCTGTCACAGAAGGAGATCGAGGACCGGTTGCGGGAGCTCCCCGGCTGGGCCTTCGAGGACGACCGGATCTTCCGCACCTACCGGCTGGGCGGCCACTTCGCCGCCAGCGCCCTCGTCGCCCATATCGCCAGCGTCCAGGAGGAGTTGAACCACCACTCCGACCTGACCCTGGGCTACAACACGGTCCGGCTCTCCGTGAACAGCCACGACGCCGGCGGTGTGGTGACGGAGAACGACTTCGCCCTCGCCGAACGCGTCGAAGCCCTCGCCCCCGCCCACGGCGCGAGCTGATGACCACGCACATACCGTCCGTGAGATCCCTGCTCGACTACGACGCGGAGGCCGAGGCCTACGACGCCACCCGCGGCGGTGTCCCGCGCGCAGAGGCGGCGGCCGCCGCCGTCCTCGGGCTGCTCCCCGACCACGCGCAGACCCTCCTCGACCTCGGCTGCGGCACCGGCATCGTCACCAGCCGGATGAGGCGCCCCGCCCTGCGGGTCCTGGGCGCGGACGCCTCCCACGGCATGGCCGCGATCGCGGCGCGGCGCGGCATCCCGGTGACCCTCGCCGACGCGGCCCGGCTGCCGGTCCGGTCGGCGTCCCTGGACGCGGTGAGCGCGGTGTGGCTGCTGCACCTGCTGCGCGAGCCGGGCCTGGTGCCCGCGGTGATCGCCGAGGCCGCCCGGGTGCTGCGGCCCGGCGGGGTCTTCCTCGCCACCGTGGACAAGGACTCGGCCCACGACGTCGGCAGCGACATCGACGCCGTCTTCGCCGCGCACCTGACCCCGACCCCCTCGGACGCCTCCGGGGAGGTCGAGGCCTATGCGGCCCGGGCCGGCCTGCTCGCGGTCGGCGAGGCCCGCTTCACCGGCCACGGCCAGGGGCGCACCCCGCGCGGCTCGGCCCAGTCCCTGCTCGCGGGCCGCTACGCCTCCCGCATCGTCCCGCGCGGCATCACCGCGCGGGAACTGGCGGCCCGGCTGGAGCTGCTGCCGGACCAGGACGTCCCGCGCGCGGAGCCGACGTACCGCATACGGAGCTTCGTACGCGTCTGACGCGCGGGAAGGGCCGCCCGGCGGCGGAGCCGGCTCCCCGCGGTCCGCTCAGACGTCGAACTCGGCCGGGTCCGGCCCGATCCGGCGGCCCGCCGCGCCCGCGCCGAGGGCGTCCAGCGCGGCCGTCTCGGCGGCGTCCAGCTCGAAGCCGAAGACGTCCAGGTTCTCCCGGATGCGGGCGGGGGTCACCGACTTCGGGATCACGACGTTCCCGTGCTGGAGGTGCCAGCGCAGCACCACCTGGGCGGCGCTGCGGCCGTGCGTGGCGGCGATCGAGGTGACGGCCGGCAGCGTGAGGAGTTCCTTGCCCTGGCCCAGCGGCGACCAGGCCTCGGTGACGATCCCGCGCGCGGCGTGCTCGGCGCGCAGTGCGGCCTGCGGGTGCAGCGGGTGCAGCTCGACCTGGTTGACGGCCGGCACCAGGGCGCTCTCGGCGGCGATCCGGTCCAGGTCCGCCGGGCGGAAGTTCGACACGCCGACCGCCTTGGCGCGGCCGCTCGCCGCGATCTCCTCGAAGGTCTTCCAGATGGCGACGAAGTCGTCGCGCATCGGACGCGGCCAGTGGATCAGGTACAGGTCGACGTGGTCCAGGCGCAGCTTGGCGAGGGAGTCGTCGAAGGCGCGCAGCACCTGGTCCCGGCCCCAGGTCTGCTTCGGGCCGTTCCACAGCTTGGTGGTGACGAACAGCTCCTCGCGCGGCAGTCCGGAGGCGGCGACGGCCTTGCCCGTACCCCGCTCGTTGCCGTAGATGGCGGCCGTGTCGATGCTGCGGTAACCGGCCTCCAGGGCGGTCCCGACGGCGCGCTCCGCCTCCGCGTCCGGCACCTGCCAGACGCCGTAGCCGAGCTGGGGCATGAGCGTGCCGTTGTTGAGCTTGATGGCGGGGACCTGGTTCACGTCTGGTCGTTCCCTCACGTCGGTGCGGTGGTGGTGGAGCGTCGTACGAGGGGCCACAACCGGCCACTCACGCGGCGTATTCCCGCCATCGGCCGCATGTGCGCCCTCACGCGGTCCCCAGGTACGCCTCCCGCACCAACGGGTTCGCCCGCACCTCGGCCGCGGTGCCCTCGGCCAGCACCGTCCCGAGGTCCAGCACGACGACCCGCGCGCACAGCTCCATCACGAAGGCCACGTTGTGCTCGACCAGCAGCACCGCGCAGCCCTCCCGCTCCGCCAGCCGCCGCACGACCTCCGCGAGCCGGTCCCGCTCGGGCGCGGACATGCCCGACGCGGGTTCGTCCAGCAGCAGCACCCGCGGCGGATCGGCCACCGCCCGGGCCAGTTCCACCATCCGGGCCTGCCCGACGGGCAGCCCGCCGGCGTACGAGGCCCCGAGCGCGCCGATCCCGCAGCCGGCCAGCACCCGCTCGCCGCGGGCCCGGCGCTCGCGCTCCCGGGCCCGCCGGGCCGGCAGGGCCAGGAGATCGGCCGCCGGGCCGCCCCCGCCGCCCCGCCACTCCTGCGCCACCAGCACGTTGTCGGCCACGCTGAGCTGACCGAACAGCTGCTGCCGCTGGAAGGTCCGGCGTATCCCGTGCCGGGCCCGCCAGACGGGGGAGCGGCGGGTGACGTCCGCCCCGTCCAGCAGCAGCCGCCCCCGGTCGGGGCGGCGGATCCCGGACAGCACGTCGAACAGCGTGGTCTTGCCGGCGCCGTTCGGCCCGATCAGCCCGCACACCTCGCCCGCGCGGACCCCGAGATCCACCCCGGTCAGCGCCCGGACGCCGCCGAAGCGCACACCGACCCCGCGGGCCTCCAGTACGTACCCGCCCTCGCTCATGTCCCCATCCCCAGGTAGGCCTCGGTGAGCCGGTCCGCCTCCACCTCGGCCCGGGGGCCGCACCAGGAGACCCGGCCCTGGGAGAGGTAGGCCACGGTGTCGGCGATCCCGAGGATCCCGGCCGCCTTCTCCTCCACCAGGAGCAGCGCCGTCCCGGCGTCGCGCAGTTCGGTGAGCAGGGCGTACACCTCCTCCGCCACGCGCGGGGCGAGCCCGAGCGAGGGTTCGTCGGCGATCAGCACCGCGGGCGGCCGCTGGAGCAGCGGAGCCAGGGCCAGCATCTGCTGCTCCCCGCCCGAGAGCGCCCCGGCGGGGATCCCGCGCCGCTCGGCCAGCCGCGGGAAGCGCGCGTAGACGGCCGCCCGGGCGTCGGCGTCCTTGAGGTACAGGGCCAGGTTTTCCTCGATGGTCAGCGCGGGGAAGATCCCGCGCCCTTCGGGAGCGAGCAGCACCCCGGCCCGCGACCGGCGGACGGGCCCGTCACCGGTGGCGTCCCGTCCGTGGATGCGCACCTCCCCGCCGGTGACGGGCAGCAGCCCGGCCGCGACCTTGCACGTGGTGCTCTTCCCGGCCCCGTTGGGCCCGAGCACCGCGAGGATCTCGCCCGCGCGGACGGCCAGATCCACCCCGTGCAGCACGAGCCCTCCGTCGTACCCGGCGGTGACCCCGCGCAGCTCCAGGGAGATACCAGCCTCGCCGGCGTTCGAGCCGCGGGGGTCCGGGGGCGGAGCCCCCGAGGGGTCCGGGGCGCAGCCCCGGGAAGCGGCGGCCCGCTTGAGCGCCAGCCGTACCGGGACGGCCGCGCAGTACCCGTCGGGGTCGTTGGCCAGGGCCAGCCCCGCCAGGCCGAACAGGATCACCGGCAGATGCGCCGACTCCGTCACGTAGTCCGCCAGCACCCGCGGGGCGACGGCGAACACCAGCCCCGCCACCACCGCGTACTGCGGCCTGCGCACCCCCGCCGCCACGACCACCGCCAGCCACACCAGCCCGGTCATCGCCGTGAAGTCCGTCGCCGTGATCCGGGTGTTGTACGAGGCGTACAGCACGCCCCCGAACCCGGCCAGGCCCGCCGACAGCGTGAACAGCAGCAGTTTCGTGCGCAGTACGGAGACCCCCGAGGCGACCGCCGCGGCCGGGGCCGACCGGACCGCCAGCATCGCGCGCCCCGACGGGGAGTTCCGCAGCGCGGTCAGCGCGGCCGCCACCAGCGCGACCAGGACCACCAGGGCCACCCCCAGCGCCCGGTCGTCGGAGAGGTCCACCGGCCCGATCACCGGACGGGGGACCGGCCACCCGGCGTCGCCGTTGCGCAGCCACCGAAGCTGGAAGAGCACCTGATCGGCGAGGAAGGCCAGCGCCAGCGTGGCAAGGGCCAGGGACCTGCCCCCCAGCCGCAGCGCCGGGAGCGCGACGAGCGCCCCCAGCAGCGCCGCCGCGCACGTGCCCACCGCCAGCGCGGCCACGAAGGGCCAGCCCCGGCTCATGAGCAGCCCCGCCACGAGCGCGGCGCCGGTCACGAAGGTGCCCTGTGCCAGCGACACCATCGCCCCGAGCCCCGTCACGACCGTGAAGGACATGAACACGAGCGCGATGGCCAGCCCCTGTGCCAGCAGCCCGCTCCAGAAGGGGGTGGTGACGGTGTAGAGCGCCACGCACAGCGCCGCCGCGCCCGCGGCCCACACCCCCCACCGCCGCCCCCACGACGCCCCGGCCAGATGGTCGACCGGCGGCGCGTCCACGGCCGCGACCCCCGCCGTCCGCGCCGTGCGGGTCAGCACCAGCAGCCCGCCGAACAGGATCAGGAAGGGTACGGCCGTCCGGAAGCCGGTGACGGACTCGGCGAAGGACGCGTACCCGGCCACCAGGTTCTGCAGCACGCCGAGCCCGAGCCCGCCCGCGAAGGCGAGCGGCACGGACGCGAACCGTCCGATGACCGCCGCCGTGGCCGACACGAACAGGAACAGGGTGAAGTCGTGCGCCGACAGCCCCAGCAGCGGTGTCGCCAGCACTCCCGCCAGCCCGGCGAGCCCCGACGCGATCATCCAGGCCGCCGACGACAGCCGGTCGGCACTGATGCCGCGCAGCTCGGTCAGCGAACGGTTGTCGACGGCGGCCCGCAGGTGCAGCCCCAGCCGGGTGTGCCGCAGCAGGACCCACAGGGCCACCGCCACCAGCGCGGTGACCACCCAGGTGATCAGCTGGTCGGAGTCGATGCCGACGCCCTCGGTGAGCTGCCAGGACCTCGAGGGACTGGGTCCCACGCCCGGCAGCCCGAACTGGTTCTCCGCCGGCCTCACCGGCGCGCCCGCGTCCGCCAGCAGGTCCACCGCCCACAGTCCGGCGGCCGGCAGGGCCACCAGCAGCCCGATGGTGGCCACGATCTGCGCGGTCTCGCCGACCCGGGCGAGCCGCCGGAACATCAGCCGGTCCAGCCCCCAGCCGAGACCGGGGGCGAGGACGCACACCACCAGCAGGGCGGCCGGGACGGCGGGCCAGCCCAGCCCGGAGTGCAGCTCGTAGAAGGTGAGCGCGCACAGGTAGGCGGTGGCCCCGTGCGCGAAGTTGAACAGTCCGGAAGCCGAGTACGAGAGCACGAGCCCGGTGGCGAGCAGTGCGTACAGGGCGCCGGAGACCAGACCGCTCAGTACGAAGACGAGCAGATCCCCCATGCCGCCGCCCTACTTGAAGGGGACGGGTTCGTAGCACTTGAACGGTACGGAGACCTCGTACGCGCCGTTCCTCAGCTGGACGAGCGCTCCGCAGCCGAAGCTGTCCTTCTGCCCCTTGGGCTCCGCGCGGTCGCCGACGAGCGTGCCGGTGTCGGAGAAGCCCTGCGCGGCGGCCTGGAAGGACTCGACGGTCAGGTCCTTGCCGGCCTTCCGCGCGATGGAGAGGAAGAGGTCGGCCGACATGTACCCGGTGAGCATGTGCATGCTGAGCGGCACGTCCTGGCCGCCCGAGGCCGCCTTGATGTCGGCCTTGAACTGCGCCATCTTCGGATCGGCCGACTCGAAGGGCTGGAACTGCAGCAGCACGTGCACCCCGTCGAGGGCCTGCTTGGTGGCCTCCTTGGCGAGCAGTCCGGGGTCGTAGTCGGTCGGGTCGGAGAGCAGCCCCTGGTAGCCGCTGCGCTTGAGCGCGGTGAACAGCCCGATGTTGTTCGGGGTCTGCATGACGGAGACGACGGCGTCCGGGGCCTTGCCGTCGCTGCCGGAGAGGATCTCCTTCACGTACGCGGACCAGTCGCTCGGGACGGCGGTGGCGGGCACGGAGGCCTTGGCGTAGGAGACCGTGAACCCGGCGCCGGCGAAGCCCTGCTGAAAGGTCCGGATGCCGAACTTGCCGGCGTCGCTGTCGTTGGCGATGATCGCGACCGACTTGCCCCGGGCCCCGCCGAGGATCTGGCCGATGCCCTCGGGCCAGGTCTGGTTGAGGGTGCCGCCTGGGGTGGGGACCAGGCAGCCGTTGAAGCCGTAGATGTGCCGGGGTCCGCAGAAGGAGGGCAGGGTGCCCCAGCCGAAGGTGGGGACCTTCTCCTGCTCCAGGAAGTCGGCGCCGGAGAAGGTCACCGAGCTCATGGGGGAGACGGCGAAGACCTTGTCCTGCTGGACGAGTTTGCGGGCGGCCGCCAGGTTCTTGGCGGGGTCCTGGCCGTCATCCTCCGCGCCGAGGTAGTCGATCTTGCGTCCGTTGACCCCGCCCTCGGCGTTGGCCCGCAGGTAGCGGGCCTTGGCGCCGAGGTCGGTGTCCTTCTTGCTGTAGCCGCTGGCGCTGGTCATCGACACGATCCCGCCGACCTTGATCGAGTCGTCGCTCACGCCGCGGGCGTTGCCCGGCGCGTCGCCGGGTTTTCCGGGGGAGGTGCCGTTGGTGGAGGCGGAGTTGCAGGCGGAGACGAGCGCGAGGGCCGCCGCCGCGGCGGCCAGGGTGCGGATCGGGCGCAACATGTCGGGGATCCCCTCCGGTCGGAATCCCCGCATTCTGGGCTGGACCTGACGGATCGTCAATATTGCCGACGACTCAAAATGACGAACCGTCAGATGTGTGCCGCGCTTGCCGGTGAACCACCCGGACCTGCCGGGACGCCCCGCGGCCGGACCCGGCTCAGGAGGAGTACAGCGCCGCGACCTCCTTCGCGTACGCCTTCTCGATCGCCCGGCGCTTGAGCTTCAGCGAGGGCGTCAGGAGCCCCCGCTCCTCCGTGAACTGCTCGCCCAGCACCCGGAAGGTGCGGATCGCCTCCGCCTGTGAGACCAGGGTGTTCGCGGCCACCACCGCCCGGCGGACCTCCGCCGTCAGCTCCGGGTCGCCCACCAGCTCCGCCGCCGGCAACTGCGGCCGGCCGCGCATCGACAGCCAGTGCGCTATCCCGTCCATGTCCAGGGTGAGCAGCGCCGCGATGTACGGCCGGTCGTTGCCCACCAGCACGCACTGCGACACCAGCGGATGCGAACGCACCCGCTCCTCCAGCGCGGCGGGCGCCACGCTCTTGCCGTTGGAGGTCACCAGGATGTCCTTCTTGCGCCCGGTGATGGTCAGGTACCCGTCCGCGTCCAGCCGCCCCAGATCCCCGGTGGCCAGCCAGCCGTCCCGCAGGACCGCCTCCGTGGCGCGGGGGTCGTTCAGATAGCCGGAGAAGATGTGACGGCCGTGCAGCCAGACCTCCCCGTCGTCCGCGATGTGCACCGTACTGCCCGGGATCGGCCGCCCCACCGTGCCGTACTTGGTCGCCCCCGGCGGGTTCGCGGTGGCCGCCGCGCACGACTCGGTCAGCCCGTACCCCTCGAACACCGTGATGCCGGCCCCGTCGAGGAACAGCCCCAGGCGGCGCGACATCGCCGACCCGCCCGACATGGCGTGCCGCACCCGGCCGCCCATCGCCTCCCGGACCTTCCCGTAGACGAGCCGGTCGAAGAACTGGTGCTCCACGCGCAGCGCGGCCGACGGCCCCGGCCCGGTGCCGAAGGCCCTGCGCTCGCGCGCCTCCGCGTACCGCACGGCCGTCTCCACCGCCCGGTCGAAGGGACCCGTACGCCCCTCCGCCTCCGCCTTGCGGCGGGCGCCCGCGAAGATCTTCTCGAAGACGTACGGTACGCCCAGCACGAAGGTCGGCCGGAACGCGGCGAGATCCGGCAGCAACTCGGCCGCCGCCAGCACGGGTTGGTGGCCCAGCTTGACCCGCGCCCGGACGGCGGCCACCTCCACCATCCGCCCGAACACGTGCGCCAGTGGCAGGAAGAGCAGCGTGGACGGCTGCTCGCCCTGCCGGGCCTGGAAGACCGACTCCCAGCGGCTGACCAGGGTGTCGCTCTCGTACATGAAGTTCGCGTGCGTGAGCACGCACCCCTTCGGCCGGCCCGTGGTGCCGGAGGTGTAGATGACGGTGGCGGTCGCGTCGGGCGTCACCGCACCCCGGTGGCGGTGTACCACGTCCTCGGCGACCCCGCGCCCGTCGGCGACGAGCTCGTCCACCGCCCCGGCGTCGAGCTGCCACAGCCGGCGCAGGTGCGGGAGCCGGTCGATGACCGACCCCACGGTCATGGCCTGGTCCTCGTCCTCGACCACGCAGGCCGTGCAGTCGGTGTCGAAGAGGATCCAGTGCACCTGATCGGCCGAGGACGTCGGATACACCGGGACGGGCTGGGCGCCGATCGCCCACAGGGCGAAGTCGAACAGGGTCCACTCGTACCGGGTACGGGACATGACGGCGACCCGGTCCCCGAAGCGCACCCCCTGGGCCAGCAGCCCCCGGGCGAGCGCGAGCACCTCGTCGGCCAGCTCCCGGGACGTCACGTCCTGCCAGACCCCGTCGGCTTTCCGGCCGAGCACCACCCGGTCCGGCTCGTCGCGGGCGTGCTGGAAGACGATGTCGGCCAGGCCGCCGACGGGTGAGCCCGTGACGACGGGTGGGACGGTGATCTCGCGCAAGGCCCCGCTCCTCTCCGCGCGCCGCGGTGAACGTACCTCATGGTGATCAGGGGGTGACAGGCCTCGGGATACCTCCACAAGACCTCCCCAGTGATCACGGTGTTCACGCCGTTGACGTGCGACTGAGCCGGTCCGCGCCGGAGAGCACGGCCGCGGCCAGCGCCTCGACCGCGGCCGACGGGCGCGGCCCGCGGAGCAGAGCGAACTCCACCGGCCCGAGTTCCGGCAGCCCGCCGACCCGCACCAGCCCCGGCGGGATCAGCCCCCGTGCGTGCGCCATCACGCCGAGCCCCGCCCGGGCCGCCGCGACCAGACCGCTCAGGCTGCCGCTCGTACACGCGATCCGCCACGCCCGCCCCTCCCGCTCCAGCACCTCCAGCGCCCGGGCCCGGGTGATGCCCGGCGGCGGGAAGACGATCAGCGGAACAGGACGCTCCGGGTCCACCCGCAGCCCCTCCGCGCCGATCCACACCATCCGGTCCCGCCGGACGAGACGGCCCCGCTCGTCCCCGGGCCCCCGCCGCTTCGCCAGCACCAGGTCCAGCCGCCCCGCGTCCAGCCGCTCGTGCAGCGTCCCGGAGAGCTCCACCGACAGCTCCAGCTCCACCTCGGGGTGCTCGTGCCGGAACCCTTCGAGGATCTCCGGCAGCCGCGTGAGCACGAAGTCCTCGGAGGCCCCGAACCGCAACCGCCCGCGCAGCCGCGTCCCCGCGAAGAAGGCCGCCGCCCGCTCGTTCGCCTCCAGGATCGTCCGCGCGAAGCCGAGCAGTGCCTCGCCGTCCTCAGTCAGCCCCACGCTGTGCGTGTCCCGGACGAACAGCGGCCGCCCCGTCGCCTCCTCCAGCCGCCGCACGTGCTGGCTGACCGTGGACTGCCCCACCCCGAGCCGCCCCGCGGCCTGCGTGAAGCTCAGCGTCTGGGCCACCGTGAGGAAGGTGCGCAGCTGGACAGGGTCGTACATACCGCCCACGCTAGCGCTGCTCATCACGGAACGCGATGGCAGTGAGTGCGGTGTGCGGGTTTCCCGATGAACAGCCACCGCCGACCATGGGAGGGAGCACCCCGCCCCGACAGCAAGTGAGCACCCCCGCATGCGCCGCCCGCACCTCCCCGCCCGGCTGCCCCTGGACCCGTACATCCTGGCCCTGCTCGGCACCGTGGGCCTCGCCGCCCTCCTTCCCGCCCGCGGCCCGGCCGCCACCGCCGCCGACAGCGCCTCCACCGCGGCCGTGGCCCTGCTCTTCTTCCTCTACGGCGCCCGGCTGTCCACCCGCGAGGCCCTCGACGGTCTGCGCCACTGGCGGCTCCACCTCACCGTGCTCGCCGCCACCTTCGTCCTCTTCCCGCTCCTCGGCCTCGCCGCCCGCGGCCTCGTCCCCGGCGTGCTCACCGCCCCGCTCTACGGCGGCCTGCTCTTCCTCTGCCTGGTCCCCTCGACCGTGCAGTCCTCCATCGCCTTCACCTCGATCGCCCGCGGCAACGTCCCCGCCGCGATCTGCGCCGGCTCCTTCTCCAGCCTGGCCGGCATCGTCGTCACCCCGCTCCTCGCCGCCGCACTGCTCGGCGGCGACGCGGGCGGCTTCTCCCCCGACTCCCTCCTGAAGATCACCCTCCAGCTCCTGCTGCCCTTCCTCCTCGGACAGGCCCTGCGCCCCTGGGCCGGCGGCTTCCTCGTCCGCCACAAGCAGGTCCTCGGCTACGTCGACCGCGGCTCGATCCTGCTCGTCGTCTACGCCGCCTTCAGCGCGGGCGTGGTCGCGGGCATCTGGCACCAGGTGAGCCTCCCGCGGCTCGCCGCCCTGCTCCTCGTGGAAGCCGTACTCCTCGCCGCCATGCTCCTCCTCACCTGGCACGGCGCGGCCCGCCTCGGCTTCGGCCGCGCCGACCGCATCGCCATCCAGTTCGCCGGGTCCAAGAAGAGCCTCGCCGCCGGACTCCCCATGGCCAGCGTGCTGTTCGGGGCCCACGCCGCCCTCGCCGTGCTCCCGCTGATGCTCTTTCACCAGATGCAGCTGATGGTCTGCGCCGTCATCGCCCGGCGCCGCGCCCGGGACCCGCTGCCCGAACTCGCCGCCGACCGTGTGGCGGACGTCTCGCCCGCGCCTGGGCGGCCCGCGCCCCATGCCCGCTAACGTTCGGTGGTGACCTGGATACGCCCGCTCGGCGCCCACGCCGAACGCCCCTGCACCCTGGTGGTCTGCCGCGGCTGCTGCTGCGGTGACCCCCGCAAGAACCCCGGCTCCGACCACGCCGGCCAGCTCGCCCGGCTGCGCGAGGCCGCCGCCGCGTCCGGCGGCCGCCTGGCGGTCCGTACGAGCGAGTGCCTCGGCCCGTGCGCCCAGGCCAACGTCATCGTGGTCCAGCCCACCACCGAGGCCCGCCGCCGCGGCGCCCGCGCCACCTGGTTCGGCTGGGCCCTGGACGACACCGCGACCGACGAGATCATCGCCTGGGCCGAATCCGGCGGCCCGGGCACCACCCCGGTCCCGCCCACCCTGGACCTCCACCGCATCGACCCCCCGGCTCCGAAGCCGGCCAAGTCCGCCGCCCGCCGGGGCCGCGGAGCCTGATCCCGGGCGGTTCGCGGGAGTCGCGCGAACCGGCCACGCCGGCCGGGCCGGACCGGTAACGTCACGACCAGTTGTTGCCGACGGGCCGACTCGCTCGCGCCTGCTCGGCGTCTCTCGGGGTGCGTGCGTGGGGGTACGAATGCCGGACGTCAACGGATCAGCGGCGGACACTGCGGGGAGCAGGGACGGGGGCACGGAGGCGGCCCGGGCGATGGACGCCGTCGAACTGATCGACCAGGTCGTGCAGGTGCTTTCACAGGCCCAGGAACTGGAGCTTTCCTGGAGCGGGCACGTGGACGGCGAAGCGGGAGCCGTGGCCGCCATGCGCCAGGAGTGGGAGGCCGTGCGCGGCGGGGAGCTCCGCATGTCGGTGGTCGCCCCCATGAAGGCCGGGAAGTCCACGCTGGTCAACGCCATCGTCGGCTACGAACTCCTGCCCGCCCGCGCGGCGGCGATGACCACGCTCCCCACGCGGATCGTGCTCGACCGCCGCCTGACCGAGACGGAACTCGCCGAGCAGGGCGCCGACGCGTTCCGGCCCGTGCTCGACCTGCGCGAGCAGGACGCGGTGCGGTTCGACATGCTCGTGAAGGCGATCCGCAACCACGTGGCCCCGTCCCAGGCCGAGCAGGAACAGGCCCGGTACCCGCACCTCGCCCCCCTCATCGAGGACATCCTCGCCGAGCGGTTACCCCCGACGCGGTCCCGCTACGAGGGGCGCGTCGAGGTCCAGGATGCGCTGACACTGCTCAACGACCTGATGCGGCTGGCCGGCCGGGTCCTGCCCGCGGGGTGGCGGGTCGCCCTCTCGGACGTCCCCGTCGTGCACACGCCCTACTGGGCGCCCGCCGCGGGCGACGAAGACGGTCCGGGGCGCCTGGTCGTCGTGGACACGCCCGGCCCGGACGAGCACGACCTGTCGGAGATGCTCGGGAACATCGTCAGCAAGCAGCTCAGCGAGAGCCACATCGTGCTGGTCGTCCTCGACTACACGAAGATGGGCGGACAGTCCGACGCCCGGATCCGCCAGCTGATGGAGCCCCTGCTCGACGTCATCGGCCCCGACAAGCTCTTCGCGGTGGTCAACAAGATCGACCAGAAGCGCCACGAGACGGACCTCGGCAACGAAGGCATCGTGCGGTCGGTCACCGCCAACCTCGGACTGTCCGATGCCGCCGCCGGGGAACGCATCTACACCACATCGGCCGAATGGGCGCTCGCCTCCGTCCGGACCCTGACCTCCCTCAAGGCCGCGCAGCACGGCTTCCTCCCCGCCTCCGACGAGTCCTCCGCCCGGCTGCTCAAGCTCGTGTACCCGATGGACTGGCAGGAGGAACTGGAGGACATCGGGACCGGAAGGCTGACCCGGGTGGCCCAGCGGGCCTGGGAGTTCAGCCAGATCGACGCGTTCCTCGCCTCCGCCGTCGCCCACCTGCGCCGCAGCGCCCTGCGCCTCGCCATCGAGGCAGCCCTCACCAAGGCCGTCTCCGAACTCGCCGATCTGGAGATCGCCACCACGTCGCGCCGGGACCTGATCGGCCGCAGGTCCCAGGACCTCGCGCGGGCGGTGGGGCAGATCTCCGACGAGATCGCCGAGATCGCCGGATTCCGCGGCCAGGTCACCGAACCCGCGAAACTGGCCGAGCGCCTCGCCGCCGACATGCGCAAGCAGCTGCACAGCGCCCGGGAGCAAGGGGACAAGGTCGTCAAGAAGTTCCGCAGCGACCTGAGGGCGGCCGCTCGCTCCGAAAGCACGGGACTGATCGACCGGGCCCTGAAAACCGTCTTCCGCAAGGACGAGGACGCCCTGGAGTTCACCAGCGCCGAGGACGCCGGGGACTACATCCGCGTCCGGACCGTGGAGCCGAAGGCACGCCTGGACACCATCCTGGAGCGCAGCCGCAAGCACATCGAGTTGTCCGTCGGAGCCTCCGCACAGCGTCTGGTGCAGCGGGAGAGCGAGCTCGTACGGCCCGTCGTGGAGCGGGCCGCGGCCCGGGTCAAGGACGAGTTCGACCTCACCTTCACGGTGCCCGAACTGGACCTGCAGGGTTCCGTGGTGGCGGAGACCCCCATAGCCCCGGAGGCGGAAACGCGGCACACCACCGTCGAGGTGGAACGCGAGATCTACGGCCGGTCCTGGCGGACCTTGTGGATGTGGCGCACGACCTACCTCAAGACCGTCGACGAGGTGACCGAGGAGCACGCGTACGTCGTCGCGGTGGACGCCCTCGCCGACAGCCTCCAGAAGTCCTTCCACACCTGCGTCCACGAGATCGAGGAGGCCCTGAGCGGCCACGTCCGGGACATGGTCACCGTGCAGGTCGACCACTACTACGACGGGGTCGAGGCCTTCCTCCAGCGGTACCGGGGGATCCTCCAGCAGTCCGCCGAGGACAACGAGCTCGAAGAGCTGATGCAGAACGAGCTGCGGGAGAACCTCAACGTCTTCCTGACCACGGTCCGGGACCTCCGGGCCGAGGTGGAGCACGTCCGTGCCGTCTAGCAGGACCCCGAGCAGGACCCGTCCCACACCGGCCCCCCTGCCGCAGTCGCTGTGCCGGATGCTCAGCGGGCTCAGCGCCGCCGCCGTACGCGCCCTCGGCACCCAGGACCGCCGACGGCCGGCGCTGCCCGAACCGACCGCGGGAGGACTGGCGGCCCTGCTGCCCGAACTGTCCGAGGCGCCTTCCGGGCGCCTCGACTACCGGGTCCCCCTCATCGCCCCGATGAAAGCAGGCAAGTCCACCCTGCTCAACGCGATCGTCTGCCAGGAACTGCTGCCCTCGCGCGGCCCTGCGATGACGGTCCTGCCCACACGTGTCGTCCCCGTCGCCCACCACGCCGTGCCCGGGCCGGTCCTCACCCTCGCGCCCGAAACCGCCGCCCGCCTCGACGGCCTCGCCGACCGGCTCCGCGCCCCCGGGCGGCGCGCGGCGGTGGCCGCGGCGGTGAACCGCCATCCCCAGCTCGTCTCCGCCGCCCTGGCCCGGCCCGGCCCGCCGGGCACCGGCGATCGGGGGCACGAGGGAACCGCCACCGTCCGCCGGGCCCTCGCCGGCCTGAACGACCTGCTGCGGCTCGCGCTCCTGGCACTCCCCGAGGAGGTCGCGCTGCGCGAAGTGCTCGCCCTGCACGCCCCCGAGGCCGTCGTTCCCGTGCCGTGGCTGGCCTCGGCCCCCGAGGGCGGCCGGCTGGTCCTCGTCGACACCCCCGGCCCCGACGAGGAGCTGCTGCCCGGCGTCCTCAACCACTTCGTGGCGCGCGAGGTCCGCCACGCCCACGAGGTCCTCGTGGTCCGTGACGCGACGCGCCGCGGCAGCACGGCCGAGGCGTGCGTCGACCGGCTCCTCGCCGAAGCGGCCCCCGGCACCGGAGCGGTACCCGCCTTCACCGTGCTGAACAGGGCGGACCTGATACCCGCCGAGCAGGTCGCACAGGTGTCCGGCCCCGCGCCCGCCGCCGCCGACGGCGCGCCCGGCCGTACCGGCCGGACCGCCGCCCGTCAGGCGCTCGCCGCGGCATCCGTGCTGTGGCCGCGGGCGGACAGCGGGCACGGCGAGAACGCGCAGCAGGCCGCGGTCATCGAGCTCCTGCGGGGCCTCTTCCCCCTCGACTGGGAGGACCGGGTGGACACCATGCTCGCCCGCCACGCCCACGCGGTCGCCCAACGGGCCTGGGACCGCTCCGGCATGCCCTCGGTGATGACCTCGTTCGTCCACGACCGGGGCCGTGCCCCGGGCGGATGGGCGCTGGCCCGGCTGCTGGCCCGGCTCGCCCCGCTCACGGGTCCGCCCCCGCCGCTGCGGCGGGCCGCCGCCCCCCGGACACCCCTGGACGACCTCGCGGTCCTGGCCGACCGCCGCCAACGCGTGGCGGACGCCGCCCGAAGCCACTTCGCCGGCCTGGCGATCGAATGGAGGTGACAGCGTGCCGGACGACCTGCGCAGTCTCGCCCTGGACGTACCGCTGCTGACCGACCGGGTGCTGCTCGAACTGGCCAACAGCATGGTGGTGGCCGAGGACCTCACGACGTACCGGCGTGAACAGTCCTTCTCCGGCACCCTCCTCGCCCGGATCGTCGGCCGGGAACGGCAGCGCGAGCTGCTGACGACCCGCGCACTGGTCGACGGGCAGCGCTCCCTGGTCCACTGGGCCACCGAACTCTCCGGCCAGAGCCGGATATCGGACCTCGCACTGGCGCGGGTCGCCGAATGCCTGGGCGAGACCCGGCGCCGGGTCGAGGAGGCCAGCGGGCAGTCGGCGGCCCGGCTGTCCGAACTCGCCGACGTGGTGGCCCGGATCGCCGAGGCGTGCGAGATCAGGTTCACGGAGGCGGAGAGCCGCCTCGCGGCCCTGGAGGAGCACCAGGCGGCCACGGAGCTGGGGCTTGAGGCAGAGCACGCCCTCGCCATCTCGGTGGGGCGCTGGACGGCCGGTCAGTCGTACAACGGGCTCCCGTGGCCGGTACAGGTGGTGCTGCTGTCGGCGGAGGTCGCCGCCGGGCCCGCCGGCGCCCACAGCTTCCGCACGGGCCGCGACGCCTACGTCGAGCGGCTGGTCCACGCCGTCCTGAACGTCGCCCGGCCCGACACCCCCCAAGGCCGCTTCACCCTCACCGACCTCCTCGACGAGGGCTGCGCCACGACGGCGCCGGACCGGCTACGGCTGGCCGCCGAGATCCTGGGCAGCGGCCTGGCGCCCTCCCTCGCCCCACCGGCAGGCCCGCTCAGCGCCGTCGCCGCGACCGCCGTCGAACTGTGGGCCCTGCCGGGCGGCGCCCGCCCACCGCGCCCGACCGAGACCGCCGCCGCCCTGGTCCGGCGGCGGCACGGGTGGTGGACCCCGCGCACCGGCACGGCCAGACACTTCGTCGAACGGGTCGTGACCGAGCAGGCCGCCGCCGCCCGCACCCTGCGCGAACGGGCGGCCCGCGCGGGCACCGGGCCGGTGCCGGCCGCGTACGCACCCGGGCCGGGCGGCAGCCGCGGCCCGGGCACGACACCGGCGGCACGGGCATGACCGGCCTCACGGACCTCGCGGCCGCGGCACGGCGGGCGGCGGCCTCCGGGCCGGACACCGACCGGAGCGCCGACGGCAGGCCGGAGAAGGCGACGACGCCCGGCCGGGCCCCCGCCCGGGACCGGGCGGCCGGGCGGGCCCCCAGGATCGGCCTGGTGCTGTCGGGCGGCGGAGCCAAGGGCGCCTACCACGTCGGGGTGGTGGAGTACCTGGCCTCGGTCGGCACCCGCGTCCACGCCATCGCCGGTGCCAGCATCGGCGCCCTGAACGGCGCGATCCTCGCCGCCGCCGGCTCTCCCGCCGAAGGAGCCGCCGCACTCGCCGCCGTGTGGGAGGAAGTGGCGTGGCAGGCCGGATCCGCCCGGCCGGCCGACGGGGCGGACGGACCCCCTCCGGAGGAGACGACATGGGAGCAGCTCGCCCGGCTCCTGCCGCGGCTCGCCGCACCCGCCCTCCACCCGGCGGCCCTGGAACAGCTCGTCGCCGACCACATCGACCCGGACCGCCTCGGCTCCGGGATCCCGCTCTGGGTCTCCGCGTTCCCGGCGCTGGAGGAGATCGACTCCCTGCGCGGCTGGAGCTGGACCCTGGACGTGGTGCGCTCCGGCCTGGGGGCGCGCGCCGAGTGGCTCCACGTCAACGACCTGCCGCGGCAGGAGCGGCACCGCGCCGTGCTCGCCAGCGCCGCGCTCCCCGTCGTCCTGCCTCCCCGCCGCGTCGGCCCCCGCCTCTACCGGGACGGCGGGATGGCCGACAACACCCCGGCCGGGGCCCTCGCCCGGTACGCGGGGTGCGACATCGTGATCGTCGTCCACCTCAGCGACGGGGCGCTGTGGGACGCCCACGACCATCCGACGCTGCGCGTCATCGAGATCCGCCCCCGTCACCGGATCCGCCCGCCCGGCCCGGCCGGCGGGGCGACGGCCCTGGTCGACCTCTCCCCGAAACGCCTCGCCCACCTGCGCGGTCAGGGCTTCGAGGACGCCCGGTGGACCATGGAGCCGCTGCGCGCGGCGCTGTCCGAGGTGGAAGGGGCGAGGACCGCGCAGAGCCGGATGCTGGACGCCGTCGCCGGCCTGGACGACGAGGCCCAGGAGCCCGGCCGACCGCCGGACCTCAGAGGGTGATCCGCTCCTCGCCCGCGTAGATGTTCATGTCCGGCCCCCGCAGGAAGCCGACCAGCGTCATCCCCGCGTCCAGTGCCAGGTCCACCGCCAGCGAGGACGGCGCCGAGACCGCCGCCAGCACCGGGATGCCCGCCATCACGGCCTTCTGCACCAGCTCGAAGGAGGCCCGGCCCGACACCAGCAGGACCGCACCCGTCAGCGGGAGCCGCCCGGCCTGGTACGCCCGGCCCACGATCTTGTCCACCGCGTTGTGCCGGCCCACGTCCTCCCGCAGGTCGAGCAGCTCGCCCTGCGCCGTGAACAGCCCGGCCGCGTGCAGGCCGCCCGTCCGGTCGAAGACCTTCTGGGCCGCGCGCAGCCGGTCCGGCATCGCGCACAGGACCTCCGCGGGTACCCGTACCGGATCGGCGGCGATCCCCGGGAAGCGGGTCGCCGTACGGACGGCGTCCAGGCTGGCCTTGCCGCACAGGCCGCAGGAGGAGGTGGTGTAGACGTTCCGCTCCAGCGTGATGTCCGGCACCGGGACCCCGGCGGCCAGCTGTACGTTCACCACGTTGTAGGTGTTCGACCCGTCCTCGGTCGCCCCCTCGCAGTAGGTGACGGCCTGTACGTCCGAGGCGGCGCCCAGCACCCCTTCGCTGACCAGGAAGCCCACCGCCAGGGCGAAGTCGTCGCCCGGCGTGCGCATCGTGATGGCCAGCGGTTTGCCGTTCAGACGTATCTCCAGCGGCTCCTCCGCCACCAGCGTGTCCGGCCGGACGCCCGCCCCGCCGTTCCGGATCCGGACGACGCGACGGCGTTCGGTGACCCGTCCCATGGTGATCAGCCCACCCCTTCTGTTCTCGCTTCTGTTCCCGCCGGTGTCCGACAAGCTCATTGTCCCGGTTCCGCTTCCCGCGACGCCCCCGGCAGGTGGATCCTCGGGAAGCTCCAAAATCCGGGGCCGGAATCCTGTCGGGTCACACGCACACGTACCCACCAGTAGCAGGCAAAGCTGGGTGATCCTGACTTCCGTACAAGGGGGGACCCCGCCCATGACAGGTTCACGCGTGGTGGCGCTAGGGCACTACCAGCCCGCGAAAGTGCTCACCAACGAGGACCTCGCGGCCATGGTCGACACCACCGACGAGTGGATCCGGTCCCGCGTCGGCATCCGCACGCGCCACATGGCGGGTCCGGACGAACCGGTGGACGAGCTGGCCTACCAGGCCGCGGGCAAGGCGCTGGCCGGCGCCGGCCTGACCCCGGACGACATCGACCTGGTGCTGGTCGCCACGTCGACCGCGATCGACCGTTCGCCCAACATGGCCGCGCGCGTCGCCGCCAAGCTGGGCATGGGCGGCGGCCCGGCCGTGATGGACATCAACGTCGTCTGCTCGGGCTTCACCCATGCCCTGGCCACCGCCGACCACGCCATCCGGGCCGGCTCCGCCACCCGCGCCCTGGTCATCGGTGCCGACAAGATGACCGAGATCACCGACTGGAGCGACCGCACCACCTGCGTGCTCACCGGCGACGGAGCGGGCGCGGCCGTCGTCGAGGCCTGCGAGGAGCCGGGCATCGGCCCGGTGCTGTGGGGTTCGGTCCCGGAGATGGGCAACGCGGTCCGGATCGAGGGCTCGCCGCCTGTCTTCGCCCAGGAGGGCCAGTCCGTCTACCGCTGGACCACCAGCCAGCTCCCTCCGCTCGCCCGCAAGGTGTGCGAGAAGGCCGGGATCACCCCGGAGGACCTGGCCGCGGTCGTCCTCCACCAGGCGAACCTGCGGATCATCGAGCCCCTCGCCGCGAAGATCGGGGCCGTCAACGCCGTCGTCGCCCGCGATGTCGTCGAGTCCGGCAACACCTCGGCCGCCAGCATCCCGATGGCCCTGTCGAAGCTGGTCCAGCGCGGCGAGATCCCCTCCGGCGCACCGGTGCTGCTCTTCGGCTTCGGTGGCAACCTCTCCTACGCCGGCCAGGTCATCAGCTGCCCGTAGGCGTCGCGGTGCAGCCCGGGGTCCAGCGGACCTCGGCTCCCAGCGTCCCCAGCAGCACGACGACGAGCGCCACCAGCTGCCAGAGCCCGGAGGCGCCCGTGCCGACCGGGACCGTCGCCAGGACGAGCACCAGCGCCGCTGCCCGGAACCGGGCCGGGCCGATCCCGAGGACGGCCCGGAAGGCCAGGTCACCGGCGAGGTAGACGGCGACCCCGCCCGCGAGGGCGAGTGCCGGGCCGGTGTGCAGGTGCTCGCCCAGGTGCCCGATGGTCTTCTTGACGCCGGCCGCGAAGGCGGCGATCCCGAGCAGCATGGGCAGGAACGCGTAGTAGTAGGCGAGCATCGCCAGCTTGAAGCGGTTCTCGGGCGGCGTCTCGGCGAAGACCTCCTCGGCCCGGCCCTCGTCGCGCACGAAGTACATCCACCAGAGCGCCGACGCGACGGCGAGCGCGAGGAAGGCGCCCCCGGCGATCCCCGGGGACAGCGGCAGTGAGCCGGTCCCGATGCCGATGGCGATGACGGACTCGCCGAAGACGATGATCAGCAGGAGCCCGTGCCGCTCCACGAGGTGCCCGGAGCTCATGCCGCCGAGCTGGTCGCTGACGGTCGTCACCGCGGTCACGGCCTCGGCGGGCTCCGGCCCGCTCGCCGCCACCCGCTGCACCAGCTGCGGCACGGCGAACTGGATCAGCAGGGCGAGCATCCACAGCCCCCAGGCGGGCGGCCCGTCGAAGAACCCGGCGGCCAGCACCGACAGCGCGCACAGCATGTTGGGGAGCGCGAACCAGAGCACTCCGAACCCGTGCGCCTGCGTGTAGAGGGCGCTGTGCACGAGGACCACGAACACGTACCCCAGGCCGAAGGCGATCCCGCCGGCGCCGAACGCGGTCGGCACGGCCAGCGCACACACCAGGAACGCCCCCATGGCCAGCATGAGGAGCACCCGCCGGACCGTCCGGTCCGGCGGCACCTGGTTGGTCAGGTGTGCGTAACCCCCGTACATCCAGAACAGGACGGTGAAGATCAGTACCACCTGCCCCGCGCCCCGCGGGCTCAGGTCGTCCGCCAGAAGCACCGTCAACTGCGTGATGGTGAAGACGAAGACGAGGTCGAAGAACAGCTCCAGCGTGCTGACGCGGTGCTCGGATTCCATGCGCGGCTCCCCCCGGATGTGTGCGCAGCCATCCGACAGCCCGGCTCTCCCGCTGTCCACCCCGTATCAGGATCCGGAAGCGCCCCGGCGCCCCCGACAGTAGCGAGACGCGACGTCTCGCTACGGCCGTCGGCGCATGCGTGCAGGTCAGCCCGGCGTGGCGGAGGATCACCGCCCCGATAAGTGGTCGGAACCCCGCCGATCCTTTGCTATTGTTGTCCATGTCGCCGCGGGAAACCGGGGCCGACCACCTAGTCCGGGTGGCGGAATGGCAGACGCGCTAGCTTGAGGTGCTAGTGCCCTTTATCGGGCGTGGGGGTTCAAGTCCCCCCTCGGACACAAGCAAGAGCCCCACACATCGTGTGGGGTTCTTCTGCGTTCCCGGTCCGGTGCGTCCGCACCGGTCACATGCCCAGGACGGTCAGGCCCGGCGGCGGGGTGAGCCCCGTCGGGGTCGCGAGAGTGCCCGGAGCGAGCGGGGTGAAGGTGTGGGGGAGGGCCAGGCGGGGGTGTTCGCCGTCCACCGCCGGTTCGAAGAGGTAGGCGGCGGCACTTCCCGTGTCGCTGACCAGGTGCGGGCCGCCCGGGGTGGCCGTCGTGCCGGTCAGCGGGGTCCGGAAGAGGCGGCGCAGGTGGCGCAGGGTCTCCGGGGTGACCGGCGCCTGCGCCGGGTCGGGCGGCGCCTGCGGCGACGGCTCCGCGTCCGGGGCGTCCGGCGGGATCGCGCCCGTCAGGAGCAGCGCCAGGAGCACGGGAACGGCCTTGCGACGCAAGGTCTCGGTCGCCGCGCCCAGCCGGTGGGCGTGCGACGCGGGCAGTGAGAGCGCGAGGCTCCCGGCGGCGTCCCCGGCGGAGATCGGGACCGCCGAGCAGACGACCCCCGGGGCGTACTCGCGCAGGTCGAACACGGGCGCCCCCGGAGCCACCGCGTCCAGGGCGCTGAACAGGACCCGGCTGTCGGTGATCGTCCGCGGGGTGAGCCGCGCGGGCCGGTGCCGGGCCACGTGGTCGGCGCGGCGGTCGTGGTCGAGCTGGGTCAGCAGGCACTTGCCGACCGCGCTGGCGTGCGCGGCGGCCCGGAAGTCCACCCACTCCCGCACGGGCGGGGTCGCGGGCCCGTCCGCCATCTGCGTGATCCGGACCTCGCCCTCGGCGTACCGGCTGAGGTACACCGCGGCGCCCGCGCTGTCCCGGGCCAGGGCCAGCGTGCGCTGGAGCTGCCCGGCCAGGCCGTGACCGCCGGGGGCGGCGAGCCGGTCCAGGGCGGGGCCGCGCCCGTACACCCCGAGGGCCGGGCGCAGCGCGTACTCCTCCTCGCACAGCATGGCCAGCAGGGGCCGCAGTTCCCCCTCGGCGAGGCCGGACTCCCGGGCGAGCTGGGCCGCCCGGACTCCCAACGGGTGCCGTTCCAGGACGCGTACGACCGCCAGCGCGCGGTGCGCCTCCGTCAGGGCCCGGCTCGTTCCGGCCCGGGTGGCGGTCCCGCGGTGCGCCGCCGTCAGCGCGGGATGGCGCAGCGGTCCGGCGGCCGGGCGGAGCGTGGCCACCTGCCGCGGCGCCGAGACGGACACGGTGACGGGCTGCGGCAGGAACGCCGCCAGCACCCCGGACAGCCCGGGCCTCGGCAGGGGCACCGGGCCCAGGTCGGGATCCTCCAGCTGGTCGACGTGGCGCAGCACGGCCGCCTGCGTGCACAGCCGGACCTCCCGCAGATCGCGTCGGCCGCCCGGCCGGAAGCCGCGCCGGCCCAGCTCGCGCGCCCAGTGCCGGGCGTCGTGGTGCTCGCCGCGCCGTGAGTGGTCGAGGAAGAGGCAGTACGCGGCCGCGGAGGTCCGCGGGCTCCCGGACCCGGCGGCGAACTGCCACCAGAAGCGGGCTCCTTCGCGCAGCCCGGCCAGGTGCAGCAGGCAGCCGAAGACGACGGCACCGGCCAGGTCGGTGTGTCCGTCGGCGAGGAAGGAGTCGAGGTGCGCCCCGGCCTTGGGCGCGCACGCGGAGGCGAGGCAGACGGCCTTGAGATCGCGCCGGGCCCGTTCGGCGTCGAGCGGGCAGTCCCGGGCGGGGTCGCTCCAGCCGTGCACCGACCGCCGCCGGGCGCGGTGTCCGGAGGCGGGAGGGTGCGGTGTGGCGCGCAGCAGACGGGCCTCGGCGGCGCCGAGGTCGTAGTGCCGGTAGCGGTCGCGGACGCCCGCCCGGGCGAGGAGCTCGGCCAGGGGGCGGGGGATCGGGTCGCCGTCCTGTCGCTCCTGCCGTTCGTAGCGCCTCATGATTCGGCTGATTCAGGAGAATCCGGTGCTTTTTGTGCTTCTTGTGCTTCCGGTGGCTCCGCCGGTTCCGGTGACCCGGCGGACGCGGCGAGCAGGCGGGCGAGCCGCCGGTGGGCCTGTCCGAGGTAGGAGCGGACCGTGGCCTCGTCCACGCCCATCACGGCGGCGGCCTCGCCGGGGGTGCACTGGAGCCCGTACCGCAGGAGTACGGCGTCGCGTTGCCGCTCCGCGAGCCGGGAGACGGCGGAGTAGAAGCGGATGGTGTCGGTCAGGACCTCGTACTGGTCGGCGTGGGCCTCCTTGAGGGCGGCCTCGAAGGCGCTGATGTCCATCGGCTCGGGCCGCTGCTGCCACGGATGGCGCCTGCGCTGCCGGTCGGCCAGGCAGTGTTTGAGGACGGTCCAGGCGTAGGCGTCGAGCCGGTCCATGTGCAGCATCCGCAGCCACTCGCCCATGATCGAGTCGAAGGCGGCGTCCACCGCCGCCTCCGCCGCCGCGTCGGAGCCCAGCTGCAGATACGCGAAGCGCATGTACGCCGGCCGCCGGTTGGTGTGGAAGGCCCAGTACGAAAGGCGCGCCGTCGGATCCCACTGGCTCATGGGAGTCGGCTGCCGACGCCGGCTCGGCAGCCCCACGGCCCCACCGGACTCCTCCGGTCCGCCATCGTTCACCGCTCCACCTCCTCCCCTGTGCGCTGAACAGGAAAGCAGCGCGGGCGCACTCGGAGGGCGCAGAGAAGAAACCTGGAAGCAATACGTCGTGGATGATCGGCTCGTGATCGATCTCGATCACCCGCGGCTCCAGCCAGCACGTATGCATATGCCCGCTGCCGGTGCCGCAGTGGACGCCGGTCGGGTGCGCCGCGGTCCGGCTGTAACATGGGCCTGATCGCGAGGGCCGTGACGGAGAGGTCACTGCCCTCGCTTTTGCGTTACGTCCACCCACGAACAAATGCGGCGCGTGGTCTTTCGGCGGTTCGATACGATGAACCGCATTCACAATCCGTCACGTCACGTTGCACCGCACAGAGGAAATGGAGCATCCGAGGATGGCTCGACACCTGATCACCAGCGCGCTTCCGTACATCAACGGGATCAAGCACCTGGGCAACATGGTCGGGTCGATGCTTCCGGCGGATGTGTACTCCCGGTACCTCCGCCAGCGCGGCCACGACGTCCTCTACATCTGCGCCACCGACGAGCACGGCACCCCCGCCGAACTCGCCGCCAAGGAGGCCGGTATCTCGGTCGCCGAGTTCTGCGCGCAGGCCCACGACGCCCAGAAGGCGGTCTACGACGGCTTCGAGCTGTCCTTCGACTACTTCGGCCGCAGCTCCTCCGCTCAGAACCGCGAGATCACCCAGCACTTCGCGCGCAAGCTCCAGGAGAACGGCTTCATCGAGGAGCGCGCGATCCGGCAGGTGTACTCGCCCGTCGACGGCCGCTTCCTGCCGGACCGCTACGTCGAGGGCACCTGCCCGCACTGCGGCTACGACAAGGCCCGCGGCGACCAGTGCGAGAACTGCACCCGCGTCCTGGACCCCACGGACCTGATCGAGCCCCGCTCGGCCATCTCCGGCTCCACCGAGCTGGAGGTCCGCGAGACCAAGCACCTCTTCCTCCTGCAGTCCAAGCTCCAGCACGAGGTGGAGGCCTGGGTCGCCGAGCACGAGGAGGAGTGGCCGCAGCTCGCCTCCTCCATCGCCCGCAAGTGGCTGACCGAGGGCCTGCACGACCGCGCCATCACCCGTGACCTCGACTGGGGTGTCCCGGTCCCGGCCGACACCTGGCCCGAGCTCGCCGCCGAGGGCAAGGTCTTCTACGTCTGGTTCGACGCCCCGATCGAGTACATCGGTTCGACCAAGGAGTGGGCCGACCTGGACCCGGCGAACCGCGACTACAAGTCGTGGTGGTACGAGGCCGAGGACGTCCGCTACACCCAGTTCATGGCCAAGGACAACGTCCCGTTCCACACGGTGATGTTCCCCGCCACCGAGCTGGCCACCCGCGAGCCGTGGAAGAAGGTCGACTACGTCAAGGCCTTCAACTGGCTGACGTACTACGGCGGCAAGTTCTCCACCTCGCAGAAGCGCGGCGTCTTCACCGACCACGCGCTGGAGATCCTCCCGGCCGACTTCTGGCGCTACTTCCTCATCGCCAACGCGCCGGAGTCCGACGACTCGTCCTTCACGTGGGAGCACTTCACCACCACGGTCAACAAGGACCTCGGCGGCACCCTCGGCAACTTCGTCAACCGCGTACTGACCTTCTCCCGCAAGAAGTTCGGCGACGAGGTCCCCGCGGGCTCCCCCGCCGGCGAGGCCGAGGCCAAGCTCGGCGAGCAGATCGCCGCGCTGCTGGCCGAGTACGAGGGACACATGGACGCCCTCCAGTACCGCAAGGCCGCGGCCGCCCTGCGTGCCCTGTGGTCGGCCGGAAACGCGTACCTGGACGAGAAGGCCCCCTGGCTGGAGGTCAAGACCGACCTGGAGGGCGCTGCGCTCACCCTGCGCACCGCGATGAACCTCATCCACCTCTACTCGGTGGTCTCCGAGCCGTTCATCCCGGCCTCGGCGCGCGCCATGCGCTCCTCGTTCGCGCTCGCCGACGACACCGCCACGTGGATCACCCCGGAGCAGGCCCGGTCCCTGGACGCCGTCGCGGCCGGCACCCCGTTCACCGTGCCGCCGGTGCTGTTCGCGCGGGTCACCGAGGAGGACCTGGAGTCCTACCGCGAGCGGTTCGGCGGCAGCCCGGAGGCCTGAGCCCCGAGGCCCCCGCGGGCCGAGTGACAAGCGAGTGAGGGGCACGACCCGGTGGGGTCGTGCCCCTTCCGCATGCCCGCCGGCCGGGCTGCCCCGGTAGGGGAAACCCCACCGCGAACCGTCCACCTGGCTGTGCAGACCGGGCCGGGCCGCGCGGCTGGAATGGGGCCATGACCTTTTCCCGTACCGCCCGGTGGACCACCGGCTGGCTGTGCGCCGCCGCGTGGGCGCTGTCCTTCCCGATGCTCTCCTCCCTGGCGCCGCACCGGTTGTGGGGATGCTGCGCCGCCGCCGGATACCTCGGGGCCGCGGTGGCCACCGCTCTCGGCCGCCGTCGCGTGGCGCTCGCCGCCGCCCTGGTGGGCGCCGTGGCCGTACCGCTGCTGTGGCTGGTCCTGACCGGCCAGGGGCAGTCCGAGGTGACGGTCGTGGAACGGTCCGGACGGCTCCTGCTGGAGTCCGGCCGGCTCTACGTCGACGAGCCCGCGGTGGTCGGGGAGTACACCCCCTACCTGCCGGGCATGGCCCTGCTCGGCGTACCGCGGGCGCTGCTCGGAGGTGACGCCGGTGGTGACGGCTGGGTGGTGCGGCTGCTGGGGGACGCCCGGATCTGGTGCGCCGCCGCACTGTTCGGGTGCCTGTGGTCGGCCCGGAGGCTGCTGGGCGGGGGGCCGAGCGGTGGGCGGCACGGTGGGCCGGGCGGCCTGCTGCCCCTCCTGGTCGCCTCGCCGGTGGTGGCCCTGCCCCTGGTGGTGAGCGGGGTGGACCTGCCGCTGTCCGGGCTCTGCTGCCTCGCGCTGGCGGCCGCCGCCACCGGGCGGCCCGTCCTGGCCGGGGCGGCCCTCGCCGGGGCCTGCGCCCTGAAGTGGACGGCGCTGCCCGCGGTCGCGGTGGCCGTCGCCCTGCTCGCGGCCTGCCGGGGCGGCCGGCCCGCGGTGCGCTGCGCTCTGGTGGCGGCCGGCGGCACGGCGCTGCTGGTGCTGCCGGCGGCGCTGCTCCAGCCGGCCGAGCTCTGGCGGCAGGTGTTCGCCTTCCCCACGGGACGGGCGCAGGTGCCGACCCCGGCGAGCAGCCCGCTGCCCGGTCGTCTGCTGGCCGAACTGGGCTCCTGGGGCTGGTGCCTGACCGTAGGGCTGCTGCTGGCGGGAGGCCTCGTGGTGGCCCTCTCCCTGCTCGCGCGGCCGCCGCGTACGGTGGTGGCCGCGGCCGACCGCCTCGCCCTCGGCCTCACGCTGGCCTTCCTCCTGGCCCCGGCGGGCCGCTTCGGCTACCTGGCGCTGCCGGTCCTGCTGTCGGTCTGGGCCCGCTCGGTGACCGTGCCCGGTGTCTCGCGCGTGGTGACCGGCTCGTTCCGGATCCAGCCGTCGGACGGGCCGGGGACGGCGCGGAACGAGCGGCGGAACGAGCGGCGGAACGAGCGGTCGGGAGGGCATTTCGCCTGACGGCCCCCGCCTTTCGGATAGTTGCCCTATCGTTCCGGTCGTGGATCAGCTGCTCGCCGAAGACCCGAACCGTATCGGACCGTACCGCCTGATCGCCCGGCTGGGCGCGGGCGGCATGGGCCTGGTCTACCTGGGCCGTTCCGAGGGCGGTCGTACCGTAGCCGTGAAGGTGGTCCAGGCGGAGTTCGCCGGGAACCCCGAATTCCGCCGGAGGTTCGCCCGCGAGGTGGCCGCCGCGCGGCGGGTGGGCGGCAGCTGGACGGCGGCGGTGCTCGACGCCGACACCGAGGCCGACGTGCCCTGGGTGGCGACCCAGTACATCCCGGGGCCCGACCTGCAGACCGTGGTCGTCCGGCAGTTCGGTCCGCTGCCCGAGGACTCGGTACGGACCCTCGCCAACCGGCTCGCCCTCGCCCTGCGTGCCGTGCACGAGGCGGGCCTGATCCACCGAGACCTGAAGCCGTCCAACGTGCTCGTCACCGTCGACGGGCCTCGCGTCATCGACTTCGGCATCGCTCGGGCGATGGACAGCCTGACCGGGGACAGCCTGCACACCCGCACCGGCATGCTGATCGGTTCGCCGGGGTTCATGTCCCCGGAGCAGGTCCGCGGTCTCGAACTGAGCCCCGCCAGCGACGTCTTCTGCCTCGGCGCGGTCCTGGTGTACGCGGCCACGGGACGCATGCTCTTCGGCGCCCGGGACACCGGTCTGAACGCCCACCTCTTCCGGATCGCCGAGGAGGAGGCGGACCTGACCGGGGTACCGGAGTCGCTGGTCGACCTCGTCGGCGCGTGCCTGCACAAGGACCCGGCCCAGCGGCCCACCCCGGAGGAAGTGGCAGCGCGTACGGCGGCGGACGCCGCCGGGGAATGGCTGCCGGGCGCGGTACTGGCCGAACTCGGCCGCCATGCGGCGCGGTTGCTGGACTACGCCCCGGCGTCGCCCGTAGGAGCGGGCGGCGGGGCCGCGGGCGGGGCCGGCGACGGCGCCGGTGGCGGGGCGGCGGCCGGGGGCGGGGCACCCGCCGGGGGAGTACCCGCCGTGCAGCAGGATCCCCGCCTCGTACCGGCGCAGTCCCGGCAGGACGCCTCCCCGTACCGGACTCCGCCTCCGCCACCCGCGTACGCCCCCGCGACCCCCGGTCCCTTCGGCCCCGGGCACGGCTTCGGCCCGCCCCCGGGTCCGGTCCCCGGCGACCCGTCCGTTCCCGCACCCCCGCACCCCAGGCGGTGGTGGGGCCTCGCCGTCCTTGCCCTGACGCAACTGCTGGTGCTGGCCGAAGCGGCGCACTTCAGCCTGCTGGGGCCGCAGATCCATGCCGACCTCGCCGTCGGCGCCGGCGGCATGGGCCCGGTCTTCAGCGCCTACCCGGTCGCCCTCGGCGGACTGCTGCTGCTCGGCGGGCACCTCGCCGACCTGCTCGGGGCCCGGCGCATGCTGGTGACCGGTCTGATCGGGTTCGCGGCGGCCGCCGTGTTCGGCGGCGCGGCCGACGCCTCCGGGCTGCTGATCGCCGCGCGCGCCCTGGAGGGCGCCTTCGCCGCCCTGCTCGTCCCGGCCGCACTGTCCCTGGTGTCCACCGCGTTCACCGACCCCCGCGAACGCGGCCGGGCCTTCGGGATCTACGCGGCCGTCGCCGCGGGCGGCAGCGCGCTGGGCGTGTTCACGGGCGGATGGCTCGCCGAGACCCTGGCGTGGCGCTGGGCCCTGTGGTCCGTCGTACCGCTCGCCGTACTCGCCCTGATCGGCGCGCTCACCCTGCTGCCCGACCGTCCCGGCCGCACCGGCGCCCGCTTCGACGGACCCGGCGTGCTCCTCGGCACAGCGGGATCCGCCGCCCTGTCCTACGGCCTCGCCGAGGTCCAGACGGGAGGCTGGGCCGCCACGTGGAACCTGCTGCCGCTCGTGGGCGGCGTCGTGCTGCTCGCCGCCTTCCTGTGGCGGCAGACGAGAACGTCCCGCCCGCTGCTCCCGGCGTACGTCCTGGCCGACCGGAGCCGCCTCGCCTCCCTCCTGGCCCTCCTCGTCACCGGCGCCGCCGTCGTCGCCCTCTTCCCCGTCCTGGGCTTCTTCGCCCAGCAGGTCCGCGGCGAGGGTCCGGCCGCCTCCGGGGCGTCCCACCTGCCGCTGGCCGCCGCGGCCCTCGTGGCCGCGACCCAGGTCTCCGCCCGACTGCTGCCCCGCCTCGCGCCGCGTGCCCTCGTCCTGCCGGGCCTGGTGATCACGGCTCTCGGGCTGGCCCTGCTGGCGAGTCTGGGGGGTGCGGCCACCTACGCGACCGGGGTGCTGCCCGGCATGCTCCTCACCGGCGTCGGCCTGGGCCTGGCCCTCGTCCCGCTCTACGCCACCGCGACCACCGGGGTGGCTCCGCAACACGCCGGCGCGGCCTCGGCGGCCCTCGGCGCGGCCCACCACCTGGGGCAGTCGGTCGGCGGGGCGGTGCTCGGCACCGTCCTGGTGAGCCGCATGGAGCAGGTCTCGGAAGACACGGACGTGTTCGCCCGGCTGATGGGCTCCTACACCACCACCCTCTGGTGCGGGGTCGGCGCCCTCCTGCTCCTCGCCCTCCCGGCCGCCCTCCTGATCCGGTCCGGGGCCGGGCGGGGGGACTCGAACCAGGCCGTCCCGTTCTGATGTCGCGCCGCTTGTCATACTTTCCGGATGGACGGTGGAGCGGTGGAGGCGGCGCGGCGTTGGCTGGCTGAACAGGGCGTCGGCCAGGTGCGCGACGGGTGGGTGAGCCACGAGAAGCCGGACGTGCTGCTCACGGCCAACGACGTGGCGCACACCTGGGCCGGTGACGTGTTCGCCGAGGACCTGGACACCGCCGACCAGCTGCGGCTGGCCTTCGGGTTGCTGGACCTCCTCGGCGAGTACTGGGTCACCTGCGAGATCCGGTTCGCGGACGACAGCTCCGAGGGCCCCCTCCCCGCCGACGTCCTGTGGGACGGCTACCGCCGACGCCTGGAGGCGGACAAGGAGGTCGAGGCCGTGACCTACTCACTGTGGGTGGACTGGTTCGAGGACCGCACCACCTCCGCGACGGCCTTCGCCGAGGTACTCGGCAACGACATCGAGCACGTGGTGGCCGAACCTTCGCAAGCCCTGCTCCGGCGAGCCCGTCGCGTCCTGGAGTGCTCGGGCCCGGTGCCCTGGTCCGTGAAGGAGCCGACGTACCGCACCGCCCTACGGCTGCCCGCCTTGCACCCGGCCCTCTTCCGCGGTCTCCGGGCGGGTTTCCACGATGTGTACGGCGATCTGGAACCGGCCGCCGCACTGGCCCTCCTCGACCGGTTGGACCTTCCGGCGGACACCCGGCACCGCGCCGAGCTGCGCCAGGTGCTCGCCGCGGGACACACGAACCACTACCGCAGCCCCGGCGCCTGGGACGACGCGGTGCGCTCCTGCTCCTGAGGCGTGAGTCCGTGAACCCGTGACCGTGACCGTGTGCCGGCCTACGCCTCGGCCTCCTGGCCCGAAAGATGGGCCAGGACCGCCAGCACCCGGCGGTTGCCCTCGGTGGCGTCCAGGTCGAGCTTCATGAAGATGCTGGACGCGTGCTTGACGACGGCGGCCTCGGTGATGAACAGCCGTGCCGCCAGGGCCTGGTTGTTGAGGCCCGAGGCCATCAGGGTCAGCACCTCCCGCTCGCGCGGGGTCAGCCGGGCCAGCGGCCGGTCCTCGGACTGCCGGCTGAGCAGGACCCGTACCACCTCCGGGTCGATGACCGTACGCCCCTCGGCGACCTGCCGGAGGGCGTCGAGGAACTCGGCCACCTCGCCGACCCGGTCCTTCAGGAGATAGCCCAGCCCGCCCGCCGAGGCGCCCGTGAGCAGCTGCGTCGCGTAGGCCGTGGCCACGTACTGCGAGAGCACGAGCACGGGCAACGAGGGGTCCTGGGCGCGGAGTTCGAGCGCGGCCCGCAGGCCCTCGTCGCGGAAGCCCGGCGGCATCCGCACGTCGGTCACGACGGCGTCCGGCCGCTGCGCCTCCACCGCCCGCACCAGCTCCTCCGCGCTCCCGACGGCGGCGAGGACCTGGTGACCGCCGCGGGTGAGGAGTTCCGTCAGCCCCGCGCGCAGCAGTACCGAGTCCTCGGCGAGGATCAGCCGGAGCACGGGACCTCCACCCGGAGCCGGGTCGGTCCGCCCACCGGACTGGAGACCACCAGCCTGCCCTTCAACATCGCCACCCTGTCCGCGAGTCCTGCCAGGCCCGCTCCCGCGCCCGGGTCGGCGCCGCCGCGGCCGTCGTCGGTGACGGTGAGAGTGAGCCGGTCACCCTCGACCTTACCGACGACGGCGACACGCGAGGCACCGCTGTGCTTGGCCGCGTTGGCGAGGGCTTCGGTGACCGTGAAGTACGCGGTGACCTCGACCGGTTCGGCCAGCCGCGGCACGTCGAGGTCCACCGTCACCGGTACGGGATGGCGCAGGGCCACCTCGGCCACGGCCGCCGCGAGCCCGTGGTCGGTGAGGACCTGCGGGTGGATACCCCGCACCAGGTCACGCAGTTGCTCCAGCGCGACCCTGGCCTCGCCGCGGCCGCGCGCCACCAGGTCGGCGGCTCCGGTCGCCTGCGGGATCCCGCGCAGTTCCAGCTCGGCGAGGCCCAGGGTCATGCTGAGGGCGACCAGCTGCTGCTGCGCGCCGTCGTGCAGGTCCCGTTCGATGCGCCGCCGTTCGGCTTCGAAGGCATCGACCAGGCGGACCCGGGAGCGGGTGAGCTCCAGGATCCGGTCGGTCTCCGTCCGCGGTCCGAGCAACAGGCGGGCCGTCTTCACCTGGGCCCCGGCGAGCAGGGCGCCCGCGTACGCCGCCAGCACCGTCCCGGCCAGTCCGACGGCCGTGCCGCCCAGGGCCTCCAGCGGCCCGGAGACCGGCCGGCCGGGGATCAGCATCACGTGGTCCGGGGCGATGGCCCAGACGATCCCCGGGGTCGCTACGAGGATCAGGGAGAAGGCCAGCAGCGTCATCACGGCGAACCCGGCCGCCCCGAAGGCCGGCCCGAGCAGGGCGGCGTACGCGAACTCCCGCCAGGTGGCCCGTTCCCGCAGCCGCGTTCGCAGCCAGGCCGCGGGCCCCGCTCCGGCCAGCGAGGTGTGCGGGTCCGGTACGGGCTCGGGCTCCACGCACCGCAGCCGCCACCGCTCCAGCGCCCCCAGCGGTACCCCGGCGACGACGGCGCCCAGCAGGAGCAGCAGTCCGATCCCGACGAGCGCCAGCACCACCCCGAGCCCGACGAGCAGGGCGAGGACGACCAGTACGGGATAGCCGATGAGGAACCCGCTGCCCAGGTACGCCCAGCACCGCCAGGGCCACCACGAGCCCAGGAACCGCAGCGGCCGGCGTATCGCGGCGAGGACGGTGACGGGCGCGGGGCCGGCCGGTTCGGAGTCGGCCGGTTCGGGGAGGGGCGCGGATCGGGACATGTCTCCCCAGACTAAGGGGTGTCCGCACGCGTTCCGCCGGTCAGGGGGTGCGGTGGCGGTCCGTCACATCGCCGCGCCCAGCGCCAGGAAGCCGCAGATCAGCACGAGGAGGATGGCCAGCAGGGGCCAGACGAAGCGCAGGTACTTGTCGTAGCCGACCTTGGCCAGGGCGACACCGCCGATGGTCACGGCCGAGGTGGGGACCCAGAGGTTCATCCAGCCGCTGGCCGACTGCCAGGCCGTCACCGCCAGCGCGCGGGAGACGCCCGCGAAGTCGGCCAGCGGGGCCAGGATGGGCATGACGAGGGTGGCGTGGCCGGAGGTGGAGGGGATCAGGAAGGCCAGCGGGAGGTTGACCAGGAAGACGATCACCGCGAAGAGCGCGGAGGAGGTGCCCGTCACCACGTCCTCGATGGAGTGCAGGACGGTGTCGGTGATCCTCGAGTTGTTCATGATGACGGTGACCCCGCGCGCCAGCATGATGACGAGGGCCGGGGAGATGAAGTCGGCGGCACCCTGGATGATCGTGGCGCTGATCTTCGCTTCGCCCATCCGTGCCACCAGCCCCACCAGCACCGCGGCGCACAGGAACAGCGCCGAGAGCTCCGGGAAGGACCAGCCCAGCTCCCAGGCGTACGGGGTCGCCTCCGCCTCCCCGGTGAGCGCACCGGCCCAGGGGACCACCGAGAAGATCATGAAGCCGAACACCAGCGTCACCAGGACCAGCACCAGCTTGTGCAGCCGGGTGAGTTCGGGAGCCGTCTCCTCGGCCCCCGTGGCCTTCTGCTCCCGGTCGCCCGGGAGGAAGCCGCACACGGACCGGGCCGGGTCCTTCTCGACGCGCTTCGCGTACCGGACGACGTAGAGGATGGTCACGGCCGTCAGGACCACCCACATCACGAAGCGCAGCGCGATGCCGTCGCCCAGCGAGATGTCCGCGGCCGCCGAGGCCACGCCGGTCGCGAAGGGGTTCACGGTGGAGCACAGGACACCGATCCCCGCGCCCAGGATGGCCGAGCCGACGGCGACCATCCGGTCGTAGCCGAGGGCCAGCATCATGGGCACCAGCAGACCGTAGAAGCCGAGGGTCTCCTCCGCGAAACCCTCCACGGTGCCGAGGACGGAGAAGACCAGCATCACGGCGGCGATCAGCAGGGTGCCGCGATCGCGCAGCCGGTGGGCGAGGCGGGCGATGCCGCGGTCGAGGGCGCCGGTGGCGAAGACGACGGTGATGAACGCGCCGATGGCGAGGACGAAGAGGAAGACGCCCGCGCTGCCGTACAGCTCGCCGCTGAAGGCGGGTCCGACCTCGCCCGTCTTCTCGTCCCGGATGCCGTAGAGGCCGTTCACGGGGGCGAGGAAGAGGTCGTTCAGCCGGTCGGTGAAGCTCCGGGTGTCCGGCACCTCGTGGTAGGTGCCGGAGACGGGGGCACCGCTGTCGTTGCGGTCGTACCGGCCCGCGGGGACGAGGAAGGCCAGCAGCCAGACCGCCACCGTGACCACGGCCAGCACGGTCAGGGCGCTCGGGAAGCCGAACCCCTTGCCCGCGGGCTCCTCCGGGGGCGGGGCCGGGGCCGGAGCCGGACCGGCAGGGGCCGGGGGCGCGGTGCTCAACGGGTGCCTCGGCTGTCCGGTTCCATCCGCCACCATCCCTGAAGGGGTCCGCCGGTCCGCTCCCCCGATCATGGAGCGGGGCGGCGGCGGGTGCTGTGGTGGGCTGCGCCTGCCGGGTGAACCGGGGCGCGGCGGAGGGGGTCAGCCTCCGGTGCGTACGAAGGTCCGCACCGCGGTGTCGAAGTAGCCCCGGGCCTCGTCACCCTGGCGGACGGGCGAGGAGACCCACACGTCGTACAGGCGGCCGTCCTCCTCCCAGCACAGGTCACGGGTGTGCCGGGGGCCCTCGGCCGCCGAGAAGCCGTCCCAGGTGAACAGCCAGAGGGCGGCCTGCAGGCCGTTCCGGGACGTGGTCACGACCTCGGCGTCACGGTAACCGGGGTTGGTGCCCGGCCCCTTGGCGTGGGCGCGCTGATGGACGGCGAGCGGGCCGCCCGACTCGGGCTCCGCCACCTTGATGCCGATGCGGAAGGTCTCACCGGGTGACATGTAGAAGATCCGCGGACCTTCCACCTTGCGGGTGAAGCCGAGCGGCACGGCGAGCGAGAAGCCCTCCGGATCGGTGACGACGCGGTAGCCGGCGGGCGCGGGCTTGCCGTCGGAGGAGGGGGAGACCGCGTCGACCCGCTCGCCGGTGGCGGCGGAGGTGGCGGAGGCGGGCGCGTCCGGCCGTCCGGCCGCCCCGCTCGTCGACGTCCGCCCGCCGTGGTCGCCGTTGTTCATGAGCAGCGCGGCGGACACGCCGGCCCCGGCGATCGCCGCCACCAGCAGACCGGCGATCAGCGCCGCCCCGGGCCGCCGCTTCCCGGGTGCGCGTACGGGGCCGGGTGCGGGCACGGGGGCCGATACGGGCGTCGGCGCGGACGCCGGGGCCGCCGGGGCCGCGCCGGTCCGCGTCGGGTCGTGCGGCGTCGGGTCGTGCGGGACGGGGCCGGACGCGGGCGGGGCGGGGTCCTGCGGAGCCGGGGTCTGCCGGGCCGGGTCCTGCGGGGTCGGGCCCGACTGCCTCGGGCCCGAGGCAGTCGGGCCGGACTGCGTCGGGGTGTAGTGCGCCGCAGCCTCCGCGCAGGCCCGCAGCATCTGCCCGGCCCGTTCCGCTCCGAGCCGCTCCGCCGGATCGCGCTCCAGCAGCCCCCGCACCACGGGCAGCAGCGGGCCGCACGCGTCGGGCGGCCGGATCTCGTCGAAGACCACCGCGTGCAGGATCCCCCCGAGCGAGTCCCGCCGGAAGGGCGAGGCGCCGCTGAGGGCCGCGCACAGCAGGGCGCCCAGCGACCACAGATCGGCCTCGGGCCCGGCCGGCGTCTGCCCCGACATCCGCTCGGGCGCGGTGTACTCGGGGGATCCGACGAAGGATCCGGTGGTGGTCAGCGTCGTGGCGCCCGACACCTGCGCGATGCCGAAGTCGGTGAGCACGGGACGCCCGCCCGGAGCCTCCAGCAGCACGTTCGCCGGCTTGATGTCCCGGTGCAGCACTCCGGCCGCGTGCGCCGTGCGCAGGGCGCCGACCAGCGCGATCCCGATCCTGGCCGCCTCGGCGACGTCCACCGGGCCGGTCCGGGAGATCCGGTCGGCGAGGGATCCGCCCTCGACCAGTTCCATGACGATGTAAGGGAGTCCGCCGTCCTCGACGATGTCGTGCACCACGATGATGTGGGGGTGCTTGAGCTGCGCGGCCGCCCGTGCCTCGCGGAGCGTGCGCTCACGCTGGTGCCGGGCCTCGTCCTCGGACAGCGCGGGGTCGAGCGCGACCTCCTTGAGGGCGACGCGGCGGCCGAGCAACTGGTCGGTGGCGCGCCACACGATGCCCATGCCACCGCGTCCGAGCTTGGCGTCCAGCCGGTAGCGCCCTGCGATCACACGGGCGTTCGCCCCCTCGGTCCCCATGGCGACATCATGCCGCATCGCGGATCAGCACCCGTTCGCGGCGTGTCGAAGCCGCCCCTTGATCGTTTCTTCAGCGGTAGCCCCTACTTCTGCTGCGATTTCGGGAGGCGTGCGGTGACCGCTTGGCAGTACTTCGCCGGGGCGGGCCTGGTGGCGGCGCTCTGCCCGCTGCACGGCCATGTGGCGGTCGCGGGCGACGGCGACGGCTACGGAGCCCGCGTCGACCTGTGCGTGCCCGCGGGGCAGCCGGAGCGGCCGGTCTTCCGGCCGCCGTCCGGGCAGCCCTCGGTGCGGGTGACCGTGCCCGGCGCCGACCGGCCGACGGTGCGTCACCCGGGGCGGCCCGCGCCGTCCGCCCGTCCCGCGGGACGGCCGGTGCGGCCGGCGGAGCCCGCGCCGGAGCGTCCGCCGGGTGCGGTGGCGGTGCCTTCCGCGGGGGCGGAGGCCGGGGCCGGGGAGCCGGAGCCGCCGGAACCCGCGCCGGGTCCCGGGGGACGGGCTGAGGCGGCGTCGGCCGAAGCACCCGCCCCGCCCGCGGCCAAGGCGGCCCTCGCACGGGTGAGCGCCTTCCATGTGCGTCCGTACCGCTCGGTGGCCCTGGAGCGGCGCGGCCCGGGCGGGATGTCGACCGTGACGCTCATGGTCGTCGTCACCACCCCGGCCGTACTCGCCGCCGCCGCCCTGCGCCCCCGGTCCAAGAGCCGCAGCTGACCGCCGCCGCCCCTGCGCACCCCGTCCACCGATCCACCGATCCGCAGATCCACCGATCCACACCGGGAGAATCCACGTGTCCGAATGGCTGGTCCTGGCCATCGCCATGGCGCTCGTCTGCGCCCTCGTCCTCGCCATCACCGCGATCCGGCACCGCCGGGCCGCCGACGACGAGGACACCAGCGAGACCCCCGACGTCATCGAGTACATGACGATGATGGTGGGCGTGGTCTACGCGATCGTGCTGGGCCTGGCCATCGCGGGCGTCTGGGAGGCGCGCGGCGCCGCCGAGGACAGCGTGCGCCGTGAGGCCCAGGCCCTGTACGAGGTCACCCAGCGCGCCGACGTCTACCCGGCGGCCGTCCGCGACCGGATCCGGGGCGAGGTGGACGCGTACGTCTCCCACACCGTCGCCGTGGACTGGCCGCTGCTGACCTCCGGCGACAGCGCCTCGGCCGAGGGCGCCGCGCTGCTCGGCAAGCTGCGCACCGACGTCACGCACCAGACGCCGGCCAACGAGCTCCAGGCGCAGGCCTACCAGCCGCTGCTGGACCACATCGCGGCCGCCGACGACGCGCGGCACTCGCGGACGCAGAGCTCCGAATCCACACTGCCGGGCGTGGTGTGGTTCGGGCTGCTGGTCGGCGGGCTGGTCACGGTCGGGCTGATCTTCACCCTGCAGATCCGCCGCTCCGGACGGGAGTTGCTGCTCGCCGGACTGTTCAGCGCGCTGATCGTGTTCCTGCTCTTCATGGTGTGGAGCTTCGACGCGCCGTACGGGCGGGAGGGGATCGACTCGGCCGCACCGTTCCAGGACCTGTTCCCGGTCTCGGCGACGGCGGACGTCGCCGCCCGCTGAGGTACCGGAGCCGGGGCCTCGTCGCCGTTACGCGGTCACCTCGCGCCGGACCGCCTGCACCACCGGCGAGTGCCGCAGCGCGTGGGAGATCCGCAGCAGGTCGCGCGGACCGTCGGCGGTGTCGGGGACGCTCTCCTCGTCCTCCCCGATGATCCGTCCGTCGGGGTCGGCGGAGCGGGCCCGTACGGCGGCCGCGACCATGGCGGCCTCGGCGACGGCGCGGGCCGTCTCCTCGTCGGCGCCCCCGGCGACGGCGCTCTCGTAGGCGCCGTCGCGCAGGCCCTTGTCGAAGTACGGCCCGAGGTGCAGGAAGCCGTCGTGGATGTCCGACTCGCGCTGGATCACCCGTAGTTCCGCCGCGGACCACCAGGCCATCTGCACGGAGGGCGTGCCGCTGGGCGCGGAGATCTGGACCTCGTGCCAGAGCGGGCCGAGCCGGCGGTACGTCGCCCAGATCTGCCAGTGGTCCGACAGCCGCTGGCAGACGAGCGGGACCACGAAGCCCATCGCGCTGATCAGTGCCCCGAGGGAGGCCAGCGGCGGAGCGGCGAAGGTGCTGAGGCCGTCCAGGTCGTGACCGGACCAGCGGGCGCCGACCGCGGTCATCTTGGTGGCGTCGTAGGCGAGGTTGAAGATGTAGCCGATGACGATGATCACCAGCCCGACCCGCAGCCAGCCGCGGACCTGGAGCGACCATCGCCAGCACAGGACCACCATCACCACCGCGGCCACGAGGTGGGCCAGCAGGTAGAGGGCGATCATGTGCCCGATGTAGGACGTGTTCGCGTAGTAGGTGTCGAAGTCGCGCAGCCGCTCGACCGGGGTCTCACCGAGGGCGAAGAGCGCGATCAGCGCGACGACGACCACGCTGTAGCCCAGGATCCAGCGGCGCGAGACGCGTTGGGTCTGCTCGGGCGGTCCGCCCCGCCAGTTGACCATCAGGATCAGGCAGGAGGCGCTGAAAGCGGTGATCAGACAGTAGACCAGGGGGGCCGAGAAGTTGACGACCCCGGTCCAGCGGTTGACCGCCGCGATGGTGGGCGGGGCTGCGAAGGTGAACACCGCTCCCGCGAGGGTCAGCAGGGCGACGACCGATCGCAGGAGCGGGTCGCGCCAGTTGTGCCTCAGGGCCGGCAGCTTGAAGGCCAGTGCGATCGCCATCGCGGCCGCCGGTATGTAGTAGTCCTTGCCGTTCAACGCTCGTTCCTGTGCCCCCGGTAGCCCAGCGAAGCCTCGATCCGGCCCGCCAATTGATCGCGCTGGACCGGAGCGCGGTGGCTCGCCGATCCGGCCAGCCAGTTCCGACACCGACTACCCAGCAGTAAGCCGAAGGTCTCGGCCTCGGTCTCCTCCTGGACGTCGGCGCGGGTGCGCGCGGCCACGCGGCGCACGGTCTCGCCGATGTCGGCCTCGTCGGTCAGCAGCCGCGCGGCGACGGCGGCGCCGTCGACGTGGTGACTGCAGTGGCCGGCCTTCATGTGCCACAGCTCGTGGCCCAGGATCACCAGTTGGTGGTCCGGGGCGGTGCGTTCCTCGATGACCACGAGATCACGGTCCGCCATGTCGAGCCACAGGCCGCTGGCCGTCCGGGGCGGGAACGAAGCCATCCGGAAGTCCACCCGGCGGCCACGGTGTCTGCTCATGCCCTCGCAGAGGGCAGCGTAGAGGTCCACGGGTTCCACGGGGGCGGTCAGCCGGATGCCGGCCACCAGCTCCCCGCACAACCGCCGCTGCTCTCTGCCTATGCTCACCGTTCTCCCCGTCGGCGCGGATCCGGATCAGGACTCAAGGATCAGACCCAGACTTTCGACTGGGTCAGGATTCGTTCGGTTTGACGCTTTCGAGGAGCATGTCCAGCCATTCGGTCACCTTGTCCCGATGCTTGTCGCTGGGCAGTTGGGCGGCCCGCCAGGCGATGCCCCGTACACCGTGGTTCTGGAGGAGTCTTGCCAGGGGATCGCCCGCCGATGCGGCCGACGCCGGTACGGTTTCCCGGGCCCGCCCCGCGAAGTCCTGGAGCAGCTGTTGCTCGGTCCGCTGGAGCGCGTCGGTGAGGGCGTCGGAGTCGTGCGCGGTGAGGAACCCGGCGTGCACTCCGAAGAACCGCTGGATCGCGTCGCAGTGTTCCATGGTGGGGCGCCGGTCGCCGTTGATCAGTGCTCCGGCCTGCTGCCGCGACATGCCGGCGCCGTCCGCGATCTCCTGCTGCGTGTAGCGGCGGCCGTTCGGTTTGACGCGGGTCCGCCGGAGCAGGTCGAGGCGCTGGAGGAAGCGGGCTGCAGATCGGGTTCGCCGGCCGGCCTGCCGTCGAGCAGGGTCCTGACCACGTCCGTGGGTACGCCGGAGGCCTCGGAGAGCCGCCGCAGGTCGAAGACCTGGTTCAGCTCGCGGCCCATTTTGCCCGCGAGTTCGGCGACACGCGTGATGGTCGCGGCCAGGGGTGCGTCGGCCACCGCGACGGGAGCCGGGAAGCCGTCTGTCACCAGTGGTTCTCCTAGATCGCGCGAAGTCGGTATGGGCACATGGTCGGCTTCTGGAATCTAGCCGCTCTCGCCCAGAAGGGCTAGAACGTGCCACAGCTGTGGCGGGAATGAGCTGTCAAGAGGCTGGAATTGCCACAATAGTTGACACTCGAATGAAGTCGGTAGCAGGATCGCCACACGGAAATGAAGATCCAGACCGGAGGAGGGGGAGCTCTCAGTGCCACATCTCGCAGCGGTGGGCCCGTCCGATGGACTCGCCCGTGCCGTTGAAGAGCGCCTGGCGGGCGAGGAACCCGCCCGCGGCGCCGTGCGGTCGGAGCGACGCAAGGAGATTTTGCGCCAGCGCCGCGAGGAGCTGGGCCTGAGCCAGGAAGACCTCGCCGCCCGGCTGCGCATCAGCGTGCGCGCGTACGGGAACTGGGAAAGAGGCCTCGTCAAGGAGTGGACGGACCGCAAACTCCTCGCCCTGGCCGAGGCCTTGGAGATGAGCGAGCGACAGTGCTTCTGGCTGTTCCGTGTCATGGTCGACCGTGACCCGCCGCCCACGTGGCGCGCCGCAGAAGAGAACCGGCTGCCCGAGGACCCGGCCCAGCGCGACTACCTGTGCGACTACGCGGCCCTCATGGAGTCCGTGCCGTACCCGAGCTTCCTGGTGGACCACCGCTGGGACGTGGCTCTGACCAACTCGGCCTTCGACCAGCTCTTCCGGTCCGTGAGACCGCACCCGACGGCCCTGCCCGACGACAACTTCCTGCGTTTCGTGCTGTTCCACCCGGACGCGGCCGCCGTACTGGAGGACCACGAACCGGCCTGGTGCGTACCGCTGCTGGCCCAGTTCGCGACCGCGCTGGCCGAGGCTCCCGACGACGAGGGGCTGCGCAGCATCCGCCAGGAGGTCGCCCGTGACCCGTTCATGGAGGCGGCCTACCGGTACGGGGTGCCGCACTGGCTGAGCACGCACGGGACCGAGGCCGCCGAGCTCGACGGGGCGGTGCGCACCGTGCGCCACCCCGACCCGCGGTGGGGGCTGGTGCGGTGCCGGATGGTGGCCGAGAACAGCCGGATGCTGGGGGAGATGGGTCTGACTCGGATCACCCTGATCCTCTCGACGCCCACGGGCGCGCCGCGGGGCCCCGTCCGCAGCGGCGCCGGCTTCACGCAGCAGACCGGGGCCCGGCTGCGCGCCGTGCCGTCGCCGGTGGAGTGACCGACCGGGGCAGACTGGTGCCGGCGGACGTGTGCCGTGGCCCGCGTGCCGACGATCGTGTCACCGGTCGTGTCACCGATCGTGGCGCCGGCCGTCGCGGCGGAGGCGTCGGCCACCGGATCTGCACTGGCGAAAGGCGGTAGGGGCGTGCGGCTGACGATCCTCGGCGGGGGCGGCTTCCGGGTACCGCTCGTCTACGGAGCACTGCTCGGCGACCGCGCCGAGGGCAGGGTGTCCCATGTGACGCTCTACGACGAGGACCCGGCGCGACTCACCGCCATGGCCCGTGTACTCCGCGACCAGGCCGCGGAGGCGTCGGCGGTCTCGGCGGCCTCGGCGGCCGATCCGGGCGTGGACGCCCCGGCCGTCACGGTCACCGGGGACCTCGACGAGGCCCTGCGCGGGGCCGATTTCATCTTCTCCGCCATCCGCGTCGGCGGCCTGGAAGGGCGCGCCGCGGACGAGCGGATCGCCCTGGCCGAGGGAGTCCTCGGGCAGGAGACGGTGGGCGCGGGCGGGATCGCGTACGGCCTGCGGACCGTGCCCGTGGCGCGCGAGATCGCCCGCAGGATCGCCCGTACCGCCCCCGAGGCGTGGGTCATCAACTTCACCAACCCGGCCGGGCTCGTCACCGAGGCCATGGCCGAGGAGCTCGGCGAGCGGGTGATCGGCATCTGCGATTCCCCCGTGGGCCTCGGCCGGCGCATCGCCCGGTTGCTGGGCGCCCGGCCGCAGGACGCCTGGATCGACTACGTCGGCCTCAACCACCTGGGCTGGGTGCGCGGGCTGCGCATCGGCGGCTGTGACGAGCTGCCCCGGCTGCTGGCCGACACCGAGGCCCTGGAGTCCTTCGAGGAGGGCCGGCTCTTCGGGGCCGAATGGCTGCGCTCGCTCGGCGCGGTCCCCAACGAGTACCTGCACTACTACTACTTCAACCGTGACACCGTACGGGCGTACCAGGAGGCCAAGCAGACCCGCGGGGCCTTCCTGCGCGACCAGCAGCGCGGCTTCTACGCCGAGGCCGGCCGGGCCGGGGCGCCGGCCGGGGCGGCGCTGGCCGCCTGGGACCGTACCCGGGCCGAGCGCGAGGCCACGTACATGGCCGAGAACCGTGAGGCGGCGGGTGCACCGGAGCGCGAGGAGAGCGACCTCGAATCCGGGGGCTACGAGAAGGTCGCGCTCGCGCTGATGCGGGCCATCGCCCGCGACGAGCGGGCCACCCTGATCCTGAACGTCCGGAACCGCTCCACGCTGTCCGTCCTGGACGCCGAGGCCGTCATCGAGGTGCCCTGCCTGGTCGACGCGAACGGCGCCCACCCGGTGGGCGTCGAGCAGCTGCCCCTGCACGCGGTGGGGCTGGTGACGGCGGTCAAGGCGGTCGAACGGGAGATCCTGGCGGCGGCGGCGAGCGGTTCGCGGGCGCACGCGGTCAAGGCCTTCGCGCTCCATCCGCTGGTCGACTCGGTGGGGGTGGCCCGGCGGCTGCTCGACGGATACGCGGCGGAGCACCCGGGCCTCGCCTACCTACGCTGATTCCTCACTGACCCCTGGCGCTGACCCCTGGGCTGATTCCGGCGAGTGCCCCGTCGGGCCACCGTGGCGTGCGTACCCCGTACGGCTCAGCGCCGCATGCGCCCCGGCGGGCGCGCTGTGACAGTGCGAGGGTGACCACTGCCCCCGCCGAAGGCGCCGCGCCCCCCGTGATCGACCGGCGGCGGCGCAACGTCATCTTCGGCACGATCATGCTCGGTGTGCTGCTCGCCGCACTCGACCAGACGATCGTCGGGACCGCGCTGCCCACGATCGTGGGGGACCTGGGCGGCGGCGACCACATGTCGTGGGTGGTGACCTCGTACCTGCTCGCCGAGACGGTGGCGACGGTCCTGGTCGGAAAGTTCGGTGACCTCTTCGGCCGGAAACTGATCTTCCAGATCTCCGCCGTCGTCTTCATCAGCGGTTCCTTCCTGTGCGGCCTGTCCAGCAACATGACCTTCCTGATCGTGTGGCGCGGCGTCCAGGGCGTCGGAGCCGGCGGCCTGATGGTCACCGCCATGGCGCTGATCGCCGACGTGGTGCCGCTGCGCGAACGCGGCAAGTACCAGGGCATGATCGGCGCCGTCTTCGGGGTCGCCACCGTGATCGGACCGCTGCTCGGCGGGTTCTTCACCGACCAGCTGACCTGGAGGTGGTGCTTCTACGTCAACGTCCCGATCGCGATCCTCGTCGTCGTCGCAGCCGCCAGAACGATTCCGGCGGTCCGGGCCTCGGGCAGGCCGGTCATCGACTACCTGGGCATCACGCTGGTCGCCATCGGCTCGAGCGCGCTGATCCTGGCCACCAGTTGGGGCGGCAACGAGTACGCCTGGACCTCGCCGGTCATCATCGGCCTGTTCGCGGGTGGCGCGGTCGCGCTGGTGCTGTTCTGCCTGGCCGAGACGCGCGCCGTCGAACCGATGCTGCCGATGCGGCTCTTCCGCAATCCGGTCTTCTCCGTGTGCTCCGTACTGAGCTTCGTCGTCGGATTCGCGATGCTCGGCGCGCTGACCTTCCTGCCGACCTACCTCCAGTACGTCGACGGGGACTCCGCCACGATCTCGGGCGTCCGGACCCTGCCCATGGTCATCGGCCTGCTGATCGCCTCCGTGTTCAGCGGCAACGTGACCAGCAAGACCGGCCAGTACCGGATCTTCCCGATCGTCGGGAACGCCGTCATGGGCGTGGGCCTGTACCTGCTGTCGCAGATGGAGCCGGGGACCGGCACCCTGCTGGAATCGCTGTACATGTTCGTGCTCGGCACGGGCATCGGCCTGTCCATGCAGGTGCTGACCATCGCCGTGCAGAACACCGTCGACTACGCCGACCTCGGCACCGCGACCTCGGGCGTCACCTTCTTCCGTACGCTCGGCAGCGCCTTCGGCACGGCGGTCTTCGGCACGATCTACGCGAACCACCTCGGGCCCGCGCTGGAGGCGGCGTACGTGGAGGCGGCGCGGCTCGCCGGGCAGGATCCGCAGGAACTGGCCAAGGCGGCGTCCACGCCGGAAGGGGTGCACCGGCTCGCCCCGGAGGTCGCGGCCCCGGTGATCGACGCGTACGCACAGGCCCTGCAGACCGTGTTCCTGTACACCGTTCCGGTCGCCGTGTTCGGTTTCGTCGTGGCGCTCTTCCTCAAGCAGGTGCGGCTGCGCGACAGCGCCCGGGCCGGCTCCACGGACATGGGCGACGGGTTCGGCTCACCGGCCACGGCCTCGGGGAACTCGGCCAAGCTGCTGGAGCTGGCCGTCGGCAAACTCGTACGGAACATGGGCGCGGACACGGCGCGGGGGATCGTCGAAGCCTCCGACACCCGGCTGGACATCGCGGGGGCCTGGGCGGTGATGCAGGTGGAAGTGCTGACCCGGACCCTCGGCTACGCCAGCCTCGGGCTGATCGCCGGGCGCCGGTCCCTGCCGCCGGAGGTGCTGGTCCCGGTCTACGAGCGGATGGCGGACGAGGGCTTCCTCAGCCGAGAGGGCAGCTTCTTCACCCTCACGGCGGCCGGGCAGCGGGAGGCCGACGTCATCTCGAAGGCGTGGGCCCAGTGGCTGGGGGACCAGCTGGAGAAGGACCGGGGGCGGCCGCGGAGCGCCGAACTGCGGGTCGCGGCGGACGCGATCGCCAAGCGGCTGCTCGCGGAGGACCTGGGGGAGGGCAACTTCGCGCCAAAGGTGGTGGTGCGGCGGTAGAACGGGGTCCCCGACGGAACCTCGTGGGGGAGCGGGCCGTCCTCCCCTTCGAAGCGGTAGGACGGCCGGACCGGCAGACGGACGACGCACAACGACGGCAAGGCGACGCAAGGCGAAGCGCGACGAGGGCACGACGACGCACGACGGCGGCACGACGACGTACGACGGCGGATGACGATGGGGGATGCTCGTGAGGATCACACTGGCCGAGGAGATCATGCTGCTGTCCCTGGACGACGAGTCCGGGGTGGCGCGCCAGCGCCAGTCGGCGGGCTGGGCCGTGGCGGGTGCGATCCTCCTCGAACTCGTCATGGCGGAGCGGGTGTCGGTGTCGGGCAAATACCTGGAGCTCAGCAGCACCGAGCCCACGGGGGAAGAGCTGCTCGACGGCCGGATCGGGCTGCTGGAGACCTGGCTGCGAGGGCGTACCAAGCGCCGGGTGACGGACTGGCTGACGAAGGACCAGCCCAAGGCGGTCGGCGCCGTCCTGGCCAGGCTGGGTGAGCGCGGGCTGGTGGTGGCACAGGTGCACAAGGTGTTCGGGGTGTTCCCGCAGCGCCGCTACCCGGAGGCCGACGGCACGGTCGAGCGCGCCCTGCGCGAGCGGCTCCGCGAAGTCGTCCTCGCCGGCGCCGAGCCCGACGAACGCACGGCAGGCCTCATCGCCCTGATCCACTCGGCCAGGCTGCACCGGCTCGCCTTCCCCGGCCGGCAGCCCGACGAGCTGACCGAGCGGACGGCGGAGATAGCCGCCGGCCAGTGGGCGGCCGAGAGCGTGCGGGCGGCGATCCTCGACATGCATGCCGCGATGGTGACGGTGACGGCGGTGACGGTCCTGACGGCCACCACATAGGGGGTGTCTCGCCGATCAGGCGCTCGGCTGCCCGCCCGAGACCGGGTAGTCGTACGACGGGACGTGCGGCAGCGCGGTGAGGTCCGGGCGCCAGGCGCGCAGTACGGCCGCCGACGGGGCGTAGAGGGCCGAGGGGATCTCGGCCGGGGCGAACCACTGCCAGCGGGTGATCTTGTGTGGCTCGGTGACGGCCGGGACGCCCTCCGCCGAGGTGGTGACCGCTGCCGCAGTCAGCCGGGTCAGCCCCGCCTTCGCGTCGATCTGCACCGACAGGATCCGGATCGCCTCGGGGGCCGCCCGCAGATCCGTCTCCTCGGCGAGCTCCCGGGCCGCCGCCTGCTCGAAGCCCTCCCCTGGGTCGACCTTGCCGCCGGGCAGCTCCCAGCGCCCGTCGTGCGCCTGGCCGAGCAGTACGCGGCCGTCCTGGGCGAGGACGACCAGTCCGACGCCGACGACGGCGTGGGGCCGCGGCACGGCTCGTTCGGGGCGTTCGTGGGTGGTGGTCATGGACGTCCTTCCGATGGCGGGGCGGTGGGCCGGGCCCGGACATGGATCCGCTCGCCCTGGGGGCCGAAGAGACTGAGGAACTCCGCCGGCTCCGGACCCGCGTTGAAGAAGGCGTGCGGGGTGCGCGTGTCGAACTCGGCGGCCTCGCCGGGACCGAGGACGAGGTCGTGCCCGCCGAGCAGCAGCCGGATACGCCCGGCGAGCACGTACAGCCACTCGTAGCCCTCGTGGACCTGCAGTTCCGGTTCGGGCGGCGGGCCTTCGAGGGGCGGGAGGATCTGCTTGAAGGCGTGCACCCCGCTGAATTTCCGGGTCAGCGGTACGTAGGTGCTGCCGTGCCGGACGAAGGGGCGCGGGCGGATCCTGGGGTCCCCGGTCTCCGGGGCGCCGACCAGCTCGTCGAGCGCCACCCGGTGCGCCCTGGCCAGCGGAAGCAGCAGCTCCAGCGTCGGCCGGCGCTGTCCGGACTCCAGCCGGGAGAGGGTCGAGAGCGAGATGCCGGTGGTCTCGCTGAGCTGGGCCAGCGTGGTGCCGCGCTGCCGGCGCAGGGAGCGCAGCCGCGGCCCCACGGCGGTGAGTACGCCGGCGAGCTCCTCGTCCTGTTCCTCGGTGGCCATGGATCCATTTGCCGCTTCGGCAACAACATTTGTCAAGCGGACGCCGTGGGCGGACCCTCACAGGTATGGAGAACGCAGGGGACACGAGGGACGCAAGCCACGATTCCGAGGCAGGCCACGGCTCCGAGGCAGGCCACGGCTCCGAGGCAGGCCACGGCTCCGAGGCAGGCCACGGCTCCGAGGCAGGCCACGGCTCCGAGGCAGGCCACGGCTCCGAGGCAGGCCACGGCTCCGACGCACGGGACGACTCCTTCGACGTCGTCGTCGTCGGCGGTGGGGCCGCCGGGCTGGCCGGGGCACTGACCCTGGTCCGGGCCCGCCGCTCGGTCCTGGTCATCGACTCCGGCAGCCCGCGCAACGCCCCGGCCGCGCACATGCACGGGTACCTCGGGCAGGACGGGGAGAGCCCCGCCGCGCTGCTGGCCAGGGGGCGCGGGGAGGTGACCGGCTACGGCGGCCGGATCCGGGCGGGCACGGCCGTCGCCGCGGACCGGCTGCCCGACGGGAGTTTCCTGGTCCGCTGCGGGGACGGCAGCGTCGTCCGGGCACGCCGACTGCTGGTCGCCACCGGCCTGGTGGACGAGCTTCCCGCCGTGCCGGGTCTCGGGGCGCGCTGGGGGCGGGACGTGCTGCACTGCCCGTACTGCCACGGGTGGGAGGTCCGGGACCAGCCGATCGCGGTGCTGGCCGACGGGCCCCTCGCCGTGCACCAGGCCCAGCTCTGGCGGAACTGGAGCGAGCGGACCACCCTGCTCGCGCACACCTGGCGGCTCACCGCCGAGGACCGGGAGCTGCTGGCCGCCCTCGGTGTCCGGGTCGTCGAGGGCGAGGTGACCGGCCTCGCGGTCCAGGGTGGCCGGCTGACCGGCGTGACCCTGGCGGGCGGAGCCGTGGTGGAGTGCCGGGCTCTGGTGGTCGCTCCGCGGTTCACCGCACGGTCGGGTGTGCTGACCGGTCTCGGTCTGCCGACCGTGGTGGTGGAGCGGGACGGCCGCGCGATCGGTACCTGCGTCGCGTCGGATCCGGCGACCGGGGCCACCGCCCTGCCCGGGGTCTGGGTCGCGGGCAACGTGACCTCGCCGCTGGAGAAGGTGCCGGGCGCGGCCGCCCAGGGAGTGAGCGCGGCGATGGCCATCAACACCGACCTGGTCGAGACGGAGGGCCGGCGGGCCCTGGAGGCCCACCGCGCGGCCGCCGGCGCCGGCGTGTGAGCCGGATCCGGGCCGCCGGAGCGATTCTCGGACAACTGTGCGGGTTTCGGTCGGCTCCCGTTCGCGCAGGCTACGGGCGGTGTGATCGTCGTACGGACCAACGGCTCGGGGGGACGCTTCATGGCACATGTCCTGGTCATCGGCGGAGGCGTCGCGGGGCCCGCCACCGCCCTGCTCGCGGCGCGGCGCGGACACACGGCGGAGGTCTTCGAGCGCGATACGCGGGCCCCGGGCACGGCGCTCGACCGTGACTTCTTCGGGTGGCGGCGGCCGACCGTACCGCAGGCGGCCCAGCCCCACGTGCTGCTCGGGGCGGCACGCAACGTCCTGCGCGCCGATCTGCCCGACGTCCACGCGGAGATGCTCCGGCTCGGCGCCCGCGAACGGCACGAGCTGGACTGGTTCGACGTACGCCCGCCCGCCTGGCCCGGCGACGAGGACCTCGTGATGCTGCAGGCCCGGCGCATCGTGCTGGAGAGCGCGCTGGCCACGGCGCTGCGCGCGGAACCGGGGGTCGTCGTCCGGTACGGGGAGCCGGTCACCGGGCTGATCACGGCCCCGGGGGTGTCCGAGGGCGCCGGAATCCACGTGACGGGAGTGACCACCGAGACCGGGAGTTACCCGGGAGACCTCGTGGTGGATGCCGGCGGGCGGCGCGGCGGCACCGAGCGCAGGCTGGCCGAGGCGGGCTGCCGGCCGCCCGTCGTGGAACGGCACCGCACCGGGCTCGCGTACTTCTGCCGCTGGTACCGGCTGCCCGAGGGCATGGACGAGGGGCCGCGCCGGCCGTGGGCGGTGACCGGCGGGCCCTTCGCCGGGTGCGCGGTCTTCCCGGCCGACAACCGGGCGTTCGCCGTGACGCTGTTCGTGCACACCGCAGACACCACGCGCTCGGCGCTGCGCGACCCCGCCGTCTTCGAGGCGGCGGCGCGCGCCTTCCCGCCCGGCGCGGCCTGGCTGGGACTGGGCGCCGAGCCGCTGTCGGGCGTCCTGGCCACGGCGAGCCTGGACAACCGGTGGAGCGCGCTGGTCGACGAGGAGGGCCCGGTGGTGACCGGACTGGTGCCGGTCGGGGACTCGATCACGCACACCAACCCGACCCTGGGGCAGGGCACCTCGCTCGCGCTGTGGGCCGCGCGCAGGGTGGCCCGTACGGCGCACCTGGACCCGGGATCGGGGCGGTACGCCACCGATCACCACGCATGGGCGGAGCGCACCCTGAAGCCGTGGTTCGACTTCCAGGTCGTCGCGGACGCGGCCATCGGGGAGCGCTTCGCGACCCGGGCGGGGCGCGGCGGGACGGCGCGGGAGGTGTCCGCGCTGTTCGACTGTGCGCTGGAGGATCCCGTGGTCATGCGGGCGCGGGCGAGGGTGCGGCACCTGGCGGAGCGGCCGGAGCGGGCGTACGCGGATCCGGAGATCCGCGCGCGGGTGGCGCGCTGGCTGGCGGACCGGCCCGACTACGTGCCGAACGTGTCGGGGCCGGACCGGGAGGAGTGGGAGAAACTGACGGCGGGCTGAGGCGAGGCGGCGGCCGTTCAGCCGGCGCCACCGTCGGCACCGGTGCCGGTGGTGCCGGTGGTGCCGGTGGTGGGACCGAGCACCTCGGCGAGGTCGTAGCCGACGACCTCCTCCAACTGGGCGTACGTACAGCTCTCGGGCGTCCGGTCGGCCCGCCAGCGGTGGAACTGGGCGGTGTGGCGGAAGCGGTCGCCCTCCATGTGGTCGTACCTCACCTCGACGACCCGCTCGGGTCGCAGCGGCACCCAGGACAGGTCCTTCTTGCCGGTCCAGCGGCTCTGCGCACCGGGCAGCCGAGCGCTCTCGTGGGCGGACTCCTCGGCCCAGGCGGCCCACGGGTGGCCGGTCGGATCGGGCATCCGCAGGGGTTCGAGTTCCTCCACCAGCTCGGCGCGGCGCTTCATGGGGAAGGCCGCGCACACGCCCACGTGCTGGAGGGCTCCGTGGGCGTCGTAGAGGCCGAGCAGCAGCGATCCGACAATCGGACCGCTCTTGTGGAAACGGAATCCGGCGACGACGACATCGGCGGTACGTTCGTGTTTGACCTTGAACATGAGGCGGGCGTCGGGCCGGTAGAGGAGATCGAGGGGTTTGGCGATCACCCCGTCGAGCCCGGCGCCCTCGAACCGCTCGAACCACTCCTGCGCGAGCGCGGGATCGGTGGTCGCGGGCGCGAGATGCACGGGGGGCCGAGCAGTGGACAGTGAGCGGACGAGGGCGGCACGGCGGTCGGCGAGCGGGGTGTCGAGCAGGGTGTCGTCGCCGAGGGCGAGCAGGTCGAAGGCGACGAAGCTGGCGGGGGTCGTCTCGGCCAGCAGGGCGACGCGGGACTGTGCGGGATGGATCCGCTCGGTCAGCCGGTCGAAATCGAGGCGCCCGCCATGAACGATGACGATCTCGCCGTCCATGACGCAACGGCTCGGCAGATTGCTCTTCAGGGCCTCCACCAGCTCGGGGAAATACCTGGTCAGGGACTTGCCTGTGCGACTGCCGAGCTCGATCTCGTCGCCGTCGCGATACACGAGGGCCCGGAAGCCGTCCCATTTGGCCTCGTACTGCATCCCGGGCGGGATCTTCGCCACGGACTTGGCGAGCATCGGCTTCACGGGCGGCATCACTGGCAGATCCATGCCTTTGATTCTGCGGTGGTACGTCCGGACCCGCCCGGTATGCGCCCATGACCGCGCCCGCCTACCGTGGCGCACATGGGTGCTGCCGGTAATGCGATCGAGCTGGACGCGGGCGGGCGGACGGTACGGCTGTCCAGCCCGGACAAGGTGTACTTCCCGGAGCGCGGCCTCACCAAGCGGAACGTGGCCGAGTACTACCTGGCGGTCGCCCCTGGCATCACGCGCGCCCTGCGCAACCGGCCGACGACCCTGGAGCGCTTCCCGGACGGGGTGGAGGGGGAGTCCTTCTTCCAGAAGCGGGCCCCGAAGAACCTTCCCGACTGGATCCCCACCGCCCACATCGCCTTCCCGAGCGGCCGCACGGCAGACGAGATCTGCCCGACCGAGCCGGCCGCCGTCCTGTGGGCGGCCAATCTGGGGTGCCTCACCTTCCACCCCTGGCCGGTGCGCCGGGAGGACACCGACCGCCCGGACGAGCTCCGGATCGACCTGGACCCGCAGCCCGGCACCGACTACCACCACGCGGTGGCGGCCGCCCATGAACTGCGCGCACTGCTGGAGGAGTTGGGCCTGCGCGGCTGGCCCAAGACCTCGGGCGGCCGTGGGCTGCACGTCTTCGTGCCGATCGAGCCGCGCTGGACCTTCACCGACGTCCGCCGGTGCGCCATCGCCCTCGGCCGGGAACTGGAACGCCGAATGCCGGGCAAGGTCACGACGGCCTGGTGGAAGGAGGAGCGCGGCGAGCGGATCTTCGTCGACTACAACCAGACGGCACGCGACCGCACGATCGCCTCCGCCTACTCCGTCCGCCCCCGCCCGCACGCCCCGGTGTCGGCGCCGCTGCGCTGGGACGAGGTGGACGACGCGGAGCCCCGCGACTTCGACATCGTGACGATGCCGGCGCGCTTCGCCGAACTCGGCGACCTGCACGCGGACATGGACGAGTACGCCTTCACCCTGGACGCCGTACTGGAACTCGCGGACCGCGACGAACACGACCACGGGCTCGGGGACATGCCCTACCCCCCGGACTACCCGAAGATGCCGGGCGAACCCAAACGCGTCCAGCCCAGCCGCGCGAAGCACGAGGACTGACGGGAAGCCACGCGCCACACGAGTACGCGTTCCGAACGCTCGGCGTTCACTCGGTGGAAGAAGAGGGCCGCTGTCAGTGGCGGGTGCGATGCTCGGTGAGGCCGAGCGCGAAGGGCGGCAAGGTGCGTCTCACCCCGGTGCGGAGGGAGGACGCCGGCCGGCTCATGACGAGGTGTTGATCAGTCGTTGATCGGACGTCCATCCGCGGCGGCCAGTATCTCCGGCATGTCGATTAACACCACTGCCGCAGCCACTGACACCGCTTGGTACGAGCTTGCCCTGTGCGCCCAGACGGGCCCCGGCTTCTTCTTCCCGGAGCCCGGCTCCTCGCTGCGCGACGCGAAGCGGCTGTGCGGGGCCTGCGAGGGGCGGACGGCGTGCCTGGAGTACGCCCTGGCCAATGACGAGCGCTTCGGAGTCTGGGGCGGCCTCTCGGAGTCCGAGCGTCTTGCCCTGCGCCCCCGCAGCCGCTGATCAGGTGCGCGTCGCCTTCCCGCTCGCCCGCACCAGCCCCACACGCCGCGCCAGATCGAACCCGTCGCCCCCACACTCCTCCCGCCGCGGCGTATGGGGCACGACCCGCACCGGGTAATGCCCCCCAACGGGCGACACGACCCCCCCGAAGCGGGGGTCCCCGGCGAACCAGATCCTGTCCACGTGGTCACCTTCCATGACCGGGACCGGGACCGGAAACGGGATGACACGGAACATGGCCGTGAAGTCCTCCCGGAACGGAATGGCGATGGTCGCGGGGCTTCCGGGCGGCCTGCGCGGATGGTGGCACGGCCACTCCTGCCAGGGGTAGGCCTGGAGCACGGCGGCGACCCGGTGTCGTCGGAAGTACATGACGACCACCCAAGGCAAGTACGGCGTCCCAAGAATCATCATGATGATGAAGGCCCACGCCGCACGGCGGCTGACACCGGAGCAGGACAGGGCGATCAGTGGAGGAACGCCGAGACAGAGCACCCAGATGAGCCGACGCATGACCAGCCGCTTGTAGCCCACCACCGTCGGAGGGTGGTCCCAGGCCACCTTGGTCAGGGTGACGCTCACAGGAGTACCTCCAGGATGCGTGAGGTCCCCGAGACCGTCGGCTGATGTGCAGAGGGGTCGGAGAAGCCGAGGGTGTGCGCTACTGCTTCGAGGATGTCCGTGTAGGCATCGGCGTGCTGGGTGGACGCACTGGTCAGGTCAAGGACGAGTAGATGGAGCCCGTCCGGATGCACGGTCACGACCCTGGCCTGAAAGGGACATTGGTCCGCGTCGGGCAGGGAAATCGTCCCGGCGACCAGACAGCAGGGACGTGCGGACGGCAAGTCGATGAACCTGCGGTCCGTGCTGGTCCACAGCGGTGAGCGGGCAATGGCCAGGGCGGCACGCGCCGCGGCGAGCCGGGGGTTGGGCTGTTCGATTCGCCGCACGGTCAAGGAGAACAGTGACGTGGCGACGCCGGTCGGCTCCTCGGGGTGAAATCCGAACGCGGTGTGCACGACCTCGTGCTGTGCCAGCCCTTCGAGTCCGTCCATGAGCGGGGACAACTGCTGCTGTGCTCCGGGGCCACCCAGGGCCTCGGTGAACGCGTCCAGCGTCGCCCGGTCCTCGGGGCCGATGTCGTAGAAGCCCGGAGGCAGACGGAACCAGACGGGCGGAAGGCTGCTCTGTCGCGTCATGGCCGCAACACCGACATGACATGGCCCGATTTCCTGATGGCCGAGGGAGCGTCGTCCAGGACACCCCTGGTGCCGTCCACCGCGGTCGAGCCCTGATCAAGCGTCTCGCTGTCCGATGCGTAGTCTCCTGCAGCGGTCACTGCGCCCGTTGCCGCGACCGCCACACCCACTCGATCCCTCGCGCTCTGAGAAGACGATCGCATGGCCCATCCGGTCAGAGGGCTGTCCAGCTGACGCAGCTCGTCCGAGGTGCTCCAGGCCGTCTGCCGGAATGCGCTGGCCCCGGGCGCGAGTCCCACCACCGCGCTGCCCTCCGGCGCCGCGGCCATGGCCGCTCGGGCGGCTGCCGTGCCGGCCTTGGCGCCGGAGGCTACCGCGGCCACGCCCGGGACCGCGCCGGCGGTGTCGCCGAGGAGGGTCACGCTGCTCTTCCAGAAGTCCGCGTCGAACTGGCCCTTCGTGAAGCCGTCCGTCAGGGACTTGCGGAATTTCGGGTCCGAGGTGTGCATCGCCAGCGCGGCCAGGGACAGGCCGCTGCCGACGAGCATGATCGCCAGGCCTGCCGGCGGGAAGACCAGGGCCACGCCCGCCCCGATCGCGCCCAAAATCGCCGACGCGTTCGACATCGCGTCCGCCGGGTCGTCGACGATCTTGTTCCAGATCGAGGCCAGCAGGCCCGGTTCCTTCGGGGCCAGGCGGTCCGTCGCCGCGTTCAGGGTCTGTGCCACCCGGCGGGCGGCCGCGCCGTGCTCCGTGGCGAGCTCGTGGGCCAGGCGGCGGGCGTCGGAGAGGGCCTGCTCCGTCTTCGCCGCCGCGGCCTGGGCCTCGTACCGGGCGGCCAGCGCGCGGTGGGAGACCAGGGTGTCGTGCCACCCCGTGAGCCGGCGGGCGGCCTCGCCGAGGGAGGTGTGGGCCGCGCCGAGGTAGCGGGGGAGGTCCTGCGAGAGGGAGGCGCGGAAGGCGGTGGCGGCCTCGCCCTGCCAGGCCGAGCTGTGGGAGACCAGGTCCTTCACCACCCGGGAGGCCTCCCCGAGCGAGGCGGCCGAGGAGCTGAGCTTCTTGGCCAGGGCCAGCACCGTGGCGGGGTTTCCCGGGGCCGGGTCGAAGCCCAGCATCGCGTGGTCAGTCACGTGCGGCCGCCGCCCGGAGGAAGGCGGCACGGACGGCCTGGTCCAGCTCCGCGTACTCCGCGGCGCTGCGGTCCACGCCCTCCCGGACGTCCTTGACGCGTTTGGTCAGCTCCTGCGTGCCGTAGGCCCAGCGTTCCTGGAAGCCGTCACACGCCGCGTCGAGGTCCGCGGTGCCCAGCTGGTCGGGCCGTACGTGGTCCAGTGCGCGCCGGGCCTCCCGCAGGGAGACCAGCGAGGAGTCCAGGGCGCGTGTCAGACGGGTCAGCTGGTCGATGTCCACCTGGAGCGAGGTCATGACGCGAAACCCTGGCAGAGCACGGCTCTGCCAGGGCAATCGGTATCACTCGCCCGAGCGAGCGGAAATCGGTCAGCCCTTGCGGGCGGCGAGGCGGGCCGCGCGGGCGGCCAGCTTCTCGTCGAACTTCCGGGCCTCGGAGTCCAGGCCGTTCATGAACAGTCCGAGCTCCTCCTGGGCCTTCTGGCCCTCGGGGCCGAGGCCGTCGATGTCCATGATCTTGAGGAAGCGGATCACGGGGCTGAGCACGTCGTCGTGGTGGATCCGCAGGTTGTAGACCCCGCCGATGGCCATCTGGGCGGCCATCCGCTCGAAGCCGGGCATGCCGTGTCCGGGCATCCGGAAGTTGACGACGACGTCGCGCACGGCCTGCATGGTGAGGTCCGGGGCGAGCTCGAAGGCCGCGCCCAGCAGGTTGCGGTAGAAGACCATGTGCAGGTTCTCGTCCTGCGCGATGCGGGCCAGCATCCGGTCGCAGACCGGGTCACCGGACTGGTGGCCGGTGTTGCGGTGCGAGATGCGGGTCGCGAGCTCCTGGAAGGCCACGTACGCCACCGAGTGCAGCATGGAGTGGCGGTTGTCGGACTCGAACCCCTCCGACATGTGCTGCATGCGGAACGCTTCCAGCTTGTCCGGGTCCACGGCGCGCGAGGCCAGCAGGTAGTCGCGCATCACGATGCCGTGGCGGCCCTCCTCGGCGGTCCAGCGGTGGACCCACGTGCCCCAGGCGCCGTTGCGGCCGAAGAGCGACGCGATCTCGTGGTGGTAGCTGGGGAGGTTGTCCTCGGTCAGCAGGTTCACGACCAGCGCGATCTTGCCGATGTCGGTCACCTTGGACTGCTGGGGGTCCCAGGCCTCGCCGTCCTCGAAGAAGCCCGGGAAGTTCCGGCCCTCGCTCCACGGGACGTACTCGTGGGGCATCCAGTCCTTGGTGACCTTCAGGTGGCGGTTGAGCTCCTTCTCGACCACCTCTTCCAGCGCGAACAGCAGCTTGGCGTCCGTCCACGCCTCCGAGCTGCCGAGGTGGGGAGAGGTGATCGTCACGGGTACTCCTGGGTGTAAAGCGAACTACCTACGGTTCCGTAGCCTACGGAGTCGTAGGTTAAGCGTGACATCAAGGCCAGCCAAGCCCCCGGTAGGTGTATGTCTGGTTACGTCCGGTTATCTATGCAGTTTATGACCGGCCTGACCGGGTTCCAGTGGCCCGAAATCACGCCGACAGGTGGTTTGCCGCGCCCCGTTTTGACGAAAAAAATCGGTTCCGCTTTCACCGGACGCGGCGCGCGCGAGCGTGCGCGGGACGCGAGGCGCGAGGTCACTCAGCCGACCACAGGGTCTCCCGGACCTCCTCGGCCGTGGTCGGCCGCAGCTCGCCGTCCAGCAGGAGCCATCGCGTGATGCCGATCGACTCCAGGAACGGCACGTCGTGGCTCGCCACCACGAGTGCGCCCTCGTACGACTCCAGCGCGTCGGTCAGCTGCCGCACGCTCGACAGGTCCAGGTTGTTCGTCGGCTCGTCCAGCATGAGCAGCTGCGGAGCCGGCTCCGCCAGCAGCAGGGCCGCCAGCGCCGCCCGGAAGCGCTCGCCGCCCGACAGCGTGCCGGCCGGGCGGTCGGCCCGGGCGCCGCGGAAGAGGAAGTGCGCGAGCCGGGCCCGGATCAGGTTGTTGGTGGCCTGCGGGGCGAACCGCGCCACGTTCTCCACGACCGAGCGGCTCTCGTCCAGCACGTCGAGCCGCTGCGGCAGGAACCGGGTCATCACATGCGCCACCACCTCCCCGGACACCGGCGGGAGCTGCCCCGCGACCGTGCGCAGCAGCGTGGTCTTGCCCGAGCCGTTGCGGCCCACCAGGGCGATCCGCTCCGGCCCCCGCAGTTCCCACTCGCCCGGTACGGCGGCCCCGTGGGCCAGGCGCAGATCGCTCAGGGTCAGGACCTGCCGCCCCGGCGGGACCTGGGTGGCGGGCAGCTGGATCCGGATCTCGTCGTCGTCGCGCACCGCCTCCACCGCCTGGTCCAGGCGTTCCTTCGCCTGCGCCAGCTTCTCGGTGTGCATGATCCGGTGCTTGCCCGCCGATTCCTGGGCCGCGCGCTTGCGTGCGCCCATCACGATCTTCGGCTCGCGCTTGTTGTCGTGCATCTTCTGCCCGTACCGCTTGCGCCGGGCCAGTTTGACCTGGGCGTCGGCCAATTCGCGCTTCTGTCGCTGTACGTCGGCCTCCGCCACCCGGACCATCCGCTCGGCCGACTCCTGCTCGGCGGCGAGCATGTCCTCGTAGTCCGTGAAGTTGCCTCCGTACCAGCGGACTTCGCCGTCGCGCAGATCGGCGATCTGGTCGACCCGCTCCAGCAGTTCCCGGTCGTGGCTGACCAGGAGCATCACCCCGGACCAGGACTCGACCGCCGCGTACAGGCGGGCGCGGGCCCGCAGGTCCAGGTTGTTGGTGGGTTCGTCCAGCAGCAGGACGTCGGGGCGGGCGAGCAGCAGGGCGGCCAGCCGCAGCAGTACGGACTCGCCGCCCGAGAGCTCGCCGACGGTGCGGTCCAGGCCGATCCGGGCGAGACCGAGCTGGTCGAGTGTGGCCAGGGCCCGCTCCTCCACGTCCCAGTCGTCGCCGACGGCGGTGAAGTTCGCCTCGGTGGCCTCGCCCGCCTCGATGGCGTGGAGCGCGGCGCGCGTGGTGTGGATGCCGAGCGCCTCGTCCACGCGCAGCGCGGTGTCGAGGGTGACGTTCTGCGGGAGGTAGCCGACCGAGCCGGCGACGGAGGACTGGCCCCCGGTCGGGGTCAGTTCGCCGGCGATCAGCTTCAGCAGGGTGGACTTCCCACTGCCGTTGAGACCGATCAGGCCGGTGCGGCCGGGACCCACGGTGAGCTGGAACCCGTCGAACACGGGCGAGCCGTCGGGCCAGTCGAAGGACAGGGCGGAGCAGGTGATGAAAACAGGGGCGTTACTCATGGAGGCCTCCAGGTTGCGTGAGTGGTGCGTGCAACGCGGGGAGACAGCCGACGGTTCAGCCGCAGGGCGGGGTGGTCGGTGTCTCGAACCTCAGACGAGCAATGTCCTGCTCCGTTTCGACGGGGATGGGCCGTCTTCGAAGCTACGGGCGGCCGCAGCCGCCCGCAAACGAATTACCTCAGCAGGTGCCGCGCATCAGCTCGGCCAGGCTGTGGTCCATGTCCAGGTAGAGGTGTTCGAGGCCGGGCGGCACCACGGTCGCCGCCCGTTCCAGGAAACGGTGCAGTTCGGCCGTCAGCATCAGCACGATCGCGACGCCCTCCGTCGCGTGGAACTCGATGGTGGTCCGGTCGCCGTCGTACGGGCGTACGCGTACGTCGCCACAGCCCGACGGGCGGTCCAGCCCGGACTCCAGCAGCTCGCGCGAGAAGGTCCACGAGACCTCGACGCCCTCCAGCGTGGCCGGCGCGGGGAAGGCCATGCGCACGGCGAACGGATCCGCGCGGTCGTAGCAGAGGGTGACGGGCACGGTCTCGACCTTCGGCGCGGTGGCGACCAGACGGGCCTGTGCGGCCTGCTCGATGACAGTGATCAAGGCTCACTCCCTTGCGGCGGATCTGCTGCCGGACCCGTGGGGTGGGGCCCGGCAACCCGATAGACGCCGGAATCGGCAAATCCGTGCATGGGCCGTTGCGTGAGCTGTGTCACCGATTGGCTTGAACCAATCCGTGCGATCGCACAGAGTGACCGGACGGTGGATACGCGCGAAGGCGGGCCCGCGTCGGGGTGCGTCCGGGGCGCCCCGGAGAAGGGCTGGTTACCGATCACTCCACAGGCGTAAGGGTCCGCATCGAGGCCGCGTAGAGGGCGGCGGAGACGGCCATGCCGACGGGCAGGGAGAGATCGACGCCGCCGATGGCCGAGGCGATCGGCCCGGTGTAGAGCGTGTCGACGCACAGGGCGGCCGCGCCCACCCCGGCCACCAGCGCGAGGCCGCCCGCGAGGTTGACGCCGCCGGTGTACCAGAAGGGGCTGGTGTCGCTCTCGTCCGAGAGCGCCCGGCCGTCGTAGCGGAACCGGCGCAGCAGGATGTCGGTGGCGTAGACCGCCATGACGGGGCCGATCAGGACGACGATCAGCTGGAGGGAGTTGCTGACGGTGTCCAGGAGGTTGGAGACCAGCAGGCCGTAAGTCAGGGCGACCGCGACGGCCCCGTCGAACAGGACGCTGACGGAGCGTCGGATGCGGATCCCGACGGCCTGCAGGGCGAGTCCGGCGCTGTAGGCGGTCAGGGCGTTGACGGAGACGGTGCCGAGGATCAGGGCGAGCAGGAAGACGGGGTAGAACCACCCGGGCAGGATCTCGCGCAGCGCCGTCTGGGGGTCGCCCATGTCGACGGCGGTCGCGGCGAACGCGCCGCGCGCGCCTGGCGCTGCCGCGACCTGTGGGACTCCGGAGCCACCGTGGTGCTCGGGTCGGACTGGCTGATCGCCCCGTACCCGCCGCTCGGCGTCATGGGCGGTGCCCGCCACCGCCGCCCCAGCCGCGATCTCACCCAGGCCCCGCACGGCCCCGAGCAGGCACTCACCGCTCTGCAGGCCCTCCAGGGCATGACCGTCAACGCCGCCCGTGCGGCGGGCGAGGAGCACCTGGCGGGCCGGATCGCCCTCGGCCACCGCGCGGACCTGACGGTCCTCGCCGACGATCCGCTCACCGTCGACGCCACCGGACTGCCGGACCTGCCCGTGCTCCTCACCGTCGTCGACGGCGGGGTGACCCACCGCGACCCGAGCCTGTGACCGGCGGGCGAGGGCGGTGGCCGGTCCGGCGGCCGGGGCCGGAAGGCGCTCTGGACGGCGCATCCGGGGTGCGTTAGCTTCCGGCGCCATGAGACTTCTGGAACTCGGAACCGGCCTGTGCGCGGCAGCCCTGGTCGTAGGGGTACTGGCCGCCCCCGCCCGGGCCGAGGCGGCCCCGGCCCCCGACCCGGCCCCGGTGGCACAGGACGTGCGCGGCGCGGGCTGGGCGCTGAAGGACACCGGGAAGGACGTGCGCTTCCGGGGGCTCGCGGCGGTCGGCCGGAGCACGGCCTGGGTGGCCGGCTCCAAGGGGACCGTGCTGCGCACCGTGGACGGCGGCCGCAGCTGGCGTGACGTTTCGCCGCCCGGCGCGGTCGCCGAGGGCCTGGAGTTCCGTGACATCGAGGCCTTCGACGCGCGGCGCGCGGTGGCCCTGTCCATCGGGGAGGGCGAGGCCTCCAGGGTGCTGCGCACCGAGGACGGCGGAGCCACCTGGACCGAGACCTTCCGCAACCCCGACCCGCGCGCCTTCTACGACTGCCTCACCTTCTTCGACGCCCGGCACGGCCTGGCGATGAGCGATCCGGTGGACGGGAAGTTCCGCATCCTGGCCACCGACGACGGCGGACGGAACTGGCGGGTCCTGCCGGGCGAGGGCATGCCCGGGGCGCTGCCGGGCGAGGCGGCCTTCGCCGCGAGCGGCCAGTGCCTGGTGAGCTCCGGACCACGCGACGTCTGGCTGGCCACCGGCGGCGGGGCGCAGGCCCGGGTACTGCACTCCGCGGACCGCGGTCTGACCTGGCGGGTCGCCGAATCCACCGTCCCGGCGGGCGATCCGGCGCGCGGGGTCTTCGCCCTCGCCTTCCGCGACTGTACGAGGGGACTCGCGGTCGGCGGTGACTACCGCACCGGGGAGGCCTCCCCGCGGGCCGCGGCCGTGTCCGCCGACGGGGGACGCAGCTGGCGCCAGGCCGTGACACCGCCGCAGGCCTACCGCTCGGGCGCGGCCTGGTTCCCGTACAGCGGGGGGACGGCCCTCGCGGTGGGGCCCACCGGCACCGATGTGACCACGGACGGCGGCCGCGGCTGGCGGTCCCTGGAGACGGGATCCTTCGACACGGTCGACTGCGCGGCCGACACGGGCTGCTGGGCGGCGGGGGAGAAGGGCCGGGTGGCGCGCCTGGAACGGCGGCGCTGATCAGCTCGCGGGAGCGGGCGGGGCCACCGGGGCCGTCGGCGGTGCGGGGGTGGTGAAGAGGTCCATGCCCGGGTAGCGCCCGGCGGTGAAGCCCGCGGCACGGTAGACGGGTTCGCCGTCGGGGCTGGCGTGCAGCTGGACGTAGTGGATGCCGATGCCGTCGAGCCAGCCGACCAGCGCGTCGACGATCCGGCGGCCGTGGCCCCGGCCGCGGGCGGGCGCGTCGGTGACGATCCCGTCGAGGTAGCCGCGCCGGCCGTCCGTCCACCGCGGGCTGGGCAGGTGGTGGGTGACCCAGGCCATGCCGGTGGCGAGCAGCGGTTCGCCGGGGGCTCCGCCGACGACCAGGCACCGCACGTCGGGGCGTTCGCCGACGCGTTCGAGGAACCAGGCGTGGGCGACCTGCCGCCAGGCGGCGTCGGCGGGCCCGGGGTCGACCCCGAGTGCGTCGAGCGCCACGGCGCGCAGACGTATGAGCTCGGGAACATCGGCGGGAACGGCGGTGCGGGGCTGCATGATCACTCCGGCGGGCAGGCGCGGCTGAACGGCTGAACGGCTGAACGGCTGAACGGCTGAACGGCTGAACGGACGACGGGACGACGGGACGAGCGGACGAACAGGCAAGCGGGTCGGACGGACGACCGGGCAGAACAGGCCGACCAGGTCGGCCCGGTCGGGCCGAGGGCCGGCCGGCCGACGCGCGGCGCCGGACCCGCAGCGGCTACGCGGCCGGGTTCTCCCGCACCGTCGACAGGTCCGCCGACGTCTTCGTGGCGATGAACTCCGTGATGGTGTAGTCGCAGACACCCGCCACCGAGAAGGGGTCCTCGGACGCGATCCGCTCGATCTCGGCCCGGGACACCCCGCCGGCCAGGATCACGCCCCCGTCGCGCGGGACCTTGCGCCCCGACGCGAGGAAGACACCGGCGGCGTAGTAACCGTCCAGCCAGGCGATGTGAGCGTCCATCTGCTCTTCGACGGACTCGACGGGGGCGGTGTAGGTGAGCTCCATGACGAACATGATCGTCAGGCTACTCTCGCTCCATCATGACGAGTGCGAAGACCCCCGCCGACGAGGCCGAAGCCCGGGCGATACAGGACGAACTACGCCATCAGGTCGTGCTCACCGAGCCCGGCCCGCCACCCGGCCGCGGCCTCGTCGCGGGAGTGGACGTCGCCTACGACGACGCGCGCGACCTGGTCGCCGCCGCGGCCGTGGTGCTCGACGCCGCCACCCTGGAGGTCGTCGAGGAGGCCACCGCCGTCGGGCACGTCAGCTTCCCCTACGTGCCCGGGCTGCTCGCCTTCCGCGAGCTGCCGACCGTACTGGCCGCCCTCGACTCCCTCAAGGCCCGGCCCGGACTCGTCGTCTGCGACGGCTACGGCCTCGCGCACCCGCGCGGCTTCGGCCTCGCCTGCCACCTCGGGGTGGTCACCGGGCTCCCGGCCATCGGCGTCGCGAAGAACCCGTTCACCTTCACCTACGAGGAACCGGGCACCCGGCGGGGCGACGCCGCCGCGCTGCTCGCTGCCGACGGGGCCGAGGTCGGGCGGGCGCTGCGCACACAGGACGGGATCAAGCCGGTCTACGTCTCCGTCGGGCACCGGGTCTCGCTGGACAACGCCTGCGCGCACGCCCTGGCCCTGAGCCCCCGCTTCCGGATCCCCGAGACCACCCGCCACGCCGACTCCCTGTGCCGCAGGGCGCTGCGCGAGGCCTCCTGACGCACCCGGTCGGCGGGCCGCACCCGGTCGGCGGGCCCGCCCGTCAGCGGACGTCCGCCACCCGGAAGCCGATCCCCGCCTTCTGGAGGCGGGCGATCAGGGCGTCGCCCATCGCCACGGCCGTCGTCAGCTGCCCGGATACCTCCGGCAGGGCGTCGTGGGCCAGGCAGAGCGCCGACTCGGCCAGCATCTTCGCCGTCTCCCCGTAGCCGGGGTCGCCGCCCGCCACCTCGGTGAGCACCCGCCGGCCGCCTCCCTCGCCCACGAACCGCACGGTGAACCAGCTGCGCGCGCGGCGTTCCGCGTCCGGCCCCCGGCCCGGCTCCCAGCGGTTCATCAGCCACCGCCGGGCCGGCGGCACCTGGGCCAGGGCCACCGTCGCGCCGAGCGCCGCCGTACCGCCCACCGCGACGGGCAGGTGCTTGACGGAGGCGTAGTGCCGGTAGCGGAAGTCCGGGCCGTAGCGCTCCAGCGCGGCCGCCGACCGGGCCACGATCCGCGGGTCCAGCGAGGGCAGCGGCAGCGCCCAGGTCCCGGTCTCCCGGCTGAACCGCGGCGCTCCCACCGGCCCGCGCGCCCGCCTCCCCAGCAGGCGGGGTTCGTGCAGCCTGCGGGCGTGCGCGGCCGCCAGGGTCTGGGGGCCGCGGCTCAGCGCGGTCAGGGCGGAGGCCAGGGTGCCGCCGGAGAAGAAGGCGTTGGACCGCATGAACCCGTCGACCGTCAGCGGGACCCCGTGCGGCAGCTGCCGGACCGTGAAGTACGCCCCGAGGTCGGCCGGGATCGAGTCGAAGCCGCAGGCGTGCACGATGCGCGCCCCGGTCTCCCGGGCCCGGGCGTCGTGCTCGACGTACATGCGGTCCACGAATTCCGGCTCGCCGGTGAGGTCCACGTAGTCGGTGCCCGCCTCGGCGCAGGCGGCCACCAGCTCCGCCCCGTACCAGACGTACGGGCCCACCGTCGTCGCCAGCACCCGGGTGGACGCGGCCAGCTCGCGCACGGCCGCGGGGTCCTGGGCGTCGGCCCGCAGCAGCGGCAGCCGCGCACACGCCGGATCGATCGCGGCCAGCCGTTCGCGCAGCCGCTCCAGCTTCGCCGTGTCCCGGCCGGCGAGGGCCCACCGGCAGCCGGCGGGTGCGTGCGCGGCGAGGTACTCGGCGGTGAGCGCGCCCACGAACCCGGTGGCGCCGAACAGTACGACGTCATAGGCGCGTTCCGGCCGGTCGTGCGGGACAGTTGCGTTCATGAACGGCTCCTCCCAGGGGGTTTCGGTGGCCGAGGCTAGCGTGATGCCCGGCCGTCGGTGCGAGCGGGTACGGCGCGCCGGGCCGGCGGAACAGCGCCCCGGCACCGGCGCGGGGGGCTTGTGCTCGATGGAACACGTTCCTAGCATCACTGGTGTTACATCAGTTGTGTCACATAGCCGCACAGCACGCACACCACGCACACCATGCACACCAGAGCCGCTGGGGGCCCGATGGCAGTGACAGGGAACGGGAACCGGGACGCGAGCGGGCCCGGCCCGCTCGCCGGGGTGCGCGTCGTCGAACTGGCGGGCATCGGTCCCGGACCGTTCGCCGCCATGCTCCTCGCCGACCTGGGAGCCGACGTCGTACGGGTGGACCGGCCCGGCGGTGGCGGGCTCGCGGTCGATCCGGCCTACGACATCACCAACCGCGGCAAACGCTCCGTCCTGCTCGACCTCAAGTCCGCCGACGGGCCCGCCCGCGTCCTGGACCTGGTCGAGCGGGCCGACGTACTCGTCGAGGGGTTCCGCCCCGGGGTCGCCGAGCGCCTCGGCGTCGGACCCGCCGCGTGCCACGCCCGCAATCCGAAGCTCGTCTACGGCCGGATGACCGGCTGGGGCCAGGACGGCCCGCTCGCCGAGACCGCCGGGCACGACATCGCGTACATTGCCGTCACCGGTGCCCTCGGCATGATCGGGAAGCCGGGAGAGCCGCCGGCCGTGCCCGCCAACCTGGTCGGGGACTACGCGGGCGGCTCGCTCTACCTGGTCATCGGGGTCCTCGCCGCCCTGCACCACGCCCGCGCCACCGGCACCGGCCAGGTCGTCGACGCGGCCATCGTCGACGGCACCGCCCACCTCACCGCCATGATCCACGGCATGATGGCGGCGGGCGGCTGGCAGGACCGCCGCGGGGCCAACCTCCTCGACGGCGGCTGCCCCTTCTACGGCACCTACGAGACCTCCGACGGCCTGTACATGGCGGTCGGCGCGCTGGAGCAGCAGTTCTACGACACCTTCGTGCAGCTCCTCGGCATCGAGGACCGGGCCCCCGCCCGCAAGGACCCGGCCCGCTGGGGCGAACTGCGGGAGGCGGTCGCCGCGCGCTTCAGGACCCGTACGCGGGAGGAGTGGACGGCCGTCTTCGAGGGCAGCGACGCCTGCGTCGCGCCGGTGCTCTCGCTGCGCGAGGCCCCGGACCACCCCCACCTCGCCGCCCGCGGGACCTTCACCGACTTCGGCGGCATCGTCCAGCCCGCGCCCGCACCGCGCTTCTCGGCGACGCCGGGCGCCCTCACCGCCGGTCCGGCGCAGCCGGGTGCGCACGCCGGATCGGTCGCGGCCGACTGGGACGTACCGGCCCTGCTCGGGACGGAGAAGGAGAACTGATGGAACTGTCCATGATGCTCGACTACGCCGGTGACCCGCGCCGGGCCGCCGACCAGGCCGCCGCGCTGGAGTCGGCCGGGCTCGACGCCGTATGGGTGGCCGAGGCCTGGGGATTCGACTCGCCGACGATCATGGGCTATCTCGCCGCCCGCACCGAGCGGCTGAAGATCGGCTCGGCCATCCTGAACGTCTACTCGCGCACCCCCGGCCTCATCGCCCAGACCGCCGCCGGCCTGGACGCGCTCTCGGGCGGCCGGGCGCTGCTCGGACTCGGCGCCTCCGGCCCGCAGGTCGTCGAGGGCTGGCACGGGATGCCGTACGACAGACCGCTCGGCCGGACCCGCGAGACGGTCGAGCTGTGCCGGTGCATCTGGCGCCGCGAGACGATCGACCACCACGGCATCACCGACATGCCGCTGCCGCCGGAGCGCGGCACCGGGCTCGGCAAGCCGCTGAAGATCCTCACCCGCCCGGTCCGCCCCGCGATCCCCGTCTACATCGCCTCGCTCGGCCCCGCCAACGTCCGGATGACCGCCGAGATCGCGGACGGCTGGCTGCCCACGCTCTTCATCCCGGAGAAGGCCGCCGCGGTGTGGGGCGGCCCGCTCGCCGAGGGGACCGCCAAGCGGCCGCCGGAACTCGGGCCGCTGCAGACCGTCGCGGGCGGCCTGCTCGCCATCGGCCCGGACGCGGCCGCCGTACGGGACCTCGCGCGCCCGCAGATCGCGCTGTACGTCGGCGGTATGGGCGCGGTCGGCAAGAACTTCTACAACGACCTGGCCGTCGCCTACGGGTATGAGGAAGAGGCCCGACGGATCCAGGAGCTGTACCTCGCCGGGCGCAAGCGCGACGCCGCCGCAGCCGTCCCGGACGAGTTCTGCGAGCTGATGACGCTGTGCGGGCCCGAGGGCTACGTACGCGAGCGCGTCGAGGCCTTCCGCGAGGCGGGCGTCACCATGCTCAACGTCACCCCGGTCGGCCCCGACCCGGCCAAGCTGATCGAAACCGTCAAGAGCTGGCTCTAGGGGGCCCGATGCAACGCCGCATCTTCGACGCCGACCACGAGGCGTTCCGAGAGACCGTACGCACCTTCCTCAGCAAGGAGGTGCTGCCGCACTACGAGCAGTGGGAGCAGGACGGCATCGTCAGCCGCGAGGCCTGGCGGGCCGCGGGCCGGCAGGGGCTGCTGGGCCTCGCCGTCCCGGAGGAGTACGGCGGCGGCGGGAACACCGACTTCCGCTACGCCGCCGTGATCGCCGAGGAGTTCACCCGCGCGGGCGCCCCCGGCCTGGCCATCGGCCTGCACAACGACATCATCGGGCCCTACCTCACCTCGCTCGCCACCGAGGAGCAGAAGCGCCGCTGGCTGCCCGGCTTCTGCTCCGGCGAGACCATCACCGCCATCGCGATGACCGAGCCGGGCGCGGGCTCCGACCTCCAGGGGATCCGGACCACCGCCGAGGACCGGGGCGACCACTGGGTGCTGAACGGCTCCAAGACCTTCATCTCCAACGGCATCCTCGCCGACCTGGTGATCGTGGTCGCGAAGACCACCCCCGAGGGCGGGGCGCACGGCCTGTCCCTGCTGGTGGTCGAGCGCGGTACGGAGGGCTTCGAACGCGGCCGCAACCTCGACAAGATCGGCCAGAAGTCCCAGGACACCGCCGAGCTGTTCTTCAACGACGTACGCGTCCCGAAGGAGAACCTGCTCGGCGAGCTGAACGGCGCCTTCGTCCACCTGATGACCAACCTCGCGCAGGAGCGGATGGGCATCGCCATGGCCGGCATAGCCGCCGCCGAGCACCTGCTGGAGATCACCACCCAGTACGTGAAGGAGCGCGAGGCCTTCGGCCGGCCGCTGGCCAAGCTGCAGCACATCCGGTTCGAGATCGCGGAGATGGCCACCGAGGTGGCCGTCACCCGGACCTTCCTCGACCGCTGCATCACGGACCACTCGAACGGCGAACTGGACCACGTACACGCCTCCATGGCCAAGTGGTGGGCCACCGAGCTGCAGAAGCGCGTCGCCGACCGCTGCCTGCAACTCCACAGAGGCTACGGCTACATGACCGAATACCGGGTCGCCCGGGCCTTCACCGACGGCCGCATCCAGACCATCTACGGCGGTACGACCGAGATCATGAAGGAGATCATCGGCCGTTCGCTGCTCGGCTGAACTCCCCTTCCTCCCCCCTCTGGACACCTCCCCTTGGACACCTCCGAAAGGCTTGACCAGTGAGCACCGAAGCTTACGTATACGACGCGATCCGCACCCCGCGCGGCCGGGGCAAGGCCAACGGCGCCCTGCACGGCACCAAGCCGATCGACCTGGTCGTCGGGCTCATCGACGCCCTGCGCGAGCGCAACCCCGGTCTGGACCCCGCCACCATCGACGACATCGTGCTCGGCGTCGTCGGCCCGGTCGGCGACCAGGGCTCGGACATCGCCCGTATCGCGGCCATCGCCGCCGGGCTCCCGGACACCGTGGCCGGTGTACAGGAGAACCGCTTCTGCGCCTCGGGTCTGGAGGCCGTCAACCTGGCCGCCGCGAAGGTCCGCTCCGGCTGGGAGGACCTGGTCCTCGCGGGCGGCGTGGAGTCCATGTCGCGCGTCCCGATGGCCTCCGACGGCGGTGCCTGGTTCGCCGACCCGATGACCAACTGGGACACCGGCTTCGTCCCGCAGGGCATCGGCGCCGACCTGATCGCCACCATCGAGGGCTTCTCCCGGCGCGACGTCGACGAGTACGCGGCCCTGTCGCAGGAGCGGGCCGCCGCGGCCATCAAGGACGACCGCTTCGCGAAGTCCGTGGTCCCGGTCACCGACCGCAACGGCCTGATCGTCCTGGACCACGACGAGTTCGTCCGCCCCGGCACCACCGCCGACACCCTCGCCAAGCTGAAGCCCTCCTTCGCGGACATCGGCGAGCTCGGCGGCTTCGACGCGGTCGCGCTGCAGAAGTACCACTGGGTCGAGAAGATCGACCACGTCCACCACGCGGGCAACTCCTCCGGCATCGTCGACGGCGCCTCGCTCGTCGCCATCGGCTCCCGCGAGGCCGGCGAGCGCAACGGCCTGACCCCGCGCGCCCGGATCGTCTCGGCGGCCGTCTCCGGCTCTGAGCCCACCATCATGCTCACCGGTCCCGCACCCGCCACCCGCAAGGCCCTCGCCAAGGCCGGTCTGACCATCGACGACATCGACCTCGTCGAGATCAACGAGGCCTTCGCGGGCGTCGTCCTGCGCTTCGTCAAGGACATGGGCCTGTCCCTCGACAAGGTCAACGTCAACGGCGGCGCCATCGCGCTCGGCCACCCGCTCGGCGCGACCGGCGCGATGATCCTCGGCACGATCGTCGACGAGCTGGAGCGCCAGGACAAGCGCTACGGGCTCGTCACCCTCTGCGTCGGCGGCGGCATGGGCGTCGCCACCATCGTCGAACGCCTCTGATCCGTCCTGTTCCCCCTGCCCACCGGACCTTCCGAAACGAAAGCAGTGACCATGAGCGAGTCCACCACGATCCGCTGGGAACAGGACGAGACCGGCGTCGTCACCCTGATCCTCGACGACCCCAACCAGTCCGCCAACACGATGAACCAGGCCTTCAAGGACTCCATCGCGGCGATCGCCGACCGCGCCGAGGCCGAGAAGGACTCCATCCGGGGCATCGTCTTCACCTCCGCCAAGAAGACCTTCTTCGCGGGCGGCGACCTCAAGGACATGATCCGGCTCCGTCCGGAGCACGCGCAGATCGCCTTCGACACCGGCACCGAGATCAAGCGCTCCCTGCGCCGGATCGAGACCCTCGGCAAGCCCGTCGTCGCCGCCGTCAACGGAGCCGCCCTCGGCGGCGGTTACGAGATCGCCCTCGCCTGCCACCACCGCATCGCCCTCGACGCGCCCGGCTCCAAGATCGGCCTGCCCGAGGTCACCCTCGGCCTGCTCCCGGCCGGCGGCGGTGTCACCCGTACCGTGCGCCTGATGGGCATCGCCGACGCGCTGCTCAAGGTGCTGCTCCAGGGCACCCAGTACACCCCGCAGCGCGCCCTGGACAACGGCCTGGTGCACGAACTGGCCGCCACTCCCGAGGAGATGCTGGCCAAGGCCCGCGCCTTCATCGACGCGAACCCCGAGTCGAAGCAGCCCTGGGACGTACCCGGCTACAAGATCCCGGGCGGTACGCCGTCCAACCCGCGGTTCGCCGCCAACCTCCCGGCCTTCCCGGCCAACCTGAAGAAGCAGCTGAACGGGGCCCCGTACCCGGCCCCGCGCAACATCCTGGCCTGCGCCGTCGAGGGCTCCCAGGTGGACTTCGAGACCGCGCTGACCATCGAGGCCCGCTACTTCACCGAGCTGGTCACCGGCCAGACCGCCAAGAACATGATCCAGGCGTTCTTCTTCGACCTCCAGGCCGTCAACGCGGGCCGCAGCCGCCCGCAAGGCATCGAGCCGCGGCAGGTCCGCAAGGTCGCCGTCCTCGGCGCCGGCATGATGGGCGCGGGCATCGCCTACTCCTGTGCCCGCGCGGGCATCGAGGTGGTGCTGAAGGACGTCACCGCCGAGGCCGCCGCCAAGGGCAAGGCGTACTCCGAGAAGCTGCTCGACAAGGCGCTCTCGCGCGGCCGGACCACCGAGGCCAAGCGCGCCGAGCTGCTCGCCCGGATCACCCCGACCGCCGACGCGGCCGACCTCGCGGGCTGCGACGCCGTCATCGAGGCCGTCTTCGAGGACACCTCCCTCAAGCACAAGGTGTTCCAGGAGATCCAGGACGTCATCGAGCCGGACGCGCTGCTGTGCTCCAACACCTCCACGCTGCCCATCACGGGCCTCGCCGAAGGGGTGTCGCGGCCGGTCGACTTCATCGGACTGCACTTCTTCTCGCCCGTCGACAAGATGCCGCTGGTGGAGATCATCAAGGGGGAGCGGACCGGTGACGAGGCCATCGCGCGCGCCTTCGACCTGGTCCGGCAGATCAACAAGACCCCGATCGTGGTCAACGACTCGCGCGGCTTCTTCACCTCGCGCGTCATCGGCCAATTCATCAACGAGGGCGTCGCGATGATCGGCGAGGGCGTCGAGCCCGCCTCGATCGAGCAGGCCGCCGCCCAGGCCGGCTACCCGGCCAAGGTGCTCTCCCTGATGGACGAGCTCACCCTCACCCTGCCGCGCAAGATCCGCAACGAGACCCGCAAGGCCTTCGAGGCCCAGGGCAAGGCCTGGGCCGAGCACCCCGCCGACGCGGTCATCGACCGCATGGTGGACGAGTTCGGGCGCCCCGGGCGCAGCGGCGGGGCGGGCTTCTACGAGTACGACGAGGCGGGCAAGCGCGCCCGTATCTGGCCGGGCCTGCGCGAGCACTTCGCCAAGCCGGGCTACGAGATCCCGTTCGAGGACATGAAGGAGCGGATGCTCTTCTCCGAGGCCCTGGACACCGTCCGCTGCCTCGACGAGGGCGTGCTCACCTCGATCGCCGACGCCAACATCGGCTCCATCATGGGCATCGGCTTCCCGGCCTGGACGGGCGGCGTGATCCAGTACATCAACGGCTACGAGGGCGGCCTGCCCGGCTTCGTGGCCCGTGCCCGCGAGCTCGCCGACGCCTACGGCGAGCGCTTCACCCCGCCGGCCTCGCTGATCGCGAAGGCCGAGCGCGGCGAGACGTACGCGGACTGACCGCGACAGCCCCGGGCCCGCCCGCGCGCGGGCGGGCCCGGGGTGAGGTCTCAGGCCCCGGTCAGGTGCGCGAACAGTCCGTGCAGCGGCGTGCCGTCCGGGTCGGTCCAGCCGGCCAGGACCCGCCCCGGTACGCCGTCTCCGGCGGCAGCGGGACCGGGACGGAGCACCCGGTGGACGGTCAGGGCCGACGCCGGCCCTTCCCGCGTCACCGGGCCCACGGCGACGAGGCTCGCGTCGGCGGTGTCCGTCACGGTCCCGGCTCCGGTCAGGCCCGCCGGCACCCCGGCCCCCTCCGTGCGGACCTCGACCGTCGGGTCGGGGGCGTCGCTCGCGTTCTGGTCCTGCGCCGTCGTACGGCCCGCCAGCAGCGCCAGCAACTGCTCGACCAGGACCGGGTCGTGCGCGCCGTCGTAGATCCAGCGGCGGCCCAGCACCCCGTGCTCGGAGGTGCCGATCAGGCCCTCCCCGGCCTCCGCCAGCGGTTCCCCGCGGTAGGTCAGCGGGACCAGGTAGGTCACCGGCTCGTCCCCGCGGCTGTCGGTGACCACCATGAACTCGATGCCCACCTCACCCTCGGGGTCGTCGAGCCGGAAGCCACCGGCCTTGGAGAGCTGCGGGCCACCCGTGCCACCCCGGTACCAGGGGCGCAGGGGCAGCCAGCCGGCGAGGAGTTCGAGCTTGCCGGGCGACATGGTGGTGCGGTGAATGACTGCCATGATCGACAAACTACCCCCGCGGCAGGGGTGCCGGCGGCCCGTCCGGCCCGTCCGGCCCGCCGTCCGCCTCCGGTTCCGAGGCGAACGCCGCCCGCAGTTCCTCCCGTAGCGACCGCTGAAAAGCCGTCACCAGCGCCTGGACCACCATCGGCTGCATGTGCGCCGACAGCGCCTTCATCGACTCCACCCGCTCCGGATCGCTCTCGCCCTCCGTGAACGGACCCCACACCTCGTCCCGGAACAGCGCGGTCAGCTCGTGCGCCGCCGACCTCGTGTGCTCCATCAGCACCCTGCGCGCCGCCAGGATCGTCTCGTGGGCGATCGGTACGTCCAGCAGCGCGACCCCGAGCCTCAGCAGGCCCACGTCCACCCGGAACCCGTCCCCGGCGGCGGCGAGCACGTTCATCGCCGTCAGCCGCCGGACATCGGTGTCCGACAGACTCCGCCCCGCCCGCTTCTCCAGCTCCTCCCGCGAGACCTCCCGGGCCGCGTCCGGGGCCCAACTCGCCACCATCGCACGGTGGATGGCCAGGTCGTGGGCGCTCAGGTCGTCGGGCAGCGCTTCCAGATAGCGCTCGATGGCGGACAGGGTCATGCCCTGGTGCTGCAGCTCCTCGATCAGCGCCAGCCGGGAGAGGTGTTCCGGGCCGTAGTGCCCCACCCGACGAGGGCCGATCACGGGAGGGGGCAAAAGCCCGCGGGTGCTGTAGAAACGAACGGTGCGCACGGTGACGCCCGCCCGGGCCGCCAGCTCGTCGACGGTGAGCATCGGCTCGGGTGCCTGGTCGGCCATCGTCTGCGCCTCGCTCTCTGCTCCACAGCTTGGGTTCAACAGTATTGCTGTCGCACCAACGATGTGAAACGGCCAGGAGCTGCCCATGACCACGAACCTGCGACTGCCCGGACGACCCGAAGAGATCACCCTGCCGGCCCTGCTGGCCCGCAACGCCGCCGAGTACGGGGACCTTCCCGCCCTCTCCTGGCGGGCCGGCCCCGACGCCGGCGGATGGACGACCCTCAGCTGGGGCGAGGTGCGCCGCAAGGTCGCCGTCCTCGCCTCCGGATACGCCGCCCTCGGCGTCGGGCGCGGCGAGCACGTGCTGATGATGATGGGCAACCGCCCCGAGCACTGGCTCAGCGACCTCGCCCTCGTCCACCTCGGCGCCGTGCCCGTCACCGTGTACGGAACCTCCGCGCCCGAGCAGATCGCCCACATAGCCCGCCACAGCCGGGCCCGGGTCGCCGTCGTCGAGGGGGCCCGCGAACTCCTGCGCTGGGAACCGCTGCTGGCCGATTCCGACGTGCCCCTGGAGCGGCTCGTCGTGGCCGAGGCCGCCGAGGCCGGCGGGCACAGCGCCTACGGGTCCGTGTACGCCGGCGGGGCCCGGCTGCACCGCGCCGACGCCTTCGAGAAGGCCTGGCGGGAGACCCGCCCCGAGGACCCGCTGACGGTCGTCTACACCTCCGGGACCACCGGGGACCCGAAGGGGGTGCGGCTGACCCACCGCAACCTCATGCTCCAGGCGATCCGCCTCGACCGGCACGTGGAACTGCCCGAGCACGCCGAGCACATCTGCTACCTGCCCTTCGCGCACATCGCCGAGCGGGTCCTCGGCATCTACCTGCCCCTGCTGCGGGCCTCCCACGTCCGGCTGTGCGCCGACCCGGCCGCCGTGTCGGGGGCGGTCCGCGAGCTGCACCCCGTGCAGTTCTTCGGCGTGCCCCGGGTCTGGGAGAAGCTCGCCGCCTCCGTCCGCGCCGTCCTCGCGCAGCTCCCCGAGGAACAGCGCGGAGCCATCGAGGCCGCGAACGACCTGGCCCGCGCCCGGGCCGTCCATCTGGAGCGCGGCGAGGAGGTCCCGGCCGCGCTCGAAGCCTCGTACGCCGCTGCCAAGGAACGGGTGCTGGACCCGCTGCTGCGCCTGGCGGGCCTGGACCGGCTGGCGTGGACGGCCAGCGCCACCGCGCCGATGCCGATCGACGTGGTCCGCTTCTGGGCCGGCTGGGGCATCACCATCATGGACGCCTGGGGGCTCACCGAGACCTCGGGCGTGTGCACGGTCAACAGCCCGGACCGCTTCCGGCTCGGCTCGGTGGGCCGTCCGATCGAGGGGCTGGAGCTGAGACTGGCCGACGACGGGGAGATCCTCACCCGCGGGGACACCGTCTTCGGCGGCTATCTGCGGCCGGACGGCTCGGTGGAGAGCGCCGCGGACGCCGGGGGCTGGTTCCCGACGGGGGACATCGGCCGGGTCGACGAGGACGGGTTCCTCTGGCTGACCGACCGCAAGAAGGAACTGATCATCACCTCGAACGGCAAGAACGTCTCACCGGCCCTGGTGGAGAACACGGTCAAGGAGCACCCGCTGATCGGCCAGGCCCTGGTGCACGGCGACGGCCGCTCCTACCTCGTCGCGCTGCTGGTCCTGGACCCTGAGCTGGCCCCGGTCTGGGCCGCCGCCCGGGGCATCGAGGCCGCCTCGGCACCGGAGCTGGCCGCGCACCCGGCCGTCCGCGAGGAGATCGCCCGTGCGGTGGAGGCGGCCAACGCCCGGCTCAACCGCACGGAGCAGATCAAGCGGTACCGGCTGCTCACCGAGGAGTGGGGCCCCGAGACGGGCGAGCTCACCCCGTCGCTCAAACTCCGCCGCCGGGTGGTCCGCGACAAGTACGGCGCGCTGATCGACGGCCTGTACGAGGAGCCGTACGCGTCCGCCTAGCGGAGCACCGGTGCGGTGAGCGGGATTCCGCTCACCGCACCGGGGTGCGGGTGAATCGCCCGGCAGGCGCCCTGAGGCCTTCATGGGCCGATATGAGATTAAATCTGAAGTCCATGGCTTTCTGTCGCCATATGCGGCTCCGGTCCTCCGGGGAAGGGGGCTTCGTTGGCGGCCGATCAGCCTTCCCGCACGGACCGGGTGGTCTTCGGGGTCACCGCGGGACTGACCCTCGCCTTCGTCCTGTGGGGCGCCGTGGCGACGGATTCGCTGGAGAGCGTGTCGAGCAGCCTGCTCCGAGGGCTCATCCACAACGGCGGCTGGGCCTTCATGCTCGCCGCCAGCGGCTTCGTCGTCTTCGCCCTCTGGCTGGCGATCAGCCGCTACGGCCGGATCCGCCTCGGCCACGAGGACGAGGTCCCCGAATTCCGGACCGTCTCCTGGGTCGCCATGATGTTCAGCGCCGGCATGGGCATCGGGCTCATGTTCTACGGCGTGAGCGAACCCCTGGCGCACTACGGCACGCCCCCGCCCGGCACGCATCCGGTCGGCTCCGCCGAGCGGATGCAGACGGCGATGGCCACCACCCTGTTCCACTGGACGCTCCATCCCTGGGCCATCTACGCGGTCGTCGGGCTCGCCATCGCCTACAGCACCTTCCGCCGCTCCCGCCGCCAGACGATCAGTGCCGTGTTCGAGCCGCTGATCGGCGCCCGGCACGCCCACGGCTGGGCCGGCCGGGTCATCGACATCGTGGCGATCCTCGCGACCCTCTTCGGCTCCGCGGCCTCGCTCGGCCTGGGGGCCCTCCAGATCGGCAGCGGGATCAGTCAGCTGGGGTGGATGGAGTCGGTCGGCACCGCGCTCCTCGTAGCCGTCATCGCCGTCCTGACCGTCGCCTTCGTCGCCTCCGCGGTCTCCGGCGTGGAACGGGGCATCCAGTGGCTGTCCAACATCAACATGGTGCTCGCCCTGGTGCTCGTCGTGTTCGTGTTCGTCGCCGGACCGACCATCATCGTGCTCGACCTCCTGCCCACGTCCCTGGGCGCCTACCTCGGCGACCTCCCCCAGCTCATCGGCCGTACCGAGGCCACCGGCGCCGGCGAGGTCGCCCGATGGCTGGGCAGCTGGACGGTCTTCTACTGGGCCTGGTGGATCTCCTGGACCCCGTTCGTCGGCATGTTCATCGCCCGATTAGCCGCGGCCGCACCGTCCGGCAGTTCATCGGCGGTGTCATCCTCGTCCCGAGCACGGTCAGCCTGCTGTGGTTCTGCGTCTTCGGCGGCACGGCCATGAAACTCCAGGAGCGCGGCGACCTCCCCCGGGAGAGCACCCCCGAGGGACAGCTCTTCGGGTCATGATCGGTATGTGCGTGGCACTCATGCGCGACCTGCGCCGGGACCCGCTCATCATCCAGGACGAACGGGGCGAGGAAGCCGTGGCCGTGGCCGTGGCCGCGGGAGACGAAGAGTACGGGGGTGCTTTCGAGATCCGCATCGGGCCGTCCGGCGGTCCGGAGGCGGACGCGGCCCAGCGGTCCTCCGCGCCCTCACCGCCCGACGGCCCGCGCTGACGGCGAGGCCGTGCTCCGGGGTGCCGGCTCCCTCGGGCTCCCTCGTGCGGCACGTGCTTCCGGACCAGGCCTGAGAGGCCTGATCCGGAAGCGGGACCTAGCGTCCGATCAGCGGGTAGTGGTCGGAGAGGTTGGTGTAGGTGTAGGAGGTGCCCCAGCTGGAGACGGTCCAGGGTGCCGACTGCTCCTTGACCACGTTGTTCTCCCAGCCCGCGGGGCGGGCGTTGCCCTTGCGGTACAGGACGTAGTCCAGGTCCTCGCGCGGGTCGGTCGGGTAGCGGTAGTTCGCTATCGAGTTCAGCGCGGTGTCGAAGGAGTACGGGTGCCCGGTGCGGCTGTCGGAGCCGGCCAGGTCGGCGTTCGCCAGCAGGCTCGCGTACTCGGGTGTGCGCGAGTCGACGTTGAGGTCGCCCGCCACGATGACCTGCTCGTTCGCCGGGATGTTCTTCCCGTCGAGGAAGGCGTCGACGGCTCGGAACTGACGGGCGCGCATCTCCGCGGCCTCGCCCGCGCCGCAGCCCGGGTCGGTGGACTGCGCGTGCGTGCCGACCACGTGCACTTTGGTGCCGTTCACGTTCAGCACCACGTACGCGAAGCCCTTGTTGGACCACCAGTCGGCGCCGCAGGCGTCCTTGTAGACGACCTGCTCCTTGCGGACGATCGGCCACTTGCTGAGGATCGTGACGCCGCCGTCCTCCGGGGTGGTGGAGGAGTACGCGCCGCCCGTGGCGTCCCAGCCGCTCTTGCTGCGGCCCACGACCGGGGTCTGGTACGGGTACTGCGCGGCCGAGTTCGCCTTCAGCGCGTCCGAGGAGCTGTTGTCGAAGGCCTCCTGGAGCACGACCACGTCGTGGCCCTGGTAGAAGGAGGCCCTGGGGATCTCGGCGGCCCGGTGGTCCTGGCCCCAGTTCGGGTACAGGTTCTTGCTCATCAGGAACACGTTGTACGACAGGACGCTGAGCCGCGGGGCGGCGGCGGTCTCCGCGGCCGAGGCGGCGGGCGCGGTGGTGGCGGCCAGCGCGCCTGCGGCGACCGCGGCGACGGCCGTGGCGGCGGCGCGGCGCGAGCGGGGCGAGGAAAGCAGCATGGAGGTCTCCATCATTCCTGCGGGGGAAGATCGACGCCGTCATACAAGCAGCAGCAGTTACCTCTGGGTAACACCCGTGCAGAGACTTTCTGTCCGCGAGACGGCCGTCCGGTGCTCGCATACTTGTCCTATGACGAAGACGGACTCCGCCCACCCCGCCGGACCTGCGGCCACGCGCCGCACCGACCCCGAGCCGCCCCCGCCCGGCGGGGTGCTGTGGACCATCGCCGGAGACGTCAGGGCCCTGCTGATGCTGCCCGCGGCCTTCACCATGCAGGTCGCCCACCCCGCCATCGCGGCTGGCGTCGACGAGTACTCCGTCTTCCGCACCGACCCCTGGGGCCGCGGCGAGCGCTCCCTGCGCTCGGTCCAGCTGTGGGTGTACGGCGGGGAGGAGGCCGCCGAGGAGGGCCGCCGGGTGCGCCGCCTGCACAAGGACATCCAGGGCACCGACACCCGCGGCCGCCGCTACCACTCCCTGGACCCCGCCTGCTACGCCTGGGTCCACGCCACCGGCTTCCCGGTCTACCTCTACGCCGGCCGCTACCTGCTGCGCCGCTTCACCCCCGCCCAGGAGCGGCAGCTCTACCAGGAGTGGCTCCAGGTGGGACGGATCCTCGGCCTGCGCGACCGGGACATGCCGCAGAGCATCGAGGAGTACTGGCCCTACTGGACCCGGATGCTGGCCGAGGAGATCGAGCCCACGGCGGTCGCCCGCGAGCTGATCTCCACCGAGGTGAAGCTGCCTCGGCCGCAGGCCGCCTCGCCCGCCGCGCGCCTGCTGCTGCGGCTCACCTGGCCGGTGCTGCGGGCCGCCTTCCTGCGGCTGCGGGCCTTCGTCACCGTCGGCTACATGCCGCCGGAGGCCCGCGCCGCGATCGGCCTGGAGTGGAGCCCGGCCCAGGAGCGCAGGCTCCGGCGGTTCAGCACGGCCGTACGGCTCCTCGTACCGCTGCTGCCGGAGCGGCTGCGGTACCTGCCCATCGCGCGGGCGGCGCGCGCCCGTCGGCGCGCCGCCGCCCGCTGACGGGCGCGCGGCTCAGTGCTCGTCGTGCGTGTGGATCGTGTTCGTCTCCGCGATCTTCTTCCAGGACTTGGGCTCCGCGGCGGGCTTCGCCGGAGCGGACTGCTGTGAGCGGGCCGACGGCTTGGCCGCCGCCGGGTTCAGCGCCGAGGCATCCGGCTTGCCCGGGGTGTAGAGCCAGGTCTCGAAGAGCTGCGCGAGAGGCTTCTTCGAGACCTTCTCGGCGTACCGGACGAAGTCCCCGACCCTGGCGTTGCCGTAGGCCCGCTCGGTCGGCCAGCCCTTGAGGATCTCGAAGAACCTCTCGTCGCCGATCTCGTTGCGCAGCGCCTGCAGGGCGATGGCGCCACGGTCGTAGACGGCCCCGTGGAACTGGTTGTCCGGACCCGGGTCACCCGGCTTGACCTGCCAGAACGCGTCCTCGGCCGGACGCAGGGCGTAAGCCCAGTCGGCCAGTTCCCGCGCCGTGCCCTCGCCCTCCTTCTCCGACCACAGCCACTGGCTGTAGCGGGCGAAGCCCTCGTTGATCCAGATGTCCTTCCAGCCCTCGACGGAGACGCTGTCGCCGTACCACTGGTGCGCCAGCTCGTGCACGACCACCGAGACGTTGGCGCCGCTGCGGAAGGTCCCCGGGCCGTAGAACGGCCTCGTCTGGGTCTCCAGGGCGAAACCGGCGGTCACGTTCGGCACGTAACCGCCCAGCGCGTTGAAGGGGTACGGGCCGAAGACCCCCTCCAGCCACTCGGCGACCTCGCCGGTCCGCTCCACGCTGGCACGGGCCGCGCCCGCGTTGCCGCCGAGGTCCTTGCTGTACGCGTTGAGGATCGGCAGCCCGCTCGCCGTCCGGTCGGTGGTGATGTCGAACTTGCCGACGGCGAGGGTGGCCAGGTAGGTCGCCTGCGGCTTGTCGGAACGCCAGTTGTACCGGGTCCAGCCGAGCCGCGAGGTCTGGGACTGGAGCACGCCGTTGCTGATCGCCTGCGTGCCGTCGGGCACATTGACCGAGACGTCGAAGGTGGCCTTGTCCAGCGGGTGGTCGTTGCTCGGGAACCACCAGACCGCCGAGTCGGGCTCCTGCGCCGCGACCCCGCCGTCGGGCGTGCGGTGCCAGGCCGTCCAGCCGTCCACCTTCAGCTCGGAGGGCTTGCCGGCGTACTTGACGACGACGGACAGCGGGGTGTCGCGCGCCAGCGGCTTCGCGGGGGTGACCTCCAGCTCGTGCGAGCCGGACGTGGCGAACTTCGCCTTCACCCCGTTGACCCGGATCTCGCTGACCTGGAGGCCGAAGTCCAGGTTGAAGCGCGACAGGTCCTGCTTGGCGGTGGCCAGCAGGGTGGCCGTGCCCTCCAGCAGGTCCGTCTTCGGCTGGTACTGCAGGCGCAGGTCGTAGTGCGACACGTCGTATCCCCCGTTGCCGCTGGCCGGGTAGTAGGGGTCGCCGATACCCGGGGCACCCGAACCCGAGCTCGCCGCCGACGCCGGGATCACCAGCAGGAGGGAAGCGGCGAGCACGCTCGGGGCGATGACTTTGCGGTGCACGAATGGCTCCAAGTGGTAGGGGAGACAGATCGGTTCACAGAGTGGTCCAAGGCCTTGTCGCTCGACCGTATTCACCCCTGGCCGCTCAGGTCATGTCCATGGCCCCTGCTGTCACACGATCGCCATTCGGCCGTCACGCGTCCGCGGGTGGCGGGGTGCCGGCGGCGCCCGCACGGGCGCCGCCGGCCCGGCGCACCGGCCCCGGCCTGCGGTCCGGCCGCCTGCGGCACGGATCCGGCGCCACCGCCGAACGCCCCGGCCCCGCCCGGCGGATCGTCCGGATCGACACGACGCACGCGGGACCGGTCAGCGGTGTGGGAGAAGATGGAGCCGTTGGTGGCGGTGGAACGGGCCGCGCAGAGCCGGTCCTGGCGACTGCCCGGCCGCTGACACACCGCAGGCCCGTGACGGGCCCCGGGGCCGGGGCCGATATCGGTCTACCTGGCGTACCGGACAGTCGGTATCGTGCCGCGCATGACCCTTCACCCGCTCGCCGCGCGACGCTGCTGGCACGCCGCCGTCAACCCGCTGCACGCCACCGTCTACTTCTCGCCGGAGATCGCCGAGGAGTTCGCCGCCCTCGGGATAACCGACCCCGTCGCGGTCAACCTGGCGCACCGCTCCGCCGCGTTGGGCGCCGTCGGGGCCGGCGCGGTCACCGCCACCTTCTACAACTACCGCCACGAACTCGTCGCCCGGCACCTGCCCGCCGTCTGGAACACCGTCACCCCCGGCCAGGCCCTCGCCGCCCGGCTGCGCGCCGCGGACGCCGCCCTGACCCGCCTGCTCGGCGCCGACACCGTGAAGTCCCCCGAGGTGGCCGAGGCCGCCGACCTGGCGATGCGCGCCACCGAGGGCTGCACCCGGCACGCCCGCACCCTGTACGCGGCCCACGCCGACCTCCCCGTACCCGAAGAACCGCACCTGCGGCTGTGGCACGCCACCACCCTGCTGCGCGAGCACCGCGGGGACGGCCACCTCGCCGCCCTCCTCCTCGCGGGCCTGGACCCGGTCGAGGCCCTGGTCAGCCACACCGCCACCGGCAAGGGCATGACGCCGAAATGGCTCAAGCGCATGCGCGGCTGGACGCAGGACGACCTCGACGCCGCGGCCGGCCGCCTGCGCGAGCGCGGCGTGCTCGACGCCGCCGGTGAACTGACCGAGGACGGCGCGGCCCTGCGCGAGCGGCTGGAGAGCGACACCGACCGCCTCGACGCAGCCCCCTACGAGCACCTCGGCGCGGACGGACTGGCCCGCCTCACCGAGCTCGGCGGCGCCCTCGTCGTCAAGGCCGTGACCGCGGGAGCCTTCCCGAGGGACCTCACGGGCAGGGCCTGACGGGCAGGGCTCCCGCGGTCCGTCACGACCACCTGCCACAATTGGCAGCCTTCCAGTGCAAACGAAGGCAGGCGGGACCCGATCGTGACGACGTCCATCGAAGGCAGGATCGCCGAGGAGCTCGGCGTACGGGAGCGGCAGGTCAAGGCCGCCGTCGAGCTGCTCGACGGCGGCTCCACCGTGCCGTTCATCGCGCGCTACCGCAAGGAAGCGACCGAGATGCTCGACGACGCCCAGCTGCGCACGCTAGAGGAGCGGCTGCGGTATCTGCGGGAGCTGGAGGACCGCCGTGCGGCCGTCCTGGACTCCGTACGGGAGCAGGGCAAGCTCACCGACGAGCTGGCGGCGCGGATCGCCGCGGCCGACACCAAGGCACGGCTGGAGGACATCTACCTGCCCTTCAAGCCCAAGCGGCGCACCAAGGCGCAGATCGCCCGCGAGGCAGGCCTGGAGCCGCTCGCCGAGGGCCTGCTGGCCGACCCGTCCGTGGACCCGGCCGCCGCCGCGGCCGCGTTCGTGGACGCCGACAAGGGCGTCGCCGACCCGGCCGCCGCCCTGGAGGGCGCCCGGGCCATCCTCACCGAGCGGTTCGGCGAGGACGCCGACCTCATCGGTGAGCTGCGCGAGCGCATGTGGGGCCGCGGCCGGCTCGCGGCGAAGGTCCGCGAGGGCAAGGAGGAGGCGGGTGCCAAGTTCGCCGACTACTTCGACTTCGCCGAGCCGTTCACCGCGCTGCCCTCGCACCGCGTCCTCGCCATGCTGCGCGGTGAGAAGGAGGACGTCCTCGACCTCACCCTGGAACCGGAGGAGCCGGGCGAGGTGCCCGGCCCGTCCACGTACGAGGGCATGATCGCCCGTCGCTTCGGGGTGAACGACCGCGGCCGCCCCGGCGACAAATGGCTCGCCGACACCGTCCGCTGGGCCTGGCGTACGAAGATCCAGGTGCACCTCGGCATCGACCTGCGGATGCGGCTGCGCCAGGCCGCCGAGGACGAGGCCGTACGCGTCTTCGCGTCGAACCTGCGCGACCTGCTGCTCGCCGCGCCCGCCGGCACCCGGGCGACGCTCGGCCTGGACCCGGGCTTCCGTACCGGCGTGAAGGTCGCCGTCGTGGACGCGACCGGCAAGGTCGTCGCCACGGACGTGATCTACCCGCACGTGCCCGCCAACAAGTGGGACGAGTCCCTCGCCAAGCTCGCGCGTCTGGCGAAGGAGCACGCCGTCGAGCTGGTCGCCATCGGCAACGGCACCGCCTCCCGCGAGACCGACAAGCTGGCCGGGGACCTCATCACGCGCCACCCCGAGCTGAAGCTCACCAAGGTGATGGTCTCGGAGGCGGGCGCCTCCGTGTACTCGGCCTCCGCCTTCGCCTCGCAGGAACTGCCGGACATGGACGTGTCGCTGCGCGGCGCGGTCTCCATCGCCCGCCGCCTGCAGGACCCGCTCGCCGAGCTCGTCAAGATCGACCCGAAGTCCATCGGCGTCGGCCAGTACCAGCACGACCTGTCCGAGGTGAAGCTCTCGCGCTCGCTCGACGCGGTCGTCGAGGACTGTGTGAACGGCGTCGGAGTGGACGTCAACACCGCCTCCGCGCCGCTGCTTTCACGGGTGTCGGGCATCAGCGGCGGCCTCGCCGAGAACATCGTGGCCCACCGCGACGCCAACGGCCCCTTCCGCAGCCGCAAGGGGCTCAAGGACGTGGCCCGGCTCGGCCCGAAGGCGTACGAGCAGTGCGCGGGCTTCCTGCGGATCCGCGGCGGGGACGACCCGCTGGACTTCTCCAGCGTGCACCCCGAGGCCTATCCGGTGGTCCGGGGCATGGCCAAGACCGCGGGCAGCGAGGTGGCGGCCCTGATCGGCAACTCCGGTGTGCTGCGCTCGCTGCGGCCCGAGGAGTTCGTCACCGAGGCCTTCGGTCTGCCCACCGTCACGGACATCCTGCGCGAGCTGGAGAAGCCGGGCCGCGACCCGCGCCCCGCCTTCAAGACCGCCACCTTCAAGGAGGGCGTCGAGAAGATCGGAGACCTGGCCCCGGGCATGATCCTGGAGGGCGTGGTCACCAACGTGGCCGCCTTCGGCGCCTTCATCGACATCGGCGTCCACCAGGACGGCCTCGCCCACGTCTCGGCCCTGTCGAAGAACTTCGTCAAGGACCCCCGGGACGTGGTCAAGCCGGGCGACATCGTCCGCGTGAAGGTCATGGACGTGGACATCCCGCGCAAGCGGATCTCGCTGACCCTGCGGCTGGAGGACGAGGCCGGGGCGGAGCGCGGCGCGGGCGCCCCGCGCCAGCGCGAGGACCGGCGGGGCGGCGGTGGCGGCGGTGGCCGTCCGCCGCAGCAGCGCGGCGGGTCCGGTGCCCGCGAGGGCGGCCGGAACCAGGGCCAGGGACAGGGCCAGGGACAGGGCGAGCGGGGCCAGGGCGGCCAGGGCCGCCGGCAGGGTGGCGGCGCCCCCGCCCCCGCCAACAGCGCGATGGCCGACGCCCTGCGCCGTGCGGGCCTCACCTCCCCCGAGGAGCGCCGCAAGAGGTAGGAGCCGTCAAGGGTGTCTTGCAGCCACCCCAGGCGTGTCGCTCCTCGTACGGAGTGGCCGAATAGCTTCCCCACCTGGGGACTTGCCTTGCCAACTCCCGTACAAGATCTGTAGGCATGGTGGAACGCCCGTTCGTCACTCGGCGGACGGGCTTCCGCGTTCTCCCCTCAGGACCGCATTCCCCGAGGCCGCCTCGAAGGCACAGGACTACATGCCCATGCCCCCACACGCCTACCGCCGTTGCCCCGGAAAGGGTCCGAAGAGGGATCACATGCCCCACCGGCAACTCAGCATTCGCAAAAGGTGCGAGCAGATTCTCGGCCATCTGGATCTGACCCACCCCTTCTCCCTCGACGACCTGTGCCGGCGGATAGCCGAGCGGCGCGGCCGCCCCATCAGCCTCCACCCGCTCCCCAAGGAGGCGGCGGAGTCCGGGGTCTGCGGACTGTGGGTGGGCACGGCCAGCGTCGACTACGTCTTCTACGAGGCGCAGACCACCCCGCTGCACCGGGAGCACATCGTCCTCCACGAGCTCGGCCACATCCTCTTCGGCCACCACTCCCTGGAGGGGGAGGAGACCGACGGGAACGCCCCCGTGGTCCTCGGGCGCACCAACTACACCACCCGGCAGGAGCAGGAGGCGGAGATGCTCGCCAGCATGATCCGCATCCGCACGGCGAACGCGGGCCCGCGGCCGGCCACCGGCGCGCGCGGCACCCTGGCCCGGCTGGAGTCCGCCATGGGGTACGAGCGGGGCAACGATGGCAGCTGACCTGACCGCCTTCGGCAACGGGCTGGCCGTCCCCAGCGTGGTGTGCCTGTGGCTCGCCGTCCTGCTCCGCGCCCCCGGAGCCCTGCGCTCCCCCCAGCAGCGCGGCCTGTGGCTGGCCGTCGCCACCGCCGCCGCCGCGATGACCCTCAACCTCCCGGACGTCGTCTCGTACGCGATGACCCGCGGCCCGGGCTATGCCCACACGATCGGCCTCGTCCGCAACCTCATCGGGGTGCTGTCGGCCGGCGCCGTCCTCTACTTCGTGGCCGCCACCACCCGCGGCCGCAAGCTCCAACTCACCGCCTGCGTCGCCACCGTGGCCTGGCTCGCCACCCTCATCGCCCTGGACGTGGCCGCACCCGCCCACGGCACGCACACCATGCCGCCGGTCGGCGACCCGGTGCCCTCCCTCGCGTACTGGCTCGTGCTGATCTCCGCGCACGTGACCGCCAACATCGTCTGCGTGGCCCTGTGCTCGCGCTACAGCCGCCGTACCGAGAGCCGTGGTCTGGCCGCCGGGCTGCGGCTGTTCGGCCTCGGCACCGCGCTCGCCGGCCTGTTCTGGCTGGCATACCTGCTGAAGGCCCTGTTCGGCAGCACCTGGGCGATGCCCGCACTTCCGCTGCTGATGAACCTGCACGGTGTGCTGCGCGCCGCCGCGATCCTCGTGCCCACGCTGTTCACCCTCCGCCGCACCTGCGCCGACACCGCCACCGCCTGGCGGCTGTGGCCGCTGTGGCGCGACCTGGTCGAAGCGGTGCCGCACGTGGCCCTCAACAAGCCGCGCGCCTGGCGGGTGATGGAGCTGGTGTGGCCGCCGGTCCCGCGCAACCTGCTCGTGTACCGCAAGGTCATCGAGACGCGCGACGCGATCCTGATCCTGGGCGAATACGTCACCCCCGGCGCGCTGGAGCACGCCCGCGGCCAGGTCACCGGGCACGGGGTCCCCGAGCAGCGGGCCACCGCCGCCGCGCTGGCCCGCGTACTGAAGGAGGCCCGGCAGGCCAAGCTCGACGGAGCGCCCGGGCAGCCGGGCGAGGCGGCCGCGCTGGAACTGCCCGCCGCGATCCACACCTCGCAGGAGGGCGGGGACCTGGCGGACGAAGCCCGGTTCCTCGTCGACGTCGCCCAGGCGTACGCCGCCCCCGCCACCACAAGGAAGTGAAGCAGTCTTGACGACCGCAACGACCACCGTACTGATCACCGGGGCCAGCGCCGGACTGGGCGCGGCCTTCGCCCGGGGCTTCGCCGCCAAGGGCTGCGACCTGGTCCTCGTCGCCCGCGACAAGGACCGGCTCGACGCCGTCGCCGCCGGACTGGCCCGGGAGTACGGCACCGCGTCCGAGGTGCTGCCCGCCGACCTGCTGGACCCGGCGGACTGCGCGGCCGTCGCCGAACGGCTCGCCTCCCCGGCCCGCCCCGTGGACATCCTGGTCAACAACGCGGGCTTCGGACTGCCCGCGCCCTTCCCGTACAGCCCGGTCGAGGACGAGGAGCGGATGCTCGACCTGCTGGTCAAGGTCCCGCTCCGGCTCACCCACGCCCTGCTGCCGGGCCTGCGCGCACGCCGCCGCGGCGCGGTCCTCAACGTCTCCTCGGTGGCGGGACTCCTGCCGACCGGGACCTACGGGGCCGCCAAAGCCTGGATCACCGCGTTCAGCGAGTCGCTCCGGGTGGACATGGCGCCCTACGGGGTCCGGGTACTGGCCGTGGTCCCCGGCTTCACCCGCACCGAGTTCCAGGAGCGCGCGGGGATGGACGTCAGCGCGCTGCGCGACGCGGTCTGGCTGGAGCCGGAGGCCGTGGTCGCGCAGGCCCTGAAGGACCTCGCCCTGCGCCGCCCGGTCAGCATCACCGGCCGCCGCTACCGCGCCTACGCGCTGGCCGCCCGCCACCTCCCGCGGACGTTCGTCGCCGCCCGGATGGCCCGCAAGCGCCGGGCCCCGGCGGACCGGGCGGCCTGAACGGGTTCCGCGCCCGGGCCACGGACACGGCCTAGAGCTCGGTGACCTTGCCGTCCGCGACCTCCAGGCGACGGGTCACGTGCACCGCGTCCAGCATCCGGCGGTCGTGCGTGACCAGCAGGAGGGTGCCCTCGTACGCGTCGAGGGCGGACTCCAGCTGCTCGATCGCCGGGAGGTCGAGGTGGTTGGTCGGCTCGTCCAGGACCAGCAGGTTCACCCCGCGGCCCTGGAGCAGGGCCAGCGCCGCACGGGTGCGCTCGCCCGGGGAGAGCGTGGCCGCCGGGCGCAGGACGTGGGCCGCCTTGAGGCCGAACTTCGCCAGCAGGGTGCGGACTTCGGCCGGCTCGGTGTCGGGGACCGCCGCGCAGAAGGCCTCCAGCAGCGGTTCGTCGCCGAGGAACAGGCCGCGCGCCTGGTCCACCTCGCCGACCAGGACGCCGGAGCCGAGGGTGGCGGAGCCGGTGTCCGGGGTGAGCCGGCCCAGCAGGACGGCCAGGAGGGTGGACTTCCCGGCGCCGTTGGCCCCGGTGATCGCCACCCGGTCCGCCCAGTCGATCTGCAGACTGGCCGGGCCGAAGGAGAAGTCCCCGCGCCGGACGGCCGCCTCGCGCAGGGTGGCCACCACCGCGCCGGAGCGCGGGGCCGCCGCGATCTCCATGCGCAGCTCCCACTCCTTGCGGGGCTCCTCGACGACCTCCAGCCGCTCGATCGCCCGCGCCGTCTGGCGGGCCTTGGCGGCCTGCTTCTCGCTCGACTCGCCGCGCAGGTTCTTACCGATCTTGTCGTTGTCGGAAGCCTTGCGGCGGGCGTTGCGCACGCCCTTGTCCATCCAGTTGCGCTGCATCTGGGCCCGGCCCTCGAGGGCGGACTTCTTGCCCGCGTACTCCTCGAACTCCTCGCGGGCGTGGTCGCGGGCGCGCTCGCGCTCCTCCAGGTAGGAGTCGTACCCGCCGCCGTACAGATTGATCTGCTGCTGGGCGAGGTCGAGTTCGAGGACCTTGGTGACCGTCCGGGTCAGGAACTCGCGGTCGTGGCTGATCACGACCGTGCCGGCCCGCAGCCCCTTGACGAACCGCTCCAGCCGCTCCAGGCCGTCCAGGTCCAGGTCGTTGGTGGGTTCGTCGAGCAGGAAGACGTCGTAGCGGGACAGGAGCAGTGAGGCGAGACCCGCACGGGCCGCCTGGCCGCCGGAGAGCGCCGTCATGGGCAGGTCGAGGCCGACGGCGAGGCCGAGCTCGTCGGCGACCTCCTGCGCCCGCTCGTCGAGGTCGGCGCCGCCGAGGTTCAGCCACAGGTCCAGCGCGGTCGCGTACGCGTCGTCCGCGCCCGGCGTTCCGTCCACCAGGCCCTGCGTCGCCGCGTCGAGCTCGGCCTGAGCGGCAGCCACGCCCGTACGGCGGGCCAGGAACTCCCGGACCGACTCCTCGGGCCGGCGCTCCGGCTCCTGCGGGAGGTGGCCGACGGCGGCGCCGGGCGGGGAGAGCCGCAGCTCCCCGGTCTCGGGGGTGTCCAGCCCGGCGAGCAGCCGCAGCAGGGTGGACTTCCCGGCGCCGTTCACGCCGACGAGGCCGATGACGTCACCGGGGGCGACGACGAGGTCGAGATCGGCGAAGAGCGTGCGCTCACCGTGCGCGGCGGTGAGCTTCTTGGCGACGAGGGTTGCAGTCATGATGTGCCGATCCTATCCGCGCGCGGACAGGGACCCGGCATGGCCGGATAGGTGGGAAGCACGTCATTGCGGCCATCGCGGGAGCGGAACACCATGAAGCCATGTCGTCATCGCCGCGCAGCGTCCTGGTCCTCCTCTACGACGGGGTCCAGAGCCTGGACGTGACCGGGCCGGTGGAGGTGTTCGCCGCGCTCGACCGCTTTCCCGCGCGGGCCGGGTACGAGATCCGCACGGTTTCTCCCGGCGGAGCGCCCGTGCGGACCGGCAGCGGGCTGACCCTGGTGCCGGACGGGCGGCTGGAGTCCGCCCGGCCGGGGCCCGGGACGACGGTGCTGGTACCCGGGGGACGGTTCACGGGGGACTTCGAGCCCAGGCTCACGGACTGGCTCCGTACCCACGGGGACGGTGCGGAACGGCTGGTCTCCGTGTGCACGGGAGGACTGCTGCTGGCCGAGGCGGGCCTCCTGGACGGGCGGCGGGCGACGACGCACTGGTACGTCTGCGAGCAGATGGCGCGGGACTACCCGGCCGTCGCCGTCGAGCCGGACCCGATCTACGTACGGGACGGACCGGTGGCCACCTCGGCCGGGGTCACGGCGGGGATCGACCTCGCCCTGGCGCTGGTGGAGGAGGACCACGGGCGGGACGTCGCCCTGACGATCGCCCGGCACCTGGTGGTGTTCCTGCGCAGGCCCGGCAACCAGGCGCAGTTCAGTGCACAACTGGCCGCCCAGACGGCCCGGCGCGACCCGCTGCGGGACGTGCAGCAGTGGATCACCGAGCACCCCGGGGAGAGGCTGGGCGTCGAGCACCTCGCCGCCCGTGCCCGTATGTCGCCGCGGCACTTCGCACGGTCCTTCCAGGCCGAGACCGGGGTGACGCCCGGCCGGTACGTCGAACGGGTACGCGTGGAGCACGCCCGGCGGCTGCTGGAGGAGAGCGGGGAAGGGATCGCACAGATCGCCCGGGCCTGCGGATACGGGAACCCGGAGGCACTGCGCCGGGCCTTCGTGCGGACCCTCGGCCAGCCGCCCGCCGAGTACCGGCGCCGGTTCGGCCGGTCGCGCTCCTGAGGGCCGGCCCGGGCGCCCGGAGAAGAGAGAGCCGCCCCACCCGGGAGCGGCGTCGTGTTCCGACCATCGCTCCGGAGGAGCCATGCAGATCGCCGTACTGCTCTACGACCACTTCACCGCCCTCGACGCCATCGGCCCCTTCGACACCCTCGGCCGGCTGACCGGCGCCGAGGTCGTCTTCGTGTCCGAGCGGCCCGGGCCCGTCCGGACCGACAACGGGGCACTCGCGCTCGTTGCCGACAAGGGGCTCGACGAGGTCACCCGGCCCGACATCGTGGTCGTGCCGGGCGGCCCGCATCCCGACCGGGAGATGGCCAATCCCGTGGTCATGGACTGGCTGCGCACGGTCGACGCCACCACCACCTGGACCACCTCGGTGTGCACCGGGTCCCTGCTGCTGGGCGCCGCCGGGCTGCTGGAGGGCCGGCGGGCCACCAGCCACTGGCTCTACCTGGACCAGCTGCCGAAGCTCGGGGCCGAGCCCACCGGCGAGCGGGTGGTCTTCGACGGGAAGTACGTCACCGCCGCGGGGGTCTCCTCCGGGATCGACATGGGGCTGACCCTGCTCGGCCGGATCGCGGGCGACGACTTCGCCCGGGCCGTGCAGCTGATGACCGAGTACGACCCCCAGCCGCCCTACGACGCCGGCTCGCCCGAGAAGGCCCCGGCCGCCCTCGTCGCGATGATGCGGGCGAACAACATGCCCGGCTGAGGAGCGGGCCCGGCCGTCACGGGGTCCAGGTGAAGCGCGGAGCGCGGCGTTCCAGGAAGGCGGTGACGCCTTCCGCGGTGTCCTCGCTCCCGGCGGCCTGCTCCTCCCAGTAGGCGTCCCGGTCGGTCCGGCCGTCCGCGAACTCCTTGGCCGCCGCCTGCGTCAGCTGCGAGCGCGAGGCCAGGATCCGGGTGAACTCGGCCACCCGCTTGTCCAGTTGGCCCGCCGGGAGCAGTTCGTTCAGGAACCCGGCACGCAGCGCCGTCTCCGCGCCGACCAGCTCCGCGGAGTAGAGGAGGTACTTGGCCCAGCCCGGGCCGACCAGGGACGCGAGCCTGCGGGTGGAGGACGCCGGGTAGACGATGCCCAGCTTGGCCGGGGTCACCCCGAAGGAGGCCCCCTCCTCGGCGAAGCGCAGGTCGCAGGCTGCCGCCAGCTGGCTGCCGCCGCCCACGCAGAAGCCGCGGACCGCCGCGAGGGTGGGCTTGGGGAAGGCCGCCAGGGCCTCCTCGGCCGCCACGGCCAGGGCCCGGGGGTCGTCGTCGGCGGCGTCCCCGGTCAGCGAGGAGATGTCGGCGCCCGCGCAGAAGGTCGCTCCGGCTCCGGTCAGGACGAGGACCCGGACCGTCCGGTCGTCCGCGAGGCCGCCCAGCAGCTCCGGCAGGGCCCGCCACATGGCGGCGGTCATCGCGTTGCGCCGGGCGGGGTGGGAGATGACGACGGTGGCCACCCCGTCGGTGACCGTGTGCAGGAGGGTGGCGTCGTGGGCTGCGTCCATGCGCCGGATGCTATCCCGGGCGGTCATACCTATGATCAAGGGAGTCCCTCGGGGGTGCGAGGAGGTGGCACGTCCATGGGCACAGACCGTGCGGACCGTACCGGGGGAAAGATCGGCGGCCCGGAACAGCAGTGGGAGAAGAAGAAGCTCAGCCGCAGCTTCGCGCTGATGACGGGGCTCGGGGTGATCCTGGTGCTGGCCGGCCTGGTCGGCCTCGTCTACACCGGCCTGGCCACGCTCACCTCGATGTTCCTCTTCGGGTGGCTGCTGCTGATCGGCGGTGTGGTGGGCCTGCTGCTGGCCGTGCAGTCGCGCAGGAGCAACTACTTCTGGCTCGCCGTGGTCGTTGCCGCGATCAATCTCGCCGCGGGTTTCGTGATCCTGCGCCGCCCCGAGGCCAGTGCCGAGGCGCTGACCATGTTCGCCGCACTGCTCTTCCTCGTGGGCGGGGTGTTCCGGCTGGTCGGGGCCCTGGTGGTGCGTGGTTCCCACTTCGGGCTGGCGATCGTGCAGGGCGCCTTCGGGGTCCTGCTGGGCTTCCTGATCCTGGCCGGATGGCCGGGCAACAGTCTGTACGTGATCGGAACGTTCTTCTCCCTCGCCCTGCTGTTCGACGGGCTGAGCCTGGTGGCCATGGGGATGGGATCCCGGCGCATCCTGGGCTTGGTCAGGGACGACGAGGCGCCGGCGGGGGCCGCGGCGGCGGGCGGGGCGGCGGGCGGGGCGGGCGAGGCGGCCGCGAAGCGTCCCACAGAAGATCAGGAACAGTCGAACAACTGACTCTGTCATACGCCAGCGGTCAGAAAGTGTCCGATAGGCGCTGACTTCTGGTCAGCAGTCGGGTCCGGACCAGCCCGTTCCCCACTCTTGTCGCGTGGAGACGATCGAGCGTGAAGACGGGGGACGGAAGATGGATGTCAGCGGGAGCGTCCCGCCAGCCAAGGCGGGTGAGGCGGAGGCTCCGGCCGACCCCCTCGCGTACGAGGGAGTGTGGAGGTTCACCGCGCCCGCGGTTGAAGAATCCGTTCCGCAGGCCCGCCGCGCGGTGCGGGACCTCCTCGGGCGCCAGGGGGTGCCGGCCCATCAGGACCTCGTGTACTCCCTGCTCCTGATCGTCTCCGAGCTGGTGACGAACTCGGTCCGGCACGCCGCCCTGCTCTCGCCGGAGGTCGCGGTCGAGGTCGCGATCGGCCGGGAGTGGGTGCGGGTGGCCGTGGAGGACAACCACCCCTACCGCCCCAAGGCGCTGGAGGCCGACTTCGGCCAGACCGGCGGGCGCGGCCTGCTCCTGGTCCGGGAGATCACCCTGGAGGCCGGCGGGGTCTGCGACGTCGAGCACACCTCGACCGGCGGCAAGGTGATCTGGGCGGCCCTGCCGCTCGCCGCCCCGCCGACCGCAGGCTGAGCGGCGGCGGCGGGCGGAGCGGCGGACGGCGGCGGGACGGAGTACGGCGGCGGAGCGGGACGGCGTACGGGCTACCAGCCCGCGGCGTCGCCGGTCAGCTCGCGGATCGCGGGCCGCGCCGCGTCCAGCACGGTCATGAACCAGGCCGAGAAGGGTACTTCGGCGTGCCGCTTCGCCAGTTCCCCGGCGGTGACGAAGGCGGTGTCCTCCACCTCCTCCGGATCCGGCCGTACGACGGTCTGCGCGAGTCCCACGAACAGGTGATTGAACTCCTGCTCCACCAGACCCGATGCGGGGTCCGGGTGGTTGTAGCGCACCGTCCCCGCCTGCGCGAGGAGCGAGGGCGACAGCCCCAGTTCCTCATGGGTCCGCCGGGCGGCCGCCGCGAACGGCGACTCCCCGGGATAGGGGTGACCGCAACAGGTGTTCGACCAGACGCCGGGGGAGTGGTACTTCCCGAGGGCCCGCTGCTGGATCAGCAGGCGGCCCTGCTCGTCGAAGAGGAACACGGAGAACGCCCGGTGCAGCTGCCCGGGTGCCTGATGGGCGGAGAGCTTCTCCGCCGTGCCGATGGTGTTGCCGGCCTCGTCGACCAGTTCGAGCAAGATCGGTTCTTGAGTACCGGTGCCGTTGGACGCGCTGTTCGCGGCGGTGGCTGGTGTGGTCGGCATACCCATCCTTCGCTTCGGACTTCGGCCTTCAGTCTGCCGTACAAAAGAGGCTTGTCCCCACTTCGGAGATCCACGCATGTCCGCCCCCCGTCGCGTGCTAGGCGACGAGGGGCGGATCACCTCGCGGGTCACCTCACATGACCTCGTGGGCGTGTCAGACGCCGAACGGGGCCGGATACCGGATCGTTCCCGCCGGCACCGGCCGGGAGGCATCGAGCACCAGCGCCATCATGGCCTCGTCCGGGACCTCGAAGGGCGCCCGGATCCCGAAGCGCGACGCCGGTACGAAGCCGAAGCGCGGGTAGTACTCAGGGTGCCCCAGGACGAGGACCAGTGACTCCCCCCGCTCCCGGGCCGCCGCCAGCAGCGCCCGTACGACGGAGCTGCCCGCGCCCGAGCGCTGCAGCTTGGGATCGGCCGCCACCGGGGCGAGCGCGAGCGCCGGGACGCCGCCGACGTAGCACCGGGTCAGCAGGGCGTGCGCCGCCACCGAACCGTCCGGGGCCTCGGCCACGTACGAAAGCCCCGGCAGCCAGGAGTCGTCGGCGCGGAGCGCGTCCACGAGGTCGGCCTCCAGCGGAGTCCCGAACGCCGCCAGATCGACCGCCCGGACGGCGGCCACGTCGTCCGCGGCCTCCGGGCGGGCGGGCCAGGCGTCGCCGTCCCCGGCGCTCACCGGGCGCAGGACGTAGCCCGTGTATCCGTACTCGTGCCCGTGGCGGGCCCGTACGCCGAGCTCCTCGCGCGTCGCGGCCAGGGCCCGCGCCATCGCCGGCCCGCCCGATCCGGACACGGTACGGACCCGCTCGGCGAGCGGGCCGTAGTACTCGGCCCAGTCGGAGTCGGGCAGCTCGTGCACGCCGAGCACCTGGTACCCGGCGGCCTGGGCGGCCGCGAGGTTGCCGGCCGTGGTGCGCAGCGCGCAGTGCGGGTCCCAGAAGGCGCGGGCCCCCGCGGACGGCTGCGCGACCGACCACTGGCACTCGGTGAGGACGAGGGTGCCGCCCGGGGCGAGCAGGCGCTTCCACCGTGCGAGCGCGGTGTCGAAGCCGAGGATGTAGGCGGAGCCCTCGGCCCAGACGAGGTCGAAGGAGCCGTCCTCGAAGCCCTCGTGCGGGAGCGCGCCCATGTCCGCCTGCACCGTGCGGATCCGGTCGGTGAGCCCGCGGGCCGCGGCGGCCGCACGGAGTTCGCCCAGGAACGGGGCGTGCAGGTCTGCGGCGGTCACCTCGGCGCCGGCCGTCCCGGCCGCGCCCGCCTCGGCGGCGAGCAGCAGGGCGCTGCGGCCCGGGCCGCAGCCCAGGTCCAGGACGCGCGGCCGCTCGGGCAGCGGTCCGCACAGGGACAACAGGTGGCGGGTGCTCGCGTCGGAGCCCGGGGCCTGCCGGGGCAGGCCGTGGTGCAGGGCGAAGAAGGCGTGCGTGAAGTCGTCGGCGCCGTCGAGGTCGACGGTGTCGCCGGAGGAATTGCTGTCGGTCAACGTGAACCCTAGGAACGGGGGCTCCGGCCGACGAGGCCCAGCTGTGTGATCAGGCCCGGCCGGATGCCCGGAAGGAAGGGGAGATGTACCGGAGTTCGCCGCGCATGGCAGCGACCACTACGACGGTCATCGACCCACCTCTTTCCACTCGGCACGTTCAGGGGCGTGTCCACCGTAACATCCGGGCCGTTTGTGGTACGGCGCCGTGATCGTCAATGATGATCGGAACCCGGCCCTGGGCCCGGATATTCGGCTTATCAGGGCGTAAACGGGTGGTGAACCCCTGCTTCCATTCATCCGATAGCCTCTGCCGACGTGCTGCCGCCCCATAAGGGCGCGCGTTCGGAATCCGTTACAAGGAGTGAGTTCGTCTGCCGACCGTCATCCTCACCGGCCTGCCGGTCCCCGGATCACCGCTCGCGGACGAGCTGCGCTCCCTCGGTTTCGACGTCCGCCCGGCCGCCGGACCCCAGGACGCCGCCGCCGCGCTCACGGGCGTACCCGCCGACCAGCGGGTGGCCGTCGTGGACAGCGCCTTCGTCGGGCACGTGCACGCGCTGCGCCTCGCGCTGACCGACCCGCGCTTCGACGCCTGCGCCGTCACCGGTGCCCTCGCCGTCCAGGCCGGGGCCCGCGGTGCCCTCGACAAGGCCGCCGCCGAGGCCGCCTCCGCGGGTACCGACGGGGCCGCCCCGTACGCGGACCGGCTCGCGGCCGCGGTCGAGGCCGCCGGGACCACCGTCCAGCGCCCCGAACTGGGCACGCTCGTCGCCGCCGTCCCCACCACCGGGGCGGACCGGGACGCGGCGACCGCCGCCGTCGCCGCCGTCGACGACGAGGCCGTACGCCTGCGCACCGCCGTGAAGTCCCGCGACGGCTTCTTCACCACCTTCTTCATCAGCCCGTACTCGCGCTACATCGCCCGCTGGTGCGCGCGCCGCGGCCTGACCCCGAACCAGGTCACCACCGCCTCGCTGATCACCGCGCTGATCGCGGCCGGCTGCGCCGCCACGGGCGAGCGCTGGGGTTACGTGGCGGCCGGTGTGCTGCTCCTCGTCTCCTTCGTACTGGACTGCACCGACGGGCAGCTCGCCCGTTACTCGCTCCAGTACTCGACGATGGGCGCCTGGCTCGACGCCACCTTCGACCGCGCGAAGGAGTACGCCTTCTACGCGGGCCTCGCGCTCGGCGCGGCCCGCAACGGCGACGACGTCTGGGCCCTGGCCGTCGGCTCCATGATCCTCATGACCTGCCGGCACGTCGTGGACTTCTCCTTCAACGAGGCCAACCACGACGCCACCGCCAACACCAGCCCCACGGCCGCCCTGTCCGGCCGGCTCGACAGCGTCGGCTGGACCGTGTGGGTCCGCCGGATGATCATCCTCCCGATCGGTGAGCGCTGGGCGATGATCGCGGTCCTGACCGCCTTCACCACCCCCCGGATCGTCTTCTACGCCCTGCTGATCGGCTGCGCCTTCGGCGCGCTCTACACCACCGCCGGGCGGGTCCTGCGCTCCCTGACGCGCAAGGCCACCCGCACCGACCGGGCGGCCCAGGCGCTGGCCGACCTGGCCGACTCGGGCCCGCTCGCCGAGCTCCAGGCCCGGCTGCTGCGCGGCCGCGCCGGATCCTTCGGCTCCGTGTACGTGGCGGCCCTCGGCACCCTGGTGATGATCGCGGGCGCCGTCTTCCTGCCGTTCGGCGACCCCAGGCTGATCGCCGTCGCGGTGATCTATGTCATGGCGGCCGGCCTCGCCGTCGCCGCGCCGCTCAAGGGCGCCCTTGACTGGCTGATCCCGCCGCTGTTCCGGGCGGCCGAATACGTGACGGTTCTCGCGCTCGCCGTCAAGGCGGACGTCCCCGGGGCCCTCCCCGCGGCATTCGGCCTGATCGCGGCGGTCGCCTACCATCACTACGACACGGTGTACCGCATCCGCGGTGGCACCGGCGCGCCCCCGCACTGGCTGGTGCGGACGATCGGCGGCCACGAAGGCCGGGTCCTGCTGATCACGGTCCTGGCGGCCGTCCTCGTATCGCGCGAAGCGGACTTCCCCGTCGCGCTCACGGTCACGGCCGTGTTCGTGGCACTCGTGGTGCTCGTGGAGAGCATCCGATTCTGGGTCTCCTCCGGAGCACCCGCCGTACATGACGAAGGAGAACCAGCATGATCGGCCTTGTACTCGCTGCCGGTGCCGGACGCCGTCTGCGTCCCTACACCGACACCCTGCCCAAGGCGCTCGTGCCGGTCGGCCCCGAGGGTGACGAGGAGAGCCTGACGGTTCTCGACCTGACCCTGGGCAACTTCGCCGAGGTCGGCCTCACCGAGGTCGCCGTCGTCGTCGGCTACCGCAAGGAGGCCGTCTACGCCCGCCGGGAGGCCCTGGAGGCCAAGTACGGCGTCAAGATCACGTTGATCGACAACGACAAGGCCGAGGAGTGGAACAACGCCTACTCCCTGTGGTGCGCGCGTGACGTCCTCAAGCAGGGCGTGATCCTCGCCAACGGCGACACCGTCCACCCGGTCTCGGTCGAGCGCACCCTGCTCGCCGCCCGCGGCAACGGCCAGAAGATCATCCTCGCCCTCGACACGGTCAAGAACCTGGCCGACGAGGAGATGAAGGTCGTCACCGCCGACGGAAAGGGTGTGCAGAAGATCACCAAGCTGATGGACCCCGCCGACGCCACCGGCGAGTACATCGGTGTCACCCTCATCGAGCCCGAGGCCGCCGAGCAGCTGGCCGAGGCCCTGAAGACCACCTTCGAGCGCGACCCCGACCTCTACTACGAGGACGGCTACCAGCAGCTCGTCAACGACGGCTTCACCATCGACGTGGCCCCCATCGGCGACGTCAAGTGGGTCGAGATCGACAACCACGACGACCTCGCCAAGGGCCGGACGATCGCATGCCAGTACTGACGAGGCTCATCCCCTCGCCCGTCGTCGTCGACATCAGTCGCGGGGCGATGGACGACCTGGCCGGCCTCCTGGCCGACCAGCGGATCTCCGCCTCCGGCAAGCTGGCCATCGCGATCAGCGGAGGCTCCGGCGTGGCGCTGCGCGCCAGGCTGGAGCCCGTGCTGCCGCACGCCGACTGGTACGCCGTCGTCGACGGCACCATCGACTCCGCGGTCAAGCTGGCCGACGACATAAAGGGCCGCCGCTACGACGCCGTCGTGGGCCTGGGCGGCGGCAAGATCATCGACGTGGCCAAGTACGCCGCGGCGCGCGTCGGCCTGCCCATGGTGGCCGTCGCCACCAACCTCTCGCACGACGGCATCTGCTCGCCGGTGTCCATCCTGGACAACGACAACGGCCGCGGCTCCTACGGCGTGCCGACGCCGATCGCCATGGTGATCGACCTCGACGTGATCAAGGAAGCCCCGGTCCGGTTCATCCGCGCCGGCATCGGCGACGCGATCTCCAACATCTCGGCGATCGCCGACTGGGAGCTCTCGCACAAGATCACCGGCGAGCCCGTCGACGGCCTGGCCGCCGCCATGGCCCGTACCGCCGGCGAGTCCGTGCTGCGCCACCCCGGCGGATGCGGCGACGACGAGTTCCTCACCGTGCTCTCCGAGGCGCTGGTGCTCTCCGGCATCGCCATGTCGATCAGCGGGGACTCCCGCCCGTCGTCCGGCGCCTGCCACGAGATCAGCCACGCCTTCGACCTGCTGCACCCGGGACGCTCCGCGCTCCACGGCGAGCAGGTCGGCATCGGTGCCGCCTTCGCGATGCACCTGCGCGGGGCCGCCGAGCAGTCGGGCCTCTTCGTCGAGGTGCTGCGCCGGCACGGCCTGCCGGTCGGGCCCGAGGAGATCGGCTTCAGCGTCGACGAGTTCGTCGCGGCCGTCGAGTACGCCCCCCAGACCCGCCCGGGACGCTTCACGATCCTGGAGCACCTCAACCTGTCCGCAGCCGAGATCAGGGACGCATACGCCGACTATGCCAAGACCATCCGTAGCTGAACTGAGGCCCGTCGTCCACCCCGCGGGTGTGAAGGACCGGGTCAGCGGCGAGCACTGGGGCGGGCGCCTCTACATGCGCGAGATCTCCCTGCGCATCACCCGGGTCCTGGTCACCACCAAGGTCACGCCCAACCAGCTGACCTACCTGATGACGCTCGCCGGTGTCCTCGCCCTCCCGGCGCTGCTGGTGCCGGGCGTCCTCGGCGCCGTCCTCGGCGTGGTCGCCGTCCAGATGTACCTGCTGCTCGACTGCGTCGACGGCGAGGTCGCCCGCTGGAAGAAGCAGTACTCGCTCTCCGGCGTGTACCTGGACCGGGTCGGCGCCTACCTGTGCGACGCCGCGGTCCTGGTCGGCTTCGGCCTGCGCGCCGCCGACCTGTGGGGTCCCGGCGGCGCCGACTGGCTGTGGGCCTTCCTGGGCACCCTGGCCGCGCTCGGCGCCATCCTGATCAAGGCCGAGACGGACCTGGTCGGGGTCGCCCGTCACCAGGCCGGCAAGCCCGTGGTCCAGGACGCGGCCGCCGAGCCGCGCGCGAAGGGCGTGGCGCTCGCCCGCCGCGCCGCCGCCGCGCTCAAGTTCCACCGCCTGGTCCTCGGCATCGAGGCCTCGCTGCTCATCCTGGTGCTGGCCGTCGTGGACCAGGTGCAGGGCGACCTGTACTGGTCCCGCGTCGGCGTCGCCGTCCTGGCCGCCATCGCGATGCTCCAGACCGTCCTGCACCTCGTGTCGATCCTCGCGTCCAGCAGGCTCAAGTGAGTGCCCCGCTGCGGCTGGGCGCCGTGATCATCACCATGGGCAACCGGCCCGACGAGCTCAAGGCGCTCCTCGACTCGGTGGCCCGCCAGGACGGAGCCCCGATCGACGTGGTCGTCGTGGGCCAGGGCGTGCAGGTCACCGGGCTGCCCGAGGGCGTCCGCAGCATCGACCTGCCCGAGAACCTGGGCATCCCGGGCGGGCGCAACGTCGGCATCGAGGCCTTCGGCCCCGGTGGCGGCGACGTGGACGCACTGCTCTTCCTGGACGACGACGGTCTGCTGGAGCGCACCGACACCGCCGAGCTGTGCCGGCAGGCCTTCGCCGAGGACCCCGCGCTCGGGATCATCAGCTTCCGGATCGCCGATCCGGAGACCGGTGTGACCCAGCGCCGGCACGTTCCGCGGCTGAGGGCCTCCGACCCGATGCGCTCCTCCCGGGTGACCACCTTCCTGGGCGGCGCCAACGCCGTCCGCACGGCGGTGTTCGAGCAGGTCGGAGCGCTGCCGGGGGAGTTCTTCTACGCGCACGAGGAGACCGATCTGGCCTGGCGGGCGCTCGACGCAGGGTGGCTGATCGACTACCGGTCCGACATGGTGCTGCTGCACCCGACCACCGCCCCCTCCCGGCACGCGGTCTATCACCGTATGGTGGCTCGTAACCGGGTGTGGCTCGCCCGCCGCAACCTGCCCGCCCCGCTGGTTCCGGTCTACCTGGGCGTCTGGCTCCTGCTGACGCTCGTACGCAGGCCGTCCGCACCGGCGCTCAAGGCCTGGTTCGGCGGTTTCCGGGAGGGATGGACCAGTCCCTGCGGACCCCGCCGCCCGATGAGATGGCGGACGGTCTGGCGGTTGACCCGGCTGGGCCGACCTCCTGTCATCTGACCAGCCCGCGTCTGGGACCATGACGCGATCACGGGCCTCGCGCCATCAGCCTGATGCCCACCTGGCCGCATCTTGAAGACGAAAGTTTCAACTTGTGAGTGACACAACCCACGACGGCGCCCTCGCCACGAGCAGGCCGCTGTCCGACGACGCGGGTCTGAGCCCCGCGGAGCTCGCCAGGAAGTACGGCCTCTCGGTCAGCGGCGCCCGGCCGGGCCTCGGCGAGTACGTGCGGCAGCTCTGGGGCCGGCGCCACTTCATCATGGCCTTCTCCAGGGCCAAGCTGGTCGCGCAGTACAGCCAGGCGAAGCTCGGCCAGGTCTGGCAGGTGGCGACCCCGCTGCTGAACGCGGTCGTCTACTGGCTGATCTTCGGTCTGATCCTCAAGGCCGGCCGCGAGATGCCGAAGGACGTCTACATCCCCTTCCTGGTGATGGGCATCTTCGTCTTCACCTTCACCCAGAGCTCGCTGATGGCGGGCGTCCGGGCGATCTCCGGGAACCTCGGCCTGGTGCGGGCGCTGCACTTCCCGCGCGCCGCCCTGCCGGTGTCCTTCTCGCTGCAGCAGCTCCAGCAGCTGCTGTACTCGATGATCGTCGTCTTCGTGATCGCCATCTGCTTCGGCAACTACCCGCAGCTCTCCTGGCTGCTGGTGGTCCCGACCCTGGCGCTCCAGTTCGTCTTCAACACCGGCCTCGCCATGATCTTCGCGCGGGCGGGTTCCAAGACCCCCGACCTCGCCCAGCTGATGCCGTTCGTGATGCGTACCTGGATGTACGCGTCCGGCGTGATGTTCCCGATCGGGATCTACCTCAAGGACCAGCCGCAGTGGATCAGCGACCTGCTGCTGTGGAACCCGGTCGCGATCTACATGGACCTCATCCGGTTCGCGCTGATCGACGACTACGCGGCGAGCAACCTGCCTCCGCACGTGTGGGCCTTCGCCGTGGGCTGGGCCGCGGTGATCGGCATCGGTGGCTTCGTGTACTTCTGGAAGTCTGAGGAGCGTTACGGCCGTGGCTGACAACACCCAGGGGCGCGTCCCCACCGTGATCGCGGACGGCGTCCACATCGTCTACCGCGTCAACACCGGCAGCAGCGGCAAGGGCGCGGCTACCGCCGCGCTCAGCAAGATAGTCCGCCGGAAGAAGGGCGACGCCCCGGGCGTCCGGCGGGTCCACGCCGTGCGCGGCGTCTCCTTCACCGCCTACCGCGGCGAGGCCATCGGCCTCATCGGCTCCAACGGCTCCGGCAAGTCCACCCTGCTGCGCGCCATCGCGGGCCTGCTGCCCTGCGAGGAGGGCAAGGTCTACACCGACGGCCAGCCCTCGCTGCTCGGCGTCAACGCGGCGCTGATGAACGATCTCACCGGAGAGCGGAACGTCGTTCTCGGCGGTCTCGCCATGGGGATGAGCCGCGAGCAGATCAAGCAGCGTTACCAGAGCATCGTCGACTTCTCGGGCATCAACGAGAAGGGCGACTTCATCTCCCTGCCGATGCGTACCTATTCCTCCGGCATGGCGGCGCGACTGCGCTTCTCCATCGCGGCGGCCAAGGACCACGACGTCCTGATGATCGACGAGGCCCTGGCCACCGGTGACCGCAGCTTCCAGGTGCGTTCGGAGGACCGGATCCGTGAACTGCGGCAGAAGGCCGGCACGGTCTTCCTGGTGAGCCACAACAACAAGTCCATCCGTGACACCTGTGACCGGGTGCTGTGGCTGGAGAAGGGTGAGCTCCTGATGGACGGGCCCACCGAGGAAGTCGTCTCGGCATACGAGAAGGCCACCAACGGCTGACCTCCGGGTCGCGCGGCGCCCTCTTCCGGCGCTTTTCCGCTTCACCCGAAGGCCCCCGCCGCTCAGCGCGGCGGGGGCCTCAATCGTGTTCTTGCATTTCTCGGCGACATTCGGTGGCGGAGCGAATACCCGGGAGGGCTCCGCGACGTTCTACAGCGTAAGCTGAGGCGGTCCTCAATCGCGGCAAGAGGGGACGATTCCCCGCAGGTGAAGGGCCTTGGGGCAGCCCGGGGAATCCCCCGGCGGCGTGTCCGAAATAGGATGTAATGGGTCGGCAGTGTAGAACGGGAGATGTGACGGCAATGGCTACGGGAATTCTCCGGCCCCCAGGCACGACGGCCGTCCCCGCCCCGGGCGGCGGGCGGTGACCCCGGGGCTCGGCATCCGACCCCCGGCCGACACGGTCCACGTGAGCGCCACCCTCGACAAGGCGACGTCGGAGAACTTCCCCGTCGCCCCCGTCTTCCTGCCCCGCGCCTGGCGCGAAGGGCTGATGGCCGTCTACGGGTACGCCCGCCTCGTCGACGACATCGGCGACGGCGATCTCGCCCCCGGCGGGCACGACGCCGTACTCCTCGGTCTCGACCCCGCCGCGGTCGACGACCGGCTCGCCATGCTCGACGCCTTCGAGGCGGACCTGCACCGGGTCTTCAACCGCTCCGGCGGTACGGACGGCTCCCCGCGGCACCCGCTGCTGCAGGCGCTCCAGCCCGTCGTCCGCGCCCACGGCCTGACCCCCGAGCCGTTCCTCGGGCTGATCGAGGCCAACCGCCAAGACCAGCGGGTCACGCGCTACGAGACGTACGCCGACCTCGTCGGCTACTGCGAGCTGTCCGCGAACCCGGTCGGCCGTCTCGTGCTCTCCCTCACCGGAACCAGCACCCCCGAACGGATCCGCCGCTCCGACGCCGTCTGCACCGCCCTGCAGATCGCCGAACACATCCAGGACGTCGCCGAGGACCTCGGCCGCGACCGGATCTACCTGCCCGCCGAGGACATGCGCCGTTTCCACGTGACCGGGACGGAGCTCGCGGCCCCGTCGGCCGGCGCCTCCGTACGCGCCCTGGTCGCGTTCGAGACCGAGCGCGCCCGGGAGCTGCTGAACGAGGGCACCCCGCTCGTGGGGAGCGTGCACGGCAGACTCCGGCTGCTGCTCGCCGGCTTCGTGGGAGGGGGGCGCGCGGCTCTGCGAGCCGTCACCGCCGCCGGATTCGACGTGCTCCCCGGCCCGCCCAAGCCCACCAAGGGCGGCCTGCTCCGCGAGGTGGCCGCCGTCCTGCGCACAGCGCCGAGAAAGGGGTGAGCCCGACCGTGGAGGGCCCCACACACGCGTCCGCACCGGTCCAGGCCGCCTACAGCTACTGCGAGGCCGTCACCGGTTCCCAGGCACGCAACTTCGCCTACGGCATCCGCCTGCTGCCGACCGACAAGCGGCAGGCGATGTCCGCGCTGTACGCCTTCTCCCGGCGGGTCGACGACATCGGCGACGGCACGCTGGCGCCCGAGGCCAAGTTCGTCCGGCTGGAGGAGACCCGCGCCCTGCTCGGGCGGATCCTCGCCGAGGAGGTCGACGAGGACGACACCGACCCGGTCGCCGTCGCCCTCGCGCACGCCGCACGCCGCTTCCCCATCCCGCTCGGCGGCCTCGACGAGCTCATCGACGGGGTCCTGATGGACGTCCGCGGCGAGACCTACGAGACCTGGGACGACCTCCGGACCTACTGCAGGTGCGTGGCCGGGGCCATCGGGCGGCTCTCGCTCGGCGTGTTCGGCACGGTGAACGGCTCGGGCCTCGCCGCGGCCGACGCCGCGCGCGCCGCGGAGTACGCCGACACCCTGGGCCTCGCCCTGCAACTCACCAACATCCTGCGGGACGTGCGCGAGGACGCCGGCAACGGGCGCACCTACCTGCCCGCCGAGGACCTCGCCAAGTTCGGCTGCTCGGAGGGTTTCCACAGCGACCGGGCGCCCGCCGGATCCGACTTCGCCGGGCTCGTCCACCACGAAGTCCGGCGCGCCCGCGCCCTGTTCGCCGAGGGCTACCGGCTGCTGCCGATGCTCGACCGGCGCAGCGGCGCCTGCGTGGCCGCCATGGCCGGGATCTACCGGCGCCTGCTGGACCGCATCGAGCGGGAGCCGGAAGCGGTGCTGCGGGGCCGCGTGTCGCTGCCGCCGCACGAGAAGGCGTACGTGGCCGTGCGCGGGCTGTCCGGCCTCGACGCGCGGACCGTCTCCCGCCAGGCCACCCGGAGGCGGGGCTGATGACCACGATCACCCGGCTCCCGGAGGCGGCAGCCGGTCCGGCAGCCGTCGCCGCGGCGCGCCGGGCCGGGAACCGCGCGTGCACGGGCGCGCGCCCGGCGTGCGCGGCGGCCGCCCCGGCGCGCACGCATCCGGCCGCGACGGCCCGTCCCGGCCGGCCCGGCACGCGGGCAACCGCCGCGTCGGGACGCGCGTCTCTTCCGACGGAATCCGGCCGTGCCGGACGGGCCGCCGCACACGGGACGGCCTCGCCCGCCCCGGACCGGGCCGCCGGCCCGGAGGGCCACCGCACCACGGGGGAGGGCGCATGACCGGCTTCGAACAGCACGCCGTCGTCGTCGGCGGCGGCCTCGCCGGCGTCACCACCGCCCTCGAACTCGCCGACGCCGGGCTCCGGGTGACCCTGCTGGAGGGCCGCCCCCGGCTCGGCGGGCTCGCCTTCTCCTTCAAGCGCGGCGACCTCGAAGTCGACAACGGCCAGCACGTCTACCTGCGGTGCTGCACCGCCTACCGGTGGTTCCTGGACCGCGTCGACGGCGCCGCGCTCGCGCCCCTGCAGGACCGGCTCGACGTACCCGTACTGGACGTCGCCCACCCCGGGGGCCCGCGCCTGGGCCGGCTGCGCCGCAGCGCCCTGCCCGTGCCCCTGCACCTGGCCGGATCGCTCGCCCGCTACCGGCACCTCTCCTTCGCCGAGCGCCTGAGCGTCGGCCGCGCCGCCCTCGCGCTGCGCCGGCTGGACCCCGCGGACCCGGCGCTGGACGGCCTCGACTTCGCGACCTGGCTCGGCCGTTACGGGCAGTCCGCCCGCACGATCGAGGCCCTGTGGGACCTGGTCGGCGTCGCCACCCTGAACGCCACCGCCGAGCAGTCCTCGCTGGGCCTGGCCGCCATGGTCTTCAAGACCGGCCTGCTCTCCGAGAACGGCGCCGCCGACATCGGCTGGGCCCGGGTACCCCTGGGCGAACTGCACGACACCCTCGCCCGCAAGGCGCTCGACGCGGCCGGCGTACGGACCGAACTGCGCAGCCGCGTCACGGACATCTCCCGCATGCCCGAGGGCGCGTGGCGGATCGACACCGAGGAGGAGTCCCTGGAGGCGGGCACCGTCGTCCTCGCCGTCCCGCAGCGCGAGGCCCACGGACTGCTGCCCGCCGGCGCCCTCCCCGACCCCGACAAGCTCCTGGACATCGGCACCGCGCCCATCCTCAACGTCCACGTGGTCTACGACCGCAAGGTGCTCAAGCAGCCGTTCTTCGCCGCCCTCGGCTCCCCGGTCCAGTGGGTCTTCGACCGCACCGAATCCTCCGGACTCCCCGACGGCGGCCAGTACCTGGCCCTGTCCCAGTCCGTCGCCCAGGACGACATCGACGAGCCCGTCTCGGTTCTGCGCGCCAAGTACCTGCCCGAGCTGGAACGGCTGCTGCCCGCCGCGCGCGGCGCCAAGGTACGGGACTTCTTCGTCACCCGGGAGCGGACGGCCACCTTCGCCCCCACCCCCGGCGTCGGCCGGCTGCGCCCCGGGGCGCGCACCGACACGCCGGGGCTCTACCTCGCCGGTGCGTGGACTGCCACGGGCTGGCCCGCGACCATGGAGAGCGCCGTCCGGAGCGGACTGAGCGCGGCCCACGCCGCACTCGCCGCGCTCGGCCGCCACCGCGAACACCCTCTGCAGGAGGCGGCATGACGAGCACCATCAGCAGCACCGGCACCACCAGCACCACGAGCACAGCACGTACAGGAACAAGAGGAGAGCCAGTGAACCCGGGGAATCCGGCTGTCGAGAACACGGATGCCAGTGTGGGCACAGCCGGAGGGGGCGTGGAGAAGGCGGACACGATCGCGCTCCTGGAACGCGGCCGCACACTGTCGACCCCCGCGCTCCGCGCCGCCGTCGACCGGCTCGCGGCGCCCATGGACACCGTCGCCGCCTACCACTTCGGCTGGATCGACGCCCAGGGCAACGTGGCGGACGGCGACGGAGGCAAGGCCGTTCGTCCCGCTCTCGCGCTGCTCTCCGCAGAGGCCGCGGGCGCCGCGGCCGAGGTCGGCATCCCCGGCGCCGTCGCGGTCGAGCTCGTGCACAACTTCTCGCTGCTGCACGACGACCTGATGGACGGCGACGAGCAGCGCCGCCACCGCGACACGGTGTGGAAGGTCCACGGACCGGCCCTCGCGATCCTGGTCGGCGACGCCCTGTTCGCCCTCGCCAACGAGGTGCTGCTGGAGCTCGGCACCGTGGAGGCGGGCCGCGCCACCCGCCGGCTGACCACCGCCAGCCGCAAGCTCATCGACGGCCAGGCGCAGGACATCTCCTACGAGCACCGCGAGCGCGTCAGCGTCGAGGAGTGCCTGGAGATGGAGGGCAACAAGACCGGCGCCCTGCTCGCCTGCGCCGTCTCCATCGGCGCGGTGCTCGGCGGCGCGGACGACCGTACCGCCGACAAACTGGAGGAGTACGGCTACCACCTGGGCCTCGCCTTCCAGGCCGTCGACGACCTGCTCGGCATCTGGGGCGACCCGGAGTCGACCGGCAAGCAGACCTGGAGCGACCTGCGCCAGCGCAAGAAGTCCCTGCCGGTGGTCGCCGCCCTCGCGGCCGGCGGCGAGGCCTCCGAGGAGCTCGCGCGGCTCCTCGCCGAGGATGCCAAGAGCAGTGACTTCGAGAACTTCTCCGAGGCCGAGTTCGCCCACCGCGCCGCCCTCATCGAGGCGGCCGGGGGCCGCCGGTGGACCGCCGACGAGGCCCGCCGCCAGCACGCCGTGGCCATCCGGGCCCTGGACGACGTCGACATGCCGCAGCGCGTGCGCGACCAGCTCGTGGCCCTCGCGGACTTCGTCGTCGTGCGCAAGAGGTGATCGCCACCCGACAGCGGATATGAATCGCGAGTCGCCGGCCGGCGCCGCCACCTGAACGTGTCGCGCACCGGCCGACGGCAGACCCCAGCACAGCAGAGGACACTGTTCTAAGGGGAAGCCATGACAGCGACGACCGACGGCAGCGCCGAGAGCGCCGGCGCCGGCAGCGAATCCACCCCGGGCGCTCCGCCGCCCGGACCCGCGGGCCGCACCGCGGGCCTGGCCGCAGAACCGGCCCGGCCCGCCCGGCCCGTCCGGCCCGGCGCGCGCGCCGAGTACGGCCCACCGGGCGTGCCCGGCCCGCTCGGCCGCCCCACGCGCCCGGGAGCCGCCCGGGACACCCCGCGCACCACCGCGGATCTGCCCCGCCCCCCGGACGGCACCCGGCCGGGGGTGTACGAGGCCGCCGCGCGCGCCACCCGGAACCTGCTGGAACGCCAGGATCCCGAGGGCTGGTGGAAGGGCGACCTGGAGACCAACGTCACCATGGACGCGGAGGACCTGCTGCTGCGGCAGTTCCTCGGGATCCGGGACGAGGCCACCACCCAGGCCGCCGCCCTCTTCATCCGCGGTGAACAGCGGGAGGACGGCACCTGGGCCACCTTCCACGGCGGACCGCCCGAACTGTCCGCCACCATCGAGGCCTACGTCGCGCTGCGACTCGCCGGGGACGCCCCGGACAGCCCGCACATGACCCGCGCCTCGGCCTGGATCCGGGCGCACGGCGGGATCGCCGCCGCCCGCGTCTTCACCCGGATCTGGCTGGCCCTCTTCGGCTGGTGGAACTGGGACCACCTGCCCGAACTCCCGCCCGAGCTGGTCTTCCTGCCGCCCTGGGTGCCCCTGAACATCTACGACTTCGGCTGCTGGGCCCGCCAGACCATCGTCCCGCTCACGGTGGTCTCGGCACTGCGCCCGGTCCGCCCGGCCCCCTTCGCGCTCGACGAGCTGCACGCCGACGCGCGGACCCCCGACCCCGTCCGCAGACTCGCCCCGCTGACCAGCTGGGACGGCGCGTTCCAGCGGATGGACAAGGCCCTGCACGTCTACCGCCGGTTCGCCCCGCGCCGACTGCGCAGGGCCGCGATGGCCTCCGCCGGCCGCTGGATCGTCGAACGCCAGGAGAACGACGGCTGCTGGGGCGGGATCCAGCCACCCGCCGTCTACTCGGTCATCGCGCTGCACCTGCTCGGCTACGACCTCGGGCATCCGGTGATGCGCGCCGGACTGGAGTCCCTGGAGCGGTTCGCGGTGTGGCGCGCGGACGGCGCCCGGATGATCGAGGCCTGCCAGTCCCCGGTCTGGGACACCTGCCTCGCCGCGATCGCCCTGGCCGACGCGGGCCTGCGCCCCGACCACCCGGCGCTGGTCAAGGCCGCCGACTGGATGCTCGGCGAGGAGATCGTCCGCACGGGGGACTGGGCGGTGCGCCGGCCCGGGCTCGCCCCCGGCGGCTGGGCGTTCGAGTTCCACAACGACACCTACCCCGACATCGACGACACGGCCGAGGTGGTTCTCGCCCTGCGCCGGATCAGCCACCCGGACCCGGTCCGGGTCGAGGCCGCCATCGCCCGCGGGGTGTCCTGGACCCTCGGCATGCAGTCGAGGAACGGGGCGTGGGGCGCCTTCGACGCCGACAACACCAGCCCCCTTCCGAACAAGCTGCCCTTCTGCGACTTCGGCGAGGTCATCGACCCGCCCTCGGCCGACGTCACCGCCCACGTGGTGGAGATGCTCGCCTTCGAGGGCCGGGCGGGAGACGCCCGGACCCGGCGCGGCATCGCCTGGCTGCTGGCCGAACAGGAGGCGAGCGGCGCCTGGTTCGGCCGCTGGGGCACCAACTACGTCTACGGCACCGGCTCGGTGGTCCCGGCCCTCACCGCCGCCGGGATCGCCCCCGGGCATCCCGCGATCCGCCGGGCCGTGCGCTGGCTGGAATCCGTACAGAACGAGGACGGCGGCTGGGGCGAGGACCAGCGCTCCTACAAGGACCCGTCCTGGGCCGGGAAAGGCGCCTCCACCGCCTCGCAGACGGCCTGGGCGCTGATGGCCCTGCTGTCGGCCGGCGAGCGCGAGGGCAAGGCCGTCGAGCGGGGCATCGCGCACCTGGTGGAGACCCAGAAGGAGGACGGCACCTGGGACGAGCCGTACTTCACCGGCACCGGCTTCCCCTGGGACTTCTCCATCAACTACCACCTGTACCGGCAGGTGTTTCCCGTCACCGCGCTCGGCCGCTACCTGTACGGGGAACCGTTCGCCCCCGCCGGAGCACACCCGGCAGCGGCCGGGGAGGCGTGATGCCCACCGCGGGCGGGGACCGGGCCCGCGGCCCCGACCCGCTGCTGGTGGCCTGCGCGCTGCGCATCGAGCAGGCGGCGCTGCGCAGCGCCGGCCGCGGCCCGGCCGGGGACCACGTCCTGCTGCGCACCGGGATGGGCCCGCGCGCGGCCGAGCGGGCCGTCGGCCGGGCCCTGGACCGGCCGGACATGGACCGGGCCGCCGTCCTCGCGACGGGATTCTGCGCCGGGCTGGTCCCCGGCATGAACCCCGGAGACCTGGTCGTGGCCGAGGAGACCAGGGACCCGCGGGCGACCGTCACCTGCACCGGCAGCGCCCTGCTCGCCGAGGCACTAACCAGGGCCGCGCCGGGCCGGACCGTGCACCGCGGCGCCCTGACCGGATCCGACCACGTCGTCCGCGGCCAGGAGCGCGCACAGCTGCGCGCCACCGGCGCCGTCGCGGTCGACATGGAGTCCGCGGCCACCCTGTGGACCGCCACCCGGGGCGGCGACCGCCCGGTTGCGGCCGTCCGGGTGATCGTGGACGCTCCGGAGCACGAGCTCGTCCGTATCGGCACGGTTCGCGGGGGAATATCGGCCTTCCGTGTCCTGCGTGCCGTACTGCCCGCGTTTTATGAATGGCACCGTTCGTTGCTGCTCCCCAGGAGGTGAGCCAGATGGCCATGCCGCTGCGCCAGTCCATCAGGGTCGGGACGTATCTTCTCGAACAGAAGCTCCGCAAGCGCGAGAAGTTCCCGCTGATCGTCGAACTGGAACCGCTCTACGCCTGCAACCTGGCCTGTGAGGGGTGCGGGAAGATCCAGCACCCGGCCGGGGTGCTCAAGCAGCGCATGCCGGTCGCCCAGGCGGTCGGCGCCGTGCTGGAGTCCGGTGCGCCCATGGTGTCCATCGCGGGCGGCGAGCCCTTGATGCACCCGCAGATCGACGAGATCGTCCGGCAGTTGGTGGCGAGGCGGAAGTACGTATTCCTCTGCACCAACGCGATGCTCCTGCGCAAGAAGATCGAGAAGTTCACCCCTTCCCCGTATTTCGCCTTCGCCGTGCACATCGACGGCCTGCGCGAGCGCCACGACGAGTCGGTGGCCAAGGAAGGCGTCTTCGACGAGGCGGTCGCCGCCATCAAGGAGGCGAAGAAGCGCGGGTTCCGGGTGACCACCAACTCCACCTTCTTCAACACCGACACACCGCAGACGATCATCGAGGTACTCAACTACCTCAATGACGACCTCCAGGTCGACGAAATGATGATCTCGCCCGCCTACGCCTACGAAAAGGCCCCCGACCAGGAGCACTTCCTGGGCGTCGAACAGACCCGGGAACTCTTCAGGAAGGCCTTCGCCGGCGGCAACCGGCGGCGCTGGCGGCTCAACCACTCCCCGCTCTTCCTCGACTTCCTGGAAGGAAAGGTCGATTTCTCCTGCACGGCCTGGGCCATTCCGAATTACTCCCTGTTCGGCTGGCAGCGCCCCTGCTATCTGATGAGCGACGGATACGTACCGACGTACCGCGAACTCATCGACGACACCGACTGGGACAAGTACGGCCGCGGAAAGGACCCGCGCTGCGCGAACTGCATGGCGCACTGCGGCTACGAGCCCACGGCCGTCCTGGCCACCATGGGCTCCCTCAAGGAGTCCCTGCGGGCGGCCCGGGAGACGATCGGCGGCGGTCGGGACAAGTCGGCATGACCGGGCGGTCAGGGGAGGAGGGGAGCGGCCGGGGCACGGGCTTCGACCTCGGCGCCCTGCTGGCCGAGCGCGGGGCGGAGCGCTACGAGCTGCACGCCCGGCACCTCAACCACCAGCTGCCCCGGATGCTGCACACCATCGGCTTCGACAAGGTCTACGAGCGGGCCGAGGGCGCCCACTTCTGGGACGCCGAGGGGAACGACTACCTGGACATGCTGGCCGGGTTCGGCGTCATGGGCCTGGGCCGGCACCACCCGGTCGTCCGCCGGGCCCTGCACGACGTCCTGGACGCCCAGCTCGCCGACCTCACCCGCTTCGACTGCCAGCCGCTGCCCGGGCTGCTGGCCGAGAAGCTGCTCTCGTACAGCCCGCACCTGGACCGGGTCTTCTTCGGCAACAGCGGCACCGAGGCGGTGGAGACGGCCCTGAAGTTCGCCCGGTACGCCACCGGGCGCCCCAGGGTCCTCTACTGCGACCACGCCTTCCACGGGCTGACCGCGGGCTCCCTCTCGGTGAACGGGGAGGGCGGCTTCCGCGACGGCTTCGCACCGCTGCTCCCCGATACGAGGATCGCGCTCGGGGACCTCGCGGCGCTGGAGCGGGAGCTGAAGCGCGGGGACGTGGCCGCCTTCGTCGTCGAGCCGATCCAGGGCAAGGGGGTCCTGGCCGCCCCGCCCGGGTTCCTGCTCGCCGCTCAGGAGATGCTGCACCGGCGGGGGGCGCTGCTGATCGCGGACGAGGTGCAGACCGGCCTCGGGCGTACCGGCGACTTCTACGCGTACCAGCACGAGCCGGGCGTGGAGCCGGACCTGGTGTGCGTGGCGAAGGCGCTGTCGGGCGGATACGTCCCGGTCGGCGCGACCCTGGGCAAGGACTGGATCTTCAAGAAGGTCTACTCGTCCATGGACCGGGTGCTCGTGCACTCCGCGAGCTTCGGCTCCAACGCCCAGGCGATGGCGGCGGGCCTCGCGGTCCTGTCCGTCATGGAGGACGAGGAGGTCGTGGCGAACGCCCGGGCCATGGGTGATCTGCTGCGCGGGCGTCTCGCCGCGCTCGTGGACGAGTACGAGCTGCTGCACGAGGTGCGGGGGCGCGGGCTGATGATCGGCATCGAGTTCGGCCGGCCGTCCTCGCTGGGCCTGCGCAGCCGGTGGACCATGCTGCAGGCGGCCCGCAAGGGGCTCTTCGCGCAGATGGTCGTGGTGCCGCTGCTGCAGAAGCACCGGATCCTCACCCAGGTCTCGGGGGACCACCTGGAGGTGATCAAACTGATCCCGCCGCTGATCGTGGACGAGGGGGACGTGGACCGGTTCGTCGGGGCCTTCCGCGAGGTCATGGACGAGGCGCACGGAGGGTCCGGGCTGATCTGGGACTTCGGCAGGACGCTGGTGAAGCAGGCCGTCGCCACGCGCTGACGGCCCGCCCACCCCGCGGGGGACCGGGCCCCGGCCGGTCAGGCGAGGAGCCGGTCCCGCAGCCTGTCGAGGGTCTCGGGCGTCAGCCCGAGGCCCTCCGCCAGGTAGCGGTCCACCCCGCCCCAGATCTCGTCGATGGTGTCGAAGGCCGCCACCAGGTACTCGGCGCGGGCGTCGAAGAGCGGCGCGAGCAGCTCCATCACCTCGGGGGAGCGGGCGGACGCCGACTCGTCGGTGCGGCGCACGCGGTAGCGGCGGTGCGGGGCGTTCGACTCCAGGTAGTCCGCCACGATCGCCTCGCGCTCGACGCTCAGGGCGAGCAGGGTGACGGCGATCGACAGGCCGGCCCGGTCCTTGCCGGCCGCGCAGTGCATGAGTGCGGGGACGCTGTCCTCGGCGAGGGCGTGCAGGACCCGGCCGTGCTCGGCGGTGCGCTGCCGGATGATCCCGCGGTACGAGTTCGACATCCGGGCGGCCGCCTTGCCGTCGCCCAGGATCTCGCGCAGCTGGACGAGGTCGCCGTCGCGGACCAGCCGCCAGAACTCCCGCCCGTCGGCCGGGTCCGAGAGCGGGATGTTGACGTTCCGGACGCCGGGCAGCTCGACGTCCGGCCCCTCCAGCGCGTGGTCGGCACCGTTGCGGAAGTCGAAGACGGTGTGGAGGCCGAGCGAGGCCAGGAAAGCCACGTCGCTTTCGGTGGCATGTGCGAGATGTCCGCTTCGGAACAGTCGTCCCGCCCTGACCGTTCGTCCGTCAGAAGTCGGCAATCCGCCCACATCGCGGAAATTGCGCACTCCGGACAGCTCCGGCTCCTGTATCTGCTGGGTCAAAGCAACTCCTCCGCCACGTCGTGGGCCCTCTGTCCGAATTACACTGTTTGGCGCCAACTTGCCATATCCGGAGGCGAGATCGGGCACGTCCCCGTGAGCCAGATCATACGGTGACCGTGAGTGCCTGATCGCTAAGGGCGAATGGCCCCGTCGGAGCGGCTGTTGGCGCTGCCGAATGGACGGAGGGTGACGGTAATTCCGTCGGTCCCTCATGCCTGGTATTCCGTCAGGGAATTCATGGCTTGTTCCCTGTGGCCGCAAGGGATTACCTTCGCGATCGATCCGGGTGGACCGCCAAATCCTGCCGCCTCCCGGAAACCGCATCCGACCTATTCGTGCGGCAGGAGCGGGGGAACCAGGTAAGCCGCCGGCCCGGAGATCTTTTCGCCGGGACGGCTCGGGGTGAAGTCGTTCATGGCTCGTACATGTACGGCCGGACATCTCCAGTCCGAACCCGACAGCTCACCTCGCAGGCGCCGGAGAGGAATTCGTCATGCCTGCAAAGGGTAAGCACCGCCGTCCCAAGTCCCTCTCCCTTTCCCGCGGTTTCGCCGTCGCCGGAACCGGTGGCGCGGCCCTCGCGCTGCCGCTCATCGGTGCCGCGGGCGCGCACGCGGCCGGCGCCCCGGCCACCGCGACCGCGGTGACCCCCGCGGTCGCGCCGCAGGCCCCCGCCGCTCTCCAGGCGGCCCCCGCCGCCGTGCAGGCCGCGCCGACCGTCTACACCGTCGTGCCGGGCGACTACCTCTCCAAGATCGCCGCGCAGCGCCACCTGTCCGGAGGCTGGGAGCAGCTGTACGCCGACAACCGCGAGGCCGTCGGCAGCAACCCCTCGCTGATCCACCCCGGCCTGAAGCTGAACCTCGGCGGTCCGGGCGAGGCGGCGCAGTCCGAGGCCGAGGCGGCCCCGGCCCCGGAGGCCGACGCGGAGCCGGCCGCGCAGCCCGCGCCGAAGCCGGCCCGCAAGCAGGCCGAGCGGCCCGCCCCGGCGCAGCAGGCCCCCGCCGAGGCCCGGGCCGAGGCCCCCGCCGCCGCTCCGCAGTCGGGCGGCGGCTTCGTGGCCCCGGTCAGCGGCGGCATCTCCACCCAGTACAAGGTCGCCGGCAGCATGTGGTCCAGCGGTTACCACACCGGCGTCGACTTCATCGCGAGCATGGGCACCACCGTCAAGGCGGTCGGCGCGGGCACCGTGGTCTCCGCCGGATGGAGCGGCTCGTACGGCAACGAGGTCGTCATCCGCCACGCGGACGGCAAGTACTCCCAGTACGCCCACATGTCGCAGCTCTCCGTCTCCTCCGGCCAGAGCGTCACCGCCGGACAGGCCATCGGCCTCTCCGGCTCCACCGGCAACTCGACCGGCCCGCACCTCCACTTCGAGATCCGCACGACCCCGTCCTACGGCTCGGACATGGACCCGATCGCCTACCTCCGCTCCAAGGGCGCGAGCCTCTGACGGCACCCGCCGTCGGACCGCCGACCCGCGTGAGGCCGGGACCCGAGGGGGGTCCCGGCCTCACGTGTACTTATTCCTTATCTCCCACGTGGTACAGATCACGGTCCGTCAACCCCTCATTACGTTGGCGTAGGTTGCTTGCGGGAGTGAAGTATGGGTTCTCGTGGCAGCGACGACGACGAAACTCAAGACCATCGGCTCGTACGCGGCGATCGGGGACAGCTTCACCGAAGGCGTGGGGGACCCGGGACCCGGGGATTCTTATCTCGGCTGGGCGGACCGGCTCGCCGTGCTCCTGGCCGATCAGCGCGAAGAGCACGACTTCCGGTACGCGAATCTGGCGGTGCGGGGGAAGCTCCTCGACCAGATCGTGGCCGACCAGCTTCCGAGAGCCAAGGCCCTCGCACCGGACCTGGTGACCTTCTGCGCGGGCGGCAACGACATCATCCGGCCCGGCACCGACCCGGACGACGTGGCGGAGCGGTTCGAGGCGGCCGTGGCCGACCTCACCGGGGCCGTGGGCCACGTCATGATCACCACGGGCTTCGACACCCGGGGCGTGCCGGTGCTCAAGCACCTCCGCGGCAAGGTGGCGACGTACAGCGCGCACGTCCGCGCCATCGCCGACCGCTACGACTGCCCGGTGCTCGACCTCTGGTCGCTGAAATCCGTACAGGACCGGCGGGCCTGGGACGCGGACCGGCTGCACCTCTCACCCGAGGGGCACACGCGGGTCGCGCTGCGCGCGGCGCAGGTGCTCGGACTGGACGTGCCGGCCGACCCCGACCAGCCGTGGCCCCCGCAGCGGCCGCGCGGCTCGGTGGACGTGACCCGGGACAACATCCAGTGGGCGCGCGACCACCTCGTGCCGTGGATCGGCCGGCGGCTGCGCGGCGAGTCCTCCGGGGACCACGTGGAGGCGAAGCGGCCGGACCTGCTGCCGCTCTAGGGGGTGCCCGGCCCGGCGGGCGCGGGCGCGGGAGCCGGAAGCGGAATCCTTCGGGGCCGGTGTGCGTTGCATGGTCGTAGAGAGACGACCATTCTGACCCGATCCTCCCTGGAGGCGCTTTGACCGGCTCCCGTCCCTTGCGTCCGCGGCTGCGTGCCCTGCGGCCCGAAGCCTTCGGTGCGGACCCGTCCGGTGCCCGGCTGGAGCGGATCCGCCGCTCTCCGAACTTCGCGGACGGCGTGTTCCAGAACCCGGTCGGGGCCCGGAACAGGCCCTCGGGTTCGATGGCGGAGTTCGCCAAGATCTACTTCCACCGGGAGCAGCGGGTACGGCGCAGTCCCGCGGCGCCGATCCCGGTCCACCCGACGACCCTCGCGGACCTGGCGAAGCCGCCCGTGAGCGGCCTGCGGCTGACCTGGATGGGGCACTCCAGCGTGCTCGCGGAGATCGACGGGCGCCGGGTGCTGTTCGACCCGGTGTGGGGCGAGCGGTGCTCCCCCTTCCCCTTCGCCGGCCCCAAGCGGCTGCACCCGGTGCCGGTCCCGCTGGCCTCGCTGGGCGCGGTCGACGTCGTGGTCATCTCGCACGACCACTACGACCACCTCGACCTGCCGACGATCAAGGCGCTGGCCGGTACGGACACGGTCTTCGCCGTCCCGCTGGGCGTCGGCGCGCACCTGGAGCGCTGGGGCGTACCGGCCGAGCGGCTGCGCGAGCTGGACTGGAACGAGAGCACCGAGATCGCCGGCCTCTCCCTCACGGCGACCCCCGCCCGCCACTTCTGCGGCCGCGGCCTGCGCAACCAGCAGCACACCCTCTGGGCGTCCTGGGTCGTCGCGGGCGACGAGCACCGGATCTACCACAGCGGGGACACCGGCTACTTCCCCGGTTTCGAGGAGATCGGCGCCGCGCACGGCCCCTTCGACGCCACCATGATCCAGATCGGCGCGTACTCGGAGTACTGGCCCGACATCCACATGACGCCGGAGGAGGGCATGCGCGCCCACCTCGACCTGCAGGGCGGTACCCCCCGCGGCACGATGCTGCCGATTCACTGGGGCACCTTCAACCTGGCCCTGCACCCGTGGGACGAGCCGGGCGAGGGCACGCTGACCGCGTCGCGGAACACGGGCGCCGCCATCGCGCTCCCCATCCCGGGCCAGCCCTTCGAGCCGGGCTCGGCGGACGCGCCCGCCGAACCGTGGTGGCGGCCGTTCGTCGGCGGAAAGCCGGTGGGCGGTCGTGTCGACGGCCCCGCCTCGGTGCCGCCGCTCGCGGCGGGCGGAGCGGCGGCGACAGCCGCCCGGGTGGCCTCCACGGCCGTCGACGGACAGGAGAAGCAGGAGTCCGTCGGATCGTGACGACCGGCCCCTGACGGGAACCGGCCGCCCCGGCGTCCCGGGGCGGCCGGCCGCCGTCCGGGGGCGTCCGCGGCCCGCCGCGCGCCGTCCGGCAAGGAACCGGACGAGCGCCGGTGTCGGCGCGAACGGGACCGAGGGGGCGGTCCACCGGGTCCGACCGGCGCATTCGGGCTGCTGTGCGAGCGCTCCACCGGGAGCGGGAAGCACCCCCGCGAAGTTCGCCAACTGGCAGTCCGGGGTGCTGTGGTGGGGTCTAGCGTGGGTATTCGGTGATCAACACCGGGCCCCGGGAACGCTGGGGGCCGGGCCCCACGTACCGAGGACGCAGATGTCCGGACTCCGCGCAGCCCGCCACGCCCCGTCGAGACACGCCGTCACCGGTCCCGGCCGGCAGATACGTCCTCAGCTGGTGCGCGCCGCCGTACTGCCCACGCTCGCCGCGGGGCTCAGCGGCGCCGCCGCGGTGATCTTCACCCTTCAGCTCGGCGGGGGAGCCGGCGACCGCGACGCCCGGCTGTGGCCGGTGCTCACCGGCTGCGCCCTCCTGGTGGTGGGCGCCCTCGCCGCGGCCGTGCTCGGGGCCCAGCGCGCCGCCAAGGCCGTACGGGACCGGTGCGAGGCGCTGCGCCGCTCCAGCGTGCGCGGCCGGGGTGAGCTGCGTACGGCCGCCGACCGGCTGGAACGGGGCGAGACCCCGCCCCGCCCGGTACGCGGTGGCCCGAGTTCACCGCCCCCCGGCGCGGACCCGGCCGGGATGGACGAGTTCTGGCTGCTCTCCCAGGAGCTCCGCGGCGCCCGCGAGCAGGCGCACACGACCCTCCTGCGGCTGGCCGGACCGGCCGCCCCGACCGACAGCGAGCGCAAGGTCGAGGTCTTCGTCAACCTCGCGCGTCGCCTCCAGTCCCTCGTGCACCGCGAGATCTCGCTGCTGGACGAGCTGGAGGACACGGTCGAGGACCCGGACCTGCTCAAGGAGCTCTTCCACGTCGACCACCTCGCCACCCGCATCCGCCGGCACGCCGAGAACCTCGCCGTGCTGGGCGGCGCGTCGTCCCGCCGCCAGTGGACCAGGCCCATCGACCTCAGCGAGGTGCTCCGCTCCTCGGTCGCGGAGGTCGAGCAGTACACCCGGGTCAAGGTCGTGCCCCCGGCCGGCGCCAGCGTCCGCGGGCACGCCGTCGCGGACGTGGTGCACCTGCTGGCCGAACTCGTCGAGAACGCCACGGTGTTCTCCGCCCCCGACACCGACGTGGTGCTGCGTGCCGAGCGGGTCACCGCCGGGATCGCCGTCGAGGTGGAGGACCGGGGACTGGGCATGCCGGCCGAGGAGCAGCACCGGATGAACGCCCTGCTCGGCGACCCCGACCAGATCAGCGTCCGGCACCTGCTGGCGGACGGCCGGATCGGCCTGTTCGTGGTGTCGGCGCTGGCCCGCCGGCACGGGATCGCCGTCGAGCTCAAGTCGAACATCTACGGCGGTGTGCTCGCCGTGCTGGTGCTGCCGCAGGAGCTGCTGGGCGCCGAGGCGCCGACCGCGGCGGACGCGGCGGGGGGCTCGCGGGCCACCTCCTGGGGGACCGGGCTCGGGTCGGCGGGGCCGCCGCTGGAGCCCGTACGGATGCCGCCCCTGCCGACGCCCTCGCCGGAGCCCCGGCGGACGTTCGAGGGCCCGGGGACCGGGGCCCCGCACGAGCCCGAGCCGTACCCCACACCCGCACCCGCTCGTGGTCCCGATCCCGCTCGTGGCCCCGAACCCGCTCGTGCTCCCGAACCCGCAGCGCCGTCGCCGTCCGCGTCCGCGCCCGTCCCCGCAGCCCCGTCCGTGCCCCTGGCCGGCGCGGGCCCCCGGCCGGAACCCGGCGCGGCGACCCCGCCGGAACCCGTGCCGCACGCGGTTCCCCGGCCCCGCCCGGAGCCCCGGCCGCAGCCCCGTCCCGCGTCCCTGCCCGCGCCCCGGTCCGGGGCCGCGGACGGGCCCGGGGCGGTGGCCTGGTCGGCGCCCGTGGCCGATCCCCGGGTCGGGCCCGCGCCGGGTTCGCCGAACGGGGCGGTGGCCTGGTCGGCGCCGGCCCCGGCGCCCGAACCGCAGCCCGCGGCCGATACCGCTCCCGCCGCGGGTGACCGGCCGCGGCTGCCCCGGCGCCGCGCCCAGGAGCACCTCGCGCCCCAGCTGCGCGAGGCTCCCGCCCCCCGGCGGGCCGCGGACCCCGAGCAGCCCGTGCACGACCCCGGCCTGATGGCCGCCTTCCAACGGGGCTTCGGCCTCGCCCAGTCGGAGAACCAGGTATGACCCCGACCCCTCACCCCATCAGCAAGGAGCGCACCCCCATGGGCGGCGAAGTGGCGACGAAGACCGGCGGCCGGCTCTCCGACCTCGACTGGCTGCTCAGCGGCCTGGTGCAGCGCGTGCCGTACACGCGCAGCGCCGTACTCCTCACCGCCGACGGGCTCGTGACCTGCGTGCACGGGATGGACCCCGACAGCGCCGACCACATGGCCGCCCTCGCGTCCGGGCTGTACTCCCTGGGCCGCAGCGCCGGCTCCCGCTTCGCGAACGGCTCCGATGTCCGGCAGGTCGTGGTCGAACTGGACAGCGCGCTCGTCTTCGTCTCCGCGGCCGGATCCGGAACCTGCCTGGCCGTCCTCGCCGACCGGGAGGCCGACGCCGGGGTGCTCGGCTACGAGATGGCGATGCTGGTCAAGAGCGTACGTCCGTACCTCGCGGCCCCGCCGCGGAGGCCCGTTGCCGACGCGGAGCGATGAGGGCCCGCGGGACGGGGGCGTACGCGAAGGGCAGGGACACACCGTGGCTCGACGAGTCGGCGGGCCGCGTGATGCGCCCGTACACCGCCAGCGGGGGGCGGACCAGGCCGGGCTTCGCGCTCGACCTGCTCTCGCTGGTGACCGCGACCGGGGCGCGGCCGCACGTCCCGCTCGGGGCGGAGCACACGCTCGTCCTGCGGATGTGCGCGGGCGCCTCCACCGTCACGGTCGCCGAGGTGGCCGGGCAGCTGCGGCTGCCCGCCGTGGTGGTGAAGGTGCTGCTGTCCGATCTGATCGAACACGGGGCCGTCATGGCGCAGGCGCCGCGGTTCCCGGATGGCGGCTCGTTCGCCGCCGACGACCGGTCCCTGCTCCTGGCGGTGCTCGATGGCCTGCGTAAACGACTGTGACACCCACGCCCCGGAGGCTGTCGGGGCTCCGCCCGCGACCTTGAAGATCCTGGTCGCGGGCGGGTTCGGGGCGGGCAAGACCACCTTCGTGGGCGCGGTGAGCGAGATCGAACCGCTGAGCACGGAGGAACTGCTCAGCGGAGTGGGCGCGAGTTCCGACCCGCTGCACGGCGTCGAGGAGAAGACCACGACGACCGTCGCCCTCGACTTCGGCCGGATCACCCTGGACGAGCGACACGTGCTCTACCTCTTCGGCACCCCGGGACAGCACCGCTTCTGGTTCCTCTGGGAGGAGCTGTGTGCGGGAGCGCTGGGGGCGGTGGTGCTCGCCGACACCCGCCGACTGGCCGACTGCTTCCCTGCCGTGGACTTCTTCGAGCGGCGCGGGATCGCCTTCATCGTCGCCGTCAACGAGTTCGACGGCGGTCACCGCTACGGGCCCGACGAGGTCCGGGAGGCGGTGGGGCTCGGGCCCGAGGTGCCCGTCGTACGGTGCGACGCGCGCCTCGCGAGCTCCGGGACGGGGGCGCTGGCCGCCCTCGTCCGCCACCTGTTGTGCATGTCCACAGCCAGTTCTTCGTCTTCGGAGTCGGGGGAACCGTTATGACGTACTACGAATCGACCGGACACCTGCTGCTCACGCCGGTGGACCGGGAGGCACCCGCACGCGTCGTCCGGCTGCGGGAGCTGGGTCTGGGGGAGCGTACGGACGCCGAACTGGACGCCTTCGCGAGGCGTGTCTCCGACGCGCTCGGCGCACCGTACGCCGGGGTCAACTTCATCGGAGAGGAACGGCAGTTCTTCGCCGGGCTGCACCACACCGCCGAGGCCCCGGCGAGCGCCTACCCGGCGCGGGTCCTGGCCCGCGACCACGGCTACTGCCCGCACGTGGTGGTGCGGCGGCGGGCGCTGGTACTGGAGGACGTACGGGACTTCGCGCGCTTTGCGGGCAATGCGGTGGTGGACGAGAGCGGGGTGCGCTCCTACGTGGGCGCGCCGCTGACCGATCGCCGCGGGATCGTCCTGGGCACGGTGTGCGCGGTGGACGTGGTGCCCAGGCGGTGGGGGACGGAGGGACTCGCCACCGTGAAGGCGCTCGCGGCGGAACTGGTGGCGCTGGTGCACGCGCGGGAGGACCGGCGGGGGTGAGCGGGACGGCCGGTGGCGGGGGCTACGGTCGTCCGAGAAGGGTTCACCGGTGACTGGAGAGGAGTCTCGGGGATGACCACGACCGCGCAGGACGTCCGCCTGATCGCGCTGTCGCTGCCGGACAGCAGCGAGAAGCCCGCCTGGGGCATGCCGACCTTCCGGGTGGGCGGGAAGATCTTCGTCTCGCTCGCCGACGACGACGCCTCGATCGGGGTGAAGTGCCCCAAGGAGGACCGGGCCGAGCTGATCGCGGCGGAGCCGGAGAAGTTCTTCCTGCGGGCGGGCCACGACGACCACTACGCCTGGATCCGGGTCCGGCTGGCGGCCGTACGGAACGAGGCCGAGTTGCGCTCCATCCTGACCGATTCCTGGCTGCAGGTGGCCCCGAAGCGCCTGATCGCCGCCCATCCGGAGCTGACCGGCGAGGCCGGCTGAAGGCGGCGGCACGGCTGCGCGGAACCGGAGACGGGAAGGTGCGCGCAACCACCCCACGAAGTGCGGTATCGTTCTCCTGCGCGTTCAACCAGGGGAAACCCCAGGTCAGCGCGCATCGGGACGTGGCGCAGCTTGGTAGCGCACTTGACTGGGGGTCAAGGGGTCGCAGGTTCAAATCCTGTCGTCCCGACCATGCGGAAACGCAGGTCGGAGGCCGTTCTCTCATCCGTGAGAGGGCGGCCTTTCGTGTGTCCGGAGCCATGGTGGTCGCAGCCACGTCGCACAAAGCGGGCGGCCCCCTCCGCCGTCCGGATCCGTCGTTCCGGCGCCCGGCGCCCGGCGGTAGCCGTAGGACGGGGGACCGCCGGCCTCGCCCCCGAGGACCGCCGCAGGGCCTGCTCGGCCGCATCCTGGCCGGGGAATCCGCCCCGGCGCACCGTTGTGCGGCAGTGGGCCGGGGCGGGGACGTCGACGGCGAGGCTCCAGGTGCGGTGCTCGCTGTCGGTGACCAGATCGGGGCAGCCTGTGCCGAGCTGACGGCGATGACACCGAAGGCGTCGACGAGGGGCGGGGCCGACAGCAAGAACGTCAACAACCCCGTGGGCCAGGGCGGCGGCCAGCGCAAGCAGCTGTCCCGCGCCGAACGGCAGAACAACGGTCCGGCACCGCAGCCTCGGCAGGCGCACCGGAGGGCGCCGTGCAGGCGGCCGACGATGCCGCACAGAACTGACGCACCCCTCAGCCGGTGCCGGTGACTCTTTTCTTTCTCGCTTGCAGCTGCTCGAACCAGCGCCTGCCCCGGGGGCCGCAGTGGTCCCGGATGTGATCGCGCAGCCTGCCGGTCTGCCGATTGTGGGCGTCCAGGCTCCGCGCACCCCGGCTCACCTCGGCGCTGAGGGATGACAGCGCCTGGTCCAGGCTGTCGATCACCGATTGCGCCGCCTGCGCCTCCTGGTTGAATCTCCCGCGCCGCGTTGTACCCCCGGACATCCGGTCCAGCCTGCGCTTGTTCGCGCGCAGTCTGTTCAGGCCGGCCGAAATCTCCTTTCGGGTTTCGACGGCGCTCCGCTTGTGCTCGTACCAGCGGTCGGCAATGAGCCGGCTTTCGCGGTGCGCTTGACGGTAGACCTCGAAGTTGACCTCGTCGCGCACTTCGAACCGCAGGTTTTGGAGCGCATCTGCCTCGCGTTCGAGCACGCGCCGCGATTCGACCAGCAACTGTTCGGAGCGGCGCGCCCGGGTCACCATGGCCCCGGTGTCAACGCGCGACGTTGCCGGACGGCCCGACCTGTACCAGAAATAGGCGATCGCACCGACCGCGAGGACTCCGAGCACCAGGTACACGGGCTCGTTCTCGACGAGCCAGCCGAGCCCTTTGATGGCGTACGCGATCGCCGTCAGCACGATGACGGCGATGACCAGCCACTGAGCTGCCGCTTCCATCCGAGCCCACCCCCTGTTTCCGACGGTCCGAACGCGTCAGCGGTCCAGCGCGCGCCACGCCGCGACCTCGATCTCCGCCTGGCCGAGCGCCAGGGAGTCGCACAAGCGGATCAGGTTGTCACCGGCGGTGGCCCGGTCCTGGACGATCTGGCCGGACAGCACCGGGATAATCGTCATCGCCAGGGTGCGTTCCGCTTCGGAGACCCGCATGTCGCAGGAATTGCTGATCATTTGGTGATAGCCGGCCATGAGGCCCCGGCGATCGACGTGTGTCTGCATCGACGCCCGCTTCTCGGCGTCGAAGAGCTGGACGATGGCCCTCTGCCGGTCCTTGACGATCGCCAAGGAGACCTCCCGCTGCCCGGCGAGGTATCTGGCTTCCAGCCTGAACCGGTTGATCTCGACGATGCATGCGCCGATTTGAGAAACGATGTTCGCGGCAGCGGCCAGCGGGCTCAGCGCGGTGGCGATATTCCCCACCGCGGGATGCATCGAGACGCGGCCTTGGTCGTAACGAATCAGCTCTGCCGGCATAAGTGAACCACCCTCACCAGTCGTTTCCACGACGTCAGTTCAAGCACTCCGCCGGACTTTCGAACATTTCACCTGGTCAACGGCTTTGAGTAGGGGGAGTTTAGCGGCTGCGCTCCGCGCGGGGGACGGTTTTGCATGGATCGTCCCGCGCACGGGCGACGGCGCTCCCCGGCCAGGAAAGGTGAGCTGTGCGGTCAGCGACCTTCTTGCCGGTCGGTCGCTGCCTTCTCGGCCGCCGTCCCGGCCACCACAGCCCGCACGGGCGAGGAGGCCGGCCAGGCCAACGCCCGCCCCGGCGGCATCGTGCCGCACCGGCCCGCGCTTCCTGATCGCGTATGCCGTCGGCCCTTCGCCGGCCACGCGATGCTCGACGCGGCCGGCGCCGCGACCCGCCTTCCCGAGACCGGGCTGTCGGCCAACACCACGGTCGGCCGAGCTGCAGGGCTCGTGCGCACCGGAGTTGCAGGTCAAGGGCACGGCGACGGGCGGCGTCCCGGCCGACCTGCTGAAGGTGGCCGACTTCATCAACGGCTCCTACAGCTCCGGCCTGATCTTCATGGCCGCCGCCGGCCAGGACGCCGCCTTCCCGGAGCTGAAGCTCGACTTCCTACCTCAGCCCGGCCGGCAAGGTGCGGGTGAACGGCATGAAGGACGGCTGCGTCGCCACCGACGCGATCGCCGCGGACCGCTTCGAGGGCCTTGACCCACTTCGGTGGAGCAAGGCGCTCGCTCTTTTTCCGGGTCTCTCGTGTTCCCTGAGTTCACGGGGTGACGGCTCCGTGGTTCGGGACTGTGATGCGTCCGCCCTCCTTGCCGGGCCCGAGTGGCCTCACCGGCCGGGCGCATACGTCGAGCAGCCCTGTCAAGCCCCGAACCTCCGGGCCGTGACGTACATGTCGCATCTTGCTGTTCTGTAAGAGGTCCTCACGGACCGCGGGATTCATATTCCACCCAGAATTCAGAAAGCAGGAGATTCCCATGCGACGTAAATTCACCACCAAGCGCCTCGCCGTCCTCGCCACCGCCACCGCCCTGGGAGCGGGCGGCGTACTTCTCCCGACCAGCGCATTCGCCGCCACGCCGACGGTCCACACGGATGCCCTGACGGTGACGTCCGACTGGAGCGGCGATCAGGGCTGGGAACACGGCACGGGAGGTGGCCGCGGCACGGGGGGCGGCCACGGTAAGGGAGACGGAACCGGTAAGGGCAATAAGGGCGACTACTCCGGCAAGAAGAACCCCTGGGGTAAGAAGGATCACTGGGGTAAGAAGGACCACTGGGGTAAGGGCGATCACTGGGGTAAGAAGGATCACTGGGGTAAGGGCGACCACTGGGGCAAGGGCGACCACTGGGGCGAGAAGGATCACTGGGGTAAGAAGGACCACTGGGGTAAGGGCGATCACTGGGGTAAGGGCGATCACTGGGGCAAGGGCGACCAGTGGCCGCAGAAGCCCGGTCACTGGGAGAAGCCCGGTGGGTGGGAGAAGCCCGGCCATGAGCAGCCTGGCGGGTGGGAGAAGCCCGGTGGGTGGGAGAAGCCCGGCCATGAGCAGCCGGGTGGGTGGGAGAAGCCCGGTGGGTGGGAGAAGCCCGGCCATGAGCAGCCGGGTGGGTGGGAGAAGCCCGGTGGGTGGGAGAAGCCCGGCCATGAGCAGCCTGGTGGGTGGGAGGAGCCCGGTGGGTCGGAGAAGCCCGGCGGGTGGGAGACGCCGGGTGAAACCAAGCCGGAGCCGAGTGGCTACGGTGGTACGGAGAGCAAGCCCGGCGGGTGGGGTCACAAGCCCTCGACCTCGGACAGCAGCGGTGACGCGACCGGTAGCGGTGACGCCACCGAGTAGGGATTGCATACGCAGCGCCCCCGGGCTTCGGCCCCGGGGGCGCTGCACCGTGTTCCGCGTGTGCCTCCGCAGGTCAGACGGGCGAGCTCGCGTCGGCCTCCCGTTGCATGCCCGCGCACAGCGCCCACACCACGAACAGGTTGACGGCGATCAGGATCACGGCCCACCACGGGTAGTACGGCAGCCACAGGAAGTTGGCGATCGCGCCGAGTCCGGCGATGGCCACACCGAGGAAGCGCGCCCACAGGGCTCCGGTGAACACGGCGCAGCCGGAGACGACGAGGGCGATGCCGACGATCAGGTGGACCCAGCCCCAGCCCGTCAGGCTGAACTCGAACACGTAGTGCCGGGTCACGACGAACAGGTCGTCCCTGGCGAGGGCCGCGATCCCTTCGAAGATCCCCATGGCGCCCGCGAAGACCATGAGGGCGCCTGCCGTGATGGTCGTACCCGACGTGGGCGCATGCCAGGCACTCGGCTGCGACGGACCGGTCCGGGGTCTGCTGGCGTCACTGGCCATGTCGATCTCCTCGCTGGCAGAGCCGACCCGGCGGACCGGGGTCGGAGTTCCCCCGATTCAGCGTGGCACGGTCACCCTCCGTCGGCACTCCGGCCGGGGGAGGGGGCCGTACCGGAGGAATCCGGTACGGCCTCTCGTCGCCCGTGCACGTACCAGCGCGGACCTGCCGGGCCCGCCGGCGTACGCCGCTGCGGACCGGGACCGCGCCGGTCACCCCACGCTGTACATCGTCGCCGCGGCCATCGGCCATGCGCCGACCCTCGTCCCGGCCCGGGTGTTCTTCGGACTGGCCGCCTTCCTCGGCTACCGCTACCGCTACCGCTGCCGCCGCCGCTACCTGCGCCGGAGCGCCCGGGAGCCGCGGTCGGCGGATGCGGCTAGCCTGAAACCGCGGTGTCCCCGCGCGATCGGAGGTCGCCGTGACACGCGCCGACTGGCTGCTGGCTCCCGCCGAACGGGGCAACCCCGCGACGCGCCTGGACCGGCGCCGCCCCGACGGTGAGGCCTGGTCCCGGGGCAACCGGGCGCGGCCGCTGGTCCACGGCGCCACGTACTTCGCGGAGCTCCTGGCGGCCGTCCGCGCGATGGGACCGGGCGATCTCCTGCTGTTCACCGACTGGCGCGGCGACCCGGACGAGCGGCTCGACGGCCCCGGTAGCGAGATCGGGAGCGTCCTGTGCCGGGCGGCCGAGCGCGGGGTCGTGGTCAAGGGGCTGCTGTGGCGCTCCCACCTGGACGGTATTCACTTCAGCCAAGAGGAGAACCTCCGCTTCGGCAAGGAGCTCACCGAGGCCGGAGCCGAGTGCCTGCTGGACATGAGGGTGCGACCGGGCGGCTCCCACCACCAGAAACTCGTGGTGCTGCGCCACCTCGGCCGCCCCGAGCTGGACGTCGCCTACGTCGGCGGCATCGACCTCTGTCGCAACCGCAACGACGACGCCACGCACGCCGGCGACCGGCAGTCACTGCCCCTGGCCCCCGCCTACGGGCCCCATCCGCCGTGGCACGACCTCCAGCTCTCCCTGCGCGGCCCGGTCGTGGGCGACGTCGAGGCCGTCTTCCGTGAACGGTGGGAGGATCCGGCTCCGCTCAGCCGGAGCCCGCTCACCCGGCTGCGTGAGCATCTGCACCGTGAGGACATCAGGGCGGACCCGCTGCCGCGGCAGACCCCCGACCCGGCACGGTGCGGCACGCACACGGTGCAGCTGCTGCGGACCTACCCGAACCGGCTGCTGCGCGGCTACCCCTTCGCCCCCGACGGGGAGCGCAGCATCGCGCGGGGGTACACCAAGGCGCTGCGGCGGGCCCGGGCCCTGATCTACCTGGAGGACCAGTACCTGTGGTCGCCCCACGTGGTGGACTGCTTCGCCCGGGCCCTGCGCAGGCATCCGCGGCTGCGGCTGATCGGGGTCGTCCCCACGGTCCCGGAGCAGACGGGTCCGCTCACACTGCCGATGAACCTGATCGGGCGGATCAAGGCTCTGGACGAGCTGCGCAGGGCCGGCGGCGACCGGGTCGCGGTGTACGGCCTGGAGAACCGGGCCAGAACCCCCGTCTACGTCCACGCCAAGGCGTGCGTGATCGACGACGTATGGGCCTCCGTCGGCTCGGACAACATCAACCTCCGTTCCTGGACCCACGATTCCGAGCTCAGCTGCGCCGTGTACGACGAGCGCACCGACCCGCGGAGCCCGGTGGACCCGGGCGGTCTCGGCGACGGGGCGCGGGTCTTCGCCCGGGAACTGCGCCTGGAACTCATGGCCGAGCACACCGATGCCGGGGCGGCGGACGCACTGTGCGACCCTGTGTCCGCTTTCGATCTCTTCGCGGAGAGCGCCGCCGCGCTCGACGCCTGGCACGAGGGCGGCCGGCAGGGCCCGCGGCCGCCGGGCCGGCTGCGCCGGTACGTCCCGCCGGAGCTCGGGACGGCGCAGCGGATGCTCGCCATTCCGCTGAACCGGGTGCTGGTGGACCCCGACGGCCGCCCGCTCGGGATGAGGTTCCGCCGAAGGTTCTGAGGCACCTTGTAGCGGCAAACCATTGCTAAAACGTACAAATTGATGTCACATAGTGCCCGTTCCCGACACGGTGGGTACCGCTTAAGTGACCAAAATGGCGGCGGGTTAGCATATGAGCACCGCCTAGCTCGAAAGATAATCCTGTGACTGTCAATGAGGACTCGTTCACCAGCTGGAAGAACCGCGAGGAGATCGCGGAGTCGATGATCCCGATCATCGGGAAGCTGCACCGGGAGCGGGACGTCACGATCCTGCTCCACAGCCGCTCCCTGGTGAACAAGTCGGTGGTCAGCATCCTCAAGACCCACCGATTCGCCCGCCAGATCGCCGGTGAGGAGCTCTCGGTCACCGAGACGCTGCCCTTCCTGCAGGTTCTGACGACGCTCGATCTCGGCCCGTCCCAGATCGACATCGGCATGCTCGCCGCGGAGTACAAGAGCGACGACCGCGGCCTCTCGGTCGCCGAGTTCACCGCCGACGCCGTCGCCGGCGCCACCGGCCCGAACAAGATCGAGCGCGGCGACGGCCGCGACGTCGTCCTGTACGGCTTCGGCCGTATCGGCCGCCTCGTCGCCCGCCTGCTGATCGAGAAGGCCGGCTCCGGCAACGGCCTGCGCCTGCGCGCCATCGTGGTCCGCCAGGGCGGCGACCAGGACATCGTCAAGCGCGCCTCGCTGCTGCGCCGCGACTCGATCCACGGCCAGTTCCAGGGCACGATCACCGTCGACGAGGCGACCAGCACGATCATCGCCAACGGCAACGCCATCAAGGTGATCTACGCGAACGACCCGTCCGAGGTGGACTACACCGAGCACGGCATCAAGGACGCCATCCTCATCGACAACACGGGCAAGTGGCGTGACCGCGAGGGTCTGTCCAAGCACCTGCGCCCCGGCATCGACAAGGTCGTGCTGACCGCTCCGGGCAAGGGCGACGTCCCGAACATCGTCCACGGCGTCAACCACGACACCATCAAGCCGGACGAGCAGATCCTGTCCTGCGCCTCCTGCACCACCAACGCGATCGTCCCGCCGCTCAAGGCCATGGACGACGAGTACGGTGTCCTGCGCGGTCACGTGGAGACCGTCCACTCGTTCACGAACGACCAGAACCTGCTGGACAACTACCACAAGGCCGACCGTCGCGGCCGCTCCGCGCCGCTCAACATGGTCATCACCGAGACCGGCGCCGCCTCGGCCGTCGCCAAGGCGCTGCCCGACCTCAAGGCCCCGATCACCGGCAGCTCGATCCGCGTCCCCGTCCCGGACGTCTCGATCGCCATCCTGAGCCTGCGCCTGGGCCGTGAGACCACCCGCGAAGAGGTCCTCGACTACCTCCGCGACGTCTCGCTGCACTCGCCGCTCAAGCGTCAGATCGACTTCACCACGGCTCCCGACGCCGTCTCCATGGACTTCGTCGGTTCGCGCCACTCCTCGATCGTCGACGCGGGCGCCACCAAGGTGGACGGCGACAACGCCATCCTCTACCTCTGGTACGACAACGAGTTCGGCTACTCCTGCCAGGTCATCCGTGTGGTCCAGCACGTGTCCGGCGTCGAGTACCCGACCTACCCGGTTCCGGCGGTCTGATCCGTCGTACCGTCCGTCACACCGTTCGGCCGACGGCTGCGACAGGCGGGGCGGCGGTGGGCGGGCCCCCGATGCCGACCGGCACCGGGGCGCCCCGCCCATCGCCCCCCGCCTGTCGTGCGTTGCGGCCGCGCGGCGCCACGAGGTGGCGGGCCAGGGCGAGCGCGGCGAGGACGGCCACGAGCGCGCACACGCCCTGCCAGCCGGCCCGGCCGTAGATCCGTACGCCCAGCCAGGACCCGCCGCTGCCGCCCAGGTACGCGCAGGTCATGTAGGCGGTGTTGAGGCGGCTGCGGGCATCGGGGCGCAGCGCGTACACCCGGGCCTGGTTGGCGACCGTGCCGGACTGCATCGCGACGTCGAGCAGCAGCGTGCCGCCCGCCAGGGCGGCCAGCCCCGCCGCCCCGCCGCGGGCGCCCGCCGCGAGGATCCCGGCCGAGACGAGGACCCCGAGCAGGCAGCCGAGGTTCACGAGATCCGCTCCCCTGCGGTCCACCAGGCGCCCGGCGTACGGGGTGCACAGCATGGTCACCGCGCCCACCAGGGCGAGCATCCCCACCGCATGCGCGCCCAGCCCGTAGGCCGGGCCGGTGAGCAGCAGCGCCAGGCACGTCCAGACCGCCGAGAAGGCACCGAAGACCGCCGCCTGGTAGAGGCAGGAACGGCGCAGTTCCGGTTCGGCGCGCAGCAGGCGCAGCGGCTCGGCCAGCAGCGCCGGGTACGGTCGGCGCGAGGCCGGGATGGTGTCCGGCAGGGTGCGGGCCAGGACGGCCGCCAGCAGCAGGGCCACGGCCCCGGCGACCAGGTAGGGGGCCCGCCACCCCAGCCATTCGCCGAGCGTCCCGCCGAAGGTGCGGGCCAGCAGCATGCCGCCGGTCGAACCGCTCAGCAGGGTGCCCAGTACGGCTCCCCGGCGGTCGGCGGCCACCAGCCCGGCCGCCAGCGGGCCGATGACCTGCGCGGCCACGGTGGTCACACCGACGACGGCCGCGGCGCCGAGGAGCGGGGCCAGCCCCGGCGCGCAGCCCGCCGCCAGCAGGCCGGTGCCGGTCAGGGTCACCAGGGTGACGAGGAACGGGCGGTGCGGGAGCCGGTCGCCGAGCGGCACCAGCAGAAAGATCCCGGCCGTGTAGCCGATCTGGATCGCGGTCACCACGAGGGCGGCGGAGCCGGGCGACTCGTCCAGGGCGGTGACGACCAGCGGGCTGACCGCCTGCGGGAAGTAGACCGTGCCCACGCCGACGGCGCAGGTCAGGGTGAGGAGCAGGAGCAACCGGCGGCTCATCCCGGACCCCTGGCGAAGGGCCTGCGTCATACGGGGAGTTGTCATGGGGGGAGTTCACGGCACGTCCCCGCCCGCGACAACCGATGTAGCGTATGCCTTAATGATCAGCTTCGAGCTCGGGGTGGAGGACCTCGCCGACACCCGGTTCGCGCTCTCGCCCCTGTACGAGACCGTGCTCAGCCTGCGCGTGCTGCGGGAGCCGGGCCTCTCCGTGCTGCACCTCCCGTGGCGCAGGTCCGTACTCGGCGCGGCGGACGCACTCGACGGGCTCGACACCGGGCTGCTGATGTCCGTCGTCGCGGTCCGGCGTACCCTGCCCGACTTCCTGACCCCGCGGCCCGCGAGCTTCGCGCCCTCCTTCGAGGAGGAACTCGCCGCCGTCGCCCGGACACCCCCCGGCCTGGTCCGCCGTGACCTGCTGGCGGCACACGCCCCGGACCCGCTGCCCGCCCCGCTGCTCGACGCGCTCGCCCCCGGCGACGGGCCCGTCGCCGCCCTGCGCGACGCCCTCTGCGCGGTGCTGCGCCGGTACTGGGAGGCCGCAGTCCAGCCCATGTGGCCGCGGATGCGCCTCCTGCTGGAGGCCGACATGACCTACCGCGCACGGCAGCTGGCCATGGGCGGGGCCCGCCTCCTCTTCGCCGACATGCACCCGAACCTGCGCTGGCACGACGGGGTGCTGCACATCGGGCAGATGATCAGCCGGCACCGGGTCGTGGCGTCCGGCCGCGGGCTGCTCCTCGTCCCCTCCGTGTTCGCGCACAAGCCCGCACCCCCGGTCAGCCCGGAGGAGGCGCCGACGCTGGCCTACCCCAGCCGCGGCGTGGCGACGCTCTGGGCGCGCGAGCCCGTCGCCGACACGGCAGCCCTGGTGTCCCTGTTGGGGGCTCCCAAGGCGAGACTGCTCGGCCTGCTCGACGAGCCGCAGTCCACCGCCGAGCTGGCCCGCCGCCTCGGCGTCACCGCGAGCGCCGTGTCCCAGCACCTGGGTGTCCTGTACGCCACCGGGCTCGTCTCCCGGGCGCGCGACGGACGGCAGGTCCTCTACCGCCGCAGCCCGCTCGGCGATGAGCTGAGCGGCCGGGGCCGGCCGGGGTGACGCGCGGCGGACGCCGCACGGGGCCCCGGGTCCGCGCGTCCGCGCTCAGGCGCTCGCCCGCGCGGGCCGGCGCAGCAGGTAGCCCGCCGCTGCCGTGACCAGGACGGCCATGCAGACGATGAACACCAGCCCGGCCCCCTCCAGACCGATCGGGCCCACCAGCAGCCCCACCCCGATCACCGGCAGCGAGATGCCGGTGTACGCCACCACGAACAGCATCGAGATCACCGCCGCGCGCCGGTCCGGCGGCGAGGCGGCGGCCACCGTGGCCAGTGCCCCCCGGAACGCCAGCCCCTGCCCGGCTCCGCCGACGACGGCGCTCGCCACCACCAGCGCCAGCAGGTCCCACCACAGAGCGCCCGCGAGCAGCGCCAGCCCGCCGAGCAGCCCCGCGCAGCCCAGCGGCAGCGAACGGGCCACCCCGACCCGGCCGACCGCCAGTTGCCCGGCGGTCGAGGCGAAGAAGGCCAGCGCGACGATCAGTCCGCTCACCGCGTGGTTGTGCACGTCCAGGGACTCGGCGAGGAAGGCGGGGCTGACCGAGGTGAACACCCCGAACAGCGCGAAGCCCACGAAGGAGGCGGTCGCCGCGGGCGCGAACACCGACCGCACCCGCGGGGGCAGGCCGGGCCGCTGAGGACGTACGGTGCTCAGCGGCCGCCGGTCCCGCACGGTCTCGGGGAGCCGCGCGAGGACGACGGCCGACACGGCCACCAGCGCGAGGTGCACGGCGAACGGCAGGTACAGCGGCCAGGGCGCGTACTGCGCGAGCACTCCGGCGAGCAGCGGGCCGCAGCCCAGCCCGCCCATGTTGGCGGCCGTCGCCACGAACGTGGCCCGCGAGGCGCCGTCGGCCGGCGCCAGCTCCATCACGTAGGCCGTGGCGGCCCCGGTGAACAGGCCGGCGGACAGCCCCGACATCAGCCGGCCCGCGTACAGCCAGCCGAGTCCGGTGGCGCACAGGAAGCAGACGGCGCTGGCCGCCGAGAAGGCCAGACCGGCCAGCAGCACGGGCCGCCTGCCGACCGTGTCCGAGGCGTTGCCCGCCAGCAGCAGTACGCCGATCACCCCGAAGGCGTACACGGCGTACACGACGGTCACCACCAGCTCGGAGAACCCGAACTTCTCCTGGTAGAGCCCGTACAGAGGGGTCGGCAGCGTGGTGCCGGCCATGCACACGGCGAACACCGCCCCGGCGAGCGAGCACTGGAGCCACCGTCGGCGATCACCGTCCATGCCGCCGACGGTAACCCCGCCGCCGCGGCCCGGCGCGGCGGCCCGGCGCGGCGGCCGGACCGCCGGTCAGGGGCGGCGGCCCGCATGGAGTTCGAGCGGGCCGGTACCCGTGGCACGGGCGGTCAGGCAGGCGGTGATCTGGCGCCGCAGGGCGGGTTTGACCAGGCCGGGCAGGTCCGCCGGGGCGACGGTGCGCCACTGGAGCAGCTCGGTCGGGTCCAGCCGGATCCGGGCGAGCGCGGGGGCGTCGAGGACGCCGCCGTCGTAGAGGAAGCGGATCCGGGCCGGACGGCCCGGCTTGTGGGACCAGTTCACGGCGAGCAGCCGGCCCGGGGCGATGTCCAGGCCGAGCTCCTCCTCGACCTCCCGCCGGGCGGCCGCGCGCGGGATCTCCCCGAGGTCGCTGTCGATGCCGCCGCCGGGCAGGTTCCACCGGTCGGACCTGCCGTACGCGGGCTGCACCAGCAGGATCCGGCCGTCCGGGCCGGTGAACAGCACGCTCGCCGCGGTCACCGCCTTGGGGCGGCTGGCCCGGTGGCTCGCCGGGTCGAGGGTGCCCGAGTGCTCCAGGGCGAGGCGCCGGGCGGGGTCCAGGCCGGCCGGGGAGCCCGGCTGGGGCACACCGTCCACGAGGTGCGCGAAGGATCCGGTGTGCAGGGCGGCCAGGGCGGCGCGCAGCCGGGGCGCGGTCCGGGCGGGCAGCAGCGCACACGCCTCCTCCGGCGGGAGCCAGCGCGCCTCGGCGGTGTCGCCGCCGGGCAGGGAGACCGCCGCGGCCTCCGGGGCCGCGAGCGGGCCGACGAGGTGGACGTGCACGATCTGGGAGCGGCCGAGCGGGCCGGGCGGCCGGGAGTCCACGGCCAGCAGCCGGCCCGTCGCCGGAGTGAGCTTCAGCCCCTCCCGGAGCGCGCGGGCCAGACCTTCCTCCGGGGTCTCGGTGTCCCGGACGGGGCCTCCCGGAAGCTCCGGCTCCGTCCGGCCCGGGCCGGTCAGTACGAGGACCCGGCCCCGGGTGTCCAGCACGACCCCGGTGGCGGCCACGAGCGGGGAGGGACGGTCGGGCACGGCGGGCTCCTGAGGATCATGTCGGCGGCACCAGCACTATGCCCCGGCCGCGGCGGATGCCCGGCGCCGACATGCGGGGCTCAGGCGCGGGCCAGCAGCAGGCCGCCCATGGTGACCATGGTCGCAGCGACGAGTCCGTCCAGGACCCGCCAGGCGGCCGGGCGGGCGAGCAGCCCGCTCAGCAGCCGGGCCCCGTAGCCCAGACCGGTGAACCAGGTCAGGCTGGCCAGTGCGGCCCCGATGGCGAAGGCCCAGCGCAGGTCGCCGCGGTCGGCGGCGAGGGAGCCGAGGAGCAGCACGGTGTCCAGGTAGACGTGCGGGTTGAGCCAGGTCATGGCGAGCGCGGTCAGCACGGCCCGGCGGGCGGACCCGCTCGTCGCCCCCTCCGTGGTGAGGGCCGCGCCGGGGTCGGGCCGCAGCACCCGGCGGGCGGCGAGGACGCCGTAGCAGACCAGGAACCCGCCCCCGGCGAGCCCGACCACCGTCAGGGCGGCCGGCCAGGCGGTGACGAAGGCGCCGACGCCGGCGACGCCGAGGGTGATGAGGACCGCGTCGGAGACGGCGCAGATGGCGACCACGGCGAGGACCGCGTGGCGGCGCGCGCCCTGGCGGAGGACGAAGGCGTTCTGCGCGCCGATGGCGACGATGAGGGAGAGTCCGCTGCCGAAGCCGGCCAGGGCGGCGGTGACGATGCCGTAGTTCATGGCTCCGACCGTAGGCAGCGAGATCGGTTCAGTACAGCTAAAGATTTTTACGTACCATTAGCGCTCGTGATGGATGAGCTTCCGCTGGACCAGGTACGCACGCTGCTCGCCGTGGTGGACGAGGGCACCTTCGACGCGGCCGCGGCCGCCCTGCACGTGACCCCCTCCGCGGTCAGCCAACGGGTCAAGGCGCTGGAGCAGCGGACCGGCCGGGTGCTGCTGATGCGGACGAAGCCGGTGCGGGCGACCGAGTCCGGGGAGGTGGTGGTCCGTTTCGCCCGTCAGCTGGCCCGCCTGGAGCGCGACGCGCGCACCGAGCTGGGGATGGACGACGGGATGGGCCCGGTGCGGCTGCCGATCGCGGTGAACGCGGACTCCCTGGCGACCTGGTTCCTGCCCGCGCTGGCGCGGGTGCCGCAGGATCCGCCGGTCTGCGTCGAGCTCCACCGTGAGGACGAGTCGCACACGACGGCGCTGCTGCGGGAGGGCCAGGTGATGGCGGCGGTGACCTCCTCGCCCGACCCGGTGGCCGGGTGCAGCGTACGGATGCTGGGCCTGGCCCGGTACCTGCCGACGGCGAGCCCCGCGTTCGCGGCCCGGTACCTGACGGGGGAGCCGGAGCGGGACCTGCGGGAGGCCCCGACGATCGTGTTCGACCGCAAGGACGACCTCCAGGACGCCTTCGTCCGCTCGCTGACGGGGGACCCGGCGGCCGGGGCGGGGCGGGTACGGCACTACATCCCGACGTCGGAGGGGTTCCGTGACGCGGTGGTCGCGGGGCTGGGGTGGGGGCTGGTGCCGGAGCAGCAGTCGAGACCACTGGTGCGGACGGGGGAGCTGGTGCTGCTGGAGCCGCGGCGGCCGATAGACGTACCCCTGTACTGGCAGCAGTGGAGGCTCGACTCGCCCGCCCTGTCGATGGTCGCGGAGGTGATCGCGGCGGCGGCCCGGGAGTCGCTCCGCAACCCTCCGCCCTGACCGGCAACACACCCCTTAGGGGGTGTGTTGCCGGTCAGGGCGGGCTCGCGGTGGCCGGCACCGCGCCTCGCGGCGTTGTCCTCGGTCGGCGACGCTCCGCGTCGCCTCCCTCGTCCGCCTTGCGATGCACGGCACCGGCCACCGCTCCCTGATCCGCCCTGACCGGCAACACACCCCCTAAGCTGCGGTCATGGAGTCCTACACGATCGGCCAGGCGGCCCGGATGCTCGGCGTCAGCGTCGACACGGCCCGGCGCTGGGCGGATGCCGAACGGTTCCCCACCCACCGCGAGGGCACCCGGCGGATGGTGGACGGGCCCGACCTGGCCGCCTTCTGCGTCGAGGCCGCGCAGGAGGGTGCCGAGGGCGAGGAGACCCCGTACACCTCGGCGCGCAACGCCTTCCCGGGCATCGTCACCGGGGTGAAGCTCGGCACGGTCGACGCGCAGGTGGAGATCCAGGCCGGGCCGCACCGGATCGTGTCGCTGCTGACGCGGGAGGCGGTGGAGGAGCTCGGGCTGGAAGTCGGCGCGCGGGCCACGGCGCGGGTGAAGTCGACGAGCGTGTTCATCGACCGGGTCTGAAACGGGCGGCGCCTCGCACGGACCCCCGGCCGGAGACGGCGCGAGCCGGTGGCGGTGAGCCCGGACGCGGGCGTTCCGGCGGCGATGGCAGACTGGCCGCTGATCCGCCGAAGGGGAGTACGCCGTTGTCCATGTTCAGCAACCTGCGCCGGGTCGTACGGCGCAGCTACCGGCGGGCCGTCGACCTCAGCCACCCGGCCCGCTCCCCGCTCGGCAGTGCGGTGGTCAACTGCGTGGTCTACCGGGACGGCGTACGGCAGGACGACTGCGCCGAGGTGGAGGAGGCGCTGCGCCGGGTCCGCAAGACGGGTGACGGCTTCGTCTGGATCGGCCTGCACGAGCCGGCGAGGTCGGAGCTGGCCGGGCTGGCCGAGCTGTTCGGCCTGCACCCCCTCGCCGTCGAGGACGCCGTGAACGCGCACCAGCGTCCCAAGGTGGAGCGTTACGACGACACGCTGTTCTCCGTTTTCAAGACCGTGCGCTACGTGGAGCACGAGGAGCTGACCGCGACCAGTGAGGTGGTGGAGACCGGCGAGCTGATGGCCTTCACCGGCCAGGACTTCATCATCACCATCCGGCACGGCGGCCGCGGCACACTGGGCCCGGTCCGCGAGGAGCTCGAGCGCGCCCCGGAGCAACTGGCCAACGGTCCCGCGGCCGTTCTGCACGCCATGGCCGACCACGTGGTCGACGACTACGCGGCCGTCACGGACGCGGTGCAGAACGACATCGACGCCGTCGAGACCGCGGTGTTCAGCGAGGACGGCGGCCGCGGCGACGCGGGACGGATCTACCAGCTCAAGCGCGAACTCCTGGAGCTCAGGCGGGCGGTGGCGCCACTGAGCCGCCCGCTCCAGCAACTGGCCACGCAGCCGATACCGGTCATCCCGCCGGAGACCCGTGCGTACTTCCGGAACGTGGCCGACCACCTGACCCGGGCCACCGAGCAGATCAGCGCCTACGACAACCTCCTCGACTCCATCCTGCAGGCCCACTTGGCGCAGGTGACGGTCGCCCAGAACGAGGACATGCGCAAGATCACGGCGTGGGCGGCCATCGTGGCCGTCCCGACCATGGTCTGCGGGGTGTACGGCATGAACTTCGACCACATGCCCGAACTGCACTGGACCTACGGCTATCCGCTGGTGCTCGGCGTCATGGCGCTCGCCTGTTTCGTCATCCACCGGGGCTTCAGGCGTAACGGCTGGCTCTGACCGGACGGGGTCATTCCTTGCACCGCGCCCGGGTATTGAGCTGCCGTCAGCTCTGGTAGTAAAGTTTCCTAACGAAGCTGGGACGCCTCAACCACCAGATGGAGGCCTTGTGTTCACCCCCCGCCGCAAGATGCTGGCGATCGGCGCACTGCTCGGCAGCGCGCTGATCGCCGTCCCCGTCGCCGCTCATGCCACCGCGGCCCCTGCCCCCGCGGCGGAGCCCGCGACGGCCGCGGCCGCGGCCGCAGCCGTAGGACTCGACGATCCGGCGAAGAAGGAGATCGCCATGAAGATCGTCTCCAGCGCGGAGAACTCCTCGCTGGACTGGAAGGCGCAGTACAAGTACATAGAGGACATAGACGACGGCCGCGGTTACACGGCCGGCATCATCGGATTCTGTTCCGGCACCGGCGACATGCTCGACCTCGTCGAGTACTACACGCAGATCAAGCCGGGCAACGTGCTCGCCAAGTACCTCCCCGCCCTGCGCAGGGTCGACGGCAGCGACTCGCACGCCGGCCTCGATCCGAACTTCACCAAGGACTGGGCGAAGGCGGCCCAGGACGCCGACTTCAGGAAGGCCCAGGACCGCGAGCGCGACCGGGTCTACTTCAATCCGTCCGTGAACCAGGGCAAGGCCGACGGGATCGGCGTACTGGGCCAGTTCATCTACTACGACGCCATCGTGATGCACGGCGACGGGGGCGACTCCACCAGCTTCCGCAACATCCGCAAGCGCGCCCTGACCAAGGCCAAGCCCCCGTCGCAGGGCGGCAACGAGACCACGTACCTCAACGCCTTCCTCGACGCCCGGGTCTGGGCGATGAAGCAGGAGGAGGCGCACAGCGACACCAGCCGGGTCGACACCGCGCAGCGGGTCTTCCTGAAGAAGGGCAACCTGAACCTCAACACGCCGCTGGACTGGAAGGTCTACGGCGATCCCTTCCACATCGGCTGACGGCCCGCCGCGGGCCGGGACGGGAGCCCTCCTCCCCGGCCCGGCCCGCGGTGTCGCGGCGCGATAACGATGTGGGTAACGATCGGAGCAGCCGCGGGGGCGTCAAGTGGGCCTTGCGTGCGGACGTTTCGGACGTTCGGGGACATGGCGCTGGGGCTGTGTCCCGAAGTCGTAACTCCGCTGCCGGAAATCGTGCGGTCCAGCCGATTTGGCCGCCCCGGAAGTGGCTTGACCGCGACGTAAGGGGGGCATAAGTTCTGCCCCGGCTTGCTCCAGCAGGACGGGCCGAACCAACCGTCCTCTGGGGGGACCCGTGAACCACTACCTCGACGTTCTGAAGAAGTACGCCGACTTCTCCGGCCGTGCGCGCCGCCAGGAGTACTGGATGTTCTTCCTCTTCCAGATCGCCGCCCTGATCATCGTCGCGATCCTGGACGCCGTGCTCGGCACGTCCCCGTGGCTGTACGCCCTCTACGCCCTCGGCACCCTCCTCCCGAACCTCGCCGTGACCGTGCGCCGCCTGCACGACACCGGCAAGTCCGGCTGGTGGATCTTCATCAACTTCGTGCCGCTCGTCGGCTTCATCTGGCTGATCGTGCTCCTGGCCACCGCCGGCCAGCAGCAGCCGAACGAGTACGGCCAGGACCCGAAGGCGTACGCCGCCTGATGTGACGCACGGGCCTGATCAAGGCCCGCATGCCTGAGCGCCGCCCCCGGCCGGGAACAGCCGTGGGCGGCGCTTTCGCCATTTCCGGGGCACGCCGGGGCCCGCGTGACACGCGTCTCCCGGACTGGCGGCAGGGGGCTGTCCTGAGCGGCCCGATCACGAGATATCTTGATGTCGAGCAATGTTGCAGACGAGAGACGCAGACTGTGGAGCGGAGCATCCGGTGACTGACTCGACCATCATCTACACGCACACTGACGAGGCCCCGGCCCTCGCGACGTATTCCTTCCTGCCTGTGATCCAGGCTTACGCGTCGACGGCCGGTGTGAATGTCGAGACCCGTGACATCTCCCTGGCCGGTCGGATCATCGCCGTCTTCCCGGAGTACCTCCAGGAGAGCCAGCGGATCGCCGACGCCCTCGCCGAGCTCGGCGAGCTGGCGAAGACCCCGGAAGCCAACATCATCAAGCTTCCGAACATCTCGGCCTCGATCCCGCAGCTCAAGGCCGCGGTCGCCGAGCTCCAGGGCCAGGGCTACGCCCTCCCGGACTACCCGGACGACCCGAAGACCGACGAGGAGCGCGACATCCGCGCCCGCTACGACAAGGTCAAGGGCAGCGCCGTCAACCCGGTCCTGCGCGAGGGCAACTCCGACCGCCGTGCCCCCGCCTCGGTCAAGAACTACGCCAAGACGCACCCGCACCGCATGGGCGCCTGGAGCACCGAGTCGAAGACGAACGTCGCCACCATGGGCGAGAACGACTTCCGCTCCACCGAGAAGTCCACCGTCATCGCCGAGGCCGGCACCCTGCGGATCGAGCACGTCGCCGCCGACGGCGCCACCACTGTGCTGCGCGAGTCCGTACCGGTCCTCGCGGGTGAGGTCGTGGACGCGTCCGTCCTGCACGTCGACGCGCTGCGCACCTTCCTCAACGACCAGATCGAGCGTGCCAAGGCCGAGGGCGTGCTGTTCTCCGTGCACCTCAAGGCCACGATGATGAAGGTCTCCGACCCGATCATCTTCGGCCACGTGGTCCGCGCCTTCCTCCCGAAGACCTTCGCCCGCTACGGCGAGACCCTGGCCGCCGCCGGCCTGTCGCCCAACGACGGCCTGGGCGCCGTCCTGAACGGTCTCGGCGCTCTGGCCGACGGCGACGCCATCAAGGCCTCGATCGACGCCGAGATCGCCGAGGGCCCGGCCCTCGCGATGGTCGACTCCGACAAGGGCATCACCAACCTGCACGTGCCGTCCGACGTCATCGTCGACGCCTCGATGCCGGCCATGATCCGCACCTCCGGCCACATGTGGGGCCCGGACGGCGCCGAGGCCGACACCCTCGCCGTCCTCCCGGACAGCAGCTACGCCGGCGTCTACCAGGTCGTCGTCGACGACTGCCGCACCCACGGCGCCTTCGACCCGTCCACCATGGGCTCGGTCCCCAACGTCGGTCTCATGGCCCAGAAGGCCGAGGAGTACGGCAGCCACGACAAGACCTTCGAGATCGCCACCGCGGGCACCGTCCGCCTGGTCGACGCCGCGGGCACCACGGTCCTGGAGCAGGAGGTCGCCGCTGGCGACATCTTCCGCGCCTGCCAGACCAAGGACCTGCCGATCCAGGACTGGGTCAAGCTCGCCGTCACCCGCGCCCGCGCCACCGGCGTCCCGGCCGTCTTCTGGCTGGACGAGAACCGCGCCCACGACGCGCAGCTGATCGCCAAGGTCAAGACGTACCTGGCCGACCACGACACCGAGGGTCTGACCATCAAGATCCTCTCCCCGGTCGAGGCCACCGCCTTCTCCCTGGAGCGCATCCGCCGCGGCGAGGACACCATCTCGGTGACCGGCAACGTGCTGCGTGACTACCTGACCGACCTCTTCCCCATCCTGGAGCTGGGCACCAGCGCCAAGATGCTGTCGGTCGTCCCGCTGATGAACGGCGGCGGCCTCTTCGAGACCGGCGCCGGCGGCTCCGCCCCGAAGCACGTCCAGCAGCTGGTCAAGGAGAACTACCTGCGCTGGGACAGCCTGGGTGAGTTCTTCGCGCTGGCCGCCAGCTTCGAGCACCTCGCGACCACCACCGGCAACGCCCGCGCCCAGGTGCTGGCCGACACCCTGGACCGTGCGACCGGCACCTTCCTCAACGAGGACAAGTCGCCGAGCCGCAAGCTGGGCGGCATCGACAACCGCGGCAGCCACTTCTACCTCGCCCTGTACTGGGCGCAGGAGCTGTCCCGCCAGATCGACGACCCGAAGCTGGCCGCGGCCTTCGACCCGCTCGCCAAGACCCTCGCCGAGCAGGAGCAGGCCATCGTCGCCGAGCTCATCGCCGTGCAGGGCTCCCCGGCCGAGATCGGCGGCTACTACCAGCCCGACGCCACGAAGGCCGCGGCGATCATGCGCCCGTCCGCGACCCTCAACCAGGCGCTCGCCCTCCTGGGCTGACGCCGGCAGCCGTACCCACGTGTCCGTGACGACGTGATCCGCTCCGCCCCGGCCGGCCCCGTGCCCGGCCGGGGCGGAGCCGTATCCGGGAAGGGCGGCCCGAAACCCGATTGCGGCCCGCGCCCCGACGGCCTTGCGCTAGCGTTCGGGGACGGTGACCCGGGGCGGGCCGGGCTCCCGCCGCAGGCCGGCCGGGACTCGTACCGAAACGCTCTGGGGGTTCTGTGGCGCGTCGCTCCGACACGTCCTGCGGCGGCGCCGGGTGCGCCGGGCTGCTGCTCGTGCTCTTCGTCCTGCCCGCCGTCGGCTATCTGCTGGCGGTGCCGCTGGCGATGCCCGACCTGCTGGCGGAGCAGACACCGCCGCAGGAGCTGCACGGCTTCGGCCAGTACCTGATCCTCTACGCCATACCGGTCGTGGTGGCCCTGCTGCTCGCGCTCTTCGCGGGCCGCCGCCGGGCAGGCGCCTGGTGGCTGGTCCCGGCACGGGCGGCGGCCCTGCTCGCGCTCGTGGCCGCGGCGCTGTGGTGGACCGAGGGCAAGGTCGGGGACCACCCGGTGTGGAACGTCCGGGCCACCGCCGAGAGCATGGCCGCCGGCGTGGTGGCGCTCGTCTTCGTCGTGGTGGTCCGCCGCTGGGACGCCTCCCGGGGCGGCTCACGGGGCGGCTCCCGGGACGTCCCGCGCGTCGTCGTCCGCACCCACCGGCCGGCGCCGGGGGAGATCTGGCTGGCCATGGTGCCGCTGCGCGAGGACCCGGCGCGGCAGCTGCGGCACTACTGCGTGGTGCTGGCCGTCCATTCCGGCCACGCGGAGGTCGCGCAGATCACCACCAAGGACAAGGACGGGCGCACCGACCACATCCGGATGCCCAACGACGGCTGGGACAAGGCCTCCGGCCGCGCCCACTGGGTGGAGTTCGGCCGTACGCCGCGCCGGGTCGACTACGGGATGTTCCTCAAGTCCCGGCCGCAGGGCCGCTGCCCGGCCCCGGTGTGGCGCCAGCTCAGCCGGCAGCTGGACTGATCCCGCCGAGCGCCGCGGACTCCGGGATCAGAGCCGGTGGATCCGCTCCTGCTCGAAGGCCAGCGGGGTCCGCCCCGCCGCCAGGATCCGCAGCCCCGGCGCCACGGCCAGCAGGTTCCGCAGCCAGGCCAGGGCGTCCGGGCCGAGCAGTTCCGCACCGTCCAGGACGAGCAGCATGTCCCGTTCGGCCAGCCACGAGGCGGTGTTCGCCGTTCCCCGGGCCGGTGCGGGCATACCGGGCACGCAGCCCAGCTGGGCCGTCAGCTCGCGGACCCCGTAGCCGCCGTGCAGCGGGTCCATGGCGACGACGGCCACCCCGTCGTAGAAGTTGGACGCGATCCGCCGCGCGATCTCCCGCACCAGCAGGCTCCGCGGCTCGCGGAAGGCTCCTGCCACGGTCAGGACCCGCCCGCGCCGGACGGCGGTGAGCAGCCGGGACATTTCGGCGGATGTCGCCGGCAGTGTTCCGGATAAGCCTTTTTCCCTCATCGACCCGGCTTCCCCCATGGCCCCGGATTCCCTCATCGGCACGATGCCCCCCAGTGCATGCGTGACCAAGTGCGGCAGCAGGGTTTTTCGCGCCGCGTGACGACGATTATGCGCCACTTGCGCCGTAAGGCTAGGGGAATGTCGCATTCCGAAGGGCGGGTTCGCTGCGGCCCAGGTGAGGACTTCGTCCGGGCCGCCGGACGGACGGCGTATTTCCCGTGGTCCGTGTGACGTACGTACCCGAACTCCGGCTCCTGGGAACAGTTGTCCGGAAGCCGGGATTGGGCTCTACTGCTGTGCAGCCCCTCCTCGGGGCATATTCGCGGGAGGGACCAGAATGACAGCGGACCGGCGGACGGACCGGCGAGCACAGCACCGTGCGGGCCGGAGCACACCGCGCAAGGGCCGGGCGGGCGGGCCCGTGTCGCACCGGCGCCGCCCGGCCTTCCGGGGCCGCAGACCCCTGCTGGCCGCGCTGCTCTCCGGCTTCTTCCTCGTCGGTGTCTGCGCCGCCACCGGAATCGCCTGGGACCCCCGCGACGCCGCGTCCGTACAGGGGGCCTCGGCCCCCGGCGGCGAGCCCCCGGCGGCCCCCGCGACCGCCGGGGCCACGGCCGCCCCCGGCGAGGCCACCCCGTCACCGGCCGAGCCCCCGGCCCCCACGAAGGGCGCCGCCGCCAAGGGCAACCCCACGGGCACGCTGGACTCCGGGGCCGAACGCCCCACCGGGGCCCTGCCCTTCGACATGCCCCAGCCCGCCGCCCTGCGCTCGGGCGCCGCGGGCAAGAAGCTGGTGTTCGCCCACTACTTCACCCCGTACCCGCTCTCCCTCGACAACGCGGCCGCGGACCGGGACTACTACACCCGCAACTACCTGAACCCGGACGGCGAGAGCGGGAAGCACGGCCGGTACGGCGGCCTCCTGCGCGACCGGCCGCTGCCCGTGACCCCGAAGAGCGGCGACTGGGAGTACGCCAACCTCCAGCAGGAGGTGCGCACGGCCCGCGCGGCGGGCATCGACGGCTTCACGCTCGACCTGCTCTCCCTCTCCGGCAAGAACTGGGACCGCTGCAACCTGCTGATGGCGGCGGCCCGTTCGGTGGACCCGGCATTCAAGATCATGCTGATGCCGGACATGACCTCCCTGAACACCGACGACCCCGCGGTGCTCGCCGAGGCGATCGCCACCCTCGCCGACGCCTCCGCCGCGCACCGCCTCCCCGACGGCCGCCTCGTGGTCTCCCCCTTCAAGGCGGAGGAGAAGAGCGTCGCCTGGTGGACCGAGGTCATCGCGCTCCTGAAGTCCAAGCACGGCATCCGCACCGCCTTCGTCCCCCTCTTCCTCGACTTCGGCGCCCACAGCGGGGAGTTCGCCCCGATCAGCCACGGCTTCTCCGAGTGGGGCAGCCGCAGCTACGTCGGCCAGGAGAGCTCGACGCGCGACGTCCGGCGGGCCCACGACATGGGCAAGATCTGGATGCAGCCGGTGTCGGTCCAGGACGCGCGCCCCAACCAGGGCATCTACGACGAGGCGGGCAACACCGCGACCCTGCGCTCCACCTGGACGCACGCCATCGAGGACGGCGCCGACTGGGTCCAGCTCACCACCTGGAACGACTACTCGGAGGGCAGCCAGTTCGCACCCTCCCTGCACAACGGCCACGCGTACCTGGACCTGACCTCGTACTACCTGACCAAGTTCAAGACGGGCAGCTGGCCGGAGATCGTCCGGGACACCCTCTACCTCTCCGCGCGCACGCAGTTCGCGGACGCCGACCCGACGGGCGACCAGTCGCTGGTGATGTCGCTCCGCAAGGGGAGCGCACCGCCCCGGGACAAGGTGGAGGTGCTCAGCTTCCTCACCGGGGCCGGAGCCGTCCGTACGACCGTAGGAACCGCGGAAGGCAGCTACGAGGCCCCCGCCGGGATCCACTCGCAGCTGCTGCCGCTGAAGGCGGGCACCAGCTCGGCACAGATCGTCCGGGACGGGAAGGCCGGTGTGAAGGTCGACCTGCCGTACCGGGTGGACCACAAGGTGGAGGTGCAGGACCTCCAGTACTACGCGGCGACCAGCGGCCGGGACGCGTAGGCGGGGGCCGCCCTCCGGCGCCGGCGGAGCCGCCGACCTCACCCGGGTGGCCGAACGGGCGGTCTACCGGTGTCGGCGGTGGCGGGGGATGATCCGCAGGAGAGCCGCGCCGAGCCCCACGTGGCCGCGTAGCCGATCGGCGACGTGGCCACGTCGCCCCGCGGCCGCCGCAGCCCCCGTCACCCCGGAGGATCAGTGACCGAGCCGATACGTCCCGACGGGTCCGCCCAGGAGTTCCCCGGCGGGCCCGCCCTGTTCCGTCTGGACCCCCGCGTCGCCCACCTGAACCACGGCTCCTACGGCGCGGTCCCCGTCCCCGTCCAGGAGGTCCACGCCGCACTCCGCGCCGAGGCCCACGCCGACCCCGACGCCTTCTTCAACACCGTCGCGGACCGCCTCGCCGAGGCCCGTTCCCGGGTCGCCGCGCACCTCGGCGCCGACCCCGACGGCATCGCCTTCATCGGCAACGCCACCGAGGGCGCCAACCTCTCCCTGGACGCCGTCCCGTTCGCCGACGGCGACGAGATCCTCGTGACCGACCACGGCTACGGCACCGTCGTCGCGGCCGCCGCCCGCCGCGCCCCGGTCACCACCGTCAGCCTGGACCCCCACCTGCCCGACGAGGACGCCGTACGTGAGACCGTGCTGGCCGCGCTGACACCCCGTACGAGGGTGGCCGTGCTCGACCACGTCAGCTCGCCCACCGCCCGGATCATCGCCTCCCCCCGGCTCCTCGCGGACCTGCGCGAGCGCGGGGTCACCACCGTCGTCGACGGCGCCCACGCCGTGGGCATGCTCGCCGACCCCCTCGCGGGCGGCCCCGACTTCTGGTTCGGCAACCTCCACAAATGGGGTTACGCGCCCTCTGGCAGCGCGATCCTCGCCGTCGCCCCGCAGCACCGCCACCGGATCCGGGCGCTCGTACCGTCCTGGGAGGACCAGCACGGCTTCCCGCGGTCCGTCGAGAACCGCGCCACCGCCGACTACACCGGCTGGCTCGCCGCCCCCGACGGGCTGGACCTCCTCGAACGCCTCGACGCGGCCAAGGTCCGGGCGCACAACAGCGCGTCGGCCGCCTACGGCGCGGCCCTGCTCGCCGAGCTCCCCGGGCTCACCCGGCTCCCGCACGGCGAGGCCCTCGCCATGCGCACCCTGCGCCTGCCGGCCGGGATCGCCGACACCCCGGACCGGGCCCGCGCCCTGCGCGAGCGGATCGCCGCCGAGCAGGGCATCAGGGTCCTGATCTGGCCCTGGCCGGGCGGCGGCGGCATCCGCCTCTGCGGCCAGATCTACAACCGGCCCGAGGAGTACGAACGCCTCGCCGCCGTCCTCCCCGCGTACCTCAGCCGCGCCTGAGCAGGTACGTGTCCATGATCCAGCCCTTGCGGGCCCGGGCCTCGGTCCGCAGCTCCTCGATCCGCCCGGCGACCTCGGCGAGCCTGCCCTGCACCAGGATCTCGTCCGGGGTGCCGACGTAGGCCCCCCAGTAGATGTAGAGGTCCTGGTCCAGATGGGCGGTGAAGGCGTGCCGCGCGTCCAGCATCACCACCACGTCGTCGACGTCCTGCGGCCAGCCCTCGGCCAGCCGGCGGCCGGTGGTGATCTGGACCGGGCGCCCGACCCGGTTCAGATTGGTCCGGTGCCGCGCCAGCAGCGCCGAGATGCTGCTGATGCCCGGCACGACCTCGTGCTCGAACGCCACCCGGCCGTGCTCCAGCACCTCGTCGAGGATCGCCAGCGTGGAGTCGTAGAGGGAGGGATCGCCCCAGACCAGGAAGGCCCCGGTCTCGCCGTCCGCCAGATCCTCGGCGATGAAGCGCTCGAAGAGCTCGGCCCGCGCACTGCGCCAGCCGTCCACCGTCGGGGTGTAGTCGGCGGGCGTCCGGTCCCGGTCCGGGTCGCGGCCCTCCACGAGCCGGTGGCCGGGACGGGCGTGCGCGTCGAGCATCGCGCGCCGCAGCCCGGTCAGATCCGCCTTCTCCTCGCCCTTCTCCAGGATGAGGAATGCGTCCGCCGCGCCGATCGCCCTGACCGCCTGGAGGGTCAGATGGTCCGGGTCGCCCGCGCCTATGCCGATCACTGAGAACTTCTTCACGGGGCTATTGTGCCCATCATGCGAGCCGCCCTGTTCGTCACCTGCGTCAACGACGCGCTGTACCCGCGGACCGGCATCGCCGTCGTACGCCTCCTGGAGCGGCTCGGGGTCGCCGTGGACTTCCCGGCGGCCCAGAGCTGCTGCGGGCAGCCGCAGTACAACACCGGCTACCGGTACGAGGCCGAACCACTGGTGCGGCGTACCGCGCGGGCCTTCGCGGGACACGAGTACGTGGTCACCCCCTCCGGATCCTGCGCCGCGATGATCCGCGAGCACTACCCGCGCATCGGGCGGAAGGCGGCCGAGGAGGGGCGCGGCGGCGAGCTCGCCGAGGCGGCGGCCTCGCTCGCCCCGCGCGTGTACGAGCTGACCGAGTTCCTGGTCGACGTCCTCGGGGTGACCGACGTCGGCGCGTACTTCCCGCACACCGTCACCTACCACCCCTCCTGCCACGGCCTGCGCGGCCTGGGGCTCGGGGACCGGCCGCGCCGGCTGCTGGCCGCGGTCAAGGGCCTGGACCTGGTCGACCTGCCGGGCGCCGAGGAGTGCTGCGGTTTCGGCGGCACCTTCGCCGTCAAGAACCCGGACGTCTCGACCGCCATGGGCGCCGACAAGATCAGGGCGGCGGCCGGCACCGGCGCCCAGGTGCTCTGCGGCGCCGACAACTCCTGCCTCGCCCATCTGGACGGCCTGCTGCGCCGCGCGGACAGCCCGCTGCGGGCCCTGCACCTCGCCGAGATCCTGGCCGCGACCGAGGAGGAACCACTGCCGTGACGGGCACCTACCTGGGCATGCCCGCCTTTCCCGAGGCCGCCCGCGAAGCCGTACGGGACGAGGTGCTGCGCGCCAACCTCCGGCACGCCACGCACACCATCCGCGACAAACGCGCGCGGGCCGTCGCCGAACTCGCGGACTGGGACCGGCTGCGTGCCGCGGGCAAGGCCGTCAAGGACCACACCCTCCGCCACCTCGACCGCTATCTGCTGCAGCTGGAGGCGGCGGTCACGGCGGCCGGCGGCACCGTCCACTGGGCCGCCGACGCGGACGAGGCCAACCGGATCGTCACGGAGCTGGTCCTCGCGACCGGCGAGCGCGAGGTCGTCAAGGTCAAGTCCATGGCCACCCAGGAGATCGGGCTCAACGAGGCCCTGGAGGCCGCCGGGATCGCCGCGTACGAGACCGACCTCGCCGAACTCATCGTGCAGCTCGGCCACGACCGCCCCTCCCACATCCTGGTCCCGGCCATCCACCGCAACCGGGCCGAGATCCGCGACATCTTCCGCGCCGAGATGGGCAGCTGGGGCCGGCCCGCGCCCGAACCGCTCGGCGACGACCCGCGGGAACTCGCCGAAGCGGCACGCCTGCACCTGCGCGAGAAGTTCCTGCGCGCCAAGGTCGCCGTGTCCGGGGCCAACTTCATGGTCGCCGAGACCGGCACGATGGTCGTCCTGGAGTCCGAGGGGAACGGCCGGATGTGCCTGACCCTGCCCGAGACCCTGATCTCCGTCGTCGGCATCGAGAAGACCGTCCCGACCTTCCGAGACCTGGAGATCTTCCTCCAGACCCTGCCACGCTCCTCGACGGCCGAGCGGATGAACCCGTACACGACGATGTGGACCGGCACCACGGCGGGCGACGGGCCCGCCGCCTTCCACCTCGTGCTCCTCGACAACGGCCGCAGCGACACCCTCGCCGACGAGACCGGCCGCCAGGCCCTGCGCTGCATCCGCTGCTCCGCCTGCCTCAACGTCTGCCCCGTCTACGAGCGCGCCGGCGGCCACGCCTACGGCTCCGTCTACCCAGGCCCCATCGGCGCCGTCCTCAGCCCCCAACTCCGGGGCACCGGGAGCGCGATCGACGCTTCGCTGCCCTACGCGTCCACGCTGTGCGGAGCCTGCTACGAGGTCTGCCCGGTCGCCATCGACATCCCCGAGGTCCTCGTCCACCTCCGCGAACGGGTCGTCCAGGGCGGCCCGGTGACCCGCGACGGCGTCCGCGTCACGCTCCGCCCCGCCGACGGCCACACCGCCGAACGGGCCGCCATGCGCGCCGCCCGGCTGCTCCTGGACCACCCGGGAGCCCTGCGCGCGGGGGAGCGCCTGCTGGCCAGGGCCCGGCGGCTGGCTCCCCGCCGACTCCCCGGAGCCGGGCGGGCCTGGACCGACAGCCGCGAGCTGCCCACCGTACCCGCGGAGTCCTTCCGCGACTGGTGGGCCCGGGAACGGAGCACCCCGCGATGAGCAGCAAGGACCGCATCCTCGGCCGGATCCGCCGGGCGCTGCGCGACGACGCGCCCGCGGCGCCGATCCCCCGCGACTACCTCCCCGTCCACGGCGCCCGGACCCCGGCCGAGCGGGTGGACCTGCTCGCGGCCCACCTCGCCGAGTACCGGGCCGTGGTCCACCGCACGGACGAGGAGGCGCTGCCCGCGCTGCTGACGCGGCTCCTCGCCGAGCGGGGCGCCCGGTCGGTGCTCGTCCCGCCCGGCCTGCCCGCGCACTGGCTCCCGGCGCAGGGCCCCGCACGGGTCCCCGACCGGGCGGAGGACACCCCGTACCGACTGGACCGCGTCGACAGCGTGGTCAGCGGCTGCGCCCTGGCCGTCGCCGAGACCGGCACGATCGTCCTCGACGGCGGCCCCGACCAGGGCCGGCGGCGCATCACCCTGATCCCGGACCACCACATCTGCGTGGTCCGCGTCCCCGGCCAGGTGGTGGACTCCGTCCCGCAGGCCCTGCCGCTCCTCGACCCGGCCCGCCCCCTGACCTGGATCTCCGGCCCCTCCGCCACCAGCGACATCGAACTCGACCGGGTGGAGGGCGTCCACGGCCCCCGCACCCTGGAAGTGGTCCTCGTCGGCCCACAATGAGGGCATGCCATCGCACATCGCCCTCACGGCCCTCCTGGTCCACGACTACGACGAGGCCATCGACTTCTACACCCGCGCCCTCGGCTTCGACCTGGCCGAGGACACCCCACGCCCGGACGGCTCCCGCTGGGTCGTGGTCCGCCCGCCCGGCGCCACCGAATCCGCGCTCCTCCTGGCCCGGGCCAAGGACGAGGCCCAGCGCTCCCGCGTCGGAGACCAGACCGGCGGCCGCGTCGGCCACTTCCTGTACACCGACGACTTCATCCGCGACCACGCCCGGATGACCGCCGAGGGCGTCCGCTTCCTGGAGGAGCCGCGCCACGAACCGTACGGCTCCGTCGCCGTCTTCGAAGACCTGTACGGCAACCGCTGGGACCTCCTCCAGCCCGCCGCGCACTGACCTCAGGCGCCCAGCCGCGGCGCCTCCCGCGCGGCGTCGACGGCCGGGCCGCCGTCCGCCACCCGGTCGGCCAGCTCGCCGGCCCACCGGACCAGGCCCGGCACGTCGACCCCGTACGGACCCCCGTCCAGCCCCTCGATCCCGGCGGCCCCGCGCCGCAGCAGCCGCGCCCCGCCGACCGCGTTGCCGCGCGCGGCGTGCGTCAACCCGACGGCGAGCTGCGCGAGCCCCCGCCAGAGCGGCGCCGCGGCCTCGGGCCCCGACTTCCAGGCGTCCTCGAACACCTCGTGCGCGTGGAACGGCATCCCGGCGTCCAGCAGCCGCTGCGCCTCCCGCAGGGTCTCCCCGGGGGAGCGCACCACCCCCTCGGGCTGCCGCTCCACCCCGGCCACCCCGTAGGCGAGCGGCCGCCCCAGCCCATCCCTCGGCCGCGCACTGCGCGCCCGCCCGTCGACGTCCCGATCCCGTGCGTTCACCACCCCATCCTGCCCCTCGCCGATTACCCGTGCATGCACACCCCTCGGCGTGGGGTAATGTTCTGCATGTGCCGCCGAGCAGGGGGAAACCCCAGGTCGAAGGCACAACGGGACGTGGCGCAGCTTGGTAGCGCACTTGACTGGGGGTCAAGGGGTCGCAGGTTCAAATCCTGTCGTCCCGACGAGAGGTTCGCCTCGTAGTCGCATTTCGGAGCCCTGCCTCACTTCGGTGAGGCAGGGCTCTTGTGCGTTTTCCGGGGGCGACTCGTCGTATTTCGCCGCAGACCTGGTGGCTCTTCCCCGGCCGGCGAGCAGCTCCCCGATTTCCCCCTTACCGCAGTCGGAAGACTTCCACGCGATATGCGCAGCCATATGATTGAACGCCTCCCCTCGGATTGTGGCTGCCGGTAAACGCGCCGATACTGAACCCGCTGTGTGAACTGTCACGCAATGAGACGTCGAGGGAGTCCGAATGTCCAAGTCTGCAAACGGCTTCGCCTGCGAAGCTCAGGGTGGAGACTTCACCGCCACGGCGTACCGGAACAGCAAGGGTGAACGCCGGGTCACGGTGGAGGGCACGTGTGCATGCAACACCGAGGGCTTCGAGCTGACTCTGGAACTCGCGTCCCCGCCATTTCGTCCGGTTCCTGAAGAACTCCAGCTGGACCTGGTCGAACACGCACCCGGCGGGATTGTTCCTCCGGTCATCACGACGACACCGGTCAAAGAGGAGTTCCCCATCGACGACAGAGTGGAACGAGTACTGATCCGCAACAGGAACATCACCCTGCCGATCAAGAACGAATGAAAGCCGTGATTCATTCGCTCGGCGCCGGGGCGAGGGAGGCATTCCGGAATTCGGCGTAGAGGCCGCCACGGCGCAGCAGTGCGTCGTGGCGGCCTTCTTCCACGATCCGGCCGCGGTCCGGGAAGACGATGCGTTCGCCGCTCCGGCAGCCGGCACGCAACACCGGCTGGGTCTGCAGGCGTTCGACTACGCGCCCGGCGGCCTCGTGGTCGCGTTCGTGGCTGCCATCGAGCGTCCCGTCCATGTCCGGATCGCCGCCACGACCGGGACAGCAGCCAACGCGGCCAGGCCCGGCTGCAGTTGAAGCCTCGACGAGGGCGTGTGAGGGTGCGCGTCGGGAGCGGGGAGGAACGTGGGGGACGGGGAAGCGCCGGAGGACCGTCTCGGCGGGTACGTCGGCGCACTGCGGGACGCGTGTGCCACGGGGCGTCGCCTCACCCGTGCCGAGGTCGAGTCCCGCCGTGCCGAGGGGCAGCGGGCGGCGGAGGCGGGTACGCCGCTGCGCGGGCTCATACGGGACCACCTGGCCGCCGCCCAGAGCGTCCCGACGCGAACTCCGGCGCCGCTGCTGGCCGCCGTCGAGCAGGCGGTGGACGCGTTCGTCGAGGGGTACGAGCGGTCCCAGCGCCAGGCAGTCCGTCAGGAGGAGGCGGCCCGGCGCGAGTTCATCGACGACCTGCTGCACGGCCGCAGGACTGGGCCTGCTGGCGGAGCGCGCCGAACGGTTCGGGCTGCGCCTGTCGCAGGCCCACGCGGTGGCCGTGGCGGCCGGCCCCGAGCCCTACGGCGACGGCTATCCCGTGGCGCGCCGCATCGAGGAGGCGGTCCTCGGCCGATTCGGAAAGCGGCAGATCCTGCTGGCCACCAAGGACGGCAGCCTCATCTGCGTGGCGCCCGGCGACCAGCCCGACGTCCTGGCCTACTTCGCCAAGCAGGCGCACGCGGCGACGGACGGCGGGCGGGTCGCCGTCGGCCGCTCCCCCCCCCGGGCCCCGGCGGCGTCGTCCACTCGTACGAAGAGGCCCTCAACGCGCTGGACATCGCTGAGCGGATGGGGCTGGAGGGGCCGCTGTTGTACGCCTCCGACCTCCTGGTCTACCCGGTCCTCAGCCGCGACCGGCAGGCCATGGCCGACCTCGTGGAGAGTGTCCTGGGCCCGCTCCACCAGGCGCGCGGCGGCCCGCAGCCCCTGCTGGACACCCTCACCGCCTATTTCGACAGCGGATGCGTGGTGACGGAGACCGCCCGGCGCCTGTCGCTGAGCGTGCGCGCCCTGACGTACCGGCTGGGGCGCATCCACACCCTCACCGGTGCGGACCCGGCGGATCCGGCGGACCGCTACACACTCCAGACCGCGGTGATCGGGTCACGGCTGCTGGGCTGGCCCGGCGCCACGGCGTGACCCGCCGGTGCCTCCGGCCGGCGGACACCCTGCCGTACCGCAGCGTCAAAGAGTCGTAAAGATTGCCGAAGGCAGGCAATGTCCGGCGTCCGCGCACGCTGGCACGATGCCGGTGTCCGGCGGGAATGCCGGCCGAGCGGGGGAGGTGCCCATGGGCTTGTTTCTGGGTCTCGGCATCGGGGGAATCGTCCTGCTGGCCGGCTCGCTCGTGCTCGACGGGGTGCTCGAAGGTGTCTTCGACGGTGCCCTGGACGGACTGTTCGTCGGCTGGCTGTCGCTCCCGGTGGTCGCGGGCTTCGTATCGATGCTCGGTTTCACGGGGGCGATCGTGCTCGGGACCACGGGTCTCGGGCAAGGAGCGGCAGCCGCCGCCGGAGCAGCGGCCGGTGCGGGTGCCGGGTGGTCGGCGTACCGGCTGAGCCTGGCCCTCGCCCGGGACGCCGGCGGGGCGGCCCCGCGCCACGGGGAGCTCCTCGGGTCGGCCGGGACCGTGGTCACCGCCATTCCGGCGGGCGGGTACGGCGAGGTCCTGCTGAGGCTGGGCGGCCAGCCGGTCAAGTACGCCGCGACCGCCGAAGACCCCGTCGCCCTCGGCGCCGAGGTGTGGGTGACGGCGACGCCGTCCTCCACGTCGGTCGGCGTGCGCCCGGTCGAACGCTGACCCGGTCGTCTCACCCCACCGGACAGGTCTTCACCGACACCAGCGGCCAGAAGGTCGTGGTCGGCGGCGGAGTGTTCGTCGTGCCCTTCGTCCAGCAGCGCTACACGCTCGACCTGTCGAGCCGGCACATCCCGATCGCCGTCCGCGGAGCGGTCACCCTGCGCGGCATCAAGGCGAACCTCGAAGGCGTGGCGATCGTCAAGGTCGGCGGCAACGAGGACGCCATCCGGGCCGCCGCCCAGCGTTTCCTCCAGCAGCAGGAAGGCATCGTCGGCTTCACCCAGGAGGTGCTGTCCGGCGCGCTGCGGGCCATCGTCGGCCGGATGTCGGTCGAGGACATCATCCGCGACCGGGCCGCCTTCGCCGGGCAGGTCGCGGAGGAGGCCGAGGCCAGCCTCTCCGGCCAGGGCCTCGTCCTGGACGCCTTCCAGATCCAGGACATCACCACCGAGGGCTCCTACCTGGAGGATCTCGGCCGCCCCGAGGCCGCCCGCGCCAGGCAGGAGGCCGACATCGCCGAGGCCAACGCCCGCCGGGCCGCCGAACAGGCACGGCTGAAGGCCGAGGAGGAGATCGCGGTCGCGGAGCGCACCCTCTACCTGCGCCAGGCCGAGATCAAGGCCGAGACCGACGCCGCCGCAGCCCAGGCGAACTCCGCCGGACCGCTGGCCGACGCCGACCGCCAGCAGCAGATCCTGGCCGAGCAGGAGAAGGTGGCCGAGCGGCAGGCCGCGCTCACCGACCGGCAGCTCGACACCGAGGTCCGCAAGCCCGCCGACGCCCGCCGCTACCAGGCTGAGCAGGAGGCCGAGGCGCTGCGGGTGGCCCGGGTCAAGCAGGCCGAGGCCGAGCGCCTCGCCGCCATCGCCGCCGCGCAGGCGGAAGCCGAGCGGGCCCGCCTGACGGGCGAGGGCGAGAAGCAGCGCCGCTCCGCCCTCGCCGAGGCCGAGGCCATCGAGGGCGCCAAGCGCGGTGAGGCCGAGCGGGCCCGCCGCGCGGCCATCGCCGACGCGGTGCGCCTGGAGGGCGAGGCGGAAGCGGCGGCGATCGCCGCCAGGGGCGCGGCCGAGGCCGAGGCGATGCAGAAGAAGGCCGACGCCTTCGAGAGCTACGGCGACGCGGCGATGGTCCAGATGCTGATCGAGGTGCTCCCCGAGGTGGTCGCGAAGGCGGCCGAACCGCTCGGCGCCATCGACAAGATGACCGTCATCTCCACCGACGGGGCGAACAAGCTGTCCCGCACCGTCGCCGAGAACGTCGCCCAGGGCATGGAACTGCTCGGCTCCACCACGGGCGTCGACCTCGCCCAGCTCCTGAAGGGCCTCACCCCGACGGGGCGGGCGACGACCCGCGAGCCCGTCCCGGCCGACGGCAAGATCGCCATCACCGACTGACGTCCGGTGCCGGGCCGTCAGGGGCGGTTTCCGATCACATTTCCGGTCAGGTCACGCACCCTCGATCAATCAAACCTACTCACTCCGTTAACATGTCCGGTCTGACAATGTTCATGTTGGACCACGGTAAGCGGCCGGAAATTGACATCTTCGATATCGCGGGTTCTTTCTCGAATAGGCGACGGCGCCAGGTCCGCCGCGCGGCCCCGGCCACGGGGCGTGCTGTGGGCCGCGGTGGGTGTGATCGGCCTCGGGTTCCTCGTCGCACTGGAGCTGGCCGCGCGCCGGTACGGCGTGCCGGGTCCGATCACCGTCCAGACGCGAGAGGTGATCTTCGCCCCCCAGTCGGGGACGGTGCTGTACGCCAGCATGGCCCTGATGATGGTGGTGCTCACCTGGAGGCAGCGCCTCATCGGGCTCGCGGCCGCGATCGGCATCGACCTCGTCTTCTGGCTCGTCCGGTGGGCGGTCGGCGCCCAGATGATGTTCGGCAACGGCGCGTTGTGGGTGACCCTCGCCTGGGCCGTCATCGCCGTCACACGCCGCACCGGCCGTGAGCGCCTCCTGCTGCTGAAGGGCGTGGGACTGGCCCTGCTGCTGGTGGCCGGCCGCAAGACCGGCTACACCTGGCTGCTGATCACCTCGAAGTCCCGCCCGATGGTGCTCGACCAGTACGTGGCGACCGCCGATCACGCGCTGGGCAACCCGTCGTGGGTGGCGGGCCGGATCGTCGAGGCCACCGGCACCGTCGGCTTCCGGGTCCTCGAATTCGTCTACATCCAGCTCGCGGTGGCCGCGGTCGCCGTCGCGCTGTACCAGCTGCGCCACGTGGCGGCCCTGCGCCGCTTCCCGAGCCACCACCTGGTGCGCACCTTCCTGGTCATCGGCCTGCTCGGGCCGGGCATCTACATGATCTTCCCGGTGGTCGGGCCGATCTTCGCCTACGGCGCCGACGGCGCGCACTGGGCGGTGGCCGACCTGTGGCCGAACACGCCACCGCCGGTCGGTGCCCCCGGCCCGATGCCCTTCGACGAGTTCACCCCGCGCAACTGCATGCCCAGCCTGCACACGGCGTGGGCCACCGCGATCTTCATCCATTCCCGCAAGGCCCCGCGGGCCCTGCGCTACGCGGGCACGTTCTGGCTGATCGCCACGCTCGGCGCCACGCTCGGCTTCGGCTACCACTACGGCGCGGACATCATCGCCGGCGTGGTGTTCACGGTCACGATCGAGACGGGGCTGCGCTCGCTGGCCCGCGGCTGGGACCGGCCCGGGATCCTGCTGACCGCCTACGGCGCGACGGTGTTCGTCGCGTACCTGGTCTCGTACCGCTATCTGTCGATGCAGCTGGCGACGTACCCGTGGGTGTTCGGGCCGCTGCTCCTCCTCGCGATGGGCTCGGTGATCTACGGCTTCGTACGGATCACCAGGCAGTGGGAACGGGAGACCGCGGCGGCGGAGGCGGTGCGGGTCCCGGAACCGCGACGCGAACAGCAGCCCGAACTGGTGTGAGCCCGCGCGCTGTCGCGGCCGGTCCAACCGCCGCCCGGCCGGGCCGGCGTCCGTCCGGGGCGTCGCGGACACGGCCTACGGCGTGTCCGCGGGCTCCGAGGCCGGGGGTTCGGCGCGGATGCCCGTGATGACCACCGTGATCAGGCAGAACGCGATGACGGTCTCGGCCCAGAGGAACGCGATGTAGTCCAGCAGGCAGCCGATGGGCGGAGAGCCGGGGGCCGTGTTGCGGAAGGCGGCCAGCGCGAAGAGGGTCGCCGCCATCCAGCCGAGGGCGGGCCAGGTCAGGCCCTTGCGGCGGGTGACCAGGTACCAGCCGCCGATCAGGACCGAGACGGCGAGCGCCCACATGGCGAGCATCATGAAGATCGCGAAGATGAAGACGCTGTTGGACCGGGCCAGGTCGACGCCGAGGACCGCGATGCCCTGCGCCGTCGAGGCGTCGACCGCCGCCGAGAAGAGGACGTCGTTGTTGGAGAGCGTCACACGGACGGGGACCTTCTCGCCGCCCAGCACCGCACCGAATTCGACGTCCGCCCCGTAGGCGTCGAACGGGTAGTCCGTGATCGAGCCGCCCGTCAGGGCCACGGGCACGTCCGTCGTGGCGATGCGCTGGTGGGCCTTGAACGTCAAGTCGCCCCGGGTGGCCGTCGAGGTCTGCACGGTGAGGTCCTCGGTGGGGGAGACCCCGTCGGCCTCGGCCAGGGCGCCCCGGGGGGTGACCAGGACGCGCAGGGTCATCTCCCGGCCCGCGGCGTCGACCCGCTGGATCGTGGCGCTGACGTCGATGCGGTCCCGGTCGGCACGCCCCGCCGTGTACACCGTGTCCAGGGCCTGGCGTTCCCCGAACTGGAGCCACGCTCCCACGGTGACCGCCGCCACGATGGCGATCAGGACCAGGCCCGGCAGCAGCGGGACGCGGCGCGCGGGTCGTGCGGGGCGGTGGGAGTTCGACAAGGTGGCTCCGGCGGTGCGGTGTGCGGTACGCGGTGTGCGGTACGCGTGGCGCAGGGTGCGCGGCGTGGCCGCGGACGGATCAGGCGGCGGGCTTGCCGGGCTGGTCGTGGGTCGAGCAGTGGATGCCGCCGCCGCCCGAGGCGATCGTGTCGATCTTCACCATGACGACGTCCCGCTTGGGGAAGTGCTCCCGCAGGATGCCGCGGGCGCGGTCGTCCGCCTTGCGGTCCCCGAACTGGGGCATGAACACCGAGTCGTTGGCGACGTAGAAGTTGGCGTAGGTGGAGACGAAGTCGTCCCCCTCGCCCGTGATCCGGTTCAGGTCGGGCTGCGGCAGGTCGATTACCTCGAAACGGCGGCCGCGGGCGTCCGTCGCCTTCGACAGGACGGACTTCGCCTGGTCGGCGGAGCGGGACCAGGAGTCCGGCGGGGTGCCGGGGTGGGCGCGGTCCAGCAGGACCACACCGGGGGCGGTGAAGCGTACGAGGCTGTCCACGTGCGCGTCGGTGATGTCCTCGCCGCGTACGCCGGCCAGCCAGATGACCTTCTGGACGCCCAGGGTCTGCTTGAGCTCGGCCTCGATGGTGTCCCGGGACTTCCCCTTGTTGCGGTTGTCGTTGACGATCGAGCTCTCGGTGACCATCAGGGTGCCCTCGCCGTCGGTCTCGAAGGAACCGCCCTCGGCGACGAGCGGGGCCTGGACCCGGGGGATCTGGTACTTCTGCAGCAGCAGGCGCCCGACCTGGGCGTCGTTCGTGTGCTCCTGCTTGTTGCCCCAGCCGTTGAAGTTGAAGTCGACGCCGACGACCTTGGCCCCCTCCTCGACGAACACGGGGACGGTGTCGCGCGCCCACAGGTCGTCGACGGCCAGCGGGATCACCTCGACCTGGGAACCGACGGCCTTCTGGGCCGCGCTCACCTGGTCGGGCCGGGCCATCATGATCACTTCTTCGTACGCGCCGACGGCCCGGGCGATCCGCGCGATGTCCTCGCGTACGTAGGGCAGGTCCTGCTCCCAGACCGAGGCGAGAGCCGGCCACGACATGAAGGTGCGGGTGTGGCTCTCCCACTCGGCGCCGAACCGGCGCTTTCCGTCCGCGGCGGGCGCCGGGGAGCCCGAGCCCGCGGCGCCGGGCCGGGTGCCGGACTCGGCGGGACCGCAGGCGGCCGCACCGAAGACCGCGGCGCCGATCCCGGCGAAGGTTCGCAGGACGGACCGGCGGGTGGGGGGAGTGAACGACACGGGGGGACTCCGATCGTGTGCTGGCGGAGCGAGGGGCGTCCGGCCAGGGCGGGCGCGGGAGGCGTGGCACAGGCCGGCGGGCCGGGCCCTATCCAAAGGGTGCACGCTTTGCACCGAGAACATCCGGTACGCACAGGTAAGTGGTGCGTCCGGATATCGCCCACTGTTGCACTGACTGGAATTTCAGTCAATATTCGTGGCGAGGCAGCCGAGCCTCCCGATCTCGACTCCGATGGCCCCGCGCATCAGGTCGCGGGCGTGTCCCACGGGCAGCAGACCGCTCAGCCAGCGGCTGCTCAGGCCTTCCAGGAGGGCGGTCAGCCGCTCGGCGGCGGCGGTGACGGCGGCGCCGGGCGCGGCCGGGCACACCGCGGCCAGCAGGCCGGCGACCTCCTCCACCCAGGCCGCGCCGGCCGCGGTGAGCTCGTCGCGCAGCTCCGGGTCGAAGACCGTGTGCGCCCGCAGTTCCCCCCAAGCCGTACTGTTCTCGCGCACCTCGGGCAGGTCCTGGAACTCGAGCAGCAGGATCCGCTCCAGGAGGCGGCGCGGATCCGTGGCCGGGGGTGCGGCGCGGGCCTCGTCGGCGGCACCCGTGTAGCGGTCGGCCCGGTCGCTGATGAAGGACAGGGCGTGCCGCAGGATGCCGGTCCGGTCCTTGAAGTGGTAGTAGATCAGGGCGGTCGACACGCCGGCCTCGGCCGCCAGATCGCCCACCCGCAGCCCGCGGACCCCGCGTCGTGCGATGACCCGGGCGGCGCCCTCCAGGATGGCCCTTCTTCGATCGGACACCGGCCGATCCTCCCTTCTGGCGGTGTGCGTCTCGCATTGTCACACATTGACTGAAACTTTAGTTAGCGGCACGATGCGCCCCAGGTCATTGCCGCATCGTTGAAAGAGCCACCGCATGTTCGCTCAGCTTCCCGGCGTACAGTCCGCCCTCACGGCCCTGTCCGCCGACGACCCCCACGAGATCGGTGGCTACCGCCTCCACGCCCGGCTCGGCTCCGGCGGCATGGGGGTGGTCTACCTGGCGTACACGCCGGGCGGCCGGCCCATCGCGCTGAAGGCCGTCCATCGGGAGTTCGCCGCGGACCCGGAATTCCGCGAGCGCTTCGCCCAGGAGGTGGCGAGCGCCCGCCGGATCCACGGCCTCTTCACGGCGCAGGTGGTCGACTCGGGCGAGGACGACCACACCCCGTGGCTCGCCACGGCCTACGTGCCGGGCCCCTCGCTGCACCAGGTGGTGCGGCGGCACGGGCCGCTGCCGGTGCGTACGGTGCTCCTGCTGGTCGCCGGCATCGCCGAGGCCCTCCAGGAGATCCACCGGGTGGGCGTCGTCCACCGCGACCTCAAGCCGGCGAACGTGCTCGTCGCGGGGGACGGGCCGCGAGTGATCGACTTCGGTATCGCGCGCGCCGCCGACGCCGCCGCCCTGACCGGTGCGGGCCTGCGGATCGGCACCGCCGCCTTCATGGCGCCGGAGCAGGCGCTCGGCCACCCGGTGACACCGGCGACCGACGTCTTCGCGCTCGGGGCGCTCGCCGGGTTCGTGGCGGGCGGGGTCCCGCCCTTCGGGAACGGGCCGGAGTCCGGGGCCCTGTACCGGGTGGTCCACGAGCACCCGGACCTCGGCCGGATCCCCCGCGAGCTGCACGACCTGCTGTCGTGGTGCCTGGCCAAGTCTCCGCGGGACCGCCCCACGACCGCAGATCTGATCGCGGCCGTCCACGCGCACCCCCTGGTGGGCCCGCGGCCGGAGTTCACCGACGGCTGGCTGCCCCGGCCGGTGCTGGAGGAGGTCGGGGGCCGGACGGACACCGGCCCCGGCCGGCCCGGGCCGCCCGTACCGGAGCACCTCCAGGCGACCATGGCGGCGGCCGCGCACCCGGCCCCCGGGCCGGGCGGGACCACGCCGTACGCCCCGAGCCCGACCCCGACCCCGCCCCCGAGCCCGACCCCGACCCCGAGCCCGAATCCGGTGTCCGCCCCGGACCCGGCTCCGGTCCCGGCGGCCCCCGTGCCCCCGGCGCGCCGTGACCGGCGGCGCGACCGGAGCCGGCTGCCCGTGGTCGCCCTGGCCGCAGCGGCCCTGCTCGCCTGCGGAGGCGGCGCCTACTGGTTCGGCCTCCCCCCGGAGGAGGGCGGGAGCCCCGCCACGGAACCCACCGCCGGCCCGCCCCGGTCGACGGTCTCCGCGTACGTGCCGGGGTACTCGCAGGCCGAGCTCACCGCCCCGGATTCCGGTTACGAGTTCGACCTGCGCGCCGGGAAGGTGGTTCCCGTCGAGACGGCCGCCTGGTACCTCGCCCGCGGCTCCGACGCCTTCCTGCTCTCGGAGGAGTCCGACGCATTCGTCGCCGACGGAAGCGGAGAGCTGACCCCGGACGACTGTGCGCGGGGCATCGAGACCCGGCCCGTGACGGCCCTGCCCTTCAAGACACTCACGAACGAGCGCCCCTTCTGTGTGCGAAGCCCTGACCAGCGGGAAGTCGCGATCGTACGGCTCGTTGAGGCGACCTCCGCAGGGGCCGTCACGATCGCCGTCGACCACTTCCGGACGAGCTGATCCCCGGAAGCGGAACCGGGTCTGTGCGAGGGGGTGACACGCGATGAAGGTTGACTGAATTTTCAGTTAAGGGAAGGGTGCCGTCCATCCCGCCCCTCCTCATCAGGGAGTCACCATGGATATGGACCCCAGCACCTCTCGCCGCCGAGTGCTCCAGTTCGGCGCGGCGGCCCTGCCGCTGGCAGCCCTCGGCTCCGCCCTCCCCTCGATGGCGCAGACGGCCACGGCCGCCCCGAACGGTCCCGGCACGCTCCGCATGCCGGCCGAGACCGACCGGCACATCCGCACGTACATGGCCTGGCCGGCCCTCTCCTCGGTGTGGGGCGGCGGCCTCGGGGCGGTGCGCAGGGACATCGCCGAGGTGGCCCACGCGATATCGCGCTACGAGCCGGTCGTGGTGCTGGCCCGCCCCGGCCAGGCCGCCGAGGCCCGCTACCAGTGCGGACCAGGCGCGTACTTCGGCATCCAGGTCCTCGACATCCCCAACGACGACCTCTGGATCCGTGACTTCGGCCCCACCTTCGTCGTCGCCCCGGGTGCCGTCGCCGGTGTGGACACCCACTTCAACGGCTGGGGCAAGGCCGGTACGAAGTACGCGCAGCCCTTCGCCAACGACGCGGCGGCGGCCCGCACGCTCCTCGCCGAGTACGAGGTGAACCGGATCCGCGCCGGCTTCGTCGGGGAGGGCGGTTCGCTGGAGACGGACGGCGAGGGAACCCTGCTGGCCACCGTCAGTTCGATGGTGAACGCCAACCGGAACCCGGGCATGAGCCAGGCGCAGGTCGAGCAGGCCATGAAGACGGCGCTCGGCATCGACAAGGTGATATGGGTGCCGGGCCTCGCGGGCGAGGACATCACCGACTGCCACATCGACTGTCTGGCCCGCTTCACCGGTCCCGGCCGCGTCATCCTCGACAAGCCCGGCCCCGTCGCGGACAAGAAGTGGGTGGCCGTCTACGAGGAGACCAAGCGGGCCCTGCAGAGCGCCACCGACGCCCGGGGCCGCCGCCTGGCCATCACCGAGCTGGCCGGCCCGGACCGGCGCGAGATCACCGGCCGGGGCGACGAGTTCCTGTCCAGCTACACCAACTACTACACTGCGAACGGCGCGGTGATCGCGCCGCGGTTCGGCGACGCCTACGCCGACGGCGTGGCCTACGACATCCTCCGGGCCGCCTACCCCGGCTACCGCGTCGAGCAGCTGACCATCGACGGCATCGCCTCCGGCGGCGGCGGAATCCACTGCGCCACCCAGTCGCACCCGGCCGCCCCGCCGGCGCTCTGATGGCCGGGGCGGCCCGCGCGCCGTCCGGTACTCCTGGTGACGGGCCGCGTACGTCCGCACCCGATCATCCCGGTAGGGTGCGGAGCATGTCGTCTCGTAGTACTCAGATCCTCGAAGCGGCCGCCCGGGTGATCGCCCGGCGCGGTGTACGCGGGCTGCGCGTGGAGGAACTCGCGGCCGAGGCCGGCGTCTCCACCGCCCTGATCTACTACCACTTCAAGGACCGTACGGGCGTCCTGCGCCAGACGCTGGAGTTCATCAACGACCGCGCCGAGCGCTACACCACCGACCGCGATCCGGACGACCCGCCGCTGACCCCGCGCGAAGAGCTGGAGGAGACCCTCCTGCTGGAGCTCCAGGACACCGTGGAGGTACGGGAGAACAGCTCGGCCTGGGGCGAACTGCGGGCGAGCGCCGTCTTCGACGAGGTCCTGCGCGAGGACCTGGCACGGGCGACCCTGGTGTGGGTCCAGGAGGTGGCCGCGCTGCTGGGCCAGGTCCAGCCGATGGTGCCGGCCTCCGCGCTCGCCGCGGCCGCCGAGCGGCTCACCGCCCTGCTGGAGGGTCTGAGCATGCGCTGGCTGAGCGGCGGCATCAAGATCGGCCATGCCCGCGAGCTGATGCGGGGCGCCATCGACGCCGAGCTCTCGGGGCTCGGGCAGGGCTGACGCCCGCCGGCCGGGGTCGCGCCGCGCCCCTGGCCCCCGCAGGTCTCCCGCGCCTTCGGTGCGTCTTCGGCGCGCACCCGCACGCCCCGTATGAGCTGCCCACTCGCCTCCCGTACGGCCTTGTGGACCCGGGTCTGTTCAGGCTCTTGACTGAATTTTCAGTCAATGCCAGAGTGAGGATTCCGAGCAGGGCGGACCGAACCTTCCGTCCCTTCGGACCGCCGGCGTCCCCGTGCCACCTCACGGGGACGTATCCGGCCCGCACTCCTCGACGCCCCCTTGAGGCGTCCCCCGGCGCGCCACCGGCCCTCGGCCGCCGCCTCGCGCACCACACACCCGGACGGCGATGCCCCGGCCCCGGCCGTACCCTCGCCCGCCTTCCGGAGGAAGGAATGATCATGATGGTTTCGACCGGCCCTGAAGCCGGGCGGGACGACCGGGGGACGTCATGCCCCTGACCCCCACCGAACGTGACCGGCTCCTGCTCTTCACCGCCGCCGAACTGGCCCGCGCCCGGCACGCCCGAGGCCTGCGGCTCAACGTCCCCGAAGCGACCGCCCTGATCGCGGACACGGTGTGCGAGGCGGCGCGCGACGGGCTGCGCCTGGCCGACGCCCTTGAGCGGGGCCGTAGCGTCCTCGGCCCGGACGACGTGCTCCCCGGGGTCGTCGACATCGTCACCGAGATCCAGGTCGAGGCCGTCTTCGAGGACGGCACCCGGCTGGCCGCGATCAGCGAACCCTTCGGCGCCCAGGAGCGCGACGACCGGGCCCCGGGCGCGGTGCTGCCCGCCTCGGACACGGTTGCCGCGCCGGACCCCGTCGTGACCCTCGCCGTGCGCAACACCGCGGCCGTGCCGGTGAGCGTGACCTCGCACTTCCACTTCTTCGAGGCGAACCCGCGGCTCGACTTCGACCGGGCCGCGGCTTTCGGGATGCGGCTGGCCGTGGCCGCCGGGTCCTCCACCCGGTTCGACTCGGGCGCCACCGTCGAGGTCGGCCTGGTCCCCGTGGGCGGGGACCGGATCGCGATCGGTTTCGCGGGCCTGGTCGACGGGCCCCTGGACGCGCCCGGGGCCAAGGCGCTCGCGCTGGCGAAGGCGGCGGCCTGCGGATATCTGGGCGCAGCCGCAGCCGCAGCCGCCGCCGCAGCCGCAGCCGCCGCCGAACGCGAGGGCGGAGGCCTGACATGAGCAAGAAGATCCCGCACAGTGACCACTGCGCGCCGGGCAGCCGGCACATCGACCCGCACGAGTACGCGTCCGTCTTCGGTCCGCGGGCGGGGGACCGGGTGCGGCTTGGGGACTCCGGGCTGACCGTGCGGGTGGAGCACGACGCGCAGAAGCCCGGCGACGAGTTCCTGGCGGGTTTCGGCAAGACGGCCCGTGACGGTCTGCATCTGAAGGCCGCCGCCGTCCGCGAGACCTGCGACGTCGTCATCAGCAACGTGCTGGTCATCGACGCGGTGCTCGGTATCCGCAAGGTGTCGATCGGTATCCGCGAGGGCCGGATCCATGCGATCGGCCGGGCCGGCAACCCCGACACCCTCGACGGCGTCGACGTGGTCGTCGGCACCGGCACCTCGATCGTGTCGGGCGAGGGGCTGATCGCCACGGCCGGAGCCGTGGACACCCACGTGCACCTGCTCTCCCCGCGGATCATGGAGGCCTCGCTCGCGAGCGGCGTGACCACGATCATCGGCCAGGAGATCGGGCCGAGCTGGGGCGTCGGCGTCAACTCGCCCTGGGCCCTCAGCCACGGGTTCAGCGCCTTCGACGCCTGGCCGGTCAACATCGGCTTCCTCGCCCGCGGCTCCTCCTCCGACGCCGCCCCGCTGGTCGAGGCGCTGGCCGAGGGCGGTGCCTCCGGCTTCAAGGTCCACGAGGACATGGGCGCCCACACCCGGGCCCTGGACACGGCGCTGCGGGTGGCGGAGGAGCGCGACGTGCAGGTCGCGCTGCACAGCGACGGCCTCAACGAGTGCCTGTCGGTCGAGGACACCCTGCGGGTGCTGGACGGCCGGACGATCCACGCCTTCCACATCGAGGGCTGCGGCGGCGGACACGTCCCCAACGTCCTGAAGATGGCCGGCGTCCCCAACGTCATCGGGTCCTCGACCAATCCCACGCTGCCCTTCGGCCGGGACGCGGTCGCCGAGCACTACGGCATGATCGTCTCCGTCCACGACCTCAAGCCCGACCTGCCCGGCGACGCCGCCATGGCCCGCGACCGCATCCGCGCCGGGACGATGGGCGCCGAAGACGTCCTCCACGACCTCGGCGCCATCGGCATCACCTCCTCCGACGCCCAGGGCATGGGCCGGGCCGGCGAGACCATCCGCCGCACCTTCGCCATGGCCGCCAAGATGAAGGGCGAGCTCGGCCCGATGGACGGCGACGGCGAGGGCGACGACAACGCCCGCGTCCTGCGCTACATCGCCAAACTCACCATCAACCCGGCCATCGCCCACGGACTCGCCCACGAGATCGGCTCCATCGAGGTCGGCAAGCTCGCCGACATCGTCCTCTGGCGCCCCCAGTTCTTCGGCGCCAAGCCCCAGCTCGTCCTCAAGTCCGGCTTCCCGGCCTACGGGGTCACCGGCGACCCGAACGCCGCCACCGACTGCTGCGAGCCGCTCGTCCTCGGTCCCCTGTTCGGTGCGCACGGCGCGGCGCCCGCCGATCTCTCGGTCGCCTTCGTCAGCCGCGCCGCCGCCGACTCCGGCTCCTCCGGGGGCCTGGCCACCCGGCGCCGCCGGGTCGCCGTGCGCGGCACGCGCGGTATCGGGCCGAAGGACATGGTCGGCAACGCCCGCCTCGGCGATGTCGACGTGAACGCCAGAACCGGGCTCGTGACGCTCGACGGCGAGCCCCTGCGTTCCGAGCCGGCCCAGCAGGTCTCCCTGAACCGCCTCTACTTCCTCTAGTCGCTTCCTCCAGTCCTCCCGCGCTCCCCTCCCTGCCCCACCCCTTCACTCTTGACTGAATTTTCAGTCGGGTGGAAGACTCCATCCACGCAAGAAATGAGACACCTGATGGCCGAATTCCGTATGCCCGCCGAGTGGTCCCAGCACGACGGCTGTCTGATGGCCTGGCCCACCCGAGAGGAGCTGTGGGGCAGCGTGCTCGCCGACGTGAAGGAGGAGTACGCGAACGTCGCCCGCGCCATCGCCGCGTTCGAGCCCGTGACGATGGTCGCCCCGCCCGGTTTCGGTGAGGACGCCCGTGCCCTGTGCGGCGACGGCGTCACCGTCATCGAGCTGCCCCTCGACGACTCCTGGTTCCGCGACTCCGCCCCGCTGTTCGTCCTCGACGGCGACGGCAACCGCGCCGGCGTCGACTTCCGGTTCAACGCCTGGGGCCGCAAGCACCACCCGTTCGACGCCGACGACCGGATCAGCGGCCTGCTCCTGGAGCACCTCGGGGTCGACCGCATCCCCTCCGGCATGATCCTCGAAGGCGGGGCCGTCACCGTCGACGGCGAGGGCACGCTGATCACCACCGAGCAGTGCCTCCTGCACCCCAACCGCAACCCCGGCATGAGCCGCGACCAGATCGAGGCCGAGCTGAAGTCCCGGCTCGGTGTCACCAAGGTCATCTGGCTCCCGTACGGCGGCCTGCTCGACACCGAGACCGACGGTCACGTCGACGGCGTCTGCGCCTTCGCCGCCCCCGGCACGGTCGTCATCTCCCTGCCCGCCGACCCGGACCACCCCGACCACGCCCGGATGCGCGCCAACCGCGCCGTGCTGGAGGCCACCACGGACGCCCGCGGCCGCCGTCTGGAGATCATCGAGGTGCCGCAGACCGCCTTCGCCGACCTCGCCGACGGCGAGATCGAGGTGTCGTACCTCAACTACTACGTCGCCAACGGCGGCGTCGTCGTCCCGGTGGCCGGCGTGCCCCAGGACGAGGGGGCCCTCGCCGTGATCGCCACGGCCTACCCGGGCCGCAAGGTCGTCGGGGTACGGGCGCTCGCCATCGCGTTCGGCGGCGGCGGCGTCCACTGCATCACCCAGCAGATCCCCGCAGCGCGGACCACCGCCTGACCCGGGAAACCGGCCGCTCCCGGCGGACCGCTCCGGCGGTCCGCCCGCTCCTCCCCCCGCATCCCTCACGGAATAGAGAGCGCGACGATGACCACCACCCCGCCCCGCACCGGCAGACGCTTCCGCGGCCAGCGCGGCCAGCGCGGCCGGCTCCGCCCCGTTGCCGCGGCCGCGACCGCCGTACTGACGGCCGCCTCCCTGCTCGCGGCCTGCTCCGGCCCGCCGAAGGAGAAGGCCGGCGGTGTCACCGACGTCAGGCTGTCCGTCTCCACCCCCGAGGCCGCCGGCGAGATCGACTCCTTCACCTGGGCCGTCTACGCCGAACCGCCCACCCTCGACTACACGGTGGCCTTCGACTACCCGCAGAACACCGTCCTGTCCAACGTGTGCGAGAGCCTGATGCGCTGGACCCCGGGCCTCACCACCGAGCCCGGCCTCGCCCAGAAGGCGTCCAACCCCGACCCCACCACCTGGGTCTACGACCTGCGTCCCGGCGTCCGCTTCCACGACGGCAAGGAGATGACCGCCGACGACGTCGTCTTCAGCCTCGGCCGCCAGCGGGACCCCGACAACGCCGCCGCCTGGGCCCAGGTGTTCCAGAACGTCGCCTCGATCACCAAGACCGGCCCGCTGCAGGTCACCGTCAAGCTCGGCAAGCCCGACTCGCAGTTCCCCCAGTACATGGCCACCGCCGCCGGAGTGGTCGTCTCGAAGGCCGCGGTCGAGGCGGCGGGCAAGGACTACGGCACCACGGGCGGCCTCGGCTGCACCGGCCCCTTCCAGCTCGGCACGTGGAACAAGGGCCAGTCGATCGAGCTGCAGCGCTTCGACGGCTACTGGGGCACCAAGGCCAAGTCCAAGAAGGCCGTCTTCCGCGTCCTGACCGATCCCTCCGCCCGGACGAACGCCATGCTCAGCGGCGAGGCCGACGGCGGGTACCTGATCCCCACCGAGAGCTACGCCCGCCTGAAGAGCAGCGGCACCGGCACCCTCTACTTCGGCGAGGGCCTCAGCACGGTCAACGTCAACGTCACCAACATGCGGGGCCCGCTCGGTGACATCCGCGTCCGCCGGGCCCTGTCCCTGGCGCTGGACCGCTCCGGCTTCGTCAAGGCCGGCCTCGGCGGGGCCGGCACCGTCACCAACTCCCTCACCACCCGCGCCGCCTGGGCCGCCGCCCCCGAACGCACCCTGAAGACCGCCTTCGACAGCCTGCCGCCCACCGGGCAGGACATCGAGAAGGCCAGGGCCCTCGTCAAGGAGGCCGGCGCCGACGGCAAGACGCTGACCGTGGCCACCAGTTCCATAGGCCAGGACGTCTCCCTCCTCGCCACCGCCGTCCAGGCGGCCGGCACCCGGATCGGCCTGGACATTCAGCTGAAGACGATCGCCCCGAACGCCTTCACCGCGCTGTTCACCGACCCCCAGGCGCGCGAGGGCATCGACATGTTCCCGCTGACCTACTACGACTCGATCACCGACCCGCTCGACCTGCTGCAGAACTTCAGGACCGGCGCGTACATGAACTTCGCCGGCTACAGCGACCCCGGGTACGACAAGCTCGTCGACGAGGCGAGCGCCGTCTACCCGGTCGAGCAGCGGATGGACATCGAGGCGAAGCTGCAGCACCATGCCTCGGAACAGCTGCTGTGGATCCCGGTCGCCGAGTGGCCCACCGCGCTGTTCATGAACAAGCGGATCACCGGCGCCCCCACCACCATCTCGTACATGTACTACCCGTGGGCCGCCGACGTGGGGGCCGCGCAGTGAGTTTCGTCAGATTCGCCGTACGACGGGTGGCGGAGATGGCCGCCACCCTCCTGACGGCCTCGTTCGTGGTCTTCGGGGCCATGTACCTGGCACCGGGCAACCCGGCGAGCTTCCTGCTCGCCGGCCGCTCGGCCTCCCCGGAGGCCCTCGCCTCGATCAACGCCCAGTACCACCTGGACGATCCCTTCCTCGTGCGGTACTTCCGGTGGCTGGGCGACGTACTGCAGGGCGACTTCGGGCGGTCGATCACCTACCGCACCGACGTCTCCCGGCTGTTGGCGGACCGCCTGCCCACCACCTTGCTGCTCATCGTGATGTCGCTCGTCGTGGTCGTCGCCGTCGGCCTCCTCCTCGGCCGGATCGCGGCCGTCCGCGGCGGGGCCACCGACTCCGCGGTCCTCGTCACCACGACCTTCGCCGTCGGCACCCCGTCCTTCGTCGCGGCGGTCCTGCTGCAGGGCCTCTTCGCCGTCAACCTCGGCTGGTTCCCCAGCAGCGGCGCGGGCGACGGCGGTCTCGGCGACATGCTCTGGCACCTCACCCTCCCCTCCGTCGCCCTCGCGCTCTACCTGATCGGCATGCTCGCCCGGGTCACCCGCTCCGCCATGCTGGAAGCCCTCGACAGCGACCACGTCACCGTGGCCCGCAGCCGGGGCGTCCCCGAACGCCAGGTCGTCAGGCGCCACGTCTTCCGCAACTCGCTCGGCACCGTCCTGACCACCGGCGGGCTCATCGTCTCCACGCTGCTGGTGTGCACCATCCTGGTGGAGACGGCCTTCAGCATCGGCGGCATCGGCCAGCTCCTCGAACTGTCCACCACGACCAAGGACTTCCCGACCGTCCAGGCGATCTCCCTGATCATCGTCGCCCTCTTCATGGCCGTGAACCTGGTCGTGGACCTGCTGCTGCCCCTGGTCGACCCCAGGGTCACCCTCGGAACGAGGAGCGCCGCCGTATGACCGCCGTCCTCACCCGCCGGCCCGGCCTCTCCCGGATCCGCGCCGCCGGCTCCCCGCTCCACCTGGTCTGCCTGGTGCTCGTCGCCGTCGTCGTCCTGGCCGCCCTGCTGGCCCCCTGGCTCGCACCCCACGACCCCAACGCCGTCGACCTCGGCGACGCGCTGGCCGCACCCTCCGCCGCGCACCCGCTCGGCGTGGACGCCGCCGGCCGCGACACCCTCTCCCGGCTGCTGCTCGGCGCCCGCACCTCGCTCCTCGGACCGCTCGGCGTCGTCGCCTTCTCCACCGTCGCCGGCATCGCCATCGGCACGGCGGCGGCCTGGCGGGGCGGCTGGATCGACTCCGTGCTCTCCCGCAGCACCGAGCTCGTCTTCGCCTTCCCCGGCATGCTGCTGGCCATCCTGATCATCTCGGTCTACGGAGAGGGGCTGCTCGCCCCGGTCATCGCGCTCGCCGTGGCCTACCTGCCCTACGTCAGCCGCCTCACCCGCTCCCTGGTCCTGGCCGAACGGGCCCGCCCGTACGTCAGCGCCTACCAGGTGCAAGGCCACTCGGCGCCGCAGATCTGCCTGCGCCATATCCTGCCCAACATCGCCCCCGTCGTCCTCGCCCAGTCCACCATCAACTTCGGCTATGCCCTGATGGACCTCGCCGGACTGTCCTTCCTCGGGCTCGGCGTACCCGCCCTCACCCCGGACTGGGGCCGCATGGTCTTCGACGGCCAGACCGCCGTCCAGCACGGCTACCCGCTGTCCGCGATCCTGCCCTGCGCCTTCATCGTGCTGACCGTGGTCGCCTTCAACGTGGTCGGCGAACGCTGGGCCGACCGAATCGCCAGGAGGGCCCGATGAGACCGCCGCACCCCACCGAACCCGTGCCCACCCTCGACATCCGAGGGCTGCGGATCACCCTGCCCGATACCGCCCGGCCCGTCCTCGACGGCGTCGACCTCACGGTCTCCACCGGTGAGACCGTCGCCCTCGTCGGCGAGTCCGGCTCGGGCAAGAGCCTCACCTCGCGCAGCGCGCTGAACCTGCTGCCGCCCGGCGCCGCCGTCGAAGGAGCCGTGCGGGTCGGCGGCGAGGACGTCCTCACCATGACCACCGACCGGCTGCGCGCGGTACGCGCCTCCGCCGTGGCCATGGTCTTCCAGGACCCGCGCGCCGCCGTCAACCCACTGCGCCGCATCGGGGACTTCCTCACCGAGAGCGCCACACTGACCCGGGCCATGAGCCGGGCGCAGGCGACCGCGCGGGCCACCGAACTCCTGCGGGCGGTGGGCCTGGACCCGGCGGTGCTGCGCAAGTACCCCGGCCAGGTCTCCGGCGGCATGCTCCAGCGCGTGGTGATCGCGGCCGCCCTCATGGGGGACCCCGTCCTCCTGCTGGCCGACGAGCCCACCACCGCACTGGACGTCACCTCCCAGGCCGAGGTCGTCGCCCTGCTGGCGGGGCTCCGCGCCCGCTTCGGCACCGGTCTGCTGTTCGTCACGCACGACCTCGACTTGGCCGCGGCCATCAGCGACCGCGTCTACGTCATGTACGCCGGCCGGATCGCCGAGAGCGGGCCCGCCGAGGACCTCTTCGCGCACCCCCGGCACCCGTACACGGCCGCCCTGCTGGCCTCCACCCCGCGGATGGACGGCCCGCGCGGCAGGCTCGCCGCCATCGAGGGGCAGCCGCCGGACCTGCGCCAGGCCCTGCCCGGCTGCGCCTTCGCCGCTCGCTGCCCGCTCGCCACGGAGGTCTGCGACCAGCAGGTCCCCCTGCCCGTGGCCGCCCCGGGCCGCCCCGGACACCTGGCCGCCTGCCACCACAGCGACCGGCTCGAAGGGAGCACCGTCGATGCCCGATAACGGACCCCGACCTCACGACAACGTCCTGGAGGTCACGGGGCTGCGCCGCTCGTACGGAGCCGTGCGCGCCGTGGACGACGTGTCCTTCGTCCTTCCCGAAGGCGGCTCGCTCGGGATCGTGGGGGAGTCCGGCTCCGGCAAGACCACCACCGCGCGGATCATCGTCGGCCTGGAGCGTGCCGACGCGGGCGAGGTCCTGGTCGGCGGCCGCAACCGGACCGCACGGGGGGAGGGCCGCGGCCGCGCGCGGCGCCTGGCCCGCGCCCGCGAGGTCCAGATGGTCTTCCAGGACCCGTACCTCTCCCTCGATCCGCGCACCAGCGTCGAGGCGGCCCTGCGCGAGACCCTGCGCCTGCACTTCCCGGGCCGCGACCACCCGGGGCGGATACGGGAGCTGCTCGACCAGGTGGGTCTGGGCACCCGGGCCGCCGACGCCCTGCCGCGCCAGCTGTCCGGCGGCCAGCGCCAGCGCGTCGCCATCGCCCGGGCCCTCGCCGTCGAGCCGTCCGTCCTCGTCCTGGACGAGGCGGTCGCCGCGCTCGACGTCTCCGTGCAGGCGCAGATCCTCAACCTGCTCGCGGACATCAGGGAGCAGACCCGCATCGGGTACCTCTTCATCACCCACGACCTGGGCGTCGTACGGTGCGTCACCGACGAGATCGTCGTGATGCGCCGCGGCCGGATCGTCGAGGCGGGCGCCACAGCCGAGGTGCTGGTCGCGCCCCGGCACCCGTACACCCGGCTGCTCCTGGAGTCGGTGCCCCGCCCGGGGTGGGACCCGGAGGCGATCGCCGCGGCCCGCCGGGCCCTGTAGGCCGTCTCTTTCGGCCGGTCAGGGCCCGGATCCGGCGCCCGCGGCGAGGGTGCGGATCAGGGTGCGCAGGACGGGCTCCGTACCGCCGTCGGCGCCGAGGGAGTCCATGGCGGCCAGGCCGTCCACGGCGGCGGCCACGGCCAGTCCCAGGTGACGCGGGTCGAGACCCCCGCCGCATTCGTCGGCCAGGACCTGGAAGAGGCCGACGAAGCAGGCGCGCCAGCGCCGGTACTCGGATTCCAGGCTCTCCCGGACCCGGGAGTCGTTCAACGCCTGCCAGTGCAGGGCGGAATGGAGGTGGGACAGCTCGGCCCCCTCGGGCCGGCCGAGCAGCCCGACGACCCGTTCGGCGCGCTCGGCGAAGGAGCCGGGACCGGACACCGCCGCCTCCAGCGGTGTGATCCACTCCGGGCGGATGTCCTCGATGACCGCGAGGACGAGATCCGTCCGGTCCTGGAAGTGGTAGTGGCACATCCCGTGCGAAACGCCGGACAGCGCCGCGACGTTGCGCGTGGTGAAGCCCTCGCTGAGCTCGCCCGCGAGCAGGGTCCGCGCGGCGGCGATCAGCCGTGCCCGGGTCTGCTCGCCCTTCGCCGAAGACCGTGCCCGGCCGGCCCTTGCGGGGGGAGCGGCCGACCGGCCCCCGGAGTCCTTCGCGACAGCTGCCATGACGTCACTCTAGCCAGCCTTCGGGCCGCGACCTGGGGGTTTCCGCGATCCTCCGGATTGACCCCGTCCAAGCTATTGACCGAGCGCTTGGCCAGTTTTTGCTTTCCGGTCAACCCCGCCGTCCCCGCGGGGAGTTGAGCCATCGGAGGAACCCCCACATGAACGATCACGCAGTGAACCGGCCCGCAGGCGAGGGCATGGGCAGACGCACGTTCCTGACGGCGGCGGGACTCACCGCCGCCGCTGCCGCGCTGGCGGCGACCGAAGGGCGGGCGGGCGCCGCCTCCCTGTTCCGTCCGGCGGCGGCGGGCACCTTCCGCGTTCCGATCGAGGACGTCCGGCACACCCGTACCTGGATGGCCTGGCCGGACTCCACCTCCATCTGGGGCAACAGGCTCGGCGGAGTGCAGCAGGACATCGCACTCATCGCACGCACCATCGCCAAGTACGAGCCGGTCTACATCTGCGCCAACTCCGGCAGCGCGGCCAAGGCCCGCTCGATGTGCGGCTCCACCGTCACCGTCATCAGCACGATCCCCGTCGACGACTGCTGGATGCGCGACACCGGGCCCGTCTTCCGCACCGACGGATCCGGCGGTCTGGACGCCGTCGGCCTGAACTTCAACGGCTGGGGCAAGAAGCAGACCCACGCCCGGGACAACCTGGTCGCCGGACGGATCGCCTCGTACGTCGGGGTCCCCTTCACCGCCGCCGCCCTGGTCGGCGAGGGCGGCGCGGTCGAACAGGACGGCGCCGGCACCCTGATGGCCACCCGCAGCAGCCTGGTCAACAGGAACCGCAACCCCGACAGGTCGCAGGCGCAGATCGAGTCCGCCCTGCTCGCCGCCTACGGCGCCTCCAAGGTCATCTGGTTCGACGGCGTCAAGGGCCAGGACATCACCGACGACCACGTGGACGCGACCTCGCGCTTCCTCGCCCCCGGCCGGGCCGCCGTCCAGATGCCCCTGGCCTCGGACAACGACGTCTACGCCAAGGACGCGCGCCAGCAGTACCAGATCCTCTCCGCCTCCACCCCGGCCGGTGGCGCGCGCATGACGGTCGATCAGATCCAGGGCCCCGACTACAACAAGATCCGTTCCGCCAACCCGGACTTCCTCGCCTCCTACGCCAACTACTACCTGTGCAACGGCGCGGTCATCAGCGCCCACTTCGGCGACACCCGCGCCGACAGCGCGGCGAAGGCCACCCTGGCCCGCCTCTACCCCGGCCGCACCGTCGAGCAGCTCAACATCGACCGGCTCGGCACCGGCGGCGGCGGGATCCACTGCGTCACCCAGCAGCAGCCCGTCCCGTAATCGCGGCCGGGGGCCGTTCCGGAGCGATCCGGAGCGGCCCTCCGGGGTGGCGCCGAGGGAAGCCGTGGATTTCACGGCGCACCCCGTTTCCCGGGCTGTGGCAGAACATCGCGGCATTCAAGGGCGTGCTCGCCACACGGCAGGCGGGCGTCGTGAGCGCAAGCGATATAAGGGACGTTCAGCCGTCATGGCCCAGGTCAGAGGGCCATGACGGGCCAAGTAAGTCAAGACTTACCTTCGGGGAGCTCCGACCGTATGGTGTGGCTCGAATCGAAGGAGTCCTGTTGTTGAAAACAAATGATCCCGCTGTGCGTGAGGTTGAATCGGAGCGGGGTTATGTGTCCTCCTTATACGAGTTGCTGACCGAGCGGATTTCCGAGGCGCGAGTACAGCGGGCGAGTGTGCTGAAGGCCCCGGCGGGAGCCGCCGGCGAGGCATATGAGAGAGAAATCGCCGCCGAGCGGCTGGCCAAGGAAATCGGCCGCCTGGAAGGCGCCGAAAAGGGGCTGGTCTTCGGGCGCATCGACCGGACGGACGGCACCACCCTGCGCATCGGGCGGATCGGACTGCATACGGAGGAGGACGACCTGCCCCTGCTCGTGGACTGGCGCGCGAACGCGGCGCGGCCCTTCTACGAGGCGACACCCGTCCACCCGATGGAGCTGCGGCGGCCGGCACCTGCGCCTTGAGGAGCGCACGGTCGTCTCGGTGAGCGACGAACTGCTGGACGGGACCGCTCCGACCGACGAGGACGTCGTGGGGGACGGCCCGCTCACCGAGGCCCTGTCGGCACGGCGTACGGGCAGGATGCACGCGGCGGTCGCGACGCTGCAGGCCGAGCAGGACGAGGTCGTCCGCTCCGCCCACCGCGGGGTGACCGTGGTGCAGGGCGGGCCCGGCACCGGCAAGACGGTGGTCGCCCTGCACCGGGCGGCCTACGTCCTGTACGCGTTCCCGCGCGCCGCGGAGGAGGGCGTCCTGGTGGTGGGCCCGAACGCCCGGTTCCTCGACTACATCTCCCAGGTCCTTCCCTCGCTCGGAGAGAACGACGTCGTGCTGGCGACCTGCCGCGAACTGGCCGGAGTGGACACGGACACGGTGGACCCGTTCGACACGGCGCGCCTCAAGGGCGGCTCCGACCTGGCCGACGCCCTGGCCGGCCTGCTGCGCGTCCACCAGGCCCCCGCCGGTGACTTCGGCGTGCGGGTCGGACAGGAAACGGTTCACCTGTCCGGTGAGGAGGTCGCCACGGCACGCGACGCCGCCGTGGCGGCCGTACCGGGACACAACCCCGCGCGCCAGGTGTTCAGGGAGCTCCTGGTCGACGCCGTCACCGACGCGATGCAACGGGACATGGGCGACCTCCTGGAGCAGATCGACGCCGATGCCGAAAGGATGACGGGCATCGACCTCGACCGGTTCACGGGAGCCGCCCGGCACCGTGCCGAAGGCGCGGCCGACCCGGGTCCGGCCCACGAGCTGGACCTGGACGCCATCCGGGCCGATCTCCTCGACGACGCCGGTGTCGACCGGGCGGTCGAGGCGTTGTGGCCGCGGCTGGTACCCGGTGACCTCGTGAAGGCGCTCCTGACGGACGCGGGCGCTCTCGCCGCGTTCCTGCCCCGCCTGACGGCACAGGAGCGGTCTCTCCTGCTGCGCGGTCCGGACGACCCGTGGACCGATGCCGATGTGCCGCTGCTGGACGAGGCGGCGAGCCTGGTCGACGGCCCGCCCGAGCGGACGTACGGGCACGTCGTCGTCGACGAGGCGCAGGAACTCACCGCCATGCAGTGGCGGATGATCGTCCGCCGCTGCCCGGCGAGGGCGATGACGCTGGTGGGTGACTTCGCCCAGGCGGGCCCGGTCGCGACGGCACGCGACTGGAAGGAAGCGCTGAGCCCCCACGTCGGACCGCGGTTCAAACTGCACGACCTGACCGTCAGCTACCGCACCACGCAGGAGATCCTGGAGAGCGTCCGGGACCTGCTCACGCGGATCGCTCCGGACCAGAAGCACACGCGGTCACTGCGCAGCGGCGAGACCCCTCGCACCGTGACCGCACCTGCGGACGGGTCGGTCACCGCCGTCCTTCGGGAACTCCGCGCCCAGAGCGCCGCGCACCCGGGTGAGCTTCTGGGAGTGCTCTGCGCGGACAGCAGGGTGAGCGAGCTGACGGCCCGGGGCGTCGCCGACCACGCACGTGTCGTGCCGGCATCCGAGGCGCGCGGCCTGGAATTCGACGGGGTGGTCGTCATGAACCCCGAGGAAATCATCACCGCCCGCCCCGGTGGGGAAAGGGACCTGTACGTAGCCCTGACCCGGGCCACCAAGCGCCTGTGCACCATCACCGTCCAGCCCGCCTGACGACTCGGCGCCCGCGTCGTCCGACGGCACGAACAGGTGCGAGATACCGCCATTCGGGAAAAGCCTTGGACCGCGCGGACGCCGCCACGGAACACTTCGGTTCCTGGAAGCCGCCCGCACACGACACCCCAGGGTTGCCATGGGAACGCCTGAATCGCCCCCCAGTCCACCGGGCAAAGGCCCCGTACTCCTCGCACTTCGGCACTACGGACGGGAGTTGGCCCGCCTTCGCCGGCTGACCGCACCCGCGATGCTGCTCCCGGCGCTGGGCAACATCGGCATCAACTACATCGCGCCGCTGATCGTCGCCAAGCTCGTCGGCCGTATCGCCGGGGGCGGCACCGCCACCCTCGACGCGATGCTGCCGTACGTCCTCGGCTTCGCCGGGGTCCTGCTGCTCGCGGAGGCGCTGTGGCGCCTCGGCCTGCACTGCCTCAACCGCCTCGACGCCCGCGGGATCGAGCACCTGTACGTCGTCGGGATGGACGAACTGTTCGCCAAGGACGCCGCGTTCTTCCACGACAACTTCGCCGGGTCGCTGACCAAGCGGGTGCTGAGCTTCGCCTCCCGCTTCGAGGAGTTCGTCGACACCCTGACCTTCTCGGTCATGGGCAGCTTCGTACCGCTGGTGTTCGCCTCCGTGGTGCTGTGGCAGTACGACCCGCTGCTCGTCGCCGGCCTCCTGGTCATGATCGCCGTGACCGCGCTGGGTGTGGCGCCGCTGATCCGGCGCCGCCAGGGACTCGTCGCCCAGCGCGAGGAGGCGATCGCCCGGGTGTCGGGCCACGTCGCCGACAGCCTGATGAACATGGACACGGTCCGGGCCTTCGCCGCCGAGGAACGCGAGGCGGCCGAACACCGCTCACGCGTCGCGGAGTCGCGCCGGCTCACCCTGCGATCCTGGGACTACGGCAACCTGCGCATCGACACGCTCGTCGCGCCGATGTCCGTACTGACCAACGCGCTGGGCCTGCTGCTCGCCGTCACCCTCGGCGGAGGAGAGCACGGCGTGGAAGCGGTCATCGTCGCCTTCACCTACTACGCCAGCGCGACACGGATCATGTTCGAGTTCAACCAGATCTACCGTCGGCTGGAGAGCTCGATGACGGAGGCCGCACAGTTCACCGAACTGCTGCTGACACCGCCGACCGTACTCGACCCGGCAACGCCCGAGCCGCTGCGGCCCGGACCCGCCGACGTCCGCTTCGAGCGGGTCACCTTCGCCCACGGAGCCGGGAAGCCGCTCTTCGACGGCCTCGACCTGAACGTGCCCGGCGGGACGAAGATCGGCCTCGTCGGCCGCTCCGGCGGCGGCAAGACCACGCTCACCCGGCTGCTGATGCGGATGACGGACATCGAATCCGGCCGGATCACGATCGGCGGCCAGGACATCACCCGGCTGCGCCAGGCCGACCTGCGCAGCCTGATCGCCTACGTCCCGCAGGACCCGGCGATGTTCCACCGCACCCTGCGGGACAACATCGCCTTCGCCCGGCCGGACGCCACCGAGGCCGAGATCCTTCGCGCGGCCGAGGCGGCACACGTCACGGAGTTCACCGACGCCCTGCCCGACGGCTTCGACACCATGGTCGGCGAGCGCGGCATCAAGCTGTCCGGCGGCCAGCGCCAGCGCGTCGCGCTGGCCCGGGCGATCCTGCGCGACGCGCCGATCCTGCTGCTCGACGAGGCGACCAGCGCGCTCGACTCGGAGAGCGAGATCCTCGTCCAGGAGGCGCTCTGGCGGCTCATGGAGGGCCGGACGGCCCTGGTGGTGGCACACCGGCTGAGTACGGTCGCGAGCATGGACCAGCTCGTCGTCCTCGACCGCGGACACATCGTCGAGCGGGGCACGCACCAGGAGCTGCTCGCCTCGGAAGGCGCCTACGCGAAGCTGTGGCAGCACCAGTCGGGGGGCTTCCTCGACGACACCTCCGCCGCACGCTCCGAACTCGGCTGACCGCGGCCCGGCCGGTCCCGCCCCGCGCGGCCGGGCCGGGCTCCGGCGGCGGCTCACGGGGCGGGGATGAACTCGCCCACCAGCCGCACGAATTCGTCCTCCTTCTCGAAGAACGCGACGTGCCCGGCGTCGATCTCCGCGTAGCGGCTGTGCCCGATCGCGGCGTGCAGGGCGCGGCTGTTCTCCACCGGGACGGTGATGTCCCGGGCGCAGCCGATCACGAGCGTCTCGGCCCGGACGCGCGGCAGCAGCTCGCGGATGTCGATGCGGGTGTCGAGGTCGACATGGCGCAGGGTGCCGGGGGTGGGCGGCATGTTGGGGATCAGCAGCTCCACCTGTTCGCGGCCGACGGCGTTGAGGAAGCCACGGCTGAAGCCGGTCATGGCGACGGCGCGGCCGAAGGCGGCCGGGTCGGAGGTGCCGAGCTGCTTCCACAGGGTGAAGAGGTTGCGCAGGTACTCGTCGCTGTCGGTATGGGCCCAGCCGGCGACCAGGATCAGGCGGCGCACGAGGTCGGGGCGCAGGGCGGCCACGGCGGCGGACACCGGGGCGCCCATGGAGAAGCCCAGCAGGTCCACCGGGCCGGCATCCGCGTCCTCGATGACGGCGACGACCTGGGCGGCCAGCCCCTCCACGGTCAGCGGAGCCCCGTCGTCCACGGTGCGCTCGGTGCCCGAGAGGTCCGGGGTGATGACGGTGTGGTCGGCGGTGAACCGAGGCAGCAGCCGGCCCCAGTTCACGGCGGAACCGCCCGATCCGGTGCCGTGGACGAGCACGAGCGCGGGGCCCGAGCCGGCCCGGTCGTAGTGGACCCGGGCCCCTGAGACCTGCACGGTCGCGGAACGGGAGGTGGTGGGGACGGCAGTGGCGGTGGCGGACATGGCGCGGTGGCTCCCTGTGATGCGGTGGGCGCCGGGGCCCTTCGCTCCGGCTCCGCCCACCCTGCCGCCGCCGAGCCGCGCGCGGCAGAGCCCGCCCGACCCTAGGACCGGCGATCCCAGGACGCCCGGGCCCGGACCCGTCCGGCAGAATGATCAGTATGACGATCGACCGCCGGGAACTCGCCGATTTCCTCCGCCGTTCGCGTGACCGCGTACGACCGGCGGACGTGGGCCTGGCCGAGGGGCCACGGCGGCGTACGGCGGGGCTGCGGCGCGAGGAGGTCGCCCACCTCGCCGGGATGTCGGCCGACTACTACATGCGGCTGGAGCAGGCCCGCGGCCCGCAGCCGTCACCGCAGATCCTGTCCGCGCTCGCCCGCGCGCTGCGGCTCGGCGACGACGAACGCGACCACCTCCACCTGCTCGCCGGACACCGCCCGCCCGCAGGGCGGTTCGGCGGTGACCGGGTCGGCGCGGGGCTGCTGCACCTGCTGGAGCAACTGCCGGACACCCCGGCCCAGGTACTCGGCGACCTGGGCGACGTCCTGGCCCAGAACGACCTGGCCCGGTCCCTGCTGGGTGGCGTGTGCACGGTCTCCGAGCACGGCCGCAACGTGGTCTGGCGCTGGTTCACCGACCCGGCCGCGCGGGACGCGTACCCGGCCGACGAGCACGACCACTACAGCCGGTTGCACGTCGCGGACCTGCGGGCGGCCGTCGCCCGCAGGGGCGCCGCCGACCCGGTGGCCGGCCGACTGGTGGAGCGCCTGCGGGAGGCCGACGAGGACTTCGCCGCCCTGTGGGACCGGCACGAGGTCGCCGTCCGCCGCCGCAGCCGGATGCGGGTCGTCCACCCCGTCGTCGGGCCCGTCGACCTCGACTGCCAGGTGCTCCTCGCGCAGGAGGAGGACCAGCGCCTCGTCCTCTTCACCCCGCCGCCCGGCTCGGACACGGCCGACCGCCTGGCCTTGCTCCGGGTCGTCGGTACGGAGCGCTTCCCCTCGGAAGTGGGGTGACGGGATGTCCACGACCCCCTCGATCCTCCTGCTGTGCGGAAGCCTGCGGACCGGATCCTCCAACGAGTCCGTGCTGCGCACCGTCCAGGCCGTGGCGCCCGCGCGGGTGCGCACCGTGCTCTACGAGGGCCTGGCCGCCCTGCCGCACTTCGACCCCGACGACGACACCGACCCGCTGCCGGCCCCCGTGGCGGAGCTGCGCGCGGCGATCCGCGCGGCGGCGGCGGTACTGATCTGCACCCCTGAGTACGCCGGCACCCTGCCGGGCTCGTTCAAGAACCTGCTCGACTGGACGGTCGGCGGCACCGAGATCTGCGACAAGCCGGTGGCCTGGGTCAACGCGGCCGCCGCCGGCCGGGGCCGGGGCGCGGAGGCCACTCTGCGGACGGTGCTGGGCTACACCGGCGCGGACATCGTGGAGCCGGCCTGCGTGAGCGTCCCGGTGGACCGGGGCACGGTCGGCGCGGACGGGGTCATCACCGACGAAGGGGTGCGCGAGCAGCTGGGCACGGTGCTCGCACGACTGCTCACGCCCCGCTGAGGGTTCTCGCCCGAGAGCGGCACCCACGCTGCAGGAGCGATTGTGCCTAGTTTGTCCTTGTATGAGCATTCATGCTGAAAGTGGCGGCTCCGGGCGGCGCCGGCTGCTCCGGGTGGTGCTGACCGGCACGGTGGCCCTGGGGGCCGGTCTGGTGGCCGGCCTGCCCCGCGCCCCGGACGCCCCCGTCACCGGGGGCCCGGGACGGGTCCGGCCCGCCACCCCCGCGTCCGCGCTGCGTGCGCTGGAGACGGGGAACGCGCGCTGGCGCACCCTGCACGAGCGGCACCCCGACGAGACGCGGACCGTACGGCAGACCCTGGTCGGCGGCCAGCACCCCTTCGCCGTCGTCCTCGGTTGCGTCGACTCCCGCGTCCCCCCGGAGCTGGTCTTCGACCAGGGCCTCGGTGACCTGCTGACGGTACGGTCGGCGGGCGAGGTGCTGGACGAGGCGGTGCTCGGCAGCATCGCCTACGGGGTCCTGGAACTGGGCATTCCGCTGGTCGTCGTCCTGGGTCACCAGTCGTGCGGGGCGGTCGCCGCGGCCGTCCGGGCCGACGGGGGCGGGCCCCCGCTGCCCGGCCACATGCAGTACCTCGTCGACCAGATCCACCCGGCGATCGACCGCACGCTCCGCGGGGCCGCGCGGATCGACGCGGCGATCAGCGCGAACGTACGGCTGGTCCGGGCGCGGCTGGCCGCCGAACCGGAGCTCGCCGCGAAGATCGCGGCCGGGGAACTGGCCGTCGTCGGAGCCCGGTACGAACTCACCAGCCAGCGGGTGCGCCGGCTCGGCTGAACCGCCGCGGCCTGCTGAACAGCCGCAGCCTGCCGAACCGCCGCGTCCGGCGCGGCACGAATGCCCGTTCGTCAGCGCCGGGAGACCCGAACCGCACGTCCGGGTGATTGTTTCCCGCCTGGGCGCCTTTGGGTGATCAAGGTCCGTGCGGGCCGGGAGAGTTGCTCCATGATCACCGAATCCGTGCCCCCGTCCGACCCCACGCCCGGCCCCACCGGTGAGGCCGCTCCGGCAGCCGGCCGCCGTCCCTCCCGCCGTACCGTCATCGCCGGCGCGGCCGCCGTCGCGGGAGCCGGCGCCCTGTCGGTCGCCGCCGCCTCCGCCGGGACCCCGCACGCCCCGTCCGGCACCGGGGGACCCGACTGGGAGACCTGCCTGACCATCGCCCGGGCCGTCCTCGTACGCGACGACGACGACGAACCCCTGGTGCCCCGCTACTCCGACATCCTGCTGAAGAACGGCCTGCCCCGCTCCCGTACCCGCAAGAAGGTACTGATCGTCGGCGCCGGGCCCGCCGGGCTCACCGCCGCCCACCTGCTGCGCGAGGCCGGACACCAGGTCACCGTCATCGAGGCCAACGGCAACCGGGTGGGCGGCCGGATCAAGACCTTCCGCACCGGCGGCCACGAGAAGTCCGCCGCGCCCTTCGCCGACCCCAAGCAGTACGCCGAGGCCGGCGCGATGCGCATCCCCGACAGCCACCCCCTGGTCACCGGGCTGATCGACAGCCTCGGCCTGAAGCGCAGGCGCTTCCACCTCGTCGACGTCGACGGCTCCGGCCGCCCCGCCTACCGTACGTGGATCTTCGTCAACGGCATCCGCGTCCGCCGCGCCGACTACGCGCGCAGCCCCCAGGCCCTCAACAAGTCCTTCGGCGTCCCGGCGGCCTACGAGTCCCTGCCCGCCGCGCAGATCGTCCGCAACGCCTTCGCCCCCGTGCGCAAGGAGATCGAGGGCAAGAAGGACAAGCAGCTCGTCGAGGGCTGGGCCCGCGTCATCCAGCGCTACGGCCACATGTCGATGTACCGCTACCTGACCGAGGAGGCGAAGCTCGACGAGCGGACGATCGACCTGATCGGCACCGTCGAGAACCTCACCTCCCGCCTGCACCTCGCCTTCGTGCACAGCTTCATCGGGGCCTCGCTGATCAGCCCGGACACCGCCTTCTTCGAACTGCCCGGCGGCACCGCCACCCTGGCCGACGCCCTCTACGCCCGCGTCGACGACCTCGTCCGGCTCGACCGCCGCGCCACCCGGATCACCCACGGGAAGGACGGGGTCAGCATCGAGACCGTGTCCGAGGGCCGCGGCGGCAGCCCCGTGCGGCGCGAGACCTTCACCGGCGACACCGCGATCATCACCGTGCCCTTCTCCGGCCTGCGGCACATCCCGGTCGCGCCCGCGCTCTCGTACGGCAAGCGGCGCGCGATCACCGAACTGCACTACGACGCGGCCACCAAGGTGCTGCTGGAGTTCAGCCGCCGCTGGTGGGAGTTCGACGAGGCCGACTGGAAGCGCGAGCTGGAAGCGGTCCGGCCCGGCCTGTACCGCACGTACCAGCTCGGGCGGACCCCGGCGGACGGCAGCCTGCTGGGCGCGCACTCCTCCGTCTCCGACCGGGGCATCTCCAGCGGGCAGCGGGCCCACTACGCGGCCTGCCGCGCGGTCACCCGCGACCAGCCCGAGGCGGCCCACGTCATCGGCGGCGGCTCGGCCACCGACAACCCCAACCGCTTCATGTTCCAGCCCTCCTACCCCGTGGAGGGCAGCGCGGGCGGGGTCGTGCTCGCCTCCTACAGCTGGTCGGACGACGCGCTGAAGTGGGACTCCCTGGACGACGAGGAGCGCTACCCGCGCGCGCTCGCCGGGGTGCAGGAGGTGTTCGGGCAGCGGATCGAGGTGTTCTACACCGGCGTCGGGCGCACGCAGTCCTGGATGCGCGACCCGTACGCCTACGGCGAGGCCTCCGTGCTGCTGCCCGGCCAGCACACCGAACTCTTCCCCCACGTCCGCAAGGCCGAAGGCAGCCTCCACTTCGCCGGGTGCCACACCTCCATCAAGCCGGCGTGGATCGAGGGAGCCCTGGAGTCCGCGGTACGCACCGCCCTGGAGGTCCACTCGACGCTCTGACCGGCCGGCGGAGGCCTCCTCCGGCTCAGCTCTCGGCGAGCACGATCAGCCAGTCGTGTTCGCCGAAGCGGATCCGTCGCGCCTTGTCCGGATTGAGCCGCACGCCGTACGCGGGGCCCGTGGCGGCCTCGGCGCGCAGCCGGTAGCCGACCGCGCACTCGCGGCGCCGGCGCGCCGACTCGACGAGGGTCGCGAACGCCACCTCGCGGTCGGTGCGCACGTAGTCCGCGACCGGCTTCAGGTGGAGTTCGTTGCCCTCCGCCTTGAACAACTCCTCGAAGACGGCCGCCAGATAGGGGCTCTCCGAGATCTGGGTCATGAGGAGACTGATCAGCCGGCCGCTGACGATGAAGTCGGCGCCCGCCCGGGCGGGCGCCAGCAGCCGGTTTCCGTCGTCGGACATCTCCGTGGTGAGCGACAGCTCCCGCCCCGCCGCCTCCCCGATCGCCCGCAGGTGCAGCAGGGTGACCAGCGTCCGGTCGTCCGTCTCCGTCCCCGTCTCCGGAGCGAGGCGGGGGTCGATCCCGCGGGCGGACGGCGGCGCCGTGCCGTGGGGGAGGGGCTCGTGGCCCGTCTCGCCGATGACGATCACGCTGTCGTACGAGGGCACGTCCAGCTTGGCCAGCAGCTCGGGATCGGTGATGTCCCCGTGGTGGAAGGCCACTTCGAGGCGGCCGCGCGCCGCCGTGCCACCCGGGGTGGGCAGCCGGGCGCCGTCGGCGAGCGATACGACGTCCAGTGTGGTCCCGGCGCTGACGAACTGGTCGAGCTGCTCCACGACGAGCGGTGCGCGGCGGTTCCAGCCGAGGAGGAGCAGCCGTTCGGCCTCGGGCGTCCGGGGCCGGGCCGTGACGATCGCGTCCTCGTCGACGTACAAGGACGCGTCCGCCGGGACGGCCGTGTCGTCGTCCTCGGAGATGAGGATGATCCGGTCGTCCGCACCGATGGTCGTACCGGGGTCCGGATTGAGTGCGACGCCGCCGTCGGCGTGCAGCAGGCCGACCACCGAGGACGTGGTGAACGCCGGCAGGGCCTCGCCGAAGGTGCGTCCGGCGAGGCCCTGGGCCTCGGCGGTGTAGAACTCGTCGCCCGCGAAGTCGAGCAGTTCCCGGTAGACGAGCGACAGGCCGGGCTCGCGGGCGGTCTGGACGAGGAGCCGGGCGATGATGTCGTCCACGCACAGGACGTGCCCGCCGGGACCGGCGGCCAGCCGGGCGGTGAGGTGGTTGCGGGTGTCGCGCACGGCGGCGACCACCACCGCCCCGCCGGGCTCGGGGACCGCCGCGTCGAGGGCCAGCAGCGTCTTCACGACCTGGGCGTCACCCGTGTCCCCCTCGGGGGGCAGTACGAGCACGGCCTTCGCGGTCCGCGGACTCACCCGGGCCAGCTCGGCGGGGTCGGTGGTGCGGCCGTTGCGGCAGATGATCCGCGTCGGGCCCGGGCCCGGGCCGGTGTCGACGCCGGTGGCGAGGGAGGTGGCGATCTCTTCCTCCATCTCCACCTTGTCCTTGGGGGCGAGCACGGCGATGGCCGACCTGCGCTGGTTGGCGTTCGCGGCCACCAGCTCCCCGACCACCGGGAAGATCTGGTCCGACCAGCCCAGCAGGACGGTGTGCCCGGATTCCAGCACGGTGGAGTGGCCGCGCCGCAGCAGCATGATGCGCCCGTTGATGCCGGTGGTGATCAGACCGACCAGTGTGGACACGAACAGCAGGGCGACCAGCGCGAGTGCCACGGAGGCCAGTACGTAGAGCGGGGAACCGATCGCGCCCCCGAGCTTGAGCGTCTGCCCGACGCTGACCCATACGGCGGCGAGCCGGCCGGAGAGGGTCGCCGGGGCGGCCCGGTCGGACCAGACGAGCACTGTGCTCGCCGGGACCACGACGGCGAGGCAGGCCAGGGCGAACCAGCCGATGAGCGCGCCCGTTCCGCCCGCCACCAGATTGTCGACCCGGTACCGCAGGCGCAGCGTCAAGGACGTCGTGTGCCGCTGCGCCATGAGAACTCCTTCGCCTTCCGCGCTGCTAACCCGCGGGCGCCCGCTCGGTTACGGGTGAAACGCCCACGCCCCGGAGCCGGTCAGGAGTCCAGGGCCGCGATGATCTCGTCCGTGGTGCTGACCTTCCCGATGCGCGGGAAGATCTTGCCGAAGGTGTGGGCGTGGGAGTCGGCGTCAGTGTCGGCGGTGGCGTCCTCCGCGAAGACCAGGTCGTAGCTGAGCTCCCAGGCCGTACGGGCGGTGGACTCGACGCCGACGCTGCTGGAGATGCCGGCCAGCACGATGCGGTGGATGCCGCGGCGGCGCAGCTGGAGGTCGAGCTCGGTACCGGTGAAGGCGCCCCAGTGGCGTTTGGTGACGACCACGTCCCCGAGGGCGGCCAGCTCGGCCGGGATCTCGGAGAAGGCGGCGGGCGGGGCGGCGGCCGGGCCGGGCCGGTCCACGTTCGCGGTGGGCAGGTCTCCGCCGTCCGGGGACCACGCCACCTTGACCAGGACCACGGGCAGCCGGTGGGCGCGGAACGCCTCGGCGAGCGCGATCCCCTTCCCCAGGATCTCGGGGGCGGGCTTCGCGGTGGGCCGGTCGAGGATGCCGGTCTGGAGGTCGATGAGAACGAGGGCGGTGTCCCCGCCGAGGGTGAGGCGGTGGGGTTCGGCGGTCATGAGGTCTCCTCCGGCGATGTGGGGCATATGGTGCAAACCTATAAGGCCGCCCTGTCGATCTCCCCGGCCCCGCGGGTGCTTCCCCAGGATTCACCCACCTCTAGTATGGGAACGTGAGTACGAATACGGGAGAATCCCGGCCCGCCCCGACACCCGCGCTGACCGGGGCCGAGCTGCTGCGCTGGTACTGGACCCTGGCCGAACTGAACGCTCTGGCGCGGGAGATGGGCCTCCCGTCCGGCGGCGGCAAGGTCGCCGTCACCGCACGGCTCGCCGCCGCGCTCGACGGACTCCCCGCACCCGCCGCCCCGGCGGCCCCCGTACCCCGTCGGGCCGGGCGCCGGCTCACCGCGCCCGTCACCGGGGCGACCGTGATCCCGCCGGGCCAGAACTGCAGCCAGGTGCTGCGCGCATACTTCGTCCGCGAGATCGGAACCGGCTTCCACTTCGACGCCTTCATGCGTGACTACATCGCCTCGCACGCGGGCCACACCCTCGCCGAGGCCGTCGCCCACTGGCACGCGACCCGTGCGTGCGCGGCCGAACCCCAGGAGGTCGGCGCGCAGTTCGAGTTCAACCGGTTCCTGCGTGCCTGGCACGCCGAGCACCCGGACGGGGCGCGCGCCGAGGCCCTGGCGGCATGGCGGGCCCACCGGGCCCGCCCCCGGGACTGACCGTCGGCTCCGGCGGCCGCCGGGACGCTACGTGCGCTCGTAGCGCAGCAGGACCACGCCGTTGCCGAAGGTGTGGGTGTCGGTGTGCCGCAGGACCACCGGATCGTGGTCGAGGATCGGGAAGAGCGGCCTGCCGCGCCCGACCCGCACCGGGTGCACGTAGATCCGGAACGCGTCCACGAGGTCCTGGCGCAGGAACGAGGCGGCGAGATCGGCCCCGCTCAGTGTCAGGTCGCCGCCGGGGGCCGCCTTGAGCGCGGCGACCTCCTCGGGCACGACGTCCCGTACGACCGTGGTGTTCCACTCGGCCGACCGCAGGGTGCGCGAGTACACGTACTTGGGCTTGGACCGCCAGATCTCGGCGAACTCGGCCACCGCACCGGCGTTCGCGGGATCGGCGTCGGCGGTCGGCCAGTAGTCCGCCATCAGCTCGTGCGTCACGCGCCCGCTGAGGAAACCGCCCATCGACCGGAGCACGTCGTTCATGTGCTGGTGCAGCTCTTCGTCGACCTGGTGCCAGCCGATGTCCCGGTCCGGTCCCTCGATGAACCCGTCGAGCGACACCCCTGCCATCAGCACGATCTTCCGCATGGCCGACCACGCTACGCCCCGGGAGCGCCCGGCGGCGGGAACGGCGCGGGCCGCGGTGATACTGGCCGGTGTGAAGACCGAAGACGCGCAGACCGAAGACGCGCAGACCGAAGACGCGAACACCGTGCTGTTCCACACCGACGGCCGGACCGGGGTGGTCACCCTCAACCGCCCCAGGGCCCTCAACGCACTCACCCACCCCATGGTGATCCGCATCGACGAGGCACTCGCCGCGTGGGCGGACGATCCCGCCGTCCACCAGGTCCTGATCCGCGGCGCCGGTGAGCGCGGGCTGTGCGCGGGCGGGGACATCCGCGCCATCCACGACGACGCCAAGGCCGGGAACACCGCCTCCGCCGGCTTCTGGCGCGACGAGTACCGGCTCAACGCCCGCATCGCCCGCTACCCCAAGCCGTACGTCGCCCTCATGGACGGCATCACCATGGGCGGCGGCGTCGGCGTGTCCGCCCACGGCTCGGTCCGGATCGTCACCGAACGCTCCCGCGTCGCCATGCCCGAGACCGGCATCGGCTTCGTCCCCGACGTCGGCGGCACCTACCTGCTCGGCCGCGCGCCCGGCGAACTCGGCACCCACCTCGCCCTCACCGGCACGGCGGTCGGCGCCGCCGACGCGCTGCTGTGCGGGCTCGCCGACCACTTCGTACCCGCCGACCGGCTCCCGGAGCTGACCGCCGCCCTCGCCGGGGCCCCCGCCCACGAGGTGCTCCCGCGGTACGCCGCCGCCCCCGGGCCCGGCGAACTCGCCGACCGGCGCGGCTGGATCGACCGCTGCTACGCGGCCGCCACCGTCGAGGAGATCGTGGAACGGCTGCTCGGACAGGGGGAGCCCGCCGCCAAGGAGGCCGCCGGGACGATCCTGGCCAAGTCCCCGACCGCCCTCAAGGTCACCCTCGCCGCGCTGCGCCGGGCCGCCGGGCTCGGCCCGCTGGAGCGGGTGCTGGCCCAGGAGTTCCGGGTCTCGTGCAACGCGCTGGGCGCGCCCGACCTGGTGGAGGGCATCCGGGCGCAGGTCGTCGACAAGGACCGCAGCCCGCGCTGGTCCCCGGCGACCCTGGCCGAGGTGACCGGCGCGGACGTGGAGTGCTTCTTCGCCCCGCTCGGGGAGGACCGCGAACTGCGCCTGCCGCCGCCCCCGGAGGACCTCAGCCGAGGCTGAGCCGCGTCTCCAGGCCGTCCAGGATCCGCTGGAGTCCGTAGTCGAAGTTCGCCTCGCGCCGCTCGCGCGGGTGGCGGCCGTCCTTCGCCGCGTGCTCCCCGGCCGGCGACGGGTGTCCGGCGAGGGCCCGCCGGGCGCCCGGGCGCAAGCCCTCCAGCCACTCCTGCTCGCTCTGCCCGCTGCGCGCGAGCCGGGAGAGGTGGGCGGCCTCGGCGGTCGTGGCGCCGACCACGTAGGAGACGACCGCCTGCATCGCGAGGTCCGCCTCGCCCGCGGGGAAGCCGGCGGTCCGGAAGAGCCCCAGCATCCGCTCCGACATGCCCATCAGGTTCGGGCCGAGGTGGGCCGGCCCCACCCGGCCGAGCACCGAGGCCACCCAGGGGTGGCGCAGGGCCATCGCGCGCAGACTGTGGCCGCCGCGGGAGACGGCGTCGCGCCACTCGGCCGCGGTCGCCCCGCCGGGCACCTCCAGCTCGCCGCAGACCTCGTCCACGACCAGCTGGATCAGCTCGTCCTTGCCGGTCACGTGCCGGTACAGCGAGGTGGCGGCGGCGCCCATCCCGGTGCCGAGCCGGCGCATGCTCAGCGCCTCGATGCCCTCGGCGTCGAGCAGTCGCACGGCCGCCGCGACGATCTGCGCACGGCTGAGCGCGGGCGACGGGGCGGTGGGACGGTGCTGACGCGCGTCTGCTGACATGGCGCCAGCCTAACGCACCGTGCGAACACCGTACGCGGCCTGCGTACGGCCGGTGCGGCGGCCGCGCACGGCGCCCGCCCCGCCACGGGCCGCCGTACGGCGTACAGATGACGGGTGGTCAGCGCGCCCGCCCCCCCGCGGCCCCCCCCCCCCCCCGCGGCCCGCCCCGAGCGGCCCGCCGGGCCCGGTAATCCGCTGTCCGGCACGTCCCTGACCGGGGCAGGATGGGCCGCATGACCCAAGACCGCGTTCTGCTCCTCGCCCCCCGCGCCTCCGACACACGGCGCCGCCTCTCGGAGGCGGCCGCGGGACGCGGGCTGCGCGCGGTGACCGCGGAGGGCTGGAGCGCGCCCGACGGCGCGCAGGGCGCCGGACGCACCCACCTCTACGGAGGACCGCTGCTGGCCGACACGGTGGCCCGCGAACTGGACGTCGCCGCGCTGGAACCACCCGCCGACTGGCTCGCGCGTCTGCCGCTCGCGCTGACCGGCCGCCGGGTCGAGGCGGTCACCCTGGCCGAGGCCCGGCGGCTGCGCCGACCGGCCTTCGTCAAACCGCCGACCGACAAGTTCTTCCCGGCCCGGATCTACCCGGACGGCTCGCGGCTGCCCGGCCCGGACGCCTTCGACGACGACCTGCCGGTGCTGGTCAGCGACATCGTCCGGTTCGACCGCGAGTACCGGCTGTTCGTCCTGGACGGTGCCGTGCACGACGGCAGCCGCTACGCGGTGGGGCCCCGGCTCGACCCGCTGCCGCTCGATCTGGACCCCGGCGCGGCGGAGGCCCGCGCCTTCGCCGCCGACCTCCTGGCGGCGGCCGAGGGCTCACTGCCGTCGGCCGCGGTGGTGGACATCGGCCCGCTGGCCGACGGGGGATGGGCGGCCGTCGAGGCCAACCCGGCCTGGTCCAGCGGAGGTTACGCCTGCGACCCGGAGCGGGTGCTGGACGTCGTGCTGCGGGCCGCCGGACCCCGGGCCGAAACCGCTCCGGCCGACCTGCCGTTCACCCGGACCGCTCAGCGGTAGCCCGTGGTGTCCGCGGGAAGGTCGGGGTCCTGGACCTCGACCATGTAGCGCCAGCAGTCCGGCCGGCTGCCGTCCAGGTCCGTGAAGCCGTAGACCTGCGCGAGCTGCCCGCTGGAGAGCGACGCGCCGTTCCAGCGGGCCACCTCCGGGTCCGCGGCGAGCGCCGCGACCGCCCGGCCCACGTACGACGGGGTCTCGGAGATACCGAAGTGCGGGACCTTCGTGAGGGCGTCCCGCCAGTTCGCCTCCGTCACACCGAAGTGGTCCAGCATCATCTCCGACCGCAGCCAGCCCGGGGTCAGCGCCGCCGCCGTCGCCCCGCGCGGCCCCAGCTCGTGCCCCAGCGCGAACGCCATCCGCAACACCGAGGACTTGGCGATGTCGTAGAAGAACGACACGCGGTAGTTGGCCGCGTTGTACTCGGCGGTTCCGTCCGTCATCTCCACCACCAGCCCGCCCGGCTCGCGCAGCAGCAACGGCACCGCGAAATGGCTGGTGACGGCGTGGGTCTCCACCGCCAGCCGCAGCAGCCGCAGCCCCTTGTCCAGGTCGTGCTCCCAGACGGTGCTCTCCCACTCGAAGAGCAGCTCCCCGCCCCAGATGTCATTGACCAGGACGTCCAGCCGGCCCTGTTCCCCGTCGATCCGCTCCACCAGCGCCTCGACCTCGGCCGCCACCAGATGGTCGGCGACCACCGGGACGCCCCGGCCGCCCGCCGCCGTCACCAGCTCGGCCGTCTCCTCGATCGTCTCGGGCCGGTCGTACTCCGAACGCCTTCCCCGGGTGCTGCGCCCCGACACGTACACGGTCGCCCCCTGCGCGCCCAACTGGACGGCGATGCCCCGGCCCGCGCCGCGCGTCGCCCCGGCCACGAGGGCCACCCTGCCTTCGAGAGTTCGCTGTGTTTCCGGCATGCCCCGACCCTACGACGGCCGGTCCGCCCGGGTCCCGCCGAACACGGCGACCGCCACCAGCGACAGCAGCAGCCCCGTCGCCGCCAGCCCCAGCGCCGCGCTCGGCCCCCACAGGGTCCAGGCCGAACCGAACAGCAGGGAACCCGCGAACCGGGCCAGCGCCTGGGCCGTCTGGAGCACCGCCAGCCCGGTCGTGCGCAGCCCGGCGGGCAGCAGCGGCCCCGCGGCGGCCATCAGCACCCCGTCGGTGGCCGCGTAGAACAGGCCGAGCGCCGCGAGCACACCGGCGACCAGCGGCGCCCCGGCCGGTACCGGCGCCAGGAGCAGCAGGCAGGCGCCGAGCAGCAGCGCGTGCCCGACGAGGAAGACCCGCCGCCGGCCCAGCCGGTCGGCGAGCCGGCCCACGGGCAGCGCGGCCAGCAGGAACACGGCCGCCGTTCCGACGGGCAGCAGCGGAAAGTACGCGGCCGACAGGCCGAGCCGGCGCTGGAGCAGCAGATAGAGGAAGGCGTCGCCGACGGTGAACAGGCCGAGCACGGCGGCCGTCAGACACAGGCCCCGCAGGCCGGGCAGGCGCAGCAGGGTGCGTACGGGCGGCTGCGCCGCACGGACACGGACCACGGCGGGCGCCGGGGCCTCCCGGACGAACAGCGCGAGCAGGACCACACCCAGGACGGCGACGCAGCAGCTCACGGTGAAGACGGCCTCGTACCCGTCCACCGCCACCCACAGCACCCCGAACGCGGCCAGCGGCCCCAGCAGGGCGCCCGCCGTGTCCAGTGCGCGGTGCACCCCGAAGGCCCGGCCCTGCTCGCCGGGCGGGACGGACAGCGAGATCAGCGCGTCGCGGGGGGCGGTGCGCAGGCCCTTGCCGGTCCGGTCGGCGGCGAGCACCGCCGCCACCGACCAGGGGGTGGCGACGGCGAGCAGGGCCGCCTTGCAGGCGGCGGAGAGCGCGTAGCCGGTGCCCGCGACGAGCTTGTGGCGCCGGGTGCGGTCGGCGATCCGCCCGCCCCCGAGGCGGAGCACCGCGGTGGCGCCCTGGTGCAGACCGTCCAGGGCGCCGAACGCGAGCGGGGACATGCCGAGTCCGGCCATCAGGTACAACGGCAGGACGGCCGTGACCATCTCCGCGGAGACGTCCGTGACCAGGCTGACCAGCCCGAGGGCGAACACCGTGCCGGGGACGGCCCGCAAGGGGCCCCTCGGGGCCGGGGTGTCCCCGGCGATGTCCGAGGCGCGGCTGGTCGACAGGTACACGGAAGCCTCCAGGGCCGGTCTAGAACCAGTTGACGGTGAGCGGGAACGCGGCGGTGACGGTGGTGCCCGTGGAGTCGGTGGCGGTCGCGGTGATCTGGACCGTGCCGCTGCCCCACGGTTTTCCGCTGATCCGGCCGGAGCCGGCGTCGACGCTCAGACCCCAGGGCAGGCCGGTGGCCGCGTACCGGACCGGAGGTCTGCCGCCGGTGGCGCTGAGCTGGACGGTGCAGGACTGGTTGAACTTGCAGGTCTGCGGACCGGGGTTGGCCAGGTGCAGACCGCCCGCGGTCGGCGTGGGCGTCGGAGTCGGGGTGGGCGTCGGGGTGGGCGTCGGAGTGGGCGTCGGTGTCGGTGTCGGCTCCGTCGAGGTGTCGAACACCTCGGTGATCGGCTGGACGTTGGCCGCGTTGCCCGCGTGCGTCGCCGTGCCGGAGAGGTCCTCGAAGGTCCGCAGCAGATGGTGGTGGTTGAAGGCCGTGGCGTACGTGCCGGGCTTGACCTTCGCGCCCGTGAAGACGGTGGCGATCTGGTTCGACCCCAGGTAGTTGTCCTCGTCCCAGGTCAGCACCAGCAGGCTGTTGTTGGCCTTCGCCCACTGCGCGTAGGCGTCGAGGTTGTTGCGGGTCCAGGTGTCACCCGTGCCCACCGAGCACGAGTGCATGTCGTTGCACTGGTTGGGGACCACGAAAGAGAGGTCCGGCAGCGCCGCGAAGTTGTTCTGGGGGAACTGCGTCCAGGTCTTGCCCGTGTTCAACGGCACGTTCTTGAAGGCGAACCACGGGTTGTGCTTCTGCGCGTACTGGCCGTTCGTGCACGCCGTGGACCCCTCGGCCGGAAGGTCCTCGTTGTACGTCGCGAAGCTCTTCCCGGCCGCGATCAGCTCCTGGCCGAGGTTCGGCGCCGTCATCGACTGCGGGGTGTAGCAGCCGTCGCCGGTGATGCCCTGCGTGGCGCCGGAGAAGAGGTTGAAGTAGTTCGGCTGGCTGGGGTGGGTCAGCGCCTTCATCCCGGTCAGGCTCGCGCCGCCGTTCGCCAGCTGGTTGATGTACGGGGCGTTCGCGCTGCCGATGATCTCTCCGTACTGCTTGTTCTCGTACACGACGACCACGACGTGGTCGTACGCCGGCAGCGCGGCGGCCGCGGTCGGCGCGGCGGCGGAACCGGGCACGGCGGCCTGGGAGTTGGCCACGGTGAAGGCGCCCAGCAGGCCGAGCGCGCCGATCCCGGCCACCAGCGCCGGCCAGGGGGCCCCGCGTCTCGCGCGCGCCCCCGGTGAGGGTCGAAGGGTGGGCATGGGTGTTCTCCTCCTCGGTGTCGCCCGGGTCAGGCCCCGGGGCGTGGTCATTCCTCGCGCCGGGCCGCACCGGCCACGGCGATGTTCAGGAACCGCGGTACGGGCCGCCCCCGGTCGCGGAAGTCCTCCGCCACCGCGGCCCGCACCGCCGCCAGCCGCGCCTGGGGCAGCAGCACCAGCGCGCTCCGTTCCGGCTCCCGCCCCCGCCCGGGCGGCCAGGCGCTCAGCGCACCGGCCCGGCGGGCGCAGGCCACGGCCCGCGCCAGCTCCCGCGGCCGGTCCGCGGCCTCCCCGCGTACGGCGACCAGCACCAGCCGCGCTCCCGACGCCGCGGGGTCGAAGGCGACGTAGCGCCGGCACCGCCGGGGCTCCGGGCTCAGCAGCAGGGCCCTGCCGGACCGGGCGAACAGCACCGCCCGGCGCAGTCCGTCGTCCCCGTCCGGCAGCGCGGCGGCCAGCAGCCGGGCCAGCCGCTCGCGGTCCGGCGGCTCACCCGCCCCCGTGTGCACGTCGGCCACCGCCAGCGCCACCGCGCACTCCGCGGGCTCCGCCGTGGCCAGCCCGGCGGCCCCCGTGAGCGAGCCCTGGACGTGCAGGTCGGTCCCGCCGGCGCCGTACCCGGCCCGGGCCAGCGCCCGCAGCACCGCGTACGGCCGGGCCGCCCAGGCGGGGGCCTCGGGCGGGGGCCCGGACAGGGCCAGCGGCAGATCGCAGCCGTCCGCGGGATGGCCCAGGGAGCTGAGCCGTACCAGGCCGTCGGTGCGCGGGGCCGCGGCCGCCGCCGTGGGCCAGCCGGCCGCCGCGACCAGCCCGGGGGAGCCCAGGTGGAAGGCGTACGGGGCGCTCCACACGGCGGCCGGCTGCCGCCCGTGCGCGGCCTCCAGGGCGTAGGCGACCAGCCGGAACAGCGGATCGGCCGTCGCCCGCCGGGCCAGGTCGCCTCCGGCGCGGTCGGCGGTGACGGGGGCGGCGGGTTCCGCGCCCGTCACGGCACGTCCTTGCGGGCCAGCATCCGGTAGGCGTTCCCGCCGTCCGTGCGCCGGGCCGCCGCCGAGCGGACCGTGTCGAGCGCCACCGCGGCGGCGAAGCACGGCAGCGCCACCACCCGTACGGCGTGGGCGAGCAGCCGGGCGCGCGGCGTGGGCCCCGGGCCCCACGGCCGGTCCGGATCCGGGGACAGCCGCGTCGCCGCGAGGGCCACCGCGCCGAAGAAGTCGTTGCCCTGGTGGGCCGGTCCGTGCTCCTCCGCGACCACCGTGAACCCCCGGTCGGCCAGCGCCTCGCGCAGATTGGCGGCGGGCATCAGGTGCTGGTGCTGGGGCTGGAACCAGGGCAGCCACAGCGGCCCGATGAAGCGGGCCATCCGCGACTCCGGATCGGGCAGCTCGATGGCCAGGAACCCGCCGGGGGCGAGGACGGCGGCCGCCGCGTCCAGCTCGGCGAGCGGCTCCCGGGTGTGCTCCAGGTAGTGGTACATGCTGACCACCTCGTACTGGCCCGCCAGCTTCGAGGCGAACTCCGGGAACTGGCCCAGGTATCCGCTCTCCACCCAGCCGCGCCGCTCCGCCTCGCGCACCCCGTCGCCCATGTCGAGCCCGTCGAACCGGGTCCGCGGCCACACCTCGCGCGCCGCGTTGCAGAAGTGGCCGTGCCCGGTGCCGACATCGAGCCAGGACGCCGGGTCGGCGTGCGGGAGGAGCATCTCGGCGCGCCCCCGGTAGGCGGCGCCCTGAGTGCCGAAGACGACGCCCGTGCCCTCGCCGCCACGCCCGTCGTAGAAGTCCCGGTAGTAGAACTCCAGCCCCTCCAGGCTCAGCCGGGGATTCTGGAAGACGTGCCGGCACTCCCCGCACCGCTCCAGCGTGAACCGGCCCGGCTTGCCCTGGAGCAGGTCGGGCACCCGGACCCGGACGGTGAGCCGGTCGGAGCCGCACCACGGGCAGTCCGCCCGGCGCGGTTCGAGGAACCGGTCGGTGCCCGCCGCCAGGTCCTCCCGGTACGCGGCGGCCCGCGCGGCGTCCACCGCGCCGTCCGACGGCGTGTCCCGGCCGGCCGCCGCGGCCGTACGCAGGCCCGCGGCGAGGGAGCGCGCCGGCCGGGCCGCCGTGGCCCGGCCCAGGCCGGCCGGCCGCAGCGGGGAGCGCAGACCGCCGAGGACCAGGGACGGCTGGAGCCAGTACAGCCCGGCCGCCGCGGCGCCCCACCGGCCCTGGCGCACGGCGACCCCCGCCAGCAGCGCCAGCCCGCCGAGCTGCGCGGCGGCCAGCGCCCCCGGCGGCAGCCCCTGGGCCCGCAGCTCGGCGGCCCGCGCCGGCCCCCCGGGCTCCCCGACCCCGCCACAGCGGAGGCCGGGGGCGATCGCCAGCCCCGTGGCATCGGCGGCGTACTCCTTCAACCGGCGCGTCAGTGCCAGGAGTTCCGCCGGATCCGGGCGCCGCTCGCCCGGATCCACCCCGGCCCGGGCCAGCACCTCCTCGGTGGCGAGCACGGCGAACCCGGCCCCGCGGCCCGCGGCGAGCCGGTCCTGCCGGTACCGGGCCGGGTCGACCAGGCGCAGCAGCCCCAGCGCCCGCTCGGCCGGCAGGTCCGCGGGCAGCAGGTCCAGCACCCGCAGGCCCTCCCCTTCGGCGTACGCGCACGCGGCGAGGAGGGTGGCCGCGTCCGGCTCGACCCCGCGGGCCGTGAGCAGCCGCCATCCGGCGGCGCGCGGCACCCCGGCCGCCGGGGGCGGGATCTGCGGCAGCACCGGGATCGCCCGCAGCCGGCGCCTGGCGCGTACGGTGCCCGCGCCGAGGGCGGCCAGTAACAGGACGGAGGTCCAGGGGACCCGGGAGAGCGGGGGAGGCGTCATGGCAGTTTCTCCAACCGGTCGGCCGCGGCGGCGGCTCCGCCCGCCGCGGCGAATGAGGCCTGGATCCGCCGGGCGGCCCGGCGGGGGCCGGGGTCGTCCAGCACGGCGGTGAGCGCGTCACGCAGTTCCTCGGCCCGGGTCCGCCCGAACCGCACCCGGACACCGGCCCCGGCCAGGGCCACCTGCCGGGCCACGATCGGCTGGTCGTCCCGGATCGGGGCGACGACCAGCGGCAGCCCGTGCGCGAGGGCCTCGCAGACGGTGTTGTGGCCCGCGTGGCAGACCACCGCGTCCAGGTGCGGCAGCAGCTCCAGTTGCGGGACGCTCTCCTGGAGCAGGACGTGGTCCGGTACGGCCCCGATCAGGGCGGCGGGCGCCGCCAGGACGAACTGGACCTGCTCGGCGAGCCGCTCGGCGGCGCCCAGCACCGCGCCGTAGAACCGGGCCCCGGCCGCCTGGTTGAGGGTGCCCAGGGACACCAGCACCCGCCGCCGCGCCGGGTCCAGCCGCTGCCAGGGGAATCCGGGCGCCGCCGGACGGGCCCCGAAGGCAGGTCCCACGAAGGCGTAGTGGGGCGGGAAGTCCGCAGCCGCGCCGACGAGTTCGGGAGTGGAGAAGACCAGCACCAGCCGCTCCGAGAACCGCGGGTCCCAGCCCGCCCCGCTCCCCGGATCCCGCACCTGGTCCCGCCCCGCGCCGAACTCCGCGAGCAGGCCCGAGATCTGCCCGGCCACCCACTCCCCGACCTTCGGGAAGTCCGCGAAGGGCCCGGTCAGCTCGGCCGAGGTACTGGCCGACGTCACCCACGGGACACCGAGCCGCCGGGCGACCAGCGGCCCGGCCAGGGCCTGCTGGTCGGCGACCATCACATCCGGCCCGAAGGCACGGACGGCCCGGGCCACCCCGGGCACCATCGCCCGGGCCAGCGGCACCAGCGCCTCCTCCCACAGGAACCGCAGCGCGCCGACCCCGCGCAGATCGCGCCAGCTCTCGTGCAGCGCCGCGTACCCGCCGGAGCCCAGCTCCTCCCCGGCGGGCAGGATCCGGGCCTGCGCGGGCAGCAGCCGGGCCAGCGCCGAGGCCGGACCCGTCCAGGCGATCTCGTGCCCCCGGGCGGCCAGTTCGGCCCCGACGGCCACGGTCGGATTGACGTGCCCCGCCAGCGGCGGCACGGTGAACAGCACCCTCACGGGACCAGCGCTCCCCTCCGCGGCCACCGCGCCGCCGTCGCCGTACCGGCCGTGGCGTCGAGGTGGGCGAGCACGGCCTCCCGCAGGACCCCGCTGCTCTCCTTCAGGACGTCGTGCCCCAGATCCGGCAGGACCCGCAGCGCACCGTGCGGGGCGTGCCTCGCCACGTCCCGCCCGCCCGCCAGCAGTTCGGAGTGCTCGCCGCAGACGACCAGCACCGGGCAGCGCAGCCGGGCGTAGTCCGCCGGAGCGAAGACGCGGCTCGCCGCGATGTCGTCGATGAGCGTGGTGCGGTTGAGGAGGGCGTCGGCGATGGCCGTCAGATGGGCCGCCTTGCGCAGCCGCAGGGTGAGCAGCTCGGTGGGGACCGCGCTGTCCTCCAGGCTCAGCGCGGCGGCCGACAGGGTGTCCACCATGTTCTCCACCCAGGCGCCTCCGAGCGGCGGTTCGAGGAGGGTGAGCCCGGTGACCAGGTCGGGCCGGGCCAGGGCGGCGTGCAGGGCGAGGGTCCCGCCGTAGCTGTTGCCGACCAGGTGGACCGGGCGCCGCCCGAGACCGAGCGCGCCGAGCAGGGCGAAGAGGTCCCGTACGGCGGTGCGGCTGTCATAGCCGGACCCCGGACGCTCGGTACGGCCGTGGCCGCGCAGGTCGTAGAGGACCACCTCGTGACCGGACCGGGCCACGGGCAGGGCCAGCGGGCAGTAGAAGGAGGAGAGGTTGTCGACGACCAGCCCGTGCAGGAACACCACGACGGGCCGGTCGGGGGCGGCGGCGCCGGCGGTGGCCGGGAGCCGCTGGACGTGGAAGCGCAGGGAGCCCGCGCGGACGAAGGCCATGACCGGCTCAGCCGGCCGAAGCGGGGGAGGACCCCGCCGCGGCCCGCGCCAGGGAAGTGTGGGTGATCCGGCCGATGTGGGTGACGAGCTCCCCGACCGACATGGCCAGGATGGCGTCCATGTCCTTCTCGGCGAGGAAGCCCATCAGGTCCACGCCGGCGCCGTAGCGATGGTGGAGCAGCTCGGCGAGGGCGACGAACTCGATGCTCTCCAGGGCGAGATCCTCGTTGAAGGTCGTCTTCATCGTGACCTCCTCCGCGAGCAGGTACTCGTCGCCGACGATCTCCACGAGCATGCCGGTGATCTCGGCGAGGATGTCAATTGCCATGACGGGCCTCCGTGAGGGGAAGGGGGACGGGTACGGGGCGGGGCGCCGCGAGGTGAGCGGTCCAGGCGACGACGTGGTCGGGCACGGTGTCGGTGAGCGGTGTGGTGCGGACCGGGTACGGGTCCCCCGCGGGGGAGGTCACGAGCAGCGCGCCGGAATCCGGGTCCCCGGCCACGCGCCAGTCCCGCGGCCGGCCGCCCAGCCCGCCCCCGGCCGCCTTGGCGGCGGCCTCCTTGGCACACCAGAGGGCGGTCAGCGCGGCGGGCAGGCCGCTACCCCCCTCGGCCGCCAGCCGTTCCGCGAGGCGGAGTTCGGCCGGCCCGAGGGCGATCCGGATCAGCGCGTCCGGGTCCGCGGTCACCTGCTCCACATCGATCCCGACCGGCCGGGACGGGTGGGCGAGGGCGACCGCGACGCGCTCCTTGTGGGCGATCGACAGCCGGAAACCACGGGTCCGCCGGGACTCGGCCAGCGGCCGGCCGGCCGGGTCGTTGCCGATCGGCACCTCCGCGGGGAACACCGGCCCGGCCCCGCCGTCCCACAGCAGCTGCCGCAGCGCGTCCTTGGCGGCGATCCGGCCCAGCAGCCAGGGCGCCCGGGTGCGCGGCGCGAGCCGCTCGTAGGCCGCCCGCTCGGCGGCGCCGAGGTAGCGGCGCATCACCAGCTCCTGCGAGGCGGGATCGTTCCAGCGTCGCCGGGCCAGGCACCAGCCCTCGGGCCGGGGCTCGCCGATCCCGCACACCTCCGGGGTGAACTTCATCGGCCAGACCCGCTCGTCGGCGCCGAACCGGCGGTACGTCCACCCCTCGATCCGGGCCCACACCGCGCCGCCCGGCCCGCGCAGCTCGATGTCGCCGCGCACGGTGACGTCCTGCACCGCCCGGATCCGGGCGGTGGCGGCGATCAGCCCGTGCGGGGCCGGCGGCGGGCCGTAGAACCGGATGCGGTCCACGGTGGCCGGGAACACCAGCCGGTCCACCGGGAGGCGCAGCTGCATCCAGTGACCGAAGAGCTGCCCGGCGGCGTCGAGCAGCGCGCCCGGGTCGGGCAGGGCCCGCAGGACCCCGTGGATGCCGTCCGAGCCGACGGAGCGCACCTCGTGGACCCCGGCGAAGCGGGGGCCGTGGAACATCCACCGGTCCCGGTACAGGGCGGCGGCGCTGACCGGGGCGGGACCGGGGTCGCGCAGCGGCGTGCCGTCGGGCGCGGGCGGGTCCCCGTACCGCTCGCCGAGCAGCACGACCACCGAGGCGTACTCCCCGAGGCCGACCCGCATCCGGCCGGGCCCGTCGCCGCGGACGGTGACCTCGACGTCGACGGCCGGTTCGACCGCGAGCCACCGCAGGGCCCGTACGTCCTCGTAGCCGATGACGGCGAGTCCGGGCGGGGCGTGCCGTCGGGCGGCGTCGGCCGCCAGTTCCAGCATGGTGGTCATGGGCACGACGGGGAACCGGTCGGAGTCCTCCGGCCAGTCGTCGGGCTGGAGGTACACGCAGTGGTCCCGTACGCAGGGGAGCGCGGCCAGGGACAGCCGCAGGGTGTGATCCCCCGCTGCCGGGGCCGGAGTTGGAGTCGAGGCCGCCGGGGTCGGAGCCGGGGCCGGTGCCTCCGGTGCTGCCCTCGACCAGGCCTCGGTGACGGCCCGGGCGGCCGCGCCGGCGTCGGCCAGGACCGCGTCCAGGGCGGACAGCAGCACGGGCCGGCCGCCCGCGGGTCCGGGCGGTGCCGGGTGTGCCGGTTCCGGTTCCGGGTCCGGTGCCGTCGCCGTCGCCGTCCCCAGGAGGCCGGCGAGTGCGGCCCGGGCCGGCTCGCCGAGGCGGACCAGCGGGGACCCGAGGTCCAGCGGCATTCCGCGCCCGGGGGAGCGCACCGGGGCCGCGACGGCCGCCACCTCGGCCAGCCGCTCCCACCGGGGCGCGTGCCCCTCGGCCCAGAGTGCGGCGCAGGTGCGGCGGAGGGCCGCCAGGCCCGGCAGGCGCGGCGAGGACGTGGAGACCGAGAGGTGGGGGCGCTCGCGCAGGGTGTCCTCGACGAAGCCCGGCAGGCTTCCCGGGCCGAGCGTGACGAAGGCGCGCACGCCCTCGTCCTCGTACAGCCGCAGCGTCAGCTCGCGGAAGCGGACCGGCTCCAGCAGATGCCGTACGACCAGGTCGCGTACCTCCCGCGGTCCCGACGGGAACGGCGCGCACGTGGTGGCCGACCACACCGGGAGCCCTGCGGGCCGCAGCGGCAGCCGGTCGAAGGCGGCGCGCACCTGCCCCAGATACGGCTCCCACATCGGGGTGTGGAAACCCGAACGGAACGGCAGCTCCTGGCCCAGCACACCGTCACCGCGCAACCGCGCCACGGCGGCGGCCACGTGCGCAGGATTCCCGCATATCACCGACTGGTGCGGACAGTTGTCGTGGCTGACCACCACCCGGTCCAGATCGTGGAGCGCGGCCCGCGCCCGCGCCGCGCCGCAGCCCAGGGCCGCGTAGACGAGATCCGGGACCCGGAGATCACCCGGCCGCAGTGAGTCGAGGAAGGTGTCGGCCGCCTCCCGCGGGTACATGCCGGCGGCCACCATCGCCGCCCACTCGCCCAGGCTGTGACCCGCCAGCACATCGGCCCCGATGCCCAGTTCGGGCAGGACGCGGGCGAAGAAGCGGCCCGTCGCGATCGCGTCGAGGGCCCGCTCCACGAGCGAGGCGCCGCGGGTGAGCCGGGGCGCCGCGAGCGCGAGCCGCGCGGCCACGTCGTCCACCACGGGCGCGAACTCCGGCTCCAGGCCGGGAAAGAGGAAGGCCACGCGCCCGCCCAGCGGCTGCGGGGTGAACCACACGTCCCCGCGCCCCCGCCACGGCCGGCCGCGCGCCACCACCTTGGCGGCCAGCGCGAGCCGCTGGGGCGTGGGCCCGACCACCGCGAGCCGGACGGGCCCGTCACCGCCGGACACCGGGGCGGCCGCCGCCAGCCGGGCCGAGAGCTGCGCCGGAGTGTCCGCACCGATCAGGAGTACGTCGGCCCCCGCGGCCGGACCGACCGGCGCGGCCGGGTCCCCCAGCGGCAGGAAACGACGCCCCGGCGCCACCCGGCCGGGGCCGGAGACCGGAGCGGCAGCCGGGGCGGGAGCCGGAGCCGGGGCGGGGGCCTGGCGCGGGGCGGGGGCCGGGCGCGAGGCCGTCGGGGCCTCCTCCAGCACCACATGGGCGTTGATCCCGCCGAAGCCGAACGCGTTGACTCCGGCCCGGCGCGGCCCCGGCCCGCGCTCCCACGGCTCGGCCGCGCCCACCGGCCGCATCCGGGTCCGGGCCAGGTCCGGGTGCGGCTCCTCGATGTGCAGTGTCGGCGGCAGCACCCCCTCGTACACGGCGAGCGCGGCCTTGATCAGCCCGGCCATGCCCGAGGCCTGCATGGTGTGTCCGAGCATCGACTTCACCGAGCCGAAGCCGATCCCGCCTCCTCCCCCGGGCTCGGGCGGACCGAAGACCCGCGCCAGGGTGTCCAGTTCGGCGGCGTCACCGACCGGGGTACCCGTCCCGTGCGCCTCCAGCAGCCCCAGCGCGCCCGGCGCCCGGGGATCCAGGCCGGCCTCCCGCCAGGCCCGCTCCAGGGCCTGCACCTGGCCCGCCACCAGCGGGCTCATGAGGCTCGCGGCACGGCCGTCCCCGGCCACGCCCGTGCCGCGGATCACCGCGTACACGCGGTCGCCGTCGCGTTCCGCGTCCGCCAGCCGCTTCAGCAGCACGACCCCGGTGCCCTCGGACAGCAGGGTTCCGTCGGCCCGGCGGTCGAAGGGCCGGATCCGCTCGCTCGGGCTGAGCGCCCGGAGCTGGGTGAACACGCTCCACAGCGTCGCGATGTGGCAGTGGTGGACCGCCCCCGCGACCACCGCGTCGCAGCGCCCGGCTGCCAGCAGCCCCACCGCCTGGTCCACCGCCAGCAGGGAGGAGGCGCAGGCCGCGTCCAGGGTGTAGGCCGGGCCGCGGAAGTCCAGCCGGTTCGCGGTCCGGGCGGCGGTGAAGCTCGGCACCAGCCCGATCGACGCGTCCGGCCGCTCCGGCCCCAGCGCCTCCTGGAACGCGGAGCGCACCGCAGCGACCCGCCCCTCACCCAGCTCCGGCGCCAGCTCCCGCAGGGTCTGCGCCAACTGGTGTGCGGTACGCACCCGTTGGTCGAGCCGCGCGGTGGCCACCCCCATGAACCCGCCGCGCCCCAGCACCACCCCGATCCGCGACCGGTCGGCGGGCAGCCGGGCCTCGCCGCCCGCGTCGGCGATCGCCTCGGCCGTCGCGTGGAGGGCCAGCATCTGATCCGGCTCGGCTCCCTCCACGGCCGTCGGCATGATCCCGAACCGGGTCGGGTCGAAGGCGGCGAGACCGTCGACGAAACCGCCGCGCCGGCAGTAGAACCGGTCGCCCGCCACGGGTCCGGTGGCGCTCTGCGGGTCGTAGTACACCTCGGGGTCCCAGCGCCCCGGCGGGACCTCGCCGATGCAGTCCGTACCGGCGAGCAGGTTGCGCCGGTACGCGGCCAGATCGCCGGCCCCCGGGAACACCGCGCCCATCCCGACGATCGCCGCATCGGCCGGGCGGGGGCCGCTCCGCTCTCCGTCACGCATCGCCCCGAACCTCCTGCGCCATCAGGACCACCTGGACGTCGCTCCCGTACGCCAGTTCGTCGAGGAACGCGGCGGCACCCGCGTCCGGCGCGATGAGCGGGATCCCGCGCCGGACGTACGCACGCTCCAGCTCGGGCGTGACCATCCCGCCCGCCTCCGCCGCCCAGGGACCCCAGTCGACGGACAGCACCCGGCCCGGGAAGGACGCGGCCCAGGTGTGCGCGAGGCCGTCGAGGGCGTCGTTGGCCGCGGCGTAGTCGCACTGGCCGCGGTTGCCGTACACCCCGGCGACGCTGCCGAACAGCGCGAGGAACCGGGGCGCGGGACCGTCCCCGTGCTCGGCCGCCGCGGCGGCCAGGTGGCGGGCCCCGGCCACCTTCGTGGTGAACACCGCGCCGAAGTCGGCCGGTTGCTTGTCGCGCAGCAGCCCGTCCCGCAGTACGCCGGCGCCGTGCACGATGCCGTCGAGGCGGCCGTGGCGCTCCCGTACGTCCGCCACGACGGCCCGGACGGCCCGCTCGTCGGTGACGTCCGCGCAGTGGTAGCGGACGGAGGCCGCCGCGGTGCCGAGGGCGGCCAGGGTGGCCCGCACCTCGCGTTCGGCGAGGATCCGCGAGGCCGCGGCCTCGATCTCCGCGGGCGTGCGCAGCCCCGCGGCGATCAGGGCCGCGCGCAGCGCGACCCGGTCCTGCGCCTGCCCGAACCCGTCGGCCTCGGCGGCCGGTTCGGGGGTGCGGCCGACCAGTTCCACATGGCATCCGGTGGCGCGGGCCAGGGCGAGCGCGGTGCGGGCGGTGATCCCCCGGGCGCCGCCCGTGAGCAGGACCACCGAGCCCCGCTCCAGGGGCGGTGGACCGCCGGACGCGCGCAGGGGAGCGGGCACGGGGAGGCGGGCCACGCGGGTTCCCTCGGCGGTGTACCCGATGGAGGCGACGGGGCTTCCGTCGTCGCTGCCGCCGTTGCCGTTGCCGCTTCCGCCGCTGCCTCCGGCGGTGCCGGGACTGCTCAGTTCCGCGACGAGCTGCGCCGCGATGCGCTCCGGGTCCTCCTTGGGGTGGATGTCCACGGCGCGGACCAGCGTGCCGGGGAATTCGAGGGCCGCGCTGCGGGCGAACCCGTGCAGACCGGCACCGGGGGTGCCGGGCCCGGTCACGAGCAGCAGCCGCGGGGTTCCGGTCGTCAGCGCCTCCCGCAGCCCCGGGAAGGCGTCGGGCAGCACCGGGTCGGTGGTGGTCCGCAGCGCGGAGAGGTCGACGAGGCCGTCGAAGCCGGGCTCGGCCAGGTTCAGGACGGTGGGCTCGGCGCCGAGTGCGTCCAGGACCGCGACGAGGGCGGACGCGATGGCCTGGCCGTCGTCGACGACCCCGATGCGCAGGCCGCGCAGGCACTGGGGGTCGCCGCCGGGCGCCGCTACGGGCAGCAGGTCCACCTGGAGCCGCCCGATCGTGGGCGCGGCGGGGCCGGGGGGTGCGGCGGGGCCGGAGGGTGTGGCCGGTGCGGAGACTGTCGCGGGTGCGCGGGAGGTGATCCAGGCGACGATGCCGTGCAGGGTCTTGATCCGGGACAGCTCCTCGACGGCGGACTCGGCGGAGCCGCCGCCCGGGTCCTGGGGGAGTCCGATGCGGTCGGCGAGGGCACCGATGATCTCCACCCGCTTGATGGAGTCGATGGAGAGGTCCGCTTCGAGGTCCAGCGCGGGGTCGAGCATGTCCCGGGGGTATCCGGTGCGGGTGTGGACGATCTCCAGGACGAGGTCCATGACCTCCTCGGCGGTGCGGGGGCCTTGTGACGCGGGGGCGGGAGCGGCGGGGGCGGCTCCGCCGGGGCCGGGCGCGCGCCGGGGCGTCTCCCCGGACGCCGAACGGGGCTCGGGGCCGGACGGCGCGGCGGCGGTGCGTTCGGCGCCCTGCGGGGATCGCCCCGGCACCATCCCGGCCCCCTCGGAGCCCGGGCCTGCCCCGGCGCCCAGGAAGCCGAGCAGGACGTCCCGTTGGGCCGCCACCAGCTCGCGGGTGCCGCGCAGGTACTCCAGCACCGCCTCCTCCCGGAGACCGGTGCCGGCCACCGCCGCCGTGCCCGCCGTACCGGGGTCCGCCACCGCGGGGCGCACCCGGCGGGCCGGGCGCAGGCCGCCCGGGACGGGCTCGCCGTCCGCGGTGCGGACCAGGTGGCCGTCGACCAGCCAGCCCGGGCGCCGCGGGGCGTGGTCCGGGAGGCGGGAGGTGCGTTCGCGGAAGAGGGCCCGCGGCACCACCGGCACGCCCGCCGCGAGCAGTTCGGCCAAGGCGGTCACCAGCCGGACCAGGCCGTGCTCGCCCGGTACGTCCAGCGGGACCACCGTGTGCGGTCGCCCGTGCAGGATTCGGCCGACCAGACCGGACAGGACCCGCCCGGGCCCCGCCTCCACGAAGGTCCGGACACCGGCCGCGTACATGGCCTCCACCTGCTCCACGAACCGGACCGGCTCCGCCACCTGGCGCGCGGCAAGGCTTCGTACCTCTTCCGGTGTCCCCGGATACCGGTCCGCCGTCGTGTTCGACCAGACCGGGATCTGCGGGGCCGTGACCGCCGTCGCCGCCAGCTCCACGGTGAGCGATGCCGCCGCACCCGCGACCACCCGACTGTGGAAGGCGCAGGCCACGGGCAGGGGTTCGGCCGCGAAACCCGCCTCGCGCAGGGCCGCCACCGCCGTGGACACGGCCGCCGTCGGGCCGGAGATCACGCACTGCCGGGGTGCGTTGTGGTTCGCCACCACGCACCCGGCGCGGTCCGCGATCTCCCGTACCTCGTGTGGCGCGGCAGACACCGCCGCCATCGATCCGGGATCCGCGCCCGCGGCCGTCACGATCGCCTCGGCCCGGCGCGCGCTCAGCCGCAGCAGGCCCTCCGTGTCGTAGGCCCCGGCCGCCCACAGGGCGGTCAGCTCCCCGTACGAGTGCCCGGCCACGCAGTCCGGCCGTACGCCGAGCTCGCCGAGCAGCAGATGGGCCGCCGCCCCCGCCAGGCCGAGGGCCGGCTGCGCCACGCGGGTGTCGGTGACCGCCGCCCGCTGGGCCGCCCGCCCCTCGGCGGTGAACGCCGCCGGAGGGAACATCGTCGACACCACCGGGGGCGGTGCCGAGTCCAGCAGGGCGCGCAGGGCGGGGAAGGCCGTGAAGAGGTCGGCGAGCATGCGCGGGCGCTGGCTGCCCTGGCCGGGGAAGAGGAACGCCACCTCGCCCGGCTCCGCGGCCCCCTCCTCCCGTACGTGGACCCCCGCGCCCGGGGTGAAGGCGCGGGCCCGCTCCAGGCGGGCCGCCAGTTCGTCCAGGTCGGCGGCGACGACCGCCACCACGACCCGGCCGGGGGGCGCGGCCGTCTCCGCCGCGAGGTCCCGCAGGGCCCAGGGCCGCCCGGCCGCGTCGTTCTCCTCCAGCCGCGCCGCGAGCCGGGCCATGGCCCGGCCCACCGCCCGCCGGTCCTCGCCGCGGAAGCAGAACAGCTCCGCCGGCCACTCCTCCAGCCCCTGCCGGGGCTCCGCCGAGCCGCCGTGACCGGCCAGCACCGCGTGGTAGTTGGTGCCGCCGAAGCCGAAGGCGCTCACCCCGGCGATCCGCCGCTCCGCGGGCACCGGCCAGGGCCGGGCCTCGGCGTCGAAGGAGAACGGGCTGCTCTCCTCCCGCCAGGCCGGGTTGGGCGTGTCGATGTGCAGGGTCGGGGGCCGCACGCCCGTGTGGACCGCCCGGGCCGCCTTGATCAGCCCGGCCAGCCCGGCCGCGCACTTGGTGTGCCCGAGCTGCGACTTCACGGAACCCAGCGCGCAGGAACCGGGTTCGGCCCCGGACGCGGTGAACAGCTCGCTCAGCACGGCCAGTTCGGTGCTGTCCCCGACGACCGTGCCCGTGCCGTGCGCCTCGATCAGGCCCACCTGGGCGGGGGTGATGCCGGCCCGGGAGTACGCCCGCTCCAGGGCCCGCCGCTGGCCTTCCGGCCGGGGCGCGGTCAGGCCGAGGGAACGGCCGTCACTGGCGGCGCCCACGGCCTTGATCACGGCGTACACGCGGTCGCCGTCGCGTTCCGCGTCCGCGAGCCGCTTCAGGACGAGCGCGCCCACGCCCTCGCCGAGCGCGATCCCGTCCGCGGCCGCGTCGAAGGGCCGGCAGCGGCCGCCGGGCGACAGGGCGCGGACGGAGGCGAACATCAGGTAGTCGTTGATCCCGTTGTGCACATCGGCTCCGCCGCACAGCACCATGTCGCTGTCGTGATCGCGCAGTTGGCGGCAGGCCAGGTCCAGCGCGGCGAGCGAGGAGGCGCAGGCGGCGTCGACCGTGCAGTTCGCGCCGCCCAGGTCGAGGCGGTTGGCGACGCGCCCGGCGATGACGTTGGCGAGGATCCCGGGGAAGGAGTCCTCGGTGAGGCGTGGCAGCTGCTCGTCCAACCCGGCCGGGAGCTCCCCCAGGTAGGCGGGGTGCAGGGCGCGCAGCCCGTAGGCGCCGGCGAGTTCCGTACCGGCCTCCGCGCCGAAGACCACCGAGGTCCGGGAGCGGTCGAAGGCGCGGTCCCTGCCGTATCCCGCGTCCCCGAGGGCCCGCGCCGAGATCTCCAGGGCCAGCAGCTGCACGGGCTCGATCCCGGCGAGCGAGGCGGGCGGGATGCCGTGCGCGAGGGCGTCGAAGGGCACCGGGCCGAGGAAGCCGCCCCAGCGGGAGGGACTGCGCTCACCGGCCCGGGCGGGGTCGGCGTCGTAGTAGAGCGCCGGGTCCCAGCGCTCCGCCGGCACCTCGGTGACGGCGTCCGTCCCGGCGAGGACCATGGCCCAGTAGGCGGCGAGGTCGGGGGCGCCGGGGTAGGCGCAGGCCATCCCGACGATGGCGATGTCGAGCGGGTCGGCGGCCCGCGGCGCCTGCCGCGCCGAGGACCCCGGGCCGGCGAATTCGCGGGCCCGGCGCTCCAGCAGCGCGGTGGCCCCCTCGGTGACCTGTGCGTGCAGGGCGGCGATCGTGGTGGTGGCCGTGCGCAGGGTGGCGGCCTGCCCCAGCATGAACAGCCCGTCGGTCCGCTGCTGTTCCTCGGGCACGGCCTCAAGCGCACCGTCCCCGTCGGCGCCTCTGCGCAGGCCCTTGCTGGCGATCCGCAGCCGCCCCAGGTTCAGCCGCTCCAGCTCCTCCCACATCGTGCGCGGCTCGATGCCGCTGTCCGCCAGACGCCGCCGGGTCGCCTCGAAGGCCGTGGCGTACGGGGTGGCCGCGCACCGGGTGGCATGGCCGGGCGCGGTGTGCAGCAGCACGGTGTCCGTGCACTCCACCGCCGCCCGCTGGAAGCCCGGCCGAACCGCGCCCGCCGCCACGGCCTCCTCGGTGAACAGGTAGGCGGTGCCCATCAGCAGCCCGACCCGTGCGCCCCGGTCGGCCAGCGGGGCCGCGGCCGCCACCGCCATCGCGGCGGACCGTTCGTCGTGGATCCCGCCCGCGAACAGCAGGTCCAGGGCCTCGGGTTCGGGGCAGGCCAGCAGCCGCTCGATCTGCTCCTCCCACAGCGGGAAGGAGGCGCGCGGACCGACGTGCCCACCGCACTCCAGCCCCTCGAAGACGAACCGCCGGGCGCCCTCGGCGAGGTAGCGCTCCAGCAGGCCGGGCGAGGGCACGTGCAGGTGGGTCCGGATCCCGGCGGCCTCCAGCGAGGCCGCCTGCGCTGGGGTGCCGCCGGCGATGATCGCGAACGGCGGGCGTGCCGCGTTCACGGCCGCCAGCTGCTCCTGTCGCAGCTCGGGCGGGGCGAAGCCGAGCAGGCCCACGCCCCAGGGGAGGTCCCCGAGCCGCTCGGCCGTCTCCGCCAGCAGCCGGCGTACGTCCGGGCCTTCCATCACCGCGAGCGCGAGGTACGGGACCCCGCCCGCGGCGGCCACCGCCGCGGCGAAGGCCGCCTGGTCGCTCACCCGTGTCATCGGGCCCTGCGCGACGGGGAGCGGCCGCACCAGGGGCCGGGACCGGACCGCCGCTTCCAGGTGCCCGGCGACGGCCGCCCGGACGGCCTGCAGGACGCCTCCCGTGGTCCGGTACCGCGTGGCCAGCCGGGCCGCCGAGGCCCCGTCCTGGCCGACGGGCAGCAGCTGGGTGCGCAGGTCGCGGGCGCCGAGCAGGGCGGGCACGGGCCCGTCGGGCGGGGGCAGGTCGGGCCGGGCGAACACCCGGTACCCGTCGGCCGACCGGGTCTCGGAACCGTCCATCGACCGCAGCGCGGCGGTGACTTCCTCCGGGAGCCCGGCCTCGCCCTCGGTGGTCAGCGCCAGTTGTACGTCGAGCAGCACCCCGGCGGCCCCGCCCGCGACGGCCGCGGCCGCCGTGTGCGGGCCGATCCCGCCGCAGGCCCGGACGGGTACCCGGACAGCGGGGTCGCCCAGGAGCTGCTGGAGCAGGACGAAGGTGGTGGCCGGGCCCACCCGGCCGCCCCCCTCGTGCCCCTTGGCGACGAGGGCGTCCGCCCCGGCGGTCACGGCCGTCACGGCCTCGGCCGCATCCGTGACCTCGGCCCACACCCGGGGCCGCCCGGCCGCCGCGGCCCATGCGGCCACCCACTCGGCGGTGTGCGAGGCGGGGTCGGCGAGCAGCACGGTGTCCACCGCGGCGGACAGCTCCCCGGGGCCCAGCGGGCAGCCGGCCGGCACCCGCACCCCGTACCGGGCCCCGTCACCGAGCCGGCGGGCCAGCTCCGCGAAGGCGCGCCGCGCGGCGCCCGCGTCCCGGCCGAGGTCGAGCAGGCCGAGGGCTCCGGCGCGTTCGGCGGCGGTCACGACGGCCGGGTGGGGCTCCTCGAAGGGACTGACGGCGACGACCAGGTCACGGGTGGCGGCGGGCTGCGGGTGGTGGGGGGTCACGGGCGCTCCTCTTCCAATGCTGAGTGACAGGGCGTGACAGGGCGTGACAGGGCGTGACAGGGCGTGACAGGGCGCGGTGCGGGACGGAAGGAGGGCCGACGGCGGGCGGGTCGACCGACGTTCCGTGGTGCCGAGGTGCCGAGGTGCCGTGGTGCCGGGGAACCGACGAGCCGTGCAACGGCGGTGCGGGGCAGGGCGGAAGGAGGGGGAGCGCGGCGGTCACGCGCACACCGGCCGGGGCACCCACCGCGGGTACGGCGGGCTTGAACCATGGTCAAACACCCGCATGCCGCGTTGCATCGTGCGGGGGCCACCGTGCACTGTCAACAGCCATGCGGAATACGATGCTTCGCGCCGTCGGCCTACACGTGCCACCCGGAATCCCGCCCGGGCGGGGCCCCGGCACCCCCCGGCCGAGCCGGTGGCCTGCGGCGTTCTCCGCCCGGCCGGGCCGCCCCCGCCGCGCGGGCCCGCGTACCGAGTCCTCGCGGGCATGCCGCCCCGGCATGCCTCACCGCCGACCGGGCATGACCGGCACACCGGACACGGTCAGTTGTTCACCCGACGGGCCCTTACAGGTACAGCCGCACGCGGTTACCGTCCGGTCATGACCCCCACCCTCGCGCAGCTCCGCTACCTCGTCGCCGTCGCCGACTGCCGGTCCATCACCGGGGCCGCCGCCTCCGTGTTCGTCGCCCAGTCCGCGCTGTCGCGGGCCGTGCAGGCGATGGAGCGCGATCTCGGCGTCGAGCTCCTGGCCCGCCGGGGAAGGGGGGTGGACCTCACGCCGGAGGGGGCCCGGGTCGTCCGGCTGGCCCGGACCGTGCTCAACGCGGTGGAGGCCATCGACGACATCGGGACCCCGCACGGCGGGGACGCCCGGGCGGTCCTGACGCTGGTCACCACCCCCACCCTCGCCCTCGACCTGGCCACCGACCTGATCGCGGGCTTCACCGGACGGCACCCGGCCGTCGACGTCCGGCTCCGGCAGCACGGCAGCAGGGAGGACCTGGTCGAGGAGGTGACCCAGGGGCGCGCGGAGCTGGCCCTGGTGGACCTGCCCGTCGACAAGGAGCTCTCCACCCACTTCATCCAGGAGCGGGAGGTGGTGCTGATATCGCCCCTGGGCTCCCGGCTGCCCCACCCGATGCCCCTGCGCATGCTCGACGGGCTGCCGATGGTGCTGCCCACTCCGGGGACCGGCCGGCGCACCGAGATGGAGGCCATGTTCAGCTGTCTCGGGGTGCGGCCCCTGCCGACCCTGGAGGTCGACGAGCGGCTCGCCTGGGTGACGGGGGTGACGGACGGCCGGGGCTCCCTCATCTGGTACCGGGACGTCGTGCCGAGGGCCTTCGGGAGCCGGGCCGAGATCCGCTCCTTCACGCCGCCGCTGCTGCGCCCGGTGGGCATCGCCCACGCCCGGCGGCCGCTCAGCCGGGCGGCCCGCGCGTTCATCGCACAGGCCGGGCACAAGGCGCCGGTCCGGGAGCCGGTGCGCTGACCGGACATGCCCCCGCGGCATTGAACGATGCTCGAACGGGAGGGGGCCGGGTCTGGCACGCCGACCGATGTCCCCTCACATTGTGCGCATGTCCCGACTCCTGACACCTCCATGGGCCGCGGCCCTCGCGACCGCGGTCCTCGCCGCGATCCTGCCCGTACTCGCCTGGACGGCCACCGCCACCGCCTCTGCCGCGTCCACCGCCGGCTCCGTCCCCCCGGCGGCCGCCGCCGCAGCGTCGGCGCCCGAGAAGAAGTGCACCCTCCCCGGCGGCCTCGCCGAACTCAGCGGCCTGGCCATGAGCCGCCGGCATCCCGGGGTCTTCTACGCCATCAACGACAGCGGCAACACCCCTCAGGTCTTCGCCGTCGACTGCAACAGCGCCACCGGCCGGCTGCTGGCCACCTTCACCGTCGCCGGTGTCGGCAACACCGACTGGGAAGGCCTGGCGCTCGGCACGGACCCGGCCGGCGGCCCGGCGATCCTGGTCGGCGACATCGGGGACAACCTCAGCGGGCGCGCGGAGATCACCGTGCACCGGTTCGCCGAGCCCGATCAGCTCACCGATGCCACGGTCACACCCGTGACGTACCGCTTCTCCTACGCCGACGGCAGGCACGACGCCGAGTCCCTGCTCGCCGATCCCGTGACCGGCCGCCTCTCCATCGCCAGCAAGCTCGTCGGAGCCGCCGGCCGGCTGTACCAGGCGCCGCTGCCACCGGTGACCGGCCAGGTCAACACCCTCACCGCGGTCCGGCCCGGCCCGGTGTTCGCCACCGACGGCGCCTTCTCGCCGACGGGAGCCTCGTACACCCTGCGCAGCGGTGGGCCGCTGGGCGCCAACACCGCCTCGGTGTACGACACGGCCGGGGCCAAGCTCGCGGACGTCGCCCTCCCGGCCCAGTCGCAGGGGGAGACGGTGACGTACGCCGACTGCGCAAACCTGCTCGTCGGTTCGGAGAACGACACGCAGATCTGGCGGGTCCCGCTGCCACCGGAGGCCACCCCGGGCTGCGGCACCACGCCCACGCCGACCCCGACCCCCACGCCCACGCCGACCCCGACCCCCACGCCCACGCCGACCCCGACCCCCACGCCCACGCCCACCCCGACCCCCACGCCCACCCCGACCCCCACTCCCGGCGGGCTGAAGTTCACCGACCCCGGCCCGCAGACGTGCAAGTTCAACCAGTCCTGCACCGTCCAGCTCGCCACCACCGGGGCGAAGCCCCCGGTCCGGTACGCCGCCACGGGTCTGCCCTGGGGCCTGACCCTCGACAGCGCCTCCGGCCGGATCGGCGGCAAGCCCTGGGGCAGCGGGGCCTTCCAGGTCACCGCCACCGCGAGCGATGCCACCGGAGCCACCGCGGGAGCCGCCTTCACCCTGACCGTCAACTGGTTCTGACGACAGCGCCGCGCGGGGACGGGACTTGTCCAACCCGTGCCCCAGGCCGCACTGTTGACCGAGTTCCGTCCATCAGGTCAGGAGAACCGGCTTGTCGTCCCACATCTCACCCGCCCCGCAGGGCCCCCGCGCCCCGCACGTCATCGACCCCGCCGGCGGCTGCCCGCACGCCCTCAACGCCCGGCTGCGCGCCGAGCACGGTGCGGTGGCGGAGGTCGTGCTCCCCGGCGGAGTCCCCGGGGCGGTCGTCCTGGGGCACGACGCGCTGAAGGAGTTCCTCGCCCACCCCGAAGTGGCCAAGGGCGCCCGGCACTTCCCGGCCCTGCACGACGGCACCATCCCCGCCGACTGGCCGCTGCGCGTCTTCTCCAACGCCCTGGGCATGCACACCGCGGACGGCGCCGACCACCGCCGCCTGCGCGCGCTCGTCGGCAAGGCCTTCACCGTCCGCCAGGTGGAACGGCTCCGGCCGCGCGTCGAGGAGCTCACCGCCGGACTCCTCGACGACCTCGGACGGGCAGCGGCCGCGTCCCCCGACGGGACCGCCGACCTGTACGAGCACTTCGCCCTCCCGCTCCCGATGAACGTCATCTGCGAGCTGCTCGGCGTGGACCCCGAGCACCGGGGCCGGCTGCACCATCTGACCAACAAGGTCGTCATCGCCACCGACCTCACCCCGGCCGAGAAGATGGCCTCCCTGCAGGAACTCATGGCCCTCACCTCGACGATCGCGGCCGCCCGCGCCGCGGAACCCGGCGAGGACCTCACCAGTGCGCTGATCGCCGCCCGCGCGGACGACGGAGACCGGCTCACCGAGCTCGAACTCATCGGCACCATGCGGCTGATGCTCGTCGCGGGCCACGAGACCACCCTCAACCTCATAGTCAACGCGGTCCGGGCCCTGTGCGCCCACCGCGACCAGCTCGCGCAGGTCCTGGAGGGCAAGGCCACCTGGTCGGACGTGGTGGACGAGACCCTGCGCTGGGACACCCCGGTCAGCTGGTTCCCCTTCCGCTACCCCACCCGCGACCTGACCGTCGACGGGACCGTCATCCGGCAGGGCACCCCGGTGCTCGCCGGGTACAGCGCGGCGGGCCGCGACGAGTCGTTCCACGGCCCGGACGCCGACCGCTTCGACATCACCCGCGCCACTGCCGCCCGCAGCCTCGCCTTCGGCCACGGCGCCCACTACTGCACCGGCGCCCCGCTCGCCCGGCTGGAGGCCACGATCGCCCTGGAGCGGCTCTTCACCCGCTTCCCCGACCTCGACCTCGCGGTCCCGGACGCCGAGCTCCCGTACCAGAACAGCTTCATCAGCAACAACGTCCGGTTCCTGCCCGTCCGCCTCGCCCGCCCCGCCTGACCGGGGACAAGGAGGGTCAGGGCAGGGCCCTGACGCGTACGTCCACCGCGTGCCAGCCCGTCGCCCCGTCCGGCACGGTCCCGGTGCGGACCCCCGTCTGGACCGCGCCCGTGCCGTCCGTGGCGCGGACCTCCAGGGTGTGCTGTCCGGGAGTCGCCTCCCACGGCCACACCCACTGCCGCCAGGTGTCCACGCCGTCCGCCGCCCCGAGCCGTGCCTCCTGCCAGGGGCCGCCGTCCACCCGTACCTGCACCCGGGCGATCCCGCGGTGCTGGGCCCACGCCACCCCGGCGACGGCCACCCGGCCCGGCGCCAGGTCGGCGTACGGGCGCGGGGTGTCGATCCGCGACTGCGTCTTGACCGTCGCCTGCTGGGCCCAGGACCTGCGCACCCAGTACGCGTCGTAGGCGGCGAAGGTGGTCAGCCGCAGCTCGGCGATCCACTTGCAGGCGGAGACGTACCCGTACAGGCCCGGTACGACCATCCGGACCGGGAAACCGTGGGCGAAGGGCAGGGGCTGCCCGTTCATGCCGACGGCCAGCAGTGCCGCCCGGCCGTCCATGACGGTCTCGACCGGCGTGCCGATCGTCATGCCGTCCACCGAGCGTGCCACCAGCTGGTCGGCGGGCCCGCCCTCGGACGGGGGCCGCACCCCCGCCTCGCGCAGCAGGTCCCCGAGGCGTACACCGAGCCAGCGGGCGTTGCCCGCGTACGGGCCGCCGACCTCGTTGGAGACACAGGTGAGGGTGATGTCGTGCTCGACCACCGGGCGGGCGAGGAGCCGGCGCAGATCCAGCGTCATGGGCCGGGTCACCCCCTCCCCGTGGATGCGCAGCCGCCAGGTGTCGGCGTCCACGCGCGGCACGACCAGGGCGGTGTCCACCCGGTAGAAGTCCGCGTCCGGGGTGAGGAAGGGGCCGAGCCCGGGCACCCGCAGGTCCGCCCCGGCGGGCACCGGCGGCGCCGGCAGGGTGGGCCGGGGGAGGACGAAGCGGGCCCGGGAGGCGGTGGCGTCGGCGCTGCCGTGCGCACCCAGACGCCGTGCCCCGAGGCCGACACCCGCCGACGCCGCCAGGACGGCGACCACCAGGCGGCCGAAGCCACGCCGGTCCATCGGCCCGGCCCCGCCCTGCGAGGCGCCGGCGCCGGCCGGGCGGCTCCGCCTTGCGGCCGTGACCAGGAGGTACAGCACCCCGGCCGAGACCAGTGCGCCCACCAGCGAGGGCAGTGCGTCCTGCCACGATCCCTCCGGCCGGCTGAGCGCGGCCAGCGCCCCCACCAGCCCGAACCCGCTCGTGACGGCGATCGCGGCGGGGAGGTGGCGTACGGCGAGCAGCCCGGTGCCGACCGCGACCGCGGCCAGGACGGCGAGGATGCCGAGGCCCAGCACCAGCTTGTCGGAAGTACCGAACAGCCGGATGGCCCATTCCCGGACGGCGACCGGCGTCAGGTCGACCACGGCTCCGCCGACGGCCGTGACCGGAGAGGCCTCGGGCCGGCCCGCGGCCGCGGCCAGCTGCGCGGACGCCAGTCCGGCGACGGCCGCGACGATCCCGCTGACGGCGCCCGTCGCACGGCTCGTCCGCACGGACCGGCTCGGGTCTGACTCCACAGGGCCAGTGTCCCGCGCCCGGTCACTCCCGTGCCGCCGCCGTGCCGCACCGCCGCCGCCGGCGCCGACGCGGACGCCCTGGTACGGCCGACGACGACCGGCATCGTCGCCGCCTTCGGGGTCTTCATGCCGGTGCTCGCGGTGCCGCTCGGCACCGCGCTGGGCGGCCCGCTGGTGGTCGGGCTCGGAGCCAGGCGGACCCTGCTGGTCTCGGCCGCCTCGGTCGCCGTCCTCGGCGTGGCGGCCGCCGGAGCCGCCCGGGCGGGGCGGAACAGCGGCCGGTGAATCCGCGCCGCCGGCCCGCCCGGGGTCCGGGCCCGCCGGTGGCGCGGATCAGCGGGCGTCAGGCCGCCGGGGGCAGGGCTGCCGCGATCTGTGCGGCCAGGCGGTACGGGTCGCCGCTCGGCCGGTCCGGGTGCCGCGTGGTCCGTCCGGCCCACTCGGCCTCGACGGCGTGCCAGTCGATCTCCCGCGGCGCGGCCTTCTTCACCAGCGCCTCGTCCAGCGAAGCGAAGTAGCGCGCCCAGCGGGGCGCGTACAGCTCCGAGATCAGGCCGCTCCACTCGCGGTTCGCGTAGTCGTGCAGGAAACCGCCCTCGCTGGTGCTGCGGCGGCCCCACACGCTCAGCAGCGAGCGGGCGTCGTACTCGTACCGGTCCTGTTCGGCCCGGTCCGCGCCCCGGGAGCGTGCGGAGGTGAGCCAGGTGCCGAGGAGGAAGGCCGGGTCGGACCCGGTGACCGCGTCCAGCATCCGCTCGCCGTCCTGCCACTCGGCCGTCAGGGCCCGGAAGCGGGTCAGGTCCTTGGCCTCGTAGGCCGCCCTGATCTGCGGCAGCAGTACCCGCGAGTGGTTGGCGAGGGCCTGCCGGGCCGTGTCCACCAGGTCGAAGCGGTAGGCGCTGGAGCCGCGCAGCGCCGGATCAACCTTCAGCAGGTGGTCCAGGGCCCTGCGCACCGAACCGGCGGGGTAGCGCATGGACCGGGGGCTCCAGTAGGCCGCTCCCGCCGCGGTCAGGCTCGGCCGGGCGGTGAACAGGCTGTCCTGCGACTCCGACCACAGCCCCGAGGAGGTGCTGTACGGCCCCTTGCGCAGCTCCTCCCAGGCGGCGGCCGCGGCGGCGTCCGGACGGCCGTAGCGGCGGGACGCGAAGTCGGCGAACCACGTGCGCTGGTCGATCGGCCCGCGCTCCCAGGCCAGATCGGTGAAGAGGTCGAAGGCGGCCGGATTGGTCCCGGTGGCCTCCGGCAGGTAGGCGATCCCGGCGAGCGCGCTGTTCGCCTTGTCCCGCCAGGGGCCGAACCGTTCGATCCACACGGAGCTGTTCGCGCCGACCGTGGTGTGCCCGCCGAAGTTGTAGATGGTGCCCATGGCGTACGGGGCCCCGCCCCAACGGGCCTCGCGGTCCAGCCGGTTGTACCGGTCGGAGAGGCCGTCCAGGATCAGCAGCTTCGAGGTGTCCACCCCGGCCAGCAGCTCCGGGGTGGGGTCGTCCTGCCAGCCCAGCACCGCCCAGAGCGCGCCCGGGTGCGCGGCATGCAGCGCGTTCTGGATGGCGCCCGCGGCGGCTCCGACGTCGACGGAGCCGGTCTGCCCGCCCTCGTGCAGCGGGCTCATCCGGTACATCGTGCTGTCCCCGAACACCTCGCGCTGCTCGGCGTAGTACGCGGCGGCCAGCCTCCGGAAGACGGGCGAGGAGGGGTCCAGCCAGTCCGGGCGGTCGAAGCCCGCCCAGTCGCCCTGCGCCACCGTGGCCGAGCCCGGGTTGCGGGCGGCGAAGGCGGGCGGCACGGTGCCGAAGTAGCCGGGCAGCACCGGGGTCATGCCGAGCCCGCGCAACTGCTCGGCGATCCGCCCGCCCAGCTCGGCGCGCTCGCGCAGCAGCCGCTCGGTGACCGGGCCGCCGAATCCGCTCAGGTTCTGCAGCAGCCACCAGCTCTGGTGGCCGGGGCCGGGGATCCACTCCCGCAGCTCCTCGGGGGAGTAGCCGAACCCCTGGAGCGCCCGGTAGTACGGATACTCGGCGCCGACCTGCACGAACACCTCGTTGATGCCGTGCAGGGCGAGCAGGTCGATCTGCCGCTGGTGCTCCTCGAAGGAGCGGTACGGGCCCGAGTACCCGTCGTCGGTGTCGTTCAGCGCGTACCGGTGCGGGACCTGCGCGCCGCGCGTGACCGGTGCGGGTACCGCGGGCAGCCGGGCGGGCAGCATGCCGATGCTGTCGCCGGGCCAGCCGATGTCGACCCCGGCGACGTGCTGGAGGTACCAGCCGACCCCGGTGAGCAGGGTGCCTCCGGTGCTGCCGCGCACGGTGATCGCGCCGGCGGTGCCGGACACGGTGAAGGTGTCGGCGCCGGCGGTCGTGTCGGGCACCAGGGTGAACTGCCCCCAGTGGCGCGGGAGCAGCCGCCGCAGGGCGTCCCGCGCGGGCGCGGCGTCGAAGGTGCGGGCCCTGCCCGCGCTCCGGGCGGCACCCGGGTGCGCGTCGGTTCGTACGCCGGCACGTGCGGGCGGCCCCGCGCCCGGGGCGGTGGCCCCGGGCGCGGGCCCCGCGCAGATCAGTGCCAGCAGCGCCGCGGGAAGAGCGGCGAGGGCGAGCGGGCGGCGGCTCGTGGCGCCGCGCCCGCCGCGATGCGTCGGGTTCCTCATCCGTTCGTCGCCCGGGCCGTCAGACCGGCAGGGCCCAGGCCTGGTCGACCCGGTGGTCACCGCAGTCGGCCAGGCGCAGCCGCTCGGCCGGGGTCGCGGCCGCGGGCGCCGTCAGGCACATCCCGCTGACGTCCTCGACGAGGGTTCCGTCGCGGCGCTGCGTCCAGCTCTGGCCGGGCTGGTCCTGCGGCCGGTCCGCGCAGTCGGCCAACTCCACGACGCGGTCGTCGCCGACCGACAGGCATTCGCCGGCCAGCCGCAGGCTCGCGTCCTTGCGCACGGTCCAGCGCTGGTCGGGGGCCCCGGTGCAGGCGGCCATCACCACGGCGCCGACGCCGGTGGTGTTGGCGCCGTCGGCGCACCGGGCACCGTCGCCGACGATCTGCCCGGTCGGTACGGCCTCGGCGCAGCCGCGCGGGCTGAGCCGCCAGACCCCGGTGTCGTGCCCGGCCACCTTGCCGGTCAGCGTCTCGGAGACATCGCGGCTCGCGCCGCTCCACAGGTCCTGGGCGCCGGCCGTGCAGTCGGTCAGGCCGATCTCGTCGAGCGGCACGCTGATGTCACGGGTGGCCGCCGAGCGGTTGAGCACCGCCACCGCGCGGTCGCCGTTCGCGAGGGGCCGTACCAGGATCTCGAAGGTGGCGTTCGAGGAGACCACGGAGCCCTGACGGCCCATCGGGTCCTGGTCGAGCTGGATCATCCGGGTGTTGCCGAGGGCCGTGAGGCCGGCCGGGGTCAGCTTCGAGACGTCGGACGACAGGATGAAGGGGGACGCCATCATGGCCCACAGGGCGACCTGGCTGCGGCTCTCGGCGGCCGTGAGCCCCGGGGCGCCCGCGATCAGGAAGTCGGGGTCGTTCCAGTTGCCGGGGCCCGCGTACCGGCCGAGCCAGCGGTTGTACCCGTAGTTGCCCATGACCGCGCTCCACCGCGAGGTCGCGGGAGCGGCCGGGTTGTAGACCTTGATGTCCTTGCCCTCGCGCCACAGCTGGCCGGTCTCGCCGACCCAGCCGAGGACCTTGTGCCAGTCCGAGCCGCCCCATTCGCCCTGCTGGAAGTAGGCGGGCGCGGAGGCCGAGAGGACCATGTCCCGGCCGCTCTCCCGCAGGGCCTTCGCGACGGCGTTGTAGGCGTCGCGGTAGGCCTCCTCCTTGGTCGCACCCTCCGGGACCCAGAGGTTGCAGCCGTCCATCTTGACGTAGTCCACCTTCCAGGAGGCGAACTGCCGGGCGTCCTGCGCGTAGTGGTCCGCGCCGCCGCCCTGGGGGGAGCCACTGCCCGGGTACTTCTCGCAGGTGAGGGCGCCCGCGTCCTCGTAGATGCCGAACTTCAGGCCCTTGGCGTGCAGGTACTCGCCGAGCCAGGCCATGCCGTGCGGGAACTTCGCCGTGTCGACGACCAGACTGCCCTGCGCGTCGCGGCTCTTGGTCATCCAGCAGTCGTCGACGGTCACCGTGTCGTAGCCCTTGGCGGCGAGCCCGGTGGACACGAGCGCGTCGGCGTTGGCCACCACCTTGGCCTCGTCGATGTCGCACATGTAGTGCGCCCAGTTGTTCCAGCCCATGGGTGGGGTGAGCGCGAGCGGGGTGTCCGAGGTCGCCCGGGGCTCGGCCGCCACCGGGGCGGGGGAGAGCGCGAGGGTGAACAGGGCGGCCGCGGTCAGGCAGGGGAGCGTCGCACGCAGGCGAGGCGGCACGGAGTCTCCTTGACGTGGGGGCAGTCGTGCGCCCAGTGCACCGAGGTGATTACCCACTGTCAACACAAGTCACTGATTGTCGGCCGATGACCAGCAATATGGCTGCAATCGATGTCACACGAAAGTGAAGATACGTCGTATGTTACGGTGTATCTCATGCCGAGAAGATCAGCCGCCCTGGACCGTGCGACCCCGGAGGCCATCGCCGTCGCCGCCCTGCGGATCCTCGACGAGCAGGGGCCCGGGCACCTGAGCTTCCGCGCCCTCGCCGACCGGCTGGAGGTCTCGCACGCCACCGTCCAGCGCCGGTGCACCGACCTCGCCGGCCTGCTCGACCTGTGCACCGAGCACCTCGCCGGGCAGCTCCCCGAGGTCCCGGCCGGCACGGACTGGGCGCAGGCCGCCGAGCAGCGCTTCCGCGCGCTGTACCTGCTGCTCACCGCCCACCCCGGACTGCTGGCGCTGCGCGGCGGCCGGCCCTGGCTCGGGCGGCAGCTGCTGGCCCGGCTCGTGGAGCCCTCGCTCGCCGACAGCGTGGCCGCCGGGATGACACCCGCCGAGGCGATGACCGTCTACCGCCGCATGTACCTGCTCACCCTGGGCAGCGCGGCCTTCGTCGACCACCGCGACCCGGCCGCGGCCACCGCCGCCTCACGGGCGGCCCTGGCCGCGCTGGATCCGGCGGAGTTCCCCGTACTCTCCGGCGGACTGCCCGACGTCCTGCCCGCCCTGACGGACCACGAGGTCTACTACGGGGCCCTGCGCCAGCTGATCGAGTCCGCCCGGCCCGCCGCACCCGCCCGGCCCGCCGCACCCGCCCGGGCCGGCCGGTTCACCACCCGCACCTGATGGGGAGACAGCCCATGCCCGCAGCACCGGCCCAGCGGCTCGACCACGCCGCCGTCCGCGCCGCCGCCGACCGGATCGCCGGCGGGGTACGCCCCGTCGCGGTGGCGCCCGCGGCCGAAGCGGGAGTCTGGTACGCACTGGAGTACCTCCAGCACACCGGCTCCTTCAAGGCGCGCGGCGCCCGCAACTTCCTCGCGGCCCACCACGAGGCCGGCACCGTCCCGGCCGCCGGTGTCACCATCGCCTCCGGCGGCAACGCCGGGCTCGCCTGCGCCTGGGCGGCCCGCGCGCTGTCCGTGCCCGCGACCGTCTTCCTGCCCGCCAACGCCCCGCGGGTGAAGGTGGAACGGCTGCGCGGGTACGGGGCCGAGGTGCGGCTCGTCGGCGACCGGTACGCCCAGGCGCTGGCCGCCTGCCAGGAGTTCGCCGCCGAGAGCGGGGCACTGAGCAGCCACGCCTACGACCACCCGCTCATCGCGGCGGGCGCCGGAACCCTGCTGGAGGAGATCCGGGCCGCCCTGCCCGGGCTGGACACGGTGGTCGTCGCGGTCGGCGGCGGCGGACTGTTCGCCGGGGTCGCCACGGCCGCGCGCGAGCACGGCGTACGGGTGGTCGCGGTCGAGCCGGAGAACTGCCGGGCCCTGAACGCGGCCCTCGCGGCGGGCCGGGTCGTGGACGTGGCCGTGGAATCGGTCGCCGCCGACTCCCTGGGGGCCACCCGGGTCTCGGCGGACGCGCTGGCCGCCGCGCAGGAGGAGAACGTGACCTCGGTCCTCGTCTCCGACACCGAGATCACGGCCGCCCGGCGCGCGCTCTGGGAGGAGCACCGGATCGTGGTCGAGGCGGGCGCGGCCACCGCGGCTGCGGCACTGCGCGCCGCGCCGCGGCCGCCGGGCGACCGGGTCGCCGTCATCCTCTGCGGGGCCAACACGGACCCCCGGGACCTGGTGGCCCCCGGTACCTGAGCCGCGTACGGCCCGAGGACTCAGGGGGACCGGCCTCGCGCACGCGGGCCGACCGGTGTGAGGACTCCGGGCAGCGGGGGCGTCAGTCGTTCTCGTCCGCGCCCTCGCGGACGAGGACGACCGTGCCCGCGGAGTACTGCACGACCTGCTGGCTCACCGACCCCAGCAGCGCGCCCTTGAAGCCCCCGTACCCGCGGGTGCCGACCACCATCAGGTCCGCCTCCTTCGAGGCGTCGACCAGGACCTGCGCCGGGGAGCCCTGTTCGACGCGCCGGAACACCGGCACCCCGGGCGAGGTGCCGACGGCCGCGGCGACCGTGTCCGCCAGCTTCCGGCGGGCCGCCTCCTCGGCCGTCACCGCCTCCGCGTCGACGGTCTCGGCGGCCGTCGGGCCGATGGCGAACGGATTGCGGTTCCACTCCCAGGCCATGACGGCGTGCACCCGGGCGCCCGTCATCGCGGCCTGGGCGACCGCCCAGCGCAGCGCCTCCTTGGAATGGTTCGACCCGTCCACGCCGACGACGATCAGCGGCTCGATGGTCTGCTCACTCACCATGGGTTCCTCTCGCTTCGCCGGACAGTCGCTCTCCTCCCTGTATACACGGCAGCGCGGGTCCGACCTCGAACGACGATCGTTGCGACGGGCGACGACTTTCGAGGACAGCCCGCGGGCCCCGCCCCTTGCGAGGGTGTGAGCGTCCAGGCGACCGACGCCGGACGCGAACGACATGGAGGAACGGGCGTGGCGCAGCGCAAGGGCTGTCTGATCGGGTGCGCGGTGGCGCTGGTGGTCGGCGTGGGCCTCCTCGTGGCCGTCGTCTTCGGCCTGGGGAAGATCCTCGACATAGCCGACAAGACCCTGGTCGACCCCGCGGTCTACGAAGCCGTGAAGACCGGGGACGCCGAGAGCGAGGTCCGCGGCAAGCTCCCGTCGGGCGACACCTTCGTCAAGGTCGCCCTCAAGGAGGGCGGGCCGGTCGAGCCGGAGGGCAGCTCCTGCTCCTGGTACATGTCCAGCGGCGCGGCCGAGAACGGCCAGGAGACCGTGTTCCGCTTCTGCTTCAAGGACGGCAAGCTCGCCGAGAAGACCCGGTACCCGATGAAGTGACCGGACGGGCCGCCGGCGTCGGGTCAGGTGCCCGCGTCGGCGCCCATCGGCGTCGGCGCGAGGCCCGCCTCGTTGCGGATGTCCCGGGGCGCCCGCCCCTCCGACCGGCGCACCGCCCGGCGCAGCGCGCGCATGTCGCTGTAGCCGACCTGGGCCGCGACCGAGCGGAGCGGCAGATCGGTCGCGCGCAGAAGCTCCATGGTGTGCTCCTGGCGCACCGCCTCGACCTCCTCGCGCCAGGTCGTGCCGAGCTCGCCCAGCCTCCGCTGGAGGGTGCGCGGGCTCATCGCCAACCGCTGTGCCACGTGCTCCAGATTCACGCTGTCCTCCCGGAAGGCGGAGTCGAGGACCATCCGGAAGCGGTCCTGCCAGAGCGGGGCCGGCTCCGCCTCCGGCGCCGGCCCGTCCTCCGGCGGCGACTGGACGCCCGTCGTCTTCGCCACGCTCGTGGACGGCACACCCTGCTGCTACATCGGCATGCGCTGCGCACCCAAGGCGGACGCCGGCTGAACGGCCGTCCCGGGGGCGGACCCGCCCGCCCCGTGCCGCTCCAGGACCGCCGGACCGCCTGACGTCAGCCCAGGGTCAGGCAGAACGGGTGTCCGGCCGGGTCGGTGAGGACCCGCCACCTGTCGCCGCCCGGCTGGTGATCCGGCTTGCCCGCGCCCAGCTCCACCAGCACGGCCTCGGCCTCGTCGAGGTCGTCCACCGCGAAGTCGAGGTGCGACTGCTGGGGCGGGAACCGGTCCGGCCACTGCGGAGCCCGGTAGTCGTCCACCCGCTGGAAGCCGAGGAACAGTCCGTCCTCGCGGGTGACTCCGGCGAAGTCGCTGTCCGACCCCGGGTGCGGCTCGAAGCCGGTGGCCCGGGCGTAGAAGACGGCCAGGGCCTGGGGATCGGCGCAGTCGAGCGTGATCGCGGCGAGCTTCATCCGAAGGGGCACGGCGACTTCTCACTTCCCCTTGAGCAGTTGGTCGACCCGGGGCACGGACAGGCCTATCAGTCCCGACACTTCCCTGAGGGTGCGCCCCTGCCGCAGCTCGCCCACGGCGGCGGTGCGGATGGCCTTGACCGCCTTCGCCACATCGGGCAGCAGCTGATCGGTGAACAGCCGTGCGGCCCGTTCCCGTGCGACCGGCGTCTCGATCCCGGCGAGGAGCGCACGGACCGCGCTCACGTATTCGGCGGTCAAGACGCGCAGGTCAGCGAACACTTGCTGGTCGGACGGGGTCGTGTCGGTCATGGGGACAGCGTACGCAGTCGTGGTAGGAATTTAAGATGACCTTCCTTGTCGCCGCGTGTCGCGCCGCGTGGGTGGAGCAGTCAAGTGTGCGGCCGTGAACGGGGGTTCTGGTTGCCGTACGGCGGCGAGGCGGTCAAGTGCCCTGGAAGGGCGCGCTGTTGCGAGCAGTGGGCCGGGGTCGACCGTCCGCCCGCAGTCATCACACACCAGGAGCGCCAGCATGATCCTCGAACTCGCCGTGATCTACACGACCCGGCTCGACGCCTGCCGCGACTTCTACCGGGGCCTCGGCCTCGACCTCGTGCGCGAGCGGCACGGCAGCGGGCCGGAGCACTACGCGGCGACGCTCGCCGACGGCGGTGTCCTGGAGCTCTACCCCGCCGCGCGCCGCCCGGAGACCGGGTACCTGCGCCTCGGGCTCACCGCCCCGCCGAACGGCGCCGGGTTCCTGCCGCCGGGCCGGCACACGCTGACCGACCCGGACGGCCGCACGGTCGTCCTCACCGTCGCGGAGACCGGCTCGGACCAGGTCCGGCCGCGGCCGCACCCCGGCGAGCAGGCCGCCCGGCCGGCCGTCACCCCCTCCCGCGGGGCGAACGGCGCCCCCGTCCCTCCCGAGGGCCGCACGGGCGTCACGTACGCGGAGATAGCCGGGCACTACGGCATGAGCGCCCGCTACCTGTCGGAGAATCCCCGATGGGGACGGCACCCCGGGTGGCCGGCCGCCATCGGCAAGCGCGGCAGGACCATCGAGTTCGACCCGGAGGCTATCGCCCGGTTCTTCGGCGAGCACCACACCCGGGAAGCCACGCCGCTCGAACCGACCCGCCGGTACACCGTCGTCGAGATCGCCGAGGCGTCCGGCCTGCAGCCCGACAGCATCCGCTCGGACATCAGCCGCGGCCGGTGGCCCGCTCCGGACGAGATGGACGGCGACCGGAAGCTGTGGCGGGGCGAGACGGTCACCACGCACCTGGCCGGCCGCCGTATCTACCGCAACAAGCCCAAGTGACTCCGAGGGAGCCGGGTAAAGCGGTTTCGCGCAGTGCGGGTAAAGCGCATTAGTGCGGACCGGCCCGAACCGTCGACTTGACGTCAGATGTGACGCTCAGGCGGCTTCGTTATCGAATCGATACCATCCCCGACCGTCTTTGTACTAAAGCGCATTAGGCCAGTTCGGAGTGGTGGCGAGCGATGCCTCCGAGGTGTGTTCCGGACGGTCGTGCCATTCGGCACCAATGCGTCACCGGCCAGCCGTCTTCCGGCCTCATTGACGAGGTCTTGCTTTCGGACGACCGTGGGCACCGCCTCCGGCGACGAGGCCGGACTTCTGCAAAGGCGGCGACGATGACCCGTTCGAACCCGACCCGTATTGCCGTTGCCCTGCTGGCGACGGGAACCCTCATGTCGAGCGCCGCGTGCGGCCTGAGCGGCGGCGGCGCCGACGCGAAGGAGGCGCAGCGGACGGGCCGGGTGGCCGGGGAGATCACCTTCCGGACCCTCCAGCTGAAGCCCACCTTCACCGCCTACGTACAGGGGGTCATCGACGCCTTCGAGAAGCGGTACCCCGACGTCGAGGTCAAGTGGGAGGACGTCCCCGGCGACGGCTACAACGAGAAGCTCGTCGCGGACGCCCAGGCCGGAGCCTTACCCGACGTGGTCAACCTCTCCACCGACTCCTTCCAGCTCCTCGGCGACCGCGGCATGCTCGCCGACGTGGCCGGCCTCGACGGCGGGGCGGCCAAGGAGTACGTGCCGGGCGCCTGGGAGCAGTTCAAACTGCCCGGCAAGGGCGACAGCGTGTACGCGTACCCCTGGTACGTGACCCCGGAGATTCTCACCTACAACAGAGAGCTCTTCGAGAAGGCCGGCCTGGATCCGGCCGCGCCGCCGACCGGCGTGGAGCAGTTCTTCGACTACGCCGAGCGGATCGCCGCCTCGTCCGGCGGCCGGTACTCCGCCTTCATGGCCGACCCCAAGGGCCGGCTGCCCGGGGACTGGCAGAAGATGGGCATCCCGATCCTCAGCGAGAAGCGGGACCGGTTCACCTTCGACACGGACAAGGCCGTCCGGTGGGTGGAGCGGATGAAGGACCTGTACGCCAAGGGCGCCATGCCCAAGGAGTCCCTGCTCAAGTCGGACGACATCAACCAGCTCTACGGCGGCGGCAAGATCGTCTTCGGTCCGGGCTCCCCGGGCTTCGTCAAGGACATCAAGCAGAACGCCCCGCAGATCTACGCCAAGACCCAGGTCGCCGGGGCCGTCACCGGCGAGCTCGGCCACATCGGCATCTACGCCCAGTCGCTCGGCATCAAGAAGGACACCGCACACCCGGACGCGGCCCTCGAGTTCGCCAAGTGGGTCACCAACGGCCCGAACCAGGTGGAGTTCTCCCGCAAGGCCACCATCTACCCGTCCAACGCCCAGGGCCTCGCCGACCCGTTCTTCTCCGACAAGGGTGACGGCAAGGACGCGGAGACCCTCGCCCGCGCGGTCGGCGCCGACCAGCTGAAGACCGCCGCGCTCGACGCCAACACCCCCGTCCAGTGGACCAACCAGGTCGGTGACGCCGTCGTACGCGAGATGCAGAAGGCCATCAAGGGCGAACAGGACCCCCGGACAGCCGTGCGGAAGGCCCAGGAAGAGGCGAACAAGCTCCTCGCCGCCGCGGCCGCGAAGTGACCGGCGCCGCCGGCGCCGCCGGCGAGTCCCGGGTCCGGGGCGGCGGCACGGCACGCGAACGGCGTCGCGGAACGGCGCGGCGGCGGCGCGCCCTGCGGGCCATGGAGGCGGAGACCGGGCTGCCCCACCGCGCGTGGTGGACCCCCTACCTGTTCCTCGCGCCCGGCCTGGTGATGGTGACGCTGTTCAGCCTCTGGCCGTTCGTCAACACCGTCGTCCTCTCCCTCACCGACGCCCAGATCCTGCGCGGCGGCAGCTTCGTCGGCCTCGACAACTACCGGCGGGCCTTCGCCGACCCCGACTTCTGGGTCGCGACCGGCAACAGCGTGCTCTACCTCGTGGTCGTCGTCCCCTGCCTGGTCCTCCTGCCGCTGGCCCTCGCGGTCCTCGTCCAGGCGAAGATCCCCGGCATCGGCTTCTTCCGCTCCGCCTTCTACACCCCGGTGATCGCCTCCGCCGTGGTCGTCGGGCTGATGTGGCAGTGGGTGCTGCGCAGCGACGGCCTCGTCAACACCGTCTTCCGGCGGCTGCACCTCGTGTCCGAGCCGGTCCCGTTCCTGACGGACTCCGCGATGCTGCTCGTCTCCGCGATGATCGTGACCGTGTGGAAGGGCCTCGGCTACTACATGGTCTTCTACCTGGCGGCCCTCGGGAACGTCCCCGCCACCCTCCACGAAGCGGCCTCGATCGACGGCGCGGGCCCCGTCCGCCGCTTCTTCAGCATCACCGTGCCCCAGGTGAAGCCGATGATGCTGCTCGTCGGCACCCTCTCCGCCATCTCGGCGCTCCGCGTGTTCACCGAGATCTACATACTCGGCGGCGAGAGCGGCGGCCCCGGCGGCGGCGCCCGCACCCTGCCCTTCCTGATCCGCCAGGTCGGCCTCGGCTTCTCCGGCGAGACCGGCTACGCCTCCGCCATCTCCATCCTGCTGTTCCTCCTGACCCTGGTCTTCAGCCTGCTGGGCCGCCGTCTGTCGAAGGGGGACGAGCGATGAGCGGCACGCCGTCCCCCGCCCGGAGCACCGCCGCCGCCCGCAGGCGCCGCCGGATCGGCCTGGCCGGGCGGTACGCCACGCTGGTGCTGATGCTCGTGGTCATGCTGGGCCCGATCGTCTGGCAGTTCCTGACCTCGATACGCGGCCGCACCGAGAACGTGTACGACGGCGTGCTGCCCGCGCGGCCCACCCTCGACAACTACGTCCGGGTCGCCGAGTCCTTCCCGCTGGCGCGGTACGCCGGCAACACCCTCACCGTCGCCGTCCTCGCGATCACCTCGAACATGCTCTTCGCGTCGATGGGCGGCTACGCCCTCTCCCGGGCCGCCTGGAAGGGCCGCCAGGTCGTCTTCACCGTGCTGGTGGCCACCCTGATGTTCCCCTTCGAGTCCGTGATGATCTCGATGTTCCTCACCGTCCGCGAGATGGGCCTGGTCGACACCCTCATCGGCGTCTGGCTCCCCGGCGCGGTCTCCGTCCTCAACATCATGGTCATGCGGGCGGCCTTCCTCGCCGTGCCCAGGGAGGTCGAGGAGGCCGCGGTCCTGGACGGGGCGGGCGAATGGACCCGCTTCACCCGGGTCTTCCTCCCCGCCGCCAAGGGCGCCCTCGCCGTCGTCTGCATCACCAGCTTCATGGGCGCGTGGGACGACTTCCTGTGGCCCCTGCTGGTCCTCACGAACAGCGACAACTACACCCTCCAGCTCGGCCTCAAGACCCTGGCCGGCGCCACCACCGTCAACGACCAGCGCCTCGTCGCCGCCGGCGCGATGGCGGCGCTCCTCCCGATGATGCTCCTCTTCTTCGCCCTCCAGCGTTTCTTCTTCAAGGGCGTGGGCGAGGGAGCCGTCAAGACCTGAGCCGGCCCGCGTGCCCTGCGTACCGATACGCCCGTGCCGTTACGTCCGTACCGACCACCCTCCCTGGAGCAGCCGTCATGCACGACGACCGCAGCATCACCGAACACCGCCTCCGCCGGGTTCTCACGGAGCGCGTCAGGCCCGCCGTCCACTCCCGCGCGGTCCCGCTGACCGTCGAGCGCTGGGAGGCCCCCGGCGAGCCCGTCCCCGTCGCCGAAGGGCTCGCGGCCGGCTACGAGCCCTGCGCGATCGGCGACCCGTGGGGCCCGGCCTGGGGCACCACCTGGTTCAAGGTCACCGGTACGGTCCCCGCGGACTGGGCCGGCCGCACGGTGGAAGCCGTCCTCGACCTCGGCTTCGACCGGATGATGCCCGGCTTCCAGTGCGAGGGCCTGGTCCACCGGGCCGACGGCGGCGAGGTCAAGGCGCTCAACCCGTACAACGACTGGGTGCGCGTGGCCGACCGCGCCGAGGGCGGCGAGCGGGTCGAGTGGTACGTCGAGGCCGCCTCCAACCCGGTCCTGGTCGACCACGCGGCCACGTACGAGGGGGACCTGCCGACCAGCGGCGACCAGCCCCTGTACCGGCTCGCCCGGATGGAGCTCACCGTCTTCGAGGCCGAGGTCTGGGAGCTGGTCCAGGACCTGGAGGTGCTCTACGACCTGATGACCCAGCTCGACACCGCGGACGCCCGCCGGCACGAGATCCTGCGGGCCCTCGGCGCGGCGCTGGACGCCCTCGACCTCGGCGACGTGCCCGGTACGGCGGCCGCCGCCCGCGGGTGTCTGGCCGGGGTGCTCGCCGCCCCGGCCAACGCCTCCGCGCACCGGATCAGCGCGGTCGGCCACGCCCACATCGACTCGGCGTGGCTGTGGCCGCTGCGCGAGACGGTCCGCAAGGTCGCGCGCACCGCCTCCAACATGGTCGGCCTGATGGACCAGCACCCCGAGTTCGTCTTCGCGATGTCGCAGGCGCAGCAGCTCGACTGGATCAAGACCTACCGGCCCGAGCTGTTCGAACGGATCAAGAAGAAGATCGCGGAGGGTCAGTTCGTACCGGTCGGCGGCATGTGGGTGGAGTCCGACACCAACATGGTCGGCGGCGAGGCCATGGTCCGCCAGTTCCTCTACGGCAAGAAGTTCTTCCTCGACGAGTTCGGCATCGAGACGCAGAACGTCTGGCTCCCCGACTCCTTCGGCTACACCGCCGCGATGCCGCAGATCGTCAAGCTCTCCGGCTCCAAGTGGTTCCTGACCCAGAAGATCTGCTGGTCCCAGACCAACAAGTTCCCCCACCACACCTTCTGGTGGGAGGGCATCGACGGCACGCGCGTCTTCACGCACTTCCCGCCCGTCGACACCTACAACTCCGATCTCGGCGGCGCCCAGCTGGCCCACGCCGCCCGCAACTACCGCGAGAAGGGCCACGGTTCGCGCTCGCTCGTCCCCTTCGGCTGGGGCGACGGCGGAGGCGGCCCCACCCGCGAGCACCTCGCCCGCGCCCGCCGCCAGCGCGACCTGGAAGGCTCCCCGAAGGTCCGGATCGAGCGCCCGGACGCCTTCTTCGAGAAGGCCCACGCCGAGTACGGGGACGCGCCCGTCTGGGCCGGTGAGCTGTACCTGGAGCTGCACCGCGGCACCTACACCTCCCAGGCCAAGACCAAGCAGGGCAACCGGCGCAGCGAGTCACTGCTGCGCGAGGCCGAACTGTGGGCGGCGACGGCCGCGGTGCGGATCGAGGGGTACGCGTACCCGTACCAGGACCTGGAGCGGGTCTGGAAGACGGTGCTGCTCCACCAGTTCCACGACATCCTCCCCGGCTCGTCCATCGCCTGGGTGCACCGCGAGGCACGCGAGACGTACGGGGCGGTACGCGAGGAGCTCCGCGGGATCACCCTCGCCGCGCAGCAGGCACTGGCGGGCCAGGGCGCCGTGGAGCTCGTCTTCAACTGCGCCCCGCACGCCCGGCGCGGGGTCCCGGCCGGGGGAGCGGGCCGCCCGGCCGGGGCGGGGGAGCCGGTCACGGCCGAGGAGCGGCACGGCGGCGGGCACATCCTCGCCAACGGCCGGCTGCTGGTGGAGATCGACGGCCGCGGCCTGATCGTCTCCGTCTACGACCTGGAGGCGCGCCGCGAGAGCGTCGCGCCGGGCGCCGCGGCGAATCTGCTCCAGATCCACCCCGATTTCCCGAACATGTGGGACGCCTGGGACATCGACGAGTTCTACCGCAACCGGGTCACCGACCTCGTCGAGCTGGACCGGCTGGAGGTCACCGGGAGCGGCCCGCGGTCGGCGACCGTACGCGTGACCCGCTCCTTCGGGCGGTCGCGGGCGGTCCAGCAGATCACCCTGCGGGCCGGGGCCAGGACGGTCGACATCGTCACGGACGTGGACTGGCACGAGACGGAGAAGTTCCTCAAGGCCGCCTTCCCGCTGGACGTGAAGGCGGAACGGACCGCCTCCGAGACCCAGTTCGGACACGTCCACCGGGCCACCCACACCAACACCTCCTGGGAGGCGGCCAAGTTCGAGATCTGCGCCCACCGCTGGATCCACGCAGAGGAGCCCGGCTGGGGGGTGGCCCTGCTCAACGACTCCACGTACGGGCACGACGTGACCCGGGACGTACGGGCCGACGGCGGCCAGACCACCACGGTGCGGCTCTCCCTGCTGCGCGCCCCGCGCTACCCGGACCCGGAGACGGACCAGGGCTCCCACACCCTGCGGTTCTCGCTGGCGCCCGGCGCCGGGATCGGGGACGCGGTCCGCGAGGGCCACGCCCTGAACCTGCCCGAGCGGGTGGTCCGCGGCGCGGGCCCGGTCGCCCCGCTGGTCGCCGTCGACGAGGACGCGGTGGTGGTCGAGGCGGTCAAGCTGGCCGAGGACCGCAGCGGTGACGTGATCGTCCGCCTCTACGAGTCCCTGGGCGGCCGCGCCCGGGCCACCCTCACCGCGGACTTCCCCGTGGCGGCGGCCGTGGAGAGCGACCTCCTCGAACGCCCCCTGACGGGCACGGCGGTGGGCGTGGTCACCCCGGAGAACACCGTCCCGCTCACCCTGCGCCCCTTCCAGATCGTGACGGTCCGCCTGCACCGCGCCTGACGGCCGGTGGGGAGGGGGGCCTGCTGCAGCACCCTCCCCACCGCCGTTCAGCCGGTCCGGCGGATGCGGACGAGCGCGTGGTGCGCCGCGGCGGTCGGGGGAGCCTCGCTGCCGAGCACGTCCAGCAGAGTGGGGTACAGATGCGCCAGCGCCGCCGTGGATGGTCTTGAGCGCGACGTGCCGTTCCAGCTCCAGGTCGTAGCAGTGCCAGACCTGCCCCATGGCGCCGTGCCCGATCTGGTACCGGAGCTGGTGCCGACCGTCCAGCACGCGGAAGTCAGCGGTCATCGCGATCGTTCCCTTGCGGGGATCGTCTTGCCACTGGTGCCGCGCCCGCGTCCTGTCGGCCCGGCACGGCCGGTGCCGCGGCGTGAACTGTGCCACAGGGGTCCGGGGTGCCCGCGGCCCAGGCGCCCGGGATTGCGGGGGCGGAAGCCGTGCGCTCGCCCGCTTTGGTTATGCACTTAGTTGCAAAACCTGCCCCGCCTCGCTAGAACAGGTGCATCACCCCCGCGCGAGGAGGCGCCCCTCATGACTTCCCAGAGCCGGTACCCGCACCTGCTGAGCCCCCTGGACCTCGGCTTCACCACCCTGCCGAACCGCGTGATCATGGGCTCGATGCACACCGGCCTCGAAGAGCACCAGGGCGGCTTCGAGCGGCTCGCCGCCTTCTACGCCGAGCGCGCCCGGGGCGGCGCCGGCCTGATCGTCACCGGCGGCATCTCCCCGAACGACGCCGGCCGCCCCTTCGAGGGAGGCTCCCGCCTCACCACCGAGGACGAGGCCGCCGAGCACCGGGTGATCACCGAGGCCGTGCACGCCGAGGGCGGGAAGATCGCGATGCAGATCCTCCACTTCGGCCGCTACGCCTACCACAAGGACCTGGTCGCCCCCAGCGCCATCCAGGCCCCCATCAGCCCCTTCGTCCCCAACGAGCTCAGCGACGCCGAGGTCGAGCGCACCGTCGAGGACTTCGTCCGCGCCGCCCGCCTCGCCAAGCTCGCGGGCTACGACGGCGTCGAGATCATGGGCTCCGAGGGCTACCTCGTCAACGAGTTCATCGCCGCCGCCACGAACCGGCGCACCGACCGCTGGGGCGGCGCGTACGAGAACCGCGTCCGCTTCCCGCTGGAGATCGTCCGCCGCACCCGCGCCGCCGTCGGCGAGGACTTCATCCTGATCTACCGCCTCTCCATGCTGGACCTCATCCCCGGCGGCTCCACCCTCGACGAGGTCGTCCACCTCGCCAAGGAGATCGAGGCGGCCGGCGCCACCATCATCAACACCGGCATCGGCTGGCACGAGGCCCGCATCCCCACCATCGCCACCTCCGTCCCGCGCGGCGCCTACACCTGGGTCACCAAGCGGCTGATGGGCGCGGTGAGCGTCCCCCTCGTCACCAGCAACCGCATCAACACCCCGGAGATCGCCGAGGAGCTGCTCGCCGACGGCCGCGCCGACCTGGTCTCCCTGGCCCGCCCCTTCCTCGCCGACGCCGACTTCGTGGCCAAGGCCGCGGCCGGCCGCTCCGAGACCATCAACACCTGCATCGGCTGCAACCAGGCCTGCCTCGACCACACCTTCAGCGGCAAGATCACCAGCTGCCTGGTCAACCCGCGCGCCTGCCACGAGACCGAGCTCGTCCTGTCCCCGACGAGGACGAGGAAGCGCGTCGCCGTCGTCGGCGCCGGTCCGGCCGGCCTCGCCTGCTCCGTCTCCGCCGCGGGCCGCGGCCACGCCGTCACCCTCTTCGAGGCCTCCGGTCACATCGGCGGCCAGCTCGACGTCGCCCGCCGCATCCCCGGCAAGGAGGAGTTCGAGGAGACCATCCGCTACTTCGGCACCCAGCTCGTCGAGTCCGGCGTCGAGGTCCGCCTGAACACCCGCGCCGACGTGGAGACCCTCCAGGGCTACGACGAGGTCGTCGTCGCCACCGGCGTCACCCCCCGCACCCCCGACATCGAGGGCGTGGACCACCCCAACGTCGTCAGCTACCTCGACGTACTGCGCGACGGCGCACCCGTCGGCGAGCGCGTCGCCGTCGTCGGCGCCGGCGGCATCGGCTTCGACGTCGCCGAGTTCCTCACCGACAGCGGCGAGGGCGCCTCCCAGGACCCCGACGTCTACTTCCGCCACTGGGGCGTGGACACCGCGTACGCCGGCCCCGGCGGGCTCACCGCCCCCGAGCGCCCCGCGCCGCCGCGCCGGGTCCACCTCCTCCAGCGCAAGGCCACCAAGGTCGGCAAGGACCTCGGTACCACCACCGGCTGGATCCACCGCGCGGAGCTCAAGCACCGGGGCGTCGTCTCCGTCGCGGGGGCCACGTACGACCGCATCGACGACGAGGGCCTGCACATCACCGTCGACGGCGAGCAGCGGCTCGTGCCCGCCGACACGGTGGTCCTGTGCACCGGCCAGGAACCGCGCCGCGACCTGTACGAGGCCCTGCGCGCCGCCGGCGTCGAGGCCCACCTGATCGGCGGCGCCGACGTGGCCGCCGAGCTCGACGCCAAGCGGGCCATCAAGCAGGGCACGGAACTGGCCGCCGGCCTCTGACCGAAAGGGGATTGTGGTGGTCCGCCGGGACCGCCACAATCGCCCGGTGACGATCTCACCCGCAGACGCAGACAAGATCCTTGGCGACAACTTCGCCCCCTGGGTGCTCGCCCTCGGACTGACCGTCGAGGAGACCGGGGAGCGGCACGCCGTACTGCGGCTGCCCTGGTCCGACGAGCTGGCCCGGGACGGCGGCGGCCTCTCGGGCCAGGCCATGATGGCGGCCGCCGACACGGCCACCGTCATCGCCATCTCCGCCGCCCGCGGCGCCTACGGTCCGATGACCACCGTCCAGCAGTCCACCAGCTTCCAGCGGCCGGTGGTCGGGACGGACGTACTGATCCGCGTACGGGTGACCAAGCTCGGCAAGCGCATGGCCTTCGCCGACATCACCCTGACCCCCGAGGGCGCCGAGGACCCGGCGGCCACGGCGTCCACGGTGTACGCCCTGCTCGGCTAGGCCGGGTGAGCCGGGCCCCGCGGGTCAGACAGCGGGGCCGCCGAAGGGGCCGCCGATGCCGTAGTAGGTGCCGAGCTCCTCGTGGTAGCCGCGGTCACCGAGGTGCTTGTCCCGGTGGAACTCGGGGGCGTCCTTGATCTGTTCCTTCGTGCGGTCGACGAAGATCTTCCGGTCGTCGGGATCGATCCGCACGACGGTGCCGGCCGGGAGCAGGACCTCCTTGCCGAAGATCCAGACTCCGGTGTCCACCACCAGATAGGCGTCACCGACCTCGTCGGAGTGCTTGTCGACCTTGCCGACGCTGCCGTCGGTCGCCTCGACCTTGTAGCCCGTCAGATCGGTGCCGGCCAGGTGGCCCGAGGTCGACGTGTAACTCCACACATGCTCAGTCACGCGAAAACAACTCCTTCGGTAGGCACAGGACAGGCGGAGGGGGTTCCCTCGTCGCCCTTGCTCCTGCCGTACGGCGCCTGCCCCGCACCCCGCACCTCATTCACCCCGCGCGAAAAACAAGGACGAAGCCCTGCCGGGGTCGATTAACCTCGCACTTCTCGGCCGACCACGACGGCGGCCGCACGGCACGGGGGAGCGGGACCATCTCGGGGAAGTCCGGAACGCACGATTCGATACCGCCACTGCGACGGAACACATCCTTCAACGTCTTCTGGCTCGGCCAGGCCCTGTCCGTCCTCGGCGGGTCCGTATCGCTGCTCGCCCTGCCCCTGCTCGTCCTCGACGCCACCGGTTCCCTCGTCCAGATGGGCATGGTCACCGTCGTCTCCGGCGCCACCGCCATCGGTACGGGCGTGTTCGCCGGGTACGTCGTGGACCGGGTCGACCGCCGCAAGCTCATGATCGTCTGCGATCTGGTGCGCGCCGTGCTGTTCGGCGCGGTCCCGCTCGTCTGGTGGGCCGCCGGGCCGCAGCTCTGGCTGCTGTACGTGCTGACCGCGCTGGCCGCCGTGCTGAAGACGCTGTTCGACGTCGCGTACGTGACGGCCATCCCCAATCTGGTGCGTACGCGGGACCTCACGGCCGCCAACGGACGGCTGATGGGCACCTTCGCCCTCGGGTCCCTGCTCGGGCCGGTGCTGGCCGGATTCCTCACGGCCGGAGTGGGCGCGGACCGGGCGCTGGCCCTGGACGGGGCGACCTTCCTGGTCTCCGCCGCGAGCCTGGGCTGGGTACGGTTCACCGCCCGCCCGGCCGGGGGCGGGACCGGCGCGAGCACCGCCACCGGCACGAGCACCGGCGACCGCACGGGGGTGCTCCGGGAGATGTTCGTGGTCGGCTTCCGCTTCCTGTGGAGCCACCCCCTGCTGCGCCCGCTCACCGTCCAGCTCACCCTGCTGACCTTCGTCACCATGGGCGCCACCGACCTGCTGATCTACCGGGTCCAGCACGACCTCGGCCGGGACGCGGCCACCCTCGGCTACGTGATCGCCGTCAGCGGGGCCGGGTCCGTCGCCGCGGCCCTGTGCGCGGGGCGGCTGCGCCGCGTCCTCGGCTTCGGCACGTGCTGGCTCGCCTCGATCGCGATGATCGCGGTCGGGGTGACGGTGACGGGCGTCAGCCGCAGCGTGCCGGTGATCGCCGCACTGGCCGCCGTCTTCATGTTCGGGATCACCCTGGGCGGGATCTGCACCATGACCCTGCGCCAGGAGGTCACCCCGGACCACCTGCTCGGCCGGGTCACCTCCGCCTTCTGGACCGTGCACAACGCCTCGGGCCCGGTGGGCGCGGCCGTGCTCACGCTGCTGGCCGCCCGCCACGGGGTCCCGGCGGTCAGCCTGGCGGGCGGGGCGCTGTGCCTGCTGATCCTCGGCGGCGGGCTGCTGACCCCGCTGCGGGGCAGCCGGGCGGGCGTGGCCGCCCAGGCCGGGCCGGCCGCCCAGGACGAGGAACCGGCCGCGGGGCCGTCGGCGCGCGCGTAGGGTGCCCGTCTGCGATCGTGGACCGGGTAGCCGTACCGAGGAGCCCGTATGTCCGGACAGTTCGAGGCGAGTGTCGAGATCGACCGACCGGTGGAGGCGGTGTTCGCCTATCTCGCCGACGGGCGGCACGACCCCGAGTTCAGCCCGCGCGTCCAGGAGATCACCAAGACCCCGGACGGCCCCACGGCCCTCGGCACGGTCTTCCGCAGCACGGTCAAGGACGCAGGGATGAAGACCGGCCGTGAGTTCCGCATCGTCGGCCTGGAACCGCCGCACCTGATCCGGTGGACGGAGCAGAGCCGCAACCTCGTCACGGCGGAGGGCGGTTACGACCTCCAGGCCCTCCCCGGCGGCCGCACCCGCGTCCGCATCTTCAACACCCTCGAAGGCCACGGCCTCGGCAAGCTGCTCGTCGGCCTCGCGCTCGGCGCGGCCCGCAAGGACGCCCCCGACTTCGGCCGCCGCATCAAGGCGGCCGCGGAGGCGTCCCTCACGAGCTGAGGGCGTGCCCGCCCGGCGTCAGAACCGTCCGGGGGCGGACGGGAGCGGCAGCCGCTTCGACGGCGCCGCCGATTCCCGCCGCTCGGCCGAGGCGGCCGGCGGGTTCTGGCAGGTCACGTCCTGGGCGGGCAGCCTGCCCGTGGTCAGGTACGCGTTGACCGGGGCGTTGGCGCAGGAGGCCGCGTCGAAGAGGTACACGCCGTGGCCCTCACCGCCCGCCGCCAGCACCATCCGCGAGCCCCCGAGGGCCTTGTGCAGGCCCTGGCCGCTGACCAGCGGGGTCTGGGAGTCCCACTCGTTCTGCACCGTCAGCACGTTCGCCTTCTTGTGCATCGGCGTGGCCGCCTCGACCGGCCGGTCCCAGAAGGCGCACGGCTTGATGTTGGACGCGAAGTCCCCGTACAGCGGGTACCTGGCCTTGTCCTTCACCGCGTCGCGCTCGTACTGCTCGGCGTAGCGCGGCCAGCTGCCGGTGTCCCCGCACGCCACGGCCCAGAACACCGCGGTGCCGTTGTCCGAGGCGGGCTCGGCCGCCGCGCCGCCGCTCAGCAGCCCCTTCAGCGCCTTCGGGTCCGAGCCCGAAGGCAGCGGCCTGCCCTCGGCCGCGGCCTTCAGCGCCACGACCAGCGGGGTGGCCTGCGCCGGGTAGAAGAACGTCGCGCGCGCGGAGCGGATCATGTCCCCGTCGACCTTCATGCCCTCGAACTCGAACGGCTCCTTGTCGGCGCGCGCCACAAGCCCCCAGAACGTCTCGGACACGGCCTGCGGGGTGTCGCCCAGTGCGTACTCCGCCGACCGCTGCGCCGCCCACTGCGTCCACCGCGCGAAGGCGGGCTCGGCCTCGGTGGCCCAGACCTGGATCATGCCGCGCCAGATCCGCTGCGGGTCCACGCCGCTGTCGAGCACGAAGCGGTCCGTGCGGTCCGGGAACATCTGCGAGTAGACCGCGCCGAGGTAGGTCCCGTACGAGTAGCCCAGGTAGGAGAGCTTGCGCTCGCCGAGGACCGCGCGGATCGTGTCCATGTCCCGGGCCGTGTTGCGGGTGGTGATGTAGGGAAGTACCGAACCGGCCTTCTCACGGCACTTGTCGGCGACGGTACGCGCCCAGGTCACGTCGGAGCCGAAGGTCTCCGGGCGGTAGGGGCGGTTGAAGTTCTGCTCGGTGTCGGTCAGTCCGCAGGTGATCGGGCTGCTGGCGCCCACGCCGCGCGGGTCGAAGCCGATGAGGTCGTAGCTCTCCCGTACGTCCTTCGGCATCATCTCGCTCATCAGCAGCGGCAGGTCGAGGCCGGAGCCGCCCGGCCCGCCGGGGTTCAGCAGCATGGCGCCGTGCCGCTTGGCCGGGTTCTCGCTCTTGATCCGGGATATGGCGAGGTCGATCGTGCGCCCGTCGGGACGCCGGTAGTCGAGCGGGACCTTGAGCGTCGCGCACTCGTACGAGGCCGGCAGCTCGGGGCTGCAGCGGTGCCAGGCGGGTTTCTGCCGAAGGTGATCCGCGGCGGGGGCGGCGGAGGCCTGGGTCGCGGTCAGCAGGGGCACGGAGGTCGCGATGAGACCGGCGGCGGCGAGCAGCGGTGCGAAGCGTTTCAGGCGCACTGAGCCGTTCCTTTCGGTGAAGTCGCTTACGCGTCCACCTTGTTGCACGCGGCGCCCGGCCGAATCATCCCGAGGGTTCGTGCTCTGTGCTCCTCATGGACGAGCCGGTAACAGGACACGTGGCCGACACGCCGCAGTCGGCCCCCGGTCGTGACCGGGGGCCGACATGTGAGCGATGCGGAGGCGTCCTCAGTGGCCGCCACCCTGGCCGCCGTCGTGGCCGCCCTCGTGTGTCGCGCCCGGCGTATCGGCGGGCGTATCGGCGGGCGTATCGGCGGGCGTCTCACCGGGCGCGGCGCCGGGCGTCTCGGCGTGTGCCCCACCGTGCGTGTCACCGGACTCCAGGGAGCCGCCCAGCCGTCCGCGCAGCGCGGTCAGGGCCTCCTCCTTCGGCGCGGTGACGACCCATCGGTCCCCGACCAGGTAGCGGCCTCCGTACATCCGGGCCTCGGTGAGCCAGGACCGCAGTCCCTCCTGAGCGGTGAAGGTGGCCATGCGGTAGACGACCTCTCCGGCCTGACAGCCGCCCTGGCGCAACTCCTCGGCCTCCACGTTCACTTCGGCGGTGCAGCCGATAGCCGTGGCGATCTGTTCGAGGGAGGTCGCGGGCCCCGCCGCCGCGGTCTTCGCGGACCCGGCCGGGGTGTGCTGCGCCGCCGCCTTCGAGGAGCAGCCCCCGCACAGCAGCGCGGCGACGCATACCGCCGCGACGGCCGGGAGTGACGGGCGGATCCGCCGGATCCGGCGGGCGGTGGACGGCATGGCGACCTCTCAGGCTGATCGGGGAGGGTTCGTGGTGCCCGGGTGGGGAGGTACCCGGGCACCACGCGATTCGGGGGCGGAGCGGCGGGACGGGGGCAGGCCCCTAGCCGACGACCTTCGCCTTCTTTCCCTTGTCGGTGATGGCGAACCAGAGGCCCTTGTTGTTGTGCCCGGTGGTGTCTCCCGGCTCCTTGTCTCCGGTAAAGGAGTAGACCGGCCAGCAGTCGATCGTCAATTGCTCGGTTCCGTCGGGCCGCTTCACCTTCCCAATCAATTCGGGGGCGATTCCGTTTACCTTGTCCTTGTCGACGGGCTTGGCGGGCTTCCAGGTGTCCGTGCAGGCGTCCACGCAGCCGATCTTCATCGGCCAGGCGCTGTCCTTGTCGAAGCGGTAGAGCGTCTTGCCCTCCGCGTCCTCGACGAGGGTTCCGAGTTCGGGGTTCTGTACGGCGGTGAGTTCGCCGCCCTTCGCCGCCGCGTCCGACTTATCGGCCTTCTCCTCCTTCTGCGCTCCGCCTTCGGTGCCCTTGCCCGCCTTGGCCGGCTTCCCGCCCGGGCCCAGTACGTGCCAGGTGCCGCCGACTCCCTCGCCGAGCGCGTCGCCCGCCTTGGCGTCCTTGGCGTAGCGGTACACGGGCCATCCGGCGAGCGTGAGCTGCTTGGTTCCGTCGGATCGTTCGACGGAGCCGAGGAGTGCGGCGTCGATGCCCGCGCTGACGGAGGCGTCGTTCGCGGCCACCGCGGGCCAGACCCCGGCGCAGTCTCCCTCACAGTTGGACTTGGGGGGCTTCGGCGTGTCCTTGTCGAACCGGTAGAGCGTCATGCCCTCGCTGTCGGTGACCCCGGATCCCAGGCCCTGGATCTCGCTCACCTTCAGCTGTCCGGCCGGCCCGCTCTTGTCGGCCCCGCCCGCCGGGACGGCTCCCGAGCCGCTTCCGGCGCCGCTTCCGTAGGGGTCTCCGTATCCGGATCCGACCTGTTTGCTGTCGCCCACCGGCTGTACTGCAGGCGCCTTTCCCCCGTAATTGTCGGAGCTTCCGCATGCGGCTGTTGTCATCATCAGTACAGCGACCGCCGACCCGGCGAATATCTCACGACGCGTAATCTTCACGATCTCTCCTTCAGGTTCGGTTCCGCGTTTCCTTGCCCCCGGTAATTGATACGGGGCCGGGAGGGTTGGAAGCGGATATCCCCGGGAATTTGTCAGATCGCGCCAACATTGAACCCGGGGTATTGGTTCAGTCCTGGATGCGCAGCGCGAGGGCCGGGCAGCGCCGTACCGCGCGTAGCGCCTTCTGCCGCTGCGCGCGGGGTACGACCATGGACGCCTCCGCGGGGAAGCCGTCCAGGTCCAGGCGGACCACATCGGGCAGGACGTCCACGCACAGCCCGTGGCCCCTGCAGAGGGTCCAGTCGACCAGGAGCCGCTCCGGGCTCTCGTCGTCCTCGTACAGCGGAAGGGCGCCCAGCACCCGTCTGCCGCAGCCGCTGCCGAGCGCGTGGTCGCGGAACTCGTCCGGGAAGGTCCTGAGCGCCGAGGCGACGAAGTTCGAGGTGCCGTCCGGATGGCTGCACGCGCCGCGTTTGAGCACCGCCTTCATCCGGAGCTCCAGCATCTCCAGGGCGGGTTTGCCCCCGCCCCGGATGGCCTCGTCCAGTACGTCGGCGATGGCGGGCAGCCCGCGTACGCACGGGCCGCACTGGCCGGCCGACTCCTTGGCCAGCCAACGGGTCACGCGTGCCACTTCGCCGGCCGGGCAGGTGTCCATGGGCAGCGGCATCACCGCCCCCGCCCCCAGCCGTGCGCCGAGCCGGTCGAGGGACTCGCGCGATATCTCGGCCGCACGTGCGTTTGCCGGAGTGAGCCATTTGCCGTGAAACCCGCCGACCAGGACGCCCTGGCCCGGATCGGTGCCGCACAGTTCCAGGATGTAGGAGAGCGCGGCTCCGCTCGGCGTCTCGACGACCGTGTTGCCCGCGACCGTCAGCATGATGGTGCCCGGCTCGCTGGGCAGGCCGGTCGCACGGAAGTCCAGCGCGCCGAGCCGGGCGGCGACGGCCAGCTGGGCGAAGGTCTCGGTGTTGGAGAACAGGGTGGGCACGCCGTTCAGGCCCCGGTCGCTGGTGCGCACCTTCTGGCCGGACGGCAGCGTCGGCCCGCCGTTGAGGCCGTTCACGTGCGCCGTGCTCTCGCCGGTCACGAAGCGCTCGGGGAGCAGCGTGACCTGCACCCGGCGTCCTGCCGGGCCGCGCTCGGCGACGGCCTGACGCAGGGACTGCTCCACGTCCCTCCGGGTGACGCCCACCACGACGTCCTCGGAGTTCAGCGCGGCGGCGGCCAGCAGGGCCCCGTCGAGCACCAGATGGGGGGTGTGCAGCAGCAGCGCGGTGTCCTTGAGGCAACTCGGCTCGCCCTCACTGCCGTTGACGACGACGGCGGTCTGTCCGTCCCCGGCGCGGGCCGACCGCATCACGGAGCGCAGTTTCTTGGCGAACGGGAAGCCCGCGCCGCCGCGACCGCGGAGGTCGATGTTCTCGGCGAGGTCGACGAGCTCCTCCGGTCGGTAGCGGGGCATCTGGCCGTGTGTCGTCAGATGGGCCACGCGGTCGAGCCGCGCGGCCTGGTCGAGCCCGGCCAGCAGCCGGGGAGCGCCCACGCAGCCGAGGCTGGGGCGCGGCTCACCGCTCACAGCCACTGATCCCGGCTGATGAGCGTCTCGGCGTCAGCTGTTGCGCGGGCGCGGCTCGGCGCGTAGACGGCGGTGCGCGGAGGTTCGTTGCTCAGGGGCGGTCGGTTATTGAGGGCCGGTCGCTCGGGCCGGGGCGGCTGGGCCTGGTTCGCGGTCACGGCGGCCGCCGCGGGACGTGAGCCGCGCCTCTGTCGGGGCACGCCGCCCTTGACGGGCTCCGGCGCCACGGGCTGGGGGACGGGCGGCACGAAGACGGCCGCTTCGCGCATCCGGCTCCTGACCCGGAACACGAGCACACCCACGATGCCGAGCAGGGCCAGCGCGTACGCGGAGGTGACCCAGGGGGCGGCCGCGCGGCCCGACTTCAGGCCGTGCACCAGTGAGGCGCCCCAGGCCGGATAGGCGCCGAAGTGCAGGACCCGCCACCACGCCGAGCCGCTCCTGGTGTTGAACACGCTGCGCACCGCGCCGGAGATGGCCACCGCAATGAAGAGGTATCCGGCCAGACTGCCGAGCCCGACCAGGACGGGCCGGGTGGCGTCCGTGAACGGCACGGCCGCGGACGCCGCGGTCGTCCGCTGTCCCGCGACCTTGATCCAGATGTGCAGGGCGAGGAAAAGGAGCCCTGACACGGCCAGGCCGCGGTGCGCGCCCTGGGCGAGCAGCCGGTGCCCCGAACCGAGGACGACCCGGTCGGTCGCGGCCAGTCCCCAAAGGACGGTGGCGGTGAGCGAGACGAGCGAGAGCACGCCCGCTCCGAAATCGAGGAAGGCCCATAGTTGGGTGAAGGCGCCCGCGCGGGCAGCCACGGTGAGAAGCACGATGGCCGCGCCGACGGCGCAGAGCACGCCGGGGCTCAGCCTGCCTTCCTTGGGAAGGAGGGAGGGCCGCCGGAGGGCCCTCCTTCCGGCAACCGCAGCCGCAGCCGAGGCATGGCGGTTCTTGCGGCGTGCCCTGTGTGAGCTGGGCATTCGAGGCTGGGGCAGGGGCATCCAGGTCTCCTGTGCGCCTAGGCATCCGAGCACTCCACCTGGCGCTCGGTACCCGGGGGTCGTTGTCGTCGTACCCGGCAGCGCTGTGAAACTCCGCGCCGGCCGAGGGAACTTGGGGCCGGAGTGCAGCAGCATCGTGGAGCTGCACAGCAGCTCCACAGGATTTATCGAAACGTGATAATTTCTCGCACCGCGTCTCCGGTGCTCCGAACAACACCGGAAGATTCCCCTCCAGCGGAGGTTGCGACAGGCCACCGCGCCGCCCGTCATCTACGCGTCCCCAACGGCAAAGAATCGGCAAAGGGGCGGGACGGTAAGTGTTCGGACCTCTCCAGGAGGGAGTACGAGGGCCGCAACTCATGCGTCAGACGCGCATGTTGGCGTTGGAGGCAACCTCGGCGGGCTTGCCGCTCTTCCCCTGACAAGCCTCACCCCGGCACGAACGAGGAAAACGATGTGTGAACTTCTGAACCGCATCTGGTCCCGCCCGCGTGGCGAGTGGACGCGCGTCCTGCGCAGGGAACTGCCTGCGCTGGCCGGCGAGATAGTGGAGGAGCTTCTGCATGGAATTCCGGAATTTTCCGCACTTATCGATGACAACGATGCCATTGATGACGAGTTGTTCCGGCAGCGGGTGGAAGAGGCTCTCCTCACCGTCCTCGGCTACCAGGAACAGCCCCGGGAACAAGCACCGGACGAGCACGATGAACAGGCCGAGAGCGAGGACAAGATCGAGAACCAGGTCAAGACCGAGGGCCAGTTCGACAGCAAGGTCGAGCAAGGGATCGAGGTCGGGCTCGCGGCCAGGGGCGAATGCGACGTCACCCACGAAGGCCGGCACGAAGGCCTCCGCGAGGCGCGTCACGAGGTCCGTCACCGAGGTCTCCGCGAGGTCCGCGACGAAGGCATTCGCGAGGTCCGCGACGACGGTCTGCGAGAGGCCCGGCGCGCGGGTCTGCGTGAAGCCCGACAGGAAAGCCGGCACGACGCCCGGCACGAAGGCGTCCGCGAGAGCGACCGGGCGCGGCACGACCTCTTCAAAACGCTCACGGATGACAGGGACGCGTCAGAGATGTCCCTCAGTGAGCTCGCGGAGGCGGCCGGATGGCCCCTTCCGCTCGCCGTACGGGCCATCGTGCCCGCCACGCCCGGCGAGACCCAGCAACTCGCCGCCGTACTGGACCACTGCCTCGTCGGCGTGTTCGCGGGCCGTCCGTGCCTGCTCGTCCCCAGCCCCGACCCGGACAACCGCGCCCCGCTGGAACACCTGCTGCGCGGCCGGTTCGCGGCGGTGGGCCACGCCGTTCCGCTCCGCGACACTGCCTCCTCGCTGCGCTGGGCGCTCCGCCTGGCCGCGCTGACACCGGCCCGACCCGGCCTGGAGACCAGGCCCGTCTTCGTGGACGACCACCTCTCGACCTTGTTGCTCCTTCAGGACGAGCCCCTGGCCCACGCGCTGGCCGCCCGGTGGCTGCGGCCGCTGGCCGACCTGACCCCCCGCCAGAGCGAGCGGCTGGAGGTGACGCTGCTCGCCTGGCTGGAGGGCGGCGGAGCCCCCGAGGCCGCCAAGGCCCTGAGTGTGCACCCGCAGACCGTGCGGTACCGCATGCGTCAGCTGGAGAAGCTCTTCGGCACCGGACTGAGGGACCCCCGTACCCGGTTCGAGCTGGAGATGGCCCTGCGCAGCCGCCGGCTGATGGCCCAGGTCCGCCGCCAGCACTCCCGGGTGGGCCGCAGGGCCGCCCGCGTGATCCAGGCCGACTTCACCCCCTTGGTCGTCGGACGGATGGCACGCGTCAACGGCCTCTGAACCGCCGACAGCCCGGCCCGGTCCCGTGTACACGGGACCGGGCCGGGCTGTTTTGTGTCCATGTACCGCGGGCTGCGGGCTGCGGGCTGCGGGCTGCGGGCTGCGGGCTGCGGACTGGGGAGCCGGGGGCCGGGCCTGGCCGGGCCCCGGCCCGACGAACCGGACCGTGTGTCGTGCGTACGAGGTCGCGCCGGGTCGTGCCGTTCGCCGGCCGCGGGGCCCGGACCGGTTCCGGACCGGCCCCGTGCCGTGCCGTTCGGTGAGCCGCCGGCCGGGCCGGGCGGGCAGGTCCCTCGTACCGTACGCATGTGACGAGCCCGGCCCACGCGTACCGTGTGGTACTCCGTGGGCCGGGCTCGTCACATGCGTACGCCGCCGGGACTCGGCGGCGGCGTACATATACGTGCGGTGTTGGCCCGAAGTCGGCTTCGGGCCAACACCTTCCCGGGCCGGACGCCGGGATGGGGGAGAGGCGAGTCCGGCCCGGGAGCGGAGGGGGAGCTCCCGCTGCGGGGGTCAGCGGCAGTTCTGCCCGTTGTTGATGCAGTTCACGGCCTTGTTCATCAGGCCGTTCGACATCACGTTGATGAAGTCGCCGTGGTCGGTCGCCGGCTTGTGGAGCTGCTCGGGGAAGCTGTCCACGGCGAACCGGGCACCCGGGGCCACCCCGTAGGTGAGGCGCAACACCAGCTGCGGCATGGCCTTGAAGCCGTTCGGGCAGCGGCCGTTCTTGTCCGCGAAGGCCACGTGCGTGCGGTGGTTGGCGCTGTCGACGTTCTTGCCGTCGAAGCAGCTCTGGAAATTGAAGGTGCGCACCACGTCACTGCCCTTCGGGCAGACCGGGTACTTGTCCTTCAGCTGACGGTTCTCGAATCCCGTGCAGCTCCAGGAGGCGTTGGCGTTGCCGTTGCCGTTGGTGAAGGCCTTGGCGTCACCGGTGATGACGCGCATGAAGCGGGGCATCGCCGTGACCTTGCCGACCGGGCTGCCCTTGAAGGTGATCGACACCTGCTTCGGCTGGAGGATGGTGCCGACGTTGCCGTCCTGGCCGCCGCCGGGCGCCTTGGCGTCCTTCTCCACCCTGCCGTCGCGCAACCGCAGCACGGGCCAGTAGTAAGTGGACTGGTCCCCGTTGCTGCAGGTGGTGCCGGACGCGGCGAGGCTGTTGTTCGAGGAGAAGGCGTCGGTGGTCTTGTTGCCCACGTAGTCGTGCATGTGGTGGGCGCCGTTGGAGACACCGGGGGCGACGATGACGTTGTCGGGGTTGAAGTGCTTCTCCTCGTTGCGGCCGCACTGCGAGGTGAAGGAACCCCTCGAAGCGTTTCCGGCCTGCGCGGGGTTCTTCACGTTCGGCTTGATCTTGGTGATGTTGACGAAGTCGTTCTTCGCCGGACCACCCTTCTGCGCGGCTGCCTGGGCGGCCGCGCCCTGCTCGCCCTTGCTCGCGGCCGCTGCCGCGCCGTCGTCCGCGGCAGCCGTCTGCTTCATCGTGCACGCGGCCAAGCCCTGGATCTCGTTGGGGCGTTGGCCGGCGCGGCCGATCGCGTCGGCCACGCCCGCAATGGTCTTGTCCCGCTTCTGCTTCAGGTCACCGAGCAGGGCGGCGTCGCCCTTCGCCTTCCCGGCGGCGAGCTGCTTGTAGGCGTCGGCGACCTGGTCGTCCAGCTTGGCGAGGTTCGCGTCGACCTCGGGCTTGGCCTGTTCGGGGACCGCGGTGAGCTTCTCTCCCACGTCGGGGCAGTCGATGGTGGACGTCATGCCCCCCGCCTTGTCCTGGCCAGCGGACGCGTTCCCGGCGACGACGGCGACGCCGCCACCGCCGAGTACGAGCGCGGATATCACGCCAAGGACCTTGTTCGACAAGCGTGAGCGTTTGTGGCCCTTTTTACTCATGCGATCACTTCACTTCGTCGGTTGGACATTGTTGGAAAGCGCGTCGAAGTCGACGAGTCCGGTGTCTTCGAGGACCGTGATGTGGTCCAGAACCGTGTTGTTGGCGGACGTGGCGAGGGCCCGGACCATGGAGTTCTTGGTCTGTCCCCGGATCTGGGCCACCAGGGCGAACACCTTTCCGTGGGCTGCGCGCAGCAGTTGAGCGAACAGTCGTTCGTACTCCTCGCCGCGTGCCCGGTTCATCTGGCCCAGCCAGTCCTGCTGCTGTGCGGAGGGCTGGTTGGGCAGGTCGACACCGAGGGCCTGGCCGACCTGGATGACCTGTCGGTCCAGCTCGGTGTGACCGTCGATGAGGTGCTGCCCGGCCGTCTTGATCGCAGGACGGGACCCGCGCTGCTGGGCCTGGCGGCCCGCGGGCAGCTCCCAGAGCCCGGCGAGCCGGACCTTGCGGATGAAGTCCCGGTCCGCGGCGGTCAGCGGTCCGTAGGCGGTGCTCAACGTTCCGCCGCCGTCGTCGTCGCCCGCCGGGCCGGCCACGGCGGCCGTGGGCCGGCTGCCGAAACTGTTCACGGGTATCAGCAGCGCGATCAGGGTGAGGGCAAGGGCGGTGATGACCAGGCCGCTTCCGATCGTGTATCGCGTGGCCACCGACAAACTGCTGATGGATCTCCGCCGCAATGACGGCACAGTGCCTCCTCGCTCCAAGGGCCGGGAGGGGGTGGCGGGGCAGGAAAGTCCGCACGTGCTGTGCGGTGCGCACCCGCATTCCCGGGGTGTCACGGGACGCTAGTGCCGGGCGCGGTGCCGAGGCCGTAGGACATCACCATCGGATAAACATCCCGGCAACCCCGTGGAAGGCTGATATCTTGCGGCGCGTCCGCCCGCCCGGCCGGATGGCGCCGCCGTGCCCCGTCATGCCCGGGTGCCGTCGGGGGTGCCCGCGTGCCGTCCGCGCGCCCGATGCGGGGCGTCGGCCGTGCCCCCACGCGGGCGCGGGGGCCGACGGGACGCGGCAGGCCGGGCGCTGGAGTGCCGTTGGTCGGCCGTACGGGCTGTTCGCTCCAACTCTCGCACCGATGCGCTCTGTTCGTCGCATGCCGCGCCCTTCGGCGCGTCCGCCGAAGGCGGGAGGGCCGGAGGCGCACACGCCGCCCCCGGCCCTCCCGCACGCCCCCTCCGGGTCCGGAGGATCAGGCGAGCGCCGGGGCCGCCGTGAGCACCCGCTCGCCGCTCCGGTCGTGCCGCGGAGCCGCGGGCTCCGGCGCGGGTTCGGTCGTACGGGTGTCCGACAGGAGCTCGATCAGGGAAGTACGGGCACGGGCGACGCGGGAGCGGACCGTACCGATCGGGCAGCCGACGGCCGTGGCCGCCTCGGCGTAGGACAGGCCCAGCAACTGGGTCAGGACCAGGGCCTCCCGGCGCTCGGACGGGATCACGGCGAGCAGTTCCGCCAGGGCGATGCCGTCCTCGAAGCCCGGCACGTCGTACGGCTGGGTCTGCTCGGCCGCCGTCTGCCAGTCGCAGCGGTCCGACAGTCTGGGCCGGGCGGCCGCGTGACGCAGGCTGTCCACGACCGTACGGCGGGCGATGGACAGCAGCCAGGTGCGTGCGGAGGAACGGCCCTCGAACCGGTGCAGGCTCGCCAGCGCACGCAGGAAGACGTCCTGGGTGAGGTCGTCGGCCGCCTGGGTGTCGGCGCTGAGATAGGCCACATACCGCCAGACGTCGCGGTGGAGCGCGCGGACGAACCGGTCGGTCTTCACGGGATCGCCGTCGCGGGCGTCCAGCGCCAGCCGGGTCACCGCCGCGTCGGAGTCGGGAGTACGCCGGGCCGCCGACCGGCCGGCGGGGGTACAGGAAGGGGTCGTCAGGGCAGCAGTCATCGCCACAAGGTCCTTACGGGCAAAAGGAGTCCGGTGCCGCCGTCGGCGGGTCCGGTGAGGGGTGCGGCCTGCCGGAAGGCATGGCCCAGGCCCGAGGCGCGGGTGTGCGGGCGCGAAGGCTGTCGCGGCTGTCGCGGTCGCGGTTGCGGCTCGGGGAACCGGCTGTCAGAGGACAGCGGTTCCCGTCGGCGGACCCCGTGAGGTGATGGCGTGGGCGAGGAGGAGGCGGCGCGGCGCACGGTGCCCGTGCCCCCGGCGGACCCGGACGGGTGGCCGCCGCGCGGGCACCGCGGTACGGAGCAGCAGGCGCAGCGGAGTCCACAGGCGGACGGCGACGGCGCGCACCACGCTGAAGACGGCCCGCTCGCCGTGGGCGAGCCACAGCCCGCAGAGCACGGCGGCCAGCAGGTGCGCGGCCAGCATGCCGGCCGGAGACATGGCGAGCGCCTCGTGCAAGCCGCCCGGCAGTGGCCCGCCGGTCGGGCCGGTCGCGGCCTCCGCCGCCCCGTGCAGGGCGTGGTGCGCGTGGGCGGAGGCTTCCGGCATGCCGGCGCCGGGCCGCTGCGGCATCCACGGCATCCACGGCATCGGCGACATCTGCATCTGCAACTGCATCTGAGCCTGCATCCGCATCGACCCGGATCCGTGCGGTGCGGCAGCCGCGGCCGGCGCGGCCAGGGACTGGGACAGGGAGAAGCAGGCGTGCAGCACCGCCTGGACGGCGACCGCCGCGGTCGTCACCGCGAGCAGCCCTCGTTCACGGCCGGCGAGGGCCCAGGCCGTCGCCGCCGTGCCGGGAAACGCGACGGACAGGGCCCACCAGGGCACGGCCGTACCCGACATGAGCAGGTGCCCGGTCGCCGCGAGCAGCACGCAGAGGGCTGCGAACATCGCAGCCCGTAGCGCGCGCAAACAGCGGACCGGGTTCATGGAGGGCTCATCCTTGCACCGGCCTCCCGAGCCGCACATCAGGGTGCGCACTTCCGGACAAGTTCCCGCGTCCCAGCTTGTCATGGCCGGGCCGTCCGCCTCGTGTGGTGCAGGGCACAACGGAGGGAGGGAACCTGCCCGTCGCTCCATCCGACTGCCTACCCGCTCGGTCGAAGAGTTCAACGTCCTTGGAAGGGAGACTTCGTGACGGTGGAGGGGACGGCGACCGCATCGTCGGCGGAGCAGAGCGGCGCGGCGGGACGGCAGTTGACCGTACTGCTCACCTGCGCCATGGCGTTCTCGATGCTGCAGCTGTTCCTCCTCGGGGCGCTGGGGCCGCGCCTGGTGACCGAACTCGGCGTTTCCCCGGCCGTGTTGGGGCTCACCACCACGATCGGTTTCGGGACCGCCGCCGTCCTGTCCCCGGCGGGCGGCCGGATCGTGGACCGCATCGGTCCGCGGCGCTCACTGGTGGCCCTGCTGCTCGTCTCCGCGGCGGCCCTCGCCCTGATCGGCGCCGCGCCCGGTGCCGCACTGCTGCTCGGCGCCGTCGCACTGGGCGGCGTACCGCAGGCACTGGCCAACCCCGCCACCAACAAGGCCGTGCTGCGCGCCGTCCCGCCCGCGCGGCGGGGCGCGGTGACCGGGCTCAAACAGTCCGGGGTCCAGCTCGGTGCGTTCGCGGCCGGGCTGCCGCTTGCGCTCCTCGCGGGCGGCATCGGCTGGCGGGGCGCGGTCTGGACCGGCGCCGGCGCAGCCCTGCTCGCCGGGCTGTGGGCTCTGCGCGTCCTGCCCGCCGACCCCGCCGCGCCGCCCGCGGGGCCCCGTACATCGCTCGTGCCACGCGGGATGGTGGCCTGGCTGGCGGTCTTCTCGCTGTTCCTCGGCGCCGGAATCGCCTCGGTCAACACCTATCTCGCCCTCTTCGGGGCGCAGCGGCTGGGCATGGGCCCGACAGCGGCCGCCGCGCTGGTCGCCGTACTGGGCGTGGCGGGGATCGCGGGCCGGGTGGGATGGTCGAAGGCGGCCCGGCCCGGGCGGGCCGAGTGGCTCCCGGGATGGCTGGCCTGCGGGGCGCTGGGCGCGGCGGTGCTGCTGGCGGCCGCGCCGGCGGCGGGCCCGCTGGTATGGGCCGGGGCGATCGCCGTCGGCGTGTTCGCGGTCTCCGGCAACGCGGTCTCGATGGTGCTGGTGATGCAGCGGGCCGCCCCCGGCCGGGCCGGACAGGACTCGGCGCTGGTCGCGGCCGGGTTCTTCGGCGGATTCGCTGTGGGCCCGCCCCTGTTCGGCCAGCTCGCGCAGAGCGGACGCTACGGACCGGGCTGGCTGCTCGTGGCGGCGGAGTTCGCGGCGGCGGGCGCCGTCGCCTTCCTGTGGGCCGTACGGGACCGGCGGGAGGCCGCGGCATGAGCACGGGCGAAGCCGGGCTCGGCCCGGCCCTCGCGGCCGTCATGGAACGGGTGGCGGTGACCGCCGAGGCGGTGGGCCCCCGTTTCCCGCTGTACGCCGAGCCGGACGGCGGGCGGTGGACGACCACCGGCCGCGGTTCGTGGACCGGCGGGTTCTGGGCCGGGCTGCTGTGGCTGCGGGCGCGGTACACCGGCGCCGCGGCCGACCGCCGCGCCGCCGCCGCGTGCACGGCCCGGCTCGCACCGTGGGTGGAGGCCGACACCGCCACCCGCGGCCTGATCATCTGGTACGGGACCGCTCCCGCCGGGGACGACGCCGAGGCCGCCGAGCTCCAAGGCCGCGGCGCCCGGGCCGTCCTGTCGGCCTACGACCGCGAACTCGGGCTCGTGCCCTGGGGAGACGCACTCGGCGGACCCCGTCTGCTCGCCCGCGTGGACGGCGTGCCGGGGACGGTACCCCTGCTGGCCGGGGCTGGAGCGGGGACCGGATCTGGGACCGGGGCCGGGTCGTGGGCAGGGACACAGGGTGCCGCCGTGGCCGCCGCCCACCTCCACCGCCACCTCGACCTCTGCCTCGGCGCGGGCCAGGACCTCACGCTGCGGCCCGCCCTGCGCTTCGACGCGGCCACGGGCTGGCGGCCCTGCGCGGACCCGCCGCCGGGCTGGAGCCGGGGCCGGGCCTGGCTCCTCCTGGCCGCGGCCGACGCCCTGCTGCGCCCGGAGCTGGCGGTGCCCGGCGCACCGGCCCGGCTCGCCGAAACGGCCGAACTCCTGGCGGCGGGGGCCGGGTCCCCGGCCGGCGGGCTCGTCCCGGCGGCCGACGCCGCCCGCCCGGACGGGCCGCTGGACACCTCGGCCGCCGCGATCACAGCGGTCGCCCTGCTGAAACTCGCCCGTGTGCCCGGCCCCCGCGCGGGTGCGTACGCGTACCGGGCCGAGGCGATCCTGCACCGCCTCGCGGAAAACCACGTCACCGGCCCGGACTCCGGGCGCCCGCCGGGGATGCTGCTGGACGGCTGCTACGACGCGGCGAAGGACCTGGCCGTCCGGCACGAGCTCGTCTGGGGCGACTTCTTCCTGGCCCTCGCCCTCGCCGCCGTACACGGGATCGTCGACATCACCCACGTCTAGGGGGAGTCTTGTCGGTCAGGTTCGGCGGCGTAGGACGTGAGGCGATCGGCGAGCGCGATGACGAGGTCGCGGAGTTCATCGGGGCCCTCGATGACGAACGGCCGGTCGAGTGAGGCGAGTACCGGGGGCAACCAGTCGAGCCGCTCCGCCCGCAGCTCGACGCGCAGCCAGCGCTCGGCCGCGCGGTCCCCGCCGGCCGCGGACTCGTACTCCTCCAGGCTCGCGACGCTGGCCGGAAGGCGGGCGCGGATCTGCTCCACTGTCCCGTGGATCCGCAAGGTCACCTCATGCCGGTACTCGGCCGTGGCGAACCCTGACAGCACGCGCTGTTCCGGACCGGGACCCGCTGGCGCTTCGAATGAGCCGGGCAGGGTCCGCGCGTCCGCGATGCGATCGAACCGGAAGGTTCGGTCCTCGCCGATCCGGGCGTCCTTGCCCGTGACGTACCACCGGCCCGCATGGGCGACGATCCCGTACGCGTGCAGCGTGCGCTCGCTGCGCCGTCCGTCACGGTCGGTGTAGCGGATCGAGACCGGCCGGTGGTGGCGCACCGCATCGGCGATCGTGAGCAGGACCCCGGCGTCCGGGGTGTCGAACTCGCCGGGCTGCTCCGTGAAGGCGAGAGCTTCCAGGAGTGTGTCGAGCCGACGGGCGATGTGCTTGGGCAGCACCCGCCGGATCTTCGCCGACGCCGTCTCGCTCGCCGTGCGCTCCGCCGTCGTCAGCCCTGCTCGGCGGCCGGCGACCAGGCCGAGCACCACGGCCAGCGCCTCGTCGTCGCTGAGCATGAGCGGAGGCAGGCGGTACCCGGGAGCCATCCGGTACCCGCCGTAGCGGCCGCGCACCGATTCCACGGGCACGCCGAGGTCGATCAGTTGGTCCACATACCGGCGCACGGTGCGCCCTTCGACGCCGAGCCGGTCGGCGAGTTCGGCCACCGTCCGGGTGCCGCCCGACTGCAGCAGCTCCAGGAGTGTCAGCACGCGGCCGGTTGGTCGAGGCATGGTGGCAGCCTAACGCGAATACAGGACCGATTCTGTCCTCTATTTCTCCTAGCCTGCGACGAGCACGCCTCCAGCACAGCCAAGGAGATTCCCATGGACTTCGTCTCGATCCGCATCATCACCAGCGACGTCGCACGCCTCGTCGACTTCTACGAGCGAGCCACAGGGGCGCGGGCGACGTGGGCCACCGAGGACTTCGCCGAACTCCGGACCGCGGGCGCCACCCTCGCGATCGCCGGCACCCGCACCGTCCCGCTGTTCGCCCCGGGCTCTGCCCGCCCGGCGGACAATCACAGCGTGATCACCGAGTTCCTCGTCGACGACGTGGACCGCGTTCACCAGAACCTGACCGGTTTCGTCACCGACTTCGTCAACGAGCCCACCACGATGCCCTGGGGCAACCGGTCGCTGCTGTTCCGCGACCCCGACGGCAACCTCGTCAACTTCTTCACCCCCGTCACCCCGGCGGCCATCGAAAAGTTCGCCCGCTGACGCCACGCGCGGCCGCTCACGCGGAAGCCCACGGAGGCTGGGGAGCAGTTCCAGCAGGAGGTCCACGATGAGATCGGGCTGCCCCACGAACGGGGAGTGGCCCGTCCGCCACTCGCGCACGTGAGTGCAGCGCCGGGCCATCTTCCGCTGGACGCCCGGGTCGATGGCCCGGTCTTGTGCGCAGACGACGTAGGTGGAGGGGGTGTGTTTCCAGCTGTGGTGTTCCGGGACTCCTCGTCCGCAGCCGGGGGCTTGCGCACGCAGTAGGCCGACCGCACGGGTGGCGAGGGGTTCGGGGCAGTCGCCGTAGAGGGTGTCGATGGCCAGGTCGGGGTGGAGGCTGGTCGCACCGTCGGGCTCGGGGATGATCGCGTCCCGGAGCTGCGGGGACGCACCGCCCAGCCCGGCCGCGCTCTCGCCGGTGTCCGGCACGAAGGCGGCCAGATAGACCAGGTGCCCCGCTCCGCGGACCCCTGTGATCACCGACCCTCCGTAGGAGTGGCCGAGAACGAGCGGGGGCTCCGGCAGTGCGTCGACGGCGGCCTGGACGGCGTGTGTGTCAGCGGGCAGTGAGCCCCGGTGGAGCTCGGGAACGACGACCTCGACTCCCGCCGTCCGCAACCGTTGCGCCGGCACGGCGAAGTGCTCAGGACGGTGATACAGACCGTGAACCAGCACCACCGCGGCCAACTCGGCCACCTCCTCGGATCGACACCAGACCAGTGAGCTTAAGAGCTGTCCCGTCATCCGGTGCGGGGCAGGTGTGTCACTGCCCCCGGGCCGGGGGTGTCAGCTGCTGGACTTGCTGCTTGCGTTCGACCCCCGCCGCGGGGAGAGTTCCGTCCTGCGGGCACGGTTCGGGGCGATGTGGGGTAGCAGGGGGCGGGGGCAGGCGGATGGTGCTGCTCTTCGGGAACGACTGCGATCACCCGGAACGCGAAGCAGTCAGGGCCCGCCTTCGCCGCACACGCCTCCGCGCTGAGCGCGTTGTTGGAGGACGAGGCTCTGCCCGACGGACTGATCGGCGCAAGGGTGGGGACGAGAATCTGCTGAGGAGCACGGCGTGGGAAGTCTGTTGAGGAACGTCTCCCGGGTCCGCTGGGGAGAGCTGCGCGACGGGACGGGGGCTGCGGCCGGCGGCATTCCCCCTCTGCTGTCCCGGATCGCCCATGGGGATGAGGACACGGCCCGCATCGCCATCGATGACCTGGGGGATGCCATCTGTGCGCTGGGGTTCGTCGTTGGCGAGGCGACAGCCCCCACGGTCCCGTTCCTTCTCGAACTGGTCGGGTCCCCGCACATGGCGTGCAAGGCCGAGTTGCTGGACCTGCTGGGAAGCATGGTCAGTCATCGAGGGTGTCGCCACCGCCGTACGGCCGGAAGAGGCGGCGCCTGCTCGGAAGTTGCTGCAGGTGATGGACGACACCCTGCCGTTCCCGGAGCTGTGAGCGGTCATTGCGCGACCGGAACAGGCTGTGTCCGCGGTGGCGCGTCCGTACACCGTGAGCACCACGGCGGTGACGACGTTCGTTCAGCGCGTCGGCGATGACGGCGGGCACGGCGAAGGCGCCGCCGACCGCGAGCAGCCGGAGCCGGTCCCGGGTCGGGCGGGCTCCGGGCCACCCGACCGCCGTCCGAACGGCTACTGCATCAGCTCGATGTGGGGATGCTCCGGCGCCGCCGGGCAGACGTAGAGCTGCTGTTTGTAGCCGCTGCCTATCTGGACCCTGGTCGGTCGCCACATGTCGTGGTGGCGGTCGTCGCCCGAGAACTCGGCGGCCCGGTCCTCGTACGGGATCCAGCTGCGGGTCCCGTCATCCCATTCGAACGTGTCGATGCTCAGCAGCGGTTCCATCGCGGTGTCGCAGGCGGGGCACTGCCGGGGGGCGGGATCGGTGTAGCCCCACTGGGGCCAGCCGCCGGCCTTCCAGCCGGGGGCGACGGAGAGATCGCTGCGGTAGAACGACGTCGGGTACGGAGCCCAGGAGCTGTCCAGGCCGGCGCCGGCCGCCTGCCACCTGCTCCAGTCTCCCAGTTGCCCTCGCAGCTCCTCGCTCAGCTCCAGGGAGTTGGGGTACTCGGTGATCTGCTCCGGCGCGAGCACGCACGGCTCGGGCACGTATTCCTCCATCCCCACGTCGAGTGGTTCCGGGGGTGAGGCGAGGATGTCGGTGACGTCGGCCGCGGACCGCCAGAACACCGCGGTCCTGGGCATGTACATCTCCGGGTGGTCGAGGGGGCACCACAGCACCTGGAGCAGATCGGCCTCACCGGGCGGGCGCAGCACGGGGACGTCACGCACGTACAACTGGGCCACGGGCAGCATGGGGACCGGGCCGTCGGGCTGCTCGGCGTCCCAGTCGATCTGCTCCAGGACCGCCCGCTCCTGCGGCGTGTGGTCGCGAACACCGGGTGTCCCCGCCGGGTGCGCCGCCACTCTCGCCCGCACGCTCTGCTCCACCCGTATCGCGGCCAGCGAGTGGCTGCCTCCCTCGTGCCCGGCGTCGCAGTGCGGCCACGGCTCGTCGGCGGGCCACAGCAAGGGCCCGCCGATCGAGCTGTCGCAGGGCGTCGGCGCGCCCGGACGGGGGTGCAACCGGGTCGCCGGGCGTGCCAGTGCGGCGAGTTGGGGGAAGACCGCCGTGACGTCGACCGGCCGCGGCGGGGTGGTACGGATCAAGGTCATGACACCGATGCTGCCAGGGCCCTCCGACAGCGGTCGGACCGCTCCGCGGCGGCTCTCCCCGGAACGACCCACCGGGAATCGTCTCGGCCGACGCGCCCGCGGGAGTCCTCCACGGCCCGGTCACTCGTCCGGGACCGTCCATGACATCACGCCGCACACCTCCTAAGCCTCCGGGGCGACGCCGGGGCGTGGGTGGTCGCGCAGGATCCGGCGGGCCACGGAGGTGATGTGCAGCTCGTCCGGGCCGTCGAGGATGCGGGCCGCTCGGCCGGTGCGGAAGAGTCCGGGCAGCGGGGTGTCCGGGCCGAGTCCTGCGGCGCCATGGATCTGGATGGCGGAGTCCGTGACCTGCTGGAGCATCCGCGCGGCCGCGACCTTGGCGAGCCCCACCTCCGTACGCGCGTCGCGCCCGGCGTCGATCAGAGCCACCGCCTCGTGCACCAGGGGGCGGGTGGTGCGCAGGGCGAGCAGGGCGTCGAAGACGTGGCTCTGGACCAGCTGCTGGTCGGCGAGGGGCCCGCGGGACCCGCTGCGCGTGGCGGCCCGCTCGCACATGAGGTCGAAGGCGCGCTGGGCCTGGCCGAGCCACCGCAGGCAGCGCAGGGTGCGGCCGAGCTGCAGCCGCTCACCGGCGATGGCGAGCGCGTCTCCGGGCTCGCCGAGGACGTGGTCGGCGGGGACCCGGACCCGGTCGAGTTCGATCTCGTACTGGCCGCCCGCGCCGAGGACGGGGAGTTCGCGTACGACGCGGAAGCCTGCCGAGGCGGTGGGTACGAGCAGCAACGTCAGCCCCTCGCGGTCACCGTCGCCGCCGTGGGTGCGGGCCATGACCGTCACCAGGTCGGCGCCCGCGGCTCCCGAGGTGAACCACTTGCGGCCGGTGACGATCCAGCCGCCGTCCGGCCCGCGCTCGGCCCGGGTACCGGTCCGGAAGGGGTCGGTGCCGGGCACGTCCGGCTCGGTCATGGCGTAGCAGGTCCGTATCTCCCCGGCGACCAGGGCTTTCAGGTACGCCTCGCGGACCGCTGGCCCACCGTGCCGAGCCAGCATCGTCACGTCGAGCAGCGGGGCGGATCCCAGCGCGGCCGGGCCGTGTTCACTGGCCCCCTCCGCCTCGGCCGTCGCGGCGTACGCCCGCAACCCCAGGCCGCCGCCGCCCAGTTCCACGGGCAGGGGCAGCGCCCACAGGCCCTCGGCCTGTGCCCGGCCGCGCAGTTCGGCCAGCGTCTGGGCCGCAGCGGGTCCACCCCCGTCCAGTACGGCCTCCCGGGGGATCACCCGGGTGCGGACGAACCGGTCGATGCGGTCCCTCAACTCATGGCCCTCGGCGTCCTGTTGTCTGACCGAGGTGTGGTCCGTGCCTGAATCCGTCACTTCTTTCCTCCTCATGCCCGGGAACTCGCGGGAACTCGCGGGAACGGCCGCCCGACTCCCTGTCCGTGGAACTGGTCGGGTGCGGACGCTCCCGGGTTCCCCAGATTCGGCAAGTCCCGGGCGCCGGCCACCGCCGCGCCAGGAGAGGAGAGGCATGGCGTCACCAGCAACCACGCAGACGGTCCGGCCGCTCGACACACTGCGCTTCGACACCTCGGGGCCCCCGCAGATCGCGAGCGTCGTCGCCGACCACCTGCGGCTGCTCGGCGCGCAGGGCGAGGCGTCCACCGGCACCACCGGCACCCCCGGTACCGGCGGCACCACGCTCGTCGGCGGCGGTTTCGACCCGGCGCACGCGACCGTCACCTGGGCGGACCCCGCGAGCGGGCTCGCCGACGAGGCCACGGTCCAGGCCGCCACCGGCATCATGGCCGTGCACGGCCGGCGCGACGGCAGCCCGCGCGGCCTCGCCGTCGACTACGCGGCCACCGCGACCGGAGTCCTGGCCGTACAGGGGCTGCTCGCGGCTCTCGTGGGCCAGGCCCGCGGCGGCTCCGCGCGCGCGGTCACCACCGGTGCGGACCGCGCCGGTCTGCTCGCGGTCTCCCAGTACCTCGCCGCCGCCGGGGCCGACGAGGGAGAGGCCGCCGAACTCGCTCCCGGAGGACCCCCGTTCACCTCCGCCGACGGCGTCCTCTTCGAACTGGAGACGCTCGATCCGGGCGCCTGGGCGGCCTTCTGGAAGGCGCTGGAGGCGCCGGCCGAGGCCCTGAGAGCCGGCTGGCGGCCCTTCCAGTTCCGCTACGCCACCGCCTGTGCCCCCTTCCCGGCAGCCCTCCACCTCACCGCCCGGTCCCACACCTGGGAGCGGATCCGCCGGGCCGCGGCCGCCTACGGCACCGAGGTGTGCGCCCTGCGCCCGCTCGCCGAACGGGCCGCCGAGCACGAGGGCGCCGCCCCCTGGTCCCTGGCACCGACGGCCACCGGACGTCTCACCGCCAGGTCGCACCGGCTGCCGGGAGCGGCACACTCCGGCGGGCCGCTGGCCGGGCTGACCGTGCTGGAGGCGGGCCGCCGCATCCAGGCACCGCTCGCGGCGCATCTGCTCGGGCTCCTCGGCGCCGACGTGATCCGGATCGAACCGCCGGGCGGCGACCCGCTGCGCGGCATGCCCCCGGCCTGCTCCGGGATCTCGGCGCGCTGGCTCGCCCTCAACCGGGGCAAGCGGGCCGTCGAGATCGACATCAAGAGGGAGGCGGACCGCCGCCGGCTGCGCGAGCTGGCGGCCGGGGCCGACGTCTTCCTGCACAACTGGGCTCCGGGCAAGGCCGCCGAGCTCGGCCTCGACTCCGAGGACCTCGCACGGGTCAATCCCGCGCTCGTCTACGCGTACACCAGCGGCTGGGCCGACCGGATCGGGGACGCCCCCATGGGTACCGACTTCATGGTCCAGGCCCGTACGGGCGTCGGTGAGGCCGTCCGCCCCGAGGGCGAGACCCCGGCGCCCTCGCTGATGACCCTGCTCGACGTACTGGGCGGACTGATCGGCGCCGAGGCGGTCCTCGCCGGTCTGCTGCTGCGCGAACGCACCGGCCACGGCGTACGGGTGGACTCCTCCCTGCTCGGCGCGGCCGACACGCTGACCGCGCCGGCCCTGCGCCGCGCGGCCCGTGGCGAGAACCCCCGGCAACCGGCCGGATTCCGGCTCCCGCGGCCGACGGCGGACGGCTGGCTCGCCCCCACCGACTCCGATGCGTGCGCCGCGGCCGCCCACGACCTGAGCGGCCTGCCCACCGCCGAGGCCGTCGCCCGGCTGCACGAGCACGGGCTGACCGCCACCGCGGTCACCACCGAGCTGTCCGACCTGCACCACGATCCGCGCTTCACCGGCTCGATCAGCCGGGACGCGCACGGCGCCCCCGCAGTCCCCGACCCCTGGAGCTTCGCATGACCGCCCACAGGCTCGTACTGCACGACCTGCTGCCCGCCGAACTCCGCCGGTCCTGGGTGGTCGACGGGACCTGCCCCGACCTCGACCTCTACAGCCTCTTCCGGGCCCGGCAGATCGCCGACCTGCACCGCACGGCCGTCATCGACGCCAAGGGAAAGCTCTGCTACACCGCGCTGGACCGCAAGGTCCGATGTCTGGCCACCGGCCTGCGGGAACTCGGGATCGGCCCGGGCGACGTGGTCGGCGTACAACTCCCCAGCAACCGCTTCGCCGTCATCGCCGATCTCGCGCTCGCCGCGCTCGGCGCGATCGCGCTCCCGTTCCCGGTGGGCCGGGGCGTCCTCGAAGCCGAGTGCCTGCTGCGCCGCGCCGAGGCCGTCGCCGTCATAGCGGCCACCGAGCACCGGGACTTCCGTCACGCGGCGGATCTGAGCACGCTCGCCGGGGCGCTCCCGGCGCTGCGCCACGTCATCGCCGCCGGGCCCGGAGCCGCGCCTGAAGGAACGATTCAGCTGTCCGCGCTGCTGCGCTCCGACCCCAGCGGATTCGTCCCCGCCCGCCCCGACCCCGACAGCGCGGCCCGCATCCTCGTGTCCTCCGGCTCCGAGGCCGAGCCGAAGATGATCGCGTACTCGCACAACGCGCTGGCCGGCGGACGCGGGAACTTCCTCGCCTCCCTCATCCCGGACCGCACCCCGCCGAGCTGCCTCTTCCTCGTACCCCTGGCCTCCGCCTTCGGGTCCAACGGCACCGCCGTCACCCTCGCCCGGCACGGCGGCACGCTCGTCCTGCTCGACCACTTCACCCCCGAAGCGGCGATCGCGGCGGTACGCGAACACCACCCGACGCACATCCTCGGCGTGCCCACCATGGTCCGCATGATGCTCGAACGCCTCGACGGGACGGAGGAGGAGCTGCCCGCCCCCACCGCGCTGGTCCTCGGCGGGGCGCCGCTCGACGAGACCACCGCGGCCGCCGCGGCCAAGGCCTTCGGCTGTCCCGTGGTGAACCTCTACGGCTCCGCGGACGGCGTCAACTGCCACACCGGGCTCGGCACCACGGTGCCGCCCACCGACGGGTCCGGGGTCGTCGCCGGCCATCCCGACCCCCGGGTCGCCGAGATCCGCATCGCCGACCCCGACACGCACGCACCGCTGCCGGACGGCGCCGTCGGCGAGATCGTCTCGCGCGGACCGATGACCCCGCTGTGCTACGTGGGCGCGCCCGACCTGGACGCCCGCTACCGTACGCCCGACGGCTGGGTCCGCACCGGTGACCTCGGATACCTGGACTCCGACAACGTCCTGCACATCGTCGGCCGCCTGAAGGACATCGTCATCCGCGGCGGTGCCAACATCAGCCCGGCGGAGGTGGAACGCGAACTCACCGCGCACCCCCAGGTGCGGGACGTGGCCTGCGTCGGCGTCCCGGACCCGCTGATGGGGGAGCGGCTGGCGGCCTGCGTGGTGCCGCGCGGCGGGCAGCCCCTCACGCTCGCCTCGCTCGGCGTCCACCTCACCCGGCGCGGGCTGGAACGGGGCAAGCACCCCGAGCGGCTGCTCCTGCTCGCCGAACTCCCCCTGACCGCGGCCGGCAAACCGGACCGCGCGGCCCTGCGCGAGCGCCTCGCGGCGACCGCCACGACGCCCCCGCCGCTCGCACAGGCGGGCTGAGGGGACGGGGCCCGGCGGCAGCTTCCCGCCGCCGGGCCCCGCCGCACGGACGAAGCCCGCCCACCCGGGCCGGGCCGCTGATCCCGGTCCCGGACCAGAGGCGCGGGCCGGCGGAGCGCCCCGCGGAGGGGGAGCCGGTACACCCGGCACCGGCCGGTTTCCGCGGGGCTGCTCGGGGGCGGCCCGTCAGGACGCGCCCATGGCCTTCTTCAGTTCGGCCGCGGCGTTGCGGTAGACCGCCAGCAGGTCCAGGTCCTCACCCGGATAGTTGACGATCTTCACCTGCTTGGCGCCGGAGTCGGGCAGCACCGTGCCGGTGGACATGTGCGCGTTGTCCAGTACCAGCTCCGGCTTCTTCGCCGCGAGTTCGGCCAGCTGCGCCGGGGTCACGGCCTCGGGCCCGTACGTGCCCACCGGGGTGGCGCCCGCGAGCTTCGCCGACCACGCGGTGAAGACCTGGGTCACCACCGACGGGCTGCGGCCGCCGGGCCAGCCCGCCTGGACCTCCTTGTTCAGCTTCGTGTACTCGGTGTCGAAGCCCGCCTTCCACCGCGTGGCGGCGTCCTCGGTGCCGAAGAGCCCGCCCAGCCTGCTGACTTCGGCCGCGGCCTTCTCCGGGTCGTTGTCGAGGTTCACCTCGACCAGCTTCGCCTTGGAGCCCGCGGCCTCCTTGATCTTCGCGGCGTACGGCTCGAAGGGCGCGTACAGCACGAAGTCGGCCTTGGCCACGGCGGCGAGGTCCGACGGCTTGGGGTCGTAGTCCGGGGCGTGGTGCACGGACTGCGGCACGATCACCTTGACGTCCTCGGCGCCCGCGGCCTTCGCGAAGGCGCCCTCCCAGGTGGTGGTGACGACCACGACCGGCTTTCCGGCCTTCGGCCGCGGGCCGTCCTCGGACTTCGCGTCCTGGGGTGAGGGGGTGTTCCCGCAGGCGGCGGTCAGGCAGAGTGCCGCGCTCAGTGCGAGGAGGGAAGGGATACGGACGCGGGTGCGCGCCATGAGCTGATTCTCCGTTCGGGTATGAAATGCACCGCGAGGACCAGTGCCCCCGCGGTCAGGACGAGGACCGGACCGGGCGGCCAGTCCAGCCACAGGGCCAGCAGGAACCCCGTCAGGTTCACCGCCACGCCGATGCCGACCGCCCAGAGGGTGATCGACTTCAGTGAGCCGCCCAGGCGGCGCGCGGCGAGTGCGGGCAGCAGGGTCAGTGCGTCGACGAGCAGAGCGCCGGTCAGTTTGATCGCCCCGGCGACTGCGATGGCGACCAGCACCAGCAGTGCGGCTGTCAGCGCCCGCACCGGTACGCCGGAACACTGGGCGAGCTCACGGTCGTACAGCAGCAGGCCGATCTCGCGCCGCCGCCACCAGAAGAGGCCCGGTACGACGACGGCCAGGACGCCCAGGACGACGAGGTCGGCCGAGCCGACCGACAGGATCGACCCCCACAACAGGGCGAAAGCGCCAGAGGCGTTGACCCCCGACACGGCCAGCAGCAGCAGCGCCGCCGCGATGGCCAGGCTCATCAGCAGGCCCATCGCCCCCGACAGGCCGTCCGGGGTCCGGGCGAGCGGGGCCACGCCCGCACCGGCCAGCGCGCACGCCACCAGCGCGCACAGCATGGGGTCGAGTCCGGTGAGCAGCCCGACGGCGATGCCCAGCAGGGCCACGTGCATCATCGCGAACCGCACCGGCATGATGTCGAGGCCGACGATGACCACACCGATGACGGGCAGGCCGATCGCGGCCAGCAGCAGGGCCACGCCGGCCCGTTGCACCGGCAGCAGTTGAAGGAGTTCGCCGAGGTCGGCGGTGGCCAGGTTCACCGGACCTCCCGCAGGTGGCCCGCGGCCATCTCCAGTACGCGGTCGCAGCGGTCCGCCAGCGCCCGGTCGTGCGTCACCACGATGAGGGTCACCGGCAGGGAGGTGAGGACGTCCGCCGCTTCCGACTGCCCGTCGAAGTCGAGGGCGGCGGTGGGCTCGTCGGCCAGGAGCAACTCGGCCCCCGCGGCGATGCATCCGATCGCCCTCGCCAGGTACATCCGCTGCAGCTGGCCGCCGGAGAGGGTGTGCAGGGGCCGCCCGACGAGCGGAGCCACACCGAGCCGCTCCGCGGCCTCGGCCGCCTCCGCCGGCGCGTTGCTCCCTGCCAGCAGTTCGGCTCCGAGCAGGGGGAAGCGGCCGGCGGCCGGCTTCTGCGGGATCCAGGCGCAGGCCCGGCGCCGCCAGGCCCACTCGGCGGGCGAGCGGCCCTCCCGGCCGCCGACCCGGATCGAGCCCGTCGTCTGACGGTGCAGACCGAGGACGGCGCGCAGCAGCGTCGTCTTGCCCGAGCCGTTGGTACCGGTCAGGGCCACGCGTTCACCGGCGGCGATCTCCAGATCGACGTCGGAGACGGCCTCCACCCGGCCGTGCCGGCACACGACCTCCCGCATGCGCACATCGAGCCCGCCCATCACACGCCTCCTCCGCAGCGCGGGAAGGCGAGGATCCGCCCTCCACTCGGGAGTAGTCGGACGGGGGGAGCCCGGGGTTCCCGGCGGACCGGGGCGGATTTCCGCGGGGCCCGGACCACAGGCCCGGACCGCGAGTGGACACCGGCCGGTTCAGACCGCTGCGACGGCTCGGACGGACCGTGCAGACCGTTCAGACCGGGTGGCCGTCGGCGTCCGTGTGGTCCTTCTGGCCGGAGAACTTGTTCAGGAACACGTCGTAACGGCCGTCGGGGCGGCGGGTCATGGTCGCTCCGTCCTGCCAGATGCCGTTCTCCGGCCACCACTGACTGCCGTACGCGTCGCCCTGGTTCTGGTGGACGTTGTGGACGCCCAGCCCGGCGTCGAACGGCTCGCCGAAGACCAGGATCGGCCGTCCGACGCCGAGGATCGGCTCGAAGGCGCCGGCGGCTTCGAGATTGGAGCCCGAGGTCCAGGGCGGGGACGACTTCACCAGCCGGTCGAGGAGGTCGCGCAGCGGGCCGGGCAGCCACCCGGGCCAGTCCTGGCGCCTGAGCAGGGCCGGATGCCGGATGTAGTCGAGTGCTCCGGTCCCCGGCGCGCGGTCGAGGTCGTGGAACCCGGGCGGCAGCGCGGCCACCGGGCCGAGCGCCGACGCGTCCACGGTGAACGCCTTCCACTGCACGCCGGTGGCCGAGTCGTGGCTGTCCACGTCGACGGCGCACTTGTACCGCCCGTCCGGGGCGTCGACCCGGAGGTTGACGTGGAACCAGGCGCCCTCCGAGTCGGGGGTGTCGCGGAAGTGCTTGTGCAGGGTTCCGGCCAGCACGCCGTAGCGGTCGAATGGCATGGTCCCCAGTGAAGCACCGGGCAAGCCGGTCGGGTGGTTCTGGCACGCGGGCACGAGAGGGATCGGCGCGGACCGGACCGGGTGGCCCTACGGTCGGTCCCGTGCGGCCCCCTCGGACCGCGCGAGGCGCCTACGCAAGAGGTCGAAGCTTCATGAGTCTCAGCATCCGCAACCAGCTCGCGGGCACCGTCACCGCCGTCACCGTCGGCGAGGCCATGGCGACCGTCAAGGTCCGTCTGGACGGCGGCCAGGAGATCACCGCCGCCATCACCGCCGAAGCGGTCAAGGCCCTCCGCATCACCTCCGGCTCCGCGGTGAAGGCGCTGGTCAAGGCCACCGAGGTGGCCCTGGCCACCGCTCCGGTCGAGAACATCTCCATCCGTAACCAGATCACGGGCACGGTGGCCGACATCGCCGTCGGCCCGGCCATGGCCGCCGTGAACGTCAACGTGAACGGGGGCGGGCTGACGGCGGCCGTCACCGCCGGCGGCGTCCAGGAGCTGGGCCTGGCCCCCGGCTCCTCCGTCGTGGCGCTGATCAAGTCGACCGAGATCTCCCTCGCCACCGTCTGACACGGTCCGGCACCGTCCGGCACCGCGCTCAGATCCCCGGCGCAGCCAGGGCGCCGAACCACACGTGCGTGACCGCGCTGACGTAGCGCGCCCCGCACCGGTCGGAGGGGACCACCAACTGGGCCCCGGACTCGTCCAGGTCCTCCCCGTCCAGGCGGGTGGCCAGCAGCACCGGACTGCCCCCGAAGTCGGCGTCCAGCTCGGCCCAGGCGAGGACGCTGTGGTGGCCGTCCCCGCCGCTGACCGCCAGCAGGAAGCGCGACCGGTCCTTGCGGCGCCGGGCGTCGAAGGCCGGCCCCGCGCTCGCGACCACGTCACGCAGCCGAACACCACCTTGGCCCGGTGCTGCTGCCATTCGCGCAGGTCGGCGACGCTGAGCAGGGCCGGGCGGTCGAGGTCTCCGTGCAGCATGAGTTTGGCCATACGAGCCGGATTCCCAGATCCCGTCATCCAGGAAACGTATCTGCCACCCTCATCTCACTATGTAAGTCGCATATGAGCCCTGCTGCTCCCTCGCGGCTTGCATCTTCTGCCAGGCGACATCCCTCGTCACCGGCATCTCGGTGAACCGCACCCCGGTCGCGTCCCGCAGGGCGTTGGCGAAGGCCGGGCCCACCGGGTTGAAGGGGCTCTCGCTCATGGACTTGGCGCCGAGCGGGCCGATCGCGTCCGAGGTCTCCATGAAGTGGACCTCCGTGCGCGGGACGTCCGCGTACTGCGGGAGCCGGTAGCGGCGGAACGCCGCCGTGGTGACCTCGCCGCGCTCGTCCACCCGTACCGTCTCGAAGAGGGTCGCGCCCAGCGCCTGCGCCACGCCGCCCTCCACCTGGCCGCGGCACTGCATCGGGTTCATGACCTTGCCGGCGTCCGCCGCGTGCACACTGCGCAGGATCTTCATCTCGCCGGTGTCCGGGTCGACCGCCAGACGGAACCACTGCGCGTTGAAGGCGACCGAGCGCGGGGAGCCGGTCCAGTGGCCGTCCGCGGCCATCTCCTCCAGCCTGCCCTTGTCGTACGCGGCCTCGTACAGCTCCTTCAGGCTGACGGTCCGGCCCGCGCAGTCGAGGGCCTCGGGACCCAGCCTGCACAGGTGCCGGGCCACGCCCGTGTGCCGGGCGGCGAAGGTCAGCAGGCGCTCCGCGAGCGAGTTCGCCGCCAGCATCACCGCCTTGCCCGCGACCACCGTGCCGGCCGAGCCGAAGGCGCCGGTGTCGTGGCGGACGACGTCCGTGTCCGACTGGCGGACCGCGATCCGGTCCACCGTCGTGTTCAGCGCACCGGCCGTGATCTGCTTGTGGACGGTGGTCGTGCCGTTGCCGAACTCCGCCGTGCCGACCGCGATGTCGTACGTACCGTCGCGGAGCAGGCTGACGCGGGCGTCGGCGAAGTGGCCGCCGGGCGGCCCGGTCGCGATCATGGCGACCGCCGATCCCGTGCCGGTGAGCCAGCCCTCGGGGACGTCCTCGTGGCTGCGGTCCTCGGCGATGGCCTTGCGCACCACGTCCATGCACTGCTTCATCCCGTACGAGGCGATGAACAGGTCCTCCTCGTGGCCGATCGGGGTCACCAGGTGGTCGCCGGCGCCGATGACGTTCTTCTCGCGCAGTTCGAGCGGGTCCATGCCGAGCCGGAGGGCGAGTTCGTCCATCGCCGATTCGAGGGCGAAGAGCACCTGGCCCAGTCCGTAGCCGCGGAAGGCGCCGGCCGGGACGCCGTTGGTGTAGACGGAGTACGCCTCGACCTCCTTGTTCGGTGCCTTGTAGACGGCGAAGGACTCGCCCACGCTGTGGAACATGACGGCCGGGCCGTGGTTGCCGTAGGCGCCGGTGTTGGAGACCACGCGGATGCGCAGCGCGGTGAGGGTGCCGTCGGCCCTGGCCCCGATCTTGATGGTGATCTTGAAGGGGTGGCGGGTGGTGGCCCCGTAGAACTGCTCGGCCCGGGTGAACTCGAGTTTCACCGGCCGGCGCAGCTTCAGGGCGGCGAGGACCACGATGTCCTCGGTCAGCATCTCCTGCTTGCCGCCGAACCCGCCGCCCACGCGGCCCGCGACGACACGGACCTCGTCCTCGTTCAGGTCGTAGAGGGCGCACAGCGCCCGCCTGGTCAGGAACGGCGCCTGCGTGGAGGAGCCGGACGGTGATGCGCTCGCCGTCGCCCTCCTCCCTGGGTTCGAAGTAGGCGACGCTGCCGTGGGTCTCCAGACTGGCGTGCTGCACACGCTGGGTCTGGAAGGTCTCCTCGTAGACGACGTCCGCCTCCGCGTAGCCCTTCGCCATGTCGCCGAGCGTGTTGTGGACCTCGCCGCACACGTTGTTCCCGGCACGGAAGATCCCCGATTCCGGCCCCTTGGGGTGCAGGACCGGCGCACCGGGCAGCATGGCCTCCTCCGGGTCGATCACGTACGGCAGCTCCTCGTACGTGACGACCACGCGCCGGCAGCCCTCCTCGGCGGCCTGCTCGCTGTCGGCGACGACGGCCGCCACGCGCTGCCCGACGAAGCGCACCACGTCGTCCAGGACGCGGGTGTCCATCGGGTCCTCGGTGGGGTGCTCGTGACGGGCGGACGAGTACAGCCGGTCGGGGGAGTCGTGGTGGGTGAGGACCGCGTGCACGCCCGGCACCTGGAGCGCGTCCCTGATGTCGATGTCGACGATGCGGGCGTGCGGGTGCGGGGAGCGCAGCAGCTTCATGTGCAGCAGCCCGGGCACCTCGACGTCGAAGGTGTAGCGGGCGGTGCCGGTGACCACGAGGGGCCCGGCGGGGGCGCCCAGGGACCTGCCCACGGCCTGCCCGGGCTCCGGGTCCTCGGTGTGCCTGACCCCGCGCACGGCGTCCTCGATGGCGCGGTATCCCGTACAGCGGCAGATGTTGCCCTTGAAGGCGCGCGGCAGGTCCTGGAGCTTGCCGTCGTCGTGGGCGGTGCCCTCCTCCGCCTGGAGGGCGGCGGTCGTCATCAGGAAACCGGCGGTGCAGAAGCCGCACTGGAAGCCCTGGGCGTCCAGGAACTGCTGCTGCGCCGGGTGGAGTTCGCCGCCGGAGCGGGCGAGGCCCTCCACGGTGGTGACGGACCGGCCCTCGGCGCGGACGGCCGGGTAGAGGCAGCTGTGCACCGGCTGTCCGTCGACGTGGACCGTGCAGGCCCCGCAGTCGCCCTGGTCGCAGCCCTTCTTCACGCCGAACCAGCCGCGCTCGCGCAGATAGGTGCGCAGGCACTGGCCGGCCCGCGGCGCGGTGTCGAAACGCCGCTCGTTGATCTCGATCTCGTACGTCATCGGTGGTCCTCTGTGGTGAGCTCGCGGCGGATCTCCTCGGCCAGGCGCAGGGCCATGTGGCGCCGCCATGCGGGCAGCCCGTGGATGTCGTCGTACCACTCGTCGGGCCGGACGGCGCCGTCGATCGCCTCGCGCAGTTCCGCGGCCGTGGGCGGGAGCGCGAACCAGAAACGGAAGGGGCGGGTGGTGGCGGCGGAGACCGTCACGGCGAGGGAGCCGTCGGCGGGGTCGCAGGCGCCGATGACCAGCGCGCCGGAGCGCCCGAGTCCGTAGAGGGACGCCTGGCGGAAGGCCGTGCGGAAGTTCATCGCGTTCGGAGGCAGGCGCACGGACCGCAGCAGCTCACCCTCGCGCAGGTCCTTCACGCCGGCGCCGAGGATGAACTCGGTGACGGGCATCCGGCGGGTGGCGCCGTCCTGGCCCTGGAGGAAGACGGTGCCGTCGAGGCCAGCCGTGAGCGAGACCATCGGACCGGCGGGCAGGCCGTTGCAGAGGTTCCCGCCGACGGTCGCCATGTTCCAGATCTTGAAACTGGCCAGGAACGCCCGGCAGCACTGCTCGAAGAGCGGGGCGGCCGTCGTCGGCAGGGTCCGGCCGAACCGCGAGAGCTCGGTGATCGTGCAGGTCGCGGCGATGTCGAGGGAGCCGTCGGGCTGCCAGGACAGGGGCGGCCAGCCCATGCGGGAGAGGTCGACGAGGCGGCGGAGGTGCGGCTGCGGCTCGGAGAAGAGGTACGTGCCGCCGCCGAGCCAGGCGTCGCCGGGACGCCAGGGTTCGCGGCGGCGCGCGTCGCGCACGTCGAGCACCGTGTTGAGATCCAATTCGCGCCACCAGCCTTTCCGGCCTGACAGGGGGTTTCAGCCAGTGAAGCAACGGGACCGGGTGCGGGACGACTGGTCCCGGCCACGGAATCGGACGAGCCCGCAACCCTCCCTCCTGGAGGATCAACCAAGAGGTATACCGGGTGCTTCACCTGGCATTTACGATGGCTCAGCCTCTATTCACCTCGCGAATGTGGGCATCCGCCCGCCGCAAGGAGTCCCCGCCATGCACGTCCTCGACCTGCTCCAGCTCGACAGCCTCGGCCTCAGCCTGCTCTGGGGCGAGGAAGCCCTTCTCGGCCAGGAGGTCGCCGGCGTCACCGCCACCGACCTGGAGGAGCCCGGCCGCTTCCTGGGACCCGGGGAGCTCGTGCTGAGCGGGCTGGTGTGGTGGGCCGAGGGCGACGCGGGCAAGGCGGACCGCTTCGTCGGCGCGCTCGCCGACGCCGGAGCCACGGCGCTGCTGGCGGGGGAGGAGACCCACGGCAGGGTCCCCGACGAAGTCGTCGACGCGTGCCGGAGCCACCGGGTACCGCTCGTGGCCGTCCCCGCGCGCACCAGCTTCCGGGCGGTGACCGAGGCCGTGTACCTGCGCCAGTGGGGCGACCTGAGCCGCCGCCCGACGCGGCTGTTCGCACTCCCCGAGAACGTGCGCGCCGAGCTGAGCCGGCTCGTGGAGGCCGGGGCCGGCCCGGAGGAACTCCTCGACCGGGCGTGCGCGCACCTCGGCCGGGTGTCCTGCTACCTGCTGACCGCCAGCGGCCGCACGGTCGCCCGTACGCCGTCCGCGCCCGAGCTGCCCGCCCGGCAGGCGTCGGCCGCCTCCGCGCGCGGCGGGGTCTGGCTGCGCATCGAGACCGAGAGCTCCCCGTACGACGCCTGGCAGCTGCACGTGCCCGACCCGGACGCGGCGCCCCCGCGGGTCCTCCACGAGATCGCCGAGGTCCTGGCCCAGAGCTGCGGCGCGCAGACCCGCCGGCTCGCCGCGGAGCGGCTGGCCGGACAGGAGCTGGTCGGCGTGCTGGAGGGGACGCCCGCGGGCTCCACCCCGGCCGACTCCGGAGCCCTGGAGGAGGCGCTCGCGGGCGCCGGGCTGCCCGTGGGAGGGACGTACCGGGTTCTGGCGGCGACCTCGGGCGACGCTCTGGCCGAGGGCCTGCGCCACCTGGAGAACGCCGTGTACGCGGTGGGGCGGTCGGTGGCGGTGCTGTACGAGGACCCGGACTCGGCGACCGACGCGGCGGGCGCGCTCCGCGCGGTGTGGCCGATGCTCCAGCGGTGCGGGGAACCGCAGCCCGAGCTCCGGCTCGGCCTCGGCACGCGGGCCGAGGGACTGGAGGCGCTGCGCGCCTCGCTCAGCCAGGCCCGGTTCGCGCTCACCTCGGCCGACGAGGCGGTCCCGGTGCGCGGGGTCGAGCAGCTCGACACCCTCGGAGAGCTGATGGCCGGAATTCCGCCGGAGGTGCGGAGCGTGTACCGGGCGCGGATCCTGGGGGCGCTCGGGGACGGGATGCTGCGGGAGACGCTGGAGGTCTTCCTGGCCAACAACTGCTCCTGGGCCCGCACGGCGGAGGCGCTCCACCTGCACGTGAACACCGTGCACTACCGGATCGAGCGGGTGGAGGTGCTGACGGGACGCGACCTGTCACGCCTCGACCACAAGCTGGACCTCTACGCGGCCCTGCGCTGCGGATGACCGGGCACCGGTCCGGTCCTACGGCAGTTCGATGTGGACCTCGGTGGACTTGACCCGGGCCGTGACGGTCGAGCCGACGGTGATGCCGAGCTGTTCGACCGACTCCCGGGTCACCACGGACACCACGTGGTGCGGCCCCGACTGGATCTCCACCTGGGCGGCCACGTCGTCGAGCCGTACCGCGGTGACGATCCCGGCGAAGGAGTTCCGTACGGAGGTCGCGGCGGTGCCCGGCGGCAACGGGTGCATTCCGGCCGCGCGTTCCTCGGCGAAGGCGGCGAGGACCACGCCGTCGACGGCCCGGGAACCGTCCGCGGCGCGGTCGGCGGGCAGCCGGCCCGTCTCGGTCCACCGGCGGACGGTTTCGGGGCTCACGCGCAGCAGTCGGGCGGCGAGGCCCACGGAGTACGACGGCACGCCCGCAGCATAGGCGGTGCCGCTCCGGCCCCGAACGGCGAGGCGCCCGGGACGGAGCGTCCCGGGCGCCTCGTGGCATCGGCCGCGGACACCCGTCAGGGGGTGTCCGGGCGGCACTGGCCGGACCGGGGGCCCTGGACGACGGTGCCCGTGTGCACCAGTTCCGGTGCGTTGCCCTCGCAACGCAGCGGTCCGGTGACCCGGTTGGCGCGGAACGCCGGGACGTCCGTGCCGGGCAGCGGTCCGCTGCCGCTGTTGCCGTCGATCCGTACCGGGCCGGTGACCGTGTTGGCCGAGGCCTGGAGGCCGCCGGTGTTGCCTTCGAGGGTCAGCGGGCCCTGGAAGGTGTTGCCGCCGCAGGTGGCCGACTCCTCGTCCGAGCCGGCCAGGACCTGGCCGGTGCTCTTCGTGACGGAGACGGGGCCGGTGAGGCGCGAGCCGCAGAGGGCGACGGCCAGGGCGCCTTCGGCGGACACGGGGCCCGTGACCCGGGCGTCCGTGATCGCCAGGGATCCGCCCGGCGCCACCGTGACCGGGCCCGTCTGGCTGCCGCCCGGAGCGATGCAGAGGGCCTGCCCGGCGGCCACCGTCAGGGCGCCGGCGCGTGCCGTCGTGATGCACGGCAGGCTGAAACCGACCGTGACGGCGGACGGTCCCGCCGTCGCACTCGGCGTGTGGCTCGCGTCCCCGCCGTACGTCGCGGTGATCGCGTGGGAGCCGGGCCGGAACGCGGCCGTGCGCAGCCGGGCCTGCCCGCCGTCGAGCGGCACGGTCGCCAGCGCCGTCGTCCCGTCGAAGAAGGTGACCGTCCCGTCCACCGGGCCCGCGGCCGGATTCGCCGGGGCGGCGGTCGCGACGAGGGTCACGGGGTGCCCGAACAGCGGTGCGGCCGTGTCCGTGGCCACGGTGAGCGAGGTCCCGTACCGGAAGGAGACGACCGCCTTCCCGTCGCCGCGGTTCACGCCCGGCAGGAGCGAGACGCCGGTGGCCGAGGGCGTCGCGAAGCCGCTGCCGCCCCCGCCGCCGGCCCCGTACAGGTTGTCCGGGTTTCCACCGCCGGAGCCGCCTCCGCCGCCGAAGTAGCCGCCGCCCCCGCCTCCGCCGCCGTTGCCGCCGCGAGCTCCGTTGCCGCCGGGGCCGCCGCTGCCCGGGTTGGGCTGCCCGGTGTTGGGGTCGATGTCGCCCCCGGGGATTCCGGGGCCGCCGAGGGGGGAGGTGCGGATGCCGGTGCCGTGCGCGGTCTGCGTCGCGCCTCCGCCTCCGACACCGGATCCCTCCGGGCCGCCGCCGTGGCCGCCGGGCTCACCGGCCGGGCCGCCGCCGTTGCCGCCGCGCAGCAGGGGTCCGCCGTTGCCCGCGCCCCCGCCGCCGCCTGCGACGAGGATCCGGTCGGCCGGGCCGAAGGCGCCGGTGCGTACGTCGGTGGCGCCGCCGCCGGAGCCGCCCCCGCCGTGCGCACCTCCGCCGCCGGCCCCGTGGCCGGTGCCGCCGGGCCGGGCGTACTCGCCGTGCCGTGAACTGCCGGGGCTGCCGGCTCCGCCCACGGTGATCTGGAGGTTCTGGCCGGCGCTCACGGCGAGGGTCGCGCGGGTCTCGCCGCCGAGTCCGCCGGGCGCCCCCTCGTTGGGCGGGTTGGGGGCGACGAAGCCGGCCGCGCTGCCGCCCTCGGCTCCGAACACGTCGACGGTGACCGCGCTGACGCCTTCGGGGACGGTGAAGGCGTCCGTGCCGACCGCCGTGTAGGTGCAGGTCGGAGGGGAGGCGGTGAACGTGCCGCCCGCACCGCAGGGCGTCGGCGCCGCGGCCGGATCGGCGGTCGCCGGGACGGCCGCCAGTACGGCTGCCAGCAGACCGGTCACGCCGGCCGCCACTGCTGTCTTGGATCTGAAAATGCTCAACGAGGGTCCAAACGAGAGTACTTGGGAGATGGTGGTCGGCTGCCGGCGGTTCAGACGCCGTCGTCGGCGCAGAGCGCCCACGCGTCGGAGTAGGTGCCCGGCGAGCTGACCCCGCCGGTGTGGGTCACGGCCGTCCAGGAGGCGGCGGTGGTGGTTCCGTCGCCGACCGGGGTGCCGCCGGAGGTGCTGGGGTAGCTGCCGTTGAGGTGGTCGCCGACGGAGCCGGGTCCGGTGAAGTTGGTGGTCGTGACGTTGCCACCGCTGATCGCGGCGCCGCCGGCGACCAGCTTTCCGTCGTTGCCGCCGCAGCCGGCCGTGACCGTCTGGCCGCTGGTCGCCGCGGTCGGGCCGCTCACCTCGCTGTGGCGGACCTTGACGGTGGCGCCGCTGATGTCGATGTTGTTGCCGCTGCAGATCGCGTAGGCGTAGGTGGTGTTGCCGCTGTTGCCGCCGCCACCGTTCCAGCCGACCGCGGTCCAGGAGTCGGGGTTGTTCTCGCCGTCGGCCGCGGCCTTCTGGCCGAAGGCATGGGCGGAGTCGTTGAAAGTGGGGAAGCTCGCGATGGGCTTGAGGCTGCCGACGCTCGCCGGGGTGATGCGGGCGCCTCCGCCGATCAGGCGGGTGCCGGCCGGGCAGCTCGCGGTGACCAGGCCGACCGTCCCGCTGGTGGTGGGGCCGGCGATCTTGTTCATGACCACCTGGGTGTGGTTGATCAGGCTGCTGGTGAAGCACATGGCGTACGGCGTGCTGGAGAAGGAGGCGTTCACCGCGCCACCGCTGCCGCCGATGCCGAGCCAGTAGGCCACATCGGTGCCGACCACGCCGGTGGATCCGGTGTACTCGGTGCTGCCGTCGGGGCTCGGCGAGGTGCCGTTGATCTTGTTGCCGTTCGACGAGGTGCCGGTGCCGATGGCCTGGTTGATCCCGCCCCCGGAGATCAGGCCGCTGCTGCAGGCGGCGCTGGTGGATATCTCGGAGAAGGCGGAGCCGGGCCCCATGGTGGCGCCCGGGGTCTTCACGGTCACGCCGACCGTGTTGGCGTACGCGATCCCCGGTACGGCCAGGGCCAGCAGGGCCCCCACGACCAGTGCCTTTCGGGCGGCCGGGCGCCGCGGAAGAAACGTCTTGCGCATCAGTAATTCCCCTTCGGAGGTGGATCTCGGCCGGAGGCGGCCATGGCCGCACGGCCTCCGACGCATCCGTTGCGGTTCTCGGGACTTCGGTCCGACCGAGGTGCTCGGCACGGCGTCGAACCAGGTCGTGGACAGCCGTGACGGGGTGGGGCGTGCGGATTGCGCCTGCGGAATGTATCAGTCAGATAAGGCGGCAGGTAAGGCGGATCTGATGATTTCACCTAGCAAATGCGGTACTGGTCGGTGGCTGAAGGTCGCGTGTGCGTCAGAGGGCTTTGTCCGCTCATGATGTTTTTCCAATCCCTCACCCTGTTCGTGGCGAATCCCTGGTGAGGCTCCTGAGGTTGGAGGGGCCGCTGAAGCGACTGTCCGAGGAAGGGAAGGAGGTGGGTGCGATGACCGGTTCGCTGCGCACACGGCGTGTGCTCGTCGGGGCCGCGTCCGCCGGGCTGCTGGCCGGCGGGTCGCTGCTGGGCCTCGCCGGCACCGCGAACGCCGCCCCGGCGGCGTCCGCCACGGTGAGCTCGACGCTCACTAGTGACCGCGACCGTGACCGCGACCACCGTCAGGACCGCCACGACGGCCACAACCGGTGGGACCGCCATGAGCGGTGCACCTGGGTGAAGGGCCACTGGGAAACCAAGTGGCAGCACGGCACCTGGCACCAGGGCTGGCGCGACCACCACGGAAACTGGCACGACGGCTGGTGGGGCAAGGGCCATGCGAAGCACTGGACGCCCGGCCACTGGAACTGCCACAACAAGTGGTAGCGCCGTAGAGCCGTAGCGCCGTAGCGCCGGCCCGGCACACAGGGTTCCGGGGTCACCGCCCCGGAACCCGCCCGCTCCCGGCCCCGGTCCGGTTCGATCCGGATCCGTCGGGGCCACTCGCACAGCGAGGACCAGTCATGGACACCGCAATCGCAAGCCCGGCGCGGCCCAGGACCGTGCACCACCCACTGCCGTCAGGACCGCAGGCCGCCGGGGAAGCCCGCCGCACCGCCGCGCGCACCCTGGCCCTGCACCCCGTGCGCTGCCCGCAGGAAGCCGCCTGCGACATCCTGCTGATCGCCTCCGAGCTCGCCACCAATGCGGTCCGGCACGCCCTGCCCCCGTACGCGCTCACGATCAGCCTGGACAGCGGCCGGGCGGGCATCTGCGTCAGCGACGGCTCGCTCTCCCTGCCCCAGCGGGGCGACGGGCACGGGGCGCTCACCACCCGGGGGCGCGGGCTGCAGATCGTCCGGGCCCTCGGCGCGGACCTCTTCGTCAGCCGCTCACCCCGCGGCAAGCAGGTCATCGCAGTGATCACCTGGCGGGACAGCTGACCCGGCGGTTCCCTCGAACGAGGGAACCGCGCGCCCTCCCGGACCGCGAACGCCCTCCCGTCCGTACGCGCGTCCGCTACGAAGGACCTTCAGACCCATCCCCCGAGGACCACCATGCGATGGACGAGCCCCTTCGGTCCCGACCCCACCGAAGGCCGCACCGACCGCACCGACCGCACCGACCGCACCGGGCTCCCGGACGTCATGCGGCAGGTCGCCCACGGCGACAAGGAGGCGTTCTCCGTGCTGTACGACGCCCTCGCCCCCCTGGTCTTCGGGATCGTGATCAAGGTCGTACGCGACCGGGCCCAGTCCGAGGAGGTCGCCCAGGAGGTCATGATCGACCTGTGGCGGCAGGCCGCCCGCTACCGGCCCGACTCCGGCAGTGTCACCACCTGGGCCGCCACCATCGCCCACCGGAGAGCCGTGGACCGGGTCCGCTCCGCCCAGGCGTCCGCCGACCGGGAACACGCGCAGGCCGCCCGGGAGCACCGGACGGCGTTCGACGAGGTGGCCGAGCAGGTGGAGACCCGCCTGGACAGCGAACAGGTCCGCCGTTGCCTGCGCGGCCTCACCGAACTCCAGCGCCAGGCGGTGACCATGGCCTACTACCAGGGTCTGACCTACCGCGAGGTCGCCGAAGTCCTCCACACGCCGCTTCCCACCGTCAAGACGCGCCTGCGCGACGGACTGATCCGGCTCCGCGACTGCATGGGGGTGACCACATGAACCGGCGCCCGTCCGACAGCCACGCCCTCGCCGCCGCCTACGCGCTGGACGCCCTGGACACCGGCGAACGCGAGCTGTGCACCGATCACCTCTCCCGGTGCGAGGAGTGCCGCCTGGAGGTGGCCGAGTTCCAGGCCACCGCCGCCCGGCTGGCCTCCGCCGTGGCCCAGCCGCCGCCCGCCTCCATGAAGACGCGGACCCTGGCGGCCGTCGACGGAGTGCGCCAACTCCCGCCCAGGGGCTCCACGACCCTTTCCCCGGTCCGCTCGCGCGGCGGCCTTCGCCGCAAGGCCGGCCTGTTCGTCGTGGCCGCGAGCGTGACCGCCGCGGCCCTGTTCGCGGGCCTGGCCGCCTGGCAGAGCCAGGAGAGCCGCCACTACGAACAGCAGGCCCGGCAGATCGAGCAGCACCTCGACGACGTCAGCTCGGTCCTGGCCGCTCCGGACGCCCGCGCGGCCCACGGCCGCACCAGCAACGGAGCCTCCGCCACGGTCGTCTCCTCGGCCCTGCGCGACAAGGCGGTCTTCACCGCCGGCGGGCTGCCCGCACCCGTCCCCGGCACGACCTACCAGCTGTGGCTGGAGCACGACGGCACCATGCGTCCGGCCGGTCTCGTCCACCGGGACGGCACCGTCCTCATCGACGGCGACACCGCGGGCGCGGGCGCGATCGGCCTCACCCTCGAACCCGCCGGAGGATCCCCGCAACCCACCACGGAGCCCCTGCTCCTGATGGATCTGCCCGCCTAGTGCTGTGACCGGGAAGGTTCGCCGGGTTGCTCGTTGTGCTGGTTGGAAATGAGTTCTCCAACCAGCATGGGGAGGCGGGATGGCGCAACCAGTTCGGGTTCGCAGGCTGACCGAGCAGGAGGGCCAGAAACTCCAGCACTTGGTCCGGCGGGGCAGTACCAGCTCGGTACGGTTTCGGCGGGCGATGATGCTCCTGGCCTCGGCCGGCGGCAGCACCGTCCCGGTCATCGCAAGGCTCGTCCAAGCGGACGAGGACACCGTTCGTGACGTGATTCATCGTTTCAACGAGATCGGGCTCGCATGCCTGGACCCTCGTTGGGCGGGAGGCCGTCCCCGCCTGCTCAGTCCTGACGACGAGGACTTCGTCATCCAGACGGCCACTACCCGCCCGACCCAGGTCGGCAAGCCCTTCACCCGCTGGTCCATCCGCAAGCTCGCCGATCACCTGCGACGCAACATAGCCAGGCCCGTCCGGATCGGCCGCGAAGCCCTGCGGTGCTTACCGGCCCGCCGCGGGATCACCTTCCAGCGCACGAAGACCTGGAAGGAATCCCCGGACCCCGACTTCGACGCCAAGCTGGACCAGATCGAGTACGCGATCAACGAACGGCCGGACCGCACGTTCGCGTTCGACGAGTTCGGCCCGCTGGGCATCCGCCCCACTGCCGGCTCCTGCTGGGCTGAGAAGGGCTACCCCAACCGCCTTCCGGCGACCTACCGCCGCACCCACGGCATCACCTACTTCCACGGCTGCTACTCGGTCGGCGATGACCAGATGTGGGGGATCAACCGCCGCCGCAAGGGCATCGACCACACCTGGGCCGCATTGAGAACGACCCGGGCCGCCCGCCCCGACGGCGCCCCCATCTACGTGATCCTCGACAACCTCTCCGCCCACCTCAACTGGAGAATCCGCAGGTGGGCGGCGAACAACAAGGTCGAGCTGTGCTTCACCCCGACCTACGCGTCCTGGGCCAACCCCATCGAAGCCCATTTTGGACCACTCCGTCAGTTCACCCTCGCCAACTCCCACCACCCCAATCACACCACCCAGACCAGAGTCCTTCACTCCTACCTGCGCTGGCGCAACAAGAACGCCCGCCACCCCGACGTCCTCGCCGCCCAGCGACGCGAACGCGCCCGAATCCGCAGCGAGAAGGGCATCCGGTGGGGAGGACGATCCCCCGCTGCTGCAGCCTGATCTACCGCGAAGCCCGCAACGCCGCCGCGATCTGGACGACATCCAGGTCGACGACGACCTCCTCACCGTCCCACACGCCGCGCGAAGAGATCGCCAGGCCGATGAAAGCCAGCTCGGCAGCATCATCACGCAGTTCGTACTCTTCGGGGCTCTCCTCGCCGATCCCACCCAGTTCCTCGCGATCCCAGGCCGCGACAGCCGTCTCAGCCACGGCCCGAGGCAACCGCACGCTGATCTGACTGATCTGAGGATCAAGATGAGCCCCGATCGATGCCAGCACGGTCCGATCCTGCTGATACCTCACATACTGCTCGCGATCTTCCACGAGCCGAGGGTACTCAGGCTCAACCAAGCCACCGACACCCAGCCGGTGAACGTATGCGGGTCAATACAACTAGGCCGTCTCTTTCGGATCTTGCCGGATCAGGGTCGGTGGGCTGGGCCGCGGGGACTCTCAGTGCGGAATCACCCAGTCCGGTGTCCAGGTCCCGGTGGCGGCGTGGCCGGCCGCCGTGGCGGCGAGGTGGGCGCGCAGGGTGGCCAGGGCCGGGTGGGGATTGTCGCGGTGCCAGAGGAGCGAGTGCGGGTACACGGGCGTCGGGTCGGTCACCGGAATGCGGCGCAGGCCGTGGTCGGCGGGCCAGATGAGGCGGGTGTGCTCGCCCATGAAGGTGGCCAGGGCCGGGGTGTCGGCGATGGTGTCGAGGAGCGCGTCGGAGCCGAAGTTGGGGCCCGTGGCCTCGATGGTGAGGCTGAACTCGGCGACGAGGTCTTTGTAGTAGGCGCCCCACTCGGTGCCGGGGACGATGCCGGGCATCCAGATCCGGTGCCCGGCGAGCTGGGCCACGGTCACCGACCGGGCGCCCGCGAGCGCGTGGGCGGGCCCGGTGAGGAGCTGGAGCGGCTCGTCGAGCACCCGGACGGACTCGATGCACTCGGGAAGGGGCCGACCGGGCGCGGCGACGGCGCGGAAGGACGCGTCGATCGCACCGGACCGGATCGCGGCGACGGCTGTCTCGATCTCGAACAGCATCACCACGTCGAGGTCGACGTCCGGGTACGCGCGGTGGAAGCCGCGCATCAGGCCCGCCTGTGCGCCGCGCGAGGCGATCACGTCGACGCGCAGCGGACGGTGGCCGGGGCGCACGGACGCGACCGCACGCTCGGCGACGCGCAGCACGTCGTGCGCGTGCGGCAGGAACGCCTGCCCGTCGATGGTGAGCTCGGCGCCGCGGGGCGCCCGGGTGAACAGCCGCACGCCGAGGACGCGCTCCAGCGCGGCGATGCGCTTGGAGACGGCCTGCTGCGTGAGGGACAGGTCGGCGGCGGCCTTCTGGAACTGCCCGGCCTCCGCGACCGCGACGAAGGTGCGTACTGCTTCGAGATCCACGTCGATCCACGGTAGTGAACAACCAGTGGTTGTGCACTTGTGGCAGTGCGGTTGTTTGACCTGCGGCTCTGCTGCTCGCTTAGCTGTCACGGGTCAACGCGGGTTTGTTCGGGGGAGCGCTGAGCATGGTGGGCGGGATGCGCGGGAGACGGTTGGGGCGGCCGTTCGCCCTGCTGTGGACGGCGTACGCGGTGAGCGCCTACGGGTCCGGGCTGGGGTTCGGGGCGCTGCCGCTGATCGCCGTGCTGGCCTTGGACGCCGGCCCCGGTGAGGTGTCCGTGCTGTCCGCGGTGGGGCCCGCGGTCGGCGTGCTGATCGCGGTGCCGCTCGCGCCGTGGGTGGAGTTCCGCCGCAAGCGCCCGGTCATGATCGCGATGGATCTGACACGGTGCGCGGTCATGGCGACGATCCCGCTCGCCTACCTCCTCGGGTGGCTCGGTCTCGTCCAGCTCCTCGTGGCCTCGGCCGTGGTCGCCGCGGCCAAGATCGCCTTCAGCGCGGCCGGCGGCGCGTACCTCAAGGCCCTCGTCCGCCCGGACGACCTGCTCGTGGCGAACGCGCGGTTCGAGTCCACGAACTGGAGCTCCATCGCGGTCGGACCACCCCTGGGCGGGGTGGCGATCGGCCTGTTCGGGCCGGTCGTCACCGTGGCGGCCGACGCGCTCAGCCACCTGTTCTCGGCGCTGGCCCTCCACGCGATCCGCGGCCGGGAGGAAGCGCCGCGACCTGCCGGAAGGAGTACGGGCCGGGCGGGCGCCCTGCTCGACGGCTGGCGCCACATCCTGGGCCGTCCCGACCTGCGGGCGCTCTACCTCAACAACATGCTCGTCTCCGGTCTGATCATGGCCACCGAGCCGCTGCTGGCCGTGCTCCTGCTCCGCCGACTCGCCTTCCCGCCCTGGCAGTACGCTCTCGCCTTCGCCGCGCCCTGCCTCGGCGGACTCGTCGGCTCGCGACTGGCCCGCCGGGTCGTGGCCCGCCACGGCCGGCACCGGGTCCTGCGGACCGCCGGCGCCCTGCGTGCCGTGTGGCTGATCGGCCTGGCCTTCGTCGGGCCCGGCGTCGTCGGCCTCGTCACCGTGATGGCCGTCGAGCTGGCGATCATCGTCAACATGAGCCTGTACACCCCGGTGCTCGCCACCTACCGGCTCGAACACACCCCGGAGCATCTCGTCGCCCGCACCCTGTCGGCCTGGTCGATCGGACAGCAGGCGTCCATCGCCGTCCTCACCGCGCTCGCCGGTCTGCTCGCCGAGGTCACCGGCCCGCGCACCGCCCTCACGGTCGCGGGTCTGCTGATCCTGACCACCCCGCTGCTGCTGCCGCGGCGCGACCGGATGCCCGGTGAGGAGCCGCCGGTGCAGGCGCGGGCGCGGCTCAGGGGGCCATGTCGTAGGTGACCCACATGGTCCGCGTGGCGACCTGGTCGTACTTGGACCGTGCCCGGTGGTTGTCGTCGGCGGTGATCCACCGGACCACGCTCCAGCCCCGCTCGGCCGCGAGCTCGCGCAGCGCGCCGAGCAGCAGGTCGGCGGCGCCCGAGCCGCGGTGCTGCGGGGCCACGAACAGGTCGTCGAGGAAGCAGCCGACCGTCGCGGAGAGCGGGCGCGCGAACGGACGGTAGTGGGCGAGGCCCATCAGGCGGCCCTCGGCGTCCTCGGCCACCAGGGCGTTGACCTCGTGTCCGGGGTCGGTCACCCAGGACCACACCGTGGCGGCCGCCTCCTCGGTCTGCTCCACCCCGTAGAAGTCGGCGTAGCCGCGGTAGAGGGCGCGCCACCGGTCGAAATCCCCGTCCCGGACGGAACGCACGCTGATGTCGGACATGGGGCTGGACTCCCGTGATCGTTGGAGGGCCGGGCGGGCGTCTGCGCTCCCGCAACGGCGCGGAACATCGATCATGCTGGAGCCCGGCGGGCCCGGCAGGTGCCGGGGTGTCGAAACGCGGGCCCGCGCAGCGCCACGATGTAAGGGTGCGCCGGCGGGTGGGCCGCGGCGGGCCCGGCCGGGCGAAGCCCCGCGCGCCGAACACCGCTGTCGGCGCGCAGGGCTTCCTGCGCCAGGTCACCCCGTGACTGCGAGAGCCGCCAAGCAGTCCGGAGGGTGGTGGCCACGGCCAGTGAAGCAGGAGCGCTCCCCGGGCGGCACCTGGTTCCTGGCACGGAATCGGACCCGTCCGGCCCATGTCGTCACGGTGGATCATCCAAGAGGAAAATGGCCCGAGTGCCTGGCATCTGCCAGGTGGTGGTGTCTCCGGCCTGGTGCATGCCGGTCGATGCCTTCGCATGTCCGCGCGGCGGCGGGTGCCCGCACTCGGGGGTCGCGCGGCGGCCGGGGTGCCCGCACCGCGCGTCCGGATGATGATGTGGGGAGAACGGCGTGCGGAAGGGGACGTCTCGTGCCATCGGCTCGGCCGGGGGGCGATGAGACCCACGGCCCGATCTGGTCCGAGCCAGGGTCGCTGCTGGAGCGCGTGCCCGTGGCCGTCCTCGGCATCGACGAGCACGACCGCGTCTGCTACTGGGGGCCCGGCGCCCGTGACCTCTTCGGGTACGAGCCCGGCGCCGTCCTCACCCGGCCCGGCGCCCTCCTCTTCGCCGATGCCTCCCGCGGCACCTCCGCATCGTGCGCGCGGCTCACGGAACAAGGCCGCACACAGGGCTACTGGCGGGGCAGGCTGACGGCCCGGCACCGCGACGGCACGGCCTTCGACTGCGGCTTCCGGTCCTTCTCCGTGACCGGATCAGGCCCCTCGGTGGTGATGATCCTGACGAGCCGCAGCGACGAACTCGACCGGGTCAAGACCAACCTCGCCTTCCTCGACGCCCTCTTCGAGACCTGCCCCATCGGCCTCGTCATGGTCGACGAGGACCTGCGCTACATCCACCTCAACCAGGCGCTCGCCGACATGGACGGCCTGTCGATCCCGGCCCACCTGGGCCGGCGCATGGACGAGATCATGATCATGTCCGACGGCGGTGAGTACGAGCGCATGGTGCGCGCCGTCGCCCGGGGCGGAGCGCCCGTCGTGGGGACCCTGGTCGGCGTGCGCCCGCGCGGGCATCCCGACCGGGACCAGGTCCGGTCCGTGAGCTTCTTCCCGCTGAGCCGGGCCGTCGGCACGCACGCCGGCGTGGGCGGGCTGATGATCGACGTGACGGACCGGGAACGGGCCATCCTGGAAGCCACGGCCGCCCGTCGCCGGCTGGCCCTCCTCGACGGGGCCTCCACCCGGATCGGGACCACCCTGGACGTCAACCTCACCGCCCAGGAACTCGTCGACGCCTCGATGCCGGACTTCTGCGACGGCTCCGTCGTCGAGATCGTGGAATGGATGGACGAGACCGAGGACTTCGATCCGGGGCGGCCCCTGTTCACCCGCCGCATCGCCTCCGGGACGATCCTGCCCGCTCCGGCCGTGGAACTCGTGAGCGGGGTGGAGAAGGTGCGCTATCCGCCGGGCTCCGTCATCCACGACATGCTGAGCACCGGCCGCGCCATCTCGGCCGTGGTGGACGAGGAGTTCCTGGCCCGTACCGTCGTCACCGAGTCACGCACGAAGATCATGGGCGAGAGCGGGGTGGCCTGCATCCTCGTCGCCCCGCTCATCGCCCGGGGCACCGTCCAGGGCATCGCCATGTTCGGCCGGTCCGCCGCCCGTCCGCCCTTCTCCGAGGAGGACGTCAGCCTGGCCGGCGAACTCGCCTCGCGCGCCGCGATCTGCCTGGACAACGCCCGCCTCTACAGCCGGGTCCAGGACATCGCCCTCACCCTGCAGCGGGCCCTGCTGCCCTCGGTACTGGCCGCCAACCCGTACGTGGACGTGGCCCACCGGTACGTGCCCGGCAGCAGGATCACCGAGGTCGGCGGGGACTGGTACGACGTGATCAACCTGCCCGACGGCCGGGTCGTCCTCGTCGTGGGCGACGTGATGGGGCACGGGGTGTCCGCGGCCGCCGCCATGGGCTACCTCCGTATCACCACCAAGGCTCTGGCCCGCCACGACGAGGAGCCCGCCGACCTGCTCACGGAGCTCGACGCGTGTGCCCAGGAAGCCGGGATCGAGCTCGCGACCTGCCTCTACCTCGTCTACGACCCACGCAGTGGACGCGCCCGCATCGCCAGCGCCGGCCACCCCCCGCTCCTGGTGCTCCGGCCGGACGGCACGGTGCGGACCGTCGGCGAGGCCCTCGGAGTCCCGCTGGGCGTCGGCGGCTGCGCGTTCGGGACCACCGAGATCGAACTGCCCGAGGGCGCGACGCTCACCCTGTACACGGACGGCCTCATCGAAGCCCGGGGACGCGACATCGAGGTCGGGCTCGACGCCCTGCGCACCGAACTCGGCCACCACGGGGGGTCGTTGGAGGACATGGCGGACCGCATTCTGGCCGGCCTGCTGCCCGAACCGCCGACCGACGACACGGTCCTGGTGCTCGCCCGCGTCCACCGCCACGCCACGTGAGCCGGGCCGGGCCAAGATCCGGAAGAGACGGCCTAGCCGCGGTGGGCCACCCCGGCCGTGTCCAGCGCGGCGCCCGCCAGCGCGGCCAGCGCGATCGCCACCGAGCGGGCGTCCTCGGGCGGCAGCCGGTGGCCGGGCACGGGGTCGAGGAGGAAGCGGCCGTAGTAGTGGCCGCCCCCGATGACCCGCAGTTCGGTCTCGCCGTCCGGCCAGTCGGCGTACCCGGTGACCTCGCCGCCGCGGCGCAGCCACAGGCCGCCGTCGTGTTCCAGCCGCGGCCGGTGCCCGATCAGGGTCCCGTACTCGAAACGGCAGCCGCGCAGACCCAGCAGGCCGATGAGTTCCCGGCGGACGAACTCGACCACCGCGTCCGGCGAGCCGCCCCGCTCGGTCAGCCGAGCGGTGCCCTGGAGGCTGGACAGGTGCGCGGCCCCGGTGACGACGGCCGCCTCCAGCCTGCGGGCCCGGACGGCCAGTTGGGCGACGATCAGCCCGACGGTCAGCAGGAGGACCGCCGTCTGGATCTCGTCCCGGCCGGCGACGGAGAGCCGCTGGTAGGGCCTGGCCAGGAGCAGGAGGCCGAACCAGGCCGTCGCCGAGAGCGCGGCCAGGGCCGCGGCGGCCCGCGTGCCGCAGGCGGCGATCGCGACCACGGCGACGACCAGGACCAGGGCCTCGTTCGCCGGGGAGAGCCGGGTGCGGAAGGGGACGAGCGCGAGTGCCACGAGGAGGGGCACCACCAGGGCCCCGAACAGCGCCGTACGGTCGTGGAGTCGGTACCAGGGCATGTGATGCCTCCCGTCCGATGTGGCGGAAGCAGCCGGCCGATCGGCTGTCGCCACGTCCAGCCTGCCCACGGCGGCGGGCGCGGTCACCCGCCTGGCGAGGTCTTGACGTACCGCTTACCGGTTCCGCACCCGGGCCGGAGCCGAGCGGTCAGAGTCCGCTGTCCGCGAGCATCGACGGCGGCGCCTCGCGCTGGTGCGGGACCGGCGGGTGCGGTGCCGGGGACGCCTGGACCTCGTCCCGGTGGAGCGCGACCGTACGTGTCGGCGCCGGGATCGAGATGCCTTCCGTCCGGAACCGCTCGTGCAGGCGCTTGATGAACTCGTGCTTGATCCGGTACTGGTCGCTGAACTCGCCGACGCCCAGGATCACCGTGAAGTTGATCCGGGAGTCCGCGAACGTGTGGAAGCGGACGGCCCCTTCATGGGCGGGGTCCGCGCCGTCCACGTCGGCCATCACCTTGCCGACCACGTCGAGGGTCACCCGCTCGACGTGCTCCAGGTCGCTCTCGTAGCCCACGCCCACCTGCACCAGGATCGAGAACTGTGCTTCCGGCTGGGTGAAGTTGGTCATGTTGGTCCGCGCGAGACGCCCGTTGGGGATGATCACCAGGTTGTTCGACAGGTTGCGGACCACGGTGTTGCGCCAGTTGATGTCGACGACGTAGCCCTCCTCACCGCTGGTGAGCCGGATGTAGTCACCGGGCTGCACGGTCTTCGAGGCGAGGATGTGCACGCCGGCGAAGAGGTTGGCGAGGGTGTCCTGGAGGGCCAGAGCCACCGCCAGGCCACCCACGCCGAGGGCGGTGACCAGCGGCGCGATGGACACGCCGAGGGTCTCCAGGGCGACGAGGACGCCCATCACGAGGACCACGATCCGGGTGATGTTGACGAAGATGCTCGCCGACCCGGCCACCCCCGTGCGCGCCCCCGCCACGGACTGGACGAGGCCCGCGACGACCCGCGCCGCGCTGAGCGTGGCGATGAGGATGAGCAGCGCGGTCAGCGACTGGTTCACGAATCCCGAGACGCGCGCGGTGAGCGGCAGGGTCGTGGCGGCCACGGCCGCACCGGCGATCAGGGCGGCGCCGGGAGCGACGGTGCGCAGCGCGTCGACGATGATGTCGTCCCCCCGCCAGCTGGTCCGCTCGGCGTGCCGGCCCAGCCAGCGCAGGACGGCGCGCAACAGCAGACCGGCCGCGGCACCCGCCGCCAGCGCGATCCCGGCGATCAGCCAGTCGTGCAGGAGGAGATCCCGGTTCAACGGACCCCCTCCGCTGCGCCGCGCCGGCCCGGGGGAGTGGCGGCGGGTGCGGCCGGCCGTCCTATGAGGTGTGTCGTCACCTTGTCACCTGTCAGTTCGTCGTGCTGTAAGCCGCGTTCGGGCGTGTGTACGCATCCGGAACGGGCTGCCATCCTGCCCCATGGCAGCCGGACGTACCGCAGGCGGGGCTGCCGCTACCGCAGCACGGCGGCGTGTTCGAGGACGGCGCGGACCTCCGCGGTGATCGCGCGCTCGGCGCGTTCGAACTCGGGGCCGGTCAGCTGCCCGGGGTCGGCCGGCAGACCAGTGAGCACCGGGGTGTGGAGATGGCCTCCGGGCAGCTGCGGAGCGAGTTCGAGGCGCAGCCGGTTGGAGCGGTAGGCCACCTCGTTGGACAGGTAGCCGCCCCCGCCGCCCGCCACGGCCCGCGAGCCCGGGGTGGGCCCGTCGGTCCGGTCGACGGGGGTCGTGCCGCCCGCCGGGATCTCGGTCACGTCGCTGTTGAGGAGGACCGGGTACGGGGTCTGTACGGAGCCGGTGACCGCGTCGGCGGGGAGCGTGGTGCGGATGAACTCCGGGCCCGGGCCGAGCCCCGGCGCGGTCACCGGGTGCTCGCGGGTGCCGCCGGAGAGGGCGCGTACGTTGTCGGGGTACGGGTCGGCGGACCGCGCCCGCCCCGCCCAGTCCTCCAGGGTGAAGATGCCGGGGTAGCCCTGGCTGACGGTGGTGATGACGTCGGCCGAGGCGGGGCCGGCCGCCATCCGCGGGGCGAACGCCCGCTCCACCATGCCGGCGTCGAAGTCGGCGTACCGCACGGGGAGGACCACGGCGCGGATCTCGGCGGGGCTGCCGTCGGCGAGGGTCACCCGCCGTCCGTTGAGCTGGAGCGCCGCCGACCCCGAAGGGTTGGCGCGGCGTATCTCGGCGTCGAGCCCGAAGGGGTCGAACCCGCTGATGAAGACGCGTCGTACGCCCGGCGCGGACCGGAAGGCGTTGTCCGTCAGGCCCCGGGAGGCGTCCTCGAAGCGGGCGCGGAGGGCGGCCCGGTCGGCGGCGAACTCCGGCTGCCAGCGGGCGAGTGCGGCGGTCATGCCGAGCCGCGCCCAGTACAGGGGCCGGTCGTCCCCGGGGGCGAGGTCGCCGCCGGGCCGCTGTCCCTGGGCCCGCCGTACGGAGGCCTGCCAGAGGGCCTCGCCCCAGTCCGCGACCAGCCGGTCGGCCTCGGCGGGGCCGCGGGCCGCGCACAGGGCGGCGGGGAACCGCCGGACGAATTCCCCGAGTCCGGCGCGTTCGACGAGGGCCGTGGTGCGGGCGTCCGAGAGCCGCGCCTGCTCGGCGTCCAGCGGTACGGACGCCGAGGCGCGGCAGGCGGACGAGCCGTCGGCCGCCTGCGCGGGCGAGGCGACTGCCAGGGGAAGGACGGTGGCGACAAGGGCAGCGGCCGACACCGCACGCCGTAAGAGCATCATGCGATGTGACATTACATAGCAGCCCCCACCCCCACCAGACGCACCGGCCACCGCGGGCCGTGACTGGCTCAACTCCGACTCCCGCGCGGCTGGTTCACCGCGCGGCTGCGATCTCGGCGATGACCTGCTTACGGCGCCGGGTCCGGGGCCAGGCCGCGCGCGGTGCCGGTCCGTTCGTAGGCGTGCCCCGCGCGCAGTACCGCGGCTTCGCCGAAGGGCCTCCCCATGAGCTGCATGCCGATGGGCAGGCCCGCCGAGTCCAGGCCGACGGGCACGCTCAGCGCGGGAACACCCGTGAGGTTGGCCGGCGCCGAGAGCCGCACGTACGCGTCGGCGACGCTTTCCACGCTGCCGTCCCCCCAGGCCACGCTGGTCCGGCCGGACTCCACGGCGGTGAGCGGCACCGTCGGTGCGGCGATCACGTCGACTGCCTCCAGCATGCCCCGCCAGGCCTTCCCCATGAGGGTGCGGGCGCGCTGGGCCCGCAGGTAGTCGCCCGCGGTCATGAGCTCGCCCGCCTCCAGGAGGACCCGGATGTCGGCCTCGTACAGGTCGGGCACCGCCCGCAGCGTCCGCTCGTGGTAGGCGGAGGCCTCGGGCACCATCAGGCCCCAGTGGGCCGCCCGGATGTAGCGCGTCATCGGGATCTCGACGTCGACGAGCCGGGCGCCGAGCTCCTCCAGCCGTCCGATCGCCCGCCGGACGGCGCTCTCGACCTCCGGATCCACCCGGTCGAAGTAGTAGTTGCCCGGCACCCCGACCCGCAGCCCCGTCAGATCCGTCGCGGGGCCCGGCCGGTGGTCCGTGCCGGCCGCCGCGACGGGAGCCGCGACGGACGCCGGGTCGCGCGGGTCGTGTCCGGCCAGCGCGGCCAGGACCAGTGCCGCGTCCTCCACGGTGCGGGTCAGGGGGCCCACGTGGTCGAGCGACCAGGACAGTGAGGTCACGCCGTGGCGCGGCACCAGCCCGTACGTCGGTTTCAGTCCCACGACCCCGTTCAGGGCGGCGGGCACCCGGATCGATCCGCCGGTGTCGGTCCCCAGGGCGAAGGCGGCCGCCCCCGCGGCGACGGCCACGGCGGAGCCGCCGCTGGAGCCGCCGGCCACCCGGTCCGCGTTCCAGGCGTTGGCCGTCTGAGGAGTGGTCAGGCCGTAGGCGAACTCGTGCGTGTGCGTCTTGCCCACCAGCGCCGCTCCGGCCGAGGCGAGCCGCGCCGCGACGGTGCTGTCGGCCCGAGCCCGGTGCCCCGCCCGGACCCGGGAGCTCGCCGTGGTCGCCGTCCCGGCCACGTCGATGAGGTCCTTCAGGCCGACGGGCATCCCGTGGAGGGCTCCCCGGTGCCTGCCGCGGGCGATCTCGTTCTCCGCCCGGCGGGCCGCGTCGCGCGCACGGTCCGCCGTCACGGTGGTGAAGGCCTTCAGGCGCGGTTCGACCCGTGCGAGGCGTGCCAGTGACGAGTCCACCAGTTCGACCGGCGAGACCAGCCGGTCGCGTACGGCCCCGGCCGCTTCGGCCACGGTCAGCTCATACGGCTCCATCGTGCCGCTCACCTCCCGCCCGGTACGCCGCGGAGGGCGGTGTCTCGCCGAAGTCCAGTTCCCGCAGGAGCGATACGACCGCGTGGATGTGGTCGGCGGTGGCCGCCACTTCCGCGTGGCGGTCCTGCGCGAGCGGAAGTCCCGACCGCGCGGCCCAGCGGGCGGCTTCGGGAGGAGTGAGGTCCGGGGTGGACATGTGCTGCCTTCCTTCAGGGAGAACGGCGGAATGATCACCGCCGCCTTAAGGCTAACGACTTGCGTTAGTCCACGGTAGGGCCTACGGTCGCTTAAAGCGAATCAATCGCTTTTGTTGTTGGCCGGTCCTCCGCAGACGAAGGAACACGCGCATGCGCACCGCACAGTTCACCGAGCCGGCCCCCTCCGGCGCCGCCCACTGGTCCGTCGGGGACATCACCGTCCACCGGGTCGACGAGGTGCCCCTGCCGCCCGCGACCGGACCGTGGCTGCTCCCGGCCGCCACCCCCGGCGTGGTCGCCGAACACGACTGGCTGCGCCCCGACTTCGCGGACCCGGACGGCGTCCTGTACCTCGACAGCCACAGCTTCGCGCTGGTCGTGGACGGTCTGCGCGTCCTCGTCGACACCGGGATCGGCAACGGCAAGACGAGGGCCAACCCCGCCTGGCACAAGCTCCGTACGGATTACCTCGCACGCCTCGCGGACATCGGGTTCACCCCCGAGAACGTCGATCTGGTGATCCTCACCCATCTGCACACCGACCACGTCGGATGGAACACCCGTGAGGTCGACGGTGCCTGGGTGCCGACCTTCCCGGGCGCGCGCTACCTGACGTCGAGGGCGGAGTACGAGTTCTGGGCCGCCTACGACATGGACGAGGCGCGGCGCGGCATGTTCCGCGACTCCGTCGTGCCCGTCGAGGAGGCGGGCCTGCTCGACCTGGTCGACGTACCGGCCGAGGGGATCGAGGTGGCGGACGGACTGCGCCTGCTGCCCGCACCCGGGCACACCCCCGGGCAGATCGCCGTCGAGGTGAGCAGTGCGGGCGCCCGGGCCCTCGTCACCGGGGACGCCGTCCACCACCCCGTGCAGCTGGCCCGTCCGGAGATCGGCAGCTGCGTCGACATCGACCCCGTGCAGGCGGAGGCCACCCGCCGCGCGCTGCTCGCCCGGCTCGCCGACACCGGCGCCCTGGTCCTCGGTACGCACTTCCCCGCGCCGACCGCCGGTCGCGTGGTCGCGGAGGGGGACGGCTACCGGCTCGCCGCCGCCGTACGGGCCGGCGGCTGAACCCGCCGCGGCGTGCGGGGCGGGTCGCTCAGCGGGGTTCGCGCTCGCCGAAGCCCCGCACGGCCTCGCCCGCGAGCCGGTGCGCGTACGCGTCGGTGAGGCCGGTGGGGCGGAACAGGATGCGGTACATCATCGGTGCCACGACCCGGTCGAGCACCGTCTCCACGTCCGGGGCGTCCTCGCCGCGCTCCGCGGCGCGGCCGAGCACGACGGCGATCTGGTCCGCCGCGTAGGACGAGCACAGCCCCGCGTTGTCGCCGTCGGGATCCCCCAGCAGCGCGTCGCGGATGTACGCACGTCCCGCCGGCGAGGCCATCTCCTCCAGGAACTGCCCGGCCCAGCCCCGCAGGTCCTCCAGCAGGTCGCCGTGGTCCTGCGGCGGAGTGTCCGGGCGCAGGTGCTCGACGGCGACGTCCGAGAGCAGTTCCTGCAGGTCGCCCCAGCGCCGGTAGATCGTCGACGGAGTGACGCCGGCCCGCGCGGCCACCATCGGGATCGTCAGCTCCGGTCGCCCCAGCTCGGCCTGGAGCTCCCGCACGGCGGTGTGGACCGCCTCCTGGACCCGCGCGCTGCGGCCTCCCGGGCGGACCATCGCTTTTCGGCTCATGCGCCCAGCTTAAAGCAAATTTCTTGCATCATGCTCGGCCGTGGGCCGCCGCCCGCCGGCTCGGCGGTGGCGGCCCGAGGAGTCCGCGGGGGCGGGGGCGGGGGCGGGGCGGACGGCCGTGCCGGGGGCTACTTCCCGATGAAGGCGAGAAGGGCGTGGTTGACCTCTTCCCCGTGGGTCCACAGGAGACCGTGCGGGGCGCCCTGGACGGCGACGTATTCGGCGTGCGGGAGGGCCTTGTGGAAGGGCTCCGCGGTGGCCCCGATCGGGAGGATGCGGTCCGCGGTGCCGTGGAGGATCAGGGTGGGAACGTCGATCTTGGGGATGTCGGCCCGGAAGTCGGTGGTCCAGGTGAGGACGGCGGCCCGTGAGGCGTACGCGGAGGCGCCGGCGGCGGTGGCCCAGTTCGCCCGGACGGTCTCCTCGCTGATACGCGTGCCGAGGTTCTCGTCGAGGTTGTAGAAGGCCTGGTAGAAGTCGGTGAAGTAGGCGTAACGGTCCTTCGTGACGGCGGCGAGGATGCCCTCGAAGACGCTGCCGTCGACCCCGGTGGGGTTGTCGTCGGTCTTGAGGAGGTAGGGCTCCAGGCCGGCGAGGAAGGCGGCCTTGGCCACGCGTCCGGAACCGCGGGTGCCGAGGTAGCGGCCGACCTCGCCGGTGCCCATGGAGAAGCCGACGAGGATCGTGTCGGTGAGGTCGAGGGTCTCCATCAGGGTGTGGAGGTCGTCGGTGAAGGTGTCGTAGTCGTAGCCGGTGGTGGGCTGAGACGACTGCCCGAAGCCGCGCCGGTCGTAGGTGATGACGCGGTGGCCGGCGTCGAGCAGGGCGGGCAGCTGCTTCTCCCAGGAGTGTCCGTCCAGCGGGTAGCCGTGGATGAGGACGACGGGCTGCCCGCTGCCGTGGTCCTCGTAGTACAGGTCGATGTCGGTGGTGTTCTCCTGGCCGACGGTGATGAAGGGCATGGTGCCTCCTGTGCGATCTCGGTTCGGTCCGCGGCAGCAGTGTCCCGCCCCAGGGCCCCCGAGCGGCGTCGGAACACGGCCTTCCACCGATACGCGCGCAGGTCGTCCACGGCCCGGGGCTCAGGCGTCCAGGGGACGGACCACCTCGACCCCCTGGTCGCGCAGCACCTCGATCGCGGGGGAGTCCGCGGGGGCGTCCGTCACGACGAGGGCGACGTCCTCCAGGGAGCAGATGCGGCCCAGCGCCGTACGGCCGATCTTGTCCGCGGTCGCGACGAGGATCACGCGCTGGGCCGAGGCGACCGCCGCCCGCTTCACCTGCACGTCGTCGAGGTTGTAGGCGGTGGCGCCCTGGACGGGGTCGACCCCGCAGCAGCCCAGGACGAACGTGTCGAAGCACAGGTCCTTGAAGGTCTGTACGGGCGTGTGGCCGTAGAAGGACAGCTCCTCGGGACGCACCTGCCCGCCGGGCATCACCAGTTGGACGCCGGGGTGCGCGGACAGGGCGAAGGCCGCGTGCAGTGACAGGGGGGCGACCGTGAGCCGGCGGTCCGCCATGGCCCGGGCGACGGCAACGGCCGTCGTGCCCGTGTCCAGCGCGACGGTCTCGCCGTCGGTGAGCAGTTCGACCACGGCGCGCGCGAGCCGCTCCTTGGCCTGCGCTCCCGACATGGCCCGGATCGCGTAGGGGGGCTCGACGCCGCCGGGCAGGCTGCTCACCGCGCCGCCGCGCACGCGGCGCAGGGCTCCCCGGGACTCCAGGACTTCCAGGTCCCGGCGGATGGTCATCTCGGACGCCCCGGTGGCTTGGGCCAGCTCGGCCACCGTCGCGCGGTTCTGCTCAACGAGCAGTCCCACGACGAACTTGTGCCTCTCCATCACGTTCATGTGTCTGCTTTTAGCACATACGGGGGCGCCCGCTCACGTGGATGTGCGTTTCGAACACCTGAAGTGTTGAAACGAACATCCAAGATGTGTAGCGTGCGGGAGCTGGTGTGAACTTCCGCCCTTAATGAACATCGACCGTGTTCATTCGACCGTGACCGACGAGGAGAACCATGACCGCCACCCGCGAGGCCGACCCGCCGGAAGGAGGGAAGCCCCTCCTCACCACCGTCGCGATCGCCGCCTCGTGTCTGGCGTTCGTGGTGATCGGCGCCCTCCAGGCGCTCTACGGCCCCGCCATCCCGGCCCTGCGGGCCGAGTTCGGCATCAGCCCGGCCGTGGCCGGGCTCAGCCTCAGCGCCCACTTCGCCGGCGCCCTGCTCGGAGTGCTGATCTACCACCTCCTGCGGGGCCGCCTGAACAACCGCGTGCTGCTCGGCGGCTCCTACGTGCTGATGGCCGTCGGCGCGGCCGCCTTCGCCTTCTCCGCGGACTGGGCCCTCGCCCTCGTCGGCACGTTCGTCATCGGTCTGGGCTTCGGCGGCATCGACTACGGCCTCAACCAGCTCTTCGCCGTCGGCTTCGGACACCGCAGCACCGCCATGCTCAACCTGCTGAACGGGCACTTCGGCGTCGGCGCGATCGCCGGCCCCGCCCTGATCGGCCGGCTCGGGGCGGACAGCTACCCGGAGATCTTCGTCGGCGCCGGCCTGATCAGCCTGCTGATCCTCGTCACCCTCGGCGGGGTGGCCACCCGGGAGCCCGCCCCCGTCCCCACGGCGGGCGCCCCGGCCGGAGGCGCCCGGGTGCTTCCGGTCATCGGGGCGTTCATCGGCGTCTACGTCCTGCACGTCGCCATCGAGACCGGGGTCGGCGGCTGGGAGCCCACCCACCTCGAAGCCGTCGGATACGGCGCCGCCACCGCCGCGACCGCGACCTCCGCCTACTGGGCCGCCATGACCATCGGCCGGTTCGTCGCCGCGCCGATCAGCCTGCGCCGGCCGGCGCCGTCGATCCTCGTCTTCTGCTGCGCCGGCCTGGCCGGCTTCCTCCTCCTGGCGACGGTCCCGGCCCTCGCCCCGTACGCGTACGTCGGCGTCGGCCTGATGATCGCTCCGATCTTCCCGACCTGCCTGCCCTGGCTGAACCGCGCCGTGCCCGGCGTGGGCGCCGCCGGTGCCTATGTGATCGCCGCCTCGATGATCGGCGGTGTGGCCTTCCCGCCGCTGCTGGGCGCCGTCGTCGACACGGCGGAGGTGTGGACGGTACCGCTGCTGCTGTTCCTGCTCGCCGTCGTCTGCGGCGTACTGAGCCTGTGGCTGCGCCGCAACGCTCCCGACCCGGGGGGCGTGTCCGGCCCCCGCGACTCCCGGCGCACGGACGCCGTCCCCGCTCCCTGAACCCTGGAACGTGAGGTACCGAAAGATGAAAGCCGTCCTCTTCGACCTGTTCGGTGTCATCGCGCGGGTCCAGTCACCCGAGTCCATGGCCGCCTTGGAACGCACGGCCGGCGCCGACCCCGACCGCTTCTGGGCGGCCTACTGGTCGCAGCGGCCCCCGTACGACCGAGGCGAGGTCACCGGGCCCGGCTACTGGCAGGCGGTCTGCGCGCACCTGGGCATCCCGCCGGACCGGAGGCTGACCGAGGAGCTGACCGCCGCCGACCTCGCCGGCTGGGGCGAGATCGACCAGCGCACCGTGGACCTGCTCGGCCACCTCGCCGACCGGGGGATCGTGCTCGGCCTCCTCTCCAACATCCCCGAGGACCTGGCCGCCCGGTTCGAGGCCACCCAGCCGTGGCTGGAGCGGTTCCGGGTCCGCGGCCTCTCCTGCCGGATCGGCAGCGCCAAACCCGAACCCGCCGCCTACGAGTGGTGCATCCGCGAGCTCGGACTGCCGCCCGGGGAGATCCTGTTCGTCGACGACCGGCCCGAGAACGTACGGGCGGCCCGCCGACTCGGCCTCCAGGGACATGTGTTCACCTCGCCCGAAGCGCTGCGACGGTCGCTGGAGGCGGCGTTGACGTGACGCCGCCCGCGCGGCGCCACACCCGGGCGGGTCAGGACCGCTTGCGCAGGAGCTGCACGGCGATGCCGGTGAGGAGGCCACCCGCAGGGACGGCGGCCAGCGCACCGGCGGCGTCGCCCGCGGCCTTGAGGACCTGGGCGAGCATATGGAGGACGGCGCAGGCTCCGGCGGACACGCTGACGACCATGAGCGCCGGGCCGGTCCAGTTCCGCGGAGCGGGTGAACGGGCGGGCGGGTGCGGGGGAGTCGGCGGGTCCGGCGGGGTGTGGTTCGGCGGGTGGACGCGGCGCACAGTGCTCTCCTTGCTGTCCGTGGTGCGGGCGGGCGTGCGGTGCGAGGGCATCGCCGGTACCTCCCCGCGGGCGGGGGCGCCGCCCGCCGGTTCCCCCCGGGACCGGCGGACGGCAGTTCGTGTCGCACGGGTCCGAGCGATGCCGTCAGCTTGCCGACCGGAAGATCACGGAATGTTGAGGAAACCTGGACGTGCAGGTCATGGGGCCGGGAGTATGGCCGAACCGGGGGACTGGGTTCTTGCACGGTCACCCCATGGCGTACTGACGGAGGGACAGACCGGTGGAGATCCGGTTACTGGGGCCGGTACACGCCGAGGCGGCCGGCCAGGACGTCGATCTCGGTCGTCCCCGCCAGCGCTGCGTCTGGGCGGTGCTCGTCTTCGAGGCGAACCGTGTCGTGCCGATCGACACCCTCATCGACCGGGTGTGGGGAGAGGGCCCGCCCGTTTCCGTACGGAACGTCCTCTACGGCTATGTCACTCGGCTACGGGCGGCACTGCGGCGGGCCGACGCGGATTCCGCAGGCGTGCGTCTGGACCGGGCGTCCGGCGGCTACATGCTGCGGGTCCCGGTCGAGCGGGTGGACGTGTACCGCTTCCGCGAGCTCGTCGGCCGGGCCCGCGCGGAGCGGGCCGGCGACGACGAGCAAGCGGCCGGGCAGTGGGAGCGCGCACTGGAGCTGTGGCGCGGTGAACCGCTGGCCGGGCTGACGGGCCCATGGGCGCAGGGGACGCGGGCCAGGCTGGAGAGCGAGCACATCGAGGCATCGCTGCAATACCACGAGGTGCAGCTGCGCAGGGCGCGCCACCGGGAGATCCTCCCGGGGCTGCGCGAGGCGGCGGCCGGCCACCCGCTCGACGAACGGATGGCCGGGCAGCTGCTGACGGCGCTGCACCGCTGCGGGATGCCGGCCGAAGCCCTCCAGCACTACGAACAGCTCCGCAAGCGGCTCGCCGAGGAGCTCGGGGTCGCTCCGGGGCCGGAGCTGCGGACGCTCCACCGGCTCATCCTCCGCAACGACCCGGTGCCGACCGCACCGGCGCGGCCGGCGCCACCGCTGCGCACCGCCCGACCGGGACCCGCGGGCGCCGGGCCGATCCCGGCCGAACTCCCGCACACCGTCGCCGGGTTCACCGGCCGCACCGACGAACTCGCGCGTCTGCACGCACTGCTTCCGTCCGAGGAGGAACCGCGCCGCCGCGCGGCGAACACGGTGGTCGTCTCCGCGATCGGCGGCGCCGCGGGCATCGGCAAGACCGCTCTGGCCGTGCACTGGGCCCATCAGGTGCGTGACCGCTTCCCCGACGGCCAGATCTTCGTGAACCTGCGCGGGTTCGATCACGATCGCCCGCCGCTCCGGCCCCACGAGGCCCTTGAGCTCCTGCTCAGGAGCCTGGGGCTCGCGGCCTCGGAGATCCCGTCGCAGGACGAGGCGCAGGCCCGCGTGTACCGGACCCTGCTGGCCGACCGGCGTGTGCTCGTGGTGCTGGACAACGCGGCCTCGGCGGAGCAGGTCCGGCCGCTGCTCCCGGCCGGCTCCAGCTGCTGCGTCGTCGTCACCAGCCGCAACCGGCTCGGCGACCTCGTGGTCCGCGACGGGGCGCGGTCCCTGCCGTTGGACCTCCTCCTGCCGGCCGAGTCCCGCGCCCTGCTGGGCCAGGCCCTCGGCGCTGCCCGGCTCAGCGCCGAACCCGTCGCGGCCGACGAACTGATCCGGCTCTGCGGCGGCCTTCCGCTGGCGCTGCGCGTGGCCGCCGCACGGCTGGCGGGCGATCCGGGACTGAGCCTGGCCGATCTGGCCGGTGAGATGGCCGAGGGCAACCGGCTGGAGGCACTGGATCCGGAAGGAGCGGACCTCTCGCCCCTGAGGGCCGCCTTCTGTGCCTCGTACCGCGTCCTCACCCACGAGGCGCGCCGCCTGTTCCGCCTGCTGGGCCTGTTCCCCGGGTCGGATTTCAGCACCGAGGCCGCGGCAGCCCTCATGGGCTCACCTCTGAAGCAGGCCCGGCGCATGCTCGGCGCCCTGGCCGCCGCCCATCTGATCGAATCCGGGACGGCGGGCCGATACCGCTTCCACGATCTCCTGAGTGAGTACGCACAGGAGCGCGCACGGGCGGAGGAGTCCGCGGCGGATCGTGACGCCGCGCTGGAACGGCTCCTGATCTGGTACGTGCACGCCGCCCGTGCGGCCTCGGGAACCTGGCTCTTCCCCGAACCGGCCGAACCGCTCGGTCACGCCGAGGAACGGCACCTGCCGTCCCCGGCCGGAGCCGCACAGTGGCTGGAGGAGGAGCGCAGGAACCTCCTCGCCGTCGTCCAGCACGCCGTCCGGCACGGTCCCCGTCCGGTGGCCTGGCACCTGACCGCCGCGCTGTTCGGTCACTTCTGGCTCCACCTGCCGCGGGCGACGTGGCAGGCCACCGTCCAGACCGCGCTGGAGGCGGCCACCGCCGAGGGCGACCCGTACGGCGAAGCCGCCATGCACAGCAGCCTCGGCATCATCCAGTGGGACCGGGGGAACGCCCGGCAGGCCCTGTACCACCACGCGCGCGTACGGGACATCAGCCGCGAGCTCGGTTGGGCGACGGGCGAGGCGGCCGGTCTCGGCGGCAGGGGCCTGGTGGAGATGAGCACGGCGCGCCTCGGCGACGCGCACGAGCACTTCACCGCCGGACTCCGGACCGTCCGTGAAGCGGGCAACCTCCACCTCGAAGCGCTGGCGCTGGTCGGCCTCGGGGGGACCTGCCGAGACCTGGGGCGACTGCACGAGGCTGCCGCCCACCTCGAGCAGGCCATCAGCAGGAACGCGCAGATCGGCTGGCGCGACGACAGCCTGGCGCTGCAGAATCTGGGCGGGGTGTACTGGGAGCTGGGGCGGCTGGCCGACGGCCTCCTCGTCCTCGGTCCGGGCACGGCGGACGACGGACGAAGCGGGTACCGCAACGGGCGCGCGATGATGCTCGACGCCGTCGCGAAGATCAATATGGAACTCGGTCACCATCGTGAGGCGCTGGAACAGGCCGAGCGCGCCCTCGCCATGGTCGATGCGGTGGGACGGCGATGGATCCGGGCCGGAGTCATGAACACCGTCGCCGCCGCCCACCGGAAACTGGCACGGTTCGACGCCGCACTCCGGGCCGGAACGCAGGCCCTCGCCCTCGCCGGCGAGGCGCGCAGCAGAAGGACGGAGGCGGACGGCCACCTGGGACTGGCCCTCACCCACCACCTCCTGGGCCAGGACGACGAGGCCCGACGGCACGCCGGGCGGGCACTGGCCCTGGCGCGCGAGCACGCCTTCCGCGTCGTGGAGGGCCAGGCCCTGACCGTCCTGTGCGAGCTGGCGGGGTCGGGGCGGGCGGAGTCCGCGGCAGCCGTCCGGCTGGGCCGGGAGGCACTGGCCGTCCACCGGCAGACCGGCCACCGACTCGGCGAAGCCAGAACCCTCGCCGCCCTCAGCCGCTCCCTCCGCGCGCGCGGCGACGCCGCCGCCGGTCCCACGGCCCAGGAGGCACGGAGGATCCTCGCCGGTGTCGGCGTACCGGAGAACTCGTACGACGATCTCGTCCGCCCCTGAGCCGGGACCGCCCCGCGCTCAGCTCGCGACGGCCGTGGGCCAGTTGCGGTTGACGGTCTCGCGCGCCTTCTCCCGCTGCGCCTCGGTCGGGAACTCCGGTGTGCCCTCGACCGTCGGCAGATTCTCCGCGGCAGCCTTGTCGAGGGTGCCGTCCGCCGCCATGGCGTCCATGAGGACGGGGCGTGCGTAGGCGCCGAGCCGGAGGTTCTGGCCCTCCGGGCTGAAGAGGTACTCCTGCCACAGACGGGCCGCCGCGGGGTGCGGGGCGTCCTTGTTCACCCCGTTCGCGTAGTACTCGGCGAAGCTGCCGTCGAAGGGGATGGCGGTCCGCCAGTCGACGTCCGCGCCCTTCTCGCGGAACTGGTCGGCGTATCCGAGGTTGAGGAAGTCCCAGTCGATGCTGATCGGGGTCTGGCCCTTCGCGATCGTGTCCGGCGAGGATTCGACCGGGTTGAAATTGCCGTTCTTGCTGAGCTCGGCGAAGAAGTCGATCCCGGGCTGGATGTCGTCGAAGGACCCGCCGTTCGCCAGGGCCGCCGCGTACACGCCGGCGAAGGCGGAGCCGGACCTGGTGGGGTCGCCGTTGAGCGAGACCTGGCCCTTGTACTCGGGCTTGCGCAGGTCGGCGAAGGTCGAGGGGCAGGTCTTCACCCGCTTGGCGTCACAGCCGATCGAGATGTAGCCGCCGTAGTTGTTGTACCAGCGCGCGTGCTTGTCCTTCTGTTCCTCGGGGATCCGGTCGAACGCGGCGACCTCGTACGGAGCGAGCAGGCCCTGCCGGGCCGCCGACTGCGCGAACGAGCCGCCCACGTCGATCACGTCGGGGGCGCGGCCGTCCCGCCGGCGCTCCTTCAGGGCGTTGATCTCGTCCTGGCTGGTACCTTCCGGGTTCTCCACGTTGACCTTGATCCCGTACTTCTTCTCGAAGCCGTCGATCAGCGCGCCGTAGTTAGCCCAGTCGCGCGGGAGCGCGATCGTGTTGAGCGAGCCCTCCTTCTTCGCCGCCGCGGTCAGTGCCCCCATGCCCCCGGCGTCCGCGGCCGAGGTGGCCACCGCGGGTGTCCTGGGCTCGGCGACGGGCTCGTTCCCGCAGGCGCCGAGGGGCGCCGTCGTGAGGGCCAGGAAGGCGGCGACGAGGGCTGTCCGGAGACGGGGTGCGGGCACAAAGGCTCCATAACGGGCGGTCGCGTACCGATCGATGCCAGCGTACGTTCGTCGGCCTCGGCGGCGCAGTCCCGCGAGGCTGGTGTCCGCCCTCTTCCCCGCGGCTGCCGTAGCGGCGCGTCCTCAGAACCCCTCGTCGTCCCACGCGGCCAGCAGCGCCTCCCCGAGATCCATCGAGGCCGGCGCGGCCCCGTCGTGAAGCGCCTGCTCGCTCCAGATGATCTTCCCGCGGGCGGTGTACCGGGTGCCCCAGCGCTCGGCGAACTGCGCGACGAGGAACAGGCCGCGGCCGCCCTCGTCGGTGTCCGCGGCCCGGCGCAGGTGCGGGGAGGTGCTGGACCCGTCGGAGACCTCGCAGACCAGACTGCGGTCGTACAGCAGCCTCACCCGGATGGGCTCGCTGCCGTAGCGGACGGCGTTGGTCATCAGCTCGCTGAGGATGAGCTCCGTGGTGAAGGCGATGTCCTCCAGGCCCCACTCCGCCAGCCGGCGGGAACAGGCGTTGCGCACCGGGGACACCGCCGCCGGTTCCGGGGCCAGGTCCCACTCGGCGATCCGCCCCGGATCCAGCCGGCGGGTACGGGCCACCAGCAGCGCGACGTCGTCGCTCGGCCTGGCCGGCAGCAGCGCGTCGATGATCGCGGTGCAGGTTTCCTCCGGGGTGCGGTCGGGCCCGGACAGGGCGGCGCGCAGCGCTGCCAGGCCGGCGTCCGGATCGCGGTCGCGGCCCTCGATCAGCCCGTCGGTGAACAGCGCCAGCCGGGAGCCCTCGGGCAGGGTGAGCGTCACGGTCTCCATGGGCAGCCCCGCGCCCAGCCCCAGCGGCGGGGATACCGGCACCTCCGGGAAGGACACGGTCCCGTCGGGGCCGACCAGAGCGGGGCCCGGATGCCCCGCGGTGGCCGCGGTCACCTGACCCGAGACGGGATCGTAGATGGCGCACAGGCACGTGGCCCCGGTGATCCCCTGCCACTCCTGCTCGTCGGTGTCGATGTGCGCGACCAGCTCGTCCAGGTGGCTCAGGAGTTCGTCCGGCGGCAGGTCGAGAGTGGAGAAGTTGTACACGGCGGTGCGCAGGCGGCCCATGGTGGCGGCGGCGTGCAGCCCGTGCCCGACCACGTCGCCGACCACCAGGGCCACCCGCGTACCGGGCAGCGGGATGACGTCGAACCAGTCACCGCCCACCCCGGCCTGGGCGGCCAGATAGCGGTGCGCGACCTCGACGGCGGACTGCTCCGGTACGCCCCGGGGCAGCAGGCTGCGCTGCAGGGTCACGGCCATGTTGTGCTCGCGGGTGTAGCGGCGGGCGTTGTCGACGGACACCGCCGCCCGGGCGGTCAGCTCCTCGGCGAAGGACACGTCCTCCCCGTCGAACGGCGGGGAGTCCTGCCCCCGCCAGTAGCCGGCCATGCCCAGCACCACGCCCCGGGCCCGCAGGGGCACGACGATCAGGGAGTGGATGCCGCGGTCCAGGATCTGCACGGCGTTGCCCTGGTGCTGGGCCCGCCAGCGGTGGGTGACGCGCAGGTCGGCCTCCAGGACGGCGCGGCCCGCGGCCAGCCCGGCGGCCATCGGGCCGGAGGGCCCGAACCGGATCAGCTCGCCGACGGGTGAGAGCGGATGGTCGCCCTGAAGACCGACGGCGGCGGTACGGCGCATCTCCGTGATCGTCTCGGGAGGTTCCTCGCCGCGCAGCACCGGGTCCAGCAGGTCGACCGTGACCACGTCGGCGAACCGCGGGACCGCCACCTCCGCCAGCTCCTCCGCGGTGCGCTCCACGTTCAGAGTCGTGCCGACCTGCACCCCCGCGTCGTACAGCAGCTTCAGCCGCTCGCGGGCCACCTCGGCCCGCCCGGCGAGCGCCCGCAGCTCGGTGGTGTCCCGCAGGGTGACGACGGTCCCGGCCTTCCCGTAGGGGGCGGTGGGCCGGATGTTCACCGCCAGCAGCCGATCGGCCGACATGTGCAGCTCGTCGGTCGCGGACCGGCCCGACGCGGCCAGCTCGGCGATCGCCTCCTCCAGTCCCAGGTCCGTGACGGGCAGCCCCTCCGCGTCCGCCGGCAGATCGAGCAGCCGCCGCGCCTCGTCGTTGGCGAGCAGCAGCCGTCCACCGCCGCCGATGATCAGTACGCCCTCGCGCACCGCGTGCAGCACCGCGTCGTGGTGCTCGTACATGCTCGTCATCTCGGCCGGCCCCAGGCCGTGGGTCCGGCGCAGCAGGCGGCGGCTCACCAGGGCGGTCCCGCCCGCGGACAGGGCGAGCACCCCGGCCGCGGTACCGAGGACGACCGGCAGCTGCCCGTTCACCATGCTCTGGACGTTCTGGACCGTGACCGGAGAGGAGACGACGGCGATGACCTTGCCCCCGGCGTCCTTGACGGGAACCACGGAGACCACGGACTGCCCCAGGGACCCGGGGAACGTCTCGGTGAAGGACCTGCCGGCCGCGGCCTCGGCGAAGGGGCCGACGACGCGCTTGCCGATCTGCCGCGGGTCGCTGTGGGCGAGGGTGACCCCGTCGAGCGTGTACACGTTGATGCCGTCGACCCCGGCGATCTTCGCGGCGGCCTGGGCGCTCGGCTGGAGCACCGCGCTCGGGTGGGGGCCGCGCACGGCGGAGACGATCCCGGGAGACTCCGCGAACGTCCCGGCGGCGGCGAGGGTACGGTGCCGGGCGTCCAGCATGGCCGAGCTCCGGGCCTGCACCACGAGCGCCAGAACCGCGGCGGCGACGAGCAGGACCACCACGGCCAGCTGGAGCAGGAACACCTCGCCGGCCACGCTCCGCACGCTCAGGAGCGAGGAAAGACGCTGTGGCCGCCGCGCCGCCCGCCTGCGGGACGGGTCGGGCTCCGGGTGGTCCTGTTGCTCCGGTTCCTCCTGGTGCTTCCTGCGGTGTCCTGAGCGGGAACGCCGAGGGGGAGCGGAGGGGCTCGTGGCCGAGCGGAGCAGCCTGCGCCTGAGGTCTCCCAGATAGGTGCTCACCCATCCATCTTCCAACCTCCACGTGCCTTCGGCAGTGTGCGGAGCCGCTCAGGCCGGCCGACACCGCGTCCGCGCGGGCGCCGCCGGGCGGGAGGTCCCGCGGGACCGTCGACCACGCCGTCGGGTGACGGACCGTAGCGGGGCAGGCCCATCACGTGATCCCGGCGCCGACGGCCAGGGGCCGGTGAGGTGGCCGCCCGCGATCTCCCCGGCACCTCCGAAGGCCGCTCGCACCCTGATGCCTTACCGCCCTCGGCGGCGCCTCGTACGCTCCCGTCCGGTCCGCCTCCGCCTCATCCGTCGTCCCAGCGCGAGGCGTGCCGGCGATGGTTCTCCGTGAGGCCGTCCTGGAAGAACCGGTCGTAGTACTCGGATTCGACGTGGTGCGCCTGCAACCAGATGCCGGGCACGTGGATGGCGTCGGTGTGCGCCGGAAACCGCCCGTGGGTCTCGTGGACGTACACGCAGATGTCCCGCGCGCAATCGATCACCTGCCGGTCGTACTCACTGGCCTCGGCGAGGTAGCGCTGCGCGTATCCGTCCTTGTAGATGCGGCCGAAGAGATCCTTGTCCGCATAGACGCCCTCCTCACCGAACTTGGAACGGACGACGGACTCGACCGCTTCGTGCATCGACGGGTAGTTGGGCGGGCAGGCGCCCTTGATGAGGTGCTCCCCGCCGGCCCGCAGCCCCACCGGATGGGCTCGCAGCCCGGCGTACTTCGGCAGCGGCACCTGCCAGCGGAGGATGTCGGCGGGACGGAACCTCGGCGTGGCGAAGTCGAAGCCCAGCATCCGGCCGTAGGTGCGCGAGAACTTCGGGTCGCCCAGCATGATCTGGGGGCTGATCGTCGCGTGGATCCAGGCACCGAGTCCCATCGCGTCCGCGACCAGCATCATGTTCTGCAGCAGCAGGTCGGCCTCGACCTGCGTACGCATGGGCCCCAGGGAACCGAGCGGCAGTTTGACGGAAGGGTTGAGGAAGCCGCTCTTCACCCACTTCCGCACTCCCGCCGGGCGGTAGAAGTTGCGGTCGTCGACGACTGTCGGCCGGGCCCCCTCCGGCTGGGTGAGCAGGTACATCAGCGCATTGATGTACTGATGGGAGAGGTCGACCACCGGCAGGAACAGGGTGGTGCCCGGGAGATTGGACAGGAACCGGTTGGAGTCGAGGTACGCCGGGAAATCGCGCATCCCCGCGGCGACGTCCAGGCGGTGGTCCAGCACGCGTACCTTCGACCGGCGCGCGCGGCCGATCAGGGTGTCGGGGTCGAAGGCGTGGTCCCGGGACGGCGGCAGCTTCCGCAGGTAGTACGTGCCACTGTCGTTGATCATGAAGAAGTGGGTGGCCTGCGCGTTGTCGGGGCTGCCCGCCGTCCGCCCCGTCATGTTCAGGTTCGGCTTGGCCATGATGGGTGTGTGATCGCGCGGGTCCTCGAAGGGCCGGTCGGGCATGGTGAGGCCCGAGGCGCCGGTGAGGGCGATGAGCACGGCCTCCTCCAGCTCGCCCAGGGGCTCCGGCCGGTGCGTGGAGCGGTGGCTCATCGACCCGGCCGGCACGGACGCGCCGCGGCTGACCCGGTGGGTCCGCCGCTTGAAGACCGTCTCCCACAGGGGGCGGGAGAGAAGGGCTTCGAGGCCCCGGTGGCCCGCGGTGCCGGGCGTGGACATGGCGCCTGCCCCCGCTCAGCCGCGGCCGCTGTTGTTGCGCGCGGGCTGGACCGGACGCCACGGTGCGAACGCACTGGCCGCGCGCGGCAGGATGCCCGCCAGCTCGGGGCAGTGCCGCAGGATGACGCTCGTCATGCCGTTCCGTTCGACCCAGTCCATGCCGAGGGGCGTATAGACCTCGGGCCGGAAGTCGACCGTGAGGAAACGGTCGCTCTGCAGCCGCCGGCTGGCCATCAGGATGAACACCCGGAAGGCGGTGTCGCTGAAGCCGAAGCCCGTGGGCGGATTCTCGGCGAACAGCCCCACGACGGTGTCGATGTCGTCCACCGAGCGGTACACGTCCCGGAGCCGGGCGACCGTCCGCGGATCGGAGGAGAGGTCCTCGAACCGCCGGATCCGCGGCTTGTGCAGGCCCGCGCGGAAATCGTTGTAGCGCGGGACGCCGCGGCGCCGGGTGCGCACCAGGTCGACCACGGAGAGGTCGATCACCTCACCGTCCCGTTCGAAGGCCTGGAGCGTGCGCGGGAAGTTGTGGAGGGTGATCGCCCCCGGGTGGGCGATGCCCAGCGAGTACAGGGTGTTCACCAGGCCGGTCTTGCGGATGAGGGGCTCGGCGGCCGCGCCCTGGAGGTCGGTGAAGCTCAGGGTGTCGAGCCGGCGGCCGAACCGGTGGTCGGCGAGTTCGTAGTCGTCGGGGATCAGCGGGTGCATCCGGTAGACGGTGACGAACTCCTCCGTGAGGGAGTACGGGGCTCCGTGGTGGTCCGGCAGGGTCTTGGGGATGCCGTCGCGCCCGTTCGCCTCCAGCAGCCACACGCCCAGCTGGTCGAGCCACTTCTTCGGCGGCCCCTGCCAGTTGGTCTTCATGCCGATGTCGAGCGTCTCGGTGGCGAGGATCGCGGGGGTCCACTCGACCGTGTGGATCTTCGCGATCAGGGCGGAGACGACCAGCCGCGCCGTGTGGTAGACGCGGTCCTCGTCCATACGCGGATACTCGCGCCGCAGGGCTTCGCACACCGTGTTGTGCTCACGGGCGAACAGGGTGTGCATGGCGCTGAGGCCGAGCCACCAGTTGTCGGCGAACCCGGTGAGCGGGCCGCCGCCCGAGCCGTTCGGCAGGTGCCCGTCCTCCAGCCGGAGCGCGGCGCCGCCGCCGGCCTCCCGGAGCCGATCCGCGGTGAAGTGTTCACCGCCGTAGACCTCCGAGCCGTCCCACCAGTGCGAGACCTCGCTGGCGAACACGATCGGCGACCGCTCGCCGCCGGGTCCGCTCACCGGTTCGTCCGCACCGAAGCGCATCACCCTCTCCCGCGGTCCGCCCGGGGTGTTCTGCCAGGTCTCACCGGGCGGCAGCGGCACCTCCACGCTCTTGACACCGACCGGAAGCCTCCGGTGCTTGACCCAGTCGTGCACCTGGAACTGGATCCACGCCGCGGCGATGATGTTCAGCGACGTCGCGGGGATGAACGCGTCACGCTGGAGCAGTTCCCTGCTGACGGTGACGGGATTGGGCGTGTCGAACCGGTCCGGGCGGTAGACGGGCGGCATGGTGCGCCCGAAGGTCGCGCCGACGGCACCCATCCGCGGGGCCGACAGATCGTTGAACGTGCCGTCGTAACTGCGCCTGACCAGCAGCTCCCCACTGAGCGGACCGTCCACCGCCGGCTCGGCCCTGGGCGGGGCCTCGTGGGCTTCGGTGTCGATGAGGTTCTCCCGGCGCAACGTCTGCCGGAAGGCCATGAGGTTGAGCAGACCGAGCGGGGTGGGCAGCCGGTGCCAGGGGACGACGCGGTTCACGACGCGGAACGCGGCGCGGAGCGGTGCCCCGAGCACTGCGTTGCGCCGCGGTTCGACGGTCACGAAGCGGAGGCCCGCGCGGTGAGCGCTGCTCGCCTCGTAGGCGAGCTTGCGGGCACGGTTGAGGTTTCCCAGGGGGCGGAAGTCCTCCGTGGTGTGCCAGGGGTTGAACGCCAGCTGGTCGACCCGCGACGCGCAGGCACGTGCTTCGGCGGTGTCTACGTCCTGGCGCGGGACGACCAGTGTGGCCACCGGCACGACGGGGGCGTCCTCCTCCTTCCACTCGGCCGCGCCGTCCTCGACGGAGGTGCGCCGGGCGTCCACGTAGCGCTGGACGCAGAGCTCGAAGACGACGTCCGTCCGCCGCAGCCGCTGCGAGAGCTCACGCCGCAGGTGATCGGGATCAGAGGGCGCCGCCGCCGGGGCCGCCGGGGCGTCCGCGACGGGCCGCAGCTGATAGCGCACCGGCCCCGCGTCGCCCCACAGGATCGCGCCGCGACTCCAGTACGTCTCCAGCGCCAGGCTGGACACCGTGCGCCTGGTTCCCGCGACGACGTTGCGCCGCATGCGGACGGCCGTGGGCCAGCCGACCGCCAGGGGCAGCGTGACGAACAGCGCGATGCCCTTGCGGAGCCGTGTGTCGGCGCCCGCCATGGCCCGCGCGAAAGCGACGAACTCCCGGGCGTCGCGGGCATGGGAGACCGGGAAGCTGGTCATCAGCAGATCGTGGGTCTCGCCGGAGCCCACCTCGACCCGCAGCGCCGCCCCGCGCAGATCGGGCGCGGAGTCGGGCTGACGGACACCGCTGGCATTGGACAGCCGGACCGTGACGGGATACTCGGCTCCGGGGCTGGCGAAACCCGCGCGCAGGGCCTTGGGGAGGTCCTCGCGGAACGTCAGACGGGCGTTCTCCACACCGAGTACCGCCTTGGCGTGGAAGGTCCGTTCGAGCGTGGGGGAACCGCTGCGTTTCTTCACCTTGAGCTGCACCCGCAGGAGGTCCCCTGCGAGTCGCTGGAAGACCCGCCGTTCGGCCTCCGGGCTGCCGCCGACGTAGCGCTCGTACCGCTCGACCTCATCCATGCGCGCCTCTTCGCGAAGGGGGGCTTCCGTGCACTCCGTACGACGGTGCCCCACCCGTGCGACGGTGTCGCGTGCAGCGACGCAGACGGGTGAAGGAGCCGAAGGGGCCGAGGAGCCGGCGGAACTGAAGGAGCTCACCTGGGCCGTCAGGTTCGGTGCTTCCCGCCCGCCCCGGCCTTACCGGCCTTCCCGGCCTTCCCGGCCGCGGTGCCGAGGAAGTGGCCGAGCGCCCGGTAGGCGTCGAACTGGGCATGGTCGAACCATTGGTCGAACGTGGCCTGCCGGGGGAAGGCCTTCTCCTTGAGGGCGTAACTCAGCAGCTCGTAGGACATGTCCGGAGTCAGGTTCGCCTTGGCGAAGATGATCGTGCCCTCGTCGGAGGGGGGAGCGTCGGGGTCGAAGAGGACCGGCTCGGGATACTTGATCGTTCCCGTCACCACACAGCTCGCGGAGAACCGCGCGTTGAGGGCCGCCATCCCTTCCGTCGGCTTGAGCGGCGCGGCGCTGCCCGGCACCAGCTTGAGCACCTCCTCCTTCGGGAACTCGATGACCACCCCGAGGTCCTCGTAGGCGAGGGTCACGGCTTGGGCGAGGGTGGTGGCCAGCGGCGGCGTGTCCCCGCTGGAGTCGATGACGTAGATCGTCCGGCAGCGGAGCCGGAGCATCTCGACCAGCCCGAGGTTGTCGAAGTGCCCCCCGTCGGTGCACAGCAGCATCGGGCTGGTGTCCGAGTACCGGCCCACGAGCTCCTGCAACTGGTAGCGGAGCCGCCGCATCCTCGGCAGCCGGGGCATGGTCCAGTCGGGACCGTACTTCGCCAGCTCCGCGAGATAGGCGGGGTTCGGCACCCAGGTACCCAGACGCAGGTTGGACAGCGCGAGCAGCCGCTCGAAGAACATCGTCTGCGTACCCATGGCGGAGGCGAACGCCGCTCCGGACACCGCGACGGCGGACTGCACCGTGATGTCGCGCCTGATCAGCGGCCGGGCCGTCGCCTCCATCGTGGACGTGCGCACCCAGCCGGTATCGGGGCCGCCCACATAGTCGGAGGCGAAGGTGAAGGGGACCGCAGGCCGGCCGGGCGCGGTGCGGTTGCGCAGCGAGACGGCGGCGGAGGCGGCGAAGATGACCTGGGGGAAGCGGTCCACCTTCCGGGCATGGGTACTGAGGCTGGTCGGTTCGGCGTTGTAGTCGTACGGGAGGCCTCCGACCGAGCCGTCCTTCAGTACCGCGCGTCGCACGGCGAAGGCGCCGGCCAGTCTCTGCCGGTAGAAGGGGTGCAGGCTGAAGGTGGTCTGGTCGATGAGGAACGGCAGGACGAGCAGGGCGACCGGCAGGCCCCACTTCCACCACCAGTCCCACTCGCCCGCGTATACGGCGACCCAGGAGAGAAGCGCGAGACCGAAGAAGCCGAGCAGGAGCAGCACCAGCCAGCAGACGATCGCCTTCACCCAGCCGGTACTGCTCTGGACGGTGATCGACTTGCCGCTCTTGGAGAACATGCCCGCCGTGTCACCGTCCGGCTTGAGCTTCTTCACCGACTTGTGGGCCGCGGTGTACAGCGCGCCCAGCCATGTCGCCGCGGCCGTGAGCACAGCGAGCAGGGACACGCCCCGGCCGCCCTTGGGGAGGAGCGTCTGCGTGTCGGCCAGCCATACGAAGAACCAGATCACGGCAGGGAAGACCACGGTGTACGCGGCGACCGCCAGAGCCAGTGCCACGATCGTCTTGATGGTGCTCCGCACCCAGGCCGGGCGCGACTTCCCGGTGGACGCCCTGACGAGCGAGGCGACCAGGGTCACCACACCGGCGAGCGCGATGAGGGCGAGAACGGGAATCCGGACGTGGGCGTACGGCCTGAAGTCCGGGACCCGGCCATCAGGGTGCCGGAGGCTGTCGAGGTCGGTCAGAGGGACGAACGAGTAGAAGGCGTGCAGGTACATGCCCGCCACGGTGAAGATCAGCGCCAGCATCCCGAGGGAGACGAACATGCCGCGCAGCACGGTCCCCGCGGCCTGCAGCTTCTCCTTGGGGCTGTCCGCGAGGTACTTCGCGTGCCGGCGGACGTGGTCCTCTTCGGGGCTGCCGGGGGCGAACACGTCCTCGGGCGTGGCGAGATCGGCCCGCACGAAGGGCTTCCCCTTCTTGTCCCTGGGCTGTTCCGGGGTGAGTGCCAGCTGGAACGCTCCGGCCGTGAAACCGCCGCCCGACACGGACACCAGGTAGCGCGCTGCACGGACCACGCCCGCGTCCCGCAGCGCCTGGAGGGCGCCCAGGACGACCGAGGCGGAGCGGATCCCGCCGCCGGACGCGCAGATGCCGACCTCTGCCGGCTCCCGGCCGGGCAGTTGGAGCGCCCTGGTGTGCCAGCGGGCCTTCGCGCTGTCCTTCGGCCCGGGGCGCGCTGCGCCGTTCGGTGAGGGCGGCGTGTACGGGGCTGTCCAGTCCGCCAGGGGAGTGGCGGAGTGCGGTGCCGCGGGCGGGGCGATCACGTCCGGGTCGTCCCACCAGCTCTCGGACCCGTCGGCCAGCTTGTGCGCGCTGCGTACGACGGCACGCGGATGCGGCGGCTGCGGTCCCTGTACCTCGGCCCGGGGGCGCAGTACCAGGCGGAAGGCCAGGGTGGTGCCCGCCCACAGGGCCGCGGCGACCAGCGGGACGACGACCGTCCATTTGACCTGGGCGCAGTAGGCGGCCCAGGTGAAGGCCCAGTCCGGGTCGCCGTCGAGCCGCTCCAGCCCCAGGTACAGGAAGAGGTTCTCCGCGCAGTCCGCCACCAGCGGTACGGCGGTGATGGCCAGCGCACGGCGGGCCCACGTACGAGAGGCACTCCGGTAGAGGAAGAGGGTTCCGAAGCCGAACACGGCGGCCAGCGCCAACGTGTACCCCGGGACGAACATCTGCCAGTCGAGGAGGAGCCCGTCCTTGAAGAGCTCGGCCCTGTCACTGCCGTTGCCGCCGATGATCTCCAGCACGGCCTCGCGGATCGGGTCCTCGCCCGCGGCGAACTGCAGTTGAACCTCCGCCCCCGGATCAGGTTTGACCAGGGGCGGGGCCAGCCAGTACACCAGCATCAGGATGATTCCGATGATCAGACCGCCCCAGCAAAGCCAGGGGGCCCAGCTTGGAATCTGACGTCTCGGGGCGTACTCCTGAGGGTGCGTCATATGCCGAAGGTAGTGAAACCGCAGCCGCATCCCGGGGACGCGCGCACGCCGATCGTCCCTTTGGCCCGCCGCTGTACCCCACACGGCCCGGCGGGCGCGGGCGTCCGGGTCCGGGCCGGCAAGCGCTCGGCACGGGTCCGCACCGCGTCCCGGCGATGCCGGCCTCCTGCGCCGAGGGTTCCCGTCCTGCTGATCACAGCGCTACAGCCGAGGGGGTCAACCCGTCTGGTTCGGCGGGCCGTTGGCGTAGCGATTCGAACTGACCGCCTTCGACCCGATCCGGAGAACGGATGTCGGGAACAGCAGTAGCATGCATCACAGGAGCCGGGATCGACGGTGGGGGGTTCATGTCCGTACAACGGGCAACGGCCTGTGTCGTTTTCGATGTTGAGGGGCTGGGTGACGGACCACCGGCGCCCGACTGGACGGAGGGTCCCCTGCCGGTGCGCTTGGCCACCGGAGTGGCCGACCGGGAACGGCGGATGACGTACTTCGAGCCGCGCGTCGGAGAGTCCGTCTACGGGGCGACCGGACACCCCTCCCGCTGGCACCGTTGCGTTTCCCCTCTCCCCCATGCCCCCGCCGGGACGCCCGCCGCGCCTGTGGTGGAGGCGATGGAGATGCTGCGCCTGCCTCAGGTCCTGGCCTCGGACGCGCCCCGGCGGGCCGTCGTCGTCCTGCACATGCGGCTGTCCGGCGATCCGCTGAACGACCTTCCGCGGCTCCGCGACCTGACGGCCAAGCGCGCGGAGTACGCGGGACTGCTGCCCGCCGGGGTCCGGCTGCTCGAATCCGAGCGCAAGGCATGGGTCCTGTCGCACATCACGTTCGACGACGGAGCCTTACCCGAGGTGATGCCGCCGCCGTACACGGCGTGGGGCGCCCGTGACCAATGGCTGTGGCTGTCGGCGTCCGCTACGCCGGTCGTCCACTTCCCGCCCGATCCGGAGGACGACGGGCTGTTCGCCGGGAGGGTTCGGCTCTCCGCGGACTGGCAGGCGCTGGTGTTACGGGACGGCGCGGCCTTCATCGGCACCTCACCGGACTCGGGCGACGGCGCCGGCTTCCACCCCACGGCCGCGTCGCTCGTGCACACCATCTACCTCGACGCGTTCCTCCTCGGGCGCTGGCAGGTGCTGGGCGTCAACTTCCTGGCCAATTCCCTGGCCCGGCTGCCCGCGCGGCAGGCGGAGGCCCGCCGCCTGCTCGACCTGGAGCGCAAGCAGATCGAACTGCGGCGGGCGCTGTGGTCCTCACACATCACCGTGCACGGCAACGCCAACACGCTCCTGGAGCGCTTCCAGGAACAGCACCGGCTCCCCGGACTCCTCGCACAGGCCGGGACGGCGCTCGCCGACGCCGCCCGCTACGTGGAGACCGCCCGCGCCCGGCGCAGCGGCCTCGCCGTCGGGCTGCTGTCCACCATAGGACTGCCCTTCGCCGTCGCCTATGCGGCCGGGGCGCTGTGGGGGGAGCCCGGGCCGAAGACGCTGCTGTACAGCACGCTCGCGGCGCTCGCGATAACGGTCGTGCTGTTCCTCGCGATCCCCGCCGTACGCGGGCTCGCGTCCGCCGAACTTCGAAGGCCGGAGGTCTGATCTCCCGTGCTCGTCACGCTTTACCGTTCGGGACCGCTCAGGCAGCGGTTGGCCAAGGGGTACACGGTGATCGGACGGTCCCGTGACCGGGACCGGTACGGCCTGGAGACCCGGGCGGCGATCACGGCACGGCTGCTGGCCAAGCCGCCACGCCTCCCCGTCCTGCCCACCGGTGTGCCCTTGACCCTGCGTCCCGTCCCGCGGGCCGCGGCCGCGGTGTGGATCGACACGGGGCAGGTCGTCCTGCACGACCAGGCCATGCGCAGGGCCGTGGCCGGGGCGTTGGCCGAGGCCGTCGCCGTCCTGGCCGGAGAGACGCAGAAGGCCGGCGGTGTCCTGGTGCCGAGCGGATGGGTTCCGGGCGGAGGTGACGATCCGGCGGGAGGGCTGTGTGCGGACCTGCACTCCCTTGAAGTGGTCAGTGACGTGCAGCGCGAACTCCTCTGCAACCTGGTCCGCGAGTACTCGCCTTCCCTGATCTCCCTGACCGCACGCCAGCTCCACGGTCCCGCGTACGCCTCGGCCCGGGGCTCCGCCCGCCTCTCCCGGGCCACCGACCAGGTCGCGACGCGCTACATCGCCTCCTTCTCCCCCCAGCACCTCGACCGTGTGCGGGCGGGGCTGAAGCGCAACGAGCGGCTGGCCCGGCTTGAGGCGATGGACGTCAACCCGCTGGGTGAGGCCGGCCTGGCGGCGGAGGGCGACGTGGCCCTCCGCCTCTTCGACGCCCAGATGTCCGTCTCCTCGGCCATGACGCACGCGCTCGTCGTGCAGGCGATCGCGATGCGGGTCCGGGATCTGGAACGAGCGGGCCAGCGGGTGCGCTCCGTCCCGCAGCCCGTACTGGAGCGCAACCGCTCACGGGCGATCGCCCACGGTCTGGCGGCACAGTTCGACGTCGAGCAGCGGTCGTCGGCCGGCGGAGCGGCGAAGCCGAACGGTGCTCGGACGAGCACGACCACCACGGTCACGGCAGGGCAGGCGGCGTCGGCGATGCTCGCCGAACTCCTGCCGTACTTCCGCCAGCTCGACACGCACCCCCACGAGCTCTCCCAGATCTTCCTGGGTCTGGAACTCACCGCCGACGCGTCTTCCGACGGCTTCGTGCGCAACGAGAACGACCTCCTCGCCAGGTGGCACGAGCAGGACACCGGCCTGCTCGCGGCCGACCGGCTGGCGCAGGGGCTGAGGTCACCCGAGTGGCTGATCAAGGACCATGTCAGCGCCGCCAACCTGGAGCGTGCGGCGGGCAGTACCTCGGCCGCCCGCGTCTGGCTGGCCGGCCAGCTGGCCCCCGCACGGGCCGTACCGGACCGGCAGAACGCCACCGGGACGCCGGGGCAGCGCCGGCCGGCCGCGGCGGCCGGCCGCTCGGCACCCCGTTCGGACGGACGCCGCGGTCCCCACGCCGGTCTGTCCGCCGACCGGCTCCTCGACCTGGTCGCGGGTGCGGACAGGACACCCGCCGAGATCGTCGAGGCGCTGCGCGCGTACTGCCGCTCCGCCACCGAGGCCGACCTCACCCGGCCGTTGCGGCAGCGGGACCGGGAGGAGGCGAAGGCCCTGCGCCGTGTGCTGCGCCCGCGGCGCGCCCAGCAGGTGAGCTGCGACACCCCGTTGTCGTCGTGGGACGAACCCGCGGCCGGTCGTGCGCTGAACAGCGCGGGCGAGTCGGGTCTCGCGCTCCTGCACTGGGACGTGTCCGAAGCCGACCGTCCGCGGGTACGGGCGGGACTGCGGACTCTCGGCCGGCCGCCGGGCGGCGTCAGATCCGTCCTGCTCACCGACACCACGTACACCGGAAAGGCGAAGGAACGCCGCGGCACGGTGGAGCTCCTGCTGGTCGCACCGGCGGGAGACGACAGGACCGACGCCACCGAGGAGGCCACCCGATGACCACGGCACATGCCGCGGCCGCCGTGCCCGTCATGCTGGATCTGCGCGCCCACCGGAAGGTGCCCGGCTCGCCCGATGGCTACATGGCGTTGTGGGAGCTGCTGGAGCCCGTCCTGGTGACGCTCGACCCCCGGTCGGGACCACGGGTGCGGCTGGACCTCGGGGAGGAGGGAGAGGTCGGGGTCTGGTTCCTCAGCCCGGCCACGGCGCCCGTACCCTTCAGCGCGGCGACCCCCTTCGCCGTACGCGGAGTTCTGGAGCCGCCGAGGGTCAGGTACGTCTGCGACACGTGCCGGGCCTCCGGAACGACCACCTACGCCCCGTTCACCTGCACCGGCTGCGGCACCAAGGAGAGGCCCGGCCGGGTGTGCGACGCCCACGCGGTCTTCCTGGAAGGCAGCCTCCGGGCGTCCTGCGTCCGGCACGAACCCACCTGCCGGTGCGGCCGGCCGGGCCGCGGCTGGTGCGGGGGCCCGCGCTGCCGTTCGGGGCGGGCGTGGTGCGACGACCACCTCGTGCCGCACCCCGGGGACGCCTCGCTGGCCTACTGCGTGGACTGCCACGCCGACCGCTTCCCCGCCTGCGAACGGCCCGGTTGCCCGGCCACGGGTCACATCCGCTGCGAGCACCTCGGCCTGGACGACGCGCGCGCCTGCGGCCGTCGCGTCTGTGGCGAGCACGTCATGCGGTGGCAGATCTACGGAGCGCGGAGCAAGGGGCTCGCGCTGTGCGGCCGGCACCACAGGGACTTGCGCGGTTCCGCTCCCGAGGCCCTGGTCGCCCTCGTCGTGGCGGGTACCGTGGCGCGTTCCCAGGCTCGCCGTGGCAACCGGTCCGGCGGACGCAGGGCGGCGTTCCTGCCGCGGATCGGCATCGTCCGGCACATCTTCATCAACACCTGCCAGCGCGTCCTCGACATGGGGGCCGTCGACGCCCTGTTCGTACGGCTCCAGGACGATCTGCGGCGCCGCGGCGGCCGGGACGGCGGCAACCTCGTCCAGACGGCTCTGCGCCTGCTCGACGAACAGGCGGCGTCACGCCGCGAGGACGTGCAGCGGTTCCGCGACAGCCACGAAGAAGGACGGGGGCACTTCGCACGGCTGCGGACGCTGCTGCAGCAGTCCGGAAAGCACGAGCTCGCGGATGCCGTCACGTTCTCCGACTACAGGCGCAAGAGCAACATCCTCTTCGTACGGGTCCCCCAGGACATGCGCAGCCGGTTCATCGGCACCGGCGGCGCGGTGGTGCAGGAACTGCGGACGCGGCTCGGTATCAACATCCAATTGGAGCGGGAATGAGTCTCCCCGGTTTTGCGCCGGACAACACGCGGCTGATCACGGCCACCGGGCAGGGGCTCGTGGCAGGCAACCGGCTGGCCCTGTCCACGCGCCGGCTCCCGGCGGAGACCGCGGGTGTGCTCCTGGCGCGCGGCGTCGGCTCCGACCGGTCCGTGGCCGTACGGCTGGTCCCCGTCCCCCAGCTGCCCGAGGACGTACTGGTCGTTCCGGAACAGCTGGCCATGGAGTACGGGCTGGCGGAGGCGCCGTGGAAACTGAGGCCCGTGGAAGCGGCGGTGCCGGCGGCGGTGGAGCTGGAGTCACCGGCCGAACTCTCCCTGGACGAGGCGACCCGGCGCGTACAGAACTCGACGCTGCTGTCCGGCCACGTCTTCGTACACGGGGACGGTCAGGGACACGCGGACGAGTGGATCGACGTCGACGGGCACCCCTTCCGGGTGCGCTCCGTTGCCGACCGGTCCGGTCAGGCGCTGAACGGACTGGTCAGCATCGGCGCGCAGACGAAGATCAGCGTGTTCGCCCCGGGGGTGCGGAGCGCTGTCGACATCGTGGTGCTGGCCGACTGCAGCGGCTCCATGGGGGCCAACGACATCCCCGATGCGCGGGAAGGCTTCCGCATCCGCCGGGACCTCCGAGTGACCCGGATGGAAGCACTCAAGAGAGCCCTGCGCACCATGATCGACGCACGGGCCCAGGTGGACGGCCTGGTCACGCGGTTCGCCCTCGTGCGGTTCGACCTCACCACCCAGGTTCTCTTCCCCGGCCGGGACGGCATGGCCGAGGTGACGACCGCTCCCGGCGACCGGAGTCTGGAGCAGCTGCGCGGTGCCGTCACCCTGCTCAAACACGGTGACCAGCCCACCGACATCGGAAAGGCCCTGCACCGGGCCGGGGAGCTGCTCTACCGGCACGGCGTCCCCGACAACGACAAGCTCATCGTCCTCGTGAGCGACGGTGCGCACTGGGCGCCGATGAGCGAGGACCGAAGCGGCGAGTCGGTCGTCGGCACGGAAGACCCGGTGTCGACGATGGAGGAACTCCACACGGAGCTCGGCATCCGGCTCCACGCGGTGGGGATCAGCGACCAGACGCTCTTCGGCCGGTGGTGGGAGGACTACTGCAAGCAGCAGAAGGTACGTGCCGAGCCGCCCCTGCACCTGGTCCCCAACCACGAACTGCTCCAGCAGCTGGCCGACGTCGCGGGCGGCGACCGGCACCGCATCGGCGGGGTGGACGTGCTGGAGGAGTACTTCGCGGAGCTGGGCAGCGGCGTCGTCAGGTCTGTCGGCTCCCCGGCGCAGAGACGGCTGCCCGCGCTGCAGCTCGACCCCGGCGCCGTCGCCGCCGTGCCCGGCCGGCCGATGGTCGACCCCTCCCGGCGCGAGCGCTGGGAGGCGCGGGTGGAGACCGTCCTCGGGCTCTACTCGGAGATCTGCGCGGCATCGGTGCCCCGGCTCGGTTACGCGCTGTTCGACGCGGCGCCGCCGGTCGATCTGCAGCGGCTGCGCCGGATCACCGTGAGCCACATGGACTTCACCGCTTGGCTGGCGGCCGCCGACAAGGTGTTCCACGAACGCCTCCACACATCCGTCCGTTTCCCCAAGCAGGACCCGAAGTACGTGGCGAAACTCCCCTTGCCCGCCCTCGCGGAGCCGTTGTGGGACGGGCGGTTGGGAGAAGTGCACGGACTGCGCAACTTCTTCCTCCACAACCCGGAACACGAGAAGCGGACGGAGGAGAAGAACCGCCAGGTCGGAGAAGTGCTCTTGAAGCACACGGGGATGTACGCGGTGGGCGAGGAGGACGCCGAGGGCTGGCAGAGGCTGCAGGGAGGCCTCCTCGGCAACCTGGAGGGGATGCTGAGCGAAGTCCTCGAACTGCTGGTCTCCCCGCCGCCCGGCCAGGGGGAGCGCGCACCCGCCCCCGTCGGGTCGGCCGCCCCTGGCGCCCCTGCATCGTCCGCGCCGCCGGTCGTACTCGGTGTCGTACAGCAGGGCTGGTGACGTGACCGACCGCCACCGGTCGAGCGGACCTGCCTAGGCTCGCTGCCGGAACAGCGCCACGACCCAGTGCAGGAGCCGCCACCACGTCGACCGTCCGTCTCCCGCGCCGAGCACGGGAGACGTCGCGGCGGTCTCCCGCTGTGCCCGCTCCGTCCTCCGCAGCCGCCTGGCGCGGTGCAACTCCCTCTCCGCCGCCACCTTGTACGAGGTGTACTGCAGGACTCGGGCCACCGCCTCGTCCATCCGGGCGGTCGTGTGACCGTACGGAAGGACGGCGGTCGCGGAGCGGAGCAGCTCGGCGTCCCCGCTCCGCTGTCTCCGCCGCAGCTGCCGGAGGACGTCCGGCAGGCGTCCGGGGCGCCCTTCCACGGCGGCGAAGAGCACCGCGACGGCGCAGTACTCCAGGCTGCGCACGCGGAGATGGTCGTAGAGGTCCAGCGCTCCGTCGAGGTCTTCGGCGGCCTGGTGGACGGTCGATACGAGCAGTTGGCGGTCCGGCCGGGCCCGGAGGTGCTTCATGACCTTCGCGGTCCGCGCGGGCCCGCTCCTGAAGAGCCGCGAGATGTCACGCCGCAGCAGTTGCCGGTCCCCCTCCCGCATGACGCTCCGCAGGTGCTCCGCCTGGTCGATGGCCGAGCCCGGGAGGGGTGTGCGAGCGACGGGCACGCTCGAAGGTGCCTTGGGTGCGCGCGGGCGCGGAGTCTCCTTCTTCGGGCGGACGCCTTCCGTCTGTTTCTGGAGTGGTCTGCCCGGTCGGAGCGGCTTCTCCTGCGGGGGCCGGATCCGCTGCGGCGCCGGCACCTCGGTACGGGGCCGGGGGCCCGGCGACGCGGGGGTGGCGGGCGAGCCGCCGCCCGACGGCGTGGCCCCACGCTCGACGGGCAGGACGATTCTGTCCACCGGGTGCTGCGTTCCGGACTTCCGCGGCTTTCGCGCCATGAAGCCTCGTCCTTCCCGTTCCGTTCCGAAGGTCGCCGCCGTGCACCCCTCATGATGCCCAAGAGAGCCCCCGGGTGAGGTGGGGTTGCTCCCACGGTGCGGCGCCGGCTGTCGTGTCTCCGTCCATCAAGACGGCTCCGCGGTGGCCGTTCCGTCTCCGGCGAAGCCCGTCAGCCCGGCGGCGGTTCGGGCGAGGACGAGCCGAAACCACGGATGGTGCTCGGGCTGGACGTGGAACCACGGCTCGGGCGCTGGAGGGTCGTCGCCCGCGTGGGGCCGCCGGATTCCCGGGTAGATGTTCTCGTCGTCGACGGGTTGATCGAGGTGGTCGCCGGGGGTGTCCGGCGAGCCGCTCAGCCGACTGCCTTCGCTCCGGTGGGCACCCAGACCGCCAGAGTGCGCAAGCGGTCAGCGTGAGTCCTGAAAGACCCGGGGACAGCTGACCGGGCTTGCGGATCGTTGTAGGCTCCGGGCATCGCCCTTGACCTGCAATCGCGCAGGCAGGGAGCAGGCAATCCGGGAGTCTTCCGATGCTTCGTACCATGTTCAGGTCCAACGCCCGACATCTGGACATCTTTGCAGGACAGAGTTGTTATGGGCGGCCGAGGTCAGCGAACACTCAGCATGAGATCGGAACCGTTCCGACGGCGCTGACCTCGGGGGCGTGACAGATTGGGGTCGGCCCAGCGACCGCCGCCAGCCGGCTTCTGAAGCCCCCACTCATGAGCGACAGCCCGCCCGGCACTACTCAGCAGGCGGCTCGGACTCGGAATGACATTGAGGGGGCTCCCGGCGGTCTCCCTGACGCGCCTTCGGCTGCGCCGAGCGAAGATTGGCGGTCCCTTCCTTTCCGCAGGTCCGCAATGTGGGAACCATGTAGTTTGCCTATCAAGCAAGAGCCTTCGGCAGTAGTGTTCTTGAAGCTTTAGCTTGAGCTTCAAGCGCAGTGGATGAGGTGCGCCCCTTGCGGCTGGACCGGTGCGGGCGGCAGTTGAGGGTGCCGCCGACTTCGCATGCACAGCCGCACACTGGATGCGGCCGTGCGTGGGGATCTGGAAAGGCTAGATGGGGACTGCATACAAGCAGTGGCACGAGGTGCTCTCTGCAGAGTTCTTCGGTGCGGGGTATGCGCTGCAGAGCACCGTGCTGTACATCGACGACGAGGCCGAACGGGAACTGGCCGAGAGTTACAGCATTGACATGGGGCTCGCCCAAGCCGTCGCTGACGAGCTGAATTGGACTGACCCAGAGAGACCTCTGTTCAGCCGCATCCAGCGGAGGTGCGAGATCTGGGCGCGCAGCGGGGCCATGGGCCCGCCGCCGAGCTTGCCAGTGCTGGCTCTGTCCGTGCTGGCGGCTACCCGGATGGCCTCGTCCGACGGCATGTTGAAGACCAACTTCTACGGACGGTGGATCCAGCTGTTCAGCGAGCAGCGCTCCACCTTCCGGGCGAACAAGCTGGAGCACGCGTTCCAGGACGTCGCGGTGATGTGGGAGGCGCTCGACAACTGGTTGGAAAAGACTGGTGGTCTGTACGGTGCCAGCACGGTCAGCACCGACGAGTTCTACTGGAAGATCGGGTATCCGATTTCGCAGGCGCTGGTCCGGGGTTCGGATCGGCACGCCCTCACGCGCTTCTTCGCCGCCACCCGTTTGCGGCCGCACAACCTCGACGATCTCTCCAGCCGAGAGCTGCTGCGGCGGCTGCGCTTGTGGACGACAGGCCGGGATCGGCGACTCTCGCCACGACTCATGGAGGAGTTGGCGGGTGCTGCCGATGTGGACAATACGCTGATCGCTGATCTGATTAAGCGTCTCGCCCACGACTGGGACGGCACCCTGCACGAGCCGGAGCGCGAGCGTCGGCGGCGAGGTGTCGGGCTTCGCCTCATGGTTGCAGACCGCGGCAGGCGGTTGGAATGGCTCGCCGAGGTGTGCGAAGGCATCAGCGAGACCAGCGTGGCTGTGGCGGGCGGCCGTATGCTCATGCTGTGTGAGGACTACGGTCACGTCTACAGAGGGCTGGAATCTCTGCAGCCATCGTGGCAGCAACTCGACCATGGCCTGCGCCTGGAGGGTGAGGACCTGGTCCTCGAGTGGGGGCCGCGGGAAGTGGTGCTGCTGCGGATGCACCCCCACCTGGGGGAGTGGGTGAGTACGGAGTACTTCGAGCCCGGAGAGGAGCACTGGATCCTGGCCGCCGATCCCACGGTCGGCGCAGTGCGCTCCATGGTCAGTGCCCTCGTGGGCCGCACCGTCCGCGAAGCACCCGCACCCGTACCGGGCTGGAAGCTGTTCAAAGGTGTGCGTGCCCTCAACGGGCTTGCTTTTGCCCGCACCCTCGACGAGGGCGGAGAACACGCACACGTACTCGAACCACAGCTCCGACAACACGCCGTGCTGTCCGGTGGACTGCGTATCGCTCCCGAATTCCGGATTGGTGGAGCAGTAGCAGGCCATTTCCTGCGCGGCGGCGCCCCCGACCTCCTGCTGCCAGCCAGTGCTTCCCCTGACGGCCGTGTAGAGGTAGTCCTCGACGGTTACCGCGAGAAGCTCCGCGCCGACCCCCGGGTGCCCTTCCCGCTATGCGTCATTCCGCTGGATGAGGGTGAGCACCGCGTAGGTACGGATCAGAGCAGCCAGCTCTTCACCCTGCACGACGGGCTGAACGAAGGGCTGCCCCCCGGCAGTGGCACGCTCGGATATGCCTGCCAAGGCACTGCGCAGCCTGAACTGCGCAATGCAGAGAATCTGGAGGCAGTCATCCGCGGGGCTGAGGTGCCCGGTGGCATCCGCCTCCCGAGGAGCGTGCTGGTGCGTTCGAACGTTCTGGAAGCGGTGCTCATCGACCCCGGGGGCGGCGTACGCCAGGTCAGGCAGCAGACGGTTCCGGAGTGGATGGTCTCACGCCTGCCCGAGGACGCCTGCGGACCCGGTCTTGAGGTCGATGTGCCGGACGGCTATGTCTGGCTGGTGTACCGGACGCCGACCCGGTGGTCGGTCAGGACGCTGGCGGTAGCGTCGGACATACCCGTTCCCACGCCGGAGCCGGATGACTTCGCCTGGGCGTATGCCGTCCTTAGAGCGGCCGACCGGTGCCGGACTGCCGTATGGCTCGAGTACGTAGCGGCGGCAGAGGCGATTGCCGGGAGGCGGGAAGCGCGATGACCGATACGGGAAGCTTGCTGCTGCGATGGGTGAGCGAGCAAGGAGCCGGTTCGCTGTCCGACGTCAAGCAGGGGATGTGGTGGCTGGCGGCCAAGCACGGCCCGGACATCGAGCCCGGCGCCCCGGGCCGATGGCTGCGAGACGCCGTCTCCCTGGCCTACATGGACATCGACTGGCGCAACCGGCGCTGGTGCGCGGCCCCGCCCGTCCTGACCCGCCTGCCGAAGGCCAGGGGACTGGCGGTTCTTACCGGGAGCCGGACGGCAGCATTCGACGCCCGTCTGGCACGAGCGGTACAGGGCGGCTTGCTGGAACTGCTGCGAGTGCCCAGTGACCGCCCGGCAAGGGACATCCCCCTGCCTCATTCGCTGATCATCCAGTTCGACAACGAAGAGGGGCTCGCCAGCTGGGCGGCTGAGCTCGGTGCGGCGTACACGCCGTGCTTTGCATTGCAAGGAGCCCGGCTCCTGCCGCCGTTGAGACCCGGAGCTCTGACCTCCGCACCGGAGTTCGGGAAGCCGCTGGAACAGTACGACCTCGACAGCCGCGAATACCGGCCCGTCCCGCGGCCCCAGGGCGAGGGGCTGTACCGGCTCAAGCGGCGGGACAGCAAGCGCGTATGCCAGGTCCTGCGTGCCGGCGAGTGGCACGAGACCAGCCACGAGCAAGGGGTGTACCTAGTGCTGGAATCCCGGGGCCGTGCGGCGGACGTACTGCGCTGGCTGCCTGAGAAGTACTGCGGGCGCGAAAGGTTTGGGACCCTGTACGTCGACTACGGATATCCCCTGCCTGACCTGCAGCGGCGGGTGGCCGTTATGTGCTGCGGTCTAGCTCCCCGCATCAACACGCAGGCGGAGAACCTTGCCTACGACAACGTGCCGTACGCCGTAGCCGCCAAGATCGCAGAATCACTCGGACAGCACCTGGGGGAGAAGGCAGATGACTGACACCGGCGCGCAGCAGCTCGGCATCGCCAGCCAGGACGTGGACATCCTTGCCTCGTTCGACCACCTGAAGGATGCGCTTTTCCGCTACTACAACACGCCGTTCGGGCTGGCTGACGAGAACCTCGAACGAGAGCGGCAGGACCTGTTCGATACGGATGGCGGAGCGTGGCGGCGCCCTTTGCTGGAGGTTCGCCCGCGGTACGTCCAGATGGAGGCGGGTATCGATGCGTCGGTGAAGGCAGCAGGGGCCCACCCCGATCTGGCGGAACTGGTGCAACTTGGACTGCTGCAGGGCGTCCCCTCCCTGTACGAGCACCAGCACCGGGCCCTGGCCGCTGCCGTCCGGGACGGGCGCGACGTTGTTGTCACGGCCGGCACGGGCTCCGGTAAGACGGAGTCGTTCATGCTGCCCATCCTGGCCGACCTCGTCCGGGAGTCCGCTTCCTGGCGTGCCGCCGCGCTTCCATCCAACCGCTGGTGGTCCTCTCCCGACGGCGGATACCAGCCCCAGCGGGCAGGTGAAACTGGGCGCCACGCGGCCGTACGCGCTTTGGTCCTGTACCCCATGAACGCGCTCGTCGACGACCAGATGATGCGCCTGCGCAAGGCGCTCGACAGCGACGGCGTAAGGGAGTGGCTCACCCGGTCGCGGCCCGGGCACCGCTTCTACTTCGGCCGCTATACGGGTGCCACTCCCGTCCCGGGTGAGGTCGCTTCGCCCAACGGTGTGCAGACGCTTCGGAAGGAGTTCACGGCCACCGAAGAGCGCTCCCGACAGGCGCAGAAGGCTGGTGGAGAGGGCCGCTACTTCATCCCCCGGCTGGACGGGGGAGAGATGCGCAGCCGCTGGGACATGATCCAGGCCCCACCCGACATCATGATCACGAACTACAGCATGCTCAATGTCATGCTGATGCGCGAGCGCGAGTCAGCCATCTTCGACAAGACGCGCCGCTGGCTGGAGGAGGTGCCCGAAGCCCGCTTCACGCTGGTCGTCGACGAGCTCCACATGTACCGCGGAACGGCCGGCACCGAGATTGCCTACCTCCTGCGCAATCTGCGCCACCGCCTCGGCCTGGACCGTCACCCCGAGAAGTTCCGCATCCTCGCCGCGTCGGCCTCCCTCGAAGCACCCCGCGACCTGGATTTCCTGCAGGAATTCTTCGGCGTAGACCGTGACCGCTTCGAGGTGCTCGGCGGCCAACTCGTGCTGCCTGCACACACCCGTACCGACATATCAGAGCATGCCGAGGCGTACGCCGCCCTGGGCCCGGACGCCGAACCCGTGCAGGCCGACCGGCTCCTTACCGCCACAGGAGCCAGCGACGCGTTCGTCAACGCACTGCGCGACGGTGACCGGCTCATCGCCGATTTCGACACCGCAGTCGCCTCCCGGCTCTTTCCTGCCACCGCCGCAGGGGTGCGGGACAAGGCGCTGCGCGGGGTCCTCACCGCTCTGCGCCGCTCTGCGAATTCCCGTACTCCCAAGCTGCGTGGACACTTGTTCTTCCGCAACATTCCCGGAGTCTGGGCCTGCTCAGACCCACAGTGCCCCGATGCTGAACGCCCGGAAGGTGTGGACAGGACCGTCGGCAAGCTCTACTCCCGCCCCACGTCGCGCTGCAGCTGCAACGCACGCGTCCTGGAACTCCTCTACTGCCAGAGCTGCGGAGACGTATTCCTCGGTGGTTACGCACCGGGTACGGCGTTCCATAACGGTGCAGGGCGCCCGTTCGACGCTGGCCTGCTGGCGGACCTGCCCGACCTGGATTCTCTGCCCGACGCCGCCGCCAACGGACCTGACGCATCCAACTATGTTGTCTACTGGCCGCGCAAGGACGACCCGGTGGTGGAGAGGCTGGAGTGGGACTCCAGCTCCGACAAGGGCACCATGAGCGCCAGCTTCGCGTTCAAGCGCAGTGCCTACGACCCCCGTACGGGCGGCCTGCGCAACCAGCGTGACCACACCGGATGGTCCTTCCACACGAGCGTTCCGAAGTCCAGAAAGGTTAAGTCCCGGTTCAAGGCGGAACACCTGCCAGCCGCTCCCACCCAGTGCCCGAACTGCGGCGACGACTGGGAGCTCAAGCAGGTCGGAACCGAACGGCTCAGTCTCAGCGACCCGCGTCGCATGCGTACTCCGGTCAGGTCCATGCGCACCGGTTTCGAAAAGGTGAACCAGGTACTGACCACTGGGATCCTCTCGCTCCTGCCGAACCGGCAGGCAGTGGTGTTCTCTGACAGCCGGCAGGACGCGGCGAAGCTGTCCGCGGGCTTGGGTCTGCGCCACTACCAGGATCTTCTGCGCCTGTTGCTCGCCAAGGAGGTCGAAGGGCAGGGCGATCCGGTCGCCGACCTCGCAGCCGTCTCGGGTTTCTACCGCAAGTCCCCTGACAACCTGGTGGACAAGGAGACCGCCAAGGCCGCCCGCGACCGGCTCCGTGCCCGCGAACCGGAGGCCTACGAGGCCTGGGCGCAATTCCAGAAGGCATCCGAAGGGCTGGACGACCTTGACGACGACCTGCCCGACCCGGTGCAGGAGGCTGTGCTCTACAACCGCCTGAGCCGCGTGCCGAGCCTCGACAGCCACGGCGCCGTCGTCGCGGAGCGGCTGGTCGAGCTCGGCATCAACCCCGGCGGCCCGAAGGCATCCCTGCAGCAGACGGCGTACGTGAGGGGTGGCCAGCCGCAGCCCTGGACCTCTCTCTACCAATGGCCCGAGGCCAAGGGCGGCAAGGTCCGTGACGCATCCAGTCTGATCCTGAGCGAACCGCAGGAGCAGCTCCGTCAGGACATCCGTGAAGCCCGCACCAGCGAGCTGCTCAGTGGTCTGTTCGGCAGTGCTGGACGCGACTTCGAGTCCCTCGGCTTGGGGTGGCTCACCCTTGTCGACGATCAGGCACCCCTCGAAGCCGAGTGGGCATCCGATGCCGCGCTCGCCCGGGCCAGCCTGCGGGTGCTCGGCCACATGCGCCGCTTCGCAGGACTGCGTAGCCCGGCTGACGAGCCGCCCAAGAGACTCCGGGAGTTCTGGGCCAGCACAGCCGACCACCTGGGGCACGACAAGGACGACCTCCGCAGGACTGTCGAGCGGATCTGGGGAGATGCGGTCAGGCAGTACGTCATCCAGCCCGGACACGTCGCCTTGCGCCGGGGCCGTGCGGTGTCCTGGACGTGCTCCGTCTGCCGACTCCGGCACCTCCACCCGGGTGTCGGAGTCTGTACGAAGTGCCGACGGCCCCTTTCGGCTGCGTCCGAACCGTTCGAGGGCACGGACGCCGACTACTACGCGTGGATGGCGCGCAGGCAGTTCGGCTACTTCCGCCTCAACGCCGCGGAACTCACCGGCCAGACTGACCGCCTGGACGCTCAGGCCCGCCAGGCGCGCTTCCAGGGCATATTCCTCGACGGCAAGGAGCACGAGCTGCCCGACACCCTCGACGTCCTCTCCGTCACCACCACGATGGAGGCAGGCGTCGACATCGGCCCGCTGTCCGCTGTCCTGATGGCTAACATGCCGCCGACCAGGTTCAACTACCAGCAGAGGGTCGGCCGGGCGGGCAGGCGTACATCGCCGGTCGCGCTCGCGCTCACAGTGTGCCGCGGACGCAGCCACGACGAGTACTACTTCCAAGACCCCAAGCGCATCACCAACGACCCGACCCCGCCGCCCTACCTGTCCACTGATATGAAGGACATCTACCAGCGTGTTCTGGCCGCGGAGGTGCTGCGCAGGGCGATGGGTGCAGTGCAGGGCGCGGCGGGGGAGGGTGCACGGACCGACCCGACCCGCAACGTCCACGGTCAGTTCGGCCGCACCGCGGACTGGCCAGCGGTGAGTGAAGCGGTGGGCCTCTGGATCAAGTCGCACGAGTCCGGCGTTCTCGCCCTCGCTGAAGCACTCGCCGACCGAACTCGCGGCACCTGGCTGCCGGCTCAGGCAGCGACGTGGGTCATCGAGGAGCTCGTCAACCACGTCACCGAGATCGCAGACGAGCCCCGCGGCCATCACGAGCTGAGCCAGAGGCTGGCGGAGTCCGGACTCCTTCCGATGTTCGGGTTCCCCACCTCAGCCCGTTACCTGTACACCAAGCGCCCCTCTGGCTCTTACCCGTGGCCTCCAAGAGGAGTAGTCGACCGGTCCTTGGACATCGCCGTCTCGCAGTTCGCGCCTGGCGCCGAAACGGTCAAGGACGGGCAAGTCCACACAGCGGCCGGAGTCGTTGCATTCGAGCCGACCGGCCGAGTCCCCCGGACCGTCGGCGAGCCACTCGGAGAGCCAGTCCTCATCGGTATCTGCCGCGCATGCGGCCACCTGGCCGAGAACGTGCAGGCGGCACCTGTGGAGGAAGACACGCCGCCGCAGCCCTGCCGCGCCTGTGGAACCACTGACGGGTCCTATCGCGAAATTGAGCTGCGTGAGCCGGCCGGTTTCTACTCGGCGGGGAAAGCCCGGGACTTCGACGGCAACTTCGCCTGGCGGGCCAGGTCGCTCGCCCCGCGCACTGCTGCGGATCTCGAGCAGGGCGCGCCTCAGAGGATCGCTACCCCGGGCTTGGTCGTTCACTCCGGCAAGGGAGAGCGGTACGCGGTCAACGACAACGGCGGCCGGCTCTTCCACTTCTCGAAGGTGCGTCCGACCGCGCACTGGGCAGGTGCCTACCTGGAAGCCCATGCGGCAGAGCTGTTTCCCTGGTTGGCGAGGGACACAGACGGCGAAGAGCCGCTTGTCACCGCCATCGGCGCCACCCAGCACACGGATCTGTTCCTCCTCGGACCGAACGCAGGTGAGATCCCGAGCCTCGGGTTGCGCCTCAACCTCACTGCTGTCTCGCAGAGCACTGGCTTCCCGGACGACCGTTCGGGCAGGCGGGCGGCTTGGTACTCGCTGGCAGCGCTGCTGCGAACAGCTGCTGGTTCCCTCTTGCAGGTGCAGCCCAACGAGATCGCATCCGGCATCTACGGCGCTGGTGCGGGCAACAGTCAGGCGCGTACCTTCGCTTTCCTCTCTGACACGTTGGACAATGGCGCTGGCTACTGCACCCATCTCGCCGAACCGGACGTGTTCGAGAAGCTCATGACGACTGCAGGGCAGATGCTGAAGGCCTTCGCTGCAGGAGCGCACGGGCGAGACTGCCGTGGTTCGTGCTACCAGTGCCTGCGCGACTATACGAACATGGCGTACCACAGTTTGCTGGACTGGCGGCTGGCCGGTGAGCTCCTGGAAGTTCTCCAGGGTTCAGGCGCCGCGAGCGGCCGACGAGGCCGCCATGCCGCAGGGCTGCTGCGGAACTGGGCGTCTGACCTCCCGCCCGGTGACGCGGAGTTCGTGGATGACCTGGGTGGCACTGGGCCAGCGGTCCTGTTCGAGGATCGAGTCTGGGTCGCCGCCAAGAGCCCGTTCGAGGCCGCCGACAGTCTGCTGCACTCTCCTCGCATCAGCACCGTGCGCGACGCTGCTGTAGCTGACGACCGAGGTGTCCACGAGGTGGCTTTCGTGGACGACTTCCTTCTCGACAGAGCCCCGGCCCGGGTGACGGTCATGCTTGCTGAATTCGACGGTCTGTAGAAACCTGCCCCTTGCGGCTCCAGGAGCCGGAAGGGGCATTGCACAAGCAGAGGCAACGCCGCACGTACCTGCCCCGTCGCCGGCTTCCAGCCGCTTGTGCCAAAACGATCACCGAAGGGATGAGGATGGCCGAGCTGGAAGAGACCACGGGCGACCCGGTACTACTGCGGCGGTTCGCAGCCTGGCTACAGCCCGGTCCGTCGTCTGAGGATGCGGAGCGCGGCGCCTTCTTCAACGACGGCATCATCGTCCTCGACACGAACGTCCTGCTCAGCCTGTACGAGTACACAGAGACCTCTAGACAGGAGGTTCTGTCGGCTCTCGAGCAGGCTGCGGGGCGTCTGTGGATGCCCTACCAAGTGGGCCTGGAATTCGTGCGTGGTCGCCGCAGCACCCTGGAGTCGCGCAAGAGGGCGCTGGCGGATGCAGCTTCGGACGTGAACAAGAAGCTTATGGCGGCCCGTAAAGCGATCGTCGAGGCGAAGACCCTCGTGTGCGCCCAGCTCGATAAGTACGCCAGAGCCCACGAGGAGATAGCCCAGCTCCAGGCACTGGCAGCGGATACCAGTGTCGATGCGCACTTGGACCTCTACCGGCGCGAGTTCAAGCGCCACCTGGACATGCTCAAGGCCGATCACAGCCTAGCTTTGAACACCGCTGACGCGTCCGACCCCATCCTCGCCTGCATCGCAGAGCTCTACGGGGAAGGCGTTGGCGAGCAGCCAGAGGACCAAGTCCTGCGCGAAAGAATCGAGGAGGCGACCAACTTCCGGTTCCCGAATAAGATTCCTCCAGGATTTGCCGACTCCGGCAAGGAAACACCGCTGAGATCGGCCGGTGACTTCCTGCTCTGGGAAGAGCTCATCGACCACGTTAGCAAGATGCCTGGCGGGAGCCGCCAGGTCCTGTTCGTATCGAACGATACGAAAGAAGACTGGTACGAATCCGAACTCGGATCGCGCAGCGCGCGTCCGTGGCCAAGCCTCGTGGACGAACTGAAGCGCAGGGCCGGCGCGGACCTGAGGGTTGAGACGCCGCTCAGCTTCTATGGCGGGATCAAGGAGTTCCTGGATGCTGAACTAGCCGAGGACACTTACGCAGAGATCGAGAGGGTGTCGGAGGCTTTCGAGCTGAGGATCCCGCAGGACCGGCTTCCGGTCACCGAGGAGACAGCCCCTTTCCTCGCTCCCCCGGAAGGGCTCGCACTTGCGGCCCTGGAATCCATTGGCATCGCCTCCGCGCTCCTGCGCGCGGCCGTAGAGTCATCCTCACCGTCGCAGTGGCTGTTTCAGTGGTGGCTGATCGGCGTTACGGCGCAGCTCGGGCGGCGCGCTGCAGAAGAGTTCGAGCCGCCTGTGGCCATCGCCGCGGCATGCAGGGGCAACGAGCCGCCGTCGCCGAGCTGGAGGCCGGGTACGGACCTGTCGTCAGGCGAATGGCTGCACCGCGACTCCTCGTGGATTGCGCCTTGGTTCATGGAGCTGCTGGAGGCCGTGCCGAATAGGGATATGGCGGTCCTGCGCAGTCTCGCGGCGCAGCAAGCGGAGCAGGAGCGCCGCTCTCCCAGCTGACGTGTGCGCCTCCTGCCCGTACGGCGAATACCCGAAAGAGTTCGTGCTCGAGTGCTCGATGAAGGCGCCAGCGCAGGTCCGTTTCGTCATCGGCATCGGACATTCTGCTGCGGGGGAGTGGGTGGACGTGACGATGGGTCGTGGCCGCCTTCGCTTCCGGCCAGGTCGAGAGGCCCGGCTCGACTGCGCGGCAGACGCCACTGGAAGCATTCCGGGTTGTTTGATGGGGCGTCGGAAAGATCAGCAACGGGTCAGCGTGAGTCCTGAAATACGTGGGGAAAGCTGACCGAACCAGCGAATCGTTGTAGGCTCCGGAGACCGCCCTTGACCTGCGATGAGCAGGCAGGGAGCAGACACATCGGGAGTTTCCTCATGCTTCGTACCATGTTCAAGTCCAAGATCCACCGGGCTACCGTCACCCAGGCCGACCTGCACTACGTCGGCTCCGTGACCGTCGACGCCGATCTGCTGGACGCGGCCGACCTGCTGCCCGGGGAGCTCGTCCACATCGTGGACATCACCAACGGGGCGCGACTGGAGACCTACGTCATCGAGGGCGAGCGCGGGTCCGGGGTCATCGGCATCAACGGCGCCGCGGCCCATCTGGTGCACCCCGGGGACCTGGTCATCCTCATCAGCTACGCGCAGGTCGAGGACGCCGAGGCCCGGGTGTTCGAGCCCCGCGTCGTGCATGTGGACGGCGACAACCGGATCGTCGAGCTGGGTGCGGATCCGTCCGCTCCGGTGCCGGGTACGGATCAGCGGCGCAGCCCGCACGCCGTGGCAGTCTGAGGGGAGTCGGGGAGCATGCCGATCGAGTTCCAGGACGACCGGGAGGCCGGACGGCTGCTCGCCGTCGAGGACGGTGAGGTGGTCGGGCACATCGCGTACTTCGCGCTCGCCGACGCGCCCCACGCCCTGGTCGCGGTGCACACCGTCGTCGATCCCGGGCACGAGGGCCGCGGCATCGCGGGCGGGCTGGTGAGGACCTTCTACGGGATCGCCGCCGCCGCGGGGGTGCCCGTGGTACCGCTCTGCCCGTATGCGGCGAGCTGGGCCGCCAAACATCCCGACGAGGCGCCCGAGCCGGCCGCCGAGGTCGTCGCGGCGGCCAAGGCGCAGCTGGCCGCGGCACCCGACCTCTGGTGACCGACCTGCTCCTGCTGCACACCTCGCCCGTGCACGTCCCGGTCTTCGAGGCCCTGCGCGACCGGAACCATCCCGGGGCCGTACTGCGGCACCTGGTGGTCCCGGAGCAGCTGGACCGGGCGCGCGCCGAAGGGCCGGAGTCGGTGGCTCCGGCCCTTCGGGGGCTGCTGCTCGCCGAAGCGGCACCGCCGGGGACGCCCGTACTGGTCACCTGCTCGACCATCGGGGCGATCGCGGAGTCCCTGGCGCCGGCGCTCGGCGCCCCGGTGCTCCGGGTGGACCGGCCGATGGCGGCCGCCGCGGTACGGGCGGGGAGGCGGATCGCCGTACTGGCCGCCCTCGGGTCCACCCTCGCCCCGACCGGGGAGCTGCTGGCCGAGGAGGCCGCCGGGCGCCCCGTGTCGATCCGTACGCACCTGGTCGCCGGGGCCTGGGAGCGCTTCGAGGCCGGGGACACCGCCGGCTACCTCGCCCGCGTCGCCGACGCGGCCGACTCCGTCACCGGAGCGGACGTCATCGTGCTGGCCCAGGCCTCCATGGCCGGGGCCGCGGGCCTGGTCACGAGCCCGGTCCCGGTACTCTCCAGCCCGGCTCCGGGCCTGGCCGCGGGCCTCGCGCTGCGTTCGGCCGCGTAGGGCAGGCGTACCCCGCGCAATCGCGGGAAGGTGGGCCGTATGGTGCGAGAGCGAGATTCACGAGACATGGAAGAGACGCAGCCGCCCGTCCCGGGGCCCGACCCCGCGCCGGGCCCCAGCCCGTTCCCCGACCCCGAGCCCATGCCGCGGCCCGTACCGCCGGTGCCCGGGCCGGTGCCCGAGCCGGACCCGGTCCCGCCGCCGCCGGGGCCCGCGCCGATCCCGCAGCCCGGGCCCCTCAGCTGACCGCGTGAGGGCCTACGAGCGGACCTCGGAGCGGTCGCCGCTCCAGAGGGTGTGGAACGAGCCCTCGCGGTCGGTCCGCCGGTAGGTGTGCGCCCCGAAGAAGTCCCGCTGCCCCTGGGTGAGTGCCGCGGGCAGCCGCTCCGCGCGCAGCGCGTCGTAGTAGGCCAGTGACGCCGCGAAGGCCGGCACCGGGATGCCCTGGCCCACCGCCGCCGCCAGGACCGACCGCCAGCCGTCCTGGGCGGCCGCGATCTCCTCGGCGAAGTGGGCGTCCGCCAGCAGGCTCGGCAGGTCCGGCCGGGCGTCGTACGCCGACCGGATCCGGTCCAGGAACGCGGCCCGGATGATGCAGCCGCCGCGCCACAGCGAGGCCACGGCGCCCAGGTCCACGTTCCAGCCGTACTCCTCGCTGCCGGCCCGGATCTGGTGGAAGCCCTGGGTGTACGAGACGATCTTCGAGGCGTACAGGGCCTGTTCCACCTGGGCGGCGAAGGCCTCCGCCGCCTCCGGTGCGAGCGCGGTGGCCGTCGGGCCCGCGAGCCCGCGCGCGGCCGTCCGCAGGTCCGCGTGGCCGGAGACCGCGCGGGCGAAGACCGCCTCGGCGATCCCCGACACCGGCACCCCGAGGTCGAGGGCGATCTGCACGGTCCAGCGGCCGGTGCCCTTCTGCTCGGCGGCGTCGGCCACGATGTCGACGAACGGGCGCCCGGTCGCGGCGTCCGTGTGCGCGAGCACCTCCGCCGTGATCTCGATCAGGTACGAGTCCAGCCGCCCCCGGTTCCAGGCCCGGAAGGTCTCCGCGATCTTCGCGGGGGAGTAGCCCGCGACCTCGCGCAGCAGGTGGTAGGCCTCGGCGATGAGCTGCATGTCGGCGTACTCGATGCCGTTGTGCACCATCTTGACGAAGTGTCCGGCGCCGTCGGGCCCCACGTGCGAGGTGCACGGCGTGCCGTCGGCGGCCTTCGCCGCGATCTTCTCCAGGAGCGGGCCGAGCGACGCGTACGACTCCTCCGAGCCGCCGGGCATGATGCTCGGCCCGAGGAGCGCGCCCTCCTCGCCGCCGGAGATGCCCACCCCCACGAAGTGCAGTCCCTGCTCCCGCAGTTCCCGCTCGCGGCGCCGGGTGTCCTCGAAGTGCGCGTTCCCGCCGTCGATGATGACGTCGCCCTCCTCCAGGAGCGGGGCGAACTCGCGGATCACCGCATCGGTCGGCTCCCCGGCCTTGACCATGACGACGATGCGCCGGGGGCGCTCCAGCGCGTCGACGAACTCCTTGGCCGACCCGGCCGCCACGAAGGCGCCCTCGTGCCCGAACTCCTCCACCAGCGCGATGGTCTTGACGGCCGTGCGGTTGTGGACGGCCACGGTGAATCCGTTGCGGGCGAAGTTGCGGGCGAGGTTGCTGCCCATGACAGCGAGTCCGGTGACGCCGATCTGGGCTGTGCTGGTGCTCATCGGTGCGCTCCTGCTTGCTTCGGTGTGCCTTCGGTGGGCGGGGAACACCGAAGCTACCCCCACGCGGCCGCCGCTGGATCTTTTGCTCACGGAGATACAGTCAAGTTCCCTTGGCATGCGCCCCGTTGCGCCTCTTGTCATGCTCTGATCGCGACGTTAGGTTGTGCGGTTCCTGATGTCTTCGATGGGGGCTCCCATGGGTGTACGGGGCCGGCACCGCCGGTATCAGCCGAGCAGCATCAACCGGGCCTCGCTGGCCGTCACCGCCGGCGGCGCTGGGATCGCGCTCCCGCTCATCGGTGCCGGAGTCGCCCACGGGGCCTCCGTGGACACCTGGAACAAGGTCGCGGCCTGCGAGTCGACGAACAACTGGCGCATCAACACCGGCAACGGCTACTACGGCGGCCTCCAGTTCAGCCAGAGCACCTGGCGGGCCTTCGGCGGCACCGCCTACGCGCCGCGCGCCGACCTGGCCACCAAGGACCAGCAGATAGCGGTCGCGGAGAAGGTGCTGAAGGGACAGGGGCCCGGTGCCTGGCCCGACTGCGGGAAGCGGGCCGGACTCACGCGCAGCGGCCCGGCGCCCGCCGTCACCCCGCAGACGCAGGGGCAGTCCCCCGTGGTGCAGGCGGCCCCCGTGGTGCCCGCGGCGCGGACCGCCCCGGAGCAGAGCGGCGCACCGCGCCCGACGGGGACCTCCGTCCTGCCGAACCCGTACGTGGTCGCGCCCGGCGACTCGCTCTCCGCGATCGCCACCGACCAGCACGTCGACGGCGGCTGGCAGGCGCTGTACGAGACCAACCGGACCACCATCGGCGGCAACCCGAACCTGATCTTCCCCGGTCAGCGGCTCACCCTGCGGGTCACCACGGCGCCGGCCCTGCCGCCGCCGCCCCGGCAGGACCCCGAGAAGCCGCCGCGGACCGCCGACCCGGTCAAGCCCGTGGAACCGGCCGCCGAGAAGCCCGCGCCCAAGCCGGTCGAGAAGCCGGCCGAGAAGCCGGTGACGCAGCCCGCCTCAGCGCAGGAGAAGCCGGCCGCGGGCGGCTTCTCCGCCCCGGTCGACGCCGCCCTCGGCACCGCGTACCGCGTCTCGGGATCCTCCTGGTCCAGCGGCTACCACACGGGCGTCGACTTCCCGGTGGCGACCGGCACCAGCGTCAAGTCGGTGGGACCCGGCCAGGTCGTCTCCGCCGGCTGGGCTGGGGCCTACGGCTACCAGGTCGTCATCCGGCACACCGACGGCCGGTACTCCCAGTACGCCCACCTCTCCGCCCTCGGGGTCAAGGCCGGTCAGCAGGTCTCCGGCGGCCAGCGCATCGGCCGCTCCGGCTCGACCGGCAACACCACGGGCCCGCACCTGCACTTCGAGATGCGCACGGGACCCGGCTACGGCTCCGACATCGACCCGCTCGCGTACCTCCGAGGCCACGGGGTCCGCATCTGACCCGCGCACGTGCGAGGGCACGACGGTGAGCAGGATCAGGCCGGCCGCCGCGAGCACGGCGCTGGCCACCGCCGCCGTCGCGCCCGCGGCCCCGTACCGGAAGCCCTCGTCGAACAGGGCGATGCCGACCGTCGCCGCCACCACCGGGTTGACCACCGTCACCGTGGCCAGCGGCGCGGTCAGCCCGGCCCCCCGGTAGGCCGCCTGAGACAGCAGCAGCCCGAAGGCCGCCAGGGCCGCGATCGCCACGAGGTCGGGCCACAGCCCGGACAGCGCGCCCGGCCCGAAGTCCTCGGCCACCGATTTGGTGAACACCGAGGCCATGCCGAAGGCCGTACCGGCGGCCGCCGCCAGCAGCACGCTGTGCAGCACCGCCCGGTGCATCCGGTGCGCCGCCAGGAACAGCACCAGCACCAGCGCCCCCGTCACCATCAGCAGCATGCGCCGCTCGTCCGTCGCCAGCGACTGCTCCGCCCGCCCGTTCCCGCCGGTCAGGGCCAGGAGACCGGCCAGGCCGACCGTGGCCAGGACCGCCCCGCGCCAGGCGGCCGCGCCCGCCCGGCGCCGTACGAAGACGGCGGCCATCGGCAGGGCGAAGACGATGGTGAGCGCGCCCAGCGGCTGGACCAGGCTCAGCGGACCGTACGCGAGGGCCGCCACGTGCAGCAGTGCACCGAGGCCGTTCAGTCCCACCGCCACCCACCAGACGCCCCGGCGCAGCGGGGCGTACGGGCGGTCCGGCGTCGTCGCCGCGACCCGTTCCTGAACGATCGCGCCACCCGCGTACGCCAGGGCGGACACGAGGCAGAGCAGGACCGACAGCGCCAGTGCACTCATAAGCTCCACAATGCCCGACCCACCTGCGCTATTCCTCCGTCCACAGGGGGTGATGGGTCATACTCCCGACGTAGTACGGGAGTACGCAGCGTGGTCCTTTCGGCGGCGCAGAGCGACTCCCGAGGCACCCCGGCGCCGCAGCTTCGCCGCGTACGGTGACGGTGTGCTCGCGGTAGGTGAGGCCACCGGGAACGGGTTTGGCTGCGGGCGCGTGGCATCCGTACAGTTGCCCTTTTGAGGACTTCCGCAGCAGGCGGATGCGGACGAGTGATCAAGGAACGGCAGCGGCGATGACGGTGACCGAAGACAGCCAGGACCAAGGGCACGCCTACGGGCCCGGTATCGACCCCGACCGGCTGGCCCTCTGCCTCAGCGTGCTCGACGAGCTGGACAAGCTCGACGTCGACCACCCCGACGCGATCACGGTACGCCGTGCCACCGCCGGCCTCTACCGGACGGTCAAGCAGCGCCGCCGCCAGGAGCGCCGCGCCGCCAAGACCGCCAACGACAAGGCCGTCACCGAGGCGACCGCGACCGGCTCCGCCGAACGCATCGACGACGAGACCGAGGGCATCCTGCCCTCCTCGGTCACGGAGGCCGGCCGGATCGCCGGGATACTCCAGCGCCCGCGCTCCTGCTACGTCTGCAAGACCCGGTACGTCGAGGTCGACTACTTCTACCACCAGCTCTGCCCGGGCTGCGCCGCCGAGAACCGGTCCCGGCGGGAGGCCCGCGCCGACCTCACCGGCAAGCGCGCGCTGCTCACCGGCGGCCGGGCCAAGATCGGCATGTACATCGCGCTGCGGCTGCTGCGCGACGGCGCGCACACCACGATCACCACGCGCTTCCCCAAGGACGCCATCCGCCGCTTCAAGGCGATGGAGGACTCCGCGGAGTGGATGCACCGCCTGGAGGTCGTGGGCATCGACCTGCGCGACCCGGCCCAGGCCGTGGCCCTCGCCGACCAGGTGGCCGCGGCCGGCCCGCTCGACATCCTGATCAACAACGCGACGCAGACTGTGCGCCGCCTGCCCAGCGCCTACGCGGCGCTGGTCGAGGGGGAGTCCGCCCCGCTGCCCGCCGGTGAGCTGCCCGCCCACCACGTCATCGGCGCCTTCAACTCCGGCGCGGTCGACGGCCTGGCGGCGCTGCCCGTCGGCGTGAGCGGGCTGGAGGCGCAGAAGGTCGCCGACCTGGCCCTGGTCGCCGGCAACGCCAGCCTGGAGCGGCACCTCGCCGGGACCGCGATCGACGCGGGCGGCCTGCTGCCCGACGTCGTCGACAGCAACACCTGGGTGCAGACCATCGACCAGATCTCCCCGGTGGAGCTGCTCGAAACCCAGCTGTGCAACTACACGTCGCCGTTCATCCTGATCAGCGCACTGCGGCCGGCCATGGCCGAGGCCGCCCGCAAGGCCGGCAGCGGGCGCGCGCACATCGTCAACGTCTCGGCGATGGAGGGTGTCTTCAGCCGCGGATACAAGGGCGCGGGGCACCCGAACACCAATGCCGCCAAGGCCGCGATGAACATGGTGACGCGGACCAGCGGCCAGGAGATGTTCCAGACCGACCGCATCCTGATGACCTCGGTCGACACCGGCTGGATCACCGACGAGCGCCCGCACTTCGACAAGCTGCGCCTGGCCGAGGAGGGCTTCCACGCCCCGCTCGACCTGGTGGACGGCGCGGCCCGCGTCTACGACCCGATCGTCCGCGGCGAGGCCGGCGAGGACCTGTTCGGCGTCTTCCTCAAGGACTACGCCCCGGCGAACTGGTAACCCCGGAGCCTCCTAGCGCCTTCTCGACCCCCTCGGTGCACCGAGGGGGTCGAGCGCTTTTCCGGAGGGTGCGACCCGGCAGGAACCGGCGGCGACCAGTTCCAGCAGCGGCTGCCAGTCCTCCAGCACGCCCGCGTCCAGGCCGGCCGCCGCGGCCGAGTCCCGGGCCTGGCACAGGGTGGCCACCGCCTCGGCGTCGACGCTGTCGCGGTGTCCGCCGTGTCCGCCGTGTCCGCCGTGTTCACTGGTGGGCCGGTGCCGCGGCGACTGCAGTCGTACCAGCCGGGCCACCCGCTCGCCCAGCAGCGGGCGGATCGACTCCGCCGCCACCCCGACGGTAACCGACTCGTCACTCAGACGGAGCAAACGCCCGAGCCGGTGCACCAGGCCCGCGATCTGCAGTTCCTTGTCGAAGGGGTGCGAGCGGCGCAGCAGGGCCGCGGTGCGCAGGCCCTGGTCCTCCGGGTCGGTGCGCAGCAGCTCCATCAGCTCCAGCACGCTTGTGACGTAAGGGACTTGACCCTCGGGCACTTCGGACCTCGCCACCGCCGACCCCCTCCGTCACGCCCCGCGCGTCCGGGGTCGAGCAGATCACCCGCCACGTACCCGCAGGCCCACGACTTGCTGAACTAGGAGCGAAAGTAAGAGGGCGCAGCGGATTTTGCCTTCCTATCGAGCGGAGGTCCGCTCATATGTGTAACCTTGGGCATCAAGACGGCCCCCACCCGGGCCGCGCTCCACCAAGGCGCCACCGCGTCCGGAAACCTTTCATCCCTTGCCCGGCTCGCGGTCCGCTTGCCGGGTTGCGCGACACAAAGGAGTGCGCGGTGACTGAGAAGACCAAGCCCGAACCGACGGTCATGGAGCGGACGGGAACACGGGCGAAGGCCCGGACCGACGAACTCGGAAGCCTTGAGGTCTGGGCCCGATCCGCCCCGATCCGGCTGGCCGGCTACGAGGACGACCTGGCGGAAGCGCACATCCTGCCCGGTATCGACTAGCCGCAGAGCGGTGCCGAGCGCCCCCTCGTGCCTATGCGCACCGGGGGCGCTGCCGTGCCCGGAGGTCTCCGCCCGGTCCTGCCGAGTTCCCCTCCCGGCTACGCCCTGAGCGTCATCGCTGACGGCGATCACCGCTTCCGCCGGCCCACCCGCCCCGGCAGGGTGGTGCGCATGAAGCTTCTGATGCTGGGTGGTACAGAATTCGTCGGACGCGCGATCACCGAGGACGCCCTCACCCGGGGCTGGGAGGTGACCGTCTTCCACCGCGGACACCACGCGCCCCCGCCGGGCACCTCCGCCCTGCACGGCGACCGTACCGCCCCGGGAGGCCTGGCCGCCCTCGGCGCGGGGGAGTGGGACCTGGTCGTCGACACCTGGGGCGGTGCCCCCACCGCGGTACGCGACAGCACCCGCCTGCTGCGCGAACGGGCCGGACGGTACGCGTACATCTCCAGCCGCTCGGTGTACGCCTACCCCGCTCCGGCCGGCCTCGACGAGGACGGCGAGCTGGTCGGAGGTTCGCCGGACGCCGGGGCGAACGCCTACGCCGAGGACAAGCGGGGCGGTGAACTCGCCGCCCTCGACGCCTTCGGGGACCGCGCCCTGCTGGCTCGCGCCGGGCTGATCCTCGGCCCCTACGAGAACGTCGGCCGGCTGCCGTGGTGGCTGAACCGCACCGCCCGCGGCGGCCCGGTGCTCGCCCCCGGACCGAGCGCGCTCCCGATCCAGTACATCGACGTACGCGACCTCGCACGCTGGACCCTGGACGCCGGAGCGGAGGGGCGCGCGGGCGCGTACAACCTGGTCTGCCCGGCCGGGCACGCCACGATGGGCAGCCTCCTCGACGCCTGCGCGGCCGTCACCGGGGGCGGCGCCGAACTGCGCTGGACCGACCCGTCCCGGCTCCTGGAGGCGGGCGTGGAACCCTGGACCGAGCTCCCGGTCTGGGTCCCCGAGGGCGAGGCCTACGACCACATACATCGCGGGAACGTCTCCAAGGCGTTGGCGGCCGGCCTGACGTGCCGGCCGGTCGAGGAGACCGTGGCCGACACCTGGGACTGGCTGCGCTCGCTCGGCGGGGCCGCCCCGCAGCGCCCCGACCGGCCGGCCAACGGCATCTCCGCGGAGCGGGAGGCCGCGCTACTCGGGCTCTGAGCGGTGCGCGTCCGCGAGGCGGGTCGGCGGGAGGTACTCGCGCACCAGCGTGCGGTGCCACCAGGCCCCCGTCTCGCGCAGCTCCCGCCAGGTGGTGAACCGGTAGCGGTACAGCAGGGCGCGGACATGAACGGGCGGGGCGTCCGGGAACGGGTTCTCGCGCAGCAGCCGCAGCGTGTCCCGGTCGCCCGCCAGCAGCCGCTCCACGAACGGGCCGAACCAGTCCCGCGCGTAGTCGGGGGAGATCGCGGCGAACCACATCAGCCAGTCCAGGCGCAGGTGGTACGGGGCGAACTGGCGGGGAACCCGGCGCGGTTCCCCCGGCTTGCCCTTGAAGCCGTACGCGCGCCAGTCCCCGTCCGCGCGCGGCACCCGGTCCGCGGTGCCCTCCACCACCACCTCCATCCGGACCCGGCCGACCGAGCCGAAGGCCCCGTAGGTGTTGACCAGGTGCAGCGCGTCGAAGGAGCGGTTCATCACCTGACGGCGCGAGATCATGTTGAGCACCGGGTGCCGGCTGAGGAACAGGACGAGTGCGGTCACCGCGCACACCAGGACCACGAACCACACCGGACCCGTGCGCGAGGCGGCCGCCGGGGGAGCGCCCACCAGTCCGGTGAAGTCCACGGCCGAGACGGCCAGCGTGATCGTCAGCCAGTTCAGCCAGGCGAAATTACCCGAGAGCACCAGCCACAGCTGCGTCGCGATGATGATCCCGGCGGCGTACGAGGCCACCGGCTGCGGGGTGAACAGCAGGACCGGGACGACGAGTTGGGTCACGTGGTTGGCGGCGCACTCCACCCGGTGCAGCGGTTTCGGCAGATGGTGGAAGAACCAGCTCAGCGGCCCGGCCATCGGCTGCGTCTCGTGGTGGAAGTACAGGCAGGTCAGCTTGCGCCAGCAGGGGTCCCCGCGGATCTTGATCAGCCCGGCCCCGAATTCCACGCGGAAGAGCACCCAGCGCAGCAGCCACAGCACCAGCACGGGCGGACCGGCCCGCGCGTTGCCGAGGAACACGGCGAGGAAGCCCACTTCCAGCAGCAGCGACTCCCAGCCGAAGGAGTACCAGGTCTGCCCCACGTTCACGATCGAGAGGTAGAGCAGCCACAGCACGGCCCACATGGCCATGGCCGCGCCCAGCGGCACCTCGTCCCCGGCCCCGGCGGCCAGGGCCGCGGCCAGTGCCGCGCCGCCCCAGGCGCAGCCGGCGAAGAGCCGGTCGGAGTAGCGCAGTTGGAAGAGGCTCGGGGCGCGCCGGAAGGGCACGTACCGTATGTAGCGCGGTACGGGCGTCATGCCGTGCGCCCCGATCAGGGCCCGGAACTGCAGGGCGGCCCCGAGGAAGGCGACGAGGTAGACCCCGGCCAGGGCCCGCTGGAAGACCAGCCGGGCGAGCCAGTATCCGGGCGCCGTGAACCAGTCCATCCCCTCCAGTATCGGACCCGTCAGCCGGTGGTGGCCAGCTTGCGCAGGTGGTGACCGAGCAGGCGGGCGTAGGACAGCTGGAGGAAGGGGACCACCGGGCCGGCGAGGCGGGTGTACCAGGTGTTCGGGCGGCTGAAGGCGGTGACCGTGAACCACACCGTGCCGTCGGGGTCCATGTCCACGATGAAGGACTCCTCGCCGCATTCGGGGTGCCCGGCCAGGGTTCCGTAGGCGAAACCGATGCGGGCGGGCTCGTACGCGGTCCAGATCACCTGGCACGGAGCATCGATCCGCAGCGGCCCGAGGCCGATCCCGACGATCACCCGGCTGCCGGGCCGGACCGCGCCGACATCGGCCTGGACGCGCATGCCGGAGGTCCGGTGGGCGTGGAAGGTGGTGACCGCGGTGCCGGCGGCCTCGAAGACGGCCCGGCCGTGTCCGAGGCGGGTGCGGTGGTGCAGGTGGTTGTATCCGGCGGGCAGCGCCCGGTGGGCCGTCGCACCCCGGTCGGGGTAGTTGACGGTGTCCTGGCCGGCGCTGATGAGGCGGGTCATCGCGAGGTCTCCAGTCGATCGGTGGTGCCGGTGCTGATGGCGGTGCCGGTGCCGGTCTTGAGGCGGTCGGCGCCCAGTCGGCGCCAGGCGAGCACCGAGCACAGGGCGAATCCGAGGGCGTTGCCGAGGCCGTGCGTGGCGGCCATCCAGGTCAGGGTGGGGTGCGGGATCCCGGTGGCCTCGCCGGCCGCCCACCACAGGGCGAGCAGCATGGTGGCCACGAGGACGGCCGCCGAGGTGGCGAGCAGTGCCCGTGCGGTCCGGTCCGCGCCGGAGGGCCGGATCTCCCGCCAGGTGAGCAGTGCCACGGCCCACATCCCGCCGGTCAGGACCACCGCGCCCAGCAGCTCGGCCCAGTCGTCGACGAAGTAGCCGAGAAGTACGAGCAGCGTCCCCGCGGGGACGCTGTACGCGGCCCAGCGCGCGAGGCGGCCGGTCCCGGCACGGCCGCCCACGGCGCGGCACACGAGCCCGGCGACCAGGGCGGCGGTGAATCCGGCGAAGTGGAAGTGGGGCACGGTCAGCGCCAGGATGTCGAGGTCGAAGCCGAAGAGCCGGTACCCGGCACGCTCGGCGACGAGGGCGGTGGCGGCGATCGACGGCGAGACCAGCGCGGTGGCGACGGCGATCTCGGACGGGGCGGGCCGGGCGGTGGAGGGGGAGGGGGCGCGCGGCAGCCGGACCGGGGCCCGGGCGGCGAGGGCCAGGCAGGCCGCCGCGTACAGCGCGGCCAGCGCGGCGGCGGGTGCTCCGCGGGGCAGCCACAGGCACAGGGCCCCGGGTGCGGCCGCGAGCGGCCAGAGCCTGGCCGTCCGCAGGAACCGGGCCGGGTGGATGAGCCGAAGGCCGGCCGGGACCACGTAGATCATGCCCAGGGTGACGATCATGTTCACCAGTACCGTCACCCTGGACTCCCCCGAAAACGCGGCCGAACGCCTTGAACGCGTTCAACTCACGGTGTGGAGCCTACGCCGTTCCTTGAACATGTTCAAGATGTGCTCCGGTTGCGACTCCTGCGTGGATGCGGCAGACAAGAGGGAGCAACCGGGGCGAAAGGGAGATTCAAGTGAACGGTCCGTCACTTCCGACACCGCGTCAGGCATCGCGTCGTCATGCACCCGCCGGAGCCGCCCTCTTCGCCCTCCTCGGCCTCCTCGCCGCGGCCTGCGGCAGCCCGCAGGAGCCCAAGGGCGCGCCCGGGGCCGAGAGCCAGGAGGTCTACCTCCAGCCCGTGGCGTCCGCCGGCCCGAACCCCTTCACCGCCTCCTCGGCCACCGCCGAGTCCGCCCCCGTGCAGCCCCCGCTGCCCAACCCGACCGGCCAGGGCATCCGCACCGTCAACGCGGCCACCCCCGGCCTGTACGGAGGAACCCAGCGGCTCGGCAGCTGCGACGTGGAACAGCAGGTCCGCTTCCTGACGGACGACGAGGGCAAGGCCCGTGCCTTCGCCGACGCGATCGACATCGAACAGGAGAAGATCCCCGAGTTCCTGCGCGGCCTGACGCCCGTCGTCCTGCGAGCCGACACCCGGGTCACCAACCACGCCTTCCGCGACGGCGCGGCCGACGCCTTCCAGTCCGTCCTCCAGGCCGGCACCGCCGTCCTCGTGGACGAGCACGGCATGCCCCGGGTCCGCTGCGGCTGCGGAAACCCGCTGGCCTCCCCGCGCACGGCCAAGGGATCTCCCGTGCACAAGGGCGACCCGTGGAGCGGTTACCAGGCCAACCAGGTCGTCGTCATCGAACCCACCACCCACGTGATCAACAGCCTGGTGATCGTCAACATCGCCGACAACACCTGGATCGAGCGCAAGCGGGGCGACGACGGCGCCCAGGACCGGACGCCGAAGGCGCTGCCCCCGTACGACCCGTCCGCCGGCATCCCGGACGGGCCGGTCACCCCGTCCGGATCCGCGTCCGGCGACCCCTGCCCGCCGAGCCAGGCCGCACCGGCCTCACCCGCCTCGCCGAACGCTCCGGCGGCGGCGCCGCAGCCCGGAGCGGCGGACTGCGCGCAGGACTCGCAGGCCTCGCAGAGCGCACCCGGCGGGAACCCGCCGCAGAACCCGGCCGCGCCGTCGAACCCGTCCACCCGGCCGCTGGAACCGGAGCAGCCGCAGCTGCCGCCGTCCGCCCATCGCCCGGAGTTCCCGGCCGACCTGCCGCCGCTGGACCCCGGCGGAACGGCCCCGCTGCCCGCCGACCCCGTCGACCCGTTCAACCCGGACATCCCGTCCGACCCCTACGCCCCTTACAGCCCGTCCGACCCCTTCGCGGTCCCGGACGCGGACCCGCAGCCGCAGCCCCCGGTCGAGGCCCCTCCGCTGGAGAGCGCCTGACCGGCCCGTGTGTCATGGTGGATCGGTGCCGACCACCGTATCGCTGCCGGACGACTGGCCCGCACACCCGGACCGGTCGCTCTCGCTGAACCGCATGGGCAGTTTCGACTGGGACCTGGTCACCGGTCTCATGCACATGGACGAAGCCGCCCTGGACGTTTTCGACACGACTCCCGACGAGTACGACGGACGGCCCGAGTCGCTCAACCCGCGCGTCCCCGCCACCGAAGGGACCCGGCTCGACGCCCTCGTGTCCTCCGCCCTCAAGAGCGGCGAGGACAGCTACGGTGCCTACTTCCGGATCCGCTGCCACGACGGGCGGCTGCGCTGGACGCACACCCAGGGCCGCGTCATGCGCGGCCAGGACGGCCGCCCGTACCGGATCATCGGCATCGTCCGGGACGCCACCGACGAGCTCAGCCACTCGGCGGAGCGGCTCGGCCTGGACGAGGAGCGGCGCCGCCAGACGTCGGTGGTCGAGTCCACCACCGCCGCCCTCGCGCACGCCCGGACCGTGCAGGACGTCATCGACGTCATCGGCGACGCCCACGGCCTGGAACGACTCGGCTCGATGGGCATGGTGATGGGCCTCGTCGAAGCGGGCCGCATCCACCTGGTCGCCGAGGGCCCGGAGGACAGCTTCGTGCCCGGCACCCGCTACACGCGCGTCGACGAGCAGTACCCGATGAGCGAGGTCGTCCGCTCGCTGGAGCCGCGCTTCCTCGACTCGGCGCAGGAATTCGCCCGGGACTACCCCGGGCTCTGGGCGAAGATCTCGTACATGCGGATCTCGGCCGCCGCCTACCTGCCGCTCATCGCCCAGGCCCGCCCGATCGGCGCGATCGGACTCCTCTACCAGGACAAGGACGGGTTCACCCAGGAGGAGCGCAACCTGCTCGTCGCCCTGGGCAGCAGCATCGCGCAGAGCCTCCAGCGGGCCATGCTGCTGGAGCAGGAGCACGACCTGGCCGAGGGCCTCCAGCAGGCCATGCTGCCGCGGCGGATACCGTCGGTGGCCGGCGGCGAGATCGCCGTACGCTACCGCTCCGCCCGGATGGGCCAGGACATCGGCGGCGACTGGTACGACGTCATCCCGCTGCCCGGGGGCCGGGTCGGCGCCGTCATCGGCGACGTCCAGGGCCACGACACGCACGCCGCGGCCGTCATGGGCCAGCTGCGGATCGTGCTGCGCGCCTACGCCGCCGAGGGGCACTCGCCCGGCACGGTCATGGCCCGGGCCTCCGTCTTCCTGCACGAGCTGGACACCGACCGGTTCGCGACCTGCACGTACGTCGAGGCCGACCTCTCGACGGGCGTCCTCCAGGTGGTCCGCGCGGGCCACATAGACCCGCTGCTGCGCACCCGCGACGGGGACTGCAACCGGCTTCCGGTGGCGGGCGGGATGCCGCTCGGCCTCTCGGCGGAGTTCGGCCGCCTGGAGTACCCGGTGACCACGGTGGAGCTGGACCCGGGGGAGACGATCCTGCTGTGCACCGACGGCCTGGTGGAACAGCCCGGCGCCGACCTCGACGACGGGATCCAGCTCCTGACCGCCCACATCCGCCGCGGACCGGCGGACCTCCAGCACCTGGCGGACCTGCTGTGCGAGATCGTCGACGAACGGGGCGGGGACGACGACATGGCACTGCTCCTGCTGCACCGCAACGTGGTGGCCGCCCAGGAGGGCGGCGGACGCCTCCAGCAGCACGTGGCCCCGGGAGACCCGGAGGCCCTGGTGGCGGCCCGGCACATGATCGGGGCGGCGGTCCGCTCGTGGGGCGCCCGGGAACGGGCCGACGAGATCGAACTCGTCGCGGACGAGCTGATCGTGAACGCCCTGATGCACACGGACGGCCCGGCGATCGTCACCCTGCGCGTCCTGGCGGGCCCCCAGCGCCGACTGAGGGTGGAGGTGGAGGACCGCTCCAGCGCGCTGCCGCGCCGCCGCGAGGCGGGGGAGTCGGGCGTCTCGGGACGGGGCCTGATGCTGGTGGACCGCCTGGCGGACGTCTGGGGCGTGGAGCCGCGGGGCGGCGGCAAGTGCGTCTGGTGCGAGTTCGTGATGGGCTGAGGCCCACCCGGGAAGCCGGCGAGAGCGGGGCCCCGTGGCAGGGCCTGCGCCCGGGAAAGTCCGTTGCGGGCGGGGCGCGGCTCCGTGAGGATCGGGGGCGATGACCAACACCATGGATGAAGTACGCCGGTTCCTGAAGAAGGACGACCTGCCCGGAGCGGTGCGGTCCCTTCGCCCGCACGCCGAGACGGCACCGATCTCCGAACTCGCCAAGGCGGCAAGGGCGTTGGCCGAAGCAGCCGGGTTCAAGGACCTGGCCGGCGCCGCGAAGGCCGCCGCCAAGCGGCCCGGCGAGCCCCAGGCCCTCTACGACTTCGGCTACGCCTGCGTCGAGCACGGCATAGCCTTCCTCGCCGTCGCCCCCCTGCGCGAGGCACTCCGGCTGCTCCCCGACTCGCGGCCGCTCCTCGCCGAGCTGGTGTCCGCCCTGGAGGACGAGCACCGGCACACCGAAGCCGTCGCCCTGCTCTCCGGCCGGGGCCGAGGACTGCCCGCCTGGCCCGAGACCTACCTCCTGGTGCACCACACCCTGCTGGCCGGGGACCTGGACACCGCCGCGCGCATCGGCGGCGCCCTCCCCGCGCCCGAGGACCCGCAGTGGGCCGGTGCCCACCACCGCCAGACGCACCGGCTGCACCGCACCGACCGGGCCCGCCGGGCCCAGCGCGAGGCCGGCCATGCCGATCCGCTCGGCGGCGCCGACCTGCGCGGCTGGCACTACGGCCTGACCGGCGGACTGCTGGGCACCCTCTCCCCGTACGGCTGGGACGCCGGGATGACCGGCCGCTTCGCCTATCTCGGGGACACTTACGAGACGTGCCGCCACGGCCTGACCCGCCTGGCGCTCGCCCTGGAGGCCGCCGGGCGCCGCCCCGCCACGGTCTCGCTGCTGCCCGGCCGGTCCGACCGGATCCTCGGGCTCGCCGCCGCACAGGTGCTGGGGCTGCCCGCCGTACCGTACGACCCGGCGCGTACGGACACCCTCGTCGTCGCCTACGACCTGAACGCGACCGACCCGGACCTGCTGCGCACCCTGCACACGCGCACCGACGGTCAGATCCTGTCCGAGCACGCCACCTGCTGGACCGATCCGCCCGCGGTGAGCGCGGACTTCAGCACGCTGCTGTGTGAGTTCGTCGCCCCGCCGTGGAAGGACGACCGGCGTCCCGAGGAGGAGATCGCCCGGGACATCGCGCGGGCCGCCGCCGACCCGGACGAGGGCGACGGAGCGACCCCGCCCGACCCGGACGAGGCCTTCCGGGCCTTCGTGACCGCCGTCCGCGACGGCTGGCTCACGGCGCCCCGCGACCGCGTCGCCTCGCCCGGCCCGGTGCCCAGCTCGCGCTTCGCCTGAGGCGGAGGCAGGCTGGGACCATGCCGGAGCTGCCCGAGGTCGAGGCCCTGCGGGAGTATCTCGACGAGCACCTCACCGGGCGGGTGGTCGAGCGTGTCCTCCCGCTCGCGGTGAGCGTGCTCAAGACCTACGACCCGCCGCTGACCGCCCTCGAAGGGCAGCAGGCCGGCACCCCGGCCCGGTTCGGCAAGTTCCTGGCCCTGCCGGTCGGGGAGCTCCACCTCGTCACGCACCTGGCCCGGGCCGGCTGGCTGCGCTGGCAGGACACCCTGCCCGCGCAGCCGCCGCGCCCCGGCAAGGGGCCGCTCGCACTGCGCGTCCGGCTCGTCGGCGAGGGCGGCTTCGACCTCACCGAGGCCGGCACCCAGAAGCGCCTCGCCGTGTACGTGGTCCACGACCCGCAGGAGGTTCCCGGCATCGCCCGCCTCGGTCCCGATCCGCTCGCCGAGGCCTTCGACCGGGACGCCTTCGCCGCGCTGCTCGCGGGGGAGCGGCGCCAGATCAAGGGCGTGCTGCGGGACCAGAGCGTGATCGCGGGCATCGGCAACGCCTACAGCGACGAGATCCTGCACGCGGCCGGGGTCTCGCCGTTCAAACTCGCCTCCTCCTTCACCGAGGAGCAGCTCACCCAGCTTTACGAAGCCGTGCGGAGCACCTTGGGCGAGGCCGTCGGCCGGGCCCACGGGGTGGCCGCGGGACGACTCAAGGCCGAGAAGAAGAGCGGCCTGCGGGTGCACGGCCGGGCCGGTGAGCCGTGCCCGGTGTGCGGGGACACCGTGCGCTCGGTGTCCTTCGCCGACTCCTCGCTGGAGTACTGCCCCACCTGCCAGACCGGTGGGAAGCCGCTCGCCGACCGAAGGCTCTCGCGCCTGCTCAAGTAGCCGGTCGCCGCGTAGACTGCGACGCCATGCCCGAGGAGCAGCAGCAGTCGCCGCCCCGGCGCGAGACCGTCACCGGGATCCCCCGGGGCGCCCGCCGCCGCCCGCCCGCGCACACCCCCGCCCGGTCCGAGATCTCCGAGCAGACCACCCTCGGGGCCACCTACGTCCGGGCCCTCATGCGCAGCCAACTGCGCGCGGCACTCGGGGCATTGGCGGCGCTGGTGTCGCTGATCGGAACCCTGCCCCTGGTGTTCGCGCTGTCGGGCGACGCGTCGGGGCCACTGGTCTGGGTGGCGCTCGGCCTGCTCGTGTATCCGGTCATGTGGCTCATCGCCCGGTGGTACATCACCCGGGCGGAGCGCAACGAGGCGGATTTCACCGGCCTGGTGATGGACCCGGCCGACCGGGGGTAGGCCGGACACGGCCCGGTGTCGTGGGGTCCCGGGCCGCCTACGTCGGTTCGTACGGGTCCACCGGGAGCGGGCCGAGCGGTTCCTGCGCGTGCCCCTCGGGCGAACACGCGGCGAACGGGCCCTGCCGGGGGTCCATCAGGACCCGCAGGTGCGGATCGGCGTGCTGGATCCACCAGGTGGTCATGCCGAGGGCCGCGTCGTGGCGCAGGTGCTCCCAGGCCAGCCAGAGCGCGGACAGCCGGGCCCCCGCTTCGGGGTGCTCCCACCAGTGCGGACACCAGGTCGCGGACGTACCGTCGAGGGGACGGCGGATCATGACCGCGAGGTAGTCGGTGACGAAGGTGAAGACGTCGGCGAAGTAGAACTCGGGGCCGTCGCCGGTGACCTCCGATGCGGGCGTGGCGGAGACGGAGAGCGGTTCCCGCTCCGGCCCGGGCAGGGGATACAGCGCCAGCAGCGAGCCCAGGGCGTCTTCGCCGCGCCGGAGTTCCGTCAGGAGCCAGTCCAGGAGGAGGTCCTGGGATTCGGCGACCGCGGCGTAGGCGTCCGCCGCGAGGGAGGCGACGATCCGCTCCCTCCAGTCGTGCAGCTGCTTTCGCCAGCGCTCCTCCTCGACGGCCGTCCGGGAACCGGACAGGAAGCGGGCCACGGCCCAGTGGTGTTCCTTCCAGCCATCGCCATCGGCGTCGGCCGTCACCCGCGCCGCCACCCGCCGCGCGTGCTCGATCGCTTTGCTGTCCATGGAACTGATGAGCGCCTTTCAAGCCAGGTAAGGAGTGCGCTGATCATATGAGTTCAGCGTCCTGTGCCTGTGCTCGTGGCCCGGTCAGAACAGGTGCATCGCCAAGTGTCCGAGCGGCAGACCCAGTTGCCAGGCCGGGGTCCACACCCGCGCGTTCTCGTCCAGTCCCGGCGGGATGTCGGTGTGGTCGGGCCGTCCGGGGTCGAGGTTGGTGGCGAACAGCTCGGTGCTGTCCAGCCAGCGCCACGCCGCCCGGGCCAGTTCCAGGTCGGGGTCCCCGCCGTCGCCGCGCTCCCGGGCCTCCTCGCCGAGCGCGAGGAACCGGGTGTGCACCCAGTCGCGCCACGGGTGCCCGTACGCCGTGAGGGACAGCCACTCGTCGAGCTGCGAGACCACCCGGATGCCGGAGAGCTCGCCGGCCGCGTCCGAGAGGTAGATCGTCAGGGCGAGCGTGTCCCGTCCGGCCCTGAACTCCAGGGTGCTGACCGGGATGAGCCGGCCCGTACGCAGCAGTTCGTCGGCGATGTACTCGGCGTACAGCCAGGCCATGGGCACCGCGAGCCCGCCGTCACTGGTGCCGTTACTACCCTCGGGCTGCACCGTTCCACCTTCTCCCGCGCTTCGAGCGTCCCGTCGTCGGTCCTGAGCCTTCACCGAGCGGCTCTCGGAGCGGGGGATGTTTACTCAACTTGCACGCTCTGATGCCGAAATCGGCGCGTTTTATGTCCGATCCGCATCCATTCACGGCGTTACCCGACCCCTCGCCGCGCCTCCGGCTCAGGCGCCGAGGCCGTACCCGTACCCCTGGAGGTCCTTCCTCAGGGCCCGAAGCGCGTAGTACGTGCGGGACTTGACGGTTCCGGCCGGGATGCCGAGCTCGGCGGCCGCCTCGGCCACCGAGCGGTCGCGGAAGTAGACCTGCATCAGGACCTCGCGGTGCTCGGGCCCCAGGGATCCCACGGCCCGCCGGACGTCGATCGCCGTGACCGATCCGGCCACCGCGTCCTGGGGCTCGGGTGCGTGTTCCAGCCCTTCCGGATCCACCTCCAGGGGCCGTGACAGCCGGGCCCGCCGGGCGTCGATCGCGAGCCGCCGGGCCACCGTGAACAGCCAGGGCCGCATGGATTCGTGCCCGCTGGACAGGGCCTCCGGGTGCTGCCAGAGCCGTACGAGGGTCTCCTGCACAAGGTCCTCCGCGCGCTGGGCGTCTCCTGCCGTGAGGCCGACCAGGAATCCGAAGAGGGCCCGCCCGTGGTCGCGCTGGAGCACGGCGAGTGCCTCGGGATCCGTACGGGGGAGGGTGGGGGAGAGCGGCACGAGGGGCTCCTTCCGGGATGCGCGGGGGGCCGCGGAGGTGGCGACCCGTCCACCCTGACCTGCACGGAGCCGACCCGGAACCGTCCGGCCCGGGCGTTGCGCCCAAGCACCCCGGTCGTCCGCCGGGCGGCCCTGCGGGTCGGTGAACGGTCGAACGGCGCGGCGAACGGCAGGCACCCGCACTCGTCCGTGTCCGCCGTCCGGGTGGGCGTGTGCCCGCGGTGCGGATCCGTTCCTTGACTTACGGCGTGTAGTTATATGGATTACATGTGATCACATGTCAGATAATCGTATAAATGGGAGCAGGCGCATGAAGCCGCGAATCCGCCCGCACGTGCTCGCCCTCCTGTCGGCCGTGCTGCTGTCCGCCGCCGCCGGATGTTCGGCCACCGGAAGCCCCGCACCGGCCCGACTCGGGGACTCCGGCGGACCGCCGGCCCCCTCCAGCGCCGCCGGATCGTCCGCCGCCGAGGGTTTCACCCTGGTCGCGAGCGGCGACGTACTGCCGCACACCTCCGTCATCCAGCGTGCGGCGAACGACGCCGACGGCGACGGGTACGACTTCAGGCCCATGTTCTCCGGGGTCAAGCCCGTGGTCTCCGCGGCCGGCCTCGCCCTCTGCCACATGGAGACCGTCTACGGGGAGGAGGGCGGGCCCTTCTCCGGCTATCCGGCCTTCACGTCGCCGCCCGAGGTCGCCGACGGGCTGAAGGACGCCGGGTACGACGGCTGCTCCACGGCCTCGAACCACACCCTCGACGACGGGGCCGCGGGACTGCGCCGCACACTGGACCGCTTCGACAAGGTCGGTCTGAAGCACGCCGGTTCGGCCCGCACGGCCGCCGAGGCCGCGACCGTGACCATGTACAAGGCGGGCTCCGCCAAGGTGGCCCACCTCGCGTACACCTACGACACCAACGGCTACCCGCTGCCCGAGGGCCAGCCGTGGGCGGTCAACCTGATGAAGCAGGACAAGATCATCGCGGATGCGCGGGCGGCCCGGAAGGCGGGCGCGGACGTGGTGCTGGTGAGCGTGCACTGGGGCACGGAGTGGGAGACCGAACCGGACGACACCCAGCTCTCGCTCGGCAGAGCCCTGACCGCCTCGCAGACCGGCGGCCGCCCCGACATCGACGCAATCATCGGAACGCACGCGCACGTGCCGCAACCCTACGAGAAGGTCAACGGGACCTGGATCGTCTACGGCATGGGAGACCAGGTCGCGGGCGAGATGTTCAACCACACGGGCGCCCGCGACATGCGGGGCAACTACGGCTCGATCGGCCGGTTCACCTTCGCCCCGCCGGCCGCGGCCGGGCAGCGCTGGCAGGTCACCAAGGCCGAGTTCGTGCCGCAGATGATGGACCTGTCCGCGGGCCGGGTCGTCCACCTCGCCGACGCCCTCGCCAAGGACCCCGGCCGCGAGGACTACGAGCGCGCCCGCGACGCCATCAGCGAGGCCGTCCTCAGCCGCGGCGCCGCGAAGGACGGCCTGACCATGGGCTGGTAGAGCAGGCGGACCGGGCGGACCGGGCGGACCGGGCGGACCGGGTAGCTACGGAGTCGCTACGGAACCACGGTGACGGGCCAGCGGCCCGCCTTGACCAGGCGAATCGCCACCGACCCCACGATCCGGTGGCCCGCCTGCTCGGAGGCGCCGACCACGACCGCGTCCGCCATCAGCTCGTCCGCCGCGCTCACCAGGCCGGCGTACGGGTCGCCGCGGAAGGTGTGGAACTGCCAGCGCACCTCGTAGATGCCCTTGAGCCGCTCCGCCGACGCGCGGATCTCGGCGACCAGGCCCTCCGCGATCTCCCCGGTGGTGTCCGCCACCGGCGCGCCCAGCGCCGCCCCGGCCGGGATCACCGGCTGGACGTACACCAGCGCCAGCAGGGCGTTCTGCCGCCGGGCCAGCCCCGCCGCGTAGGCCGCGGCCCGCAGCGAGGACTCCGAACCGTCCACCCCGGCCAGGATCACCTTCGGGCCGTCGGTGCCGCGTTCGAATCCCGTGTTCACGTGCTCCGTCACCCTGCCGAGGATAGGCCGTGCCCCGGCCGGTGCCCGGGGCAGGGCCGCGCGTGCACCCGGGCGACCCGTTCCGCTCGGCGCGCGCCCCGGCCCCTCCCTCCCTACAGTGCGAACCATGAGTGCCACCGTGGAGGAGAAGCACGGAACCCGGAACCGTTTCCTGAACCGGGTGCCCGACGGGTTCGGCGCGTTCTTCGGAGCGCTCGGCCTGCTGTGCGCCCTGCTCGCGCTCTCCCCCACACTGCGGCGGCTCCTGCGCCCCATCGTGCGGTTCCTCGACCTGATCGTCGTACCGGTCAGCGCGAACCTCGCCTACGCCGTCTTCCTCTTCCTCCTCGCCGCGGCCCTCGGCACCCGCAAGAAGGTCGCCTGGTGGATCGTCATCACCTATCTGGCCCTGCTGATCGTCGACGACGTGCTGGAGATGGCCGTCGGCGAGTACGGGGTCGGCATCTCCTCCATGGTCGTCGCCGTCGCCGCGATGGCCGTGCTGATCGCCGCCCGCGACGAGTTCTACGCCGCCTCCCGGCCCGGGGCACTGTGGCACGCCCTGTTCGTGCTCGGCCTCGGCCTGCTCGCCGCCGTACTCGCGGGCTGGGCGCTCGTCGCCCTCTTCCCCGGTTCGCTGCCCAGGGGCCAGTGGCTGGACTGGGCCGCCAAGGAGGTTTTCGGCGGTCTCTTCTCGGCCCGGGAGTTCGACGGCCACCCGCCTCGTCCGCTGTCCTTCCTGCTCGGCCTCTTCGGCGCCGTCGCCCTGCTGAACGCGGCCATGACGCTCTTCCGCTCCCAGCGCCTGACCGCCGCCCTGCACGGCGACGAGGAGCCCCGGATCCGCGCCCTCCTCGGCGCCTACGGCCGCAACGACTCCCTCGGCTACTTCGCCACCCGGCGCGACAAGGCCGTCGTCTTCGCCCCCAACGGCAAGGCCGGCGTCACCTACCGCGTCGAGGCCGGCGTCTGCCTCGCCAGCGGCGACCCGGTCGGCGACCCCGCCTCCTGGACCGCCGCCATCGACGCCTGGCTGGCCGTGGCCCGGCGCTACGGCTGGCAGCCCGCCGTCATGGGTGCCTCCGAGGACGGCGCCACCGCCTACGGGCGCTCCGGGCTCGGCGCACTGCAGCTCGGCGACGAGGCCATCCTGCACGTCGCCCACTTCGACCTCGACGGCCGCGAGATGCGCGTCACCCGCCAGGCCGTCAACCGGGTCCGGCGCACCGGGGCCACCACCGTCATCCGCCGCCACTCCGCCCTCTCCGAGGACGAGATGAGGATGATCGTGGAAAGCGCCGACAAATGGCGCGACACCGAGACCGAGCGCGGCTTCTCCATGGCCCTGGACCGGCTCGGCGACCCCGCCGACGGGGACTGTCTGCTGGTCGAGGCCTTCGACGGCAAGGGCGCACTGATCGCCCTGCTCTCCTTCGTCCCCTGGGGCAAGGACGGCATCTCCCTCGACCTGATGCGCCGCGACCGCACCGCCCCCAACGGGGTCATGGAGTTCATGGTCGCCCAGCTCTGCGCCGCCGCTCCCGGCCTCGGCGTGCACCGGATCTCCCTCAACTTCGCCGTCTTCCGCTCCGCCTTCGAGGAGGGCGGCCGGATCGGCGCCGGCCCCGTCCTCAAACTGTGGCGCAGGCTGCTGCTCTTCTTCTCCCGCTGGTGGCAGCTGGAGGCGCTGTACCGCTCGAACGTCAAGTACGGCCCCGAGTGGTACCCGCGCTTCCTCTGCTACCAGGACGCCGGCTCGCTCGCCCGGGTCAGCCTCGCCTCCGGTATCGCCGAGGGCTTCGTCTCCGTACCGAGCCTGCGCACCCTGTGGGGCAACGGCCACCCCAAGGGCCTCGTCGCCCCCACCACCACCGAGGGACTGCCCTCCATCGAATCCCTCGGCCTGGACGCCGTCACGCAGGAGGCGCCGGGAGTCCCGGCCGAGCGGCTGCCCGAGCAGGTCCGCGTCCGCCACGCGAAGCTGGACCGCATCCGGGCGGCCGGCACCGACCCCTACCCGGTGGGCATCCCCGCGCGCACCCACACCGTCGCGGAGCTGAAGGCCACCCACCGGGGTTCCCCCGGCCATCCGGTGCTGCCGCCCGGCGCCCGAACCGGTGAACAGGCCACCCTCGCCGGGCGCGTGATGCTCGTACGCGACCTCGGCGGTGTGGTCTTCGCCGTCCTGCGCGACTGGTCCGGCGACATCCAGCTGATGCTCACCCGCGACGAGGCAGGGGCCGACGTACTGGACTCCTTCACCTCTCAGGTCGACTTCGGCGACCACGTGCTCGTGAGCGGCGAGACCGGAGCCAGCAAGGCGGGCGAACCGTCCCTTGTGGTCCGCTCCTGGCAGCTCACCGGCAAGTGCCTGCGCCCCCTCCCCGACAAGCGCAAGGGCCTCGCCGACCCCGAGGCCCGGGTCCGTCGCCGCTACCTCGACCTGGTCGCCAGCCCCGAGGCCCGGGACGTCGTACGGGCCCGCTCCAGCGCGGTGCAGGCCCTGCGCCAGGGGCTCCTCGACCGCGGCTACCTGGAGGTCGAGACCCCGATGCTCCAGCAGATCCACGGCGGCGCCAACGCCCGGCCCTTCCGCACCCACATCAACGCCTACGACCTCGACCTGTACCTGCGCATCGCGCCCGAGCTCTACCTCAAGCGGCTGTGCGTCGGCGGCATGGAGAAGGTCTTCGAGATGGGCCGCACCTTCCGCAACGAGGGTGTCTCCTACAAGCACAACCCCGAGTTCACGATGCTGGAGGCCTACCAGGCCTTCGCCGACTACGACGTGATGCTCGACCTCACCCGCGAACTGATCCAGGGGGCCGCGACCGCCGCCTTCGGGTCGCCGATCGCCCACAAGGCGGGCCCGGACGGGAAGCTCGTCGTCCACGACATCTCCGGGACCTGGCCGGTCAAGACCATGTACGGAGCCATCAGCGAGGCCCTCGGCGAGGAGGTCGACGCCGACACCGAGGAGGCGGTGCTGCGCAGGCTGTGCGACCGGGCGTCCGTCCCGCACGCCCCCGAGGACACCCGCGGCGACGTGGTGCTGGAGATGTACGAGCGCCTCGTCGAGGAGCGCACCAAGCTGCCCACCTTCTACAAGGACTTCCCCACGGACGTCTCCCCGCTCACCCGGCAGCACCGCCGGGACCCCCGGCTCGCCGAGCGCTGGGACCTGGTCGCCTTCGGCACCGAACTGGGCACCGCCTACTCGGAGCTGACCGACCCGGTGGAACAGCGCCGCCGCCTCACCGCCCAGTCCCTGCTCGCGGCGGGCGGCGACCCCGAGGCGATGGAACTGGACAACGACTTCCTGGACGCCCTGGAGTACGCGATGCCGCCCACGGGCGGCCTCGGCATCGGCGTGGACCGGCTCGTCATGTTCCTCACGGGCCTGACGATCCGCGAGACCCTTCCCTTCCCCCTGGTCCGCCGCGGCTGACCGGGCACAGCCGCAATACGCCGACCGGGTGAGGGGGAGGGGGCGCGTCCGTGCCTCTCGACAACTTCGGCGATGTCGTTGATACGTAGTAATAATGAAAAATGACGAGCCGACAGTAGGGCGGCGCACGGTCCTGCGTACCGCCGTCTTCCTCGGAGTCGCCGCCGCCTCGGGACTGCTCAGCATGAAGGGTGAGAGCGGTACCGGTACCCCGGCGCCGGGACCGGGCGGGTCCGGGGCCCCGGCCGGTCCGGGGGCGCCCCCCGCGGCGGGCGCGCCGGGGCTGCGGGCGCGGGCGCTGCCCGAGAAGTCGTACCGGCTGCGGCCGATGACCGCCGGCGCGCCGGCGCGCCCGGCCGTCGTGAAGCCCGCCGTACGGACCCGGCCCATCCTGGAACTCCCCGCCGGCACCTCCGCGTCGGGCGGCATGGTGCTCACCTTCGACGACGGCCCGGACCCCCGCTACACCCCCGCCATCCTCGACACCCTCGCCCGGTACGGTGTGCGCGCCATGTTCTTCGTCTGCGGGGAGATGGCCACCGAGAACCGGGACCTGCTGCGCCGGATGGTCGACGAGGGCCACGTCATCGGCAACCACACCTGGACCCACCCGCTCATCCCCCAGCTCAGCCGGCCCGCCCTCGCCTCCGAGATCGGCCGCACGAGCGAGGTCGTACAGCAGGCAGTCGGCGAGGCGCCGCTGTGGTTCCGGGCCCCCTACGGGGCGTGGAACCGGGCCGCCTTCGAGATCGGGGCCGAGTGGGGCATGGAGCCGCTCGCATGGACCGTGGACACCCTGGACTGGAAGGAGCCGGGCACCCCGACGATCATCTCCCGGGTCCTGGACGGTGCGGCCCCCGGCGTGATCGTCCTCTCGCACGACGCCGGCGGCAACCGGTCGCAGAGCGTCCAGGCGATCTCCTCGTACCTGCCCCGACTGCTCGCACAGGGACACCGGATGACGCTCCCGGTGCTGCCGCCCCGCTGAACCGCCCCGCTCGAAAGCCCCGCTGGACCGGGAACCGCCGCGGCGGATGCTCCCGGGCTCAGCGGGTCCGCACCATGCGGGCGAAGACGACCACGTTGCCGTCGTAGCCGCGGGCCTTCGAGTACCCGCCGCCGCAGGTGATCACCCGGAGTTCCGGGTGCCCGGTGTCCCCGTACACCCGGGCGCCGGGGAAGGCCTGCTTGGAGAACACCTCCACGCCGTAGACCTCGAACACCGCCGTGCGGCCGTCGTACCGCTCCACCTCGATGTGGTTGCCCGGCTTCACCGAGCCGAGCCCGTAGAAGACCGCGGGGCCCTGCGCGTTGTCCACGTGACCCACGATCACCGCCGAGCCCCGCTGGCCCGGCGAGATGCCGTTGAGGTACCAGCCGGCGAGATTGCGGTCCTGCGGGGGCGGCGCGTCGATCCAGCCCTCCGCGTCCAGCCCGACGGTCATCACCGGCGCGTCCACGTTGATCGTGGGAATCCGGATGCGCTGGACCGACGAGTGCTCCAGCACCTCCATGTCCGCCGGGGGCGTGGGTGGATCCGCAGGCAGCTGGTCGGCCGTCACCGCGACGGCCGAGGCCGCGGTGGGCTGCGGCGGCCCGTCGCCGACGTTCACACCGTTTCGCACCATGGCGAGGCCGGTGAGCATGACCAGGGCGAGTGCGCCCCACGGTGAGCGTCTGCGTTTCTGCCCGGTCTCGTCGTCGCCCATCGTTCTCCCTTCCCGACGCGGGGGTCCCGACCCGCGTTCCTGTCCCGCCCCTGTACGCCCTACTTCACGCACGCTAAGGCTGAGTCGGCAGGACGGCGAGGGGGGAAGGGCGAACGGGTGGCCGCCACCCGGAGGGGGCCGGAAGGGGTGCGCCCATCCAGGTAATCGTCACATAAATGCCTGACGGGTCGTGACCTGCGGATCCGTCAGCCGCGTCGTCCGCGCTTCGGCGTGTCGCTCAACCGGGCGGCCCAAAGCCGGAAATGCGGAGATTGCGGGCCGACCTGAGGGTTCGACGTGGGAGGCGTTCTCGTCGATCATCCGGGGCCGACGCTCCGGGGCGCTTCCCGCTGGAGGTTCCACCATGCGTGTCTTGCGCGCTCTTACCGTGGCGGCGGCGGCCTGCGCCGCGATCGGCCTCAGTACCCCATTCGCCGCCGCGAACCAGGATCCCGGGGGCCGGGGTGGGAACGGGGGTGGGAACGGCCCCAGCAACATCTCCGTCAACCCGTACTCCGTGCACCAGGGTTCCACGATGCAGGTGAGCGCGGCGGGCTGCGGTCACGGCGGTACCGTCTCCTCGCCCGGAAACTTTCCCCCGGCCAACCTGTCCGCGGGCTCGATCGGTTTCGCGACCGTCCGGGTCTTCAACCACGCCTCACCGGGCCACCACACGCTGTCGGTCAAGTGCAACGACAGCAACCTCATCGCCACCCACCGCTTCACGATCCTTGAGGGCAACCCCTCGCAGGGCGGCATCGGCGGATCCTTCGGCCCGTCCACCGCCGAGACCGTCATCGGCGCGGGCCTCGTCGGTGCCGCGGCCATCGGCGCCGGCGCCCACGTGGTGCGCCGTCGCCGTCCGCTCAGCAGCCGGGTCTGACCGGTCGCCCCGGACGCGGATCCCCCGCTACCGCCGATCGCCCCGAGTCCTGATCAGGACTCGGGGCGATCGGCGGTAGCGGGGGAGGTCCGGCGGGGGTCAGTGGCTACGGCCGGACCCCCTGCGGCGCAGGGCGAACACGGTGCCGCCCGCGGCGGCGAGGAACAGGCCGGCCCCCGCGCCCAGCTCCAGCGGATCCATTCCGGCCACACTGCCGCCCAGACCGCCGCGGACACCGAGGGCGGAGGACGGGGTCGGGAAGAGGGTCGTGCCGGTGTTGGTGCCGGTGCCGGTGCCGGTCCGCGTGGAACTCGTGGTGGGTCTCGTGGTGCCGCCGGCGATCGTCAGATCGGCCGAGCCGGTCTCCCCGTTGCAGGTGAAGGAGACGGAGTAGACGGCTCCGCGCCGGGCGTCCCGGTCCACGGTGACCCGTACGGTCTGGCCGCGCGCGATGCTCACGGTGTCGAAGACCCCGGAGGAGGCGGTGGCGTAGGCGGCGTTGCAGCGGCTGACCGCGAGGACCGTCTGCCCCCCGGGGGCGACGGTCGACGGTGTGAGGGTGAAGCCGAACGAGGTGATGGGCTGGGCCTCGGCAGCGGTCGCGGCAGGCGCGCCGAGGACGCCGAGCGCAAGGACGGCGCCCGTGGCTCCGGCGCTCAGCAGGGCGGTGGCGGAGGTACGTATCGCACCCATGGTTGATTCTCCGGATCCCCGAGGAGCAGCCGCGGAACGGTTTTCCGCACGTGGGGGGTCGTGCGCCTCGATGTCCGACACGCTAGGTCGGGGTCCGGTGACCCGCGATCAGGAACGGGCGAATGGGGCATGGCCGTGGGCCGAACCGGGGACGGAAGGCCCGTCCCCGGTTTACGGGCGGCCCGCGCGCATGTGCCGCCGCCTAGCCGCCGAGGTCCAGGTGGGGGAACTGGGCGAGGAACGGTTCGGCGGTGGCGGAGATGCCCCGCCCGAACGGCGCGTCGAAGTCCCAGATCAGGAACAGCAGGAACGCGATGAGGGCACTGAACAGGCCCGCCAGCAGCATCTCGCGGAACGACCGCCTGATCTGCAGGGTGAAGATCAGACCCACGGTCACCAGGGCGCCGACGATCAGTCCGAACCACACCACCCCCGGCATGGTGGCGCCGGCACTGGAACCGCGCGCGCTGCGGGCGTCGTCGACCACCGCGACCTGGTCGACCAGCGGCTGGTAGGCCTGCCCCTCGTGGTCGGTCTGCGGCTCGTAGTCGGTGACGTCCCGGCGGACGCGTTCCAGCAGCTCCCCGCCGCGCTCGGTGAGCTCGCCGTGTTCGGCCATCCGCTTCCACTCGGTGTCCACGACGTAGGTCACGTACGCGTCGACATCGGACCGGATCCTCTTGCGCACCTCGGCCGGGTAGACCTCGGAGCGGACGCTGATCTCGTGCAGGGCCTGGGCCTCCTGGCGGACGTACTCCTGGGCGGCCCCGCGGCCCTCCCAGACGCCTGCGATCGCCAGACCCAGCACGATCGCGTAGATCACCCCGATCATCATCGTCATGTACTCGATGACGTCCGGGGTCTCGTTCGGATCGTCGTCGTCGCCGATCCTCCTGTGGTTGAAGAAGGCGATGGACAGCACCACGGCACAGGCCGCGGCCATCGCGATGGACAGGACGAGCCATTCCGACAAGATGACTCCCAATCGGTTACTGGTGGGGCGGAAGAAGCGCTAGCGCGGGCGCAGCGCGACGATCGCGAGCACCGCGGGAGCGGCGGTCATCAAGGTGAAAGTCACCGGCGAGATGTGGTGCTCGACGGGTTTGCGGGCCGCTGCGTGATAGGCGGGTCGCGCCACCGGTTTCGGCGGTACGGGTTTCACCTCTGGGGCGGGTGGTGGCGGTGGGGCGGGAGGTGCTGGTGGTGGCGGTGCGGGAGCCCTGACCACGCGGGGTGCCGGGGGCGCCGGCTTCGACGGGGGCGGCGCCGGCCGGACCGGCTTCGGTACGGGCTTCGGCGCCGGCGCGGGAGGCGGCGGCGGTTTCGGCGGTGCGGGCTTCGGGGGCGGTGTGGGCAAGGGTGGGGGCGGTGGCGGGGGAGTCGGCTCGGGAGGAGGCGTGGGCTTCGGCGGTTTCGGCGGGCACGGCGGAGGGGGCGGCGGCGGTGGGCAGTGGGGGTGGCCGTGACGGCCCCCGCCGGGCCGGCTTCCGTGGCGTTTCCCGTGGTCGGAGCCCTGGTCGTCACCGTGATGTCCGCCACGCGGGCCTCGTCCGCGGTCGTTGCCGCCGGCCGCCGCGGCCACCGCGGCCACCGCCGTGGCGGCCGGGCCGTCGCCGGAGTCGGTCGTCGCGTAGGCGCGGCTATCAGCCACGGCCGGCGTGACGGACAAGGCCGCCCACAGCAGGACCGGGACTGCCAGCAGGCGCCTGGCACAGGCTCTGTTCACCCCGGGAGCATGGGCCCGCGCCCGCCCGGGCACGCGAGGCTCAGCCCCGGTTCGCCTGAACGGGTGGACTGCCGACCAGCGAGGTTTGAGCCACTCGTGGGTCGGTAGTGTGGTGACCACGATCGACTCTCGGCCAATTCCCATAAGGGACTTGTCGGTATCGGTCATTCCGCCGCCCGGCGCGGCGGTGGCTTTGGTGTGTGACGAAGAACGGATCGCCAATTTCCGCTTTTGCTCGCCCTGTTGGGAAATGATCAGTACATTCGGCTCGGACAGGAGTCCGACCTCACACGGCCGACCGCAGGACCAACGCTTGGAGACCCCGATGGAGCGCCCCGCCTGGGCCCCGCCAGGCATCGACATATCGGTGCCGAGCGTGTCCCGCATCTATGATTACTACCTGGGCGGGTCCCACAATTTCGAGGTCGACCGCCAGACCGCTCGCCGCGCCATGGAATTCATCCCGGGACTGCCCAAGATCATGCAGGCCAACCGGGCATTCATGCGCCGTGCCGTCCGGCACGCCGTCGCCGAGGGCGTCACGCAGTTCCTCGACATCGGCTCCGGCATCCCCACCTTCGGCAACGTCCACGAGATCGCCCAGGCCGCCAGCCCGCAGGCGCGCGTCGTCTACGTCGACCACGACCCGGTGGCCGTCGCGCACAGCCGCGCCGTCCTCGAGGGGGACGACCGCAGCGGCATCGTCGCCGCCGACCTGCGCAAGCCCCGGGAGATCCTGGCCGCCCCCGAGGTCGGCCGGCTGCTCGACCTCGGCCGCCCGGTCGCCCTGCTGCTCGTCGCGGTCCTGCACTTCCTGGAGGACGCGGACGACCCGTGCGGCGCCGTCGCCGAACTGCGCGACGCGCTGGCCCCCGGCAGCCTGCTGATCCTCACGCACGCCTCGTACGAGGGGATCCCGCTCACCCAGGAGGTCGCCGACGGCACCGTGAGCGTCTACCGGGACATGCGCAACCCCCTCGTCATGCGTACCCGCGAACAGGTCAGCGGCTTCTTCGACGGGTTCGAGATGCTGGAACCGGGCCTCGTGTCCATGCCCGACTGGCGGCCGGACCGGCCCGAGGACGGCGAGGACGGCGAGACACCGGAAGACCCCTACGCCTTCTCGGGCTTCGGCGGCGTGGGACGCAAGGCGTGAGACTTCCGGCACAGACGGCGGGCGCGCCGAAAGTCGCCGCGGCGCCCGCCGCGGCACCGGTCACCGGGTCCACGGCGGCCCCGCACGGCGGCATCGAGGACCGGATCGCCCGCTTCGCCACCATCTGGGGCCGGGCGATCTTCCCGGTCACGGCGACCTCGCTGACCCGCACCGAGTTCGAACGGCACCTCGTACCCCTCACCCGCACGCTCACCGAGGCCCTGCGCGCCCGGCCCTTCGACGCCTCCGTCGCCCAGCAGGTGGGCGCGGAACTCGTCGCCGTGCACTGCACCGACCCCGAGGCCCTGGCCGGCACCCTCGGGGTGATCGAGTCGTACCTGGTGCTCTACTGCGGTCCGGACGGACCCGAGGGCTCCGGCGTGGAGGGAACCGAGGAGTACCGTTCCCGCTGCGCCCGGCTCCAGCACGGCATCGCGGCGGGATACGCCCGCGCCCTGCGCGAGCGCACCCTCAGGGAGCAGGAGGCCATCGCGCGCTCCGCGCTGACCGCGCGCACCGACGCGCAGCAGGCCCTGCACGCGAGCGAGGAGCGCTTCCGGGCGGTCTTCGAGGGCGCGGCCGTGGGGATCGGCATCGCCGACCTCGACGGGAACGTCCTGGAGGTCAACGACACCCTGCTGCAGATGTTCGGCGGCCTGGAGGGACACGTCCGCAGCCGCAACGTCAGCGAGTGGGGACACCCCGACGACACCCCGCACGTCTGGCGGATGTACGGCGAGCTGGTGCGCGGCGAGCGCGAGAGCTACCGCGTGGAGAAGCCGTACTACCGGCACGACGGGACCGTGCTCTGGACCAACCTGACGGTCTCGCTGCTGCGCGACGCCCACGGGAAGCCGCAGTACCAGCTGGCGCTGATGGAGGACACCACCGAACGCCGGCTGCTGAACCTGCGCCTGCGCTACGAAGCCACCCATGACGCCCTGACCGGCCTGCCCAACCGGACGCTGTTCTTCGAGCGGCTGGAGAAGGCCCTCGGCGGGGCCGGCGGTGACCGCTACGGCCTGTGCTACCTCGACCTCGACGGTTTCAAGGCGGTCAACGACAGCCTCGGGCACTCGGCGGGGGACCGGCTGCTGGTGGAGGTCGCCGACCGGCTGCAGAGCTGTGCGACCGGCCCCGGCGAGGTGGTCGCCCGGCTCGGCGGTGACGAGTTCGTCGCCCTGACCACCGGCTCCGACACCGAGGAGAAGGTGACCGACCTCGCGGTGCGGATCCTGACCGCCCTGTCCTCGCCGATCCGGCTGGAGGGCCGGGAGCTGACGGTCCGGGGCAGCATCGGCATCGTCGAGGGCCGGGCCAAGGAACGCACCCCGGCGGAGGTCCTGCGCAGCGCCGACATCACGATGTACCGGGCCAAGGCGGCCGGCGGCAACCGCTTCGAATTCGCCGACGCCGAGGCCGACGCCCGCGCGATCACCCGCCACGGCCTGACCAACGCCCTGCCCGCGGCACTGGAACGGGGCGAGTTCTTCATCGAGTACCAGCCGCTGGTCCACATGCGCGACGGCAGCGTGCACGGGGCCGAGGCGCTGGTGCGCTGGTCGCACCCGCAGTACGGGGTACTCGGTCCGGACCGCTTCATCCCGCTCGCCGAACGGACCGGGCTGATCGTGCCGCTCGGCCGCTGGGTCCTGGAGGAGGCCGTCCGCCAGGCCCGCATCTGGCAGCGCGAGCACGGCGGCGCGGCCCTGCGGATCAACGTCAACCTCTCGCCGACCCAGCTGCACCACCCGGGCCTGGTCGCCGACACCGTGGCGGTGCTGGAGAAGTCCGGCCTCGCTCCGGGCGCGCTGTGCCTGGAGGTCACCGAATCGGCCCTGATAGGGGCCGACGACGAACTCCTGGAACCGCTGCGCCGACTCGCCGCCCTCGGCGTGGACATCGCCCTCGACGACTTCGGCACCGGCTACTCGAACCTGGCCAACCTGCGGCGGCTGCCCGTCAGTGTCCTGAAGCTCGACCGCTCCTTCACCCAGGGGATGCAGCAGCAGCCCGCCAACCCGGTCGACGTCAAGATCGTGGAGGGGATCGTCGCCCTGGCGCACAGCCTCGAACTCGCCGTCACCGTCGAGGGGGTGGAGACCGGTGCCCAGGCCGCCCAGCTGCGTGCCCTCGGGTGTGACACCGCGCAGGGCTGGTACTACGCGCGGCCCGGGGCCCCGGACCGCATCCACACGCTCTCCCTCTCGGACGCCGTGCCCACACCCTCCTGACCGCTGCCCGGGCCCCTGGCGGCCCGGGCCGCCACGGGCCGCGCGGGCCGGTCGCGGCCGGCACCGCCGGCCGGCGCCACGTCAGTCCAGGCCGACCTCCGTCCCGCGGCCGGGGGTCCGGACGGCTTCCATGACCCGCTCGTACCGCTCGGCGGTGTCGGCCAGGACCCCCGCGGCCACCGGCAGCCGCTCCGCCTCGTACGCGTCGAGCGCCGCATCGGCGTCCGGCCCGGCGAGGGCGGCGGCCAGGGCCCGGCCGAGCGCCGCCGCGTCCTCGATACCGGTGTTCATGCCCAGCCCGCCGGCTATGGGGTGCACGTGCGCGGCATCCCCGGCGAGCAGGACCCGGCCCTCCCGTACCCGTGTGGCCATGCGGACGTTGACCCGCCAGGAGGAGAGCCAGGTGGGGTCCTCCAGCCGGATGCCCGGCACCCGGGCGCACCGGTCGAAGATCCGCTGGAAGCTCTCCAGGGACGGCGGCAGAGGCTCGCCGTGCTCGTCCTGCTCGGGTGAGGCCTGCAGCTGGAAGGAGTCCGTCCCCGGCATCGGGCAGAGCATCATCCCGCCGCCCTCCGAGGTGAACCACTGGTGCCAGACGTCTCGGCCGAGCCCCGGCGCCCTGACGTCACCGATGACCATCGCGGGCTCCTTGTCCCCGTTCCCCTCGAAGGGGATGCCGAGCAGCTTGCGGGTGGTGCTGCGCCCCCCGTCGCACCCGGCGAGGTAGCGGGCCGCGATCACGCCGCCGTTTGCCAGCTCGACGCGCACCCCCTCCTCGTCCTGGGTGATGCCGACGAGCTCGGCCCCGTACTCGACGTGCACGCCCAGTGCGGCGAGCCGGTCGCGCAGCGCCTCTTCGGTCTGCCACTGGCCGATCAGCAGGCCGGCGTCCGCCGGGGTCGGGGTGTCGTTGACGTGCTCGCCGTCGAAGTACTTGCGCAGGACCACCCCCGCGGTGCCGGCGGCGATCAGGGGTTCGGCCGCGCCGAGCTCCTTGAAGATCGCGATGCTGCCGGCCCGGAGCCCCTTGCCCCGGGACTCGCGGTGCGGTGCGGTGCGGCGCTCGATGACGCGGACGGCGAATCCGCGCTGGGCGAGAGCACAGGCGAGCGTCAGCCCGGTGGGGCCGGATCCGGCGATCAGTACATCGGTGCGGCTCATCGGAAGTCCTCTCCTCGTCGATGCCTCAAGGAAAGCGGCTTCCGACAGAAAAAGCAACCCGGTTAAAAAAATTACCCGGTCTCTCGTTCGTGCTACGCTGTGCGCATGGAGAACACGACGGGTCTGCGCGAGAGCAAGAAGCTCCGTACGCGCATGCAGCTGGCGGCCACGGCGCTGGAACTGTTCCTGGAGCGGGGCTTCGACGCCGTGTCGGTGGCGGATGTCGCGGCGGCGGCCGAGGTGTCCAAACCGACCCTCTTCCGGTACTTCCCGACCAAGGAGGACCTGCTCCTCGACCGGTTCGCCGACCATCAGGACGAGGTGGCGCGCATCGTCCGCGACCGGCCCGCGGGCCGGACCCCGGTGGCGGCCGTGCACGAGCACTTCCTGGCGGCCCTCGCCGAGCGGGACCCGATCACGGGGCTCTGCGACCACCCGGAGGTCCTCTCCTTCCAGCGGCTGCTCTTCACCACCGCCAGCCTGGAGTCCCGTCTGTCCCACTACAGCGACCGGGAGGTCGAGCTGCTCGCGGCCGCCCTGGAGGCGGAGTCGGTGCCGCCGCTCGCCGCCCGGATGGCGGCCATCCACCTGGTGGCGGTCCGTCACGAGCTGGGGCGGGAGAACTGGCGGCGGCTCGACGCCGGGCAGAGCGCCGACGAGGCCCACCCGGCCGCCGTCGCCGACGCCGACCTGACCTTCGGCATGCTCGCCGACGGCCTCGACCGCACCCTTTCCGCCGCCCCGCCCACCCCCGCCTGAGACGCCGGGCCCGAGGGCCCGGCAGCCTCACGCGGTCAGCATCTGCTGCAGCTCGCGCGCCGCGCGCGGGGGAGCCACGTCCGTGCGGTGCGCCAGCGCGATCGTGCGGCGCAGCGGAGAGCCGGCCAGTGCGGTCGCCCGCAGGCCCGTGCCGGCGCGTTCCACCACCATCGCCGGGACCACCGCGATGCCGAGCCCGGCCCGGACGAAGCCCAGGACCGCGTCCATCTCGCCGCCCTCCACGGTGAAGACCGGCTCGAAGCCCTCCGCCCGGCAGGCCGCCACCGTGAGCTCCCGCAGGTCGTAGCCGTGCCGGAACATCACCATCGGCTCCTCCCGCAGCCCCCGGATGGTCAGCTCGCCGCCCCCGCCGGGCGCCGGCCGCTCCGCCGAGGAGACCACCACGAGGTCCTCCGTGAGCAGTTCCACCGTCGTCAGTGCCGGGGCCGAAGGGGGGAGGGGCAGCGCGATCAGGGCCAGGTCCAGGGCCCCGCGCGCGAGCTCCCGTACGAGGTCGAGCGAGCCGCTCTCCTCGATCAGCAGCTCGATCCCGGGATGCGCGTCGTGGAAGGCCCGCAGTACGTCCGGCAGCAGGCCCGTGCAGATGCTGGGCGTGGCGCCCAGCCGGACGCGCCCGCGCCGCAGCTGCGCCAGTTCCTGCACCTCCAGCCGCGCGGTGTCCGCGTCCGCCAGGATCCGCCGGGCCAGCGGCAGCAGCGTCTCGCCCGCGTCGGTGAGCGTGATGTTGCCCCGGGCGCGGCTGAACAGCTCGGCCCCGAGTTCCCGTTCGAGCGCCTTGATCTGCTGCGAGAGCGAGGGCTGGGCCACATGCACGCGCTCGGCGGCCCGGGTGAAGTGCCGGGTCTCGGCCACGGCCACGAAGTAGAGGAGCTGCTGGAACTGCATCCGCCCAGGCTAGCGCCCTCGATAGCTGTTCTCTATCGATATCAGCTCTATCATGTCTTGGACCTTTCGGTGCCTCCCTCCCTACCGTCGAGGACATGGCTCTGGCAACGCGGACGGAACGACGGCCGTCCATCACACGCACGATCTGGGACTCCTCCGTCGGCAAGAAGTCCGTGATGGCCGTGTCCGGCCTGATCATGCTCGGCTACCTCGTCGTGCACATGCTCGGAAACCTCAAGATCTTCTTCGGGCCGGAGGAGTTCAACGGCTACGCCCACTGGCTGCGCACCCTCGGCTCGCCCTTCCTGCACCACGAGTGGGCCCTGTGGCTCGTCCGCGTCGGACTGCTCGCCGCGGTCGTCGCCCACGCCGTGTCCGCGTACCAGCTCAGCCGCCGAGACATCAAGGCCCGCCCGGTGAAGTACGCCCACAAGCGCCGCCGCGCGAGCTACGCCACCCGCACCATGCGCTGGGGCGGCATCATCCTCGGCCTGTTCATCGTCTGGCACCTGCTCGACCTCACCACGCTCACCGTCAACGAGCGCGCCTGGTCCGGCCACCCGTACGAGAACGTCCTGTCCACCTTCTCCACCTGGTACGGGAACACCATCTACATCGTGGCCATGACAGCCCTCGGCCTGCACGTCCGCCACGGCTTCTGGAGCGCCGCGCAGACCCTCGGCGCGGGCAGTGCCCGACGCGAACGGACGCTGAAGTTCCTGGCCAACGGCCTGGCCCTCGTCCTCTTCGCGGGTTTCGTCTCCGTCCCCGTCGCCGTCATGACCGGAGTGGTGAGCTGACATGAGCAACGCCTACACCCGCTACACCACCGGCGAGCCCCTCGCCGACACCAAGGCCCCCGAGGGCCCCATCGCCGAACGCTGGGACCGCCGCCGCTTCGAGGCGAAGCTGGTCAACCCGGCCAACCGGCGCAAGCACACAGTGATCGTCGTCGGCACCGGCCTGGCGGGCGGTGCCGCCGGCGCGACTCTCGCCGAGCAGGGCTACCACGTGGTCCAGTTCTGTTTCAGCGATTCCCCGCGCCGCGCCCATTCCATCGCCGCCCAGGGCGGCATCAACGCCGCCAAGAACTACCGCAACGACGGTGACTCGGTGCACCGCCTCTTCTACGACACCGTCAAGGGCGGCGACTTCCGCGCCCGCGAGTCCAACGTCCACCGCCTCGCGCAGATCTCCGTCGAGATCATCGACCAGTGCGTGGCCCAGGGCGTCCCCTTCGCCCGCGAGTACGGCGGCCTCCTCGACACCCGCTCCTTCGGCGGGGTCCAGGTCTCCCGCACCTTCTACGCCCGCGGCCAGACGGGCCAGCAGCTCCTGCTCGGCGCCTACCAGGCACTCTCCCGGCAGATCGCCGCGGGCAACGTCGAGATGCACGCCCGCACCGAGATGCTCGACCTGATCGTCGTCGACGGGGTGGCCCGCGGCATCGTCGCCCGCGACCTGGTCACCGGCGAGATCTCCACGTACTACGCCGACGCCGTGGTCCTGGCCAGCGGCGGCTACGGCAACGTCTTCTACCTCTCCACCAACGCCATGAACTCGAACGCGACCGCCGTCTGGCGGGCGCACCGGCGCGGCGCGTACTTCGCCAACCCCTGCTTCACGCAGATCCACCCCACCTGCATCCCGCGCACCGGGGACCACCAGTCCAAGCTCACCCTCATGAGCGAGTCCCTGCGCAACGACGGACGCATCTGGGTCCCCAAGGCCAAGGGCGACACCCGCGCCGCGGCCGACATCCCCGAGGAGGAGCGCGACTACTACCTGGAGCGGATCTACCCCTCCTTCGGCAACCTCGTGCCCCGCGACATCGCCTCCCGCGCCGCCAAGAACGTCTGCGACGAGGGCCGCGGCGTCGGCCCCGGCGGCCAGGGCGTCTACCTCGACTTCGCCGACGCCATCAGCCGCATGGGCCGCGACAGGGTCGCCGAGAAGTACGGCAACCTCTTCGAGATGTACGAGCGGATCACCGCGGAGAACCCGTACGAGGTCCCCATGCGGATCTACCCCGCCGTCCACTACACGATGGGCGGCCTGTGGGTCGACTACGACCTCCAGACCACCCTGCCCGGCCTCTTCGCCATCGGGGAGGCCAACTTCTCCGACCACGGCGCCAACCGCCTCGGCGCCTCCGCACTGATGCAGGGCCTCGCCGACGGCTACTTCGTGCTCCCCTCCACGATCAACGACTACCTGGCCCGCCATCCGCACCAGGACACCGTGGACGACAGCCACCCCGAGGCCGCGGCGGCGATCCGCGAGACCCGCGACTGCCTGGCGAAACTCCTCGCCGTCGACGGCGACCGCACGCCCGACTCCTTCCACCGCGAGATCGGCGAACTGATGTGGGAGTACTGCGGCATGGCCCGCAGCGAGGAGGGCCTGCGCAAGGCGCTCGACCGCATACCGGAGATCCGCGAGGAGTTCTGGCGCCGGATCAAGGTCCCGGGCAGCGGCGAGGAGTTCAACCAGTCGCTGGAGAAGGCCAACCGCATCGTCGACTACCTCGAACTCGCCGAGCTGATGTGCCTCGACGCGCTCGCCCGCGCCGAATCCTGCGGTGGCCACTTCCGCGAGGAGTCCCAGACCCCCGACGGTGAAGCAGCCCGTCGCGACGAGGAGTTCGGATACGCGGCCGCCTGGGAGTACCAGGGCACCGGCGCCGCCCCCGTCCTGCACAAGGAAGACCTCGTCTTCGAGTACGTCCACCCCACCCAGCGGAGCTACGCATGAAGCTCACCCTGCGCGTCTGGCGCCAGCGCGGCGCCGACGCCCCCGGCCACATGGCCTCCTACGAGGTCGACGGCATCTCGAAGGACATGTCCTTCCTGGAGATGCTCGACACCCTCAACGAGGACCTCATCCTGCGCGGCGAGGACCCGATCGCCTTCGACCACGACTGCCGCGAGGGCATCTGCGGTGCCTGCAGCCTCGTCATCAACGGCGACGCCCACGGTCCGGAACGCACCACCACCTGCCAGCTCCACATGCGGTCGTTCGCCGACGGCGACACCATCGACGTCGAGCCCTGGCGGGCCGCAGCCTTCCCGGTGGTCAAGGACCTCGTCGTCGACCGGGGCGCCTTCGACCGGATCATCCAGGCCGGCGGCTACATCACCGCCCCCACCGGCGCCGCCCCGGAGGCGCACGCCACCGCCGTGCCCAAGGCCGACGCCGACTTCGCCTTCGAGCACGCCGAGTGCATCGGCTGCGGCGCGTGCGTGGCGGCCTGCCCCAACGGCTCCGCGATGCTCTTCACCTCCGCCAAGGTCAACCACCTGAACGTCCTCCCGCAGGGTTCGCCGGAGCGCGAGACCCGTGTCCTGGACATGGTGGCGCGGATGGACGAGGAGGGCTTCGGCGGCTGCACCCTGACCGGCGAGTGCGCCACGGCCTGCCCGAAGGGCATCCCGCTGCCGTCGATCGCCGCGATGAACAAGGAGTGGCTGCGGGCGGTGCGCAAGGGCCCCCGCTGACCCCGGGGGCGAGGATCACCCCGGTTCGCCGACCGGCCGCGGCCGCGCCGCGGCCGGCGCCGGGCCGAACGGCTCCCGCGCCTCCTCCCGCCGACCGGCCCCCAGGGCCCGCGCCAGGTACGGAGCCGTACGGCTGCCCGCCGCGGAGGCCACCTCCGACGGCGTACCCGCGGCGACCACCCGGCCGCCCTCCGCGCCGCCGCCCGGGCCCAGGTCGATGACCCAGTCCGCGCCCGCGACCACCTCCATGTCGTGCTCCACGACCACCACCGAGTGCCCGGCGTCCACCAGCCCGTGCAACTGCCTCAGCAGCACCCGCACATCGGCCGGATGCAGCCCGGTCGTCGGCTCGTCCAGCAGGTACAGCGTGTGGTCCCGGCGCAGCCGCTGCAGCTCGGTCGCCAGCTTGATCCGCTGCGCCTCACCGCCCGACAGCTCGGTGGCCGGCTGCCCCAGCCGCAGGTAGCCCAGCCCGATCTCCTCCAGCGCCCGCAGGCTGCGCGCCGCCGCCGGAACCTCCGCGAAGAAGGCGGCCGCCGACTCCACCGTCAGGCCCAGTACCTCCGCGATGTCCAGCCCCTCGTACCGGACCTCCAGGGTCTCGGCGTTGTAGCGGGCCCCCGCACACTCGGGGCACGGGGCGTACGTGCTCGGCAGGAACAGCAGCTCCACCGAGACGAAGCCCTCGCCCTGGCAGGTCTCGCACCGGCCGCCCGGTACGTTGAAGGAGAACCGGCCCGCCTTCCAGCCACGCGCCCGCGCCTGCGGGGCCGCCGTGAAGAGCTTGCGCACCACGTCGAACAGACCGGTGTACGTGGCCAGGTTGGACCGCGGTGTCCGGCCGATCGGCTTCTGGTCCACCTCCACCAGCCGCCGCACGGGACAGTCGGCCTCCCCGAGCCGCTCGCCGACCTCCCGGGCCAGCACCTGCCCCACCAGCGTGGACTTGCCCGAACCCGACACCCCGGTCACGGCCGTGAACACGCCGAGCGGGAACTCCGCCTCCAGCCCGCGCAGGTTGTGCCGGTCCACCCCGCTCAGCCGGACCTTCCCGGTCGCCGGGCGCACCGGCCTGGGCGCACCGGCCGGCTCCCGCTCCGCGAAGAGGTGCCGGGCCGTGGCCGACCCCGCCACCCCGGCCAGGTCCTGCGGCGGCCCGCTGTGCAGCACCTGCCCGCCGTGCTCCCCGGCCAGCGGACCCACGTCGACCAGCCAGTCCGCGTGCCGCACCACATCGAGATGGTGCTCCACGACGAAGACCGTGTTCCCGGCCTCCTTCAGCCGGTCCAGAACGCCGAGCAGGGCCTCGGTGTCGGCCGGGTGCAGGCCCGCCGACGGCTCGTCCAGTACGTACACGACCCCGAACAGCCCCGACCGCAGCTGCGTCGCCAGCCGCAGCCGCTGCAGCTCGCCCGCGGAGAGGGTCGGCGCGGTCCGGTCCAGGCTCAGGTAGCCGAGCCCCAGCTCCGTGACGGGCCCGATCCGGGAGCGCAGGTCCTCGGCGAGCACCCGCGCCGCCTCCCCGTCCAGGGGCGCGGAGGCCAGTACGGCGTCCAGGTCGGTCAGCGCCAGCGCCGCCAGCTCCGCGATGGTCCGCCCGGCGAAGGTGACGGCGAGGGCCTCCGGGCGCAGCCGCCGCCCCTCGCACACCGGACAGGGCGAGTCGGCGAGGAACTTCTCGGCGCGGGCCCGCAGGGTGGCGCTCTTGCTGTCGGCGAAGGTCCGCATGACGTAGCGGTGGGCGCTCATGTACGTGCCCTGGTAGGGCCGTTGGATCCGCTCGGCCTCCCGCACCGGGTGCACGGTCACCACCGGCTGCTCCTCGGTGAACAGGATCCACTCGCGGTCCTTCGCGGGCAGCTCCCGCCAGGGCCGGTCCACGTCGTGGCCGAGCGTCTCCAGGATGTCCCGCAGGTTCTTGCCCTGCCAGGCGCCCGGCCAGGCGGCGATCGCACCCTGGCGGATCGACAGCTCCGGGTCGGGGACGAGGAGTTCCTCGCTGGTGCGGTGGATCCGCCCGAGCCCGTGGCAGGCGGGGCAGGCCCCGGTGGCGGTGTTGGGCGAGAAGGCGTCGGAGTCGAGCCGTTCGGCACCCGGCGGATAGCTCCCGGCGCGCGAGTACAGCATCCGCAGGGAGTTGGACAGCAGGGTCACCGTGCCGACGGAGGAGCGCGAGCCGGGGGAGGAGCGCCGCTGCTCCAGCGAGACGGCCGGCGGCAGCCCGGTGACGGAGTCCACCTTCGGTGCGCCGATCTGGTGGATCAGGCGCCGTGCGTACGGGGCCACGGACTCGAAGTACCGGCGCTGGGCCTCGGCGTAGAGCGTGCCGAAGGCGAGCGAGCTCTTCCCGGAGCCGGAGACCCCGGTGAACACGGTCAGCGCGTCGCGCGGGATGTCCACGTCGACGCCGCGCAGATTGTGCTCCCGGGCGCCCCGGACCCGTACGCAGGGGTCGAGGGGCTTGGGGGGAGGGGCGGGGGTACCGGCGGCCTGGTGCATTCGTCCTATTTTAGAGGCTCGTCCTCAGAGGCCCGCGATCCGGGCCAGCCGCGCGTAGGAGTCCAGCAGCGCCCTGCGGTCGTACGTGGAGGTGGTGACCAGCAGTTCGTCCGCGCCGGTCCGTTCCGCGACGTCCGACAGCTCCGCCGCCACCCGCTCCTCCGTGCCGTGGATGTGACCGGCCAGCGCGCTGGCGTAGAGCTCGCGCTCCTTCGGGGTCATCTCCAGCGCCTCCACCTCCTCGGCCGGCCGGAGCGGCGGGAAGCTGCCCCGGGTACGGGAGTACGCGAGGGCCCAGGCCTCCGGGACCAGGATGCGGCGGGCCTCCTCCGTGGTCGCGGCGACCGCCACCGTCCCGGAGACCACGACGTACGGCTCCGCGCCCAGGGCGGAGGGCCGGAACTCCTTGCGGTACACGTCGACGATCTCGCCCACCCGGCCGCGGGCCCGCAGGTCGCCCACCACCAGCGGCAGCCCGGCCCGCGCGGCGATCCCGGCGCCCTCGCCGGTGGCCAGGACGTAGGCCGGGACGCGCAGTCCTTCGGCGGGGTGGGCGTGGACCTCGGGGTGGGCCCGCTGGGTGCCGTCGAGCCAGCCGAGCAGTTCGGCCAGCTGTTCCTCGAAGCGGTCGGCGTCCCCGGTGTCGCGGCCCAGCGCCCGCCGGATGCCGTTGGTGAAGCCGACCGAACGGCCGAGGCCCATGTCGATCCGGCCGGGGAACAGCGACTCCAGGACCCCGAACTGCTCCGCCACCACCATCGGCTGGTGGTTGGGCAGCATGACCCCGCCCGTGCCGACCCGGATCCGGTGCGTCGCTCCGGCGACGGCGGCGGCCAGGACCGTCGGTGCCGCGCCGGCGACACCGGGCACGCTGTGGTGCTCCGAGACCCAGAAGCGGTGGTAGCCGAGCTCCTCGGCCGTCCGGGCCAGCGCCACGGTGTCGCGCAGGGCCTGCGGGGCCGGGTGGCCCTGACGGGTGCGCGACCGGTCGAGTATCGAGAGTTTTCGGATCACACAGGACTCAACGTCCGGCGGCCGTGAGGATTCCCGGCACGGCTCTCCTACGCTGGCGGCATGAGTGAGCACACCACCCGGCCGCTGGCCGTCTTCGACCTCGACAACACCCTGGCGGACACCGGCCATCGCCAGCACTTCCTGGAGCGCCGGCCCCGGGACTGGACCGGCTTCTTCGCCGCGGCCCCGGCCGATCCGCCGCTCGGGCGCGGGGTGGCGCTGGCCGTCGAGAGCGCGGCCGACTGCGAGGTGGTGTACCTGACCGGGCGCCCCGAAAGGTGCCGCGCGGACACGCTCGACTGGCTCGCCCGGCACGGTCTGCCCGACGGACGGCTGTTCATGCGCGGAAACCAGGACCGGCGGCCGGCCCGCACGACCAAGGTGGAGGTGCTGCGGCGGATCTCCCGGGGCCGGGAGGTGCGGATGCTCGTCGACGACGACGAGCTCGTCTGCCAGTCCGCGCGGGCCGCCGGCTTCCGGGTGGTGCTCGCCGACTGGGCGGCGGACGCGCCGGAGCTGGAGTCCGCCCAGGAGGTGGACGGCCGGACCTGACCGGGGAGCCGGGCGGCCGCAGGGCCGGAGGACCGGGGAGCCGAAAGGCCGGGGTGCCGGTTCCGGCTCCGGGGCCCGTCGCGGGGGCTCAGTCCTCGCCGTCGAGGCGGAAGCCGACCTTGAGCCCCACCTGGTAGTGGGCGATCTCCCCGTTCTCGATGTGACCGCGTACCTGAACGACCTCGAACCAGTCCAGGTTCCGCACGGTCTGGCCCGCGCGGGCGATCCCGTTGCGGATGGCCTGATCGATGCCCTCCTGGGAGGTGCCGACGATCTCGGTCACCCGGTACGTGTGATTGGACATGGAGGTCTCCCGACGGTGGGTGGCTTTGCCTGGTTCTACGGTGCCCCAGTAAGTCCCGGTCCGCGAACTTTGGGCGAACAGTCGTGAGCGAAAGGCCCTTGACCGGCCTATTGGTCTATGCCAATTTCGAGCCATCCGAGACCGAGCCAGAAGGTGACCCTCTTGAAGATGCGCTTGCTCGCCGCGTGCACCGCCCTCGCGGCCGTCACCGCCCTCACGGGCTGCAGCCAGTCGGCCGACCCAGCCGGAGGGTCGCGGAAGGTCACGCTCTGGCTGATGAAGGGCAGTGCCTCGGAGGACTTCATCGGCAAGTTCACCGCGGCGTTCGAGAAGGAGCACCCCGGCATCGACCTGAACGTCAGGATCCAGGAATGGACGGGCATCGGCGACAAGGTCAACGCCGTCCTCGACGGCACGGGCAAGGAGAGCGCCGACGTCATCGAGGTCGGCAACACCCAGGTCGCCAAGTACATCGAGACCGGCGGCCTCGAAGAGCTCACCCTCGAAGGCCTGCGCACATGGGGCAGCAAGGACTGGCTCAAGGGCCTCGCCGAACCCGCGACCATCGACGGCGCCCTGTACGGAGTCCCCTGGTATGCCGCCAACCGGGTGGTCATCTACCACAAGGACCTCTTCGCGAGCGCCGGGATCAAAACCCCGCCCAAGAACCGCCAGGAGTGGATCCAGGCCACCCAGAAGCTCGACAAGGGCGACCAGCAGGGCATCTACCTCGCGGGCCAGAACTGGTACGTCCTCGCCGGCTTCGTCTGGGACGAGGGCGGCGAACTCGCCGTCGAGACCGGCGGCAGGTGGGTCGGCGCCCTCGACGACGACAAGGCCCTGGCCGGCATGGACTTCTACAAGCAGCTCCAGGCCCTCGGCGACGGCCCCAGGGGCGCCGACGAGGAGACGCCCCCGCAGTCGCAGGTCTTCGCCCGCGGCGGGGTCGCCCAGATCATCGCCCCGCCCGGCCAGGCCGCCGAGATCGAGGCGGCCAACCCCGCCCTGAAGGGCAAGCTCGGCTTCTTCCCGATCCCCGGCAAGACCTCCGACAAGCCGGGGGCCGTCTTCACCGGTGGCTCCGACCTGATCATCCCGGCGCGGACCGGACAGCGGAAGGCCGCCGTGGACGTGATCACGGCCCTCGTCAGCGAGGAGTGGCAGACCGAACTCGCCCGCACGATGAGCTACGTACCCAACAAGACCACCCTCGCGCACGTCGTCGAGGGCAACGAGGGTGCGGCCAACATGGCCCCCGGCGCCGCCCAGGGCCGGGCCACCCCCACCTCCGCCCTCTGGGCCGAGGTCGAGGCGAAGAACCCGATCAAGCCCTACATGACGGCCGTGCTCACGGGCCGGGACCCCAGACAGGCCGCCAAGGCCGCCTCCGAGCAGATCGGCAAGATCCTCAGCTCCGACCGCTGAGCCACCGCCGGGGCAGGGGGTACCGCCGAGTTCAGCGTCCGCACATCCGCGGGCCGCTGAGCGGTCATGTCGAATCCAGCCGGTCACGGAAGAAGTAAAGGAGCCAGGCCACGCACCTGCGGACCTGGCCCTCCGTGCCCGGATCAGGAGCCGCCATGACGATCGCACCCCTGTCCCCGTCCCCCCTCCCCGCCTCGGCGCCGGCCCCCGCACCCGCCGCCGCGCCCGCCGCCGCGCCCGCGCCCGCCACCCGCCTCGCCCCCGCCAGGAACCCCGCCGCGGCGTCCGGCGCCCCTTCCGAACCGGGGCCGCGCTACGCCGTCCGCCTGGCCCGTGACGAGGACGAGGTGCGCGCCGCCCAGCGCCTGCGCCACCAGGTCTTCGCCGGCGAGCTCGGTGCCCGCCTGGACGGGCCCGAGCCCGGCCTCGACGCCGACGCCTTCGACGCGTACTGCGACCACCTCCTCGTCATCGACGAGGAGGCCGAGCAGGTCGTCGGCACCTACCGGCTGCTGCCCCCGGAGCGTGCCGCGGTCGCCGGCCGCCTCTACTCCGAGGGGGAGTTCGACCTCTCGGCCCTCGCCCCCATCCGCCCCGACCTGGTCGAGGTCGGCCGCTCCTGCGTCCACCCCGACCACCGCAACGGCGCCGTCATCGCCCTCATCTGGGCCGGCCTCGCCCACTACATGGAGCGCACCGGGCACAACTGGCTGGCCGGCTGCTGCTCGATCCCGCTCGCCGACGGCGGGGTCCTGGCCGCCGCCACCCGGGAGACCGCGCTCACCCGCAGCCTCGCCCCCGAGGAGTACCGGGTCACCCCCCACCTCCCCTGGAGCCCCGAGGGCATCACCTTCCCCGACCGCATGGAACTGCCCCCGCTGCTGCGCGGCTACCTCCGCCTCGGCGCCTGGGTCTGCGGCGAGCCCGCCCTCGACGCCGGGTTCGGCTGCGCCGACCTGTACGTACTGCTCTCGCTGCGCCGGACCAACCCGCGCTACCTCAAGCACTTCCGCTCGCTCGTCCCGGGCGCATGAGCGTCTGGCTGCCCACCTCGCCCTGTACCCCCGAGGCCTGTGCCGGGCACGAGGGGGCCACCGCGAGCGTTGCCCGGGCGGTGCTCAGACTCACCGCCGCCGTCGCCCTGATCCTGCTGGGGATCCTGGGCGCCCCGCCGGTCCGGCTGCTGCCGGCCGGCCCCCGGCACACGGTGGTACGGGTCTGGTCGGCCGCGCTCGTACGGGCCTTCGGCATCCGGGTCACCGTGCACGGCAGCCCGGGACCGGGCGGCGGCCGCCTCCTGGTCGCCAACCACATCTCCTGGCTGGACATCCCGCTGGTGGCCGCGGCCCTGCCCTGCCGGATGCTGGCCAAGAGCGACATCCGGGCCTGGCCCGTGCTCGGCCGCCTCGCCGGACAGGCCGGCACCCTGTTCATCGAGCGCGACCGGATCCGCGCCCTGCCCGTCACCGTCGGGACCATCACGGGCGCGCTGCTCGCCGGGGACCGGGTCACCGTCTTCCCCGAGGGCTCCACGTGGTGCGGGCGCGCCCAGGGCACCTTCCGCCGGGCGGCCTTCCAGGCGGCCCTCGACGCGCGGGTCCCCGTACAGCCGCTGCGGCTCACGTACCTGCGGTGCGACGGGAGTCCGGCCGGGGCGCCCGCCTTCGTCGGCGACGACCCGCTGACCGCCTCGCTGTGGCGGATCGCCCGGGCCCGCGGGGTGCGGGCCGAGGTGAGGCTGCTGCCGCGGATCCCGCCGGGCCGGTACGCGCACCGGCGGGATCTCGCGGCGGCGGCTCAGCGGGCGGTCGCCGGGATCCCGGCCGCCACCCCGACCGCGCTACCGGGCATTCCCGCTCAGCGGGCCACGCCGTCCGCCACCGACAGGGACAGCGCGAACCGGCCCGCCGCGTCCGTCCACCACTGGGTCAGCTCCAGTCCGGCCGCCGCCAGCTCCGCGCGTACGCCCTCCTGACGGAACTTCGCGGAGATCTCCGTCAGGATCTCCTCACCCGCCGCGAACGGCACCAGCAGGTCCAGCGCCCGGATTTTCACCACCAGTTCCGACCGGGCCCGCAGCCGCATCTCGATCCACTCCCGCTCCTTGTTCCACACCGCCACGTGCGCGAAGTCGGCCGTGTGGAAGTCCGCCCCCAGTTCGCGGTTGATGACCGCCAGTACGTTCTTGTTGAACTCGGCGGTCACCCCCCGCGCGTCGTCGTACGCCGACACCAGCACGGCCTCGTCCTTCACCAGGTCCGTCCCCATCAGCAGCGCGTCCCCGGGCGACAGCATCGCCCGGACGGACGCCAGGAACACCGCCCGCTCGGGCGGCAGCAGGTTCCCGATCGTGCCGCCCAGGAACACCACCAGCCGGGGCCCGGGGGACTCCGGCAGCCGCAGCGCGCGCGTGAAGTCGGCCAGCAGGGCGTGCACCCGCAGTCCCGGGTGCTCCGCCAGCAGCGTCTCGGCCGCCCCCCGCAGCGCGCTCTCGCTCACGTCCACCGGTACGTAGGTGTCCAGCGCGGGCATCGCCTCGATGAGGTGCCGGGTCTTCTCCGAGGACCCGGAGCCCAGTTCCACCAGGGTGCGGGCGCCGCTCTCGGTGGCGATCTCCCGTGCCCGCTCCAGCAGGATCTCCCGCTCCGCGCGCGTGGGGTAGTACTCGGACAACCGGGTGATCTCCTCGAAGAGCTCACTGCCCCGGGCGTCGTAGAACCACTTGGGCGGCAGGATCTTCGGGGTGTGCGTCAGCCCGTGCAGCACGTCCGTACGCAGCGCCGTCTCCGCGGCGTGCTCGTCGAGTGTCCGGGTCAACTGAAAGTCGTTCACGGGGAGTTCTCCTTGAGCGGGGTCAGTTCGACCCTGGTACGGGTGGCGGTCAGCAGGGTCCGGTCGGGCACTTCGCGCCACCGGGTGTCGTCGTCGTACGGCTCGGAGGCCACCACGGTGCGCCGCGACCGCGCGTCGGCCAGGTACCAGAGCGAATCGCCCCAGGCCGTCGCGGCGATCGTCACGCCGTCCGTGAGCAGCAGGTTCAGCCGGGAGCCCGGGGCGGCCGAGGCCAGCTCCCGGACCGGCTCGGCGAGCGCGGTGCCCAGGTCGTCCCCGGACCGCAGCCGTTGCAGGACCAGCGCCCAGACCAGCGCCGAGTCCGTGCGCGCGGCCAGCCGGAGCAGCTCCGCGGGCGGCAGCCCGGCCGCGAGCGGGGCGGCTGACTCCGGCCAGTTCCGCACCGAGCCGTTGTGGCTGAACAGCCACGGCCCGTCCGCGAACGGAGCGGCCGCCGCCTCCCCGTCCGCCCCCGGTACCGTGCCGTCCCGTACGGCGGCCAGCGCGGCCCCCGTCCGGACCACCCGGGCGAGATCGGCGAAGGTCAGGTCGCCCCAGACGGGCCCGGACCGCCGGTAGCGGGCCGGCACCGGGTCGTCCTGCGCGTACCAGCCGACGCCGAAGCCGTCGGCGTTGACCGTCCCGGAACGCTGGTGGCGCGGCTCCCAGGACTGGCGCACCAGCGAGTGCTCCGGCTCGCTCAGCAGTTCCCCGAGCGTCACCACCGGCCCCAGATAAGCGAGATGACGGCACATCAGACGTCCCTCGCGGTCCGGAAACCGGCGAAGATCTGCCGCCGCACCGGAAGGTCCCAGTTGCGGAAGGTGCCCCGGCAGGCCACCGGGTCCACGGCGAAGGAGCCGCCGCGCAGCACCTTGTGCTCCGGGCCGAAGAACACCTCCGAGTACTCCCGGTACGGGAACGCCCGGAACCCCGGGTACGGCAGGAAATCGGAGGAGGTCCACTCCCACACGTCGCCGATCAGCTGGCGTACCCCGAGCGGGGAGGCGCCGGCCGGGTAGCTGCCCGCGCGCGCCGGGCGCAGGTGCCGCTGCCCGAGGTTGGCGTGGGCGGGGGTGGGGTCGGCGTCGCCCCACGGGTAGCGGGTGGAGCGGCCGGTCGCCGGGTCGTGCCGGGCCGCCTTCTCCCACTCCGTCTCGGTGGGCAGCCGCCGCCCCGCCCAGCGGGCGTAGGCGTCCGCCTCGTACCAGCTGACATGCAGAACCGGTTCTTCGTCCGGCACCGGTTCGATCACGCCGAAGCGGCGGCGCAGCCACTGTCCGGCCTCACGGTGCCAGAACAGCGGGGCCTCGATGGAGTGCTCGCGGATCTGCTCCCAGCCGGGCGCCGCCCACCAGCGCGGATCGCGGTAGCCGCCGTCGGCGATGAACGCCAGGTACGCGGCATTGGTCACGGGCACCGTGTCGATCCAGAAGGGCCTGGTGTCCCGCACATGAGCCGGCCGTTCGTTGTCCAGCGACCACGGCTCGGCCGAGGTGCCCATCGTGAACGGGCCCCCGGGTACGAGGACTTCGGCGGCGAGCGGCGGTTCGCAGGGGCCGTCCGGTTCCGGGGCGGTCAGCACGGGCGCGCCCCGCCGGAGCTGATGGGTGATCAGCATGGTCTCGTCGTGCTGCTGCTCGTGCTGGGCGATCATCCCGAAGGCGAAACCGTCGTCGAGGAGCGTGCTGCCCTCCAGCGGCGTTCTCTCCAGCAGGTCGAAGACCCGGCCGCGCACCTCGGCGGCGTACCGGCGGGCCTCGGCGGGCCCGAGCAGCGGCAGCTTGGGCCGCTCGGCGCGGGGGTGCTGGAAGGCGTCGTAGAGGGGCTCGATCTCGGGGCGCATCGACGCGCGTCCGGCGACGCGCTGGAGCAGCCAGAGCTCCTCCTGGTTCCCGATGTGCGCCAGGTCCCAGACCAGTGGCGACATGAGCGGGGAATGCTGCGCGGTGAGGTCCTCGTCGGTCACGGCGTCGGTGAGGCCGGCCGTGCGTATGCGCGCCGCGGTCAGGGCTGCGGCCGCCCGCTCCCGCAGGAGGGAGGGGGAGGCGGAGGGGGACTCGGTGGTCATCGGCGGGCCTCTTTTCCGGTGAGCACCTGTGCGGACTCGTCGTCGGCCGGACATCGGCCGCGCAGTACGTAGCGTTCGGTGAAGGCGCCGACCGTGTCCCGGACGTGCGTGCTCGCGCCGAGCCGGGGCAGGGCCTCGGCGGCGGCCCTGAAACAGGCCTTCGCGGACGCCCGGAGCTCCGGGTCGGCCAGACCGTGCCGGGCCGCCGACCGCCAGAGCGGATTGCGGGGCGCGGGCTGGGTGCCGTAGGAGTCGGCCAGCCCCTTGGCCACCCGGTACGCGGTCTCGGTGGCCTCCGGGTCGTCGAACAGCGCGTGCACGACGGCCACCGGGACCAGCCAGCCGTCGTCGCCGGACTGCGCGTCGATCATGCGCAGTTCCAGGTGGCCGCGCGGCCGGACCGGCGGGAAGAGCGTGGTCAGGTGGTAGTCCAGGTCCTCGGCGGTGGGCGGGCGCAGCGAGGGGTACCCGCCCGTGCGCAGCCAGTCGCGGAAGGTCGTACCGGGCGGGATCTCCCAGTGCCCCTGGCCGTCGCCCCCTCCCGCACCCCGGCCCTCGTCCTCGCCCTCGTAGGACCGGACGCACATCACCTCGGTGTCCAGGGCCTGCCGGGTCCACGCGGTGCGCGGGTCCGCGTCCAGCGGAGGGGCGAGCGCGCGCCGTGTGTCCAGATCGCTCCAGATCCCCTGGCGGGCACACCGCCAGCCGGCGTACGGGCCTTCGTGCGCGGGGGAGTTGGCGAAGGCGGCCACCAGGACCGCGCCCAGCAGGTGCGCCAGCCGCCAGCGCCGGCCGTGGCCGAGCACGCCCGGCTCCTCGTATCCGGCGTCCACGCAGACCTGCACGGAGGCGGAGGCGCACATCATGGCGCGCCCGGCCGGGCCGGTGCGGTCGAAGTAGGCCTCCATGGCGTCGTAGCGCGGGCTGTTCAGCAGCCGGCGGTACGGACGGCGGGGGTCGCGGCCCAGGCCCCGCAGAACCAGGCCCTGGGCCAGCAGGGCGGCGCGTACGGCGGTGAGGTCGTCCTGCAGGTCGTCCACGCAGCCGGTGAGGGAGGTGGCGGGGGCCGAGCTGAGTTCGAGCTGGCCTCCCGGTTCCACGGTCACCCGGGAGTGCAGGGGCAGTGCGCGGGCCGCGGCGTGGGCCGCCCGCAGCCGCTCGGGAGGTACGTGCCGGTCCGGGCGCTCGGCGTCCATGACCAGCCATTCGAGTTCGGCACCGATGAGGCGGGGCGGGCCCGTCTTGAAACAGATGCCGTGGATCAGGTCCTCGGCCTGCGTCTCGCTGAGCGAGGGCGCGGGGGGCGGACCGGACGCGGGTGGGGGAACGGATTCAGGCGGGTGAGCGGATGAGTCCTGGGACATGACCGGGTCCTCGTCTCCTGTCGTCGGTCGGGACATCACCCGTGCCTACCCCTCCTCGGTGCGCAAAATCCTTTGCCGCCGGGAATGGCGGGACGGAGGATGTCCGCGTGAGCAGCAGATTGCGCGAGATCGCGCGGGAGAACGCGGAAATCCTGGCGGCCGGGGGGTACCGGACGCGGTCGGGACGGCAGGTTCCGCTGGCCGCCGCCCTGGCGGAAGCCAAGGCCGGAACCAGGATATATGGACCAAACCTGATCATTCCAGGTGGAAAGGTCCCTTCCGGTGGCGCCGCGACCCTGGTCGAGGTCACGGGCGAGAGCACCACGGTCGCCGCCCGCAGACTCGCGACCGCCACCCCGGAGCACCCGGATCCGGCTCCGGTCGCGGCCCTGAACTTCGCCTCGGCCCGTAACCCCGGGGGTGGTTACGTCCGCGGGGCCAAGGCCCAGGAGGAGGCGCTGTGCCGCGCCTCGGCCCTGTACGAGACGCTGCTCGAAGCCCCGGAGTACTACGAGGTCCACCGCGCGGAGCGCAGCACCTTCTACACCGACCGGGTGATTCACTCACCCGGGGTCCCGGTCTTCCGGGACGACCGCGGCGGGCTGCTGGAGACCCCGTTCCGGGTCGGCTTCCTCACCTCTCCGGCGCCGAACGCGGGCACGATCCGCCGGCAGGAGCCCGAGCGGACCGCCGAGATCCCGGCGGCGCTGTCCCGGCGCGCCGAGCGCGTACTGGAGGTGGCGGTACTGCACGGGTACCGGCAGCTGGTCCTGGGGGCGTGGGGCTGCGGGGTGTTCCGCAACGACCCGGCGCAGGTGGCCGAAGCCTTCCGGGGGCTGCTCGCGGACCGGTTCGCCGGAGTCTTCGAGCGGGTCGTGTTCGGCATCCTCGACCGCGACCCCACCACCCGCGAGGCCTTCGACCGGGCCTTCCCGGCCTGAGGTACGGGGGCGGCGGGGCCCGCGGCGCTCAGAACGGCCGCGCCGACCCCAGCAGGCTCTCCGGAAGGTAGGGCGACGAGACGCGGATCCGCCAGCCCCGGCGGCGGGCATGGCAGGCCAGGGCCAGGACGTCGAAGCAGACCGCGGCATCGGCCCCCGCGCCCTCGGCCCGGTCGCCCACCGCGTGGTGGTCGCGGTGGGCCTCCAGGGCATCGGCCAGGGCCAGGTTGAAGCTCTCCTCGTCACCCTCCACCAGCTGGGAGAAGAGCACGGCCGGCGGGGGGAGGAAGCCCCACTCCTCGATCTGCGGGACGTCGGCGACGGCCCGGTCCGTGGCGGGCTCGGGGTCCTCACCCCGCAGGTAGTCGTGCAGGGCCTGCCGGTACGAGGCGTACGCGGAACGGTCCTCCTGCAGGGCGTTGGGGCCACTGAGCACCAGCGGGGCGAGCTCCGCCCGGCTGCCGGTGATCAGGGCGTGCCGCAGAGCCGCGTACCAGGACCCGGGGTCGAGCGGGCGGTCCGGGCGGGCGCGGTCCTCGGGCCCGACCCCCGCGCGGATGGCCTCGTACAGCTCGCGCACCAGCCAGTCGGCGTGTTCCACGCACTGCGGCATCTCGGGGCGTTCGACGACGAGGGGACCGGCGGCCAGCGCCGCGACGGCGTCCGGGCGCCGCTCGCGCCCGTACGGGCCCACCCGCGGCGGCCGGGTCTCGAAGCCGGTGACCAGAGCCCGCGGCAGGTACCCCGACTCGACGGGCGGCTGCCAGCCCTCGCGGCGGTAGCCGAGCGCGGCCAGCGCCAGCGGCAGCAGGGGCAACAGGGTGCGCGGCGCTGCCCGGGGGTCCTCCAGGCGGGAGTGCGGGAGCAGCAGCGCGGTCAGCTCGGCGCCGAAGGCCTCGCGGTCCCGGGCGGCCAGTGCGCGCAGGGCGCGGAGCGCGCCGGTGGCGGGGTCGGCCACCCCGGTCACGTCGGCCCCGGCCGCGGCCCCGGCTGCGGTTGGCCTGGCTCCAGCCCCGGCTCCAGCCCCGGCTCCAGCCCCGGCTCCGGATCCGCCTCCCGTTCCGGCCCGGGCTCCGGCCCGTCGCTCGGCGACCCGGGCGAGCGCGGCATCCAGAGCGGCGAGCTTCTCCTGCGCGGAGGGCGGGAAGTTCTGGCCGCCGACCCCGAGGTCCCCGTTCACGTAGGCCAGCAGGCCGTTGATCAGCTCCACGGACGGGAGCCCGGGCCCGCCGGCCCGCTGCGGTGTCAGGCGGGCGAAGTAGAAGGCCTCGCCGTGCCGTTCGGCCTTGTCGGCGAGGACCGCCACGCAGAACGCGTCGATCCAGCGCGCCGCGGTGACCGCCTGGGGGTTGCCGTCCGCCCCCGAATCGTAGTCGCGGCCGAAGTTGACGTAGTTGAGGAAGATGTGGAAGGGGGCGGTCGGGTAGGCGGCGAACGACACGACGCCGGCCGCCGTTTCGGCCGCGTCGCCCAGGATCGCCTTCGCCTCCGGGGTGTCGAGGTCAGGGGTCACCGCCGAGAACGCGCCGAGGCCGTCGAGGAACGCCAGGGTGACGTCCCACCAGTCGTAGGCGTCGATCCGGCCGGCCCTGGACCTGGAGTACACGTCCGAGATCATCCGGTTCGCGAAGTCCTCGCGCACCGCCGCCAGGGCGGCCTCGCTCACCCTGTGTCGTTCTATTCGCATGCCCGCTACTCCCTGTGTCCGCGTACGGGCCTCACCCTAGGAGATCACCACGACCCTCCGGGCCAGGGACACGGTGGGGCGGGACCCCGACGGCGGCCGCGAGCACGGCCGCCGTCCGGACACGGGTCATTGCCAGCCGTAGCGCTCGCGCAGCCGGTCCACGACCAGGTCGAAGCGGCGGCGGTCGAGCGCGCAGGCCTCGCGGCGCATCCCCGACTCGTGCACCCGGAGCACCCGGTCCACGTCCACCCAGGACTCGCGCCCGGCGCCGTCCCACGGCCCCGTCCCGATCGGCACCCACTCCCGGTCGTGGTCGTGCCGCTTGCTCGACAGCTGTACGGCGAGCAGGGTCCGCCCGCCCGCCTCCCGGGCCACGACCAGCACGGGACGGTCCTTGCCGCGCCCGTCGTTCTCCTCGAAGGGGACCCAGGTCCAGACGATCTCGCCGGGGTCGGGATCGCCGTCGGGGTCCGGGGCGTACTCGGTCCGCACGGGGCCGATGGCGTGCGGATCGGCTTCCGTGGTGGCGGTGGCTCCGCCCTGCCCGGGCTGCTCGGTGTGGCCGTTGCTGTGGTGGGAAAGTGCCGTCATCCGGGTGAGGCTACTGCTTGCGGTCGTGGTGGTGGAGGAGGCGGGCACGCGCGCCCGCGCCACGGGTCAGCCGGTGACCAGGGCCAGGACGAGCCCGTCGTAGCCCTTGCTGCCGACCGTCTGCAGGGCGGTGGCGGTCAACCGCGGGTGCCCGGCGATGAGTTCGGTGAAGCGGCGCACGCCCTGGACGCGGGGGTCGGAACTGTCCGCGTCGACGACGGCGCCGTCACGGACGACGTTGTCGCCGATGATGAGGCTGCCCGGCCGGGTGAGCTTGAGGGCCCACTCCAGGTATTCGGGGTTGGACGGCTTGTCGGCGTCGATGAAGACCAGGTCGAACGGCGCTTCGCCGGCGAGTCCCGGCAGCAGGTCGACGGCGCGGCCGCGGCGGATCTCGACCACCTGGTCCAGTCCGGCCCGGGAGATGTTGGCGGCCGCGACGTCGGCACACCGCTCGTCGACCTCCAGCGTGACCAACTGCCCGTCGGCCGGGAGCGCACGGGCCAGCCAGATCGTGCTGTAGCCGCCCAGGGTGCCGATCTCCAGGATGCGGCGGGCGCCGCGGACGCGGGCGAGGAGGTTCAGCAGCTTGCCCTGGTTGGGGGCCACCTGATGGGCGGGCAGGTCGGCGGCCTCGGTGGCGGCGGCCGCGGAGAGCAGGGCCTCGTCCTCCTCGACCAGGAGTCCGTCGAAGTAGTGGTCAACGGCCGTCCACGTCTGCTGAGCCATGGGTCGTGTCGCCCCTTCCGGTGATGTGGTGCCTGCTGGTTCGGCGCTTGTTAGTTCCTTATGGGAACTTACATGAAGGGACGGGGCGGCGCCCCACCGGACACCACCCGCGACCGTCCGCCCCGGCCGCTACCGGCCCGGGCGCAGCGCCGCCCAGTCCTCCGCCGCCTCCACCTGCGCGGCCAGCCCCAGCAGCAGCGGCTCCGAGTCGGCCGGACCCAGCAGTTGGGCCCCCATCGGCAGTCCGCCGGCCGTGAGGCCCGCCGGGATGTTCACCCCCGGCCAGCCCAGCACGTTCCACGTCCACGCGTACGGGCAGGCCGCGATCATCGCCCGGTCCGTGGCCATGGCCCCCAGCCCGGCCAGCGCCCCGATCCGCAGGGGCGGGGTCGCCGTCGTCGGGGTCAGCACCACGTCGAAGCGGCCGAAGACCTCGCCGACCCGCCTCCGCAGGACCGTCTCCGCCCGCCGGGAGGCCCGCAGCGCGAGCCCGCCCAGGGCGCGGCCCGTCCGTACGGCCTCGTGCGTGCGCGGGTCCAGCAGCGCGGGATCGGGCACCCGCGCCACCCAGTCCCGTACGCCGCTGGTCGCCCGGGGTACGAAGGTCAGACCGATCGGGCCGTAGCGCGGGTCCTCCGGGATCACCTCGTGGCCCAGCGACTCAAGCCGCGCGGCCAGCCGCTCCACGGCGGAACGGACCTCAGGATCCAGGGACTTGGGCGTTGCCGTGAAGGCCATCGCGAAGGAGAGGGCGATGCGCAGCCGGCGGGGCGTGCGGCGGACCGCCTCGACGGCGCAGATGCGTGCCGGGCGGTGCAGGTCCTCGGGGTGCGGGCCGCTCGCGGCGTCCAGCAGGAGCGCCGCGTCGGCGACGGTGCGGGCCAGCACGCCGTTGACCGTGAGCCCGTGGAAGGACTCCGGCTCCGGCCAGGTGGAGATGCGCCCCCGCTGGGGTTTCACACCCACCAGATGGGTCCAGGCCGCGGGGATCCGGACGGATCCGGCCCCGTCCGAGCCCAGGGCGGCCGGGACCAGGCCCGCCGCCACGGCGGCCGCCGAGCCGCCCGAGGAGCCGCCGGGCGTGTAGGCCGGGTTCCACGGGTTGCGGGTCCGGCCGAAGGCCTCGCCCTCGGTGAAGGGCCACTGTCCCAACTCGGGGGTCTGCGTCTTGCCGACGATCACGGCGCCGGCCGCTCGCAGCCGTCGTACCGCCTCGCTGTCGGCGGTCTTCGGGGCGAAGGCTCCCGCGCAGCCGAAGGCCGTCGGCTCCCCGGTCACGTCCATGTCGTCCTTGACCGCCAGCGGTACGCCCAGCAGCGGCAGCCGCTCGCCCGCGGCCAGCCGCCGGTCCGCCGCGTCCGCCTCCGCGAGCGCGGCCTCGGCGCGTACGGTCCGGAAGGCGTTGAGCTCCGGCTGGGCCGCGGCGATCCGGTGCAGTGCCTCCTCGGTCAACCGCCGCGCCGACACGGTCCCTTCGGCGAGTGCGCCGACCATGTCGACCAGGCCGGAGGCCGTCGGAACAGCTGACTCGGACATCGCGTACCACTCCCCATTACCGGTCGGTAGGAAGACCGTAACGGGGAGTGGCCGGGGGTTTCTAGAGCCAGCCCTCCAACGAGGCCATGAAGGCGTCGAAGTCGTCCCGGTGGATGGTGTGTCCCGCTCCGGCGACCGAACGCACCTCGAAACCGCGGCTCTTGAGCAGTTGCGCCCGCTCCCGCGTGATCAGGGTGCTCGGGTCGGCGAGCTGGACGAGGGAGGGGACAACCGGTGCGGCCGGCATCAGGTCGGCGCCGGCCAGCGGCGCGAGGCTCAGCGCGGTCCGCTCGTCCCACACCGCGAGGGTCTCCAGCTCGATGTCCACGTCCACCTCGTCCCACCGCGGACTCATCGCCCGGATCTGCTCCTTGGTCGCCGTCTTGAACTGCGCGAGGAGCTCGGGGCCGAAGCCCTCGGCCGGGGCGGCCAGGTGGAACGCGGGGTCGGAGAACACGGCCCGGGCCGGCCGCAGCCGGTCCACGGCGAGCGACAGGGTCAGGCCGCCGAGGGAGTGGCCGATGGCGAGTTCGGCGCCGGCCGGGAGGGTCTCGACCACGTCGTCCGCGAAGAGCTCGGGGCTGTACTCGCCACGGCCGCTGGCGCCGTGGCCCCGCAGGTCCACGGCGATGACGCGGTAGCCGTGGTCGGCGAGGGCGGGGCCGACCCGGCGCCAGGTCCGGTGGTCGGCCATGATGCCGTGGATCAGCAGGGCGACGCGGTCGCCCTCGCCCCAGGTCTGGGTGTGCAGGTGCACGGTGTGCCTTTCTCGGTGGTGGATGTCGGTCGAGGGGTGGAAGGTGCGGGTCGCCGGTGCGGAGCGCCGGCCGGTACGTCAGCGCGTCGGTACGCGGTGCGCGGTACGCGGTACGCGGTACGTCAGCGCACGCTGCGGATCGGCTTCACGGCCAGGGCTCCCGCCACGGCCAGCACGGCCGCGACGGCGAACAGCGCGGTGTACCCGCCGCTGAACGAGACGATCACCGAGGCGACGAACGGCGCGATGATCTGCGGCCCGGCGTTGGCGATGTTGAGCACGCCCATGTCGCGGGCGGCGTCCTCGGCCTTGGGCAGCACCATGGTCACCAGGGCGGTGTCCACCGCCATGTAGCACCCGAACGCCAGCCCGTTGACCGCGGCGAAGCACAGCATCGCCGTCCAGCTGGTCGACACGGCCGGGATGACGAGCGCGACGGCCGACAGCAGCGCGGAGGCGCCGACGAAGAGCTTGCGGCGGTCGAACCGGTCCGACAGGTACCCGCCGAGGATCGTGGAGACGACCATCGCCACGCTCGTCAGCGGCATCAGCACCGCCACCGCGGCCTCCGGCTTCATGCCGTCGGGCAGCACGGTGTGGTCCTGCAGGATGTAGAGCTGGTACCCGCTCACCGCGAAGTAGCCGAGGACGAGCAGCGCCCGCCCGATGAAGGCCCACCGGAAGTCGTGGTCGCGCAGCGCGCTGGTGAAGGCGGCGAACTGTTCCCTGACGGGCATCGGGGCGCGGGCCGGGAGCCGCTGCTCGCGGCCGCAGGCGGTGAAGAGCACGGCGGCGCCCGCCACCAGCGCGCCGAAGACGAGGTATCCGGTGCGGTAGTCCTCGGAGAAGGCGGCCCCGATGAGTGCGCCGAGGGTGGAGCCGAAGGGCAGGCCGAGTCCGACGGCCGCGGAGGCCTTGCCGCGGGCGTCCAGGGGCACCCGGTCGGGGACCACGGAGGTGATGGCCGCCTGGTAGACGTTCATGACGGCCTGCCCGAGGCACCAGGCGATCGTGATCAGCAGGATCGTATCGGCTAGGCCCAGCAGGAACATCGCCGGTACGGCGGCGAGTCCACCGCCGAGGATCCAGGGGTTGCGCCGTCCGCTGCGGTCGGACAGGGCGCCCGCGACGGGGTTGAAGACCGTGGCGAAGATCGCCGAGACCCCCGCGATCAGGCCGAAGTTCGCCACTTTGTTCGCCGGATCGATGTCCTCGACCTGGAGCGCGAGCAGGACGCCGGCCACGCCGATGTAGAGGGCGTACATGGCGCTGTTGCCGAGGAGCAGCAGGGGCAGCAGACCGCGGCGTGCGGGGCCGGGTCCGGCGCCGCCCGCGGGCGCGGTGTCGGGTTCCGGGCTCGCGCCGGTGGTGGCGGCGGCGGAGTCGGCGCCGGGGGAGGAAAGGGCCACGATGCCCTCCTGGGCAGATGCGGGCGGATGAGGGGAGGGGGAGGCGCGGTGGGGCGCGCAGGGATACGCGGGAGTGCGCGCCGCCCCGTCGCGACGGCGGGGGTGCGACGGAGCGCGACAGGACGGCGGCACGGCGGGGTACGGCGTCGACACATCGGACGTTGTGGGATGTGACGCAGTGGTTACACGTGTCAATGACTCGTGTAACCACTGTGTAGCATTCGTTTCCGGCCATCCGCTAGCCCTCGGGCGCAATCGGTCTGGAAGGATGCCACGGCAATGTCTCAGTCATCGAAAACGCCGAAGCCTCCCGCCCCGGCCTCCGGATCGGCCGCCCCGCCGCCGCCCCCCGTTCCCACGAGCGCCGACGTGGCCCGCCTCGCCGGGGTCTCGCGCGCGACGGTCTCGTACGTGCTGAACAACGCGGAAGCCGTACGCATCAGCGAGCCGACCCGCCGCAAGGTCCGCGAGGCCGCCGAGGAGCTCGGTTACGTCCCGCACGCCGCCGCCCGGAGTCTGCGCGCCGGACACACGAGGATCGTGCTGCTGCCCACCTCCCACGTGCCGATCGGGCCGCTCTACAGCACCTTCCTCAACGAACTCCAGTGGGCGCTGCGCCGCCTCGACTACACCGTGGTGCAGTACGGGAGCCTCGGGCTCAGCGGCGACGAGGCCGTGCGGGCCTGGGCGGAGCTGCGCCCGGTGGCCGTGATCTCCCTCGGCGAGATCTCCCTCTCCGCGCGCAACGTCGCCACCCTCAAGCGGGCCGGAGCCCGCGCGGTGATCACGATGGGGCCTGTCGGCGTACCCGGGGCGCACGCCCTCGTCATGGACCAGCAGGAGGTCGGCGTCCGGGCCGCCGCCCATCTCGTCGAGCGCGGGCGCGCACGGATCGGGGTGGTCGTTCCGGAGGAGGAGGGCCTGGAGCTGTTCTCCGTGCCCCGCCTCGCGGGCGCCCGCTCGGTGCCGGGCGCCGAGGTCGTGGCCCTCCCGATGGCCTACTCCGAGGAATCGGCCGCGGATCTCGCCGCCCGCTGGCGCGGGCTCGGGCTGGACGCGGCGTTCGCGTACAACGACGAGTACGCGATGCTGCTGATGCGCGCCCTCCAGGACGAGGGGCTCCGCGTCCCCGAGGACGTCGCCGTGATCGGCGCCGACGACCTGCTCATAGGGCGGCTGCTGCGGCCCCGGCTGAGCACGGTCCGCCTGGAGATGCCGACCGGCGCCCACCTGGCCTCGCTGGTGGACCACGCGGTGCGCGAGCCGTCGGAGGTCACGGAGCGGCACGACCTGATGGCGGCGGCCGCCATCCACCGGGAGTCGACCTGACGGTGCCCGGACGGCCCGGGGCGCGGGGCCGGAAGCCGGGCCGCCCCTGGAGGGCCGTTGACAGGCGGTGACGTACGGACGGAGACTGCGGGCGCGCCCCACCGGGCGTGCCCGGCGGCGTGCCCCGGTGTCCACACCGGCACCGACGCGCCACCGCCCGTACGGATCCGCGCAGGAGAGACCCCATGAGCATCCGCACCGTCCGCGACGTCTACGTCGTCGACGCCGTCCGCACCCCGATCGGCAAGTTCGGCGGCGCCCTCGCCGGGGTCCGGCCGGACGACCTGGCCGCGCACGTCGTGCGCGCGCTGGTGGAGCGTACGCCGGACCTCGACCCGGCCCGCATCGACGACGTCGTCTTCGGCGACGCCAACGGCGCGGGCGAGGACAACCGGGACGTGGCCCGCATGGCGGTGCTGCTGGCCGGGCTGCCGGTGAGCGTCCCCGGGGTCACCGTCAACCGGCTGTGCGGCTCCGGCCTCGAAGCCGTGATCCAGGCCGCCCGCGCCATCGCGCTCGGTGACGCCTCCGTGGCCATCGCGGGCGGCGTCGAGTCGATGAGCCGCGCCCCCTGGGTCGTGCAGAAGCCGGAGCGGGCCTTCCCGGCCGGGCACCAGCAGATGTGGTCCACCACCCTGGGCTGGCGCATGACCAACCCGCGCATGCCCGAGGAGTGGACCGGCTCGCTCGGCGAGGGCGCCGAACTCGTCGCGGACAAGCACGGCATCACCCGCGAGGCGCAGGACGCCTTCGCCCTGGAGAGCCACCGCAAGGCGGCGGCCGCCTGGTCCGCCGGGCTCTACGACGGCGAGGTCGTCCCGTACCCCGGCGCGGACCTGGTGCGGGACGAGTGCATCCGGGAGGGTTCCACTCCGGAGGCGCTGGCCCGCCTGAAGCCGGCCTTCCGCACGGACGGCACGGGCACGGTCACGGCCGGCAACGCCTCCCCGCTCAACGACGGAGCCGCCGCACTGCTGTTGACCGACGAGGCGGGCCTGGCGGCCACCGGCCGGGAGCCGCTCGCCCGGATCAGCGCGTCCGCCGTCACCGGAATCGAGCCCCAGCTCTTCGGACTGGGCCCGGTGGACGCCGTCCAGCGGGCGCTCGCCAAGTCCGGCCGCGGGCTCGCCGATCTGACCGCCTTCGAGCTGAACGAGGCTTTCGCCGCACAGGCGTTGGGCTGCCTGGCGGCCTGGCCGGAGCTCGACCCGGCCGTGGTCAACCCGCGGGGCGGCGCCATCGCGATCGGCCACCCGCTCGGCGCCTCGGGCGCCCGGCTGGCGGGTTCCGTGGCGCACCAGCTGGCGGCGGCGGGATCCGGCACCGGCATGGCGGCCCTGTGCATCGGCGTCGGGCAGGGCATCGCCCTCGTCCTGGAGCGCTGACCCGGGCCGGTGCCCCCCGGGCGTCGATCGTTTCCGGTCACCGCTCGGCGTCAACTGCCCAATAACTGAACAGATGTGGAGCCTCCGGTCTGGCACGATGGCGCGTGCTGCCGCCCCCCCCGCCCCGCCCATCCCCACCCGGAGGCCCCGCGCCATGCCGCTCCTCGATCCGACGCTCTGGCAGGACGGACCCACTTTCACCGGCGGCTCCGCCCCGGTCGTCGAACCCGCCACCGGCCGCACCCTCGCCACCATCGACCTCGCCGCACCCGCCGATGTGGCGGAGGCCGCCGTACGGGCCCGCGCGGCGCAGCGGGACTGGGCGCGCACCACCCACCCGGAGCGGGCGGCCGTGCTGCGCCGCGCCGGGGACCTGTTCGCCGCCCACGCCGACGAGCTGCGGGAATGGCTGGTCCGCGAGTCCGGCTCGATACCCGGCAAGGCCGACTTCGAGCTGCACGTCGCCGCGCAGGAGTGCTACGAGGCCGCCGCGCTGGCCTCCCGCCCCGCGGGGCAGGTGCTGCCGAGCGAGGCGCCCCGGCTGTCCTTCACCCGCCGGGTGCCGGCCGGGGTGGTCGGGGTCGTGGCCCCCTTCAACGCCCCGCTGATCCTGGCGATCCGCTCGGTCGCGCCGGCGCTGGCACTCGGCAACGCGGTGCTGCTCAAGCCGGACCGGCGCACCGCCGTCTGCGGCGGTCTCGCGCTCGCCGCGGTCTTCGCCGCGGCCGGGCTGCCGGGCGGGCTGCTGCAGGTGCTGCCCGGCGGCGCCGGGACGGGCGCCGCCGTGGTCGCCGACCCGGGCGTCCGGGTGGTGTCCTTCACCGGATCCACCGCGGCGGGCCGGTCCGTCGGTGAACTGGCGGGGCGTCACCTCAAGCGAGTCCACCTGGAGTTGGGCGGGAACTCGGCCCTCGTCGTACTCCGCGACGCCGACATCGAGTCCGCCGTCGCCCAGGCCTCCTGGGGCTCCTTCTTCCACCAGGGCCAGATCTGCATGACCGCGGGGCGCCACCTCGTGCACGCCTCGCTCTACGACGAGTACGTCGAGCGGCTCGCCGCGCGCGCCGAGGAACTGGCCGTGGGGGACCCGTTCCGCGAGCGGGTCCACCTGGGCCCGCTGATCGACCGCGCCCAGCTGGACCGGGTCCACGCCCTGGTGGAGGCCAGCACCGGGCAGGGGGCCAAGCTCGTGGCCGGCGGCACGCACCGGGACCTGTTCTACCGGCCGACCGTGCTGGCCGGCGTCGCCGACGACACCCCCGCCTACACCGAGGAGGTCTTCGGTCCGGTGGCGCCCGTACGGTCCTTCGCGACGGAGGAGGAGGCGGTGGCGCTGGCGTCGGCGGGCCCCTACGGCCTCTCCCTCGGCATCGTGACCCGGGATGCGGCGCGCGGGCTCGACCTGGCCGACCGGATCCCGACCGGGATCGCCCACGTCAACGACCAGACGGTGAACGACGAGGCCGTCGCCCCGTTCGGCGGAGTCGGAGCCTCCGGCACCGGTGCCCGCTTCGGCGGCGAGGCGAACCTGGACGCCTTCACGGAACTGCGCTGGACCACGCTCCGCAGCACCCCCGCCGGCCACCCGTTCTAGGCGGTGTCCGGGGAGGTCCCGGCTCCGCCCCCGCGCGGGCGGAATGCGGAAGGCACGACGTTCGTTCAAGGAGCAGACGGCTCAATCAGGAGGTCTGGACACCGTGGCTACAGTCGAGCTCACCAAGGAAAACTTCGACCAGACGGTCAGCGAGAACCCGTTCGTGCTGATCGACTTCTGGGCGGGCTGGTGCCGGCCGTGCCTGCAGTTCGCCCCGGTCTACGAGCGGGCCTCCGAGGCCCATCCCGACCTCGTGTTCGCCAAGGTGGACACCGAGGCGCAGCAGGAGCTGGCCGGGGCCTTCCAGATCACCTCGATCCCGACGCTGATGATCGTCCGGGACCAGGTGGCCATCTTCGCGCAGCCCGGCGCGCTGCCGGAGGCGGCCCTGACGGACCTCATCGGCCAGGCCCGGGCCCTCGACATGGACGAGGTCCGCGCGAAGATCGCCGCGGAGCAGCAGGGCTCCCAGGGCTCCGGCAGCGGGGCCCCCGGCACCGCGGAGGCCTGAGGCCCGCGGTACGAGGCCCGAGGATCCGCCGGGCCATCGGGCCCGGTGGATCGGGCACATCAGCCCGCCGGGCACACCGGCCGCGCCGGGACACGGACCGGGAGGCCCCTGCGCTCCTCGGCGGTGAACGTCCGGTTGCCGATGGTCTTGCACAGGTCGCGCTGCCACGCCCCGGGGTCGAGCGACAGGACACCGCCGGGGCCGGAGGGGTCGGCGTAGATCACCGTCGAGGCGTCCCTGGAGACGTCCACGAAGGAGTACGGACGGATGCCGGAGCCGAAGACGGAGGTCGGGATCGGGTTCGGCGGCTGACCGAATTCGTACGACTCCAGGAGGGCGCGTTCCTCGATGCCGTAGGTCCGCACGGCGTTGTCGGCGGCGATCAGGAAGTGGCCGTCGCCGTCTCGGAACCGGGTGACGGTCGGGGTGTCGGAGTCCTCGGCGGTGCTGCGCAGCGGACCTATCTCCTTGCGCAGCGGGTCGCGCCGCCACAGCTCGACGACCGAGCCCCGGCGCATCAGCCCGAAGTAGCGGCCGCTGGGGTCGAACTGCACGGCGAGGACGTCCTCGGTGGTGCGGACGGTCTCCGTGACGGTGCCCGTGGTGATGTCGACGATGCGGACCGACGGGTCGCCCCAGACGGTCACGGTGACCTTGTTCGGGGCCGGGTAGGGGCCGATGTTGGTCCGCGGCTCGGATCCCGTGGTGGGCAGCAGGGCTTTCGCGTCGTAGTGGGCGAGTTCCCGTCCCGTACGCGCGTCCCACTGCTGGACCATGGTCCCGGATACCGTCAGGACGTTGCCGGCGACGTCGAAGAAGTGCCGGAAGTCCGGTTCCTCGCCCGTTCGCAGGATCGATGGCGTGGTGTCCTGGGCCGGCGGCTCGGCCGCGGTGATGGTGGCCAGCCGGCGCAGGGTGGAGGCGTCGAGGACGGACACCACGTTGGGCCCCTCCAGGTCGGCCAGAAGACGGCCGTCCTTGCTCAGCCTCATGAGGTCGGTGCTGCCGGGCTTCCGGTACGGCGTCCGGCGCGGGGCCTCGGCGATGAGCTGGTCGTTGGCGCCCGGTGCCGTGGGCCGTACCTGCAGCGCGGAGCCGTCGCCGAGCAGGCTGATCGTTCTGCCGCCGTCGTGGGTGAGGATCTGCTGGCCCACCTGGAGTACTGATTCTCCGACGGGCAGTTCGGTGTAGGTGATCACGGAGTCCTGCCACTTGACGTGGGAGAGCCTGCCGTCGGCCGATGCCAGCAGGTTCGACCCGCTGGTGAAGGCCGAGGGGACGGTGGAGAGCACCTTCTGCCGCGGCAGGTCGACCAGCCGCAGCGAGTCGTTGGCCCACAGCGCCCCCCGTGTGCCGTCCGCGTCGACCGCATGCGGAAGGCATATTTCGGACCTGTACCGCTTTTCCGTCTCCACGTAGGGCTTCCCCTGTGGGGCGCCGTCGGAGATCCGCAGGAGGGTCACCGCCGCGCCGCCACCCTGCTCGGTGCAGGCCACGGCTGCCGTCCTGTCTCCGGAGAGCTCGATGACGTCCACTCCGCCGGCGATGGCACGCGTCGCTTCGGTCGCCGGGTCGTAGGCGAGCAGGGTCGTGTTGTTGGTGCCCGCTCGGTGTCGCCGCAGCAGCAGGGTCCGGTTGTCCGCGCCGATCCACAGGTCATCCATACTGCCGTCGGGGTGGTCCTCGGGCGCACGCGTGGAGCGGGCGATGGCGCCGCTGTCCAGATCCCACCAGACCAGGTGGTCCTGCACCCGCTGGACGATCAGCGTCCCGTCCACCGACATGGTGGGGGCCAGCCCCTTGTCCGTTCCGACGGCCGCTGCCGGGGCCGGGGCCAGCTTGTGCAGCTCACCCATCGGCTCCTCACGGTCGGCGTGCACCGGGAACCACGCGGCGACCCCGTCCTCCTGGACGTAGCCGGCCCGCTTTCCGTCGGCCGAGACCAACGGGTACTTCACCTGTCCGACCGAGGGCACCTGCGCGCTGCGGATACGGCCGGTGGTGACGCCCGTGAAGAGCGTCGCCCTGCCGTTCTTGGAGGTGGCCAGCACCACGTTGCCGTCGAGGCTGCCCTGCATGCTCAGTACCGTTCCCAGCAGGCCCGAGACGACCCGGCTCTTGTCCGCGTACGCCAGGTGCAGGCGCAGCAGCTGGTTGCGGGCCTCCTGGGTCGGAGAGGTCCGGTAGGCGGCGAGCGCGAGCATCACGGACTGGGCGGGGTCGGTGGCCGCGGCGTCCTGGGACGCCTGGGTCAGGGACCGTGAGGTGGCGAGCGCGTCGCGGTCGCGGCTCTCCTGCCGTGTGACCAGGAACAGTGATCCGAGCAGGACGGTCAGGACCACGATGAAGGAGACCGCGGACCAGGCGCCGCGCACCCGGCGGGCCCGGGAGCGCTGGTGGGCGCGTCCGGCCTCCAGGTAGGCGCGTTCGGCGGGGCTCAGATCGCCGGCCCGTCGGGGTACCCACTGCCCGGCACCCGCGAGGGTCACTTTCGTCGGCAGCAGTTCGGCGGCCCGCTCCGCCCGCTCCCAGCGGTCCATGTCATGGCGCAGGGACTCCCGCCACACGAGGAAGGAACGGTCGCTCTCGACCCACCGCGCCAGTCTCTCCCAGCCGCCGATGAGAGCTTCGTGCGTGAGCTCGACCGTCTCGCCGCCTTCGGCGCTGCGGCCGGTCACCAGGAGCCGGGTGGCGGCGAGCCGTTGGGCGACCTGCCATTGCTCCTCGCTCAGGTCGCCGCGCAGGGCCAGTCGGCGCGTCGCGGCCGGTGATCCCACGGGGACCCGGATGAGCTGGGTGAACAGCCGCTGGGCGACCGGCGCGTCCGCTTCGGGGACGTACTCGGCCCAGACCCGGTCGGCGTGCAGGCTCAACGCCCCGGTGACACCGCCGAGGTCCTGGTAGGCCTCGTAGGTGAGCAGTCCTCCGCGCTGCTCGCGCCACAACAGGTCGAGGGCGAAGCCCAGCAGGGGCAGTGCGCCCGGCTCGGTGCCGGTGTCCTGCAGGATGCGGTCCACGAGGCCGGTCTCGTAGCGCACCGAGGGAACGGCGTCCACGGGGGCGGTCACGACCTCGCGCAGCCGCTCGGGTCCCAGAGGGCCGAGGGCGTGGACGCGTCGGCCGATGACCGCCCCGAGCCGGGGATGCGCCAGCGCCGTCTCCAGGAAGTCGGCCCGCAACGTCGTGAGCACCCGGACCGGCCGCGGCAGGGTGTCGCCGAACAGGACATCGGCCAGTTCGTCGACGGCTTCCGCGGCGAGAGCGAGGAGTTCCTCGAACTGGTCGACCACGACGAGCAGTCGACGGCTGCCGGACAGATCGAGCACCCGGGCCACGACATCGGCGAGGCCACCGCCGCGCAGCACCCCGGTCAGGTCGGAGATCCGGGCGAGGCGCTGCGTCTCGGACAGCTCGGGTTCCAGCAGCGGCAGCAGCGCGGCCGCGAGGACGGCCAGCGGACTGCTGCCGTGGGTCGGCCGTACGACGACCGCCGCGGCCCCCGAACGCCGGAGCCGGGGGACGACCCCGGCCAGGGCCAGGGACGACTTGCCGGATCCGGAGGCGCCCACGATGGTCACCCATGGTTCGCCCGCCAGCGCGAGGTCCAGCTCTTCGCTCTCGGCCCGCCGGCCGTGGAAGTGCGGGGCGTCGCTCTCCCGGAAGGCCGTGAGGCTGCGGAACGGCGACGGCGGGAGGGTCAGCGGGCGCAGCTCGGGCCAGGCCTGAAGGATGCCGGCCGTCGGGATCAGGTAACTGACCGGCGGCCGGCCCGCCTCGGCGACGGCGATCATGCCGACCACTCCGACGCGGTCCTCGTCCCAGACCGGGGTACCGCTGAAGCCCCGCGAGACCGGATAGCCTCCGCCGGCCAGGTCCGCCTGGATCCACCCGTGGGCCTGCGCCTCCCGCAGGACCCCGGAGTGCCAGACTCCGCCCGGGCGTCCGGTGGGGAAGCCGAAGGCCCGTACCGGATGACCCCACACCTGCTCGGCCTCGATCAGCCGCACGGGGCGGGCGCCGGGCAGCGGGGCGTCCAGCCGCAGGACCGCCATGTCCCCGCCGCCCTCCTCGCGCGGCGGCAGCCAGCGTTCGACGCTCGCGGTCACCCCGACGCCGTCCGGGGCGACGGGGGACGCCAGGGGCAGGTCGACGCGGATCCGGGAGGCGGGCGAGGGCTCCTCGTCCTGCGGCGTGCCGAGCGCCGCGGACACCACGTGGGCACAGGTCAGCGCGAGTTCGGGGGAGATCAGGAAGCCCAGGCCGACGGGATCCCCGCGCCCGTCGCGGATCCGCAGGACCGCCGCGTTGAGGGTCTTCGGGCCGACGCCCTGCGACGCCTGCGGCTCCGTCACGGCGCCGGCTCCGCCGCGACGGGGCCGACAGCGGAGTCGCCGGCGGGCCCGGCGGTTGTGTCCGCGGCCGGGCCCGCGGCCGGGGCGTCGGCCGGGGCGTCGGCCGGGGAACGGGTCCAGGTGAGCGAGATCTTGAAGTTGGCCTCGGCCGCCGTGCTCGATATCACGACATCGGCCTCGGCGGAGATCGACAGCCCGAACTCCAGGTTGAGCTCGTCGGGAGCCTGGGGTATGCCGCGGAAGCCGTCGACGAAACTCTGTGCCACCGGCCGGATCCCGGTCACCATCTCCGCCAGCGACCGTGAGGCGCGCGCCATCACCTGCCCCGGCCGGGCGACCCGGACCAGGCCGTCCTCGCCGGTCTCCACGACCTCGACCCGCACCACGTCCTGCGGCTCGGCCGCCCCACCGATCGGTAACTCCACGTGGTACACCACGTCTCCCCCTCCTGGTATCCGAACCGCCTTCGCCCGCACCCTCGTTGCCGAGCCGCCTGCACGTGATTCCCGGGCCCGGACCCGGACCAGTGTGGGCCCCCCACTCGGCAAATTGAAAGTCTTTCTAGAAAAGAATCCAATAATGGTGCTTTAGGCTGAACCCGGCGAGGATCGAGGTGATCCACCGCCGTTACGAGACCGAGGACGCCTGCCCGATGCCGAAGCAACAACGCGGCGAAGCCACCGTCGAACAGGTCCTGGACGCGGCGCTCCGCCTCTACGCCGCGTCCGGGGAAGCCGGTCTCACCCTCGGGGCCATCACCCGTACCAGCGCGGTCAGCTCCGGAAGCATCTACCACCACTTCGGCAGCCTGGACGGAGTGGTCGCCGCGCTCGCACTGCGTTCCCTGGAGCAGCTGCTGAAGGAACTGGCGGCAGCGCTGCTCCAGGCGGCCGACGCCCGCTCCGGCATCCGGGCCGTCGTCCTCGCCTACCTGGACTTCGTACAGGCCCATCCCCGCGCGGCCCGCCTCATCCATTCCGTCACCGCGGATCGCCAGGGCATGGCCCGCGCGCACGAGATCCGCGACACCCAGGAGGCCCGGCTGACACCGATCACCCTCTGGATCCGGGCGCACCAGGAGTCGGGCGAGCTCGCCGAACTCTCGCCGGCTCTGATCGAGTCCCTCGCCATGGGCCCGGTGGTCGCCGTCGTCCGGCGCTGGCTCACCGTGGGGGACCTCGATCTGGAGGAAGCCGCCCGTGAACTGCCCGACCGCATCTGGCGGTCGGTCGGCAAGTGACCCGGCCGGCGCGTGGGAGGGCGGCCTTGTTCCGGTGGCGCCGTCCAACGGATCGCCGACGTGGTCACACGGGTGTCACTGCCCCGGGTGTGCCCAGATCTTCCGGTACCTCGACGGCGTAGTCAGGACTTCGGCACGGTGTTGATGAAGCCGGTCCCGGCACTGTAGAAGCCGTCCACCGTTTTCTGTACCTCCGCCTGGGAAACAGCCTCACCGGCCTTGTAGTAGAACCAGTTGACCTTCATGTCCCATGTGCGCGGACCGCCGGTGAAGGGAAGGTCGATGAACCAGTTGCTGAAATGGATGTCCATCTTCTCGCGCGGGACGTACTTGCCGGAGCTGGTGAAAAGGTCCTTGCCGTCCAGGGAATAGGTGACCTTTCCGTTCACGGCGGTGATCATCATGATGTGCCAGCCCTCAAGGTGCTGCTTGGACGTGTGGCTGACGCGGTCCGGCGGATCGGCCTTGTACCAGCTGACGTTGTCGAGTTGCGAACCCACCGAACCCCAGCCGCCGTTCGGCAGGTATTCGTGGTCGAGTTCGCTGTAGTCCGCCGAGGCTTCCGCGGAGGAGATGGGAAAGAAGGTCTGGACGACATGGTCGCCGTCGCGGCCGCTCGTGGGCCTCTCGCTGAGGTGGACCCGAGCGGCGTAGGTTCCCGTGAAGAGGGCGGTGCCGGTGCTCTGCACCTCGACCTGCCTGGTGCCCTGCTTGGTGCCGTCGGTGGAGGCCCGCAGTTGCAGGACCCTGCCCCCTTGGGCTGTCGCGTCGGAGGGGAAGCCGGCGCCGGCGCTGGACCAGGTGTCCTTGATTCCCGGGCTGCCCGCGCCGTTGCGGACCTCCCAGCCGTTGGCGGTGAGCGAGGGGTCGTCGGGGCCGCTGTAGTGGAAGTTGTCGAACAGGGTTCCCGGCGGTCCGGACGGGGTCCGCGAGGCGCCGGGGGCCGCGGCATCGGCACCCCGGCCGGATGCGGGGCCGCCGGAACACGCGGCGAGTACGCACAGGAGCACGGGCAGCGTGAGCGCGGTCCACGCGCGGCTGCGAGAGGTGCGGCGGGGCTGGCTCACACGGGCTCCTTGGGGCGTAGAGGCGGTACCTGGACACGCCCTTTTGCAAATGAGGATCAAATGACTGATCACGCGAGGGGGAATCTTAGCTCCGGTTCGGAGGGTGTCTCGCAAGCGGTCGATCACTATCCGGCGACTCCTCGTCTCGCCTACTGATCGGTACGTCCCATTGGCATTGCGATCCGATTACGACACCTGAGCAGATCACTCCAAATGCATACATCGGGCCAAATTCGATTCAGGCCGGTGTACTAGCGTTCGCCCTGCTGTCCCGCGGTCTGCGTACCCTGCGCTGAAAGGCCTCGCGAGGTGCGCGCAATCATCAATTCCATCGACCGCTGACCGGCGCACCGGGCGGAGCCTGACATGTCTGAGCCAAATTTTCGCGAGTCCGCTCCCGCACCGGTATTCGTCGACCAGTCGGGTCTGCGTGGCCGTCTGCTGCGGGGTCTCGGTTGGCCGGTCTCGGTGGTCGGCGCGGTCCTGGCGGTCGCCATGGGCAGCAGCCTGATCGGTGTGCAGGCGGACGCCCCGCCGATGCGCATACCCGTACAGCCTTCGTGGCCGGCCGCCCCGGTGCCCCCACCCGTGCCGTCGCTGTCGCCCGGCCCGTCGTCCCCACCGTCCGCGCCCCGGACGGCCGTGCGGTCTGCGACACCCCAGGCGAAGGCGCCGGCCACCGCCACGAAGACCGCGGCCGCCACGCCGAAGACCATGGCCGCCACGCCGAAGAACGCGACGACCACATCGAAGGCCGTGACCACCGCGCCGCGCGGCACGGCGCCCCCCGGCCGACCGGCGAAGCACCCCTGATCGTCCGCACCACCCATCTCCAGGAGCGTCATTGTCCCGCCACCAGCGCCGCCGGCAGTCCCTGCTCAGGCCGCGCCGACTGGCCGCGCCACCGCTGCGCTTCTTCATGCCGCTGTCCCTGCTGGCGTGCCTGCTCGCGCTCCTCGTCCTGCGCGGCCTCGCCACCAACGAGGCGTTCCACGACTCCCGGATCGCGATCTCGGTCGACAAGACGACCGTGCCGGACAACCTGCTCAAGGGGGGCCCGATCATCGACGCGCGGGGTGCCAGGAACGAGCACCCCGTGAGCTATCACATCCCCGACCGCACCGCGGTCCTGAGCTTCGACGACGGTCCCTCGCCGGAGTGGACTCCGAAGATCCTCGAGGTGCTCGCGGCCCGCGACATCCGTGCGGACTTCTTCGTGACCGGCGCGATGACCACGCGCAACCCGGAGCTGATCCGGCAGATCGTCGCGGGCGGCCACGAGCTCGGCGTGCACACCTTCACCCACCCCGATCTCGTGTACCAGTCCCACGCCCGGGTCAGCTGGGAGCTGGCGCAGACGCAGCTGGCGCTGGCCGGCGTCGCGGGCGTGCACAGCGCGCTGTTCCGCCCGCCGTACTCCTCCGACGCCTCGGCGCTGGACGACTGGAACTACCCGGTGATCAAGTACGTGGGCGCGCGCGGCTACCTCACCGCGTTCATCGACCGCGACACCGACGACTGGAAGCGTCCCGGCGTCGATGCGATCGTCAAGACGGCGATGCCGTCCAAGCCCGGCGCGGGAGCGCTGATCCTGCTGCACGACGCGGGTGGCGACCGTACCCAGACCATCGCCGCGCTCGTACAGATCATCGACAAGCTGCAGGCCCAGGGCTACCGCTTCACCACCATCTCCGAGGCGCTCGGCGCCCCCAGCGCCACCGTGCCGGTGCACGGTTTCCAGCTGTGGGCCGGCAAGGGATTCATCTGGGGTACCCAGTTCGCCGTGCACACGCTGCCGGTTCTGGTCGCGCTGCTGGCCCTCGTCGGCTTCCTCAACTTCGGCCGGTTCGCGCTGATGCTGGTTCTCGCACCGATCCACGCCCGCCGCTCCAAGCGGCGGGATGCCTGGGGACCGCCGGTGACCGAGCCGGTCACCGTACTGGTCCCGGCCTACAACGAGCGGGAGTGCATAGCCAACACCCTCAAATCCCTGGCCGCCGGCGACCATCCGATCGAGGTGATCGTCATCGACGACGGTTCCACGGACGGCACCGCGGACATCGTCGAGGAGATGGACCTGCCGTTCGTCCGGCTGATCCGCCAGGTCAACGGCGGCAAGTCCAGCGCGCTCAACACCGGCATCGCGGCAGCCTCGTACGACATCATCGTGATGATGGACGGCGACACCGTCTTCGAGCCGTCCACCGTACGCGAGCTGGTCCAGCCCTTCGGCGACCCGGCGATCGGCGCGGTCGCGGGCAACGCCAAGGTCGGCAACCGTGAGAGCCTGATCGGTGCCTGGCAGCACATCGAGTACGTCCTCGGCCACAACCTGGACCGCCGGATGTACGACATGCTGGGCGTCATCCCGACCATCCCCGGCGCGGTCGGTGCCTTCCGCAAGGAGGCCCTGCGGCAGGTCGGCGGGATGAGCGACGACACCCTCGCCGAGGACACCGACATCACCATCGCGGTGCTCTGCGACGGCTGGCGGATCGTCTACGCCGAGCGCGCCCGCGCCTGGACCGAGGCTCCCGCCAGCCTCCAGCAGCTCTGGTCCCAGCGGTACCGCTGGAGCTACGGCAGCATGCAGGCGATGTGGAAGCACCGCGGCGCCGTGACCTCCCGCGGCCCGGCCGGGCGCTTCGGCCGAATCGGGCTGCCGCTCGTCGTGCTGTTCGGCGTGGTCGCCCCGCTGCTGGCGCCGCTGGTCGACATGTTCCTGCTGTACGGCGTGTTGTTCGGGGACGCCCCGATCACCCTCACCAGCTGGGGCGGCTTCATTCTGCTCCAGGCCGCACTGTCCTGGTACGCCTTCCGGCTTGACGGCGAGAAGCCCTGGCATCTGATCAGCCTGCCGATCCAGCAACTCGTCTACCGGCAGCTGATGTACATCGTCCTGCTGCAGTCCGCGATCACGGCGATGACCGGTGGCCGGCTGCGGTGGCAGAAACTCCGCCGCACCGGCGAGGTCGCCGTACCCGTGGAGGCCCGACCGTGACCGCACCCATCGACCTCGGGCGCACCTGCGACACCGTCCGGCTGAGGGTCCCCGCCGTGCTGCGACAGGAGCCGGAGCCGGAGGCACCGCCCGAGCGCAAGGGCGGCCGGGACCTCTATTTCGACCTTCTGCGAGCGCTGGCGCTGGGCCGCGTGGTGCTTTACCACAACTTCGGCTGGTTCTGGCTGCCCCTCGCCTTCCCGTCGATGGGCGTGATGTTCGCGCTGGCCGGCTCGCTGATGGCCCGCTCGCTCAGCCGTCCCGCTCTCGGTGTGATCCGCAGCCGGCTGCGTCGGCTGCTGCCGCCGATGTGGCTGTTCGGCGCCGTCGTGATCGCCCTCCAGATTCTCGACGGCTGGGGCCCCCACTCCGAGGGCCACCCCAGCTGGTGGTGGGCCAAGCTGGGCTTCTGGATCCTGCCGCTGAGCACCCCGCCCTACGCGGACGAGCTGGCCGGCTTCCACCATCACGTGGAACACACCTGGGCCGCGCAGATCGTCGTCCCGTTGTGGTACCTCCGGGCCTACCTGTGGTACGTCCTGCTCTCACCGCTGATGCTCCGGGCACTGCGACGGTTTCCGGTGGTGACGCTGTTCACGCCCCTGGCGCTGACGATCGTCATGAACACGTTCTTCGCCGACCAGGAGTTCATCTACAGCCGGGTGTGGGAGACCGCCAACGACTTCACCATGTTCGGCTCCTGCTGGATCCTCGGCATGGCCCACCAGGAGGGGCTGCTCAAGAAGATCCCGCAGTACGTACTGCCGTCCATCGCACCGCTGGTCATGGTGGCCGGCCTCTGGTACCTGCAGACCCGGCCGGTCGATCCCACCGAACCGACCGACATCGAGTCCTGGCCTGTCGCCCAGGCCCTGTGGTCCCTCGGCTTCGTCGCCATCCTGCTCCACGTCAGCCCGTCCTGGGCGGAGTGGCCCAGACCGCTCGAACGCTGGAACGGCCTGGTCCGCCTGCTCAACGCACGCGCCGTCAGCGTGTACCTCTGGCACGAGGCGGCGCTGGTGGTCGCCGTTCCGCTGATCGACCCCCTCTGGAGCGTCCACTTCTTCTACACGAACCTCCAGTGGCTGCTGGCCAGCCCGTGGTTCACGCTGCTGGTGGCGATTCCGTTGCTCGGCCTGCTGGTGCTGACCTTCGGCTGGGTCGAGGACCTGGCCGCCAAACGCTCGCCACGGCTCTTTCCGTACCCGCGCCGCCGACGGGGCAGGCGCCGGGCCGCCGACTGACGGGGCTGTGCATCGCACGAGCGGGAAGAGTGCCCCGACTCCGGGTTCCCCGGCAGGAGCCGTTCACGGGACGGCAGTTCACTCGCGTCCCGGCATGGCCGCGGCGTCTTGCGACCAGGCGCCACCGGGTGGACGGGCCGGTCCGCCGCGGGCCCGCGGCCGCGTCGGCCTCGGACCGGCGACCGAGCAGGAACAGCGGCCGCGTCACCACGCCGAGGCCGCCCGTCATCTCAGGCATGTCCTCCAGAGCACACGTAGAGTGACAGGGCATGAGCCCCTGACCGGGATTCCCACGGGTCCTGGTGGACCCTCTGGAACCCTTGGAAGGTGCCTGTGTCGGAAGCGGTGGAGTACGACGTAGTGGTCCTCGGTGGAGGACCGGCCGGTGAGAACATCGTCGACCGGACCCGCGCCGCCGGGCTGAGCACGGCGCTCGTCGAGAGCGAGCTGGTGGGCGGCGAGTGCTCGTACTGGGCCTGCATCCCCAGCAAGGCACTGCTGCGCCCGGCGCTGGCCCGGGCCGACGCCCGCCGGGTGCCGGGCCTCGCCGGGGCGGTCCAGGGGCCCCTGGACACGGCGGCCGTACTCGCGCACCGCAACTACTGGACCGGTGACTGGAAGGACCAGGGCCAGATCGACTGGATCGACTCGATCGGCGCCCACGTGTACCGGGGCCACGGCCGGCTCTACGGGGTCCGCAAGGTCGCCGTCACCAGCCCCGAGGGCGAGCACCACATCCTGTCGGCCCGCCACGCGGTGGTCGTCGCCACCGGCACCCGGGCGGTGATCCCGGACCTCCCCGGAATCGCCGGGGCCCGCCCCTGGACCAGCCGCGAGGCCACCTCCGCGCAGGAGGCCCCCGGCCGGCTGCTGATCGTGGGCGGCTCGGTGGTGGCTGTCGAGATGGCCACCGCCTGGCAGGCCCTGGGCTCGCAGGTCACCGTCCTCGCGCGCGGCTCCGGGCTGCTGCCGCGGATGGAGCCCTTCGCGGGAGAACTGGTCGCCGACGCGCTGCGCGAGGCCGGGGCGGTGGTCCGTACGGGAGTGTCCGTGGAGGCGGTCGTACGAGACGGCTCGACCGGCCCCGTCCGGGTGGTCCTGGAAGGCGGCGAGATGCTGGAGGGCGACGAGCTGCTGATGGCGACGGGCCGCGCGCCGCGGACCGAGGACATCGGGCTGGACACCGTGGGCCTGCCCGCCGGCCGGTGGATCGACGTGGACGACACGTGCCGGGTGCCCGGGCACGACTGGCTGTACGCCGTCGGGGACGTCAACCACCGTGCGCTCCTCACCCACCAGGGCAAGTACCAGGCCCGGATCACGGGCGCCGTGATCGCCGCCCGCGCGGCCGGCACCCCGCTGGACACCGCGCCCTGGGGCGCGCACACGCCGACCGCCGACACCCGCGCCCTCCCGCAGGCGGTCTTCACCGATCCGGAGGCCGCCGCCGTGGGCCTGACCCTGGCCGAGGCCGAACGGGCCGGGCTCCGGGTGCGCGCGGTCGACTACGACATGTCCGGGGTCTCCGGCGCCGGTCTGTACGCCGACGGCTACAAGGGCCGGGCCCGCATGGTCGTCGACCTCGACCGCGAGGTCCTCCTCGGGGTCACCTTCGTCGGCCCCGGCGCCGCCGAACTGATCCACGCCGCCACCGTCGCGGTCGCGGGGGAGGTCCCGATCCAGCGCCTGTGGCATGCGGTTCCGTCGTTCCCGACCATCAGTGAGGTCTGGCTGCGGCTGCTGGAGACCTACCGGGGGTGAGGACCTGCCCCCCAGGGGTGCCCTGACACGGCCCGGTCGCGCTGCACGGCGCGGCCGGGCCGTTCTGTTGTCCGGTGCCACCGACAGGCCGGCGGGGAAGGCGAGTTGACCGGACGTCATGGCGGGGGAGATGGCGCGAACCAGGAGTGCCGCCTTGATCGAAATTAGGTTAGCCTTACCTCAGTTCTTGCGAATTCCCGTGTCTGAAAGGTGTTCCAGTGATGCGTGCTGCCTTCCTGCCCCGTACCGCCGTCCGCGCGGCCGTCGCCGCCTCCGCCGCCGTCGCGCTCGCGGTCGGCGCGGCCGGAACCGCCTCCGCCGCCACGTCGACGCGTACGGTCACGGACGGTGCGAGCACCTTCGCCCTCAGCCTCACCGCGCCGTCCACAGCCGCCGCGGCCGGTCAGAACGTCACCGTCACCGGCAGCGGCTACAACCCCGCCAAGGGCATATACGTGAGCCTGTGCGCCGTCAGCGGCGCACCGGGCGCGAGCAAGCCCACCCCCTGCCTGGGCGGTTCGGACCAGTCGGGCACCACCGGCGCCTCGCACTGGGTCAACAACACCTTCGGCGGGACCCTGGCCAACACCTCCAGGTTCGGCCCGGGCGGCACCTTCAGCGTCACCATCCACGTCAAGGCCGACCTCGGCGGCGGTCAGATCTGCGGCGAGACGGTCGAGTGCGCCGTCGTCACGCGCGCCGACCACTTCAACTCCGCGAACCGCACGTACGACGTCCATGTCCCGGTGACCTTCAACTGACCCCGCTCCGGGCCAGATTCCCGCCCCTTCGACGAGGAAGCCATGACACCGCGACACCCCCTCACCCCCGCTCGCGCGGGCGCCGCATCCGCCGCCCTGGTGCTCGTGCTGGTCTCGGCCGCCACCGGAAGTCCCGTATCGGCGGCCGGGGGCGAGGGGGCCGAAGGAGCGCAGGCCACCGTCGCGTACCGGTCGGTGGCGCGGTTCGGCGCGGCGGGCAAACCCCGTGACCTGCTGCTGCACCCGGACTCGAAGAAGCTGTACGTCGGTTCGGACGACCTGACCGAGACGGCCGACGTCAACGAGAGCGGGCTGCACGTCCTGGACCCCGCCGACGGCCGGGTGCGCAGCACCGTCGGCCAGGCTCCCGGGCCCACGGGCGCGCTCGGCCGGCGGGCGGTACGGCAGCTGCTCGCTCCGCTTCCCGGAGACGGGGCGGTCTTCCTCTATCCGCTGCGCGGCATCGGTACCGCGAAGGACGGCGACGCCGCCGCGGCGGGCGCGTGAGTGCCGGGTGCGGCCGTCACCCACGCCACCGCCGGGCTCACCCCCTCGACGGTGCTGGTCGCGCAGGGCCCCGTACTGTCGGAGGTCGACATCGCGACCGCGGTGGTGAAGCGCTCCGTCACGCTGGAGGGCGGGGACGGGTTCGCGGTCGACGCGGCGCGCGGCACGGTGTGGTTCACGGACACGGCCGACCGCCGGATGTACCGGATCGACGCGGCCACCTTCCAGGTCACCGCGACGGTCGCGCTCCCCGCCGGTGAAGGGTTCGGCGGCTTCACGGAGGTGGATCCCGAGACCGGTGCCGTGTGGGTCGGGCTGGGCACCACCGTCGTCGTCCACGACGCGACGGGCGAACGGCTGGGCACCCTGCGGGGCGCGGGCACCGACATGCCCCGCGCGGTGGGTTTCGACGCCACGATGCACGAGGCGTTCGTCGTGTGGCAGGACGCGGGGGACACCTCGCAGCCGGGCAGCGACGACGACGGAGCGCTCACCGTCCACCGCACCCGTGACCTCCAGGAGGTGGCGAAGCCGCTCGTACTCCGCGGAATGCACGCGCAGTCGGGCAGCGCGGCCGTGGCCGTCGCACCCGGTGGTGCGGTCGTCTTCGTGTCGGACCCGGTCGCGGGGAAGATCGACCGGCTGGAGCGGGTGACGTCCCCTCACGTCACCAGGAACCCGGCGGACCGGTCGGTCGCGGCCGGTACCCGGGTCTCGCTGACGGCGGAGGCCGAGGGGACCCCGCGGCCCACCGTCGCCTGGCAGGCCAGTACGGACGCGGGCCGGACCTGGCGGTCCGTGGAGGGCGCGACCTCGCCGACGTACACCTTCACGGCCGCCGCCGCCGACAACGGCCGCCGCTACCGCGCCGAGTTCACCAATGACGCCGGTACGGCCCACAGCGCCGCGGCCACCCTCACCGTCACCCTCGCGGACGCCACGACGGGCGGCGACGGCTCGGCCGGACCGACCGGCTCCACGGGAGGTACGACAGCAGGCTCCGGCGGCGGTTCGGCCGCTGCGGGCGGTTCCTCCGGTTCCTCCGACGCTTCCGGCACCTCCGGCACCCCTGCTTCCGGAGGCGGCGGTTCGGCCGGCGCCACGGTCGGGGGCGCCACGGTCGGGGGCGCCACGGTCGGGGGTGCCGTGAACGAAGGCGCTGTGGGCGGAGGTGCTGCGAACGCCACCCCCGCCGGCGGTGCGCTCGCCTCCACCGGAGCCGCCGTGGCCCCCCTCGCCGGGAGCGCCGTCGCGCTCACGGCGGCCGGGTGGGTGCTGACGCGCCGCGCGCGGCGGCAGCGCACCGAGCGCTGACCGGGGACAACCCGGCCCGGGCGGAGGGCGGTTCGGCATGTTGAATGGGTGTCCACCCCTCTCTTGACCAGAGACGAAGGAGACACCGCACGTGATCGTGATCGCCCACCTCAGCGACGTCCATCTCGACGGTGACCGGCGCGCGGCCGACCGCACCCGCGCCGTCATGGAGTACCTCGACGCGCTCCCGTACGACCTGCACGCCGTACTCGTCAGCGGGGACATAGCCGACCACGCCGCGGACGCCGAGTACGAGGAGGCCGCCAAGCTGCTGCGCTCGCGCCACCCCCTGGTGGTCTGCCCCGGCAACCACGACGAGCGCGCGGCGTTCCGCCGCGGACTGCTGGGGGAGACGTCCCCCTCCACGGAGCCCGTCGACCAGGTGCTGCGCGGCGACGGATTCGTCCTCGCCGTGTGCGACTCGTCCGTCCCCGGCGAGGACCACGGCTTCCTGGAGGAGTCCACCCTGGCCTGGCTGGACGGCGTGCTGACCGAAACCCCGCCGGAGACCCCGGTCCTGGTCGCCTTCCACCACCCGCCGGTGCCGCTGAACACTCCGTACGTGGACGGGATCCGCCAGTTCGGGGAGGAGCGGCTCGCCGCCCTCGCGGAGCGCCACCCGCACCTGACCGCTTTCCTGTGCGGGCACGCGCACACCGCCGCGGCCACCACCTTCGCGGGCCGGCCGGTGCTGGTCGCGCCCGGGGTGGTCTCCACGCTGCGGCTTCCGTGGGAGGCGCCGACCGGGTCCTCCGAGCACGTGCACCTCGACGAGCCGCCGGCCGTCGCCTTCCATGTGATCGGTGACGACGGGCGGTTGACGACCCACTACAGGGTGATCGCCGACCGCCGGTAGGTCCGACCGTCACGGGTCCGCGTGAGCCGGCCCGAGGTGATCAGATAGCGCCGCAGCGCCGAGCAGTCCTCGTGCACGGTGCGCAGTGCGTCGTTCACCTCGGGCTCCGTGTAGTCCTGGCCCACCGCGAAGAGGGTCTCCGTGAGGTGCGCGAGCAACTGCTCGCGCCGGGCGGCCTTGCGCGGGATCACGGTGAGGCGGCCGCCGGAGAAGAGGTCGGAGACGTCCCGTCGCGGCGGGCGCGGGGTGGCCGCGGGCTGCGACGGCTGGTGTTCGGTGCTCTGGTCCATGTCGGCGAGCTTCGCCCGCCCGCGCCGCAGCGGCAACGGATTTTCGGCACCGGGGGCGATCGGGGACCCCGTCCACAAAAAGTGACGGTCATTCATCTTACTGAGTGGTAGTCCCGCCAGTACCCTCCCCGTGACCGGTTCCTGCCCCCCACGGAGGAGCACGTATGCGACGTCCCACCGCACGCATGAGAACCGCCGTCGCCGCCGGGCTGATCGCCCTCGGCGCTGCCCTCGTGTCCCCCCTCGCCCCCGCGGCCGCGGCCGCCGCCGACGACCCCGTACCGCTTCCCGTCGCCGACTACTGCGGCAACCAGTGCTCCGACATCCTGCCGCCCGGCCAGAACGGCAACGCGACGCTCACCCAGATCCTGCTGCACAAGGCCTTCGGGACCATGCCGGCCCACGCCTCGGACCAACTGGCCCGCTACGACTCCCTGGTGGCCGGCTATCCCGGGCTCACCGACGCCAAGGTCAACGACTTCTTCAACAACGCCTCCTTCGGAGTTCCCGCCGATCAGGTCGAGTCCACCAGCAGCCCGCGCCCCGACGTCACCATCACCCGCGACAAGAAGACCGGCGTCCCCCACATCAAGGGCACCACCCGCTACGGCACTTCCTTCGGCGCGGGCTATGCCGCGGCCCAGGACCGCCTCTGGCAGATGGACCTCTTCCGGCACGTCGGCCGCGGGGACCTGACCCCCTTCGCCGGCGGCGCCCTCGCCAACCAGGGCCTGGAGCAGCAGTTCTGGCCGCAGGCCCCGTACACCGAGGCCGACCTCCAGGCCCAGGTGGACCGGATCCGCACCACGGAGGGCGAGCGCGGACGCCTCGCGATGGAGGACGCCCAAGCGTACGTGGACGGCATCAACCTCTACCGCACCCAGTCCAAGAGCGGCCGCTACTTCCCCGGCGAGTACGTCCTCACCGGGCACATCGACTCGATCACCAACGCCGGTGAGATCCAGCCCTTCAGGATCACCGACCTGATCGCCCTCGCCTCCGTCGTCGGCGGCCTCTTCGGCGGCGGCGGAGGCGGCGAGGTCCAGGCCGCGCTGTCCCTGCTGGCCGCCCAGCAGAAGTACGGTCTGGAGGAGGGCACCCGGGTCTGGGAGTCCTTCCGCCAGCGCAACGACCCCGAGGCCGTGCTCACCGTCCACGACGGTACGAGCTTCCCCTACGCCCAGAAGCCCGCGAACCCGCAGGGCTCGGCGCTCCCGGACGCCGGATCCGCCGTCGCCGAGCAGCTCGTGTACGACCGTACGGGCGCGGCGACCGCCAAGGAGGCCGCCGACCCGCCGAAGCCGGTCAAGCAGAGCATGTCCAACGCCCTGCTCGTTTCCGGAGCGCACACCGCGAGCGGCCACCCGGTGGCCGTGTTCGGCCCGCAGACCGGCTACCTCGCACCCCAGCTCCTCATGCTCCAGGAGCTCCAGGGACCCGGGATCAGCGCCCGCGGCGCCTCCTTCGCGGGCGTCAGCATGTACGTCCAGCTCGGCCGCGGCCAGGACTACGCGTGGAGCGCCACCTCCGCCGGGCAGGACATCACCGACACCTTCGCCGTGGAGCTGTGCGAACCGGGCGGGCAGGCGCCCACCAAGGCCAGTGCGCACTACCTCTACCGCGGCACCTGCACGCCCATGGAGAAGCTGGAGCGCACCAACACCTGGAAGAAGTCCGTCGCCGACCCGACCCCCGACGGCTCCTACCGGATGCAGGTGTGGCGCACCCACTACGGCATCGTCACGCACCGGGCCACCGTCGCGGGCAAACCCGTCGCCTACGCGGCGCTGCGCTCCACGTACCGCCACGAGGCCGACTCGATCATCGGCTTCCAGATGCTGAACGACCCCTCCTACGTCAAGGACGCCCGCACCTTCCAGCAGGCCGCCGAACACATCGGCTACGCCTTCAACTGGTTCTACGCCGACTCGCGCGAAGCGGCGTACTACAACAGCGGGTCGAACCCGGTCCGGGCGCCCGGAGTCGACGCCGCCCTGCCCGTGCTCGCCCGGCAGCAGTACGAGTGGCAGGGCTTCGACCCGGCCGCGAACACCGCCGCCTACACCCCCTTCGCCGAGCACCCGCGGTCCATCGGCCAGGACTACTACATCAGCTGGAACAACAAGCAGGCCAAGGACTACGGGGCGGCCGGCTTCGGCATGGGCGCCGTGCACCGGGGCGACCTCCTCGACCGGCGCGTCCGCGCACTCGTCGCGGCGGGCGGGGTGACCCGGGCCACGCTGACCCAGGCCATGGCCGAGGCCGCCGTCACCGACCTGCGGGCCGAGAACCTGCTGCCCGAGCTGCTCGCCGTCCTGCGCAGCGCACCGGTCACCGATCCGGCGGTGAGCGCGGCGATGGGCAAACTGGAGGCCTGGCAGGCGAGCGGAGCCAAGCGCAAGGAGACCGCCCAGGGTTCCCGGACGTACGCGCACGCGGACGCCGTCCGGATCATGGACGCCTGGTGGCCGCTGCTGATCGAGGCCGAGTTCGAGCCGGGTCTCGGGGCACCGCTCTACGACGCCCTGCGGGCCTCGCTGACCGTCGACGAGGCACCCAACGCGGGCCACGGGCCCACCGGGTCCCATGCCGGATCGGCCTTCCAGTACGGCTGGTGGGGCTACGCCGACGAGGACCTGCGCATGGTGCTCGGGCGGCCGGTCGCCGATCCGCCGTCCCAGGTCTACTGCGGGGGCGGCTCGCTCCCCGCGTGCCGCGACGCCGTGGCCACGACACTGAAGCAGGCGGCCGCCGCCACCCCCGCGGCCGTCTACCCGGCCGACGGGACCTGCGCGGCCGGCAACCAGTGGTGCGCCGACTCGATCGTGCAGCGCCCGGTCGGCGGGCTCGCGCATCCGCAGATCAACTGGCAGAACCGGCCCACCTACCAGCAGGTGACGGAGTTCGCCGCACACCGCTGACGGTGCGGGGCGCAGCGGCGCGAGGTCGCACCGCGCACGGCGGCCCGCCGGCCCCCGGATTCCTCCGGGGGCCGGCGGGCCGGAAGCCGGCCTGGCCGGCCGGTCGGGCCGGGCCGCTCAGGGGCCGACGGTGATCTGCTGCGCCGGATCGGTGGTGTCGGCGACCTTGTAGACCGCGTTGAAGGTGGACGTGGTCGCGCTCGTCGGGCAGCCGAAGCCGCCGGTGACCGTGACCGGTACGGAGGCGTTCGTGAAGGTCAGGGTCGACGGAGCGCCGTTGGCCCAGGTGCCGCCGACGGACGCCGGGGCGGTGGGGGCGGCGGTGACCGTACAGGAGGCGAGCCCGCTCGTCTGGACCACCAGACCGCCGACCGGCAGGCCCATGGTGGCGCTGATCGGGGCGCCGTCCTGCATCGACACCGACCAGGCACCGCTGGTGGTGACCGTGGGCGTCACCCCCCACATGCTGGAGGTGCACGAGCTGTAGGTGGGCGCCGAGATCGGCGCGGACACGGGCCCGGCCGGGTTGTTGTTGCCGGGGGCTCCCGGCACGCTGCCGGTGGCGACGGAGACCGTACAGGTCACGGTGACCGAACCGGCCTTGAGGGTGGCCTTCCCGCTGAGGGTGGCCCGGAACGCGTGCCCGGCCGGGGTGACGGTGGTCGACCCGGCCAGGGGTAAGGGCGCGGCGGAGGCGGTGACCGAGGCGAGCGCGATGGCTCCGGCGGCGGCCGTCCCGAGGGCGAGCGCGGTGCGCGTACGGCTCATGGCTGTGCTCCTTGGGGATCGTGGTGCGGGGTGGGGGGAGGTGGCGCGGCCGGGGCGGACTCCGCGTTCTGGGCGCGGCGGACGGCGTGCGGCTGCCAGGCGAACATCAGGCCGCCGCCGAGGATGCCGAGCAGGGTGCCGATCAGGAACCCGCCCAGATTCGACAGGACCAGTGCGGCAGTGGCGATCAGGGTGGTGAGGACACCCGCGAGTGAGCGCTGAGCCGGAGAGAACCAGGCGGTGAGCCCGAGCACGATCATCACGATGCCCATCAGGACGGACGGGATCCCCGCCACCCCCTGCTGGAGCATGATCTTCAGCGGTGCCAGCGGCAGGACGCAGATCCACGACCCGGCCAGGATCGCGAACAGCCCGCCCCAGAAGGGCCTGCTGCGCCGCCACCGCCGCCAGCGCCGACGCAGGCTCAGAAGCATTCCTTCTTGCCCTTGCTGACGTTCATGCTGAGCCCGGTGAGCTTGAAGGTGCCGGCGTTCGTCGCCCATGCCGTCTGCTGGAGATCGGTGATGCTGACCGTGTCGGCCTGCTGGGCGAAGAGGTCCTGCATCCCCTGGGCGTCGGCCGGACCCTTGTCGAGGGTGGAGGCGTCGCGCCCGATCTCGATGTTGCTGAAGACGGCGTCGCCCGAGAGCTGGGTCGCGTCGACGAAGAGGTTGCTCGCCTCCACCGGGGCCTTGCGACCGGCGGTGAGGTTGAGCGAGATGTCCCCGATCACCGGAAGCGTGGTGACCACGGACTGGCAGAGACTGTGGAGCTTGGCCTCCCTGATGGCGGTGACGGCCACCGGGATGAGCTCCTCGCGGGCGTTGACGTCCACGCTGCCGTACTGGGCGAAGCCCTCGCCCTCCAGGCTGCTCGCCGACACCTTGAACTGCTGTCCCGATACGGCGAAAGAGGCGGCCAGCACGCCCTGCGCGAGGGCGAGGCCGAGACCGGCGGTCACGGCGACGGCGGGGAGGGTCAGAACGGCGAACCGCCGCCAGCGGACGCGGCCGGAATCATCGCCGGAAAGGTCGGAGGGATGCGAAGGATCGGAAGGATCGAAACGGTCGGATAAATGGGGGGAACCGGTCATGAGGGTGTCCCTTATTTCGGCGGTGCACCGTTGTTACCGACGAGTTGAATGTAAGAGTGCCAATGGGGGTTGGCAAGGTTGTGCGAGTGCACCCTTTGAGCCGACTCCTACTTCTCCGTACGCAGCAGTTCGGCGACCTCCGCGTCCACCCGCCGGGCCATCGCCCGCGCGAACTCCGACGTCACCACCTCACCGGCCACCGGTCGCAGGGCCGCCACGGCCGCCGTGATGTGCCGTAGCTGCGTGGCCGAAAGTCGTTCCAGACCCTCCAGGCCGTCCAAGCCCGCCGCGTCGATCACATAGCGCCGGAACAGCCCCACGAACCGGTCCGCGACCGCCGCCGCCTGCGCCTGCACGAACGCGCCGGCATCCAGGATCTCCGTGAGCGGCACCCCCTGCCGCACCAGCGTCAGCGTCGCCTCCAGCAACCGCCGGCTCGGGTACGTGACCAGGTCCCCGTCGACCGTCACATAGCCGAGCTCCGCCGCACGCCGGGTGTCAGCGGCGGTCGCCGTCGGCCCGAACAGCTCCCGCAGCTCGGCCCGGGTCATCGTCACCGGCTCCTCCTGCACCCAGTCCCGGGTCATCTCCCGTTCCAGGCCCAGCAGTCGAGACAGGCCGCCGCCCTGCTCCCACGCGTGCAGGAGCTCGGCGATGCCCTTGACGGTGTAACCGCGCCCCAGCAGATCGCTGATCAGCCGCAGCCGGGTCAGGTGATCGTCGGAGTACCAGGCGATCCGGCCCTCCCGGCGCGGCGGCGGCAGCAACCCGCGCTCCTGGTAGTAGCGCAGGTTGCGCACCTTGACGCCCGCCGCCCGGGCCACGTCCTCGCGGCGGTAGCGACCGCCACCGCTTCCGTCCTCCACCTGGCTGCTCACGCGCCAGAGTGTAGGACGCCCCCGGCCACCGCCGGGGGCAGTGCCCCGGGCAGGTCACATGGGCCGCGGGCGATCCTGCTTGACCGCCCGCAGGACCACGAACTTCGGCTCGCTCGCGACGACTTCGCTGTTGCCGAACAGCCGGCGCAGATGGGTGTGGTAGCCCATGTGCCGGTTGGCGACGATCCACAGTTCGCCGCCCGGCCGCAGCACCTTGCGCGACTGCGCGAACATCCGCAGCGCCGTCGCGTCCGTCGTGGCCTGGTGGGAGTGGAACGGCGGATTGCTCAGCACCAGGTCCGCGGAGCCGGGGGCGAGCATCGCCACCCCGTCGCCGACGTGGAACTCGGCGGTGCGCCGGCCCTCCCGGATGTTCGCCCGGTAGGTCGCCCGCGCCGAGGCGACCGCCTGGTAGGACTCGTCGGTGAAGACGACCTCGGCATCCGGGTCGTGGGCCTGGACGGCCGTGCCGACGACGCCGTTCCCGCAGCCCAGGTCCACGACCCGGGCGCCGTCGGTGTTGGTCGGCAGGTTCTGCAGGAAGAAGCGGGTGCCGACGTCCAGCCGGTCCGCGCAGAAGATGCCCGCGTGGTTGACGACGGACAGGCCGGAGGCGGAGCCAGCGTCCTCGTCCACCGTGTACGTCAGCGGCCACGGCCCGGCGGACGTGGGACGGGTCGCCCCGGGAGTGCCCGGCGTGCAGAAGATCAGCCGCGCCTTCTTTTCCGCGAGCGAGGTCCGCGTAGGGCCGAGGATCTTCTCGAAGAGGCGCAGCGTGGAGGTGTGGATCTCCTTGACCATGCCGGCGCCGACGACGACGGTGCCCGCGTGCACGTGCGGGGCCAGCCGGTACAGCTGGTCCTCCAGCAGCGCCAGGCTCTTCGGTACCCGCACCAGCAGGACGTCGATCCGCTCCGGCGGCGGGTCCTGGGTGGTCAGCAGGGTGACCGTCGACTTGGACGTCCCGATACCGGCCCGGTCCAGGTTCGCGGCGGTGGAGGCGCGGGTGAGGGCGGAGTCGGTGATCTGCGTCGGGCGGTACGCGGCGAGCGCCGTCGTCAGCGTCCCCCAGCGGTCCCCGAGCACGGTGATCTGGCCGGCGGCGGCGGCCAGGTCCACCGGCCCGCGTTCCCCGGTACCGGAGTCGAGGTGGCGCAGCAGGTACTCGTCGGCGGCGTCCCAGGCGCGGAGCCGGTCGCGCGGGTCCTCGGGGAAGCGGCTGAGCTCGTAGGAGCCGAAGGGTGTGGTGAGGCGGTTCATATGGGCCCCAGGCTATCCGAGCCGGGGGCCCGACCCCGCACGCGCGGGGCCGGACGGCGCGCTACTCGGGGAACTCGCCGGCCATGGCGGCCGCCATCCGCAGGTGGGGCCGGGCCTCGGCGGCCCGCCCCAGGCGCTCCAGGGTGCGACCGAGCATCAGCTGTGCGTAGTCCTCCACCGGCCAGCGCTCCAGGACGGCGCGCAGCTCGCGCTCGGCGCGGGACAGCTGGGCGGAGTGGTAGTAGGCGCGGGCCAGCAGCATCCGGGGGGCCAGCTGCTCGGGGGCCTCACCCGCCAGGCCCTCCAGGATGCGGGCGGCCGTCGCGTACTCCTTCGCGTCGAAGAAGAGCTGGGCGCGCGCCCAGCGCTCGGCTGCCGTCCCGTGCTCGAAGTACGTCGTCGGCGCGTCCATCGTGTCCCTTCCGCCGTTCAGGTGATCCGTGCGTTGCCTCCAACACGCCCTGGCGGTGGAACATTCCGCTCTCCGCCGCCACCGCCTCGGGGCTAGGTTGTCCACATGAGCAATCTCGATCGCCAGCCCGCTCTCTCCGCCTGCGGCGGCCGCGGCTTCGTCGTCGCCGAACCGGTGCGCGAGCTCCTCAGCCCGCGCACGGTCAAGCTCGGGGAGTCCACCGAGGTCCGCCGGCTCCTGCCCAACCTGGGCCGCCGCATGGTGGGCGCCTGGTGCTTCGTGGACCACTACGGCCCGGACGACATCGCCGACGAGCCCGGCATGCAGGTCGCACCGCACCCGCACTCCGGGCTCCAGACGGTGAGCTGGCTGCACGAGGGCGAGGTGCTGCACCGCGACAGCGTCGGCAGCCTGGAGACGATCCGGCCCCGCGAACTGGGCCTGATGACCTCCGGGCGCGGGATCAGCCACTCGGAGGAGAGCCCGCGCCCGCACGCCCGCTTCCTGCACGGCGCCCAGCTGTGGGTGGCCCTGCCGGACGCCCACCGCAACGTGGAGCCGCACTTCCAGCACCACGCCGACCTCCCGCGGGTGACGGCCCCGGGCCTGATGGCGACGGTCATCCTGGGCACCCTGGACACGGCGACGTCGCCGGGCACGGCGTACAGCCCGATCGTGGGCGCGGACCTGACCCTCGCGTCGGGCACGGAAACCCGGCTCCCGCTGGACCCGGACTTCGAGTACGCGGTCCTGTCGATGTCGGGCGAGGCCCATGTGGACGGCGTCCCGGTCCTCCCGGGCTCGATGCTCTACCTCGGCTGCGGCCGCACCGAACTCCCCCTCAGGGCAACGTCGGACGCGAGCCTGATGCTCCTGGGCGGCGAGCCGTTCGAGGAGGAGATCGTGATGTTCTGGAACTGGATTGGCCGGTCCCACCAGGATATCGCACAGGCCCGCGAGGACTGGATGAATGGGTCGAGATTCGGCGAGGTGAAGGGGTATGACGGCCCTTCACTTCCGGCCCCTGACCTGCCCCCGGCCCACCTCAAACCACGCGGCCGAGTGCGCTGACCTGCGATAACTAGAGAGATGCGGTCTCGCGGGGCGTGGGTCGTGCGCCTTCCGGTTGTCGAAGCCTCGGCGCTTTCGATCACGCCCCGCGCTTGCCCTTCGATGGTGCGGGGCCTTCCCCTTCTGTGGGCGTCCGTGGGTGGGTGTGTGTCGACGAATGCTGACCCAATGCTGACTTTGCTGACGGTGCGTCAGGTGACTCTTCGGGAAGGTGCAGACGTCGAATCGACCTCGTCGGCGATCGGCGCTTGCCTGGAAGTTGTTCCCGGCTACGTGCCGGTCGGGTTGCCCACTGCGCTTCGCAAGGGCCGGACCGAGAGCCTGATCGCCTGGGCGTCACTGCTTGTAGGAAGCCGACAAGCGGGACGTCGAAGCAGGCCCTGAACGCTCGTCGAAGCAGGGCATGCCTTCCCTCGGGACCATGAGTCGGAGATGTGGTGGCAGTGGGCGGCTACTAGGTCCCGCACGACGATTCTCTGAGTCAGGCCACTAGGGCTCGTCACTCTCCGCGCCTGGAGCCTCGGTGGGTTCGATGCTGGGGCCGCGGTACTCCGGATGGGCGCGGTCGATGGCTCCGGCGATGTGGAGGGGCACCGGGTGGCGTGTGCGTGCGTCCCAGGCGAGTGACTGGTGGCAGAGCTGGGCTGCCAGTCCGGCGAGGTGTTCGGGGTCGCGTCCGTCGGCGTTCGGGACCGTGATTTGGACCGCAGTGAAGCTGTGCCAGTCCTTGCGCTGGAGGCTTTCCTCGTCCGTTGGGATCGTGAAGCGCGTGTGGACGCCGCCGATGCTGCCCGCGCTCCCGAATCCGTCGTAGCTGCGGGAGGCTTGGGCGATGTACCAGGTGGGGGTCCCCGTGCCGCTGGTGCGCCGGTACAGGTACTCCCGAGGCTTGGGGGGCCGCTTAGGGTTCTTGCGATTGCTGGCCGCGTTCACCACTGGGGTCGGAACCTCGCCATAGGCAGTGTTGATGGCGACGATGGCAACAGAGCGAGTATCGGTTCGGAGGTTGTCTCCAGGCAGTTCGCCCGCACCGAAGTGCATGTTCTGCAGTCCGGGCCAGATCGTGCGGCATGCCTCGGTGTTAACAAAGATGATCAGCGGGCGGTCGCTGGGCAGCAGCTTGAGCGCAGCCTCGATGTGGTGCCGGGTGAGGAGCGCTCCTTCCTCGTGGCGGGCATGGCCCGGCCGGCCAATGGGTCCGCGCCCGAAAGCTGCTTCGGCCTCGGCCTGCTGGAGCCAGTCGTGCGTCGTGTGGTCATATGACTCGAGGTGCCATGCGCGCTCGGGACTGCTGGTGGTGTGGAGGGCGGTGAGTACCTCGACCATTTGAGTCCGGTCCGCGCCGCCGGGTCGACGGTTGCTGACGCGCTGCTGGCGCAGGTGAATGCCGACGAGGATGGGTTCATCGGTGAACTGAGTGACCTGGGCGAGTCGGTTGTCCACGGCTCCGAGCCGGAACAAGAGGTCACGCAGCGCGTTGAGGGCCTTGAAGTCCTTGGCAGCTTCTTCGTCTGCGGTCGGCTCGTCACTGCCCTCCTCGGAATCCGGTAGGCGGGCGAGGAACTGGGATACGACATCGCGGCGGTACAGGGCAAGACGTAGATCGCGCTTATGGTCGTGCCGGTGCTGGTTGGCCTCCCGCTCACGCTTGGTTGGCTTCGGATTCCAGATGGTCTCGACCCAGGCACCATTGAGGGCACCGTCCTTGAGATCATCCAGGAAGGTCAGCTCGTGATCCCAGTCGACCTGCTCGATGCGGTCGATCGCCCGCAGTCGCTGGAAACGCACTGCGAGACGCGCAGTGAGCTGATGGTCGTCGCCGTCGCTGCACGCGGCCAGTCCTGCTGGATCCCCTGCGTACGGCGCGAGGGTCTCGAGCATCCGCCGGCGTGTCGTGCCCTCGTTGTAGAGGGCGATGACGCGTACGTGGCTGCGGCCCGTGGCGGTCAGGGCGTGATCCAGGTGTTCGCTGGAGATGGCTCCCTTCGTCGGACGGACGAGCTCGATGCCTGTGCGGTCAAAGCTGATCTGTGTGATCTTCGGACGTTGGATCGTCTCCGTGATGTGATCGGCGAGCACGCTGTTGAATCGCGTGCCTACTCCCTTCCCCAGGGGGTGCGAGATGGGTCCCGGGACGAGGGCGCGGACGCCGCCGGCGAGTTTGGTCAGGTCGTCGTTGGATGGCCACTCGGCGAACCCCATGCCGCAGGCCTCGACCACCTCCGAGGCGTAGTTGCGCGCGTAGGGGACCCATTCGCCGGCGCTGTTCCTTGTGTGGCCGATTGGCATCCTCAGCAGGGTGTTCTTCCCGTGGTCGATGAAGGCGGTGCGTGTGCCGGCCCAGTGTGTTGCCAGGCGGCTGAAGGTGGGGAGGACATGGAGGGCGAAGAGCGGCTCGCCTGGGTGGGTGACCACACGAAAGTCGAGCTTGTGGATGGCGTACCCGGTGCGCTTAGGCCGTTCCGTTGTCCGCTTGGTGACGTTGTCCCAGCTGATGAGGCTGCCCTGGGTGTCCATGCGCCATCGCACGTTCAGATGCGATGGGCCGTTGGGGATCGGCAATGGCTTTCTGGCCAGACGCTGTGCGAAGTTCCATGCGGCGACGCGATAGAACCAGCCCGGCGCGTGGGGGCGTCCCTGTGCTGAGCCTCGAACGTAGGAGGCGAGCTCCGGCTTCTGAACCTCGGCAGCCGCCAGGAGCGGGGCGAGTGTGTTGAGGTCGTCGCCCTTCCGGATGCACGATTCCCACTGCTGGACAGCAGTGCTGAGTACCCACGGGTCGAACGGTTGGGTGGTGACGGCCACCGCAGGGCTGGCGAGCTCGTCCTCAAGGTGGTCGTAGCTGTGGGGCATGAGGACAACGGGCTGTCCGGAGACGGCACTGAGTGCAGCGGCGAGCCCCGAGTACGGAGGGCGCCTCGGCTTGCCTCCCTTGGCGTCCCCATAGACGGGGAGGTTGCCCCACGCTTCGCCGAACTCACGGTCCAGCGGATAGAGCGTGATCTTGCCGAGGGCCGTGTGCGGAAAGAGGAAGGCGAGGGTGGTGATCACGGAGTGGTCTTCCTGGTGTGGCGGTCAGCGAAGGCGAAGAAGGCATCCAGAGTGGTGCCGTAGAGGCTCTGCATCCGAGGTAGCGCACCCGTCCGCAACCACTCGCTCCGCAGTTCACGGATCAGGTGCGGCAGGTCGGAATTCCCATTGGCATCAAGGAAGGCGTAGTCGACCAGCTTGATGCGCCCCGGTGTTCCTCCCCGGCGTGCGCGGCCAACGAGCTGGATGAGACTGATGATCAGTTCGGCTGCGATGGCTCTCTTGGCCCGGTTGGGCAGTGACCGGAAGTAGCGGTCGCTGTTGACGAGCTGCTCGAAGTACTTGCCAGCGACGCTTACTCGTCGGGCGAGCTCCTTCCAGGGCTCGCCGCAAGCAGACTTCTCGTCGAGCGACCTGGCTCCCACATGCGCGAGTAGCTCATCGGGTTCGTCGATGAGCGGCACCGGTCGGATCGCCACCCAGATCGAACCAATGGCCGACTTGTTGGTCTGCGGGGCGAGGATGTTCAGTCCGCGCTCGGCTCGGCCCAGGGGGGCGATCAGAATGCGGGCCTTCGGGAGCCGGGTGAAGCTCTCCAGCTGATCACCGGGGATCTCATGCCAGACCGGCTCGGCCGCTTCGTCTTCGCGCCCCACGGGTTCGTCTTCCGGCCGGGGGCGGACAGCAACGGCGATGAGTCCTGGTTCCGCGCCGGCTGCGAGAAGTCCGTCGCGGAGGTGCTGGCAGCTGTCGTACGACGTGGTCACAAGCAGGACGGAATCTTGGACACGCTGTGTGCTCAGAGCACCGAGGTCCCGTAGCTCTCCGCGGAGGCGGGGCCACATGCGCTGGCCGAGGAGCTTCGTGGCCTCTGTTCGGTCCTTTCCTGTGGTTCCGGAGATGCGGAGCATGTCTTGTCCCTGGCCGGGAAACAGCTCGGCCTCGACGGTCACACCATGGTCGACGTTGTCCGGCACCCACCAGGTGGGCGGGGTGTGAACATGGTGGCGGTGAGCCCCTGGTGCGAAGGAAGTGGCGGAGAGCCCGAGCACTGCTCTCTGATGGCCGCTGTGTGCCAGGGCTGTGATCTGGCCCAGGGTGATCAGGTAGGTGTGTGGGTCTCCGCCGAAGGCGGCGACACTGAGACGGGTGTCCTCGGGGCTGCCCGTACGAACGTCCTCTGTGAACGCAAACATGAGCCGGCCCCTTGGACCATGAGGGATAGCCCGCCAGACGCTGAAGGGCCCGAGAACATCTGCGATGTCCCTTGCCGCCTCGACACCGACCAGTTTCAGCTGCTGAGCGTTGTGGACAAACCGGTACAGGAGCTGACGCAGCGGCTCGAGGAAGGCTCGGCGGAGCATCCGGTCGATGACATCGGCTCTGACCTGTTGGTTGGGGACCCAAGGGCCCAGGAGGCGTTCCAGCTCCCGGCGGACGTGGGACAGGCTGCCAGCGTGCTCGTCCGGGTCTGTGACTGCGCGGAGTAGTTCGGCCAGAGGCCTCAGGAGATCCGGGAGGGCGTCCAGTCTGACCGTGCGCTCGTACAGTCCGGCGAGGATTGCTCGATCGTTGGGGCTGGGTGTGGTGGTGATCAATTCGGTGGTGATCAAGGTTTCGTCGTTGGCGAAGAGCGCGATCAGTTGGCCAGTGATCCAGCCGTCCCAACGTTGCGGAATGATCCACCGCTTGTCCTGGGCGGGGGTGGCCGCGCGCTTCTTGTGGGGGCTTCGCCTTGGGTAGCCAAGGCCTGAGGTGGAGGCCAGGGTGCCGTGGGCCAGATGGCTGGTGTAGGTCTCGGCAAGCCAACGTGTACGCATCAGCGTGTTGCGCATGCTCTCGTCCAGGGCCGGCCGCACCCGTCCGAATGCCTGGATGAGCTGGGTGTCCAGCTCGAGGAGCGGCCGCTGTTCATGCCGGTTTCCCCAGGCAAGGTTCAGGCCACGACCTGCGCGTCCCAGGACGTAAGACTGAAAGGCGTCCACCTCGTCGAAGGCCGTGAACTGGCATCGACGGAGAACGAGCTCCTCCACGGTCATGCGCTCCACGACGGCGCCGCTCTCCAGACGGACCGGGATGTGGAGGTGACCTTGGTAGAAGTTGGCATGGGTGGTGACGATGATCTGTGCCGTGCAGGCTTGGCGGGCGAGTCGAAATTTCCCGCAAACCTGTCGGAAGGGACACGCGCACGGCCCTTGCCGGAGACCTCGCTTAGGCTTGCCCTGAGGCGCTGCTCCGGGTGATCGGTGGGGCACCAAGGAGACGCAGTGTTCGTGTCCCGGCACCCATGCGTCGACCTCTTCGTCCAGGGTTGCCAAGGAAGGCAGAGCGCAGCCGTATCCGAGTCGCCGCTCGGCCCACTCGATGAACTCGCGGTCTTTCGATTCGGCGGCCACTTGCTCAACAGCCGCCATCATGCTGTTGGGAGACATGAGCGGTACGACCACGCTGCCGGGATCCTTGACACCCCGAGCAGATAGGTCTTTCTCGATTCCCCACGCCATCTTCAATGCGGCGACCGTCGTCGGCACCACCAAGGCCAAGTTGATCGCCTGCTGGTGTGCCCAGGAGCCCAGGCTGCGCATGAAGACGCTTTTGCCGTAGCCGGTGGGTGCTTGCAGCACCTGCAGGTTACCGGCGGCTACCTGAAGGATGTCGCCCGTCAGCCGCCCGTCACTGCTGCGTAGCTGTTGGAACAATTGCCCTAAGGACTCGGTCCGGAAGGTTTCGCCTGCGTCCTGATCCAACTCGGCGTTGAGATTCATGAAGCCGGCGAGCTTGATGGAGATGTCGTTCGTGGCCGGTGCTGTTCGGACGAGGGGCAGGTCGATTTCTGGGGCAGAGTGTCGCTCGTCCAGTGTGTAGTGCGCCTGCACGGCCCATGTGTGCTCCGTGCCGGCGACTGGAACACGCAAGGTCGTTACGTAGTCTCCGGGCTTTGCGGCAGACATGGGTTGGGAGTGCTCCGTGCGGATCCGCTCGATCTCTCCCAGCAGTAGATCTGCGAGCTCGGTCGGGAGCATGCCATGGCGTGCCGCAAGATGACCTGAATCAAGCAGAACGTATTCGCTGATGGCTCCAGTGCTCAGGAACCGTTCGGCGTCGATGCGCAACGACTCCGCGTTGCTCAATCTATTCTGTCGTTGCCGCAGCATGCGGCTGATGCGGCGCTGGTCATCGAGCGGCAGGTTCGAGTACTCGCTCCACGCATCGAATTGACCGGTGAGGAGGTAGCAGACTCGCTCGAGGTCGGTTCCGCTCCTTCCGTCCGCTGATCGGATGGGGAAGTAGGCATGTGCAACCGCGCACGCGCATGCGATGACCTTTGGAAGGATTCGCCGGTCGAGTGCTGATTCGTCGTCGATGGCCTGCCGCATCATTGGCGCTTGGCCTTCCTGATCTGGGCCTTGACCTGACTGATGACCTCACTCACCAGCAGGACCTCCATATTTGGCAAGAGGGCGGTCAGCTCGTCTCGCTGGGCTTCGCCTCGGTAGTCGGGAATCACGATGGTGCGCGCAGCCAGCGGCTTCTGGCAGATCTTGTCGGCGAGCGACACCGCGGATGCGTAGTCCTTCACGTCCAGTGTCTTCACCCAGCCAGTAGCGGGCACCTTCACAAGAAGGTCGATCCGGTCTTTGTTGGGCCAGATTTCGACGTGTACGCCGTGCAGCCTCAGTCGGTCGAGCCGCTCGAAGAGATAGACCTCAGAGACGCCGGAGATGACGATGTGCCGCCACACCGCAGTCTCTACGCACATGCTCCGGTCAGGTCCCTCACGCAGGAATACGCGGGCCGCAGGCTGACGAGGAACGTCTCCATCACGGGGCTGCAGCAGCGGCCGGCCCTTGGATGAGTCGCGCCGTACGAAGTAGACCGCGTCGTGCAGCGGGAATCGGCAACGGACTTCAAATTCGTCCACATGCATGGGCCATTGGCAGACAGGGCACGGCCACCAGTACTTGTCACGAAAGACCTGATCGGCAGGAATCGGCACGTAGCGCACCGACTTCCGCATCCCCACCGCCTCGGCGAAGAGTTGGGCCAACTGCCTCTCTGCGCCAGCCGGATTCTTCACCACGAAGTAGCGGTGTGCTGTGTACTCGTCCTCGTTCGCACCCTCATTGATACGCCGGAAGGCTTCATTCTCGACCAGCTCGGCATGCATCCAGGCCCACGTGGGCAACCACCCGCGGGCCGGGTCCACGCCACCGCTGAGGAGCTCAACGATGTCTTCGCAGCCTTCGCTGTAGACGTCGTCACTGAGATCGCCATTCTGGAGGATCGTCAATCCCCGGACCGCCACGTCAGAGAAGAGTTCGGGTGCGATCTCTTCAAGTGGGCGGTGTAGTGCGTCAATCAGCATGGACGGAGTGGTCGGACCACGTCCCGGGCCGCAGACGGACATCACGACGCCCGTCATGCGAGCAATCTCGCGGCGGGCAGCGGGCTCCTCGTACCGGCAGGTGTGAGCGTATCCAGCTCGAACAGCGGCGCTGATCAAGACTCGACGGTGGAATAGCAATGTGTCAGACGGCAGCGCCATCAGACCTCCATCTCACTTCACTGAGTGACCACGACAGAGCTCTCTGTGCCGCAGGATCATGCCACGGAGAGACGGGACCAAGAGGGATCCTGATTTCGTTGTGGCGCTGGTCTGACCTGCAGGAACAGGAAGAAGGGCAGTTGCTGACGGCGCGAAACTTCACTCAACCGGGTGACGGTAGTGCACCAAAGGAGCGCTGTTTGGCGTCGTGGAAGAGACGTGTTCCAGGACGCATACATCCCCGAAGACTCCTCCGGAAACAATCTCAGGGCCGCCGGTGTTCTGGCGTCTACGGAGTAGGAGGAGGGGGAGGTGTCGGGGCTGAGACTGTTCGACGTGACCGGGGGGAGCGCGGTGGAGATTGCCGCGCGCTCGGCCGAGGTGGAGCGCGACCTGCAGGATGTGATCGAGGCGAATATGGAGGCCATGCTGGGGGTGCGGTTCCTGGCGAGCGAGTACAGCACTGGGCCGCTCCACGGAGGCCGGATCGACTCGTTGGGCATCGATGAGAACGGGTCTCCCGTCGTACTGGAGTACAAGCGCGGGCGTGATGCCGGCGTCATCACCCAGGGCCTCTTCTACCTCGCCTGGCTGACCGATCACCGGGCAGAGTTCCAGCACCTGGTTCGCGAGCAGCTCGGGGCGGACTCGGCAGCCCAGGTGCTGTGGAGTAGCCCGAGGCTGATCTGTATCGCAGAAGACTTCACCCGCTACGACCTCCACGCTGTACGCGAGATCCGCCGCACCATCGACCTCGTCCGCTACAACTACTTCGGCAGCGGATTGCTCGCCCTCGAGCCCGTGGCGAAGGTGACGGCGGGTGTGTCGGCGAAGGGCGGGCGGAAACGCCCGTCGCAAGGTGCGCCGACTGTTCGGCGTGGCGCAGGTACGGCCGACCTCCGCGGTGCGATCGATGAGCTAGTACGGGGGCTCGGCGACGACGTGAGCAGCGTGGACCGCAAGCAGTACCGCGCGTACCGGCGCCTGCGTAACTTCGCCTGCGTCAGCCATGCCCACCAGCAGGAGGTCGTCGTCACCCTTCGCCTTAGCCCGAAGGACATCGACCTCGTTCCCGGCTTCATCCGTGATGTCAGCACGGTCGGCCACCACGGCACGGGCGACCTGGAGGTCCGCCTGAGAACGGAGCGCGATCTGCGACGGGCGGAGCCCATGCTTCGCATGAGCTACGAGGCTGCATGAGCTGGGTAAGACGCGCGCGGTGGCTGCTAGGAGAACACCAATGGATTTGGGTCGCAGTTCGGGGTGCACCATGTCTGCCTCCGTGTCCACCGGAAGTTGCTGCCTTGACGCGCTGAACGGGCGGAACCAGAGCACTCGACGGCTAGCCTCTGCGCATGGATTCTGACGAGCTCACCCGCCGAGACAAAGAGCTGGAGATCTACTGGCACGGGGAGGACGGGTTCCGCTAGAAGTACCTGATCGACATGGTGCCGCTGCCGTTCGTCGCCGACGAGGATGTCATCGGAGGGCGTCTCATCGTGGCCACGGATGACATGCGGCTACGGAAGGTGGTTGAGCAGTTCGCCGGCTACTTCAAGCGCGAGCTTCGGTTCGACTTCCTCCAGTTCGCGGCCACTGGTAGCGACAGCAGTCAGGAAGTGCTGTTGATCAACTCCAGAGACGTGATCATGCTGTCGCCAGTCGCGTGCGGCGCGGTGGGGTTCGACCTGGACGAGAAGTGCCTGACCTGGGTCTGGATCCACCCCTTCCAGCGGGGAAGAGGTCTTCTCGATCGCGTGTGCGAGGAGCTGGAGCGACGGCACGGGGCAGAGTTCACCGTGGAGCAGCCGGTCTCGGTCCCGATGCAGCGCTTTCTCCGGAGCAGGGACGTTGACCCTGCCCGCTGGGGCGGGCCCTCCCCCGCCGAGTAGGGGCCTTGCTGAGCCCTTTCCAATCTGGGTGCGAGGTTGATGGGTTGGGGAGCCTGGCTGTGATCAACAACGAGGCTTCTGGTAAACGGGTTGTCGACCAGACTTCTTACAGTAGGGACATCCGCCGTGCCCGCCGACCCGTTGCGTGCCCTACAGAAGGGGGAGAGCAGGATGCCGAACCACACTCGGCGTGCGGCCGTGCTCGCTGCTGAACAGCGAGCGGTCGACCATGCGTACTCCTGCTTGGAGCGGGCCCGGCAGGAGGCGTCGGAGTTGAGCGGCCTCGATGTCGCGGCTAGCGGCAAGGACTCCATCGATGCCCGGCGGACCTGGGAGCGGGAGCTGGCATCGCTCGAGATAGGAGGCAAGTCCCTCGTCTTCATGAGGGCCGATGTCGACGAGGGCGAGGGCCGCGACACGTTCTACGTCGGGCGCCGGGTGGTGCGTGACGAGCAGAGCAATCCCGTCGTGGTCGCCTGGAGTTCGCAGGCCGCGGTGAACTGGCGGCTGACCAGCGAGCGCGATCCGGGACAGGTGCTGCTGTTGCGCCAGGTCATCTGCGATCAGCAGTTGGTCAAGCGCTACCTCGACCTTCACGGAGCCGAAGCGGAAGCAGCAGTGGTACCAGCACCGGTCGACGCTGCCGCGCCGGACACGGCGGCCCAGGAGCCAGCATGGCGGGATCCGCTCCTCGAGGAGATGGACCGCGCGCGCGACGGCGTCATGCACGACATCGTCGAGACCATCCAGCGGGAACAGCTCCAGCTCGTGGCGGAGGAGCCCGCGGGCGTGCTCGTGATCCAGGGAGGTCCGGGCACGGGCAAGACCGCGGTCGGCCTGCACCGCGTGACTTGGCTGCTGGACAACAAGCACCGGACGGCCAAGGACATCCTCGTCATCGGACCCAACCGGGGATTCCTCGATTACGTGGGCGTCACCCTGTCCGAACTCGGCAGCGACGACGTGTCGATACTCGAACTCTCCGCGCTGTGGTCGGCGTCAGCGTCGCCCCGCGACCCGCGTCCGGTCGCCGCGTTGAAGGCTGACTCCAGGATGGCCACGGTACTGCGCAGGGCCGTCGACTGCGAGACCATGAGTTCGGCCGAGCGACTGACCGCCCTGGTGGGTGGGCCCGTATTCACCTTCGAGTTGAACCGCCGCGAAGTCGTCATCCCCGTGGAGGAGATCGCGGAGATCGCCGGTGCGGCGCTGGCCGGCGACAGTCCGTACCAGGTGCGCCGGGAGCGGTGCGTACAACAGATCACACAGCACCTGACCGATGCCTACGTCGGGCTGCTGCCCGGCCCCGCCGACATCGACTACCTGGCCGAGACAGCCAGGGCCCGGCCCGTCGTACGTCTCCTCAAGCGGATCTGCCCCAGCCTCGCGGCCCAGGACGTACTGCGAGGCCAGTTCTCCGGCGGGGCCGCCCTCGGCCGGGCGGCCGAGGGCATTCTGTCGGCCGCCGAACAGGACCTGCTCACGGCACCCCACCCGGGGTCCGGTCCGGGGAGCCGTACGGCGCGCTCGCGGACCGAGCCGAGCCGTGAAGACCTCGTCCTTCTCGACGAGTTGGAGTACATACTGGGCGGGCGCCCCCGGAAGGTGTACGGGCACCTGGTCATCGACGAGGCACAAGACATCACGCCGATGGAAGCCCGGGCCCTGGCACGCCGCTGCCCCAGCGGTTCGATGACGGTACTCGGAGACCTCGCGCAGTCGACCGGACCGTACCTCCACCAGGACTGGGACGGGCTCGGGCGGTTGCTCGCGAGCCGGGACGGATGGCGGGTCACCCAGCTACTGACGGGATTCCGCGTACCGGGAGAAGTCATGGACTTCGTGGCCCGGCTGGGGGCGCACTGCGCGCCCGGCGTGGCAGTGCCCGACTCGGTTCGCGACACAGGTACGGACGTCGCGGTGGTCCGGGGAGCGGAGGCAGGCACACTGGCCGCCGATGCCGTGGCACGACTGCGGGCGAGCGCGCCCGGCAGAGGGGACGATCGCTCGATCGGCGTGATCGTGCCGCCGGGCGGTACGTGGGGCGGTGACATGGCGCGCGCGCTCGGTCCGGAGGGTCTCGCGAACCTCGCCGTCCTCACCCCGGCCGAGGCGAAGGGGCTCGAATTCGACCACGTCGTGGTGGTGGAACCTGCGGAGATCGTCGCGGGTGAGTCCGTGGGCCTGAGGCATCTGTACGTCGCGCTGACGCGGTGTACCCAGTCGCTGACCGTGGTCCACGCCCTGCCGCTGCCCCCGCAGATCGGCGGCCCGAGCGGACCTCCCACGCCCGCTGCCCCTCCGACTCCCGCCCCGCCTGACGCGGACGGCTCCACCGCGGATCCCGCGGCGAGCCTGTGCAGCCGCTACTTCGCCGACGGAACTCCGTGCACCCACTCCACTCACCACGCGGACAAGTGGTGCAGGACGGCCCCCTGTGGAGGCTTCCGTACCCCTGAACCTGTGGCCGTGGCCAAGCCCCGCCGCCTTGCCCCACTGGTTGGTGCGCGAGACCATGGCCGCCTCGACCTCGACGCGCGGCAGCGTGCCGCCGTGCGGGCCAGCTCGGGAGCATGCGGGGCGTTCGCCGCGCGGCACCGGGGCAGCCTGCGCGAGGCGGCGGTGGAACTGCACGCCATGCTGGCCTCGTTCATCGAGCGAGCCCGGCACCTGCGCGCCGCGGACGGCACCTGGACGCTGGACCTGGCGGGATTCCGCATCATGCTCAGCCCCGAGGCCGACACGATCACGGGCTACGACGCCGTGCACGCAGAGCGGAGCTTCGCGCAGGTCGAAGCGGGCGTCGCGTCCCGGGTCGGCAAGGACGCCAGGGCTGCGCGGAGATCGGCCCTGACCGCGCCGGCGCGGGAGAGCGGACCGCCGATGGGCGCCGTCGAGGAGGTTCGCTTGCTCGACGCCTCGACACTGCATGCCACCGCCTCGGCCTGCGCCGGGTACGAACAGGTGGGGCAGATCCGAGGTATGGCCGACGAGGCCTTTGTACATGCGATGCGCGCAGCGCTCGCCGATGATCTGAGCACCGCGGACATCGAGTTGTCCGACACTAGTGTCATCGTCGAGGGCGGCCGCTTCCAGTGGAGGCTCTCGGCCGACGGCAGCTCCCTGCTCACCGTGCGCGAACCAGGTACTCCTGTGTACCGGAGACCGCCGGCCTTGCCCGACCCCGTCTCCGAGCCTCGAAGGGCGATCATGCTCACCACTGACCCGGCACCCCGACCCGTCGAAGAGGAACGGGCGGAGGAGAGTTGGCCATCTGAGGCGAACGCCGGGTTGGAACGCCTTGTGGCCGAACACACGGTGGCGGCGCGGTCGGACCGATCCCACGAAGCGCTCCGGTACCGCCTGCTTGCCGATCTCTACGACAGCGCGCCGGAGGTCGGGGAGAACGTATTCGTGGACGCCTGGTGCACGCGGGCCGACGGCACCGTGCTCTTCGACGTACTGGGCGGTGAGGCGAGAACGTACGCGTCGATCCGGGAGTCGGCACTCCACCTCATGGAGGTGTCCCACCTGCGTACGGAAGGGCAGGCGGAGTTCCTCGTCATCGTGTTGGCCGACGTGCCGACGGAGCCATGGGTGACCAATGCGGTCGACGGCGCCTTCAGCGTGCTCCTCGCCTGGCGCGAAGGCGGGAGCTGGGCGGGGCCGGGCGCTCGGCACATCGTGTCCTAGCGAGGGCCCTGTGACCATCCCGAGAAGACCTGTCAAAATATGACGCAGGTTTTAGCGCGGGAGACGAGTGGGGTCGCATGGGGAACGAGGACGCTTCGGCCGGTCAACCCGGACGCGGATTCGGCGCGGGGGAACCACTGATCACGGAGTCGATGACGCGATCTGAGATGGTCGAGGCGTGGCGGGCGCGGCGGTCCGCCCGCCGCTCCACCGCGGCGGCTGTCCCCGGGGGCGCGGTCGACGGATTCGCGTTGCGCAAGTGGCGCAAGGCCGGGGTCTTCGGCGCGGAGGCGGTGACGCGTGTCGAGGACGTACTGCGGGGACTGTTGGACTCCGTGGACGCCGAGGACGAAACCCTGGGGTGGGGAGTAGACACGATTCGTGCCTGTCTGGATGGACAGCCGACGCCCCAGCTACTCCCCGCCATCAAGGCACTGCTCGAAGCCGCTGAACCGGGCCGGGCCATCGCCCAGACCGGCGCCGTGCTCTCCGTCGTACATGAAGCCGGCCTGCCCTGGCTCTCCCCGGCCGGTGAGCGCCGCCTCGCGGTCATCGCGGGCGCGGTCCCGGCGGCAGAACTCGGCGCGGACGACCTCCCCCTCGCCGAGGAAGACCCCGCCGCAGCCTTCGCACTTCAGCAGGCCCTCGACCTGCGGAGGTTGGACGGGCTGACCATTCACCAACTGGCGGCAGTTGTCCCGTGGGCACCCCTTGGTGTGGTCGACGACCTCATCGAGGCAGGCGTACTGGACCGAGGCCATCAGCCGTGGAGCCTGCGGGCGAATGCCGGCGAACAGAGCTACCTGCTGGCCAGGCTCGCACCAGAGAAGACGGACGCTGCCCTCGCACGCTCCCTCGGCTGGGACGAGCCCGCCGAGCGGGAGGCGTTCCTGGCAGGTGCGCCGGTCGAGTCGGCACCCGGCAGCCTCTACGACCTGCTCCTGCGCATCACCGACGGCGAGACGGACGTCCTCAAGGAACTCGAGGAGCTGCTGCCCCGCGAGCTGGTGCTGCGCCTGCGCAAGGTGCGGGAGGGCGCCATGACGGGCTCCTGGGACCCGGACATCCCCGCCGACCGTGGGCTGTGGCGGCTGATGTGCGCCCTGTGGGAGCCGAGGGCGGCGGTCAATCCAGCGCGTGGCCCGTTCTACGCCCTCGTGGCGCTGCGGCAGGCCTACGACCTCATCTGTCAGGGCGAGAGGAAGAAAGCCCAGGCACAGGTAGACAAGCTCGTCGATTACGACGGTGCGCCGGCCGAGCACGCGGCCGAGGCATGGAACATGTTCGCCTACCTCGCCCTGCTCGACGACAATCTCGACCTCGCCTACGTCTCGCTGGCGCGCGTCGCCCGAACCGACCGGCGGGTCGAGGGAAACCTGGCCCTGCTGGAGCGCCGGCGTGGGACCAGGCGTAACGACCGGGACCAGCCCGCCAATCCGTATCTGGAGCTGGGACTGCCGCACAAGAGTGAGCACTGGAAACACCAGTGGCGCGAGCGCAGGCGGGCCGACCGGGAGGACCTCGACCTGGCGGCGCAGGCCAACTGGGCGATGCGCCGTATCGAGCAGGCCGAGCGGACCGAGGACTGGTCCGACTTTTTCGTACTGCCGCTGGATCCCGCGGCCCTGCGACTGCCCACGGCTAGACCTAGGTCCCTGACGCCGCGGCCCGCCGCGATGCCGCGCCGGACCACACACCGGGCCGCCGCGGACCTCGCGGCGGTGCGGGACCGCGCGATCGCCGACCTTCTTCCCACCCTGCTGACCGCGCCCCGGCGCCCCGATCACGACCACAGGACAAGTTCATGAGCCGCAAGTCCGCACGCCGCAATTCCGCACCTCGCAAGTCCGACCCGAGCGCGGCCGGGCAGGCCAAGAAGCCCACCGGACTGACCCGCCGCAAAGAGGTCCGGGAGTTTGAGGCGGACATGAAGCTGCGCACGCTCAGGCCGGACGAACTCCTCCATCCGGCACAGCTCCTCGCCCGGTTCACCGAACGGGCCTCGGAACTGATCGCGCAGTTGCCGGACGACGTCCGCCCCACCCCCGCCACGGTCAACGCGGCGCTGCGGCAAGGTGTGCTGGAGGCATTTCGGACGCGGGACGAGCACATCGCGCGACTGGTCGAGACTGATCTCGTCGCCAGCAACCCCGACCAGGCGGCAAGGGTCATCCGGCGGGCGGTGCGTGCCTCGCTCGTCGATATGGGGGTCCGTGTGGTCGAGGAGGCCGACGAGCAGGAACTTTTCGTCGTCGTCGAGGGCGAAGGCGACGGCTTCGAGCTGGTCCGGCCGGCCTACGTGGACCAGGCGACGGACAAGCTGCTGCTCGCTGGGCAGCTGCGACGGATCCCGGTGCCGAGGAGCCTGCCGGAGCAGGACGGGACCAGCGCGGTGGACGCGCGGGGAGACGATGCCAAGTGACCTCGACAGGAATCGATTTCGGTACGACTAACTCGGTCGTGGCCCAGTGGCAAGGTGAGGATGTCGAGGTGCTGCCGCTCGATGCCCACCACATCGACGCCGACTGGCGGCGCCCTGGGTTCGAGCAGCTCTTCCCCTCAGTGGTGGGCGTCAGCTCGCTGCGGCGTGGCCCTCTGTTCGGTTGGGAGGCCAAACTCCGCTCCGAAGAGGCGGCCGAAGCCTGCAAGCGGCTCCTCAAGAGCGACGAGTACGTGACCATTCAGGGCAAGCGCTTCGCGGCGACCACTGTCGCGGCCGGTGTCTTCACCGCCATGCGCGACGGCGCCCAGCACAACCTCACTGACATCGAGCGCGCCGTGATCACCGTGCCCGCCAACGCGACGGGCGCCGCGCGGTACCGGACCAGGGCGGCGGCACGGTTCGCCGGCATTGAGGTCCAGGCCTTGCTCAACGAGCCGACAGCAGCCGCCATCTCGTACGTTCACGACTTCCGCGAGGATTCCCAGATCCTGGTCTTCGACTGGGGTGGGGGCACCATCGATGTGACCGTGCTCGACTACTCGGATGGGTTCTTCGAGGAGCGCGCGTCACGCGGGGTGACGGAGCTCGGAGGTCTGGAGATCGACCGGCGGCTGCGCGAACTCGTCCTTGAACGGGCGCCCGCGCGCAGGGCCTGGACTCCGGCGCAGGAGCGGCAGTTCCGGCTGGACGTGGAGCGGAACAAGATCTTGCTCTCTTCCCAGCCGTTCGTCACGGTGATCACTCCCGACGGTGTCGGCGTCGAGATCCACCAGGGGGAGCTGGAGGAGGCGATCAGCGACCTCGTCGACCGCGCCCTCGCGCCGGTGGAGCAGTGCCTGAGGGACCTGCACATGGCCCCGCTCGACGTGGACGAGATCCTCATGATCGGTGGTACGAGTCAGATTCCTAGCGTGCGGGCCGCGGTGGCCGAAGCACTCCAGATGGAGCCAGTGCCGACCGAGCTGTGTGACCCGATGACGGCGGTAGCGCGCGGAGCGTCGATCGCGGCGGCGGTGCTCGCTGGTGAGACTGAGGGGGTCATCCAGGTCGCCACCAGCCATGCGCTTGGCACGATGGTCAAGGACTCCGCGGGACGCAAGCGGTTCAGCCAGATCATCCCCAGGAACTCGCCGCTGCCCTGGAAGGAGCGCAAGAGCTACACGCCGCAGAAGGACCACGCGCGGAAGCTGTCCGTGGAGATCTGGGAGGGCGACCCGGACAAGGAGCTCGCCCACCGCGACAACGTGCAGCTCACCGAGCTCACCCTCACGTACCCCACGCCGCGGGTCCGCGACGAGTCCCGCTTCGATCTGGAGTACACGTACGACTCCAACGGGCTACTCCACGTCAAGGCCACGTTGGAGCACACGGGGGAAGTAGTGGTCGACCAGGAGGTCGAAAGTTTTGGTTCGGGTGGGCCCACACCCGAGGTCCGGGAGGAACTGGACCGCCTGCTGAAGGCCAACTCGAATCCGGACCCCCTCGGGTCGACCCCCTCGGCAGGGGGTGCCCGCCCCGTGCCGGTGCCGCCCAAGGCTCGGCCGGTCAAGGTCGACGGAGGCCCACACACCCTGGTCATCGACGGCTCCAACCTCGCCTGGATCGGTCATTCACCGGTCCGTCCGGGGGTCTATGAGGATGACGACCACCCGAGCTTCTCCCAGCTCCAAGCCGCGCGGGCGGCGCTCGCCAAGAAGTATCCCGAGGCCGACATCCACGTCGTGGTCGATGCCACCTTCCGGCACAAGGTCTCGGACGCAGAACGGGAAGCGGTGGTGGCCGCCCTTAGCAAGGGCGACATCATCCAGCCGCCGGCCGGTACGGAGGGCAAGGGGGATGCCCTCGTCGCGGCTATTGCGGATGACTCTGGTGCGATGGTCGTGACGAACGACAACTTTGCGGAGTTGCAAGGCCGCTATCCGTGGCTCCGGGAGAAGGGGCGGGTTCTGGGCGCCACATGCGCCAAGGGGGCCTGGTTCTTCACCGACCGTACCTGCGTAGCGCCGCGGGGGCGGGGGTGAGGGGTACCCGGCCGTGTTGATGCTGGGTGAGTTACTTGCCGATTCGGGCTCTGCCGGGGACGGCGTAGGCGATGACCAGGAGGTGGGCCGAGACGTCGGTGAGTGCGGGGTGTGGGTCGGCGATCCGTGCTGCATTTACGGTCCGACCCGGCAGGCGCCTGCATGGCGCGACGTCGAAGCCCCCCGAGGCCCCGACCGGGGAGCCGATTGCGGACATCGTGCTCACGCCCGGCGATGTGCTCTACCTACCGCGCGGCTGGTGGCACGCCGTCACCGCAGACCAGGGCACCGCCTCCCTGCACCTCACGTTCGGGCTCGCCACGCAGACCGGCGCCGAATTCCTGGGCTGGGCAGTGGACGAGCTACGCGTCAATGCCACCGTCCGCCAGGACGTCCCCCGGCACAGCAACCAGGGCGAGCGGGCCGCCTACCTCGAAGCCGTACGCAAGGATGTCCTGACGCTCCTCGACGAGCCGGACGTGCTCGACCGTTGGGCCCCTCGATCGACGGGACCCACCCCCGGACGCCCCCGCCTGTCCCTGCCCCACCTGGGCGCCGTGCCCGCCGAGCCCCGGACCACGGTCAAGCTCACCGCCCCCCGCGCCTACCTCGACCAGGACGACCAGGTGGTGACGCTCGCCGGCGCGGGTAAGGAGTTCGCCTTCGCCCTCCCTGTAGCCCCGCTCCTGCACCTCCTCGCCGAAGGCGGGCCGGTCACCCTCGCCGTGCTCGCACAGCACTCCGGGCTCACGGTCGACCAGGCCGCGCAGGTCATGACCGCGCTGGTCGCAGGACAGGCCGCGGCCGTGGTCGGGAGCAGCCGGTGACCGCCTCGCTCGGTCTGGGCACGTACAAGGTGAGCGACGTCGCCGAAGCGGCGCGCACCGCCTGCTCTCAGGGCACGGCCTGGATCGACACCGCCCCCCAACTACGGCCGCGCGCACCAGGAACTCGCCCCGGTCCTCGCCGAGCACCCGCAGGTCAAGGTGTCCACGAAGACGGGGTTCTTCGGCAAGGAGGAGGGCGCCGCGGCGGTCCAGCAGGGCATCCTCGCCGACGACCAGGCCGCCGCCGGTCATAGCCTCGCTCCCGAATTCCTGCGGTGGCAGACGGACCGGTCCCTGGACGTCCTCGGCCGCGCCGATATCGTGTTCGTCCACAACCCCGAGCACGCCCACCTCGACCGCGAGGCGCTGCACGAGCGGCTGCGCGCGGCATTCGCCGTGCTGGAGGAGTTCGCCCACGCCGGGCGCATCAGAGGGTACGGCGTGGCCGCCTGGTCCGCCTTCACCTCCGGCGCGTTCACCGTCACCGAACTCCTCGACCTCGCGCGGGAAGCCGCCGGATCGGGTGAACACCATCTGCGCGCCGTACAGCTCCCGGTGAGCCTGGTCATGGCCCGGCCCATCAGCCTCGCCATGGACGGCCGCGGCCCCCTGGTGCAAGCTCGTGCAGCGGGCCTGGCCACGTTCGGCTCCTCGCCTCTGCACGGCGGAGAACTCCCGCGCCTGACCACACCCGAACTCGCCGACTACATTCGCCCTGGCAGTGCGCCGGCCGCAGCCTGTCTCCTCGCCGCCGTCTCCTGCCCCAGCCTCGACGTGGTACTGCTGTCCGCGAGCACCCCCGAGCACCGGTCCGCCGCGCAAGAGGCCGCCGCCGCCCCGCTCGCACCCGACCACTTGAGGAAGGTCACCGATGTACTCGCCCAAGGATGACGAGACTCAAGGCCGCATGGAGCATGCCCTGGCCCGCGCCTGCGACCACTTCGGTACCACCGCGACCGGCCCGGTCTCCTGGGGCTGGCTCGGCCGCACCATCGGCTCCCGCACCACCGATGACCGGTGGTTGCGCGTCCACTGTGGAGAGATCGCGAAGGCATCAGCCGCGATGACGGAGGGGATCGTGGTCGCCGAGGAGCGGATCTCCGGCCTGGTCTCCCGCCCGCACCTGCACGGCCTGCACCGCTGGGAGTCCGACCCCTACGTCTTCGAGGGCGAACTGATCGACTACATCGCCCAGCCGGTGATCTCCCCGGAGACGCCCGACCTCGTCGAGGACCCGCACCTGCCCGATGACTGGTGGAGCGACCTGCGAAACAGCCTGGACGCCCTCGCCGACGCCGAGCCCCCGCGGACAACCATCCGCCAGGAGTGGGCCGATCGCGTGTTCCCCGAATTCCTCGGCATCCCTGCGCCGGCCATCACCGAACGCGTCACCGGCCACGCCGATCTCCAGTGGGCCAACATCACCGGACACCCCTTCGTCCTGCTGGACTGGGAACGCTGGGGAGCTGTCCCCCTCGGCTACGACCCCGCCATGCTGTACGTCAACAGCCTCCGTGTCCCGGCCGTTGCCGAGCGTGTCCGCAAGGAGTTCGCGGACATCCTGGAGACGGATGCCGGGCGCCTCGCCGAGCAGATCGCCCTCGCCGAGATGCTCCAGGCCGTAGGCCGCGGCTGGTACGAAGAGCTTGCTCCCCACCTGCGTCAGCGGGCCGAGGAGCTGACCGGCGTCACGCCGCCCACGCCCCTCAGAGCGTGATCCCGACATGACGGAACCCTGAGGTTCCGCTCCATGTCCCAAGGCGCCCTGTGGGACTGCTGGGTGGGATCGCTGCTGCTGCACGAGCTGCGAGACATCCCCTGACAGACGGGCCTCGGGGAGAGTGCCGGCGACCGAAATCGGCTGCCGGCCACGAAGAGGCGCTGTAGCGTGACCGGCCTTGACAATCGGAGGAGAGCCATGCCGGAGAAGACCGTCGGGTCCGGCCGCACTTACACCGCTCACTACGCCGACGTCCACCTGATCGTCCGCCACGGCGACGAGATCCTGATGGGGCGCCGCAGCAGTCAGCCAGTGTTCCCCGACATGTACCAGGTACCGGCCGGGCTGATGGAGGACCACGAACCCGCCACGAGGGCGGCTGCTCGGGAGTTCACCGAGGAGACCGGCGCCACCGTCAAGCCCGGCGACGTACGGTTCGTGCACCTGATGCACCACGTCTCCACCCACTCCGGGTCGCGACGGATCGCGTTCTTCTTCGAGGTCAACAACTGGCACGGCCAGATCGGTAACCCGGAGCCGGACAAGTGCCAGGGCTGGGAGTGGCACAAGGCCACCAACCTCCCGGAGCCTATGCCCCCGTACCTCGGCATTGCTCTGCAGCACATCGCCGACGGTGTCACGTACAGCGAGTACCCCTGGCCCCTCGGCGCCCAGGCCGGTGCGTCCGCGACTGCCTCCACAGGCACGACCCATGGGTGAGCACGTCACCCGTGGGCGCACCGTGAGGGTCGGCTGGTTCGGGACCAGCATCATGGAACACCTGCAGGCCCACGTGGCTGTGATGTCGGACCAGACCCGGCTCCCGCCGGTCGGCGCGACGGTGACCGTGGAAGGGTGGCAACGGCGCGGCTACCCGTACCTCGTCGCGCTGGCACTCCAGGCCGACTATCCAGGCACGCTCTTTGAGCATGACAACCGGGCCCAGGGCGGAGCAACCATCCGCGACGTGCGCCGAATCGTGCACGACACCGTGAAGGCCAGCGGGACCCTGTACGACGTCGCGGTCATCGGCTGCGGCATCAACGACGTGTGGCGCGCCCATCAGGCCGGCAGGGAAGCGGAGGGCGTCGGGCCGGAGGAGTTCGCCGACCTGTACGCGCAGACGCTCGATGTGCTCGTCTCCGCCAGCAAGGAGGTGCTCTGCATCGGTGAGACGACGGTGGGGGCCGGAGCCGTCGATCTGGGCGCAGTGGCCGAGATGAACAACATGCTGGCCGCGTACAACACAATTGCCGCGGCCGCGGCCGCGACCGCGGGGGCCCGCTACGTGGACGTGCAACAAGCGTTCCAGAACGCGGCCGAGAACCTCCCGCCCGGCCTCTCGCTGTGGACCGACGGCGTCCACCTCACTGAGCTCGGCGCTACCCTCCTCGCCCGACAAGTCCACCCCCCCACTCGCGCGCCTCATCGGAACTCATTCACAGCCAACACCGGCAGCGCCGACAAGGAGAATCGACGGATGACCGCACGCCACTGGAATGACCTGCCCGCCTCCCTGAGGGACCGCCTCACGCACGAACTCGCTATTACCGGCGTGGCGGTCCCCGTGACGGGCGGCTACACCTCCGGGGTCCGCGTCCGGATCGACACCGCCCGCGGCCCAGTGTTCGTCAAGGCGATCCCCGCCGATGACCCCGCCGCCGGGATGTACCGCACCGAGATGGCAGCCGCCCGGACCCTGCCTGCCGGTATCAGCCCGGCGCTGCTCACGGCGGCCGAGTCGCACGGCTGGATCGCGCTCGCTTTCGACTACGTCACAGGCCGGCACCCCGACCTCGCCCCCGGATCACTGGACCTGCACACCCTGACCGAGACCCTGAGTCACGCACACGCAGCACTCACCCCGTGTCCCCTTCCCTCTGCCCCGCCGCTCGCGGACAGCCCAATCTTCAGCGGCCGCCCCCTCCCCGAGGAGTACGGGCACGGCGACACCCTGCTGCACTGCGACCTCCGCGCCGACAACCTCCTCGTCACCCCTGACGGCACCATCACCCTCCTAGACTGGGCATGGCCCTACCGCGGCCCCGCGTGGGCAGAGTTCGCACTCCTCGTCCCGCAGCTCATCCTCACCGGTCACACCCCCGCCAACGCCGAACGATGGGCCGCTCAGGCCCCCGCCTACCGGAGCGCACCCCCTGCCGGGATCGACGCCATCGCCGAAGCCCTCACCGACTACTGGACCAGCCGCACCCAGCAGGGAACACCGGAGCTCCGCGCCTACAGAACCCGAGCCGCTGAGGCAGGCCGGGCATGGGTTCAGCACCGGCAGGCGGACTCGACACCGTGACCGAGGAGACCACCACGAGCGCTGTCAGCAACGAGACCACGCTCGGCGGACACCGCTTCCGGAACGAACCGAGGGCCGGGAGCGCGCCGCGCTGCGTCCTGATGGCGGGGCTACCCGGCTCGGGCAAGACCTACCTGGCTGAGGCCCTCGCCGGGGCCGGGCTGGTGCGGCTGTGTACGGATGAGGAGATGCACCGACGGTACGGGATCTACGGTGTGGACTACCCGCGCGGAACCTTCACCGCCCGGGAGCGGCCGGTGCTCGCGGAGATCCGAGCCCGGGTGGGCGCCCTGTTGGGGAAGGGCCATGAGGTTGTTCTCGACCACGGCCTGTGGACCCGGGCCGAGCGGGAGGAATGGCGGCAGACCGTCACCGCGGCGGCCGGTGTGCCGCTGGTGCTGCGCTTGCCCGCTACACATGCGCAGCTGTGGGACCGGGTCAGGGCGCGGAACGTGACGGGAGGCCCGGCTGATATCCGATTCTAAGAACACGACCTCGAACGGTTCGCCGCGCGGTTCGAGCCCCCTGGACCGGACGAGGACGCCATCACATACGAAGGAGACCCGGCCTTGGTGCTCGCGCTCCTCGGAAACGGCAGGCCGGCGCCACCGAACACAACCCCCCCAGACCCTCGACACCACCCGCAGGAGCTAATGGGCGCACTGCCAGCTCCCGGCCGGACACCTTTGATCCGGTTCGTTCTCGTGCGGGTCGCGGTACGGCCCCGTGACCCGCGTTTCCTTGGCGCGACGCCGGACTTGGCCGCCGCCGTGGCGGCAGCGGTCGACGACGGCCAGGACGCCCTCGACAGCATCGGACACGACTGGACGGAGATCAAACGATGGGCGCAGCACCTCCTGCCGAAGCGGTGGAAGCCCTGGAGCAGCGGTTCGGGACAGTCGTCCACGGTCTGCTGAGCGACAGGCGGGGCTCCCGGGCGTGGAAGATCACGGTGCTCGGGGCGGCTCTGGCGTTGAAGGCCAATGCACCTGACGGCGACGATTCCCGTGAAAAGGCACGGGAATTGGCGCAGGAAGACCACCACCTCCAGGTCCTGGCAGAGGCCGGCGCGGTCCACTCCGCCTACCGCGTCGATGCCGGAGAGTGGGAGAGCGGGCGGTGGCTGGCGGTGGAGTGGGTCGACGGTGCACCGCTCTGGCACGCTCTGGCTACCGCCCGCGAGGTTACCGGGAACACTGTGGCCAACCGCGCCCTGGTCCTGCGTGTGGCGCAGACGTGGGCCGCTCGCCTCGCCCTGATACACGCCGCCGGGTGGGCACACGCCGACGTACAGCCCACCAACACCCTCGTCGACCTCGACGGCGGGGCTCACGTGATCGACTACGCCCTGGCCTGCGGCCCCGACACCGCCCGCCTGCCCTACCGGGGGGCGCTGACGCATACCACCGCCCCTGAAATCGCCGACGCCATCCTGGCTACCGCCGCCGATGTCCACGTCCAGGCGGAGCCGCCCGCCGACATCTGGGGTCTGGGCGCCTCGCTGTTCTGGTGCTGGACCGGGCGCCGCCCCGGTGTATACGAGGACGACACCCCGCGTGCTGACAAGCTCCGCGCTGTGGCGGAGGGCAAGCTGCACGCCCTCCCGGACGTCCAGCCGTGGCCGTTTCCGGCTCTGGAAGCGTTGATCGAGGCATGCCTGGCCCCGGACCCCGCCCAGCGCCCCACCGCCGCCGAGGTAGCCGCATGGTCGAGCTGAGAGGGCTGACCCCCGATGATGCTCCCTTTGTGGCGCGCATCTATAGCGGGGCCTCGGTCCGCTTCACCCACGGCGAGGGCTACCAGATGCCGGTCGAGGACGCCGTCGTACGCCTGGCGAGAATCCGCGACGAGGACCACGCAGAACCCCGCGATCACTGGAGCCTCGGCATCGCCGTGGCCGGCGACCTCATCGGCCTCGTCAAATGCCGCCGGCAGGACGAATGCACCGCCGCCCTCAGCTACATCCTGCGCGAGGACACCTGGGGGCGCGGCCATGCCACGGACGCCGTACGGCAGTTCGTCCCACTTGTCTTCGCCGAAGCTGCACTTGAGCGTCTGGAGGCCAAGCACCACCCCGACAACCCTGCCTCCGGCCGCGTCCTCGCCAAGGCGGGCTTCACCCGCATCGGTACCGTCGATCTCCACGTCGGCGACGGGCAGCCAGTGCCGTACCCGGTGTACGAACTGCACCGGCGAACCTCGTGATCGTGCAGAGCTTCGGCGACGGCCAGCACCGCGACGCACTCGGGCCCGTGGAGGCCGCGGTCTTTCAAGTGACCGGCACAGAAGGAGCCGTCGACCGGAATTGGCCTTCCCGATCACGGAATGGGCGGATCTACTCGATCTCCCGCAGGCGCCCTCTGCGGGCGTACGTCCTGGCACCGTCACCCGGCGGCTGCCTCGAACGGCGACCGAGAGGACTCGAACCATGCGAGGTCACGTCCCTTCCAACGAGATCACCGCCGAGGGCTACGCGCCGATCTACCACCAGACCAAGCAGCGCATGGCGGACGTCTTCGGGGCCCGCAGCGACCAGCACTGGCCCTCCGGTGAAGAGACCTGCTCCGACTGCTACAGCGTCACGCCGCCGGTCGGATCCGCCGCGTAGCAGGGCTCACGTCACAAGTCGAACTGGGACCGGGTGTCTCACGGTAGCGTCCCCTGTGAGACCAATCGCGGAAGGGACACCGGATGCCGCACAGCACTGACAGCGCGGACGGGCGTGAACAGCTCGGCCTGATCCTCGACTTCGCCGGAGTGCTCACAGTCAACCCTCTCGCTGTCCACCGTGCGTGGTGCGCATCCGAAGGGTTGGCCCCGGAGGCGTGGCGAGCCACCCTGAACGACCATCCGGAGGGCCGGCGTCTGTACGCGGCCCTGGAGGTCGGGGAGATAGGGCAGGCGGAGTGGAACGAGGGGACTGCCCCTCTGCTGGGTGCGCATGTGGATCCGGTCAACCTGATGGGGCGGGCGTGGGCCGGGGTGCCGGCGGCTCGCCGGATGGTTGCCCTCGCCCGTGCGGCACGGGCGGCTGGTCATCGGATCGCCCTGCTGTCCAACAGCTTCGGCCTGGACCCCTTCAACCCGTACGAGCACGTCGGGATCTGGGACTTGTTCGATGTCCACGTTGTCTCCGAGCTGGTCGGCATAGCCAAACCTGATCCGGCGATCTACCGGCTGACCCTGGACCGCATCGGTCTGCCGGCCGATCGGTGCGTGTTCGTGGACGATCACGGGCTGAACCTTCCGCCGGCCGCAGAGCTGGGGATCACCACCGTCCACGCCACCGGCGAGGACGAGGCCGTCGCGGAGCTTGAGGCCCTACTGGGGGTCAGTGCGGTCCTCGCCGCTTGACCTCTGGCTGGTCGCGGCATTCCTCACCCGCTTGGAAGCCACAGGTCCTGGGGTGACTTCCGGTCGACCTGGTCGCGGAAGCCGTCGCCACAGCTCAAGGATGTCGTTCTATGGCTGCGCTGTTCGGCAGACGAGGATTCCGCCGAGGCAGGTGACCCGGTACGCGCCTTCCGCCCGGATGGCTTCGTCCACCCGTTGGTGGGCCCGTTCGATCGTCTCCTTGAACGGGACGCCGGAACACGTCCGCCGCCGCGCCGACGGGCACCTCGCCCTCATCGACGCGGAAACCCTCCGCCCGGACACCACAGGGCTGCCCGATCTGATCACCTTGCCCACATGGCGGCTCAGTAAGGACACCCGTCCCCGCGCTGGGCACGCCACGCCTACCTGCACCACGTACGCGAACTCGGCGCCCAGTGGAACGATCACGACCTCATACGTGCCCTGGCAGCGTGCGCCGCTGCCACCGGCCTCCGTTACTGCGCGGCGCACACGAGTGACCAGCCCAGCGATACCGTGCCACTTCCCGACGCAAGGAGAATCCCAAGTGCGCGGTATCCGCACCGTCATGGTCTTCGTCGACGATCCCGAAGCTGCCGCCCGCTGGTGGGGCGACATTTTCGAAGCCGAGGTCAAGCTCGACATCAACGGCACCGCCGTCTACGCCTGGATCGACCACGACGGACTCGAGTTCGGCTTCCACCAGGCGTCCCCCAAAGCCAACGCCCACGGGCGAAGCACCGTCCCGTACTGGTCCGTCGAGGACCTCGAAACCGAACGCAAGCGGCTCCTGGAAGCGGGTTGCACCCATCACCGCGGCCCTCTCGATGTGGAGCCCGGCCGGCGCATCTGCCAGCTCATCGACCCGTTCGGCACTGTCTTCGGACTCGACGGGCCCTGACTCCTCGGAGCCCCTGATGCGCCACTGACCCCTCATCGGCCTCTAGTTCACCCCCGCCGAACTCGTCCCGCGCCTCACCTCGGACGACGAGCTCGACGCCCTAGCCCAGGTGGCCGCCGGAGCTGCGCGCCCGTATGGAGTCGTCCCCGACGACGCCGTGTACTTCCCACAGCACTGGGCCTCCGCTATCTCACAGCCGTACCAGGAGTTCTGCGACAGCATGACCACCCCCTGCGAGATCGGCGCACGCTTTATGCCCGAGATCCTCGACAACCTTGCCGCCGCGGTGAGCCTGGAGTTTGACGGACAGGGCTAGCGGGCGGCCCCGGCTCCCGGCTGGTTCACGAACGAGACGACCTGGTCGATGCCGGGGCTGTAGCCGTCCGTCGTATCCACCTCCAGCGTCGGCACGTCCAAAGAGATCGGAACCCACGAGCCAAGGGAGAACGTGCCGTTCTCCAGCGAGCGCAGCAGATCCTGATCGGCGTGCGCGGAGCGCTGCGCGTTCTCTTTGGCCCGGCGAACGATCCGGTCCCGGGCCACAACGTCGTCAACGGTGCACCTGATGACGAGGATATCGGCGAGGCCGGCGAGCTGCTCAAGACCCGGGCGCCAGAGCCGATCCTGGAACGCGGCCTCTGCCACGACGGACACCCCGGCCCGCAGATACAGGGCCAGAACCTCGAAGAAGACGGCGAGCGTGCGCTGGGTCAGCGGGTCACCGGGACTCGGCTCGAACCCCGGGGTGGCGTGCACCATCCCCTCCTTGATCTCGTCACGGCAGACGGCGGGGCAGCCGACCGCCCGCGCGATTTCGTGCGCCAGAGTGGTCTTCCCGGTACCCGCAGGCCCGCTCACAACGGTCAACGTCGGTGAGGTCATGCCGAATTCTCCCACCAAACGCCACCGTGGATATGGGAACCTCGCTCATCCCCTCAGCAGAGAAAGAAGACCGCCCTCATGACGCCCCGCTTGCGCACTGCATCCCCGGCGGACGCCGAACAGATCACGCGCCTGCACGTGGAAATCTCCCACGGCGAGCTCGTGACCGACGCCTGGCGCTCCACTTTGCAAGCCGACCTCGTCAACCGGCTGAACCCCGAAAGTAACCTCGGCGCCTTCGTCGTCGCCGACGGAGAACAGATCCTCTCCCACGCCTTCGGGACGCTCAACACCGCCATCGCCAACCCCCGCAACCCCACCGGCCTGGTAGGGCGCATCAACAGCGTGGCGACCCACCCCGACCACCGCCGCCGCGGTTACGCCCGGCAGTGCGTGACGTCCTTGCTCGACTGGGCAGTGGGCAAGGGCTGCGGAAGGGTCACCCTGTATTCGAGTGAGGCGGCCGTCGGACTGTACGAGGAGGTCGGCTTTGTCATGCAGACGCTGGAGAACGACATGGTGTGGAAGCAGGAAGACCACAAGGAGACCACCGCATGACCTGGCTGCCGCCCGAGGAGTACGTCAAGACCATCGCGAATGCCACGTCTGGCGCGAGCTTCTACTTCACCGACACCGTCGGCCGCCCGGTCCAGTTGCGCTCCGTCCACAAGGTGGAGAACTGGCAATGGCCCGGCGGACACATGGACCACGGCGAGACCCCCTGGGAGTGTGCGGTGCGCGAGTGCCGTGAGGAGACGGGGATCGTCTTCGAGGGCGAGAAGAGGCTCCTCGCGGTCTGCTTCTACGGCCGTGGATCCGGCGGGCCGCTGAACAAGTTCGAGGTCATCTTCGACGGCGGCCAGCTCACCGACGAGCAGATCTCCGGGTTTGTCCTTGACCCGGAGGAACACAGCGAGGTTCAGGTCCACACCGTGGAGGAGTGGGAGGAGATCATGTTGCCGGTGAACTTCGCCCGGCTCAAGGCGGTGGACAACGCCCGGCGGACCGGGACCGTCGGCTACGTGGAGCGCTGAGCGGCAGGCCGCCCGATCCGGCCTCGCACACGCCAATGCCCCCACTCCAAGCTTCGGAGCGGGGGCGGTGCCGTACGGCCACGCGCTACTTCTGGCGGCTGGCCCACCGGACCGTGATCCAGGCGCTGACGATCGTGGCGCAGGAGCTGATGAGCGCCGCGTATATCTCCATGGGATCCTCCCCCGTCTCGCTTCTGACGGAGTTGAGAGTTCCCGATCGGCGCACTGATCGCAAGGTTCAAGAATCACGTTTTTGCAGGTCAGAGGCTGTTTTGCGTGCCGGGTCGGGGGTTAGGAATGCTCCAGATCCGGGGAAGGTCTTCACGCAGGTCCGGTCCGGAAAAGACGTACCGAACCGCGGGAGCGATCACGCGACCTGCGTGCATGGCCTGACGGGCCCGCGCAGGCAGTGCGTTTTCGCTGCGCGATTTCCGGTGCCGTTTCTTTCCCTTTTCTCAACCTGTTTTGAGTGAAGAAGATCTTCAGCAGGTTGTCCTGATCGCATCGCGTTGGCCGGATCGCAGTACACGCCACTGGCCCCCACACCACCACGGCCGCGCCGGCCTCGAAGGCGCCGAGCGGGGAGCCAGCCCGTATCGGGCCATCCGCTGCTCGTACGCCTCCACCAGGACCGGCTCCGGATCCGGAACCGCCATCTGCGGCTACATCGCCGGCTCGTCCTCGACCATCCGCTAATGCCGCACCTTGATGTCCCGGGCGTGAGCGTGATCCCACTCGGTCCACTCCCTCTCGGGCTTGGCTATGGCCTCGGCCATCCGCTGCTCGTCGGCGGCCATCGCCTCGTTCAAGCGCTGCCGGACGTTTCCGAAGCCGACGACGATCGGAACGTCCAGCGCCGGGTTCGGCCCCGGTTCTGGAACGTGATTCTTCTTCCATGGCGCCCTCAACTACGCCTCCTCCGGCACGATGGTGACCTCGTTGTCAGGGTCGACGCGAGGCAGGTGCCCCACAGCGGCGGCAGTTCCTCGGACGCACGCAGCCCTGACGGAACCGGCCGGGACTCGGCCTCCCGCCGTGCCCGCACCCCGGACAGGCCCGGGGTGCTACGGGTTGCTGATCTCGGTTGATGACGATGCACGCCCGCCGTTCGTCGCTACGCGCTAGCAACGAATCAAGACGGCCAGGAGCGTGAGGGCTAAGGTCGGCTCTTTCGGACTACGACGGCCACGGGCGGGACTTGATCCGGAAGAGACGGCCTAGTTGTCGCGGGTGGCGTGCCAGGCCGCGTGCGGGAGGCCCTTGGGAGAGCGGGTGCTGGTGATGGCGAGGATGTGGGCGGAGGCATCGGTGAGCGCAGTGTGCGGTTCCGCGAGGCGAGCTGCGGCGAGGGCAGCGTCATACATAGCTGTGTTCAAGAGGTTGGTGTCGGTGTACTTCTCGATGGCCTTGACCGCCACCCAGCCGGGTCCCTCGACGCCATACAGGGTGGGGTCGGCGAGTCCTGCCTCGGTGATTTCCTCGCGGAGCTCGGCGGAGGTCTGGAAGTAGGCAACGGTGAAACCGCGCTGTCCGGAGTAGCGGCCCTGGTCGAGGGTGTCGCGTACTCCGTCCTGGATGGCGGGCTCGGTGATGCCAGTAGTGGCGATGTAGTCGAGCAGTGGGGAGTAACGGGAGATCGCGGCTGCCGCGACGAGACCGCCCGGACGGGCAACCCGGGCCGCTTCGGCCAGCGCGGAGAACCGGTCGGCCTTGTCGTGGAGGTGGTACAGCGGACCCAGGAGCAGCACCACGTCGTACGTACCGGCTGCGGCGGTGAGGCGGCGAGCATCGCCCAGCTCGGCTGTTACGCCGTCAAGGGCGCTGGCCTGGCTGACGTGCTTGGGTACGGGGTCCACGACGTGCACGGTGTAGCCGTCTTCGGCGAGCCATCGGGCGTGGGTTCCGGGGCCGCCGCCGACATCGAGTACGCGGGCCGGAGTGGGTGGGAGGTGGCGGCGTAGTAACTCGCGGGTGCGTGCGAGTTCCAGGGTGCCCGTGGCGGTGGTGTGCAGTCGGGCGGCTTCGTCGGAACGGGTGTAGAAATCGATGATCTCCGGGCGTACAGCGGGGTTGCTCGTCATCGGGGAGTCCTCGTCCTGCGGAGCTGGTGGTGTCCGGCAGGGTAGGGGGTATGGCGAAGTGATCACTGCGATTTTCGGCTCTACGCAGCGGATCCGGCCGGCCCGTGCGAACGCGGATGGCAGACTGCGGATCACGCCTGTCGTGATCGAAAGGTTCACCCATGACCCGCTTCCCGCCGACGAGTTCGCTGAAGCTGGCCGTTGGCCTGCTCCTGCCGTCCACGGCTCCGTCTTCATGGGTGTCTGCGGTGCGCGAGGCGGCCAGAATCCTCGCTCCGTCCTGGACTGTTCCCGCGGGGGAGATGGAGCTGCGGGCGCTTGCCCTGCTGTTCTACGCGCGCACGTGGGACGGTCGCCGTGCCCCGGCAGCCGTGACGATGGACGAGCTTCGGGCGGCCGTCGACGTGACCGGCACGCCGATGTCCTATGGGGTCATGGTGAAGGAGCCGGCGGTGGCCGCCGAGATCAAGGAGGCGGTGCGCGAGGCTGGCCACGAGCCGACATTCTCCGGGCCGCAGGCCACGTCGGACCGCGACATCAGCCAGATCTGGTTGCTCTCCAACGACCTGTGCAACCAATACTCGGGCAGCGACGCCCTCGACGACGAGTGCGGCCCCGGGCCGTCCGCCCTGCGCCACTGCGTGCCCACCCTGGCCGAGGTCCTCGGCGGCGTGACAGAGGACGACCGGCAGAACCTCGCCCCCGTGGAAGCCGCTACGGGAGTACTGCGTATCGCGACACCCCGGGTCATGGTCACCCGCCGGAACGCCTGGGTCCCCGTGAACTGCTCGGTTTGGGATTGCAGGACGGCCGATGCAGGTCAGCTCGGCGAGCTGACCGTGGATGGACTCGCGGTTGTCTGGACCTGCGCCCACGGCCACGACACACCGGTCCATGGCCGTGGGCAGGCAGTGGCGGCATCCCGGGTTCGCCTGGGCCTGTGGCACCTCGGGTACGACCAGCTCACCGACGGGGAGCTGGTGATCACCCCCTACCTGGAGGTCGCCGACGAGATCTTCCCCGAGCACACCCGTCCAGGGCTGCGCAACGCGGTTCCCTGGTGACCGACCCCGTGAGGGGCATGTCGGGTGAGCTCCGCGACTGGCCTCCTCGACGGTGCAGCACCGGAGCGTTCGCAGCGCGGGGCAGGCCAGGTGGATGGGCCGGCGTTCACGCGAGCTTCTGCAGGTGGGCGGCCTGAGCTCCTCTCGCAGGGTGGGCTCGTGGCCAGCGCTGGAACTCGCTGAGAGGGCGGCCTCGCGTCCGACCTCCGGTATCGTCCGGGCCGCGTCCCGATGGGCGATGTCCCTGGGGAACAGCGCGTGGACGCTGTGCCCGGTGAAGACGTGGCTGCTCACGCGGCGACCACCCACGCCAAGGCGCGGGCTTCCCGCCGCAGCTCGACCAGAGCGGCGTAGGAATGTCCGGGCTCGGTCCAGTACGGGTGGGCGTACAGGTCGCGGAGCTCTTGGATGAGCTGGCGCCGGAGCGCGGTGGTACCGCGGGTCGAGCGCTCCTTGGCGAGCGCGGCATAGGCCCGGATCACGCGGATCTGGGTCTGCAGGAGATCATCGGGGAAGGTGGTTCGTGCCATACCAAAATTAGGCCATCTGTTCGATTTCCCATGCAAGCCGAAGTGCCCCCATGGGTTACTCGGTCATTTTTTCGACGCCTTCGAGCCGGTGATCTTGCTGGTTGAGCGTGGTCACCGTCCGGGGCGGGTGCCGCCGCTGAGCCGGGCCCAGTTTCGTCCGCGCCAGTGGTCGTACGGGTCGTCGGTCTCCGAGGCGTGCAGGCCCGCCACCACGATGTCCATCGGGATGTCCACGGACCCAGCCTCGTCCGGCTGGATCTGCACCGGGTGGAGGAGGACGCTGGTGCGGACGTGAGGGGCGGTGAGCACCTCGTGCGTGGAGACGTGACCGTATGGGCACAGTGCGCTCGCCGCCATGCCGTCGCAGTAGATCGTCCAGCCTTCGGGTGACCCGCAGGACGGGCAGGCCAGGGGGTCGATCGGGCCGTGCGGTCCGGGGGCGTGGTCGGCGCGGCGAATGGCGCCCCGCACTTTGACCACGAGGGATGGCGCCGGTGCCGGGGCTGGGGGCAGTCGGTGGACCTCTTGATCCGTGAGGGATGCCAATGCCCGGTTCAGCCACCACACGGCGACAGCCAGGTCGGACGCGTTCGGCGCATCGTGGGACCACGTTGAGTCTGGATACTCGATGCGGGCGAGTTGCTCGTACACGGCAAGGACCGGCCTCGCTGCGTCGCCGGCTTCCCCCAGCCCTCTGATCGCCGCCTCCATCCGCCGACGTACGCCCCACGGATCCGTCGGCACGCCCCCAACCATCTCCTTCCCGGCATCGGCAGCCAGGAGGGCATGCACTTGGGCGATGCCCACCTGGTCTACAGGCTGCTGCGCCTCGTGGGAGGTGGTCAGGATGGCGAGGGCGAGAACTGCCAGGCGCTGGCGGTTGATTGCGCTCGTGTGGTGGCGCGGGACGGTCACGGGCGTCCAGAGCGGCAGCATCCAACGCGCGGCCTGCACGACGGCGGCACGCCACCACATGCTGCCCCCGGCTGGGAGGAGTTCACCCATCGCGCGGGCGACCGGATCGGCCGTGCGTGATTGCTCGGTCACGAGGCGGTTCCGAGCCGGACGTCGGCGATGTGGGTCCAGGTGATGAACCGGGCGTCGTGGCGCTGGGCCACGAGCGAGATCCGGTCGACGGGCAGGGTGACGGGTCCGCCGGGGTGGTCGGACAGCAGGACCTTCATCGTGAGCCGGTCCGGCCGTTCGGAGCCGGCGACACCGTACGCGAGCGACGCGTGCGGGTAGTACGCGGAGGGCATGCGGGGGAACCGCCCTCCGGTTACCTCGGCGTCGACGTTGGTGGTGATTTCCCAGAGACGCCGGGCTTCCCGGCCTGGGTGTGCCGCCAGCTCCACGGCCACGTTGCCGATCGCCGGCCGCTCGTAGGTCAGCTCGAACGGGCTGATCGATGCGCATTGTTCGGCCACGCGCTCGATGATGGCCTCGACTTCGCCGGGCTTGTACTCGTCCATCGGGCCGCCGTGCATCAAGGTGGTGTGCAGCCATTGGGCCTCGACGCGCCCCAGTCCTGGGCGGCTGGTCAGCTCCCGATAGGGGCCGGACAGCTTCTCCTCCACGACAGTCGGGTCGTGCAGGATGTGCCAGTGCAGGTCGGACCGGCCGAGGGGCCACGCCTGTGTGCGGGTGAGGACCCGCTCGAAGAAGTCGTCCACCACTTCACGTTAGGGCCGGTCGCACGCGGTGGGATGGTAATCCGTCAATCCAGACGACACCGGCCACCCGCACTGGCTGAAACGAGCACGGAGGGGCTGGCTGAGGAGCCGGCTTCTATCGGCTCGCCGGCTCACTTGCTTTGGTTCGCATGGGAGCGTTAGGAGTACTCCGCAGATCCGGGACTGGTCCGGGTTCCTGGCTCAGAGCGTGCCCGGTGGCTGCGATGCGGAGCGCGAGGGAGCGGCCCGCGTCGGGGTGAGCCGCGAACCCCGCGCAGATCGCCCCCGGCTGGCTGCTCTCATCGCCGGTCTCGTGGCACACGATGTGCCCTTCATCGGCAACGCAATCGCGCACGAGGCGAGCCAGTTGGCCGGGGGCGAGGTTGCCCTGGTTGCCTGGGCGGAAGTCGCACGTTGCGCAGCGGGTGTTCAAAACGCGCACGCGGCCCGTGGCGGTGTCGGTGACTGGCGTCTGCCCGACTGCGACGGTGCGTTCGACGCGGGGCGTGAGCATCGGACCTCCAAGGTCAGTGAAGGCGCCAGAGCGCGTGCGCACCGGACATAGTACGGCCGGTCCTCCAACAAGAGGCGTACCTCGATCTCCGCACCCGCAGGTATTGATCTGCAGTGCTTTGGGTTCAGGCTCGTTGGGGGTGCGGGAGCGGTCTGGTCGGACGGCGGCGCTACTCGGCCGTGTGGCCACTGCGGTGGGGTTGGTGGAGCCGCGGTCGGGTCACGCGGGCGGAGGACTTGGTCAGCGTGGGGCTGCGGGCCGGGCCGCTGGACTGTGGGGGCGGGCCACAGCGGGAGGTCCGGGCAGGTGGGCTGCGGGGCCGGCGGTGTCGGTGTGAGGCTGCCTGTGCCCTGTGCCGTGGGCGAGTTCGAAGGTGATGTCCTGGAGCAGGGCCGGGGGCGTGTGCGTCGAGAACCGTATGGACCAAGTCGGCTGGTCGGGTGTGTTTCCGCCCCAGACGGTCCAGGCCTCGAGTGGGGAGTTTGGCCGGGAGGCGGCGAAGGTGTCGAAGCGGACGCCGGCGGGTTCTTCGGTGGGCGCGGTCCACTCCACCACTCGGGCGTTGACGGTCAGCGGCCAGCCGGTCTCGCCGGTCTCGGCGAGGTAGCGGGTGGCCTCGGCGAGCGTCTTGTCGGTGACGGCCGTGGCTGGTCCCGGCCCCCAGCCCTTGCCGGCGGCGAGGCTGTCGAGCAAGGTGCTCACGATCTCGACGGGGGTGGTACGGGTGGCTGTGGCGTGCCAGAGGCGCTCGCCGACCGGGGATTCGTACGAAGCGACCGTCCAGGTGTCAGGCGCACCGGGGTAGGCCTCGTGGAAGAACTGCACCCGCATGGTCAGCGATTCGTGGTTGGCGATGGTGGTGCCGTCGGACCAGGTCCGCACCTTCTCCCACTCGTCCTGTGATTCGAGGAACGTGTCAAGAAGGTCTTCATGATCGCCGGGGTCAGCGGCGTATACGGGCACCGTCTCCGGCTTTGGCTTGGTGGGCTCGGCGCGCTGGGCCGGTGAGGGCTTAGGCGCCTCGGAGGGCGGTGTGGTGAGGAGTTGAGCGGTGGTGCGCTCGATGTCGGTGAGGGGGGCTGGCCCGGGGCGGACGGCGACGGCGTACTGGCTGTGGAAGTCGGCTACGGCCTCCGCCTCGGTTTCGTAGTCGGCCGTCTCCTGGCGGAGGTAGTCCTCGCCGTGGAAGTGGACGCTCTTGCCGTTCCGGTAGGTGCCGACGGCAACGGTGGTCCAGCCGTCGTGGGCGTGCAGGTGGATGGTGAGGCGGCCGGAGGCGATGTCGTCATGGATCCGCTGGGCTTCGGCGCTGACCTCCCGGATCTCGTCCCGATCCAGGTAGGGCATCGGGTAGTTGCCGTACGTCCACTCGGTGTCGATCTCCTCCTGGAGCGACGGGGCGATCTCCACCGTCGCGCCCACGTCGCGCAGAGCGCGTGCAGCCTGGTCGGCGTAGTAGGGCTCCTCGTGGTCGATGCGGGCCAGGACGAGTGTCTTGAGGTCGATCCAGCGGAAGCCGCGGTTGGACAGCGCGGTGCGTGCGAGGTTTCGACTGGACTCGGGGCCGGCGAGGGTGGCGGTCACGGCGCTGCTGTGGTCAGGGTGGCGGGCGAGGCGGATGTGGGCTTCGCCGAGGCCGGGCTGGGGCATAGGGCTCGATTCTGGGGGCCCGGCCGGTGTGCTGCTGGCCGGGCCCGCTCGGGGGTGGGCTATCGGGATGCCCGCGTGGACACCGCGGGCGGGGTTACGCGTGGAGTGGCCGGCCCGGCGCGCGATGCGGGGGCGGGCTTGGTGCGCGGGGGTCCGGCTGACGGCGGGCGGGTGGCGTGTTGCCAGCGGGCCCGGACGGCGCCGAGGTCGGCGAGCGCGCGGCGGCTGCCGGTGATCAGCTGGTGCGGGGTGTTCGCGGGGTCGTTGGTGTAGGCGTGGATGTGCAGGCCGGTGGTGTGCGCGTGGTGGAGGAGGGAGCGCTGCAGGATCTGCTCGCCCCAGTGCTCAGGGGACCCGGCCGGGGCGGTGAGCAGATCCAGCACCTCTCTGGCGGTCGCCCCGGAGGCGAGGAGGCCGTGGTGCTGGGCCTCCCAGAGCACCGTCACCGCGTCGATCGGATCGCCCCGGTGGGTGAGGGAGGCCATGCACCGGTATAGGACGCCGTGAAGGGGGACGGTGAAGTCCTCGGGTCGCAGCCACCTCATCTCGGGTAGGCACGCAGGGCGCGCGGCCACCGTCGACAGGAGCAGCTGCTCCTCGCCGGCGGCATCGGAACCGACGCCGGTATCCCTGGTTGGTGGGAGTGGCAGCGTGGTGCGGGGGAGCGAGCCCGGGTGCGAGGGGAAGAGCCCGCCGAGGTCGTCGAGGATGGCGGCGACGGCGTCGGTACGGTGCAGGACGTGCGCGGCGGGGTCCGGCAGCACCGGGTCGGTGGCCGCCTGGATGAGTGTTTCGGCGGCGGCCCGGATGATGAGGCGGGCCCGGTTGGCCACGATCATCTGGGCGTAGGCGGGGGCGTGGCTGGGTTCGGGGCACGAGTCGGCCAGGATGTGGAGGTAGGGGGCGGTCAGCCCGCGGGCGTGGGGCCGGGCGCGCTCAAGGAGGTTGGTGATCCATACCGGTTCTCGGGCGTGGACTTCAGGGGCAGGCGGGGTGAGCGCGGTCATCGCCGCGAACAGGGCGCCGTGCATCGCGACGCTGAAGTGTTCGGGGCCGAGCGAGCCGAGCGTCTTGATACGGAGAGGCTCGAGGAGGAGGGCACCGAGGAGGGCCTGCTCGACATACCGGACCGGCGGGTCCGCAGGTATGCCGTCCAGGGACAAATCTTCTTGGTTCGAGACGGGGTTGGGCATCAGGCAGCCAGGGTGAATTCGGAGCGGGTGAGGGTCTTGCTGAGGTACGGGGCCAGGAGATGGGCCGCCAGCAGGGGCGGGACGGCGTTGCCGATCTGGGAGAATTGCTGTCCCTTGTTGCCGGCCCAGGGGTAGTCGGCGGGGAAGGTCTGCAGGATGCCGGCTTCGGTGGCGGTGATCCGGATCGATTCCGGCGCCGCACTCTCCTCCTCGGCTTCGAGGGAGTGCCGTTCCGCGACCCACATGCATTCGTTCGCACGGTGCCCGAAGAACAACGTCCCCGCCGGCTCGTTCACACCCCGGACAGTGGCATTGGCCTGGTTGCTGCTGCGCAGCGACCAGGACCAGCGGTGCTGCCCGCAGGTGCAGACGAGGGTGTCGGAGTCCGGTGGGCGCAGGCGGCCGGAACGGGTCCGGCGGGAGCTGCGCCCGGAGCGTGACCCGAGTGCGGGCGGCTTCCAGGTGCCGCGGTCGCGGGCGTCCGTCAGGGTCTTGCGGGCCCCGGAGGGGAACGGTTCGGGGCCGCCGCCCGGTCCGCCGCCGGCGCAGACGGTCGGGGTCGGCCGGTCGGTGGCGCCCCAGCCGAGGGCCTCGGCCATGGACACCCACCTCTCACGGCCCGGCCCGAACAGGGACTCCGGTTCGGCGGTCTGGGCGTGGGTCGGCGGCGGCGGCTCGGCGGTGCGGGTGCGGGAGGCGAGCAGGATCGCCCGCCGCCGGGTCTGTGGCACTCCGTAGTCGGCGGCGTTGAGGATCCCGGTCCAGACGGAAAGGCCCCAGCCTCGAAGGATCACGGCGTACTGCCGCCATAGCGGCAGGACGTCGGGGACCTCCTCCATGGCGATCCACTCCGGATCGCCCGCCGAGTGCAGGGCGTGGAGGTAGCGCATCGGCTCTGCGGCCAGCAGGCTGCGGGGGTCCTTGCAGGCGGTCAGTAGTTTCGCCCGTGTGTCCCGGCCGGCGGCGAGGTCGGCGACGGCCTGGTGGACGAGCGGCTGGTCGAGCAGGCCGAGCCGCTTGCCGGCCATCGACCAGGCCTGGCAGGGCGGGCTCGCTATGAACCCGTTGGTGCGGCCGACCAGCGGCCACACCGGGTACATCGCCACATCGGTACGGATCGTGAACTGCCCAGCACGGGCGCGCGTTTTGCACGCCCACTCGTCCCACTCCAGGCCGACGTCCCGTACGCCGAGCACGTGCAGGGCGTGGCTCCAGCCTCCAGGGCCGGCAAAGAGGTCCAGCACAAGCCTGTCCATCACGAGGCAAGCCCGAGGTTGTCCTGCTCCGACTGGCTGCTCTCCCCTGGGCAGGCCCGGGGGAGACGGGAGCGGTGGAGAAAGGCGGCGCCCAAAGAAGGGATGCGGTAGTGGGGGTTTTCCAAGGAGAGGATCCAGGGGTGGTACGGGCGCCGAAGGCGATCACGGCGCGAGGGGGAGGGTGGAGGGGAAGACCCGCCGGGTCAGCGGATGCGAGGGAGACCTCGAAGCGGCGGGGAGGCGGCGGCGCGGGCGCCGGACCTAGGCGGTCGAGGGTGCGTTCGGCCGGCCGCGGTGGTGTGGAGTCGCTGGCCTACGTACAGGCTGCTACGCGTGTCGCGCCGCACAGCGTTGCTGCGGCGGTAGAGCTCCTCGGCCAGGTCCAGGAGGAGCCGGTAGGTATGAGGAGGCCTATCCGGATGCTGATGTGCAGGGCGGTGAAGTCCTGGCTGAGAACTTCCAGTTGCTCGATCGTCCGTGTGCGTGTCGATTCGGGGGCGGTGGGGATGGCGGTTCCTGGTAGGTGGGCCCGCAGCCCTCCGGGGCGCGCGGCATGGAGTGCACCGTGTTCAGCGGGCCCTTGCCGGTGCCACGGAGGTTTGGGCAGGAATCGTGCCGGGGGCAGGCGGGGCTGGGGTGCGGGTGCTGCGTCCGAGGAAGGCCGTCACGGCCATTGCTCCGCTGGGGGTGAGGCGGACCCGGTCGTGAGGGGGGCCTTCGCCGAAGGCCGGTGGCGCGGACCCGGGCTGGACCGCGACGAGCCCGGCGTGTTCCAGAGTGCGCAGTGTGTCGAGGTGTACGGAACTCCCGCGGCTGTGAACGTAATCGCGTCCCTCACGCCGGCCGACCACGACGTGCCCTCGGGCGGTGGCGTAAAGGGCAGTCCGCTCGGCGAGGGTCAGGGCATCGGTCCCGGTAGTCGTCGTTGCGGGCCGGCGGCGGTGGATCTCGGAGGCTACGGCGCTCGCTGACTCCAGGGCTGCTGCCGGAGCTAGAATCGTCAGTTCCCGGGCGAGTTGGATCTGGTGTGCGACCTCTCCACCCCTGGACGGCATGTCCGATGGCGAAGTCGGCTCGACGAGCTGTGCCTTGGCCTCGGCAAGGTGGCGGACTGCTTGTCCGGTGAGAACGGTCAGATGCCTGATCCGGACCGTGGCCTCGGTCAACGTCACGCCCGCGTACATCGGCTGGTCAACGATGGCCTGGACGGCCTCCAGGCACGCGCTCACGAGAACCTGCGCCGAGGTGTGGCCCCAAGTGGCACCGTAGGCAGGCTGCAGCCGGGCGAGCTGATCGTTGTGCTGGGTGAACTGGTCGGCGAGCGCGAGCAGACGCACCACGGGTGAGGGCAGGTCGGGGATGGAGGGTGATCGGGCGCCCTGAGCAGACGGTGCAGGAGGGCTGGCGGCGGGTGGCGTCGGACGGCTAGGTGCGGTCTGCGTGGTACGTCCGGGCGCGGCGGGTGAGGGTGGATGGGGCAGGGAGAAGAGGGCGTTATCGATCACGAACGGGTGGGACCTTCGTAGGGCACCGCCACGCGGGACTGTCCGCCACCGGGGCGGATCTGGTCAGCGGGTCAGTGCGGGGCCTGTGCGACGCGCCGGCGCGGGGACTCCGGGCTCGGGTGCGGGACCGAGACGCAGAAGGGCCTCGCGCCCGGCCGTGGTGAGAAGCAGGCGCTGTCCCTCATGCAGGCCGGTCCTGACGTCCCGCCCGATCAGGCGCCTGGCCTGAAGGGCGTCCACGGTCCGGGTGCTGATGCGCTCCGGTGATCCGGTGTCCACCGTGGGACGCTTGCGGGGCCACTGCGCGTACATGACGGTGCTCGTGTCGATGAGGTGCAGGGCACGGTGCTGGGCGGGATTCAGCTTGGGCGGGCCGGCGGTCCGGGCAGGAGCGGCCTGCTGCGCGACGGCTGGGGAGGGATCGGCCAGGGTGCTCGGGTTCCCGGGGGTGTCGCGGTCTGGTCCGGCCGTGCTGCTCCTCGGCTCCGGGTTGGCGGGAGTGACGGCGAGCGCCTGGGCGATGAGCTGTTGGTCCTCATGGCGAGCCGGGGTGGATGCCAGGCGGAACGAGAGCCGCTGTGCCTGCCGCCTGTACGTCTTCGCCGCGTGCATCAGTTCCTCGGCGGCGCTTTTCAGGTTGTCGCGGCTCGCCTTCGGGGTCTCGTCGCCGTCTTCGTAGAGCAGGACCTCCGTGCGGCGGTGGATGGCGAAGGTGCACATGGTGGCGGCGAAGGAGACATGGGCGCAGGCTTTCGCGAGCTCGGCGAGGTTTTGGTGTCCGTCCTTCATGGCCGCGTACTGGCTGGTGGACAGGGCGGCGAGCTGCGCCGTGTACTGCATCGCCAGTCCGTGCAGGCGGACGGCGATCGGCGCCAGTTCCCTGACGGGTTTCTCTATTTCTCCCGCGCGTACGGTCTCCACCTCCGTGATCAGCGACATCAGGGTGGGCGCCGCCTGACCGAGGCGTCGGGTCTGTTCGACGAGATCGATGATCTGCAGCGTGAACTCCATTAGTTGAATGTCGAGTTGTGTCGGATGGCGAAGGGGTCGCGCGAGAGGTCGTGGTCGCTCGGGTCAGCGTGTTGCGGGTGCCGGAGCCGCGCTGGTCGGGAGGGGGCGCGACGGGAGCGCCGTGGGGACGGGGCTGGGAGGTAGTTGTTGCGCCCTGCTGGCGATGGTGATGGCGGGGGTATGGGGGTGTTGTGGATGTGCTGGATCTGTTCGAGCCCTGCCGCCGAGAGGTGGGTGAGGGCTGCCGTGTCCGCGAGCCACTGGGCGGTGTGGGCTGGGACGTCGTGGCGCCGGCGGGCCCAGGCGGCCGTGAGATCGAGGATCTCGGCCAGCTGGGGGAGCTGGGCGACCAGTTCGTGCAGTACGTGGGCCCGCTCCCAGTGGCTGTTGGCCGTGTGGGCCGCGTCGAGGAGAGCGGAGAGGGTGGGCGGTTCGCCGGCGGGTTCCTTGGGCAAGCCGTACAGCTCGGCGTGGACCGACCTGGCGATGGCGGACAGCGGGCCCCCCGATGAGCGGTCCTTGTAGCGGGAGGTGGTCTGGGGGCGGACACGGAAGGAGACGATCACATCCCTGGCAGGGACATCAGCTGCGATGTGGTTGGCCAGGGCTCGGGCGATGTCCTTGACGGTGGGGGTACTCGATTCGATCGAAAGCTCCAGGCAAGGTCAGGGGATGGGCTTGACACACGGTGAAGGGTTCCGACAGTGCGGCCGGGGCCGGCTTACGCCGCCTTCCCGAAGTCGGTCTTCTTCGGGGCGGCCTTGGCGACGGCGCGGTCGGTGATGCCTTTCGAGGCGGCTGCGGAGGTGGCGGACAGGCTGTCGGCGCCGGGCTCCAGATACCAGGGCCGCAGGTCGAGCATCGCGGCACGCATGCCGGTGGCGAAGCACAACGCGGTCCCCTTCGGGAGAGCGCGGATCGCGTCGGCGGGCAGGACCCGTTCCTGCCGCATGCTGAAGGAGGTGGACTTCCCGGAGTCGGAGATGGACGTGGACTTGGTCTCGACATCGTGGTCGCCGATCAGCCTGGACAGCTTGTCGGCGAAGTCCGGGTCGTCGATGCCGGAGCCGATCACCTTCACGGTGCTCGCAGACCACATGGCGTCCATGCCCGCGTCTCCCCAGACCTTCTGGCCCTGGCGGTAGGACTGCAGGATGGTGATCGGGATGATCCCGCGGGACCCGAGGTGGGAGTACAGGTCGGGAAGGTCGCTGATCTTGCACACGTTGGCGGCCTCGTCGAGGATCGCCAGCATCGGCGGGTCCAAGCGTCCGCCAGCCCTCTCAGCCTGGACGGTCGCGGCCCGCATCACGGAGTCCGCGCACGCCGCGATCAACGCCGAGGCTCCGCCGCCTCCGTCCTTCGACAACAGATACAAGGTGTCCTTGCTGGTCACGAACTCGGCGGGCTTGAACTCGGCGACCCCCTTCTGCGGGGTGACCCACGCGGCGATCTCACTGTTCAGCAGCGCCGACGCGTACTGCCGCGCCGTTTCGTAGATGCCGTCACGCGTCTCCGGCGGGCCCTCGACGGTTCCCTTGAGCTGGGCGGCGACAGCTGAGAACCCGTGATCGCGGAGGATGTCCAGGGGCCTGCGGTCGGCAGGAAAGGCCAGCCACTGCATGACGTCGGTGATGGGACGCTCGTCCAGGGCCGCGGCGAGGAACAACTGGGACAAGATGTTGCTGCCCGCCTTGGACCAGAAGTCGCCCTGCTGGGAAGCATCCACGCTCGCAGCGAGGAAGTGCCCGGCCAACCGCCCTGCCCCGTCGAGGGACTTGGCGGTGGCGAGCGGGTTCCACCACATCTCGCGAGTCGCGTGGGCGATCTGCTGCGGATCCATGCTCCAGGTCCGGCCGTCCTCCCCGCGGGCGTCGAGCGTCGCGGTGTAGGCGTCGCCGGCGGCCTTGTTCGAGGTGAGGAGAACGGGGCCGGGGGCGGCGAGGATCGCAGGGATCGCCAGGCAGGTCGTTTTGCCGGAGCGGGGGGCCATGATCGCGACCGCGACGTCCTCGAAGCCCATCCGGACCTCGGACCGGCTGCCCTGCAGGTTGCCGAGCAGGACGCCGGTGTCGGAGGCGTCGATGGCCTTGGCGTCCTTCAGACTCGGCCTCAGGGAGCGCGCCTTGGCCGTGATGGCCTTGGCGAGCAGCGGCTCGATGTCCCTCCGCTGGGCCATCCCGGCGACGCGCTTCCTCTTCCCGCTCGCGCCCCTGCGCCGGGACCACCACAGGTATCTGAAGACGCTGAGAGCGAGGAGGACCATGGCGGGGAGGATGCGGGTGCCGATCAGCAGGGACGTTTCTCCTGCCGGGGGCCAGAGACGTTCGGGGTGGAGAAGGGCTTCAGCCGGCTGGTAAGGGACCCAGGGGCCGCTGTTGGTGATCCAGGCGGTCGCGTTGCCGCCCAGCCAGGCCAGGGTGGACAGGGGCAAGGCGATGACGAGGGCGCCGATGAGGGCCTTGAAGGCCATGTCGTAGCCGTCGTTGGAGTTCGGGGAAGGGTTGGACAAGAGGGCGGTTCCAGGGGATCAGGGCGTGGACTCAGCGGCGGAGGGCGCTCACCGGCGGGTCTTCGCGGGTGCGGCGCCGGGGCCGGGGAGGCCTGCCGTGTGGGCGGCGGCGGATGGGCGGGGCTTGGTGCGCCGGATGGCGGTGTTGATGTCCAGGACGGCCTGGCCGTGGAGGGAGCATTCGTCCAGGTGGTGCCAGACTTCGGCGTTCCGCGCGGCGAGGGGCCCGTCGTACTCCTCGACCCCGGGCCGCGCGGACGTCGGCAGAGTGGCGCGCACGTCGAGCCACTCGCCCTGCAGGGTGTTGAGCCGGCCGAGGGCGTTGTACAGGGTGGAGATCTGCCAGGCCCAGCGGGGGTGAACGTGCCGTTCCGGCAGCTTCTGCAGCTGCACTTCGGCTATGGCGACGAGGTCGTTGGCGCTGGAGTGGATCCTGTTGAAGGAGCGCCAGGTGTCGGCGTCGCGCTGGGCCTGGCGAAATCCGTAGGCGGTCTCGTCGTGGGGCCAGCCGTCGGGGCCGGTGTGCTGGTCGGAGTAGGTGTCCCAGGCGGCGAGGATCTGCTCCGCTTCGAGGAGGTAGAGGGCGAGCTGTTGCAGGCGGAGCTCGTGCAGGCGGCGATCGGGATGTGTCACAGGGGCCTTCGGGGGCGGAGGTATTCGTGGCCGGCGGCTATCGGGCGGGCCGGACCGGTGTGGCGGTGCGCGGGAGAGCGGGCGGTGCCGGTGTGGTGGTGAGCCGTGGCTTGGGGCGGAAGCGGCGGGCTTCGGCCAGGCGCTGCTTGTGGGCGGCGAGGACTTCGCCGCCGATCGCGAACTCGGTTCCCTGGGTGAGGTGCACGCTGTCGTCGATTGCGAACCGGCTGCGCAGAACGGGTGTCGCGGTGGAGAGGGCGTCGGCGAGGTGGGTCAGGAGGTGAGCGGGGGTGTCCTCGTGGAGGTAGGCCCGCCACAGCAGCTGTTCGGGGCCGTACTCGCCGTGATGGCGCGCGGCCACGAATTCCCATCCGCGGACTCCGATGAAGGACGAGACGCGCTGCTCTGCCTGGACGATGCCGTCCGGTGAGGTCAGGGTCTGGGTGCCGGAGTCGTCGGTGGTGTGTGCCCAGCCGCGGCCGGTGAGGATTTCGGAGACCGTGGGCTGCGCCTCGTCTGGGGTGGGGCGGATCAGGGCGTCGGCTAGGCCGGCCACGAGTTCCACCGGGGTGGTGATGGTGAAGGTCGCGGACCAGTAGTCGGGGAGGAAGTCGGTATTGATCTTCCAGTCGGCGTGGAGGCGGGCCGGGTCGAGTACGAGGTGGTGGACGTGGTCGGGGCTGGTCATCGTGATCGCCGGGTGGAGCGGGTCGGAGGTGTTCGTCCACCCGGCGGCGCGTAGGGCGTGGGTGATGTGTCGGGGGTCGCCGGGCCCGGCCAGGTAGCGGGGGCTGACGGTTGAGCCGAGCTTGTTCCCGTGGTCGGCGGCGAAGGCAGCGAGCTGCCGGTCAGTGATGGACAGAGGGCGGCTCCTTGAGGGGCCGGTCGGACCCGGCGGGAGTCACCGGCGGCGCCCGGCGGCGACGGGCGCCGCCGGGTTCGAGCTTGTGACGGGCTGCGTGGTGAGGGCGGTGCGCCGCCCGCGTACGGCGGTGGCCCGGGCACGGGCCAGGCGCGCGGCGTGTTCCTTTACGAGTTCGTCTGCCTGGCGGCTGCTCGGCTTCTGGGTGACGAGGCCGCTGTGAGGGACGTCGAACTCGGCCCGTGCGACGGGAGCGGGGTCGGCCAGCGCGGTGGCGAACGCGGCAACGAGATGGGGGGCGTTGCCGAGGTAGGCCTCCCACACCGTTTCCACCCGGCCCAGGCCGTCGGGGAGGAGCGCGGTGGCGTTCCAGCCGCGGTCCCAGCTGCTCGCCGTGTTCCATCGGCGTAGTTGCATGATGCCGTCGGGGTGTTCGGCGACCTCGTGTCCGCGTTCGTCCTGTACGTGGGTCCAGCCCGCGGCTGTGAGGATGGGCCATACGTCGGGTGCGGTCTCGGGTGCGGGACTGAGGAGGGCGTCGGTGAATCCGGCGAGGATCTCGACAGGGGTGTTGCCGCCGAACTGGGCGTACCAGTTCTCGTCGTCGCTGGTGCAGCTGATCCGCCACCACTTGGAGTACGACTCCGGTTCCGGCTCCAGGGCCAGGGCGTAGCGCTGGTCGGGGCTGGAGAGGATCACGTGCGGGTAGTCCGGGTCGGAGTGGTTGGACCAGCCGGCTGCTCGTAGCGCTTGGGTGATGTGGCGGGGGTCGCCGCGGCCGGCGAGGTGGCGGGGGCTGGTGTCGAACCAGATCCTGCTGTGCGGTTCGTCGATGCGGGTGGAGATGAAGGGCCGCTGGCTCAGGGCGCTGCCTCCGCAGCCGTGGCGCGGGCCAGGCTGCGGACTTCCCAGTGCAGGGAGTGCCACTGCATGATCTCCGTGGCCGCTTCCCGGAGGGTGGTGACCACCGAGTTGACGTCGCTGTTGTACGGCTCGGTGTGGGTGGCGACGGCTCGGGCGGCGGCGCGCAGGACGTCGGACAGCAGCATCGGGACGCCGTCGTCCTCGTCAAGGAGCGGTGTCAGCAGAGACAGGACGTGGGCAGTGGGCGGCTCGGTCCGCAGGTAGTCCACGAGCTGGGCCAGGGTGTCGGTGGCCTGCTCGATCTGCTCCGGGGTGGGGACGGTGACGGGTTCGGTCACGGGGCTCCTCGGTTGTCGTGGGGTGGGCTGAGGGCGGGTCAGCGGCGAGACTTGTTCCCGCCGGCGGTTGTGTACGGACCGGTTGGGGTGTGCTGGCGGGGGCGGGCGGCGGCCCAGGAGTTGCGGGCCCAGGTGGCGGCGCGGGCGGCGGTGATCCGGGCCTGCTGCCAGCCTCCGAGTTCGGAGGGGCGTACGGACACTGAGGTGGTGCGGATCCATTTCGTTGCGGGGACCTCGCCGCGTTGGCGCATGACCGGGGTCGGGTCCGACAGAGCGGCCGAGAATCCCTGGACGAGGTGCATCGGCGTCGTTGGGGTGAAGACCGCGTCCCAGGTCCTGCCGTGCTCGGTGCGGGCCCCGGCCCACCAGTGCGCCTGGCCGGGTTCGCTCTGGTGGTACTGAAGCCAGGCATTGCGGTCCGGGGAGACGGCGGTGAAGTGCTGCCCGCGTTCGGTCTCCCACCCGTTCTCCTCCAGAGGAGCCCACACGTTTGGGGCGTGGGCCGAGCGGTGCTTGGTTAGGGTGTCGGTGAACCCGGCGACGATCTCGATTGGCACGGCCATGGTGAACGTGGCGTGCCAGGCCGGCTGCTGCCCCACTGCCTGTCCGGAGACGGTCCAGCCGCCGGGCATCGACGTCGGGTCGAAGCCGACCCTGACCGTGCGGTCGGGGCTGTCGAAGACGATCGGGCCGCCCGTTCGGGAGATGTCCTTCCAGCCGGAGGCGCGCAGGTACTCGGCGACGAAGCGGAGGTCGCCTCCGCCTCCGAGGTGACGGGGCTCGACCAGGTAGTGCTGCTGTGGCTGGTCGGCAGTCGGACCCCAGCCTGTCCAGGTCTTCTTCACCGGTGCCTCCTGGCGACGAGAGCCGAGGCCGAGGCCGGGATCGGGGTGGTTGCCGGGGCCTGAGCGAGTCGGCGGAGGTCTTCCGCGTGGTCGTCGAGGTCGAGGCCGATGTCGTGGAACTCGTAGGCGGCCCGGCCGAGGGCGAGCCATACCTCGGGCGGCAGCACTCCGGCGGTCGCCCGGTCCTGGGCGAAGCGCGATCCAGTGACCATCAAGGTGGTCAGCTGTCCGAGGATGCCGTCTTCGGGATCGAGGACCTGGCTGAGGGTCCGGGCGGCCTGGCGGGGCGGAGCCGTGACCAGGTGCTCGTTGAGTAGTGCGATCTGCTGCGCGATGTGCCGGGTCAGGGCGTCGGGGTCGTGGACGGTCATGCTCCTCCGGGGCGGTTGGGGCCGGTGCCTGTACGCCGGGACTTGTCCAGCACCCCGAGCAGGCCGGTGGCGGGCGGGTTGTGCCGTCCGGCTGAGCCGGCGGTCACTGCGCGGAGGTAGCGGCGCAGCAGGAAGACGGCCAGGCGCGGGTGGCGGGCGGGGGAGATCGGCGGCGGGTTGGTGGGGTTCTGCTGGATCGTGGTGCTCCGGGTGGTGTGGCGGGCGCCCCGGCCCGGATACGGCGGGGCCGGGGCGGGGTGGGGGAAGTGGTCAGCGAGAACGCGAAGGGGAGCCGGGCGACGCCGGCGGAGCCGCAGCGGGAGCCTGGGCACCCGTGGTCTTGGCCTGCTGGGCGCGGTGCGCGGCCATCGCCTGCCCCCAGGCGGTCACGTCGTACACATCCGGGTCGATGTTGACCTTGTAGTCGGCGATGAGCAGCGGGAGCATCGCGCGGGTGGCGAGCTGCTTCTGGGCCTTCTCGCTCAGGCCGTCGGGGGTTTCGTGCCAGACGTAGACCGGGCCTGCGGTCTCCTCGGTGTGGCGCTCAAGGCCGGCACTGTCGAGGAGGGCCAGGAGTTCTTCGGGTGCGTCGCTGCGGCTGACGATGTGGACGCTGCCGGGGGTGCGGGCCCGTCGGTAGATCTCGACGTCGGTGCCGGCTTCATCGGCCAGATTTCCCACGGGGGATCTCCTCGCGGTGGTGGGTGGATCAGCGGGTCGCAGATGCGACCGCCGGGGAGGGTGGTCGAGCGGGCAGTGCGGTGGGCGCGGGGGCAGGTTGGGCCGGGCGCATGGTGACGCCGACGCCGATACGGGCCAGCTTCTGGGAGACGGCCTGGACGCGGGCGATCTGCTCGCGGTCGCCGTAGGACGCCGGAAGCAGGAACTGCCGGTGGTAGGGGTGGTATTGGAATCCGGCGCCGTACAGGACCGCGGTTGCCTCGCGTACTCCGGTGACGGCGCCGACGGCCCCGTCCGGGTGCCAGGCCATGCTCACCGCTCCGAAGATCAGCGAAGGTTCGGGCCGGCGGGGCGCGGGGTGGGCGGTGTTGTGCCGGACCTGGCGCAGCGCATCCTCGTAGCGGGGCAGCAGCCTGCGGGTGACCTGGGCGGCGGCGCGGGCAGGGCCGGCGGGGATGGCGATGCCGTTGGGTTCGGCCACCCGATGGAAGGCGTCGTGATGGGCGTCTGGTTCCAGTGCGCCGATCATGAACTGGTGGCGGTACCGGGGGCGGTCGAAGAGCAGCAGGCGTGCTCCGTCGGCTCGGGCGAGCACGGCTTGGTGGCTGAGGACGAAGTTGGAGGCTGCGTAGCCGACGGCTCCCATGTCCCACACCGTCGACGTGGTGGCGATCTGGTCGTGGTAGGCGGCGTGGCGGGTGTAGGTGCTGGTCCAGGTATCGGGCAGGCGGGCGGCGAGGCCGTCTGCGAAGGCCGCGAGATCGGTTCGATGGTGTCGTGGAGGCATGGTCGTTTCGGAGGTGGAGTGCGGCGGGTTCAGCGTCCCCGGGTGGGCGGCGACGCCGCTGGGCCTGGAGGTGCAGGCGGTTGCGGGGCTGTCGGTTTGGCGGCGGCGGCCTGATTGCGGATGTGCCGGATCTCGTCGCCGTGGCGCGAGAGCCCGCTGGTGGTGTCCATCAGCCGCATCGAGAGGCTGTCCTTGGACAGCGTGCTGTCCGTTCGCTGGCTCCAGGTGGCCCAGGTCGTGATCAGGGACTGCACCAGGTGGGACAGCAGGCGCTCGGTGGGCGCGGCCACTTCGGCGAGGATTTCGGCGACCTGCTTGTCGTCGGTGGCCTTGCTGGCCCGTTCGGCGAGCTGGTCCAGGTAGCGGTGGGCCGCTGCCCGGTCGCCGTCGGGGGTTGCGAGCGTGTTCAGGGAGGGATCCAGGAAGACGCTGAACCCTGAGAACAGGAGGGCCTGGGCCGCGGCCGTCGCATAGTGACGCTGCTGTTCGACGGGCAGGTCGTGCGGTTGGCGCAGGTAGTGGGCGCCGCTGCCGCGGAAGCGGCCGACGGTCTCCAGGATGCCCGCGGCTTCTGGTGTGCATCTGCTGGTGACCACCAGCTGGGTGCGTGGGTCGCGGGTGATGGTGACGTAGTCGAGGATGAGGAAGTCGGGCTCTGCGCCGTCCTTCACCGGGAACGCACGGTGTTCGCCGTGGCCGGGCGCGGTGCAGGAAGCGGCGTCGTTGCGGGAGTGCCTCGGTGGGGTGCGTTGCGCAGGGTCACACCGATGTTCAGGGCGCCGAGCGCGGCGCCGGCCGCCCGTACGCACTGTGCCTGGTGAGCGGTGTCGTCGCCGGAGGCTACGTACGTCTGCTCGCCGGGGTCGTGGACGAACCCGTGGGCGGTCAGGACGCCGGCCACGTCCGACCGGCCGGTGGTGGCGGTGAGGTCGCCGGATTCCGTCCAGCTCATTACCAGGGTGTCGGGCTGGGAGGAGGCGCGGGTCAGGCTCAGGGCGTTGTCCTGGACCTGGGCCAGAGCGGCCTCGTAGCGGGGCAGGAGGTTGGTGACGATGGCGTCGGTGGCCTGCTCGGGTTCGGCGGGTATCGCGATGCCGTCCGGCTCCCGCACCCCGCGGAATGCTTCCGCGGGGGTGTCAACGGGGGCCATGGCGGCTATGAGGAACTCGTCCTCGTAGCGGGGATGGTCAAGGAGGAAGAGCCGCCGGCCGTCGTCGCGGGTCAGGATGGCGTCGTGCTTCACCGGGTGCTGGGCGAGGGCTTCGGCGACGTGGTTCATGTCCCAGACGTCGGCGGTGGCGCCGTGGTGCTCGTCGTGGGCGGTGTGCTGGCGGAGCTCATGGGTCCAGGTGCCGGGCAGGTTCTGGGTGAGGATGGCGGCGAAGGAGCCGAGCTCGTCGGGGTCGCGGTCGTAGGGCATGGTTCCTCGGGCGGGTCTCGGGGCGGTCAGCGGCGGCGGCTGGCCGGGGCGGGCAGAGCAGCGGCCGGTGTGATGGGCGTGGTGGGGATGCGGGCGGGCACGGGGCAGGGACAGGAGACCGACTTCTCCCGTTCGTCGCTGGCGACTTCCTGGGGGCACGGCGCGCGGTGGGGGTGTACGGCCTGCCGGTCGGCGAGCCCGTTGCGGACGTGCCGCAGGTCAGAGGTGATGACTTGGAGCCGTTCGTCGACCAGGTAGTGCAGCCGTGCGGCGGTGTGCGGGTCGATGGGCTCCCCGAGGTCCTGCAGGAAGTCAGCCGTGGCGGCGAGGACTTCGGCGAGGGCCGGGAGGACACCGTCGTGGGTGGCGGTCAGCTCCGTCAGGGCGTCGCTGACTTCCTCGGTGGTCTCCGCTTCCCGGATCCGGGTCGCGAGGTGTGCGACCTGGGCGCCGACAGAGAGGTAGTGCGGTTCGTGTTGCTCGGTGGCGAAGGCGGGGTCCGCGGTCAGGTCCTAGCCGACGGCTTGGAGGCGGGCTACGGCGCGGGTGGCCAGGCGGATCTCCTCGTCCTGGTCAAGGCCGGTAGGAAGACGGTGGTACGTCTCGTGGCGGCGGACGACTGGGACGAATCCGGTGCGTTCCAGGAGGCTGTGGGCTTCCGGGTCGCCCCCACGGGCGAGGACTTCCCCGGAGTCCGGATCGCGTCGGACGGTCAGTACACGGTGGGCGAGGGCCAAGAAGAGAATGCTTTCTGCGGTAGAGGCGGCCGGTCAGCGCCTCCGGGTGGCCCGGGGCGGGAGCCCGGCGGAGACACCTGTGGTGGCGACTCCGGCCGGGGTGCCAGGGTGCCCGGGGACGATCTCGGCGAGGTCGGATTCAAGGGCGTGGGATCGGCGGGCGATCCACTCCAGCTGGTGCGCGAGCTCCGGCTGGCCCGACGGCGCACTGCCCAGCTGGTGCGCGGCCTTCTCCACGAGACGGCGGGCGGCGGCGAAATGCTGGTGCGCCCCGTTGGGCAAGTCCGCCACGAAGCTGGTGCCGGGAATTTCGACGGTGGGCCGTGCCGCCGCCAGCATGTTCGCCTTGAAGGGGGCGGCGTGGTGGTCTGGCGGGGAGAGAAGGCGGAGGTCGGCTTCGATGCGCCGGCATTCCGCGGCCAGGGCGTGGGGGAGTTGCCTGGGCACGGCCGCCCGGACGCCGTCCTCCCGGACCAGATTGGCGACCAGGTCGAGGCGGTGGGGCAGGTCGCGGAGGGCGATCCACCTGCACGGATTCGGGTCGCCTGCCGGGGCGATTCTTGAGACGCGGGCGAGCCGGTGGCCGACCTCGGACCACTCGGCCGGCGTGAGCTCCCGGTCCTCGGGGTGCTGGCGGACGCTGACGTGGAGGATGACGCGGGGATCACCACAGTAGGTGGCGGCGAAGGGGTGCTCCCGGTGCGACTCGTCGAGGTGCTGGGCCCACTCCAACGAGGTCCATATCCGGTCCTCGTCGGTGAAGTAGTCGAGCTGCGACCAGTACGCGACGATCGTGCCGTCGGTGGTCAGACCCTCCTGGTCGCTGACGGGACGGCCCAGAGCCTCGGCGAGTGCGTGGGTGGACGTGGTGTCCAACTCGTGGAGCGTGGGGATCATCGGCTGCCGGCCCGGCCGTCGGCGACGTGGACGAGCTGGTTCAGCTCGGTGATCGAGTACCAGCCGACATCGACGGGCTTGCTGTCGGTGAACCGGGGCACGAGGTAGTCCTGCAGGGCCCGCTGGTAGATCAGGCAGTCGGGGCAGCGCGTGGAGAGGTGGACGAGGTAGCGGGGGTGCCCGGTGACGAAGCTGCGGGCGCCGCCGTCCGGGTTGCGCAGGCGCCATCCGTCCTCGTTGGTCGGGGTGTGCCAGGACGGGGTGACCACCGTCATGGCGTCGCCCCACAGGATGCCGTCGTCCACTCCCTTGATGACCACGATCCGGTCGCCGGGAGCGAAGTGTCCGTGGGCGATGTCCCGGTCGGGGGTGATGGCGTCAGCGGGTATGAACGCGGCACGGATGGCGTCGGGCACGGCAGAAGTCCTTCCACGAAGGTGCCGCAGTTTCGCGGCGGGTGAAGTACTTCAATGGTCTGGAGAATCCCCGGTTTGGCTGACCGGGGATCGTCGGCTATATATGTCCGCCCACGGTTACCGGAACGGGTTCTCCGTCCCCCGGTCATCAGCGGTGGCCGCGTCCAGCAGCTCGGGAAGGTCAGTGCCCTCGGCGTCGCGCTGGTCGATCCACCACCCGGCCCGCGTGACCGTGCGGATCTTCTCCTCCAGCGCGGCCCAGTCGGCCTCGTCCCAGGTCCCGCTCTCGGTGACCAGCGCGGTGTACGCGGCCGTCACCAGCTGGAACCGGGAACGCTCACCCCAGGCAAGAGCCCGCTCGGGACCCTCCAGCGCCGGCATGTCGAACTGCGTCGCCCAGTCCAATGCGGCCTGCTGCTCCTCGGCCCGCTTCGCCGCCAGCCACACTTCCTTCGTGGCGCTGTCGGAGTCTCGGGAGGCCTTCCAGCAGTCGGTGCAATCCCGGCCGCCGAGCCAGCGGGCGAATCCGGCCCGCTTGTCGGCGGGACGGTCGGACAGGTTGGCCGTGCTCTCGTGTCCACAGCTGTGGACGATCTTCCATTCGGTCCGGATTGCCATAGGCGAATCTCCTTCTGATACAGGTGAGTTGAAGTGGCGGGAGCGTCGGTGGCGGCCGAGGCGACGGCCGGGGCCGAGCTTTCGGCGGGCGAGGACGAGGATGGCCATCGAGACGGCGGCGCCGGCGGCTGGAAGCCCGGCGAGTACGTAGGGGTGCTCGGCGAGGGCTCCGGCGAGCGCGGTTCCGGCGGCCTGGCCGGTGCCGACGGACAGGATCAGCCAGGCGTACGCCTCGGTGGAGCGTGAGGCGGGGGCCAGGGAGTCCACGGTGTGGAAGCCGTTGGTGATGATCAGGGTGAGGAACAGCCCCGGGATCACGGCCAGGGCGATGGCTGCGCGCGGTCCGGGCTGGACCAGCAGGGGCATCCAGCCGAAGAGGAACAGGGCGGCGGTCGCGAGGAGCTGGGTGGTGGTCGTGCCGGGCCATCTCCGGCGGGCATAGATCAGGCCGCCGAGCACGCTGCCGGCGGAGAATGCGGCGGGGAGCATCCCGGAGAGCATGGCCATCTTGTGGGTGGTGGCCATGCCCGCTGCCCACACGTTCATCGCACCGAGCGCGAACCCCGTCCCCGCCAGCGCGGTGAACAGCAGGACCAGACCAGCCCCCGCCAGACGGCCGCCTCCCACCGCCCCACCGGTGGTGGCCCGCCGCCAGGTCCGTGAGGGGGCAGCGGTCAGGACCACGACCGTTCCCACAAGGGTGAGCGCGGCGGCGGCGTTCAGGGCCATACCGGGCCCGTATGCGGTGGCCAGCCACGAGGCGAGCAAGGGACCCACGATGTAGAGGAGGCCCTGGGACCCGGTGTCGAGGGCCTGGACGACCCGCCGTCGGCCCAGATCGGGAAGGACGGTCGGCCACAACGCGCGCAGCCCGGATTCCAAAGGCGGGGTGAACAGACCCGCGAGCCCCACGGCGGCGGTCACGGCCGCCGGGTGGCCGCTCGCCCCGATCCACGGGAGCGAGGCCAGGCAACCGGAGTTGAACACGACGGCCGGTGCGGAGATGCGGGTCTGCCCGTACCGGTCCATCAGCCTGCCCTTGATCGGCTGGGACAGCCCGGACGCCAGCCCGTACAGCGCGGCGAGGAGGCCGGCGAAGGCCAGGGAACCGCCCCCGCCGGTGATCCACAACACGAGTCCGACGGGCACCATGCCGTTGGGCAGACGACCGGTCAGGGTGCCGCCGAGCAGGCGGACAACATGGCGGCTGCCCAGGACGGCGCCGTACGTGGCTGGTGGCGGGGTGGTGGGCGGGTGATCGGCCAGGGTCAACAGGGCAGGGCTTTCCGTCAGAGAGGGCGAGGCGGAGTGAGACCGGACGAGGCGCGCTACCGGCGGGGAACGGAAGCGGCGGAGACCGGCGAGGCCGGAACGACCGGTGTGGTGCCCACCGCGGGCGGGCGCGGTACGGGCAGGTGGCGGGGTGCGGGGGTGCGGTGCGGCGGCAGGACCGCCACCGCGTCCTCCAGCTGTTCGCCGATCTGCGCGAGGTCCTGGACCAGGTGGCTGGTCTGCGCGGAGATCATCCGCAGTCGCACGGAGATCTCCTGGCCGGCCCGGGTGTCCATGGCGGTCGCCCAGGCGGCGCAGGTGTCGAGGAAGGCCGTGAGCTGCGCGATGTGTCCGGCGGGAGCATGGGGCGGCAGGTCGGTGACGTAGGAGATCGCCTCGGCGACGGAGGCGCTGTGCTGCGCGTCGATGACGTCGCGGATCAGCTGTTCCAGTGGCACCCCGGGTGGTGACGCGCTGTCCGGCGGGGGGCCGTTGGGATAGAGCACGCCGGGTGGGACTGCTGGTGGGAGGTGGCGGATCGCTTCGTCGTCGGTGTCGTAGCGCCCGGTCACGCTCATTTCGGGGCCGTCGATGTCCCCGGCGAGGATCACGACCATCTCCTCGTCCTCGTCGACCGGGTGCGGGACGAAGGCGAGGGTGAGCTGGCGGTCGGCGGCGTCGTAGCGAGATTCCTGGGGCCGGAGCAGACCGCGGCTGTGGGCCGAGCGGGCCCAGGCGGTCCATGCCTCCTGTTCCTCCGTACCGAGCCCGGGGTTCGGCTCGGGTGGGTGGGTGGGCTGGAGGGCGAGGTCGCGCAGCAGGACGTCGTGCTCGCCCCAGGTCTGCATGTAGGGCCACAGCAGTGCGTCGCGGGCGGTGGTGTCCTGGCCGTCGGGGTGCTCGTCCAGGATGTGTACGGCATGGGCGAGGTCGGAGATCAGCAGGTGCCAGCGGGCATGGTGCCGGGCCGGGGGCATGGCCTGCAGGCCGGCGCTGGCGTGGACGATCAGGGTGTTGAGGTGGGGGCGGAGATCGACGAAGAGCTCGGCGAGTTCCCGGTTGCGCTCGGCTTCGGCGGCCTGGGCGGCCGGGGCGTCGGTGATGTCTCCGTGGTGGGTACGGAGGTGGTCCACGGCCATCTCGCAGCGGAGCGTGATGACCGAGAACTGGACGGCCCAGCCGGTCAGAGCATTAACCGCCTCGTGCGGAGGTGGGGTCGGGGGGAGGGGAATAGCGGCTCCAGGGGGCTATCTGCGGTTGAGGGCGGCGCCGGCCCGCGGGGGAGGAGAGGGGAGCACCCCGGGTGCGTCCACGGCACGGACGAGGCCAAAGGCGGTCGGCGCGGGTGCGGTGCGGACGGCGGCCCGGGCAAGGTCGACCAGACCCTCGCCCTCGCTCATCCACATCGACAGCAGATCGAGACTCGGGTTCTCCGGTGCCTTCCCCGCGTTCTCGGTGCCCGGGCTGGGCTGACCGAACGCGGCCTCCATGTCCTCCAGGAACGCTGCCTGGTGCGGGTCGAAGGAGTGAAGGCCGCTGGTGCGCAGGGACGCGATGATGCGCGGTGCGATGGTGGCGAAGCGGTCGAAGGCCTCGGCCAGGTCACGCTGGGGAGGATCCTGGACGGTGCCGGGTTCGAACTCCTCCTGCGCCCATGCCAGGTCATCGCCGAGATGGTTCAACTGCATCTCGAAAACGGCCCGGTAGTAGTCGGCGAGCAGGCTGGAGGCGATCTTGCGGGCGGCGGGGACGGGCGCCGAATGCACGGTGATCACGGGCGGCGGTACGACGGCCTCGTCCAGGTACATGTCCTGCGGGGCGAGCATCGCGACGTCGTACACGTCGTGGCGGGGGTTGTAGATGATGGCGAGTTCGGCTCGGTTCTCGGACTGCAAGATCGCAGCAGAGGACACGCGCCGGTTCTCAAGGAGGCGGAGGTTGGGACCGGTCGCCCACAGGCACGAGAAGAGGTCGCCCTGCGTCGCCGGGTGCCCGTAGTTCTCGACCTGCACCTTCCACTGGCCGGGCAGGTCCTTGCTGACTTCGAGGGCGAAGTCGCCGATGTAGCTCTGGTTGGTCGCGGTGACCTTGCTCTGCAAGGCCGCCGCTGTCTCTCTGAGGTTGGTCAGGGCCTCGCGGACGCGGCTGGCGTCCGTCAGGGGCATGACGTAGTTTCCGCCGCCGTCCTTCTCGAATCCCGCGAGTTGAAGGGCGGTGCGAGCCCACCGGGACGATTCGCCGGAGACGAGGGCGACGATGCCGTGGTATTGGCTGGTGTAGAGGGTGATCTCGGAGGACGTCAGGTGGGTGCTCCCTCGTCGTGGCCGACGGGCGTCAGGCAGGGGGCGGCGGTGTCCGCTGTGGTGTCGTACTGGGTGGTCAGCACGTCGACGCCGAGCTGGAAGAGAGCCCGGTCGGCGATGTCGAGGAGGTCGCTCGTGCGCTCGTAGCGGGTGGCGAGCTGGATCTCGCCGTGCTCCCGGCAGCGGGCGCCGGCGGCGCGCAGGAGGTTCCGCAGCGCGATCAGTCCGGCTTCCTCGCCACCGGCCGCCAGTTCGGTCAGCGCGTGGACTTCGGCGGGCGTGGACGCCTGGGACATTGCCTCCGCGCAGGTGCGCAACGAGGCGGCCGGATCTGCCGGGACCGGGAGGCCTCGAAGGAATTCCGCGGCCTCCCGGCGGGCCCGCAGCCGCAGCTCGCTGCTGCTGGGACGGTGGTGGACGGCGTGGGGCATGGGTGGAACGGGTCCTTCTCTCATCAGTGGGTGCGGCTCGTGTGGGTGGTTGCGCTCGGTGCGGGAGTCGCCGGCGTGGTCTGCGGGGGCCTGGAGCCCCAGGCCCGTGTGGTGGCGTACTGGGGCGAGGGGGTGGCGGCGGCCTGCGAGACTCCGGTCCGGTACCACTCGCGCGGGTCCCGAACGGGCTTGGCCTGCACCGGCTTGGTGTTGGCGGGGTCCAGGGAGTAGTCGGCATGGACCTTGTATCCGCTGGTGCGCAGGCTCTCGATGGCCTGGCGGATGCGCCGGGGTCCTTCGTGGGTGGGGGCCGGCAGGAGGTAGACGCCGTGCAGGCCAAGCAGTGGCTGGAAGCCGAGACGGTTCAGGTACCACTGGCTTATGTGGTGAGGGATTCCTTGGGCGGAGGCGACATACCCGTACTGCGGGTGCGTGCCGACGACGAACTGGCCGGGCAGGAGGGCTCCTTTCGAATCAGCGGCGGGCGGCACGCGGCACGGTGGCCGAGATGGGCTCGCGGGCGGAGACTGGGATGGGGGACAACTTCGGTGCGGTCCGAAGAGGCTGGCCCGGGGGCAGGTTGGGCGACCGCGACATCGCTGGGTGTTGCGGTGGGCCATGGCAGGCGGAAGGTGGAGTTCGTTGCCACCAGCTGTTCCAGGTCAGCGGCTCCGGTTCCAGCTCGGGCTTCCGGGCGGGGTGGCCGGCAGACCGCCCACCGGAGCGGGGCTCGCGGCGTGCTGCGACCGGAAGTACAACTCCAGCGGATGCTGGTCGCTGCGGATGACCTCGAAGCCGAGTCCGCCGAGCCGGTCGGCGGCGTCCTGTACGAGGACCTCGGGGGCGAAGGCGGAGTGGGTAGCCGTCACGCACAGACCGGTGCCGGGGTCCAGGTGTCAGCGGCCGTCTTCGTGGAGCAGGGCCCGCACGGCGCGGGGCATGAGCACGTCGGCGATCGGTCGCCCGTCCGTAGACCGGCCGATGACGACCCGCTGGGCCTGCTTGAGCCTGGTGCTGCTGGCCACGCGCATCGACGCGAGCCGGTAGTACGGAAGGAGGCGGCGCCGTACCGCGGCGGCGGCACGGGCGGGGTCACCGGGAACCGAGACGGCCTGCGGGTGCGGTGCCGTGTCGTACTCGTAGACGCCCGCCGGCAGCAGCGTGCCGACCAGGAACTCGCCTGGCCGGTGCGGCCGCTGGATGACGCAGAGCTGGAGGCCGTGGGCGTGGGTGAGGAAGGCACGCGCACGCTGATGGTCGCCGTCCCGGCGCAGCGCACGCCACAGCACTCCCTCCTCCCGCTCCCAGATCCGGTCGTCGGCATGGTTCCACCGATAAGGAGTCGGCAGGACACGGGGGCCCCATGCCCCGCCCAGGCGCGGTGCCAGCCCGGCGGTGAACTGCTCCAGGCCGGCGGTGACGGCTTTGGAACGTCTGAGGGTCTCCTGCTCGAAGGGGAGCAGGGAATCGTGGGTCATGCCGAGGGCGCCGGGTGGTGGAGATGTGCGACGGGGAGGCCGAGCGGCTGCAGCGCGTGCACGGCCTGGTGCACGAGATGCTCCTGCTGCTCAACCGGCAGGGACGCCGGCGCGGTGTACGCATCCAGCCGTGAGCAGTAAGGGCGTGCAGATCTTTAAATCGTGGCTTTCCGTTCGGTGGTTCGTTGGTCTGGCCATGAGTGGATTGGATGGGCAACGGGCTGTACTGGCGGCCAAGTTCGAGGCGATTCTGCCGCACCTCGACGAGCGGCAGCGTCGTCTGCTGATGGGGGCGGAGGCCCAGTCACTCGGTCATGGCGGGATCAGAGCAGTCGCTCGTGCCGCCGGTGTTCGAGAGGCCACTGTGTCTGTCGGAGTGCGGGAACTCGAGGCCGGAGAGGCCCCGTTGGGACGCATCCGCCGGCCCGGCGCTGGCCGCAAACGCGTCGTCGACCGGAACCCGGCCGTTCGGGAGGCACTCCTCACGCTGGTCGAGCCCGACGTCCGCGGAGATCCCATGTCGCCGCTGCGCTGGACCACCAAATCCACCCGCAAGCTCGCCGAGCAGCTGACCCGGCAGGGCCACAGGATCTCCGCGGACACGGTGGGCGACCTCCTGCGTGAGGAGGGCTTCAGCCTGCAGAGCAACGCCAAGACGCTGGAGGGCAAGCAGCACCCCGACCGGGACGCACAGTTCCACTACCTCAACGAGCAGGCCCGCGACCACCAGGACCGCGGGGCTCCGGTGATCAGTGTGGACACGAAGAAGAAGGAACTGGTCGGCCCGTTCAAGAACAACGGCCGTGAGTGGGAGCCGAGAGGCGAGCCGGTGCGGGTCGACACCCACGACTTCCCCGACCGCGAGCTGGGCAGGGCGGTGCCCTACGGCATCTACGACGTCGCCGCGAACACCGGCTGGGTCAATGTGGGCACCGACCACGACACCGCCGCGTTCGCCGTCGAGTCGATCCGCCGCTGGTGGAACGGAGCCGGGCGGGCCGCCTACCCGACGGCCGGCCGGCTGCTGATCACCGCCGATGCGGGCGGCTCCAACGGCTATCGCACCCGCACCTGGAAGACCGAACTCGCCCGGTTCGCCGCCGAGGCTTGCCTGACGGTCACTGTCTGCCACCTGCCTCCCGGCACTTCGAAGTGGAACCGGATCGAGCACCGGCTGTTCTCCCACATCACCATGAACTGGCGTGGAAGGCCCCTGACCAGCCACGAAGTCATCGTCGAGAGCATCGCGGCGACCACCACCAAAACCGGCCTGACCGTGCACGCCGAACTCGACACCAACCCATACCCCACCGGCATCCAGGTCAGCGACGACGAGATCGCCGCCCTGCCGATCACCCGGCACCGCTTCCACGGCGACTGGAACTACACCCTCCACCCCCAGCATCCGACGCATGCGGCGACGACCGACAGCACGTCAGACCAGGCCCCGGCGACCAGACCGCCCAGCCTTACGCGGCGTTCACTGCAGGACCCAGAGCTGACCGGAATGACCCGCCTACGGCTCAGCGAGCTCATCAACGCGCTGACTCCAGCGCTGGAGGTTCAACGCGAGCAAGTGCTCCGCACACGTCGTGGTCACGAGCGTCTGGTGGCCCCTGGCACAGGTGCCAAAGCCAAACTCACCCCAGCCGACCGGATCCTGGCCACCGTGCTCCACCTGCGCAAACTCGCGACCATGGATCTCCTCGGCCAACTCTTCGGCGTCACTGCCATGACCATCAGCCGCGCGAAGCAGGAGGTCCACCCACTCCTGGAAGCACACGGCCACCACATCGACACCTCTACCGCCCGCCTTCGCACACCAGCCGACGTCGCCACGTTCCTCGCGCCCGACTCCACTCAGAGCAAGGCCAAAGAGACGATTTAAAGATCTGCATGCCCTAAGCGAACCCCCTTGACCACAGAAGGCGTTGGACCGGGTCAGAGAGGGGCAGAGATATCGGCCCGGCGACATGCAGTCCTATGTGGATGCTGACGGGGTGGTACACGGGGAGCCCTCCTGGAGGACGAGGTTGGGGTGGGGATCAGCGGCTGCGGGTGCTTCGCCCGGTCGGCATCGGTGTAGGGGCAGGGGCCCCAGTCACGTGCACGCTGGAGGCTGTAGGTGCCGACGGGGCTCGGGGGAGTCGTGCGAGAAGACCGTCGATCGCGGAGAGCAGTGGGCCGACATCGTGAAGATCACCTGGGGGGACGGTGGTCGTGGAGTCGTAGAGGACCGTCATCGAGGTCCGGTCCTCGGCGGGATATTCGTGCGTGACCAGCCATCCGCCTTGCGCTCCGATGATGACGACGGAGTCGTGGCCTGGTGGCCAGGCGTAAACGAGCCAGGAACTCATGCCGTACTGGACGTCGCAGACCATGCCGCGTTCGCGTAGCGGGGTGGTCACGTGGGTGTACCCGGCCCAGATCGCGCGCCAGCGGGGGTCATGAACGTTTCGATGGTCCGGTAGGGGCGCCAGGGGCTGGGATTTCCCAGGTTCTGTCATCAGGATCCTGCCGCGAGTAGCGGGCCACAGGTGACGGGTTCTTCCAGCCTCTCGGCGTTGCTCCGAAACTGCTGGGCTGCCTTCCGTATGGCGGTACGCGCGCCAGCCACATCCCGAAGGAGAGGGAGCAGAAGGCCATCGGGAACGGGCAAATCCGTACCGGTTGGCGGTGGAACGAGAACCGGGTGGAAGGAGCTGAGGCGGTCGGTGGCCTTGGCTAGGCGAGTCAAGGCGGTGGCCAAGGGAGCAGCGCCCTGACTGATCGCCGTGGCGCGCCGGTCATGTCCATCGCTCAGCGGTCGTTCTGTCGTGCCGTTGTAGCAGAGGTTGACTTCGGCGCTTATCTCCCCCAAGCACCAAGTGACGTGTGTGACGAGCTCGTCGATGCGGTCGGCGCAGTAGAGGAGTCCCTTGCCCTGAGTGAGGTCAGCAGGTTGTGGGAGCCGATTGGCGTTCCGGTCGAGGGCCTGTGCGAACGCGCGGAGAGCTGCTGGGTTGGTGTAGCGCAGTTCTTCGGGATAGACGGCGTCTTTGTATATCGGCAACTTGCTGCCTTTGTTTGTAGGTTCGTGAGTCTGTTTCCGGATCGTCCAGCAGCTCCCACCTCTGCGCTGTGACGGCGAATTGACCTCTAGCACCTTGAGTGCGCCGACGAGGTACGGAAGAGGGCGGTGAGGGGGCAGTGAGTTCGGAGGGGTGGTTTTCCTTGTGTCTTTTGTCAGTGCATACGGGAGTCGGTATCGAACAGGGTCTGTTCGGCTGGGTGGAGCAGGTGTTGGACGATGAAGGACCGGCCGGCGACCTTCCAGAGGCCGCGTCCGCGGCTGAGGTGGGATATCGCCTCGGTCTCCACGGAGGTCAGGCCGAGCAGGGAGGCCGCTGCGTGGAGCTGGTCGGTTTCCTGGCGGTAGATGATGCGGGTGGAGCAGTCCGCGAGGAGTCCTTCGGCCAGGGCGCGGCCCTGGGATCCGGCGTCGCCGGCGGTGAGCAGGTCGGAGAGCCGGTGGATGACCATCAAGTTGGCGATGCCGAGGCCGCGGGAGAGCTTCCACTGGGCCTGCATGCGCTGCAGCAGAGGGCCGTGGCGCATCAGTCTCCATGCCTCGTCGTAGACGATCCAGCGCCGGCCACCGCGCGGGTCGGTGAGGGCGGACTCCATCCAGGCGGAGGCGCAGGTCATGGCGAGGACGAGAGCGGTGTCGTCGCCGGACCCGCCGAGGCGGGACAGGTCGATCGACAGCATCGGGGTGGCCGGGTCGAAGGCGACGGTGGAGGGGGCGTCGAACATTCCGGCGAGGTCGCCGTGGACCAGGCGGCGCATGGCGTGGGCGAGGTCGCGGGCTGCCTCTCCGAGGTGGCCGGAGACGGTGCCCGCGGCCCGGTCGAGGAGGGCTGGCTGGGCCAGGGTGTGGGCGATGTCGCCGAGGAGCGGGGTCCGCCCTGCCGCGGCTGCGGCCTTGACGACGCCATCGAGCGTGATGTCGAGGGCGGTGTGTTCCATCGGCATCAGGTCGCGGCCCAGGACGGTACGGGCGAGGGAGCCGAGCAGGAGCAGGCGGCGCTTGCGTACCTCACCGGCCCAGTCCGCCTCCACTACGGACGGAGGCCGCGGGGCCGCGTCCAGGGGGTTGAGGCGGCCGGGAAGCCCGGGGCCGAGGGCGATCGAGGTGCCGCCGAGGGCCTGGGCGACAGGAGTCCATTCGCCCTTGGGGTCGCAGGGGACGTACACGCGGTACCCGAAGGCCACCGACCGGAGCGCGAAGGACTTCGCGAGGGCGCTCTTGCCCTGGCCGATGACTCCGGCGAGCAGGACGTTGGGGTTGGTGAAGCCGTCGATTTTGCCGTACAGGGTGAAGGGGTCGAAGACGAAGGCGGCTTCGGCGTGGACGTCGCGGCCGATGTAGATGCCGTCGGCTCCAAGTCCGCCTTCGGCAAGGAAGGGGTACGCGCCGGCGGCGACGGCGGTGGTCATGCGGTGGGCGGGCAGGCGCAGCCGGTTGCCGCGGGCCGAGGCGCTGCCGGGCCGCCCGGCGGACGGGTAGGCGGAGCGGGGCATCTCCTGCTCGGCCGGTGGGTGTTCGCCGGAGGTGGAGGTGGCTTCTGCGCGGGCTTTGGCCTGGGCTTCGGCGAGCTGGCGGCGGGCGGCCTTGCGGGTGCTGCGGTCGGTGCCGTGGGGGGTGAACAGGGGGCTGGCGGAGGCGCGGCGGGCGCGGCGGCCGGGACGGTGCTGGGGCATGGGGGCGGATCGTTTCTGCGGGGGCTGCCTTCAGGCGGTGCGCGCCGGGCGGGGGCCGTGGTCGGCGGGGGTGGTTTTGCGGCGGATGGCGTGTCCGGAGGCGAGCTGTCGCTGGCAGATGGTGAGGACCGGCGGCCCCTCGGGCAGCACGTCGGGGCGGCAGACCGGGTCGGCTCCGGTGCGCTCGGCTGCGGGCAGGGTGTGGAAGGCGTCGTGGAGGCTGGTCGCGGCCTGCCACAGCCGCAGGTGGGCGGAGGCCAGGTGCCGTCCGGCGGCCGGATGCTGGGGCCGGGTGGTGTCCGCGAGGTGGTCCATGAGGAGGTGGAGACCGGTGAGGTGGCTGTGCAGGACGTCCAGGTGTACGCGGTCGGCGGTGGTGGTGCTCCATGCCGCCTGGCGGGTGTGGTGGCGGATGCCGGCGGTCGCGGCCCGCAGGTAGGGGTGGGCGTCACCGGACGGGATCGTGGTGTTGGTCAAGTCGTGGGTCCTTGCTGCCGGGGGCGCGGCGGGGGTTCGGCTACAGGGCGGTGCGGGCCAGGGGGAGTGCGCCGAGGGTGAGGGCTTCGGGCTGCTGGTAGATCAGGCGCCGGAGGTCTACCTGGGCGCTGACGGCGGCGGTCTCGATCTGTGCGCACGCGGCGTCGAGCTGGGCGTCGCTCTCGGCGGAGACGGTCAGCAGGCCGGTGAGTGCGACGTCGGCGTGCCCGGCGATGAGCTGGCGTTCGCGTTCCTTGACGTCGCCGTACTCGACGGAGTCGGCCTCGGAGTCGACCTGTCCGCGGCGCTGGCGCTCGGAGGCGTCCGCGATGATCGTGGCCTTGGTGCGCTGGACGTCGCGCAGCGCGGATTCGAGCCCCTGGGGTACGTAGATGAGGGAGAAGGAACGGCGCACTCCGGCGGTGAACATCAGCCCGTGCAGGAATCCGGCGCCGGTCTCTGTCCGCGGCCAGTTCTCGACCCAGTAGGTGGCGTGGCGGGCCGAGTCGGTGATGACCCGGTCGTACTCCTCGACCTGGACCACAGGGCCCGCGGCAGCGGGGTCGGCCTCGGCCCGGCCGTGCTCGGACCACTGCTGCAGGCCGGCCAGGGCCTTGGGGTCGTACGCGGTGCGGACGACGGCGGCGATCTCGCGGGCGGTGAGCCAGCCGGTGACCATCAGTCCGGCGCCGCGCGCGGCCTGGGCGACGGAGGAGGTGGTCTGCCCCAGCACGGTGAAGGCGCCGGGCAGTCCGCCGCCGGCCTGGGAGATGAGCCGCTTGGCGGCCTTCATGTCCAGGGAGATCGCCAGGTAGCTCTCGTGGGGGGCGGCGGCGGGCCCTGCGGAGGCGACGAGTTCGGAGTACACGTGCCCGGCGACTGGGGTCTGGGGCTGGCCGTGGGTGGTCCAGTGGCGGGTCAGGGTGTCGCCGGAGTCGGGGACGGTGCGCTCCAGGACCTGCACGGTGGCGATGTGCCCGGACCGGGCGATGCCGGCCAGGGCCCGGCCCCACGAGGTGACGTTGGCGTTCTGGGTTGCGGGGTCGAGGAGGGCGAAGGCCCTGCTGGAGACGCGGGCGATGGCGGTCAGGGTCTGGGCGTGGGGGTCGTGGACGGCGGCGGCCTGCGATCCGGAGGGTGTGACGACACGGAGTGAGGCGGCGGTGCCGGGCAGGTGGAGCATGCCGTCGGTGCGGGGCCGGGAGACTGCGCGGGCCAGTCACAGGGTCTGGCCTGTTTGGCGGCGCTGGGCGTAGCGCAGGACGATCGGCGCCCAGTCGATGAGGGAGCGGCCGTGGCGGCGGATGACGACGAGGGCGCCGACGCCGGCCCAGAGCGGGGTCAGGGCGAGGGCGCCGACCAGGCCGGTGGACACCACCGTGGCCAGAAGCAGAGCCAGGGCCGTGGAGGTGAGGACGAGCTGGGGCAGGGACAGGCCGAGCAGGATGCCGCGCCGCGACCGGTGGGGGAATTTGATCGTGAGGGGGAGGACAAGGTCAGACAAGGCAGAAGCCGCCTTCGGAGCACGGGGGTTGGAACCCGGGCGGGACACGGCAGAGGGTGCGGCGTGTCCCGCCCGGGTGGCGTGGACGGGTCAGGAACCGGTGGGCGGGGGGCCGCTCGCGAAGGGACTGCTCGCAACGGCCGGGCCCTGTGCGGGCGCGCTCTGCGGCGGGCCCTGGGTGCTGCGCGGAACGGGACCCGTGCCGCCGGAACCGGACGTCCCGGGGGGCTCGGACGGGGCGCCGGAGCTGGGGCCGGTGCTTCCGCCGAGGTGCCCGCTGGTGTCCTGGCTCACGCTGGTCGGCGGAGGCTGGACGGCCTTGGACAGCGCGTCGGTGGCCACACCGCCGCCGGAGGACGGCATCGGGGAGCTGTTCTGCTCGCCTCCGGAGCCGCCGATGGGGTTGGCGGCGATGTCGCCCGGGAAGCTGGCCGGGCCCTGGGGGGATGCCCCGGCACCGCCTCCGGCCGCTGCACCGGCTCCGCCCGTGGCGGCCATCGCGGCGGCCTTGCGGGCTGCCTGCTCGGTGTGCTGCTTAGCCATCTGAGCGCCGGTACCGCCGGCCCGGTGGATCGACTCGCCGTCGGTGCCCTCAGCCGCCCAATGGACGAACTTGAAGGTGGCGTACGGGCAGAGCAGGACCATCATCATGATCACGACTCCGGCGAGGCAGTCGGCGAGTGCGCCGAGTCCGTCCTTGGCCTGGGTCTGGCCGAGGGCGGAGATGCCCAGGAGGAACACGATCGTCATCAGCAGCTTGCTGACAACGAGCGTGGCGGTGGCTTCGATCCAGCCCCGGCGCCAGCGCCGTGCGGCTTCCCAGCCGCCGCCGGCCCCGGCGAAGACGGCGAGGGTGACGAGGACGAGGATGCCGACCTTGCGGACCATCATCACGCACCAGTAGAGGATGGCCCCGGTGCCGGCTCCGAGGCCGACGATGCCGGGGATCATCCAGCCCAGCGGGACCATGGAGGCGACGGAGCTGGCCTTGACCATGCGCCGCACCGCCTCTTCGATGGAGGTGCCCGCTGCCGCGAACAAGCCGTCGGACAGGGCGTCGACGACTTCGATGGCGATGGTGGTGCCGGCGATGGCGACGAAGCAGAAGATGACGCCGCTGGCGGTGCCCGTGAAGGCCTGGGCCAGGGCCTGGCCGTCGCGCTTGACGGCGGCCCGGATGAGCTGGGCGCAGAACGTGGCGACCAGGATGGTCAGGCCGATGGGCAGGAGCAGTTCGTAGTTGTCGACGAACCAGCCGGCCCGCAGGTCGACCTTGGTGGTGGCGTTGACGGCTTCGGCGGCGAGGTCGGCGGATGCGGCGGCGAATTCGCCGGCCGACTTGGCGATCCAGTTGCCGATGCCCTCGGTGATCGCCTTGCCCGGATCGTTGACGAAGTCGATGGCGTCGGCGGCGCTGCACAGTTTGCTGGCGAGGGGGATGGAACAGAAGTCCACTGGAGGGATACCTCCTTGTCTTCAGTGGCGTGTTACGGGGCGACGCTCGGGGCGAGGGAGACCAGGGCGCAGTCGGAGCCGGGGCGGCACTGGACGGCGAGGGTGACGGCGCGGTCTTCGGCGCCGCCTCCGCCGTTCTTCCAGGCGATGGTCTGCTTGCCGGTGACGGTGACCGCGTAGATGTACGCCTCGGTGATCGCGGAGGGGTTCTCGGCGAGGGCCTGCTTGAACGCTGAGGGGAAGTGGGCCTCGCCCACGGCGGCGGTGGCGTACTGGGCGTTGTCGGCCATCCGCGACCACAGCACCGGGTCCGGGATCTGTCCGGAGATCGCCGTCCAGTCGGTGTACTTCGTCTCGCTGGTCATCCACGCGTTCATGCCGGCGAGATGCTGGTCGCGGCTGGTGGTGCGGGTGTCGTACGACCAGAGCAGCACCGCCGCCGCCCTGGCGTAGGCGAGCGGATCGGTGACCTTGGGTGGAGCCGGGACCGAGCCCGTTCCGACGGGCGTCTTCGGGGCCGTCCCGGCGGGCGAGCTCGGCGCTGGGACTGAGGGCGAGGCACCCGCCTCGGACTGGCCGCTGCGGGAGGTGAACCAGGCAGTCAGCCCGGCGGTCCCGAGGAGGGCTGTGATGACCACGACGGCGACGAGGATCCGTCGCCCGGTCGTCCAGTGCGTGGTGGCCCGGTGCAAGGGGGAGAGGGAACGTTTCGGCACTAGTGGACCTGGGTCCCGAGTCCCGAGAAGAAGGCGACGATGCCGTTGGCGGCGCCCAGGCCCAGGGCCGCGCCGGCCGAGACGACGGCGCCCTTCTTGCCGTTGGCCTCGGCCTGGTGGCCGCCGCTGTGGTGGCCCCAGGCCCATACGCCGAGGGAGATGGCGAGGGCGCCGACGACGGCGATGATGCCGAACATGTTGATCGAGTTGACGACCTTCTTCAGGACTTCGAGCCCGGGCAGGCCGCCCTCCTTTGGAGTGATTCCGGGGTCGTAGGCGAGGTAGAGGACGCGGTCTGCGAGTGAAATGGGTATGGCGAAGCTCCTTGCGGGCGCAGGCCTAAGAGGCCCTGCGGCTGTGCGGGGAAGGGGGAGGGGCGCTCGGGGCGAAGAGGAGCCCGGCGCAGGCCCGCAACGGCGGGCGACGGTCTAGCTGTTGAGCGCGGGGATGCGGCGGACCGCGAGGATCTGCCAGTCGCCGACCTTCTCGATCCGCACCGGCTTCGTTGTGCGCGGCGCGTTGATCACCAGGCCGGCGCCGATGTACATCCCGACGTGCTCGGGGACGGCGGCGGTGCCGCGGGAGAAGAGCAGGTCACCGGGGACCAGGGTGTTCGCCGGTACGGCTTCACCCTCCTTGACCTGCGTGTACGTGGTGCGGGTGAGCTGGATGCCGGCCTTGGCGTAGGCCTGCTGCATGAGGCTGGAGCAGTCGCAGCGGCCCATGGGGTCGGGGCCGTGCGGCGCGGTGCAGGTGCCGCCCCACTGGTAGAGGGTGCCGAGCTGGTGCATCGCCCAGTCGATGGCGATGCGGGCCTTCGGCGAGGCGTCGGCGGGGATCTTGTATCCGGCGGGGACGGTCCCTTCGGGGATGGAGCCCCAGCTGGCTCCGTCCTCGCCCGGCTTGCAGCCTCCGGCGCCGCCCGGAGTGGTACCCGGTTCCTGACCGGCCTGGCCTGTCCCGCCGTTCGGCAGCGTCTTGACGATGGCCTGCTGTAGGGCTCGGGCCAGCGGCTCCCACTGCGCGTACGCGTCCGGGAAACCGGAGAGCTGCACGGCCTGGGCGGCCTGGCTGATGGTCATCTGCTGCCAGCCCTTGAAGGCCAGCAGCCCCTTGTAGAACTTGGTGGCGGCGTAGACGGGGTCGCGGATCTGCTCGGGGGTACCCCAGCCCTGGCTGGGCCGCTGCTGGAACAGCCCGAGGCTGTCGCGGTCACCGGAGTTGAGGTTGCGGAGCCGGGATTCCTGGATGGCTGTGGCGAGCGCGACGACCTGTCCGCGCTCGGGCACCTTCAGGGCGATGCCGGTGGCCACGATCGTCTTGGCGTGGGGGATCTGCTCGGCGGGCAGTTCCAGGCCCTCGACGCGGATCGAGCCGTCGCCGCCCTGGCCGCCGAGGATCGCCGCGACCTGCTTGGCGACCGCAGCAGCATCGACGCTGCTGCCGCCGGGCGCGCAGGCGGCGCCCTTGGATGCTGCGCCGCTTCCGGCTGCGGCCATGGTCGCGGTAGTGGCGAGGACGAGGGGGGAGAGGCAGAGGACGCCGATGGCGGCGGCTACGGCCTTCAACCCGGGGTGCCTCCGCGCTCGCCGGTCAGGGCCGGCGGCCGGGTTTCAGGCAGGGGAGGGCGCAGGGATGGCATAGCGGTGTCCTTGAAGTGTGAAGTCCCGGCCGCGCGGTGCCGTGGAGATGTGAGAAGGAGCGCGGTAGGCCGGGTGATGGGTGAGCTGTGCCTTGGGGCGTCGGCGCGAGTTGCCGCTCGCGATGACGTCCGGGCGGTCAGGTGTGCCGGGGCAAGGGGGTGCCTTCGTGTGGGCATGACGGGGGATTACAGCCATCGGCGCTGTGTGCACCGGGCAGTTCCAAAACAGTAAGTGCGGATCCCCGGTTGACCAAGAAAAAGATGATCAAGGCTCTATTTCAAGGGTTTTCGCGGCGACCGTGGTCAACCGGGGATCGTGCCCTACTGTTTTGGAACTCCCCTCGCACAACCGCCCTGTGGCCCTATGGCACCCCTATGTCCGAATCCGGACGGGTGGCGGCATTGCCGCGAGCTGGAGCCCACTCCCACCCTTTCCCGAAGTGATATTGGGGTACCTCTTTGCCTTTCTCCCTGCACCAGGGCGACGCCCTCAGCGTCCTGTCCACCCTCCCGGACAACTGCGTCGACTCCGTCATCACCGACCCGCCGTACAACTCAGGCGGGCGGACGGCGAAGGAGCGCACGAGCCGGACGGCCCGGCAGAAGTACACCTCTGGCGACGCCGGCCACACCCTGGCCGACTTCACCGGCGAGAACATGGATCAGAGGTCGTACGGCTTCTGGCTGACGCAGATCATGACCGAAGCCCAGCGGGCCACGCGCCCTGGCGGCACGGCGCTGCTGTTCACCGACTGGCGCCAGTTGCCCATCACCACGGATGCGATCCAGGCTGCCGGCTGGGTGTGGCGTGGGGTGCTGGCCTGGCACAAGCCCGCTGCCCGCCCGCAGAAGGGGCGCTTCACCCAGAACTGCGAGTTCATCGTCTGGGGGTCCAACGGCGACATGGACGGCTCGCGGAACGAGGTCTACCTCCCGGGCCTGTACTCCGGCTCGCAGCCGGCGGGCAAGAAGAGGCAGCACATCACGCAGAAGCCGGTCGAGGTGATGCGCGAGCTCGTCAAGATCAGCCCGCCCGGCGGAACCGTCCTCGACTTCTGCGCCGGATCCGGCAGCACAGGTGTCGCAGCCCTACTGGAGGGCCGGGACTTCATCGGTGTCGAGAAGACCAGGCACTACGCCGAGATCGCCTCCGACCGTCTCACCGAAGCGCTCCGGCAGACGTATTCCCAGGACGACTTCGTCCTCACGGCCTGACCCAAACGCCATATGGCGGGGACAGGGAGACGGCCTCTCGTATTCCTGTCCCCGCCGTGCGCCGGGCTTTGTAGCACGACATCCCCGGTCAGTCAAACCGGGGAATGTGTGGATCGTTGAACTCCAGCCCCTTTTGCGAATTCCGACGTGCCGCATGCGGCTGCGAGGAGAGACCTTTCGTGCTCGAACCCATAGACGGTCCCGACGGCCAGGAGATGGACCCGGTCCGCGTCCCCGACGCCGACCTGGAGAGCATCGAGGCCAGCGTCCGCAAGCTCCTGGACCAGTCGGCCCAGCAGGCTCGGCAGCTCGACAGCCTGTCCTCCGCACCCGACCCGATGCCCTTCGCCGGGTTCACGATGCCGGGCCTGCCCGGCATGCCCGCCCCCGTGCTGCCGCCCGAGCCGAAGCCGATCCTGGAGCTGGACGGCGAAGAGCGGGAGAACGAACTGGACTCCCTGACCGACTGGGTGGAGGACTTCCTCATGCCGGTCTACGGCGCGGAGATCACCACATCCGCGCCGTGGTGCGAACAGTGGCAGGACCACCTCGACGTCGTGGCGTGGCTGCATGCCCTGTGGATGGCCTACCAGCAGCACAAAGACCCCGAAGCCGGACCCAGCGGCATGTTCGTGTGGCACAGGGACTTCCTCAGCCACGCGATGGCCGCCGTCCGTGCGGCCGGCGGACCGCTGTCGGCCTGCCAGACCGACCCCGACCGTCCCGCCCACCGCCTGCTGCGAGGCCCCGGCCGCTCCACCCGCCCGGTGGCCACCGCGGCAGACGACACGGAGCGCGCCGTCGAGGCGGCCTCGTGAGCGGCCACGAACAACCAGCTTTCGGCCTGACCTTCGACCCGCGCGCTCTGACCGACCTCCTCCAAGCGCCCAGTGACATCCGCGACCTCGCGCTCGCCAAGATCCAAGATGTCGTCAACGCGAACCTGTTCGGCGGGAAGCTCACCCACGAACTCGACGGGCTCCGCAAGGTCTATGTCGACTCACGCGCGGCCTGGCGCATCGTCTACGCCACGCGCCTGGCTCCCGAAGGATCCGCGTTCCGCAGCGAGATCCACGTCGTCGCAGTCCGGCCCCGGGAACAGAGCGACGTCTACCGGACCGCCGCCGCCCGCCTGGGCATCAAGCGCCGGCCTGTCGACGCCCTCACCCATGCGGCCAGGGGCCGGTCTCCCCAGCTCGGCACCACCCGCACCATCCCCAAGCCCGGACCCCAGCCCTACGCGGTCCCCGGACTTCCCCAGCCCGCACTTCCCCCCACCCCGAAAGGCCCCACCCGTTGATGCCCTTCCCCAACTTCCTCGACAGTTTCGCCATCAACCTCCTCGGCGCCACACCGCTTGAGGCAAACCCCCGTCACCGGGCCATCCTGGACGCCTTCACCGACGTCCAGAACCTCGACCGGCGTCTGCTGACCCAGATTGCCACCGCGATCAAGGCTGGCAAGGGAACCGCCCAGCAGCTGGAGGCGTGCATCGACGTCCTGATCGAGCGCCTCATCGCCGGGTACGAGCTGTCCCTCCTCCTGTCCACCGACTGCTGCTGCGCGGAGGACGTAGCCGAGGCCGAGCCCTGCGTGCCGTGCGGTCTGGAACAGGACGAGGAGTGCTGCCAGGAACCGGAACTGCCCGGCAACCTGCTCGAAGCCTGCCTCGGAGTGTTCGCCCAGCTAGGCGACCCGTATGCCGTGGCCTCCGCCGACCTCGTCGATGCTCTTCGAGACCTGCCCGGCATCGCCGGGAAGCACTGGCGATACAGCGATCTCACCCAGGCCCGGCTCGCCGAGCTCCTGGCCCCGCACGGCATGCGGACCCGCGACATCACCCTGCCGGACGGCCGGCGCCGCAAGTCCTACCAGCGCGACGCCCTCCTCACCGCCGCGGGCGTGTGCACCAGCTGCTGAACACCACCACGGCCACCCGCATCCGGACGGCGGCCATCGCTGACTGGCCGCTCATCGAGGCGTTCCACCGCAGCTGCTCAGAGCAGGCCCTGCACCGCCGCTGGGGCAGAAGCCAGATCACCCGCCGCGACATCGAACGGTTGCTGCACCACTCCAGCTGCTGGATCGCCCTGCACGCCGCCGACGAGGTCGTCGCCCTGGGCTCGGCCGGACCCGTCAGCCGACACCCCGGCGTCTTCGACCTCGGCCTGCAAGTCGCCGACGCCCACCAGCGCCGCGGCATCGGCCTCGCCGTCGCCCGGCACGCCGCTGCCCATGCCCGTTTCCAAGGCGCGCACGCCCTCTCCGTGTACATCGAGGCGTCGAACCTGGCGATGCTCGGTCTGGTCGGGCACCTCGGCCACTCCACCGAGAGCCGAGAGGGCGCGCACCTCGACGTCCGCGTGCCGCTGTCCGCCACCAACCCGACTGCTTCCCGGCCCTCTCCTAGGAGGTGATCTCCCTGCCGTCCATCACGCCGCAGGCGAAGGCCCTGACCAACCTGGACCACCGCGTCGAGCTGGTCACCGGTCATACCGTCGACCTGCTGTGGACGTACCACGACCGAGGCCTGCTCGACGAGCCGCTTGGCCGTCTCGCCGAAGCCCACCGCTCCCTGTCCGATGCCGAGCGAGGCGTCACCTTCTACCGGGTCCTGCTCCAGCGCCTGGCCTCCGGTGAACTGCCTTTTGATCAGGCTCTCTTCAGCCGCATCGACCGGACCGTCGTCCAGCTCAAGGATGCCACCGCGGTACGGGATGCCTGCCAGGAGCAGGCGGTCGTCGTACTGGAGCCGCTGGAAGCCGCCCACCCGGCAGCCTCCGTGACGGCAGGTGCGGACCTGATCGCCCACGAGTTCGCCGCGCTCCTCGCCATCAGCCAGGGAGCCAAACTCCATCAGCACCTGCAGACCGGCCGCATGTCCGTCGTGACGGCCTCCGGAGTACGGGTCGCCCACCCGGTCTTCCAACGGCTGGAAGAGGCCGGTCTGGTGGTGCGCGACACCTCCCGCCCGCTCCACGCCGGACAGCCCGTCTCGCTCACCGAGAGCGGACGGACAACGGTGACCGGCGCCGCCCGTCCTTCGGTAACGGCCGCGCCCGCGCCTCGGGTGGGGTCCTGGCCGGCGCCCTCGGCACGGTCCCGCTGACCCTGCCGTGCCTCCTCATCCCCCTGCCTCACGAATTGAGTTGAATGCCGCGAACCGACTACCGGCCTGACTTCCGCCTTGACGGCTTCGAGCCTGTCAACGACACCGTGGAGGAGGCCTTCTGGGATCACATCGACTCGGAGAGCGACTCGATGACCACGCTTGCCGCCCACCACAGTACCGACGGCCGAGCAAGCTTCTACGTGATCCACAACGGCGCCGTCACGTGGGGAATCCCCGGCGAACCGCAGCTCATCGCACTACGCCTCGAACGGGACATCGCAGCCAAGTCGTACAGCTTCGAGCACGCCAGGCTGCCGCTTCCGGCGATGGCCCAGTCCTGGCTCATCAAGCGTGGCTGCCCGGCGGAGGCCATCGCTTTGCCGCCGGGGATGGGCACTCAGCCCGCCGACACGGCCACCGTGGCCCTGCAGCAGCGGCTCGCGGCCGACGGAGACCGCTTCGCTCTGCTCCACAGCTACACCGACGACACCTCGCCCAAGCCCGAGACCACCGTGCTCCTGCGCGCGCTGGATGAGCGGGTGGAGAAGCCGTTCCGGGTTCTGCTGGAGCAAGCCGACCTCGACACCTACACCCACACGCTGCGCGAGGGTGTCTTCGAGACCTACGAGGCCGCCCTGGGCTGGATGGAAGACCGCTCCAGCCCCCTTCCGCCGGCCGCGCCGTCCACCCGAACCATCAGCCCCGCCGCCCCACCGATCGCTCCGCCGCAAGTCCGCGGCCGGGCGCGTTGAGGCTGGGCGCGCCGGAACGTAGCAGCACATCCCCGGTCAGCCAAACCGGGGATTCTCCGGACCCTAGGAACTGGGCCCACCGCACAACTTCGGGCCGCCTCCAACCTTTCACCTTGTCGCCCCATGCCCTCATGGAGAGGAGTCCGCCATGCCCGAAGAACTCGACGACGTGCTGGCCGCCTTCACCCAGCAGATCGAAGCCCGCTTCCAGATACCTCTCCACCAGCTGCGCGCTGCCGTAACGACCGCCCCTGAGGCGAATCCCGATGCGACGACCGTGGTCCGCTGGTACGGACACCTCGAAGAAGCCCAAGGGCTGCTGTCCCGGGCCGAGGACGACCTCGTGCTCGCCCTCGACCAGGCACCAGTGGGTGAGCTCGATGACCCGGTGATGGCCCTCGCCGACCGCGTGAACACGCTGGTCGCCGTACGGGACGGCCGCGCCATGGTCGTCCGCCACCTCCTCGACGACAACGCCCCGGGCCGACGTACGCCGGGACCCTGGCGCGGGAGCGTCCGTACGGAACCCGCCATCGAGACAACACCCGTCGCCCGCCCGGCCGCACTGCCCTCCGTCCCGGTCAGGGGCGGCATGCGATGAGCAGCTCGACCAAGCCGACCAGCCAGGACACGCACCTCGAAGAGGTCTTCGGTGCCCCCCTGGCCCGGCTCTACGCCGCCGCGGCAGCCGGAACGGCCACGCCGGCCGAGCAGCGCGCGCTGGAACTGCGCTCCTTCCTGGCCCTGGCCGAGGAACAGGTCGCCCACGTCCGTGACCGCGTGCACCAATACACGGCCCCTGACGCGGACATGAGCACGCTGTCCGCCTCCGAACTGCGCCTCGACTCGCAATGGATGGACGCCGCCCTGTCCGCCCGCACCCAGTACGTCACCGCCCTGGACCAACTCCTTCGGAGCATGCCCCCGCCGGGTTCGCCACGGCCGGAGAGCCGGGTGCGGTTCAACCAACCCAAGATCACCACCCGTGCCGCACCCAGGGTGCCGCCGCTCGCGGCGGCCCCTGCGGCCCACGGTGCGAGAGGTCACTGATTGCCCCACGACACCTCCCGGCTGATCGCCGAGCACATCGAAGCCCTCTACGGCCGCCCGCGCGCGGAACTCAAAGCACACGCCGACTCCACCAGCCACCCGAACATGCTCTCCGCGCTCCTGTCCGCCCACGCCGCCGTCGAGTTCGCGGAAAGCGACCTCGACTTCCAGCTCCAGCGCTTGCGGCAGCTGACTCACCCCGAGCGCGAGACCAGCCGCTACACCGCCGGGCACATCCACGACTGCGCCCGCCGTATCGGTGAAGCCGTCGCCGTCCGCGATACCCAGGCCCAGCACGTCACCGCAGTGCTCCAGAGCCTGCACCGCACCCCCGCACCGGAGACCACACCCGTCGCCCCGGTCACACCACCGGTCCCGGCCGCTGTCCCGGCCTCCCGCGTCCGCTGAACCCCTTTAACCACGTTCCAGGAGCACCCCCCTTTGGCTACCACCGGCCTGCCCGAATCCATATCGTCCGACCTGTCCCGTGTCACCCAGAGCCTGCAGATGCTGGCCCCGCGGTGGAACGTCTGGGTGCTGCTGACCATGTCCGAGAAGCCGCTGCGCTACCGGGAGATCAAGGGCGCCCTGCCCTGGCTCCCCGACGGCCAACTCCACCCCCGGCTCGTCAGGCTCGTCGACTCCGGACTCCTCGAACGAACCGAGTTCGAGCCCCAGGACGTGCTGTATGGCCTGTCCGTCCGAGGCCGCGAACTGCTGCCGGTCCTCGGAGTGATCGCTACCTGGGGTGGCCGGCACCTGGAGAAGGAGACGGTGCTGGATCCGGCGACCGGTCACCGCGTACCCAAGGCGGTGCCCCGCGCGCAGGACGTCGAGGACACCATCGCGCTGATCGCCCCGCGACAGGCCACCCCGATCCTGTGGGCGCTGCGCATCCGCGGAACATCCAGCGCCAAGGCCCTGGCCGCCACCGCCATGCCCGACCGGCACCTGACCAACGTCTACGAGCCGTTGAACCGCCTGGCCGAGGACTTCCTCGTCACCAAGGACCGTGAGGGCCGCGTCGAACTGACGGCCGCCGGGCGGGACCTGGCTCCGGTCTACCGGGCACTGTCCGCCTGGGCCGCCGGCGCTCCCCTGACCGAGGCCGCGAGCCACCCGGTGTGGGCGCCGGAACCCGAGCAGCCCCGGGACCGCCCGGCCATGTGGGCCGCCACCCAGCCACGTATCCCGGCGGTGCTGACGACCCAGACCCGTGCGACGTGGAAGCCGGGTGATCCGTTCTTCTCCGACACCACCACCGTGATCCGCCCCGCCGGTGCGGCGGCGACTGGAGGTCGCACCCGATGAACACCGACACCCACGAGGCCGCCCTGATACCGGCCACGGCCGCCCTGTCCCACCCGGGCCTCATCCGGATCGTCAGCGAGATCGACGACAACGGGCCTCTCCAACGCCACCTCCTGAGCCGGACCCTCACTGGCCTCTCCCGCTGGCAGCTGCGCCAGGCCTCCGCGGTCGGGCGCGCGCTGGGCCTGCTGAAGGCCTCTACCGACGGCGGGAACCCGAGCCTGGTCCTCACGCCGGCCGGAGAGGCGCTGGCCGAGGTCTACGACATGGCGGCCCGCTGGGCCCGAACCCACCACTACCCCTGCGAGGTGAGTGACTTCGTCACCCGGGTGCAGGCCACGCTCACCCTGCTCGGCGAACACGACGGCACGGCGGGCGACGAGGTCCCGCACGCACCGCAGGTCGCGCTCGCGTCATGGGTCCGCGACCATGCCGCCGTCCTCGGATGCCCCCTGGCCGGCATGTCCCCGGACGAGATGGAGCTGGCCGCGTGAGCGCAGCACCGTTCGCGGGCACCGTTGTTTCCCTGGGGACCAGTGAGGTGGCCCGCGCGGTCGGTATGGACCCCAACGTCTGGGCGTACAACGCGATGAAGGACGCGCCCGGCCACGTGCAGGCGACCGTCATGGCCGTGATGAACACGGCGCTGAACGTCAATGCCGTGCAGCGGCAGCTCCTCGACGATGCGGCTCGCGCCGTCGAGGAGCTGTCCAAGGTCCTGACCGGCAAGGACGCCACCGATCACCGCTCAACCGCGGGCCTCCTCGGCGATCGGAGCACCCGCATCGAACACCTGGCGATCCGGCGCGGCGAACTCCTCGGCCAGCTCGACACGCACCTGGCCATCTACCAGGAAACCGCGGCCGAGCCCAAGTCCCCGGCCGCCCCGTCGAAGGCCCTTGGCCTGTCGCATCCGGCGGACACCCCGCCGAAGGCGTGCACGCCGCGCCGCTGACCCCATTCTGTTCTGCTCGCCGCGGCGGGCGTCTTCTTGCGTGAAAGCGACGATGACCGATCTTGTGATCGCCGGCCCACGGCATGCCCTCCTCCCGCAGCTGTCCCTGCTGCGCCGCATCTACCTTCCCCGTACTGCCGATGCCGGCGCGTTCGCGATGACCACGTACGGCATCCCGCTGATCGTGCTCGCCACCACCCGTTCCGCCACCCTCACCGGGTTGGCGTTCGCGCTGGAGTGGATCCCCCGCCTCGCCGCGTTCTCCCTGGCCGGAACGATGGTCGACCGGCACGGCACCAAGAGGGTCTTCCGCATCGCCTCCGTGCTGCGCGCCCTGGTGGTCCTGGCCGCGGCGGCCATCCTGCCCACCCAGGCCGGTGGCCCCGGAGCGACGATCACGGTGATGGCACTCGCCGCCATCACCGGCGTGGCCACCGAGTTCTCCTACATCGCGGCCGAGACCGCCGGGGCCACGGCCAGCAAGGACGCGGGGGAGCAGGCCCACCGGGTGCAGTCGGCCCTCCTGGGCATCGACCAGACCGCCACCCTCGCAGGACCCGCAGCCGCCGGATTCCTCCTGCACTGGGCCGGAGTCACCGGCACCCTGATCACCATCGCCGCCTGTTCCCTCCTGGGCGCCGCCCTCGCCCCCTGGCACCGCGAGACCCGTCTGGTCCCCGCCGCCGCGTCCGCGCTCACCGGACTGGGCACCGGATGGAAGACCCTCGCCTCCCTCCCGGCCCTCGCGTGGCTGATCGCCGGACTCACCGTCTCCAACATCGCCACCGGCATGCTCCAGGCCGCCGCCCCCATCATCGTCGTCCAGCACCTGGGCTACTCCAGCGCCGCCGTCGGCGTGATCTGGTCGGCCGCAGCCGCAGCCTCCCTCCTCGCGGTCGCCTGCTGCCGCTACGCCATCGACCGCGTCGGCCTGTGGCCCGCCGGGGCCGCCAGCGCGGTGGTCGCAGCGCTGGCCGGCCTCGCCGTCTCCCAGGCCGGCACGTACAACCAGTTCCTCGTCCTGACAGCCGTCCTGATGGCCGGCGAAGGCGGCATGACCGTCGTCCTGCGCACCCTTCGCTCCCACCTCATTCCCGAGCGGGTCTTCGGCGCCACCCTCAGCATCACCATCCTGATCATGCTCCTGCCGTTCCCGCTCGCCGGAGTCCTCGTCGCCCTCACCCCCGCGGCGGCACTCGGACACGTCCTGACCGGCTGCGCCGCCCTCCAGGCCATCGGCCTCCTCGCTGCCTTCTGGCGTCTGCGCCACGAACCCGCCATGCGCAACCGCCGTAGTCCCGCGCCCAACAAGCCCTGACCTGCCCAGCCCCGCTCACCCGACCTGGGAGACCTATGCCCCCGCACCTTTCGGCCATCTCCTCGCTCAACGCCGACCAAGCAGCGGCAGCGGGAAGCCTCGTACGCCTGCTCACCGACCGCTTCGACACCCTGCCCACCGCCGAGACCAACGCCCTGGCCCAGACCCTGCTGGCCGACGACGGCCTCGTCGCCGACATCCAGCACCTGCTCCGCACCGTATCCCTCTGGGCGGGAACCAGCGGTCCGTCCCTCTACGAGGGACCGCTCCCCTTCGAAGTCCAAGACGCACTGGGCCAGGCAGCAGACCAGCTGGCACCGCTGTCGCTCCTGGCCAAGGAGACGGTGTTCCCCTGACCCTGTCCCGCAGGCAACCACCACCCACAGCTGTGACACCCGCGTCCCGCATTGCCGCTCCCGCCTGCACCGAAGGCCCTGCCCGGCGCCGCTGAACTTCCCCCGCCCCCGTTAGCCCCCGCTCCCTGTCTGTTTCGAAAGGCTCCCCAACTCTTGACTCCGTCCAGGCCCCTTCACGCTGCCACGTCCCGCCCTGTTGTCCTGGTCGTTGCGCCGAACGATGAGCTGTACCGCGGCTACTGCCTCGAATCCGTCGCCGCCGCTTACGACACCGTCGTCATCACCCCGGCCGCCCTCACCTGGGAGAAGGACCTCGTCGTCGACCACGAGGTCGCCGACCCGTACGACATCCAGGCGCTACTGGCAGCGGGGGAGGCGCTGGCCGCACGACAGCCCATCTCCGCCGTGCTCACCTGGAACGAGTTGCTCCTGGTGAACACCGCAGTCCTCGCCCAGCGCCTGCAGGTAGTCACCGACAGCCCGGACATCCTCCACGGATGCCGCGACAAGGCCACCAGCCGCGAACTCTTCGACCGCCACCGAGTCCCGTCCGCCCGGTCGATGAAGGCCGCAAACCTCCTGGAGGCGGCCCTCGCCGCCGTCTTCATCGGCTACCCCGTCGTCGTCAAACCGTCCGGGCAGGCCGGCAGCGTCGGCGTCATCCGCGTCGACCGCGCCGAAGAACTACCCGCCGGCTTCGAGTTCGCGACCGAAGGCGCGAGCCTGTGGGGCGGCGAGTCCACCGACGTCCTAGTCGAGGAGTACCTCGCTGGCGAAGAGATATCCGTCGAGTGTGTCACCCACCGCGGAGTCACCACCCCGGTCGCGGTCACCCGTAAGCAGCTCGCCTTCGCCCCCTACTTCGAAGAAGTCGGCCACACCGTGGACGCCGCCGACCCCCTGCTCCGCCGCGTCGGACCGGTCGCCCAGGCCGCCGTCGCCGCCCTCGGCCTGACCACCGGCATCCAGCACGTGGAAATGCGCCTCACAGCCACAGGCCCGCGGATCATTGAAGTGAACGGCAGGCTCGGCGGCGACCTGATCGGCCGCCTCGTCCTGCTCGCCACCGGCATCGACCTGCCGCGCACCGCCGCTGACCTCGCCCTCGGCCTCCAGCCCGACCTCACCCCCACCCGACAGCAGGCCGCGGCCGTCGCCCTCCTCTACCCCGAGGTCTCCGGCACCGTCGTCGAGCGAGGCATCGACGCCGAGTTCGCCGAGGCCACCGACTGGCTGGAGCAGGCCAGCTGGATCCTCTCCCCGGGTGAGCAGGTCACCCTGCCGCCTGAGGGCGACGTCGATGTCGCCCGCGTCGGCCTCCTCGTCGTCACCGCCCCCGACGCCGACCAGGCCGAAGCCCGCATCCAGGCCGCCCGCGACCACATCACGATCACCGTCACGCCGACCGCGTAGCCGCCGCCCGCACCTGCCCTCTGGACTGCTCTTTGACCGACACCGCACCTGAACAGATCGACGGTGACGTTTACGTCACCCCCCGATACCTGGCTGGCAGCGCCTGGATCGGCGATCCCGCCCTCCAGCCCCTGTTCGAACTCGGATGGCACCGCCACCACGACGAGGTTGGCAACTTGTACGTCGCCTCCCCGGACCGCAAGGTCCGCCTCGGCTTCCTCCCTGAAGGCGACGACGACGGCCTGTGGCGCATCACGGCCTACCGCGACCCTTTTGCCGCTCCTGCCTGGGGCGTGTGCTTCAACGACATGACTCCCACGGAGCTGGTCACCGCCTTCACCACCGCCCTCGCCGCCGCGTACACCCAGGGCCCCGACGCCTATCTCGACAAGGAGCCGCGCGACCGCTTCGACGCCGTTGCCCCGCTCATCAAAGGCGGCTGGGAACTCCAGCACCCCCGCTGGGGCGTCATGGAACTCCAGAGCGCCGACGGCCTGGCCGGCCTGGAGTACGTCACCGGCCGACTCGACGAGACCAAGGAGCTGACCACGCTGGAGGCCCGCTGGTACATGTGGGGCGGCCCGAAGGGACCCCGCTGGTACGCCACCGCCTCCACCGGCACCCCGGTCCACCTGGTCACCGCGATCACCACGGCCCTGGCCGACCCGGCACCCGTTCCGCGCTGGCAGAGCGGCATCCTCTCCTCCCTTCGCCCGCACATCCAGCTCACGCCGATCGTCCCGCCCCCGCCGCCGGCCCCCACTCCGCTGGACGTGCACCGCCGCACGACAGCCCGACCCCGGCCGGTGCTCACCACGACCAGCGTGCCGCGCTGGAGCACCAGCACCAGCCCGGCCCCCGCTCGCCGCTGACCATCATCTGGAGCTCACCTGTCCCTGCACGCAACGGAGTTCTTCGCCGAACTCCAGCCACCCTTCCCCGGCGCGGTCGTCGGGAACACCTACTACGGCACCCCCGCAGCCGACTCCCCGGTGCGCATCCGCATCGACTTCCAGAGCACGATCCGGCACCGGGAATACGACGGCTTGCGCCTGGCAGTGCTCCACCCCCACCTGGGAACCCTGGACATGGCTTCCCTCTCCTTCGCCGACCACCAGACCTTCGCCCGGCGCGACGCCGCAGCCGGTATCGGCCCCGGATGGGACGGCTACGCCCGCATCCGCAACTGGCACGAGAACGGGCCCCCTCCCTGGAAACGGCGCCGACCTGACCGGTCTCCGCCGCGCCATCGGGCAATACGCCCAGATCTGGATCCCTACCTCGCCACCGGCACCAGCCCACGCGAAGCTACCCAGTCCGCCGTCCGCACGCCCCCCGACCGGCCGCTCCCACTGACCACGCCCCGGCACCACTTACAAACGATCAAGGAGACCACTCCCTTTATGCGCCCCAGCACCACCAGCCGATACGCACCCACGGCTGTCGGCATCGCAGCGGCCCTCGCGGCAGGAGCCCTGCTCAGCGCCTCGACCGCCTGGGCCGAAGCCCCCGAACCGCAGCCCGGCACCGTCGAGATCACCAAGAAGGACCCCGACGGAGCCTTCCTCGTGGGCGCCGAGTTCTCCCTGCTCGACACCCTCAACGGGAGCAAGGCCCTGACCGGCAAAACCAACGCGGACGGCATCCTGCGCTTCGAAGGCGTCGCCCCCGGCGTCTGGCGGCTCAAGGAGACCGCCACCGGAAGCCCGATCCACGACCTGGCACCGGACCAGGACGTCATCATCACCCCCGGCCAGACCGCGAAGCTCACGATCATCGACCACTTCAAGCCCGCCGACCTCACGGTCACCAAGACCGACAAGACCAACGGCAAGCCGCTCGCCGGCGCCGTCATCAACATCATCCCGGCCAGCGGCGACGGCAAGCCCGTCACCCTCACCACCGGCAAGAACGGCACCGCCACCACCAAGCTCCCCGTCGCGTCCCGCGCCGGCACCGCCTACACCGCCACCGAGACAAAGGCCCCCGACGGCTACCAGCTGGACTCCACTTCAGTGAAGATCACCGCCAGGCCCGGAGCCCCGGCCACCGCCGCCTTCGCCAACACCAAGAAGGAGCAGCCGACTCAGCCGCCCACCACCCCGACGCCGACCCCGACGACCCCCACCACGCCGCCACCCACACCGTCGGACAAGCCGACCCCCAGCGCCCCGCAGCCCTCCACATCCACATCCACATCCGCAGCCCCGGTCCCCGACCAGACCACGTCCAGCACTTCTTCCCCCGCCCCGACGGGGTCCCTCGCCCAGACCGGCGCGGACGCCACCGGATGGCTGCTGGCCGGAGCCGGAGTACTGCTCGCCGCAGGCAGCGGTGCACTGTTCGCCGTGCGCCGGCGCCGCAACACGGCCGAGGACGACGCAACCACTAGCTAACCGGACCAGCACCCGGAACTGAACATCACTGCCTCCGTGGGCCCCAGGAACCGTCGTCGGTTCCTGGGGTCCTTTGCATTGCCCAGGGGACGCCAGCATTGGTTCCGTGGACAACGCCTCCTCAAGGAGAATCCGGCGGCATCTGTCCGTCTTCGGCGCCCTTGTTCTACGTGCTTCCGAACAGAACCGACTGCCAAAAGGCCCTGCGGCGTAGGTGCGGTCAGCCGTAGGATCCAAGGTTCTTTTGATTCAAGGAGGATCAGATGGAAGCTCTGTCACTGGAGGAGCTGCGTGCAGCGGACGAGCGCACGCTCCACTTCACGCCGTACGGCCTGGGCGGGGCCGTGGCCCCTGAGGTTGCCCTGGACTTCCAGCAACACGTGGTCGCCCAATACACCCTGGCCGCCGATGTCGCAGAGGGAACCCGCCAGCGCTTCGAGCAGCTCCGCCGGGTGCATGCCTACGGACTGTTGTGCTACGACCTGTTCACGATGGTCAGCGACGCAGCCCTACTAGTGATCGAACAGGCGCTGCGGGACAGGTTCATCGACATCCACAACGGCGCCGTCGTTGTCCAGGACGGCGACGGGAACGAACACCAGATCTCTGCCACCGACTACGCAGACTTCTACGAGCAGTACAGGAAGCTCAGGGGCCGCAAGATCCAGATGGGGCCAACCCGGACGTGGACCCCATTCAAGGGCATGCTCCACGACCTATACACCTGGGCACGGCGGGAACGGCTCCTGCGAGGCCAGCGCAACCGGGGTCGGGAGAAGGCGATCAAGGCATTGCGGAACATGGTCGCTCACCCCAACGGCTACCACCTCACCACACCCGTCGATGCGGCCCACACGCTCGGCAGCCTGGCCGAGATCATCAATCAGCTGTGGGGACACCAGACGCCCGGGGGCCGGCTGTACCCGGCCCCCATTGACCGCAGGACTGTCGCCGTCGGATGGAACGCGGAAGGCGACAAGATCACGATCTGCCAAGCCGAGAACCTGCCCACAGCCGCGAAGAGCGACGAGTGGGAGTACGTACTGGTGAAAGCGGTCTTCTCCCCAGGTGAAGCGGAGGATCCCACGCTCTTCGAGTTCGACTCCCTCGTGGAAAACACCACCTATCCGTGCGACCTCCTGTGGGGGCCCGGCAAGCAAAGCCAGGCCCTGGTATGGCTGGAGACCAACCAGCCTGCGGCCGACACCTGCGATCATCTCGACCGGATCTTCCTGATCCGACACCACGACGGGCTGCTGCATCTCCCGATGCGCCCCGAGATCGCGGCTGGGCTGCCCGCCACCGAGCACGCTGGCACCTGGTACACAATCCGCGCGGACGACCCTCGCGACGCCTTTTCCCACGCGCGCCAACTCACCCAAGCAGCGCCGCAGCACACCTCAACCGGAGAGTGCGGACAGTGCTCTGCCGCGACCATCAAGCGGGGCACCCATGCGCAGGCGCTGGCTGCGGCTGCACACGAGGGCGCAAACGTAGTGCCGATCCGCCCGCCGGATGTCAGGACACCAGGCCGACTGCCCCGGAGCATCGCGCTCCAACCGTGATGGAGAACGTGACGCCGAGCCGGTGGTTCATCCGCGCTCCGCACGGCAGGAAGTATCCCGCCCCGCTCGCGCCTGTACGCCCCAGACGCGGCCGACGCTGGGGTGACGTCGGTGATGCCAAGTTCCTCGTGGAGTCCCCTATGCTCGCGAGGCAGTTGGTATGAACAGTTCATTTGGGGGGCGGAGTCGCATGGCCGACGAGATCAAGTACGAGTACAAGACCGTGCAGACAGTTCGCGGCACCGACGGCTTGGTGATCTCGAAGATGCAGAAGGACGGCTGGGAGCTCGTCGAACAGGCCCAGGGCATGCTGCGCTCCACCCTCGACTTCCGCCGGCCGAAGAAGCCGCTGCCGCGGCTCCTGATCGGCACCGCGGTTGGCGGCCTCGTGATCCTGGCCATCGTCATCGGCGTGGCCGCGGCACTCGAGGACGGAGGCGGGAAGAAGGACGAGGCGAACAAGCCGACGGTGGCCCCTGCGAGCGCAGAGCCCTCCGCCACGTCGGCTCCGACCGCGGCCAGGTCGGCTGCCGGGGAGGTGATCACGCCTGAGAACAACCCGGAGTTCGCGGCGCTGCTGAAGACGCCGGACTCGTGCGACAGCGCGAACCTCGACTTCGCGACCAAGTACAAGGGCAAGACGGTCGCGTTCGACGGCTCGATCGTGCACATGGCGCCCCACGGTGACGACGACACCCGCTACGACTTCCTCCTGGGCCCGGGCGACAAGGGACCGAATACGGGGATCGGCCCGGCCTTCAAGTACGACGACGTCAACATCCTCGACCTGAAGCTGACCGGCCGGAACACCCCCGCCACCGTCCGCGCGGGCGATACGTTCCGCTTCGTCGCCGAGGTGGGCGAATTCAACGCGAAGCAGTGCCTCTTCTTCCTCGACCCGGTCTCGACGGAAATCCGGTAGTCGAAATGGGCAGCCGCGTCATCACGGACCAGCGTGCCCGGCCATTTTCTCAGCGATGATCATTTTGTAGCGTCTCGCCGCTCGTGGCACAGGCTGAGGTCGTTGACCAGCTGTTCTTCCGTTGTCTCAGGTCGATGGCACAACTGGTCAGTCTCGAGCCTGGCATTTCTTCATGCTGTCGATCGGCAGGCCCAGGCTCGGCAAGTCCTCGCACCCCAGCACCGAGTGGACCCAGGGCGTCCGTGAGCCAGCGCTGCCGCGCGAGCACTTCGCCGCCACGCTGGTCCCGCGACGGCACCAGCGCGAGGAGGCGAGGTGAGTTTCGCCCGGACGCTGCCGGGCTGGACAGTGGGAGGACTGACCGCGTTCAGGAACCGACCGGGGCCGCCGCAACCTTCTCCGCGGGGATGAGGCGAGACACGGGCCAACTTCTAGACGCTTCCTCACAGCCCAGGGGGCGGTGGGGCCTCAGCGGTGGAACGCTCACGCCCACCCCACATACCCGTGCTTGACCACCTGCGCATCGTGTATGAAGGCCCAGGAGGTTGGCAGGTAGGCATCGTCGCGGCTGCGGATGACACGGGCTTCTGGGCGGCGCGCCGGCGGGTTGGCTAGGTAGGCGTCGATGTCCGGGATCGCAAAGCCGGCGCCGCGACGGCGCTTGCGCTCATACGGCGCCAGCTCGTTCAGGTTGCACGGGCGGCAGAGGATCCCGCGAACGCAGCAGCGGTTGCTGGAGCCCTTCATGCCGCAGCAGTGATGGTCGTGATCGATCTGCCAGGGGCGTGGTTCGACGTGAGGGATACCGCCGTCGCAGGGCTCTTCATTGTTCCCGCAGAGGGCGCACCGAAAATTTTGTGCGCGCCAGATGGCGTTGTACTGGGGGATGGTGAGTCCGTACTTCTCGATGCCCCGGCGCATCCGGTAGCACCCTTGGCACTCACGGCCCCGCACCAGGCGGGCCGCCCATGCCCCACAGTCGCAGAATTCACCGTCCCCCTCGAGTTCGATCCGCGTCATGATCTGCTCGATCTCTTCGGGGGAAATCATGCCGGGATCCTAGAGCTCGCCGCTGACAGCGCCCACCGTCGTCGATGTTCTGTGTCAGCGTAGGTAGTCTTCGGCGATGCGCTGACCTGGGCGGACTATGTTCGTTGACAGACGAGTTGCCTCGGGTGGACTGCCAACCGCAGCTCGGGGAGGGAGAAGGCTCGACGGTGTCCGGCAAGCGCGATGAGACACCTCTTCCCCCGCTCCCACGGGGTCCCTCGCCCAGACCGGCGCGGACGCCACAGGATGGCTGCTGGCCGGAACCGGAGTGTTGCTCGCCGCAGGCGGCGGTGCACTGTTCGCCGTACGCCGACGCCGCAATGCGGCCGAGGACGACGCAGCCGCCAGCTGACCGGACCACCACCCAGAACTGAACTACCCCACGCGACAGGCCCCAGGAACCGTCCCGGTTCCTGGGGCCTTCGCGTGTCTGCGGTCCAGTTCTGCCTCGCACGCCCGTTCTAGTCTTCTTGCGGTAAATGCCATGCTTCACCAGGGTGCTCTCCGCGATGATGGTGCGGTGCGAGTGACTCGACTGCTGATATCGGACTTCCGGGGCTGGAAGTCCCTCGACTTGCGCCCTCGCGAGCACGCGGTCGTGGCCGGCGTGCCCCGCGCTGGCCGCAGCGATGTCATCGAGGCGCTGGCGCGCGTGCTCGACCCGGAAGCTGCGCATGCTCCGTCGCTGTCGGACCTCCATCAGAGTGTGCCTGCGGAAAAAGATGGCGAAGGCGAGAGTTCCCAGTCCGGTGATGGCGCGGAGGGGGCGCTACCTGAGTCGGCAGAGTCGCTCCGGGTTTGGACGGCCGAGGTGGAGGTCACCCTCTCTGATCTCGATCCGGAGGTCGAGCAGTTGATCGACGGCCACCTCCAGCCGCTCGACGCGTCGGGGTCCGCCTCCGAGAGCGATGAGGCGGACCCTTCCGCTCCCCAGTGCGTCCGCCTTACCTATCGGCTCGTCTACGATCGCGAGACCGAGGTGCTGGAGTCCGTCGTCTACTATCCGGCGGGCAGCAACCCGGAGACGGGGAAGTTTGCACGCGTGTCGGCTGCCGTACGCCGGGCACTTCCGGTCATCACTCTCAATGCGGGCGTTCCCCTGCAGCTTCGAGCAGGCGGGAACCTGCGACGGTACGTCGAGGAGCGGGACTCCAAGGCTGCCATCGCCGCGTTCGAAGTCCTGCGCGCCGCGGTGAGCCAGGCCGTGGCCGATCTGTCCGCGGCCCCGGCCATCACCGAGGCCGTGGACGCTCTTTTGGCCGTGGGCGGCACAGGCAAGCGGCTGGGGGACCGCCCGATCACTGCTGGGGACATCGGCTTCCTGGCCGAGGACGGATCCGTCACCGCCCTTCTGCGTACTCTGCGAGCTGCGCTGCGGCTGGACGCTGCCGGGCCGCTGGCCTTGGCGAACCATGGCAGTACGGTGACCGCCGTCCTGTCCATGGCCGAGGCCATGTTGCTCGCGGACGTTCCCGGCGCGGTCGTACTCGCCGATGACTTCGGGGACCAGCTCGACGCTGCCACCGCCGAGCATCTGGCGTCACTGATCCGCAATCGGTCAGGACAAGCCTGGCTGTCGACCCGTCGCCCTGAAGTTGCGCGAGCATTCGAACCAGGTGAGGTGGTCCGCCTCGTCCGCCACGGCGGCCAGCGGGCGCACCACCAGCTTCCGCAGGTCAGTGACCGCAAGCAGCTCGTCGCCCACCGCCAGCTCCACACTCAGCTGCTCCCCGCGCTCACCGCGCCCGCCGTCGCAGTAACCGAGGGGCCGCACGACGTCGCAGTCCTCGGAATGGCCAACCGTCGGTACCCTCCGAGCAGGTTGCCTCTGTCCGCCTACGGTGTTCGTCTCGTCGCCGCCGGGACGGGTGCCGACGGTGGCATCGACCAGGTCCCTCAGATCGCCGACCTTGCCAGGCAACTCGGCTTCCGCGTTGTCGGCGTTGTCGACGCCGACAAGCCGTCCCAGCAGTCGGCTGCGCAGCTCGACAAGGTTGAGAAGTCGTGCGACGTCGTCATCAGGCTTCCGGAGAAGACCGCGATCGAACGTGCGATCACCGCCGGCGTCTCGCTGGCTCACCTCGCCGCGGCCAGCTCGGTTCTTACCGCCTTCGGGCAGCAGGATCCCCTGGCCATCGAAGCAACCGAGCGGACCGTCACGAAGCTTTGCATGACGCTCCACGGCAAGAGCCTGCACGAGCCCTTCCTCGACGCTCTCTATCGAGAGCTGCAGCCGGAACCTGCGAACCCAGAAGTCCAAGATGGGGAGGGGGCGGAAGAGGAGGAGCCTGTGGTGCACCCGCCGCTGCTGGTGGCGATTCTGGACGCCATTGCCACGGCCGCGAGCTCCAGCTACAGCGGCCCCACGACGATCGACCTTGAGGATGTCAGCCGTCCTGACGAGGGCGCAGCGTGACGTACGAGGCCAAGGGGAGGCAGCGAGACGTCGTCGACAGCACCGCGCCGGTGCTCGTCGTACTCGGGGGCGCCGGCACGGGCAAGACCACCACCGCCGTCGCAGCAGCGCGCCGCCATCTCGAAGACGCCGACGAACGATTGGCCCTCCGGCGCCGAACGGCTCATCAGTCCGGACGTAGGACGAGGCTTCCCGCCTCTGAGCGGGTACTCTTCCTTTCCTTCTCCCGCACAGCAGTGGCACAGATCATCGACCGATCGTCCAATGTGATCGGAACGCTGGCACCCCGCCTGGAAGTCGCCACCTTCCATGGCTTTGCGTGGCGCATCATCAACAGCTTCGGCCCGCACCACGGATACCCGCAGCCCCTCGCGGTGCTGAGCGAAGCGCAGCGCCTCGTCGGGGGAGCCCAACCCGGCCTCACCTACAACCAACTGGTGCCAGCGGCGATGGAGCTGCTCGGTCTGGAAAAGGTGCGGGACCACTACAACGACCGGTATGGCCTGGTGATATGCGACGAGTTCCAGGACACCGACGACGGCGAATGGCAGTTCCTCCAGCAGATTGCACCGGCCGCGCCACGCATCCTGTTGGGCGACGCCAACCAGTGCATCTATGCGGGCTTCAAGCACATTGACGCCGACGCCCGGATCGCCACAGCGATGCGACTGCCTGGTGCCGACAAGATCATGTTGCCGCCGCTCAGCTACCGCGACCCGAGTGGAACCCTGCCGACTGCAGCGGAAGCCGCCTTGCGGCGCGACTTCACCCACGACGCCATCCGCATGGCCGCCGCTGCGGGGCGTATCTCCGTCACCGACTACGTCGACAGCCAGGGACATGCCGAGGTCATCGACATTGCGCGCCGCGCTCGGAAAGGTGGCCACACCGTCAGCATCTTCACCCACACCAACGTGGCGACCTCCGGCCTGTCCGACGCGCTCCTCGCCGATGGCCTCCTGCATGAGCAAGTTGGTCTCACCGAGGCATACGGTGAGGCCCTTGCCGCGCAACTTGCCCTGGTGAAGTTCGCACTGGCGATCCCTGACTCGCGTGCCCGCCGAGCGCTGGCTGTCTACGTCCAGGCCACGGAGCGGAAGGGGCCCAGGGTGGTGCCGCTCGCCCAGCAGATGCTCGACCCTACGACCAACCCGCCCCTCCGTAACGCTCTGAAGCGACTCGCACAGGACCTGCGGGCCTCGGTTGGCGAGGGTGCGCGGCCCGACGTTATGAGGCTGGCCGAGGTGGTCACGAACGCGTACAGCACGGTCGGAGCCGGGCGCGGCCAGGAGACCTGGATTCAGGCGGCCCGTCGGACGCGTGTCGCGTTCCGTCGCTCCGGCGAGGACTTTTTCGACGCTGCCGCGTTCGAGCAGGAGCTGCTCCAGGCACGAGACGAAGCTCTGGTCGGGGCAGGGACAGCCCGAAGAGCCTCGATCCAGGTCATGAATCTGCACCAGACCAAGGGCCGGGAAGCGGACACCACGATTTTGCTCCTCGGCAACAACGAGTTCCACGGCTCTGAAGGAGAGCCGTACCCGACCGGCTCGAAATTGCTGTACGTCGTGATGACGCGCGCCCGGCAAAGAGCGCACCTCGTGGTTCCCAACCTGGTGCACGGTCTTTGGCGACCCCTCGTCGCGGCTCTGCGTTAGGAACGCTGCGCTCTTCTGGGCTGTAGCTGACTGGTGGAGCACAGCTGTGCGGCGGATCGGCATACTGGCCGCCTTGGGCGATTCAGGCCTCCGCCTGGGTTCGCTGTCGTCCGCCTCGCTTGGATGGCAGAGGACAGTTCGCCCGGGGCAGACAGGAAAGATCCCCAAAGGACTGGTGCAACCCGGCAACGGATGTCAACGTAGACACCTTCCCAAGAAACCCCAGGTCAGAGAGGTGTCTGCCCTTGACCGTGGACACAGCGAAGCCCGGATTCTCCACCACGCTCGAGGCCCTTCGGCTGCGTACCTGGCGGCTTGGTCCGGGACAGCCGGCCATGGTGATCGACCAGTTCACCGACGAGGACTTCAAACTCGTCGTGGACGACCGGGCCGATATGCACATCAACTCCCGTGACGGCCGCTTCTATCTCGGATGGTTCCCCACCGGACGCCCCGGCACAGATGGCGACGGCTGGGTGATCGCAGTCACGGGCACGGCCACCGCCCCCGGCTATCGCGTCACCTTCGACACCGAGACCCCCGCCCAGGTCGTAGCCGCAGTGGTGGCAGAGGTCATGGCCACTTCCACGCCCGTACGCTCGCACTGAACCTCTCCCCGCGTGCGCTGCGGCACGAACCCCACGCACGCATCCTGTTGACGATGAAGGAGACCACTTTGGAACCGGAGTACACCATCGGCGAGATCATCGACCGACTCTCCGCCTTCGACCGCGATGCCATCTTCCGGATGGCCATCAACCCGCTCTTCCCGATGGAGCACACGGCAGGCTCCATCGTCAGCACCGTGGACCCGCAGGGCCGCAACGTCGTCTACCTCGCCGAACGCGGCGAGCAGCTCGGCCCCCTGCCCAAGTCTGTAGCCGTTGACCTGACCTGGCACGCGCCGGTCGAAGCCCCGCCCCGCCGGCGCCGAGGCGCCACCGGCAACCTGTAGCCCGTTCTCCCGTTCCGTACTGCCTTGGAGGCGCCCCTGAACTCCCGCTCTTCCCGCTACCCGTCCACCCCCGACCCCGGTCCGTCCTACTGGGTCACTCCCCGCCACCTCGCCGGCGATGACGGTGTCCTCGCCGACCGGATCTGCGACACGCTCGCCGAGTCCGGCTGGACGAGCTGGACGACCGCCCGCAGCACGCTGCTCTTCCTGAGCTCGAACGGTCTGTGCGGCGCCGAGTGGATCCGTACCGACAACGCCTTCCTGTTGGGCGGACTGCCCGTGGCCTGGCAGATCTCCGCCCGCCCCCACCGCGACAGCGCCCTGTCCGAGTGGAACGCGTACTTCACCCCCGACACCCCGCACGAGGCCGTCGCGGACTTCCTCCTTGCCATCGAGGCCCGTACGGATCCCGCCGTCAACTACTGCGGCCCGGAGGCCGTCATGTCGGCGTTGACCGGCATGGGCTGGCCCCGCGACTTCGACCACCCGGAGACCACCGCCTGGGATGCAGGGATGTCGGCGGGCTTCACCCGGGGGCCGCTGCCGGCGGGGATCCAGGACGGGGACCCGCGCCCGGACCTTGAGGGCTGGCAGGCATGGGCCGAGCCGGTCATCGGCGCCGCTTACCTCTGGTGCGCGACCTTCAGCGCCAGCACCCCTCACGACCTGGTCGCGGCCTTCGCCGCCTCGATCGCCTCGCCCGCCCCGGTGCGGCGCCGAGTCCTCCCGGAACTCGCCGCGGGACGTCTTACCTTCAGCCTCCCTGGCTGACACTGCCGCCCTGCACCGCAACGGGCTGCCGTCCGTCCTTCTCCAGGTCGGCGGCAGCCCCCTTCGGCATGTCCACTTCTCTGACCGCCAGGAGGCCCTTTGCCCTACCCCCTGATCCGCCTCTCCATCGGCCGCACCAACGGCGTCGCCCACTACGGCGTGATATTCGGGAGCGGCGAGCCCTTGACGGCATGCGCCACGCACTCGTCCGACCTCGCCCCGATCGGCGACGGTACATCCCACCAGACCTGCCAGAGCTGTACGAGGGCCCTCCTGGTGCTCAATACAGGACACGAGATTCGCGTCCGATGTGCCGAATTTCTAGATCCCGCCGTATTGGAGGTCGCGCTGTCGCTGACGCAGTCAGACTCAAGGGAGCTTACCCAGCGGTCGTCCGCTATCGCCATGTACTAGCTTGCCGCCTCTTTTGCGTCATGAATGACTTTCCGCAAGACCCAGGCCTGGCTTTCTTCGTCCTTGAGGATCTCCTGCCACGTGTCTTTCAGATAGCGCTCCATCGAAGCAACCGCTGCTACGCCTTGTCCTACAGCCTGACCGACGCGGCCGTGCGCATGAATCCGGACATCGCCTGCAGCGAACACTCCAGGGGCACTGGTAGCGAACATCAGTTCACGTTTGGGGTCGAGGTAGGCATCCGTTCGAATGAAACCTCTATCGAGCTGGATGTTGACGCAATCATCGTCTGGCCCATGCTCGTCTTTGATAATGAGCCAGTCAGTGGCGGGTTTGCCGCCAGCCAGCACGAAGACTTTGGTAGCCGGAATTTCCTCCCCGTTGGATAGCTGGACATGCGTGAGGCGGTGGTCGGTATCGATGAATTTATTGACTGTAAGCGGAGGGTTCTTGAGTTCGATCTTTTCCTCCCTGTGGATGGCAGCCTGCAAATGATAGGACATGGCAATCTCTTCCGCCGCAACGGTTACGAATGTTGCCCCGCAGGCGTTGAGAAGTAGTGCCGCCTGGCCCGCAGAATCTCCCCCACCGACAATCACGACCTCCGTCCCTGCTGCCGTCGCCGCGTCACACTTTTCCATCCCGTATTGGACTTCTCCGCTCGCGGTAAACTGCTGTTCGCTCAACGCTTCCGGCGAGTCAGGGTTGTTGAAAATTGACTTGGGTTGCCGTCCGCAGGCCAGAAGCACCATGGCTGCCGACGCTACTTCGCCTCCGTTGCCGGTTTTCACGTCAATCAGGTAGCGGCGGCTATTGGTAGGGTCTTTCCTGAGTCGTGCGGCTGTCCAATTGGGCCTGATATCTACTTTCAGCTGAGCCGCCTGTGCAACGGCGAGCTTGAGTAGTTTCGTCCCAGTGACTCCACCAGGAAAGCCAAGGTAGTTCTCGATCAGATTGATCGACATAACCGCATTGCCACCCGGATACTCGCCCCCGATGACTAGCGTACTTAGGCCAGCATTAGCGCTGGCGCTGATCGCTGCGGACAGGCCTGCGGGACCAGCGCCCACGACGACCAGGTCGTATTTGTGGTCAGATCTAGTCGGGGTTTTGATGAGTCCTAGTTCGATATACAGATTACTGGCAGTGGGATTAAATTCCTTCCCCGATCTGACCTTGGCTGCGATATCAGGTCCGCCTTCTCTGGGGATCCATTGGTACGGGATCCCATGGCGCAACAGAAACCATCGCAGGCGGATCGCCCTCACGGTTTCGTGAGGTCCTTCAAGTTGCAACATATCGCGTGCTGGTTTCCAGTCGAAGAACGATTGCTCTACGCGTTGTTCGAACTTCCCCTCTGACTTGAGAGACCGGAAGATTCCGTCATCCAGGTTCTGGTGAAATTCGTGTTTTTCGGGCAGTGGCTCCACTCCCGCACGGACGTTGTGCTCTTTAACCTTGGCTTTGATGCGTGCCTGGTTCGTTCCGGGCTCAAAGAATGCGCATACGAGACGCTTGAACCACGATTTTTGGCAGGCGAGATCGAGCTCGTTGAGCTGTAGGCCGATTACCTCGATACTGCCGGCGCACCATTCCTCAAGCTGCTCAACAAGGCACTTTCGAAGCCTTGGGCGAGAATGGATGACAAGAATTACGGGCCTATCAGCGGACATGGCACGTACCGACTTCTCTTCCCGCGAAAACGGCGCTGCCAGGAGTCGGGGCGGTGAAGGGGCAGCGATCCGCAGTTTTCTTCATGCCTCCTGTGTTCCACCAGCCATACACGCGCCCACGCAACATTGCGCCACACCATTCATGTGGCCCAACGGTGCATGCCCACGCCCACCCAGCCGTCATCCACCGCCGCCCGATGTAGGGGCCAGGGCTGTCACGTCGCCGCAGCTCAGCGCCGCTTGGTCTGATGACGCCACGCGTGAGCCAGCCGCAGAGTACGTCCCCACCTCGACAGGAATTCGACCGCTGCAGAACATGTGCTCTCCGCCAGTACCCCGCCCCACTCCGGCGAGCTTGAGGCGCTGCCCGCAGCCGGCGCGGGAAGGAGCGCAGCCGCCCACGGCCCGATCCCCGGCCACCTCCTCGGCTACTGCAGCAAGACCCTCGACTATCGCCGCGCCACCAGCAAGCGGCCCTGTGCCAACTGCGCCCACCTCACCCAGACCCTGGAAGCACTGCGCCGACGAGCGGGCGAACTTGCCCTGCCCGCGGCCGAGGCGTGCCACAGCGACGACAGCATGCTGTGGACGCCTCACGGCGCCGGACACCTCACCTTCGGACCAGGCCATGGCGCCCCAAGGCACCGCCCTCTTCGCCCGCCCACGAAGCTCTCGCGTCCGATGACCCGCTGGCGGCCACTCTTTAGATTCCAGTCCATCTTGGCAGCACGAGGAGCCAAGCCGGTTAAGTGAAAGGGTGTTGCCTATCCGGCCGGAGCGGGGAGAGACTGCTTGCGAGCCGAGAGTAGGTGCGCCCGTGGCAGCAGCCGAACCGGAGCACGTCGCCTGGTTGTCCGAGAGGCAGCTGGCCCGAGCCTGGCCGACCATCCGGGCGCACTGTCTGGACGCCAGCGCGAATGCCAACGGAGTCCGCAGCAAACTCCATGTAGGAAATTCCACTTATGGCCCGAGCAAGTGGTGCACGTACCACCCCGCGGACGTCGCCCGGGTGGCCAGGGCGATCGCCGACGGCACCGCGGAGCTCCAGCCGGACTGGCGGAACGACACCCCTGAGGCCAAGCTGCTCGATCAGCGCGAGCGCAGGGAGAACCTGCCCGGTGCCATCGGGTGCGCCCTGCTCATCGCCGTTCCGTTGGCAATCATCGTCGTTCTCCTGATCATCTTGTGGAACGGCTCCGGATCGTCTTAGCCCTCCTACTGGCACTGACCCGCAAGAGCCCGCTCAGTCGAGATCCGCTTCACCGCCCTCCGCCGCAACCGTGCCACCGGCCAGACGTACTGCGGCGAACGGCAGCCCGCCGTACCGGACCCCGGGGCTCACGAGTGCCCCGCCTGCCTGCGCCTGTGGGCGGAGGAGGAGACCTTCCGCCAGATGTATACCCTGCCCGAGATACGCGCGCACGCGGCAGCACGGGATGCGGATATCCACGGCGTCTTCGAGGAACGAGCGTGGCTGCTGGAACCGGGCGACCGGTACACGCTCTCTGGCTGCGGTGAAGCCCACCATGTGGTCGCCGCCTCCAGGCACCGCTACGACAGCCACATCGACCTCGTCGTCTATCTAACCGGCGAGGACCGCGTCACCGATGCCCGCGTCCACCGCGACCGGCTCCTCGGTATCCAGCGCCCCTTCGCCGACGGCAATGCGACCGCACTGCCCGCCCCGCAACGCGAGGCGTAACGTGCCGCGGCGCCTGGGGAGATCGACAGAGCAGGTCTGGGCCACCCTGAGTACGGGGTAGTCCACTTCCAGGAGGCGTCGTCAGCCCGCCAGGCCCGGTTCCCACTCCGTCAGGAGAAGGGAACCGGGCCTGGCGCGTACCCCCGCGCACTGCCCCTCCCAGCGCTGGCCGCTCGCGGCCTTCGTGGCCCCCAGCAGGCCAGGCGATGTGGGCTTGCGGCCGTGGTGTTCACCCGTTTGAGGGATCTCGTACGTCCCTCCCGTATCCGTACAGTCGAGCATGGGCTGGGATGGGGACGGGAGCTTCGGGATGCAACGCGAGCGAGCCCGCAGCTGTTCAGCAGATGTGGCGACGCGTGACCGCTTCTCATGAGCTCGCAGCGGTCCGGGACCCGCGGGCCGGCAGCGATGACGCCCCTGATGCCCGTCGCGGTACCGCGCCGCATGCCAAAGGCGCCCAGACTGGAGCCGGCCCAGCCGACGCGCTGGTGCCCGTTGCCTGTGTCGTCAGAGTGGTGACTCGGCCCAGGTCTCTGGTCCGCCGCCGCGCCATTCGACGAGTTCGGGGTCCGTCAGGTCGAGGTCCTCGGCGTCCAGCATCCCGGCAGCGGTGAGGAGTACCGTGATGTCGGAAACCTGGTGGGCGACGCCGATGGGGGCGCCCTTCCAGCGCACGCGTCGCCAGTTGTTCTCGTCCGGAGGCTCTACGACCAGGCGCGGGGGCATGTCTCCCACCCTCGTACGAATGCCGGGAGCCGGCGCGTGGCAGCGGGCCGTACGGGTGGCCGCTCTGCGGGGGCACCAGCCGTGCCCGCATCTCGCGGTTCTCACACCGGCTGGCCTGCGACTTACCCCCTCGTGGATCCTGCGTACGCGCTGATGCGCGGGTGCGGGCTGGCGATTGCCGGGGCTTTCCTTGGTTTCGCCCTGCGTGCCCGCGGCTGCTGGGACTATTCGATGGGTAAGTGTGCGCGTTGAACCGTGGTGAGAGATTGCCCGCGCCGGCACCGCAGGAGCAGACGATGGAACCGACGACACGATGCCGCCCTTCGGCGGACCTGTTCCCGTTGAAGGTCGTCTTCTGCGGTTCTTGCCGGGCCACTGCGGCCACTGGTGGAGCGCGGACTCTCAGTGCTGACGGGGCGTTCCTCTCGGTGACCTGGCACACCTCTGCCTGCCCGCACCACGCAGCTGATCTCATCCTTGCCGAGGACAACTGACGGCACGTCGAGTGCTGCTTCTTCTCGTGACCGTCGTGGTCGTCCCTGTCCCACCGCGCTGCTGAGGTTGGGTGTCAGGCGTGGTGGAACAGGACGCCGGTGTCCATCCGGTGCAGGCCACCGGGCGGCAGGCTCGGACGGCGGGGCACTTCACGGCCTTCGGCGAGCCACTGCCGCTCCAGTGCGTCGTAGACCGGCGTATCGGAGACCTTCCGGGGCGCCCACTCCAGCGGGGGGAAACCGGTCCAGTCTGGGGGTGAAACGGTTTTCTGCTCCATGTCTGCTTCCAACGAGGCTGCTCGGCCGATGTGGCGGCGCGTGACCATTCCGTCATGAGCTCGCAGCGGTGCAGAACCCGCGGTCGGCAGGCAGCGATGACGCCCCCGGCGCCGGGCGCGGTACCGCGCCGTTCGTTAGAGGGGGCGCAGGTCTGGGATTACCGGATTCGCGGACCTTCACTCACCTGGTGCGGTGGAGGCGATCGGCGTTTCGATATCGAAGTCCGCGAAGTGCCGAGCGCGCTGTGCGCGTTGCTCCATAAGCTTGCGGAAGCCCGGCAGCGCGTACCGCTCCCCGGTGGCAGAACCCGGCCCTCGGATACCGGCGACGTCTGCCATGAGTTGCTGGGGCTGGGGCTGCCAGCCGACGGCCAGGACGCGCAGGCCCAGGCACTCCGCGCGCCGGTGCATGTCCAGGAGATGGAGCAGGCCGGCGGAGTCCATGGATACCACGCCGTGCAGATCGACCATGAGGTCCCGCGTGTCGACGCCGACGCCGTCCAGCGCCTGCTGGAGCACCGCCCCCGCGTCCTCGTCGAGCTGCCCGCTGGCACTGACCAGGACGGAGCTGCCGCAGTGCTGGACGTCCGTGGTGATCATCCGTCCTCCTTCCCCCGGGGCACCGAGGCCTGCGGGGCCACCATCCTGCCCCGGTGCTCACCGGCGTCAGTGTGAGGCGCGCTGACGTCCGGCCTCGCGCGTGGTGGAGGCCGGATCAGAGTTGGACCGAGAGGGGCTGAACCGTTTGGCGGGAGGGATGATATGCAGGTCGGCCCCGCCGCTCCTGGGGGAGTGGCGGGGCCGGGCACGCGGTGCGGTCAGCTTGCGGGGTGTGCCTTGGCGAGGGCCTTCTCCACGTGCGAGTCGACCAGGGCCGGTGATCCCGAGACGATCAGCAGGACGGCTCCGGTGCGGACGGCGGTCTGCTTGACGATGCTGTCCTGTCCGCCGGCGGTGAAGGTCAGCAGCTGGCTCCATGCCTGGTCGCCCAGGGCTGGGGCGGCGAGCTTCTGGGTGGTGATCTTGATGGGCTTGCTGCCGACTACCACCTGGTAGACGGCGCAGCCGGTCATCGCGTTGAAGATCCGCTTCGTGCCGTCGGTCAGCTTCGGTGCGGTATCGCTGTAGAGCGCCTCGGAGATTTCGGAGCCGGTGTCGCCGCTGTAGAGGAAGGTGGCCTTCGCCTTGTTCGGGAAGTCCAGGCTCCCGCCGGCGGCGGCGTCACCGCCGAGCTGTTCCAGCGCCGGGCAGCCGATCACCGTCACGTCGTCGTGACGGGCGGCCTTCTCGGGCTTGCGGGTGTAGTCCTGGCCGAGATCGGCCTCGGCGAGGAGCCGTCCGGCGAGCACGGAAGAGGACAGGGGAGTGCTGGACGCCGAGGGGCTGGCCTTGGGCTGCCCCGACAGCTCCCCGAAGGGCGAGGTGGAACCTGCGGCGGTGCTGCCGGAGCACCCGGATATGGCGAAGGAAGCGGCGACGGTCAAGCCGGTGGCGATGGTGCGCATGCGCATGTGAACCCCTGGGGTGGTCGATCGGGTCTGACGGCCGGGCCCCCGTGGGGCTCTCCTCCGGCGTTGTGGGTGGCAGGGGTTGTGGTTTAGTGGCCGAGGAAGCGCAGGCACGCCTCGTACGAGGCGTGCTGTGCGGTGATGGGCCCGCTGATCGTGTTGAACCAGGCCGCATCCAGCCGGGGCTCGACCTGCTGGTGGCCGGCCGGGCAGCGCAGCCACACGCCGTCATTGGTGCTTGCGACGATCCACTTCCGGTACGCACCGCAGTCGCTGCAGGCGCGGACCTCGCCGTCGAGGACGAGCGGACTGTCATGGGCCATCAGCATCCCGGCCAGCTCCTCGCGCGTCGGCAGGCGCAGGTCGGGCGGCAGGAAGTCGTCCACGACCGGCACGGATCCCGGCGCCTGGTGGTCCGGTTCCAGCGGTGGTTCGACGTGCGCCGCACTCCACGCTTCCCACCGCTGCTGGGCTTCGAGCCGTTCTCGTCGTTCGCGATTGCGTCCGAACATGAGGTCCCCCCTCGTCCTTGTCCTGCCGGGCACCATAGATCGTGCACCATGCCCCTGTCGTCGTTCCACTCTGAAATCTCTCAATGTCCACGGGTCCGGTTACGGCTGTCCTGGCGGGTGCCTGCGGGGCTGTTCGTGTGCGAACGCGACGGCCGTTCGGTGGTATTGCCGTGGAGGGGCATCGCGGACGCGTCGGCGGGGAGCCCGGCCAGACGACGCAGCCGCCACACCAGGACATCGCTGACCGAGGACGCGGTGTCCAACTCCCTTCGCCCAGTGGCCTGCACGAGGAGGTCGGCCGGATCGTGGCCGGCCGCTTCGGCGTCGGCGAGGGTGGCAGCGAGCGCAGGCCACCCGGCCTCGGCCAGGACCTGCTCGGCGAGCTCCGGCACCGCTTCGCGCAGGACGGCGGCATGCCGCCGCTGGAGTGCCGGGGGCAGGAGGCGGCCCCGCTGGTGCAGTACGGCCATGGGGTGGCCGGATGCGGCCTGGTAGGCGGCGCGCAGGTGTTCGGCGGCCTGCAGGGCAGCAGCGGCCTGCTGGGCGTGTTCCCTCTTTCCGTGCCATGCCGCGGCGGCGGTGACGAGGAAGAACGCCATGTCGATCAGCATCGCGGTGCTCGCCCCGTCCTCCCCGCGCCCGAGTGCCGGCCCGCCGTGGACGAGGTCACGGGCGGCCTGGCGCAGGGCGCGGTCGTGCCCCCGTGCTGCCCGGACGTGGGAGCGTGACGCCCGCTCGAACGCGGAGGCCGCCTCGCCCAGTTGCTTGCGGGTGTGCGCGGCGGAGGTCTTGGCGAGCGCGTCCAGGACCTCGCCCGCCGCCGCGATGTGCGCGGAGATCACGCCGTCGTCGCCGTCGTCGAACACCAGCACCGCCTGCCACGCGGCGGTCGTCGCGGCCCGCCGCGCGGAAGCAGGACCGGGCACCGAGCGCAGCGGAGCATCCGCGGTGACGCCCTCGCCGTCCTGCCCGGCCGCCACGGTGGCCGTCCAACGCTCGCGGATGCGGGGCAGGGACAGGTCCGGGGCGAGCCGCGCACCCGGGTAGAAGACCGGCTCACCCTTCTTGTTGCGGTCATCGGGCAGCGCGACCTTGTACCCGAGGAGATCACCGGACGGTGCGACCCGCTTATGGACGAGCAGACCCGATGAGGCCAGGCGTTCGAAGAACTCCCCCTCGCTCTGGGTGCCGGCGACCGCACGGCGCACCGTCTCGCGCAGTTCTTCCCGGGCGGTGCGCTCGCGGCCCTGGCGCTCGGCCTTGTGGCGTTCGGCGCTGGTTGGGCGCTGGGCGGCGGTGCCGTCACCGGGCGCGACCTGGTGCAGGCCGAGTTCCTTCTCGATGAGGCGGCACTCGGCCTGGGCCCGCTTGCCGGAGCGGAAGTCGTCGGGGCGGCTGCCGTCCTCGCACACCAGGGTGGCGATGATGTGGATGTGGTCGTCGGCGTGCCGTACGGCGGCCCAGCGGCAGGCCGGCTCGCCGTCGCCCGGATCGATGCCGGTGGCGGCTACGATCCGGCGGGCGATCTCGCCCCACTCCTCGTCGGAAAGGATCCGGTCGCCCGCGGTGGCGCGCACGGAGGTGTGCCACACGTGCTTGGCGGGTCGGGCGTGCTCCGGGAGGGCCTCGACGGGCTGGTCGAGGAGCTGCTGGAGGTCCTTCAAGGTGGCTTTCGGATCCCGACCGGGATCGGGGGGCATGCCGTCGAAGGACGCGACGAGGTGCGGGTCGGTGTGCTCCTCGTGCTTGCCCGGCCCGTACAGGTAGGCGAGGAGGCCGATGGTCCGCGATCCGGGGTCGTTGACGCTGGGGATCACGGCGTGCGCTGCGCGATCAGCTGTGCGGCGGCTTCGTGAACGGTCTCGGCGGCCCGCTGGACGGCGGAGAGCGTCGCGTCGAGCTGGGGGACGTCAGCACCTGAGTTCAGGGCCTTGGAGACCTGGTTCAGGTTGCTGCCGGCCCAGCCGAGCCTGCGCCGGCTCTCGAACAGGGCGGTGATCACTTCGCGCTCGTCGGCGATCTCGGCGCTGGTGCGGTCGAGGTCACGGGCAGCGGCGAGAGCGGCGCGGGCAAGGAAACCGGCGACGGACAGATGACAGCTGGCAGCGGCGGACTTGATCAGCGAGAACTCTTCTTCGTTGAAACGGGTATTGGGCTGGTGCAGGCGCTTCTTCTCTCGCGGCTGGCGCGGGCGCTGTCGGGCGCGGTCGGCGCGGTCACGGCGGCTGCGACGCTCGGACGGCTTCTCTTCCTGCTCAGGCTTCGATCCGCCCCCGGTCGAAGCCAGAAGGACCTGCGCCCCCTGGTGCAGGTCCGCTCCCGCCCCCTCGGGGGCGGGTTTGACGGAAGCTACGCTTCCGTCCCAACTTGCTCGCCGCGAGGTCGAGTTGTCTTCCGGCTGATCGGGGTCGGTGGTCGCGCTATTCGGCGGGTTCGCCATCGGGTTCGGGTCCTCGTGATGCTGGTTCGGTCGGGGGATCGGCGGTGGTGCTCGGGAACCTGCTGCCCGGAACGGCAGGCGGCCCGGCAAGGAGCCCGGGCCGCCGTGTGGAGCGCCTCAGGGGCGCTCCGTCTGCCGTTATGGGGGTTCAGCCGCATTCGAGGCAGTGCTCGTAGTGCCGTGTGAGCGCTTTGGCCATGCGCTGCTTGGTGCCGAGCGCGGTCCGGGCGCTGGCCTTCGCCGGGGCGGTGCCCTGGTGGCGGGTGGCGTGGTTGCCGAGGTAGCGGATGTCCCGCTCGAAGTCGGCGCGGATGCGGCTGAAGCGGGGGCAGGTCTTCATCGGTGGCTCCTCGTCTTGGTGTTGTCGTCGCGCAGTCGGGCGAGGATTGGGGTGAGGCGGTCGTTGCGGATGGGGATCTGCTGGGCGCGCATGATCGCTCGCAGTTGCACGCGGGTGACCGCTTCGTTGCCGTCCCGTTCAAGCGCGGTCCGCACGTGGGGACGCAGCCGATCGACGATCTCGTCCTCGGTGAGGCGGGGACGGGACCGCGGTCCCCGTCCGGTGCGGGACCCGTCCGGTACGCGGTTCCCCGTCCCCCGCTTCGGTTTGGGGACCGGTCCCCGGCGCGGGTTCGCCGGCGGGTCCTCGGGGTCGGCGTTGCCCCGGTCCCCGTCACGGTCCCCGGCCTTGTCCTGGTCCCCGTCCGGTGCGGGGTGGGGACGGGGACCGTCCGTCTCGGTCCCGGGGACCGTCCCCTGACGGTCCCCGGTCCCCGGGATCGAGGAGGTGCGGTCGTGGCGGGGGCGGTCCCCGCTGATGCCGTTGTTCCGCACCGTTGCGGGCGCGTGCCCCGGCCGGTCCCCGCTGGTGGACTTGATGTTGGGGACCGGGTTGGGGACCGTGCGGGGCTCGTTGCTGGTCCCCGCAGGGGTGACGGTCCCGGGACGGTCCCCGTGCTGGGGACCGTCGGTCCCCTCAGGACGGTCCCCGGGCGGGACGGGGACCGTGTGGGGACCGGGGTTCGGTGTGGGGACCGTGCCTGGCCGGTCCCGGTTCTGGCGGTCCCCGGTCCCCGGGCCGGGGACGGTCCCCGTTGCCTTCGGCGTATCGGCGCCAGCGGGGACCGGTTGGGGACCGTGCCTGTGCTCGGGGACCGTGCTCGTCCGGTCCCCACCCGGACGTGCCTCCGCGCGATGGTCCCCGCCGGCGGGGACCGCGGTCCCGTTGCCGTCCCCTGACTGGGCGGAGGGCTGGTCCCCACTGGTTGTCCGGACGGCCATCTCCCCCCCGGGGACGTCCTCCGTGGGGAGCGGAGCTTCGTCTGCGGGTGCGGCGACGTGCTGGTGAATCTGTCGCATCAGCACGCCGAAGGCCAGCAGGGCGGCGGTGGGCGGGACCGCGGCGACCACGTAGTCCAGCACGGGGACCGGGTCGGTGCCGGTCCCGCTGACGCCGGCGACGTTGAGCACGATCGAGCCGACCGATCCGATGGCGGTGAGAGCCACAGCCCACCAGTCGGTGACCTTGCGCAGCCCCGCCCGCAGCATCAGCAGTTCACCGATGACGATGAAGGCATCCAAGGTTCCCGGCCAGGCCCACTGGCGCTCGGGCGAGTTGGCCAGGCCGTGCTGGCCGGCGACCTCGGCCAGGTGCGCGTAACTCAACCAGAAGGCGGCGGCGGTGAGCGCCGCGATGACGGCTCCGGCGGCGGCGAGCGTGAACCGCTCGGCGGACTCGGTGCTCTTCGTTGCCCTGGAGCCCGTGCCGGGGGTGCTCATACTGCCGTCCGGAGATTGTTGATCAGGGCCTGGGTCTGCACGTGGCGAGCCACCGGCCTCGGCTTCTGCGCCAGGACCTTGCCCCGTCTGTCCTTGCGGGGAAGGCTGCGGTCGCGCTCGGGGCCGTCACCGTCGTGGGCTTGGCCGGAGCGTGGGGGCTGCTGCCCGTCGAGGGCGGCCTGCCGGGCGGTCTCGGTCGGATTGGGATCCGAGGCGAGGTTGTGGAGGTCGCGGTTTTCGATGGCGCGGGCTTCCACCCGGAGCAGGTCACGGGCCCACTCGACACCGATCTGGAGGGTGTGGGCGAGGCGGTTCGGGCTCCAGCCCTGGGCGCTCGCGTAGCGGGTGAGTGTCCTGCGCTCCAGTCGGCTCAGCTGGACGTCCCGGCCCTCGATCGCGGCCTTCACCCGGCTGTAGTCCAGCCGGTTCTCGACCTGGTCATGCCAGGTCAGGCGTTCGCTCTCCGTCAGGCCGCCCCAGACGCCCTCCTTGACCTCGTTGTCCAGGGCGTAGCCGAAGCATTCGCGGCGGACCGGGCACCAGCTGCAGATCTCCTTCGCCTCCGCAATGGCGTAGTCGTCGTTGGGCGTGTGGAAGAACAGCTCGTCCGCGGTGGAAGGGTCGACTCCGTTGCAGGCGGCTCGGGCGTGCCAGCTGATATCGGCGACGCCGTGGAGGTCTGTGGGAGGGGTGTTGGTGGTGATGTAGCGCATGGGGATGTTCTCCGGGTACGCCTCATGGGCCAGCGGGCGGGCAGCGCGGCACACCAGCGGTGAAGCGGTGTGGGTGCGGTTCGGCGGCGAGGCAGGGCAGGGGGAGCGGCTACGAGGCCGCACCGAAAGGGAGAGGGAGGAGAAGGGGCCGGTCAGGCGCGCTGGAAGCGGCGGTCCGGGCCGTCGAACTCGACGGGGGTGCACATCCCAGACAGCCGGGAGAGGATCCGGTCGCCCACCTTGTCGCGCAGCACCGGCTGCCGCGGGTCCGTACGCTCGGTGCGGATCGGCGCCAGGTTGGTGGTGACCAGCGTCGGGAGGTGATTCTCACCGCGCCAGGCCAGCAGCCGGAAGGTGATCTCCTCGTTCCACTCGCTCGACTTGCCGGCGCCGAGGTCGTCCAGGAGCAGCAGCGGCACCCGGGCGATATCGCGCAGCAGCCACTCGACGTCCACGCCGCTGCGCTGGCGCATCTGCCCGAAGAGGTCGACGGCCTTGACGGCGTGCCAGCGGACCGCGCACCCGGCGGCGGTGAGCGAGCGGATCGCTCCGTACGCCTGACGGGTCTTGCCCGCACCGGTGTTGCCCCACAGCAGCAGCGAAGGCCCGCGGGCGATCACCCGGCGCCCGCCACTGCCCCAGTGAGGGTTGTGGTCATCGGTGTGCGGCGCGGTCGCCGCCCCGGCGATGGTCCGCACCCAGGCCATGACCGCCGGGTGATCGGCGAACGCGTCCCGGTAGTCGTACGGGATGCGCCGCTGGGCTGCCTCCAGGGCCGGGATCGGCTCCGGAGTGTCCGCCAGGACCGGGGCGGCCGGGTCGATGCCGCGGGCAGCGAGGCGGGCAGCGAGGCGGGCCTGCAGGCGGTCGGAGACGGCGGGCTGCGGGTCGGCGAGACGGGCGCGGGTCACAGGCTGCCTCCGAACGTAGTGGGCGCGGGCGCCGGGTTGAAGTAGGGCGTGTAGGCAGACCCAGCGCTGGCCCATGGCCCCGCGCCGGAGGCGGACGACGGCGGACCGCCTGCGTGCTGCGGTGAGGCGTTGACGACCTGGTTCACCAGACTGGGCAGCACGCTCGGATGCAGGCCCTTGTCCCGCAGCAGGTCCATGGCGGCGCGGATGTCGCTGGGCGCGAAGTCCTCGTCGAGGAGCATCTTGATCTTCCGGCCCAGCAGCCCGCGCGTGTCGCTCGGAGGCTTCTGCCTGCAGCCCTTCACGTACTCGGCCACCAGGTCCTTGGCGGACACCTTCTCCGAGACGCCGCCAGACGCTGGCGCCTGGCGCCCCGTAGGTACAGATCCAGGATCCAAGATCCTAGATCCAGACAACGAGCCCTCGCGCATTTGTGTCGAGCCCTCATCGAAAGCCTTCTGACCTGCGGTTTCTCCAGGCAGGTCGGAAAGCGGCTCCTGGAGGACCTTCGAAGCGGATCGCGGGGCCGTACCGAAGCCGACGGGCGCGGGGTCCGGCTTCGCCGCAGGCGCAGAATCGGGCGAAACCGGCTGATCGAGTACTCGACGAGTACTCGTCGAATCCTGCGAGGCGCAACCGCCAAGCCCGGCTGCCGTGGTCGGCGCCGACGCCTTGGCAGGGGCGGGGGAGGGGGAGGCGGGGCAGGCCGCGCTACCGCACTCGCTGCACATGCGCTGAGCCTGGTGCACGGGGCACCGCGGCATGCGCGACGCGGAGGGCCGGTCGATCTTCTGGTGCTTCTCCCACTTCACGACGTGCAAGTAGTCCTTGTCGTCGCACCCGGTGTAGCGGCAGATGATGCCGACGGCGGCCAGCTGGTCGAGGTCCCTGGCCACATGGGCAGGGGTGTGCTCAATACGCAGCGGCCACACGAATCCGGCGATGATCGCGGGGTGGGCGAGGAACCGTCCGCTGTCATCGGCCTGGGTGAGCAGTCCCTGGAAGGTCACCATCGCGGTGATGTCGCACGCAGCGAGGTCCTCCGACCAGAACATTTCAGGCTTGATCGTGCGGATGCGGGCCATCAGGCGTCACCCCCCTGATCGCGGGTTGCGGGGGCGGCCGTAGGCTCCGGTCTTTTGCGCGGGGCGGTCGCCATGCGACACTCTCCTCTGGTGTGACCCGCCGTACCGGTGTGCCCGTGAGAAGGTCCGGTTTGGCGATGTTGGGTGGCTGTCCGCTCATTCGTGGGCGGTTGTGCTGCCAGAAGCGTCCGGCGTCTGAGAGTTCCCGCTCTCGGGCGCCGTCGCTTTTTCCGGGCTCAGCCAGCCCGTAAGGTCCATCCGCTGCGCATCCAGTCCCCCCTCCGGGTCCTCCGCCGGGCCTGGTGACCGGCGGGCGACGACGAACATACGTAGAACCTGCCGGAATACCTAGACATTGCTCTAGAACTCCTCACAGGTCACGACATGCATCGTGACCAGCGCCGATCCCTCGGGTGACAAGACAGTCACGAGGGCTAGGCGACCTGGCCGGCGGCCGGTACCGTTCGTCGAGTCGAAGTTATCTGCGTTCGGCGAACCACACAAGTGGCTAAAACTAGGTTTCCTGAATACAGTGAACCCGGACAGGGCGGAAGGGAGGAGGGGCATGCCGGCACGTATCTTCGATGGACAGCGTGTACGCGCGCTCCGTCGCTCCGCCGAACTGACGCAGGAGGCCGTGGCTACCGCCGTGGGAGTCCACGCGACCAGCGTGACCGCGTGGGAGCGGGGCACGAGCCACCCCGATCCGGAGAGGCTTCCGGCTCTCGCCCGCGCGCTGGGACAGTCGCTCGGCGAGCTGTTCCCGCGCGACGGTCTGCCCACCCTGGCCGATCTACGTGCCGATGCCGGCTTCTTCCAGAACGAGGTTCCGGAGTTCCTGGGGACCAAGTCCGCCGGCCCCGTCGCGAATGCGGAGCGGGCCAAGCGGCGGCTCTCGGGTGTCTATGTCGAGCCGCTGGCCAAGGCGTACGGCGTGAGCGTCGAGCAGCTGATGGCAGCCCAGGAACGCTCGTTCGGTGTGGAGGTGCCCGAGCCTCACCCCGAAGTGCCCACGAGCCTTGCCGACAAGATGCGCTATCTGCTGGACAACCCCGGCGACGACCAAGTGCCGCCCTCGGATGCTGACATCGCCCGCACGGTGAACGAGTACGTCGGTGCGCGGGTGATCTCCGCGGGCGGTGTGGCGGACCTGCGCACGGGCGAGGTGACCGAGGCGTCTCCGCCTGTCCTGGAGGGTCTCAGCGCTGCGTTCGGTGTCAGCGCCCTCTTCTTCCGCAGCCGCGACGTGGTCAAGCAGCAGGTGGCCGAGGGGCTGACGCTCCTCGCGCACGTGAAGTCCGGCAGCATTCGAGGCCTGAAAGGCCGACAGATGGGGCCCGAGGGGCTGCCCACCGAGGTCATGGCCATGATCAATGAAATGGTCGCGGAAATTGAAGAGCGGGGCCTGCCCGGCGCCTAGTGGCGCCGGGCGGAGCCCCGCTCGTTCGTGTGCCCGGTTACGCGGCTTGGTGCTGGCGGCCGTTGGCGAACACGGCGCGCACCGCACCGAGTGCGGCCAGGTCTTCGAGCGGGTTGCCGTCGACCACGAGGAGGTCGGCGGTGTAGCCGGGTGCGACGCGGCCGGTCTGCTTGCCGACTCCGAGCGCTGCGGCGGCGTCGGTGGTGGCCATGGCCAGGATTCGGTCGCGGGAGACACCGAGGTGCTCGTAGAAGCCGAGGGCTCCGACGATCCCGTCGAACCCGGCGCGCTGGACACCGGCGTCGGTGCCGGCGATCAGCCGGGCCCCGGCCTCGGCCATCTGCCGTACGAGCGCGAACATGGCCGCTGCCTTCTCCTCGCCGAAGAAGCGCGGGAGCATCCGCCAGTGCGGGCTGACGGCCGGGCATACGTAGATGCCCTTCTCGATGATCTGCGCCAGGACGTCCTCGCGGAGGTCGAAGCCGTCCTCGGTCATCCAGGTGCAGTGCTCGATGGTGTCGACGCCGGCGGTCACCGCGTCGGCGATGGCGTCGGTGCCGTGCGCATGGGCGGCGACCTTGAGGCCGGCTCGGTGGGCCTCCTCCACGACGACCGCGAGTTCTTCCGCGCCGAATTGGCTCTTCCAGCTGGGCGCTCCGCCCTTGGTGAGTCCGCCGCCGCCGGCCATTACCTTGACGACCTTGGCTCCGGCGGCCACGTTGCGCTGGACCAGGGCGCGGGCTTCTTCGGCATCGGAGACTTCGCCGCCGAGGAACCAGCAGTGGCCGCCGGGCGGGGTGATGGGTGCTCCGGCTCCGATGATGCGGGGGCCTGCCGAGTTGCCAGCGGCGATCTCCTGGGCGAGGCGCAGGGCGAGGCCGCTCCGGTCGCCGAGGTCGCGGGCCGTGGTGACGCCGGTGGCCAGCAGCTGGTCGGCGCGCTTGCGCATGCCCTCCAGCAGGTCCTGGTCGCTGGCTTCCTGCATGGTGGCGACGGGATCGGCGCCGGCGTCGAAGACGAGGTGGACGTGGGCGTCGATCAAGCCGGGCAGCAGGGTGGAGTCCGGGAAATCGTGCCGCAGCTCACCGCTGCCGGCCTGTGCTTCGATGTCTGCCCGCGGTCCGACGGCCGTGATGATGCCGTCCCGTACGAGCGCGGCTCCGTCGGCTACTTCGGCGTCTCCGGTCAGGATGCGGCCGGCTGTGATCAGCATCGGGGTGTCTCTTTCCATGAGGGATGGTCAGGCGGCGCGAAGTGCGTCGGAGAGGGCGAAGAGGTGAGCGGCGTCAGCGCCGCGGCTGTCGGTCCGGGGCACGGCCAGTGGGATCACCGGCTGGGCTTCCTCGAGCGTGTGGACGCCTGCAGCGGCTGCCGTACGGAGACGGTCGGCCAAGACGTTGGCGTCCATGGACATCAGCTCCTCGGGGGTCAGGTCGCCCATGAGCGGGCTGATGCGGACCAGCCCGTCCCGACACTCGACCACGCGGCGGTGGTAGAGGCGGTGCACGCCACGCACACCCCACCGTTCGAGCAGCGTCGACCGCGAGGCGAGGACCGTCTCGGGGAACCGGGCGGAGAGCAGAGTCCACAGCGCATCCAGCCGGTGGTACCCGCGCCGGTGCTGCCTCCACACCTGGAGGGCCGAGAGGCGGCTGCGGGCACCGGAGTAGGAGACCCCTACGACGAAGAGGAGGATGGAGACGACCAGCAGCATCGCCACCGAGGCCATCAGGCCCTTCGGTACGGTGCCGCCCTGCCAGCGGGTCGCGACGAAGACCGCGCGGACCGCGCAGGCCGCGGCCATGGCCAGCAGCCCGACCGCCGTGATCCACAGCCCTGTGGAATGCGGGCGCGGAGAGAGCCGGGCATAGCGAACGGTCCAGACGCCCGCCGCGCCCAGCGCGTACGTGAGATACAGGCCGGCAATGCCGTAGAAGGCGGCGAGCTGGGTGATGGTCATGTCCGCTGACGAGAAGCTGCCGGCGAAGGTCTCGTGCGGCACGGTCGTGGCCGCGGCGACGAGGACCACCGCGACACCGAGGACAACGACGGCCTCCCGGCGTGCTCGCCGCCTGCTGGTCACCCGATCGGCCGACGAGTACAGGTAGAAGCACATCAGGAAGTACACCGTGCCGAGTAGCAGCAAGTTCTGTACGAGCTTGGCCGCGCCGTGGCCGGCGACGGTGTCCACGCCGCTCGCTCCTCCTGGCATGGCCACCGGGTAGGAGAGGGCGGCGCACACCAGGCAGAGCGTCACAGACCGAAGGGCTCCGTCGCGGGGGGCCTTCGTGAGCTGGTACACCTTCCACGCCACGGCAGTGGCGAGGACGAGAAGGAAGAGGACGGTCATCACAGCCACCCCTGCCGGTCACCCAGAGCCAGATTGACGCGCCGTACGGAGGGATCGGCAGCGGGCGGTGGCCCTACTTGCTCCAGGACGGAGGCCCACTCCATGATGATCGTGGCAGCCTTTTCCACCCGGCACTCCTCCGTGTCGTCGTAAGAACACCGCTGGAAGAGCTGATGCCCGTCGTCCGCTTCGCTGCCCGATACGAGCGACTCCCAGGGCGTTGCCTCCGCGCCATCGGCCTTCAGATGGCACAGCTCGTGCAGGACGATGTGGTCCTGGTGGAGCTTCGTGGTGCGTTCCTGAACGACGATGATGTCGGCGAGCTTGTGATCGATCCAGAAGCCCAGCGGTCCGGGCATCGGCAGCGCTCTCTGCTGCACCACGATGGGACGGCCGCGCTGAGCTGCGAGCGCCATCCGGAGCTCGTCCACGCTCAGGGGAGGCTGGATGCCGAGCTCCTGCAGCTCCCGCCGTACGCGCCTGCGCAGTTGGCGGTCTGTCAGTCGGTCAGCACGCCCTCGCGGACGCGATGTATCCAGTCGGAGGAGAGGCCAGGCACGTGCCGGGCGATCAGATCTGCTGTGGGGAAGCGCTGTTTCCCCGGTTCGCCACCACATAGGTCCCTCGTCGGTCGGCGTGCCGGCCGCCGTGCCCTGCGAAGGCGGAGGCCGGTCACTACCCAAATCGTGCGTATTTCGATAGGCGGGCCGGATGCCACGGCGGTGGGGGTGCGGCTCGGTATCGTCCTGCTGTGTAGAGGGGAGGGGTGCGGCTAGTCGACCGCGCGCCCTTGATGCCCTCCAAGCGGAGCCGTTCGTGGTGATCCTCTAACGGCTTTGAGGGCGGGTCACTTCCGCGCCTGTCAGGGAGAGGTGCGATGCACGGGTCCCATGGGGTTGCGGGTTGGCCGGGGGCGCGGGGCGCCCCTGAACCTGTGGTTCCGCTTGCTTGATCGAACCGTACGCCATGCGGCGGCCGTGGAAATCTTCGAGTCCGCTATCGCGGCGACGCTGCAAAATCAAAGCAAGATCAAGACGGCTCGCTGTGATCAAGTTTCAAGGTGGCATGGATTGCCACACATGCCCCCTGACCTGCCCGAATGATCCTGAAGCCTTGTCAGGTACGCGAGGAATTCATTCCGTTGCGGGCGTTATGAATCTGAAATGAAAGGGGTTGGCGGGGTGCGCTCAAAACGACATTTTTCGGGCACCGGGGAGGACGTCGATTAGTGATCTTGGATCGCGTGACATAACTCGCAGTGATCTGAATGCGGAAGTGAATTAACCTGGCGGCATGGCTACCGCGATCAACAAGACCGATGCTTTCGTGGACTTCTGGTCCGAGTACCACCTCGCCACGCTGACGACATTGCGTCCGGATGGAACTCCACACGTTGTGCCAGTCGGTGTGACGTACGACCATGGAGCGGGTGTCGCACGCGTCATTACGCGAAAGAGCAGCGTGAAGGTCACCAACATTCTGTCCGCGCTTCCAGGTGAGGCGCGCGTTGCTGTGTCGCAGGTCGCAGGCCCAAGGTGGCTGACAATCGAGGGAGTTGCGGAAGTCCGAACCGCGGAAGAAGAAGTCTCCAGTGCGGTGAACAGTTACGCGGATCGCTATGGACGACGGCCCGCGCCGGACCCCGAGCGGGTCGTCCTGGAGATAACCCCGGTGCGCACCATGGGTAGGGTTGAGTTGCCCGCCCGCTCCTAGCCCGGTTGGGGCGCGAGCTTCCTATCGCTGGGTGGAATTGCTTTTCAAGTGCTGGGATAGTAGGCCGTCTGGATTCCCGAGTGGGTTCAATTCGTCGGCTGCTTAAGGTCGCTTCCGTGCTGGCGCCATTCTGTGATGGCGGGCACCCGGGAGGTCCACTTCCTCATACCCCCATCTTCTGACGGTACTTGCGTCCCGAATTGATCCATGAGCGATGTGGTCCACGAAATGGCTAGCGTCTACCTCTTCACGCGGCCTGGCTTGATCCGGCGGATGTGCGTGATCGAACATCCGTGCCTTGGCGGTGAACTCTCGCCCGTCGGACACGCTGAGGACGGCGAAGCCCGTGGCAGGCGCGGGACCGGGCTTGTTACCGCTCGTCAAGGTGAATGGGGCGGGAGGGCGGCCGTCCCGCGGACTGCAAGCCGCGAAAGAGACCCGCGCGGCGTTGCGGGACGAGCACGTCCACCATGGCTGCCCGCTGCGGCGCAGGACGGACGACCGCTCGCATCCAGCCAGGGCCGGCCCGGGACCGTGAGAGGGATGGCTGTGGATCTGGCCGTGCCGTACGGTCCAGGGCGTGGCGAGGACATTGCGGTTGGCGGTCGCGCAGAGCACTGTGCCGGAAGACCCAACGGAGCCCAGTGCGCTGCGGGTGGCTGGGCAGGAGATCCGGGACCTGATGGCCGAGGCTGCCCGGGCGGGCGCGAGATTGGTGCAGTTCCCAGAGGGCGCGATCGTCTACCCGAGCAAGCACGTGATGGCGTCGGGGCCTGCCGGCGAGCTGGTTCCGGCCGACTGGAGCCATGCCGCGTGGGATGTGCTGCGCGAGGAAGCGAAGTCGATCGCCGAGCTGGCAGGGGAGCTCGGCCTGTGGACGGTGTTCGGATCGATTCACCCGCTGACGCCCCCAAACCGGCCGCACAACAGCCTCTACATCGTCTCCGACCGTGGCCGCCTCGTCGCACGGTACGACAAGCGCTTCCTGTCGCACACCGAGGTCTCCTTCCTCTACGCCCCCGGACGGGAACCGCTCGTTTTCGAAGTGGACGGCATCCGCATCGGCTGCGCGCTCTGCGTCGAGGCCAACTTCCCGGAGCTCTTCGCCGAGTACGAACGACTGGACGTCGACTGCGTCCTGCTGTCGGTGATGGTTGACGACGGTCCCCGAGCCCGAGTCGCGCAGGCGTACGGGACGCTCTACAACTACTGGCTGGGCTACTCCGTTCCCGCGCAGTTCAGCGCAACGGCGCCGTCCGGGATCGTAGGGCCCGGTGGGCGATGGCTGGCGCGCTGTCCCGCAGACGGCCGTCCGGCCCTGGCTATCGCGGAGATTGACCTCGACTCGAAGGATCCAGACGTCGACGTCGCGGTTCGCTACGCACGCCCCTGGCGCCGCGCAGCTCGCGCCGGGCTCTACGACGGGCGGCACCCCGTCGGCGACCCCCGCAGCGAAACCGGCACGGCGTTCTGATCACTGAATTGTGCCGCGACTACGACGCGTGAACTTGCTGCTGGGGTCGCTCCGAGCTCCAGCTCGGAGAGAACACGCGCCGTGCCCCTGCACGTCACTAGGGTCCTCCAGGTCAGTCGTCCCCGACGGTGATGTCGAGTTCGTTCACGAGGGCCTCGGCGAGGTGGGCCTGCTGGCCGGGGTCGATGCGGACCTTCGCCAGGTGGGCGACGCCGCGGATCTGGGAGAGGTCGTTCTCGCGTAGGTCGGTGTCCCGGTAGCGGCCGGCGCCGAACTCGGTGAGCCTGAGCTGGCAGTCGGAGAACACGACGTCGGACAGGTCGCAGTCGGTGAACGTGGCCTCGGTGAGGACGCAACCGATGAAGGCGACGGGGCCGGTGGCGCGGACCTTGTCGAAGGTGGCGTAGTCGAACTTGCAGCCCTCGAACAGGACGTCGTCGAGGACCAGGCCGTCCAGGGCGGCACCCATTAGCTTGGTGTCGCGGACGTGGACTCGGGTCAGTTTGCTCTCGGCCCAGCGTGCTGAGCCGAGGTCGCTGCTGGTGATCTCCACGCCGTGGAGGTTGACCGACTCCAGCTCGGTGCGCTGCGCGTGGATGCCGGTGATCCGGCCGCTGATGAGCTGGGTTTCCGCGAGGTCGAGGGAGCGCAGGTCGGCGTTGCCGTACGCGAAGTCCTGGACGCTGCCGCGGGTGCTGTCGAGGCTATCGACGTTACTCAGGTAGAGGCCGGGCTCATCCAGGTCAGGCAGGGCGATGGTCGTGAGGCCGAAGGTGCGGATAGCCATCATGCTCCTTGTGTGGGGGCGGGCGGCCGGGAGCTCCTGGCGGGACCGCCCCGATGCGTGGTGGGCTACTGCTCTTGCTCCCGTCGCCCCACGTCGGCCGATTGTGGAAGGCCGGGATGGTGTCGGAGGGCTGGTGGTGGGGGCCGCATAGCTTGCCCGGCCCCCACCACCAGCGACCGAGCGGGCGCAGACGTCCAGGCAGGCGACCAGGTTCAGGTTACGTACCTAGACCAGGGTGCCGCCGGCTACCCAGGACCCAGCGCGATGGGCGCTGGGGAGGATCTCGACGGTATTCCCCAGCACTGTGCCCCCGCATGCAACCAGGCTCAAGCCGGTATCAGCTGTGGGTACTGGGCGGTGAGGCGTGCGGTCTCGTCGTCTCGGAAGGCCTGGATCTCCCTGGCGCGCCGGCTCATCGCGAACTCGCCGATAGGTACGCAGATGTCCATGCGTCGGATGCAGACGCCGATCATGTACGGGCCGTCCTGGGCCCGGTACATACGGACTCCGTAGTACCCCTCGGCGCAGTCGGTGGCGTTGTTGAAGCGGCATCCGGAGCAGGTCTCGGGAAGCCGGACCGGGCGGATGTTCTTGGCGTAGACGGTCCGGCCGCCGGGTAGCTGGTACCGGGTCCGCTCGTCGGAGGTGCCGGCGGTGATGATGTGGCGGACGGGTACCGCGTCGAGGATGGCCAGGGCCTCCCTGATGGCCGTCCGGGAGTGGTCCTCGGTCTCCAGGTTGACCAGGAAGCGTATGGTCACGTCGCGGCCGTACTCCTCGACGATGCGCAGGGCGCGGGGGATCTGGGTGGAGTCGCTGACGACGAGGTTCGCGGAGACCTTGATGCCGCTGCGGAGTCCGGTCTCGATCGTTGCCGCCAGGGCAGCGATCTTCGCCTCCGCGAGACCGACCGAGGCGAAGCGCGGGGCCTGCACAGCAGCGAGTTCCACCGCGGTGGTCCCGAAGACCGAGAGGTTGACGCGGTCCAGGCCGGCTCCCGCGCACTCCTCCAGGACGGCGGCGCCGTTCTCGCCGTTGGAGGTCAGGCCCACGGTGAACCCCATGTCCCGGACCTGTTGGACCAGGGCGGGCAGGCGGGGATGGAGGGTCGGTTCGCCGCCCGTGAAGTGGATCTCCCGGGTGGTGATGCTGCCGCGGAGCGCGGCCAGCGCGAGAGCGAACTCGGGGCCGGGCTCGATGCGGGCGGAGAGGAACTGCGCTCCGTTGGTGGCGATGTAGATCGAGACCCGGCCGGTCCTGCCGGCCGTTCCGGTGTACTGCCCGGGTTCGACGTTCCGGTTGTCGGCGGTGACGGCGGTTCCCTCGTTGTGGCAGAACGTGCAGGCCAGCCCGCATTCGTCGGTGATCTTGACGCGGCCGGTCTCGTCGGGGCGTATTTCGACGGGCACCTTGTGCATGAGCATGTCGCGACCTTCCTTCCGCGCGGCCGGATGGCTCCCGGCCGCACAGCTCAAGGGGGTGGTGCGCTGGGTCAGGCGGGGAAACGGAGGTCGGCCACCGCCTCCAGGTCGATGCCGTACCGGCGGTAGACGGCGGTCGTGTTCTCGGCGGTGAGGCTGGTGCGGTCCAGGCCGAGTCGGTCGGCCATGGCCCACACCTCGGCCTCGGTGTCCGCCTCGATCTCCAGGTACGGGGGGATCAGGGGCCAGTGGTCGAGTTCGAGTCGGACGCCGTCGAGGAGCCAGGAGGAGCGCCGGTTCTCCTGGTAGGAGCGGGCGATCAGGCCGCTGGCGGTGAGGGCGGCGTGGGCGAGACCGAAGTCGGCAACACCAACCTCGGTCTCACGGGTGCCGTCCACCTGATCGGAGTGGATCTCCTTCACGCACAAGGTGACCTCGGTGCCGGTGTCCCGCAGGCGGACCCACTTGCCCACGACGGCCGGCACCGTGTCGTAGACGTAGCGGCGCATGCGCCGGTCGGTGATATGGGTGCCCCCCGCCTTCTCGATGCGGGCGGCGATGTCGGCGGGAACGATCCCCAGCGCCTTGACTTCGAACTCGGTTACAGCCGTGGTCATTTACTGTCCTCTCGGTGGGTCGGGTCGTGCCGGGCGCCATCCGGCAGCGGACTACCGGTCGGCTGCCGGGGGATGCGGGTGGCCGCGTTCTCGAGATCGGCGATCCGCTGCGCGATGTCGCCGGCCCGGGCGGAGCCGATGTCGACGGGGGTGAGGTCGAAGCCGTCGTAGACGGCTTGGGTCAGATGCAGGTTGGCCTCCTCGAGCCGGGACCAGTACCCGGTGCGGTCGGCCCGGCCGCGCGCGGCCATGCGTGCGAGGCGGGTGGCCGGCTCGACCCGTAGGAAGTACGTGGCGTGTGGGACCAGGGCGGTCTGCCAGTCCACTGCGGGAAGGTGCCGGGCGCCGGTTGCGGCGTGGGTGGCGAGGGTCCGGTGGAAGTAGCTTTCGGTCACCACGCTGCGGCCCGATTCGAGGATCTGCCGGGCCCGGTCCGAGCGCGCGTAGTTCTCGGACATCCACAGGTGGAGGCGGGCGTTCACGTTCGTCGTGGTGTCGGTGTGCCGGCGCAGGACGTCGAATCCGGGGCCCTCCGGCGCGATGAACTCCGCGCCGAGCAACTCGGCGAGGACCGGGGCCACGGTGCTCTTCCCCGAGGCCCGCAGGCCGTCGACGACGACGAACCTGGGCGGCCTCGGTCCCGCGGAGATGGCATGCCGGTGCTGAGGGTCCGTATGCATGTGCGGCTCCTTCTCGCGTCGGCGCACGTCCTGGCGCGGTCGAAGGCGGGGGTGAGCCTGTGGCCGGCGAGGCCGGTGCGGGCTCGATGGTCGCCGAGCGTGTCGCTATAGACCTGGTTTGGTGGGGTTGGCGACATGGATGAGGTGGCGAAGTGCCTGGTAGTAGACCTCGTGGTCGACTACGGCGGAGACGATGACGGCGAGGTGGCCGGTAAGGACGGGGAACTCTTCGGGGTCGAGCGCGGCCAGCGCGGTTCGCGTGGCGGCCTGGGCGCCCTTCGGGTTGCGATGGTCCACGAAGCTGGCACTGCCCAAGGTCAGGAGGTACATCCGGCGGTAGCAGGAGATCGCCTCCTGCGGGGTCATGCCGGCCGCGAGGGAGGCAGCGAGCTGGGGCTCCACCAGGCGCTTGAGCAGCTGGCGGCCGAGCCAGGGCCGCGCACCGCGCAGGGCGACGAGGCCCGGGTGGTCGGTGAGGAGCTCGTAGAGCCGGCGGAAGCGGGCCTCGGTGGCGGCGGCCCAGTCGGTGCCGGCGGGGATGTCGGGCAGGCCGGCGGCGAGGTGGTCGGCGCACATGTCGAGGAGGCCGGCCATGTCGGTACACCGGCGTTGGAGGGTCGCGTGGCCGATGCCGAGCCGCGCGGCGAGGGTCCTGAAGGTCAGAGCTTCACAGCCGTCCTGATCAACCATCAACAGGGCCGTTTCGGCAATGAGTTCGGGTGTGGCCAGTTCCAGGGACACGGATTGCCTAGGCATGCGGGTCAGCGTACGGTACGTCGTATCGGTTACGGAAGGCTCATCCCTCGTTACGGAGGCGGTATGCCCCGCACGGCGCTGGACCCCCTGTTCACCCCCACGGACGCCCCAGGCGGCTTCACCGAGCGACACCTGGCCCACCTCATTGGCGCGACCGCCGCCGCCGTCACCGTCCCGCGCTTCCTCGATGAGCAGACCTGCGCCGACACCCTGGCCGCCCTGGAGCGGCTGCCCACCGCCGCCTACGACCTGGAGCGCGTACCGACCCCGATCGTCCGGTTCGGCCCGTCCCTCAACGACTACCGCACCGCCGCGGGAGGACTGGATGCCGAGCGTTACTGGCGTGACGCCGAGGCCGCGCGGGTCTCCTGGCAGAGAGCCCGACTGCGCCCCGATCCGGTCGCGTTATCGCTGGCCCGCCTCGGTACGGCCTGGGGCAGCGCGATCTCTCCCGCCACCATCGGCGGCCGGCCGGTCTTCGCCGGCACCCTGCGCGAGATCAACGAAGGCGCCCTCCTCCACTACGACGACGTACGGCGCGAGTTCCCCTGCCGCCTCTTCGACCAGGAGACCGTCGCCCAGCTCGCCTTCAACGTCTGGGCCGCCGTCCCCGAGACGGGCGGCGCCACCACGCTCTGGCGCCACCGCTGGGATCCCGCCGATGAGCAGCACCGCTACTCCTACGGCTACCGGTCCAAGACAGTCGAGCACTGCCAGCAGGTCAGCCTGCGGCCGCAGCTCGGAGGAGCGCTCCTGTTCAACCCGGCGCATTTCCACGAGGTCCAGGCGAACCCGGGCCAACGCCGGATCGCCCTCGCTTACTTCCTCGCCCTCACCACCACCGGCCAGCTCATCACCTGGTCCTAGCCCTCACCCTTCAGGAGTAGCGAAATGCAACAGCTCTCGTACGGCGACATCAAGGCAGCGGCCGACCGGATCGTCGGCCGTATCCGGCCCGTAGCTCTCTCCCGCGTGGACCCCGGCGCGATCCGCACCGCCCACCCGGACCCCCTGGACGAGGGCCCGCAGAAGCCCTGCGAGGTGTGGCTCGCGCTGGAGCACATGCAGCACACCGGCAGTTTCAAGGCCCGCGGCGCGCAGAACTTCCTCGCCGCCCACCGCGAGGCCGGCACCCTGCCGGACGCCGGAGTGACCATCGCCTCCGGCGGGAACGCGGGGCTCGCCTGCGCGTGGGCCGCCCAGCAGCAGGGCGTCAGAGCCACGGTGTTCCTGCCCGAGACCGCGCCGCCGGTCAAGGTCGCCAGGCTGCGCAAGTACAACGCGGACGTACGCCTCGTGGGCGCCGAGTACGCCGAGGCCCTCGGCGCATGCGAGAACTTCGCGGGCGCGACCGGCGCGCTGGCCAGCCACGCCTACGACCACCCCCTCATCGCCGCGGGAGCAGGAACCCTGCTGGAGGAGATCCGCCAGCAGATTCCCGGCCTGGACACCGTGGTCGTCGCGGTCGGCGGCGGCGGCCTGTTCGCCGGAGTGGCCACCGCCGCCCAGCACCACGGCGTACGGGTCGTCGCCGTGGAACCGGAGAACTGCCGGGCGCTGAACGCCGCACTCGAAGCCGGCGAGCCTGTCGACGTACCCGTCGACTCGATCGCTGCCGACTCACTGGGAGCCCGCCGCACCTCAGGCATGGCCCTGCACGCCGCCCAGCAGGACCGCGTGCACTCAGTCCTCGTGCCGGACAGCGACATCATCAAGGCGCGCCAGGCCCTGTGGGACCACCGCCGTATCGCCGTCGAGCACGCGGCTGCCACCGGACTGGCGGCTCTCCTCGCGGAGCCGAGGTACGACACCCGGTGGAACGCCCTGCCGCAGCCCGGCGATCCCTTCGTGCCATGCCGCAGCTACCGGCCCGGCAACGGCGAAAGGGTCGCCGTGATCCTCTGCGGCGCCAACACCGACCTCAGTAGCCTGACGAACCAGGATGAATTGCAGTAGATGCAACAAGGGGAAAGCTGCCGGCTGTGAGTGAAGACGAACCCTTTGACGACTGGGCCAAGCGGTACCTCGCCCGGCGGGAGGCCCGGATCGGGGAGCTGCGCGCCCTCCCGATGGACGGGCCGCCCGGTCGTGGTGCCCATGTGAATCCGAAGGCACCGAGGTTCCTGATGCGCTGGACGGGCTACGAGTGGGCTGCCGAGGCGGTCGTCGACGACTACGCCGCCGCGCAGCGTCTACTTCACGGGATCGTCCAGCCCGGGCCCGAGCCCGGGGTGCCGGGGCGGCCCTTGCCGAAGCCGACTGGACGTCACCGCAAGCCGCCACCCTCCTAGGAACTGCGGGGAGTCGTCGCTGCGTGCGGAGCAGGCAGGGGAGAGGGGCCCGGACAGCCGCGCTGATCCGCACGTGTGCGGGCTGTGGGAACGGAATCAGGTCTGAAGGTCGGCTGCCAACCGCGCTGCTTCCCTCCGAGCCGGCACCAGCAGGGGATCGTCCTCGCGGGCATGGGGCCCCACGATCTTGGACAGGAAGTACAGGGCCATGAGCTTGCCGTCCCGGCTCTCCAAATCCCGTTGCCGCTCGTGGTAGACCCGGGCGGCGAGGCCGGGGACGGCCAGCGCGTTCCCCCAGAGCGTTACGGCGTCCAGGCCGCGGGGAGCCATGCCCCAGTCCTCCCAGTCGATGAGGCAGAACCCGGGCCCCATCACATTCGCCCACGTCAGATCCCCGTGGGCCGGAACCCACTTCCCGACCCTGGTGTCCGTGACCGCGGGGAACACCTCGCCCAGTTTCCCGGTGACGAGCTCCTGCGTGATCCGCTCCGTGTCCGGTGTCGCGATCCGGTATGTGTGCTGCGAGGACAGGGCATCGAGAGAGCCGTTCAGCCCCGCCCACCAGGCTTCGGGCAGACCAGGGTCCTCACGTACGCGAGCGCCCGTGCCGACCGGCTGCGAGGTGACCAGCTCCAGCTCGTCGGCCCGCCACATCACCGGCTCGTCTGCCTCGCGCCACGTCACGCCCTGGTACCACCGGGGCATTACGACCCCGAGCAGCACCGCGGCGGCCTCGGTGCCGTTCCATCCTTGTTGGCCGATCCGCTCGAAGGCACGGCGCTCGATCCGTACCCAGGTCCCCCGCTCTGTACGGGCTCCGAGGGAGCGGCGCTTGCGCACCAAGGTGTCCCGGTGCAGGCGTACGTTCAGGCCCTGCTCCACCCGGACCAGAACCGGGTCAGCGGGCACGTGGCGCAAGTCCACAGCCGCATGCACTGAACCGACCATCAGACCTCCTCGAGTAGGACTCCGTTTCCGGGACTATTTGACCTTCGGGGTCTCGCCTCGTGGGGGCAGGAACTCGCGGGCGCCTCGGAGCGTGGACTGCAGTCTCCTCTGCGTGGCGCGGCTGTCGAGACGGATCTCGATGCCTCCGGGGAGCGTGCTGTCGGCCCGCAGCCCTTTGTGGAGCGGGGAGGCATCCAGTCCGTCGCGTCTGGCGATGAGCAAGCCCAGGTCGTACCGGCTCAACGCCTCGGCGCCGCCGAGATGATGGACGCCTGTGGTGTCCGCCGTGGCGAGCTCCAAGAGGGCTGCCGCCAGGTCGCTCACGTGGACGGGGCAGCGCACGTCGTCGGTGAACAGGACTCCTTCGCGGGTTCCAGCGACAAGGCCGTGGACGGCACGTTCGTGCTCGGACTGGCCGTCGCCGATGATCAGAGAGGTTCGGGCCACCACGGCGTCCGGATGAACGAGGAGTACTCCGGTCTCGGCGGCCGCCTTCGCCGCCCCGTATGGGGTGACGGGGTCGGGCAGACTCGACTCGTCGTAGGGCACGGCGGCGGAGCCGGAGAACACGGCGTCGGAGGAAACCTGGATCATCCGGCTCCCGGTCTTCGCCGCCGCCATGGCCAGACGGACCGGTCCTTCGGCCGTGACTGTCCAGCGCGCGCCGCCGCTCGATGCGTTGATGATGACGCGGGGCCTGGTCTCGGCCACGACCGCTTCGATGTTGTCGGCATCGCGCAGGTCCAGAGCGTGCCAGGTCGCCTCCGGAACGGTCCCTGGTCTGGTGGCGTAGGTCCCGGCTGTCGTGTGCCCGGACAGGACGGCTTGTCGGACCAGTTCGGTCCCGAGGAACCCGGAGGCACCCACGATCAGAATCGTCACGAGGTGTCACCCTAGACCCGCACACGGTCCTCCGGCCCGCCGCGCAGGTGGGTTGGGCTTGCCCGGCGGCGCGCCAGGGGCTCAGGACTCCAACACCGTCGGGCTGCTCGCGACGGTAGCGAGCTCGGGTTCGTGCAGCACCAGGCGGCGGAGCTCCGCCGCCGCGAGTTCGACGGCGAGGAGCTCCCCGCGGCCACCGCCGTGACCCGAATCGGTACGACGTAGGAGGACTTCCAGGCTCGCCGGCATCCCCCGAGAGGCAGTCACCCTGTGATCCGGTGGACCTACCGGCGTAATTCCGCCGGATCCCTGAGCCCGCGTATGGGCGTTGCGGATACGCATGGTGCGCAGGACTGCCTCCACGGCGGCGTAGTCGGTCGCTACGGTTTCGCGGTCGTCCTGGGCATGATGAAGAAGCAGCCGCAGCTCGCAAATGACCTCGCGGGTCAGGTTATTGATCGAGATGCTTGGGTCCTGGACGTACTCGGCCAACGGTGGTTCCTCCTCCGCGTCGGCTGCGTGCTCGGCCCAGGCTGCCAAGTGGTACCAGCGCCAGTGCGTCTGTTCCCGTGTGTCCGGGCCGCGGCCAGCCGGTACGGTCGGGAAGCTCGGCCCAAGGTGAGGGTTGACCCAGCCGCATCGGCAGCCGGCAGTCAGACTGCCGGTACGGTCCCACCAAACCGCGTGAGCGGCAGCCTCCGCGTCGAGAACCTCCGTGAGCCCGCCGCCGACCGTACGGTGGATCCGCAGCTCGTGGGGGACATGACGACCTGCGTGTTCATCCTCAGTCACAGACGGTGCGGGCTCGCTTCGATTCTTCGCCCGGAGGAGGCGGGAATGCGCTTCGGTGACGCGGACGCCGTGTTCCCGAGCGATGCTGCGCGCCTTGGCTTTGCGGTCGTTGCTCCCGCGTTTGGTCATGACCGACTCCCCTGAAGGCGGGGTCCCCACGCCGTCCCGCCCTGAAGTCCGTGTCTGGGCAGAGCGAAGCAGCATGGGCCCTCGCCAGACATTTGTCCGGGTGCCAGACCATATCCGGCGAGCCTCCGACCCTGTGCCGGGAGGTGCGGCGTGGGCGCGGTACCCGGCGGTCTCGACGCGTGCATGTCCTGCGCCGCGCCCAACGTAACGCACCAGGCCGGCCGGGGGGGCCGGATGTGCTCAGGTTCCGGTGGTGCCGTTCGCGTTTCAGGCCAGGTAGGTCGTCCTCGCTCAGGGCAAGGTAGTGAACGGGCTCGGCGTCGTGGAGATGCCGGGTGATGACGACCTCGTAGGCGTTGGCGCGCTGGTCATCCGTGTACTTCTCGTCAGCTGGAACCAGTGCAGAAGTACGCGCCAGGTGAACCTTGGTGGGTCGGGACTTGCCTGCCAGTCCAGCTGAAAATGGTGGTGGCGGTGGGCGGCGGAAATCGCGTGGCGCAGATGCAACGGCGCGGCCTCGGGGTTGCTGGCCCGGTCGAGGGGCGCCAGAGCCGGATGGCCGCCTTGCCCGCCACCGGGCCCTGGAAGGAGTGAAACCCGGACGGGACGGCGATGGGCAGCGACGTGGTTCAGTAGTCCGTGTCGCCGGCCATCGCGGCCATCATGGTGCACCGCACCGCCCCCAGATGTTGCTGGGGTCCTAGTCAGATCTCAGCAACGGCACACGGACGGCTCACATGTCCCGCATGTACCAGAACACCAGCTCCACCACCGCCCGCACTGCCAGCCGCAGCGCGACCTTCCGCCACACGGCCCGGCTGCGGCTCTTCTCCTGCTCGCGCTCCTGCTCCTGCTCGTACTCCGGCATTCCGGTGCTCCCTTCTGCGTTGTCGGGAACCCATGGGACCGCGGATGCCGGAATGAAAATCAGCGGAAAACTGGACCCCGCACCGGCGGCTGCGCCTAGCGTCGGGGCATGAGCCGCAACAACAAGCCGCCCACCACGCTTGGTCCCGTCCGGCAGGCCCTCAATGACGCTGGCTGCGGTCCGAACGTCTACAACGACCGGCGCCTTCTTCGGGACTACGAGGCGCGCTTCATCCCGCGCCTGCCTGTAGACGCCACGGCCGAAGAGATCGATAACGCGGTCACTGCCGCAAAGGTCTGCGCTATAGCCCGCTCGGGCGGCCATCTGTGCCCGGTGCTGGGGTGGAGACTGCTGGCGATGAATCCGGATCCTTTCGCCACCCGGGAGATCCGGGTTGCAGTCCGCGAAGGCGTCGAGAATTTGAAGAGGCGCGAGTACGGGCCTCCGATCCCCAAGATCAACCACCAAGCAGGTAAGTCCATCGAGGCGTTACTCTCCCTCGCCCACGAGCCGGTGATGGCGATGGTCGCCCACGTTGCCCGCTCCCACGGAATCAGCCAGGCAGAGATCGACACCTTCATAAAGGACGTGCAGGAATCCGCCAAGGCGAAGCCCGCCCCGCGTTCGCCGAACACCGGCCTCCGCGAAGCCTTCCGAATCATGTCCGCCTCCATGGGCACGCCCCTCGTCGAGCTAGATCAAAAGGCCCTGGAGGATGCCCTCCTCGCCTCCGTCACTTCCGCGAGACGCCTCCGCGAGATTCTGGAAGTACAGGGCTATAAGCCGGGGAACAAGCCCAGCGGGGGCCTGACCAGCCTGGTCGACATGATCGACGCGGCCAACCTGACCGACACTGAGCGCGCGCTGCATCTGTTGGATGCAGGCGGCGACGATTCCGTACGGGAAGTGGTGCTGTGGGTGGGCCGGGTGCGGCGTACTGGAGACTTCCCGCATGAGGCCCACCAATTGCAGAAATGCCGGGCCGCCGCCGACTGGGATGCGCTGCTGGTGTGCCAGATCCTCGACCCGGTCACCTTCATATGGTGGAAAGCCTCCTACGGGGAAACCGGCCCACTGCTGTCCTTCACCACGGATTTCCTCGCCGACGCAGCCCGTGGCGCACGGGAGGGGCGCGAATCTTGACGCCGCGGCCCGCGCCGACCTAGCAGAAAGTGCTGTCAGAGGCGACTTGTCGGCCATGGGCTGCCACTGCTGCCGGTTCGGTGATCGCGAGATCTAGCTGAGGCGGTCCGAGGTGACGCCGGTGCGGCTCCGGTGGTACCCGGGATCCCGCCGAGGTACTCGATGCCGGACAGGCCCTCGGCGACGGTGAAGGCGACGAGCGAGCCGAGCGGCTCTCCCGCCCGGACGATGACCTCCACGAGGTCGCCGCCGAGCGGGCGCACGGCGACGCCGCGGGTGTCCATGCGGATCACGGTCCCGGGATAGCCGGTGTCAGCGGCGAGGGTGTTGCTGCCGCCGTCGAGCACGAACGGCGCCGCGTCGCCGGCTGCGGTGTGGGCGAGGTCGGGCCAGGAGGCGGGGTCGGTGTGGGTGAGGAACCGGTCGGCGGGTCCGCCGAGGCGGAGGGTGGTGTGGTCGGCCAGCAGCTCACCCATAGGGTGCCTCCGTTCGTCAGGTGGCGGAGATGGTCTTGAGTGCGAGTTCCCGCAGTGGGGCGATCTTGGCGCGGGCGTTGCCGCCGTAGATGGCGTTTGTGCAGATCACCAGGTAGCGGCCGGTGTCCGGTGCGAGGTAGAGGCTCGTGCCGGTGAACCCGTGGTGGTACGCCACGCGTCCGCCAGCGGCGAGGATCCAGGACAGCCCGCGGTCCAGGCCGGGCTCGATCGGAGCTTGGGGGACCAGGCTGGCGTGCAGCCATTCACCCAGGCCGTGCTTGTCTCCGTCCGCGTGCGCGGTCAGGAGCCTGCTGACGTATACGGCCAGGTCGGTGGGGGTGGAGAAGACACCGGCGTGGCCGGCGATGCCGCCGAGCAGGCTGGCGTTGTCGTCGTGCGGGGCTCCCCAGATCCGCGGGGCGCCGGGGATGCGCAGCTCGGTCGGGGCGACCTGCGGGGTGCGGCTGACGGGTCCGTACACCGTGGAGTCCATGCCGAGCGTCTTCCACAGGGCATCGCCGAGCAGTTCGAGGGGGTGGCCGTAGACGTGGGCGAGGGCCAGGCCGAGCAGGATGTAGCCGCGGTTGATGTATCGGTGCTGGCCGGGGGCGTCTTCCAGCGGTTCGCGGCAGAGGAGTTCGTGCAGGGGCAGGTCGGCGCCGCGGTAGAGGTCGAGGCGGGTGGAGGCGCGCAGCCCGGAGGTGTGCGCGATCAGCTGGCGGACGGTCGCCTCGCCGCTGGGGGTCTCGCTGTTCATCGGGGGCAGGAAGTCGCGGATCGGGGCGTCGAGGTCGAGCAGCCCGGCGTCCAGGGCCTGCCCGATCAGAGGCCAGGTGGCGACGACCTTCGTCAGCGAGGCGATGTCGTACAGCGTGTCCGGCCCGGGTTCGCTCTCGCCGCACTCCGGGGCTACCGTGCCGGCCATGAGGAACCGGGGGTCGGCGCTGGTGGTGCCGTAGGCGATGACGCCGCCGGGGGCCGCGCCGTCGGCGACGACCTGGGCGAACGTGTCCCCGAGGCGGGTGGTGTCATCGGCAGTGAACGGGGCGGGCATCAGGGGCCTCCGGGGATGGTGGTGATCTCGGCTCCCAGCGTGGCCAGATTGGGCAGCAGGTAGCCGTAGCCGCGCCGGAGATGGAACATCCCTCGGATCGTAGAGGTGCCGTCGGCGGCGAGTGCGGCGATCAGCAGCGCGGTCACCGCACGGATGTCCGCGGCCTCCACCTCAGCGCCGTGGAGCCGGGCCGGCCCGCGGACGCGGAGGATAGGACCGGTGGCGGTGATTTCGGCGCCGAAGGAAGGCAGCCCCTGAACGTGGGTGTCACGACGGGGGTAGACGCGCTCGCCGATCAACGAGGTGCCCTCGGCTCGGGTGAGCATCGCGGCCAGCTGCGGTGCGGTGTCGGTCGGCAGTCCCGGGTGCGGGCCGGTCGCTGCCTCAAGAGCCTGAAGCTGCCCGTAGAGGTGCGTCCGCACACCACCGCTCGGATCGTCGGCCCGGATGATGCCGGCTTCGGCGAGGGCGCGGGTGAGACCGTCGGGGAAGTCGGCGGCGGTGATGTTGTCGAGGTGGACGGTGCCTCCGGTCGCGGCGGCGGCCATGACCATTGTGGCGGCCTCGATCCGGTCCCCGGCCACCGCGAACGTGCCGCCGGCGATTCAGTCGCCGCCCGACACGTGCAAACCGTCCTCGTCGAAGTGGACGAGGGCGCCCCGGTCGCGTGTCGCTGGCAGGCGGCGGGACAGTACTGGGGGGCCTGCCTCTACCGAGGTCTGAGGAGGAACTCGTTGATCTCAGCGGTTCCCGGGTTGTAGCCGTCGGATGTGTCCACCACCAGCGTCGGCACGTCGAGGCTGATGGGAACGAACTGGTCGGGGTCGTACGTGCCGGCCTCCATATCGGCGAGGAGGGCGGCGTCACCGTGGGCGACTCGGTGGCTGTCTGTGTGCGCGCGCTCGGTGATCCGGTCGACGATGGTCGAGGCGGGGGTAGCGCACCGGATGACGCGGATGTCAGCCATGGCCGTGAGGGGTTCCAGCCCCGGACGCCACAGCCGGTCTTGGAAGGCAGCCTCAGCCACGAGGGTGACGCCCCCTTGTAGGAGGACCGTGATCGTGTCGAAGAAGGTCGTCCAGGCGGGCAAGTTCAGCGGATCGTCCCCGTCAGGGCGGTGATCCGAGACGTTCATGACCATGCCCTGCTTGATCTCGTCACGAATGATCGTGGGACAACCCATCTCTGCTCCGAGGACGCGAGCGAGCGTGCTCTTCCCCGTGGCTGGAGGGCCGCTGACGACGACGAGGGTCGGTTTCACCACGAGCTGCACTCCGATACGAATCGGGACGGGTCAGGACGCAGGCTAGAGGCTGGCCTGCTGCTTGCGGAGCTGGACGTCGGCGCTTTGTGGTGGGACCGCGAACGCGGCCTCGAACGGATACCCGACATCGAGGAGCGCCACCGCACCGCACCGGACAGGTCGGCCGCTTCAACGCCACCAGCGTGATGATGCAGGACGGCATCGCCGAGAACTTCAGCACCGTCATCGCCCCGCGCGAGGCCCTCAACACCGCCCTGGAATGGGTGAGGACGGCGGACTCCGTTGCGCACCCGCAACCGTGCGCAACCGGGCACGGTACGCGCAACAGCGACCAGACCAGCAAACACCCGGTTGGGGCGCTGCCGATACGCAATGCTGACGCGATGACTTCTTCCGAGCCCGCCGCCCAGATGCCCGCCAGCGAGCCCGACCCCGCAGGGTTACCACCCCAGGACGAGTGGCTGGCCACTCGTCTCCGCGCCTACGCCGGGACGTCCGTGCTCGTCACCAATGAGGACGGCCTGCCCTCATCGTCAAGGCCAGGTACCGCGACGGATGGATGTTTCCCGGCGGAGTCGTTGACCACGGCGAGGACCCTGTCCAGTGCGCGCGTCGGGAACTGCTGGAAGAGACCGGCCTCGACGCTAACGACCTTGCTCTGGCCGTGGTCACCTGGTCCCTTCCTGGACCGCGGCTTCCCCACCCCTCGGTGAACTTCGTGTTCGACGCGGGCACCTTCAAAGCCCCAGACGTCCGACTCCAGGCCGACGAGCTCGAAGCCCACATGTGGGCACGCCTGGACGAAGCCGGGGAGCTCTTGCTTCCCTCCGCAGCACTCCGGATGACGGCCGCGCTCGAGGCCCGCAGGACGGGCATCTTTCAGATGCTGCACAGCGGCGACGACTGTTGACGAGATCCCGGGCCTTGAGCCCCGGGCTTTCACGCGAACTGACCGGCCGCCGGGACCAGCAGTATCCGCACCCGCCCTGGCCTCGTCCAGGATGTGCACCACCCCTCCATTCGGCTCCTCCAGCACTGTGACGGATCCACCTAAACCAGCCAGAAGGGAAGATGCCCCATGACCGGGAAACTAGCTCGTCGCGCCGTGCCCACCGACGCGGCGGAGCTCACGAGGCTGAGATGGATCATGTTCGGGGCACCCGGGCCGGCCCCCGATCCGCAATGGGCGGCAGAGTGCGCAGCAACGTTCGCTCAACGCATCACCGACCCGCTGTTCGCCGCCTTCGTAGTCGATACGGGGAGCGGCGCCCTCGCCGCGTGTGCCGTCGCTACTCGCATCCCTCGATTCCCCAGCCCGGGGAACAGCGCCCCGTACGCCGGACATCTCGGGTCAGTGGCCACCGACCCCGCACACCGTCGGCTCGGGTACAGCCGGGCCTGCGTCACGGCAGCCCTGGACTGGCTCGCCGGTGAGGGGTGCACGGTCGTTGACCTGTACGCCTCGGCTGACGGACGGAGGCTGTACGAGTCGCTGGGATTCGCCGTCCGGGCGGACGTGGCGATGATCTGGCGGGCGCCGAGCGCGGCCGAGGAATGGTGAGAGGGCCTGCGATCAGCAGTGCGCGGCAGTACCTATGTTCGCCTGTCCGATCAGCAAGTTGACGCGGTCGAGCGCGGCCTGGGTAGATTCGATCAGACTGGTGTCGCCCTTGGCGCTCCGTAGCTGCCACGCTTCGCGAAGGTGGGCGTGTGCCAGTACAAGGTCGCCTTGCTCCATGAGGTGCTTGCCGAAGTGCTGGAGGGCGAAGTCCACGCGTTCCGGGTGCTGACTCCGGGCGGTGTCCAGGGCCTTGCGGTACAGCACGTCAGCGGTCTCTGCCTCACCGGCGTAGCGGTACGCGTCGCCGAGGTTGAGTTCGGCAGCGATGACGGCCCGGGTGTTGCCGCTGGCTGTGGCCAGGTCGAGCGCCTGCCTCAGGAACGTGCTTCCGTCACCGTAGCTGCCCAGGCTCACCAGACCGATGCCGATCCACCGGGCCAGGGCCCGCGCCCTGGAGTCATCGGTATCTGCGGGAAGTGCACGGAGTTCCGCGCGTAGTTCCTTGACGGCGGCGGACAGTTGGTTGTGGTCGGTGGGGACCATGCGCAGGTCGTCACCGTGTGTGATGAGGGTGCTGGAGCACTCATCCCTCCCTCCCTTGTTCGGTTCCTGTACCTCCACGTGCGTGAGGGCCGCGAGACCGGGTTCACGGTTGGTCCTCGTGCATGAAGCGCTCCAGGGTTCGCCGACCGGAAGACGTGACGAAGGCGTCGGAATGTGAGGGGCCCCAGGCCAGGGAGGCGGCCGCGTCCAGTGCGGTGAGGCACCGTAGAGCGATCCGCTCTCCCTCGGCCAGTTGGCGGCCGTAGCCCTGGAAGAACGCGTCCATCCGGTCAGGCCGCTCGGCCCACACGGTAGTAGCGAGGATGACGAAGTCCTGGACGGCCGGCGCCATACGCGTCAGCTCGAAGTCAATGAGGAAAAGCCGCTGGTCGGGCCGTGACCAAAGCCAATTCCGGGGGCGATTGTCACCATGGACCAGGCCCACCGGGACGCTGCCGACCTGGCGGAGCCGCTGCGCGTAGCCGCGCACCAGCTTCTGCTCGGCGGAGCTCATCAGGGACCCGGCCTGGGCTAGGTGCATCTCCACCTTGTCCGCCGCGGCGAGGAAAGCCGCTTCGGCGACTTCCTGGGTGGATTCCCCGGTCGCGCCTGCTTCATGGAGGCGTGCGGTGAGCAAGCCGGCCTGCTCGTACAGGACTCCCTCTTCGGTCGTGGTCATGCGCAGAGCCTTGACGGGAGTCCCGGGCACGGCGCTGAGGAGCAGTACGAGGTCTTCTGCGCGGCAGTCAAGGAGTTGCGGCGCCCGGCCGTGTCCAAGGGCCGGCACGACCGAGCGGTAGGCCAGGGCCTCGCGGGTGAACGCCTGCTCGTCGGGGGAGATCTTCAGGTAGGCGTGGACGCCCTGGTGGGTGGCCAACTCCCACACCCGTGAAGACGGCCGGTTGTGCGCCGCATCGTGCACGGTCATGACCGGCCCGAGGCGCTGCTCCGCCCACTGCGCGAGGACAGGCGGGATTTGCTTCGACTCGTTCACGCCTCACACCCCGTACCCGGGTGAAGGTGAAGTGGGTCCGGGACGTGCTGCGGGGGGACTTGGCTGGGGGTCAAGTCGTGGCACATGAACCATTCGGTGCTCAGGAGGTCCGCCCGCGAGCTGTCCGGTAGACCCGACAGGAGGGCGGGTAGGGAGCGGGCCCGCGCGACTTCGGAGCGGTGGGCGAAAAGGGCCTCCTGCTTCTGGCTGATCCAGGGACGGACATCGACGGGCGAGGTGACCATCTCGTCCGGAACCGTACGGAGCCGTTTCCCGACCGTGGCGAGGAGGTCAGCCAGATCGCGCGCTCCCACCTGGGGGTACGCGGCCAGCCAGAGACTGCGCGGTGTCCAGGCCGGTCCGGCATGAGGGTGGAGGTCTGGGAGACCGGAGGCATGGACGGCCAGCACCGTGATCTGGTGGGTCCTGACGTGATCGGGGTGCCCGGACGCTCCAGAGGGGTCGTGCGTGATCACGATGTCGGGCCGGAAGGCACGCATGTGCTCGACGACGCGACCGACCGCCTCGTCGAGCGGGGCGTCACACAGGCGCGGCTGCTCGGGAGCGGAGTCCGGAACCTGGTGATCCGCGTAGCCGAGCATGCGGGGCTCTGCTGCGCCGAGGATCCGCAGCGCGTGGGCGAGCTCTTCGGCGCGGTGGCTGTCGGGGGCCCAGGTTGCGGTCACCACTGCTGTGCGGGCTCCGGCTGCGGCGTGCCGGGCGAGGACGCCGCCCGCGGCCAACACCTCGTCGTCGGGGTGTGCGAACAGGCCCAGGATGCTTGCATCGGTCATGGGGGAGGCGGCCTCTCACGGTGGGGTTGCTGGGAAGGGGGCGTCCCGCATCGGATCCCGGTGAGCGTGAGATCTAGGACCCGGCACACGGGCGGGACGGCTGCGGGGTCAGGCAGTTCCCCGCGGCACGGGGCGGCCGGTGAGGAGTTCCGCGCGGGCCCTGATCGCCTCGGCGATCTCCTGGTGGTGGCCTCGCGCGATGACCTGCAGAAGCTGGGCGAGAGCGACCAGTTCCCCGGTCCTGCCCGCGGGTGTGTTGAGGATGTGGGCGAACGTCGTACGGACGCGGTGGGCGGTTCCGGGGGAGCGCAGGCTGTAGGCGTGGAGGAGGCCGGCGTCGTATCCGACGGGCAGGGTTCCCCAGGACTCCCAGTCCAGGACCACAAGATGCTCGGCGCATAGGTTCGCCCAGTGGAGATCTCCGTGGCCCGTGGTCCAGGCGGTGACCTGTACCGGGGGGATGCCGAGGTAGGAGTCGAAGTTCTTGTCGATCCACTGCTGCCGGACGGCCTGTCGCTCGGTCGGCACCGAGGACATGGCGGCCAGGGCGGCGCTGAGTTCGGTCCACCACACCTGCGGCAGGGCCGGGGCGTGGGTAAGGACGGGGCCCCCGGTTTGGATGACCGGCCAGGGTACGAGCTCGGTCAGTTCCGCCCTGTAGCGGTGGCCGCCCGCCGTCCATTCCAGAACGTCGACGACCCGTGGCCGGGGGATGGTGCGGGGCAGCTGGGTGTCCGCGGCGGCCGCGCCGTCCCAGAGTCGACCTGCCGGTTTCTCCAGCGGTCGGGAGACGACGCGTAGCCATCGGTCGCCGCAACGGCGACTGATGGTCCGGCCCTGCCACCCCCATGCTTCCGGGCCCGATGCCCCGCCCACCAGGAGGGTGCGCGCGGCCCGGTGATGGGCGTCGCGCATCCGCTCCTCGTCGGGCTGTTTCCGGGGTGGGGCAAATAGCGCGTCCATCGTCTGCTCCGTGCTGGGCTGGGGCCTGCTCGGTGTCCGCGGGCCAGCGTGTGGGGTGGTCAGGGTGTGACTGCGAGGAGGCGGGCGGCGCCCGCCTCCAGGAGGGCCCGTCCGGCTTGCCGGCCGATGTCCGCGGCATGATCGCTGGGGCCGTGGGCGCTGGAGCGCAGGGCGGGCCCGCCGGCCGGGTCGAGAACGGCCGCGTGGACCGTGACCAGTCCGGTGTCGGGGTCGAGGACGGCGTGGGCGGACGCGGCGGTCAGGCAGCCGCCTTCGAGGGCGGAAAGCACCGCCCGCTCGGCGTCCAGGAGGATCCGCGTCGGCGGATGGGTGACGGCGTCCAGGAGCTGGGCGACGTCGGGATCGGCGGTGCGGTGCTCGATGACGACGATCCCGGCGCCGGCGGCGGGCAGCCACACGGTCGGGTCGAGGATCTCGGACACCCGGCGGGCGAGGCCGAGACGGCGCAGTCCGGCCAGGGCCGCGATCATCACGCCGGCTCCGAGCCGGTCTTCGTCGAGGGCGGTGAGCCGGGAGTCGGCATTCCCCCGGATGGGGACCGGGGTGAGCTTGGGGTACAGGGCTTTCAGGAGGGCGGCGCGGCGGGGTGCGCTGGTCCCGACCCGGGTTCCGGGCGGCAGTTCGGCGAGGGTGGTGGGCGGCTGGTCGGCAGGCAGGACCAGTTCCCTGATCATTGGGTGTGTTCAAGCGTCAGGGGAGGCGTCAGTTGAGCGAGTGGCATGTGGTGTGGGTGCCGGATCCGGTGAAGTGGGGGGCGCTGCCGAGGGAAGACGTCCTGGGGGTACAGAACTTACCGGAGGCGGTGGCCCGGATCGGCTTACGGCCTGGCGACCCGGTATACATAAGGCCGGACGGCACGGTGGACCGGGACTTCCTGGATTTCGTTCGATCCGAAGCGTTCCGGAATCTGGAACGGGAAACGAAGCGGAATTACGGAACGGACTACCGGCCGCTCCTGACCTTCCTGTCGTCGCGTGGTGTGTCATGGCGGGAGGCGACGCAGCAAGACCTGGCGGACTACCGGCACTGGCGATGCCAGGCTCCCGAGAACCCGCGCCGGATCAGCGGGACCAAATGGGACCGCGAGGCGGCCGCATACACCAAGCTCTTTAGGTGGGGGAAGGTCTATCCGCTGCCGGTGGATGTTTCGCGGCGAGAGGACCGTGCCACTGACTCGGTCAGCGCGAGGGTGTCTTGGCTGACACCGCGGACGTGGGGCCTGTGGTCGGACATCGGGCTGCGTGGCCACACCCGCGCCGGGATCGCGGCGCCGGGGTGGGAGTCGCGCACGGAGATGCGGAACACCAGCTTCGTGCAGCTGCTGCTCAGCTCGGGTCTGCGGCGCCAGGAGGGCGGAGCTCTGCTGACCTTCGAGCTGCCGGCCCAACGCCTTCGCCATGGCCGCTACCTCCATGGCCGCGTAGCGGGGGCATTGACGCGGTCGAAGAACAGCCGGACCTTCTACGCGTCGGTGGACTCGGTCGGCCAGGTCGAGACCTACATCGACTCGGAACGGGCTTGGGCGGTGCAACGCGCCCAGGCGGCGGGCCGCTACGACCGGTTGCCCGTCATGAGGCTGGTCACGAGGGTCACGCACGGACTGAAGCCGAAAGTCGAGTGGGTGGACAAGGCCGGCATCGTCGGTGCACAGGAGCTGAGCCGCCTGGACTGGCGCGAGCGGCGGTGGCTGTTCGTGGAGGGGCCGGACGGGCCGGAGCCGGCGTGGTTGTGGCTGACCGAGCAGGGCCTGCCGATGGAGCCGGACCGCTGGAACAGCGTGTTCAGGAGGGCGAACCTGCGTTGCGAGGAAGTCCTGCTCAGCGAGGAGGAACGGAAGATCGGGCGGAACTTCCGAATAGCGGAAGTCCGCGGGAAGACTCCGTACGCGACCCCGCATTCCGCCAGGCACTCCATGGCCCTCTACATGCTGATCCTGCTGAATGAGTTGTTCGAATCGCGCTACGGACTCACGAAGGCGGACCGGCGGGACTTTGCCCTGCTGTTCGGTGACCCGTGGTGGCTGGTCAAGGTCTTGTTGGGGCACTCCGATGTGGAGACGACGAAGCGGCACTACCTCGCGCCGGTCTCCCACCTGCACTTGGAGTCGCTCCTCGCCGCCGTGGAGACCACCGACGAGAACAGGAATGTCGAGGATCTGGACGACCTGTTCGCGAGGCTGGCCCGCGAGACGGCCGGTATCCAGGACATCGATTCTCTCCTCGAGGCCGCGTCGTGAGCCGGCGGGGACGCAGAGCCGTCCCGCCGCCACCCGGCCACCGCACCGAGCCTCCTCTGACTCCCGGCGGGTTCGTGGTCAAGGTTGCCAACAAAGCCGGCTATACGGAGGAATTCGATTTCGCCGAGCTGCCGGTGGCCGAGCCCATGCAGCGCTCGCTGGCTGCCGCGTTCGCGGCCCGGTCCCGCGGCTGGAACAGCCACCAATCGGCACGAGGTTACTGGAAGAGGTTGAAGTCGTTCTGCATCTTTCTCTCCGGGCTGGAGAGCCCGCCGCAGGATCTGGACGGTCTGACCGCGGCCATGCTCAAGCGATGGCGAGCCTTGCACATCGGCACCACCGCCGGCAGAGGGACGCTGGCGATGGTGCGTTGGTTGTTGATGCACGATCCTCGGCTGGCCGCCGGGCCGGTGGCGGAAGAACTGGCCAGGCGCGTCCCCAGGGGGAAACGCAGCAAGCAGTCCTACGAGGATGCCGAGCGAGAACGGGTGGTGTTGAGCGCGCAGCGGCAGTTTCGCTCGGCGCTTCTGCGGATCCGTGAGAACACCCGCCTGCTCGAGCAATGGCGGGCGGGCGACTTGGCCGACGGCAGCCGGGAGGAGAAGATCGGCCGAATCCTCGATCGGATCGCAGACACAGGTGATGTCCCACGCACTCTCATGCCGAGCGGGGGATCCATCGTGACGAATCACAGGCTTCTGGGTGGGAACAACACGAAGGCAACGTGGGGCCGGCTGTTCCTGGACCGCATGGAGCTCACCGCACTGGCTGTGCTGCTGACAGACAGGTTTGCCTGGAACCTGTCCGTCTACGACTGGATGCCGGCCCCGACCCGAGCGCCGTCAGCCGGGGAGACCACTTCGGTGACCTACCAGCTCCAGGTGGAGAAACGGAGAGCGGGCGGAGGCTGGTGGTTCTCCACGGAGAACATCACGGATTCGGGCGCCGACTCCCAGGGGCGGCTGATCTCCCAGGCACTCGAAGCCACCGCACACGGCCGCGTCTTGGCCTCCCGTCTGCAACCGGGGACCGATCTTCTGATGGTGTCCCGCAAGCACCATCGGAGACGGGACCACCGGAATCTGGACCGTCCCCGACCGGTCGGGCCCCTCAGCTTCGGCGTCTCCGACGGCGACGCACAGTGGTGGGCGCACGGCCACCGACTGGGAGGGTCACCCTTCCAGCGGTCTCGGCGGACCACGGTAACGCGCGAGGGACGCCCCATGCAGCACACTCGGGGAACTCACGAGAGCGTTTACATGCTGCCTGACCAGCGTGTTCAGCGTGCTTCACAGGGAGTTTTCGAGGATGGCGCCCATGAGGCCCTGGCGCAGGCCCGTGCCGTCGTTCTCGCCGCGAAGATCACAGACGGACCCGATCCAAGCCATCAAGAAACCGCCATCGTGGACTGCGCGGATGAGACGACCAGCCCCTGGCCCGACCCAGAAGGCGGCTGCGGGGCGGACTTCCTGCTCTGTCTGGCCTGCACCAACGCCCACGTCCACCCCGGCCACCACCCCCGGCTTGCGCACCTGCACGAGCAACTGCAGGGCCTGCGGTCCGCCCTGGACGACCGCACCTTCGGCGCACGCTGGAGTGATCACCTGCTGCGGCTGGAGGACCTTCGCGGCAAAGTCGGCCCGGCCGCCTGGCAGGCAGCCCTGACCCGCGTCAAGGACACCGACCGCGCCACCGTTCAGCTCCTGCTGAAGGGAGAGCTTGCTCCGTGACCAACCCTGCTCCCGAACACGATCCGTATGAGCTGCCCATGCCCGGCCCCGACACCCCCGTAGTGCCACGAGCGATCAGTGCTGGCAGCCCCCACACAAACTCCCGCTTCGCGGATCTCACCTGGTCCATGGCCCCACTCATCGACAGCCCCGGCACACGCATGAGCCAGATTCACTGGAGGAACTGCCCGGATCCCCTGCGAGGTGAGATGAAACTGGCAGCCTGGACGATGATCAACGGTCGACTCCGGCCTACCTACTTGCAAACCCGAGGGGCCCGCGCCCGCACCCGGACTTCCGCTCCGGTCATGCAGGAGACATGTCGAACGTGGATGCGGTTCGCCCGGTGGCTGGACAAGCACGGCATCACGAGCCTTGCGGCCTGCACCGAGGACACATGGCGGGTCTACGCCACCGAGTGCTGGGGCGAAGGTGTGTCTCGGCGACAAGCGGGGAGGCTTTGTTCCCATCTGACGGCGCTGTGGCAGTTCGACCAGCTCAGTGCATGCCCGAGGGGTGTTGCCACACCTCCGTGGGAGACCGAGGGCGTAGATGGCTTCCTGCCGGCTGTCGACGACATCGGCCGAGGGGAGAATACGACGGAGCCGTTGGACCCGCGAGTACTGGGCCCGCTGCTGGTCTGGGCGGTCCGTTTCGTCGACGATTTCGCTGACGACATCCTTGCCGGCTGGGCCGAGCACAGGCGCCTGTGCGCACTGGCAATCGCCAACCGCGCCACACCGGCTGGACAGGCAGTACTCGAGGCTCGTGTGCTGCCGCTCGTACGCGGCGGAACCCGGCTGCCCACCACTGAGCGTATGGGCACGAAGCAGTTGGCCCGCACTTTCCTCGCCGCGGTCACCGGCGCCAGCCTCGGACAGGTCGACCGGCTCAATCAGGCCCATGGGCTGTCGGCTCTGGCCACCGAACGTCCTGGTCCGTGTCCCCTCCCCACACCGGTGACCGGCAGAATCGCGGACAGGCCCTGGCGCGAGCACCTGGACTTCAACGAGGCCGCCGATCTGACCAGGCACCTGGGCACAGCCGCCATGATCATCTGTCTCTACCTGACGGGCATGCGTCCGCAAGAAGTCCAGGGCTTGCGGTCCGGCTGCTGCCCAGACCCTGAACCGGTCGCCGATGGGACCCCGGGGCGCCACCTGATCCGCGGCCATCACTACAAGAACGTGACCGACGAGGACGGCAACCATCTCTCGGCCGGTGAAGAGCGCGAGGTCCCCTGGGTTGCCATCACCCCAGTCGTCCACGCCATCCGTGTCCTGGAGCGGATGGTTCCTGACGGAGGGCTTCTCCTCAGCGCCGCCCACCACGACTTCGCCAGCCGACGCAACTACCACGGGGCGGTGAAGAACAGCGCCTTGAACAAGCGGATCGAGGACTTCATCACGTGGGCCAACCACGAAGCCCACGTCCATGGGTTGGCCGAGCAGGTCATCCCCGAGGACCCGCATGGCGCGATCGGCCTGGCCCGGTTCAGGAGGACTCTGGCCTGGCACGTCGCCCGCCGCCCAGGCGGGTTGATCGCTCTCGCGATCCAGTACGGGCACATGCGGACCGTTCTCGATGCCCGGGTCTCGGCCGGCTACGGGTCGCGGAGCCGAGGCGGAATCCACTCCGTCCTCGACGTCGAGACCGCGTTGGCGGCCGCGGACACCGCTGCCCGACTTCGCGACCAGATCGCGGGTGGGGCGAAGGTCTCGGGCCCGGCAGCGAGACGGGCCCTGACCGCGGCCGCCCACACCCCACGCTTCGAGGGCCGAATCGTCCCCAGCACGTTCGCGAAGAAGGCCGCAGCAATCCTGGCCCGGGACGGCGTCGTGCTCTTCGACAACCCAGACGCGTTCTTGATCTGCGCGTTCAAACGGGACAACGCCCTTTGCGAGCCGGACCCCGGAGCGAGGACTCCGAGGCAGTACGACTGCCGGCCCGGCTGCGGCAACACGGTCCGCACCGACACCCACGCCCGCCAGCTGCGGGAGCGGGCCGACGACATCGACGAACTGGCCGCCCATTCTCCCGACCCGGTCGGCAGGCGCCTTCACGCGAACGCCGACAAACTACGCGAGATGGCCGCCGCCCACGACGCCGCCGAGGCTGTGACATGAACCACCAGCATCAAGACGAACGCACCCGCATCCGTCAGGCTATCGACCGGCTGTTGGCCGGGCAGGCCACTGTCTCCAACGGGAGTCTCACCGTGGTTGCGCTCGCCGCCGAGTCCGGTGTTCACCGTATGGCCCTGCACAAGCGGCACGTGGACTTGAAGAACGAGTTCTACGAGCGTATCCGAAAGGAAACACAACAGGTCCCGGAGACTGAGGAGCGGCTACGGGCGACCGTGGCCAAGCTCAGGACGACCATCACGAACCAGCGGGCCGAGATCGAAGAGCTCCGCCATCTGGTAACCAGCTTGACCCTCGCCAGCGCCGTCCTCACCCAGGCGCACGATGCGTCGGCAGAACCCGTCTTGGCCCCTGACAATGTCATCCCGCTCCGCCCGCTCACCAGCTGAACCCGCCGCGCATGCGGGGCCGTTGCGGATCTAACGAAGGCTGAGCACGGAGATCCGTACGTGCTGGTGAACGACCAAGTCGAACCGCATTCCGCCGCGGCCGAAAAGCACGGCGGCGGTCAGCGGCTCTCGCCGGGGCTGCGGACCACCGCCACTGGGCAGTGTGCATGATGGAGCAACGCCTGGCTCACCGATCCCAGCAGCAGTCCGGTAAAACCTCCGCGTCCGCGCGCGCCGACCACCAGCAGCTGGGCCGTGCGGCTCGCCTCGATCAGCGCCTCCCGCGTCCCGCCTTGCACAACCTCGAGCTTCACGCTCACACTCGGGTACCTTTCCTGACGGCCGGCGAGCACCTCGGACAGCAGACGTTCCTGCCTCGCCTTCAGGGCTTGCGGCTCGTTCGCGTACGGCATCGCCTCGTCCTGCGGCGGTGGCATCGGCGTGTTCCAGGTGGTCCAGGCGTGCAAGGCAACGATGTCGGCCCCGCGTAGTGCCGCCTCGGCGAAAGCGAAGTCAACCGCTCCGGCAGCGGCCGAGGAGCCGTCGACGCCCACGATGATCGGCCCTGTGCGCTCACCTTGCTCCCGAACGACGAGGACTGGGCACCGGCCATGAGCTGCCAGATGCACGGCCGTCGATCCCACCATCAGCCCAACGAACCCTCCCATACCGCGCGACCCGACAACCACGAGTTCCGCGGCACGCGATTGCGCCTCCAGGACCGTCAGCGGTTCACCCGTCACGACCGTGCGGGAGACATCGACCTCCGGTGCCACCGTCCTGGCACGCTCCTCCGCCTCGATCAGCAGACGTTCCACCATGTTGCGCAAGCCGCCCTCAGGCGGACCCAGTGACGACGGGCCCAGGGGCACGTGCATGGCGGGCCAGATGAACGCATGCACCAGCCGCAAACCTGCGTCGCGCCACCGCGCCTCCCGCGCCGCCGCCTCTACTGCTGCCAAGCCAGAGGCCGAACCGTCCACGCCCACCACAACCAGACCGCTCATCACGCCTCCACGACTTCCCGCTGCCAATGGATCAAGAGGCCATCGCACACGTGCGCAGGCGGCCCTACTTCGAGCACATGCCCCACGCGCCGGTGATGCCGTCCGGTAGCTGGGACGGGGAACCCGGCCGGCGCTATCAAAGGGACTCACCGGCGGGCGAGTACCCGCCAGCCCACGGCGTTGCACCCAATGACTTCAACTCCCACGGCTCCCGGCGCGGCAACCATTGGCAACCACGAGGTGATGATCCGCGGCACCTTCGCCAACATCCGCCTGCGCAACCTGCGGGCCCCCGGAACCGAGGGCGGCTACACCCGGCACCTCCCCGCCAGCGCGCCGGCCACGATCTACCAGGCCGCGTGCGGTACGCCGCCGAGGGCGTCCCCTGGCAAGGAATTCGGCTCCGGATCGTCACGCGACTGGGCCGCCAACGTCGCCGCGTGGCTGCCGACGGGCCCCGCCTCACTCGGCCTGGGTGCCGGAGTCCCTCACGTCGACGGTCGGACGCACGATGACGACCGGACACGTGGCGTACAGCGCACACTGCTGACTCACCGAACCCAGCAGCGCACGGCGGAATCCGCCCAGGCCCCGGCTGCCCACCACGAGCGCCTCGGCCCCCTCGGCCTCGCTGAGCAGGACTTCAACGGGATTGCCGTGCATCAGACGCTGTCGGACCTTGGCCGCGCCGGACTCGCCCAGGACCTCGTTCAGCTGGTTGACGAGGCCTTGCTCGGCAATGGACTTGTCGAATCCGGGGTCCACGGCGGGCGCGGACCATCCGTGGGCCCCCGGCAGCTCCCAGGCAGCCACTGCCACCACATCACCGCCGATCAGCTCGGCATGCCGGACCGCCCACCGAAGCGCGGCATGCGACGAAGGCGAACCATCGACGCCCACCACGACGCGCAAGGCCGAATCCTGCTTCTCCATGGCATATATCCCTTCCGTTCTCACGTGGGTCCACACTGTGCGACCCGGGGGCGATCCGCCATACAAGCGCCGCCGACAGGTACAGCCCGCCTCGACGCCGATCCGGCGCGTGGGTGGGAGTCGGTTCCGGTCCGGCCACGCTGCGCCCGTACTGCATCAGTGCTCGGTCGCAGAAACAATGAAGGCATGGCCTATTCGACGAGCGCGGGACTGCCCCGTTCCTGGCATGCCTCGCCGGCCCGTGAGGTCGCCGCCGGGCTCGATGTCGATCCTTCCTCGGGGCTGTCGTCGGCTGAGGCGGCCCGGCGGCTTGCGGAGTATGGGCCGAACCAGCTCGCGGCGGCACCACGAGAGCCCGGGTGGCGGGCGTTCCTACGGCAGTTTCAGGACTTGCTGATCGTCATCCTTCTGATCGCAGCGGCGGTCAGCCTGGTGGTGTCCCGGGAGTGGCAGACGCCGGTGGCGATTGTCGTCGTGGTGCTGCTCAACGCGACGATCGGGTTCGTGCAGGAGTCTCGCGCCGAGGCGGCGCTGGATGCTCTGCGGCAGATGACCGTGACCACCGCCACCGTGCGTCGTGACGGCCGACTGGTGCGATTGGACGCCGCGGAACTGGTGCCCGGAGATGTGGTCGTCCTGGCGGCCGGTGACCGGGTGCCCGCGGACGGCCGGTTGTTTTCGGCGAGCTCCCTGGAAGTGCAGGAATCCGTCCTGACGGGTGAGGCTCTGGCCGTGGCGAAATCGGCGGATGCCGTCGTCGGGGCCGATGTGCCGCTAGCAGACCGGGTGACCGCGGTGTACATGAACACGGCGGTCACCCGAGGCCGCGGGGAGGTGCTGGTGGTCACCGACACCGGTATGGCCGGCGAGACCGGCCGCATCGCCGACATGCTCCACAAGGCCCAGCCGGGGCCGACACCGCTGCAGCGGCAGATCGACACCCTGAGCCGCACCCTGGCCTGGGTCTCCGGGGTGGTCATCCTCGCCGTCTTCGTCCTGGGTCTCGTGCGCGGGCAGGATTTCGGCGACCTGTTCGTCAGCGCCGTGTCCTTGGCGGTCGCGGCCATCCCCGAAGGACTACCGGCCGTCGTGGCGTTCACGCTGGCCATGGGCACGGGCCGGATGGCCAAGCGAGGCGCGATCGTCAAGCGGCTGGCATCGGTGGAGACCCTCGGCAGTACCTCGCAGATCTGCACCGACAAGACCGGCACGCTGACCTTGAATCAGATGACCGCACGCGAGCTGCTGCTGGCCGGGCGCCGGTTCACGGTCTCGGGGCAGGGCTACTCCTTCGACGGCCGCATCCGCACCACCGACGGCTCTCCCGTGCCGGCCACCATGGACGACGCGTTGACCGCGATGGCCCTGTGCTCCGATGCCGTGATCCGGGACGGGCAGGTGGTGGGGGACCCGACTGAGGGTGCGCTGGTGGTGCTGGCCGAGAAGGCCGGCATCGATGTGGCCCGGCTGCGCCAGGAGCGGCCCAGGCGACTGGAGATCCCTTTCGACTCCGCTTACGAGTTCAAGTCGAGGTTCTGAGCTGCTCTGACCTGCTGTTTCACCACTCTTCTAGATTGAATGGGAGAGCAGTGGGAGATGTCGCTTTCCAGTGCTCTCTCCCTCGCCGGCCACGAAGCGCACCACCTGGTTTGCAGCGAATTTGCGATCCGCTGCCCAATAGCCAGGGGGAACGTGCGAGTAGAGACCTTCCACGCCGGCGACCTCGTAGAGCAGGTAGTAGGGGGTGCCCTCCGGCCAGCCCCGGGCACGGTAGCCGTCCGCCCAGGCATGGATCTGCTGCTCGAATCCGGTCACGTTGCCCACCGCGCGGCCATCGCCTCCAGGCGTAGTTCCTCATGCCGAGCGCATGGCAGACCGGCCCGCCCGGCATGTCCGGCAGAGGGATCCGGCCGGGGAGGTGGGCAGGACACTCCGCCCGGTGATCCCACGCAGCATCTCGTTGACCTCTCCCGCCCCGTGCCGCCACCAGCAGACCCAGCAGCCGAACGCCGACCCTCTCGTCCTTCAGCAGCCGGTGCAGCTCACGGCGGGCCAGGGCGCTGATGCCCCAGGCATCTGGGTACGGGCAAGCGGGCGGATGATCTTCGGGCTGCGCAAGGGGCGGTCGGGGGCAACGTCGTCCGGAACCGGCGGGCGGGCCGGGAATCACGATAGCTGTGCCGGGCCGCCGCCGAGGCGTGCCGCAGCCGGGGCAGGACCATGGTGCTGGTGGTGGACGGTCTGGACGCGGATCAGGCAGCAGCGGCCGGTGAGCGTAGTTGCGCATCTGCGTCGATGGGCGGCGCGGCAGCAGCGCCGCGGTTGGACGCGGCGAGTTCGGACACGTAAAGCTGTGGCAACAGGGCCCCCTGGAACTGCCCGGATGGGGTCGCACCTACGAGCTGACCAAGAGGCCCTGCCCCCGAACCGCTCCGTGCCGCCTTCGCGGGCGCCGAGCAGGCCTTCCTGAGCTGCGCCAACGACCCGCGGCGGGTCGAGAACGCGGCAAACGCGATCGAGGCCGCAGCCGCGGCTGGTGTCCGGCAGATCGTCCTGCTGTCCACGGTCGGCGCCGAGGCCGGCGCAGCCAAAACGTTCTCCGATCAGCACGGCCGCATCGAGCACCGCCTGCGCTCGGCGGGGATCCCGTTCGTGATTTTCCGGTCCAGCTTCCTGACGTCGAACCTCCTCGGTTCACTGCCGACGATCGGGCAGGCCGGGCGGATCTTCTTGCCCGCCGCCAACGCCCGCGTCGCCATGATCGACCCACGTGACGTGGCCGCCTGCGCTGTCGCGATGCTCTCCGGGCAGAGCGGGGACGGAGAAACCCATCTGATCACCGGCCCCGAGGCCATCACCTTCACCGAGGTCGCCCACCGGCTTTCCACCGCCCTCGGACGGACGGTGGAGTATGTCGCCGTACCCGACGAGGCAGCCCTGGCCGGCATGCTCGACGCGGGCCTGCCGTCCTGGCTTGCCGAGGGGGTGGTGGGCACCTTCCAACTGCTCCGGGAAGGCGTCAACGCCGGCACCACCGACTCAGTGCGCCAGTTGACCGGCCACGGCCCACGCCCCGTCGCCGACTTCGCCCATGACCTCATGGCAGCGCTCCTGACCTCCTAATGACGTTGTCAAGCCGCAGATGCAGCGGAGAGGCCACGTTCGTAGCACCGTCCGTCACGGATCAGGGCCCACAAGACGTTGACCCGTCGTCGGGCCAGGGCGAGGACGGCCTGGGTGTGCCGTTTGCCTTCGGCGCGTTTGCGTTCGTAGAAGCGGCGGGAGGCATCGCAATTGCGGATGCTGATCAGCGCCGAGGTGTAGAAGACGCGCTGCAGGCCGCGGTGGTATCGCCGCGGCCGGTGGAGGTTGCCACTGACGTTGCCCGAGTCCCGAGGGACTGGGGCAACGCCGGCGAGGCTGGCCAGCCGGTCGGCTGTCCCGTAGCGGGTCATGTCGCCGGCGGTGGCCGCGAGGAACTCGGCGCCCATCAGCGGGCCGATGCCAGGCATGCTCTCGATCACTTCGGCGAGCTCGTGCTCGCGAAACCGGGCCGCAATGAGCTTGTCGATCTCGGTGATCTGCTCGTTGAGGCCCATCACCTCCTTGGCCAGGGTGTGGATCACCTGCGCGGTGATCTTTTCCCCGGGGACGGCGGTGTGCTGGCGCTCGGCGGCTTCCATGACGGCCGTAGCGAGGGCCTCGGGGCTGCGGACCTTCCTGTTTCGCAGCCAGGTCTCCAGCCGCTTGAGGCCGGTGCGGCGCAGAGCGGCTGGGGTCTGGTAGCCGGTCAGCAGGACGAGCGGGCCGATGTTGCCAAGGTCCAGGACCCGTTCCAGGGCGGGGAAGATGCTGGTCAGTTGGCCGCGCAGGCGGTTGATCCGGCGGGTGCGGTCGGAGTTGATGTCGGCCCGGCGGTTCGTGAGGACGCGCAGTTCGATGGCATGTTCGTCGTCCGGTCTGAGGACGGTCAGGTTGCGGCGCATCCGGGCCTGGTCGGCGATGACGGTGGCGTCCTTCGCGTCGGTCTTGCCGGTGCCGCGGTAGCCGGCGGATGCCCGGTTGACTGCGAGGCCGGGTATGTAGACGAGCTGCTGTTCGTGGTTGAGCAGGATGCTGATCCACAGGGCGGCCATGCCGTCCGCGACGTCGACGGCCCAGACCACGTCGCCTTCGATGGCGAGCACGTCGGCGAGCAGGGCCATCAGTTCCAGCTCGTCGTTCAGCACCCGCCTCGACAACAATCGTCTGCCCTCGGCGTCCAGTACCACGCAGTGGTGATGGACCTTGCCGATGTCGGTCCCCGCCCAGATCCGGGCCACGTGTTCCTCCGGTCGTCCGCCGTGTGCTGTTTTCCCGGACGACCTCGCCAGCGTGGTCCTACTCAGCGATCCACCGCAGGGTGTTCGCAACTCCTAATCAGCGGCTGGGTCGTCGGTGAGACGCCGGGCGGCCAGGTCAGGTGAACCATCGCGTGCAACCCGCTGAAAGCCATACCCGGCGTCTCTGGGCCTCTGGACCTTACGACGGCCCGTTCAACCCGCCAACAACGTAGGACCCGCTGATGCCGCAGCAGGTGGCGGAACCCCCCCCACAGCTGCGGCGCCACGCTGAGCACCCCTGAACCACGTCGAGCTCGCCGAGGAAGGGCCCGACACCGACACGTTCGGCACCGGTGCACCCCCGCCCGTTGCGTGCGGATGCCGAGGCCCGCGGTTTCTCCCTGCACACCCGGGCGCGGTTCGGGTTCGCGTCCGCGGTCGGCTCCTCCGATGCCCCCGTCGGCGGCGCCCATCACGTGCTTCCTGCCTGGCCTCGCGGGCGCGGGGCCAGGCAGGAAACTTCGTGCTGCTGAGCAGGACCTGCCAGGAGCCTGCACCGGGTACTACGTTCAGGCAGTGCGCCTCATGACGATCTCCGGGCCTCCGGGCGTCGAGAACGTGAGCCCCGTCACCGTCGGCGGTGTCGCACCCAGGAGCCCGGACTCACACTGAGTGTCCCGGGTGGTGACCTCCATGAACTCGGGTGGGCCCATCGCGCGGAAGACGGGCACCGTCAGCACCAGATTCCCGACCGAATCGGTCGACTGGATCTTCGCTGAGCCCATCGCCTCGTGGGTACCCGAGGTGCCCGACGCCTCCAGCTGCATGGCGTACACCCCCCGCTTGGGGAATGTCAGCGTGTAGGTGATCTGGCTGGGACCGTTACCGATGAGCGCTGTCCCAGTGAACGTACCCGTGTAATCGTCGAACGCCCGGCCACACGCATTGGCGGCGAGCGCACTGCTTGCCTGAGATACCCCCGGCATGATGCCGCACATCAGCGCCGCTCCGGCGGCGACGGCGAAACTCCTGCCCAGCACACGAGCAGACTGCATGAAGGCTCCATTCCTGTGGCACTCCGGCCGAAGCCGCGGAGGAGCACACCGTGTGCCGCCTCTGAGCTTGATACTGGATCAGCTTCCCGGGCACTCGCCACTCAACAAAGCCGAACGGGCTCGACACACCTGTACGACGCGACCATTCAGGGGAGAACGCTCGGCAAGACGAGCGATCGGGGACCACCACGCGCTATCCGTGACATCCATCCGGCGGACGATGCTCAAGAAGCGCCGCCACACGCACCGTGACGTGAGCTTGACCCATTCCTCTTCCTATACTCCGAGGTCACGATGTCGACTGCACTCCAGCCGCCGCCTCCCACCCAGCCACCCTCGCCGCGCCCAGCTCCGCCCGCCCTGCTCACCTACCTCATCGCCGCCATGCTCGTTGCCTCATCGCTCGTCCTCTACAGCGCGCCCCCAAGCCATGCGACGCCGGGTCAGCACCGGCCGGCGACCTGGAACATGCAGGGCTCCTCGTCCTCAAGCGACAGCAAGTGGACCAACACCGTCCAGCGCCTATCCGTAGGCGGGGAGAACTACCTACCGCACCCCGTCCTCGCCCTCCAGGAAGCCGGTCCCCTCAACAGCGTCCCCGGAACACGCGTTGACGGGGGCACGATCACGGTCAACGGACGACAGGCGACCTACAGCTACGAAGTACGCGAGTGGCGCATCGGCAGCGCACGCCGCGGCCAAACCGTCTATGTCACCCACATGACCACTGATCCCACCGGCAACCGCAACAACGTTGCCTTCGTCACCCATGAACGGCCGACTAACTTCAGAGCAGTAGCGGCACGTCAAGCCAACGGCACCCATTGGGGCATGCGGCCCGCCCTCGGCGTCCAGCTCCCCGACGGCAGCTGGTTCTACAGCTTCCACGCCAGCTCAAACGGCGACAACAACAGCAACGACGCCCGAAACATGATGGTCGAACTCAACTCCTACGGCGGATCATGGGCCGTTCTCGGTGACTTCAACCGCCGACCCGAAAACCTGGTTCTCCCAGCCGGCACACAGGCCTACACCAGCGGCCAGGGCACCCAGCAAGGCGGCGGCGAGCTCGACTACATGGTCTCCAACGACAGACAGACCATGACTGGATGGACCGGGCGCCGCCTCGCCGGCGCCGGATCCGACCACTACGTCATCGAATTCGGCCTCCGCGCCAACGCAGAGAATCAAGTAATCAACGAGGAAACTGACAAATGTATTGATGCCGACCTTAGCCGTTACGTTTCCTATGTCCTCCCATGCAATGGCTCCTTCGCACAGAACATCCAGTACACAGATCGCCAGCTTAAGACAAAAGCCGTCGAAGACTGGTGCATTCGACATCCTGACGATTTTTTCGAAGACACCAGGTGGGATTTCTGCTCAGCCGGCGACCCTAAGCAAATCTGGGGATACGACGGTTACCCGATGGCATTGCGCAGTAGCTACAATCCGGTTAGATGCCTCCGCGAATGGCAAAGTAGACTTGTTTCCGCTTATTGTGAGGACATCCCCAGCGAGGGATGGGTAACCACCTCGACGGCGCCGTATTTCTGGGGTTCCATCTCACGCATCGGCCCCTCCGCCGGCACGGAGGACGTCCTGACGGGCGGGGGCTCCAACCCTCCGCCGCCGCCCGGCTCGGGCGCCTGCCCCATGCCACCGAATCCCACCCTCGACCCCTGCCAGCACATCACCAAGCGGAGCATCGCCGACGTTCCCGTCCTCGACCAGACCACGGCCGAAAGTCCCCTCCAGGTCCACGGCCAAAACAGCTACGCGCCAACGAACCTCGCAGTCGGCGTCGACCTCAAACACACGCATCGGGGCAACCTCGTACTGAGCCTTGTCACCCCGAACAATTCGGTCTACCCGCTTGAAGACATCGCGGACAGCGACAGCAACGACCACGTCTTCAAGACATACACCGTGAATGCTTCAACCCAAATCGCAAACGGCACATGGAAACTGCGGGTGCAAGACATCGCTTCCGGCAACGTCGGCACCATCGACGCCTGGAACCTCACCTTCCCGAACGGCACCGCCAACACATCAACCACCCCGCCCATCCTCGACCACCACGAGAACTTCAGCCACGCCCTCACAAGCAGCAACAGCGGCTCCGCACCGACCAACATCGGAGTGAACGTCTACCTCACGCACCCACGACGCGGTGACCTCGTCATCAAGCTCTACGGACCCAGCGGGCGCTCCTATACCCTTGAGGACTTCGCCGACAGCGACACGACCGCCAACGTGTACAAGAACTACACCGTCGACGCCTCCTCCGAGACCGGCAGCGGCCTGTGGAGACTCAGCGTCACCGACATCACGACCGGGAACACCGGCACGATCGACGCATGGGTCCTTTCATTTCCGCGCCCATCCCCGTTCTAGACATAACCAAGCAGGTGTCGTGAACCGTTCCGGGTTTCGTAGAGACTTCAGATTGTGGTTGTGACCGGGGTTTCATGATTACTTCGTAGTGTTTGGCTTCGTATTCAACGGGTGGGATGTGACCTTTCTCGCCGTGGAGTCGCCGGTGGTTGTACCAGTCGATCCATTCGGCGGTGGCGAGCTCGATGTCGGAGAGCGTCTTCCAGGGGCGTCGGGGCTTGATCAGCTCGGTCTTGAACAGGCCGATCATGCTCTCCATCAGGGCATTGAACCTTTTCCAACCTGATGGGTGGGCTGGGCAGTTGGGCTGACAGGCGGGTGAAGCCCCTGGTAGATGGGTTTTCGACCAAGAGAACCGTCTCCATCAGGGGCTTCATGTGCTTGTCTACCCGTCCGGCATCGACGTGTCCACCTCGACCCTGCGCCTGCTGTCCGAGCAGCTGCGCGCTCGGCGCCACGAGCGCGGGGCCCGATGGCGGCGCCTGCCCGCTGGACGCCAGGCGCTGCTCGCCCTCGCCCATCTGCGGTGCGGGCACACCTACGCCCAGCTCGCGGCCGGGTTCGGTGTGGGCACCACCACCGCCTACCGGTACGTGGTCGAGGCCGTCGAGCTGCTGGCCGCGCTCGCCCCCACCCTGGCCGAGGCGGTCCGCGCCGCGGCGAGGAAGGCGTACGTCATCCTCGACGGCACCTTGCTGGCGATCGACGGGATCGCCGCCGACCGGCCCTTCTACAGCGGCAAGCACAAGAAGCACGGCATGAACGTCCAAGTCCTCACCGACCCGTTCGGCCGCCTGCTGTGGGCCTCGGCCGCGTTGACCGGCGCAATCCACGACATCAAGGCCGCCCGCACCCACGGGATCATCGACGCCCTGACCAAGGCCGACCTGGCCTGCTGGGCCGACAAGGGCTACCAGGGCGCCGGCGGCACCGTACGGGTGCCCTTCCGCGGCAAGCACCGCATCCTCTCCACCGGACAGCAAGCCGTCAACATCGCCCATGCCCGCATCCGCGCCCTCGGCGAGCAGGCCATGGCCACCCTCAAGACCTGGCGCCTCCTGCGGAAACTCCGCTGCAGCACGACCCGCATCACCGGCATCGTCCAGGCCATCCTCGCGCTTCACCTTGCGCCAACCTGACCGCGATGCCGGGCTGTTGAGGGTCAAGGACTGTACGCAACGACGAAGCTCCTGGTAGACGGGTTCTCGACCAAGATCACGCGTGTCTGCCAGGAGCTTCGCGTGCTTGTCTACCCGTCCTCGATCGATCTGTCCAGCAGCACCCTGCGGCATCTGACGCGACAGCTCACCGCGAGGCGGCGGGAGCTCGGTACACGGTGGCGGCGACTGCCCGCCGGCCGCCAGGCCCTGCTCGCCCTAGCTCATCTGCGGTGCGGTGACACCTATGCCCAGCTCGCCGCGGGGTTCGGGATCGGTATCGCGACCGTCTACCGGTACATACGTGAGGCGATCGAAGTCCTGTGCGTCCTCGCACCGTCCCTGGACGAGGCGATGGAGACGGCCCGGACGAAGGCGTACGTGATCCTGGACGGCACCCTGCTGCCGATCGACCGGATAGCCGTCGGCACGCCGTACTACTCGGGGAAGCATAAACGGCACGGCATGAATGTGCAGGTCCTCACCGATCCGTTCGGCCGACTCCTCTGGGCCTCGGCCGCTCTGCCAGGCTCCACCCATGACCTGACGGCTGCCCGAAGCCACGGGATCGTCGACGCGCTCGCCGCCGCGGGTCTGAAATGCTGGGCGGACAAGGCCTACAAAGGCGCTGGTCGGCACATCCGAGTCCCCTTCCGGGGCCGCCGGCTGAAGCGATGGAAGCGACGTCACAACAGCAGCCACGCCAAGATCCGGTGCGTCGGCGAGCAGGCCATGGCCGTCCTGAAGGGCTGGCGCCTCCTGCGGAAGCTCCGCTGCAGCACCAACCGGATCACCGACATCGTCAAGGCCGTACTCGTCCTTTACCACGCCGCAACATGAGGTTGGAAAAGGCTCACTCCTGGCCCCGCATGGGTCAACCACTGCTGGCTGGGCCTTCGGGATGGCGATGGGAGCCCTCGACTGGCTGACCGCGTACACGAGCACGTGCGGCGCTTTCCACGCCGACAACGCCGTACTGATCCTGTCCGGGCCGCCGCCGGAGGGCTGAGGCTCCCGCTGTCGTCGGGCGGGCGTTCGCGGCGTGAGGGCGTCACGCCGGCCGTGCTGGGTGCCGGTTCGGCCTGGTCGCAGGGTGTGCGTCCCCGACGTGGGTCTCGCCCTGCACTGCGAGCGTCATGACGACGTCGGCCTCGCGCTCGCCGTCGACATCCTGCGCGAGCGTCTGGTTGCCAAGGCCCCGGCGCGAGCACGGCTTGGCCTACGACGTGACCCTCGACCGGTGCGCCGTCGGTGGCGGACACACCGTGCGACATGGTTCAAGAAGCTGTCCGAAGGTCTGCAGTCCTGGTAGCGGTGGTCGGTGGCTTGTGCGGCAGGCGGACCTGCCTGCGTCTCTGCAGGTTGGCGTGGTCAGCGCTCTCGACTCCTACCGGAATGATAGGTAGCTGGTATCATTGAGTCATGCTGTATAAGACTCCCGTGCTCGACGCCGCAGACCTCAAGGTTCTGCACGAGGTGGACGGCCTGCGCGAGCGCCTGCGTGACGCGGTGCAGCAGGCGCCGATGAAGTGGACTCAGGATCTGCGTAAGGCGCTGACCGCGAGCGCGATCGCGGCGTCGAACACGATCGAGGGCTACCAGGTTGACGCGAAGGACGTCGCCGACCTGATGGACGGGGAGCGTGAGGTCGACGCCAGCGAGGAGAACAAGGCAGAGACCCTCGCCTACCAGCAGGCGATGACCTACATCCAGTCCCTCCACGACGTCACCGACTTCCGCTACAGCAAGGAACTCCTCAACGCGTTGCACTGGATGCTCCAGGGCCACCACCACCCGCTGCGCACCGCCGGGCACTGGCGCAAGACCTCGATCCGGATCACCGCGCCCGGTGACGAGCTCGCCACCGACTACGACGGACCCGACCAGGAGCTCGTGCCCGGCCTGACGGCCGAGCTGGTGGACTGGCTCAATGACGGCGACACCGAAGCTCACGTCCTGATCCGGGCGGCGATGGCACACTTGAACCTGGTGAAGATCCATCCGTGGTCCGACGGGAACGGCCGTATGTCCCGTTCCCTGCAGACCCTGCTGATTGCCCGCGGCGGCGTTCTCGCACCGGAGTTCTCCTCGATTGAGGAGTGGCTCGGGATGCCCGGCAACACCTGGGAGTACTACAAGGTGCTCCGGGAGGTCGGCGGGCCGGTGTACTCGCCCGAACGCGACACGCTGCCCTGGATCAAGTTCAACCTGCGCGCCTACCACGAGCAGGCTCAGCGGGTGCAGCATCGGGTCGACCGCTCGAACCAGGTCTGGATCGAGCTGATGGAGCACGCCGACGCCAACGGGATCAGCGAGCGGCAAGTGACTGCCCTCCACGAGGTCGCGATGGTGGGCCGGGTACGCCGCTCGCGCTACGAGCGGCAGGAAGCGATCAACACCCAGCAGGCAACCCGGGACCTGCAGGCCCTCACGAAGGCCGACGTGCTCACCGCGATCGGGCAGACGAAGGGACGCCACTACGTGGCCGGCCCCCGCTTCCCGCAGAACGTCATGGCGACCTCCCGCCGACCGCACCGCATCATCAACCCCTACGCCACCGCATAGCACCAAGGCAGCTGGACTCGGGCTGATCGAACTGCGGCGATGACGTCCACAAGGCGGCCCTGACCACCGTGGTCACCTTCGACATCGGCCAGCAGCGGCCCGCCCGGATCAGCGACGACCAACGCGACTGCTTGAACCCGCTCCTGGGTGCGTGACTCCCCTGACGGATGATCCGCACCCATACGGTGTGTTCCACGCCAGGGAGCGGGGCACGGTTCGCGAGCACGGCGATCGACCGGAGTTGGCGGTCGCCCCTCTGGATGAATACTGGGGCAAGACGGTCCGGCTACAGCAGCCCACCGAGAGGCAGGACCCGCGCGGCAAGCTGTCCGCGCAGCCTGCCGCCGGCTGTATCGGCGTCGGTGAGCCAGTCGGCGGCGACCAGCAGCGCGGCGTGTTCGGCGACTTCCCCGGGTGTCAGGGCGCAGAACGCGGCAGCCTCATCCAGGAGGAGACCATCGTCTTCAGGGTGTCCGAGGTGGCCGTCGGGGCGGGTGCGGGCGGCGGTATACAGGGCCAGAAGCCACGTGGCGGCACCCAGCTTCTTCTTGCGCAACTTCCGGTCACCGACGATCTTCTGCGCCCAGCCGGAGATCTTCGCCCGGGTGGTCTTGCCGAAGGAGAGCAGGCGGGGCTGCTCCGGCAGCAGACTGGGGACGGTGAACGTGGTGAAGTCTTTGGGTCGGGAGGTCAGGGTCTCGGCGACGCTCCCCGGAAGGCACAGCCAGCCAGCTGCGACCAGCCTGTCCAGGGTGCCCCTGCGAGCGCCGCTGCCATCACGAGCGTTCCCACGCCCCAGACAACCGGTCGCCCGACGCCGCGCCGAAGCCAGGGGAAGACGACACGGCCGGTCACGATCGTCGACACGCCGATGGTCCCGAACCCGAGCGCCACCGCGATCGTGGCCCCCTGCACAACGGTGAGCACATGTACCTCCTTGAATCAGCATGACTGCGGGCGCGGGGAAAACGCGTCCATGGGGGAGACTGTCCCGCAGGCGGCCAGGTCACCGATCACGGCGACTGGCGGCGATCTTGGAGGCCAGGTAAGCGGCGGTGGCCGGCCATAGGACGATCAGCAGGGCGAGGGTGACCGCGCTGGAGACGGGGTCGTGTTCGGTGTCCCGGCGCCAGCCCGGGTGACGTGCCAGGAGGCGGGGCAGGCGGTGGGCGAAGCCGACCGCGCCGCCGAGGTAGACGGCCAGGGCGGCGAGCAGCAGCACGGTCTCCCGGCTGGTGATCGCCGCCCAGGTGTCCTCACTCACGCGCGGCCGGCCGGATCCTGCGCCTGGTCCTTGAGGTCCTCCGGGGATCCCGGCTGGGACGGCACAGCGGCCAGGGTGACCGTTCCCGGCGGGTTGCGGCGGCTGCTCACCCATGCGGCCACGGGTTCGGTGTAGCGGGCGGTGAGCGGTCCGATCACCACGAGGATCAGGACGTACGCGGTCGCGAGCGGTCCCATCGCGGGCTCGATGCCGGCCGTGACGGCCAACCCGGCGATGACGATGGAGAACTCGCCGCGGGCCACCAGCGTGCCACCGGCGCGCCAGCGCCCCTTGACCCCGATACCGGCGCGCTTTGCGGCCCAGTACCCAGTGGCGATCTTCGTACCCGCCGTGACCACGGCGAGCGCGAGCGCGGGCAGCAGGACGGGCGGGATGCTCGCGGGGTCGGTGTGCAGGCCGAAGAAGACGAAGAACACCGCTGCGAACAGGTCGCGCAGCGGGCTGAGCAGGGTGTGGGTGCCTTCGGCGACCTCGCCGGAGAGGGCGATGCCGACGAGGAACGCGCCGACGGCTGCGGAGACCTGGAGCTGCTGGGCGATGCCCGCCACCAGCAGGGTCAGGCCGAGGACGACGAGGAGGAGCTTCTCAGGGTCGTCACTGGAGACGAAGCGGGAGATGTGGCGCCCGAAGCGCACGGCGATGAACAGGACCGCTCCTGCGACGCCGAGGGCGATGGCCAGGGTCGCGCTGCCGGCGGCGAGACTCACGCCGGCGAGGAGGGCGGTGATGATCGGCAGGTAGACCGCCATCGCGAGGTCTTCGAGGACCAGGATGGACAGGATCACCGGGGTCTCGCGGTTGCCGACACGGCCCAGGTCTCCCATGACCTTGGCGATCACCCCGGAGGAGGAGATCCAGGTGACGCCGGCCAGGACCACGGCGGCGACCGGGCCCCAGCCCATCAAGAGTGCTGCCACGGCGCCGGGTACGGCGTTGAGGCCGAAGTCGACCAGTCCGGCCGGGGACTGGGTCTATCTGCAAGCCCTAAGGGCTTGCAGATCATTAACACGTTGTTTTGATCTTGTTGTCCTCGCTGGTCTGTGTCTGGACCCGGGCCTGAAGGGCGGCGAGGGCCGTGGGTGGGGTTGTCGCCGGTGGGATGGTGATGCCGTGTGTCTCGAGCAGTCGCCGGTTCTTCAGGAGGGTGCGGTGCATCGCGGTGCGGCTGGTGGCGAACAGCACGGCGAGGGGTTCCGCGGCCAGGGCGGCCCGTAGGTGGAGCACGGTGGCCAGGATCTGGTCGGGGAAGGTCAGCCGGGGCGGGCGGCCGCGCCGGATATCCCCGTCTGGGGCCAGGGCCTCGGTGAGGTCGTTCAGTTGCCGGCGGGTCATCCCGGTCAGTGCGGGTTCGGAAAGCAGGGCCTGGTTCCACTGCGGATCCGGCGTCTGCGGGGCCCGGGCCGCCGGGATTACGGGTGATGGCTGGGGGTGCAGTGCATAGTTCCAGTCGCCGTGGAAGGCGTGCCGGGTCAGCGGCAGGGCGGCCATCTCCGCGTCTTTGATGCGGACTCCGGTCGGGTAGGTGTTGGTGTCGAGTTCGGCCGTCACGCGCAGTCCGGTGCGGGTGGTGGTCGCCGCGATGGAATGCACGATGACTTCGTGGCTGGTCAGCGGGAGGCCACTCCAGTTCATGGTGATGTGCGAGAACAGCCGGTGGTGAAGTAGGCCCGAAGCGCGGTCTCGTCTTCCGAGCGAGCCGTTTCTTCGGGCCTCTTCCCGCACCCGGCGTGCCACTCTCATGGCACCGGGCGCTCCACAAGTCCCGTCTGACTGCCCCTGTTGATCTTCATCCGGTGGTCAGCCAAGGGGAAGGGATGACCGTTCCCCGGTATCGGTAGCGCGTCGTGCGTACCTTGCCGGGATCGAACAGTGTCCGTTCCTCCCCTGCTGGCCACCATCCCCCGCCGCAGTAAAGGCGGCGAAGATCCTTCCTGTTGATCCGGAGGTGTTTGCGACGCAGCCACTTCATGACCTGGCCCCACGTGTACGAGCTCAGGTACTGGAAGGTCGCGCTGGACACCCCGGGGCGGAAGTACATGCACCAGCCGAACAGCATCCGGTTGATCTGGATGAGCAGTTCGTCCAGTGGCAGGCCGGTGGCCGTTCTGCGGCGTACCGCCTTGACCTTGCCCATCGCGGCCGTCAGGGCCTTGCGCGAGGGGTAGGTGTAGACGTAGCTGCGACTGGATCCGCGCTGGCGGTGGCGCTGGATGCGCCACCCGAGGAAGTCCAGTCCCTCGTCGATGTGGGTGATCAGGGTCTTCTCCGCAGACAGGCGCAAGCCCATCGTGGACAACACCTCCGCGATCTCCTCGCACAGAGACTCGGCGTCGTCCTTGGTGCCCTTGATCATTAGGCACCAGTCGTCCGCGTACCGGGTAAGCCGGTAGTTGGGGAGACCTTGACGAAGCCGCTTGGTCCGCGCCCAAGGCGTGGACCTCGGGCCTCCCGGAGACTGGGCGATGTGCTCGTCCAGGACCGAGAGCGCCACGTTGCTCATCAACGGCGAGAGAATCGAACCCTGTGGGGTACCGGCGGTGGTCTCTCGAAGTACCCGGTCCTCACCGAGGATGCCCGACTTCAAGAACGCCTTCACCAAGATCAGGACACGTTTGTCTCCGACGCGCTTCCGCACCCGGTCCATCAGAGCGGAGTGTGAAATCTCGTCGAAGCAGGCCTTGATGTCGCCCTCTACGATCCACTCATACGACTTGGACGTGAAGAACCTCACCTCGGCCACCGCGTCATGAGCCCGGCGGTTCGGACGGAACCCGTAGGAACACGGAAGGAAATCCGCCTCGAAAATCGGCTCCAGCACCAGCTTCAAGGATGCCTGCACCACCCGGTCCGCGATCGTGGCGATCCCCAGCCGGCGCAGCTTTCCGCCCGTCTTGGGGATCATCCGCTCCCGCACCGGCAGCGGACGGAATCTACGGTCCTTGATGCTCTCCCGCAGTTCGCCGAGGAACTCCTCGACGCCCGTCCGCTCCGCGATGGACGCCGTGGTGCGGCCATCCACCCCGGCGGTCTTCGCACCCTTGTTACCCCGCACCCGATCCCACGCGACCAGCAGGAACGCGGGATCGGCACAGAGGTTGAACAGGTCATCGAACCTGCGATGAGGATCATCACGGGCCCAACGGTGTAGCTTGGTCTGGATCTCCAGTACCCGTCGCTCCGCCACATACGTGACGGCCTCAAGTTCGTCGGAATTCACCGGCGAGAACCTCCTGGTCTTCCAGTACTTCGGCCACTGACTTGCTGGCCCCCTTCGCCATGTGCGCGCCATTAACGCGCTCGGACTACTACGAGGCCTCCGCCACGTACTGGAGCCGTCGGCCGACGACGGACCTTCCCACCGGCTGCCTGGATGGCAGCCGGGAAGGGCGGTTCCAGGACGCTTCCCACGTTCACCACTTTCCGGTCGACGAGCGAGCCGTCCAGCTCTACCCCGACAGCATCGCCACGCCTACGCCGCAGGCATTCAACGTGGCCTTCTCGCCAGCATCGAGAGACCGGCTTCGAAGTCGCCGCCCGACAGGCGGCGTGCGCTGCATCCGGCCCATATCCTCCAGATTGGAGCCGGTGGAACACTTACGGGACGTCAGGCACTGGTTCCTCACGTACGGCGTCTCGTCTTGCTTACCGGACCCGCGCCGTCTGGAAGTACCGACGCGCTCCGACGTTGTCAGGGCTGCTCTTACCTTGCCGTGCGTCTCCACGGATCGGCTGCCCTCAGCTTCACCGGACTGCTGCGACAGCCCGACGGCAGAGGTCTTTCACCTCTACCCGGTAACAGTGGCGCCTCGTGGCGCACCTCGATCTTGTTCCACTTCGATGTGCCCGGTGATAGGTGACACACGGTGATCGTCAGCCCGGTTTCAGCGGCGAGTCGGGCCAGCTCGAGCTTCCAGGCTCGGGTGCGGTAGCCGTTGGATCCGCCGGCGTCGGCGGTGATCAGCAGCCGTGTCGCCTGCGGGTAACTGGCCTGGTCCTGGCCGTGCCACCAGCGGCGGATCGATTCCACTGCGAACGCGGCGGTGTCGTGATCGGTGCCGACGTTGACCCAGCCGGTGTTTGCGGTCAGGTCGTAGATCCCGTAGGGGACGGCTTTGCCCAGCTGCGGGTCGGCGAAGTCGTGGACGCTGACCGGGACGGGCTCGCCGGCGGGACGCCCCTGGCGGCCGCTGTTCTTGAACTCGCCGACGAGTTCCTTCTTCTTGGTGTCCACGCTGATGACCGGCTGGCCGGCGTCCCGGTGGTTGCGGGCTTGCTCGTTGAGGTAGCGGAACTGGGCGTCCCGGTCCGGATGCTGGTTGCCCTCGAGCGTCTTCGCGTTGGCCTGCAGGCTGAAGCCTTCCTCCCGCAGCAGGTCGCCCACGGTATCGGCGCTGATCCGGTGCCCGGCCGGGGCCAGCTCCGCCGCGAGCGTACGGGTCGATTTCACAGTCCACCGCAGCGGCGACATCGGGTCGCCTCTCTCATCGGGCTCGACCAGCGCCAGCAGTGTCGGCCGCAGCCCCGGGTCCAGATCGGCGACCCGTTTGCGTCCTCCGCCGGGACGCCGGACCCGCCCCAACGGCTCCTCTCCGGATTCCAGCTCGAACACGCCATTGCGGACCGTCGTCTCACTGACCTGGGCCGCCCGAGCGACAGCGCGGATGCCACCGTGCCCCAGCAGCCGGGCCTCGATTCCCATCAGCAGCCGCCGCTGCCGCTCGTCCAGATGCGGGAACAACACCGCGAACTTCGCGGAGAGTTGGTCGCGGGTCTCGTCCGGGATGCGCATACAGACCAACGAGCCCCAGGTCGGGAAGCAACACCTTGATGATCTGCAATCCCTTAGCGGCGTGGTGTCGGCGTTCGTATTCGTCGGGGCTGAGGTGGCTGTTGGTGGAGTGTCGGCGGCGGGTGTTGTAGCGGGTCAGCCACGCGAAGACCGATTTTCTGCAGGTGGTGGCGTCGCCGTAGTCGTGGGCGCCTTGGAGGGTTTCGCGTTTCAGGGAGGCGTGGAAGCTTTCGCAGGCCGCGTTGTCGGCGCTGGTGCCGACCGCGCCCGTCGACCGGGTGACTTTGAGCTGGTCGCAGAGGCTGGCATAGGCCCTTGATCCGTATTGGGCTCCGTGATCGGAGTGGAACACCGCCCCGTCCAGCGAGCCGCGGGTGCCGGCGGCCATCCGCAGAGCGTCGGCGACCAGGTCGGTGCGCATGTGGTCGGCGATGGACCAGCCGACGATCTTGCGGCTGAAGCAGTCCAGCACCGTCGCGAGATAGAGGAACTTCCCGCCCGCGAGCGGGAGATACGTGATGTCACCCATGTACTTCCGCCCCGGCTCGACGGCCGTGAAGTCCCGCTGGAACAGGTCTTCGACCGGTGAGGATGCCGGGTCGGGGACGGTGGTACGGATGCGTCTGCGCAGGCGGATGCCGGTGATGGAGTACGTCCGCATGATCCGGGCGACCCGCTTCTCGTTGACCTGCCGCCCTTTGTCGCGGAGCTCGGCGGTCACGCGTGGGGAGCCGTAGGCGCCGCCGGACTCGCCGTGGACCTGGCGAATCTCCTCGGCCAGGACCTGGTCCTCGCGCTGCCGGGCGGCCCGTGTCTCGGCGCCGGCGAGCCACTTGTAGTAGTTGGACCGGTTGACGTCCAGGACCTGGCAGAGCCGCTTCACCTCAAAGGTGGCCCGGTGGTCGTCGACGAACTGGAAGCGGCTGGTCACCAGTTCGTCTCTCCGGCGAAATACTTGGCCGCCTTGCGGAGTGTGTCCCGCTCGGTGGCGAGCTTGCGCTCACTGGCCTCGAGTTCCGCCACCCGTGCTTCCAGCTGTCGGACCCGCTCCTCCGGATCACTGGGCGTAACCGCCGCCCGGTGGCCGACGGCCGGCTTCGCACCCGCAGCGGTGACGCCACGGCGCGTGCGGTCCCGCAGCACCCACTCGCGCAAGGTCGCCCGGTTGACGCCCAGGTCAGCGGCGATGCTCTTGTACGTCGCCCCGGGCGTGGACTCGTACAGGGCCACGGCATCGGCCTTGAACTCGTCCGAATAGTCCTTCAGAGCCATCGGTGGTCTTCTCGCTTCCTCCGGATCAATCAAGATCCAGTATCAGCGTGTCCACCACTCAGGGGGAGGCCCCAGGCGCGTTCTCAGGGACGTAAAGCACCGGGGTCGATGTCCACGCTGTCATGCATCCTGGCCGCTTCGGCTGTATCGGACCACCAAGTTTGGCAGGGGCACATCCCAGGGCCGGACGAACCCCGTTGACCAGATCGAGAACCTCTAGCGCAGTGGTGCAGCTGACATCGGCGTCGCCGGCCCGCATCTGTGTGACGCTCAGTTGCGGTCGGCTTCGTCCCGTTCCGCCCAGGTGAGGGCAGCGGTAAGGGAGCGGAAGGCGGTGCGGTAGATGCCGGGGGTGGTGCCGGTGTAGCGATGGAAGTGGTGCCGCAGGTTCGCGGGTGTGCCGAGACCGGTGCGGGCGGCGATGCGCTCGATCGGGTCGTCGGTGCGTTCCAGGAGCCGTTGGGCGAGCTGGATACGGGTGCGGAGCAGGTACTGGAGCGGGCTGAGTCCGGTCTCGGTGCGGAAGCGCCGGGTCAGGGTGCGTGTGCCGAGCGCCGTGCGGTCGGCGATTTCGGCGAGAGTCAGTGGATGTTGGACGTTGGCCTCCATCCAGCGGATCACCTCATCGAGGCTGCCGTCCGAAGGGGCAGAGGCCGTGGCTGCGACGTCGCCGGCGGGGTCGGCGGCCGGGGCGTGGAGCTGGAGGAACGCCTGTCTCTCGGTTTCGATGACCACGGATTCGCCATGGTCGAGAGTGATCAGGCGCAGACACAGGTCGATGCCTCCCAGGACCCCGGCTGCGCTGTGGAAGGGGCCGTCCGCCACGACCGCGCCGTCGGGGTCGACTTCGATGCGGGGGTGCAGGCGCGCCAGCTCCTCGGTGTGCCGGCGGCTGGTGGCGGCGCGCCGTCCGTCGAGCAGACCGGTGGCGGCGAGAACGAACGTGCCGGTGCCGATCGCGCCGATGCGGCAGCCGCGTGCGGCGGCGGCGCGCAGGGCGTCGGCCACGGCGGGCGCGGGTTCGTCCCGGAAGCCCGCACAGCCGGGCACCAGCACGGTGTCGGCGCCTTGCAGTCCCTCCAGACCCCAGGGTGTCTCGATACGGAAGGGAGCGGGGCCACCGGTGCTCTCGAAGCCCGGCGCGGCGCAGATCCGCACGTCGTAGTTCACCCACGGGTGGTGCCTGGCGGCGGCGTTGAACACCAGGCCGGGGGTGGTGAGCTGGTGCCCCGGAATTCCGTCGAGCACCAGGACAGCGATCAGTGACATGTCCTGAATTTAGCCGAGAGTGACATTCGAACGACTGTTTTCGGGCGGGGCCCGGCCCGGAGGATGGGGATCAGCACGGAGCCAGGAGGCGTGGAGCAGCCCGGCCCGTGCCTCTTCCTGCGCCCCTTCCGAGAGGACCGAAATGCGCCTTTCCCCTGTTCACAGCCCGACCCCCGATCCCCGTCCCGCGCGCCGACGCGGCCTGACGGTACGCGCCGCAGCCGCAGTCGGCGCGGCCGCCGTGCTCGGTGCAACGCTGATGACCGGCAGCGCGAGCGCCGTAATCAACGGCGAGGATTCGACGCAGCGTTACTCCTTCATGGCGTCGATCCCTTTGTCGGCCACCCTGGGGGACGGGGTGGTGTTGAAGGCTCCCTGCGGGGCAACACTGATCGACCGGCAATGGGTGCTCACGGCCGGGCACTGTGTGGACCCGACTGTCGGAGTGACCCCGGATGGGCTGGTCCGGGTCGGCAGCGAGCACCGCACGACCGGCGGTAGCGTCCGCAAGATCGACAAGATCGTCATGCACCCGGGCTATGCCCAGGGCAAGGCCGGCGCCCCCAACCAGAACGACCTCGCGCTGGTGCGCCTGGACCGCCCGGTTACCCAGAAGCCCATTCGGATCGCCAAGCAGGCGGGACCGGTGGGCACGCCCACGAGGATCCTCGGCTTCGGTACCGTCGTCGGCGCCGATTCCCCGAAGGACTGGGTGTTCCCGGAACGGCTCCAGCAGCTGGACACACGCAGGGGATCCGAGGCCGAGTGCTTCAATCGCGCCGGGGAAACCAGGCTGTGCACGGTGAGCACCAAGCCGGATGCCATGGCCTGCAACGGGGACTCCGGCGGCCCGCAGCTGCAGCGAGCCAGGAACGGCCGCTGGGAGCTCATCGGTACGACATCGGGCGACGGTGACAACGACCCAGCCTGCTCCACGGGGCCGGGCCTATACACCAATGTGCCGGTGTACACGGACTGGATCCGCAAGACGATCCACAAGTCCGGCTGACCCGGCCGACAGGCACGGGGAACCGGGCTGCGAGCTGACGACGGCGGCATCCGCGCCGACCTGGCTATATTCCGGATGTGTCAGTCATCGCTGTCCTCGCGCTCGGCGGGGTACCCGGACCTCACCTCACCACTCCCGGAATGGTCTTCGGGGCCGCGTCCCGTGACCATCCGGGGGTGGAGTACGAGGTGCGTCTCTGCGCCGCCCCGGGGATGCGGGTGGATTCCTCGCCCGATCCGGTACATGTCAGCCTGCCCTGGGGCCTGGACGGTCTCGTGGATGCGGATGTCGTACTGATCACCGGGCACCCCGGCCACCGTGGCGAGCCGGTATCTGTTCAGGCCGCCCTGCGAGCGGCGGCAGGCCGGGGAATCCGTGTCGCAGCTGTCGGCACGGGCGTGTTCACTCTCGCGGCAACGGGCCTGCTGGACGGGCGGCGCGCCACGATCGGCTGGCGGCACACCGCGGAACTCGCGGCGCGCCATCCGCGGATCCAGGTCGACCCGCTCGGCACCGTGGTCGAGGACGGCTCCTTCCTCACAGCTGCGGGGATCTTCGGCGGACTGGACATCTGTCTGCACATCCTCCGTAGTGACCACGGTGCGCAAGTGGCGGGAGAGACCGCCCGGGAGCTGATCACACCACTGCAGCTCGACGCGGACAGGGTCCAGGACACGATCGAACAGGAGATCATGGACAGCGCGGGGCTCGAACCGACGCTGCGGTGGCTGGAGACCCGGCTCGACCAGGCCGTGACGCTTCCGGACATTGCCGCGCACGCACGCACCAGCACCAGCAGCCTCACCCGCCGCTTCCGTACCCATACCGGTCACACCCCCCTCCAGTACCTGCTCTACGCCCGCATCGCAGAGGCACAGCGGCTGCTCAGGGAAACTGAGACCCCCATCGAACAGCTCGCCGCCCGCACTGGCTTCACCTCACCAGCCGCCCTGCGCCGCCACTTCCGCGCCCTGACCGGAACCACACCCCGTGCCTACCGCCACACCCATCGCGCCAAGCCCAACCCGGGCCAAGAGGAATAGCCAGGGAGGGCCCCACTCTTTACGACTTCCGGAGGCTCACTGTCACCGAGGCCGGCCCGTCAATTTCGGGTCTGCCTCGTTCGGTTACCTGAACCCGCAAACCATGCAGGGCTACGGGCTACGTCGCGGTCGCGGTCTTCGGGTCTGTCAATCGACCGGGTCTTCCAAGTTTTTCGTAGCCGTTGATCGCTGTTGGAGGTCAGTTGGGCAGGATGCGGTGGCGGAGGAGTGGGTGGCTGGCGCGGCCGTAGGTCTACCGCTTGAGCAGCTTGATCGTGTTGTTGACGCCTTCGGTGCGTCCGTTGTGGTGGGGCAGGGTCAGTGCCGCGTTGACGGTGGTGCGGTCCCGCTCGAGGCCGGTGGCGAAGGAGTGCAGAAAGGGCAGGGCGGCGTCCCGGACCTGGATGAACTAGTCGGTCACAGTCGTGGAGTTGTCCTGCGATTGGGACAGCAGCCGGGCGAACTCACTCACCAGGGTGGACAGGGCGGTCATCTCAGAGCAGGCGGCGGCAAGTTGATCACACAGAACGCGACGCTCATCGGGTTGGCGGGCGGGGTCGGTGAGGAGAAGTCCGGTGGCCTTCCGTGGGGGCAGGGCGGCATGGTCGGCCTCGACGCGCCCCTGGTTGATGTAGCGGACCAAGAGGTTCGCGCTGTTGGTGTAACCCAGCTCCCTGATCTCTTGCAGGAGGTGGGTTACGGGCACGGCCGGGTTCTCTGATCGGCGCTGGCGCAGGTGTTCGGGGTAGGGGTCGACCAGGGTGGGCCGGTATGCCGGGGCCCGGGCCATCTCTTGTCAACGGCCTCGTAGTGCTCCCCGCGGGCGGCCAGTGGTCTTCCCCGCTGGTGGCCTCGTGGGTGTCCCCGGTGGCGGCCAGATAATCTCCCCGCCATGGGTTGGTCGTGGATCAGCTGAAAGGCTTCACTCCCTTTCCGGTGGTGGCCTCGGTGAACCTGAATGAGTCACCCTGAGTAACGGTGACGTGGGCGTGGTGGAGTAGTCGGTCGACGGTCGCGGTGGCGAGGGTCTTGGGCATGATCTCGTCGAAGCCGGAGGGGTGGAGGTTGCTGGAGACGGCGATCGAGCGTCGTTCGTAGGCGGCGTCGACCAGGCGGTAGAAGCCCTCGGCGGCGTCTGGTGAGACGGGCAGCAGGCCGATGTCGTCGACGATGATCAGGTCTGAGCGGACGATTTTCGCGAGGGCTCGGGCGATGGAGTCGTCCGCGCGGTGGCGGCGGACCAGGGCTCCGAGGTCCTCGATGGTGAACCAGGCGACGGTCAGGCCGGCTTCGACCGCGGTCTGTCCGAGGGCTTCGGTGAAGTGGCTCTTGCCCGTGCCGGACGGGCCGCAAATGCAGAAATTCTCCCGGCGGCCGACCCATTCGAGACTTCGAAGCGCGTCCTGAGTGGCCCTGGGTATGGAGGACTTGTTCTCGTGCCAGTCTCCGAAGGTTTTTCCGGTGGGGAATCCGGCCCGCTTTCGGCGGGTGTGGAGGTTGGCGCGGTCTCGTCCGGCCGCCTCTTCTGAGAGTAGAACGCGGACGACTTCGGCCGGGTCCCAGCGTTGGGCTTTTGCGGTGGGAATGATGTCGGTGAGCGACCTTCGGATGTGCGGGAGTTTCAGCCGGCGGGTCAGCTCGATGGATTCGGCGAGCGGGTCGCCGCCCGAGCCGGGAACGGTGCGAAGAGGGGTGGCCATCAGAGCTGGTCGCTTTCGTCGTACTCGGAGATGTTCGAGGCGGTCGTGGCGGCGGCGCCGAAGGAGGACCAGGCGGAGGTGCCGGGCTGCAGGGAGTGGTCCTCGCTTCGCCGGATGGGCTCGGCGTGCTCGTGGACGGCCTGGTAGTCGAGGATCGACAACAGGTCCTTCTCGGCGAAGCGGGCGGTGACCGCGGCGGTGCCGAGCGCGCGGTCGACTTCCGCGACCGAGTAGAGCTTGGAGAGGGCGACGGCTTCGGCCATCTTCGCCTTGATGCGGCGGACTCCGGCGGCGCCGGCCTCGATCAGCCAGGACGCGGCGCCGGGTCCGAGCTGGAGGAATGCCGCCTCTTCCGCTGAGGTGGCCCGCGGGGTTCGGTCGGCTTCCTTGTCCTCACGAGGCGGGTAGTGGGTGTCGTCCAGGACCGGTGAGCCGGGCTGGCCGCGGTGGTGGCGGGCGACCTCGCGGGCCGATCCGTTCTCCTCGACGGCGGTGACGATGAGCTCGTCGCCGTGGAATCGGGCCCAGACCCGGGTGTCGATGAGCTCGTGCGGGACCGAGTAGCGGACCGCGTCGACCGAGATCGTCGACTCCCAGGTCACCCTGCGGGTGGTGCCGAACGCCGCGGTGAACGGTCGGCGCGGCAGAGGATGCAACCGCTGGCGTTCCTCCGCGAGCCGCTCGATGGGCTTGCGCCGCGTCGCCTTGTGCGTTCGGGAATTGACCTCGTCGCAGAATGTCCGGCAGGCCGCCTCGAGCTCACCGAAGGTCTTGTATTGCTCGCGCAGGTTCACGTCCCGGGGCACCAGGTCGGCTTTGGCGATCTTCACCGTGGATTCGCTGCCGCCCTTGGTCTCCGGGTCTGCCGGCAGACAAGTACGTATGGTCGTGCCGTAGTGCCGGGCGACCTCGACTATTTCCGGATTGCGGACCGCAATACCGGCGACGTGGTCGATGGTGACCGTTTTCTCGTTGTCCGTGAGGACGTAGGCAGGGACTCCGCCGATCCTGCGGAATGTGGCATCCAGGCAGGCGGTGATCGTCGGCAGTGTCTTGTCCCAGATCGGTATCACCACCCGGAATCGGGACCAGGCCACCCACGCGCAGAACAGGGTGGTCTTGCGGCCTTTGATCACCGGTCCGTCGCCGAAGTCGTACTGCACCCAGAGCCCGGGCTCAGTCACCCACGGCCGATAGACGCGCCGTCGACCGGCCCTGAACTGGGTTTTTGCCTCAGCGACGGTGCGGCGGGTGGTGCGTTCCCCGCCGGTGAAGCCCATCGCGGCGATCCTCTTGTGGACCACGTCGGCGCGGATGCGGCCCTGTGAGCGGACCACCAGTTCCTCGATCTTCGGCAGGTAGTCGTCGATCGCTCTCGCCCGGTGACGGCGCTGGTCAGGATGCTGGCCGGCGGCCCGCATCTTCACATACCGGGCCACCGTGTGGTGGTCGCACCCGGCCAGTTCGGCCGCGGCACGGTAACTGCCTGTGAGGTCGTATGCCTCAAGGATCTCCATGATCTCCCTGCTGTTCTTCACCCGCTCCAGCTTCGCCGAGCGGTACTACTCGGGGCGAGCGGGGAGAAGATCTGGCCGTACGCGGGGAATCCCGTGGCCATAAATTGCGCGGTAAGTGGCCGCACACGGGGAGCTTACGGAGACCGCCGTCATCTGCTCGGGCTCGGAATGGCGGGCATAGCGTTTGACGGTGTTCAGCGCGAGGTTCAGCCGGCGGGAGCAGCCAAGCAGGCCCACGCCGGCGTCCAGGAGCTGGTGCACCTGGTACCAGCGTTCGCGGGTGGTCGTGGCCCGCCAGCCATCGGACACTGGCGGGCCGATCTTGGCCCAGCAGGGGCTGTGCGCGGCGACTTCCTTCCAGGCGGCCAGGCCGTGCCACAGGTGCCAGCGGTCCATGCACTGTGCGATGGCAGGGTCGGCGTCACTGACGGCCTGGGCGAAGTCCGAGGCGCCGTCCCGGCACGCGATCTCCACTCCGCGGTGCTCGGGCAGCCACGCGGTGACCGACTCCATCTTCCGGTCGGGCAGGTGATCGATGCGCTGTCTGCTTGCGGCATCGATCAGGATGGTTGCGTACTGCTTGCCCTTGCGCCGGGCGAATTCGTCGACCCCCAGTACCCGGTGCACCGGCCGCTCGGGCGGGGGATGCGCAGCGGGCAGGCCAGCATGCTGGCCCAGCTGAGCGCCTGGGGCAGGTGGAAGCAACCGGGCGCTGGCTGTGCCCGCCAGAGCGCGGGCCACCGCCATGACCGGGTCGAGCCTGACGCCGGCCCAGGCGCCGCCGTCGATGTCGACCCAGTCGTTGAAGTCGCTGAACCCGTACGGTTCCAGGGAGTTGGTGGTGGGCGCCGGATTCTGAGGGGAGACGCAGGCGTTGGACAGGTGCCACTTGCCCTGGTCCGTGCCGTAGTACGGCGCCCGGATCGCCCTGTCAGCCGAACCAGACAACGAGGCGTACGTTCTCGTCGCCGTAAACGGCTGCCTGGTCGCGCATGGCCGCCCACACGTGGCCCCAGCTCCCCTCCGGCGGGGCGAACATCCGAGCCGTGAGAACAACCGGTCGGTACACCACATCCTTCATGGCCACCTCGCCGCCCGGCGGCCACTCGGGCGGCATCAGGTCTTCGCCGAATTCTTCCTCCGCCGCGTCAAGCACCTCAGTCGGTGTCCAGACCCAGCCATGAAACACGAGCTTCTCCTCCGGCCCAGGCCTCCATTCGCCTGTCATGGAGTAAGCGGGGCTGTCGCACAATGGCGCGTCCCAGTCGACCGCAACAATCTCCGCCCAGGTGGCGTATGTATGGCTGCTCTCCCAGTCCCCGATCGACGCCCGTACGGATTCTGAGACATCTTCCGGAAGCCCCCGGCAATCGAAGAGGGGCCGTTCCACACCCAGCGCCCCACCAGTCCCGAAGAGACACTCCCACGCGAAACGTTCCCGCCCGAGGCCGAAGTCCAGGAGATCGATCTCAATGTCCCAACCGTCGGCCTCGCGTGTCTCGATCACGCCGTCGATGTTGACCCCCATGCGGACGACCCTACCCACTGGGCACCCGAGAGCGGCGGTACTCCGGCTGTCTCGTCCCGCCGCATTCACGGACAGGCACATCCGGCAGTGCGCCGTCTGCCGGCTCACGTCTGCCCCTACCACGACCTCCTCCACAGCAAAGGGGCCAGTCGGCGGCCCGCCGCAGCAGCCGCTCGCTCCGAGCCTGCGCCCTGTCCATATCAGAACGGGACGACATCGCTGCGGCAGCTGCCGAGCAATGCCCCCTCGTACGGCACGTGGTGACCGAGAACGCCCGTGGTGACCGGGCTGTTGCGCTGCTCGACGCAGGCGACATCGTCGGCATTGGCCCGCTCCTCACCGCTGGCCACTTCCTGCTGCGCCCTCGTCGTGCCCCGAGACCGATACCTCACCCTCGAGGCCGCACCTGCACCGGCGCTCTCGGCACCCGGATGGCCGACGGTGCTTCGGCAGGGTCTTTCCTCGCGCTCGTCCCGGCGGTGGACACCGAATTCGCTGCCACCGCAGCAGAGCATGCCCTCGCCCAGGCCAGCCACACCGTGCAACTCATCGCGTCACGTCAATGAGGGCCTTTCCGACCGTGCGGCCGCTCTGGACCGCGTCATGAGCCTCCCTCGCCTGGTCCAAGGGGAAGTGGTGCCACGGCAGTCCTGCGCCTTCGCCGCCGCGCAGCGCGTCGTCTGCGAGTGCGTCGCAGATCGCGGCGACGGCGTCCAGCTTCGCCCGTAGCGGGAGGGCATATACAAGTACCCCGACCAAGTACGCGTTACGGCGCATCAACTCCCACGCCGACACGGAGACGTCAGGACTTTCCTCGAAGTTGTAGCAGGCGATGGTCCCGCCCTCGGCGAGTACGGAGAGATCGAGCGCCATGTTGGCGGTCGGGGCGCCTTCGATGACCAGGTCGACCCCTGCGGGGGCGAGCGACCGGATGGCCGCCACCGGCTCCTCAGAACGGTAATCGATCACGTGGTGTGCGCTTGCGGCCAACGCGAGGCGCGCCTTGTCGGCGCTGCTGACCTTGGTGATGACTCTCGCACCAGCCCATCGGGCGAGCTGCACGGCAGCGTTGCCCAACGCTCCTGCTCCGCCTGCAACCAGGAGGGCGCCGGCGGTGAGCCGCGACGGACCCCTCAGAGCGAGGGCGAGGCACTGATGCGCAGTCATCGCCGGTACTCCCAGACTTCCGCCCAGGTCGAACGGCGCGTCTCCCAGCGCCACGGCCTGGTGGGCGGGGAGCAGCAGGAATTCCTGCGCCGTGCCATCGGCGCGCTCCCACGCGGCTTCCCACAGCCACACGCGCTCGCCGATGCGTGCCGGGTCCACGTCGGGACCGACCCCGTCGATGATGCCCGCGCCGTCCTGGCCCGGAACCTGCTCGCCGTCGGGGGTGATCTCCTCCCTCGTCTGCCAGTCCATCGGGTTGACTCCTGACACCTTCACCTCGACCCGTACCTCGCCCGTGCCGGGCACAGGTATGGGCCGTTCGGTCGGCTTGAGTACCTCAGAGCCGCCGCATTGCGTGTATGCGATCGCCTTCATGCCTGATCAATGCCAGAAGCATGCCAGAAGTTCCAGAAGTGCGGACCAGCGCGCCACGAATTCGCGCGCCGCCTGCCCGGCCGCTGCCGCGGGCTCCGCGCAGCCACGGTGTACCAGGGCCCCAAGCGGCGTTCGCCGCCGCCGGCCACGGAAGTGAGGCTCCGGGCCGCCGTTGCATCGCCGTGTGGTGGGATGGCCGGATGAACGCTCGTGATGTCGCTCGCCGACTGCCGGATATCGCCACCCTGCGAAACCTGTGCCGGTCGATGGCGATGCTGGACGCGATCCTCCAGCCCGGCGCACCGTACCTGCGCCGCCACCGGTTCGACGCCCACTGGTCCGCGACGCAGGAACTGGCCACGATGGACAACGGCGGGGGAGACACGTACTCCGTCGTCTTCTCGGCGGCCGGAGCGTACATCCGCGGGTTCGACCACACGTCCCCCATGAGCCCGTACGCAGGCGACGGGACGCCGTGGCCCGGTGTGGTCGACACCGTTCCGGAGGTGTTCCGCTCCTGCGTCGAGGAACCGGCCTTCCAGCTGGAGGGCATTCCGCACATCACCGTCTGCATGTGGAGGGAAACCGCTGACGAGCAGTGGCGGACGGGAGAGGTCGACTTCGACGGCGGCCGTTCCGTTCCGGACGGGTCCGACTGGCTCTTCCGCCTGCTGGTCGACGGGGCCCCCAAGAAGTACCAGGCCTGGGCTCAGAAGTACTACGCCAAGCCGGTGGACCTGGACGCAGTCATCGATGTGTACGAACTGCGGCCTCTCACACCGGATGTGGTCGCTGCCCTGAACCCCGCCGCGACGCTGGCGCAGCTCGGCGACGCCATCGCGTCGATCGGCTACCCTGCCTGATCGCAAGCACGGCTCTCGGTCGGCTGCCCCGCCCCGCGTCTCCCACTATCGGAACCGCTCCACGGGCGTGCGCCGGCCGGCCCGGAAGTCGATCAGGGCGGCGTTGATGTCGAGCGCCGAGCCGGAGAAGAGCACCGACTCGTCGGCCGCCACCAGGATCGTCCCACCGCCCCGCGCGCGGTGCACGACAGCCACCGCATCGTCCTCGGGCAGCAGCACGTGACCGATGTCGGCGTCTGCAGCGATGCGGCGGTACAGCGCCTCGCCGAACTCGATGAGGCGCCGCTGCTCCGGCGTGGGCGTCACGGCGTCCGCGGCCTTCCCCGCGCTCGCCTCCCTCATCCCGCTGCCAACTCCCCGCCGTGGACCGCCGCGAGCTCGGCGATCAGGTCCGCGTCGCGCATCCCGGGCAGGGCGTATCCCTCGGCCTCGTCCCACGGGACGTCGAGGTCGTCCATGTGCACGCGCCACTCGGCCTCCGGCACGGCCTGGCGCAACTCCGTTATGCAATCCAGCACATGGGCGATGACCGGCATCAGGCGACCGGGATCGAGCGGCATCTTGGTGGACCCGGCGAGTATCTCCTGCGGCCCGGCCGTACGCCGGCCGTAGAGGTACAGGCTTTCTTCGTCGTCGTACGGAAAGGACGCCGTGTGCGCGGCGACGACACCACTGACCGAGGCCGACTCGCCCTCGGTCAGTGGTGTCGTGCGGTGCGCGCAGTAGTAGAGAGAGACGCTCATGGCGGAAGCCTATGACGAGGGTGTGACAGGGCGGGCCGCGCGCCCAGGCGGCCTCCGCCCGGGACGGAAGCCGGCCGAGCGCGGAGCAGCCCTTCCCGGCCCGTGACTATGTCGTCGGCGTGTTGCGTTCAAGACGGGCCCGGAGTTCGTCCTCGGCCGCGGCGCACTCGTCGGGCAGCCCGGGCAGGAGGGCAAGGGCGGCAGCGATGAGCTCCGCCGACGCCCGCGGGTCCTCCCGGACGGCCCGGAACAGGACGCCCGCGCACATCGGCGCCAGTCGGTATCGCCACGCGGGGTGGGCGTGCGTCGCCGCGTAGTGGTCGGTCAGGATCTCGACGGGGGACAGCTCGGCTCCGCAGCGACGCAGGAGCATCGCCAGGCCGTACTGCTTGATGAGCCCGCAGATCTCCTCCGCGTCGGCCTGGTTGCGGTGGTGCGCGTCGTGGATCTCGTAGACCACGGCGTACACGAGTGCACGTTCCCGGTCCGTGCGAGGCTGCGGAAACGGTACGTCGCGAAACAGTGCCTCCACGTCGGCCGGACGTACAAGAAGGCGGCGGGCCGGGCCGGTGGCGGTTGAGACCGTCAGGCGGACGGCACCGAGTGCGACGGAGGCCTCCGAGAGCGTGCGTACGTACAGGAGGCCCTCACTCGCCTCCGGCTCGGCCTCCCGGCAGGCTGCCCGCACCTGCGCGACAGTCGGCCCATCGGTCCACGCAAACGTCCACGCGCGTGCGGAGCCGGACCACTCGGCCTCAACTGCCTCGTGCCGGTGGAGGTCGAGGCCGAACCGTTGGGTGAGCGTACGGGCGAGTCGGTGAAGGCGCGTCGCGCGGTCGGAATCCATCGGGCCTCAGTATCCACGGGGCGCAGCAGACCTCGACACCGGTTCGGCCGTCGCGCCGCGCGGCCCAGCATGGCCCGGCGTCAGCCGATGGATGGGGTCGCTCGACGGAATCCAGCTCGAACGCAGACAGGGCGCACTCGCCGCATGCGCCACGACTCAGCACATCAAGCTTCCGCCGGAACACCCTGTCCGAGTGCTCTGGCACCATCGTGGTTATGGAGCACTACCCGTACCCGCCGGTCGAGGCGGACCGCATCGACCCGTTCGACAGCGAGCAGTCCGGGCCGCAGTACGTGATCTTAGGCGGCCGTCGATCCACCTTTTGCGTTCGCCGACCCTGCAAAGAAGTACGACGGGCATCTGATGGAATGGATCCCGATGGGGTACATGATCCTTCGGCACGCGCAGAAGGTGGCTGTCTTCAGTGACGGTGAGGTGGTACGGGAATGGCCGGCGCTCCACCGTGGCCCGAGCGGCGATCCGCCGCTGGAGACGCCGGAGCGTGCGGCGTCGCCCCACGCCGCAACGCTTCGCGATCTGGCGTCGTCCCACGCCACGTGGCCGCGCAGCGTCTGCGGATATCTGGTCAAGACCCGGTCTGCTCCGGAGACGGGGCCTGAGGACGCCTACGACCGTGCTGCCGCGTTCGAGCTGGCGGCCGAGGCCTGCCGGAACGAGGGACGGGCGGCACTCTGGTTCGTCCACACGGCCGAGAACTGGCACTGACCCGGCACTCGGGGACGGCGACTGTTGATCAGGGCGGTGGGGCTACCGGCTGAGCGGAGGTGTCGACGCCGGCGGCTGCGAACGGCTCTATCAATACGCGGTAGTGCTCCTCCGTACACTTTGCGCGTGTGCGGATCGCCCTTGCCGCGATGCAGCACACAGCTTTGGCGTCGGAGTGCAGGCCGGCGCGGAACGCATTGAGCTGATCCGCGCGCGGAAGCAGCGTTGAACGGACCGCGTGGTCGATCTCGGAGAACTCTGATGCGGACAGCCGGAGCGCGCGGCTCGCCTCACGGCCGCCGCTGCGGCGCAGCCGCAGTGCGTGATCGAACACTGCGGCGGGCTTGTCGGGCGGCAGCTGCCCAACAGCCTCGATGAACTGTGCGGTAGCGGCATCCAGCACGAACGTCTCCTCAAGCGGGCCGAGGCAGCAGTGTATCCGCGGGGTTGGACGACAGGGGCGCGCCTGTTCGCGTGCTTCCGGCCGCCAAGTCCACGGCTGGTACTCCAGCCGGAGTTTGGTGTTCTGCCTGGTCAGCTGCAGAGGGGGTATGGCGGGCGTGCCGAGTAAGTGGCGGGTTCGCCCGGCCCCGCACTGCCAACGCGTGCCCGCGCAGTGTGCGGTGACATCGGCGGGCCTGGGGCCGGTGTCGTCGGCGCCATCGCGACCCCACGTGGTCGCCAGATGCAGCAGGACTTCGGTGTGCAACTGCTGGCAGACCGGGAGGTGTCTCCGCTGATTGTCGAGCGCAGCGCGCCTCGAAGTCGCCTTCGGGGCGGTGGGGTCCCGGCCTCTGCCGGTCCCAGCCAATGAGGACTGAGCCCGTCATGGCGTGGGCGGACCCGTGTGCACCGGAGTGTCGGCGTGGCGAAGCTCAGCGAGCAACTCGCTCTGTCCGGCCAGCAGCTCGGTGAGGATGCGCCGTGCGGCCCGCAGGAGTTCTGCCACGTCACCACCGGCCAGGGCGTAACTGATGGTGGAACCGTCACGGATGGAGACCACGATGCCGGATCGGCGCAGTACCGCGAGCTGCTGGGAAAGGTTGGACGGTTCAATTTCGATCTCGTTTAGCAGCTCGCGCACCGGTACGGGGCCGTTCTGAAGCAGTTCCAGTCCCGGCAAGATCATGCCGGGCCATCCCGCGCGGTCGCCAAGGTCCCCGGCAATGCCTGGTCAGCGAGCTGCACCGTGTCGTTTGGTCCATGCCAGACCGGGCCGTGCCAGCACGTCCGCTCACGCATCGCTCACGCATTCGGCAGCGCTGACCAGGCTCTCGTTCCCCTTGCACTCAGCGGTGCAGGCTGAACCAAGGTCACCCAGCGAGCCTGCCAGCCGGCCACCGCATGGGTCGCCCTGGGACCCGAAGCCACCTACGACTGGCACGATGGCATCACCTCCTTCAAGGTCCACCGCTGATCCTTCGCAGCGGCCGGTCACCGGCTCCTGCATCCCGGCACTCGGGGCCTCTCGGTGACCGGTCGCGGCGAGCGGCGGCACTTGCCTCAACCTGACGCCCGGTGAGGCCACTTATGGCACGGGGACTCCGAGAGGTCTAGGCCACAACTGCGGAGCCGCGGATGCGGCGGACGGTCGGCTGGTGTGCCCGCTGTCCGACGCACCGCGTGCCCGGTGGTTCAACCTTCGTACGCCGTCAGGCCGATGTGCGCCTGAGCGGGCTTCCAGGTCTGGCCGCGGAGGCGGTCAGAAGAGGTACTGCGACCTCCAGCTGGCGATGGTCTGCCGACCCTTGCGTACCTTGTCGCCGTCTGCGTCGACCAGGCAGACGTACTTGCCCTTGAACAGGTACAGGTCGCCCGGGCTGCGGAGGTCGACGAAGCACGCGTCGATGTTGCTGTCGAACGGGTAGGACGGCCGCCAGTCGGCGATCTTCGTCGGTCCCCAGCGCAGTTTGTCGCCGCCGGAGTCCACCTGGGCGACCTCGTCGTCCTTGAACAGATACAGGTCACCCGGGCTGCGGTGGGAGACGAAGCACGCGTCGATCTTGTCCTGGAAGGGATACTTCGGGCGCCATTCGGCGATCTTCTGAGGGTCCTCCCACCGCCGCTTGTTGCCGCCGGAGTCGACCAGACAGACCTGATTGCCCTTGAACAGGTACAGGTCGCCCGGGCTGCGCGGATCGACGAAGCAGGCGTCGATCCCGCTGCTGAAGGGGTAGAGGGAGTGCCACTCGGAGATCTTCTGGGGCTTGTCCCACCGCCGCTTGTTGCCGCCCGAGTCGACCAGGAGGACCCGGTCTCCCTTGAACAGGTAGAGGTCGCCCGGGCTGCGCGGGTCGACGAAGCAGGCGTCGAACGCCGGCTCGGGACCGAAATCCTCGGCGTCGTTCTCGGTCATGGTCGCTCCTTGGATGCTGGGGACGGGTAGTGGCCACGCGCGGCACCAACGCGTCCGCTCGTCGGTTTCGGTGCCTTGCATGCCCGCCCACAGCCACGCTCCTCGCAACCTCACCTGTTCAGCGCAAGCAAAAAGCATTCAGCGTTCATGACAACGGAGTAGTGCGGATCGCGCCTGACCCTCGCCGACCGACACCCGCACTTCGCAGCGTTGCCGGGGCGCCGATCGCGTCCAGCCTGGGCGGGTTCGAGAGGCGTGATCAAGAGAGGGGGGATGGTTCCATGTCATCCCCGCTCTCGACCAGCCGGGCCTTGACCAGGTACTCGGCTTGCTCGGACAGCTCCGCGCGCCGATCCTCTTCGCTGGCGGTCTCGATCTCCCTACGCAGTGCGAGTTCCGTACGAAGCACCGTCCCCCTTGGGACTGGCACCCGCTGACCGGGCTTCTCAGTGAACGGCTGTAGCTCGCCCGCGAGCGTATGGGCATCGTCGGACGTGCCGCGACGGAGAGAAAGGAACACACGGGCGAGCCAGTCGGCGGGGATCTGCACCATGAAGTCGGTCATGTTGATGCAACGACAGCGCCGGTCACCCGTGACGCGCAACCGCTCGCCCGGCCCAGGCCCCGTACCCCTTACTGATGCAGGCCCTCCTAGGGGTGCTTGGCGGTCCAGCCGCTTGATCACGTGCGAGTCCACCCCATCCGGCTGATCAGCGCGAGTCCCTCGGAGAGGTCGAATCTCTGGGCCGTGATGTTGGTGGCGCGTGCCCTACGCGCGTGCTGCCAGGCAGATGAGGATTCCGCCAAGGCTGGTGACTCAGAACGCGCCTTGCGCCCGGATGGTTTCGTTCACCCGCTCTCGGGCCCGCTCGATCGTCTGTCGGGCGAACACAGCATCCCCGATTCGAGTGGACTCCCAGCGAAGGCATCGCCTTGCCCGCTGCTGGCGGCTAAAGATGGCCAGGGCGCCTCACAGGCTGATCGGTGAGGTGCCCGGACCGCACCGCTGTGGGGGCAGCGGTGCCCTGGCCGCCCGGGAGAGCCGACATGATCGTGGTTGACGCGTGCGACGAGTGGAGTCCGTTACGCGAGGTGGTGGTCGGCACGGCGTACGGGGCGATGTTCCCCGCCGAGGACCCCCGCATGATCGAGGCGACCATGCCCCGCGAGCACTGGGCGGAGTTCCGGCCCGGCCACCCCTTTCCCTCCTGGATCGTGGAGGCCGCGGAGCAGGAGCTGCAGACCCTCGCAGAAGTGCTGGAGAGCTTGGGCTGTGTGGTGCACCGGCCGCGTCGCGTGCCCTGGTCGGGCCTGGGCGGCTACTGCGCCGCCATGCCGCGCGACTCTCTGCTCGTCATGGGCAACCGTGTCGTCGAGGCACCGATGGCCTGGCGCAGCCGCCGCCACGAACTGCTCGCCTACTGGCCGCTCCTTCAATAGTTCCGCCAATCGGGGGCGCACTGGCTGCCGTCGGCGGTGGACCTGGCGGTCGACCCCCTCACCAGTGGCCCGTCCCGCTCGGGCCAATGGGTGATCGGGGAGGACCGACCGGCATGGGACGCCGCCGATTTCATCCGCCTTGGCCCTCGCACCGTCGTCGGCCAGCTCAGCCACGTCACCAACCGCTCGGGCGTCGCGCACCTGCGCACCCAGCTCGGCCCCGACATCCGCGTCCATCTGGTCCAACCGGACGATCCGCACGCCATGCACCTCGACGCGACGCTGTGCCCACTGCGTGAGGGGCTGGCCCTGTACAACCCGGAACGGCTGGATCCCGCCCAGCTTGCCGGCTCTCCGATGGAGGGATGGGAGCTGGTCCCTGCCCCTCTCCCCGAGCCGTGTGACAGCCCCCCCGCTCTACATGACCAGCCCCTGGGTCAGCATGAACCTGCTGGTGGTCGACCACCAGCACGTCCTCACCGAGGCCCGGGACGAAAAGCTCCAGGAGCTGCTCGTCTCCTACGGAATGACTCCGCTGGCCTTGCCGTTTCGCAACGTCCAGGCGCTGGGAGGCTCCTTCCACTGCGCCACCCTCGACCTACGCAGGGACCGCCGCCGCGCCGAAGCCCGCGGGTAGTCGCGCGACGCCCAAGGGCGAGGCCTTCTCAAATCCTTCGGGTGTCCGCGTGCGCGGTAGCGTCCCTTGTAATACCCATCGTGGAAGGGACGGTCACTGGATGCCGCACTGTGCCGCCGGGCGTGTGCCCTCGGGCGACGTGACTGAGGCTTCGTGGCCCTCGACGTGCCCTGCCTTCCGCGCGGTGGCGGCGGTGAGCGCGTGGCGGGCATTTCCGGTGGCCGGCTTGGGGCGCGCCGCAGAACAGCCCAATGCCTGCACCCACGAACAGGGTGCTCCTACTGTCGGGCGACGGGAACTGGGCAAAGGCGACACGCGGACAAGAGGCGGGGCGCATCATGGACGTCGATGAGCTCGACCGGTGGGGCGCGCGTGTCGCGGAGTGGGCAGCTCCAGAGGAGAGCGTGCTCGCGCTGGGCTCGGGCCAGGTCTCCGGCCTGGTGAAGCGGAACTCCGGGCCGTGCTTGGGCGGACGGCCGTTGACGCCGTGCATCCGCGGTGGCTTCGGCGGACGCATGACACGGTCGGAGCGGACCCGGCCGCCTCGGCGCTGCCCCGTCCCCCGGTGACGTTCCCGTCGATCCGGCCTGCCGTGCGGCCGCGTGCCCCGCAGTTCCTGCACAGCACGCCGTGTTGGCCGACACCATCCGCGAAGCCCAGGACGACGGCCGTAACGTCTTCGACGGCCTGGACCGCGACTGGGCCACGCCGATCCTGGGCCGCCAGGACGTGCCGCGGACCGTCCTCCATGACGACCCGGCCAACCGGCCCACCGCCGACGAACTCGGCAAGATGCTGGAGGCCCTGTAGAATCCTCCGGGCGGGAGTCCTTGTGGACCGCGCGGTTGGATCCGAGCGTCCGTTTCGTGATGGGTGGCGGTAGCCGGCGTGCCGATTGTTGTGGTCGGCGTGCGGAGTCTCGACGTCATCTCGCGTGCCGTGGACGGGGAGGTCCCGGGTATCCTCGCCGCGGCGGTGATCGTGGTTTCGCAGCGAGCTGCTGTGATGGACATGGGCGTGCTGTGCAGGCTGACCTCGTACTTTCAGGCCGGCCGGCCGTCACGTCCGTCGCGGCGCTGTGCGGCTCCGCTCAGGAGGTGGAGCGCTCGGGCGTGGGCCGACGCTTTGATGGACGAAGGACGTGGGGGTCCTGGCCGTGATCGAGACGAACCAGCCGGCGGCGGCTCCGGCCGAGGACGAGCCGGATCTGCTCCGGGATCAGTTCCGGCAGCTCTTGCGCTACCGGGGGCTGATCGGAGCGGGCGTCGGGGTCGGTCTGCTGGGTGGGGTTTTCCTCAGCGTCTCGATGGGGGATACCTATGTGGCGACCGCCGATGTCGTGCTGCGCGCGCCGACCGACGACCCGTTCAGCCCGAGTCTCGCCCCGGACAAGGCGATCAACATCGGTTCGGCGCGGCAGGTGGCGCTCAGTTCTTCCATAGCCAACGAGGCGGCGAAGAAGCTAGGGGTGTCCGCCAAGGACTTCGCCGCCCTGCGCGCCGGCCTGCAGGTCACCAACCCGCCACAGACCATGGTGCTGCGCTTCACCTACACGGCAACTTCCCCCGAGGAGGCCGCCAAGCGCGCCAACGCGATGACCGAGACCTATCTGCTCAAGCGGCAGGAGTCCCTCGACGCCACCCGCGACAAGATGGTCAAGGGCTACCAGGACCAGCGCGAGCCGGTTGCCGAGCAGCTCGACGAACTCGTCAAGCAGATCAGATCCATGCCGGCCGGTCCGGCACGCGACGCGGCGTACTCGTCCAAGACCGACCAGCAGAACAAGGTCAACAGCCTCAACGGCAACATCGCCAAGCTGCAGGCCCTGGACGTGACCCCAGGCCGGGTCACCAGCGCCGCAGTGCCGCCGCGCGAGGCCGACGGTCCCGGCCTCGTGATGTCGATCGTGCTCGGCGCGGCCGTGGGCCTCGCCCTGGGCCTGCTCGCCGCCTGGATCCGGCTCGTCTTCGACCCCGCGCCGCGCTCCGAGGGCGACGTCGCCTGGGCGCTGCGCGCGCCCGTACTGGGCTACCTGCCGCGGGACAAGACGGGCGGCGGTCCGATCCTCGCCGCGGGCGAGGCCGATCCCCGGCTCGCCGAGGCGTACCGCTCGGTGGCCTTCCGGCTCGCCTACGACTCCCGCTTCGCCGACCGGCGCCGACTGCTCGTCGTCGCCCCGCGCGGCAGCAGCGAGACCGGCGCCGCGGTGGCCGTGAACCTCGCCGCCTCCTTCGCGGAGACCGGCAAGGACGTGCTGCTCATCGAGGCCGACCTGCGTACCCCGGTCCTGGCCAGCCAGCTGCCGACCGACGCGGGCGGCCGTCCGCGCTGGAGCCAGACCCCGGGCGGCCAGGCCGCCGGCGGACGCCCGGCGCAGCACGGGGACTCCGACTGGCCCGACGGACGCCAACTCGTCGTGGACGCCGGGGAATCCGGATCCTTCGACCTGATCCCGGGCGAGCGGGCCCGCAACGTCCCGCGTTCGCTGACCTCGGCCCGCGCCACCCGGCTGATCTCCGAGGCCGACTCCCCCAACGCCACCGTCGTCGTGCTCGCGCCGCCCGTGCTCTCGTACGCCGACGCCCTCGCGCTCGTCGACCGCGTCGACGGCGTCCTGGTCGTCTGCGACCCGCGCGCCGTGCACCGCACCGACCTGTCCCGGATCCGCGAGCTGATCAGCGGCGCCGGCGGCACCGTGCTCGGCGCGGTGCTGCACGCACCGCTGCCGGGCGAGAAGCGCGGCCGCGGCAAGGGCGGCCCCGCCGCCACGGGGCCGGCTGCCTCCGCGGCGCCCCGACGACGCGAGCCGCAGCCGATTCGGTACGAGGTGGCGGCCGCCGGCGTCTCGCAGCACGTCCCGGGCGACGGTACCGACACGGTCGCCCTGCGTACGGTCCGCACGGGCCGGCGGTGAGTCCGACGCGGCCTCGCGGCGGTCGCCTCGGTACCGGACCAGGCCACGTCGAGCGCCACGACGCGCTGGTGCTGCCCCTGCTGGCGGCAGGCCTGCCCGGCTCGGGATCCGTTCGCCGCCGGGGAGGATCAGAATCGGCCGGTGCCCAGGGGAGGGCCGCTCCGCTGCGTAGGGCGTGGATGACCGCGTCATGCAGGGTGCGGCTCGCGTCCTCGCTGGGGCACGGGACGGGGCTTCCTGCGAGGGGGAGCCAGTCGGAAGCCCCGCTGTACTGCACGGTGACGTGGGCAAGACCGTCGGCCTCGGTCCAGGTGGTGTGAATATCGAGCTCACCGGTGAGGGCGTGACCCGCTTCGCCGGTCATCACTCCGTCCCGACCGGCGAACACCCCGCGGGTGGTCCATGATGCCCAGCTCATCCGGCCTCCTTGCTGCACGCGTCGTCCTGACAGTGTGAACTCGCCGGCCCGCCTGCGCCCCTCAGGGCCGGGCTGGGAGTCTCGGCGGGCTGCAGCGGTCCGGTCCTGGCCAAGCCTGACGCCGGTTCCACGTCTGAGCCCAATGCATGCCCGGCATCCGATCGTGCGCTGCACCGCAGGGGTTTCAAGGTCCTGGCGTTCCTGCGGTGCGGTCCCCGTGATGTACCGACAGACCGGGGGAGGAGGGGCGCATCGCGGGCACGGGCTGCCGCACTGACCAGCCGAGCGACCGCTTGTCCGTGCGCCGGGTCCCTCTGGTGAGGAGAAGGCGGTCCGGGAGGCGCAGGGCGCCCGTATCGGATTCTTCCCGGGCTCCGACACCGGTACCAAGTCCAGCGGTCTTGGGCTTTTTCACCCAGGGCACCAGCGGACGAAGTGTCCGTGGGTAGGGGCAGCGCCCCTGGTGCGTCCGGTCCGGGAGGCCCACGGGGGGCTGGCGGCCGTCATGGGCTCAACGCTCCGGCTCGGTATCGGATACCCGGAGGGCGGCGAGGGCGGCCGTGGCGGTGTGTGGTTCGATCGCGAGGTCGAATTCGTACAGGCCGATCTTCAGCACGTCGGCGGTGGTGGCCGGGGGAGTCCGCTTGAGGGATTTCGAGGTACGGGTCGGGGCATAGAGGTGATCTTGATGGGGCGGTCGGCGGCTCAGCCGCCGAAGGCGGCTTCTGCATCGGTGACCGTGTCATAGACCTGTAGGGCCTGATCCGCCCCGGTCATGTGTAGGATCCGCCGCAACGGCCCCGGCACACACGCCAGCATTACAACCGCCCCGCTCGCATCCGCCTGCCTGCGCGCTCCGAACAGTACGTTCAGCCCGGATGAGTCGCAGAACGAGACCCCGGACAGATCCAGCACGATGCACCGGTCACCCCGCTCGATGAGTTCCTCGAACCGTGCGCGGAACACCTGGGCGGTGGCGTAATCCATTTCGCCGCCGACCCTCGCTATCAGGCAGCGGCCGGAGGCGGTCGTCTCGACCGAGGGATCAGCCACGACGCTCTCCCAGCCGTCTCGTCGGAGGCAACGCGGAGGACTCTCGACACGAGCCCCCCGGCTCCTGCCCTCCCTGGACTTCTACCCACGTGGTCTCGTTCCAAGCCCGGAGCGGCAGGGCTCGCCGCCCGCGGACTGCTGGGGCGTCTGCACCGATCCGGACTGTCACGGGTGCACTGGTCTGCTACACCGTTGATGCCCCTGGTGGGCGCTTCCTGGTCGACGTTGCCGCTGACGGGACCGTGTCCCTGACCGGGCCTGGCCTGCCTCACCGCCCAGGGAACTGTCCGGCTCCATTCCTCGTGGCCGACAGCCGCAGCCGAGGGTGAAAGGGAAGCTTCGGAGGCCTGCCTTCGGGGCTTCCACTTCCTGCGGCCTCGGCCGTATCCTCAGCCGCGAACGTGATGGTCAGGACAGGGTGGGGGCAGAGCGGCGGTGAAGGGCGACGGACACGAGGAGCACCCGCTGATCGGCCGGCTCGTCCGTGACATCGCCTCCGGCACCGAGGGCCGGCTGATGGCCGTGGTCCGGGAAGACCTCCCTACCCACACCGGCATTCCCCGCATGTCCCGGCGCGCATATATTCGCCCCACAGCCGGCGGAGTGGAGTTGACAACGGCCGTCGACAATGTCGAGCCCTTGGGCGCCTCCGCCGAGAACAGGCCGGCCGCGGATGGCCTCGGTGGCCTCGCGTAGGCCGCTGCGGTGTACCGGAGGCATGGCAGCCGATACCGCTGGGCAGCACGTGCCCCGGGGACATGAGCATCCCCGGGGCCCGGCCACATGGGTTGCGCTGTCCAACGACGGCGCAACCCATGTGTCACGCTGTTCCCGTTCGAATGCCGCGGAAGGGTGCTCTCAACGGCTATCTACCCGCCGATACAAAGGCCCGGACACCCGTAGGCCGTTGTGTCCCGCCCGGACGAGGAACATTGCGCCCGCCTTCGCGGCGGCAGGCGGAACGGTCTTCTGCTTCATGCCCGGGCCAAGGAACCCGGCTGGCACCGAAGGGGGCGGTGGGTGAGGTTCTGTCATGAACCGAAGGAGCGGTCCGGAAGGTGACGGCGGCCCCGCCGCCGGGCGCGGTAGCGGGGCCGCCACACGGACACCGGTCCGGGGTGGTGGGCCGGCGGGCACGTGTCGGGCTTTCAACGCCCACGGCCACCCCAGGTCACGCCGGTTGGGCCGATCAGGTGTGCAGACGTCTGTCGGGACCTTCCCGGTCGCCGGCGCTCTCATCGTCGAACCAGTAGTCACCGGCCGCCAGATACCGGAACGAGCGGGCGCTCTCGGAGGGCAGCTCGACCGTCACAGCCCGCTTCCCGTCGTTGCGCGGCTGCAGGGTGTGCACGCCGGCCTGCCAGTCGTTGAAGTCACCGACCACGCTGACAGTCCCGGGCGGGGTGTCGGCGGGAAGGATGACGGTGACCTCGGTGCGATCCTTGCGCAGCGTGCGCTCCAGCATGGGGATCGACTCCTGACGGCGCGAGCGGATGAAGGCTGTGCCCATCGTCGGCACCGGGCTCCGAGGCCGCATCCGGACGCATCCACAACCAGCCGCGACCACCACTCATCCGCCACGATGCGTAGTCGAAGGGATGCGGTTGGTGACGCTTCATGCCGGCGCGGGCGGGAGGAATCCGCACCCCACGCATCAAGGAGTCGCCGTCATGGGCGGTACGCAGGGCAAGCGCCAGGAACCGGGCAAGGGCCGAGAGGAACAGCAGCGGCCCCAGCGCCCGCACCGGCCCGGTGTCCACGACAAAGGCGACGTAGACGACACCCGCCCAGGCGGCGACGTGCGTGAAGTCGGAGACCCAGGTGCGGTTGGGCGCTTGGGCGACTCGCGGTCCAGGCGGTTGGGGGCACGGGCGGCTCCGGGGTCCAGGATCGTGGTGATCACTTTCTTGCCTCGGACGATGCCGGCGATGCCGGTTTCGTACATGAGCCGTTCGACGGTGCAGCGGGCCACGGCATGGCCCTGCCGGTTCAGCCCCCGCCGGATCTTCCTGGCCCCGTAGACACGGTAGTCGGCCTCGAAGATCTCGATGGATCAGGGGCTTGAGTTCCTCGTCCCGCACCGTCGGCCAATGGTGACCGCCGAATGCGCGGGGAGGTTCGAGAGCCCCGGCAGGCGGGGGCCCGGGACGCTACTTGGCAATGGTGGAGGCGATGTCGTCCAGGGTGGCATCGGTGACGAGACCGGTGTCCTCCAGAACATCCATGTGGTCCTGGACAGTAGTATTGGTCTGGGTCGCCAACCGCCTCACCAAGGAGTTCTTGGTGGATGCGCGGACCTCTCCGATGGTGATGAACACCTTGCCGTGGGAAGCACGGAGAAGGTCCACAAAGAGCTGGTCGAATGCGGGGCCCCGGGCCGCCTCCAACTGCTTCACCCAGCCTAGCTGTTCGGCGGTCGCCTGGTCGGGGATGGGCACGTTCAGCACCTCAGAGTCCTCGCGAACCAGTTGGTCGAGTTTGCTGTGCCCGTCGAGCAGATGCAGACCGGCCCGTTTGACCGCTTCGTTCGATGCGTGCGTCTGGGCAAGTCGGCCAGCCGGAATCTCCCACAGTCCGGCCTGCCTGACCTTGGTGAGGAAGGACTTGTCCAATGCGGAGACCGCGCCGGTGTTGGCAGACTGGGGTACAGCCAGGCCAGTTTCGGCTGCAGGGAGGTGGGCTGAGCCCGCCTCGTGGGCCGTCCCGTGCTTCTGGGAGAGCCACACGGTTGCGGTGGCGATGATCGCGACGAGAGTAACCACAGCGGCTGTCAGGCGGCCTCGGCCACGGCGGGATGAGGGCCGGTAGTTGCGTGCGTGAGAATTCATCATGTCCTCCTGGATCGCGCGACGGTTCGCCGGCGTGCGGCACCTGGGAATCTGGGACATTGACCACGCTATTCTTTGCGGTAGGAAGATAAATTGATTCGGCGATGGTGCTCAAAAGCGAGGAGGTGGCGGCATCCTTCGGATAGAATCCCGTCTCTTTCGTCACCCTGTTCGACGCAGAAGCCGCATAAGCGCATCATCTGTCGGGACAGGTGAGATCTGAGCCTTCGCTGCCGCGTGGCTCGGGCAGAAACGCGGTCTACGCCCCCGTGCAGGAGCTCGATCCCCTGCCGGACCGACCGACGCAAGACGGTCTCTGTCGGTGACCCGCCGCCAGAGCGAACCCCGGCAGGTCGCACCACAGAACCGCCAGTTGAGGCCGGAGCCCTTGGGTAACGGCTCCCCGTAGTTCCCGCACCGCCGCACCTTGCAGCGTCCCCGCCCTGGGAGAAGCCCACCACCTCCAACCGGCTCACCCGGCCTGGGTCCGCCGGGGGTTCAGGTGAGGTTTCTCCAAGACGCGCGGCTCGTCGGGCGCGAGGTGCGCGGCTCGACCGTGCACGTGCCGGTGGCGCTGGTAGATGTCCATCGGCGGGCGCCGCCGCTTGCTGTACGCGGCGAGCAGGTCACCAGCATCGATGTGCGGGACGGGTCGGGAGGGCTGGTTGGGCGGTCCGGGGCGGCGGCGCCTGGCCATGTGCTCGATGTTTCTCAGGCCGCGACCGTGGTCGGACGTGCGACTGCCAGATCCTTCGCCCGGTCCCCCACGTCGTTGACTGCGGTGGTCTGGTACGGGCGGGCTGCGTGCAGCAGCGTGTTGAGCCGGGAGGCCACGAGGGTGGAGTCAACGTGGGCCGCGTCGACGAGTGCCTGCTGGGCGGACTGACCCCGCGTTCGGCCTCGCCCTCGTCGAAGAGGGCGGCGGCGAGCCCGATGCGGTCCATGACGCGCACCCGGTCGAAGCCGGGCTTGCGCGACGCGAGGGCGTCCTCGAAGCGGATACCGGCGGACCGGTGACCATGGCCGAGTCCGGCGAGGTCGCGGGCGGAGACCGCACGGGCGCCGGCGTGCTCGGCTGCATCGAAGTAGCCGAAGCCGCCGAGGCGGCCGCCCGCCACGCTTCGACACACCGCCGTCCACCGACGTCGCAACACCGTCGAACGCTTCTTCAACCAGCCCAAGGGCTTCCACGGCATCGCCACGCGCCACGAGAAGACCGCCACCTCCTACGAAGCAGCAGCCACACCCGCATCCCTCCCGATCTGGACAAGATCAAATTGAAGACGGACCCTGGCGGAGGAGGTTGGCCCCCGACCGGATCTCAGGTCCGGGGGCCGGACAGCGTCCGGCGGGCCGTCGTACCGCCCGCGGTGCGCGGGAGGAGCGGCCTGGCGTCCTCGGCCTTGAACGAGGCAGGTCGGACCGGATACCGACAACAGTTGTGATTGTTGTCGACTACCAGCTGCTAACGAAGGGCCCGGCCTACTCGGACGCCGGCTCCACGTAGGTGCTGTCGAACCAGTTGACGAAGTCACGCACCGTGCCGACTTTGGAGACCCGGTCATGCAGGGCCTTTTGGTCGTGCCCGATCAGAAACCAGCCGCGGGTGACCGGTGCTCCGCAGTCGCAGCCACAGGTCCGCGCCCCGTGAGGGGAGTCGAAGTACGCGATCGGATTGCGGGAGGGGCTAACCGGCTGGTCCTCCCCGACATAGGCGTCGTAGACCTCGTCCCCCTTCTTGAGGAACCTGCCCTCGATCGCCTTGCGCCCTCCGGCCACCGGAGCCAAGCGCCCGATTTCGATGGCCTGGCGCACCTTGCCCTCGAAGGACAGCAGGGCGTACTGCTCCCGTTCTGCACGCTCGCCGAGGACCCAGCAGCCCCGGTTAGCCCGGAACAGTGCCTCGTCGCACATGTTCGGGTCCCAGCCGACGTGGTCGCGGCCCATTTGGTCTTCCTCCGGGTCGACGTAGCGCATCTTCCCAAGAGTAATGTGGATCATGGATGGCCCCCCAATGGGCAGGTTCCCAGGGCCTCTTGCCCTGCGGCTCTCCAAAGCATGACCGATCCGGCAGATACTTTGAATCCCTAGGAGCCTAGGCGTCTAGCCCTATCGGGCATCTCCTCTCCCAGTGCCGCTCATCAGGAAGTAGGGCCGGCCAAGATGCGGCCGACGCGACGGTACGCGGCTACTTCACGTCGCAGGTACCTCTCCAGTCCACCGTCCCGTCGCCGACGTTCTCGTAACCCCGGCGGCGTTCCTCGCGGGGTCTCTCCCCGCTCAGCATCCTCAGAACCGGTGAACGCCCCGACGATGAGCAGGAGCAACAGTGAGAGACAGCCAATTCGACGACCTTGCTCAGCTTGACTCTGTCGGGGATCTTGGTTGCGCCGTGAGGCGCTGTGGTTCGAGTGGAGGTGGAAGACCATCACCTCTGGCCTGTCACAGCAGGTCAGCGTAGCTGAGGGCAGCCTGATCCGGGTGGTGCCGGGGAGGGCGGGAGAGGCCCTGGCAAAGCCGGAACGTACCAGCACTGCCGGATGATGCGGGTCCGGCGAGCGAGACGAAGAGGAGTACGCGAGGAACCGGCGTTACTGGGTCCTTCAACCCCGACACCGGCTCGAACCTGGCGGATCTGGGCCGGGCGCGGTGCGTCTCGTCGCCCGAAGGGGCGGCTCTCGACGACGGCCTGACGCGGACCCTCTGACGGCGTATCAAAACTGACTCATGTGGTGATCTCCGTCTGATCCTGGCTTTGGTGATCAAGGTCAGGAGGGAAGAGGTGATCCTTGTGGAGGACTGGGCGGAGATCCGTCGGTTGCACCGGGCCGAGCAGATGCCGATCCGTGCGATCGCCCGGCAGCTGGGCATCTCGAAGAACACGGTGAAGCGGGTGCTGGCGCATGACCGGCCGACGAGGTACGAGAGACCGCTGAAGGGCTCGGCGGTCGACGCGGTAGAAGTACAGATCCGCGAGCTGACGGCAAGCCCCAGAGCAAGACGGAACGTCTCGACCGCCTGCGCGTAAATAGTCCCGTGGTCGGCTTCGGCGAGGACGATCAAGGATTCGGCTTCCTCGCGGCATGCCGGGCATCGGGCGAGGTGCACCCGCAGGGGCTCGTCCGGCCCGCGACCTGTTGTGGAACACCCACTGTCCGTGACCGCCTGTGTCACCCGTGGACGGGTCCAGGGGCCCGGGCGCCGTCCTCGACGCGCCCTTAATTGCGGCGGGCGCTTGTGAAAGGAACGCAGAGATGACCCGAGTACTGCGACGCGGCCACCGTGTCGCGTCCGCCATGGCGGTCCTGGCCGTCGCCGGAACCCTCCTGACCGGGTACACCGGCATCCAGACGCCGGTGGCCGCAGCGGCAGCCGGCGGTGACTACGGTCGTCGATCACCCTCCGCACGACGCGAAGCTCCAGAAGCAGATCGCGCTCTACACCGCGCTGCGCGAGCTGTGGACGGACCACATGCAGTGGACCTACGTGACGGTCGACGCCTACTTCCACAATCAGGACACCCTGCAGCCCTCCCTCGACAGGCTGCTGCGCAACCAGAAGGACATGGGCGACGCGATCGCCGTCTACTACGGCCGGGAGGCCGGAGACCAGCTGACCGCGCTGCTGACCACGCACATCCAGCAGGCCGGGCCGGTCCTGAAGGCCGCGCAGGCCGGCGACAAGCCCGCCCTGGACAAGGCTCTCGCCGACTGGTAAGCCAACGCCGAGGACATCGCCGGCTTCCTCACCGCCGCCAACCCGAAGAACTGACCTGCATCGGTCACCCGGCCGGCGATGAGGGAGCACATCGACCAGACAACCGTGTCCGCGGTCGACCTCCTCAAGGGCGACTACAAGAAGTCGATCAAGGACGACGGCCTGGCCTTCGATCACATGATGATGCTGTCCGACACCCTCGCCAAAGGCATCATCGCCCAGTTCCCCGACAAGTTCTGCTGACCGGCGGCACCACGAGGCGGCGAGGGCCAGCTGCGGCCCTCGCCGCACTTTCCGGCACACACGCGAGATGGCGAGACCATCGCGCCGGGTGGATGTCACAATCCGGCGTGCCGATCGCTGTCGGCTGACGCCAGGTCCTGGCTGCAGGCATGGAACCATGCGCGCAGATGAAATCACCGTGTGTGATCCCAAGTGTGGCCGGACTCGTGCCCGAGCCCTCGGTTGCCTGCTGACCGTGGTGTGCCGACTGGCCGGGCTGAACCGGTGACCGGAGCACGCCGCCGTGCTGGGATCGTCCCCGCTCTCTTGGCAGAGGGGACGCGACGGCTCGCTGCTTCTTGCTGTCGGGCGCCCGCTGTAGATCATCCGCTTCGGGACGGGGTGCCGTCTCGTGCCAGCCACGCTGTACTCCGGTCAGGGGTGGGCGGGCCTTTCGGGCGAGTCTGGTGGCGGTGTGCCGTCGCGCGCGGCCCGCAGGGTGAACAGGAGCACCGCGAGGCGCACCTCGGCCTCGGGATGCGGGGCGTGGGCCTAGACGTAGTCCAGCACGGTGCGGGCGTGCTCGGCCTGCCTCCGGGTCAGCAGCCGCTCCACCACCGGCTCGTCCCCGCTCACCGTGTCGCCGAGGGGCAGTCCGACACGGTTGGCGTGGATGTCGCGGGTGGTCTGCGCGGCACTCTCGGCGCGTTTCGCCTCATGGCGCTTTTCCCGGTCCGCTCCGGTCCCGGCCGGGGCGGACCGGACCAGGGGCGGAGCAGTGTCCAGGACGCGGCAGTCGCGGGTGTCGGCCAGCGGCGGCACGCTATCAGTGAGCCAGCCCGAGGGCGGCAAGGAGCACTGCGGGCCCGTGCCGACCGACACCCTGGACGCTACGGCTGCAGACCGAGCGTCTGGGCTCAATTGAACAAGTCAGGAGCCTGGAGCCGACTCGCCAAAGCGTCCCCGTGACAGTCCTGTCCGTCCGGCCGGCGACAGCGTGAACCCCACGTAAGCGACCAGGAGGACCGACCGTGCACCACAGCGAGCAGCCCCGGTCCGGGCATGTCGTGATCGGCGTCGACACGCACAAGCACGTGCACGTCGCGGCGGTGATGGACACGATCGGCGGGATCCTGGCCACCTTGACCGTTCCCACCGACACCGGCGGTTTCCAGAAGCTGGCGGACTGGGCGGCCTCATTCGGCACCGTGCTGGCGTTCGGAATCGAAGGTACCGGCTCCTACGGCGCCACGGTGACCTCATTCCTGCGCAGGGCCGGCCACAAGGTGGTCGAGGCCGGACGCCCGGACCGGCGGCTGCGGCGCATGAACGGGAAATCCGACACCTTGGACGCCGAGAACGCCGCCCGTGCCGTGCTGGCCGGATTCGCGACCGCCACGCCGAAGAGTGCCGACGGCGAGGCCGAGATGATCCGCCAGCTCAAGATCGCCCATGACCAGGCGGTTGAACAGCGTGCGGCGGCGATGATCACCATGAAGGCGATGCTCGTCCACGCCCCGGACGCCCTGCGCCGGGAGACCGCCGGCAAGACCCAGCTCAGCCTGGCGCGGCAGTTGGCAGCCATGCGTCCTCGCCGTCTGGAAGGACCCGAGGACGCGCTGCGTCACACCCTGCGTACGCTCGCCAAACGATGGCAGTACCTCGACACCGAGGCCAAAGAACTGACGAAGATGATCGGCGACCTCGTCCAGCGAGTCGCCCCTCAACTGCTCGAGCCCTTCGGCATCGGCGTCGACACGGCCGCGGAGATCCTCGTCGTGACCGGCGACAACCCGGCACGGATCAAGTCCGAAGCCGCACTCGCCAAACTCGCCGGCATCGCACCCGTGCCCAGCGGCTCCGGCATGACCAGCGGCAGGCATCGCATCAACCACGGCGGACACCGCCAGCTGAACGCCGCAATCTACCGAACCGTCATCGTCCGGATGCGATTCCATCAGCCCACGATCGACTACGTCGCCCGCCGCACAACCGAGGGCAAGACCAAACGCGAGATCATCCGATGCCTCAAGCGCTACGTCATCCGCGAGGTCTACCACCTGCTCCGGCCCGCCCCGCGGACCGCCTCTGCGGCGAGTTGACAACTATAGGAGCGTCAACGCGCTCGCCGAGAGTCTGTGGCAAGGGTTGAAACGAGAGGTGATGCACAAGAAGCAGTTCCTGACGTTGAGCCAGGCGAGGCTAGAGATATTCCGGTGGCTCACCTACTACAACGCCCGCAGACGCCACAGCGCGCTGGCCTACCTCTCCCCGCTGGAGTTCGAACAGCAACACCACCAGCGGGCTAAATTCTCACTCGTCGCATAGCACCCCATATCCACACTCCGGGGGTCGCCTCAGTACAGACGCCCACCCTTGCCCGGGACGCGCGTCAACGCAGTCGTCCTGCTCCGTACGTCTCCGGTGCGGCCTCGCGGACTGCGGCCGGGTGCGCGGTTGCCATCGGTTTCCCGGCCCCCGCCTGGTACGGACCGGCCCCGTTCTCTTCCGCGGCAGTGGCGGCTGTGGGCGTCATCTCGAACCAAACGGCCTTTCCGGTCGGGGTGGGCGTGGTGCCCCAGTCGGTGGCTATTGCCGCGATCAGCATGAGGCCCCGGCCGCTTTCGGCGTTGAGGGTGCACCCTCGGGGGGCAGGCAGGCCGGGGGCGGTGTCGGTGACCTCGACGCGCAGTCGTGAGCCGGTCCACAGGACGGTGACGGTGGATGGTCCGGTGGTGTGCCGTACGGCGTTGGCGATTATCTCGCTGCACAGCAGTGCGAGTTCTTCGAGTGTTTCTGAGGTCAGTTGCAGGTCCCATCCGCGTACCACGGCCAGCACGAGTCGGCGGGCTTCGGGCACTGCCTGCCTCTCCGCGGCTATCGGGAAGCTGCGGGAGTGTGACGGTCTCATGGCGCACATCGTGATCACCCTTGGGGGGAGGGCGGGCGGCCCGGCACGTGTGGCCGGGAAACGCCGGCGCCCTGGGGCTGTGGATCGCGGGGGAGCGGAGGAGGGATGGCTTGTCCGGGGACCGGGTATGTGGCGGGGTCCGGTCGCTGGTAATCGGGTGCCTGCCTGCCTGCCGGCCGGCCTGCCTGCGGGCAGGGCGCGGGTGACGTATCAGGGCTTCTTGGCCAGGTTCTTGAGCGCGCTTTCGGCACCGGGGTTCAAGGGGATGGGGGCCACCTCGTCCGCTTGGGCGGGGTCGATTTCGGTGGCGGCGGCGTTTACTTTCTCGAGTTCGTTCTTCTTCTCGTAGACGAGGCTGACGATCTTTCCGGCGAGTTCGAGGTCGAAGCCCTTCCTGACCAGCAGGACGTTGGGTACCACGATCGTAGGGACGGCCGTCGGCTGGTTGTACGCGGAGGCAGGGATGGAGCCCTTCTGGTAGACGCTGCCGTACTTGCTGCTCAGGGCGGGCAGTTGCGCGGTGATGTCGAGGAAGCGGACCTTGTCTTTGAGGCTGGTGACGAGGTCGGTGATGCCGCCGGTGGGCAGGCCGCCGGACCAGATGATTGCGTCGATGGTGCTGTCCTTCATGGCATCCACAGATTCCGGCAGGGCCAGTCGTTCCGCCGTGACGTCCTTGGCGGGGTCCAGCCCGGCGGCTGTCAGCAGCCGTCTGGCGATGACCTCGGTGCCGGAGTTGGGTGCTCCGGTGGAGATCCTCTTGCCTTTCATGTCCTGAAGGGACTTGATGCCGGAGTCTGTTCGGACCAGTACCTGGGTGTAGTTCGGGTACAGGCGGGTGAGGGCTTCGACATCCTGTGGCTTGTCGAAGCTTCCCTTGCCCTGGACGGCGTCTTGCGCTGTGTCCAGGAGGGAGAAGGCGAGGTCGTAGCTTCCGGCCTGGAGGCCCTGGATGTTCTGCACGGACGCGCCGGTGGTGGCGGCGGTGGCCCGGTAGCCGTTGACGTTGTCGGAGATCAGGTCGGCCAGTCCGCCCCCGATCTGGTAGTAGACGCCGGTGGTGGGCCCGGTTGCGATCGTGAGCCGCCCTCCCTTTCCGTTGTTCACGGCCCCGTTGTCGTCCTGCTTGCCTCCCGCGCAGGCGGTCGCGGCGAGTGCGAGCGTGAGGGCGAGGGCGGGGGCGGTCAGGCGGGCGGTGCGCGTGGGGTGCTTCATGAGGGGAGGTGTCCTTCCGTGACGGCTTCGGCCTGAAGACCGTGAGCTGTGTGGGGCGCGGGGGAGTGCTGCCTGCGGCGGACCAGGCGCACGCCGACGGCGAGGGTGAGCGCGATGAGGCCGGCGGTGATCGCGGCGGGTTCGAGGTAGAGCAGGCACAGGGCGGCGATGACGCACAGCGCGCGTTCGGCGGGGCCTGCCGGGCCGAGCAGCCGGCCGCCGGTGGCGGCGGCGAGCGCGGCGACCGCGAGGGCGGAGACCGCGGTCGTCCACAGGATGCCTGTCAGGCTTCCGGTGCCCATCAGCTGGGAGCCGTTGTCGGTGAGGACGAAGGCGAACGGGACCAGGAACGCGGGCAGTGAGTACTTCCAGGTCGCCACCATGGTGCGCATGGGGTTGCCGCCGGTGATGGCGGCCGCGGCGGCGGCCGCGAGCGCGGTCGGCGGGCTGACCTCGGACAGGACGGCGTAGTAGAAGATGAACATGTACGCCTCGGGGGTGCTCACCCCGAGGGAGAGCAGCGCGGGCGCGATGATGACCGCGGAGATGATGAACGAGGCGGTGACCGGCACGGCGAGTCCCAGGATCGACACCGCGAGGGCCGCGAAGATGACGGTCACGACCAGTTCCACCGTCGCGTTGTCACCGAACAGGCCGGCGGCGTCGACGATGACGGAGGCCAGGTTCAGGCCGAGTCCGGTCTGGGTGACGACGGCGACGATGATGCCCGCCGCGGCGCAGGTGGCGACCACCGGCAGCACGGACCTGCTGCCCTCGGCGAGTGCCGTGTACAGCCGGCGGGGCGTCATCCTGTGCCGGGAGTCGAGGAATGACAGCAGGAACTGCAGGGCGGTGGCGTAGACCACGGCCCTGAACGGGGGCAGTCCCACCGCCATGAAGCCGATGATCATGAAGAGGGACAGGAAGTGGTAGCCGAACCGGCCCAGCAGCCTCCACGCCGAGGTGGCTTCGTCGTCGACCACGGGCCGTGCCTGGTGTTTGCGGGCGTCGATCTCCACGGCGAGGAGGATGCCCAAGTAGTACAGCAGCGTGGGAACCAGGGCGTAGAGCAGGACGGTGAGATAGCTGGTCTTGAGGTACTCGGCGATGATGAACGCGGCGGCGCCCAGCGTGGGTGGGGAGAGGATCGCGCCGATCCCTGCGGCGGCCAGTACGCCGCCGCCCGCCTCCTTGCTGTAGCCGGCCCTGCGCAGTACGGGCCAGGCGACCGATCCCAGGCTGACGGCGGTGGCGGTACCGGAACCCGAGACGGTGCCGAGGAGGAATCCCGCCGCCGTCACGGTGCGTCCGGGGGCGCTGCGGGAACCGCGGAACGCCGCGAACGACAGGTCGATGAAGAACTTGCCGGCCCCGGAGATGTCGAGCACGGCGCCGAAGATGGTGAACAGCACGATGTAGGTGGCGGCCACGTTCAGCGGTACGCCGTAGACGCCGTCGGTGCTCATGAAGAAGTGGGCGGAGATCGCGTCGATGTCGAAGCCGCCGTGCGCCAGCGACCACTGGTAGGGAAGCAGCCCGCCGTAGTACGCGTACAGCAGGAACGCCGTACAGAACGCCGGGAGTACCCATCCGGTGGTCCGCCGGCACGCCTCCAGCACCAGCATGATCACGGCGATTCCCATGGCCACGTCGAGCGAGGTGGGCAACTGCCGCCGCTCGATGAAAGCGTCGAACTCCCACAGCGGGTAGAGGCACACCGCCAGGGCGCAGGCGGCCAGCATCCAGTCGAACCAGCCCGGGTCGTCGCGCTGTGCGGCTCTGTCCGCCCCCTTCGCTGCCTCCTCAGCCGCCTCCCCGGCATCGCCCCGGCGCCACCGCATCGTCAAAGCCGGCACTCGCACCGTTCCGCGATGGGTAAGGAAGATCAGTGGCAGCGTCGCGGCAAGGAAGAGCGTGAGGTAGTACTGGCCGCCCTTGGCGACCGGGAAGAAGATCGCGTACAGCACGAAGACCGACAGCACGGCACACACCGCGGACACAGCCGCGGACACCACGGGGGACAGCTTTCGGGCCGGCCGCTCCTGGTCGAACTCGGCCACCAGCTCATCCGCTGTCCGCTGCCCCGGTACCGACGGCGCTCCCACCATGCCCATGACGGCCTCCTCGGAATGAACGCTGCGATCCCTCAGACCGTGGCAGCCGTAACAAGAAGGCGACAGAAAAAGCCCGCCCTCTTAACGTAGGTTTAGGATTCAGTGACCTGGATCACTCCTACGCTGGTCCCCAAGGCACCACCCTGCGCCGCACCACCCACGGCGGACCGCGGGGCGCAGGACCAGCCGGGGAAGCACCGGGAGGACGCGTTGCGCATACTCGTCGTCGAAGACGACAACCGAGTCGCCGAAGCCCTCGCGGGCGCCCTGCGCCGCAACGGCTACGACGTGCAGCGCGCCGCCAGCGCCGCCCAGGCCCTCTCCGCACCCCCCGTCGACCTCGTCCTCCTCGACCTGGGCCTGCCGGACCGGGACGGAATCGAGGTCTGCCGGGAACTACGGGCCCGCGGCGGAGTCCCCGTCATCGCCGTCACCGCCCGCGGAAGCGAACCCGACCGCGTCCGCGGACTACGCAGCGGCGCGGACGACTACGTAGTGAAACCCTTCGGAACCGCCGAACTGCTCGCTCGCATCGAAGCGGTCCTGCGGCGCAGCATGAACCACCAACCCCGCCAAGAACCCCTCCTCACCCTCGACGACGGCCTCGCGATAGACCTCGCACAACGCACGGTCACCCTCGACGGACGGCCCGTACCCCTGACCCGCAAGGAGTACGACATCCTGGCCGTCCTGGTCCGCGCCGGCGGCGCCGCAGTATCCCGGGACCGGATCCTGGTCGAGGTGTGGCAAACCGCCTACGACGGAATGTCACGCACCCTCGACGTCCATGTGGCCACCCTGCGCGGCAAGCTCGGGCGCACCGGAAACCTCGTGCGGACCGTCCGCGGCTTCGGCTACCGCCTCACCACAAACCCCGCCACCCCGGACTCCGCCCCGCCGCCCGCGGCGGCCGGCTGCTGAGCCCCCGATGCACCGCCGGCTCCTCGTCATCGTCTGCGCCCTCGTCGCCGGCCTCATCGTTGCCCTCAGCGTGCCCCTGGTACGAGCCACCGCCGACCGCACCATCCAGACGTCCTTCACCGGACGCGTCCAGGACAGCGCCTGGTTCGCCGACATGGCCGCCACCGCCCTGGAAACAGGACGAACAGCCCGCCTCCAAGCCGCCGCCGACCGCTACACCGGCCTGTACGACTCCCAAGTCGCCGTCGTCGACGCCGACCGCGAGACGACCGTCGTTGCCCCGCACCCCATCGACCTCGAAGAACCTCACGTACGCTCCGCACTCCTCCAGGCCCTGGCCGACCGGCCCCCCGAACGGCCCAGCGTCGTATGGCCATGGGACGACCGCCCGTTCATCCATGCCGACGCCATCAAACGAGACGGCCACATCCTCGGCGCCGTACTGATCGTCTCTCCCACGGACCGGGCCCGCTCCGAAGTCGCCGACTACCTGACCCTCGTCGTCCTCGGCAGCCTCACCGCCCTCGCCATCGTCCTGATCGCCGTCGCCGCCCCAGTCGTGCGCTGGGTACTGCGCCCCGTCCATGAACTCGACCGTGCCACCCACGAAGTCGCCCTCGGGCGCCTGAAGACCCACGTCTCCGACCGGGCCGGCGCCCCGGAACTACGCCGCCTCGCCAACAGCTTCAACGCCATGGCCGACAGCATGCACGCCTCCCAGGAACAGCAGCGCGCCTTCGTCGCACAAGCCTCCCACCAGCTACGCAACCCACTGACCGCCCTCCGGCTGAGGGTGGAGAACCTGGAAGACTTCGTCAACGACCCCCAAGGCCTGCACGAACTCCACAGCGCGGTGGAAGAAGCCGACCGGTTCGGCCAGATGCTCGACGGACTGCTGCGCATGGCCAGAGCGGAGGCATCCGAAGCGGAACGGACACCCGTCGACGTATCAGCCGTGGTTGCCCACCGCGCCGACGCCTGGCGGGCCGCCTTCGACGCCGAAGGCGTCATCTTCACCACCCGGATTCCCGACGGCATCAGCGCACTGTCCCTGCCCGAGTGCCTCGACCAGACCCTGGACACCCTCCTCGACAACGCCCTCAAGTTCGGCGACGGCTCACCCGTGGACATCTGCGTGAAACACGCCCCGGACACCCACAGCCACGACACCGCCGGCCCGCCACACGGACGTGCAGCGGACACGGAATACGGCATGGTGGAGGTGACCGTCCAGGATCAGGGCTCCGGACTGACGACGGAAGAACTCGCCCAGGCGGGCGGCAGATTCTGGCGCAGCACACGCCACCAGAACGTCCCCGGCACAGGCCTCGGCCTCGCCCTCACACGGATCCTCGTGGAAGCCGGAGGCGGCGAACTCCACCTGGCAGCGGCACAACCCCACGGACTCAACGCGACCGTACGACTACCCGCCGCACCCCCTGCGCCCGCGACCCCCGCGGTCGCCCCCTGACCCCCACCTCAGGGATGGGCCTCGCGGTACCAGCGGGCAGCCCCCGGGTGCAGCTCCAACGGATGAGTGGCGATCGCCGACCGCCGGTCTAGACGCCGGGCCTCCGGATGCGCTCGAATCAGCTGCGCCTGCCCGTCGAACAGCAACCGGGTCAGCCAGTACGCCTCCGACTCCGCCATGTCACGCCGCACCACCAGGAAATTCGGCACGCTCACCGTCGTCACCGCGCTCTGCGCACCGTAGACCACGGCAGGCACCGTGGTCTCGGTGTACAGCTCGCCATAGGCCCGCGTCAGCTCCCCGACCACGTCACCAAGGTCCACGAGACGGATCGACGTCCCGCGGCGCAGCTCGGTGATCGCCCCGGTCGGCAGACCACCACTCCAGAAGAAGGCATCGATTCGCCCGGCCGCCAGGGCGGCCGCGGACTCGCGCACATTCAGCCGCAGCGACGTCACATCCGTCTCCGGCGAAAGCCCGGCAACCTTCAGAATGCGTTCAGCGATCAGCGCCGTACCCGACCCGTCGGAACCCACAGACACCCGCAGCCCCCGCAGCGCCTTCGCACTGCGCACCGGGCTGTCCGCACGGACAACCAGCTGCACATAGTTGTCGTACAACGCGGCGAGCGCCACCACCGGCAGCGGCCGGGAGAAAGGCGGGTGCCCGGCGACGGCGTCAGCGGCGGCGTCGGCGAGGGCGAAACCCGCCTGCGCCTGACCAGCCTCGACCTTGCGCAGATTCTCCACGCTCCCGCCGGTGTGCAGAACCCGCGCCGACGCGTCGGGCAACCGGCGCCCGATGACACCGGCATAGCCCGCACCGTACTCCGCGTACACACCGCCCGGATTGCCGGTGGCCACGGCAATCTGGCCGGACGGACGATCCGGCACATCACTGTCCGAGCACGCGATGGGCAGCAGCACCAAGACGAGCGCGGCCACGAGTAGACGCGCCACCCGCATGGGACCACCTCCCTCGACAGCGCACCACCCGACCAGTCCTTCGGGCATCGACACGGGTCGCGTAGTCAGACTATCCCCGCCAAAGTAAGCGCCATCTTCGTACCCTCCAGCTGCAGGACCCGTTTGCCGACACACCTCAAGGCGGCGCTCTCGTTCGCAGAAGTCTGCGGCCCGACCGCCAGCCGGATCCGTGCGTTGCTCGAGCCCCGGGGTGGGCGTCCCCGCTCGGCTGCTCCGCAGCCTTGGCGCGTGCGCGGGAAATGCCGGCGCGAAACCCGGCGACGCCCAGTTTCCGCGCCGCGCCACCGCCTACATCCGCCCGGTCGAAGCAGCGAGCCCGTCCACGGTCGACGTACCGGCCGCTTACGCCCCCGTCCAGGCTCCCGCCGGCGGTGCCGAAAACGGTGCGCGCCTCGCGCAGAGCTGCCGCGTACAAGCTGGCCGCGCTCCGTCCCCGTGCCTCCATCGCCAGCCCCCTCCCGCCTGCGGATACCGCTTTGGAATGTTGCTGGTGACCGATCCGGCCCGCGGAATGGGGATGAAGCACTATCCCGTCGAGTTCAAGGCGGACGCGGTCGCGTTGTACCGGTCGAGGCCAGGAGCGACGGTCAAGCCGGTCGCGGCTGATCTTGGGGTGAACACCGAGACGCTGCGGAACTGGATCCGGGCAGCCGCTGGGCCATCGAGGAATGCTTCCAGACTGCGAAGCAGGAATGCGGCCTGGACGACTACCAGGTCCGCCGCTACGCCGGCTGGCACCGCCACATCACCCTGGCCATGCCGCCCATGCATGCCTCACCGTCCTGCGGGCCCGAGCGTTGGATACCGGGAAAGCAGAGACGGATCCTCCCAGCTCACACCCCTCACTCTCCCCGAAATCCGACGCCTGATCACCCGCCTCAGCCACCGCCGACCATCACCTGTCCAGCACGTCCTGCACTGGTCACACTGGCGCCGCAGACGACAGTTCCAGGCCCGCATCAGCCACTACAAACGACGCGGCCACACACCACCGGAAGCTGCCAACCAGCCAACCCAAAGACCGTTGCAGTACTAGGCCGGACATGAACCTCAGCTGACCCGCTCCACCCTCTGTACGGAAGGGCCCGCACTGCCGTGCGGGCCCTTCCGCGTCATCCCCTACTTTGCGGACGCACGCGTCCTAGTGGGGCGTATCCCGGCTCCCTGGTGGGAGATGAGTGGGAGACAAGTGGGAGATGATCATGGCGTGGTGCTGCAATCAGGCGCTAGGAAATGCTAGATGGCGCTACCTGTACGGCCCTGGTTCAGCCGCCGGATTCGCTCGCGTGCGGGCTGAGCACACCGGCTCCCACCAGCACGAACAGCAGGATGCCGAGCAGGATCCGGTAGATCACGAACGGCATGAAGGACTTCGTTGTGATGAACTTCATGAACAAGTTCATGGCGACCTTCCACGACTGGACCGATGACACCGGCCGCGATGTGATCCGGTGCTTCGTCAAGGGTGCCCCCGATGTGCTGGCCGACCGCGCGGACCGGCATCTCGGCGGAGAGACGATCCTGCCGTTCGACCAGGAAGCCCGGCAGCGCTACGAGAAGGCCAACAGCGCCTTGGCCGGACAGGGCATGCGGGTGCTGGCCCTGGGGACGGAAGACTTCCCGGCCGAGGACTTCCAGGCTCCCCAGGACCCGAAGGAACTACTGGACCGGGTGGTGCTGCTGGCCCTGGTCGGCATCGTCGACCCACCACGCACGGAGGCGCGCACGGCGATCGCCGAGTGCCGCGACGCCGGGATCCGAGTCCGGATGATCACCGGTGACCACGCGATGACCGCCGGAGCCATCGCCGGTGAACTCGGCATCCCGGGGAAGGCCATCACCGGCGCCGACCTGGACCAGATCGGCGACGACGCCCTGCCCGGCCGGCTCGACGAAGTGGGGGTGGTCGCCCGCGTATCGCCGGAGCACAAGATCCGGATCGTACGGGCTCTGCAGGCCCGCGGGGACGTGGTCGCCATGACCGGCGACGGAGTCAACGACGCACCCGCGCTGCGCAGGGCCGACATCGGGGTGGCGATGGGCGTCACCGGGACGGAGGTGACCAAGGAAGCCTCGACGATGGTCCTGACCGACGACAACTTCGCGACCATCGTGGCCGCCGTCCGCGAGGGCCGGGGCATCTACGACAACGTCGTGAAGTTCGTCCGCTTCCAGGTCTCGACGGCCTTGGGCTTCGTGACCACGTTCCTGGTGAGCTCACTGACCGGCCTGGCGGGGGGCGCACCGTTCACGGCGCTGCAGATCCTGTTCGTCAACCTGGTGATGGACGGCCCGCCGGCGATGTCCCTCGGAGTCGACCCGGTCAGCCCGGACGCGATGAGCAAGCCCCCACGCCCGACCGGCGAACCCATCCTCAGCAGAAAGAGGCTTGCCCGGATCCTGCTGACCAGCACGGTCATGGCGGCAGGCACCCTCGCGGTGCTGAAATGGGCCCCAGGCCCGGAGGCGGAACCGGGACAAGCCACCGTCGCGGGCACCATGACCTTCGTCACCTTCGTCTTCTTCCAGGTCTACAACCTGCTCAACGTCCGGCACGACACACACAGCGTCTTCAGCAGGCGGACACTGGAGAACCCCTCCATGTTCGTCGCCGGTGCAGCTGTGATCGTGCTGCTGGTCCTCATTGTCGAGATGGACGCCCTGCACGGCTTCTTCACCACGACCAACCTGACCTCCAGCCAGTGGCTTGTATGCGCAGCCGTCGGCTCGACCATCCTGTGGGCCGGCGAGCTGGTCAAGACGGTGCTGCGGTCCCGTACCCGCCGTCGCACGCGCTCACAGACCATGCAGCCGCCGCCCGCCGGAGCACAGTGATCCGTCGGCTTCTTTGACCGCTCAGCCGTTGGCCGATGGTGGGCGCGCAGGCCTCGTGATGCGATCACGGGATTCGCAGCGTATCGACCTGCTCAGGGTGCTGCGTCGCGACCGGCGACCGGCTGGACACGCCGACCGGAACCGACTCCTACCCACTCGCCGGATCGGCGGGGGTGTACCTGTCGGCTGCGGTTGTATGGCGAATTGCCTGCGTGTCGCACAGTGTGGACACATATCTGAGCAGAAGGGGCAAATATCATGGGGATGCAGGATGCCGCCTTGCGCGTCGTGGTGGGTATCGACGGGTCGCCTTCGTCGCATGCCGCGCTTCGGTGGGCGGTTCAGTATGCCGAGCTGACCGGCGGTGGTGTGGTGGCAGTGGCTGCCTGGGAGCCGCCCTGGGCGTACGGGTGGTCCGCGCCCGCGGTGGACCCCACTTTCGACAGAACCATCGCCGAGCGGGGCCTCCTCAACCAGGTGCACCAGGTTCTCGGCGAGTCCGGCGCCGCCCAGGTACGAAAGCGTCTGGTGAAAGGCCATCCCGTCGAGGTGCTGCTCAGTGAGGCGGAGGGGGCCGAGGCCCTCGTGGTGGGCAGCCGGGGCATGGGCGGATTCCGTCGAACGCTGCTGGGCTCCGTGAGCCAGCAGTGCGCGCTGCACGCCACATGTCCGGTCGTCATCGTTCGTGGGAACGTCGAGGTGACGGACTCCCGGACACAGGCCGAGTGAGGCGGGGCTCGTCAGCGGCACAAGCCCCTTGGCGGCCCAATCGCGCGGCGCACAGTCCTTGCGCTTTGGCGTACGCCTCCCAGGGCTACCTGGCCAGGGTCGCGGCTGGTGAGCCGTAGGTGCACCGTACTCCAGGCTCAACGTTCTCAACCGGCTCAGGTTCCGGATGCGGCGCACGGTGCGTCCCTCGGGTCCTCCTGCGTCTCGCTTCGACTGCACCCCTTGCACCGGCCGCGGAGGCGGGCGACGGCATCGCTGCCGACCCGCCAGAAGGCGGCCGTTAAGGCGTGGATGCCGTTCATGGGCGGATTTGTGGTGTCAATGTTTCGGGAAGCCCGCGGTGCGGCTCTCGGCGCGGTGTCATGTGGGGAGCAGGGCGCGCAGTGCGTAGGGCAGGATGCCGCCGTGCCGGTAGTAGTCGGCTTCGGTGGGGGTGTCCAGGCGCAGGCGTGCGGTGAACCGCGTGGTGCCGCCGGTCCCTGTCGCTTCGACGGTGACCTCGCGGGGCAGCTCGGCCAGTCCGTGGACGGTGTAGGTCTCCTCACCGGTCAGGCCCAGGGAGCCGGCGTTGTCGCCGGGGGCGAACTGCAGCGGCAGGACGCCCATCCCGATCAGGTTGGAGCGGTGGATTCGCTCGAACGACTCTGCCAGGACGGCTTTGACGCCGAGCAGGGCGGTTCCCTTGGCGGCCCAGTCCCGCGACGAGCCCGAGCCGTATTCCTTGCCGGCGATGACGAGGAGGGGGACGCCCTCGGCTGCGTACCGCATCGCCGCCTGGTAGATCGTGGCCGGCTCGCTGTCGGGGAGGTGGCGGGTGTAGCCGCCCTCGGTTCCGGGGGCCAGCAGGTTGCGCAGGCGGATGTTGGCGAAGGTGCCGCGGATCATCACCTCGTGGTTGCCGCGCCGGGAGCCGTAGGAGTTGAAGTCGTTGGGTGCGACGCCGTGGGCTTGCAGGTACTCGCCCGCGGGCGAGTCCCGTTTGATCGTGCCGGCCGGGGAGATGTGGTCGGTGGTGACCGAGTCGCCGAGCAGGACCAGCACCCGGGCGCCGGTGATGTCGTCCGGTGGCTGCGGTCGGCGGGGCATGTTCTCGAAGTAGGGCGGCTTGCGCACGTAGGTCGAGTCGGGATCCCAGGCGAACAGGTCGCCCTCGGGGGTGGGCAGGGCCCGCCACTGATCGTCGCCGGTGAACAGGTCCGCGTAGCCGTTGGTGAACATGCTCGGGCTCAGGCTGGTGGAGATCACCTGCTGGATTTCGTCCTGGGTGGGCCAGATGTCGCGCAGGTGGACGGGCCGGCCGTCGTTGGCGGTGCCCAGCGGGTCGCGGGTGAGGTCGACGGCCATGGAGCCGGCCAGCGCGTAGGCGACCACCAGGGGCGGTGAGGCCAGATAGTTCAGTTTCGTCTCGGGGTGGATGCGGCCTTCGAAGTTGCGGTTGCCGGAGAGCACGGATGCCAGCACGAGGTCGGCGTCGGTGGCCGCCCGGGAGACCTCATTGATCAGCGGGCCGGAGTTGCCGATGCAGGTGGTGCAGCCGTAGCCGACCAGGTCGAAGCCGAGTGTGTGCAGGTACGGGGTCAGACCGGCGCGTTCGAAGTAGTCCGTCACGATCCTCGACCCCGGCGCGAGGCTGGTCTTCACCCAGGGCTTGGACCGCAGGCCGCGCTCTACGGCCTTCTTGGCCAGCAGCGCGGCGGCGACCATCACCTGTGGGTTGGAGGTGTTGGTGCACGAGGTGATCGCGGCGATCACCACGGCGCCGTGCCCGATCTCGAAGCTGCTGCCATCCTCGAGCGTCACCGGTACACGCTCATGCGGACGTGCCTCTTTTCCCGGTCCGGTCGCCTCCAGGTACCCCGGTTGGTCGCCGGGGTGGCTGCCGGTGACGGCCACCGGGTCGGAGGCCGGGAAGGACTCCACGCCGCTCTGGTCCAGCCCGACCGGGGCCGCGGCGCAGGTCACGTCGCCGTCCAGGACAGCGCGCAGGACCCGCGACGCGTCCGCCAGGGCGATGCGGTCTTGTGGCCGTTTGGGTCCGGCGATCGACGGGACGATGGCCGACAGGTCCACTTCGAGGGTCTGCGAGTAATCAGGGGTGTGGCCGGGGTCGTGCCACAGTCCCTGCTCTTTGGAGTACGCCTCCACCAGCGCTACCTGGCCGGGGTCCCGGCCGGTGAGCCGCAGGTAGGAAAGGGTCTCGGAGTCGATCGGGAAGATCGCGCAGGTGGCGCCGTACTCCGGGCTCATGTTGCCGATGGTGGCCCGGTTGGCCAGTGGCACCTCGGCCACGCCAGGTCCGTAGAACTCCACGAAGGCGCCCACGACGCCGTGATGGCGTAGCCGCTCGGTGATGGTCAGCACCAGATCGGTGGCGGTGCTGCCTTCGGGCAGTGCGCCGGTGAGCCGCACGCCGACGACCTTGGGGATGAGCATGCTCACCGGACTGCCGAGCATCGCGGCTTCCGCCTCGATGCCTCCGACCCCCCAGCCGAGCACACCGAGCCCGTTGACCATGGGGGTGTGGGAATCGGTCCCGACCAAAGTGTCGGGGAATGCCGTGCCGTCCTCCGCGAACACCACCCGGGCAAGGTGCTCCAGGTTGACCTGGTGGCAGATTCCAGTTCCAGGGGGAACGACGCGCAGGTTCCGCAAGGCGCTCTGTCCCCAGCGCAGGAACTGGTAGCGCTCCCGGTTGCGCCGGTACTCGAGCTCCACGTTGCGGCTGAACGCCGCTGCGGAACCGAAGTGGTCGGCGATCACCGAGTGGTCGATCACCAGTTCCACGGGCCGCCGCGCGTCGATCAGCGCCGGATCGCCGCCGAGCGCAGCCATCGCCTCACGCATCGCCACCAGGTCCACGATGCACGGCACACCCGTGAAATCCTGCATCAGCACCCGCGCGGGGGTGAACTGAACCTCCGTTGCCGGTTCCGCCGCCGGGTCCCAGCCGGCGAGCGCAGCGATCTGGTCGGCGGTGACGGTGCGGCCGTCCTCATTGCGCAGCAGGTTCTCCAGCAGCACCTTCAGGCTGTATGGAAGCCGTCGTGAGTCGGGCACGGCGTCGAGCCGTCGGATCGAGTAGGAGGCGCCGCCGACGTCGAGCGTGCCGCGCGCGGCGAAGCTGTCCAGGGACATGGGCCTGCCTCCTTAGTACGGATCGGCGGAGCTAGCTCGGAGCGGATTGTGAGTCCACCGCGCGTCGCTGTGCGGGTCCGCGCCCGGATCGGCCGCCCGTCCCGGGACTCGCGCATTTGCCGGCTCGCCGGCAGCTTTCGCTCTCACCTAGGGCACTCTTCGTCCGGGCGTCGTTCCGCCTCATCGACAGGCCAGAGGCAACCGGCAGGGGCAATACCCGCCCTGGGATGGAACGGAACCAACCATGCTCAGTCTCGACCGCGCGCACCCGGCCCGCAAATGGTGCGAATCCGCAGCCCGCGGGCAGGGCTATGCAGCGGCCTCGGCCGGGCCCACGTCGCCTGCGCGCGGAGCGGGGAGGTGATAGGACGGATCCAGGCCTCGTCCGCATGTGCCCGGAAACGGATGGAAGGTGATGCCAGATGGCGAAGATCGCAATCAACGGGCTCGGACGTATCGGACGGGCCGCGTTCAAGATTCTCCACGACCTTGACGGGGTTGAGGTGGCTGCGGTCAACGACCTGGTCCCCGCCGAGAACCTGGCCTACCTTCTCACCCACGACACCGTCTACGGACGCTACGGAAAGTCCGTCACCGCTGCCGGTGACGCGCTGGTCGTCGACGGCCACACCGTCCCGCTGTACAGCCGCCGCGACCCGGCCGAGCTGCCGTGGCACGACCTGGGCATCGACCTCGTCCTGGAGTGCACGGGTGCCTTCCGGCGCGAGGAGGAACTGGCCCGGCACCTGTCCGCAGGCGCACGATTCGTGATCCTCTCAGCGCCCGCCCGGACCGAGACGGTCGCCACCGTGGTCCACGGCGTGAGCGACTTTCCGGCCGGACAGCAGATCATCTCCTGCGCGAGCTGCACGACCAACTGCATCACACCGGTGGCGGAGGTCATGGACCGCCGAATCGGCGTGGAGCGCGCCGTGATGACCACAGTCCACGCCTACACCTCCACCCAGCAGCTCATCGACGGGCCCAGCAAGGACTTCCGGCGCGGCCGGGCCGGGGCAGCCAACATGCTTCCCGCCTCCACCGGCGCCGCGCTCGCGACCACCAAGGCACTTCCGGAGCTGACCGGGCGCTTCGACGGCCTGGCGCTCCGAGTCCCGATCCCAGTCGGATCGATCGCCGACATTGTGTTCGTCACCGCCCGCCCGACGTCCGCCGAGGAAGTGAACGACCTCTTCCGTGCGGAGGCGGCTACCGAGCGCTACCGCGGCATCCTCGGCGTCTCGGACGAGCCGATTGTCTCCAGCGACATCATCGGTGACTCCCGGGCCTCCGTCGTCGACGCGGGGATGACCCGGGTCGTGGACGGCACCCTGGTGAAGATCATGAGCTGGTACGACAACGAGTGGGGCTTCACTCACCAGATGGTCCGCGAGGCACTCACCGTGCTCGGCGTCACTTCACCACGGAGATCATGACCACCCAGGCGGTCACCGTGCCCGACGGCAGCCCCTGGTGCAGACCGCCAGACGCATGTCGGAGCGCAGCGCAGGTCCTTGTCAGTCAAACAATCCGGGCGCGAAAGAGACAGCGATCGTGCGGCGTGCGTTACGGACGGGCGGCTTCGGGCGTTCCCTTGGCAGAGCACCGGACCACCGGCGAGGAACAAGGCAAGGCGTAGCGGTGATGACTGTGGCGGACGGCGACTTCTCGAACCCGGTCGATGGGGCGCCGGTGCCTCGAATTCTGTTCGACACCGGAACGCTGGAGGAACTCGGCCCGGCATCGACCGGCGCGGTGTGGAGGTTGTCGGCACCAGGCCGGCAGCTCGATGCCAACATCGTGCGGATCCAGGCCGGGCAGCGCGTCGAAACCCATACCGAACCGGACCTGGACGTACTCCTGTTGGTCGTGGCGGGAGACGGCACCTTGGTCACTTCCGACGGACCGTGTCTCCTGAGCGAAGGCAGCCTCACCTGGCTGCCGCACGGCTCCACTCGCGGCCTTGTCGCGGGCAAGGGGGGCTTGTCGTACCTGACAGTCCACCGGCGCCGGCCCGGGATGCGGATCCAGCCTGCCGGGACCGGCCGGAATGGGGAGTCCGGCCGGGCCGGGGCCTGAACCGCGATCACGGTGGTACGGATCCGGCGTCGTCGTACACAAGGAGGCCGTCGCTGCGAAGCGCCAGCCCCGGTGTCGGATGGTGCGCTGTGAGGCGTCCGTCGTGCATCAGGTGGTGGACGAGCATGCCTCGGGCCAGGAGGGAGAAGTCGGCGATGAGGCGGCGGTGGCATCGCCACCACACCGCTTCGCTGCACATCACCGCGGTGCGCTCCAAGCCCGCTTGGTGCATGAGGGCGTCCATGGCGGTGACGAACTCGGGGCTGCGGGTATGAGCGGCATGCCGGGGAAGGACGCGTTGCGCCATGCCCTGTCGGGCGAGTCCGGCGGCGGTTTGCGGAAGCCGCCCAGGCGCGGCTCCCACCGGTGGGCGATGTGCTCTTCGGGCGTCCACTGGCCCACCCGCTGCCGTGAGAGGTCCGGGTGACGGCGGCTGCCGGGAGCGGTCCTTGCGTCCACGACGGCGGTAACGCCGGCTTCCCGGAGGAGTCCAGCCAGCGAGCGGGGTCCGCGGTGCTGTGGCCGAAGGTGATCAGCGCGATCCGCGGCGTCGGCCCGTCTGCAGGGTCGGTCCGGTGATGGCCCATACATCGAGTGCAGCAGCTTCCGGCCGGCACGGCACCCGTGTGCGCCTTCGGTTGGCTGTGCGGGACAGTGGGGCAGGCCGGTCAAGGTAAGGGACTCGTCACTCACCCATCCGGAGTGCGGTTAGCAAGACCAGAACCAGGGCGTTCCCCCCCGAATGGTGGACATGACGGCGGCGAGGCCGTGTCCCGCGACGGCAGGGAGCGGGAAGTGGCCTTCGGCCGGGGCGTTCTGGCCGGCAGCGGTTGCGCGGTCGCGGTGGACGGGGATCCAGCGGGCGAGCATCACAAACCCGAGCAGGGCGACGGGCAGCAGGAGGCCGAAGGCGGTCCAGGCCAACGCGTGCTTTTCGGTGATCACGTAGACGATCCACACGACGAGGCCGATGGCGGCGAGTGCGAAGTGGCCGAAGATGACCGGGACTGGCAGGTGGCTGGTGCCGCCACGGGCACCGCCGTGCTTAAGCCAGATGCCGAGCATGTAGGCGCGGCCGAGGGCGGTGACCACCCAGGCGATTAGGGTGTGTTGCGAAAATGGATCTTGATCGGTGGTGATCATCGTGTGGCGCGTGGAGATCTGACGGATGCACAGTGGGCGAGGCTGGAGCCGTTGCTGCCGGTGGGTGGCAAGCCGGGCCGGCCGCGGTTGTGGACTCGGCGGCAGCTGATTGACGGCATACGGTGGCGGACCCGGGCCGGGACACCGTGGCGGGACGTGCCGGAACGGTACGGGGCCGTGGGACCGGGTCTACGACCTGTTCCGCCGGTGGCAGCGTGACGGCACGTGGCAGCGGACAACGCCGTTGGCTCTGTTCATGACGAGGGTGTGTCGTCGATACGGCCGGCCAGGCACCGGTGCGTCGGCGATGGCTTCGGCGACCGCTTGAGCGTCCGCGTTGTCAGTCGGCGAGTCGGACGCATCAACAGAACTGCCACTCGCATCATCACCGTCAGTCGTACGGTGGCCGGCGAACCGGGTCGTGCGGATCCGGCAGCAGCCTCACCTCCGGCCACGGCCCGGGTGCAGGGTGGCGAGCCCGAGAGATCGAAGACCGCGGCGTCCACGGACCACTCGGATGCGCGAGTCAGATGCCCGGCAGCGGGCCATGCCGGCTGATGGTTCTGGCCGGTGGCGGGGACCGGCGCATTGACCACCATCCGTGTCAGCCCACCCGGTCCCAGCCGCGACGTGGCTGGTGGCTGCCGAGCTGGGTGGTGTCGCGGCTGCGGTAGACGATGTAGGGGCGGGTGAAGTACCCGATCGGGGCACTGAACACGTGGACGAGCCGTGTGAAGGGCCACAGCGCGAAGAGCGCCATGGCGAACAGGCCGTGGAGCTGGAAGCCGAGCGGCGCTTCGCCCATGAGTTCGGGGTGGAGGTCGAATCGGAAGATTCCGCGGAACCAGACCGAGACACCGTCCCGGTAGTCGTAGTGCTCGAAGATGTTGGCCGCCACCGTGTTGAACAGGCCGAGGAAGATCACCACGGCGAGGAAGAGGTACATCACCTTGTCCATCCGGGTGGTGGCTGAGAAGACCGGGCCCACGGTGCGTCGACGGTAGATCAGGATCACCATCCCAACGACCGTGGCCAGCCCCGCCAGCGCACCGACCGAAAAGGCCAGGAAGTGGTAGAGCCCTTCGGACACACCGACCGCTTCGGTCCAGGACTTGGGGATGCCCAGCCCGATCACGTGGCCGAAGAACACCCCGATGATCCCGAAGTGGAACAGAGGGCTGCCGATCCGCAGTATCCGGTTCTCGTAGAGCTGGGAGGAGCGGGTGGTCCAGCCGAACTTGTCGTAGCGGTAGCGCCACAGATGTCCCAGGACGAAGGCCGTCAGGCAGATGTAGGGGAAGACCACGTACAGGAACTGATTCATGTGCGGGCTCCTGGGAAGGTGGGCATGGGCAGCGTCGTGGTCTCGCGAGAGGCGGCGGGGCTGAACCGGGGGTTGGCAAAGGGTGCGAGCCCGACCTCTTCCTCGGGCGGTCCCTCTGCGGCGAGGCGGCTCACGGCGTCCCGCTCGTCGCCGCGCAACGGCGGCAGGGTCGCGGTGACGGCTTCGACCAGGCCGGCCCACGGAGAGGCCATGTCCCGCAGCGACAGCCGTAGCAGCTCAAGACCGGCCCGGTGGTCGAGCATCAGCCCTCGGCCGAGCTCCCTGTCGACCGTCGCGGCGAACTCGAGCACGACGCACAAGTGGTCGGGCAGCTCCGCATCGTCGAGCATGAAGCCGGCGCGCAGGTAGACCTGCTTGAACCGAAGCAGAGCGACTCCCCGTTTGCGGGTGTCCCCGTGGGCGAAGTAGGTCAGGAACAGGTTGCAGCGTCTGCGGTTGTCGAAGGTTTCGACGTACTTCGCCTGCAGCCCCGCCAGTGGCGTGGCCTCCAGCTGCTCCACGGACTCGCGCATCGTCCCGCCGAGCGCCGGAGGCAGTTCCCACATCGCCGACCGGACCAGCGCGATCCGTCCGGGAAGCTCTTCGTCCGGGTAGTCCAGCAGGAGGGAGACCGACTGCCACACAATGGTCAGCTGGTGCGAAGTCAGCGCGGACTTCGCGCGAACCCTGCTCACGAGTCCGATCCCTTCGACGGGAAGAGCCCGGGGGGAGAGCCCCTGCCGTCCCAGTTGAGCAGGTTGACCCGCCCTGCCTTGTCGTCGGGGCCGGCCAGCGAGTCTGAGGTCTGCCGATCCTGCAGCATCTGGAAGTTCTCCACCGCGATCGGTGTCGGGGCGCCCGATCCTTCCCCGAACGGGCCGGAACCGCCCATCCCGGGCCCGCCCTCGTAGTCGAGCGAGCATTCCGTGGCCAGCTCTTCCAGGGAGTGGGCCTGCTCGGCGTGGGCGGACGGGATCACATAGCGCTCGTCGTACTTCGCGATCGCCAGCAAGCGGTACATGTCATACATGTCCTCCTCACTCATCCCGACGGCGGCGGGGATCGAGGCGTCGGGCTCGCGGCCCATGTTGATGTCACGCATGTAGCACCGCATCGCGGCGAGCTTCTTCAGCACGGCGTCCACAGGCGTGATATCACCGGCGGTGAAGAGTTCGGCGAGGTACTCGACCGGGATCCGCAGCGCGTCGATCGCGGCGAACAGGTTGCGCTTGTCCTCGGCATCCTCGCCGGTCTCCTTGACCACATCGACGACCGGGGACAGCGGCGGGATGTACCAGACCATGGGCATGGTGCGGTATTCCGGATGCAGCGGCAGTGCCAACTTGTAGGTGCTGATCAGGGCGTGGATCGGGGAGCGCTGGGCGGCGTCGATCCAGTCGCGGGCGATGCCTGCATTCTCGGCCGCGCGCACCACCTCGGGGTCGGACGGGTCGAGGAAGACGTCACGCTGGGCCTCGTAGAGCCCTTGCTCGTCGGTGGTGGACGCGGCCTCGAGCACCTTGTCGGCGTCGTACAGCATCAAGCCGATGTAGCGCAGTCGGCCGACGCAGGTCTCGGAGCAGATCGTGGGCTGTCCGACCTCGATGCGGGGGAAGCAGAAGGTGCACTTCTCGGCCTTGCCGGTGCGGTGGTTGAAGTAGATCTTCTTGTAGGGGCAGCCCGAGACGCACATCCGCCAGCCGCGGCACTTGTCCTGGTCGACGAGGACGATGCCGTCCTCCTCGCGCTTGTAGATCGCACCGCTGGGGCACGAGGCGGCGCACGAGGGGTTCAGGCAGTGCTCGCAGATGCGCGGCAGGTAGAACATGAAGGTCTGCTCGAACTCGAACTTCACCTTGTCGGCGATCTTTTTCAGCAGCGGGTCCCGGTGACCGTTGAGTGTGGAGCCGCCGAGGTCGTCGTCCCAGTTGGCCGACCACTCGATCTTCATGTCCTTGCCGGAGATCAGCGACTTGGGACGCGCGACCGGCGTGTGCTCCTGAGCCGGCGCGTCGGTGAGCATGGAGTAGTCGTAGGTCCAGGGCTCGTAGTACTCGTTGATCGAGGGAAGCTTGGGGTTGGAGAAGATGGTCAGCAGCTTCTTGAACCGGCCGCCGCCCTTGAGTGTGAGCCGGCCGCGTTTGTTGAGCGTCCAGCCGCCCTTCCACTTCTCCTGGTCCTCGTAGGTGCGGGGGTAGCCGAGCCCGGGCTTGGTCTCGACGTTGTTGAACCAGATGTACTCGGTGCCGGAGCGGTTGGTCCATGCCTGCTTGCACGTCACCGAGCAGGTGTGGCAGCCGATGCACTTGTCGAGGTTCATCACCATCGCCATCTGTGCCATGACCCTCATCAGTAGGTCACCTCCTGCGAGCGCTTGCGGATGACGGTGACCTCGTCGCGCTGGTTTCCGGTGGGGCCGAGGTAGTTGAACGCGTAGGTGAGCTGGGCGTAGCCGCCGATCAGGTGGGTGGGTTTGACCAGCAGTCGGGTGAGCGAGTTGTGGATGCCTCCGCGCTTGCCGGAGGTCTCGGCGATCGGTACGTCGATGAGCCGGTCCTGTGCGTGATACATGTACACCGTTCCCTCGGGCATCCGGTGGGACACGATCGCCCGGGCGACCACGACGCCGTTGCGGTTGACCGCCTCGATCCAGTCGTTGTCCTTGATTCCGACCTTCGCGGCGTCCCGGTCGCTCATCCAGATGTTCTGGCCGCCCCGCGAGAGGGAGAGCATGAACAGGTTGTCCTGGTATTCGGAGTGGATGGACCATTTGTTGTGCGGGGTGAGGTAGCGCACGGTGAGACCTTCGACGCCCTGGCCGGCGGAGCCGTCCGAGACGTTGCCGAGGGAGGGCTCGGCGAACAGTGCCGCCATGTTCAGCGGGGGCCGGTAGACCGGGAGTCCTTCGCCGAGCTCGGCCATCCAGTCGTGGTCGAGGTAGAAGTGCATACGCCCGGTCAGCGTGTGCCACGGCTTCTTGCGCTCGACGTTGATGGTGAAGGGCGAGTACCGCCGGCCGCCACTCTCCGATCCTGACCACTCCGGTGACGTGATCACGGGCACGGGCGGGCCCTGGGTGTCGGCAAAGGTGATCTGTTTGCCCTCGTGCTCCTCGGCAAGGTCGGCCAGCCGCACGCCGGTGCGCTTCTCGAGAGTCTTGAACCCTTGGGTGGCAAGTGCCCCGTTGGTGGTGCCGGACAGCGCGAGGATCGCCTCGCAGACGTTCACGTCTCGCTTCAGGGACGGTCGGCCTGCCGCCGCACCGGTCCGGACCGTGCCGTTCTTGCGCCGCAAGTAGTCCACCTGGGCGCCGAGCTCGAAGGTCACACCTTTGGTGGTCGCGCCGAGCGTGTCCACGAGCGGGCCGAGTGCGTTCATCTTCTCGGCCACGGCCCCGTAGTCGCGCTCGACCTCGATGAGCCTGGGCATCGTGACCCCGGGGACCGGCTCGCACTCGCCCTTCTTCCAGTCCCGCACGGTTCCGTGCGGGTTCGCCATCGCGTCCGGGGTGTCGTGGGTGAGCGGAAGGGCCACCACATCCTTGCGGACTCCCAGCCGGCTGGCGGCGAGCTCACTGAACTTCTCGGCGATCGTCTGCCAGGCATCCCAGTCCGTGCGGGTCTGCCAGGGCGGCGCGATGGCCGGGTTGAAGGAGTGCACGAAGGGGTGCATGTCCGTGGTGTTGAGGTCGTGCTTCTCGTACCAGGTGGCGGCGGGCAGCACGACGTCGGAGAAGATCGTGGTGCTGGTCTGCCGGAAGTCGATCGTCATCAGCAGGTCGAGCTTGCCCTCGGGGGCCTCGTCGTGCCACTTCACGTCGACCGGCCGTCGGTCCTGCGGTGTCTCGGTGGCCCGTACCGAGGAGTCGGCACCGAGCAGATGCTTGAGGAAGTACTCGTTGCCCTTGCCGGACGAGCCGAGCAGGTTGGCCCTCCAGATGGACAGAATGCGCGGGTAGTTCTCGGGGGCGTCCGGGTCCTCTCCCGCGAACTCCAGGGCGCCCGACTTCAACTGCTCGACCACGTATTCGCCCACCGGGGTCCCCGCCGCGGTGGCCTGGTCGCTCAGGTCGAGTGGGTTCTGGTTGAAGGTCGGGTAGGACGGCATCCAGCCCATGCGCGCGCTCTGCGCGAGTACATCGGCGGTGCTCATTCCCGCGAGCTGCCCGCTGCCCGTTTTGGCGGACAGAGTGTCGGCGCCGAACTGGTCGTAGCGGAACTGGTTGGTGTGGAGATACCAGTACGCGGTCTGGATCATGTTGCGCGGCGGCCGGTTCCAGTCCAGCGCGTTGGCGATCTGTGTGTAGCCGGTGAGCGGCCGGACCTTCTCCTGGCCGACGTAGTGCGCCCAGCCACCGCCGTTGACCCCCTGGCAGCCCGTCAGGTTGGTGAGGGTGAGAAACGCCCGGTAGATCGTGTCGGAGTGGAACCAGTGGTTGGTTCCGGCACCCATCACGATCATCGAGCGTCCCTTGGACTCCTCGGCGTTCGCGGCGAACTCGCGTCCGACCCTGGCCGCGGTGGAGGCCGGGACACCGGTGATCGTCTCCTGCCATGCCGGGGTGTAGGGCGACTCGGCGTCGTCGTACCCGGTGGCCCATTCTCCCGGAAGGTCGTCCCGGCCCACGCCGTACTGCGCGAGCAGCAGGTCGTAGACAGTGGTGACCAGATGGCCGTCGACCCGCCGGACCGGCACACCGCGCGGCAGGTCGGCCGCCGCACCGTCGGGGGTGTCGAAGCGCGGGAACCGGACGAGCACACTCTCCTGCGAGGTGCTCATCAGCGTCAGCTGGGGGTCGACGTCACCGAGTTCCAGATTCCACTTGCCCACACCGGCCTCGCCGTAGCGGTGCCCCAGAGAACCGCCAGGAACAGCCGGCTGCCCTGTCCGCGCGTCAACGAGCACGGTCTTGAACGCGGCGTTCTCCTCATGCTGGTGCCCGGGGAGATCGGAGGCGGTGAGGAACTTGCCCGCCGTGTACGTCTTCTCGCCGCTCGTACCTGGTCCGGCGGCTTCGTCGAGCCGGACCAGGTAGGGAAGATCGGTGTAGGTCTTGACGTACTGCGTGAAGTACGGGGTGTGACGATCGACGAAGAACTCCTTGAGCACGACGTGGCCCATGGCCATGGCCAGGGCGGCGTCGGTGCCCGGCTTGGCCGGCAGCCATTCGTCGGCGAACTTCACGTTGTCGGCGTAGTCGGGGGCGACCGCGATGACCTTCTGGCCGCGGTACCGGGCCTCGGTCATCCAGTGCGCGTCCGGTGTGCGCGTCACCGGCAGGTTGGAGCCCCACATGATGAGGTAGCCCGCGTTCCACCAGTCCCCGGACTCCGGGACGTCGGTCTGGTCGCCGAACACCTGGGGCGAGGCCACCGGGAGGTCGGCGTACCAGTCGTAGAAGCTCAGCATCGAGCCGCCGATGAGGTTGACGAACCGGGCGCCGGAGGCATGGGAGACCATCGACATGGCCGGGATCGGTGAGAAACCGGCCACCCGGTCGGGGCCGTACTTGTCGATGGTGTGCACGTGGGCAGCCGCGATGATCTCCGCGGCTTCCTCCCAGGTGGCACGGACCAGGCCGCCCTTGCCCCGCGCGGACTTGTACGCCTTGGCCCTGAGCGGGTTCTCGACAATGTGCGCCCACGCCCGCACCGGGTCGCCGTCGTGCTGTGACTTCGCCTCACGGAACATCTGGAGCAGGACACCACGGACGTAGGGGTAGCGCACCCGGGTCGGCGAGTAGGTGTACCAGGAGAAGGCCGCGCCGCGTGGGCAGCCGCGGGGCTCGTACTCCGGCGAGTCCGGGCCGACCGAGGGATAGTCGGTCTGCTGGGTCTCCCAGGTGATGATCCCGTCCTTGACGTAGACTTTCCAGGAACAGGAACCGGTGCAGTTGACGCCATGGGTGGAGCGGACGACCTTGTCGTGGCTCCACCGGTCCCGGTAGAAGTCGTCGGCGTCACGGCCCCCGGTCTGCGACAGCGTCCTCAGATCGGCGGAGACCGTACCCCGGGTGAAGAACCGCCGACTGCGTACCAGTGCGTCGGCCAGGGGCCCGTCCATCCCGATATCCTTGCCCATAACGCTTCCTGTCCTTGTGCGGTAAAAGGGGACAACGATCGAAATATCGGCCGATGCGAAACCCGCGGTGACCGCGCACAACAACGGCCGAACACGCACGGGCCAACCCATCCCAGGGACAACGATGGCCGGCGGATGCGTCCCTGCACCCTTCACCGACTCCGGTATGCCACCGACCGGTCACGCACCGCACCGCGATGCGTGTCGGTGGGCTTATCGGAGCACACGAGGGGGGAGCTTGCCGAGCGATGTGAGCGAAGCGTGTGGCTCAGCGCTCAAGGTGCGGACAGCCGCGCCAGGCAGCGCGTTCAGCGACTCTCGGGACCGGCGCCGAGGTCATTGATGCTTTGCAACGGTGAGCAGAACCGCGGATCGCTCCAGTGCCTCAAGACTGTGCCGAACCGGCGGTACTACGATCATGTCACCGGCCATCCCGTCCCACGATGCATCGGTGCTGTGCAAGCGCACCCGTCCGCGCAGAACGAGCAGTGTGGCTTCGCCGGGGTTTTCGTGTTCGGTGAGTGACCTCCCCGCCTCCAGGGCCACGACAGTCTGGCGCAGTACGTGCTCGGCGCCGCCGTAGACGGTCTCCGCGCTACGCCCGGAGGCAGCTGCTGCGGCATGCTGCACGTGCTCGCGGACTTTGGCATCCAGAGAGAACTTCTGCATGGGCCGAGTCTGTCACTCATTCAGTGATCGTCAATGCCCGGCACGACGGCGCCGTTGCGCCGGCGCCGTCCGAGGCCCCGGGGTGCTGGCGGCGCGGTGTCGGTTCAGGTGCCGCTGCGATGCCGGCCTCCGGGTGGCCGCGAAGGGTCTCACCGCAGTCCGTCGTACAGGCGGCGACGGAGCGGCATGAGTACCTGGATGCCGGCTACGCGCGCCAGGTCCTGCAGCAAGGTGCGGATGCGTTGATCGTTGCCGACAGGGGCGGGGCCGTCACGATCGCCTCGATCAGTTCGCTCACTGCGGCGGGCTCCTGTGGCGGGGGCAGTCGGCGCAACAGCACCCCGGTCGGGCATCTCGCAGGTCTCTCGCATCGGTTCTTTTGTCATGCCCGGTCCAACGAGGGCGTTTGCCTTTCGGTAGCTCCGCCCTACGGTGGGTAGGAGACGCTCCGAGGCGTTGGAGTGCGGTGGGTTCTCAGCGGAGGTGTTCCGATGCGGCATGTCGATCCCGGACGGGTGACGGGCCTGGTCGAGGACGCCACGGCGGCTCCGTCGATGCATAATGCGCAGCCGTGGCGGTTTCGCTGGCTTTCGAAACGTCATGTGTTGGAGCTCCGTGCCGATACAGCACGGGCGATGCCGCACGCGGACCCGGACAACAGAGCCCTGCACCTGGGCTGTGGTGCGGCTTTGTTCAATCTGCGGGTCTCCGCAGCACATGCCGGTCTCGAGCCGGTCTGCCGGCTGCTGCCCGATCCGGCTGAGGGACTCCTGGTCGCCACGGTGCGCCTTGACGAACCAGTCGTCGCCAGCGCCGTCCTGAGCGCGCTGCGCCCGGCCATCCGCCGCCGCCACACCAGCCGGGAGCCGTTCACGGAGCAGGAGATTCCAGAGACAGTGTGGCGTGAGCTGCGCGAGGCGGCCCGTGCGGAGGGCGCCGGCCTGGGCGTTCCCGATGCCTGGCACACTCAGTCGATCTTGGAACTGGTCCAGGACGCCGAGGGACGCGACAGCCTGGAGCCGGCCAACAGTGAGGAGATGGAGGGCTGGATCCGCACCGGCCCCGCCGCGTCGCTCAGCACTGACGGCGTACCGGAATACGCTTTCGGTCCCTTTCGGCATGACGGCAGGGCTCCGGTGCGTGACTTCGCCGGCCGGCATCGCGTTGCGGATCGCCCTGCGGCCACCTTCGAGAGTGCGCCGCGGCTTGTTCTGCTGGGCACGGCAGAAGATGGGCCTGCTGACTGGCTGCGGGCCGGTCAGGCCATGGAGCGTGTTCTGCTCGTGGCCACTTCCCATGGGCTGGCCACCTCTTTGACCTCTCATGCGCTGGAACGTCCTGATCTGCGGTGGAATGTGCGTGACCCTCTCACTGCCATGGGGCATGTGCAGATGGTGTTGCGGCTTGGGTACGGGCCTGGGGGTGTGCGGTCCCCCCGCCGTCCGGTGGGCGAGGTGCTCGACTTCGCGTAGGGGGACACGCAGGGCCACGATCGTTCTGTCTCTTGGTCCCGGTTGGCCGAACGGAGAGGCCGAACGGCCCTGCCACCCGGCCGGCCGGTGTCCGAACCTGGGGCTGGAGCCGCTGGTGGAAGACCAGGAGAGTGTCCCGGCCCAGGCTGTCAGCTGGTGGCAGCCGCGAGCGGGACGGAGAGGGCAGCAATGCGCCATGTGAGGGAAGGGGCGGTTGACGGGCGAGCGGACGCGGGGGGCCCGGTGCCGCCCGATGCCCGGCCGGTGGTGATGCTGGCGCTGGCCACACTGGGATTCGCCATCAACTTCTGGGCGTGGGCCCTGCTGAGTCCACTGGGGCCGCAGTTCAAGGACACGCTGCTGCTCAGCTCGTTCGAGCAGTCACTGCTGGTCGCGGTGCCGGTGGTGGTGGGGTCTTTGGGCAGGATTCCTGTGGGCGCCCTGACCGACCGGTTCGGGGGGCGCGTGATGTTCCCGCTGGTCTCTGCCGCAACGGCGGCTCCGGTGCTGTTTCTGGGGCTGGCCGGCCATTCCTCGCTCACCGCGCTGCTGGTGGGCGGGTTCTTCCTCGGCATCGGCGGCACTTCGTTCGCCGTCGGTGTGCCCTTCGTGAGCGCCTGGTTCCCGCCGGAGCGGCGCGGTCTGGTCATCGGGATCTTCGGAGCGGGCATGGGCGGCACCGCGATCAGCGCGCTCACCACGGTGCAGCTGGTCGACGCCCACGGCATGGCCAACCCCTTCCTGATCACTGCCGCCGCGCTGGCCGTCTATGCGGTGCTGGCCGCCGTGGTGCTGCGGGACGCTCCCGGACGGACGGCGCCGACCGAGCCGCTCGGCCACCGGCTGGCCGCCACCGCACGCCTGGGCATCACCTGGCAGGCGGGCGCCCTGTATGCGGTCGCGTTCGGCGGGTATGTAGCGTTCTCGGTATACCTGCCGACCTACCTGAAGACCGGCTACGGCCTCGGTCAGGCGGACGCGGCGAACCGCATGGCGGGGTTCGTGCTGCTGGCGGTCGCGATGCGGCCGGTGGGCGGCTGGCTGTCGGACCGCGTGGGGCCGACACCGGTGCTCGGTACGGCCATGGCGGTCGTGGCCGTCGGCGCGGCCGTACAGGCCGCCTCCCCGTCACTGGCTCCGGTGGGCAGCATCGCATTCCTGGCCATGGCCGCCGCTCTGGGAGCCGGCAGCGGTGCCACATTCGCCCTGGTCGCCCTGCTGTCTCCGGCGAACAAGGTCGGATCGGTCACCGGGATGGTCGGCGCGGCCGGCGGACTGGGCGGATTCATCCCGCCACTGGTCATGGGCACCATCTACGGCGCCACAGCCTCCTACGCCCTGGGGCTGGCCCTGCTTGCCGTCGTGGCACTAGCGGCACTCGCGTACACCGTCACCGGCGTACGCCGGGTAGCAGCCCGTCCCGCAGCGCCCGACACCGAGCCCGCACCCGTGCGGTGAGCAAAGGGATCCCCATGTGTGAGTACTGTGGTTGCCAGTCGATCAAGGCCATCGCCGAACTGACCGCCGAGCACGACAGCGTGGTCGATCTGATCAGCGTCGTGCGTGCTGCCCACCACGGCGCCGATGCCGCGGAGATGGCCCGGGTGGCACGCCTGATCACTGCGATTCTCCTCCCGCACACCCAGGTGGAGGAACACGGCCTCTTCCCCGCGATGTCGGACGAGTTCCCCGAGCAGATCGCCGCGTTGGAGGACGAACACCGACGCATCGAGAAGGTCCTGGGCGAGGCCGCCGACGGCGTCCCGGCCGATCCGGGCTGGCCCAGTCGGCTGATGGAGGCACTCGCCCTGCTACGTGAGCACATCCTCAAGGAACAGGACGGGGTGTTCCCGGCGACACTGGCAATCCTCGCCCCGGAGCAGTGGGACATGGTGGACGCGGCACGCACCCGCATCACCGACGCGGCTTCCACGCCGACCCGTTAGGCGTGTTGTCCACTGCTCGGGGGCCTGCTTCCGGCAAGCCCCACAGATAAGCCCGACCCTCGCCTGGCATCCACCCGATCACCCGCACGGGTCGGCATCCGCCGCTTCTCATACCGCGCCGATTGTGCTCCAAACAGCCGAAACCGCCGAAGTGCCCGGCCCGAAAGTGCCGCGAGGTGCGGCGTCACATCGCGCGGCGAGACGGGCGGCGTAGAGCTCGAGCCGGCGGCGGAGCTTGAGGCGCCCGGCCTTCTGGTTGGTCGGGGTGAGGAACTGGCCTACCTGGTCGACCAACAGCTTCCTGTCCTGGCCGGCAAGCACCGTCGTGGCAAGAAGAGGGCAGTTGAGAGGCTCGGACTGGGTGACCTCGGCCCAGACGAGGACCGCGCCGAGGGCCGGCTCCTGCCGGGCCAGGCGGCCGAGCTTGGGAATACCATTGCACAGCTCGGGCCAATCGGACGTCGGCATCCGCCAGCCGACCATGGCCCGACGTCGCGTTGCGTAGTTGACCCGGTTGGGGTTGTCGTCGAGCTTGGCGGCGATCCGTTCGAAGGACTCTCAGCCGCCGCCGACGTAGCGCAGGGCGTAGCGGGTCTTGGGGTGGTCGTGGAGTGGCTCAGCAGCTCGTTGCAGTCGCCGGTCAGCCGCCTGGACTCGCCCACGACGATCAGGCGCATCGGTGCGGCGAGCAGGCCGGCCAGCTTGGTGGTGACGTCAAGCCGTTGCGGGAGGAGGGGCCTTCGTGCCGGCGAGCCGAGCAGCAGCTGGTCGGCGACCATACGCATGGTCGGGCATCAGCACGCACAACTGCGGCTGGTACATCTGATCGAGCGCGTCGAGGACTTCCAGGGCAGCGCCGACGGCGAAGGCGTCATGGGGCGGGAGACTCGGCGGCGCTCCCGTCCGAGGCGTTCGGCCTCGGCGGCCGCGTGCGAGCGGAACAGGTCGGTCGGGGCTGCGGTGAGCTGGCCGGTCGGGGAGGCGGTGCACAGGTACCGGTCGCCGTCGTTGGCCTCAACAAGGGCCGTGCTCCTCCAAGGCAATGCAGCCCAGGACGTATGGCGCCGCTGCTCAAGACCCCCACCCCGATGTCGTCCGTGAGCGGACGCTGGAGTCGTGAGCGCCTTAGTGCGGCCATGTCCATGGGAACTCCCTGAGCGGTAGCGGTGAATATGTAGTGCGAATGCGCTCGCTGCGGGTCAGGGGCGGGCTGAGTTCCGGCGGGACGGAAGGAAGCCCTCGGCCTGCGTCGCTTCGTCGGCGACGCGGACGCCATAGCGGTAGGCGAGCTTGCCGCCCAAAAACCCCGAGACGCCGAGCACGGCCAAGGTCACGGCGTTCACTACGAGCTGCCCCGCCCCGACGCTGCCGGACGGCCCGTCCCCGGCGTGACGCCACAGGAAGCTGCCTGCGTATGACGCGGTCACCAGCAGGTTCAGCGTCATGTGGATGAGACCGGTACGAAAGGCGCGCGTGCCGGTGGGGATGGCGAACAGATCCAGGAGGCCGACCAGCGCGGCAGCCAGCGCTCCGATCACGCCCACGGCGATCAGCCACATCGCCCCGCGGGCGAGGAAGTCGGGATCGTCCACGAGGTGGGAGGCGATGTCGAAGACGAGGCTGCCCACCCACGCGCCGATCGGCACGGTGACCAGGATCGGATGGAACGGATGCCCGTACGGACCGGCGAGGGCGGCGCTGACCGGCTGTTTCGCCTGCTGGTGCGGTTCGCTCGGCATGACAGGATCCTCCTCCAGAAGATTGCACCAATCAGTATTGGATGTATTCGCGGAAGGGGCCAATCCGCCAGGCGGGGGATATGAAGCTGCTCGGTTACGGGCACGTGGATTGGAGTTATCGTTGATGTATGACCCCTGACCCGACCCCGGCTCCTCCTCAGGCCCACACCGTTTCGGGAGTGGAAGCGGTCTCGGTGCTCGGGGACGAGGTACGCCGCAGGCTGTATGGCTTCATACGGCGCGCCCACCGGCCGGTGACGCGCGAGGAGGCCGCCGCCGATGCCGGTATCTCGGCCAAGCTGGCCGCCTTCCACCTCGACAAACTGGCCGCGGCCGGGCTGCTGACATCCCGATACGACCACCCGGGCGGCATCCGCAGGGTGGGCCGCAAGCCCAAGGTGTACGAGCCGGCGGACACCGACATCCGCATCTCCATCCCCGAGCGCCGCCCCGACCTCTTGGCGGAGATCCTCATCGACGCGGTCCTCGGCCAGCAGCCGGGCGAGGACGCGCAGTCCGCTGCATTGCGCACGGCCCGCCACCGCGGTGAGGCGCTCGGGGCTGCGACACGCGCCAGCAGCCGTCCCGGCCGTCTGGGCCCCGAGCGTTCTCTCACGCTTTCGGAATCCGTGTTGGAGGAGCACGGCTTCGAGCCCGACCGGCAGGCTCCGACCGAGGTGCGGCTGCTGAACTGCCCCTTCCACCCGCTGGCCGCCCGATCGCCCGACCTGGTGTGCTCAATCAACCATGCCTTCCTCGGCGGTTTCCTCACCGGCCTTCAGGCATCTGGGATTGCCGCGGTCCTCGCCCCTTACCCGGGCCGGTGCTGTGTGGAACTTCGCGCCGCAGCTAGCGGTGCGAGCGTGCCTGGCCCTGCCAATGGGGCGTGTGTGAAGGAGGTCTGTGCTCGGTCCGCAGGGGAGCCGGGCGGTACGTGGCCGGCATCTCGCGAGACGACGCGAAGGAGAAGATCATGAGTGAGAACCTGGACCGGCTGTCCGCTGAAGGCGTGGCGGTCTGGCTGGATGATCTGAGCCGGGAGCGGCTCGCCGGTGGCGGGCTGGCCGACTTGGTGCGGGAGCAGCAGGTGGTGGGTATTACCAGCAATCCGACGATCTTCGCCAAGGCGATCCGCTCGGGTGCCCGCTACGACGAGCAGGTCGGAGATCTGGCCCGGCGCGGGGTGCGCGTGGAGGAGGCCGTCCGGCTGCTGACGGCGTTCGATGTGCGCTGGGCCTGCGACGTCCTGCGACCGGTGTACGAGGCCAGCGGCGGCGTGGACGGAAGGGTATCGCTCGAAGTGGACCCGCGCGTCGCCCACGACACGGCGGCGACAATCGCCGAGGCACGGGCCCTGTGGTGGCTGGTGGACCGGCCGAACCTGTTCGTGAAGATCCCCGCCACCCAGCCCAGCCTGGAGGCGATCAGCACAGCGCTCGCCGAAGGCATCAGCATCAACGTCACACTGATCTTCTCCCTCGACCGCTACGACCAAGTCCTCCGCGCCTTCCTCGACGGCATGGGTCAGGCCCATGCGGCGGGTCGTGACCTGGCGTCCATCGCATCGGTGGCCTCCTTCTTCGTCAGCCGGGTGGACACCGAAATCGACAGCCGACTGGACAAGATCGGCACACCGGCTGCACTGGCCCTGCGCGGGCGGGCCGCGATCGCCAACGCGCGCCTGGCCTACCAGCACTTCGAGCAGGCTGCCGCCTCCCAGGAGTGGCAGGCGCTCGCCGCGGCTGGGATGCGCCCCCAGCGCCCGCTGTGGGCCTCCACCGGGGTGAAGGACCCCGCCTACGCCGACACCCGCTACGTCGACGAACTGGTGGCGCCCTGGGTGGTCAACACCATGCCCGAGCAGACCCTGCGCGCGGTCGCCGACCACGGCCACATCCAGGGCGACACCATCCACGGCACCTATGAGGCATCCCAGCAGGTACTCAACGACCTGGAGACGGTCGGAGTGTCCTACGACGACGTGGTGCGTGTGCTGGAGGATGAGGGCATCGCCAAGTTCACCGCCTCCGGCAATGAACTGTTCGAGCAACTGGACGCCGAACTGCACGCGACACGCACCGCCGCCTGACACGGCCGTCGACGAACGGTCCCAGCACCGGCAGTCACCGGCGACAACCGATCGGCAGACACACCGGGGAACACATCAACCGCTGACAGCGCAGGGCTATCGACGACGATGGCCTGGCCACGTGCGACGAGGGCAGGGTGCGGATCACCACCCGCCCGCGGGCCGAGCCAACGCAGCAGAGGAGAGAACATGGCCGCGAACAACGCATTCGTGATCGTCGGAGCCAGCCTGGCCGGTGCGAAGGCAGCACAGACCCTCCGCGAAGAGGGCTTCGACGGCCCCGTCGTGCTGCTCGGAGACGAAAACGAGCGCCCCTACGAAAGGCCGCCGCTGTCGAAGGGCTATCTGCTGGGCAAGGACGAGCGTGACACCGTCTACGTCCACCCTCCCCAGTGGTACGCCGAGCACGACATCGATCTACGCCTGGGCACCACCGTCACCGCGGTCGACCCGGCCGGACACGAGGTGACGCTCGCTGACGGCAGCCGCATCGGCTACGGAAAGTTGCTTCTGACCACGGGGTCCTCACCGCGTCGCCTGACGGTGCCCGGAGCCGACCTCGACGGAGTGCTCTACCTGCGCCGGCTCGCCGACAGCGACCGCCTCAAGCAAGCTTTCGAGTCCGCATCCCGCATCGTGGTGATCGGCGCCGGCTGGATCGGTCTGGAGACCGCGGCCGCCGCCCGCGCGGCCGGGGTGGAGGTCACGGTGCTGGAGATGGCGGAGCTGCCGCTGCTGCGCGTGCTGGGCCGCGAGGTGGCCCAGGTCTTCGCCGACCTGCACACCGATCACGGGGTGGACCTGCGCTTCGGTGTCCAGGTCGCCGAGATCACCGGCGCCGACGGCCGGGCGACCGGCGTGCTGCTGGCCGACGGCAGCCGCATCACTGCCGACGCGGTCATCGTCGGAGTCGGTATCACCCCCAACACCCAGCTCGCGGACGCCGCCGGCCTGGAGGTCGACAACGGCATCCGCGTCGACGCCCACCTGCGCACCTCACACCCGGACATCTACGCCGCAGGCGACGTCGCCAACGCCTTCCACCCGCTCCTGGGCAAGCACATCCGTGTCGAGCACTGGGCCAACGCCGTCAACCAGCCGCAGGTCGCGGCGAAGGCGATGCTCGGCCGGGACGCGGCCTACGACCGCGTTCCGTAATTCTTCACCGACCAGTACGACCTGGGCATGGAGTACACCGGCTACGTCGAACCAGGCGGCTACGACCAGGTCGTCTTCCGCGGCCGCAGGGACACCCGCGAGTTCATCGCGTTCTGGCTCTCCGGCGGCAGGGTCCTCGCCGGCATGAACGTCAACGTCTGGGACGTCACCGACCCGATCCGCGCTCTCGTCACATCCGGCCAAGCAGTCGACGCAAGTGAACTCGCCGATGTGGACGTTCCGCTGACACAACTCCTCAACCACCCCGACGCGACAGGCTGAAGGTCCGCGAGGGGCCTTCCGCATCAGTTCGGAACCCCGATCCGCATCGTCACATCAGGCAATGCCCGGCGACTTCCCGACGGCGTGCTATGTCACTTCTTCAAGCAGTCCTGTGGCGATGTCGAGCACGAAACCGCGTACGGATTCGCGGTGGGGAAGGTAGGGGCTCGCCTTGACGCGGCTGATGGACCATCGTACGTCGACCTCCACGTCGTGAAAGGAATCTTCCGGCCAGAGGGGCCGCATACCCGACTCACTGAGGATCGGCTCCTTGAGCCGATAGCCGGGGTACGTCAGCATCCGACAGTCAGTGTGGTGGATGAGCATGATCTCGTCCGTTCCCAGCAACTGCTGGCTCACCGCCAGCGACCGGATGACGTCTTCAGTGATCACTCCCCCCGCGTTGCGAATCACACTCGCTTCGCCCTCCTCCAGACCCAGGACCGCGTAGATGTCTTGCCGCGCGTCCATGCAGGCAACCACAGCGACACGCTGGGAGGGTTCCATCGGAAGCGGGCCGGTGTGCCGAGAGGCATAGGCCCGATTGTTCGCGAGATAGAGCTCGGTGACTGACATCTTCGCTGCCTCTCCCCATGGTCTTGGCACGATGGCCGCTGCCCCAGGATTCTTCGGCCCCGCGCACCTACTCGCCCGGCGTGGAGGGCTGCGCCGGTGCTGGCCCGCGCCGGCCGCGTCACAGCCTGGGCGAGAACTACGTCTCTCCCTTCGATAGTCGCCCCGGATACCTCCGCATACGACCCGACGCTCTTGCGGGGCGGGCACCACATCCCCCGTGCCGGGCAATGCAGCAAGACGATCGGGCAGCGGGACACCGCCTGGCGACGTACCCGGCCGGCTCGACCGTGCCCGTGGCCGCACACCGGGCGAAGCCCGTCGCTTGCGGCGCTGCCTCGAGCGGAGGAGCCTGGATAGGTGATTCGTCGGCGTGTGGCGGCCCGTGCGCCCGACGCGCCGTGACGTCGCGCGATGGGAGCGGGGTCGAGCCATCCCTAGAGGTGGCGTCAAAGCCCCGATGGCCTACGTGGTCGCGGCGACCGTACCGGTCGTGCTGCTGGAGTTGACGATTGATGACCGCACGGTGCGGCTGATCCCCTGCTGATCCTGCTTCCCGCGTTCCCGGCGGTGGTCGGCACGGTGCGACATGCGACCGACTGCCTACACGGTGGGATCGTCATCACTGCAGTTCCGATGTACCGGCCCCTGCCTTCGTCGTACGGCGTCGACGGCGTCGTGGACGTCATCGACCGGCTCACCTACGAGCAGGACGACATGCCACTCGTCACACCCGACACCGCAACACGGAGGAGTCCGTCAGCATGACCCGCACTCCAAACGAGATGCACACCATGAAGAACCAGGTGACTGTAGGTCTTGACGGGACACCGGAAAGCACGGCAGCCGCTCACTGGGCCGCCGGCGAGGCCGAACTCCGACACGCCCGCCTGGATCTGGTCCACGCCGAGGAATGGCTGGAACATCCACCGCTCCCCGTCACGACCACCGAGGCACAGCGCGCCTGGGCGGAGAACCTGCTGCGGGACACCGCCGACGAGCTGCGTCACGAGCACCCTGACCTCGAGGTCTCCACACGTCGCGTGGGCGGATTGCCCTCCCTGGCCCTCGCCCGCGCAGCGAAGGACTCCGACCTGCTGGCCATCGGCTCGCGCGGGCTCGGCGTCGTCGCCGGCTTCATCGTCGGATCCGTAGCCTCGGAGACCATCGCCGAGACCGAACGCCCCGTCGTGCTGGTGCGGTCCGCCGATGGGACGGGCAAGCCACCCGACGGCGGCCGCGCCAGCGGACCCGTCGTGGCAGGGCTGGACATCCGTCAGCCCTGCGACAATCTCCTCGCCTTCGCCTTCGAGGAAGCCGCCCACCGTGACACGACGCTCATCGTCGTCCACGGATGGACCCCGCCGCCGATTCTCAGCTACTCACCAGCGCTCAACCCGGGTATCCAGAGCGAGATGGCCCACGCCATCACCACCACCCTGGACGAGATGCTGAGCCCGTGGCGTGACAGGTTCACCGACGTACATGTCGAACCACGTGCCCCGATCGGTCAGGCCGCGGCCCAGATTCTCCACGCGGCGACCGACGCCGCCCTCGTCGTCGTCGGCCGACGCATCCGCCGGTCCGACTTCGGCGGCCACATCGGCCCCATCGCCCACGCGTTGATGCATCACTCCATCTCTCCGGTCGCCGTCGTCGCGCACGACTGAGGCCGACCACCAGGGCAGGAGAGTCCAATGGCCACACCACTCCCGGACGTCTCGGCGGTCGTACCGGAGGGTGTCACCCTGGGCCCGGTCGTTCGACGGGGAGGCCGGCCGTGTACGCAGCCTCGGCGAGCACCTGGCGCAGCATCGCTGGGGTCAGTCGGCCGGTGAACACGTTGCGCTGGCTCACGTGGTAGCAGCCGAACACTGTCACCTCGGCGCCCGTCGGGCCCGCCGGCGTCAATGTCGTCCGTACGCCGTGGCCGAACGCCGGGCGCGGCGGGGGCACGCTCCAGCCGGCCTCCTCCAGGGCCGAGAGGGCTGCCTGCCAGCCGAAGGTGCCCAGCACGACGACGGAGCGCAGGGTCGGTTGCATCAACTGTGCCTCCCGGACCAGCCACACGCGGCAGGTGTCCCTCTCGCCGGTCGTGGGACGATTGGCGGGCGGAGCGCAGTGCACGGGTGCGGTGACCCTGACCCCGTACAGTTCCAGCCCGTCATCCAGGCCCGTGGCCGTTGCCTGGGAGGCCAGCCCGAGGTCATACAGCGTCGCGTACAGAAGGTCGCCCGCCCGATCGCCGGTGAACATCCGGCCCGTCCGATTCGCGCCGTGTGCGGCGGGCGCGAGTCCTGTGATCATCATGGCGGCGTCCGCGGGCCCGAACCCGGGTACCGGCCGCCCCCAGTATTCCCAATCAGCGAACGCGGGACGTTTGGCGAGGGCGGTCTCCTCACGCCACGCCACGAGGCGTGGGCAGGCGCGGCACCGCACCAGCCGCGTCTCCAGTTCGGTCAGCGTGCGGGCCTTGGCTGCGGCCCGCACCGGGTATTCCGTGGACAATGATCAATCCGCTTTCACAGTGACTGGTAGCGCATGGGTGAACGTCTCCGCCTTGGACAACCCCCGGCCTGTCCGAGAGCAACCTGAGCGGGGCCAGGACATCAGATACGACCGTTCCGGCGCAGGAGGCCGAGGTCCACGGGGCGCGTCGAGCCAGGTGGCGCAGTGTCCTGCCGGGTTCGTACGGTGAATAGCGAAGGGCCTGTACGGCAGCGCGGGCGAGCTGACGGCCGGCCGGTGGGGCGGGCAATCGAGTGGCGTGAGTGAGGCGGCAGGATGACGAACCGTATCTGTACGGTGGGGCATTCGACGCGCGACTTCGAGGAAGTGCTGGAGATGTTGCGGAGCAATGAGATCACCTGCCTGGTCGATGTGCGGTCGTTTCCCTCGTCGAGGAAGTTTCCGCAATGGGACCAGAACGCGGTCATTGACGCCCTCCCTCCTGATATCGGATACCGGTGGATCCCGAAGCTGGGCGGCCGGCGGCACACCCCCAAGGGCGTTCCGAGCGTGAACGGTGCCTGGCGGGTCAAAGCCTTCCGTGACTACGCCGACTACATGGCAGGCGATGCCTTCAATGAGGGGCTGGACGAATTGCTCGAACTGGCCCACCACGAACGGCCGGCGATCATGTGTAGCGAGGCGGTGCCGTGGCGCTGTCACCGCCGACTGATCACCGATGCGCTGATCGTCAAAGGAGCCGAGGTCGTGGACATCATGTCGTCCACGACGACGAAGCCAGCGGTCCTGAACAAGAACGCGCAGGTCCACAACGGGCACCTGACCTATCCGGCGCACCCCTGAGGCCACCATGAGCATCATCGAGGAAGTCCGTGAGGTGGTCATCACCATCCCCGCTGGGTCCGCTGCCTCCTACGGTGACATCGCCACGCGGATCGGTACGACCGCACGGCAGGTAGGACGGGCGATGAGTCTGCTCGACGACGGCGTGCCGTGGTGGCGTGTCGTCCACGCCGACGGAACACCGGCCGCCTGCCACGACGGACAGGCACCAGAGCTGCTCAACCGCGAGGGGACCCCGATGCGGGGGACGCGGGTGGACATGGAGCGTGCACGACATCGGTGAGGGCCCCGGGGTGCGACCCGCTTGCACCACTCATCGGGGTGTGAGGCTCCTGCTTGGTCAGCCCTCGGGACCAGGCTCGGTCGACCAGCACTCTGGCCCCGTCGCCCTCGGCCGGAGGTCATATCCGGCAGACCGCTTTCTGACCTTCGGGCCATGGCTGGCCTCCATAAACGTGGGTGTAGGAGGGAATCACAAATAGTAGCGGGCGATGATTTCAAGCCGTGCGACTTCGTCCGGGCAGGGTAGGCCATCACCCGCAAGCCGCTGGGATCGCGGACTTCGACGAGAGTGAACCCTTGAGTATTCCTGGTCGTCCTATGGGCAGACCACGCTTTGAGTACCCGCTCGCAGCGGCGGAGTGAACCGCCCCGGGTTTGATGGAGACATCGAAGACCCGGAAGGATGCCGTTTATGGCTGCTCCCCGTAGATACCCCGACGAACTGCGTGAGCGTGCGACGCGTCTGGCGGTCGAAGCCCGTAAGGACCCGGCCGGCAGGGCCGGTACGATCAAGCGGATCGCCGACCAGCTCGATGTGCACCCCGAGGCCCTGCGCGGCTGGATCAAGCGCGCCGAGACCGACGAAGGACTCGTGCCCGGAACCACCAGCGCAGAGGCCGCCCGGATCGCGGAGCTGGAACGGGAGGTGAAGGAGCTGCGGCGGGCGAACGCGATACTCAAGTCCGCGTCGGCTTTCTTCGCCGCGGAGCTGGACCGTCCACTGCGATGAAGGTCGCCTATATCGACCGGCACAAGAACCTGTTCGGCGTCCAGCCGATCTGTGACGTCCTCGCCGAGACGGACGCGCCGATCGCGCCGAGCACCTACTACGCCGCCGCGGGCCGTCCGCCCTCGGCCCGCAGCCTGCGCGACGAGGAGCTCACCCGGGAGATACGCCGCATCCACCTCGAGAACTACGGTGTCTACGGGGCCCGCAAGGTCCACGCCGCCCTCCTGCGTGAGGGATTCGAGGTGGCCCGCTGCACGGTCGAGCGCCTCATGCGCGCGGCCGGTCTGCGCGGGGTGATCCGGGCCAAGAGCCCGCGCACCACCCGCCCCGCACCCGAGACCGGCCGGCCCGCCGACCTGGTCGAGCGGCAGTTCACCGCGGATGCGCCGAACCAGCTGTGGGTCGCCGACATCACCTACATCAGAACGTTCTCCGGCTGGGTCTATGCCGCCTTCGTCATTGATGTCTTCTCCCGCATGGTCGTCGGCTGGCAGGTCGCCACCAGCCTCTACACCGACCTCGCGCTCGATGCCCTGGAGATGGCCATCTGGCGCCGCCGGCGCACAGGCGCCGACCTCGCCGGCCTCACCCACCACTCGGACCGAGGCGTCCAATACCGGGCTCTGCGCTACACCGAACGCCTCGAGCAGGAGGCCGCAGTGGCCTCGGTCGGGTCCAAGGGCGATTCATACGACAACGCCCTGGCCGAGGCGTTCAACAGCTTGTTCAAGGCCGAGCTGATCCGCAACAAGGGTCCGTGGACCGGCATCAACGACGTCGAGATCGCGGTCGCCGAGTACATCGACTGGTTCAACCAGCGCCGTCTCCACGGCGAACTCGGCCACATCACCCCCGCCGAACACGAGGCCGCCCACTACCTCGTGGTCGAACCCCCTACGTCACTCCAGAAAACCAGCTAACGAAGTCTCCATCAAACCCGGGGCTTGACAGTGTTTCCGAGCGCCAGGCCCGCCAGGTGCTGGCTGCGCTCACGGACAGGATGGTCGAAGTCGGGTTGCAGCTGCACCCGGACAAGACCCGGATCATCTACTGCAAGGACGGTCACCGACGTGGCGCTTACGAGCACACCTCGTTTACCTTCCTCGGGTACACGTTCCACGCCAGGAGGAACCGGAGTCGGTACGGGAACCTGTTCCTGGGATTCGACCCGGCGGTCAGCAAGGACGCTCTGAAAAAGATGGGGCGGGAGCTGCGGTCCTGGCACCTGCACACCCGCTCGGAACTGTCCTTCCAGGAGCTCGCCCGCAGGATTAACCCTGTGGTGGCGGGCTGGCTCAACTACTACAGCCGCTTCAGGCCGTGGGAACTGCAGCCCCTCATGATGCGCATCAACGCCTACCTGGTGCGCTGGATCCGCCAGAAGTACAAACGGCTCGCGGCCAAGCGGAAGGCCATCGCGAAGATGCAGGAGATCGCCCGGCGATACCCCCGCATGTTCGCCCATTGGCGGCTGACCGCAGGTGCCGTAACGGTCTGATGACCAGGACGACAAGAGCCGTGTAAAGGGCGACTTTTACGCACGGTTCTGTGAGAGCCGAGGGGTGAGATTCCCCTCGGCTACTCGGCACAGGCGGGCGGTGAAGCGCCCGTTGGGCAGTTTGCGCAGCCAACCGCGGTCGACGAGTCTGACCAGCTTGCTGCGTAGCGGTTCCAGCTTGGCTTTCACGCTGATGTCCACCCCCACTGCTTCGCCGACCTCGCGGGCCATGACCGGTCCGGCGGCCTGCCGCACGGCGGCGATGATGCGCTGGTAGTCCCACGGGAGCGCGTCCTCCTCCACGCCCGGTTCGCGGTGTGGGATCAACATCACCGCCCGGCCGCCCACCTGCCCGGCCATTGGCCTGGCGGAGGCACGTTCCTCGGCGAGCTGCCCGGTCATCCGTTCAAGGACACGTTCAGCGACAGCGAGTTCGTCCCGCTCGGCCCGCACTTCCGCGAGCTGTTTGGTCAGTAGTTCTTCGAGTTCGTCCAGTTCCGCACGCCGTGCGGTGATCCGTTCCAGCAGCTCGGGATCCAGCATGCACCGGATCGTAGAGGGCCATCGATTTGCAGCGAGCAAGAACGGGACAGCTCAGCTCCCTGCTTCATCTGTCGCCCGCGTCAGGCCAGCCTATGGACCACGAGCTGGTTCTGCTCCCCGTCAAACGTGCCGGCCAAGATGTTGGCATCCTGCCGGTCCCCGTCGAAGAGACCCTGCTGGTCGACATGCACGATCAGGATGTCGTGGCTGTCGATCACCTCCGAGATGCCCCGGGTCTCGATCGTGTCCGACCACGCGTCCAGGTTCCGTCCGAACCACGCCGGCAGTCCGCACGGCTCGCTCACCGCGTCCCAGAAGTCGTTGAGTGTCTCGATCAGCCGACCGCGCAGGTCAATGATCAGCTCGCTGTCTGTCATCGCAGCAGACTAGCCAGCCTCGCCAGGATTCACTGATCAATCAACGGGCCAGGCTCAGACTCGACGCTGCTGACGGACGATCTTCTCCGCAGACTTCCGCCCACGACCAGTACGACTATCGAGAGCGTCGGTCACACCAGCCCTTTGACCTGCGACTTCAAGTTGGCGGAGGCTCACTGACCTGACGGCCTCAGCAGCGTCGATGCGCTGGTCGTTCGTCCATCCATAGCCGCTGGATTCGTGACCACCGCGTGGTCCAAGCGTGCTGCACACTCGGCATCAGTGCTGTGCCGTTCAGCAGCGGTTCTTCGTGGCGGAGCGACAGGAAGCCCGTCGCCTTGCGGCGGCGAGTGGACCACGGGAGTCTGAATGGGTGATACGTCGGCGTGTGGCGGCCCGTACGCCCGGCGCGCCGCTGATGTCGCGCTCCGGGAACGATGCCGAGTCATCTCCCGGAGGTGGCGTCAGAGCTCCGATGGCGTATGTGGTCGCGGCGACCGTACCGGTCGTGCTGCTGGAGCTGACGATCGACGACAGCACAGTGCGGCTCATCCCCCTGCTGATCCTGCTTCCCGCGTTCCCGGCGGTCGTCGGCACGGTGCGGCAGACCGCCTACGCGGTGGGCTGGGTGCTGATCGTCATCACCGCGGTTCTGCTGTACCGGCCCCTGCCCGCGTCGTACGACTACGGGATCGTCATGCTGCTGGCAGTCGTGCTCGGCGTGCTGTGCGTGGTGAGCTGCCACTGGCGGATCCGGAGGGAGCGGGAACTGCTGCGGGTCCGGTCCACGGCGGTCGCTCTGCAACGGCAGATGCTGCGGCCCCTGCCGATCCTCACCGACCGGGTGATCGTCGACGGGTTGTACCTGCCGGTGGAGGCGGACAGGCTGGTCGGGGGAGATGTCTACGAGGCGGTGGCCTCGCCCTACGGCACGCGGCTGCTCTTCGGCGATGTCCAGGGCAAGGGCCTGCCCGCGATCGGAGCCGCCTTCGCCGTCCTCAGCGCTTTCCGTGAGGCCGCTCCGCGTGAGCCGACCCTCACCGCGCTCGTGGACTATCTCGAACAGGCCGTGGTCCGGCACAACGCCTTCGCCCAGCAGACCGGCGAGCCCGAACGCTTCGTCACCGCCCTCATCCTGAGCGTCGACTCCTCGACCGAAACACAGGCCGTCAACTGCGGCCACCCTCCACCCCACCTGTTGAAGGCCGGTCCGGTCGCTCCCGTGCCGCTCGGCAACCCCGGGGTACCGCTGGGTCTGGCGGACCTCGCTTCCGAACCCAGAACCGTCGCGTGGTTCCCGTTCCCAACGGGCGCCACCCTGATCAGCTGCAGCGACGGTGTCACCGAGGCCCGCAACGCCACCGGAGCCTTCTATCCCCTTGCAGAGCGCCTGGAGGCGTTGGAGCACATCTCCTCCTGGCGGGTCGCCGACTACCTGGCCGAAGACCTCAGCCGCCACACCGCAGGAGAGCAGCGGGACGACATCACCGCCCTCGTGGTCCGCAGAACAGCACCCGACAGCGATTCCACAGGAGCACCGGACTCGGCTTGGAGGCACCCGCTATGACGAACGCCGCTCCTCCCGCACCGATCGTGGTCGGCGCCGACGGCTCTCCAGAGTCCGGGCCGGCCCTGCGCTTCGCCTTTCAGGAGGCGCAGTTGCGCGGGACCGGCCTCCGCGCCGTATGCGCGTACGACTTCACCACTCGGTACAGCGGTCTCGAGTGGTTTGCCGCCTCCGGTTTCCACGATCTGGATACGCAGCTGCGCGACAGCACGTTGGAAGCGGTCACCAAGGCGGTGGAGGAGGCCCGGGGACAGGTCGGCGGCGAGCCGGTGGAGGTCGACATCAGGGTTGAGCCGGGCCGCCCGTCGCAGGTCCTGCTGGACGCGAGCGCGGACGCCTGCCTCCTGGTGGTCGGCAGCCGGGGCTCGGGCGCATGGGGGCGCCTCACTCTGGGCTCCACCAGTACCGAGGTCGTGCACAACGCCCATCTGCCCGTCGTCGTCGTGCCCGGCGGGCAGCCGGACCGGACATCGTGAATGACTCGGTCGCCACCGCGCCGACACGACTGGATGGCTACGCAGAGCTACGGGACTACGCAGCGATCGGGGACGGCCGCTGTGTCGCGCTCATCGCCCGCGACGGAGCGGTGGACTGGCTGAGCTGGCCGGACCTGGACTCATCGACCCTCTTCGCCGCCGTCCTCGACCAGGCCCGCGGCGGCAGCTTTCTCCTGCGGCCCGATGTGCCGCACACCGTGGCGCGCCGCTATCTTCCCGGCACCAATGTGCTGGAGACGACCTTCACCACCGCAGGCGGGACCGTCCGCGTGACCGACGCCCTCACGCTCCCCGACACCGCCTCGCTGGCTCCCGGACGGGAGCTCGTCCGCCGGATCGAGGGCCTGTCGGGCAGCGTCCCAATGAGCTGGAGCGTTCAGCCGCGCTTCGGCTACGGCGCCCGCATACCAATCGTGGCGCGCCGAGCGGGCGTACCGGTGGCCGTCTGCGGCGCCGAAGCCGTCGCCGTCTGTGCCTGGGACGCCGGCCACCCGCAGTGCACGGCCGACTCCGTCACCGCCCGGTTCCGAGCCGAATCCGGTACCCGGGCTCTGATCGCGTTGCCCTACGCATACCAAGAACCACTGGTGCTCCCCACCCGTGCCGAATGCGAAGCCCGCCTGGACCACACCACCGCGACCTGGCGGCAGTGGTCGGACGACCGCACCTGCACCGGACCGTGGCGTGACGCCGTACTGCGCAGCGCCCTCGCCCTCAAGCTCCTGGTCTTCGCCCCCTCCGGCGCGGTCGCCGCTGCCGCGACCTGCTCGCTGCCCGAGGAGCTGGGCGGGGAGCGCAACTGGGACTACCGCTTCAGCTGGATCCGCGACTCCGCCTTCACCCTGGACGCCTTCCTCAAGCTGGGCTGCGCGCCGGAAGCGACCAGCTACCTGTGGTGGCTCATGCACGCCTCCCAGCTCACTCACCCCCACCTGAACGTCCTGTACCGCCTCAACGGCGGCACCCGGGCACCCGAGCAGGCCCTGCCCCTGTCGGGCTATCGAGGCTCGACGCCTGTACGTGTGGGCAACGCAGCCGCAGGCCAGGTCCAGCTGGACACCTACGGGGAGCTGCTGCAGACCGCGTGGCTCTACACCACCGCGGGCCATCGACTCGATGCCGACATCGCCCGCCGGCTGGCCGAGACCGCTGACTTCGTCTGCACCATCTGGCAGCAGCCCGACGCGGGTATCTGGGAGGTCCGCAGCTCACCGGAACACTTCACCCAGTCCAAGATGATGTGCTGGATCGCCCTCGACCGGGCCGTGGACCTGGCCAGGCGGCAGTTGATCCCGGACCGGCACTCGGCCCGATGGCAGCGCGAACGACAGGCCATCGCCGAATTCGTCGAAACCCGCTGCTTCAGCGAGCGGCTCAACAGCTACATGCGCTCCGCCGGCAGCGACGACCTGGACGCAAGCCTCCTGCTCGGCCTGCTGCACGGCTACCGCCCGCAAGACGACGGACGCCTGCGCGGCACCGTCTCCGCCGTCCAGGAGACCCTCCGCGAGGGCCCCTACGTCAGCCGCTACCTCGGCTCCGACGGTGTCCCTGGCCGTGAGGGTGCCTTCCTCGCGTGCTCCTTCTGGCTGGCCGAAGCCCTCGCGGGATGCGGCCGCATCGACGAGGCTGTGTCCCTGATGGACCAGCTTGTGGCCCTCGGCAATGGGGTCGGCCTCTACAGTGAAGAGATCGACCCCACCACGGGCGCCTTCCTCGGCAACATGCCCCAGGGCCTGTCCCACCTGGCCCTGATCAGCGCCGCCTGCGCGATCGGGGAGGCCACACGATGAGCATCTGGGCCGCGCTGGCGGGCGGCTTCGTCGGCACCCTGGTCCTCACCACGGGCTTGCGGGCAGCCAATACCTTCAACGTCACCCGCATCGATCTGCCGTTCCTCCTGGGCACCGCCTTCACCAGCGACCGGACCCGCGCCAAGGCCCTCGGCTATGGAGCACACTTCGTCAACGGACTGATCTTCGCCCTGCTCTACTACGCGGTCTTCGCCGCCATCGACTACAGCAGCTGGTGGCTGGGCACCGCCTTCGGCCTCGTCCACGGCCTTTTCGCCGCAACCGCGCTCGTCAACATCCTGCTGCCCCTCGTCCACCCGCGCATGGGCTCACCCCAGACCAGCGCGCCCGATGTCGCCCTGCTCGAACCCCCAGGCTTCCTCATGCTCAACTACGGACGGGGCACACCCATCGTCACCCTCGCCGCGCACCTCGCCTACGGCACCATCGTGGGAGGGTTCATCGCCTGGCCAAGCTGACCACCCTGGCTGGTATCGCCCAGGGGCCGCCAGCGTGTAACGGCGGACCGTACGCGGGCCCGGTAGCGTGGAATCAGGACCAAGAACCCGCACAACAATGAAGCCTGCCATCGCGGTCACGGAGGAAAGGTCCTCATGCCCCATTCCCACGAAGCGGCACCCGGCGACCCGGATTCGGAGCCGACTGATAGCGGACCGGACACGCGCGGGCCACGGCTGGCATCGGTTGTGGTGTTCGTCCACGACCACGACGCATCGGCGGACTTCTACCAAGAGCTGCTGAATATGAAGGTCACCGTACGCACCACCACCGCCGCGCTGCTCGTGGGCCGAGCCGGCTTCCAGGTGTACCTCCGCGCCGTCGGCCCCCACGCCGCCCACCCGGTCGGCCACGTCGGGGCGCAGTACGTCATCTGGACAGCGGACGGCCCTGAGGACTTCCAGCGGTGCGAGCGCGTACTCAGAGCCCGCTCCGACCACGTCTACACCCGGGAGAGTGAGGGATTCACCCTCATCGAAGGCCGGGATCCCAGCGGCCTGCCGGTCCTGGTGGCCTATCCAGGGCCCGACGAAGTAGCGCGGCTCGAGATCATCACTCGCTACTACGTGTGACACGGAGGAAGCCGAGTACCCGGCTCACGAGGAGGTCCTTCAATGGCTCGTAGTAGGAAGGTACACGTGCGCCGCGTCTACGAGGATCCGGCGCAGAGTGACGGCGTGAGAGTGCTGGTCGACCGGATCTGGCCCCGGGGGATGACCAAGGACAAGGCTCATCTCGACGAGTGGTGCAAGCAAGTCGCCCCGTCCACGCAACTGCGCAAGTGGTACAGCCACGACCCCGAGCGATTCACGGAATTCAGCCGGCGCTACCGGACCGAGCTCAAGGATCCCGAACACGCAGACGCTCTGGCGCACCTTCGCGACCTCGCCAAAGACCGGCCTCTGACGCTGCTCACCGCAACGAAGCATCCGGAGATCAGCGAAGCCGAGGTGCTTGCCGAGATGCTCCGAAGCTGAGTATCGGGATGAAGGCACCGGGGTGCACGCATCGCCCCGATGCCACTGCGCTGAGAAGTGGCTTCGTGTTCTCAGGCAGTCATGCGGAAATCAGTCGATAATGGATGTGATCGACTCCAGCGGTGATCTCGCATCTTGGAGCTGCTTATGAATGATCAGCTGCCGCAGATGAACGGTCCCCCGCCCGTGGCGGGGCTGGTCGGGGAAAGCCTCATACCCGTCACGGACGAGATCGAGTGGGCGGCCGTGTCTCCACGACAGATCACCCCGGAGGAGTGGCAGCGGTTCGAGGGCAACCTCAAGGAGATCTTCGAGGCGCTGGGCCTGGCCGTCGGGTCAGAGGCCACGGCCGACACACCCCGCCGCTTTCTGCGCGCCCTCTTCGACGCCACGAGCGGGTACGAAGGCGACGAAAAGCTGGTCACCGCCTTCGAGACCGAATGCCATGGTGGGTCGGACTGCCGGATCAGCCAGATCGTCGAAGGACCGATCCCGTTCTTCGCTCTCTGTGAGCATCACGCTTTGCCGTTCTTCGGCAAGGCGTATGTCGGGTACATCGCACACGAGCACATCCTCGGGCTCTCGAAACTGACCAGGCTGGTACGGCTGTTCGCCCGCCGCTTCTCGGTGCAAGAACGCATCGGCCACCAACTCGCCGAATCCTTGCAGCAAATCATGCTGCCGCACGGCGTCGCAGTCCATTTGGAAGCGGTGCATCTGTGTACGCAGATGCGCGGTGTACGCGAGATCGAGTCCAGCACCCGCACCACCCACTGGCGGGGTACCTACGACGAGGATCCGCAACTGCGGGGCGAATTCTTCACGTTGTGCGGCCAACGCGGCCTGGCCGGACATGGCTGAAGACAGCACCGCACACCCCGCCGACGGAACACACGCAGGTTCGTTGGACCCCTTGGACTTGCTGTACGAGGAGGCAGGGCCACCCGGCTTCGGTCTTCCTGCGGCGCTCGCCACGGCGTACGGCGGCGATCTGGGCTTCATCCCACCGTGCGTGTACGCCAACTTCGTCACCTCCCTTGACGGAGTGGTCGCCCTCGGTCCCGAATACCCTTCCTCCGGCTCGGCGATCAGCGGGCGTGAACCCGCGGACCGCTTCGTCATGGGACTGCTGCGCGCATGCGCCGACACGATCCTCATCGGAGCCGGCACGTTGCGGGCCACACCCCGCCACCTGTGGACGCCCGACCATGTCTGCCCTCAAGCCGCACCCGACTTCGCCGAGCTAAGGCGCAGCCTGGGACGCGCCACCCGACCACAACTGGTCGTCGTCACAGCGAGCGGAGATCTGCCCACTGAGCATCCAGCGCTGCAGTCGGGCGCGCTCGTGGCCACTACCCCGGTCGGCGCCAGCCGACTGGAGGGACGGCTGCCGCCGACATGCGCGATACTCACCACGGTCGAAGGATCGGCCCTCAGAATGGCCGACGTCCTCGCGGCCCTCCGCGTCCAGGGACACACCCTGGTGCTCACCGAGGGTGGACCGCGGCTCATCGGATACCTGCTCGGCGAGGGCCTGCTTGACGAGCTGTTCCTCACGGCGTCCCCAGTGCTGGCCGGCCGGGCTGACACACCCCGTCCCGGAGTCGTCTCCGGGCTCGAACTGCTGCCGAACCAGCCGGTGTGGACGGACCTGATCAGCGCCCGGCGACGGAACTCACATCTGTTCCTCCGCTACCGACTTCGGACGCCACGCGGCCGTCCAGCACTGGCCAATTGACGCAGGCCGCCGTTGTTCCGTCGAACGCCTGACTGCGGGCCGGCGATGTGGAGCCTCCTGCTCCCACCTCCGAACACCGCACGCGCCGTGCAGCCGCGACACCGGGGGCATCCGCGAACCACCCTTAATCAGCGGGTGTCGTCGAGACGGCCGCTGGCCCTCACGTGATCAACCATCGCCGTCGGCCCATCATGGCCACGAAAGTCGGCCAGGAACCCAGCGTCGGAGCACCGCAGCGCCCGAACTGCTCGGCGCACCATGGCCATCATGCTGCTTGGGCAGCTGCGACATCCCACCAGCAACGCATCCAACCCGGCCATGTCGTCGCCACACGGACCGGAGGCCCCAGGGCCGGCAGTGCGGCGAGCCGACCGAAGCCTCCGAGGACGCCGATGGAACGCGCGGTGGGCTGCAGCAGGCGCAGCTCTCGTTCCAGCCACGGTCTCGACCCGTGGTGACTGGGGGTACTGGGGGCGGCCCGTACTGGGGTTCGGGCCGTCCGACGCCGCCTTGGTCATCATCGGACTGGCGCCGGCGCATGTTCGTACGCTCCGTTCTGCGCAAGACTGGGCGAGAACTGGCTCCGCACGGCAAAACGCGCCCACCCACACCAGGAGAGATGCCGCGCGCATCTGAACATCGACCCGCATGACGACCGCGCGCGATTACACCCTCCCCTTTCACGCTCGGCCCACACAATCGCCGACCAGCAAGTGGCATTCAGGACGACCTGCAGAAAGTAAACACGGTGTGCGCCCAAGCCACACCCAAGCCGTTGACCAGGCAAAACATCAAAGTCCGGCTGGAGTACTAGCCGCGATCCGCAGGCGCGCAGCCGAGTTCCGGCTGGCGCGCATGGGTCTCACGCCTGCGAGTAGAGTGCCGATATGTCCGATAACTCTGCAGATTACGGCGTCCAGCCGCTGGGTGACCACGAATACCTGCTCCGGGTCCCAGGAGACGCGAGGGAGGCTGAGTTCCGGTTCCGGGCCAGCCCCAACGTCTTGAAGGACTTGGGCGTCGACAGCGCCGCCGAGCAATTCGTCGTCCGAGAGACGGCCGCGTTCCTGCTCGAGCATCAGCCAGTCATGGACCTTCCTCCGATGATCGATCTGGAGGATGTCGCTGCGGCCTATGACGGCTACCTCAATGAACTGCGGGAACGCCTGGCATCTTCCTGAGCGGCACGGGCGCATAGGGAGACTGCCGCACCTCGCTCGCGGCCGGCCGGGCGCACCCTGCCGCGCTGTGGCCCGCGACTGCAAGGATCCGCAGGCCTTGTGTGCTTCGCCCAGCAGCGGTGCGTGATACGGGACGGAGTGCCTTCAGGTGACCCCTACGCCTGCCAGGTCGCGTCCCGCGGGGCAGGACAGTGTCCGCCAGCGCGTCGGACTGAGCCAGCCGGCAGCAGTGCGAACCGGCTCCCCAAATGAACCCCTGCCGTAGTCCAGCAGGGGGCGGAGTATCGAGTGCCGAGCTTTGAACTCCTCAGTCTCGACACCCGCCGCCGCACCCGCTCCAGGTAAGGCGACAACCAGACTTCACCCGGATCCTCGCGGGTAACTGTCTCCCAGTATGGGTGTGACCCCTACAGCGATGGACAGCTCATGAAGCGGAACGGGCCCACGTCGCACGCACCAGCACGTGAGCTGCTCATCCCTTCCGGGTGGCAGCACAGCGGCGCACGGACGTGTCGCTCCATCCCGGCAGGCTGGTGCTGAAAAGCTCTGAGCGGGAGGACCACGGCGGGACAGACGTCAAGCAGCGGCACGTACGGACCTCACGCGCCGACGGACGAGAGGGGATGAGGTTGGCGATGCGTGCATTGACCGTGCGGCCCGGTGAGAAGGAATCCCTAGAGGTGAGGGATGTGCCCGACCCCGTCCCGGCGACCGGCGAGCTGCTGGTGCAGGGCCTGGTGGTGGGGGTGTGCGGTACGGACAGGGAGATCGCCCGAGGCGAGTACGGCTGGGCTCCTCCGGGCCGTGAGCGGCTGGTACTGGGGCATGAATCACTCGGGCGGGTGCGGCAGGCGCCACCTGGCAGCGGCTTCTCGGCCGGTGACCTTGTTGCCGGAGTGGTGCGCCGACCGGACCCTGAGCCGTGCGGGGCCTGCGCACGCGGCGAGTTCGACATGTGCCGCAACGGCCGCTACACCGAACGCGGTATCAAGGAGATCGACGGATATGGCGCGCAGGTGTGGTGCGTGGAAGCCGGCTACGCGGTGAAGCTGGAGCCGCATCTGCAGCGCGTCGGGGTCCTCATGGAACCGACCACCGTGGTGGCAAAGGCATGGGAACAGGTCGAGCGTGTCGGTGCCCGCTCGTGGTTCGAGCCGCGTCGCGCCCTGGTGACCGGTGCGGGGCCCATCGGCCTGCTGGCCGCCCTCCTGGGCACACAGCGCGGACTGGAGGTTCATGTACTCGATCGGGTGACCGAAGGGCCCAAGCCCGCTCTGGTACGGGACTTGGGTGCCGCTTTCCACGCCGAGGGCATTGAGCAGGTCATCTCCGATGTGTGCCCAGATGTCGTCATCGAAGCCACGGGCGCGAGCGAGCTCGTCTTCGCCTCATTGACGGGCACCGCGCCCTACGGGGTGGTGTGCCTGACCGGTGTGTCGCCCGCCGGCCGCAGGGTGAGCGTGGACGCGGGCGCCATCAACAGGGAGATCGTGCTGGAGAACGACGCGGTCGTGGGCTCGGTCAACGCCAACCTGCGCCACTACCGCCAGGCTGCCGACGCGCTGGCCACGGCCGACCTGTCATGGCTTGAGCGCCTGATCACCCGGCGGGTGCCGCTGGAGCGCGCGGCAGAAGCGTTCACGCCGCAGCCGGACGACGTCAAGGTCGTCATCGACCTGTAGCGGGCAAGACCCGAAGGCAGGCCCTAGCCTGGACGGATGTCTCACAACACCGCTCCACTGGTCGTGATCATGGGCGTGTCGGCCTCGGGAAAGACCACGGTGGGCCAGCTGCTGGCGCAGCGCCTCGGTGTTCCTTACGCCGAGGCGGACGACTTCCACCCGGCAGCCAATGTGGCGAAGATACGAGCCGGCCATCCGCTCGGCGACGAAGACCGCCGTCCCTGGCTGGACGAGATCGCACGGTGGCTGGCCGATCACGCGGAGGGCGGTGGAGTGGTGTCATGTTCAGCATTGAAGCGGCGCTACCGTGACCGGCTGGCCTCCGCCGCAGCGCAGGTCTTCTTTCTGCACCTCGATGGCTCGCCCGAGCTGATCGCCGCACGGATCACTGCGCGAAAGGGCCACTTCATGCCGCCTGGTCTGCTCGATTCGCAGTTTGCCGACCTCGAACCGCTGGGCGACGACGAAACGGGCGCGGCCATCCCGATCGACGGTACGCCGCAGGAGACCGCTGCCCTGGCTCATGCCGCCGTCACCTCCTGAACCGGTTGCATTGCGCAGCCCGCCCCAGCCCCGCGAACTGCCTGCCGGCCAAGGAACGGCATCTCTCGGCGACGGTTGCACTCGGGCCCTCTGACGGCGTATCAAAAGTGATCCACGTGGTGCTCTTCGTCTGAATCTGGCCTTGGTGATCAAGGCCAGGGGGAAGGGTGATCCTCGTGAGGACTGGGCAGAGATCCGTCACGAACTCGACCCTGATCAACATCATGATGGCGGGCATGGCCAACGAACACATCCTGCCCCGCGCCATGGGCCGTGTCCTGCCAAGGCGCCGTACCCCGGTCGTCGGCATCGTCTTCGTCTCGCTCCTCGCCATCGGCCTGGTCTCCACCGGAGAGATCGCCGGCCTCGGCGACACCACCGCCTTCCTGCTCCTGTGCGTCTTCACGGTCGTCAACATCGCCGTCCTCGTCCTGCACCGCGAACGCGTCGAGCACCAGCACTTCCGCACACGCGCCTGGTGCTGCCGTGATGTCATCTCCAAAGGCCGCCCTTGCCGCAGGTCACTGGCCCGCGCATAGCTGCGGGCGGGCCGCGCTAAGATCACGCCCGGCCCGCCGACGGTGGGTGGCAGAAGGGGACATGGGCTCTGTTCGCCTGGGCCGCGCCGGGGCCGAGGGGTACGCGCGGGTGGCCTGACCCCCGTGCAGGCTCCCCGGTATCAGGCGGCCCTCCGGTTCACCGCGGATTCTGGCATTCCGTCAGGCAGGGCGGGGCTGGTGCCGTTCGATGCTGGGGATCCGGACGGCCGTCTCCCTGCTATGGGGGCCTGGGCAGCGTGACAGCGGGCGAAGCCTTGTGTGCGGCGGACTGTGGCGGGGTGGCCCGTTCGAGGAAGCGCAGCAGCTCGACGGGGAAAGGCAGGACAAGGGTGGAGTTCTTCTCGGCGGCGACCGCGACCACCGTCTGCAGCAGCCTGAGCTGGAGGGCGGCGGGCTGGTCGGACATCACGGCGGCGGCTTCCGCCAGCTTCTTGGACGCCTGGAGCTCGGCATCGGCGTTGATGATCCTTGCCCGGCGTTCGCGGTCGGCCTCGGCTTGCCGCGCCATCGACCGTTTCATCGTCTCTGGGAGGGAAACGTCCTTGATCTCCACCCGGTCGATGTTCACACCCCACTCGACAGCCGGGCTGTCCATCATCAGTTCCAGGCCCTGGTTCAGCTTCTCCCGGTTGGAGAGCAACTCGTCGAGATCGCTCTTGCCGAGGATGGACCGGAGCGAGGTCTGCGCCATCTGGGAAACGGCGAACCGGTAGTCCTCGACGCGGATGATCGCGTCGACCGGGTCGACCACCTTGAAGTAGATGACGGCGTCCACCCGGACTGTGACGTTGTCGCGGGTGATGCCGTCCTGGGCGGGCACTGGCATCGTCACGATCTGCATGTTCACCTTGTGCATCCGGTCCACGCCCGGAACGACCATGGCAAACCCGGGCCCCCGGACCTGGCCGCGCAGGCGACCGAAGCGCAGCACAACGCCCCTCTCATATTGCCTGACCACCCGGGCTGCCGCTGCCACGTACAGCGCACCGGCGGCGCCCGTGAGGGCCAGTGCGGTCAGCAGCTCCTGGACCATGGCGAACCATCTCCCTGCATCCTCTCTCCTGGATATGCCCTCTTTGCCATTCTTTGACCCTTGTGCTGGGTGGAGCACTCGGAGGCCCGTCGACCGTACGAGGCAGCGGGCGGTGCATTCCGGCGAGCGGCCATCGCCGGCGCCGTGCGTGCCGCGGCGGTGTGCGCGTTGCATGCGAGGCACTGGCCGGTCCAAGGGAGCTGTTGTCGCCCATACCGGTTCGGGGCGCGGAGCCTGCCACCGCGACCGCTCACAGCGGGGGCTGCCAACGGGAGGTCCCTCCGCGTCGGTCGTGAAGATGGGTGCTGGCCCCGATGCGCCGGGCAGGGGCGCCAGGTGATGGTGGGGACCTGGAGCACCCGCTGTGGGCGGGCCCTCGCGGGGCGGGTGCTCGTGGCAGCACCTGTGAACGGAGCCGCGCCGATGACGACCCCGCCCCCGTCGCCGCCTCACCCCCGGATCTGCTGGGCAGGCCCGTCATGAGTGTCACCGCGTGGCTGGCCGTGGCGGTGTTCGGGACCGTCTACGTACTGATCGCCACGGAGAAGGTCCACCGGGTCGCCGCAGCCCTGGGCGGTGCGGTCGTCATGCTGCTCATCGGGGCGACCAGCCCCGAGCACGCCTTCTTCTCCGACGTGGCCGGCATCGACTGGAACGTCATCTTCCTGCTCCTGGGCATGATGCTGATCGTCTCCGTCCTCAAACGCACCGGCCTGTTCGAGTTCGTCGCGATCTGGGCCGCCAAACGGTCGCACGGCCGCCCCTACCGGCTCATGGTGCTCCTCATCCTCGCGACCGCGTTCCTCTCCGCGTGGCTGGACAACGTCACCACCGTCCTGCTGATCGCCCCCGTAACCATCGCGGTCTGCACCAAGCTCGGCGTCCCGGTCGTGCCCTACTTGATCGCCGAGGTGATGGCCTGCAACATCGGCGGCGCCGCCACCCTGATCGGCGACCCGCCGAACATCATGATCGGCTCCCGCGCCGGGCTCTCCTTCAACGACTTCCTGCTCCACATGGCGCCCATCGCGGCGCTGCTGGTCGTGGTGTTCGCGGTGATGGCCCGCTGGATGTTCCGCGGCGCGTTCTCCCACGACCCCAAGCGGGCCGCGCACGTCATGGCCATGCGCGAGCGGGACGCCATCACCGCCCCCCGGCTCCTGGCCGTCAGCGGCATCGTCGTCACCATCGTGATGGCCTGCTTCGTCCTGCACACCACCCTCCACCTGGAGCCGTCGGTCGTCGCGATCTCCGGTGGTCTGATCCTCCTCGCCGTCTCCCGGCTGGATGCGCGCAAGGTCGCGGCGGACGTCGAGTGGGAGACCCTGGCGTTCTTCGCGGGCCTGTTCGTGATGGTCGGCGCCATGGTCCAGACGGGGATCCTCACCGACCTCGGCCAGGCCGCTGCCCGCGTACTGGACGGCAACCTGTTCGGGGCGAGCATGGCCCTGCTCTTCGGGTCGATCGTGCCGTCCGCGGTGATCGACAACATCCCCTTCGTCGCCTCGACCAGCCCGGTCGTCTCCGAGATCGTCGCCGCCTCCGGAGGAGGCGAGCAGGCGCAGGTGTTGTGGTGGTCCTTCGCCCTCGGTGCGGACCTCGCGGGCAATGCCACGATCATCGCCTCCTCCGCCAACGTCGTCACCGTCGGCATCGCCGACCGCGCCGGACACCACATCTCCTTCTGGCAGTTCAGCCGATACGGCCTGGTCGTCACCGCCGTCACCACCGTGCTGGCCGGGGCGTACGTGTGGCTGCGCTACTTCGCACTCGCCTGACCGATGGAAAGGAGGCAAGGCCATGACCGACTACGATGACGAGCGGATCGCCGACCTCGAAGCCGCGCTGTGGCACGACGATCCCCACTTCGCCCGCGGCCTGGGCAAGGGCCGCCCCCGACGGCCCCGCGAGTACCGGCGCGGCCGGGCCTGGCTGGCCATGCTGCTGGCCCTGGCCGCCGTGGTCACCGGGGTACTGGTCCCGCACGGGCTGCTGCTGGCGGCCGGCCTGATCATGGCCGCGCTCGCGGTGAACCTCCTCGAGAGCAACCGCCTGCGCCGCCTGCGCCGGCCAAGGTCCTAGGGGTATGCCGTGACGCTGCAGCAGCTGTATCTGGTGCTGCTGGTGGGCGGTGTCGTCCTCATGGCCAGCATCGCCGCCGCCCGGGCCGCGCACCGGCTCGGCTTGCCGAGCCTGCTGCTGTTCCTCGCCGTCGGTGTGATCGCGGGCGAGGACGTGATCGGTATCGAGTTCGACGACGCGCAGCTCGCCCAGTCCCTGGGCACCGCGGGCTTGGCCGTCATCCTCGTCGAGGGCGGCCTGAGCACGCACTGGCCCGACGTCAGGCGCCGGCTGGCACCGGCCGGTGTGCTGGCCACCGCCGGGGTTGCCGTGTCCGTGGCGGTCACGGGCGCCGGGGCCCACTACCTCCTCGGCATGGACTGGCATCTGGCCCTGCTGTTGGGCGCGATCGTCTCCTCCACCGACGCCGCCGCGGTCTTCGCCGTCCTGCGCTCCCTGCCCCTGCCGCGCAAGACCACGGGGCTGCTGGAGGCGGAGTCGGGGTTCAACGACGCCCCGACCATCATCCTGGTCCTGGTCTTCTCCACCGCCGTCGCCGACCTCCCCGGCCCGGCCGCGATCCTCGGCAACGTCGTCTACCAGCTCGTCGTCGGCGGTCTGCTGGGGCTGGCCGTCGGCCGGATCGGGGTGGCCGCACTGCGGCACATCGCGCTGCCGGCCACCGGCCTCTATCCGCTGGCGACCGTCGGGTTCGGCATCATCGCCTTCGCCGCCGGCGGCTTCGTCAACGCGAGCGGCATCATCGCCGCCTACCTGGCCGGGCTGGTCCTGGGCAACTCGCACCTGCCCCACCGCGCGGCGACCCGCTCCTTCGCCGAGGGCACCGGATGGCTCGCCCAGATCGGCCTGTTCGTCATGCTCGGCCTGCTCGTCGACCCCAGCGAACTTCCCTCAGCCGTCCTGCCCGCCCTCGCAGTCGGCCTGGTTCTGCTGCTGATCGCCCGCCCCGTCTCGGTCGCCGCCTGCCTGCTGCCCTTCCGCACGCCGTGGCGGGAACAGGCCTTCATCTCCTGGGCGGGCCTGCGCGGCGCCGTGCCGATCGTCCTGGCCACGTTCCCGATCGTCGCGGCCGTCGAGGGCTCCCGGCACCTGCTCAACATCGTCTTCGTCCTCGTCGTCGTCTTCACCCTCGTCCAGGGCCCCACCCTGCCCGCCGCCGCCCGCCTCCTGCACATCGCCCGGCCGGGGGCCGTGCGGGAGATCCAGGTCGAGAGCGCGCCCCTGGACGTCCTCGACGCCGACCTGCTGACCGTCACCATCCCGCCCGGCTCACGCCTCCACGGCGTCGCCGTCTTCGAACTACGGCTCCCACCGCCCGCGGTGATCACCCTTCTCGTCCGCGGCGGCGTCACCCAGGTACCCGGCCCTGACACGGTCCTCGCCGCCGGCGATGAGCTGCTCCTGGTCACCACTTCGGCGACCCGGCAGGCGACCGAGCGCAGGCTGCGCGCTGTTGGCCGCCGGGGCAAACTCGCCCGCTGGCTCGGCGAACACGGCAGGTCCGAACCGGTCGGTGGCGGCACCGAGTGACCTAGGCGCCGTTTGACGGGCGGGAGACCTGCGCGAATCCGACCAGGGCGACACCGGCCATCAGAAGCGGCACGAAGGCCGTGAAGGGCAATGCGGGCGCCCCCGCGAGCGCCCCCGCCATGACGAGCGTTCCCACGCCCCAGACAACCGGCCGCCGCACGCTGCGGCGAAGCCACGGGAAGGCGACACGGCCGGTCACGATCGTCCAGACGCCGGCGGTCCCGACTTCCAAGGGCCATCGCGATCGTGGCCGCCTGTACAACGGTGAGCATGTGTACCTCCGTACATCAGCATGAGCGTGGGCGCGGGAATTGCGTGTTCGTGGTGAGGGCCGTCCCGCAGACGGCCTGGTCACCGATCGCGGCGAGCGGCGGCGAGCTTGCGGGCCAGGCACACGGCGGTCGCCGGCCACAGGACGATCAGCAGGGTGAGGGTGAGGGCGCTGGAGACGGGGTCGTGTTCGGTGTCCCGGCGCCAGCCCGGGTGACGTGCCAGGAGGCGGGGCAGGCGGTGGGCGAAGCCGACCGCGCCGCCGAGGTAGACGGCCAGGGCGGCGAGCAGCAGCACGGTCTCCCGGCTGGTGATCGCCGCCCAGGTGTCCTCACTCACGCGCGGCCGGCCGGATCCTGCGCCTGGTCCTTGAGGTCCTCCGGGGATCCCGGCTGGGACGGCACAGCGGCCAGGGTGACCGTTCCCGGCGGGTTGCGGCGGCTGCTCACCCATGCGGCCACGGGTTCGGTGTAGCGGGCGGTGAGCGGTCCGATCACCACGAGGATCAGGACGTACGCGGTCGCGAGCGGTCCCATCGCGGGCTCGATGCCGGCCGTGACGGCCAACCCGGCGATGACGATGGAGAACTCGCCGCGGGCCACCAGCGTGCCACCGGCGCGCCAGCGCCCCTTGACCCCGACGCCGGCGCGCTTTGCGGCCCAGTACCCAGTGGCGATCTTCGTACCCGCCGTGACCACGGCGAGCGCGAGCGCGGGCAGCAGGACGGGCGGGATGCTCGCGGGGTCGGTGTGCAGGCCGAAGAAGACGAAGAACACCGCTGCGAACAGGTCGCGCAGCGGGCTGAGCAGGGTGTGGGTGCCTTCGGCGACCTCGCCGGAGAGGGCGATGCCGACGAGGAACGCGCCGACGGCTGCGGAGACCTGGAGCTGCTGGGCGATGCCCGCCACCAGCAGGGTCAGGCCGAGGACGACGAGGAGGAGCTTCTCAGGGTCGTCACTGGAGACGAAGCGGGAGATGTGGCGCCCGAAGCGCACGGCGATGAACAGGACCGCTCCTGCGACGCCGAGGGCGATGGCCAGGGTCGCGCTGCCGGCGGCGAGACTCACGCCGGCGAGGAGGGCGGTGATGATCGGCAGGTAGACCGCCATCGCGAGGTCTTCGAGGACCAGGATGGACAGGATCACCGGGGTCTCGCGGTTGCCGACACGGCCCAGGTCTCCCATGACCTTGGCGATCACCCCGGAGGAGGAGATCCAGGTGACGCCGGCCAGGACCACGGCGGCGACCGGGCCCCAGCCCATCAAGAGTGCTGCCACGGCGCCGGGTACGGCGTTGAGGCCGAAGTCGACCAGTCCGGCCGGGTACTGGGTTTTGAGGTTGGAGACCAGATCCGAGGCCGTGTACTCCAGGCCCAGCATCAGCAGGAGCAGGATGACGCCGATCTCGGCGCCGATCGCGACGAACTCCTCGCTCGCTCCCATGGGCAGCAGTCCGCCGGTACCGAAGGCGAGGCCGGCCAGGAGGTAGAGGGGGATGGGGGAGAACTTCAGGCGTCCGGCGACCCGACCGAGCAGGCCGAGGCCGAGGATGATCGCGCCGAACTCGATCAGGAAGAGAGCGGAGTGCACAGGCGTCACTCCCGTCCGAGTATGGAGGCGGCGGCGTCGACGCCCTCGCGGGTGCCGATCACGATGAGGGTGTCCCCGCCGGCCAGGCGGAAGTCCGGCGCGGGTGAGGGGCGGGCCTCCGCGCGGCGCAGCACGGCCACGATCGAGACGCCGGTCTCGGTCCGCATCCGGGTCTCGCCCAGCACCCGGCCGTTCCAGTACGAGTGGGCGGACAGCTCGATCCGCTCGGCGACCAGGCCGAGGTCGGTGGTGTGCAGCACGTTGGGGCTGTGGTGCGCCGGCATCAGCGCGTCGATCAGCGAGGCCGTCTCCGCGCCCGTCAGATGCAGGGACTGGGCGCAGGCGTCGGGGTCATCCGCCCGGTAGAGGTTCACCGTCCGGGTGCCGTCGCGGTGCGCAACCACGGACAGGTGGCGGTGTTCGCGGGTGGTGAGGTCGTACTGGACCCCGATGCCGGGCAGTGGTGTGGTGCTCATCCGTGGAGCAGGCACAGCTGTCCCCCCTTATGTTCACTTTCGTACGTGACGCCGCTGCGGCGGACAATGGTCTCGGGCAGGAGAAGCCGCTCGGCGGGCCCATCGTGCCACTTTCCGCGCGTCCGAAATATGGGTGTCGGCACGGATAGACAGCAGCGTTCCACCGCCGTGAGGATGGGGCCGGGGAAGTGGGCTCCGTCGCAGGTCAAAGTGCCTGGATGCGGGGAGGCCGGGCGGCCGTGACGGATGCTGGGGGACCGGCTGGAAAGGCGTGTGGCCGTGTCGTTGTACTGGCGGATCTTCCTGTTGAACGCAGGTGTGCTGGCCCTCGCGGTGGCCTTGCTGCTGGGCCCGGTCACCGTTTCCACGCCGGTTCTGTTCGGGGAGGCGCTCGTGCTGCTCGGTGGGCTGGCCGCGATGCTCGTCATCAACGCGGTCCTCCTGAAGGTCGGGCTGGCCCCGCTCGCCCGCCTGAACCGGGCCATGGCCACCGCCGACCTCCTCAAACCCGACGCCCGCCCGACGGTCACCGGCGGCGGGGAGGTTGCCGCACTCACCCGGACCTTCAACGCCATGCTCGACCGGCTCGAAGCCGAGCGCGCCACCAGCAGCGGCCGGGTGCTGACCGCGCTGGAGGCCGAACGCAAGCGCATCGCCCAAGAACTCCACGACGAGATCGGCCAGACCCTCACCGCCGTCCTCCTCCAGATCAAGCACGCCGCCGACCGCGCCCCCGAGCCCGTGCGCACCGATCTGCACCAGGCCCAGGAGACGACCCGCGCCAGCCTGGACGAGATCCGCCGCATCGCCCGACGCCTGCGCCCCGGCGTCCTGGAGGAACTCGGCCTGTACAGCGCGCTGCGGTCCCTGGCCGCCGAGTTCACCACCCCGCGCCTGGGCGTCACCGCCTACATCACCCCGGGCCTGCCCCACCTGGACCCGGCCACCGAGCTCGTCCTCTACCGCGTGGCCCAGGAAGGCCTGACCAACGCCGCCCGGCACTCAGGGGCCACCCGCGTCGAGGTCCACCTGCGCCCGCTGCCCCGCGGCGGCGTCGGCCTGCTGGTCCGCGACAACGGCCACGGGCTCGGGGACGCACCCGAGGGCGCCGGCATCCGCGGGATGCGCGAACGCGCCCTGCTGATCGGTGCCGAACTCCTCGTCGGGGCCAGCCCGCACGGCGGCACCCAGGTCCGACTCGAAATCCACGACACCACGGGGGCGACAGCATGAGTCAGCCGGAGGGCGGGCCCGCCCGCATCCTGCTCGCCGACGACCACACCCTCGTCCGCCGCGGCGTACGCCTCATCCTCGACGCCGAACCCGACCTGACCGTGGTCGCCGAGGCCGCCGACGGCGCCGAAGCCGTCACCCAGGCCCGCACCCTCGACATCGACCTCGCCGTCCTCGACATCGCCATGCCCCGCCAGACCGGCCTCCAGGCCGCCCGCGAACTCGCCCGCATCCAACCCGGCCTGCGGATCCTGATGCTCACCATGTACGACAACGAGCAGTACTTCTTCGAAGCCCTGCGCGCCGGCGCCTCCGGCTACGTCCTCAAATCCGTCGCCGACCGCGACCTCGTCGAAGCCTGCCGCGCCGCGTTGCGCGACGAGCCGTTCATCTACCCCGGCGCCGAGACCACCCTCATCCGCAGCTACCTCGACCGCGCCCGCACCGGCGGCCCGATCCCGGAACGGGCCATCACCGAACGCGAGGAGGAGATCCTCAAACTCGTCGCCGAGGGCCACAGCTCCAAGGAGATCGGCGACCTCCTTGTCATCAGCCCCAAGACCGTCGAACGACACCGCGCCAACCTCCTCCAGAAACTCGGCCTGCGCGACCGCCTCGAACTCACCCGCTACGCCATCCGCGCCGGCCTGATCGAGCCCTAGCCGCAGCCGCAGTCGCCCCGGCGCGCACCGGGGATACACCCAACTCTGCAAGCCATCCGGCAGCCCGTACCCGCGCTTCGCGCCTGCGTGCTGCGGCAGCCAAGGACCTTCGAGCCGGGGAAAGCCTGTGCATCACGACGACGAGCCGGTCTTCAAACGCAGCAAGTGGGGAACCAACCACTACTACTACAACCCCCAAAACCCAGTCGGCCTCGCCCTCATCGTCATCACCCTGCTCTTCGTCGGGACGATGTTGATCCTCATGGCCAACCGGGCCGGGCCGTTCGCAGCCCCTCCCGCCCCCAAACCGTGGAACCCCCCGGCGTACGAGCACTCCTGGCCGCCCCTCTCCCCGACGGGCACGCCGGGAGTTGGTGCCCCGTGAGCGGGACACGGAACTGGCGGCGCCCGCTGGGATCATTCCTGGGGTGGTGGGCGGTCGTCACGCTCGTACTGGTGCTGTCGACCGTGGCCCTGGGCCGGCCGGTGACCCTTGTGGGATGCGGTGCGTCCGCGGTGCTCCTGATCGCGGTGGGCGAAGCGGGCAACGGGTTGAGGCAGCGCCTGCGCCACAGGACCAGGACCACGCGAGCAGGGTGACGCAGAGCGACTCGCTACCCCCTACCGATGATCGTCTGCGGTGACGATGCGCTCGCCGCCCAGGGCCGGCTGGCGCTGAACCCCGGCTCCAACACCAGCCTGGGCGCATACCCCGCCACAATCGTGAGGTACATCTCGGCCAGTGATCCGGCGTACATGCGGCGCGCCTTCTTCCCGCTCAGGCGGCCACCACATCGTTCTTGCCGAGTGCGCTGAGGTCGACGTCGGGTGGGCGTCGTAGTCGTCGATATTGGGGAGGCATGTCTGTCCCCAGCCGTCGCGGCGAGCCCGCTGACCTGCAAAGGAGCCCATGCGTTCCCAAAATGAGAGAAGGGCGTTCCTGGGGCTTGCTGGGCCGGGCCGTTGACCTGCCGCTTCGGAATTTCTGCAAGGCCCGGAGGCACACCGCGACCAGCCGCGACCGAGGAGCCGTCCAGCTCTACCAGATCACCTACCTCATCACGGGCTCTGAGCCGGACGTTCGTACGGTCGAGGCCACAGAGGTCGCGGCCGTAATCGAGCACGCCGGAGAGCTCGGCATGCAGATCCTCGTCCACCCGTGCCCTCGCCCGCCCGGGAGCCGAACACGGAAGGAAGACGCACCATGACGGACAGCCCGCCCGAGGAGAACACGGCGATGCTGGCCTCCCGCCACGTCGGACTCTCCATCCACGACCCCGGCTGTCTGCGGGCCGTCACGGCATACATGCTGGTCATCCCGGTTTGCGCGCCCATCGGACTGGCGCTCGGCGCCGTCCTGTGACACGCCACGGCGACCGGAAGCCACCCGTGGGGCCTCCTTTGGCGCTTGCCGTCTGGCGCGGTCGCTTCGTCGGTAAGTGCGCTGTTGCGGTCGTCCCAGGGCTCCATAGGAGGGCGGAGGACGGCCACCCGCCGCGCCGCGCGGGCCGTGACCTGCGCCCGGGGCGATCCGTTAGGGGATGACATGACGGCAGTGCCAGGCACCTCGGCGGGCGCCGGCGCCGGCGAGCCTGCCCGACCGGTCGGCCTTGGTTGGGCCCCGGCCGGTCCGGCAGGCATCGATCCGTCCGTACGCGAGGTGGTCGAGCAGATCGTGCGGGCGGTTCGTGACGGCAACGGCGCGGCCATCCGCACCCTGCTGGCCGATCTGGCCGCCGTCGCGGACACCGCCGTCCTGTTGTACCTGCGCGATCGGCTGTACGCGACGCAGTGACCTGCGGCCGGTGCGCCGATCACGGCCGGCCGGGCAGCGATGCGGCGGCCGGCAGCTCCTCGGCGGCGCGGGTGATGAAGCAGCGGGTGCGCTCCGGGTTCAGGGCCTGCGCCTGAAGATGGTCGAACATGGCGCTGAAGTGCCGCACGTCGGATCGTTTCTCCAGATAGAGGTCGCTGTTGAACCGCTCCAGATACACGGTCCCCGCCCCGGGAGCGTCTGGGAAGTCGAGGATGGAGAACTGTCCCGAGACGCCGGGGTGGGCTCCCGCGCTGTGCGGGACGACCTGCACGGTGACGTGCGGCTGCGCGCCAAGGCGATTCAGGAACTCCAGCTGTTCGCGTATGATCTGCGGGCAGCCGACCACGCGGCGCAGTGCGGATTCATCCAGCACCACCCATAAGCGCAAGCACCGGGCCGGGTGGTGGGCCCGGGACTGACGGCGCAGCCGTACCTCACGGCGCACGGCGATCTGTTCAGGGGTGGCCAGAGGGATCGTTCCGCGATGACCGCGGCCGCGTAGGCGGGCGTTTGCAGCAGGCCGGGGACCACCAGGGGCTCGTATGAGCGGACAGAAGCGGCTGCCGTCTCCAAGCCGATGTAGACGGCGTACGGTACCTCGCCCAGGCGACCCACCAGCCCTGCCGGTCCGCTTCCGCGGCCATCTGCATCAACGAGTGGATGAGCTGTGGGTCCGTCACTTGGTAGAGGGCGCACAGGTCCCGCACGTCACGGGGCTTGATGGCGCGGCGGCCGTTCTCCAGGTGGCTGATCTTGGGCTGAGAGATCAATAGGCGTTCGGCCACCTGGGTACTGGTCAGGCCACGGGCCAGGCGGAGCCGGCGCAGCTCCGCGCCCAGCCGGCGTCGTCGTACGGTCGGGTTTCCGTTCGCCGCCACGGGCGGTCTACCTCCGGCTCGGGACTGTCCACCAGCCACGGGAGTTGCCCGTGGCCGGGCCCGTGCGAACGTATGCGCCGTGCAGTGATGATCAACGGGCCCCGCTGGCGAGTGTCATCTCGTGTGAACGCAGTCGCGTGCAGAGCCAGGGCAGGTTTCACCCAGATGCCACGACCTTTCACCTATCTGCCGGAAATGCTCGCTTACCTGCTAAGTCCCGGGTGTGGGGGGCCAGGGCTCGGGCGGCCGTGTGGCTCACGCGCGGGAGAACAGGTCGGCGGCGGCGATTGGTGTGCACAGAGCCTTGGCGAGCAACTGTTTGTCGGCCTCACCGCCGAGCCGGGCGCCGATCTGCGCAGGCCACCGACGAGGCTCAAGGACATGCTCACCACCGCGACATCGTGGTGAAGCTCCTGGGAGCTGGCAAGGACCCTGCTCAGGCAGGGCAGGAGACGGTGGTGGAACTGACCTCTGAACAGACAAACTTGACAGGGAAGACCAGGACGTCGCGGGCGTCCTCGCGGGGGAGGACGGCGCCGACGATCATGCCAGGGGCACGGTCGTGGGGTCCGGGGAGGTCCTTGGCGCAGGCGATGGTGGCGGTGACGCGGCCGTCGAGGAGGTGCTCGTCGGCGCGGCGCGTGAAGGCTCCTTCTGCGTCAACTCTGGACGTGTTGTCTGAGCGATTCAGCGAGGCTGATGAGGATCCACTGGTGGAGAGGCAGAATTCCGAACCCGCGGTATTCCTCTTCTGAGCTGCGTGGGGCGGGCGGGGCGTGACAGGCGTGCGAACCAGATGCCCCCACCCCGGTGCTTCGGGCCATGCACAAGAACCACCACCTGCTCGGCCGCTCAGCTGCGCTGCTTCCGTGCTGAGCGAGGGCCTGCGCCTCCTGCGCGACTCTGGCTGGCGGGCGCTTCGGTCGCATGTGCAGGCTCAGTAAGCTAAGGGACGTAGCGCGTCCGGCGACCGCGCAGCATGCAGGGGTGGTACCGCGTAGCCGGGACCGCCGAGGACGCCGCGCGCGGTACGCGTACGGGGCGGGCCCACACAGCTGCGCTGGCAGACCCAAGGCGTGTCGACTGTCGCGGGCCAGCACAGGCCGATTGCCCTCGAAGTCGACTCCCCCTCAAGCTATCGATATCGCAGTCACGACGCCAGATTTCAACGAAATCAGTTCACATGGCCAGAAAGTCAACGGAAACCATTGCAGGCAGGAAGGGAGCAATCCGTGAGTCGGTGAGCCGCCCAGTCTTGTGGGGCTCCGGGTCGGCGCGCACAATGCATGGCGGATTCCCGCGCAGCGAGTAGCGGATATCCCGCCGATGCCGACCCGCATAAGGCGGTCGAGTTGCGTTCCACGGTCGGTACCGGCCCGGCCGGCCACGTCGCCTTGTAGTTGTCGTCCGGGCTGCGGCGCGCCGTCAGGGAGCAGTCCACCTACTGCCGTCCGGTCGCGGCGGCTGCGGGGCAGAGGCATTATGGCTGTGTGACCGGGAGAGAGGCGTGACCTGGAAATCTGGACGACGGTGGGCAAGCTCCGTTCCAACTGGGCGTCTGTCGTACCCACATAGAGGTGGGCGTGCGACGCCGCCACACGCTCGGGTTCCAACCGCCGGCCAGGCCCGACAAGCCGGGGACGGGCTGGTAGCAGTCGGCGCCAGGGGTACGTCGCCGGGCGCCCGCCCGCACGGGGAGCAGCCCGTGGGCGACACGCCCGCTATGGCCCCGAGCGAGGCCGGTGAGGTCACGGGCCCCGATGGCCTCGCCCCACTGCTCGCCGTCGGCCAGCGCAGTGAGGGGGCGTCGTGAGCGAGATTCCCGGTTTCGGTGAACGGCAGGGCCCCCTCGATATGTCCCGGGCGGCCACGGCCGTGCTCGACGGCGCGGGCCGGGTGGGCGGCTGGAGCCCGGCGGCCGCGGAGCTGCTCGGGTACGGGGCGTCCGAGGTTCTCGGCCGGAAGTTCGCCGACCTCGTGACCGACGCCGCGGCGCCGGAATTCTCGCCAGGCATGCGGCACGTGATCCGGCTGCGTCACCGGGACGGGCACAGCGAGCGGGCGGCGGTGGTCGTCCTCGCCCTGTCGCTCGGTGGCGAGAAGCCGGACGGTGACGGCGGCAGTAGTCTCAGCGGTGTCGTCGGGACGCGACCGGCGCGCCTGCTCGCCATGGCCGAGGCCGGCGAGACCGAGCAGTGGAACGCCCTGCAGTCGATGCTGCGTGGGCTGGCCACCCGGTCGCCCATCGGCCTGGCCATCTACGACACCCGGCTCCGCGTGGTGTGGACGAACGCCGCTCTCTACGAGGAGATGGGGCCCGCCGACTACGCCGGCTTCGGCCCGGACGACATGGTCACGCACGGCGTGATCGTCTCCCCCGGCATGCCCGACACGCTGGAGGAGGTCATCGGCGAGGTGCTCACGACCGGTCAGCCCGTGATCGAGCTGTACTACCGGGGCCGCCCACCATCCACGCCAGACCGCGACCGGATCTGGTCATGCTCATACTACCGGCTGGAGGACCCGGCAGGATCACCGCTGGGCGTATGCGAGGAGACGGTCGACATCACCGAGCGCTACCTCGCCCAACAGCGCCTAGACCTCCTGGTCCGGGCCGGCCGGAGTGTGGGTACGACGCTTGACACGAGGCGCACGGCCCGCGAGTTCGCCGCCGTGACGACCCCGTGGTTCGCCGATGCAGTCACGGTAGACCTGTTGGAGACGGTCCTCCACAGCGACCGGTCACGCCCCGGTGCCGTGCCCGAAATCCGGATGGTGCGGCTATGGCCCCACGAGGAGCCCCCAGCCGTCTCCACCATCACCGCCGATGACTGCCCGGCCACGGTACGGCCCGTTCATGAACCGGGCCTGCTGACCGTACCGCTCCGCACCGAAGGAACCGACCTCGGCATCGTGTCCTTCGTCTGGGAACACCGCACCGACCCTCTCGATGAGGGGGAATTGGCCGTGGCCAGCGAACTCGTCGCGCGGTTGTCAGTCTGCATAGACAATGCCCGCCGGTATGCCCGCGAGCACGCCGCCGCCCTCGTGCTGCAGCGCAGCCTGCTGCCTAGGCTGCTTCCGCAGCTGTCCGCGGTGGAGCTCGCGTACCGCTATCTGCCTGCCGACAGCCGCGCGGGTGTGGGCGGCGACTGGTTCGACGTGATCCCCCTGTCCGGAACCCGGGTGGGACTGGTCGTGGGGGACGTGGTCGGGCACGGTCTGAGCGCCGCCGCCACCATGGGCCGGCTGCGCACCAGCGTGCGAGTGCTGGCCCGGATGGACCTCGCCCCCGATGAACTCCTCGCCCGCCTCGACGACCTCGTCACCCAGGGCGGCAACGAACGGGCCGCGGTGCGCATCGAGGGCGAGGAACTCCCGGAAGACGAGGCCCTCGGGGTCACCTGCCTCTACGCCGTGTACGACCCGGTGTCCGGAACGTGCACGATGGCGCGGGCCGGGCACCCGCTGCCTGCCGTCGTCGACCCGGACGATGGCACGGTGACCTTTCCCGAGCTGCCGTCGGCTCCGCCGCTGGGGCTGGGCGGCCTGCCCTTCGAGTCTGCGGAACTGGCCATTCCACCAGGCGGTCTGCTCGCCCTGTTCACCGACGGCCTCGTGCAAGGTCGTGACCGCGATGTCGACGAGCAACTTGCTGCCCTGAGTGCGGTCCTGAGCCACTCGACGGGGACCCTGGACGACCTGTGTGACGAGGTGGTCGGGACTCTGCTGCCCGGCCCGGCAGAAGATGACGCGGCGCTGCTCTTGGTCCGCACCCGTCTCCTCGGCCAGCAACAGGTAGCCGTCTGGGAGCTGACCGCAGACCGTCAGGCCGCCGGCCGGGCCCGGGCTGGGGCATCTGACCAGGTCCGCGCCTGGGGACTCGACGACCTGGTCTTCACGACCGAACTCGTGGTCAGCGAACTGGTCACTAACGCCATTCGCTATGCCGGGGCCGGCCCCATCCAGCTGCGTCTCATCCGCGACAAGACACTCATCTGCGAGGTGTCCGACAGCGGCCACACTTCCCCGCACATGCGGCACGCCGCCGGTGACGACGAGGGCGGCCGGGGCCTGTTCATCGTGGCGCAAATAACCCAACAGTGGGGCACCCGCTACACGGCCACGGGAAAAATCATCTGGGCCGAGCAGGCGATGCCTTCGGTGAGGCGGCCGACTGCCTTCCCCTCGTAGCGAGGAGTCGTGCCCGGCCCGTGACGGACCATCCACCAGCACAAGGTCTCGTACGACCAGCCGTGCTGATAGGGATCCCGTCCCTTCTCAGCCGCGGCACGAGCCCCACGGAACTGCGACCAGGCTTCCTGGATCTCCGCCCGGCACACCTCGTGCAGACTTTTCCAGATCGACTCGTCGTACGGCAGCAGCGGCTTGGCGTCCCGCCTGTGCCTCGGGTTGTACGCCCGCCCGCCCAACAGCTCACGTACCTCCGGACGCAGCGTGTGCGCCTCCTGGTCGTAGGCGGCCAGCATCCGACGGATCCTCGACTCCTGAGCGGCTCCCGTGACCCACAACTGCTCCACAAGGGCGGGTCTGGTGAGATCTGCCGCGCCACCGACGTGCCCTCGCCGCCGCGAACATACGAATCGCCCGCACACTCCGCTTCGACACCGAGATCCGCCGCATCGTCTGCACCACCAACGCGATCTGGGTGTTGTACTGCCGCTACCGGTCAGGGAGTAGCTACCCTGGGCGGCGCTCAAAGCGGTCCGCTCTGACTCTGAACGCGATTGGCGCCCGATGGGTTGCCCTGGATTCGAAGTGTCGGGCGGTTCCGTGAGCGCGGGCCTCGAGTGCCTGGCTTGAAGAGAGCCTGTCCGACTCAACCCAGATCTGCCGGCAGCACGAGGCCCGCGTTCCCACGGTAGCCGGTTCCCGGGAGGGGCAGTGGAGTTGGAAGTACGGCATGGTGTGGGCGGGATAGACCCCCACAAGCACAGCGCAACGTTGGCGGTCGTCGACAGCCACGGGCACCTGGTCGATGTGGTCTCCGTCCCGGTGACCACGGCGGGGATCAACGACCTTTTGGAGTTCCTTACCGACACTGAGCTGGTCATCGATCGCATCGGTGTCGAGGGATCTGCCGCGCTGGGCCAACCAGTGGCCGTGGCACTCTCCGCGGCTGGATACGACGTGCGCGAGGTGCAGCCGAACCGTACGGCCGAACGCCGTAGGCGCCGACGCCGCGCGAAAACCGACATCGAGGACGCCGAGGCGATCGCGCGCGAGACCCTGGCCGATCCCCAGTTGCCGCCCGCCGGGAAGCACGCGGCCCCCGAGGCGGCCTGGGAAGAGCTCACTGCAGTGCATGACTGGCGCAAGTCACTGATCTTGCAGCGCGTGCGGCAGCTTACTGAAGCAGAAGCGGTCCTGGTCTCGCTCCCCCTGAGCCTGCGGTCGCAGCTTCCCTCAACCAGCCGGGTTCTGCCACAGCTCGAAATGCTCGAGACTTCCGCCGGCCAGTGGGACGGGCTGGCCGCCGTTGACCAGGTGCGGCTGGATCGTCTGCAGGCGGCCCTGGACGACATCCGCCAGCTGACCTGCAGGATCAAGGCCCTGGACAAGAGGATCCCGCCCCTGCTGGAGCGGCTCGGCTGTACTCTCACCGAGCTCTGCGGCATAGGAGCAGTCACCGCTATGGACCTGCTGGTCGAGGTCGGAGATCCCGGCCGGTTCACCACCGAGGCGCAGTTCGCCCGCTGGTGCGGGTCGGCCCCCATCGCTCTTTCGTCCGGAGAGGGCCACGGGCCGGTGCGGCGGCATCGCCTCGACGTGGGCGGCAACCGGAACGTGAACTCGATTCTTCACATCGTGCACGTCACGCAGGTCAGATGCCACGAGCCGGCACGTTCCTACGTCGCGAGGAAGATCGCGGAGAACAAGACGAAACGCGAAGCCCGCCGAGCCCACAAGCGTCAGCTCGCCAACGTCATCATCCGCCACATGTGGAGAGACGACGCTCGCCGCCGCACCTGGCCAAGCCCTCTCCCCGCAACCGGTTGACAAGAGAGCTTCGAGTCCGTGAACGCGAGGATCCGCCGGGCGGTCAAGGCCCGCGGACACTTCCCCAACGAGACCGCCGCCCTGAAGTGCGTCTACATGGCCATCATGTCGCTCGACCCCATCGGCCGTGGTCAGGCCCGCTGGACCATGCGCTGGAAGACCGCCCTGAACGCCTTCGACATCACCTTCGATGGCCGCCTCTCCGCAGCCCGTCAGTAATCCCAACCGCCCGCGCTACACCGTTCGATTGGCTCTGGCCCGTAGTCGGTGGTGACGCCGAGTAGCCGTCAGGGCAGGAGGATGCGGTGCCGGAGAAGGCCGAATCCGGCGCGTCCGTGCATCTGTCTCATGATCCTCTTGGTGCGGGTGTTGACGCCTTCGGTGCGGCCATTGTGGTAAGGCAAGGTGAGGCCGGCGTTCTCGGCGGGCCGGTCGATTTCGAGCCCGTTGGTGAGACTTCGCAGGTGGGGCACGGCGACGGTGCGGGCGGCTGTGATCCAATCGGTGAGCTTCGTGTCGTTGCCCTCGGCTGGTTTCAGCAGAGCGGCGAAGTCGCGTATGAGATCGGCGAGTGCGGTCATCTCCGGGCAGGCTGCGGCGATCTTCTCCAAGAGGGCCGTTTCCTTCGGGCGTAGATTCACGGGGTCGGTGAGCAGGAGGCGGCCGGCGTGACGCACCGTGGTGACGGGGCGGTCGCCTTCGGCGCGGCCCTGGTTGAGGTAGCGGACCAGGAGGTTTGCGCTGCCGGTGTAGCCCAGCTCCCGGATCTCTTCGAGGAGGTGGGTGACCGGGACGGCCGGTTCCTCAGCACGGCGCCGTCGCAGGTGCTCGCGGTAGGGGTCGACGAGGGTGGGCCGGTAGGCAGGGGTGAGGCGCAGGGCCTGGGTTTCGGGCATGCGGGCATAGCGTTTGACGGTGTTCAGGGCCAGGCCCAGGCGGCGGGAGCAGTCGAGGAGGCCGATACCTTGGCCGAGGAGATCGTGGATCTTGTTCCAGCGTTCGCGGGTGGTCTGCTCGCGTATTCCGCCGGGGCGGGGCGGGTTGATAGTGGCCCAGCAGCCGGTGTGCGCGCGGACCTCGAGCTGGGCTTTGTCGCAGAGGTTGCGCCAGAGGTGCCATCTGTCGCTGACCTGCACCGCGTCGGGCAGGGCGCGGCGGACGGCCTCGGCGTAGGTGGCCGAGCCGTCCCGGCACACGACCTCAATGCCGGGATGTTCGCGCAGCCAGGACTCCAGGGTGGCCCTCTCGCGGTCGGGCAGGACCTCGATGCGTCGGCCGGTTTCGGCATCCGTGATGATCGTGGCGTAGCGGTGGCGGCGGCGCAGGGCGAAATCGTCCACGCCGATCACCCGCGGGATGGCCTGCTTGGGCAGCAGCAGGCGCCGCAGATGCCGCAGTGCGGTGCTGCGGGAGACGGGCACGGCCAGCAGGCCGGCCAGGCGTGCGGCCGCATAACTCCCGTGCCACCTGCGATATCTGCCCGGCGAGACGCACAGTGCGGCGCTGATGACGCTTCAGCAGTCCGGGAATCTGCTCACGGAAGGTCTGCCGGGAGCAGCCCAGAACCGGACAGACCAGCCTTCGTACGCGCAGGTGGACGACGACCGGGCGGCCGTCGACCGGCACGTCCCGCACCGTCCGGCGGTGGTACCCGTGCACCCTCGCCGCTGGCGTTCGGCACGCCGGACACGGCACCGCCACATCCCGGGTGCGGGCCGTGACCACCACCTTGTCACCGTCGTCCGTCACGTCCTCGACGGCCAGTGCCGAACCGGAAAACACCGTCCCGATAAGGGGGTTGACATCCATCACAAGATCATGATCGCGGATGGCTACTCGGCGTCACCACCGACTACAGGCCAGAGCCGTTCGATTGACAGACCCCGACGTGGGGGAGCCGCGGCATCCTCGACGCCACCCTCGTCCACCCCGCCCTGGCCGCCGAGGTCAGCGCCGACCGTGCCATCGACCACGGCGCATCTACCCGCAACCCGCTCCGCTTCCAGCGGCTCCGCCTGGACCGACCGTGGACGATGTTCCTGAGTTCGGCCAAGGGGCGGCCGCCACGGGCTGACCGGCGCCAGATGTTCGCAAGCGGCAGTCGGGGCGAAATGGGGCGAGGCCCGCGACTTCTGTCCCGGGCCTCGCGTTCTTCGATTCTGAGCCGTGCGTTATCGCTGGCGGCGCAGGATGGGTACGGCAGCACGACGACCGGCACGCGGAGCCATCCAACCCGCCCAAAGATCATTTCGTTAGGGGTTGTAAGGGCATGCAGATCTTTAAATCGTCTCTTTGGCCTTGCTCTGAGTGGAGTCGGGCGCGAGGAACGTGGCGACGTCGGCTGGTGTGCGAAGGCGGGCGGTAGAGGTGTCGATGTGGTGGCCGTGTGCTTCCAGGAGTGGGTGGACCTCCTGCTTCGCGCGGCTGATGGTCATGGCAGTGACGCCGAAGAGTTGGCCGAGGAGATCCATGGTCGCGAGTTTGCGCAGGTGGAGCACGGTGGCCAGGATCCGGTCGGCTGGGGTGAGTTTGGCTTTGGCACCTGTGCCAGGGGCCACCAGACGCTCGTGACCACGACGTGTGCGGAGCACTTGCTCGCGTTGAACCTCCAGCGCTGGAGTCAGCGCGTTGATGAGCTCGCTGAGCCGTAGGCGGGTCATTCCGGTCAGCTCTGGGTCCTGCAGTGAACGCCGCGTAAGGCTGGGCGGTCTGGTCGCCGGGGCCTGGTCTGACGTGCTGTCGGTCGTCGCCGCATGCGTCGGATGCTGGGGGTGGAGGGTGTAGTTCCAGTCGCCGTGGAAGCGGTGCCGGGTGATCGGCAGGGCGGCGATCTCGTCGTCGCTGACCTGGATGCCGGTGGGGTATGGGTTGGTGTCGAGTTCGGCGTGCACGGTCAGGCCGGTTTTGGTGGTGGTCGCCGCGATGCTCTCGACGATGACTTCGTGGCTGGTCAGGGGCCTTCCACGCCAGTTCATGGTGATGTGGGAGAACAGCCGGTGCTCGATCCGGTTCCACTTCGAAGTGCCGGGAGGCAGGTGGCAGACAGTGACCGTCAGGCAAGCCTCGGCGGCGAACCGGGCGAGTTCGGTCTTCCAGGTGCGGGTGCGATAGCCGTTGGAGCCGCCCGCATCGGCGGTGATCAGCAGCCGGCCGGCCGTCGGGTAGGCGGCCCGCCCGGCTCCGTTCCACCAGCGGCGGATCGACTCGACGGCGAACGCGGCGGTGTCGTGGTCGGTGCCCACATTGACCCAGCCGGTGTTCGCGGCGACGTCGTAGATGCCGTAGGGCACCGCCCTGCCCAGCTCGCGGTCGGGGAAGTCGTGGGTGTCGACCCGCACCGGCTCGCCTCTCGGCTCCCACTCACGGCCGTTGTTCTTGAACGGGCCGACCAGTTCCTTCTTCTTCGTGTCCACACTGATCACCGGAGCCCCGCGGTCCTGGTGGTCGCGGGCCTGCTCGTTGAGGTAGTGGAACTGTGCGTCCCGGTCGGGGTGCTGCTTGCCCTCCAGCGTCTTGGCGTTGCTCTGCAGGCTGAAGCCCTCCTCACGCAGGAGGTCGCCCACCGTGTCCGCGGAGATCCTGTGGCCCTGCCGGGTCAGCTGCTCGGCGAGCTTGCGGGTGGATTTGGTGGTCCAGCGCAGCGGCGACATGGGATCTCCGCGGACGTCGGGCTCGACCAGCGTGAGGAGTGCCTCCCGAACGGCCGGGTTCCGGTCGACGACGCGTTTGCGGCCAGCGCCGGGCCGGCGGATGCGTCCCAACGGGGCCTCTCCGGCCTCGAGTTCCCGCACTCCGACAGACACAGTGGCCTCTCGAACACCGGCGGCACGAGCGACTGCTCTGATCCCGCCATGACCGAGTGACTGGGCCTCCGCCCCCATCAGCAGACGACGCTGCCGCTCGTCGAGGTGCGGCAGAATCGCCTCGAACTTGGCCGCCAGTACAGCCCGTTGCCCATCCAATCCACTCATGGCCAGACCAACGAACCACCGAACGGAAAGCCACGATTTAAAGATCTGCACGCCCTAAGCACGACACAATATTCAGAGTTGCGGGTCAATGATCAGGTTGAGCGCATGACAGTGCGGTGCCACTTTGCGATGACGGTCGCGGGGTCGCCGAAATAGGACCAGGGCACTGCGGTTGCTTGGTCGGCGAGCAGCTTGAAGAGGTACGCCGCTTCGCTGTACAGCCCGCCGGCGCACGTCGCGTGCAGCAAGTAGTTGAAGTCGGCGATGTCCTGCGCCCGGTAGATGCCGTCCCAGTTGACGACCCATGTATCCCAGGTGCGACGGGTATCGGCGAGTGCTACGTCGGTACTCCAATGCCGACGTAGGAAGAGTGCCATGTCACCCTCACGCTCAAGGCGGTAGCGGTACTCCTCCAGCCGCGCGACCTGCAGGAGTACGGCGAGTGGCGAGCCCGGCGCAGTGCTGTCCACCACGTCCCGGGCGAAGTCGTACATGGTCCCGTGCGTGCCGTGCCAGCGAGCGGACACATGGCGCAGCGCTTGATTGTGCGCTTCCCGGTTTTCCTGGTGCCGAAGTTTCAGCTCCTTCCACCAGTGGTTGAATTGGCGGTGCCCACCCGGGTAAAGCCGGGCGATGGTGAGGAGCGATACCCAGGGCACAGGGTCGTAAGGATGTGCGTCGGCCGCGCGAAGGCAGGTCCGTACGGCCATGTCCAGCCGGTCCTGGCCGGCAGCGCCAGGGTCCCCCGCGGCCACGGCGAGGTTGAAGCAGCGCAGCACCTCTGTATCCGCGCGCAGCACCAGCGCGTCCGGATCACCCGGCCGGGCGGTGTACCACTCCTCGGCGATGGTCGTGCCGGCCGTGGACTGGGCGAGCAGGCGCACCCGGTGGGTGCGGCGGTCCCAGTCGTGTCCGGTGGAGTGGAGCAGCTCGGGAAGACCCTGCCACCGGCCGATGGCGATGTCTTGGCGCGCCTTCGCGAGATCCCGGTCCCTGAGCGTCGCATCGAATTCGGGAGTGAAGGGCTTGCTTCCCGGTGTCATGGCTGCGCCCCTCAGAAGTCCGTGGCTATGGTGTCGTCAGCTGACGAGGCAGACACGGGTTCCACGCCTTCGTACTCTTGTTTGATTTGCTCGGTCTTTGCGGCGTCAAGCCGATCCGGACGGTAGTAGGGGCTCTTCCGGTACGCGAGCATCGGCACCAGGCCCACGGCGAGACCGCCGATGCCGATCGCGATGGCGGTGGCGTCGAGTGCGCCCAGCGACTCGACGAACACCCAGAACAGGAACAGCGCCCCGGTCAGCGGCCACAGCCCGCCGAAGATGAAGTTCGCCGGGGTCTTCAGCAGTACTTTTCGGTAGGCGATGACGACTGCGAGTCCGGCCAGCCCGTAGTAGACGGCGATCTGGAGTCCGATGGCGGCTACGGCGCTCTCCAGGATGTCGCCGACCGAGCCCAGTGCGTTGGACGCCACGAAGAGTCCGAGGGCGACCGCACCGACAACGACCAGTGCGACCGAGGGTGTCTGGTAGCGGGGGTGAGAGGTGCCGAGGGCAGCTGGCATGGTGCGGTCGCGGCCCATTGCGAAGAGGGAGCGGGTCACCTGGATGAGGGTGGTCTCCAGAGTAGCGATGGTGGACAGCATGACGGCGACGATCAGTAGTTTGCCGCCCCAGCCGGGCCAGAGACGCTCGCCGAGCAGGGCAAGGACGTTGGCGCTGTTGGCTTCGATTTCCTCGGCAGTGAGCAGCAGGTTCACGGAGATTGTGAAGACCTCGAACAGGACGAAGACGACGGCGAGGCCAACCAAGCCGGCCAGCCCCGAGGTCTTGCGGCTGTTGCGTGTTTCCTCGCTGAGGTTGCTGGTGACGTCCCAGCCCCAGTAGTAGAACGCCGCGATCAACGCTCCGGCTGCGAATCCCTGCACTCCGTCGAAGTGGCTGAAGCCCAGCCAGGACCACGAGAACTGCTGGACCGCATTGTCATGGGACAAAGCGGCCACGGCGAAGGCGAGCAGTATGAGCAGCTCGATTCCGGACATGATGAGCTGGGCGTGGACCGTCAGTCGCGCTCCCTTGAGCACGACGACGAGCATCACCAGGAACCACATCGCGCCGACCACGGTTGCCAGCGCGGTGTTCTCGGCCAGGTCCGGGGCGAACAGGGACAGTGTCATGCTGCCGGCCGGCAGAGAGCCCGCGACCATGAAGATCGTGGCTGAGACCACCAGTGCCCAGCCGCTGAGGAAGCCGAGGGAGGGGTGGAGGGCACGGGCCACCCATGAGTAGCTGGCGCCGGCGTTGATGTCGAGCTTGCCCAGGTAGTTGAACGCCCAGGCGATGCCGAACATGGGTATCGCGCAGTAGAGCAACGCGGCAGGGGCGGCGAAACCGACAGTGCCGACGAGCACCGCTGTGGTCGCCGCCAGGGAGTAGGCGGGGGCACTGCCGGCTACCGCCATGACAACGCTGTCGAAGGTGCCCAGGACGTTCGCCTGGAGCCCTTTGTGTGTGCTCATGAGATTTTGTGGTGCCCTTCGGATACGGCCGCTGTCGGTGATGTCCCGGCAAAGAAGCGCACAGCCACGGGGACGGACAGCGGGGTGGCTGGTCCGGTCCGGGCCGGCCAGTAATCTCGCGAACAGCAGGCAGAGTTATGGACGGCTTACGAGAAGGAGGTGGCTGCGTCGTGGCAGCGTGAGGTTTCGGGCACCAACTCATCCACCATGGCGGGCGGCGTACGCGGGTCCACTCGACTCGGGGGCAGGACCAGACGCGGTTCACAAGTTCGCATACGTTTCCTCGATCATGCTGGCGTGGCTGTTCGGTGGAGAGGGACGAGCCCCGAGGACAGCCGAGTCGTCAGCCCTCGTGACTGCCGGGTGAGTGGAATCTTCGTGCCGCCTCGAGGGCTCGCAGTCCCGCGGCTTCGCCTCGTTTCTGCCGTCGGGCGACGCGCAGTGGCAGGGCGCGGTGGCCCGTCGCGACTCCGGGTGGAAGAGGACCTTCCGGATTGTTCGACGCACCGGAGACGCGCTGTGAGAAATTATCGTGTTCCGATAAACCCTGTGGAGATGCTGCGTGTCTCCACGGCTGCTGCTCCGCAGCCAGTCAGGCGGGTGCCGCGTCCGCTGCGACCCTGCTGGCGCCGTCTGGCGGAGTGGACCGAGGTCGGCGTGTGACCCCGCCTGCACGAGGTCGAGGTTCTTCTGGCGAAGCTTCGCCGTGCGGACGCTCTGGACTTCTCCCGGGCGGCCGTTGACGGCTCCCACATCCGCGCGTTAGAGGTGGCTCCCAGACGGAACGAAGTCTTGTCGACCGGGCAGAGCGGGCAGAGCGGGCAGAGCGGGCAGAGCGGGCAGAGCGGGCAGCAAACACCACCTGATCACCGATGCCACCGGCATCCCTCTCGCCGTCACGCTGACGGGAACCGGTCCACGCGCAACTGGAACACTCCGGTGGGGTTGTTGGGGAAGTTCACCGACACGACGCGGGGTGTTCGGCCGGAGCGCCGCTGCGACCTCGTCGAGGTCCAGGGCCCAGTTGCGGTCCGGGTCAGAGGGCCACGCCGGTGGCCTCGCGCAGGGCCATCGGCACGGTCTCGGCGGCCTGGTAGTTCGGGGTCACCACCACGGCGTCGTCCCCGGCGTCGAGCAGGACGTTCATGGCCAGGTAGAGGGCTTCCTCGGCTCCGGCGAAGCAGATCACGTCGTCCGCGGCGGCGTTCTCGTACGTCTGGGCGATCACCTCGCGCAGGGCCGGATCGCCGAAGGTCTCGGTGTAACCCAGGGGCAGGTTCTCGCAGCCGGTTCATGGTCGGTCCTTCGCGTTCGGTGATCTGAGTTCGGCGAGCGGGCCGTAGACAGTGGAACGGGACACCCGCAGGTCGCCGGCGACGACGGGAGCTGCACGGCGGACCGCGAACACCCGGGCCTCCTCCAGCCGGCCGAGAACGGCCAGGCGGTCCTGGCGGGTCATGCGTTCGACGGGGCGCCCCCTCTCGCGGACGTAGCTTCCGATGTGTGCTGGATCCGCTCGGACCAGTCCTGCTCGAATAGTGGCTCCGGGCGCTGCACGGTGGGGGCGCCGAAGGCGGACAGGACCGCGGCGGCCTGTTCCAGCGGCGTGCGGTCGAGATTGATGCACAGCACCGCCGAGGGCCGGCCCTGCGGATCGCGAAGGACCGCGCTGACCGATGTCAGTCGGCGGCCGTCGACGAGCAGCTTCTCGTACGGCCCGAAGACGTCCTGTGCCGAAGGTTCGAGATCGTCCAGCTCTCCCAGCAGCGAGGGGTCTCCCACGCCGCGGGAGGTCATCGGATTCCAGATCCCGAGGACCCGGTCGGTGTCCGGATCATGCAGGACGACCTCCGCGTACGGGCCGAGCAGCAGCGCGACGGCCTGGGCCACCGGCGCCCACAGCCGAATTCGAGGGTCCTGAGTGTCTTCCACTTCACCCATGCCTGGGCTGTAAGTCCAATCTGGATGAAAAGTCCAGAGTCGGCCGGCCAAACGAATCGCGCTCAAGACGCGCCGCCGCTCCTGCAGGAGCCTGCGGGACGTCGGGAGCACTCGGTGGAGTAGGTCGTTCATCCAGATCTTGCGGTGCGGAGTGAGGCTGGTCACGGAGCGCCGAGCGCCAACCGCCGCAGGCAAGCACACGCCCAGCTGGACTGCCCGCACGATCCGGCACTCGCGCGTTTCTCGCGTCCCTGGTCCGGTCCTGTCCACGCTTTGCCCAGTTCGGCTCCTCGACGCGAGCGGAAGTACGTCAGCTGCCGCCTCGGACTGCCCGCCCGCGCCTCCAGCGTCGTGCCGGGTGCCAGCCCTTTCGCCGTGTGGATGCACACGCTCTATCGAGCTACTCGAGCTGAGCGCCTCCGCTGAGAGGGCGGAGCCGCGCTGGATTATCGAAGTCACAGGCCGTTGATACGGGCCATCTTCCTCGCGGTCACCGGTGTGAAGTTCGCCGTCATGAAGCGGCTCGAATGACGGACCTGCCGCGAGTCCACAATCCGAGCCTGCGCCAAAAGCTGGCGGCTGCGCAACGTCACCTCCAGCTCGAACCGGGCACGAGGATCACGGAGCTGCGATCCGAAGAGTTTCTCCAATTGGCGCATGCGGTACCGCACGGTCTGCGGATGCACGCTCAAGGCCTTCGCGACCTCCGGGGCGCCTCCGTGTTCGAGCCAGGCAAGCAGAGTGACCTCGAGCCGCTCGCTCTGGCGTGGGGTCAGGTCCGCGAGCGGCTTCAACCATTGGGCAGCCAACGCCTCGGGCAGTGTTTCGTCCTGGAGGAGCATCAGAGTGGAGAGATGATCGTCGACGAAGACGGGGCGTATGTCCTGACCTTGGTGGGCCCAGGTGAGGCTGAGCAGGCGAAGAGCCCAGCGCAGGGAGGACGCGGTATCCGCCAGGGGAACCTCGTGTCCTACAGCTGCGAGGCGGCCGCGCAGCGGGGACTCCAGCCACGCCCTGGTGTCCGAGCCCGCGCTTGGAACGAGCAAGCAGGGCCGGCCCGCGAACACGCCAGGGAGGGAGTCGTGCAGGACAGCCGCAAGCTGTTGCATCTCTCCGGGGGTTGCCAGCATGACGCCCCGCACGGCGGGCGGGAGGGGCCAGGCTGCCTCCTCGGCCAGCTCAGCGAGGGACCGCTGCGGGGTGGCTCTGGCGTCGGTGAGCGCCTTGAACAGATGCTGCCGTGGCTGGTCGGACGGTGCGCCAGGCTCGTGCCAGTCCCTTGCGGAGGCCCGGTCTGTGGCCCTGTGTCCATCGTGGTGCGCCGGTCCGGCGCCGGTGTGGCGGGCGGGTTTCTGGGTGGCCGGCGGGCCTGCCTCGTGTCTGCCTTCCTGTGGGACGTTGCTCTCGTGTTCGAGGCAGCGATCCCCGCCATTCATGCTCTGATTCTCCGGCTCCCGGTAGCCCAGGGCGGCGAACAAGGCTTCCTCCAGCGAGCGCCTAAGCAATTCGTCGTGGGTCTCGTTGCCGTTCCCAAGCACAGAAGAGCCTGGTGTCCCTCGCAGAAGCTCCTCCACTATCTCGTCGGCCAGCACGGGGAGCTCCGTGCGCAGGACGCGGATCCACTCGCTTGGGGGGCGGGACAAGATGCGGTTCAAGAGTTCACACATCGTTTCCTCGTTCCTGCCGGGGGTGGGAAGGCGACGGGCCGGCCAACTGAGGCCGCGTTACGATCCCCCTCAGCCGCAGCCGGGTTGGCGCAGCCCCTTGCCCGCCTATTGCGGGCCAGTTCTCCAGGTTCTTCCCGCAGATCTACTTCGTTCCCGATGTCGGGATGTGGCGGGTGGCTGGCGGCCGGCTGACGATCGTGACTGCTGTTGGAGGAGGATCTTCCGGATTGTTCGATCTTCGGAGAGACGCGCGGAAAGTTGTCACCTTCCGATAAATCTCTGAAGGTGCTGTATGTCTCCACGATCCTTTCTTCTCTCCCAGCTCGGCCATGCCCACGGACCTGGGAGAACCAGGAGCAGCCGGCGGAGCCGCTTCTGGGTGTCGGATGCTCGCCCGGCGGGCCTCGCCCTCGCGGCGAACGCGAACTCCGTCACCGGGCAGACCGCGTCCGCCACCGCCGAACCCGCGGGCCGGCTGCACCCGCGAGCGGTTGGCGGGATACATTTTCGATCAAGCAGGGTGGGGCGACCGCGTGGCCTTTGAGGCCCCTCGTTCCGTCCTTGAGCGAGGGGCCTCGGTCGCGACCACGTTCTGTCGCTGGTCGGGTCCGCGAGCTGGCACCGACCTCCACACCTTCGTCGGTCGAGCCTGTCACCGCATTCGGTGCCCAGCCAATGTCGCCCGGTCCGAATGTGTGGGATGCCACAAGCCAAGGGATCGGAGCGCGCGCAGTGCCACGGGTGACTACTGTCGGCCGTGTTCGCCGCTTCCTGTTTTGAGATGATCCACCATTAGCCGTTCGGCGAGATCAGGTTCGCCGCTTTCGAGGGCGGCGATGATCTGTTCGTGCTCGTCCGCGGAACGGCGCAGGTCGGCCAGATGCCACCCCTTCTTCAGGCCGATCAGACGTGCGAAGCCGCGTAGTCGCCGGACGGTGTCGGCGACAATTGGCAGCCCCGACATCGCGGCCAGACGCTGGTGGAACTCGTCGTCGCAGTCGAGCGCAGCGTTGACATCTTTGGCCGCGAGAGCCCGTCGCGTGCGGACCATGATGAGGTGCAGCACGTCGCTGCCCGATTCGTCGGCGACGGTCGCCGCTTCTCTCGCGGCGAGACTCTCAAGCGCGGTGCGCATCAGTAGCACCTCACGTTCGAGTTCTGGCGATGTATCGGCCACCACGCACTGGCGGCGACGTCCGTCCAGGACGAGAGCATCGGAGAGCAATTCTCGCAGTGCCTCACGGACCGGTGTCCGCGAAACTTCTAGCTCGCCCGCGATCTCGATCTCGCTGAGCGGGCTGCCTGCCGCAAGCTCGCCGTGCAGAATCCGGCGTCGAAGCTCGTGGTAGACGCGGGCAGACGCGGGGGTGCGCTCGATCGGCGTCTTCGTATGCGGCCGGAAACCCTTCACGTTGCCGCTCCTGCCGGGTTGAGGATGCCGATCGTGAGCGCGGTGCCGGCAGTGCCTCCGGTCGCCATGGCGAGCTCAACCGTGGTGACGGTAGTGGCTGTCCACGGCTCTTCGTCAGTGCCGGGGTGGACAGCGTACTGCGGGAAGCTGCTCCCCGAGACCAGGACAGCAAGGCGGTGGCCCACATCAAGTCGACAACCGATCACGCCGAGGTCGACGGTCGCCTCAGCTGGCCAGGGGGCCCGGATGAGGGCGGCACCATCGCCGATGCGGCGCGCAGTTCCATCCGGTGCGAGGTCGAGGAGCCGGACCATGACGTGTGCAGATCCACAGCCGCCCCGGAACCGTCCCGCGAGGGTGGCCCGGCCGAGGATCTCCATGGGCGCTTCGGCCGGTTCGCCTACGAAACTGACAACGTCATCGCGACCGAGAACGCAAGACTCGTCGGGAGGGTCGATGTTCGGGTAGTGCGGATGCGCCAGGCTGGGAACAGGATCGGTCGGATCATGGTGCCAGCGCACCTCGCTGGTTGGGCTGGGCGCGGGGGAGAGGCGGCCATCGGAGGTCAGGAACAAAGAGGCCTCGGTCGTGCCGCGCGGTGGCCAGTGGTCGTCCTCGCGGAACTCCTCAGAACCCAGCCGCCACCGCACAGCTGCCGGTACCGGCAGCTCGGCGCCTTTGAGGTGGCGCTCGAAGAAGGGCAGCAGGAGGCCGAGGTAGTCGTCAAGAAACTTCTTCTGGGCGCCCGGACTGGCGAACGGGTCGGCATACGGCTCACCGGTCGGACGCCGTACAGTCCAGCCGTGGTCGCGAACGTCGACGACAAGAAGGTGCTCTGCGGGTCCAGTCCGTGCCTGTTCCCACGCTGCTAGCTGGTCGCTGAGGAAGTAGTCGTCGAAGCCGGCCAGGTGCAAGGTGGGGATGCGGTCGGTGACTGGCAGCGTTGTCACATCCAGCTTCCCGGTGGCCCACTCGTCGAGGAAGAGGGGGCGCCGCCCGCCCAAGGCGGTGGCTGCGATCTCGGACTGTGGCCGTACGCGCCAATCGATGGTCCCCTCGTAGTCGTAGAGGCCCTCGTCGACCCAGGTCTGTAGTGCCCACACCGTGCACAGCTCGAGTGGGAAGACGTCCTGCCGGCGAACAGCGCGCCGCAACATTGGGGCCGTCACTCGCGGGGTGATGGCACACAGTGCCGGGTGGCCACTGGCAGCTGCGGCCCATTGAGTAAAGCCGTAGTAGGAGTCGCCGAACATGCCCACTGGGCCGGTCGCCCATGGCTGAGCGACGATCCACTCCAGGGTGTCGTAGGCGTCGTCGATCTCCGCGACGAACGGCATGAGAGCACCGTCGGAGCGAAGTTTGCCGCGGACGTCTTGCACCACGACGACGTAACCGTGGGCCGTGAACCAGTCTGCGATCTGGGGCATGAAGCACTCTGCGCTGGTCTTGTCGTACGGCAGTCGTGCCAGCAAGACCGGCCCGTCTCCCGCGGGCGGGAGATACGTATCGGTCGCGAGCCGAATTCCGTCGCGCATGGACACCGCGTGCTGGCGGGCGTGCGGCGGAGGTTCGGTCAGCGGGAGACGTTCAGCGCGCCGCTCGCCAGGAGCGTTGGCGAAGGGGGTGGTCATGATGTCACCTCTCAGGAGGTTCGGGGTGGCCGACACAGCCAGCAAATGCAAGTCAAGTATTTACATGCAAGACGCTCACTTGTATACATAGCTACCCCATTGATGTGGCGGAGGCCACTGGCACAGTCGAGGTGACCCAATGCAAGCTGCTCAAGACCCCTCCACCGCCGCAGCGTCTGCGATCGAGGCGCGGTCGATCGATCACATCCCGCTTGGCGAACGACACGGGAAGGTGTGGCATGTCGCACCCGTGTGGATCGCCGGCAATGCCAATGTCGGCACGGTCGCGGTCGGGGCAGCGGGGGTCGCCCTCGGCGCCGATCTGCTCTGGATCATCATCGCTGCCTGTGCCGGGTCCGCGTTCGGCGCGATCTTCGCTGCGCTGCACTCGACACAGGGACCCCACCTCGGATTGCCCCAACTGATCCAGTCGCGTCCACAATTCGGGTACGCGGGTGCAGGTGGCGTCTTCGTCCTGGCACTTGTGAACTACATCGGTTTCAACACATTCGCCTGCATCCTCGCGGCGCAGAGCCTGTCCGTGGGCATCGGCCTCGGGAAGACGGCATCGGTTCTGGCCGTGGTGACGATATCTGCCGTCATCGCCCTCTTGGGGTACAACTGGATCCACCACGCAACCCGGTGGATCACCCCTGCCTTCCTCATCTCCTTCGCAGTTCTGACCGTCGTCGCCGTCGGCAGCGACGCCACAGTAGCCGCAGTTGCCCCGATAGCTCATGGTTTCGCATGGACGCCCTTCCTGGTCGTCTTCGGTCTGGCAGCCGGCTACCAGATCAACTGGGCGATCTACGTTTCCGACTACACCCGCTACCTGCCCCCCACCGTGTCGCCACGGTCGATGTTCTGGTGCACCTACCTCGGCATGAGCCTGAGCTCGATGTGGCTCGCGACCCTCGGGGCCTTGCTGGCGGCTCGATTCGTACCCGGCGACGCCGTCGCTGGCGTGGTCGCAGCAGGCGACGCGGCCACTGCCGGGTTTGGCCGCATCGTCGTGCTGATCGGCCTGCTCGGGCTCATCGCGACGATGGCCATGAACACCTACGGCTCGACCCTCACCCTCATCAGCATGCTCGACACGTTTCGGGACATTCGACCCACCGCGCGGTTGCGAACAGTCGCGGTCCTAGCGGTCAGTGCGGTCGTGATCCTGCTGACGTTCCTCGCCTCTGACGACTTCCTCAGCTCGTTCGGCACCTATCTGACGCTCCTCCTCTACCTCTTCGCGCCGTGGACGGCGATCAACCTCGTCGACTACTTCCTGGTCCGCCGTGGCCGCTACTCCATCGCGCAAATCTTCAAGGCTGACGGCATCTACGGCCGGATCAACGGCCGCGGCCTGCTCGCCTACACGCTGGGCGCCGCCGCGGAGGTACCGTTCATGAACACCAACGCGTTCATCGGACCAGTCACCGATGCGATCGGTGGCGCCGACCTGGCTGTGTTCGTTGGCTTGGCGGTGGGAGGTACCTGCTACTGGCTCAGCTATCGCGGTTACGACTTCGCCGGCGAAGAGGCGGTCCTGCGCAGCGACAACGCGAGCGGAGCGCCGATCAGCGCCACAAAGAGTGGCCGCCTGATCTGATCTCGCTCTGCCGCCCGAGCCGACCTCGATCTACAGATCGGTTCGGTGGCGAGCGGGGGCGCAGGGGGCGGGGTCTAGGCCGACTGTGGACCATCCGCATCGCTGGCCACAGCGATCGCACAGCGTCGGTCACCTGCTCCTCGCCCGGTGCCACGCCAGCCAGGTGGTCCCAGGACATCGCGGCACTGCGCCGGTTCGCCCCTGCACGCGCGCTCGCCCACGCGAAGGCCGCCGCGACCCGTCCGGACGCCGGCCTGCCAGTGCCGGGCCCCGCAGTGCTCCGTCTACGAGAACAACCAGGAGCCCTGCGCGGGGGCGGGCCGTCTGTGCCGCATCGACGCCGCACGCCAGAATCATCAGCAGAACCGCACCCGCCGCGGACCCTCCCAAAGCCGCGGGCGTCCGCCGACACGACGCCTGAAAGCGTTCCGGGCGGATTCCGCGCACCCGCCATCCCGCCCCTGACGAGCAGTCTCCGGCGCGCCCCTTTGCCATGGGCGCCACGGCCAACGAAGCACCCGTCGACACCATCAGGGATGAAGGAACGGGTTTGAACACGACAAGTGGACACGGAAGTCATCCCGTCGCAGCAGGTCGCGGCGGTCCGTCTCCCGTGCGGGTAATTGACAGGGTACGAACGTACCTCCTAACGTACCCACATCCAGGCACCGCCGCCGCAGCTCGACGAGGAGCACCGATGCAGCACCTACACGACATAGACGTCCGGGTCCCGATGCCTGACGGCGCAACCCTCGCCGCCAACATCGCCCGCCAGGGCGAGGAGCAGATGGTTCCCGCGCTCGACCACATCCCTCACGAGCCGGACCACCCCAGCGGCCTGGTGCTGCCGGTCATCGACCGCAAGGACCAGCCGTGAGCGCCGCCGACCGGGTCGCCGAGCTGACCTCGACCTTCGCGGCTCCTTCCCTCGACGTGGCCCACCTGCTGTGTGACCGGCATCCCGCCGACCGGGTCGCCTTCACCGTGGTCGACGGCGACGGAAAGGCATCGACGCTGACCTTCGGCAAGCTCACCGCGGACTCGCACCGGTACGCACGGGCACTGCAGGGGCTGGGGGTCGGTCCGGGTGACAGAGTGGCGACCCTGATGGGCAAGAGCACCGACCTGGTCACCGTCATCCTGGCGATTTGGCGGCTCGGCGCGGTCTACGTCCCGCTGTTCACCGCCTTCGCGCCCCAGGCCATCGCCCTGCGCCTGGAGGGCGCGGGAGCGCACGTGGTGATCGTCGACCCGGACCAGCGCCACAAACTCGACCCCGGCCCCGACCTGCCGGACGACCCCCAGCGCCGCCTCGTCGTCACCGGAAACAGCACTTCGCACGGTGCCACGGTGCTCTCTGCCCTCGTCGCGGCCGCGTCACCGGAACCGGTACCCGCCGTCACCACCAGCGGGGACGGCCCACTGGTGCACATGTTCACCTCCGGCACCACCGGCAAGCCCAAGGGCGTCATCCACCCCGTCTCCTACATCACCGGATGGCAGATCTACCTGGAGTACGCCCTGGACGTCACCCAAGGCAGCAGCTACTGGTGCGCCGCCGACCCCGGCTGGGCCTACGGCCTGTACGCCGCCATCGTCGCCCCGATGGCCGCCGGCATCCCCAGCCTGCTGCTGACCGGCGGCTTCTCCCCCGAGACAACCTGGCGCACCCTCACCGACCACCAGGTCACCGACTTCACCGCCGCCCCCACCGTGTACCGGGGACTGCGCTCCTCGCCGGTGCCGGTCCCACAGGGCCTGCGCCTGCAGCGGGCGTCCAGCGCCGGCGAGCCCCTGACTCCCGAGGTCAACGAGTGGGCACACGCCGCACTCGGCCTCGCCGTGCACGACCACTTCGGCCAGACCGAGGTCGGCATGCCCCTGGCCAACCACCACCACAGCGAACTCGCCCGTCCCCTCAAGACGGGATCGATGGGCCGGCCGGTACCCGGATGGAACCTCACCGTCTTGGCCGACGAGAAGGACGAGCCCGCCGGACCGGGCGTACTCGGCCGGGTCGCGATCGACGTCGCCGGGAGCCCGCTGATGACCTTCCGCGACTACCAGATCCCCGGACAGAGCGCTTCCAAGTTCACCCCCGACGGCCACTGGTACCTCACCGGCGACGCCGGGCGCATCGACGCCGACGGAGACTTCTTCTTCTCCTCCCGCGACGACGACGTCATCATCATGGCCGGCTACCGGATCGGGCCGTTCGAGATCGAGAGCGTCCTCGCCCAGCACCCCGCCGTCGCCGAGTGCAGCGTGATCGGCGCACCCGACGACGTCCGCGGCGAGGTCATCGAGGCGTACGTCGTCCTGCGCGACGGCGACAACGGCTCACCAAACCTGGCCACCGAACTCCAACAACTGGTCAAGACCCGCTACGCCGCCCACGCCTACCCGCGCACAATCCACTTCATCGACGCCCTGCCCAAGACACCCAGCGGCAAGACCCAGCGCTACCTGCTGCGCAACCGCCGACACACCGAACTCACCACCCCGGAGCCCCGTTGACCGGCACGGAACCCCTGCTCGTCGAGCAACACGGCACCGTCCGATGGCTCCTGCTCAACCGCCCTCAGCGGCGCAACGCCCTCGACGTCACCCTCATCGAAGCCCTGAACAAGCAGATCACCAGCGCCGAGGCCGACCCCGGCACAGCGGTCATCGCCGTGGCAGGCAAGGGGCCGAGCTTCTGCGCCGGCGGTGACTTCCACCAATTCCTGGAACTCCACGACGCGGGCGACAACCCGGTCGACTTCCTCACCGACGTGTCGGCCTGCTTCAGCCGTATCGCGGCCAGCCCGAAACCCTGGGTCGCCGTCCTACACGGTCACGCCGTCGCCGGCGGCCTCGAACTCGCGCTGGCCTGCGATGTCGTCGTCGCCGCCGACACCACCCTCATCGGCGACGGCCACCTCCAGCGGCGTCTGGTACCAGCCGGCGGCTCGAGCGTCCGGCTGCCCGACGCGGTCGGACGGGGACTGTCCCGCTGGCTCCTGCTCACCGGCGAACTGATCCCCGCGACCGCGTTCACACACACCGGCTGGATCCACGCGATCGTGCCCGAGGCCGAACTCATCGCCACCGCCACCCGTATCTGCCAACATTTGGCCGGCCGCCACCGCCCCGCTCAGCAACACCTCAAGACGCTGCTGCACCGGATCGACGGCATGGCCCCCGAGCAGGCCCTGCGCGAGGAACTGGACGTCTTCGCCGACAACTGGTCTGCGAGCTCCGTGGCCGACGCCCTGCGGGCCTTCCTCACTCTCCCTACCACGAAAGCGGACAACACATGAATCGCTACCAGGGACGCGTCGTCGCCATCACCGGGGCCGCACAGGGCCTCGGCCTCGCCATGGCGACCCGGTTCGCCGCCGAGGGCGCCACGCTCGCACTGGCCGACGTCAACGAACAAACCCTCACCGACGCCGCCGGGACCATCACCGACGCCCACGACGCCAAACTCCGCACCGACAGGGTGGACGTGACCGACTCCGCCCAGGTCAACGCCTGGATCGACGGCGTCACCACCGATCTCGGCCGCATCGACGTGCTGGTCAACAACGCCGGCATCCTCCGCGACAACCGCGTCGAGGACATCACCGACGACGACTGGCACGCCGTCATCGACGTCAGCCTCACCGGCGGCTTCCACTGCGCCCGCGCCGCGTTCGCCCCCATGAAACGCCAGGGCTACGGCCGTATCGTCAGCTTCTCCTCCATGTCATGGCGCGGGAACTTCGGCCAGACCAACTACGTGGCCGCCAAGGCCGGCATCGTCGGCATGACCCGCACCCTCGCGCTTGAAGGCGCCCGCCACGGCATCACCGCCAACGCCATCGCACCCGGCCTCATCGAGACACCCATGCTCGCCTCCATGAACGGCCCCGCACGCGACAAGCTCACCAACAAGATCCCCATGCGCCACACCGGCCGCCCCCAGGACATCGCCGAAGCCGCGGCCTTCCTCGCAAGCGATGCCGCCAGCTACATCACCGGCATCGTCCTGGACGTGGACGGCGGCATCTCGATCGGGTCCTCGATCCGGTAGAGCGCCGCATCCACGGTCACGCTGCGGCCGTCGGATCGCCAGCGGGGACCGTCGCAGCCCAGGTACGTCGAGCGGTACCCTGGTACCCCCTCGTAAGTCTCGGACTCCCGTCCCGGACGACCACCCGCCGGTTCCGGCGATGACGTCCATGGGAGACTGCTGCGGTGACGGCCCCAACTGACTCGCGCGACCGACGCCCGCGCAAAACGGCCCGCCGGCGGGTCGTGGACACTCGCCGGCGGGACGAACTGCTGCGTCAGGCCGAGGCGATCATCCTGGCCGAAGGCTTCACCGCGGTGACCATGGATGAGCTCACCCAGCGGCTCGGATGCTCCAAGGCGACGCTGTACAGCCTGGCCTCCACGAAGGAACAGCTGGTACTGGCGGTCACCCGCGCCTTCTTCCGGGCCGTGACGGCCGAGATCGAGCAGGCCGTCCAGGCCGAGCCCGACCCCCGGCAGCGCATCCGGGTCTACCTCGCCGGCATCGGCACGGCCATGCGCCGTCACTCCAACGCCTTCTACGACGACATGGTGGGTTACGAACCGACCGCACAGATCTACCGCAAGAACTCCGCCGCCGCCGCGCACCGGGTCCACCAAATGATCGAGGAAGGCGTACAAACTGGCGTCTTCCGCGCGCTCAACGGACACTTCGCCGCCCAGGTCGTGGCAGTGACCATCGACGCACTCCAGTCGGGGGCCCTTCTGGAGAGCACCGGCCTGACCGCAGGCGACGCCTTCTCCGAACTCGGGGACCTCCTGCTGGACGGCCTCAGTGCGGGGCAGGGCGCGCCCGGATAGGAACGTGACAGACAGGGCTAGGGTCTGTTGCGAAAGTGCTGGTCACAGCCATTCATTGATGACTGCGACCAGCCCTGTCGCCTCGTAGCGAACCGCCAGCTTGTCGTATCTGGTGGCCACGGCCCGATGCCGCTTGAGGCGATTGATTCCGCACTCCACCGCATGGCGTTCCCGGTCGTCCGTAGCGTCGAACGCCGACGGGCGACCGCCGTCGGAACCTCGTTTGGCCCGGTTGCGGATCTGGTCACTCTTCTGCGGAATCGTGCACCGGATGCCTCGTTTACGCAGGTAGGCGCGGTTGGCCTGTGACCCGTAGGCCTTGTCGGCACGAATCTGGTCGGGCTTGGTCCTGGGGCGCCCCGGTCCGGTTCGCGGAACACGAATCTGCTCCAGCACCGGTACGAACAACGGGCTGTCGTGCTGCTGCCCGGCCGTGATGATCAGTGACAAGGGCTTCTGCCCCTGCTCGACCGCCAGATGCAACTTGAGGTCAACCCGCCGCGGGAGCGTCCGAGCCCGTGGTCGGCGGGCTCGGTGTCGACACCGCCGGGTGGCTCACGCTGCAGGTCCCCATTTTACGCGCGCCAGCAGCGTGCTGATGTGCGCGAGCAATGGTCGAGTCAACGCTGACATCCCGATGATCAGCCCCTGCCCATCAGCCTGGACCTGCAACTGTTCCAGGATCCGCTTCCAGGGACCGTTGCGCTGCCACCGCCGGAACAGGTCGTAGGACCGGTCCCAAGGCCCATATCGCTCAGGCACATCCCGCCACGGCGTTCCCGCCCGGGTCCGCCACCGTATCCCGTCGATCAACTGACGACGGGACCAGGTCGGCGGCCCCGGCCGCGCGATGAAGTGGGCTGGCGTGAGCTCGATCAGCAGCACCAGCCGGGCGAGCACGAAGGGCACGCACTGCGCGAAGGCGTAAGGGGCAAGTGGTGGCCGCCAGCTCCCTATCCCGGGGGCGGGCACGAGCACTCTCATGAGTCCAGCCCTGCCTCGCCCGGGGGCACGGCCGCCACTCATCGGCGGGTCGGCCCGCGCCAAGCGCCCTGCGGCCGGCCGGAACGGGTATGCATGTGGAACCCGGTGGGCCCGACCCGCCGCCCCGGAAGAGTGGAGCGCCACGCACCCATGAGCACCGACCCCGGGGTTTCCCGGGTCTCCCGCCAGGAATTCGATGCCCTGTTCGCCTCGGTCCGTACGTGGGGACGCTGGGCGGCGGCCGACCGGGGTGCCTGGAACCGGGTCACCCCGGACCACGTGCGCCGGGCCGCCGCCCTGGTCCGGGACGGGACAGCAGTGCCCCTGGGGCTGCCCTGGAACACGCGGTCCGGCCCCGACAACAGCAGGCCCGCCCTGCACTACATGTCCGACCTAGGCGACGTCGAAGCGCCGGAGCCGGCTACCTACAAGGACTTCCTCGGAGTCGACTACCACGGCAAGGCGGTCAGCCACCTCGACGCGCTGTCACACGTCGCCTACCTGGGGCAGCTCTACGAAGGGCACGTGGCACAAGAAGTCATCGGCGCCGCCGGTGCCCGCTTCGGCTCGGTGGCGGCGCTCGGCCCGCTCGTCACCAAGGGTGTGCTCCTCGACCTACCCGCCGTGCTCGGGGTCGACTGGCTCAAACCCGGGCAGCCGGTCCACGCCGGTGACGTCGCAGCCGCCGAGCGGGCCCTTGGCGTGACGGTCGACGACGGGTGCGCGGTGCTGGTGCGCTCCGGCCGGTTCCGGCGCCGCCGCAAGCTGGGCCCGTGGGACGTCGACGCGGCCAGCGCGGGCTTGCACGTCGACGCGGTACCGCTGCTGGCAGAGCGTGGGGTCAGCCTGCTGGGCGCGGATGGCGACAGCGACCTACGCCCGTCGCCGGTCGAGGGCATCCACTCCCCCGTACACGTCCTCGCCGTTGCGGCGATGGGGGTGCCCTTGCTGGACAACCTGGACCTGGAGGCGCTGTCCGCCGCGTGCGCAGGAGCGGGACGCTACGAGTTCATGATCGTCGTGGCTCCGCTCAATGTCCCCGGCGGGACCGGATCGCCGGTGAATCCGGTTGCTCTCCTGTGAAGTGGCAGATGGCCGGGAATACACTCAGAACGCGCGGACCAGAGCGATTGGCTTTCCCGTTGCGACCGACGACCCCCGGCGAGGGAAGCGGAGCCGCTGCTGAGCGAGCTCGCAACGCGGTCCGCCCCGGCACCGAACCGATGCAGGTGCGCCTGACCCGCGACCGCGCGCTGACCTGCGGTCTGCGACGGCAGTAGCACCGCTGCACCAGCGGGGCGCGCCACCACGGACGGGGCCGTGGCCTGTGCCCCGCCGAACAGCTGGCCTATGCATGAGGTACCCGCCACACCCCCACGGCAAGGCCATCTGAGTTAAATTCGCCCTGGATGCAGCGTAACTACCGTCATACACGGAATGCCCCTGGACTGCCCGTAGCATCATCCCTGTCCCGCCCTCCCGAACGGGGGATCCGAGGTCGGCACCGGAGACGTCCATGCATGACGCCCATGACCCTTCCGATACCTCGACGAGCGGCCCGCCCTCGCGCTCCGGCGGGGAGCCGCTCGTGCGGGTGTCCGGTCTCGGCAAGCGGTTCGGCGGCACCGTCGCGCTGGACGGGGTCAGCCTCGACCTCCACCGCGGCAGCGTGCTTGCCCTCCTCGGCCCCAACGGCGGCGGGAAGTCCACCCTCATCAAGGTGCTCGCCGGTGTGTACCGGGCCGACGAGGGCGAAGTGACGGTGGCCGGGCATCCCCTTGGGTCCGAAGCCGCCCGCGCGAAGATGTCCTTCATCCACCAGGACCTCGGCTTGGTGGGGTGGATGACGGTCGCCGAGAACATCGCCCTGGGCACGGGCTACCCGCGCCATCACGGCCTGGCGGCGGACCCGGGAGCGCTGCTCCGAGGCGCTCGGGATCGTCGCTGGACACCTGGACGCCGATGCCCGGATCGCGGACCTCGCACCCGCCGAGCGCTCTCTGGTGGCCGTTGTCCGGGCCCTCGCGCGCCGGGCGGAGGTCCTCGTCATGGACGAGTCGACCGCCACGCTGTCCGCCGCGGACTGTGCCCGGCTCTTCGACGTCCTGCACACCCTGCGCGACCGGGGGCACGCCGTCCTGTATGTCAGTCACCGGCTCGACGAGGTGTACCGGGTCGCCGACGCGTTCGCGGTACTGCGCGACGGCCGCCTGGTCAGCGCAGGGCCGCTCGCCGGGTACGGGCCCGCCCGCCTGGTCCGTGACATCGCGGGCGGCCTGCCGACGGGGCGGGTTCCTGCCGCCCCTGTGCCCTCCGGCCGGCCCGCCGTGCTGCGCCTCGACGCCGTGACGACACAGCGCGCCGGGCCCGTCAGCCTGGATCTGGCGCCCGGGGAGATCCTCGGCATGGTCGGACTGACCGGCGCAGGCCACATGCAGACCCTCGCCCGGGACCTGTCCGCCGCCGCTGTGGACGCCGTGGTGGTGCTGCTCTACGCAGTGCTGCTGTGGACCTACGACCCGCAGCTCACCCTCGTGCCTGGGTCGAGTTCTCGCGGGAGCGCTGCCGCTGCTCGGCGGCCGGGTCCTGCTCGACGGCGAGCCGTATCACCCGCCTAGCGTGGCAGCCGCACTCAGTCGGGGAGTCGGCGTCGTGACCGCCACCCGTCAAGAGGAGGGCTGCGCGCCGGATCTGACGGTCCGGGAGAACTTCCTGGCCAACCCCAGGGCGGGCGGTGTGCCGGCGTGGCACTGGCTCGGTCCCCGGCGAGAGCGGCGCGAGGCCGCCGCTCTGATCGAACGGTTCTCGGTGTGCCCCCGCGACAGCGAGGTGCCCATCGCCACGCTGTCCGGAGGCAATCAGCAGAAGGTGGTTCTCGGGCGGGCGCTCCGCGGACGGCTGCGGCTGCTGATCCTCGAGGAGCCGACTGCGAGCGGGGACGTCGGTGCCAAGGCGGCGATCCACCGGCTGCTCGACCAGGCGGCCGCCGAGGGCTTGGCGGTCCTGCTGGTGTCCACCGACTTCGAGGAGGTCGCGGATCTCTGCCACCGCGCTCTGGTCTTCGTCCGCGGCTCGGTGGCGGCCGAGCTGGCCGGTGCTGCCCTGACGCCCGCCAAACTCACCCGTACCGCCACGGCCATGCCCCCCATCACCGGAAGCACGACGGCTCCATGACCCCCTGGTCCCCGCGCGGGCACATCGTCGGGAACTACGGCCTGGTGGCCTTGACTGCCCTGCTCTTCGTGTCCTACTTGGTCGTCCTGCCGGACACGTTCCCCACCCGGGACAATGTGTCATCGATCCTGTCCAACCAGGCGGTCCCCGCCCTCCTTGCCCTCGGCGCGACGATCCCCATCGCCACCGGCAAGTTCGACCTCTCCATCGGCTACGGACTGGGCTTGGCGTACGTCCTGGTGATGCACCTCATCGTCGACGAGGGGATGCCCTGGCCGCTCGCCTGCCTCGCTGTCGTTCTCGGCGGGGCGCTAAGCGGCGCCCTGAACGGCGTGATTGTCGAGTTCGCCCGGATCGACTCTTTCATCGCCACGCTCGGCACCGGCAGCATCATGTACGCCCTCACCGGATGGCTCACCGACGACGCCAGGATCATGCCCGGGCCACAGGGCTTGCCGACCTCCTTCACCGGCCTATACGACGCCCGGTTCCTCGGTCTGCCGACGCCTCGCCGGAGTCACCCAAGGCCTCCAGGAAGCGGTGGCGGATATCATATCGTGCACGGCATTGGTCCTAGTATGGTATTCAGAGCAGAGGTCTTCCGAAGATCATCGAGGTAGCGTCGTGGCACGTTCGGTGAGGGAAATGATCGAGCGGGGGGTGGACGGAGAGAACCTGAGCCCCACGGGTGCCCGTGAGCGGTTCCTGGTGGGGGAGCTGGTCGAGGACGGGGTGCGAAATCTCATCTTGAGCTCATGGAAGCGCTGTCACCTGATGGGGGTCTCACCGGACCCGTCCGATCCCCCGTACTGGGAAGATCTGGACTTGGCGAGCCCTCTTATTCATGCCGCCGAGCCGGTGCTCGACAGGCTGGAGGCGGTGTTCTCGGGGAGCCGCGCGAATGTGGGACTCGCCGACCGGCGCGGGGCGGTGCTGTCACGCCGTTTTGGCGAGGCGTCGCTCGTACACCATCTCCCCGCATCCCACAGCAGGCCCGGTTTCGTCTTCGCCGAGCAGTTCGCCGGGACCAACGGCATCGCCCTTGCGCTCGCGGAGAGACGGTTCTGCCAGGTCTACGGTGCCGAGCACTTCTCAGAGCGTTCCCAGGCGAATGCCTGCTGGGGTATGCCAATCCGTGACCCGCTCAGTGGCCATATTGAGGGCGTTCTCGCTCTTGGCTGTCCACGCCTCGAGGCGAAACCGGCGATGGAGGCGGTGATGCGCAGCGCCGCTCATGATATCGAGCGTCGGCTGCTGGAACGCAGCACGGAACGCGAACGGTCCCTGCTGCGGGCTTACCTCGATGCCCGGCATAAGTCGCACAGCGACGGGGCGCTGAGGGGCAAGTACCTGATCGGAGAGGATGATCTGGTCCAGAGCGGCCTGGAATGGCATGACCAGATGATCCTGCAGGAAGGAGCCGCCGAATTGATCTCTTCGGCCCAGCGGGCCGCTACCGTAGTGCTCCTGTCCGACGGCCGACAAGCCACCCTCCTGAGCCGTCCGCTGACGAGCTCGTCGGGCGTGGCAGGATTCGTCGTCGAGGCCATCCTGCCGCTGGATTTGGCATGGCGGCGTCGCACCCTTTCGCCTAACCTCAGCGAATCTCGCCGTCTGCTCGCCGCGCCCGCGCAGGCCCCGGCGCCACTTCCCGTCCCGCAATCCCCGCCGCTTCCGGTACCTGTGCTGGTGGCTGCCCGGACTGACGGCCTGGTGCTGGTGGGAGAGCCGATTGCGGGACGGCTGGCCGTCGCGGCGCGACGCCGCCTGGAGCTTCTGGCCGAGGCAAGCACCCGCATCGGGACCACGCTGGATGTAAGCCGCACCGCGTGGGAGCTGGCCGAGGTGGCGGTCCCCCGCCTGGCGGACTTCGTCACCATCGACCTCCCCGAGGCCGTACTGCGCGGGGATGAATCCGCGGACCCCCGCACCGACCTGCACCGCACGGTGGTCCACGGCATACGCGAGGACTGCCCGTTCTACCCGGTCGGCCAGCGGGTCAACCTCCGCCCGGGCACACCCCATCTACGCTGTCTGGAGCGCATGCAGGCGGTACTGGAGCCGGATCTGAAGACTGCCGCCGGCTGGCTCGCCCAGGACTTCGAGCACACCGACCGGCTGCTCGCCCAGAATGTGCACTCCCTCATCAGCGCCCCCCTGCTGGCCCGCGGCGTAGTCCTGGGCATCGCCACTTTCTACCGTGCACAGGACTCCGCTCCCTTCGGCGACGACGACCTCGCACTGGCGCAGGAACTCGTCACCCGCGCGGCCCTCTGCGTCGACAACGCCCGCCGCTACACCCGCGAACACGCCACAGTCCTGGCGCTCCAGCGCAGCCTGCTTCCACACTCCTTGCCCCAGCAGAGCACTGTCGAGCTCGCCCACCGCTATCTGCCCGCCGAATCCAGCGTGGGAGGTGACTGGTTCGACGTCATCCCGCTCTCCGGCACCCGTGTCGCCCTCCTCGTCGGCGATGTCGTCGGCCACGGACTGCACGCCGCCGCAACCATGGGGCAGCTGCGAACCGCCGCCCGCAACTTCGCCGAACTCGATCTCGCCCCCGACGAAGTCCTCACTCACCTCGACAACCTCGTGGGGCGCCTTGACGCGGGAGACGGCGGCCGCCAGCCCCTCATCGGCGCCACCTGCCTGTACGCCATATACGACCCCACCACGCAGCTGTGCACCATGGCACGCGCCGGCCACCCTCCACCCGCACTGGTGGGCCCCGACGGCAGCGTGACCTTCCCGGACCTACCCGCAGGGCAGCCCCTGGGCCTGGGCGGTCTCCCCTTCGAGACAACGGAGATCCATCTTCCCGAAGACACCAGCCTGGTCCTCTACACCGACGGACTCATCGAGGACCGTCACCGCGACATCGACGAGGGCCTCGACCGGCTGCGCCACGCGCTGGCCCACCCCGACCGCTCGCCGGAGGAAACCTGCGACGCCGTCATGGACGCCGTGGCACCCCAGCACCCCGGCGACGACATCGCCCTGCTGGTCGCCCGTGCCCACGCCCTGCCGTCCGCCTGGATCGCCACCTGGGACCTGCCAGCCGACCCGGCCCTCGTCTCCGACATCCGTGCCGCCGCCATGCGCCAGCTGACCGACTGGGACCTGGAGGAAATCGCGTTCGCCACCGAACTACTGCTCAGCGAACTGGTCACCAATGCCGTTCGCTACGGCGGGGAGCCGATCCAGGTGCGTCTCATCCACGACCGGTCCCTGATCTGCGAAGTCTACGACGGCAGCAGCACCTCGCCGCGCCTGCGACAGGCGGCCTCCACCGACGAGGGCGGCCGCGGCCTCTTCCTCGTCGCGCAGCTCGCACAGGCCTGGGGCACCCGCTACACCGCCGACGGAAAGGTCATCTGGGCCGAGTTCACCCTTGGGCGGACCGGTGTTTCCGACGCCGCATAGCGCATCGACAGGAATCCGAAAGACTGGGCGTGCGAAACCGCACGCTGCAATAGGCCAAGGAAACAGTGGAGGGCGAGAGTCGCCATACGCCATCGGTTGTGGAGTCGTTACAGTCGGCGACTGATCAGTCATCCGGTAAGGCTCTCTGCGCCCACCCGTCCCAACCCGTCGCTGATCTTGATCGGGGTTGCGCCGATCACAACGAGCTGGGGCACCTGGAGACCTTCGCACGGTCGCGTCGTAGCAGGAGTACGCGTGCAGCAGCCCGGAGGAAGGGTGCACGGCCACCTCGTCGGTGCCCGGTTGCAGGCACTGCATCTGCGGCTCACCGGATCCGGTCTGGTTGTCGGCTTCTCCCGCGTGGTATCGGCGCACAACAACGCCGCCAGTGACGGCCCAGATCATCTGCTGTCGGTTATCCACAGAAACATCGGTGCCACAGCGATCACGTCCGGCCTCGCCCGACCTGTCGGCCTATCGAAGGCCCTGTCCATCTCGGCCGTCGGCCTCGCCAGCATCACGCGGCACAACCTTCTCGGCCACCCTCTGCAACACGGTCTTCGCACGAAATACCTGCCACCACCTGAGGTCTGCCGGTGGGCACAGAACCGCCACCCCAAGCCCCACCCCCCGGGACGTCTCCTGCGCGCTGTCCACCCCTCAGCAAGGACCCTGCTCATGCACCCAAGCCGCAAGACGGCCATCATGGCGGCCGCAGCCCTACTCGCATTCGCCGCCGCCACGACCGGATGCGGGCAAGACTCCACCTCCCCAGGCCCGCCGAAGGCCGGCTGCCCAGCCGCCCTCGCCAGAGCCGAGGGCAACGTAGAGCAAGCCATGAACACCACCACCTCTTGGGACGGCCCCACAAGCGGCCCCAAAGCGGCTTCGCGCAGGACCATCGCCTTCGTGGCCCAGACCATGATCAACCCTGGAGTGGCGGGCGTCGCACGGGGCGTAAGAGAGGCTGCAAAGGTTATCGGTTGGGACGTCAAGGTCATTGACGGGCAAGGCACTCCGGCCGGAATCCAGGCCGCATTCAGTCAGGCCATCAACCTCAAGCCCGCGGGCATCGTCATCAGCGCCTTCGACCCCGCAGTGACCTCGCAACAGGTTGCGCAAGCCAACGCCCGGAACATCCCGCTCGTCGGATGGCACGCAGTCCATTCTCCAGGACCAAGCAAGCACCCCAGACTCTTCACCAACGTCACGACCAGAGTCGAGGATGTCGCGAAAACCAGCGCTGACTGGATCATCGCGCACTCCCAGGGCAAGGCCGGAGTCGTCATCTTCACCGACGCCTCGGTACCTTTCGCCAGGAACAAATCCGAACTGATCCGCAGGGAACTCACCACCTGCTCCGGCGTGAGCCTGCTGTCCTACGAGAACATTCCGATCACGGACACGACCAGCCGCGTCCCCCAGGCAGTCTCATCCCTCCTGGCCCGGTTCCAAAATAAGTGGACTTATTCCGTCGCCATCAACGACCTCTACTTCGCAGACGCTGCTCCCGCTCTGCAAGCGGCGGGTAAGCAAGGCGACGGTCCTCCCCTCAACATCGGCGCGGGCGACGGCGACCCTTCTGCCTTCCAGCGCATCAACAACCGTCATTACCAAGCAGCCACCATTCCCGAACCACTCATCGAACAGGGCTGGCAGATCATCGATGAATTTAACCGAGCATTTTCTGCCCAGCCCGCCAGCACATACGTCGCGCCCGTCCACATCTCCACTGCTCTAAACAGCAAAGGCGCCACGTCATGGGATCCGACGGGCTACCGGGAGGCGTACCGGAAAATCTGGGGCAAGTAGCATGGTTGATTTCGAGCCGCCAAACACGTCCAAAACTGCCGACTAAGGGCTTGCAGAGAATCAAGGTGTTGCTTCCCGTGCTGGGGCTCGTTGAATCTCAATGAGGTTGTCAAGCGGCCGATGGCGGGGCGAGGGTGTAGAGACGGTGGTCGCGGAGCATGGCCCAGAGCACGTCAACGCGGCGCCGGGCCAGAGCGAGTACGGCCTGGACGTGACGCAGGCCTTCGCTACGTTTGCGCAGGTAGAAGTCCCTGGAGGGGCCTGGATACATCATGGCGCTCTGGGCTGAGAGGTAGAACACCCAGCGCAGGCGGCGGTCGTAGCGTTTGGGCCGGTGCAGATTGCCTGTTCGGCGCCCGGAGTCGCGCGGTACCGGGGCGAGGCCGGCGTGTGCCGCCAGGCGGCCGGCGTCGCGGTAGGCCGACAGATCCCCGGCGACCGCGACGAACTCGGCACCAAGGATGGGGCCCATGCCGGGCAGCGATTCGATGACCGCCGCGCGTTCGTCGGCACGGAAGGTGTCCCGGATCTCCCTGTCGTTGACCGCGATCCGCTCGTCCAGTTCCAGCAGCTGGTGCGCCAGTTCTGCCACGAGGGCTGCGGCGCGGGTTTCCCCGGGCAGCGCGGTGTGCTGCTGGTCAGCTGCGGCTACGGCTTTCTCCGCGAGCCGCTGGGGACTGCGGACCTTGCGCCGTTCGAGCCATGTGGTCAGCCGTTTGACGCCTATACGACGCAGGCCGGCCGGGGTCTGATAGCGCGTGAGCATGGTCACCGCGCCCTTGGAACGGGCGAAGTCAAAGGCTCGTTCCAAGGCCGGGCTGATGCCGCACAACAGATCCCGCATCCGGTTGATCAGGCGGACCCTCTCCGCAATGAGGTCGCGCCGGTTGGCGGTCAGTAAGCGAAGGGTGCAGGTCTCCTCGGCCGGGAGAGTGATGATGGTGAAGTCCCGGCGGACGCGGGCCATGTCGGCGATGATCAAGGCGTCCTTCGCGTCTGTTTTGCCTTCACCGCGGTAGCCCTCGGCTGCCCGGTTCACACTCCGCCCCGGCACGTACGTCACCTGCTGGCCATGCGCGGCGAGCAGGGCGAGGAGAAGCGTCGCGCTCTTTCCCCGCAGGTCAACGGCCCACTGAACCTGCCCGGCGGTTTCACAGGCGGTGGCGATCAGCTGGAGAATCTCCTGCTCATCGTTGGAGAGCTTCCTGGATAAGAGGGTCTCGCCCGCGTTGTTGATCGCCACTGCCCAATGGTGGCCTTTACCGACGTCGATACCTACCCATATCTGGTGATTTTCGTTGCCCACTGACGTCGCTCCGTTTCCTGGTGACCAGCCCTTCGTTGGTCCTCGGAACACTCCGCATCAGGCCCTTAAGCAGCGATGACCGCAGATCTCAATCAGTAGCCAGAGCGTCCCGGAGGACCAGGTGGCCATTCAACGAAAGCCACAACAACGGCAACCTGGCATCAGCCATGCCTGGTCCTCCCGGACCGCAACCATTGTCCAGCAGGGTGGTATCAGCCGTGCCTGGTCCTCCCGAACCACCTCCAATTCTTAAGGGTCTGGTATGCGCATCCCGGACGAGACCCGTATCGAACTCTCCGCGAAGATTGCGGTGTTGTTCCCGCATCTGGACTAAGGCCTGTCTGATAATTGATCTTGTGGCAGGGCGAGGCGAGTTGACGGAAGCGGCGTGGGAGCGGATAGAGCCCTTGTTGCCGCAGGTGGACGGGCGTGGTCGGCCGTGGCGTGATCACCGGCAGGTGGTCAATGGTGTGCTGTGGCGGTTGCGGACCGGGGCTCCATGGCGTGACCTGCCGGAGCGGTATGGGCCGTGGCAGACCGTCTACGAGCGGTTCGCCCGCTGGGAGGCGGATGGTACGTGGGCGAGGCTGTTGGAGCATGTGCAGGTCCGCGACGACGCGGTGGGCCGGGTGGAGTGGACCGTCGCCGTCGACTCCACGGTCAACCGGGCCTACCAGCATGCCGCCGGCGCACGTAAAAAGGGGCCGCAGACGGGGACGAACTGGAAGATCCGGGCCGCTCGCAGACGCGCCAGGCCCTCGGCCGGTCCCGAGGCGGGCTGACCACCAAGGTCCACCTCGCCGTCGACGGCCGGGGCCTGCCCCTGTCCATCGTGCTCACGCCTGGCAACGTCAACGACGCCACCGCCTTCGGTCAGGTCCTCGACGGGATCCGCGTTCCGAGAGCCGACACCGGCCGCCCGCGCACGACACCGACCCGAGTCCTGGGCGACAAGGCCTACTCCAGCCGGGCGATCCGGCACCTGCTGCGGCGCCGCGGCATCGCCGTCACGATCCCCGAGCGCCGCGACCAAGCGGCCAACCGTCGGCGCCGAGGGCGCCACGGCGGCCGGCCGCCCGCGTTCGACAAGGAGGCCTACCGCGACCGCAACGTCGTCGAACGATGCTTCGCACGCCTCAAGCAATTCCGCGCGATCGCGACCAGGTTCGACAAGCTCGCCGACCGCTACCGTGCCGGAGTCGTCCTGGCCTCGCTGATCCTCTGGCTCCGCGAACCAGCCCGTGATCATTTGTCAGACACGGCCTAGCGGCAGCGACGGCTGTTGATGGGGGCCGAGGCCCGGCTGCTGGGGCATGGTGGCATCCGCGCTGTCGCTCGGGCGGCCCAGGTCAGTGAGACGACGGTCCGCGATGGCGTGTTCGAGCTGGAATCCGGCGACGAGCCGTTGGGACGGGTCGGGCGTCCCGGCGGAGGACGCAAACGAGTCGCCGACCTGGACCCGGGTGTGCGGCCGGCACTGCTCGCGCTGGTCGAGCCCGATGAGAGGGGCGATCCGATGTCGCCGCTGCGGTGGACTGTGAAATCGACCCGTACGCTCGCGGCGGAGCTGGTGCGGGCCGGGCACCGGATCAGCGCCGATACCGTGGGCGACCTGCTGCGGGAAGAGGGCTTCAGCCTGCAGGCGAACGCAAAGACGCTCGAGGGCAATCAGCACCCGGACCGGGATGCCCAGTTCCGCTACCTCAACGAGCAAGCCCGCAACCACCGGGACGCCGGCCAGCCGGTCATCAGCGTGGACACCAAGAAGAAGGAACTCGTCGACGAGTTCAAGAACAGCGGCCGCCAGGGGCGTCCCGTTGGCGAGCCCGTCCCGGTCGGCGTCCACGACTTCGCCGACCCGCAGCTGGGCAAAGCCGTCCCCTGTGGGATCTACGACCTGACCGCGCACACCGGCTGGGTCAACGTCGGCACCGATCACGACACCGCCGCGTTCGCAGTGGAATCGATCCGCCGCTGGTGGCACGGCCAGGACCAGGCCAGTTACCCGCAGGCGACACGGCTGCTGATCACCGCCGACGCCGGCGGATCCAACGGCTACCGCACCCGGGTCTGGAAGCTCCAGCTGGCCCAGCTCGCTTCCGAAACCGCTCTACCGATGTTCGCCTAGACCGGACCAGGGGCACCTGACCCTGGCTGCGGTGGCTAATGTCCTCGCGGGGCGAGGACCCGGATGACGCCGGTGCTGTCGGCGGACTCGCGGAGCTGGAGGTTTTCAAGTTCGAGCACCTGGATCACTCGCACGAGTTGGGCGGTTTGGGCGGCCTGCGCGTCCCGGTCGGCTCGAAGTCGTGAGACCTGCTTCCGCAGCGTGTCGTTATCGGCCTTCAGGCTGTCGGCGATCTTGGGGCGGACGTCCTGGGCTCGGACGAGGGCGTAGAAGAGGTCTCTGAGGCCGGTGTGCTTGTGGGTCAGCTTGTTGCGTCTGAGCCCTGCCTCGGCGGCCAGCGACTTCACGGTCAGTTGTCCGTCGGAGCGGCACGGAACACCGATGAGGAGCCGGATCATGGCGTCGGTGATCGCTCTGATCTCGTCCGCATCCACTGTGGTACTCGGGGCGGTGAGCGCAGCGCTCTGGGCCAGGACAGCTCCAACGGTCTGTGCGATGGCGGCCGCCATCGGTACTGGGGCAGAGGCGTCCTGCCCGCTCGCTGGGTCTGGTGTGATCTCGTGCGCGCCGGTCATGGGGGTGTTCATGAGCCCGTCCCGTTCACGCCGGCTCCGTCGGCCGTGCGGCCTCGTGGTTGTCGATGATCAGGCGTAGAGCAGCGGTGCGCTGCAGTTTGCGTGAACGCAGGGGAAGCGGGTCGAACCCATCAGCGAGCTCTCTCTCGATCCGTGTGATCTCCCGGCGTGCCCGTTCCATGTGCGTGTCGGTGCGTGAGACGTTGCCGCAGGAGGGATTGCAGCGGCTGGGGCTGGGCGTCTTCTGCGCCGCTGCGCCGGGCCGGCCGCGTTCGGGGTCGCACAGCGCCTTGAACGCGTCGTAGTTGCAGGCGAGCAGGGACGCGTCTGTATCGTGGATCTGGAGGCGAGGGTTGCTCCTCAGCGCGGTGAGCTGCGCCTTGGAGACGAAGGCGCCGTCGTACGCATGGTGGTATTGGGCAGCCGCCGCGCGGTAGCGGTCGGCAGCTGGACCGCTGACCGTCTCGCCCGCCTGGATGCGCTCGCTGGCTTCGGCAAGCGCGTCCGCCATGGCGATGCCCTGCTCGAAGTCCAGGACGTCCAGCATGTCGGCCGTGGTCCGGCCGCCGTAGGACTCGGCCAGGGATGCGCCGACGTGGCCGTACTGCAGGCCGAGCGCGATGCGTCCACCGGGCTGGCGGTAGATGAACCAGGCCACCGTACGGCGGAAGCGTCGAAGTGTGACGTCACCGTCCGGATCGGTGGGGATGATCTCGTGAGGCCGCTCCAGGATGGCGGCCTGCTCGTTCGCCCAGGCGATGAACCTCTTGATCCAGTGCGTGACCGTGTCGCTGGACAGCCCGCGCGCGAGATACCCGGCAGCGCGGTGATGCGGGCTGATGGTTCGGGGAAGCAGCAGCTGCTCGTCGGAGAGGTTCTCCAGCACCTGGATGGCCCGGTGGACTACCTCGATCACGGTCCAGGGGTCGGGGCGGATTTCCCCCTCCAGTCGTGTGTTGCCCTCGTGATCGGTGACGCCCTTGAAGTGACGGCCGGCAACGCGGTAGCGGACGGTGCCGTCGGCGCGTTCTTCCCTGGTCGCACAACCGCGTTCCAGGTGCAGAACCTCGGCGGGCCGCATCCCGGACAGGTAGGCGATGACCACGGTGGCGGCCGTAGCCAGATGCACCGTCAGCGCCCGCACTTCGCTGTGGTCGATGCTGTGGGTCCACGCCTTTCCATCGACGGCCGCGGTGATCGGCGTGGGCAGGGCGGCACCGTCTGCGAACTTTAGTCCGACCAGCGGCTCAGGGCCGCCGCGAAGGAAATCCTGCACTTGGCCTGTGGTGACCGCGAGGAGTCCTGCGATGAAGCGGACGTTCGCGGCGGGCCCACTCGTGTCCCATCGCGCGCTCACAGCTCGAGTGGACCGTCCTCTGTATGCCGGGATGCCCTCACCGCTCGCCCGTAGTTGGCGCATGTAGGCGCGAAGGCGGTCCCGGCCGTCCCTCGGAGCCGAGCCCGGCGGCACCACGGCGGCCTCGAGCCGCTGCCATTCCCGGCGGGCGGCCAGGATGTCGGGTGCTAGGTCCAGGACCATGCGAAGGGCCCACACGAGCAGGGGTGACATCGTCGCCGGGTGGATGACCGGTGTGCGGTTCTCTCCGCGAGCGGGCCCGTTGCTGGAGTCGGTGAAGTCACCGGGCGCACTCGCCGGCTCTGCCCACGGCGGCATCACCAGGCGGTCGCCGGGGAGCATGAAGGGCGCGTATGCCCAGGCACGAGTCAGGGCGAACAGGACCCGCTCGTCCGCACCCGCGCCCTTCCTGTCCGTCAGGGTGGTGGCGAAATGCTCAAGGTCCTCACGGCTCAGGCGGTCGAGACGGGTAACTGAGCGCCGGTCGGCCCAATCGGCGAAGTTCTGCCAGGATCGGACTGTGAGGATCATCGTCGCCGGCGTGACCACCGAGCGGGTCACTGAGGCGCGCTGGTCCATCAGGGCAGGCGGCGTGGGAATGTGCACCAAGGCCCAGGCCAGGCGCTTGAAGGATGCCCGAAGCGGGGCCGGGAACGTGCTCCACCGGATTGCGGAACTACGTGTGGTCTCGCGCTGGTCGAGGTAGGCGAACTGCCAGCGGTCGTCGGCAAACCGCGGCAGGACCTCCATCTCGACACCCCGCCGTACTCGCGCGGGCGGGAACACCAGGGCGGTGGGTGGCGGATCCACCAGGCCGGGGCCCGCCAGCGCAGAGCCGGATGAGCGTGTCACGGGTCCAGCTTCCTCTCAAGCATCGCGTCGATCAGTTCCCGGTCCGACCCGGTGAGCCGGCCCAGAAGAGCGGGCCAGGCCCGCTCGACGGTGTGCTCGGCCAGGAGATCACCCACCCGGGCGTGGTGCTCCTTCCAGTCGGCCATCCACACGGCCGGCGCCACCGCCGACCGCAGCGCCTCCAATGCCTTGAACAGGTAGACGATCCGTGGGAGGTGGCGCCCGGTGGCGAGCGCATTGGGGCAGGCGAAGCACAGGAGGAAGGACACCGAGCAGGGGCCGTCGGTGCTGAACGGGCTGTGGTCGAAGTCCTGGCACGCCCCGACAGTCGTATCGAGATCGCCCGAGACGAACTGCCGGGCGGCCTCCAGCGTGATGCCCACCTGGCCCTGGACAGCGTGGGCCTGGCACTCCGGGTCGCCGCCGTCCACGGTGACGACCCTCATCCTGACGTGAGCGCGTGCCTGTTCCACCGCCTTGGTCAGCCCGGCAGCCACCGCGGTCGGGGAGTCCTCGATGACCCGACGGTCTCGCCGCACGTACGCGTCGTCGTGGACCTTCCGGGTGTTGTTGTGAGGAGCGCCGATGACGACCTCCACCGAATGCCGCAGCTTGCGGGCGCCGATACCCGGTGGCAGGGCTACGCAGCGGGCACCCATGAGTTCGCACCAGTCCACGATGGCGTGCTCAAGCCCCGTGGACCCATCGTTGAACATCTCCCCCCGGTGCAGACCCCGCGACCACAACAGGGCCCTGCTCGGCCGGCCAAGCCCCGCCAACGTGATCCGGACCTGCTCGGTCATGTCAACGACCTGCCGCAAGGCCCACCCTGCAGTGTCCTCACCGACGTTGACCAGGTTGTTCGTACTGTGCCGCAGCCGGGAGCCACGCCGTGCCTTGTCCGTCTCGACGCGCTGGACCACCGGCTCCGCGGTGTCCCCGTCTCCGTTCGGCCACACAGACGGAACCTCCATTGCCGCGAGCACCGACAGGTTCCATGCCTCGTGGCAGATCAGCAGCACCGCGGCCGCGCCCTTTTCCACGACCGTCGGGAAGAGAGCAGAGATGCCCTGGTGGTAGCGGCCGGGCGGCACGAAGCGGCGGGCCAGTTCCCGCCGGACGGGATGGGGCGGGTACCCGCTCGGTGTCCTTGGGAAGTCGCCGTCGCGGCTGAGGATGTCCAGCAGCTCACCCCATGGCCAGTCCTTGTCCCCGTCGGTCATTTCGCCGGACTGCCAGCGCTCCAGCAGGCGGGCGTTGCTCGTGATCCGGAGGCGGGCAGTCCGAACGGTCCGTGCTGCCTCGTCCCGGATCATCAGCAGTTCGGTGCGGGAGAAGCTCTCCTTGGGCGCGGCCTTGCGGACCCAGCGGCTTCGAACGGACATCGCCGCGAGCGTAGCCGCCGGCAGTGAAGGCACCTGGCGCAGGACGGCACCGAGCATCCGCCTGGTTTCGATTGCGTCCACCCACCTGTTCCAGATACCTGCGCTGATCTCGCCAACGTGTCCGATGGTCTTCCCATACTCCTTTTCCAGATGCCTCAGGAACTGGCGGACCACCTTGGCGTGGGTGTCGCAGCTGGCCGCGCTGGTCCAGGCCCTGGCGGCGCGGGCGAAGCCGGCCGCCAGTTCCCGCCTGATCTCCAGCGATCCCGGACACTGAGTGAAGTTGTAGGTGCCCAGGTCCTGGCCGGCGGGTCCCAGCGGGGTACAGATCAGTCCGGAGGCATCGACGGTGCTCCGGCGCCGGTATTCCGCAGGCGGCAGGGTCGCCTTGCCCCTCCCTCGCGTCACACGGCGTCCAAGATCAGGCCGGTTCGCCGGGCCAGTTCGCTCAGCATCAGGTCGTTCACCGGATGGTCCTCATCGTTGAGCAGCGTCTCCAGCTGGAGCCCGCGGACCGGCTCTAGGTAGATGGCCTTCGTAGTCTCCTCCGACAGGTGTCCGAGCAGGTCCTTCACCATCGACCAGACCGTCCCATAAGCCTCCTCGTACCGGCGCCGTTCACCGGGCGTCAGTCCCAGACGCCGGTCCAGTGCATGGTTGAGGGCCAGAAGCATTCGCAAGGCCATGGAATGGCGCAGCATGTGCGGGGTCGCGAACACCGTGAGCCCCATCGCGGCACACCGTTCGCTGGCCCGTTCGAAGGTCTTGGTCCAGCTGCGGTAGGCCATCGGCATGCCCGACTCGGTCAGCCACACCATGGCCGGCTCCAGCCCGTCAGCCGCGCGGACGAAGAGCTTCATGCGCTGGCGGACATTCAGCTTGTCCAGGTGGGCCTGGCCGAGTCTGCCGTCGGGCTCCGACCAGCGAGCGATCCGCCGGCGCGTGACCTCTTCCAGGATCCGCTTGTCCGGCACCTGCTCGTACAGTCCCCGCATTTGAGCCCGCCTTACGGCCTGGGCCCGCGTGGACAGCCGGTAGTACTCCACCGTCCGTAGCGCGCCGTGGCTGGCGTAGTAGGTACGGCCGGCGCGCTTTGCGACAGCCGTTCCCACTTTGCCGGCGTAGTATCGCCGGTCAGTCAGCTCTGGCAGCTCCGCGAGGAGCAGCGTTCCGCCCTCCCTGCGCCGGAGCCCGGAGGAGTACACGAGGTCCGCGTACGACGTGTCCCGGGCGTCGTTGCGGCCCGGCCAGCTCGGATTCTCCAGACCATCCGAAAGCATCCCGCCCAGACCAACGTCCCGCCACAGCCTGTAGGCCCGTGGCGTCAGCCACTTCACGTCCGAGCCGCGCACATCAGCGGGAGCCAGCTCCGCCGACTCCACCATAGTTCCGTCCGGCAGGACGAACGACCTCAGAAGCACCGGACTGTCCGCGACGAACCTCAGCTTCCTCGCGATGTCATAGAGCAAGCGCAGAGCCGCAAGTTCCTTGCCCCACGTTGACCCCGTGATCGTGTTCCGGTTGCCCAGCCCTCGCAAACGCCAGTCCTCCCAGTCCTCCAGGTCCTCTGGGGTTGCTTCGTCCCAGTTAAGGCCCCGCTGCCACAGGAAGGTGAAGAACACGCGGTAGCAGGGGGCATACGTCTGCCGAGTCCCCTCGGACTTCCGAGCGAAGTAGTGCGACTTGAAAATCCGGCTCAGCCGCGGGTCGACCCGTCCCGCAGGCGAAAGAAGGATTGGCTGCCCCGTACGAATCCCTAGCTGGCTCTCGCGCGCTGCGAGACCCTCCCAGCCGTCAAGAACACCAGCTTCTGACGCCGGCGCCACAACGTCCGCGCCGGTCCAGAACAGCTGCCACTCGTCCACAACGCACGCCTCACGTACGGCAACACGACCTCTGACAACACGGTCACCGTAGACAGAAGGCGCCTTTGCCGCCGATCTGGGAGAGCGGTCCGCGGTGGGCGTCGCCCTCGCTGGTGATCTTGATGATGTCGAGGGTGGTGCCGGGGTGCCGGGTGCGGAAGGTGTCGGCGAAGCGGCCGGTCTGCTCCATCGCCATGGGGCTCGGCCGGGTTCCGAGCCGGACGGCACGGGTCACGAGGGTGGTCATGGTGCGGATCTCCGGGTGTTCAGGGGATGACGGGGAGGTGAGCGAGGACGGTGTGGAGGGTCTGTCCGGGGGTGAGGTGGCTGGTGTCGATGACGTGCGAGGCGGCGGCGTGCAGCCAGGCAGCCGCGGCCTGGCCGTAGTCGGCGGCCCGTCGGCGCCGGTGGGAGCGGACGGCCTCGCTGCGCTCCTCTTCACCCGGGTACTCGCAGCTCGCTTCGATACGCGCTTCGAGCTGATCGGGACCGGCGTGGAGCACCACGTGGTGGAAGGGCGTCCCCAGCTCGGAGAGCGGCCCGAACACCTCGGCCGCGTAAGCGGGGTTGAGGACGGTCATCGGGACGATCACAGGCCCGGCGGCGAGCTCATGGAGCTCGGCGACGAGGCGGGTGGTCAGACGCCGCCAGGCGGCGTAGTCCTGGTAGTCGCGCACCCTTCGGGGGTGGCCGGCCATGCTCTGGCGAAGGAGCGCGCCGACGTCCTCCGGGTCTGCGATGACCGATCCGCTCAACGCCTCGCGAAGCCCAACGGCCGGTGTCGACTTGCCGGCGCCGAACGCCCCGTTGACCCAGATGATCACCGCCCGGTCTCCCCTTCCCTCGCCGAGTCCTGCCCAACGCCCGGATCGGCGGCGCCGTCACGCCCAGTCCAGCCAGTCACGATGCGCGTCTGGGGCTTCTCGACGATGTCGCCGGCGGGCAGCAGACTGTCGGGTGTCCCCGCGGGCAGGATCGTCAATGCGGGGGTGGCGCGGCCGCGGAGCCCCCGGTCCCAGGCGTGGATGGCACCGGTCAGGGTGTCTGCGGCGGTCTTGCCGTCGGGGCCGACGCCCTGGACGAGGAACTCCCAGGTGGGCGTGGAGCCGGACTCGTCGTCGGCGAGGCGATCGACCACCACGCAGGCCAGGGAGCCGGCAGACACCATCGCCATGGCATCCATGCTCTTCGGCAGCCGAACAGGGCCGAGATTCTCGCGGTCCCCGGTCAGGCGGCAGAATCCGGACACCGAAGTCGCCAGCCACAGTTGCAGGTGCTCGAAGGACTCGTTCTCGACGACGGTCACCCCGGTTCGTACCTCCACCACCTGGTCTGTGGTGAGGGCCCGGTCGAGGCCGTCGAGCGGGGAAGGCTCGCTGTCCTCCCAACGGACGCCGTAGCCGCTTTCGCCGATCGGGTCGGGTGTCTCGTCCCACCAGCCGTTGCCCTGCATCGGCACGAAACCGCAGACGCTGATGCCGGTGGAAGCCAGCGCACCAGCCTCCTTGCGGAGCCCGATGGCGCGGGTGAACCCGCCGATCCGCAACGGCACGACCAGACGACCGCCTTCGCCGAGCTGGCCGAACCACGCATTCGGGGCGTCGTTCGCGGCGACCGTCACCATGATCGCGTCGAAGCCCTCAGCAGGAACGAGCGCTCCGGGCGCTCCGTGGGTGCCGTCACCGAGGACAAGCCGGACGCGGTCCGCGTACCCGGTCTCGGCGAGGAACCGCTCGGTGCGGGCATGGACGTAGGGGTCGATCTCCACGCACACGACCGAACCCGTCGGGCCGACGAGTTCGGCGGCCAGGCACGCGTTGTAGCCGCCGCCCCCGATCTCCAGTACCCGGTCGCCCGGCCGAAGAGCGGCTTCGCGGAGCATGCGGGCCTGCATCTCGGGCTGGGACACCGAGCTCATCGACCGGCCGGTCACTTCGTCGAAGACGGTCGCCACCGCCTCGTTGGCATACGCCCGGTCCAGGGGCTGCTCGGGCAGGAAGGCCTGGCGGGGCACGACGGTGAAGGCCCGCCGGAGATCAGGGGTGTCGGTCCAGCCTGCCTCGGTCAGCTCGCGCACGAGCTGTTCGCGCAGCCGCAGGGCGCTTGGCGGCTCCCCGAACCCGAGCGTGATGGTGCCAGCGGGGCGCGGGGTGTGGTGGGCGGCCGGCACGTGGGGCAGCAGGCCGGGCCAGACGACGTTCACGGCCTGGGCGCTGGCCGTGAACAGCGGCTGCGGCAGGCTCCGCAGGTCGGACAGGTTGTGCCATTCCCAACGGGACAGGTCGAGCTCCCGCACCGCGGGCTCGCTGGTGTAGTCGGTGAGCCGGGCGACCTCGGTGACGCGGGTGAAGCCTCCGTGGGTGGCGTCGCACAGGGTGCCCAGCAGCATCACCGCCTCCGGGCGGGCGACCAGTCCGGACTCCTCCTCCAACTCTCTTACCGCCGTGACCTGGAACGGCTCTCCCGGCTCAACTTTCCCGGCCGGGAGCTCCCACATGGTGCGGGCGTTGTTCCAGCCGAGGAGGAGCTGCCCGTGGGTGTTGGTGACGACGACCGCGACGCCGGCCATCGCCACCGGCGTCGGCGTCCGCTTCTCCCCGTAGACGACGGCGCCGGTCTTCGGACCGCGCAGCAACAGGACCGTGGAGTCGCCGGCCTCGACGCGCTCGACGTACTCCCAGCCGTCGCAGAGCAGGTCGATCTCGGCGTCGTCCAGGCAGATCCCGCGCAGCTTTTCCGGGAATCGGTCGGCGTGCGGGGTGATCACGCACAGCGTGCCCTCGGGCTGAAGGAGGGCTGCGAGTTCGGCGACGGTGCGGGTCCGGTCGGGCAGGTGGGCCAGGGTCCGGCGCAGGATGATGACCCGGAACCCCTCGCCGCCCGGGGTGAGGGAGGCGAGGTCGCCGCTGGTGATGTCGAGCTGGTGGTAGGTGATGGCCTGCGACGGGTTGGCTTCGGCGCGGTCGACGGCGGCCTGGGCCCAGTCCACCGCGGTTACCTGGTATCCGACGTCCGCCAGCAGCCGGGCCACTTCACCGGTCCCACAGCCCAGTTCCAGGGCCGGCGCGGCGCCCGCGTCCTGGGGGAGGGCCAGATGGTGTCGGAGGGCAGCCTCCTCCTTGTCGCTCAGCGGCTTGAAGTCACGGCCGCGGGCGTAGTGGTCGTGCCATCCCTGCATGGTGGGTGGGGTACTCATGTACGGGGTGCTCCTTCAGCAGGATGTTCAGGATGTTCAGGGAGGTCAGGCCGGGTGCGGGACGGTCCGTCCGTACAGGGCGGTCGAGCGGCCCGACATCAGGGCCCAGTACCGGTCTCCGAATGACCAGTGCCACCACTCGCTCCCGTAGTTCACGAGGCCCGTGCTGGTCAGGGCGTCGCTGAGGACGGTGCGGTGGAGCCGGGCTTGGCGGGTGATGGTGTCGGCGAGCGTGTAGCAGGCGCCCGCGCTCTCCTCCGGGGTCGCGTTCACGCGGGTGCCCATGTCTAGCTCGGAGCCCTCCGCGTCGACGAGGGTCAGGTCGACGGCCGCGCCCGCGCTGTGCGGGGCGATCTCCGGCGGTGAGACGTACCGGCTCGCCCCGGCCCGCAGTTCCTCCTCCGTCCATGCCGGGTAGGCCACCCGGAGCTGATCGGTGTACTGCTGGAAGTACCGCGTTTGCAGGTTCGGCGGACGGTACCCCTCGACGATCAGGAGGCGCAGCCCGTCCGGCAGCAGCCCCTGGGCGTGCAGGAGCCGGTCCACGACCCCGGAGCGGAGCAGGGCGAAGGCACCTGCCGCGTCGCGGCGACGGTCGTCGACCAGGAAGTGCTCGCCGGCGCGGATGTCGGTCAGCCGCTCGCCGTTGTCGGCCACGGGGATCGCAGCCACCTTCGGATCGGACATCAGCACGATGCTCATCTACTTCTCCCAGTCCCAGGCATCGAAGTACACGGGCACACCCGACTCCCGGGCCGCCATGACCGCTTGCAGCCGGGCGAAGTCCCGGCCCGGCATGAGCGGTTCCCAGTCGGCTACCGCCAGCGCCCGGACCTCGTCGTGCTCGGCCGGGTCCAGCACGATCCCTTCGAGCTGCGCCGCGGTGAGCCGGCCGCCGTCGAACACGAAGCCCACCGTGCTCAGGGGCCACGCGGCTCCGGGCAGTCCGAACACGGCGGCGAGCAGCCGGGGTGGTCCAGCCAGCTCCAGCGCGGTCTCTTCCCGGCATTCGCGTACCGCGGTCTGCCACGGCCGCTCCCCGGCTTCCGCGATCCCGCCCGGCCACTGCCACGGATGGGTAGTGGTGTACGTGGCGCGGAGATGGACGGGCCGGTCGGCCTCGTCGGTGAAGAACACCGCGCCGAAGACCGTGGCCTTGGGGAGCGTCGCGGCGAACTCCTCCGGAGGCAGCCAAGAAGTGCCGCTCACGATGCCCTCCCGTCGAGCGGGACGGCGAAGCGGGTCATCCGCATTAGCATCCGATTACTCGCGAATCCGAGCCCTTCGTAGAGCGGGGTCGAGCCCTCGTTCGCGTACAGCTCGTAGAGGGTGACCCCTTCGGCTTCCAGATGGTCCAGGAGCGCGGTGAGCGCGGCCTTGGCGTGGCCACGGCGCCGGTGATCGGGGTCGGTGGCCACCGCGTGGATCCGTACGGCAAGCCCCTTCGGGTACTTGGGGGCCGGCAGGACCTTGTGGACGAGACCCAGGGCGCAGCTGGCCAGGCGGCCGTCGGGGGCGTCGACGACGTAGGCGCGCGCGTCGCCTCCGGATGCGAGGCGTTCGGCGAGCTGGCCTGTGCACCGGTTCAGCCAGAGCGGGTCCAGGGGCTCAGACAGGATGTTCTCCGAGCGCAGGCGGGAGATCTCCGGCGCGTCGGCGGGTGTGGCCAGGCGGGGCTGGGACATACCGTGTTCCTTCCTCGAAAGCGGGGCTCCGGTCGGGGTTACGGGCGGCGGGCGGTGTGGAGGCGCAGCAGGGTCCGGCGTCCGCGTTCGGTGACCTCGGGGTCGCCGTGCGACATGCCGTAGGCGATGCCCGAGACCGCGTCGAAGGCCGCCTCGCAGTCCAGGCGCAGCTCCTCGTCCGGGTCGAGCAGCCTGCCGTACCCGTCTAGGAACGCGGCCCTCAGGTCGTCTCGGCCGGTCCAGGTGTCGGAGAGCCGCACCATGTCCCGGGTGGCGGACGCGTACTCGGAGCGCTCGAAATCCAGCAGCAGCTGATCGCCGTCGTCGCTGATCAGAACGTTGCGGTACTGCAGGTCCCCGTGTGTCGGCACGGCGGGAGGCGTGGGCAGGTCCGCGTACGCGCGGGCCAGAGCGAGGACCAGGTCCTCGTCGCCGACGGGCAGGTACGGTCCGGCCGCTCTCAGGTGCCGCTCGATCTTGGCCAGCGCCGGGGAAGGGACCGCGGGCTGCGCGGGAGCGGCGCCGTGCAAGGCGGCTGCCAGGCGCCCCAGACCGTGCTGAACCTGTACCTCCGTCGCCGGATCCAGGGCCATGCCGTGCAGCGGCCGACCGGTGAGCGCCGTGACAACGATCGCCTGCGCCTGGCGGTCGGCCGCGACCAGCCGCGGGGCCTTCGCACCGAGTACCGGTGCCCACGCCCGGAGCGCGGCAACCTCCCTGTCATGGAACTTGGCCCCCCGGTGCCGCTTGAGGTACCAGGTGCCCCCGCCGGCACCGGTGATCCGCCAGACCCTGCTCCCGGTCCGTACCCAGGAGACGTCCTCGGCTCCGGTGATCCGGCCCACGGCCCGCTCGGCGAACTCCCGCAGCTTGTGGGGGAGTCCGGGCCCGTCGACGGATGGGCCGGGCAGCAGAAGGGTGCGGTCGGGGCCCTGGGCCGCGTAGGGGATCACGTCGCCCGGCTCCTGGAAGTGGACGGCTGCGGGCAGCCCGGCACGGTAGGCGTCCAGGCCGGCCCGGCAGTACGCCACGATCGGCTCCGCCAGCCCGCCCTCCAGCGGGTACCAGCCCATGTCGTCGCACCGGTACGGCTCCATCACCTCCGGCTGTCCCGACCACCGGCAGACCTCGAAGAACACGCCGAAACGGCTCCCGGCACCGACCGGCGGGCGGTGGTGGACGATCACGGCCACGGTCACGTCTTTGGGATCGATGAGGACACCAGTCTCCTCGCGTGCCTCCCTGATGACGGCCGAGACCATGTCCTCGTCGGGATCGAGATGTCCCGACGGGAAATGCCACATGCCGGAGGCGTACACGTCGCCGGCACGGCGCGACAGCAGCACTTCCGGGCCGTCTGGGCCTTCGCGGCGCAGGATCAGGTGGACGTCGATTACCTCGCGGTGGCGCTGCGGGCCGCTCACGTGGCAGTCCCGGGCCGCCGGCCTACCAGCACCGTGAACTCGGCGTCCTCCCGTAGCACGCCCTCCGTGGCGTACTGGTTGAGGAGCTGGATGGCTTCGGACTCGAACGCTTCGTGGCGGTCGGCGAACAGGTCGGGTCGGGCGAAGGAGGTGCTGCGGAGGTAGCCGACGACGTTGGCCGGTGTCCAGGCGCGGGTCACGGGAAAGCGGTGCTCGGTCACGGTGCTGAACGCCGAGGCTGCGAGATCGTCCGCGTAGGAGCGGCCGGGCCCGCCGTAGGTTCCGCGGGTTCCCGCCCGGCGGGAGGGACCGAGGAAGCTCTGGATCAGCTCGCGCAGCACAGCGGTCCAGTCGGACTCGTAGGTCCAAAGGCTGCCGTCCCCCAGGACTGCCACCGCGGCGTGCGGCGCGGAGATCCGGTCCACCATGTCCAGGACAGCCGCCCGGTCCATCCAGTGGAACGCCCGGCAGCAGGTGACCAGATCAGGTCCCTGGCCGGGCCGCAGCGGCGCGTAGGTGTGGGCTTCGCCCGCGAATGCCGAGACCGTGGTCGTGCCGAGGGCGGGACGGAGGTCCGCCATCGCCTGGGCGAGCATCCCTTGGTTGACGTCTACGAGGTCGATGTGGGCCAGCCGGGGCACGACTGCCAGCAGCGCGCGGGGTACCTGTCCTGTCCCGGCGCCGAGGTCGACGAGGACCGGTGCGGGCACGCCGTGCAGGGTTGCGGCGAGGAGCCGCACGGCTGCGTCGGGCACCCCGGGACGGTAGCGGGCGTAGTCGGCGGCTGCCGTTCCGAACAGCGACCCCCCGCCTCCGGGGGTGTCGGCGACGACCGGTTCGCCGGAGTGCATGGTCATGGGGCTTCTCCGGGAGTGGGGGATGGGGCGGGCAGCACCCAGGAGAGGTGCCCGCCGGTGGTGGTCACCTGCTGAGCGCCGCTGGAGCCGATGTCGATGCGGTAGGTCGAGGGAGAGCCGGCCGCCCGCCACAGGGCGGCGACTTCGTGGAGCTCAGCCCAGATGTCACGCGGCCCGTCAACGGTGACCTTCCACCTGCCGGTCCCGGCCGGGCGGGCCCGCATCCACGATCCGCAGCTGGGCGCGCCGATGGTCAGGTCCTCCGCTCCGTAGTCCCGGACGAGCCCCGGCCGCAATGCCCCGAGAGCCAGCCACGCACCGCGGTCAGTGACCGAAGGAGGTACGAGCCGGCTGCGCCGGGTCCAGCGGCCACCGCCCGCGGCGATCTGCTGGCGGAACTTGGCGGACAGGAAGACCTGCTCGAAGCCATCGATGCCGGTACCGGCGCGGTGCCCGAACTCGACCCCGCGCAGCTCGGCGTGGACCTGACCGGTCGAGGACTTGGTGATCACGGCCAGACCCGGCCAGGACGGCGACGAGGTGGCCACCGTCATCAGCGCGAGACCGCCAGGGGCGAGCTGGTCCACCAGGGCCGGCGGGATGCTGGGCACGGAGAAGGACACGAAGATCCGGTCGTACCCCGCGCGGGCGGGCCAGCCGTCCCGCCCGTCGCCGGTCACCACGGTAGGCCGGTAGCCGAGAGCAGCCAGGCTTGCTCGCACGGCATCGCCGACGTGTTGGTCCACATCGAGCGTGACGACGCCATCGTCCCCGCACACGAAGCACATCACGCCCGCGGTGACCCCGGCACCCGTGCCGACGTCCAGAACCCGCTGTCCCGGCCGCAGGTCCAGCACCTCAATCAGGCCAGCTGTCATGCCCATCGTGCTCGACATCGCCGTCATGGTCCCCCCGCTGCGCACGCCCGGGCTCCGGCCGAGCATGGGTTCGCCCGCATGTTGGACCGGGACGCTGTCCCCGCTGTGGAGCAGACGGCACAACTCGTCCCGGTCTTGGGGCCGCGCCCAGTCCAGCAGCTCCCACCGAGGTGGGAGCTCGTCGGGATCCGACCGGCGTACGTACGCCTGCCGCATCAGGACCTCGCGCCGCAGGGCCAGGAGTGCATCCCGCACCGGGCCCGCGCCCAGGTCGCCGGATTCTTCCAGGCGGCCCACCATCTCCACCCGGGCGGCCGCGGAATCGGGACCCGCGGCCGCCACGACCACGCCGCCCTCGGACGACGCGGCGGGAATACTTCCCGCGGACCGCGGCTCAGGCAGCGGGCAGGCCTTCGATACGGCCTCGGTGGCCGCCCCGGTGTTCAAGTCGTTCACGGTGTCCCTCCGTCCATCGAGCCTTCACGGCTGACGTCCTTGGCGCGCGCCGCTCCGGGGGCGGGCACGACCGGGCAGGGTGTGTCCGGCGGCCCGGCCATGTTGGGCATCTGCCGAAGGCCGCGCACCGGAGACCGGGCCAGGACCATGAACGGCACGAGAAGGAGGCAGGAGCCCACGACCAGGGCCGGCCGGACGCCGACCCAGGTACCGAGTCCTCCGGCCAGCAGCGCGCCCAGCGGCTTGGCCGCGCAGGCCAGCCAGGTACTCACGGCCTGCATCCGGGCCTGCATTCCGGCCGAGGTGACGATCTGCCGGATCGAATTCTCCGCGATGCAGATGTCTCATGAGACATTCGTAGAGCCGCAGTCTCTGGGCTGAACATCTGCTGATGGTGGCGCCACTTCGAGTCTGCTGTGCGGAAGTCTGAGACATCGGAGCCCTGGGTTGGCCGGCCACGAGAGTCACCCGTTCGGGCGACGTTCGAGGTTGGTACGTATGACCAGCTGCGCGCTGCGCCAGCGCCATGCTCACACACCGGGGACGTGTCAGAGCCCGACCAGCTGGGCACGAGCACGCAAACGCGGAGATGCCCACAGCTCCCGTACCGCAGGGCACGGGCGGGCATGCACGGGACCTTCTCATCCGGGCGGCCTCTTCGCCTTCCGCGACGAACAGCCCACCGCCCGGCACTCGATCACGCTTGGCGTCGAGCAGGTCGCGATCACGACCAAGCGGGCCGTCGATGTAGCTGTCGTCCTGGGACGCGGTCGCCCGGGCCACCGACATCAACTGGGCCACCTGAGGGCTGGCCGACGCGTAGTAAACGGCCGCACCCACCAGGCGATATGGCCAGATTCGCCCGCCCCTGTACTGCAAGGACTGGGGGCATGCCCGCCCGCACAGCGCGGGCATGACCCCAACACTATTTAGCGACTTGCGGAGTTCAGCCATTGCTGATTTCTGCGCATGTTCCAGGTGGTGTGGCGGGGTCAGTGCTGGCTGTATCCGTCGAGGAAGGTTGCGATACGGGTGACCGCGTCGGTGAGCTCCTCGGCGCGGGGCAGGGTGACGAGGCGGAAGTGGTCGGGTTCGGGCCAGTTGAAGCCGGTGCCTTGGACGATGAGGAGGTGCTGGGCTCTGAGGAGGTCGAGTACCAACCGCGCGTCATCGTTGATCTTGTGGACCGTGCGGTCGAGGCGGGGGAAGGCGTACAGCGCGCCTTGGGGCTTGACGCACGAGACGCCGGGGATGTCGTTGAGCAGCTTCCAGGCAGTGTCGCGCTGCTGGGTCAGCCGTCCATCGGGCAGGAGCAGGTCGTTGATGGACTGCGGGCCGCCGAGTGCGGCGTTGATGGCGTACTGGGCGGGCATGCTGGCGCACAGGCGCATGTTGGCGAGGATGTTGAGGCCCTCGATGTAGCTGGTGGCGTGGGCTTTCGGGCCGGAGACGGCCATCCAGCCGGAGCGGTATCCAGCTACCCGGTAGGCCTTGGACAAGCCGTTGAACGTCAGGCACAGCAGGTCGGGGGCGAGGGAGGCGGTGCAGGTGTGGGCCAGGCCGTCGTACAGGATTTTGTCGTAGATCTCGTCCGAGCAGACGATCAGCTGGTGGCGGCGGGCGATCTCCATGAGGCCGTGCAACAGGGCAGTGGAGTAGACGGCGCCGGTGGGGTTGTTCGGATTGATCAGGACCAGGGCCCGGGTGCGAGGAGTGATCTTGGCTTCGATGTCGGCGAGGTCGGGGAACCAGCCGGCCTGTTCGTCGCAGCGGTAGTGCACGGCTGTGCCGCCGGCCAGCGAGACCGATGCGGTCCAGAGGGGGTAGTCGGGTGCGGGGATCAGTACTTCGTCGCCGTTGTCGAGCAGGGCCTGCATGGACATCTGGATCAGCTCGGAGGCTCCGTTGCCCAGGTAGATGTCTTCGGCTGTCAGGCCGGTCACGCCGCGCTGCAGGTAGTAGTCGGTGATGGCCCGGCGGGCTGAGGGCAGTCCTTTGGCGTCGCCGTAGCCGTGTGCGCTGGCCAGGTTGCCGGTGATTTCCCGGAGGATCTCCGTGGGCGCTTCGAAGCCGAATGCGGCGGGGTTGCCGGTGTGGAGCTTCAGAATGCGGTGGCCCTCGTTTTCCAGGCGCGTCGCCTCCTCGAGTACCGGTCCGCGGATGTCGTAGCAGACTCCTGCGAGCTTGCTGGACTGGTTTACCTGCATGTGGTTCACCTCATGGCTGGGAGATTGCGGAGGGCCGGGCCTTGTGGGCTCCGGTGGGCGGTCGGCGCGGCAGCCGTTGCATGGGCGCGCTCTGACCTGCCGCGTTCCGCGCCCGCCAGTGGCGTGGGCTTGGGCAGTGACGAGGATCGCGGCCGTCAGGGCCCGCGGGCCCTGACGTACACAGGTGTCCGCGTGCCGCAGGAGCAGGATGGTTTCGGACGCGGCGGTGGTGTCCCGCGGTCAGGATTGAGAATCGGTGGGATGGGCGGAGTCGCGGATCAGGGCGCTTGCCAGGGCCTGGGTGAGCCCGGGTTCGTCGACGGAGGGCAGCAGCCGGTCCGGCCCCGCCAGCTCAGCCAGTGCGAAGGCAGCGGCCAGGAGACTGTGCGGGGTGAGCCGCCGGGTGCGTGCCGCGGCGGACAGCAGGGCGGGCAGAGCGTGGAGGGGGTGAGCGCGAGAGGCCGTTGCACCCAGCGGGGGCAGATGCTGAGGGCAGGCGCGCAGCACGGGCGTTCCGTCCCGAGGGGCGGGGACGCCGGTCAGGTCGATCAGGAGGTCGGCGGGGCCGGCCGGGTCCACCAGCGGCGCTCCGCTTTGATGCAGGGTCAGGGTCCTGATGCCGGCAGCCGTGAGCAGGCCGGACAGGTCTCCGCCGCGATGAGCGCCGGTGAGGGTCACGCGCGCCTCGCCGGTGGGGATCGCCTTGTGGCGAAGAGCGTTGAGGGCGGCAGCGGTGACGGCGACCGCGTGGGCGTGGCTGGTGGTGTCCACGACCGGTGTGTCGGTGTGCTCCAGGGTGGCGCGGACCGCGCCGACGTAGGCGGGGTGAGTGTGCGACAGGCACAGCGCCGCGAAGCCGGGAGCCAGCGCGGCGGCCGTGGCAGCGAAGTCCTCGGGTGTGTCAGCGTCGATCGGCAGGGGATAGATGTCCAGGCCGGTGGTCCTGCGCAGGTGGGCGGCGGCGGACTCCAGGGCCGGCAGGACCACGGCGGCGGGCAGGGGGCCCAGATCGGCGACGGCGGAGGCGTTGGAGAGCAGTGCGATGCGGTGGCGCCGGCCGGTGCAGGAGTCGACGCTGCCGGGATTGAGGAGCAGATGCTGGATGACGCGGTGGTCGGCTTCGGTGTCCAGGAGCGCCCTCTCGCGAGGGGTGCCGGCGGGCACGCACAGCCGTTGGGTGATCTTGCCCGTGGCGGCAGCGTCCAGGGCGGGATCACCCAGGTGGATCAGGGCTGTGCCGAGACGGTCCCGCAGCAGGGTGCACAGCCGCAGCAGGGTCTCAGGCCCGTCTGTGTCGGCGCTGATCCGGTCGAGGCCGACACCGGGGTCGTGGTCCGTCTCGGTCATGACGGCCCCGGCGACGGAGGCGATGAGCGCCGCGGCTGCGGTAGCCGCGGCCGGCTGCACGTGGGCGGTGAGGCTGAAGGCCGGGCCGGGTCTGCCGGGCGAGGGAATCTGAAGATTGCTGCTGTTGTGCGGCATGCGGGCCTGGCTCCTTATCCGGGACATTCGGGCTGGTGACCTGGGCTGCTCAGGCCGGGGCGCGGGTGAGGCGGTATCCGGTGACGTTGTCCGGGCGGATCCGCAGGAGGTGCTCATGGGAGGTCTGCGGTCCGGCGTGCAGCATCAGGCGATAGCGGGCCTGCTGGTAGCCGTTGGTGATGCGCTGCGCGGGGCCGCTGACCGTCACGGTCCAGCCGGTGTGGTCCTGCGGGTCGACCCATTCGGTCTGGTAGGTGAGGCGGCCGGGACACCGGAACACCGCGGGCGGGCCAGTGAGCTGGACGCGTACGACGAGATACCCGAAGTCGCGGCAGTGGCGCAGGACACGTACCGCGGGCAGTCCCGGCTCGTCGTGGATCAAGCGCCCCGCGGTCAGGATGTCGAGCAGGGGCAGCCCCTCGTCGGGTCCGAGTGCGATGGGACGGGGCAAGGCCCGCGTCGCCGGGGCTGGGTCCCCGTCCGGGTGGGATCGGCTCATCATCCGTGCACCCCCGCGCTCGGGTCCGCCTCGCCGCTCAGGTCGATGCCTCGCTCGCGTCCCAGGCGTTCGACGTCCTCCAGAGCCACGGTGTGCAGGGCCACCGCCCACGCGTCGCCCTGTTCGTCAGCCTCCACGCGGCCCCGTCGCAATTGCGCCGCCCGACGGCGGAGCTCCGGCTCGCCCATCAATCGCCTCCCGTGCCCTGCGCGCCCACCCACACTCCTCGGGTGCAACACGCGTGAAAAATGCCCCACTTCGCGACACCGCCGTGCGGCGGGACGCGGGTGCCCCGACGCCGGCCCCCACGGCAACCACTAGCTGCATACATTATCAGTTGCTAAGATTGGCAATTGGTAAACTCACTAGGAGGGGTCATGCGTATCACGCCGATTCGCGGAGAGAGGGCCCCGGTGCTGCTCTGTGCGGCGTGCGGGCTGCTGTGCCGCCCCTCCGCACTGGACGGCCAGAGGCACTGTTCGCGATGCGGAGGCTCCCGCCTCGTACAGTCCGGCCCCCGCCGCAAGCTGTACCGGGCCGGTTTGGTGCGCGCCTGGCACCGGCTGGGGCGGTGGTGAGCATGTACTGGGATTCAGCGGAGTGTGACGGCGTAGGGGTGCTGCAGCTCTTCGGCTTCCTGGGCCGTCAGGATGCACACCGCTTCGAGGGGGCGGTGGACTGGGTGCGCTCCCGTTGCAAGGGCCCGCTGGTGCTCGACATGTCCGGCCTGCTCGGCTGGAGCACAGAGGGCGAGGCCGCCGTGGTACGAGCAGCCGGGGATTCGCTGGCCGTGTGCGGTCTGCGTGAGCGCCCCGCTCCACTCCTCGCCGCGCGCGAGGCCGTGATCCGGATCTACCCGGACCTTCCCTCCGCGGTGGCCCACCTGGCCTCCGACGCGCGAAGCCGGGCAGAAGCCTCCCGCCCGGCGGGCGATGTGCATTGATAAAGTCGGCAACCGATCATCTCTTGTCCGCGGCCGACGGAAGGCGCACCCGGCCGGGTGCCGCATACCGTCGGCACCGGTCCCCGAACCCATGAGGCGGCGGCCATGAGCACACCTCTGTACCAGCTCAAGGCCGACCTCTTCAAAACCCTGGGCCACCCGGTGCGCATCCGCGTACTCGAACTGCTCAGTCAGCGCGAACACGCCGTCGCCGAACTGCTCCCCGAAGTGGGCATCGAAGCCGCCCACCTCTCCCAGCAGCTGGCCATCCTGCGCCGCGCGAACCTGGTCGCCACCCGCAAGGAAGGCTCGGCGGTCTTCTACCGCCTCACCACACCCCAGGTCGCCGACCTCCTGGCCGCAGCCCGCAGCATCCTCAGCGGTCTCCTGGCCGGCCAGGCCGGACTCCTCGAAGACCTCCGGGCCCGCAGCGCCCTCCGTCAGCGCACCCGCCCCTGCACGCCCGGCCTGACGCCGCGTGCCCCACCCCCTGGAGCCGACGATCACTCCTCCAACGAGCCCCACCGCCGCCGACGCCATGATCCCGCCGGACCTGCAGATCAGTGACCACACCAGCATCGACAGGGCGCTCGACGTTCTGCGCGGATCCCACAGCCAATACGTACTCATCCGTGACGACACCGGCCGGTGCGCCGGCATCGTCACCCGCGACCAGCTCACCGCCCTCGGGGCAAAACCCTGGTACGCCGAGAACACCCGCGTCCGTGACATCGCGCACGACCACAGCCCGTTCGCCCGCCCCGGCATGCCCGCCTCGGAGGCCGCCGCCGCCATGCGCGAACGGTCTCTGACGGTCCTGCCCGTCGTCGATGAGGAGGGCTTCGCCGTAGGCATCCTCACCACCGAACGGCTGCAGACACTCCTCGGCACAGCATCACAGGACACGCAAGAGCAACCCTGACCCCAGGCTGCCGATCCGGCATTTCCCGTGCGCCCCGAAACCGACGGCCCGCCCAAGGCCGGTCCGGCTGCCGCCGACAGGCCGGTCCGGCTGCCGCCGACGCTGCACGAAGCCCGCTGGGCCGCTCTCGGACGACCGCAGGCGAGCCGCCGCAGCCCCGAAAGGACCAGGCGCTCGCCCTCACAGCGCCGGAATGATCCAGCGGCTTAGAGGTTGTCGCACGTGGACAGGTTCCTGAGCTCCTTGCAGCAGGCGGGGCGGTGACCATAGCTGACCACGGCTCCGCCAGTCGTTGCGGACCGCGTACGGGATCTTGAGACTATGAGCAGCCCATGGCAGGCTCGTGCCGCATGATCGATGATTTCGCGAAAGACAACCTGCACAAGAGACTGCGGCGGGACCGTGAGGCGTTGCTCTGGAAGCTCGACGGCTTGTCCGAATACGACGCGCGCCGGCCTCTGACGGCGACCGGGACCAACCTCCTCGGCCTGGTCAAACACGTGGCCACGGTCGAGGCCAGGTACTTCGGTGAGGTCTTCGGCCGCCCTTCTCCGGAGCCGCTTTGCCGGTGGCAGGACTCCGACGGCAGCGATCAATGGGCGGCCGAGAACGAGACGCGTGGTCAGATCGTCGGGTTCTACCGGCGCACGTGGGAACACTCGGATGCGACGATCGACGAGCTTGCCCTCGATGCCCCCGGCCACGTGCCCTGGTGGCCGGAGCCTTATACGAACACGAACCTGTTCGCCATCATGGTCCATGTCCTCGGCGAGACCATCCGGCATGCCGGGCACGCCGACATCCTGCGCGAGGGCGTAGACGGCCGGACCGGGATGCGCGCCGAACACGAGCAGCCGATAGACAAGGAAGCCCGCGCAGCCTACTTCGCGAAGATCGAGCAAGCCGCCAGGATGGCCACACCAACCACCGCGTAGGGGCTGTTCCAGGACATGAGGTGATGTTCGAACGGCATGATGCCGGTCGTGAGCGCTGATCTGTCGAAGCGTCTGGTTCCTGATGAACTCTGGGAGCTGGTTGGCCCGTTCACGGCAGTGGCGTACGTGCTGACCAGCGGCTGTGCCTGGCAGCATCTGCCGCCGACGTTCGGCACGTCCTCCGCCACCGCGCATCGGCGCTTCACGGTATGGACCGGGGTCGGCCTGTGGCGTCGGCTGCATCGGGCGGTGCTGGACGAACTCGGGGTCCGGGGCGAGGTGGACTGGACCTCGACGATCGTCGACGCATCCTCCGTTCGCGCCAACGGGGGATCGCTGACGGGCCCGCACCCCGGGCGATCGTGGCAAGAAGGGCAGCAAGCTGCCCGTCTTGTCCGATGCCCAGGGCATCCCGCTCGCCGTCGCCGTGTCGGGTGCGAACATGCACGACAGCCTCGCCTTCAGGCCGCTCATCCTTGGCATCCCGGCCGTCCGGTCCGGCCGGGGGCCCCGACGGCGCCGGCCTGCCAAACTTCGCGCGGACAAGGCGCACTTCTCCGCCGAACACCTCATCTGGCTGCGCGAGCGTGGGCTTGTCGCGCGCATCGCGCGGCCAGGCATCGAGTCCGGCGAACGCCTCGGCCGGCACCGCTGGAAGATCGAACGGTCGATCGCTTGGCTCTTCGGCTACCGCCGCCTGAGCATCCGATACGAACGAAAGGGCTCGCACTCCTCGCCTTGGCCGCTGCCCTGACCTGCTACAAGGAGCTCGCGAAACTTGCCACGTGAGACGACCTCGTAGAATCTCGGACACGTCGTCCGCGTGTACGGGGCCCGGATACCTCGGCGCAGAGTTCGTAGCGCGCCTCCATTGCGGGTTGAAGCATGCGGCCCTCCGCTCTCGCCTCTGTCCGCCCTCGCCTCTGTTGGGCGCGATTTACCGGCCCCAGCCGGTCGCGAGGCCCAAGTCCATAAGTTGATCAAGGCTGGCGCCCTGCTCCGTCCTGGGACCCGTCCGGCGCTTCGCTGTGTCTCTGCGGCGCGGCACGGGTTCACGCTGGAGGAGGATCGCGAGCGGGTGCTGCTCAACGCCGCTCGGGCACCTGACCGCGCGGCACCATCGGGGGTGGCGCCGTCGCGGCGCCGAGGCCCGCCTTGGGTCCGCCAATCCGCTGCCCACGCCACGCGCGGGGAGCAGTGGGCGCCCCTGCGGCTGGATGCCCTCAACGGGTGAAGCTTCAGGCTTCGGAGACCCTATACAGCCGCAGGGGCGAGTGTCGTGCTTCGTCGAGGCCGGGGCCCTGGCGGGGCCGTAGGGAGCTGCAGACTGCCAGACATGCCGACATGGATAGTTGCGAAAAATTGCAACTCTTGGGCGTGGGAAAGAGGGCTGAGCTCAGATTTCGAGGTCGGCTTCGATGCGCCGCAGCTGGTGGCGGGCCATGGCCAGGTTGGCGTTGCGCTTGTCGAGGACGAGGTAGAGGAAGAGGGTTTCCTTGCCGCGTCCGGTGCACAGGAGCAGGAGGTGGTACTGGTTGCCGAGGGTGATCAGGACGTCCTCGATGGCGTCGGTGAGTCCGAGGTGTTCCATCGTGCGGACCTTGGCGCGGATGACGTCGGTGTTGCCGGCTGCGGCCACGGCGAGGTCGAGGTCGCGTCCGCCGCCTGCGGTGCCGAGTGCCATTCCGCTGTTGTAGTCGACCACTGCGGCTCCGAGGGTCCCCTCGACGCTGGTCATGATGTCCTTGAGGGCGGTGTCCACGTTGGCCATGATGTCGCCTTCCGGTGTGTCTGCGTGCGCGCTGGGCGCGGGCTGTCACCGGGACGCTACTCATTGCCTGGCCCCGCCCGTGGGGGATTCGGCAAGTTCGGGTGGGGTTGGCGTGATCGGGCGGAGGGAGTGGGGCGGGCCGTCCCGCAGCGCGGGAGGGTGCCGGAGGACTGGCGTCCGGGGCGGGTGTGCGGGTTATCGGTGGGGGTGGGCGGTGAGGTCGGCCAGCAGGCTGGCCTGGCCCTGTAGGACGCCGGTGAGGATGCTGCGGGCCACGCGCAGGAGCTCGGCGACTTCGTCGCTGGCGAGGCGGTAGTGGACGCTGACGCCCTCTCGTCGGGTGTGGACGAGGTTGGCTCTGCGGAGTACGGCGAGTTGCTGGGACAGGGACGCGGATTCCACGCCTACCTCGGTGAGGAGTTCGGAGACTGCGTGTTCGCGTTGGCTCAGGAGTTCCAGGACGCGGATGCGTACCGGGTGGCCGAGGGTTTTGAAGAACTCTGCCTTCAACTGGTAGAGGGGAGTGCTGACCTCTGGGGTCTCGTCCTCGTTCGCTTTGCTGGCGCGTCCTGACACGGCGTGGGCCCAATCCTGGCGTCGGGCGGCTGTCGGACGTCTGCCGCGCTGTGACCGCCACAATTGCAGAATTCCGTACGCTGCGGACCGTTGCCCGGGGTATCGGGGTATCGGGGAATCAGGTCGCGTGGTGTCTGTGTCCGCCGCGGTTACGGCTGCGGCACTGACTGCAGGCCGCGGCCGGGGGCCACTGGCTCGAGGGTGTTTTCTCGCCATGGCCTGGCCAAGGAAGTGCCAAGGCGGCCCGTGGTCCCGGGCGTCGGGCCTGGTGCCCGCCTAGGGTGATGTGCGTGAGTGCCCAGGGTGAAGGCGGCGGGAAGGTGCTGGGGAGGCGCGGGCTCGCTCGCTTCGCCCTCACGGGTGCGGTCGCCTTGGGGGCGGGGCTCGTATCCGGTTCCAGCGCCGTCTCCACGCGTTCCGATGGCGGGGTGCGCAGGCGTCCCGTGACGCCGGAAGGCGCGTGGGCGGAGCTGGCCGCGGGCAACGGCCGCTGGCGGACACTGCGTGAGCGGCATCCGGACGAGTCGGGTGGGTTGCGCAGGGAGCTGGTGGGCGGCCAGCATCCGTTCGCCGTGGTGCTGGGCTGCGTGGATTCCCGCGTTCCGCCGGAGCTGGTCTTCGATCAGGGGCTCGGTGACCTGCTGACGGTCCGCTCGGCCGGTGAAGTCCTGGACGAGGCGGTGGTGGGGAGCGTCGCGTACGGGGTGCTGGAGCTGGGGATTCCGCTGGTGGTGGTCCTGGGGCACCAGGCGTGCGGGGCCGTCGCCGCCGCCGTCCACGCCGAGACGGGGCAGGGTGAGCTGCCAGGTCCTCTGCGGTATCTGGCCGGGCAGATCCGTCCGTCGATCGATCGCACGCTGACGGGGGACGCGTGCGTGGACGCGGCGGTCACCGCGAACGTGCGCCGGGTGGCCTCGCGGCTGGCCGCCCAGTCCGAGATGGCGGGGCGTATCGCGGCGGGGAAGCTGGCGGTGGTCGGGGCCCGCTACGAACTGGCCGGCCAGTGGGCGCACCGGGTCGGCTGACCGGGAGTGGGCGGTCAAAGAGACTGGCGGGCGGGGCAGGCCACGCTAGACTTGCAGAGTTATGCAATTTACTAGTTCCATGATGGTGGACGGGGGGTTGCGGTGTGGTCGGATTCGAGGGTGCGGCGCTGGAGAGGGTCCGTGTGGCGCGGGTTCGTCTGGAGGCTGCGCGGGAGGCCGAGGACGCCTTCGAGGAGGCGCAGGCAGCCGAGGAGCTGGAGGACGCTTCGCGTCTGGCCCGGGAGCACGGCATCGGTGCTGATGAGCCGGGTGTCCGGTGAATCTGGCGGCGCGGCCGCAGGCGGGCCGGTAATGGGCCGCGATCCGAGCGGGCGGCAGTTGGTCCGGGAGCGTCGCCATGCCTGGACGGTGCCGCTGGCGCCGGGTTCGGTGAGGGCCGCGCGCGAGCGCACCGAACGGTCCCTGGTGCTGTTCGGTGTAGGAGGAGCATCCTCGCTCGGCGGTGCGGTGCTTTTGGTGGTCAGCGAGCTGGTGGCCAACGCCGCCCGCCACGCCACGGCATCCCCCGAGGCCGAGATCACCCTGACCATGACCGATCACCTGCTCGTCGTCGCCGTCGGGGACCTCGACCCGCTCCCGGTCACGCTCGCCGACCGGTCCGCGGGACAGGGGCTGCGCACGGTGGCGGACCTGGCGCGGGCCCACGGCGGCGACGTCGGCGTCGAACCCTCGCCCGACGGGCGCGGGAAGACGGTGCTGGTCCGCTTCATCCTGCCGTCCGGAACACCGTGACCGGCGCATCGTGAGCGGCACCGACGAAGTGGAGGAGCAGATGTACGAGATCACGTATCTGGGCGGGGACGATCCGGCGACCTGCCGGGTGGCGGCCGCCGAGGTCGCGGACCTCATCGAGCAGGCCGGCTCCGTCGGTGCCACGATCCTCATCCGGCCCTACGCCCGCCCGGCGACCGCTCGGGACGCCGCAGCGGCAGGGAAGGGAGCAAGTCAGTCATGAGCGACGACAAACGCGCCGAGACGGCGAGAGCGGATGCGGAGAAGTGGAAGGAGAAAGGGGTCGCGCTGCGCGCGTTCTTCTACATCTTCGGCACGCACGTGTTCGCCGGATTCATCTGGCTGCTGTTCTATCTGGGCCAGCACGCCCAGAAGTAACCGCATTCGCCGAGCAGGGCACGGCCATGACATCGAAGGCGCGGACCCCGCCGGCCCGGGACGACCTGCGGCGCCGCGCCGCGGGCGAATAGGAGTGCCGCATGCTCGCGGCGATCGGGGTGGCGCGGTGGTGTTCCCGCGGCTGGCTCCGTCGGCCGTCCGCTTGGTGCCTCGCGTGGTGTCGGCCGGTTCGGTGACCCATGCCGCGGAGCGTGTCGGTGACGGGCATCGCCACACTGGAGCGTGAACCGGGGCGTTTTGTCCGCTGCCCGGGCCTGCTGCCGCTGACGGGCGAGGGCTCGGGCCAGGGCGCGATCCTGGGCATCCGCCGCGCTTCGCTCACCGGCCGTAGTCTGATGGCCGGCTCCTGTAAGCACTCCACGGCGGGCTGGGGGCCCGAAGAAAGAGGGAAGCGGCCGTCTCCCGGTGTCAGAAGCGCCGGGTGAACCCCGCACTACGGAAGACGGCCGCCGTCTGAGGGCGCCCGGCCGGCTATTTCCGGCTGGTGGCGCGCAGGTCGGCCAGGAGATCGGCCTGGCCCTGCAGGAGACCGGACAGGATGCCGCGGGCGACGCGCAGGAGTTCGGCGACGTCGGGGCTGGTGAGCCGGTAGTACACGTTGGAGCCCTCACGGCGGGTGGCCACGAGGTTGGCTTTGCGCAGCACCGCGAGCTGCTGGGACAGGGAAGCGGCTTCGATGCCGACCTCGGCCAGCAACTCGCCGACCGCCTGCTCACGCTCGGCCAACAGCTCCAGCACCCGGATCCGGGCCGGATGGCCGAGCGTTTTGAAGAACTCGGCCTTCAGCTGGTACAGCGGCGTGACCATCGGCGCTCCTGCGGCGCCGGCCGGGCCGCTGCCATCCCGGGCCGTGTTCTTCGCGCGTGTACCTGGCACCTCGTCCACCCAAACTCTCCACCAGGGGACCTGCTCCAGCGTCCCCGTCAACATCCTGCGACCTCTACAATTGCAGATTTTCGCAACTGATGGATACCCGCGGGAGCGGATCAGGCCGAACAGCCCGTCGTTGAGGGCGCTTCGGCCCGGGCCTCTGTGGCCGGGTCAGGCCTTCTTGACGAATTCGCTCTTCAGGACCAGGCCCTTGACCTTTTTGGTGTTGCACTCGATCTCGCCGGGCCGGGAGGTGAGGCGGATGTTCTTGACGAGGGTGCCGCGCTTGAGGGTCTCGGAGGTGCCCTTGACCTTGAGGTCCTTGGTCAGCGTGACGGAGTCTCCCTCCTCGAGCACGGTGCCGTTGGAGTCCTTGAAGGTGATGTCGCTCATGATGTGGCTGTGTTCCTTGGTTGCGAGGTGGCGGGTCAGATAGTGCTGGCCGTGACCACGGGGCGGGCGGGCCAGTTGCCGGTGCTCCACTGCCTGTCGGGCTGGCGAATCTGGCGGTGTGCGGCCAGGGCTGCGGGCAGGTCGGGGTGGACGGGTATGGAGGGTCCGGTGGCCTCGGGGACGAGGGAGCCGTCGGCGGGGATCGCGGCGAGTTCGAGGCGACGCCCGTGTTCGGCCAGAAGGCGGGCGGCCTGGGCCACGGCCAGCTGCCCGCCGGCCGACCAGCCGTGCAGGGCGGTCAGGTCCAGGATCACGGGCCCGGTGCCCCGGGCCAGGGCCCAGCCCACCGCGCCGGTGAAGCGGCCGGTCGCCTCCGCGCCGAGGTATCCGGCCAGGGAGAGGACAGCCAGGTCCTCGTGCGCGGCGTAGTTCCACTCGATCGTCATCGTCGCTTCCTCGGTGTTCACAGGGGCAGGGTGATCCAGACGCTCTTGCCGCGACCGTCCGCGTCCGGGCGCACGACGGCGGTGCCGCCCAGTTCCATAGTCATCTCCACCACGGTGGCCAGCCCGCTGCCCGGCTTGATGGCCAGTGCCCCGTAGAGGGCGGGCAGGTAGGGGTGGCGGTCGTGGACAGCGAACGCGAACACGCCCGGGCCGTGGGCGTAGGTGACGGTGAGCGTAGGGGAGAGCGCGGCGGCGTGGCGGACAGCGTTGGTGACCAGCTCCGCCAGGATCAGCAGCGCCGGTCCGACACTCGGATGGCGAAGACCCACACCGCACTCCAGCAGCACGAGCTCGGTCGTCTCCCTCGCGGTGCGTACGGCGGCGCCCATCGCGGGCAGGGTCAGCACATGCCGGTAGGGCAAAGTCTCCGTCCGGACGCTCACCGCTCCTCCACGGGCGCCAGGCGGTGTCCGGTGAGGGCCTGCGGGTGCAGCCACAGCAGCGTGTCATGGGGCCCGTACGCCATCCCGGGCAGGATCCGCCGGTAGTGGGCCGTCTCATCGGGGTCGGTGATCACCTCGGCCGGGCCGTGGACGGTGAGCGTCCACCCGGTGCCGGTCCGCGGGTGGATCTGGTCGACCTGGTAGGTCAGCACCGTCCGGCCGGCGACGGCCGATGTCTGCACCGGCGCGCGCACGACCAGCCGCCCGCACGCCATCACGTGCGTGGCGGGCCGGATGACAGCCTGCTCCCGCCGCACATACACCAGGCGGCCCCGGTAGAGCGGACGGCCGTGGCTTGCTCCTTCGAGGAGCCAGAGCACTTCTGCCCCGGACATGTCGGTCAGGTTCAGGTCGGCGGGGACGGTCATCGCGGGCCCTTCCGGATGCGGTGCGACTCAGGCAGGTGCGGTCGGTGGCGCGCCGGCACAAGCCCGGCCTGCTCCAGGTGCTTGCGGGCGCCGGCGATGGCCTCGGGGGTAGTGGCGTACTCGCGGTCTTCCTGCTGGAGCAAGGCCAGGGCGCCCACCGATTCCAGGGCCTGGCGCTGACCGGGGCGGATGCCGGAGGTCATCACGGCGATCCCCCGCCGGTTCAGCTTCTCCACCGCGTCCTTCAACACCAGCGCGCCAGTGGCGTCCAGGGTCGTGACGCGGGACATGCGCAGGATCACCACCCTCACGTCAGCGACCTCGGACAGCTCCAGGAGGAAGCGGTGCGCGCCGGCGAAGAACAGAGGCCCGTCGATGCGGTAGGCCACGATGTGCTCGGCCAGGAGAGCGTGCTCCTCGGCGCTGTGCTCACCGGGCATGTCAGGGCGGAAATCGACCTGGTCCATCCGCGCCTGGCCCGCCACAGCCCGAAGGGCCAGGGCCCCGGCGACGACGAGACCGATGATCACCGCGTAGACGAGGTCGAGGACGAGCGTGGCCACCGCGGTCAAGACCAGGACCACCGCATCCGAGCGCGTGGCCCTCACCATCGCCCTCAGAGCGCCGACCTCGATCATGCGGATCGCGGTAGCCAGCAACACACCCGCCAGCGCCGCAAGCGGAATCTTCGACACCAGCGGAGCCGCGGCGAACACGATCACCGCCAGCACCGCCGCATGCGACAAGGACGCCAGCCGCGAGGAGGCTCCGCTGCGCACGTTGACCGCCGTCCGGGCTATCGCCGCAGTCGCGGGCACACCGCCGAACAGCGGGGCCGCCAGATTCGCAAGCCCCTGCCCGAACAATTCCCTGTCCGGGTCGTGCTTCTGCCCCACCGTCATCCCGTCAGCCACCGTGGCCGACAGCAGCGACTCCAGCGCCGCCAGCGCGGCCACCGCCACCGCAGGCGCGAGCAGCGAGCCGAGCGCGGAGACGTCGAGGAAGGACAGCGACGGAGCGGGAAGTCCGGACGGCAGATCACCGATCGGCGCCGCACCCCGCAGCCCGAACACCTGAACCAAGGCGGTGGCGGCGATGACCGCGACGATCGAGAAAGGGATCGCCGGACGCCACCGCGCCCCGGCCAGCATCACCACGGCCACACCCAGCGAGAGCCCGATCGCCGTCCAGTTCGGAAACGCCACGAACTCGACCACGGCCCGCCAGGCCACCAGCAGGACCTTCTCGCCCTCGGGCTTGGCCACCCCGAGCGCGTTGGGGATCTGCTGGAGACCGATCACGCACGCGATACCGAGGGTGAAACCCTCCACCACCGGCGCCGGCACGTACTGCATATACCTGCCGGCCCGCAGCAGCGCCAGACCGATCAGCATGACACCGGCCATCAGCCCGACCGTCAGCACACCGCCGGGCCCGTACTGTGCCACGATCGGCACCAGCACGACGGTCATCGCCCCGGTCGGTCCGGACACCTGCAGGTTGGAGCCGCCGAATATCGCCGCCAAAGCGCCCGCGACCACTGCGGTGGCAAGTCCCGCCTCCGCGCCCAGACCCGAGGAAACGCCGAAGCCCAGGGCCAGAGGCAGGGCCACGATCGCCACCGTCAGCCCCGCCAGCAGATTCCGCCGGGGGTCGCGGGTCATCCCAGCTAGATCTGCGCGCGTGGGCAGCACCGCCCGCAGTCGGCTCGCCGACTCCACGAGGAACGTGTTCACGACGCACGGCCTCCCGTCTCGCGCAGCTCCGCCAGGAGCTGCGTCTGCCCGGTGAGGACCTCGGTCAGGATCCGGCGTGCCGCCAGCATCAGCTGGGCCACGTCGCCGCCGGCTACCGCGTAGACGACCGTGGAGCCGTTGCGGGAAGAGGTGACAATCCCGGACCGGCGCAGGACCGCCAGCTGCTGCGACAAGGCAGAGGGCTCCACCTCGATCGACGCCAGCAGCTCGCGCACCGGCAATGGCCCGTCCTGCAGCAACTCGAGTACGCGTATGCGCACGGGGTGCCCGAGCATGCGGAAGAACTCGGCCTTCGCCTGATACAGCGGAACCGGCACGATCTCCACCCTTCAACGCCGCGGGCCTGCGGTCTGGTGCCGTGCCCGCGGCTACCTACGGACACAACTCCTACATCATGTATTCAATTGCAGATATTTGCAATTTATGGATGCTGCGGAAAGTTGTCGCCGCGAGGAGTACCGTCATGCCGTGAGGTCTCGCCGCCACCCCCGTCGGCGAGACCTCACCGACTTCGGCGCCGTAGGCGTGACCTGCTCCGAGCCGGGCGGTGGGAATGCTTCCGTCCGGCCAGACCCTCCCCGGCGGAACGGGGGCGGTGGGTCAGATTTCAGGCAATCTTCACCGGCTTTGACAGCTTGGTCTTCGATGACGAAGCCGGCTTCTCGATGACGCCGCCGGTCGCCGTCCGCCCCCGGGGCCGGCCGGGACGGTGTCATCGGGCGCCGTCCGCGACTGTTCCCGGCCTGGTCCGCCGTAGCCTGATGGGTGGCCCTCACCAGCATCCTCTGGCTGGCGAGCACGGCTCGTGGGCACCACTCACCGCTCGCGCCCTGCACCTCATCCGCGGCTCTCCTGGTCGCGGTCGGCGAAGCCGGTGACCGGCTGCGGCAACACTTGACGGCACGCGAGGCAGCAGGCCACCGCGCTTGCGGCCCCGGATGTGTGGTGGCGGGCGTCGAATGCGGCGAGAGGGCAGCAGAGGGTGGAGCGGCCGACGCTAAGATGCCCGGCGATGGCAATGACGGACTCCTTCGCGGCGCGGCGCCGCAGCGTGACGGCGAGCGCCGCGAGGGAGGTGGCCGGTATGCCGCGCCTGCCGTGGCCGCGGCGGTGTCCAAGCCGACATCCACCCTGCGCACGACAGCTGGATGTCCAGCAGATATATGCCGACCCGTGTACCGCGCTGTATCCCCTGGATGCGGGAGTGCCGTCACGCGTGGGAATTGTTGTCGAGTCTTGTGCGGCGTCCGTCGAGCCCGACGATGTTGGTGCCCTGCTGTCGGCCGATCTCCTCGCGCAGGGCACAGTTGTCGTGGTGCAAGGCGGCGATAGCGGTGGCCGCGGCCCTGAGCTGTTTCTCCAGGAGCGCGCATGTTCGGGTCTTGGCGGCCAGTTTCTTGCGCAGCTTGCTGATCTCCTCGTCTCTGCGGGCCTCTCCGGACGTGGTCTTGCCCTGCTCGGCGATGCGGGCATCCCATTCGGCGAGGATCGGCCGAGCTCGGTTCATGGTGGCCCGGCTGACCTGGGCTTCTCTCCAGAGGTTCTCCTTGGTGAGCCGTCCGTCGGTGCGCTGTGGCTTTCCGGCAAACAGCCGCTGCATGGCGGCCCTCAGGGCCTCCGCGGTGTCGGGCGAGACACCGTCGCAGGTCATACGGCTGTGAGCGGTCATGCGGAGGTACCCCGGATCTTGTCAAGGACCGATTCGGCGCGTTCGGCTTCCCTGGCGATCAGGGCTTTGCGGCAGGCGGGCAGTCCAGGGGTCTTCAGGAGCTCGAGCTGGGTGCGGTGGTGTGCGTCGTAGAACGGGGCGTGCTCGGTGCCGATCATGCTGTTGGGGCAGCGGTCGGGCCGGCAGAGGTCTTCCAGCGGGCCGATATGCCCTTCGGGGATGATCGCGTTCTCCAGGCAGACGGCGCCGGTCGGGTTGCGTTCGTCGAACAGGCAGTTGTTGAGTGCTCCGAAGCGGATGGTGATCCGGGCTTTGCGCAGGAGGTCGTTTTCGACGCGGGCGTCTCCGTGGCGGGCCCGGGCGGTGGCTGTGATCTGCTCGAAGACGCCCTTGAGGCGTTCGGCTCCGGGGCCGAAGCCGATCTCCTGTCCTTGGGAGTGGGCCCCGTACAGGTCCTTGAGCCGGCGGAACCGGGCGGCGTGGACCGCGTCTTGAAGGTGCTTGGCCCAAGCGGAGTCGGGAGCTGCGTAGCCGCGGGTGGCGCGGTTGGCCAGGGCGCGGGTGGCGATGTGCTTGAGCTGCATGCCCAGCGCGATCTCGGAGCCGGCGAACTGGTCGGTGAGCATCGCCATCGTCCTGCGGAACATGTGGGGCCGGGCCTTGCCGTCGGGGATCGCAGCCAGCCCGGACCAGGTGAGGCCGGCGTTGACGAACCCGATGAACGAGTCGACCATGGCGCCGCCGTCGAGTTCTTCGTTGACAGCCTTGGGTGTCAGCGGGGCGAAGACCCGCACGGGGTGGGGGGAGACGGCCTCGGCGACCGCGATGGCCTCCGCGACCGGCTCGCTGATCCACCAGTGCTTGCGCGGTCGCCCGGGACGGCCCTTGACGAGGGTGGAGGCGACGGCGGGTGCGTTGTAGTGCTCGACGACGCTGCCCCGGACGATCTCTTGCAGTTCAGAACTTCGCATCATCGACAAGGCGGCCACCAGCACGAAGGCGGCATCGCGCAGGATCGTGGGCAGGCGGGACAGCTCGTAGAGGTCGAAACCGGGGTGCCAGGGGCCGCGGCTGCCGTCCGGGCGGGTGACCTGCGTCAGTTCCACGGGCAGGCCGTAGGCGTACCGGCCGTCGGCCACCGCCCGCTGGACCCTCTCTCTGCGCTGTCGGCCCGCCATGCAGTACGTCCCGAAGAACGAGCTGCTCTGCTTCTCCTTCACTCCCAGCAGCAGCGTCAGCATCACCCAGTAGACCTCCGGCTGCTGTCCTTCGGCCGTGTGCGGGTCGTGGTGGCAGGGCACCTTGTTCGCCGGGTCGGCCAGCCAGGCGTCCAGTTCCCCGTTCTTGTCGCGGACATCGGCCGAGAGCCTTGCGGCACGGCGCAGTTCCTTGAGCATGTCCAGTGCGCGGAAGATGTCCGGGGCGAAGACGTGGATGTACGTCCATGCGGCACGGACCAGCGCAAACCACATGTCGGGCGGAATCGCTTTCGTGGACAGGGTGCCATCGCGCACGTCTTTGGCCACCTGTCCCGGAGGTTTGCCCGGCCACGGGTTGACACCCGGCCAGCCGCAGCTGAGCGCCGGGGAGAGCGTCGCCATCCGCTGGACGAAGCTCACATGCCGTGTGAGCGTTCTCGGTTTCACTTCCCTCTTCAGTGCCTTGATGCGTCGGCGCAGATCGGACTCACTCCAGCGGGAGGGGTCCTCGGGAAGGCCGTCCTCGCGGGCCCAGGTGATCACACCGCGCAGGCAGCTGATCTCCAGATTGATGCTGCCGATGTCCCACGGGGTGAAGCCGAGGTGAAGCCCCGCCGCCTGGAGTGCCTCGTGGCCGGGGTTCGCCAGAATTATGATCATTTCGCGGGCGAGAAGATTCCAGGGCTCATCGGCCAGCACGCCGACCAGGCGCATCTTCCACCACGAGCGGTTGCGGTTGGCGGGCCGGCGCACGACACTGTTGAAGTCCATGAACTCGCTGTCGCCGAACAGCGGCATGCGGACCTGCGATCGGCGAGCCGCAGGCATCAGAGGGTGGCTCTGGACAACGGGTTCGTCCGGGCGGAACAGGGACCGGGGGCTCTCCCCGGAACTCGGGATGATCACGTGTCGAACTCCACATGTGCGGCCAGCGGGAGGTCGAGTGAGACCTCACCCGCGGTGATGTGCTTCCGGGCGAGGGCCTTCTCTTCCTCGGTGCGCTCGTCCATGGCAGCTCGGAGATTGGTGTAGGACTGGCCCCACAGCCGGGTGAACGTCTTCGGGTCAAGTCGCTGGCGCACCGTCTCCAGGTGCTCGGCGAACAGCATCAGCTGCGGCAGGTGGCTGGGCAGCAGCCACGCGTTGCGGCACTCCAGGCAGCGCAGCGGCGCCACGGCGCACAGCTCGCCCGGCGGGCTGAAGGGTGAATCCCACGGGTTCTTGCAGTGCGAGACGCCCATGTCGAGTTCGCCCTGGACAATGCCGTCCGCCTGCTCCCTGTCCAGCCCAAGTGCCTGCAGCCGTTCGCTGTCTTCGGTGATCTCGACTGCGTCGGACGAGATCAGGGTCGGCCCCTCCACCGCCTGCTGGAACCAGTGGTCCTGGGCTGTATTGATCACCTTGCCGGACAGGATCCGCAGCGTGGTGCCCTGGGCGTAGTGTCCGGCGAAGGTCTCCTCGAGGTGGTCGTCGGCGGCGACGCTGATCCGGCCGCCGGAGACGATGGCCTTCTCGACCTTGGTGGACTTCCGCAGCCGCCCGATATGGGCCTCACCGTCTACCGTGACGCCTGCCGTGTGAAGCCAATCGGTGAAACGTTGGCCCTGCATATTGGAATTCCAGCGGCCGAAGCGCAGGTCGTAATACACAAGTGAGGGACGGACGAACAGGGTGTCGCTCACCTCCGGGCACCGCTCCCGGACCTTCTCCGTGACCGCCAGCAGCCGGCGCACGATCGCGCTCACCTCCCGGCGCGGCCCGTCAAGCAACTCGCTCGCCGACACCTCACCTTGATCGGCGTTCCGGGGCTCGGAGGCGTCCCGGAAGGCGCGATGGCGTACCCGCGAAGCGCGGTCCTTGACCAGTGTCAGGCGTACGCCCTTGGGGAGGAACTCGATGTCCTGCGCGCCGAAGCCTGTGACCTCCTCCGAGGCGTGCCCGGTGGCGTCCACCAGCAGGACCCGGAAGGAGTGCAGATCCAGATTCGTAGGGTACAGGCGCGCGAGCAGCCGCAGAATCACATCCCGTCTGGCCCGACGCTTCGCTACCGTTCCGTCCGCTCTGAGCACCATCTCGCGCAACGCGTCGGGCCACTGCGCGGTGAGCGGGGGGAGCGCATCGCCGATCTGGCGTGGCTCGATCACTCCCCGCGACAGCCCCCACAACAGATCCGGCACATGGAGCCAGTCCCCTTCATCCGGATGCCGACCCTGTGCCGCCAGAGACCAGCCATCGGCGAGCCGCTTCTCCAAGGCCTGCACCTCCTGCCACGCGGCCTTGACCAACGCCCGCTTGTCGGCCCGGCTGAACTCGTCCCGCTCCGAGCTATCACCCCACGGTGTCAAGCAACGGCCACGGGCGAACCTCGCGAGGGATTCGTCCAGCCCCCGCTCGGAATGGTCCTCCCGCCGCACGATCAGGACCCTCACGCACGACGCTGCCACCCCCGCCTGACGCGACCCTTCCTGGTAAGAGGCCGGCAGGGTGCGCTCCCACCGAGCCAGCAAAGGCAGCAGATCCGCCGACTCCAACGACAGGGATGCCGCCTCCTCGCACGCACCGTCCATCGCGGAGCACACCAGGTCGACCGCACGCACATAGTCGCGAGACGCTGAGGCCGACAGACCGGTGACCGCGACGTACTCGACCCATTCATCGGCGAGCTGAGCGGCCAGCCGTGAACACCGGTAATCTGCCGGATCGACATAGTGCAGGCGCTCGCGACCCTGCTCATTGACCGCCACCACACGAACGCCGAGGCGGCCGTCCCCGCCCGGAACCCCCAACGCCTGACGCAGAAACGCTGTCCACTCAGCCGACCTCCGCCACTTCACGCGCGCCATCAACCCACCCCCAACGGCGACTTCTCCAGACGGAAGGCCCTGGCGGCGATCTGCGCGTACGTGGCCTCCTCACCCCGGTCACCGACCCACCCGGCGAACGCCGCCTCGTACTCCTGCACCAGATCGTCGGTGTACTCCAGATACGCGTACGTCGTTTCCGGACTGGAATGACCAAGCCGCCGGCTCACGATCAACAACGGGTTGTAGCGGATATGCCCACTCAAATAGGAGCGGTGACGCCGACGCCGCGCAACCATGTCAGGCTCGGCCCCGTCCATCTGCTGCTCCAGATAGGTGAGCAGCTGCAGCGCGTACGTGTGACGCAGATCGTGCCAGCGCCATCTCTTCGCGGGCAGCTGCGGCGTCGTCTCATCAGCCAGCGCCACCATCCGGCGCCACGCCGCATGCCGGTACCGCTTCCAGGAATCTGCCCCCGGCATCAGCCCGCCCCGACACAGGAACACCGCCATCGCCTCCAGCCCGAACTCGCCCTCCCGGACCGTGATCCGGCGAAGGCGCGGCGGCATCGCCTGCATCGAGAACACCTGCGCCGTACCGTCGAGCGTGCCGTGGATCCGGCCTGTCTCCTCCTCCACGCGGGAGACGACGAACAGCTCCCGATGCTGGCGCTCCAGCCGCCTGGCCGCCGCCGCAGTGAACTCCTTCCGCTCCAGCAAGCAGTAAGTCTCGACCGCCCGCATGGCCTGCTCGGGAACGAAGACTCCACGCTCCTTCCCGTATTTCGCGCACGCCTGGACCGTGAACTCGGCCTCCTCTGCGCACTGGCCCACGCCCAGACCCAGCTCAGGCAGAAGAACCGTGGCCCACTCCTGCCACCGCATGCCGCTACACAAGGCCAGATCCGCGCCCGCTCGGTCGCGGTGCGGGGAGCTGCCCCGATAGGACCGGCTGAGCTGCGAGTCCGGGCACTGCCCGCCAAGACCGACATCTCTGAAGTAGCGGTACTGCCCCAGACTCAGATGCCGGATATCCATTCCCCGCCGCGTCCGCGGACTCAGCGCATTACGCCCTCGCGCCGCCACACGCATGGGTCGGCGCCGCAGGTACCGCTGCTCGACCGCGAAGGTGAAGAACTGGTCCAGCACCGACGACTCCTTCGACCACGCCGAGGTGCCGACCGGCTTCTTCTGCAACTGAGTGCGTTGCTTCTTGTACGCCACGAGATCGGACTCCGTGGCCGACAGCACGTCGCTCACACGCGTGTCCTGGTGAGCGCTGAACCGGGCCATGATCCGCCCGTAGTCCTTCAAGGTGCTTCCGGCCAGATCGGCGTACGACATGTTCCTGCCCCATGAACACAGCGGCTCCACCGGCATCATCGTCTCGGCATCCAGATAGATCGGTGTGCCGTCCGAGATCCCTCGAAGCTCCAGCAGCCGAGCCGCCTGGTCACCCGTCAAGACGGGGCTGTCCAAATACCGGCGTACCACCGCCGTGTCAACCGCGTACAGCTGCATGCCTGTTGCCTCCCGAGACCTCTGAGAGACGAGAGATAGCAGTCAGTAGAGGGCGACGCGGACACCCTTCACCGGTTCGAGGGACGAGTGATGAGACAGAACTGAAGTGCCCCAAGAAATCGAACGCTGCGTCGTTCCGGCGGCCCCGGCACATGCCAACTGGAGGAACAGCGCGCTCCCGATCACGACCTCCCAGGTCAGGCCAGGGGAGGCGATCAGCAGCGGGATCTGGGTGAGCGGTGTGAGGGCGAGCGCGGTCAGCATCATCGGCCCGGGCCCGTACCGCCGCGTAACCGCTGGAGCGGCCAGCGCCCCGGCGGCAGCACCCAAGGCACCAAGCCCCAGCAGCACGCCGAACGCCGTCGGACTCACAGCCAAGGACCGCAACAAATACAGGGCCCACAGGGTGTTGAGTAGCGCCAGCGCGAAGGAGGTCGTGGCGTTTACCCAGGTCAGAACGCTCAGCCGGGGATCACCGTGCACGTACCTCAGACCCTCGACGATCTCCGTCCACAACCGGCGTCCTTCGGCCGGTGCGGGGGCGCTCTCGCGGGCCTGGATCCGGTAGGTACACCACGCGCTGACGAGGTAGGAGGCCACGTCGCCGAACAGCGCCCGGGCCGGGCCGAGCAGCGCGGTCAACGAGGCGCCGAGGTTGCTGCCGCCGGTCGCGGCGATCGCGAACAGCGCGCCGATACGGGAGTTGCTCCGCTGGATCAGCGACCGGTCGACCAGTCCCGGGAGCAGACTGATCGACGCTGCGTCGTGCACCACCGCCGCCGCGCTCCGAACAGCGGCGACGGCCATGAGGTGCACCAGGGTCAAGGTGCCCAACGCCGCAGCCACCGGGACCGTCGCGAGCGCCGCGGCGCTCACCAGGTCCCCGATGATCATTTGCCGCCGCTTGGAGTACCGGTCCGCCGCCGCCCCGGCGTGCAGCGCCAGCAGGGCCGGCGGCAGCTGACCGACAACCGCCAGGACCGAAACCTGCCCGGCGGTCGCGTCCAGATCGATGACAGCGATCACCGGCAGGACCATGGAGCTGATCGAGCTCCCGGCAACGCTGCAGGTCTGGCCGGTCATGTACCGGCGAAAATCACGGTGCCGCCACAACGACACGGAGGCGGCACCGGAGTCAGGGCTGCTCACGGAACACCCCCTCTGAGTCATCCGCGAATACGCGCGAGGCCGGGCGCGGGCACCGGTTCCTCCTGGGCAACCGCCTCCAGCGGGTGGACGGGCTCGGTACCCAACAGCCCCGGATGCGGAGTCGACGCAGGCCCGCGGTCATCGGTCCCACCCGAGTTCCGTGTAGCGGTGGCCGGCGGAGATTCCCTCGATGGCCGCGCGGGTGTACGGGACGAGCTCCTTCGGCAGGTCCGAAGGGTCAAACCACTGCCAGGCCAGGCACTTGTCGAGTTCGAGGACCTCGGGAACCCCCTCCCACCGGCTGGCCTGGAAGACCATCTGGAGCAGTGGGAGACCATCGGGGCTGTCGACGATGTGCACGACGTGCACCAGCTTCACGTCGGCCGGGTCAATGACCAACCCCGCCTCCTCCCGGGCTTCGCGGACCAGGCAGGTGACAGCGGACTCCCGTTCGCACTTCCCGGCGAGGAAGTGCCAGCTGCTCCCCGCGTACGCGACGTCCGGGTGGCGCAGTCCGAGGAGTACGCGTCCATGCTCGTCCTCCAGGTGGAGGTGGACGCCGATACCGTTGAGTACGGGCCGGCGGCTGCCGTCCCGTGCTGGCGGCGCCTCGTCCTGCTCTGCCTGCGGCGGGTGATCTGCTGCGTGGCGGCGGATCAGGTCGCCGAGTCCGGGGCTCAGGCGTAGCCGATCCAGTTGGTCCGGAGTAACCCAGTGCAGGAGAACCCCCTCCCGCAGCTCGAGCTGGTCGGGGTTCCCGTTCCACCGGCCGGCGAAGACGCGGATGGGGACGCGGAGGCCGTCGACGCTGGTGGCCTCCTCCGCTGCGTACGGCTCAAGGCCTTCCAGGTGCAGCCCGGGGACCTCCTCGGACAGTTCACGCAGCAGGGTGTCCTCCAGGCTCCGGTCGCCCCGCCTACGCCCGCCCCCAACCAGCGCCATCGTCCATGGCTGCCAAATTCCGGGCCGTTCGTCGCGAAGATGCAGCAGGTAGGACCCAGCACCGTCGTGGATCAGCGCGGAGGCGTTCACCGGCTCCGGCTGGCCGTCGAGCCCCGCTTCCATGAGTTTCGCGCGCAGTGTCGGCGAGGTGATGGCGGTGATGGGTACCCACTGGGAGCCGGACACCTCCTGGTCCTGGAGGACGGTCTCCGGCCGGTCCTTGTTGGCGAGGTAGAGGACGTAGCGGATGTCGTAGTGCTGGTGCGGGGGTTCGCCCTTGTCAGGGTTGTCGTCGATGGCGTGGACGTCGATGTCGATCGGTGTGCCGAGGGCCTGGGGCGTCAGGGTGAGGGCGTCGGCCGGGATTCCGGCCTCCTCCGCCAGCTCGCGCAGGGCCGCGCCGAGCAGGGAACGGTCACCGGCCTCTACGTGGCCGCCCGGAGCCAGAAGCAGCCCCGTCACCCGGTGTGAAATATGGAGAACATTGGCGTCTCGGTCGATGACGATGGCGCTGCACGTGACGTGGCCGGGCAGGGTGCTGCGGCTGGTCGCGTCGTCGGGCTGGTCGAGAGCGGCCAAGAGGTCGGCCAGGGTGTCCCGCTCGGCTGGGTGGTGGGCGAGGTAGGCCTCGACGGTCTTGCGGATGTGGGTGTGGCCGGGGGGCACGGAGGACTTCTCGCCTTCGGAGGGGGTGCGGTGTCTGGATCGGGGGTTCGGCGTCATGTGTCCGCGGGTCACCGCGCCTTCTCCTCGTGGTCGGCCAGCGGTGTGCTTCGCGGGCCGGGCACCGTGTCGGAGGCCGCTCCGATCCCGTACTGGGCGGCCTGCGCGGTGAACATTCCCTGGTAGGGGCCTTCGTGGGCCATCAGTTCCGCGTGAGTGCCTTCCTCGACGACTTGCCCGTCGGCGAGGACGTAGATGTGGTCGGCGTTCATCGTGGCGGCGAGCCGGTGGGTGACGAGGACGACCGCGTGCCCCTGCTCCGCCAGCGACCACAGACCCTTGAACGCGGCGATTTCAGCGAGTGGATCGAGGGCAGAGGTGGGCTCGTCGACCAGGAAGAACCGGGCCATCCGGTACAGCGCTCGAGCGGTAACCAACTTCTGCCATTCACCGCCTGAGAGCTGGACCCCGCGCTCGTAGCCCTTGATGACGATCGAGTTCCAGCCGTGCGGCAGCTTCTCGATCAGGTCGAGTACGCCCGCGGCACGGGCTGCCTCGCGGATGGCGCCCATGTCGCGGGGACGATCGCCGGCGCCGATGGCCACGTTCGCGGCGGCGGTCATCTCCCAGCGCGGGAAGTCCTGCGCCAGCACGCCGACCGACTCGAACACCTGCCCACGGTCCGCGTCGCGCAGCTCGACCCGCTCGCCCGACTCGCCCTCCCACCACACGCTTCCTTCGCTGGGGAGGAGGATCCCCGCGATGATCTTGGTCAGGGTGGTCTTGCCGGAGCCGTTCGCCCCGACGAGGGCGGTCACCGCGCCCGGTCGGATCTCCACGTTGACGCCCTTCAGGGCGGGTGTGTCGGCTCCCGGGTAGGTGAAGGTCACGCTCTCCGTGCGCACCGACTGGACGGGGGAGGGGAGGGGGGTGCCGGTCAGGGGGATCGCGTGCTTGCCCGCGATCTCGATGGCGTCCTCGGTGTCGGTGAGGAACAGCAGCTCCTCGTAGAGCCGGTTGACCTGCTGCACCAGGGAGGACAGGCGCGCGGTCGAGGTCCGGATGGCGACCACCGCGGTCCCCCCGACCGCCAGCGGCAGACCCCCGGCGGCCAGCAGCCACCACAGCATGCCGTAACAGCCCAGGGAGGCCAGACCCGCGAAGCCGCCTGCGACCAGGTCCGTGCCGGCCTGCGCCCGGGCCAGGCGCCGCTGCTCGGCCTCGGTCTGCCGGGACATCTCCTCGTAGCTGGCCAGCAGCTTCGTGCCAGCTGCGTGGACACGGATCTCCGCGGCGGCGTGGGGGCGGGTCAGGTAGGCCAGGAGCGAGGAGATCGCCCGGCGGTGATCGACCCAGTGCAGGCGGGAGAGGTAGTCGCGGCGAGCGGAGCGAACCGCCCCCCACCCCTTGGGAAGCGCGATGACCAGGAGCATGGGCAGCAAGGTCCAGTGCAGCGAGACCAGGACCACGGCGGCGGCCACCATGCCGATGACCACGTTGCCCACGCCGACCGACAGCCGGAGCATGTTGCGGGCGGAGTCGGTACCGAACCGTCCCGCCTCCAGCACCCGCTGCACTTCCGGCCGTTCGGTCGCCTCTACCTCGACATTGGTGACGGCCGTGTAGTACCGGGCCGACACCGCCCGCTCGACCTGAGGCTCCAGCCGGCCCGACATGGCCGTCGACCACGCTGCCAGTACCGCCGTCACCACCGCAGTGACCCCGAGTACTACCAGCGACGGCAGTGCCTCACGGAGTTTCCCGGCGGTCGGCCCGGTCGCGAACAGCTCGGTGAGCACGCTGTTGACGGCCACCAGCCCCCACCCGGCCGCCACACCCTGCCCGAGCTGCGCCGCCACGACCCCGGCCAGGGCTCGCGGGTCGGTGTGCCAGCCGGTGCGCAGGACCATCACCACCATGCGTGGCATGGCGGCAGCCATGTGCCCGAACCCGAGCCGGGTCAGGGGGCCTTCGTGTCGGACGAAGGACTGGTCGTACCGCAGCCGCCCCCCGTACAGCTCGCGCTCGGCATCGGAGATGCCGTCCGCGGCTTTGCTCTTGGGCTGCGTCTGCTGGGCCGCATCCGTGGGATCCGCTGTGCTGGCGGTCTCGCTCATGCTGTCCACCTCGTAACTGTTTGCGCCCAGCGGCGGGCGCGGACGTCGATCTGCCGGGGCCCCCGATGCTGGGAGGCGAGCGCGAGCGAGACCGGCCGGTGTTCGAAGCCGAGATGGCGATGAGCGGGGGTGGGTCCGGCGTTCACGATGTCCTCCAAATGGATCTTCTGTTGGCACTGGTGCTCTAAGAACGCCCCGGTTCCGTGGCCGTAACGGCCTCGGAAGGGTGATGAACTCGAACGTGAATCCGGATCACGTAGCTCGGGTAGGAGCGGCTTGATGGCTGGCTTTTGAACTCACGCGTTCGAGTGGTTGTCGAGCTCTGGCACCCGATCGGGGGCTTGTGCGACGTGTCGATCTCGATCAGGTGGTCGATTCGCCGGGGCTGCGATGCCGACCGGCGAGGGACAGCCGGCGGGGCGGGCGACGGAGCGAGGCCATACGGCCACGCTTCCTGTTCGGCATCGGCTGGGCTCCCTTCAGATCGACGTGCTGGACGGCGGGTTCAGGCACCTCCGGCGCATGGCGAGGAAGCCCGCCTGCACGACGGGCTGACGCGAGTTGGAAGGTGCTGGAACTGGAGGGGGCGAGTAGAGCGCAGGTTCCGAGGCGGAGCAGCAGGATCTGGCCGACCTCGTCGAACCCTCCTCCCAGTCGTCACCCGTGATCGTTTCCGGCAGCCGCAGGACTTGCCGGGTCGACGACCATGCGAGGTTTGCCGGAAGTGACCGGCGCAGGGGCGGCTCACCGAAAACCCCTTGCGGCCTTCAACGCTGTGTCGACTGCTGCACGCGCGTTCGTTGGGCGCGCCGCAGACCGCGCCCAGTTGCAAGCGGCTCTATGCGCCAGGAGGCGGACGACCGACCCTGGTGAACGCGCCGGTCCAGCAGAGATCGGCGACGATCTCGGCCGGCTCAGTCATCCGGGCTAGGGCGCTGCAGCGTCGTCGGTCAGGGCTGCCAAGAGCGGTCCTCCTCGGTGAGTGATGTGAGGGTCATGCCTTTCGGACCTGGAAGGCTGCCGTGGGGAACCGGCGGCCGTTGATCTGAAGGGCGATCGTGTGTGGTCCCGGGTGGAGCTTCACGGTGGCCGTCGATCGCAGCACGTGCTGCTTGGTGAGCGGCAGCGCCTCGCCTGGCTCGGCGGTGGCGCGGCGGAGGAAGTAGACCTTCTCGCGCGGCTTGCCGGTGGGTGTGGTGGAGGAGATCACGAACATCACGTCCACCGGTGCCGGGGCGGTCGTGGTGAGCTCGGCGGTGAAGCTGAGCGTCTCGCCGTCGGACAGTTCAGTGCGTTCCAGGACGAGGGGCGTTAGGGAGATCGGTGCGTCGGGCGCGTAGCCGAGGAAGGCGTACGCGGGTGGCCATCCGGCCTTCAGCCTGCCGCGTAGCGCCCCGCGGGCGAGCGTGTCGAACTCCTTGCTTGCCGTGGGGGTTGAGGCCTTCCAACGGAGGAGGGTGTCCAGGACGAGGTCGGGCTGTGTGGTGGCCAGGTCGTGGAGGTGGTTGGCGACCGAGGTGCGGACGTAGACGCTGTTGTCGGAGTAGAGCCGTTCGAGGACAGGGAGGGCGGTGTCGGCGGGCAGGCTGATGCGGGGAGCCCAGGGCAGCAGAGGGCGGGTGGCCTCGCTGGCGAGCCGGCGGGTGCGGTGGTCCTCGTCGCCTGCCCAGGAGTCGACGGCCTTCATCGTCTCCTCGGGGTAGGTGTTGAGGAAGTGGCGCGCGGCGACCTCGGCGGAGAAGTACCGGGTGAGGCGTGCGAGCGCCGCGAGGGCCTGGTCGAGGTCCTCGGTGGTGCGGTGGTAGCGGGCGACGAAGTCGGAGTGCGGAGAGTAGATGTGCGACCCGAAGTCGTTCGTGATGCCGGCGGCTTCGGGGGTGGGCGGAAGGGAGCGAAGGATCACGTCGAGGGCCTGGGGGCCGGTGACCGGAAGGTGGGTGTGCAGGGCCTCGCTGGTGCGGGCGATGCGGGCGCTCAGCTCCAGGCGGGGGAGATCTGCCATCACGGACCGCTCGAAGCCTTCGGCGTCGAACCGGGGGCAGACCGCCCGGATTTCCCGGGCGATGCGCGCGATGCGCTCCGCGTTGAGCGCGGTCTCTTTGAGGGGAACCTTCTCGGTCATGGGCACACCCTAGGACGGCGAAAGGAAGGGAAACGAGGGATCTGGCCGCCCGTCACTCCGGCGGTGTCGCATAGGGCGTGGGCTACCGGACGGCGGCCCGGTACAGGAGCCGCGGGTGGCGGGAGCTGTCGCAGGGGGAGGCGGTGTGCAAGGTCGCGAGGTTGTCCCACACGACGAGATCGCCCTGCTTCCACGGGTGGCTGTAGACGTACGGGTCGCTCGTCGTGTGCCGCAGCAGTTCCTCGACCAGGTCACGGCCTTCGTCTTCCGGCAGGCCGGTGATGGAGCGGATGACCATGGAGCCGAGCAGCAGGGACCGGGCTGCGGTGACCGGGTGCTGCAGGACGAGGGGGTGCTCGACGTCCGGGTGGCCGGTCAGGCTTCCGGCCGCGACGGACGACTGGCCGGCGCCGGCCTCGTGCTGCAAGGCGGCGAGCTGCTCGATGGAGTGCACCGCACGTAGGGCGTCGATCTTCTCCTTCACCGGCGCGGGGAGCTCGGCATAGGCGCGCGTGGCGTCGGCGAACCGTGTCTGCCCGCCCTGTTCGGGTGCGATGACCGAGTACAGCAGCGTCGCCCCGGTGAGCTCGTCCTTGAAGGAGTTGTCGGCGTGCCACTCCTCCTCGTCGTCGCCGTCGTAGATCCCGATGTGCTGTCCGTGCTCGGTGATGTTGCTGATCACGGTGAGGCCGGGGAAGCCGCCGACCGTGTACCGGCGGTCGGTGCGGGTGTCCACGGTCCCGAAGCAGCCGGCGGCCGCCAGGAGGTCTGCGTGGTTGAGGTGCTGCCCGGGCACGATCAGCAGCCGGTACTGACGCAGGGCGCCGGCGAGGTCGCGGGCGAGGGCCGGGGAAGGGCGGGTGAGGTCGCAGTCGACGATCGCGCCGAAGCCGCTGTCGTCGAGCGGGCGAAGTGATACGGACATCACGCCTCCGTTGAGTAGCCGGGCGGGCCGGGGGAGAGTGTGGGGTCAGAACTGGGAGGACTGCTGGAAGCGGCCGATGTCCTTGGTGCCGGAGGCGGCCATGCACAGGCGCTCGATGCCGATGCCCAGGCCGACGCTGTGGGCGGGCACCCGGCCGGCGTCGATCGCTGCCCGGGCCAGGGCCTGTTCGTCGTCGTACAGGTTGACCGCGCGGGCCCGCTCGACGAATGCGGGGCCGTCCGGTTCGTCCTCGTAACCGTGGGCGACCTCGATTCCGTCGACCAGGAGCTCGGTGCGGTTCAGGACGGCGGTCGTGCCGGGGGTGAGGCGGGCGCACGGCTCGTCCCCGCCGAGCGGGTAGTCGGTCAGGAACAGGGCGGCGCCCGCGCTCTGGACCTCCACCTCGGCCTCGATGAAGCGCCCGAGGACCACCTTGAACGGGGTGTCGGCGCTGAGCTGCATGTGCGCGGCCATCTTCCAGGGGAGGTCACCGAGCGGCTCGTCGCGCAGGTCGATGCCGAACACGTCACGGATGTAGCCGGCGACGGACAACCTCCGCGGGATGAAGGGGATGTGCGGGCCGACTAGCTGCTCGATCAGGGCGATCAGGAACTCGAAGGTCTCGTCGGCGGCGTAGAGATCGAGCATCCCGAACTCGGATGCGTGGAGTTCGTCGGGCTCTTCGGGCCGGTAGCAGGGGCCGATCTCGAAGACCCGGGGGTGGTGTTCGAGGTTCACCCGCAAGGCGGGCCCGATCATCGCCCGAAGGAACCGGCCCTCATCCAGCCCGACCGTAAGGCGGCGCCCCGGCCCGAGGTCGGCCCTGCGGATGGTCGGGGTGACGACTTCGACGAAGCCCTGCTCGTGCAGGGTGTTGCGCAGGCCGCGCAGTACGTCTGACTTGAGAGCGATCATCTCGCGGGACACGGGGCACTCCTTGGTCACAGGGCTGTAGGGCCGGAGCATGCGGGGCCGGTGGGCTCCGCGGCACGTCGTCGGCACCGGCACGCTAGTGCGCCCTCCCGGCGCACAGAACCCCTCGAAAACCGCTCTGGGGAGCCCGGTGTCACCACCGCAGGCATGCGGGTGGACCGGCGCTGTTGCGCGGCCTGCTCGCAGGGGCTGACCGTGCAACACCTGCGCGACACCCGGATGCACCCGATGCGACAGCCGTGCGTCCGGCGCGACACCGCGAGGCATTGCCGGGCTGGAGAGGGCGGCCCTAGCTTGATGGCTCGGCACCCGGCGGGATGGCGGTCACATGGACCGCTCCGGACGACAGGCACAGCCTGTACGCCGGCTCGCCTCTTCGCCCCAGCTCTCCACGTGAACGCACCACCCGCCGCGTGCTGCCTGGTGCCCAGGACCGCCAGGGATCCACCTGAGGTCCGCACGGCACACACCCCACCCGATCACCACACAACCCAGGGCACACCTGTGCCCTGAAAGGGAGAAGTCATGAACGTCGAACTGAAGTCCGGCATGCGGCCCGACGCCGAGCTGAAGACGGGTGTCCGCCCGGACGCGCTCCTCAAGACGGGTGTCCGCCCCGACGCCGAGCTGAAGACCGGCGTCCGCCCGGACGCCGCCTGATCAGCAACACCCCCACTCCCCTTCCCTCCTGAAGCCGCGGCCTGGGGTGGGCCCGCCTGACGGCGTGGCCCGTCCGGGACCCGGACCCGGCTGAGAAGGGGGACGGCCCCGGGGGTTCGGCGGCACCGCCGAACCCCCGGGTGCCCGGACCGGATCGAGAAGCAGACCCTGCCAGGAGGAATCGGATGAGCAGCCGAGCTGCGCGGGCAGCACGCACCCCGGCGCCCCCGCGCCGCACCCGCTACGGCACCGGAGCGTCGGGGCCGGCCCGCCAAGTACTGGGGCGAGAGCTGATCGCGGAGCTGGAGGGCCTGTGCGGGCGTCCGACGGTCGGGCTCCTCGACGTCCTGGTCGACGTCGCGTCCGTCATCGCGGCCGCCGTGCTCGGCACCTGGCTCGGCCACGGGATCGGACCAGCGCTCGCCGTTTGCTACATCGGGGTGCGCCAGCGGCATCTGTCGAACCTGGCCCACGAGTGCGTCCACGGAAAACTGGCCGCCGGCCGGCGGGCGAACCGGTGGATCGGCTACACCCTGACCGCCCTGCTGGGTGACGGCTTCCTGCCCTACAAGATCACCCACGGCATTCACCACGCCGAGCTCGGATCGGCCCGCGACCCCATGTTCCAGTCCTACCTGGCCGGAGACATCCGCCGCGCCGGGCCGCAGCCCACCCGCCGGGACTTCATCCTCAAGGTCATCGTCCGCAACGCCCTGTTCCGCCTGCCGAGGAGCGCGGTGCGCGCTCTGGTGACGAAGGCACCGGAGGAGACGTGGCGCGCGCCGGCTGCCCGGGGCCTCCTGTGGGGCGCCGCCCTGACCCTGTGCTGGGCGTTGGACGTGGTGGGCCCGTTCCTCCTGTACTGGCTCCTTGCGCTGGTCCTGGTCCGCCCGGCCGTCACCTGGATCACCGACCTCGGCAACCACGCGGGGCTGATCGAGGAGGAGGACCTGCTCTTGCAGACCCGCGGCTGGTCCTCGCACTGGCTCACCCGGCACCTGCTCGGCGGGCATCTGGACGACATGAACCACCCCGTCCACCACCTGTGCCCGCAGATCCCCTTCCGTCGCCTCCCCGAGGCCACGGCCATGGTGCGCGCCGGCCTGGAGCGGTGGCGCGACATCCCCTGGTGCAGCGGCTTCTTCTTCCGCCGCCGCACCACCCCTGATCAGCCCTGTGTGATCGAGGACATCATCGCGCGCCTGGCCGCCACGGCCCCCGCCCCGCAGAGGGCCGACGCCGCCTAGCCACCCCGCGTTCTCTCCCACTGTCCGAGCCGCTGCGGGCGACCGCCCGCACGCGCCTTTCCCGGCTGCCGACCTGCTCGGCAGATGCCGCCAAGGAGGCGGCCCGCCATGACCCCTGCCCTGCCCGTGCACAGCTTCGACGAGTGGAGCCCGCTCCGCGAAGTCGTCGTCGGCCGCGCCGACCACTACAACGCGCACCACGTCGACACCAGCTTCAAGCTGTTCTACTTCGACAACGTCAAGACCAGGGCCGCGGCCGGCCAGACGCTCCTGCCGATCCCCGACAGGTACGTCGACGAGCTCAACGAGGACGTCGAAGGCCTGGCCGCCGCCCTGGCCGCCCACGGGGTCACCGTCCACCGGCCCTCCGCCCCGGGCAAGGACCTCGACATCCGCTCGCCCTACTGGGACGCGCGGGCCACCCCGGCCCTCAACGTGCGCGACAACACGATCATCCTCGGTGACACCATCGTGGAGACCGCCCCGCACGTCCGAGCCCGGATCTTCGAGAACGACCAGCTCAAGGCCATCTTCCAGCGCTACTACAAGGCTGGGGCGCGGTGGGTGAGCATGCCGAGGCCCGCGCTGGCGCGCGGCTCCCTGGACACCGCCTACTTCGAGAAGCAGGGCATCGACGTGTCGGCCGTCATGGACGCCGACACGGCCCTGCCCATCGACGGCCTCGACCTGGAGATGATCTTCGACGGGGCGCAGTGCATGCGCCTGGGCGCGGACGTCCTGGTCAACGCCGCCAACACCAACCACCATCTGGCCCTGCGCTGGCTGCGCGAGGTCATCCCCAGCCTGCGCTTCCACCTCCTCGACGGGATCGCCGACAGCCACATCGACAGCGTCGTCGTGCCGCTGCGGCCCGGCCTGATGCTGCTGCGCTCCCCGCAGTACCTGTCCTACCTGCCCAAGGCCATGCAGGGGTGGGACGTCATCTACCCGCCCGCGATGGACGAGGCCGCGTTCCCCGACTACAGCGAATTCGGCTTCAACATCGCCAGCCGCTACATCGACATGAACGTCCTGTCGATCGACGAGAACACCGTCGTCGTCAACTCCCTCTACCCCGAGCTGATCCGGGTCCTGGAGGGCCGCGGGTTCACGGTCATCCCCGTACTCCACCGCCACCGGCGGCTGGCGGGCGGCGGCTACCACTGCTTCACCCTCGATACGGTCCGCACCGGCGGCCTTGAGGACTACCTGAACTAGCCCCGCCCGCCCGTGGGCGGCGCCGTCCCGTTCGCCGGCTGCACCCCCTGCAGCTGTGACCGTCAGGAGATCGCGTGAACACCACCCTCTGGCCCCCCACCACCGAGTTCTGGAGCAGGACCTTTCCCGAAGCGACCAGGAACCGGACCACCCCGCACCTGTTCAAGGGGATCATCCCGCCCTCCGCCGCCAGCCCCCAGGACGCCTTGGCCGGCCTGGAGTCGCTGCGCCGCGCGCACGCCGCCGGAACCGTGCACGCCGCGCGAGCCCGCGTGTACGTCGGCGAGGAACGCCACGACGAGCTCATCGAAACGGTCCTGGCCAAGGACGGCTGGGATGAAGGCCAGTTCGTGCCGTGGATGCAGTCCCTCGTCGGAGCCGAGCGCTTCAGCCTCGTCCTCAACAACCTGGAGACCGCCTCCCCGAAGCTCGCCGCAGGCCTCGGCGTGTTCCTGCGCTCCCTCTACGAGGGCTGGGGCGTGCCCATCGGCGGAGCCGAGCAGGTCGCGTTCGCCGGCAACTATGCCGGGACCGCGTTCGGGGTCCACGAGGGCGCCGAGGACGCGTTCCTGTGCCACCTGGGCCCGGGCGTCAAGGACTTCTACTGCTGGTCGCAGGAGGACTACGTACGCCTCACCGGCGGCATTGCCCCGTTGAAGGGGGACTACCAGTGGCTCCTGGAGCACGCTGAGCGGTTCGTCATGGAACCCGGCGACGCGCTGTTCCTTCCCAAACGGGTCTTCCACGTCGGCCGGCAGGACGAATTCAGCATCTCCGTCGCGGTGAGCCTGTACACCTACCCCGACGACCGACTGCTGCGCCTGTCCGTCCTGCCCGAACTCCTGGAGCGGCTCCTCGGCGAAGACCCCACCAACCCTATGGGCGAGCAGTCACCCCTGCACGCCGCCGCCGCGGGCAGCGCCCCGGCCGTCACCCGCCTCACCGACCGGGCCCGCGCCGCGCTGGCCGACGCCGACGAACAGCTCGGCGCGGCGGTCGCCCGGCACGTGGAAGAGCGCTGGATGGTGCTGGAGACCAACGGCGGCTGGGAGAACGTCGCCAGCGACCTCGGCCGCATGGACGCGGCCGCCGCGTTCGACGCCTCCCGGCTGCTTGCCGGCACGGAGGTGGCCATCCCCGCCCCCTACCAGCTGCGGATCACCGGCCCCCAGCAGGCATACCTGCGGGGTGTCGCCGTCTCCTGCGACACCACCGCCATGACCGCGGGCCTGATCGACGCCCTCAACACGCACACCCCCACCGCCCTGCCCGACGACGACAGGCTGCGGGAGAGCCTCGCGGCGCTCGGCGCCACGGGCGGCATCCACATCCTCACCGGCTCCAACACCCCGGAGGCACGCGCATGAGCACCAGCACTTCCCTGGTCGACGCCTACCTCAAGGCCAACCCCGAGACCCGGATCGCCATCAGCCGGACCCTGCAGGGCAGCCTCACCGACGGCACCGTGCTCGTCGACCGGCACCTCAAGCCGATGATCGACACCGTGTACGCGCAGATCCGCGACCTGGTCGGCCCCGGACAGCTCACCGCCGGGCAGGCCCGGATGTACATCTCGGAGCTGTCGGTCTTCGCCCGCTACAACGCCGCCTACCTCCGCCAGGCCACCGCGTCCGTCGCGAGCTTCTGCCCCGCGCTCGCCCACGAGCTGTACCGCAACTTCCTCGAAGAGGGCGGCGAGCCCGGAAAGGTGCCGGCGCATTACGTCCTGTACTCCGCCGCGCTCCTGAGCGACCTGGACCTTCTCGTCGTCGGCCACGTCCCGGCCGCCGAGACGCTGATGCTGATGTCTCTGCACGAGCGGATGGTCAACTCGCACCAGCCGAGCGCCATCGCCGGCGGCTACTACGCCACCGAGGGCGTCGCCATCGCCGAGACGGAGATCCTGCGCGAGATCACGGACCAGTACGGCGAGGTCACGGTCGGCATGAGCGGCAGCAAGCTGGAGAAGCTCGACTTCTACTACCGTCTCCACCTCGACGACGACCACGAGGCGGCGCAGGTCGGGGGAATGAGCGTGGAGGCCGCTCACATCGAGGGCCTGGCTCACTTCCTTCGGAAGAGTGAACTCTTTCACCTGGACCTCGCCCAGGCTCTGACCGGGTTCCTGGAGATCCTCAAGGGAATGGAAGAGTGGTGGCTCCGACTGGTCCGCCGCGCAAAGGACATCGCCTGATGAACACCACCCCAGCCGAACACGCCGACGAGCGGACAGGCGGCTGCCGCTGCGGCCTGATCCAGTTCACCGTCACGGGCTCGGCGATCTACCCGCACACCTGCAGTTGCGTCGACTGCCAGAAGCTCGGCGGCGGACCGATGATGTGGTGGGCCGGCTGGCCCGCCGAGCGGATCGCCTGGAGCGGCTGGGACTCCATCAAGTGGTTCGAGACCTTCAAGGACGAGGCCAAGCGCGGGTTCTGTCCCGAATGCGGCACACGCCTGGCCGCCATCGACAGCAACATCCCCGAGATCGGCATCAACGTCACCGCCCTGGAGAGCACCACCGGCGCAGACCTGATCCCCATCAACCAGTCCTTCCGCAAGACCGCGGTGCACTGGCTGCCCCAGGTCCCGGACGCCGCGGCCAGCACCGTCGGCTGAGACCCGAGCCCCTGGGTGTCCGCCGGCCCTGACCCGGCGGACACCCAGGCCCCGCCTGGGCACCGCCAACCGCCGCGGCTTAGCCGCACCGCCGCCCAGGAGGCCCGCCGTGCCCCAACCGCACGCCACCACCGAATACGGAACCCTCCGCGCCGTCGCCATGCGCTACGCCGGAGACCACCTCCGCGACCTCACCGATCCACACCCCGATCCCGTCTTCGCCCGCCAGCAGGCCACCAGCACATGGGCCGACTACCGGCCGGACACGGTCCGCACGCAGCAGAACGCCCTGATCCGCCTGCTGCGCGGCCGCGGCACCGAGGTGATCCTCCTGGAGGACGCCCCGGGCTGCTCGGCGCAGCACTTCCCCCGCGACACCGCCTTCGTGATCGACCACCTCCTCGTCGTCGCCCGGCTCAACTCCCGCCACCGCCTCCCCGAGACCGCCGCACTCACCCGGCTCTTCCCGGACGAACCCCACGTCGTCCATCTCGCCGCAGGCACCATCGAGGGAGGCGACGTCGCACTTCACGACGGGACCGTGCTGGTCGGCCTCAGCGAGGAAACCTCCCCCGAGGGCGCCCGAGCGCTGCAGCAGGCGCTGGCTGCTGGCGGCGTCGACCGGGAGGTCCGGACCGTCGCGTTCACGGGGCCCGGGATTGTCCACCTCGACGACCACTTCGTCATCGTCGCCCCCGCGACCGCGCTCATCCACCGCGCCGTGTTCCCGCCCGCCGAGCTCGCCTGGTTCGAACGGCACTTCGACTTGATCGACGTGAGCGACGAAGAGGCGCTTACCGTCCAGGCCAACGTCCTGGCCATCGCCGCGGACACGGTCGTCGTCGCGGCCGGCAGCGACCGCATCGCCGCGCAGCTGGTCGGGCGCGGCATCGAGGTCCTCACCGTCGACTACTCCGAGGTCACCCGCGTCCCCGGATCCCTGCGCTGCACCACCCTGCCCCTCATCCGCAGCTGACCGCCCCCGCCACCAACCCGAACGCCACCAACCCCGCCGTCGCGGACGGGCCGGGCCGGTGCGCGCCCACACCCCCGAAGTGGAGGTTCTCGTGTCCGACCCGCTGGTGTCCCTGCTTGTGGCCGTGCCGGCCGTGGTGCTCTCGTGCCAGGCCGCCGGCCGGGCCGTGCGCCTGATCGGACAGCCGCCCGTCATCGGCGAGATCCTCGCCGGGATCCTCATAGGCCCCTCCCTGCTCGGCACTCTCGCCCCCGGCATCCAGCAGCAGCTCCTCCCGCCGTCGGTCCTGCCCGTCACCTCGGCCCTGGGGAGTCTCGGCCTGCTCGCCTTCCTCTTCCTGATCGGCCTGGAGCTCGACCTCCGCGCCCTGCGCGGCGCGCGAAGCTCCGTCATATCCGTCAGCCTCGGGGGCCTCGTGCTGCCCCTCGCCCTGGGCGGCGCGCTGGCCGCCGCCATGTACCCCTACCTGGCACCACCCGGCGTCGAACGCCTCCCCTTCATCCTGTTCGTCGCCGTCGCCCTGTCCATCACCGCGTTCCCCGTCCTCGCCCGGATCCTCTCCGACCAAGGTCTGGACGCCACACCCCTGGGCACGTTCGCGCTAGCCTGCGCCGCCCTGGACGACGCGCTCGCCTGGTGCCTGCTCACCGCGGTCATCTCCCTGAGCACCGCCGGGACAGCTCTGGCCGCCCTGACCACCCTCGCCCTGGCCGCAGTCTGGGCCGCCGCGCTCACCCTCCTGCGCCCGGCACTGGGCAAAGCACTCCTACGGGCCGGGCGTACCTCCGACGACCTCGTACTCGCCGCACTGGTCGCCGGCCTGTGCCTCAGCGCCTACGCCACCGCCCGCATCGGAGTCCATCCCGCGATAGGAGCCTTCCTCTTCGGCGCCAGCGCCCCCCGGTCCCTGCCCGCTGTCGAACGCGGGGCCGCCCGCCTGCGCGCGGTGTTCCTCCCGCTGCTCCTCCCGTTCTTCTTCGTGGACACCGGCCTGCACACCGACTTCTCCACCCTCCCGGCCGGGCAGTGGGGCTGGGGCGCGGCGATTCTGGCGGTCGCTGTCCTCGGCAAGTGGGGCGGGGCCGCCGGCGCCGCACGGCTAACGGGCGCCGACTGGAGGTGGGCGGCCGCCGTCGGCACGCTGATGAACTGCCGCGGCCTGACCGAACTCGTAGTGCTCGGCATCGGCCTCCAACTCGGCATCATCTCCCCGGAGCTGTTCACCCTCCTGGTCGTCATGGCCGTCATCACCACCGGGGCCACCGCCCCGATAATGCGCCGCCTGACCGGCCGCGACCCCCGCATGTCCCCACCAGCACCAGGCCACTCACCGGCCCTCGGCAAGGAACGAGAGGCCACCGGATGACCCAGGGCCCCGTCATGACGGCGGTCCTCACCCGCCGCAGCATCTCCCGCCTGACCGAGCCAGCCCCCGGTCGGCCCGAACTCGAAGAACTCGTCCAGGCCGCGGCCACCGCCCCCGACCACGGACGGATACGGCCCTGGCGGCTGATCCCCGTGACCGGGGACGAACGCGCTCGCCTCGGCGATGCCCTCGGTGAAGCCGCTCCACCCGAACACGCACAACACGCCGCCAACAAGCCGCTGCGCGCCCCGCTGCTCCTCACCGTCGTCCACTGCCCGCACCCTGACCACCCGCGTGTTCCCCGGTGGGAGCAACTGGCCGCCACCAGCGCCATGGTCACGACCCTGTCGCTCCTCCTGCACAGCCGCGGCTGGGGCTCGATCTGGCGTACCGGACCAGCCACCGAGGCACCCCAGGTCCGCAAGTACCTCGACCTCGACGACGGCGAGCAGCTCCTGGGCTGGCTCTACATCGGGACACCCAAGCGGCCCGGCACCGGCCTGGAACGCCCGGTGCTGGACCCCCGCACCAAGATCAGCTGGGCGTACGCGCCCACCCGTTGACGACCGGCCCCTCGCGTGGGCAACGCGCCCATCGTGTCCATGCTCCGGCCGGCGAGCTCACCTCACCATCACGACGCCCGAGAGCGGTACTCCACGCGCCGACGGACACCACGCCGGCGGCCTGGATGGTCACGCATGTTCCGCCTACCTGACTGAAAGGGAAGACAGATGAGGCAAGTCATAGAACTGGACGTGCACGGAAAACCGGTGCACGTTCTGGTGCGCTCGGAGCCTGAATTGGAGGGACGGGCCTCCCTGTGGCCGAGCGTCGGCGAGTACCCCATCTACGACCCGTTTCTCTACACCACCATGACGACGGACGAGGAACGCAACAAACGGTTCCGGACCGCGCTGGAACAGCTGGCACCGGGCCGGCGCGTCCTGGACATCGGGACGGGACAGGACGTCGTGTGGGCGCGGGAGAGCGTGCGGGCGGGAGCCCGGCAGGTCACCGCGATCGAGGTGATGGAGGACTCCTTCCGCCAAGCCGCTGTGAACCTGACCGCCTACGGCCTGGAGGACCGGGCCACGCTCCTGCTCGGCGAATCGACCAGCCTGGCATTCGCGCCGCAGGCCGACGTGTGCGTGGCTGAGATCATCGGGTCCGTCGCGAGCGCCGAAGGCGCCGCCGCCGTACTGACCGACGCCAGACGCAGGCACCTCGTACCGGACGGCGTCATCGTCCCGCACCGGGCCGTCACGCGGGCCGCCGCGGTATGCCTCTCCGACGTACTGGGTGAACAGCACATCGCATTCGCGGCCGAGTCCATTCCCTATCTCCAGAGCATCTTCAACTGGAACACGAGCCCCTTCGATGTACGCCTACGGATCGAAAACGCATCGCCGGACGCTCTGGTATCCGAGAGCGCCGAAATCGAATCCCTCGACTTCAACGGCACACTCCACACCGCCCAGCAGACGACCACGTGCCTGGCCATCCAGCGCTCGGGCCGCATCGACGGAGTACTGGCCTGGCTCCAGCTCTGGTGCCTGTCCGACGACGAGCCCCTCGACGCCCTGCGGATGAAGACCAACTGGGCCTCGATCTACTGCCCGCTCTTCCAGGAACCCGTGCCCGTCGAACCCGGCGACACGCTGGACCTGGTGTTCGCCTCGTCCCTCGGCGCGGATGGGGTCCACCCCGACTACCAGCTGTCCGCGACCCTGCACACGGCGGACGGGCGCACCCACAACGGGTCCCTGGAGTCACCTCATCGCGGGGCGCACTTCCGAACGCACCCCGTCTACCGCCTTCTGTTCCCGGCCCCCTGACGAGCGGCCCCCGTCTAGAAGTCGTCGAGCGGCTGGCCGGCGGCGAGCCGCGAAATCCTTGCGGCCAGCCGGCGGCTGACCAGCGGCCGTGATGCCTCCTCGGCGCGCCTGGCCTTGTCCCCGTACGCGGTGAGGTCTCCTCCCAGCCGGGCCAGTTCCGCGCCAGTGATCAACAGCTCGACCCGGTCGCGCAGGCGCTCGTACGGCATGCCCTCGGCCTCTTTCAACGCCAGCATGCCCGCGTCGACCAGCCCGGCGCCGGCAAGCGCCCACGCCGCCTGCGCCTCCAGCTCGAACCGGTCGAACCAGGCAAGCCAGTCCAACGACGAGGATGCCTTCGCCTGGTCGAACCCCTCACGGGCACGGGTCACCGCGGCGATCGTCCGCTCGGGGTTCTGGTTGAAGGACCACGCGCGCGCCTCGGTGATCGCGGCGTACGCCCGCACCAGGGGCGGTGCTCCTTCAGCGGCGAGTACGGCGCTGCGGGCGTGGGTGAGAACCTCGCGGCGATCTCCCTGGGCGGCCGCCAGCCGGGTCTGGTGGATGTGCACCCGGGCGATGCGGGCGCGGTCACCGATCGCCTGGGCCAGACGCATCGCCTGCAGGTCGTAGCGCTGTGCGAACCCGGCAAGCTGATCATCATACGCCATGCTGGCCATCGCGAGGACCGCGTCCGCGACGCTGCCGTAGAGCCGCTTACCCGCCTTGGCGGAGAAGGCCCCGTCGAGCAGCGGCACGGTCTGCATCGCAAGGAAGCCGGCGAAGACCGAACGGAACTTGCCGCCACCGTGCTGTCCGTCGAGCGCGCCGTAGAGCCTGGTCTGGTCCTCCAGAAGCGTGATGTCCGAGGCCGTCACCTTGTAAGTGCCGGAACCGGAGATATCAGGGTCCGGGGGCATGACGAGCGCTTCGCGCGAGGCGAGTCCGAACGCCCTGGGGAAGAACATGCTCTTGATCAGGGCCGGGTCGCGCTGCGCGTCGATCTCCCAGAGCCTTCCCAGCGTCCGGATCGCGTGCGGGAGATCCGAGTACTCCAGGGACTCGGTGGCGATATCCGTGGTGTCGGCAGGCCACCCCAAGCTCTCCGGGGTGACCTGTTTGCCGAGCGCAGAGGAGAGGACATGGCAGGCGGCGGCCGCGAGAGACGCACTCGGAGTCGTCTCACCCGAACACCAGCGCGCAACAGTGCTCGGGCTCACGGTGTTCGGCAGGCCCACGGCCTGGCAGCGTTCATACACCCGCCGCGCGAATCCCCGGCCGGACCATCGCAGCTGAGCCAGGTGCTTGTGTAGCAACTCGTTGCGGCTGGGGGCGTCTCCCCTCCTGCCGGAACCCGCCATGACGCCGTCCTTCGCAGTCGTACCCAAGGCGGCCCCGGCGCCTCGTACCTGGGGGTACGGGAGGTGGGCTGGCGGAGGCCGCCTTCGGATGGTGATCGGGGGAGTCGCGCAACGCGAGGGCCGAAGGCTGGTCAGCACCTCATGGCGGGGCGGGCCAGGGGGAAGGACGGCGCCCACCGGCCCGCCGGCAACGAACCGGTCGGCAGGACGAATCCGCGACCTGCTCCGGGACGGGGAGACCGGGGCGGGGTCGCTTCGGTGGACCACGCCGGAGCGATCGGTGTCCGTGTGAGCGCGCTCATCGCGAAACGCTCGCCAGGGCCACGCCGGAGAACCGGTCGAGAGCGGTCTCGATGGCTGTGGCAATGCACGCTGTGTGCCAGGCCCTGGCGCGTGAGCTCCTCACACGGCTCTTCATCCAGTTCGCTGGCGAAGGTGATGCGGCTGGGTGTGCGTACACGGTCATGCGAGAACCCCCTGGGGCCGGTGACGAAGGACGCAACGGGGAGCGCGGGTCACACGGGCCGGAGTGCGTCGGCCAGGGTCCAGGGGTCCAGCAGGGCACCGGAGCCATCGGGTGGGCCGAGCCGGATCCGTGGGGGAGCAGCCGACTGCCCGGGCTCGGGACAGCGCAGGACCTCGCCCTTCGAACAGCACTCCGCCGGGATTGTCCCGGCCGTCCACGATCGAGGGGTGGACCAGGAAGGCCCAGACGTGCCCTGCTTCCAGGACCGGCGCTGGCGGCACATCTCAGTTCGCGAGGTTCTCGACGGCTGTGGCCGCGGCGGCCGTGGGTACGAGCACGGCACAAGAGCCACGGCCGAGCGGGATGTCGGCAAGAAGGCCCCAGGTGGCGGATCCGGGCCGTCATGCCCTCGTCGTCCGGGTGGGCGATCTGGCCGCGAAGGATCATCAGACCGCGACCGGCCACCGGGGCGACGTCACCGCGTTCGTCCAGGATCCGCACGGCCGAGCGCACCTCGTCCGCCGGAAGCCCGGTCCTGGACGAGAGGTGAGCGATGTTGTCCTCGAAGACGGACGGCACCGGGAGGAGGAAGCCGCCCGGGCGGCGGGCAGCGAGGTAGGAGCGCACCTGCCATGTAGCTGCCGCCCGGGTGCGGGCACCACGGGGGGCGAGCGTGCGGGCACCGGTCATGAGCGCACTCCTTCACTCAGGGCCAGCCGGTGGCCCCCGGCCGGGGCGGCGGCTACCGGGCAGGAGCCTCGCGTGACCGAGAGCTCCCCAGCCGGGGCCGTCTGCAGGGAGGAGCGGCGCGTCGTCGGCCAGGCGGCGGCGTGCAGTGAGCGGAGGTACTCGGTCAGTTCCCAGTCGACGGTGACCTCTTCGAGGCGCCGGACCATCTGATGGGCTACGACCCAGGCCAAGGCCGGGTTCTCATACGAGACCGGTTTCGTGAGGCGGCGGCGGGTGCCGTCGAGCGGGCGGTAGCCGAAGCCAGCCACTCCGTAGAGGACGGGCCGTCGCACCCACAGAGCCGTGGCGCGCCCCAGACGGGGACAGCCGGCCGCCGACTTCACCGCGTCCGCGAGGCACACCGGCGGTGTCGCCTCCCGTGCCCGCTCTGCCCAGTCCGCCGGCTGGGCAGACCGGTCCGGGGGCCCGTCGGGCACCACGAACAGGTAGCGCTCCCGCTCGTCGCGTTCCGGCCCGCCCGTACAGACCTGGCACAGGAGCCCGTCCATCAAGGCCCGCTGCCGGTAGGGATGCGGGATCGCATTTTCGACTGTCCCGGCACCGGACAGGTCTGTGGACACCCGTGCCCACAGAGCGCCGTCGCGATCCCGGTCCTGCTCCCCCTCGCCCTCGTCGGCTTCGTAGCCGAGGCCCAGGCCCTCCGCTCCCGGACGGACGATCAAGGTTCCCGGCAGCGATTGTTCGGTGGTGCGGCTGGCGATGAACGGCCAGGCCGGGGTACCGATCACGGCAGAGCCCACGATGGGCGGTGCCTGGATCTCCGTGCCGGCCGGACACACCGTCCGCGCGAGGTCGAGCGCCGCGGGGGCCAAGATGATGCTCACAGGGCGGCTCCCGACGAGTGGGACGAGCGGGAGGGGGCGTCGCTGTGGCGGACGTCGAGCTGCAGCAGCCACACGAGGCCGTCGCCTCCGGTGTTGATCCCGCGGGTGCGCCAGCCGAGGTCAGTGAGCTGCGCCACCTGGTTACGGGAGCCTGTGCGTACCTGCACGTACGGCAGCCGTTCGTGCCGGGCACGGCGCGCGGCCCAACGGCTCACCTCCATCAGCACGTCCAGGCAGCCGGGCTCATCCCAGAGCACCAGCCGGTCCAGGTACAAGAAAGCCTCCTGCCTGCTGGTGGCCGGGGCAACGGCGCGGGTGCGCGCGGGCAGGCGCAGGCATGCGGTGAGGACAGCGGCGAGACGCCCGCCAGCCAACACCTTGAATCCGTGGCTGCGGCTGGGATCCCCTTCGCCGGGGTAGTCGTCGGCCCGGACCGCACTGTCGGCCTCGTCGAGGAACTGAACGAGCGCACCCTTGTCCTCGGGGACGAGCGGGGTCACCTCCAGGGCCCACTCCAGCGTCAAGGGCTCTTGTTCGGTGACCATGGCGGGCAGAGTGGGGTGGAGGTTGGGGTGGTGCCGGTCGGTGCGGACCACGCGCCCGTCGTGGTGGGTGTGCGTGGTGCTGCCGATGAAAGAGTGGTGGGGCTTGAGTCGGCGGGCGAGGAGGCACTGGGTGTGGACGTGCACTTCGCGGACGCGGGCCGGCCGGTGCGCGGCCCAGCGCGTGCACCAGGCGAGAAGGAGGTCCTGCGGCCGGTCGTCCGCGCACGTGGGCTCGGCGAGCAGGTGATGGACATGGAGGACGCCGATGCCGTCCCCGCTCAGCCTCACGCTCAGGCACGCGGCCCCTACCACGTACCCGGTGGGCGTGTGAGTCAGCACCCACATCCCGGACAGCCCGGCGGAGAGATGCGCTTCCAGCGCGGCCGCTTCCCGGCACTGCGCCGCCCCGGGGCACACCTCTAGGTGGAACTGCAGGTGGGCTCGCAGGCTGGGGATGTGGAAGGGTCGCGCGGGTTCGACGACGAAGTCGGCGCCCGGGGTTACGGCCGGATTGGCCTCGGTCCACGGCTGGTGGCGGGTCAGCACCGTTCCTCCACATCGTGGTCGGCGAGGGGAGCGCCGTGGTCGGCCGTCACCAGGCGGATCTCGTGGGCGCGCAGCCGGTCCCAGATCCTCGGCAGCGTCCAGATGCTGTCTTCGTCCTGCGGATCGGCGGGGGGCAGGTGGTCCAGGGACGGGATGACCAGCACGTGGATTCGGCGGCTCTCGGCCAGTTCGAGGACCGAGCGCAGCGCGGGCCGTACGTAGCCGGGGGCCGGCTCGTGGTCGTAGCGCCACAGCGGGGCCTGCCCGCAGAAGCGGTGGGCGGTGTCTTCCAGGACGGCGAGGACCGCGCGGTCATCGGCGCCGGGCGCCACCACGGCGTAGGCAAGGCCGACGGCGTGCGCGTTGAGGTAACGCTCGGCCCGCTCCGCGACGTTCTCAAGGGCAGCGACGAGCCGGGGGTCGGGCCTTGCCGGATCGCGGGGTTCGACGGACCGCCATCGGACCACCTGATCGATAACTTCAGTCCTGGCGGGCTGGTCGGGCAGAGCCATGAGCCAGCCGCCGAGCTGCTCCAGGCGGGCCCGCAGCATGGCGACCCGGGCCGCTCGGCGTGCCCCTTCCTCCGGGACGGGCACGCCCGCTAACCCCCGCAGGATGTCGTCAAGACGGTTCCGGGCGTCCAGGGACTGGCTTGGGGCAGCGTCCGTGAAGGGTGCCACAACGGGAGCGGCGGGCGCCTCGGCCGGCTGCGTACGCGCGAGGGTGGTCATCGGCCGACCGTTCCGGCCGAGGCCTGGCGAGCCGCGGGCAGCGGTCGGATGACGGTGGCCGGGCGGCCGGGAACGAGCGCGACGGCCTCCCGCATCGCCGCCAGCCGCAGTCCCTCGCGGACGACGTCCACATTCACGCAGTACATGGCGGCCAACTGCCGGTCGGAGGGCAGCTCGTTTACGGCCGGAGTCCGGGGCGCGGTGGCCTCGTGGATGATGCGCCGGGCCACGGCTTCGGCGGCGGGGGTAGGCCGACGCACCGGGAACGGCCACAGGGCGCGCGAGATGACCACATGCCGGCCCTGCCAACGGGGTTCCAGGACACCGGCCAGGACGAGCTCATCCAGGGCCTTGTCCGCCACCTGATGCGGTATCCGCAACGCGGCGGCCACGGCCTCGACGGCAGGGAGCTCCTCCTCATCGCGGTAGCGGCCGAACGCGCACTGCAGCAGCACGACCTGCGCGGTCTCGCTCAACTGCGGGCGCGGGCGTGCGCCGACGGTGGTAGCCATGACGTCCTTCACGAAAACGGAGTGAGTGGGAGGTGCTGCATCGGACGGATCAGCGGGGCACAGCGTGACCGGTCCTGTGGGGCGGATCGACGCTTCCATCCGGCGCCAGCCCGCCCGTGTCGTCGAAGGAAAGGAAGCCGTTGCACAACAGGCGGCATCCGATGTCGGGGAAGTCCTTGCGGATGTGGGCGGCGGCACGGTCCGGGGCGTGAGCGGGAGGGCATTCCCGCGGGTGCACGCACACCAGCCCGCACCGGCCCATCTCGGCCAGGACCGCCTTCACCTCCCCAGCCAGCCGCCGCAGGTAGGCCTGGGCCTCCCCGAGCCCGGCCGGAGGCGCCTGGGCGGCGGAGCGGCGTGCCGTCTCAACCAGGCGGGCCAGGCTGGGCTGGGCCGGGCGGGCGCCGGCCGCCACGGACCCGAGCCGTTTCAGGTGGCGCCGCAGGCGCAGGCGCAGATCACGCACGTCCTGGTCGCTCTTCACCACCGCAGCGTCTTCGGCCAACAGCAGCTCGCAGGTCTCCCGGGCCGCGACAGCCGCTGAACGCACGGCAGTCGGTCTGCGCCCCGGGGCGCGGCGAGCGGCGGTCAGGGTACGAAGGTTCATGCGACACGCTCCTCGGCGGCGAACAGGTCGAGCTCCAGCCAGACGGACTTCCCGCACCCGCGGGAGCCGGGCTCCACCCCCCACCGGTGGCTGAGCGCGTCCACCAGAGTCAGACCGCGCCCACCGGCCCGGTAGGCCGACGCTTCCTGCTCGGCGGGCAGAGCGTCGGAGGGGTCGTCCACTGCCACGCGGAGCCTCTTGCCGGTCCACTCCGCGGTGAGGGTCACCTTGCAGGTGGACGGAAGGCCGTGGCATCCGTGCACGACCGCGTTGGTCATCAGCTCGCTCGCGGCCAACGCCACGTCGTCCGCGATCTGGGCCAGCCCGGCTCTCTCCAGGCAGCCGCGCAGCCGGCGCCGCACGGGCCCGATCGCGGACTGGGTGGCCGGGAACACGGCCTTGAAGCAGGCCACCGCCGGTTCGCAGCCCGGGGGAGAGAGGGCAGGGGATTCGCTCATCACGCGTTCTCCTTGAGCCGTCCGGTCTGCTCCCTCACGCACGGGGCCGACTGGTGGTGTCCACGAAGGCAAGGCGCCACCGGCGCCGAGTGGTTCATCAGGGGGCTTCTCCTCGCCGGCCACACACCAGAGGCGCCAGTTGCCGCGCACCCATGGGGATGGCGTCGACGATTTCCGCGCACCCAGGGGGCGTTGGAGGAATATCGTCTTCACGAGAGAACCGCGTTCGCGGCCCGGTGGGTATCCCGTCGATAGCGCGGGGTCAATGAACGTAATGAAAGATCGTTTCGGAGACGGGGGCGCACCATGGAGCGCACGCGCAACCTCCGGCTGGAAGCCGTCGTGCGGGAACTGGGCCTGTCGCAGGGGCGTCTGGCCGCCCGCATGAGCGTCGTGGCAGCGGAGAACGGTGCCGCCGAGCTGCGGAACCTGACGCAGTCGCACATCGCCCGATGGATCGCCGGCGTGCGCCCGAGCGGCCGCGCGCCGTCTATCTTGGCCGCGACGCTCTCGCAAGGCCTCGGCCGCACCGTGACCCTCACCGACATCGGCCTCGCCGACACTGAGGGACCCGACCCGCGGCCACCCCAGTGGAGCGCCGACACTCTGACGACCCTGGTGGACCTCGGGAGCACTGACTTGGACATGGACCGTCGGCGCGTACTGGCCGGCTCGGCATACTCCGTCGCCGGCCTGGCAATTCCCACCACCCGCTGGTGGAGCGAGGCCTCCGACCGCGCGCGAGCCCGCACACCGGTCGCGGCGCACACCGTCACCGTGCAGGACGTCGAAAGCGTCCGCGAGATGACCGCCTTCTTCTCCCGCCGTGACCAGCAACGCGGCGGCCGCGGAGCCGGCCGCACCGCACTCGTCGCCTACCTGCGGACCGACGTCGCGCAGTACCTCGCCGGACGCTTCCCCTCGGAAGAGGTCCGCCGCTCCATGACCTCGGCAGCCGGGGAGCTCGCCTACGTCGCCGGATGGACCGCCTTCGACGCAGGAGAACACCCCGTCGCCCTGCACTGGTTCACCCTCGCCACACAACTCGCCGAAGAGGCCCGGGACGCCCCGCTCGCCGGCCACGTCCTTCGGGCCATGGCCCACCAGGCCGTAGACCTCAACCAGCCCGCCCAGGCCGTTCGGCTGTCCACCGCCTCCCTCGCCGACAACCGCTACACCCACGCGAGCTGGCGCGAAAAGGCCCTCATCGGAGTCGTCCACGCCCGCGCCCTGGCCGCCGACAGCCGCAGCAAGGAAGCCGCGACCGCGCTCCTCCAGGCAGAGCGAGACCTCGGTCGAGCTCAGGCCGGAGACGACGAGCCCAGCCGCGTCTGGTTCTTCGGCGAAGCCTCCCTCGCCCACGAAACCGCCGCCACACTGCGCGACCTCGGCGACCTCAAGGGCGCCGAAGCCGCATTCGAGCGCAGCGTCCGCACCCGCGCGCTCCCCTTTGCCCGCACCCACGCCGTGACCCTCGGATACCTCGGCGAAGTCCAGGCTCGCCAGGGACACTTGGATGCGGCCATCACGACCTGGACCCAGGCCCTGGACGCGATGGCTGGAATCCAGTCCGCCCGAACCCGCGACACCGTCACCCGCATGCGCAGCACGCTCTCCCCGATCAAGGGCCGCGGCGGCCGCACCGCACAAGACCTCGACCAGCGGGCCCGAACCGTCTTGCGCGACGTAGGCTGACCGGGCCAACACACCACACAGCCGCGGCAGCCTCGAGCGGGCCGGTGCGGCAGACGGGGGAACACCGTGCCCGCCACCCTGAACATCACACAGATCGCCACCGTCGTCGGCGGCCACATGACCGTCGCCGACGACTACCAGGGCGGAGTCGAATCGGTGATCCGCCTCGACGACCGGTTCCCGCTCGAAACGCTCCAGGGCATCGAGGACTTCTCCCACCTCGTAATCGTGTGGCACTTCGACCAGGCCTCCCCGGACGACGTCCAGCTCCATGCCCGCAGCCCGCGCGGCGATGCACGCTGGCCGGAGACCGGAACGTTCGTCCACCGCAACCACCGCCGGCCCAACCAGCTCGCGACGTCGTTCCCCCGCCTCCTCAAGGTCGTCGGGCGCGACTTGCACGTCACCGACCTCGACGCAGTCGACGGCACGCCCGTGTACGACATTGCCCCGTACTTCGAACAGATGGGGCCGCGAGGTCCGGTTACTCAGCCGGACTGGCCGGGCGAAATGCTGGAACCGACCTACTGGGCCCCTGCCGCGGACCGTACGAGCTGAGCTCTGCTCGGGCAGCAGACCGAATAGGCACCGCCTCTGGTCACGCATCGTGCTTCACCTCCCGGTGACCGGTGTTGGAGTGGGGACTGGACCGAAGCGACGCACCGGCGCCGGTCCCAGCCCGGCCGCACTGTGGCGGTCCGGGCGGCGCCCATCGCGGCCTCGAACCAGCAGCAGCCGGGCTCCGGCCGCCACGATCCGGGCCTCCTTCGGTGCAGCTATCCCCTTGGGACCCAGGTGGGAGGCGGCAGGGAGAACGACGCCGTAGGTGTCGGGCAGCTCCAGGACGTCGATCAGGCCGGTGAACGCCATCGACGGCCCGCTGCCGGCTTCCCGGTCGGTGAACACCCCCGAGAGCTTGAGCTCGTGTTGGCGGCAGTACTCGGCCAGAGCCTCGCTCAGTGCCGTCTGGCGCGCCGGGGAGACCCGGACCACCCTGAGGTAGCCGTAGACGACTGGACCGCTGACGCCGCGATGCTCGGTAAGGGGTTCCATCCCGGTTGTCCATCCCAAGGTCCGTCGGCTGGTGGCACTTCTCAGCCTGGACCTGGTCCACCACCACGGAAATGGACGCCTGTTGTACTTCCGTTGCACTTGCGTCCCCCCGCTGGTGCGGACCGTGCTTCGATGGCAGCAGGAAGGGAGCGACGTGTGGCGACCGTGCACCACTGGACCGGCCTGGAGGCCCGAGCCCTGCGTTTCGCGCTGCGGCTGAGTGTCCGAGCATTCGCCGGCGATCTCGGCGTCAGCATCAGGACGATCTCCAAGTGGGAGAAACTCCTGGCCGCGACCGAGCCTCGCCAGGACACCCAGGCGATCTTGGATACCGCTCTGGCCCGCGGCGATGCCGCCGCCCACCTCCGCTTCGAGACGTTCCTGTCCGAAGCCGGCCGAACCACTCCCGCCGCCTCTGCCCGCAGAGTCACGACGAGCGGGCCGCTGGCCTGGGAGTACGAATCGTGGACCGACGATCTCGACCGGGCCGTGGTGGCCCTCTCCCGGCAGGACTTCACCTTCGCCGACAGCCTGATCAACCGTTGGCTCGGACGGTTTACACCGACCACGCTCGATGACAAAGGCCTCTACCTCTTCGCCCGCTCAACCGCCTTGCTGGGCGACCTCCAACGTGACCGGGGGGCCGTGATCGGCCCGCTATCGGCCCAGCACTCCTACGCCTTGGCCAAGACGCTGTTCGGGCAGTTAGAGATTCCCCGCCGGATCGCCCAGCTCGACCTGTCCCTGGCTGTCATCGCGGAGATGTCGGGAAGGCTGGAGATCGCCGCCCAGCAGTACGAATCCCTCGCCGTCGACGACCGCCTCTCCCGCCGCGACCGAGCCCGGGCCCGGCTGTGGGTGGGAACAGCCCTGAGTAAGGACGGCAACCACACCTACGCCTCCCGCGTCATGCTCGCCGCGACCCGGGAGTTCGAAGACCTAGCTGAGCCCGAGGACTGGTCAGTCGCCCACCAGAAACTCGCCCTCGCCCACCGGGGCGCCGGCGACCTGACCAACGCTCTGCACTTCATCGGGATTGCCCGCAGAACGGCAGCCACCGACGCGCCGATGCAGCGGGTCCGCCTGGAAACTGCCCATGGCCACATCCTGCTGTCCGACCCGGCCACCCGCGATGATGGCCTTCACGTCCTCGACGAAGCGGCGAAGTTGGCCGGGCAGTTCGGCCTCAGCCACCAGCTGACCAGTATCGAGGGCATCAGGGCCATGAGCGAGGGGGGCCACCCGCCCCCGACGACGGTGACCAGGGAGAAGAGCGCGTGACGGACATCCAGCAGACGATCACCGAGGACCAGTGGCGCAAGGCCAAGCTGATCTGGGATTTCCACCAGGTGGGCCACGCCCTGGCCCCGGTGGACGTCGCCATCGGACTAGGCAGTCATGACCTCGGCGTCGCCGCAGCCTCGGCCGACCTGTATCACGCCGGCCTCTTCCCAGTCCTCGTGTTCACCGGCGGGAACAGCCCCACCACCCGGGTCCGGTTCCCCCGCGGCGAGGCGGTTCACTTCCGCGAGCACGCCCTCGAACTCGGTGTCCCCGACGAGGCGATCCTTGTCGAACCGAACGCCGCGAACACCGGCCAGAACATCACCCTCAGCCGCGAACTCCTGGCCGCGAACGGCATCATCCCGAAGTCCGTCATGCTGGTCTCCAAGCCGTATATGGAGCGCCGGTCCTTCGCCACCGCCCGCAAGCTGTGGCCCGAGGTCGAGATCATCTGTGCCTCGGAGCCGCTAGAGCTGGACGACTACCTCAAGAGCATCGGAGACGAGAAGCTCGTCCTCGACATGCTCGTCGGTGATCTCCAACGGGTGATCGAATATCCGAAGAACGGGTTCGCTATCGCCCAGGAAGTCCCGGAGGACGTGCATGACGCGTACGAATCCCTCATTAGCGAAGGCTTCACCAGCCGCCTCATCTCCTGATTCCCCGGCTCCGGGTGGGCTGTGTGCCATCCACCAGCCCAACCTGTTCCCGAGGCTGACGACACTGGCCAAGTTGTTCGCGGCGGACAGCTGGGTCGTGCTCGACGACGTCCAGTTCACCCGCCGCGACTACCAGCACCGCACCCGGCTGGCTGCCATGAACGACCAGGAACGGACTCAGTGGCTCTCCATCCCCACCCACCTGCCCCGTGGACGCCAGACAGTCATCAGCGAGGCTCTGATCGTTGATGCCGACCTCGCCCGGCGCCGGACCGAGTCGATGCTGCGACAGCACTACGGAGCCAGCCCGTACTGGTCTGCCCTCGCGCAGGCTCTGAATTCGGTATCAGCCGCGTTCGAAACCGGGCGGACCGCGTCCGTCGCCGAGGCTTCCACACGTAGCCTGCTAGATCTGGTCGGCTGGAAGGGCCAGATTCTCCGCAGCAGCGAACTCCCCGCCCGGCCCGGCCGGTCCCAACGGCTCGCCGACCTCACCGCCGCCGCCGGCGCCCGCCAGTATCTTTGCGGACCCGGCGGCATGGGCTACCTGGACGAGAGCCCCTTTTTCGCCGAGGGGATCGGCGTCATCCCGTTCCTGACACCGGAGACCAGCATTTGGTCCTCCGGCCGCCGAGTCAGTGCCCTGTGGGCCCTGGCATCCCTCGGCCCGGCCGACTTGGCAGACCGGCTCCCGGTTCTGCCTGGGGCCCAAATCGCGTTGGAGACTGCGGCGTGACCACACAACGAAAGCCTCGAGTTCCTGCAGATCCGCTGCTTGCCGAGGAGCACCCGATGCGCCGCCGTACCGTCATCGCCGCCGTGGGCCTCGCCGCACCCCTCAGCCTCCTCGGCGGCTTGGACGCGGCCCTGGGCGCCACGCCCGACCCCAGCGGATCCCAGGTCCCCATCGACACGCGCCTCAACACCGCGCGCGCTCTTCGACGCCGGACACCACACCCGTCTCCTTGAGCAGCTGCCCGGCCTGCTCGGCGATGCCCACCACGCCGCCGCTGCCCGCCGCGAATTCGGCTACGCCCGACTCTCCTCCGCCTACACCCTCGCCGCTACCGTCCTCAACAAGCTGGGCGAGTACAGCAAGTCCCGGTTGACCGCAGCCCGGGCCGCGACGTACGCCGAGGTGTCCGGCTCACCCCTCGCGGCGGCGGCCGCCGCCCGCGAGCTCGCCGCAGTCCTGCGCCACCAGGGACAGGAGGCCGCCGCGCAACGCCATGTGGAAGCCGCGGTTGCGCGGATCGAGGCCACCGGCCTGAACACGGACGCGCAGGTCTCCGCGTACGCACAGATGCTCGCCTCCACCGCGTACACCGCGGCCATCGCCGACGACCGAGACCAGGCTCTGACCATGATTCGAGAAGCGGCCCGGGCCGCGCGTGACCTCCCCAGCCAGCCCCCGCCCGGCCGCCTGTTCCCCATCACCCCGGCCGCCATCAACCTGTACGCCGTCGGCGTGCACTGGGCCCTCGGCGACGCCGGCAAAGCCCTCGAAGCCGGCCGCACCCTGCACCCGGGCCAGTTCGCCACCGCAGAGCGCAAGGGCAGAATGCACACTGACCTGGGGCGCGCCTGGCTCCAACGGGGCAAGCCTGAGCAGGCCGCCGCCGAGCTCCTCAAGGCCGCCCGGGTAGCCCGCTCGGAAGTTCGCGACCGGCCCCCGATCAGGCGGATCGTCACCGAACTCCACACCCGATACCCGCGCGTCGCCGGTGTCCGCGAGCTCGTCGCGCTCACCGCGGCGTCGGCCTAGTGGCGCCTGGACCGGGACGGACCGCACACGCTTGCCCACCGGGCAGCAGCGCGGTGCGCGGGTCGGCGCGCAGCAGGACGCAGGCCAACAGCAAGATTCGTTGGGGGACGGTCCGGTCGTCGGTGCTGAGCAGCAGTGTGGCAAGAGCAACGGTACTGAGCAGCAGTAGGCCGACCGTCGCAATCACGGGTGGGTGGCCGAACCCGGCAACCACGAGGGTGGTCATAGCTCTGGGGCGGAGATTCGGTACACGGCGCGTAGTCATGGATCCAGAGTCGCAATCGGCTTCTCGGGGACTCCTGCATGATCACGGGTACATGCTGTTGGCTTGGCGACCGTGACCCGCGACTACAGCCGTGCCGACCGCGAGCTGGCCGAAGTGATCAAAGTGCAACCACGTCAGATCGAGCGGTGGCGCGAACAGGGATGCCTCCAGCCTCCGGTGCAGTCGCACCGGTCGGGCGTGCCGGGGTCCGTCTCCGTGCATCCCCCGGACGCGGCCATCCAAGCCGACGCGGTGCGCGCCTTGCTCGAAGCGCGTCCCCTGCTGTTCGCCGGAGCGAAGGCTTCGTTCGACGAGGTGCGCATCAGACTGCTGTGGGCGGGCCGATACGTCGAGGTCGACCGCCTGCGCGCCAGCTATCTTGTCTTCCTCGGCCTGCTCGACCGGGATGCGTGCGGCTCCATCAGTGAGGACGCCGAACGTCTTGCCCATGCCCTGACCGGCCGGGCCGGCAGACGTGCGTCAGTGCGAGCGTGGGTCGAGGCACTCAAGCGCGCGAATGCGTTCGGGCGTTCCTCCGCCGACGCGGCGGAGTCGATGCGGTTCGCGTTCACGGTGCTGTTCACCTTGCTGCTCGGTGGCACGCCGAGCGATGACGAGGTGATCGACACGATCGACAACCTCGGATTTGACCTCGATGACACCCTCACGGCCCGCGATCTGGCGTTCGTGAACCTCGATGCGGTGCGCGCCGCGGTGGCAGATGCTGGAAGCGCTGAGATCGAGCAGGCACGCGACACGCTGAAGGCGATGCTGCACTACGCCCACACGCTGTGCTACTTGGGTTCGAGGCTCGACCGGTCACTGCAGTGGCCCGCGCTGAGCCTGGTGGTCGAGAGAGCGGTCATGGCGAGCCCGGACCGGTTCTCGGCGATGGTCCCGTTCGTGGTCGCGATCCGTAGGCAGTTCCTGGCCACCGACGCGGACTGGAGTGAGGACTTCGACCGGCACCTACGTCTTGCTGAGGCGCAGGCCAGCATGTTGCGAGCGGTGCCCAAGCGTTGGCACCGATTCATCATGCCAAGCGCCGAGGGACACCGCCGGGGCAACCCGAGGCAGCAGCAGGCTCTCACAGCTGCTTACAGGGCATGGGCGGTCCGCCATCCCGCTCTTGCCGAGCTGATCGATGATGGCCGCAGTCCAGCTCCTGCTCAGGAATGAGCCAAGCTTCAGAACTCCCTACGTTCTTCCACGGGACTGGGCGAGCCCTTCGTATGGTTGGCCCACCCAGGGGGCCCGGGTGTGGCTTTCAGAACTCTGCCGAACCGTGGCTGCTGACGATTGGCCGCCCGGACCCCCACGACGACTCGGCTGCTCATTAGAAATCGTCATCACCCCCGACAAGGAAGGTGAGCTGGAAGTCGGGGCGGTCGCGGATGAACCGCCGGCGGGCCTTACCGCTCCGGCGCGTCCTCGACTTCGCGGTCCACACCCACACGCCCTCGGTGTCCAGGCGGACATGAGGCACGAGGAGGTTGGTGGTCTCGTTGATCGCGGTCAGCACCTTGACCAGGTACTTCAGGATGAGGCCGCGGACTGCTCCGGTTCACCCCCGGTTGAAGCGGGCCCGGCTGGATTTCCGGTTGACGTGGGTGTTGCGGGCGCCGCCCTCGTTCGCGCGCCGCTTCACGTCCTTGGGGACCTTGAAGCCGATCTCCGTGAACTGGGACGCCTCGTCGGTGAGAGGCGGGGGCTCGCCAGGGCCGAGCAGGGTGTGGCGGGTGAGCGCGTACGACGGTGCGGTCGGAGTGACGGTCGCCGGCATCACGGTCAGGTCTTCGACGAGTTCGGCGTTGATGATCTCGGCCTCGGACACGTCGGGCACGTCGGTTCCTGCCGTTGGGCGTGCACTGCGTCGAGTGGGCGGTGCACGCGGTGGTGGGGTGTCGAGGTCGGGGTAGAGGGCGGGGCTCCCTTGTCGCGGGTGCGGGTGCGGGTGCGGGTGCGGGCGGGCGGGCCGGGGGCCCGTTCGCCGCGCGGTGGATGTGCGGGGCTCTCAGCAGTTCCCGCAGAGTCCGTGGTCTTCGACGGGGTCGGGGATGAAGACGTTGTAGCAGTCGGTGCACTGCGCGGCCACCTCGAAGTTCGTGCCGCAGCAGAAACACACGGAGCTGCTTGCCCCGGGCGCGGCTACGGTGCCTACCGACTCGACGACCAGGGTGTGCTGGGTGCACTCGGGGCAGTCCTGGACGTTCGCGTCGAGCAGGTTGACCTCGTAGTACTCCTCCAGCGCCAGGACGGCGTTGGGCCAGGTCGTGTGGCAGAAGCGGCAGTCCATCACGATGGCGGGGTTGCCGAGGATGAGGGCCCACTGGTCGCAGACCGGGCACATCACGGTGCGGTCCGCGGCGTCCTTGAGCTCGTCGGCCAGGCGCTTGAGCCGGGCGGCCATGTAGCTGGTGATGCTGCGGACCTTCGTGCCGACCGACTCCAGGTCGGCGGCGGCCTCCGCGGCCTCGGGCCCGGGCAGGGCGGGCAGCAGTTCGTCGTGGACGAACGCGACCAGGAAGTCCAGGACTTGGGCGGCCGTGACCTCGACGGCGGGGGCGGGGGCGGTGAGTCCGTAGTGCTGCAGGCGGTTGCGCCATTTGGCGAGGATGGCCAGGCTCTTGGCGGGCTTGTCGCCGACGGCGACGCCGGCGATGTCGCGCAGCCGGCCGATGGCTCCGGTTGTGGTGCAGCTGTCGAAGTCGCCGGCCTCGAACCGGTCGCGTTTGGCGGTGCCGGGGTCCTTGAAGACCAGGCTCCAGTGCTCCTGCACCAGACGCGCCTTGAGCAGGACTTCGGCGGCGGCCTGGAGGTGCAGGACGGCGTACTTCAGGTTCCGCGGACTGGGCTGTCCGGAGCGCAGCTGGTCGGCGACGCTGTCCAGGTAGTCGACGCCGTTCTGCACCGGCGGGAAGTCGACCTGGTGCGCGGCCGGTGCCGTCTGGGCTTCGGAGCGTGGCTCGGGCACTTCACCGTCGTTACCTTCGCTAACGTTCAAGGCCTGAATCCTTGCTGACGCCGGGTCACCTGAAGCTCCGTACCCTACCTCGCACTCTTACAGGAATAGGAGGTAAGGGGACCCTAACCGCGCGACACAAGCCCGAATGGGGGTGTAGCGGGCCGCTGGCGGGGGAGCGTGGCGGCTTCGTCCGGGCTCCGGAGGGCCGCGAAGCCGCACGCGACCCGTTGGCGACCTCCCGCGTGACGGAGATCCCATCGCACCGGCCACTCCGCGTTCGGCCGCGCACGGGGCCTTTCTGTGGGTCGATATTCTGGCAGTCGCTGACAGAATCGCCGTTCTGGCGGCCCTGCGGGTGGCCACCCCTCAAACGTTGAGGGGTGGCCACCCGCAGGGCCGCGGCGCCGGCAGCGCCGGGGAGCCGACGTATCACCTACTAGCGTTAGTAGGTGACCCCCCTCCGAGCAGGCGGTACGCGTATGGAGAGGTGCTGTACGACCCGCAGAGCGCCTACCGGAGACACGGTGGACCAAACCGGCCCCGACAAAGCACCGATTGTATCTTCCAGGAACGCCGCGAACATACGTCACGAACATACGTCACGAACCAAATATCCACGGGAAGCATTGACGAACCAAATATCCACGGGAACCATTGAAATGGGTTCACCACATAAGAATCCACGGAAGATTTAACAAGCGTACGGCGCCGAGGATTGTCGCCCCTGTACACTCTTATGTGTCACAGCTTACGAGCCCGCGTTACGACGCTCGTAACGGCGAAGGTCCGCCGCGGACAACCGCGACGGACCTCACCCCCGGACGGCTGGCCGGGCCCGACTGAAACGGGCCCGGCCAGCTACCGGAGCGTCACGACCAGCGTCGTGACGGCGGCGAGCAGCTCCACGTACGGAGTCGCGGCGCGAACTGCCAGGTGGCTACGGGTCCTTACCCGCTTCCATCGATCCCGCCGGCGAGGACCGCTCGCCTCGTGCTCGGCATCCATGGATGCCCTTCCTCCTGCTCGGAGCACACCGGATGCGTACCCCTGGTGGCGGCACCCGGGTATCTGAATTCCCGAGTTACCTGTCCAGGGGCACCACCCAACGCGCCACGCGGCAGAGGGTCTAGCGAGATGACCATATCCGCTTCGAGGCGCTCCGGAAGGAGAAATCAGGGAATTAGCCGAAGGCGGCCCGAAGCCGCTGCGGGGTGATATGGGGAATGCCCAGAGGAGGGTCTATTCGGCCTGTTCCTGAAGGACTCCGGCGAGGGCCCGCAGCACCAGCGGGCGCGACATCGCGGGCGCCGCCTGGCGCGACAGGTCCCGCCCGCCGCCCGGTACGTACTCCGCGCGCAGCGCCACCTCCAGCATCTCCAGCGCCGCCGTCTGCGCCGCGCGCGCGGCCAACATCGCCTGGACCGCCTCTTCCGCGTTCGGCGGGTGGTCAACGCGTTGACCACCCGCGTTCGGCGGCGTTTCTGACGGCTCGTGGTCAACGCCTTGACCACGTTCGAGACCGCCCCGGCCGGGCGGGTCGTACTCCCGGGAGCGCCCGTAGCCGAACACGGGCTCGCCCGTCAGCTCCTCGTCGTACGCGTCGATCCGCCGCTGCAGCGCGGTCGCGAAGAAGTCCGTGTCCAGATCGGCGACCTGCCAGTCCCGTGCCCGGGGCCAGGGCCCCTCCTCGATCGCGGCCACCGCCGCGGCGTAGGCGGGCCGGCCGTGCTGACGCGGCCGGTACCCCAGATCCGCCTCGCACAGCGCGCACATCGCCATCCACCGCTCACCGGCCCGGGGAATGTCGTCGGCGTGGACCTGGGCCTCCAGCACCCCGGCCGCCGGCCTGGCCACGTCCACCAGCACCTCGACCTGGGGGCCGGGCACCCACACCCGCACGTACGTCGAGGGGCACCGCGGGCAGCGCGGACCCGGCGGCCGCGGTGGACTCTTCCGGCGGCGTGGCTTCCCCGCCTTCGCGCGCCGGCGCTTCAGCTCCACACCTCGTACTGCTCCCAGGCCTGCTCCAGCCCCTCCAGAGCCGCTTCCACGGCGCCCTGGTCCTCCACGTGCTCGCGGAACACCCCGAGCTCGTCGGGGCCCTGCGGCCACCCGGGATCCGGCGCCGCGTCCCTGGCGAGGTCCCCGATCGCCGAGCTCTCCCCCGCGAAGGCGGCCAGCCACTCGCTCAAGGCGCTCTCCCTTCACTCGTCCAGCCGGTCCCCACGCTACCGGTGGCCCGTGGGCCCGTACTGCCCGTTCCCGGTTGCTGCGCGCGGACGGTTGCGTCCGGGCCGCGCTCGGGCCGGGCGGGTGACCATCCGAGGGGCTCTCCCGCCCGGCTACCTGCCGATCGCCTGGGCGCCGGGGCAAGTTGGTGGAAGTCGATGACCGCCCGTTCGGCGATGTTCGCCGAACTGGCGCCCCAGCGGCGGGCCCCTGCCGGGGACCGCACTGGTTTGTAGGTCTGCGATTTCGCGAGCAATCCCCGTGATCAAGAGCCCAGGGTCAAGGGCAGCACCTCGACTCGGGGCCAGGCTGCAGGTGGTAGGTTCCGAAGCCAAACCGACTCCGGTCTCCTTGGATGCCCTATGTACAAGTCCTCGCTGTGGCCCGTGTCCGTCAAGGGTGTCGCCCTTGATTCCCAGCACAGGGTGTTGCTCCTGCATAACGAGCGAGCGGAGTGGGAACTGCCTGGTGGTTGGTTAGAGATCGGGTTGGAGGGTGGTGGATCGGATCCCGCCGACGAGAGTCCCACCCTGGCCCTGGAACGGGAGTTCCGGGAGGAAACGGGTTGGATGGTCGCAACCGGCCCGCAGCTGGAGGGCGGGACCTGGATCTACGAGCCGCTCCCTGGCCGCCGCGTCCTGATCGTCACCTACGGCTGCACGGTCCTCACGCCCGACCATCCGCCAACCCTGAGCCACGAACACAAGAAGGTCGGTCTCTTCCACCGTGATGAGATCGGCGCACTGCCCATGCCTGCCGGGTACAAGGCCTCGATCGCCTCTTGGTTCACCCACCCACGGAGGTAGCCGGCCTTCAGTAGCGCGGATCAGCGGTTGCCAGTCCAGACGATGCGGTCCGCGAAGCCTCCCCGCTGCTCGGTCTTGATCGCGGTCTGTTGTACAGGCGGGTTCGGACCCGTCCGTACTGCCGTCTGCGCACCAGGTTCTGTGGGGGAGTTCGCGGCCCCGATTGAACAACATTGAGCCTGCTCCGGTCCTTTCGGCTGGAGGATGATCGGGCTGCCGTCATCGCATGGTGCTCTGGATGCCAAGGACGTCGTACAGATGTTGGCCGTGGGCCCACCTCTTCAGTTCCGGGCGACCCATGAGGATGAGTCGGTGGTGTTGGGCGAAGTCGGTCGCTGGCCGTGTGAAGCCGTTGAGCCCGATCATGATCGGGAGGTCGGCTCCGTGGTGGAGGCGCGCCGTCCCGTTGAACTGCTGCACGTGCCCTGATCCGACCGGGTTTTGATACTGCTTGCACTGCACGATCAGCAAACGGTCTTCGTCGTCGCGAGCGGTGACGTCGACGCCGAGGTCACCGGCGCCTCCAACCCGCAATGTGCGACGGAACCCGTCACGGGCCAGGAGATCTGCGCATGCCTGCTCGAAGCCCGACGGGCTCATCGAGGAGAGCTGCTTCATCTTGTACGTCAGCAAATCGGGGGCCACCGGAGCGGCGAACGTGTCGCTATCGTCGTCGCCGACGTAGGTGTAGGCGTCGTCGCCGAACAGGAAGGACAGCAGCTTGCCGAGCAGGACCAGCGTGACCAGTGCACCAACCACGATGAATCCGGTCCACCACGGGTGATCAGTGATCAGTCCCCACAGATCCACGGTGATCCACCGGCTGACGTCCTCCGTGAGCCACTCCCACAGCGTCTTGGCCACGGCCAGCACGAGGACGGTGGTCAGAAGGAACTTCAGCAGTGGGTCGAGCGACCCGTCTTCGTCGAACACCACACCCCCTACAGTCTGTTGAATGAAGAGCGGGACTGCCGATCAGGCCGCGCGCTTGAATCGGCCCTTGCGGGAGCGGGCGGACAGCCCGAGGAGATCGTGCAGCGCAGTGCCGTTTTCCGCCCAGCGCCGTAGCTTCTCCCGGTCGACCCAGCGGACATCGTGCCGATCGCCCCAGGCCATGGCGTCGCGGGTGAAGGCGCCGTTTGTGACGACGACAGCGTGATCGGCTCTATGGGCCGGCCCGGCCGTCCCCTTGACCGCGTACATCACCGGCGCGCCCACCTTCCCACCGACCCGAGTGTGCTTGGCCTGTACGACGATGCGGCCGCGCTGCGCATGGTCACCGATGACGTCGGCGGCCTGGTCGCCACCGCCGCCCACACGGCGGGCCGGCCATCCGTCACGGATCAACAGATCCCGCAGTGCATGCTCGAACTGCCGGTCGTCCATGACATCGAACTCGGCCATGGTGATCCGCAGGACGGCCAGCCGTTCGGCCTCACGACGCCGTCCACCCGCGACCTGCACGAACCGCCACACGACGCCGGCCCCCGCTAGCAGTCCGAGAGCCAGCAGGACCGGCCAGGCATCCTTCAGCGCGTCGGCGGCCGCGGCAGCCATCCGTACGGCCAGGACAAGCACGGCTAGCACCACCACGGCTGCCGACAGGATCTCGGCCCCGCCGCGCGGGCCCCGCAGCCGCAGCCGCTTCCGCCCCATCAGCGAGCAACCGGAGCGGACGCAGCCGGGTGCGGATCCATGGGCGGCGGCGTAGTGGCGGCCGATTCACCGAACCCGAACACCTGCCCCCACAGCCATGCGCCGGCCAGCAGGCCGGCGATCATCCAGCCGCTCATCCGCTTGGCGCTCCTGGGCTTTGGATTACGGCGGTTGTGTGCGCGTACATGGTGGAAGCCGTCCGGCGCCTTCGACATGGTGTCCCCTCCCGTCGGCGGGCCGCGGGCGCGGCCCATCCCTCAGGAATTTGTGTAGCAGCGGGCTCTGACAGAAACTGATGGATCATCACGAAGCCGAGTCCCGTCAGGGCGCCATCAAGCCACTGGCGGCAGGTCCGCCCTGTAGCCCAAGACGCTACGGGCTTGAGTCGCTGACCTCAGCGGACGTGCGACGAAGGCCCCTATCCGCCGCCACCGCGGAGCGCCTGATTTCCCGAGGCGCAGCAAGTGGGTGCCTCTCACGTGCAGAGACGGCCCCGGCCACGCCCTGTGCTACGTCAATGAGGAATGGCGAGAAGCAGCGGAGCGCGCTGGGAGCTGCAATGCGCCGGTGCCGCCCCTGGGCTGATTCCCGCGATGCCTGCCACGGAAGCGAGGGTCGTGGGGCTTGGACGCCAGGCCGGGGTGGAAGCCATGAGCCTGGTCGCCCTCGAAACCCACCCCTGCGGCTTGCCCGTCCTCTACCAGCCCGTCCCCGGCTTCGCCGAAGCCCTCGGCGCCGCCACCGAGGCCACCAACTTCACCCAGTCCGGCACCGTGGGCCCGCTACCTCCACCGGCTACGTACCAGCCCGACCATGCTGAAGGCCTACCGCGAAACTGGGTACGGCAACGCCGCCCGCTATCGGCGCTCGGCGACCGCAGATGCTCTGAATGCACTCGGCCGACAGCTTGTTTGAACCACCCGTGCCGAAGCCCCACCTGCTGGTCCCCAGTCACTACGCTGACGGAGCGAGACCCCACGGCGAACAGGGAGACCATGATCGACCTCGACCGCATCGAGACGCTGCTGGACCAAGGGGTTCGCGACAAGGTCTACCCCGGTGTCGTGTGGGCCGTCGGCAACTCCGCCGGTATCCTCGCCAGCGGCACCGTCGGCGTTCTGGACCCCGACCAGCCCGACCTGCGCATGCAGACGGACACCGTCTTCGACGTCGCCAGCCTCACCAAGATCCTCGCCGTCTGGGCCTCCATCGGAGCCCTGTGGGAGGACTGGCGCCTCGACCTCGACCGGCCTCTGGGCGCCTTCTGGTCCGAGGTGACCGGCCACCCGATCGGACAGGTGTCCGCCCGACAGCTGCTGACGCATACCGCGGGGCTCCCAGCGCGGGCCCAGCTCAAGAGCCTCTACGGCACCGCCCCGAAGGCGATCCGGGACGGCGTCCTGAGCGAAGCTCTCCAACGGCCTCCGGGCGAGGCGGTCGAGTACACCGACCGGGCGGCCCTCATCCTCGGCTACCTCGCCGAACACCTATCCGGTCAGACCCTAGAGCGACTGGCCTCCGCCCGTACCTGGCAGCCGCTGGGCATGGACTCCACCCGCTTCGGTCCGCTGCCCCTCGAGCTCGCGGCCCGCTGTGCGCCGACCGAACTCGACCAGGACACCGGCATTCACCTCAAAGGCACGGCTCACGACTTCTCCGCCCGTCTGCTGGGCGGGGTGTGCGGCATCGCAGGCGTCTTCACCGTCCTCGACGACCTCGCCCGCTTCCTGCAGCACATGCTGGAGCCCGCCACATCCACTGAGGCCGGTTTCGGGCCCGAGTGGACCTCGTACTCCCTGACCGTGCAGACCGGCGGCCTGGAGCCCGCACGTGGCCTCTTCTGGCATCCCGCGCCGGGCGCCAGCGACGACGAGGACGTGTGGGCGCACTACGGGTTCACCGGCACCGGCATGTGGATCTGGCCCGCCCAGGACCGATGGGCGGTGCTGCTGACCAACAAGCTGTACTTCACCCGTGACCGTCAGCCCCTGACCGACGTCCGCAACACCTTCCGGCAGCTCTCCTTCTCCTGAACACATCTGGGGGCCCGGCCAAGCCGGGCCCCCAGATGTTGCCGGCGGTGCGGGTGGCTAGAAGTCGCGCGGGGCGAGGCCTTCGATGTCCTGGAGGAGCCGCTTCCATTCCTCCTGGTTGATGACCCACTTGGCAAGGACCAGCTTGTCCAGCTCGCTCCTTTCCCGCAGCGCTGGCCAGATCAATGCTGTCACCGTCGCGACACCGGCAGCAGGGCTTCGCCCGCGATTCACCCCACGCAGTTCGTACTACAAGGTGCTACGGGAGGCTCTGGTTCAGAGCATCTGGGTCAGGAGAGTTGCAAACGCCGAGGTCGTCATCCTGGGTTCAGAGGGTCCTCCCGGCTTCCCCCGGAGCACCGCGGCCTGCCTGCTTCAGGGCTCGTCGGACTCGGCCTCGTACACGTGCGGGTTCCCGCCCTGCCAGGCGATGGCCGGTGAGTCGCCGAGGACCAGGTCATCTGGGTCGGGGACGTCGATACGCCGCAGGAACTCGATCAGGTCCCGGTCGCTGCGGGCGACCCCGAGCACGGTGTCGATGCCGCGGATTCGGATCACGACCCGCCGGCCGCCCGTCGAGGTGATTCGGTGCACGAGGATCGGCGCATGCTCCATCCCTCCAGCCTGCGACGTGCCTGCGGATCGGGCATCTCGAGGTCAGCCGCCCCAAGCGTCGGGTTCGCCGCCCTGCCAGCGGATCGGCGGCCAGCCCTTCTCGGTCTCCAGGCCAGCGGCACGGAACATGTCGACGACCTCGGCGAACGAGTAAGCCGTTCCGAGGGGCCCGTCCTCGCCGTATACGTGGGCCGTCACCGCACGGCCACCGTCTGTTGTGGCGGGGTGGACGACGATGTGCGTGCGGTCAGGCATACCTCCAGCGTGCGCGGGCTCGGTACGTCCAGCACGCCGAGCAAGGTGTTGGGCTTGCAGTACGGGCAGGGACGCCGAGCGGGCGGAGGGCCCGGATCCCGGGCCAGGGGCCGCGTCCGCCCACCTGGGGACAGCGACCGGCGGGGTGGAGGTGCGTCAGGACTCGGCTGACACTGCCTGCCGCGGCGCTCCCCCTCCGGCATCCCCACCACGACGACGGCACGGGACTCCGCGGTACCGCGCCTTGGGCCAGACCAAATACCGGGGCCGCTGCGCGCGGTGAGATTCTCTTCCATCATCGGCCCCAGGGCCACCATCGGCGAGGTGTGAGGGTTGGAGGAGCGAAGCTCGGCGCAGGCTCGTACGGCGCCGCGGTGTGGTCGGGCGGCATGCCGATCTTGTGCGGGTGCACACAGGCTGGCTCCCTGGCGAGGGTGTACCGGTGTCCGTCGGCCGGGTCGAAGGGTGCCTCGCGGCACGGCCGGTCGAAGATGATGAAGTCCTCACGCGGATACCGCAGGGCGGGGCAGATCCCACACAGGCGATGGTCCGAGTCGGGATCAGTATGGGGAGGGCGGCCATCCATGCCAGCACACGGTATCGCGAGGTGACCGACGCCCGTGTCAGGCGCCGTTGCGGAAAGCCGCGTACTGGCGCGCAGCGTCATGCAGCGAGTTCGACCAGGCCCCGGGATTCTCGTTGGCGATCTCTGCCCACAGCCTGGCGTTGGCCTCCGCGAAGGCGTTCAGTGCATCAGGGGGTGCGGCGCGCCAAGCCGGCATCCGGGAGGCCCGCCGTTCTGCTTCGGCGGGACTCGGCTTGGCGGTGGTGATAAGCCAGATGCACCTGAGGGCCGGGTCGAGCCAGGCGGCGGCTTCCCTGCCAAGTCTGTGCGTGTTGCCCTGGGTCTTCCGGGGAGGTGTCACGCACGGCGCATTGGTTCTGCTGATGGCTCCTGACGGTAGTCAACGTGCTGCCTGGTTCTTCGTCAGCTGTTGCTGCGCGGCTTGGGAAGGTGGAAGGGGAGGAAGGCCAGTTTGATCTCCTGGTTGGGGTCGCTGGTGGCTGTGAAGACGAAGTCGTGTCGTTCCCCGGTCACCTGTCGTCCCTCTCGTTTGTAGCTGGGGTGCTCGCGGAACTTGACGACGGCCTTGGCGATGGCCTCGCTGGGGACTCCGGAGCGGATGAAGAGGACCAGGGCTGCTTTGGTGTCGCGCCAGGTCAGGTAGCTCAGGAGTTGGTCGAGTGTGTCGGTGATGGTCTTGGGGCCGCGCCAGATTTTGCACTCGCCGATGAAGATGTGGCGGTCCTCGACGCGGATGAGGATGTCCGTCTTGCCGACGTTGTTGAAGACCTCGCCGGCAGCCTGTCCCTCGAAGTGGCCGTTCAGGTGAACGAGGAGAAGGTCCCGGATCTGCTCCTCTCCCATCTTCGCGACCGTGGTGGGGGCGCGCTCGAGCTGGTTCCGCTGGTGCCAAAGCACCTCCAGCGCGGCTTCGTATTGCTTCTCGTCGAGGGCCGGCTCCGGCCGGAACGGCTGAGCGGTGGGGGTGGTTCGGCGAGGAACGATCCGCCTGCGAGTGATCGGGACCGTGTAGGTGTCCGCGTCAGAGCGCTTCCGCATGGGGAACCCCAAGGACGCCTGAAGGTCGCGGTTGGCCAGAGCCCTCTCCCTGCGGGCCTGGACTTCGCGGACGATCCGCTGACCTGCTGCTTCGTTGTGCACGGTGACCTGGGCCGTGCTCCAGTCGATCCACTGCTGGATCTCGCTGAGCTGCTTGTCGACACCTTGCTGGACGACGCTCGGGTCGGGATTGACCGGCCCGCTCCAATTGACCCTGAGCTCGCCGCTCCTGACCGTGGCAGTCGGGGGGTTGTGCGTGTAGTGGTTGGGCCGGAGTCCCAGGAGGGCTTGATCCCCTGTGATGGGAACGACCAGGGTCACGGTCGTCACTTTGACGTTGACGGTCTCGCCGAAGTGGCGGGTGGCCATCAAGCCGTCCTCGATAGGTTCGGCGGTGATGCCGTCCCGGTCGAGGACGATGGGGTCGATGATGAACCGTGCTCTGAGAGCCTCGTAGACGTCAGCCTGCGGAAGCGTCAGCAGTTCGTTCTCGCTCCATCCGGCGACCGCGTTCGCGATCTGGCCGAGCTGGTGGTTCAGGGTGTCGGCGAGATCGCCGTTGCTGAAGAGCCTGTTGCCCGGGGTCATGGGCCAAGTGTGAAGGCCGCCGCTGACAAACCGCCCGGGCCAGCGTCAGGTTCCTTCGGTCCTGGCAGCCGCAGCCCGTGCTTGCCTTTGCTCAGCGGGCGGCGCGAGCAGGGCGTAGAGGTGCTGCGCTGTTGATTACTGGGGCGGATCCTGATGGTCATGCTCGGCCTGGACTCGATCCGCGAGGCCGCGTTCCTGTTCCGCGGCCCGAACCGCCTCACGCCCTGAGGTCGATTCCGTACGCTGCTGCGCCTCCGCCGAGACGGGGGGCCTGGCATAGCAATACGCCCGACGGGGACCGGATCGTGAGCCGCCACGGGGCTGACAGCGTGGTGGGTCGGTTCATCCGTCGGGCGTCGCCGAAGACTTTTGTCGCTGTGGAGCACGTGAAGGCGGCGCTTCCGCGCTATCCGAGGTAGGGGTACGTGCCGGCGAGGTAGTCGCCGACCTGCTGGCGCATGCTGGGGTGGATGTCGTACTGGTCGAGGTCTGCGGTCTGGAGGAAGCGGACGCCATCAGCCTCGTCGTTGATCGTGGGCGTACCGCCGATGGGGCGGCCGATGTAGGTGTTCTCGTACTGCTGCCGGATCTCGCCGTCGGTGTAGGCGACGATGTGTTTCGGGTTGGTATAGACGCCGAGGAAGCCGGTGATCTCGGCGACGACGCCGGTCTCCTCCAGGCACTCGCGTACCGCGCATTGGGCGGCCGTCTCGCCGATGTCCTGGGCTCCGCCGGGCAGGGCCCACTGGCCGGTGTCGCGGCGACGCTGGAAGAGGATGGCACCGTTGTCGTCGACGACGAGCAGGTTGCTGGCGGGGATGAGGGTGTTCGCCTTCGGTGCGGTGGGGTCGTTGTAGTACTCAGTCCTGCCCATGTGCGGCGGTCCCCTCCTGGTCGGGAGTCCATGGCCGTGCGGCGGCCCAGACGTTTCCAAACTTTGAGCGTAGTTCTCGAACCATCCTGTGCCGTCATCCCCCTTGAGGTGCAGAAGGGGTGGCCGGCTTCGCCACCGTCGATCCCTGGGGCTTCGACCCTCAGATGGCCAGCCCGAAGCGACCGTGGGCGAGCGTCTACATGATCGCGACCCAGTAGGCGATGAAGTGTCGGCTCGAGGCATCGCTGTGAGGAAGGCCTCCTCGCGGTCGAGGCGTCACACGGCGTGGGATGCGCCTGCCGCTCCTCCTCAATTTCGTTGGCGGAGCGCCACGAGATTGCTGCACTCTGAGGAGATGCTGGCCACAATGACCCCACGCCCGCACTACAGTTCCACCGCCGTTCGCCCCGGATGGCTGGACCTTCCCGAGCATGTCCGCCTTCTGATCAGTCGGCGGTTCGTCGGCCCAGTATCGCCTGGACCGAGCTCTGGTAGCGGGTTCACCCGCGGCTTTGCCGCCGTGATCTGCTCAGTTGGCGATGCGCAGTTCGTGAAGGCCGTCAACAGTGGCGACTCCATGCACATCGCGGATTGCTACCGGCGCGAAGCGCTGATCAATACGGCGCTACCCCACGATGTGCCGGCTCCCCGTCTGCGATGGCATGAGGAGCAGGATGGGTGGGTTGTCCTGGGTTTCGACGCCGTCGTCGGAGGACGTATGCCCAGTGAGCCCTGGAAGCCCGAGGAGCTGTCGGCCGCGTTGGATGCATGGGCCACGGCAGCAGAGGCGCTCGCTCATCCGTCTGCCCAGCTTCTACAAACCGGACTTAAACCAGTGGGCGGTGAAGGAGACTTCGACGATTGGCGCGCACTCGCCGGAGGCGCGACTGAGCACCGTCTGCTGCCGACCTGGACGCCATTCCATCTCTTGGATCAACTTGCTGACCTGGAGGCTGGATGTCGCGAGGCCACCGTCGGCACCGCGGTTCTGCACCATGACCTCCGGCAGGACAACGTCCTGCTCGACACCAATGGAGCAGCCTGGATCTGCGACTGGAACTGGCCTTGTCTGGGTGCAAGTTGGTTCGACCTTGTGCTGCTTCTGGCCACAGCATTCGCTGATGGGTACGACGCATCGGCGCTCTTCGCCCGCCATCCCACGGCCCAGGACGTTGAAGGAGAGCAACTGGATGCCGCCTTGGCCGCCCTCTCCGGCTTCTTCCTCGTTTCCGGAGCCCAGCCACCTCATGTGTTCGGATCGCCGTTCCTCCGACAGCACCAAACCTGGAGCGGCGAGGTCGTCCTGCGGTGGCTTGCCGAGCGAAAGAAATGGGCGATTTGACATGGATCCAATTGCAGCAGCGCGTGCCGTTGTAGAGGAACGTCATCCCGCCGCTCGGGCGGCCTTTCTGGGTGGCAGCATCCTGTCGGAACGACGCACGGCCTTGTCCGACCTCGACATCGTCGTGCTTCTACACGGAACCCCGGCCCCGTACCGTGAGAGCTTCCGGTTTCGCGACTGGCCCGTGGAGATGTTCGTCCACACGGAGGACACCTGGCATGCCTTCGTAGAGCGTGAGATACGGCGGCGGCGGAGCCCGCTGCTGTGGATGTGTGCAGACGGCCTGTTGCTCTTCGATGCCGATGGGCTCGGTGCGCGTCTCGACGCTGAAGCCCGGAAGCTAGCCGTCGCGGGTCCGCCCGCTATTACAGCCGAGGAGCTTGAGGACTGGCGCTATGCGATCACGGACCTCCTGGACGATCTAGCTGGGAGCACCGATCAGGCGGAGACGCTGTTCATCGCGACGGAACTCGCCAGGAGAGTCGGCGAACTGGCACTGAATGTGGGTGGATCATGGGGCGGCGGCGGGAAATGGCTGGCACGTCGCCTGGATGTCGCTGCCCCAGGACTTACCGCCAGCTTGCACTACGCCGTCCGTGAGGCACTGGGCGGAAGAATCGAGCCTCTTGTTGGGGTGACGGACGAGGTGTTGGCACAGGTCGGCGGGCGGCTGTGGGCCGGATACCGACGAGGTGGCACACCGTGAATGATCTCGAGCAGACGGGTCGAAAGGCCGATGCGTCGTCGCCTTGGGCCTCTTCGGCTGGGAGGACTGGCGACGCTCCCTACGTATGACTCAGGTTCGCCAGCGGTGACATCATCACTGATGCGTACAGCGTGATGGTGTTGCGGAGGGGGATCGCGTGGTCAGGGTTTCGGCGTTGCGGGGCTATCTACTGGAGGAGTCGCTGGCCTGGCTGTTGCGGTTCTCCGGCTACCGGCTCCTGGTACACGAGGACCAGGATCCCGTGGAGCTGGTGAGCCAGGGTGACACGCTCCGGGTCAAGGGGCGGGGTGCACTGCATCAGGTGGATGCGTTGGGCGAGTTCGCGTTCACGCCGGCGTTCTCGATGCCCGTGCGGCTCTTTCTTGAGGCGAAGTTCTACAGGGACCGGGTCGGGCTGGAGATTGTGCGGAATGCGCACGGCGTCGTGCACGACGTGAACGAGAACTTCATGACGCATGCCGGCAGGCGACCCCGGCAGCGCTACCAGTATTCGTATGCCTTGTTCTCGGCGAACGGTTTCACCCCGGATGCGCAGAAGTATGCGCTCGCCCATCAACTCTCGTTGGTGGATCTTTCTGGTGCGTCGTTCGCGTGGCTGCTGGGGACCATCGGTACGACGGTGTGGACGTTGGACAAGGCTCAGAAGCACCTGGGGCCGTCCGATCCCTTTCCCATGACGTGGCTCCGCACCGAGGTGCGGAAGGCGCTGGGTACCGCACCGGCCCATCTGCTGCCCGCAGTGTCGATCGCCGAGGGGAAGTTCAAACAGGAGGCCACCGCAGCCATTGCGAGCTTCGTTGCGGCTCTGCAGCAACGCAGCGATGCTGAGCTGTTGCTCGGGTTTCCGGCAGCCCCGTTCATCCTGCCGTTGGCCGCTGACGATCACCATGCGTTCGTGGCATACGCGGATGCCCAGCCCGACCACGCGGTGCGGATCCGGCGGCGGGGTAGCGGCGGCTCGGCGGAGTGGACGCTGTCACCGTTGAGTGCGCAGAACGCGTACGAGCTGGCGTTCAAGCTGCCGGAACATGTGGAGGACTGGATCAGCGACATCGCCGAGAAGGAGCGGGGTCGCACGCTGGAGGTGAAGGAGCAGTTCCTGTCGGCGATAACGATCTATCGGATGAGCGGCGGTGGGGTGCGCGCCTATCAGCTGCGCTATGAGGCGAGTTCCTTGTCGCGTGCCTGAGGACAGCCGAGACTCCGGCCTCCCCGCGGGTGTGGGGAGGCCGGCAGTTGGTCAGATCGGCAGGTAAGGGCTGGGCCTGTCGTGCCAGCTGATGTTGAGGGCGTCGCGGGCTCGAGTGGTGGCTACGAACAGCAGGGAGCGTGCCTTGCGCTGTTCGCGCTCGTAGCGGGGCGGGTCCTCGGTGCGGTAGCGGTCGATCACGTGGGTACGAGGGATGATGCCGTCGCTGGCACCGACGATCGCCAGGCGCTGGTACTCCAGGCCCTTGAAGCGGTGCATGGTGCCGACGTGGACTTCGCCGTCGCCCTTGGGACCGTCCTTGGTCAGTTCGGCGCAGGTGATGCCGGCCTTGGTGATCAGGTAGTACATGGTCTGGCTGACCATGTCTCGGTCGGCGACGCAGACGGCGATGTGGCCGCTGGGGTCGCGTGGGGAACCGTTCTCGTCGGTTGAGAGATCGTCGCGCCAGGTGGTGAGGGTGGTGGCGAGACCCGCGAGTTCGGCGTCCCAGGTCTCGTACGGGGTGAAGCTGGGGGCGGGGCCGTGTAGGACGGACCGGTAGCCGGCGAGGTTGTCGGTTCCGTCGTCGAGGTCGTCGTAGCCGACCTTCTGACCGGAGTTCCGCGGTTCGACGACACGCAGGGCGTCGGCGAGGATCTCCCTGGTGGTGCGGTAGCTCAGGGTCAGCCGGGAGGAGCGGCCGCGGATGTTGATGCCGAGGGCGCCGAGGGCGACCTGGTGGTCGTAGATCCGCTGGTGGGTGTCGCCGGCGATGAACATGTCGTTGGGCAGGTCCGGGTCGGCCATGGCCCGGAGCATCTTCCAGTGGGCGGGGCTGAGGTCCTGGGCCTCGTCGACGACGATGTGCCGGTAGCGGTAACCGAGGTAACGCATGCCGGAGCTGTTGTCGCGGTGGATGAGGTCCTTGCCGCCGACCTCTTCCTTGTATTCGCGGCGGGCCCGGATCTTCGCGGCGCGTTCGATCTCGAACCGGGCGGCGCGCTCGGAAGCCTGGCCCCAGGTTTCCACGCCGAGTTTGTCGAGCCGGGCGGTGAACTGCTCGATCAACTTCCAGATGTGGTTGCGCTCCGGGCGGGTCAGGGAGCGACCTCGGCCGGCGCGGCGGGCCTGGAAGTAGGCGGAACGGGTGGGCACGGACTGGCCGAGGATGACCTGCTCCCACTCCTCGAGCAGGAACTCCGGCTCCCAGCGGCGGTCGTCGAGTTCGGCGAGGAGCTGTCGCATCTCGTTCAGCGCCACGTTGTCGTAGACGCGCTGCCTGCCGCGGCCGGGCGCGGTGTTCTCGCCCAGGACGCGTGCGGCGAGCTGGTCGATGTGGGCGATCTCGATGCGGGCGAGGAGTTCGGGCTCGATGAGCGAGGCCAGACGCAGCCGCAGATCGGTGGTGAGGTTCTTGGTGAAGGTGGTCAGAAGAATCGGCTTGCCGTGGCCGGGCGGCATCTGCTCGACCAGGTGCTTGACCCGGTGGAGGGCGACGATGGTCTTGCCCGTACCGGGGCCGCCCGAGACACGGGCGGGCCCGTTGTAGTGGCGGCGGACGATGCGTTCCTGGGTGGGGTGCAGGAACACCTTCCAGGCGCGGAAGTCGCCTTCGTCGATGGCGGCCTGGACGGCGTCGTCCACGGCAGTGACCTTGGTCCGGGTCAGGGCCGCGGCGAAGTCGCCGAGGTCGGGCTCGTGGCCGAGCTCGACGGGCTGGGTGATCTCCTTGCGGACCTCGTCGATGTCCATGCCGGCGGCGAGGCCGTACAGGATGTCCTTCGACAGCAGGGGGGCGCCCTCGACGAGCTGGTCCAGCTCGGGGCTGTCGGTGACCGTGAGGGCCAGCTCGATGAGCTGTTCGGCGACGCCGAGCTCGCGCAGCTGGTCGGCGGTGTACGCAGCGAGTAGTGCCGGTGCAGCCTGAGGCTCTTCCGGTTCAGCGGCGGGGGAGGGCGCGGGCTCGGCTGGAGGTTCTGTGGCGTCCGGCTCGGCGGGGGTGAGCGTGATGCCTGCGCGACGTAGGGCGCTGTCGCCGACTACGGCGAGGTCGACGAATTCGATCTCGCCGGTGACCCGGTTGACCGCGACCTGTAGTTCCTCGTAGACGTCCTTGCGATGGCGGACGGCGATGACCAGCCAGCTCTCGGTGCCGTCCGCATCCACACCGGTGGGAGCGAGAAGGGCCCGATAGGACTGGTTGACACGGGCGGACCAGATCCGGGAGTCGCCCTTGAGCTTCTTCAGCTGGAACCCGGGAAGGCTGGGGTTCTTCCGGAAGTCGTGGCAGAAGTCGTAGAACTGGGCCTTGACCGAGCGGTCGAGCTTGTACAGCTCCTGTTCGGCTTTGCGGTACAGGCTGAGCCGGGCGGTCATCGGGTGGTGCCTTCCGTGTCGGGGAGCTGTTCGAGCAGGGTGTCGAGGTGGTTGAGCCAGTCAGCGGCGGTGCGTACGGTCCAGCCGTCCTCGGCGTACGCGGCGTCCCGGCGCTGGGCCTCAGGGTCGTCGGCCCCGCTGTGGGCGGTGACCACGGCGATCTTGAAGCCGGGGGTCTGCCAGGCGAAGTCGGCCTGCCAGCGACTCGCCCCCAGTTCGAAGCCGAAGACGGGTGCCCGCTTGCCGCGGTCGGCGAGGGCTTCGGCAAGGCGGAGCAGGTCGGGTGCCTCCTCGGCGTCCTCGCGCAAGATCTCCAGGATGTCCTCGTCCCAAGCGGCGTCCCGGATGGCCCGGCGCAGCGCTGCCTCGGCTGCCGAGTCCTCGGTGTGCTCGGGGACGGCAGGCTTGACCGCCGGCTCGGCTACTGGAGAAAGAGCAGCGGTGATGGAGTCGAGCTCGCCCAGCCCACCGCACACGGCGAGAACCTCGACCTCGAAGTCCGCAGCCCGGCTGGCGGCGAGTTGGACGCCGTCACCCCCGGCGAAGGACAGGAACTGGGTGATGTTGGTCCAGTACAGCCAGGACCGCCACCGCAGCTTGTGCTCGTCCGTGTCGAGGACGGCGTCGCTGTCATCGAGTACGGCCAGTGCGGTCCAGCGCAGGTCCTCGGGAGCTGCGGCATCCAGGGCGAACAGGATCGGCAGACCGTGCTCGTCCTGGCTGCGAAAGACGTGGACGGGTCCGATACCGGCCGTGTCGGGGACGACCGGCCTGTCGGCCCGCTCTCGAGCCCCGAGGGTAGCGAGCTGGTCGCGCAGCACGGTGACGAGCTCGCTGCGCTTGCCCGTCGCGGCGACGGCGGCTGTTGCGGGGACGCCCGTGAGACCGGTGACCAGGGCGCGTGCCCGACGCGCCCAGCGAGTGGCGTCGGGGTCACGCAGATAGGCGATCAGCGAGTCGACCGGGTTGGCGAAGACGGCCTCACCGAAGTGGGCACGGTTGCCGCCGTACTGCTCGTACGCCGCCTTGGCCTGCTCCTGGGCGGTGCCCCGGTACGGCGGCCAGACCGGACGGGTGCGCCCCGGGCGGTGCTCGAAGAGGTCGATGTCCGCCCAGGTGATCTGGAAGACGACCCTTCCATCGGCACGCAGCACGGTGCGCCGGGCGGAGTCCTCGGCAATGCGGTTGTGTTCCCGGCTTGCGTGGAACCGGAAGCCCTCGAGGTAGACGTCCACGCTCTGCTGAGGGCCGCCGACCCGGGTGAAGGTGAAGTCGGTTCGGGTGCCTTCGAGGTGCCGCTGGGCGGTGAGCCGCCAGTGCATGACCTCCGAGCCGTCGGTGAACCGCAGGTGCCCGCTGGCGTGGCCGTCCTCGTCCAGGGCGGCGTCGTCGGTGACCTTCACCCAGTCCCGCAGGGCGGTCAGGAAGCGAGCCTCCAGGTCGGATTCGACCTGGGCATCCAGCCCGACCAGCCCGGTGTGCTCCACCTCGGTGGTCTCCCAGCCGTCCTCGCCTTCACCCTTGAACAGCAGTGATTCCAGCATGGTCAGCGCTGCCTGGCGGGAGACCACGTCCTGGAACTGCTCGGGGGTGTAGCGATGCAGGCAGCGGTGGCAGGCCCGGCGCTGCTCCTCCGCGCACGGGCACGCCTTGAGCTGCTCGTACGCCCGGGCGAGCGTGTCCCGGAAGGCGGCCGGGTTGGTGAGCCGGTCCAGGTAACCGGTGCCTCCGGGCAGGGAGTCGAAGAGCACCAGGAACCAGCGGCGCTCTCCGCTGTCGTTGTCCGGCATGGACGCGACCGTGGTGTCCAGGTGCTGCGGGTCACCGCCGAAATGCAGGTCCACGCCGAGCCGCAGGGCGGCACGGAAGGAGTGCACCTTGGCGTCCACATCCGCGGTCGCAGCCGGGATGAGGACCCGCAGTGCCTCGGTCTGCAGCTGGTGGGCGAGCAGTACCGGCTCCTGCGTGGTGCCGTCCTTCTTGCCACGTCGCAGCGGACACCACGGGCGGTGGTGCTTGAGCTGCGGGGACCGGGCTGCCGCCGAGTCGAGGGCATCCGTGTCGTGGTCGAAGACAGGCCGGCCGTCCGCGGTGGCGGCCCCGCACGAGGTGCACACATGGAACGGGTTCAGTCGCACCAGGTGGCCGGCGAAGTCATCGCGGGCGGGGGAGTCGTAGCGGACCGGCCCCACATTGATCCGGCGGATCATGGCGCTGCGGCAGTAGTCAACGCCGAAGGTCTCGCGGGCATGCCGCCAGGAGCCGGGCTCGATGGCCTCCACCGGAATGTCGACCGCGTCCACGACCGTGTACGAACGGCGGTCGCGGTCGTCCTTGTCATCGCGGATCCGGGCGTCCTCGCGCTTGTCCCGCGAGGTTACGGTGGCCGGCTCGACGATCTGGAAGAGGCAGGAGCCGTCATCGGCGATCTGGCTGGTCTTGCACCTCGGGCACGCAGAGCGGTCGGTTGCGGCGTGCTCGGTACGGACGTAGCCGCAGCCTGGGCACACTCGCCAGGTGCGCCACTCCTGGCGCCCTCCTGTGGACAGCTCCAGACCGGTGACCTCGTGCCGGTAGCCGTTGACGTAGAACGTGTTGCCCGGCGCCAGCTCCTGGAGGGCGTAGCGGCGGGGCCGTTCATAGGAGAGCGTGTCGGAGGTGTACACCACCTTCCCCGTCTTCGGGTCGATGCCGTCTTCCCCGTACAGGGTCGCCGACAGCGTCGTCGTCGAGTCGATCAGTGCGTAGTTCGGCAGCAGCCCGAGGTCGCACAGCGCACTCTGGGCCGTCGTGTCGCCCAGGTGGAGCAGCCGCTTGCCCACACCGCGCCGTTCGGCGTCCAGTTCGGCCTTCTGACGGGCCTGGTCGGGGTCGCTCTCGTGGAGTTCGCCGTGCGCCTCGTCGATCTCGCGCAACCGCGCCCGCAAGGCGTCTTCGCCCTGCCTCCACTCCCGCTCCGCCTGCTCCACCTTGCCGCGCAGATCGTGCGTTGCGTACTTCTCCAGCTCGGCCTTGGCTTGGTCGTTGACGCCAGTGGGAAACAGCTTCAGGAAGCCCTTGACCAGCTCTTCGCCCTGGTCGATCGCCAGTTCCACCAGATCGGTGAGGTACCCGGACGGCCCGAACAGGCGGGGAGCCTTGTGTGGCAGCGCCCTCAGCACGATTCCGTCCGCGCGGACGAGGCGGCCGGCGGCGGCCAAGTCCAGCAGGTGCGCCAGGTACTGGCGGCGCAGGATCTCGATGGCCGACAGGTGGCAGCCGGGCGGCACGATGGTGCCCGCGATCAGGTCCTTCGGGCGCTCCAGGAAGTACAGGTCGCGTCGGCGCCGGTCCGGGATGGTCAGCAGGAAGGCGTTGCCGGTGCGGCGTCCGGCTCGGCCGACCTGCTGCGCATACGAGGCGGGACGGCGCGGCAGCGCGGCCAGGACGACGGCGGACAGGTCGCCGATGTCGATACCCATCTCCAGCGTCGGAGTGCAGGACAGCACGTTGGGGTCCTTGAAGCCGCCGCCGCGCTTGAACGCTTCCTCGACCTTCTCGCGCTGCGGGCGCCCCAGCATTCCGGTGTGCTCGGCCGTGACCACCTGATACGTTCCCGCACCGCGGTAGAGGCGCCGGTAGTAGTCGTGCGTGTAGTCGCGATCGCGGTGGTGAATACCCAGGCCCTCCGGCCGGTCGCCAGCCACCAGTCGGCCCTTGCCACACCGGTATGAGGGGCAGGGCTGATCGTGCCACTGGTCCAGCAGGGAGGGATGGACTGTCTGCTCCCAGAAGCACACGGGGCAGCGCACGTACGAGGAACGCACGTGCTCGTCGTCCAGAAGCTGGGCCACGATGCTGCCGGGCTTGAGCCCGTACACCCGAACTGACGTGTCGTTCGGGGTACGGACCGACAACAGACCCATCGAGGCCAGCTCGGGCAGCAGGCGACTCCACAGCTCGGGCGCCAGCTCACGCGGCAGCTCGAGGCATCGTCCGGCCCACCGCTCGTACCAGGACAACCTACCGGTGGCGAAGTCGAACTCGCTGCCGTTCTTGGTCTGGCCGAGCAAGAACACCGGGGCCGCGATCCCCTTCGGGAAGGCCCGCATGCCAGGAGTCCGCTTGCCCCAGATGTAGTACCGGCTGGTACCCGCTTCGTCGATGTACTTGTCGAGCCAATGGTGGGCGACCGCGCCACGGGTGCGCAGCCGCTCCAAGAAGATGCGGACGAACGCCAGGTACCGCGCGTCGTCCTGTGGCACCAGTGGCAGGCCGTCGCGGACGCACTCCTCGTGCAGCTGCCTGACCAACGCGACCACCGCCGCCGGGTCGTCGATGTGGACCTGGGCGGCGGCGGTCCGAGTCAGCTCCAGGGTACGGCCGTTGCGCGATCGGAAACCGAACTCCATCAACGTCTCGAACGCCAGTCGCTGGCCGATCAGCCGCCACGTCTTCAGGTCCCCACCGCGGCCCTGCCCCGACAGAAGCCGGTCAACGCCCTTGAAACCGTGCAGGTCCGGCGGCACCACCGCGGACAGGGTGTCCTTGTCAGTCGTCGCCTCGACCACGTCCGCGATCAAATCGTTGAGCGCGGTCGGCTTGTCGTGGCGAAGATGGCCGGCCAGCAGCGCGCGCAGGGAGAAGGTGAACGAGCGGTTGGCGACGAATCCGGCCCGGTGCGCGGCATCCTGCACCGAGTCGTTGAACATCAGCGTTTTGTCCTCGCGGAGCTCCTTGTCTAGCTCCCCGCCGGTGAACAGCTGGGTGATCGACGCAGCTGCCATCGCGGCCGCGCCGGTACCGAGGTAGCGGATCGCGTTGCGCTCGCCGCAGGCCGGGCACCAGTCTTCCTTGGCAGCCGTATTCGCGGTCTCCCCGAAGTTCACCAGTACGAAGGCCGAATCGCGGGCTGTCAGCCGGGGTTCCTTCGTTTCCCGGTCGTAGTCGTTGAGGGGATCGGGAAGCCGCAGCCGCTTGCGGGTGCCGTCCAGCACCATCAGCACGCCGCCGGCACCCTGCGACGCGGCCGAGCCGGCCTTGCCGCTGGTCGCGGTCATCAGCGCCGCGCCGGAACCCTCGCGGGCCTGCTGTTCCGTCGCGGTGATGAGGTTCCGCACCCGTGCCTTGTCCTGGCCGAGGGAGGCCCGGCGGATCTTGTACGTGTCGAACTGGACGTCGTGGTCGTCGCTCTCGGGGGAGAAGACGGCCCAGCCGGAGCGACCGCAGTCACGGCAGTAGATCGCCGGCAGGAACAGGTTCGCGCTCTGGCCCGAGGTGGCCGTCGTCACCGGTGCCGTACGCCCGCCGTCAGCCGCGCTCGCATCTGCCATGCCCGCGGCATCCCAGCGGAACTCCGCCTTCGGCCATGGCAGTACACCCCGCAGCAGACGGGACACCGAACGCGCCCACTGGTGCACCTCCACGTGTACAAAGGGTCGTGGCTCGGCGGGCGAGGACTCCGGATCCCGGGCGTGCGACAGCAGCGCGACGAACCGTGCCAGTGCCTCAGCGGCCTTCTCCGGCTGCCGGGCCACTGCCTGCGACCAGCCGGCCGCACCGGCGCGCCACATCACATCCAGCACCTCGGGGCTGGTCTTCACCTCGCCGCTCAGGGCCTGCATCACGGCGCGGGTGAAGAGGTGCCGCTTGAGGTTCCCACCGAGCACGAAGGGATCGAGGTTACGGACATCCGTCACCTTTTCGATCAGGTCCAGCAGTGCCTCGTCGCCGGTCGTCGGATCAGGCAGCGCCAGGAGCTCGTCGGGCGTTGGCATCGGCTGCATGGTCACGTCGCCGAGCGGGACGAACTCCTCGACGGACAGCCGGTTCTCCCCGACGATCGAGTCCGCCGTGAACTCCGTACCGAAGACCTGCGTTGCCACCTCGAGCAGTCGCGCCACGCCATCCTCGTCCGTACCGGAGGCCAGCGTCGCCGACGTCGCTACCGGACAGATCTTCCCCAGCGGCTGGCCGTCCTCGGAGGCGCCGACCGCAGCAGCGAGCCGCCGCAGCAGCATCCCGACGTCCGTACCCTGCGCGCCGTCGTAGGTGTGGAACTCGTCCACGACGATGTAGCGAATGTCCGACTCCCGCCATAGCGGCGCGTCATCGGAACGCTGGAGCAGGAGGTCCAGCATCTTGTAGTTGGTGATCAGGATGTCCGGCGGTGACATCTGCATGTCCGAACGCCGGGTACGCACCTTCTCGTACTGGGTCGCAGCCCGTTCACCGATGTAGAGGCCAGCGGACAGCTTCCCGAGTTCGGCGTTTTGAGTGAGCAGTTCGTTGATGCGCTGCGCCTGATCGGTGGCGAGGGCGTTCATCGGGTACAGGAAGACCGCCTTGACGCCAGTCTTTCCCGCGTCCCGCTCCCGCCGGCAGTGATCGAGCACCGGGTACAGGAACGACTCCGTCTTACCTGAGCCCGTGCCGGTGGTGACCAGGGTCGGTTGCGGAGTGTGCCCGTGGGCGGAGGTCAGCCGTGCGAAGGCGACCGCCTGATGCGCGTACGGCTTGAACCCCTCCCGCTGCCACTCCAGGTGCTTCCGCCACCCCTCACCAGCCACGGTGAACGGCGTCCGGATCCGCAGATACGGCCCACGGAACATCCCCGACGTCTCATCCCCAAGGAACCGATGTAGCGCCTCGCGCGCACCCTCGTCGGTGAGCGCGTAGGTCGTCGACAGGTACTGCAGCAGGCTCTCCTTGAGCCCCCGCGCCTGAAGGGTCGGCCTCATGAATTCGACACCTCCTGCTTGGCCGCGTCCCACTCGCCACGGGCAACGGCCTCATCGAGCCGTTTCTGGAACACGGCGTGCGCCGCCCGCATCTCCCTCTCGCGGTCCGCTTTGTAGAAGGGAGCAGCGTATCCATCGGGAATTGGCGCCATGTTTGGATCGGCGAGATGGGACTGGAGCTGGCCGTAGTCTTCCTTCGCCTGCCCGTATCCGAATGCATACGGGTCCATTGCGAGACGTCGACCGTTCGCATCGAACCACATTTCCCCTTCTCGATCGGCAAGAATCGAGTAGCGGGATCGGTAGATCGCGGTCAGCTGATCGGCTGTGATGCCCAGCCAAACGGCGACGAGGGCATCCAGTTCAACAAGGGCGGATCGACGCTCATGCTCGGTGCGCAAAGGTGTTCTCAAGGTCCACTCTTCGGAGATCCCGGAGCTGAGTGCTCTTTCGAGCAGCGGCCAGGTAGCGGCCCAGTTCTCCTTCCCGGCCCATTCGCTCCGAAAAAGGTCTTTCCACAAGACGGCGAATTCAGCTGTGATGCAACTCAGGCGGAGTGTCCGAAGTAGAAGCGGCTCGGCGAGGGGGTGTGCAGCAAATGCCGCCGGCATCTTCTGTACCTCAGCGAACTGTAGGTGAGATCGACCCGTAACGCGGAGGAGGTAATCCAGGGGCAGTGATGCCCAAAATCCCGCGTTTAGCGTCGTTGCGAGGTTGCTTTCCAGCGCAAGGGAGTGCACAGCGTGAACGTGGGTGGGGCCAGGTGGGATGATGGCGGAGAATAGACTGCGCTCGGTATTCTTGGAATCGATCATGGCTCGCCATGCCAGGCGGAAGTAAGCGGAGTACGGCTTGCCCGTCCACTGGTCCTGTCGTGCCAGGTACTCCTGTCGGCTGCAGGCGCGCATGTAGGTGGTGCGCGGGATGGAATCACCGAGCACCGATGTGATATCCCAAGGGGACCAATCTTTCACATTGCGCATTGGCAGGTTCGGTTGCTTGCCGAAGAGCGAACCCACGCCGATGTGGGATCCTTGGAGGATTGTCTCGTCCCAACTGTCCGGGGCGTTTACCTCATGGCGGATGATCCCGTCCGTCTTTCCGGTCGCCTCGTGGTAGCCGGAGCTGATGAGTGGATTGTGATGCCCGATTCTTCTGCTGTAGTCACCCATGCTTGCAATTGCTGCTTGCTCGATCGTGGTGACCGGGTAAAGTAGTTGGGTTTCTTCTGTGGCAGCATTCACTTCTCCGCCCAGCTTGCGCCATTCGGAGAGGAGTTCGTTGGTTACGTGAATGATGCGTGCGCGGTGGGGGCGCACGTCCCACGAACCAGCGTGCTTCTGGGCTGGGATTTCGCCCTCTCCGTCATGGGTGAGGGAATCTGGGAGGGTATGGGCTGCGCGCAGCTGGCTGAGATTCAGAAAGTCGATCTGCTCCCGCTTCCTGCCGTAGATATGCATGCCGAAGGAGACGGTCCGATCAACGTCATCGAAAGCCCAGTTGGCCGAGTTCACGAAACTGGCGTGCAGTCGCAGATGGCGATAAGAGGTGGCGCGCAGCTTGCCCTCTTTTACGCCCTCCAGATGCGTGTCTGGGTGGAGCAATCCGGCCACTCCATGACTGCCGAGATGTTGCCAGACCTGACACATGAAGGACCGGTATAGATTTGCTTGCGTGCCTGCCAGGAGTGGATAGACCTGCGTGGCGGTCAAGTAGTCGGCCATGGTGACCGTGTTAGTCAACTCGCCCAGAACGTAGTCGCGCACCTCCTCTTTTGCGTATTCGGAGGATCGCCGGTTGTTTCTGTCGGTAGTTGTGGGCTTCTCCATAAGCATGAACCAGGGCTCATGCTCCGCAAGAACGGAGTTCTCCTTCCATACTGGGCGAACCCATGGGGGATTTCCTACCTGGAGGTCAAATCCTCCATTGCGTGTGAATACGAGGGCGAACTCCAGCTCCCAGTGGAGAAAACCATGTTCTTCCTGGATGTCTTTCACGACACGCATCCATGGGAAACGGTCTTCGGGGTTGCTCGAGTCCATTCCCATGAAGCCGGGGAGTGTCTCTTCGAAGTTCTTGAGGGCTTCCAGGTTCTTGAAGCTGTCGATTAGGGTGCCTTCCGGGATGTCGGCCGTGCCAAGCATCGCTTCCAGGAAGTCCAACCAGTCGTCCAGTTCCTTCAGCGGGATTTTTGGCCGACGTGACTCGGTCTTCGGCTTTGGTGCGGCACCCTTGGCCGTCGATCCGATCCGCTTGGTTTCAACGACCCCTTCGTCGTGCGCGGTGAGTTCCAAGTCGGCGAACGAAGTCTGCTCCGACCCCAATGCAAACAGTGCCGTCGCCTCGACAAAGCGCGGCTTTGGCTTGGCGGCCGGGAGCACCCGCGGCTCGGGATTCACCGGTGTAGCAGGTTCCTCGCCGGTGAGCGGTACGCCGCCAAGGAGTTGGCTGAGGCCGTCTGCACCGGTGACAACTGGCCGCGCCGTGTATTCGCTGGCTGTGCCGTCCAGGAGACTAGCTTTGTCGACAGGCCAGAACCACAGTGCACACCAGGCGTCCATGACCTTCTTGAGTCGCCAGTACGGAGTGTCGGCGGCGTTGAAGAGGTCTTCGAGGACCTTCTCCTTGGGTAGAGCCTGTTCGGGGTGCTGGAGGAAGGCGTACTCCGGGTCTGATGGGTCGGCCTGCCAGACGTGGATCCTTCGGGCGATCTCCTTCTCCGAGAGATCCATGCGCTTGGCAACGAGCGACCAGAGGAACTCCAAGCGCTGGGCGGCGTCCCGCAGACGGGTGAACTGCGATGCAGGCTCCTGCTTCGACTTACCGCCCTTGCTGCGTTTGGGGCGCTGGAGGATGCCCTTCTTCCAGACGGCGAGTTGATCGACGTTGTGCTTCGCGAGCTCCTTGGCTTCCTTCGAGCCCGTGACGGCTGCCCACCCGGGGCTCGGCAGCAGAAATTGGTGCACAGCGTCCTGGGGGAGCGGCTGCAGCTTGCCGTCCTTGAGGAAGGGTAGCGGGGTCGGTGCCAGTGCGCCCTTGGCCTTGAGCCACTCCTTGTCGGTGACGTGGTCGGCTGCGTAGACCGCCCGACGGGCGCCGATCAGGGAGTTGCCACGGCGCAGATGCAGACCGAACCAGGGGGCGCGCATACCGGGGTGCATGGTGTTAAGCCACAGCGAGACCTCGGCGAGTTCGACGCCTGTGGCGTTGAGGTCGACGCCGTAGGCGTTGTGGAGGGCGATGTACGCCTTGACTTTTTGCTTCTCGGTGATGGCGTCGGCTGTCGGGATGCTGATGCCGAGTTCGCCCTGGCGGCGGCGCAGGTACTCGTCGGCTACCTGGTTGATTGCCTCGTTGAGGAAAGCGCCCGAGCCGAGGGCCGGCTCGCAGATCTTGTACCTGAGTAGCTCGGACGCGCGGGTCTTGATGACGTTGCCGTCGGCGTCGCGCTCCTGGTCGAGCCGGTGTTTGAGAGTGAGCTCGACCGTGACTTGGGTCAGCGATTCGGGTGTGTAGTACGAGGCGGAGGTCTCCCGGTCGCGTCCGGCGAGGCGGTAGACGAAGGAGCCCTTCTCGTACTTCTTGACCCCGCGCATGCCCTTTCGGGCGTCGTCCTCGTCGTAGTGGACCAGGGTTTTGTCCGGGTACTGGTCCTGCTTGTGGGAGGGGATGAGCCAGGAGCCCTTCTCAGGGTCACCGCCCTTGGCGACCTCGCACAGTTCCTCATCGGCGATGATGCCGGTGTATGACATCAGTCCCTCGTAGACGGCGCCGAGCTGGTTGATGCCGAGGTTGCGGTACGAGATGAACCCTCCCCGCTCACCACGCTTGCCCTTCTTCATGGTTAGCAGGCGCAATACCTCGTGGAGGGCCGAGTTGCGCAGGCGCAGATCGAGCCACCGCGGGTCGTTGTCCTCATCGCTGCGGGGGTCGAGGACGCCCCTGCCGATGAGGCGTACAGCCGTAGGCTCGAAGAGCTCGCTGCGCAGCGGCTCGAAGCGGAGACCGCGGTCCTCGCTGCGGCGGGCGGTCTTGGCCTTGCGGGTCTCTTCGTCGTCGCCAGGCTGGTCGTCATCGGCCTCGGTGCCGTACGCGCGGTGACCGAAGTTGACCTTGTTGAAGAGGACGTCCAGGGACTCGTACAGGTGGAAGCCATTACGGGCCTCTTCCTCGACCAGTTCCTCGTCGCGTTCGACGAGTTCACGCAAGCGGGCCATGGAGTAGCCGGCCTCGTAGCTGCCGTCGTCGGCCGGAAGGATGCCCAGCTCGGGGCGGGCCTCGGCGTAGAGAAGGAACAGGATCCGGTAGAGGTAGCGCAGGCTTTCGCGGGTGAGTTCCCGAGCGAAGGGGATCTTCCGGCTTGCGATGTCGGCCGGCGCGACATCGTTCTTCGGGTCGGCCATCCGCTGAAGGACTTCGTTGGCGATGATCTCGACCGAGCGCTGCAGGCCGTGGCGTAGCTCGCCGGAAACACCTGCGGCATTGGCACCGGAGGACTTCAGCAGTGCGTCGATGGCACGGCTCTGGTCGTTCTCGCCGGGCCGGAGCATGCCCAGGCTGAACAGGGCTGCGATGGTGGCGAGTTCACCTTGCTGCGCGCGGTCGTTGCGTTCCAGCGCGGCGTCGAGATTGACGGCGAGGTAACGGCCCTCGTTGAAAGACTGGCGGTCAGCTAGGACGAGTACGCCGCCGCACAGCAGCAGTACGAAGCGCGGGTGGGGGCCGCTGGCCTCTCCGAGTTCGCTCTGGAAGAGCCAGGCTGCCAGTGCGGGGCCTGTCTCGTACGCTTCGCTTGCGCTCACACGGAGTGGCGACAGCAGGCGGCCGGGGCCGTCGGCGTCGAGGGCGGCGTCGTTGTCGGCGGCCCAGCCGCAGTCCAGAGCGACGATGCCGTGGCCGTGGTAGGCCGCGGTCAGGGTGTGGTCCCGTCCGGCGCGGTGAACCGTGACCTCGGTCGGCGTGGGCTCGAAGCCGAGGGCGCCCAAGACCGTCTGGTGCCACTCGGCGAGCCGCTTGCGCCACTCTGGGTTGTTGTGGGTGTTCAGCCGGGCTTCGTCTCCGGCGTCACGCTCGGCGGCCTCGGCGAAGTAGCCGCGTACGTCTTCGGCAAGGTATCCGGAGCGTAGGCCGCGCAGCATCTCACGCGGTGTGCGGCGGGGATCGTTTTCATCGCCTTCGCGTAGGGCCCAGGCGGTGAACAGGCCCTTCTTGAGGTCGGTTCCGAGCTGTTCGGCGAAGTAGTGCGCCGACAGGTACTCGCCTCGGTTGCTGAAGGAGTCGAATTCGGTGCTCATCGGTCGGTGCCCCCTTCAGCGGCGTTGAGCGGTTCCAGGACGGCGAGCAGGCGGAGCATCGGCTCGCCCGTGGTCTCCAGGGACTTGATCAGCTTCAGCCGCCGACTGGCGCTGAGGTTGACTCCGCGCTTGCCCGTTCCGTCGGCGGAGAAAATGGCTTCCTGCTGCCAGTGCACGACCCGCTTGCGGTAGGGCTCGAGGGTCGCCTCGATCTGCTGGCGGTACCTGTCCTTCAGCTTGACGAGGTGCCGTTCCGCTTCCTTGATGGCAGCGGGCACCTGCGCGGTCAGGCCGTCGATGTCGAGCGGCGTGGACCGGCCGGGCATTGTCGGGCCCACGCCGTATCCCTCCAGCACCTCCGCGGTCAGGGTGGTGGCTTCGAGTGTGCCGGGTAGGCCGTGAACGGCCATCCACTCCACGATCGTGGGTCGGCCCAGCGCGTTGGAGTAGATGCCTTGAATCAGGTAGGTCGGGGTGTCCACGGAGGCGGCGAGCACCGGGGCTTGGTGGCGGCCGATCTCCACGAGCACTTTGTCGGTCAGCCAGTCCAGGACCGGGTGGACGTCGGTGACGTAGGAGACGTTCGGCCACTGGGATTTGGAGGACTCCCGGGCTGCCTTCAGCCGGGTGGCTGCGAGGTCCTTGGAGAACGTGATGCGCATGCGGCCCGGCTCGTTCTTACGGGGCATGATCTGCTGCTCGTCGAGGTACGACTTGGGCAGGGCCTTCAGCCGGTACAGCAGGTCGCGCGGGGGCTCGAACGCGATCGTGCCGTCGTCGTCACGGCGGAGGGACAGCTGGTCCTCGGGGTTGGGCTGGCAGACCTGGCGCAGTGCCTCGTCGAAGTAGTCGGCGGTGGAAGCGAAGAGGCTGGGGACGTCGGCCCGGAGGACCTCGGGGTGTTCGGGCACGGCGCCGACCTGCCCGAGGAGCCCGGCGAGGAATGCAGCGCCACCCTGCTGGGACTGCTTGAGTGACTCCTCGACGGTCCGGCCGGCGATGAGGTCCTGGGTGAGGCGGGTCTCTTCCTCTTTGGCCCGGTACAGGCCAGTGACTGCCTCCGCAGAGCCTTCGATCTTGTGGGCTTCCTCCTCGCGTTTGAGGAGCTTCTCGCCCACCAGCCGGTCGTCCAGAGTGCGCGGTTGGCCGGTCGTCTCGTCCGTACGCCAGGGGGCGTCGCTGGTGAGGATCAAGGCCCGGAACTGCGGTTGGTGTTCCTGGCCGTAGCGGTCGATACGGCCGTTGCGCTGCTCGATCCGGATCAGAGACCACGGCAGGTCGAAGTGGATCAGGCGATGGCACTGCTGGTGCAGGTTTACGCCCTCGGAGGCGACATCGCCGGTGAGCAGGATGCGTACCGGGTCGTCGCGCAGCCCGAACTTCTCGACGATGGCCTGCTGCTCTTCGTCGCTGGAGGCCTCGCCGTGCATGACCTGCACTGCGCCGCCGAACGCCAGCCAGGGCTTCTTCTCGTCTGGGCTGGCTCCGTGCGTGAAACCGAGCGCTGCCGGGACAGTCTCTGCCAGCCACTTCAGGGTGGGGATGCGCTCGGAGAACACCACGACGCGGGTTGCCGACCCAGGGCCGACCCCCATCTTCCGCAGCTCGTCCAGTAGCGCCGTCAGCTTTGCCGAGTCCTCGTCCTGGATCTGCTCAGCCAGGCCCCGCAAGTCGACGAGGGCGGCGCGCTCCGCCTGCCGTGCCGCTTCCCGGACCGCAGGGTCGACCGGCCGCGTGGCCTTCTGGGCACGGTCCGTCGACTGCTCAGTGGACGGCTTGTCCAGCGTCGCCAGCCGCGTCTTGACCGTCTCCAGAAGGGCCCGGTGCGAAGACAGGAAGGACTTCAGTAGCTGGTACGGCACGAGCTGGTGCCGGCTGACCGACGGCTGCGCCGGATCACCCGGAATCCAGCGCGCGGCCAGTTCTCGGAAGACGGCCAGCTCCTTCTCACCAGCCGGCACATGAATGGGCTGCGACGGGCCGCGGTCCGCCCAGGAGCCCTTCAGTGAGTCGCGCACCTCGGCCGAGGTCTTGGTGCGCCTGATGTAGAGGTGGCCGAGGTCCTCCACCGCGTACGCGGAGGGGTCTGTGATGGCCGCCTCGTCGAGCATCATGACCAGCTCGGCGAAGGATTGGGTGCGGCCGTTGTGTGGTGTGGCAGAGGCCAGCACGAGTGCGTCGGTCTTGCGGGCGAGGAGGCGAGCGAGCTCGTTGTTCTTCGTTCCCCGGTTGACGAGGTTGTGGGACTCGTCGATGACGACGGCATCCCAGTCGGTGTGCTCCAGGTGGTGCGCGTAGACATCGCTCTTGAGGGTGTCCACGGAGATGATCGCCCGCTTGAAGTACGCGAACGGGTTGCGGCCGGCCGGGATGTCCTGCTGGATGCGCTGGATGCCCGTCGAGTCCAGGCGTACCAGAGGAATGGCGAAGCGGGTCCACAGCTCGCGCTGGAACTGCTCCAGCACATGCTGCGGGGTCACCACCAGAATCCGCTCACCGCGGCCGCGCCGGATCAGCTCGGCCAGCAGTACCCCGATTTCCAGAGTCTTGCCCAGGCCCACCACATCCGCGATCAGGATGCGCGGCTGCGGGTTTTTCATCGACAGCGCCAGCTCGGCAGGGCGCAGCTGGTGCACCTGCTGGTCCATGAGGAATCCGTCGGCCAGCGCCAGCCCGTGCTCGGTCTGCGGCAGGAACGTCTTGCGGATCACGGACTCGAGGAACAGTCGGCCGCGCCGGTGGTTCGGCGAGTCGTCCGCGACGAGTCGCGTCTCCCGGGGGTCCAGCTCCTGGATGTCGTCGAGCCGACTGTAGAAGACGGCGTCGGTGCCGCGGACGAACGACGAGATACCGGTGACCTCGACCATCCACCCGTCGAGCTTCGTGTCTTTGCAGTTACGGACGAGCCATAGCTCATCCCGGATCAGTACCTGAGCCCCCGGCGCGTAGCCGGACGAGGCAGGACCTGAACGCCGCTCCGGAACATCGTCGGGCCTCCAGGCGTCCCACACCGCATCGCCCTGGCCGCCCACGGCTTCCGCCTCGACGCTCAACGTCCGCTCCGATCCTCTACCTGCGGCCTTGGCGGCCGCTCACACCCACGGGCTTCTTGGACGCCGTCACGCGACGCCCGTACGCACCCATTCCGACACAGACTCTCACCAGGCACTGTCAGTGCAGGAGTCAAAGAGCGAGATCCACCGCATACTGCGCGCGCAACTCGTCCGCGACCCGCTTCGACGCCGGAGGCCGCCCCTTGGGCGAGCCTGCCTTCGGCCGGGGCCGCTGACGCTCGGGTGCCGTGGTCGGCTCTGGCAGAGGCGCCGCGAGCTCCTCCGCATCAGGTTCTGCTTCGTCATCGTCATGCTCGCCTGATGCAGCAGCCCGCGGAGTCATGTCGAGCGGGCTCTCCGGCTCCCCATTCTCGGCAAGGGCCGCCTGCTCCTGAAGGAGTTTCTCGAACGACGCCGTGAAGGGCTCCCCAGCCGATGACAGCGGCTCGCCAGTGGTGGTGCGCGCGATCAACGCCAGCCGTGCGGACGCCGGCGAGGTTCCGGAGCCGGTGAGGATCTCCGCGCACGCGTCAGAGACTGCCGTGAGGGTCGGCCTGTCCTCCGGCTCGTGCGCGAGCATCGACTCCAGCAGGGGAACCAGCGCCGCAGGCACACCAGAGAGGTCAGGGGCGATGTCGGCATTGGTGACCTGCGCCGCTATGGCCTCCCAGCGCGTCCCGTCGTACGGGTAGTGGGCGGCGGCCGCATACAGCATGACCGTGCCCAGCGCGTACACGTCCGCAGCCGGGGTCACCTGCGGGCGGCCGCTCGCCTGCTCCGGCGGCATGCAGCGCACCGTACCGATGATCATGCCGCTGTGGGACAGGGTCTCCTGGGAGGTGTCCATGAACGCGCCCAGCCCGAAGTCGATGATCATCGGACCATCGCTGCCCAGGATGACGTTCTGCGGCTTCAGGTCGCGGTGCAGAAGACCGGCGGCATGGACGGCCGCCAAGCCCTCCGAAAGCAGGGCTCCGAGGCTGGCCACCATCGGCAGTGGGAGGGCGCCGTCGTTATCGATGCAGGTCAGCAGTGTGCGGCCGGCCACGTACTCCATGGCCAGCCACGGCTGGTCCGCGTATGGGTCGGCGTCCAGGAACCGGGCCACCCGGTTCGTGCCGATCACCGTACGGGCGATCAGCGCTTCCTTCTCGAAGCGCGCACGTGTCACCGGATCCAGCTTGTCGTTGCGGATCACCTTCACCGCGACCGGGTCACCCGCCGGCGTATAGGCGAGAAAGACCTCGCCCATCCCGCCCGAGCCGAGTTCCCGCGCCACCGTGTAGCGGCCGATCCGCGTGGGTACCCCGCTCATCTGTACCGACTCACCTTTCCGGTGCGCCTCACTCGATCGACGCCGTCCGAGGCTACTCTAATCGGCCAAAAGGCCAGGCTGCGGGCCTTTCGGCTTGATCAGGGCACGTGGGAAGCGAGCCTGGCCGGAACTCGCGCCTCGCGTGCCCGCTTCAGCATGAGCCGCGGATGGCCGAGGGGGCAGCGGCTCGCAGCCGGTCTGCCCGCTCGGATGCGGCGCCTTTCGTTGCCGCCGTGGTCCGGGAGGTGTCGGCGGGGCGCTGCTCGCCGACATTGAGGCCGTCGTGCGCCCGACTACAGTCCGGCGTCGGCCAGTGGTCTGCTGGAGGACCTCGCGGGCGCCGAGAGTGAGGCGAAGCGAGGGGCGGGGGCCCTGTGAGTCCTGCCGCTCTGCGCTCCGCGTAGCCATCAAGCATGCCGACGAAAGCGGACGAGAAATATGCCCTACTTGCGCAGACTGCCATCCGGAAACTGGCAGGCCACGGTCAGGAACCATGCTGGTAAGCGGTTCAGTGCAACGTTCCCCTTGCGCTCGCATGCCCGTTACTGGGGCCTGGATCAAGAGGCGAAACTCAGGCGGGGTGCGTATCCGAATTCCGGAGCAGGAAAGATCAAGTTCGCGGAGTGGTGCGAACTTTGGTGGGAGGCCCGCTTGGTAGAGCCTCACACGCAGAGGGGGGACGCTTCGTGTATCCGCACCCACATCACGCCGTACTGGTCTGACCGGGAGGTGCGCGCCATCTCCAGGCTGGACGTGCAGTCCTGGGTCCGGAAGCTGGTCGTGGACGAGAAGGGGCCTTCAGCCGTCCGGAGGGCCTACAACTTGCTGTCCTCCATCATGCGAGCGGCGGTCGACGAAGACCTCATCACAGTGACGCCATGCCGACGCATCGATCTGCCCCCGGAGCCGGTGAAGCCCCCACAGTGGTTCACGGTCGAGCAGGCCCAGGCCGTCCTCGACGAGCTTGACCAACCGTGACAGACGATGGTGCTGCTCGCCTTCTATACGGGCCTCCGGTGGGGAGAGCTTGCTGGCCTGCACGGACACCGCATCGACTGGCAGCGCAGCCGCCTGTTCGTCGTTGAAGTCAACACGAAGTCGGGCATCAAGGAATACCCGAAGAGCTCGAAGAGCTGTCGGGAGGTCCCGATTCCCGAGCATGTACTCGATGCGCTTGCTCGTCACATGCATGGCCGCGACCGCCACGGCGTCGTCTTCACCACCGTCACAAAGGGGCGGTCGGGCCGGTTGCTTGACGACGGCAACTGGCGGGCGCAGATCTGGTGGCCCACGGTAAAACGAGCGCGCTACGCAGGGCCCAGCGGCGCGATTGGGCAAGTACCGCACTACCCGCCGCATTCCACCCGCCACACTTGTGCGTCCTGGCTCGTTCAGAAGGGCGTCTCCTTGTACGACGTTCAGCACCTACTCGGCCACGAGAGCTACCAAACGACACAGCGGTACGCGCACCTCGCCCCCGATGCTCACCAAGCGGTTCTCGGGGCCTGGGAACGGCTGGGCTCCCAGCTGGTTGTCCCAGCGCAGGCAGCTGGCGGTCCCGCGACGACAGCTCGCAGCTGGTGACAACGGTAGGGGTCACTGCTGAGACCTCCTTCTGCCAGGTCCACCTTGTCCGTTGCCGTTGAGGCTCGTCAGATCTGCAGGCAGGCGAAGCCGGACTTCGTGTCCTCGAAGGGCGGCTGCAGTTCCGCGCAGCCCTGCGCTGGAGCGTCAGTCGATTCGTTGTTCCGCTGCTGCATGCCAGGCATCGGTGAGGGAGCGCACGGAGGGGAGTCGCTTCTCCGGCTCCGGGGCGGTGGCCTTCGTGATGACGGCCAGCTGGGCGGGGGTTCCGCGCCACTGGGTCTCCTGGTCGCCGGCGTCGAGGAGGAGGCGCAGCGCCCGGCCGAGGTTGAACACTGTGGTTCGGATGTCGATGAGCGAGCCCCGGATAAATTCCTCGGGCGCCATATAGCGGGTGGAGCCGGGGAGCCGGTCCGCCTGCAGTGTGAACGGTCCCGGGCGGTACTCGTCCAGGTCGCACAGCGCCATGCGGTGTTCGCCGAAGTCGTACAGCATGCAGCCGTCATAGAAGTCGACTGCCACGAGTCCGGCCCGCTCGATCGCCAGGTGGGCACTCAGGACTGATTCCAGTGCGGCCAGAATCCGAACGATCGGCAGTGCCCTGAAGCGTGCCATCGGGCTGCCGGGCATGGCCCGTTCGCCGTGACGAGACCGGGTCGGGTGGTAGAGGACCTCGCCGCTCACCCATGGGTAGACGAGCGCCAGGCCCTCGTCCGTGGTGAAGGAGTGCACCAAGGGCACGATGGCGGATTGGGAGACGGCCTGGTGGACCGAAATCGCGCGGCGCAGGGAGCAGACGCCAGTCGTTTTGGAGGCGGCCTTCACGAACCAGCGGCTACCAGCTACCTCCAGGCCGTATGAGATGCAGCCGGAGTCCTGCTCGTCGAACTTCCGGAATACGGTGCCCATGCCGCTGAGGAAGGACTCAAGCGCCGGAACGTGCGTTACGGCCAGGAGCGGCTGGGTCGTCATTCCCCCAATCCTGTCACCCTCTCCGCCAGCTCCGCAGCCGGTTTCACGGCTTCCGGGCACTGGCGAGCGGGGGACCCTTACCCGCCGCTTGGGGCTATGCCCTGCTTCGCCGGATCCGGTGAAAGTGCTCGGAAGCCGCCCGGAGCCCGCCTATAGTTCCAGGTCACGAAGCCAGCTCCCCGCACCCGCGGGGGACGACCTCTGCGTTCACCTGTGGTCCTGCCGCATCGGCACGGAGGATGTCCGGATGGAGACCGAGGGGCGGTTCGCGCGGTTGGCGGATTGCGCGAGCCGCCGCCCGAGCGCTCCGGCGTCAGTCAGTGGGGCCGCCCGGACAGGGGCGGCCCCACTGGCGTAGGTCGGGCACGGTCAGGTCCCGTGACCCCGGTCCCGCGTCAACGGGCCCCGCGCCGGCGGAGCAGGATCGTCAGGGTGGCCCGGGCGTCCCGCCGGCGGTCCGGGTTGCGGGAGAGGACCGAGGCCGCCGCGACGGTGGCGACGACGAGGGTGTACGTCAGTCCGCCGAGGGCGGCGACGGCAGCCGCGTCGTGGAGCAGGGCGGGCAGGGTGAACATCTGGGATTCCCTTCGAAGGAGGTGCCGGCGGTCGGATCGCCGCTCGGCTGCCGTCCCTAGTTCTCCGGCGTCCGGAGGGTTTCCGGCGACCTCGTGACACCGCCGCAAGCGGCAACTAGGCTGGTCAGCGGGGCAATCACGAGTTTTCCGGTGGGTTTCGGCACCGGACGGGACAAGGGGCGGGACCATCGAGTCAGGGCCGAAGGCGACGCTGTTCGCGGAAGCGCTGAACGCGCTGTACGTGGCTGCGGGCAAGAAGGGCGAGATCTCGTACAGGAAGCTCGTCTCGCTCGGGGCCAACCACGGCATCACCGTCACGGAGAAGCGCATCAGCGCCTGGATGGCGGTTGGCGGTGCCCGCCGTCCGGAGATACCAACCGATCCGACGTACGTCCGTTTCGTCCTGCTGATGACCGATCATCTGGAGCATCTGGCCCAGGACACGCCCGGGCACCGCAAGCGCAGTCACCGCGAGTGGAGCAACCTGCTGGAGGCTGCCCAGAAGGAACGTTCCGAAAATTCCGGTGGCCGACCCCGCAAGCCTCACACCGGCGCCCGCCAGCCCGCCCCGCTCCCCGAGTTCGTACTCCCCGGCCCGCACGCCGAACTGGTGCGCCAGACGTTCCCCGTACCCGGGGGACTTCAGGACCGCCAGGTCGACCTCGGCGTACTCGCTGGCTTCGTCACCGACCGCAGTCCAGGCGCCCGTAGCTACCTCTATGTGAAGGCCGCGTACTACGCCGGGAAGACCGCGCTCATGTCCTGGTTCGTGCAAAACGAGCAGGATAGGCCGGCCGACGTGGACGTGGTCGGGTACTTCGTCGCCACCCTGATTGGCAACAATCGCGCCGACCTCTTCTTGGAGGCGATGGTCGGTCAGTTGGCCGCGGTGGCCGGGCGGAAGAAGGTGTCGGCCACCGCCGGACAACCCACCCGCGAGCTGTTCCATGAACTGTGCCGCGCCGCCGCCGAAGCCGCCGAGGGGCGCGGGCGGATGCTGCTCATGGTCGTCGACGGGCTCGACGAGGACGAGGACGCTCGGCTGGGAGGCCGCAGCATCGCCGGCTACCTGCCGCCGAGGCCTCCGGCCAACCTGCGCATTGTGGTGACGGGTCGCTCCAACCGGCCTGTTCCCGACGATGTCCCCGCCGGCCATCCGCTCCTGGAACCGGCCAACGTCCATGTCCTTCCCGCTTGGGAGCTCGCCGAGCCGACCCGTGAGGAAGCCACCCGCGAGCTGCTCGGACTCCTGCGGGACAGGCCCATAGGCACAGGAATCGTGGGACTGATCACCGCTGCCCGGGGCGGACTCAGTGCGAAGGACCTCGCCCAACTACTCGGAGTCCTCCCTCTGGACATCAACGAACGGCTGTCCTCCCTCAAGGGCCGCAGCCTCGCCTTCGACCACACCACGTCCGCAGCGGACCGTACGTACGTGCTGGGCCACGACGTGCTGCGGGAGGCCGCCGTTGACCAGCTCGGCGACCTGACCGGATACGAAGAGCTCCTGCACGCCTGGGCCGACGGCTACCGCGATCGGGGCTGGCGCGCGGACACCCCTCCCTACCTCCTGCACCACTACACCACCCGTATGCTCCGGCCCACCGAGGACGCTGATGCCGCCCGCCTGACCGCCTTCGCCCTCGACCCACGGCGCCAGCAGCGTCTGCTCGCCCATACGGCCCGCGACATCGCCCTGGCGGATCTGGACCGGGCAGCTCAATCCACCGGCGGGCATGATCCGGCCGATCTCGAGGTGCTGGCCGCAGTGGCAGCCTCCCGCGACCTGATCAACCTCGGAGCCCGCCCCGTACCCCACTCGATCATGCGTGGCTTCGCCCGCCTCGGCGACATCGGCCGTACCCGTGGACTCGCGCTGGCCTCGCGCTATCCGGTGGGGAAGGCGTCCGCGCTCGCCGATGTCGCCCGGACCCTGGCGGGCTTCGGCCACCCAAGGGCTCCGGAGGTGGCTCGGGAGGCCGAGCAGTGGGTACGTACCGCGCTGCGTGAGGCGGAGCCGACGGGGCCGCCGAACGGAGAAGCGGAGTGCGCCGGTGAAACCGCCCTCGCACTCATCGCTTCGGACCAGGCCGGGGCCGCAAGGGCACTCCTCGGAGCTGCCGGGTGTGGACCTTGGGAATTCATCGCCGCAGCCCAAGCGTGCCCACCGCGCGATGCCGTTCTCGCCGGTGAGCTGCTGGACGAGGCCGAGGCACGTGCCGAGCACGCAGGGAGTTGGGACCACTACGGCCCCGAATCGGTGGTCGACGCCTTGGTGGCGATCGCCCACGCCGATCAGGACCGGGCGGAACGCATGTACGACCGGATCGTCGAACACGCCACTGACCCGAAAGTCGGTGCGCATGACCAGGCCGAGGCCGCCTGCGTCCTGGCCGGTCCCCGCCCCGCCCAGGCGGCACACCTAGCGGAGCTCGCCCGCTCCAAGGTGGTTGCCCTGCTCGCCGACCCCGAGCATCTCCTACGCCTTTGGAACTTCGTGGACACCCTGGACGTGGTCGTGCGAGCCCTGGAGAACACCGGGCGTTCGGCCGAGGCCGAGCGACTGCGAGCGGACGTACCGGAGGACGTCCTGGCCGCGCCGTTCGGGTACGCCTCCATCGACTACGTCGATGACTTGGAATCCGGCGCGGTCGAGGCTGATGACGGGCCCTCCGTCGACGACTTGGCGCAGGAGGCCTTCGACCTGGCGGAGCAGGGCCGGGAGGTGGAGGCCCGGGAGCGGCTGCACACCGCCCTGCGCCGGCATGCCGGGGGTGGGGATGCGTACGCGGCGGACAGGTTGCGCTGGCTCGTGGTCCTGGCCGGGGCCCTTGGGTCCCTGAGCCCGCCCCACACCTCCGAGGGCGAGGGCACAGACCCGGAAGGGGATCAGGACACCGATATCGACGTGCTCGTCGGCCAACTCGGCGATGCGTCGGACCAGGCCCGTGCCTACGCCGCGGCCTCGCTCGGCGGCGCGGTGGCCGGGCGGACCGCCCTGGCATCACGGCTGGCCCATGCTGCGGCGCGGGCCGCTCGGACGCTTCCCGAGTCCGAGAACAAGGACGTCGTGAGGACGCTCGCCGCTCAGGCGCTCGCCCGCGCAGGAGAAGATGTGGCCGCGAAAATGGTTCTGCCCCGGCCCGCCAGCGCAGGCACCATCAGGGCGTACCGCGGCCGGCGGGAGGAGGAACGGCGGGGGCGGCTCGGCGTCCTGGCCGGCCTGGGCACCCACCACCCGGACGCCGTGGCCCGCACGATCGACGCACGCCGGGAGAAGGTGCTGGCGAGCGCCGCGGCCCGCGGCCCGGGCATCGCGAACCCCTTGCCCCTCCTGGCCGAGCTGCTCACCGTGGTGCCCCCCTCCGTACCCGGCTGCCGGAGCCGGCTCCTGGACGCCGTACGAGCCGCGGAGGCAGGGAGGCCCGAGTCGTTGTCCCAGCGGCGGCAGCCCGAGAACGACCTGATTCTGGCTCTGCTGGAACCCGGGACGAGGGCGGAGGAACGCGCGGCTGTCGTCGGCCGACTGGCACGCGCGGAGCAGTACGCATGGCAGGTCGATCCGGAACTGCCTAACCTGATCGGCTTCGCACTCGTCCGAGCCGCCTTGGGTGACCTCGTCGGCGCTCGGCTGAAGGCGGACGATCTGGGGGTGCCGACGGATCGGGCCGAGGCGTTCGCCGCCGTGGCCGGCCACCTGGTCCGGCTCCCCGCCCACCTGCCGACCAGCTACGGCCGGCACCTGCCCTACCCGGACCTGCCGCTGCTGCGCGCCCTGGCCCTGGGCATGGACGGGGCGGACACGCCGGCTCCCGGAACAGAGGACCTCCGCGAGGCCAGGTCCTTCGTACGGGAGGCCCTGACGGCCAGTGAGGGCTGGTACCGTGCCCTGCCGGTACTGGCCTGGGTCGCCCCCGGGGCAGTCCGGCGGGTCCGGGACCTGACCCTGACCCACCTGGAGGGAACGGCTGGCCGATTCAGCGGCTGAGAACAGCGCGCGTCGGTCGGCACAAGCCCGGATGACTCCCGCTTGTAGAGCGTTTGGGTTTCGGGCGAGAACTGCTCCCTGCACGGGTGGGGATAACTTTGTTGGCCTCCGTTGAGTGCTTCACGGGCTACGGAGGTACCTGCGCCGGGCTGAGCGAAATTGAAGTGAATCGCCTGACCCAATGCTTCTGGTGTCCGCCGCCCGGCACCTGGTGGCCGTGTACCCGACGTCTTGCCCAGCACCTACATGGGCCGCGTCAGCCCTCGGGGCAAGTCGCGCCCCCGGGCAGGGCGGTGGCGTGAGGACAAGGTCTACCGCGACATCACGCCTGCGGCCTTCGCTGCGTGTCGAGCCCAGTCACCGCGCAAAGTAGTGCGCGGTGACTGGGCCGCCCCATTGAGGGAAGCCTGGGATCGGTTCGACGGCGTGCAGGCACTCGCCGATATTGCGATTCTGCGCAGCTCCTACGCGGCCAAGACGAGATCCAGAGACGATGCCGCGCTTGCAATCGAGCCAGGCATGAGGTGCCGGTAGATCTTGAACGTAACGTCCAGGCTCTTATGGCCCATCCAGTCTGCAACATCAGTGATCGGTATGCGAAGCTGGAGGCATTGTGATGCAAAGAAATGCCGAAAACTGTACAGCACGATTCCTTTCGGAATGATTGAAGGATGGTCGCGCTTCAGTCGCTGCCACTGATTTTGAAGCAGGTAGGGTTGAAAAGGCCTTGATGGGTCACGTGGGTCTCTTAGGAGATAGCCGTCGATCGTGCCATGTTTTCGTACGTAGCATTCGATTGCCTGCTTGATCCGTGAAGGAAGCGGCACATCCCGGTACTCGCCTGGTTTCCGATGTTTGAGACGTCCGTACGCCTTCGTTGTCTGGTTAACCTGCTCGGTTATCCTGTAGGTGTTATCGGAAACGATGTTGTTGACGTTTACTGCGACCGCTTCGGCGTTCCGCATCCCACACCCGCTCATCAGGTCGCAGAGGAGATGGAACTTCTCGTCACCGATTTCTCGTATTTCCCGCAACTGGGCAGGTGTGGGGATGGAGGCGCGCATTGGCGTGTATTGTGGCGATCTGACGCCATCCAGTGGGTTGAAGTCGTAAATCCCTACCCGTTGCGCATCGAGCAATATAGTGGACAGCTTATCGAACGCGTTTGATTGCGTTGCTGCCCCGGTACCCATGGTTTCCATGGTCCGGATAAAGTCATCGACGACCTTGTGGTCGAACGAGTTCATGCGACGACTGCCCAGGACTGGGATAATGTGATGCGCGAGGAGCGAATCTAGATGTCGAGCCGAGGAGGCAGCCAAGTGGCGCTGGCCTTCCCTCCACAGTTCTACGTACTCGCTCAGATTCATTTGGCCGTACTTCTCGGCGCGCTCGTATCTGAATCCCGCGCTTGCTGACGCCTTGGCCTTCGAGGTGTAAACTTGCGAAAGTCGTGACGTGGCCTGAGCCTGGGTACGGAATCCCCCTTCCTCCGTTTGGCGTCCGCTCGCACTGCGGTATCTAACCGCGTATGGATGTGGGCATCGTGGCCACTTTTCGCTTGGATGGTCGCAACGCTTGAATACTGTCCCCATACCTCGGGGAAGGGATTTTGTGGGCACTGGTCTGCCTTGCTGAATCGTTCGGGGTGGACTGACGTTAGGGGATTTGCCTGCGCTGTCGTATCCAGGAATTGACCTCGGATACTTTGAACCGGATTTTTGCGCTACGCCCGGTGCCGAATCTGTAACTGGCCAGTCCTGACCGGTGTGCTTCCCTGTATACCCACGACACGGACATGCTCAGTTGGGCAGCCAACTGTTTTGCGGAGATGAACTCGTTCGACAATCGGACCTCTTGTGAAGTGCTAGGGCAGCTTCAATGGTCCGGGGGATCCCCGGTTTGGCCAACCGGGGATCCTCTGGTATGCAGCCTCGGTTAGGCGGCCAGGCTCACGTTGAGGATCTTGGCTGCCTGCCCGATGGACCCCGGCAGCAGGTGCCGGTAGATCTTGAACGTGATTTCCAGGCTCTTGTGGCCCATCCACTCCGCGACGTCGGTGATCGGGATGCGATGAGCCAGGCAGTTCGACGCGAAGAAATGCCTGCATCCGTAGATCACCATGCCCTCGGGGACATCGAGGGCGCCGGCGCGCTTGAGTCTCTGCCACTGGTTCTGGAGCAAGTAGGGCTGGTACGCGCGACCGCGGTCGTGTGGATGGCGCAGGAGGTAGCCGTCCACGGTGCCGTACTTGTCGGCGTACCACTCGATGGTCTGCTTCACCCGCGCTGGCAGCGGTACGTCCCGGTACTCGCCGAGCTTGCGGTGCTTCAGACGGTCGTAGTGCTTCGTGGTCTGGTTGACCTGTTCGGTGACGCGATAGACGTCGTCGGCCACGATGTTCCGGATGTTGACCGCTGCCGCCTCGGCATTGCGGAGTCCGCAGCCGCTCATGACGTCGACCAGGAGCATGAGAGTGTCGTCGCCGGCGGCGCGTAGGCCCCGTAGCTGCTCGGCGGATGGGATGACGGCCTTCTTGGGGTCGTAGACGGGCGCCTGCACACCAAGAAGCGGGTTGTCCTCGAAGATGCCGAGCCGATGGGCGTCAAGCAGGACCGCTTTGAGTTTGTCGAAGGCGTTGGACTGCGTCGCCAGTCCTACGCTGTTGCGCTCCATCGTGCGTATGAAGCCGTCGACGACCTTGTGGTCGAACGTATTCATGCGCCGACTGCAGAGTGCCGGGAAGATGTGGTGCTGCAGAAGCGAGTCGAGATGGCTGAGCGAAGCCGGCGCGAGGTGACGTTGGCCCTGCTTCCACTCCGCGGTGTACTCGTCGAAGCGCATCTGGCCGTACCGTGCGATGCGCTCGGCCTTCGCCTGGTTGGCCGGCTTCGCTTGCTTCTCGTTGTGAACAGCCGACAAGCGCTCTGCGGCCTTGTCCCGCGAGGCGAAGCCCGATGCCTCGGTCTGCCTTCCGGCCGCGTTGCGGTATCGGATCTTCCAGCCATGAGGGCACTTCGGCCAGTAGGAGGGTGCGTGCCCGCAGTCCTTGAAAATGGTGCCCATGCCGTGGGCGGTTGTCGTGGCTGCCATGTCCGCGCGACTCCTCGGATCACAATGCTGACGGTTTGCTGACCGGCAGCTATCCGAGACCCGTCTGACCTGCGTAGATGCCTCTGAGCATCGCGTTGTTCTGGAACTGGATCGGACGGTCACACGATGATATCGCGCAGGCCCGCGAAGACTGGATGAACGGGTCCCGATTCGGCGAGGTGAAGGGCTACGACGGCCCTCCGATTCCAGCCCCAGAGCTTCCCCCAACCCACCTGAAGACGCGAGGAAGGGTGCGTTGACCTGCTGGTTTGTGCGCGCGAGGGCTGGGTGTGGCAATCGCGCCCGGCCCTCCGGTTTTGGTTTCGCAGGGGAGGCTGTCGAATGCGGGGCGAGAGCCTTCGGAGCCGACGGTCGAGTCTCATGTGTCGCAGGCTGTAACCAGGTTTGGTCGGACGGATGCTGACCTTTTGCTGACTTTACTGACGAGTAGTTAGATCTGGTTGCCGGCTGCGTCGCCGCCTCTTGGTAGTCAAGGGCGATGGTGGTCGCCGCCGGGCCGTCGCCTCCCACCACCCTGGCAGCGAACCCGGCCGGGGTCTGCGATCCATGGGTGAGGGGGGCGGGTTAGTGCGCGGCGGGTGTTGTGCACAAGTGACAAGACATTGCTCGGCCGGTCCTCTTCGCCGGGCGGAGCTGGAAACGTCGTGTGAGAGCGGGAAGCCTACGGCTCCGATGTGACGGGGCGTTCCAGTGGAGTGCCCTCTTTGAGGAATCGGGTGACCGCGTCCATGCGGTCGGAGAATCCGACTGGTGTGTGGTCCGCCAAGAGGTCGAGGTGATCGGCGGGCCAGGCTTGGGGGTTGCCCTTCAGCAGCACGAGGCGCTGGTCGAAGGCGTAGTCCGCGCGCTCGATGCGCTGCACGAGCGACAGAGCATGCTCCAGGCCCTGCTCAGAGCCGCCGACGGCCTGCACCAGGACTGTTCGCTTGGGCAGGTTGATGCGCGCGGTGGGGCGTACCTTGGCGCCGCGGGGGAGCTCCACGGTGGGGCGCCGGTCGTAGGCGATGCGGGCATCGTCGAGGTACGCGTAGAACTGACGCACGAGCTTGCTGTCCCGGTCAGGGGCTGCGAGCCATCGCAGCCCGTCGGTGGTCAGCATCGCACTACTGATGTCCGATACGAGCGTCGCCGCCTGTTGCAGGGGCCGGCGGCCAACGATTCGTCCGTCCACTTCGCTGAGGCGGAATGCGCTGAGTGTCTCGGTCCAGGCGGTCGCTGCTCGGGTTGGGCCCCAGACGTCGACTCCAGCATCGGCCAAGCGAGAAACCATGGTGCCGCCGTCGCTGGCCAAGGGGTCGTCTCCGGACACTCGGAGAAGGACGGTCAGGCCGTCTCCGTCAGCGAAGTACGAGCGTCCTGTGAGTGCGACGGATCCCGGGCGGCCTGCCGGTGCGATGTGCCAGCAGCGCAAGTCCTCGGTGAGGCGAGGGTCGAGGGGGAGGCGCTCATGGGTATTCCTCGAATCCCTCTAGCGTCGGGGCCGGTATCGGCGGCGTGGGCGGAACCCAAACGTAGCCTGCGGAGATGTCCATCTTGCATTCCAGGACGAAGTCCCTGACGACGCGGTCGTACTCTTCGTCCATAGAGGTGAGCGTCGCATTGGCGATCGGGTCGGCGCGTGACGGATGTCGTCCGGGGCGTAGACGTCCCGGTTGCCTCGGTGTTCGCTCCACCTGTGTTTGCGCGTGCGATTGATGAAGTGCTCGCCAGTTTCACGGTCGAGGTGTGTCCCCCGAACATCGAGGCGGCGGAGGACCGTGCGGCTTCCGGAGTGGAGGAGTATCAGGCTGTACTCCCACGGCTTGTCGAGGCCTATTCGGAAGCGGAGGTCGAGGCGGCAGGAGAGATCGGTGCGGACAGAGTGTTTGCCTCGACGTGGATAGGGGAGTACGCGCGACGCGGAGCATTCTTCTGTTTCCGCCGGAACGGAAGGTGGAGAGCGCCTCCGACCTTGCCCCCGAGGATCTTGTCGGCCAGGGCATCGATCATCACGTCGTCAGGGTCCATGCACTCCCCCCTCAGCATCGAGATGACGAACATAGAACCAGCACCCCGGGATTGACAGTGGAACGGATCGACGTCTTGCGTCTTCCTCGAGGTCTTCGGCCACACCGCGCGCGAGCCTCCACCGCTCCAGCAAGCCGCCGGTGGTCTGGGCTCGGTCGACGCGGAGGGCGGTTCCTCTGTGCGTCGGCGCTGGCAGCAACTTGCCGACCGGGTTCGGAAGTCTGCGCAGTCGCCGTGACAGCCGCCGACACCAGAGAGCCGCGCCGTATGGCTCAGCAGATTCTTCGTCCGCTGGTGGTACGCGCGCCACACCCGTCCTGAGCAGGCAAAATGAAGCAATCTACCTTCGATGGCTCGGTACTGGCCCGCATCTGGCCCGGATCGTGGTCGTGGGGGACCCCAGGCCCCGACCTGGGGCCCGACGCCCTCGCGTTGGGGCTCCAGCGCCCGACGGCGGACACGTCACTGACCAGGTCGTAGACCCGGGCGGCGCGGCATCGACCCAGCCGTGCCGGGTGAAGGCGAAATCCGATGTGTCCAGGACCCGCTGGTGCCTATCCACGCCAGGGTCAGGCTGTGCGGTCGGGCCCCGCCCATACTCGGATCCATGAAAGCAAAAGTGCGGCTCGGGGAGTTCTTGCAGACGCGGCGATCCCAGCTGCAGCCGGAGGATCTCGGGATACCCGACTACGGCGAGCGGCGCCGGGTGCAGGGTCTTCGACGCGAGGAGCTGGCGTCGCTGGCGGGTGTCAGCGTGTCCTACTACACCCGGCTGGAACAGGGGCAGTCCCTGAACGCCTCACCGCAGGTGCTGGACGCGATCGCACGGGCCCTGCGGCTGGAGGAAGCCGAGCGCCTGCACCTGCAGAACCTGGCCCGATCCTCGGCCACGGGCTCGGTACGAGGCCGCCGGCCCGCCCCGGAGCGGGTGACGGAGGCGACCGGCCAGCTGCTGGAGGCACTGGTCCACGTCCCGGCCATCGTGACCGGCCGCCGCAGTGACGTCCTGGCATGGAACCGGCTGGGCCATGCGCTGTTCGCCGGACACCTGGACCCGGGCACCCCGGACCGGCCGGCACAGCGGCCCAACATGGCCCGGCTGGTGTTCCTTGATGCGCACACCCGCGACCTGTACGCCGACTGGCCGGCGAAGGCCAGGGCCGTGGTGGGGAATCTGCGCCTGGTGGCGGGCCGGCACCCTGACGACACCGCGCTCCATGCGCTGGTGGGCGAACTGAGTGCGAAGAGCGCGGACTTCGCCTCGATGTGGGCCGACCACCGCGTCACGGCCTGCGCCGTCGCGACCTACGAGATGCGGCATCCGCTGGTCGGCCCGCTGACCGTCACCCAGCAGACCCTGAGCCCAGGCCAGGACCCGGATCAGGGGCAGAGCATCGTGGTCGCCACCACCGAGGCCGACTCGCCCGCGCGGACCACGCTGGCCCTCCTCGCCCAGGTCACCCCGCAGCACGACCCGGCGCGCCCGGGAGTCCGGGCCGCGTCCGGCTGACCCGGCCCACACCATCGGACGCCGCACAGACGTCCGCGAGTGCCCGTCCGTCCCTCCACTCGCCCCGGTACGAGCGGCCACCGGCCGCCCCTCCCTGAAGCCATCCCCAACCCCCGCGCGTCGGCGTACCGCTGCCGCATGCCCGAAAACAGTGAAGGAACCATGTTCAAGAACACGTACACGTGGTCCAAGACCGCCACGGCAGCAGCCGTCGTACTGACCGCGGCAGCGGTCCTCGCGGCCACCCCCGGCGTCGCGTCAGCCCTCTCCGCCCCGCTGAGCTGCGCACGCATCGCCACGCACTTCGACCTGGCCCGGCACCAGACGCCGGAGAACATCGCGCTGGCTCCCGACGGCAGCGCGTACGTCACCTTCGCCGCCGCCCGCCAGGTCGCCCGCATCACCCCCGGGGGATCCACCCGGATCCTGGCCACCCTGCCCGCGCCCGCCGACGGCGGCGTCCACACCCCGGTCCTGGGCTTCGCCCTGACCACCGGCATCGTCCGTGCGCACGACGGCACCCTGTACTTCCTGTACGCCACCGGCACCTCCGAACTGACCGGCTTGTGGCGCCTGCGCCCCGGCGGCGTACCGCAGCGCATCGCCGCGCTGCCCGCGGCCGGCCTGCCCAACGGCCTGGCCTTGGACCCGCGGACCCGGACCCTCTACGTCACCGACTCCGTCCTCGGCACCATTTCGAGCGTGCCCACCACCGGCGGCACCCCGACCATCTGGTCCGCCGCCCCCGAACTGGCCTCCACCGGATTCCTCGGCGCCAACGGGCTGAAGATCCGGGGCGGGGCGCTGTGGGTCACCAACCTCGACCGGGGCGTCGTCCTCCGCATACCCGTCCAGCGCGACGGTCGCGCCGGCCAGGTCCAGACCCGGGCCACCGGCCTGGCCGGGATCGACGACTTCGCCTTCACCGGCCACGGCGACCAGATCCTGGCCGCCCTCAACGGCCCCGGCGAGGTCGCCCTCGTCCAGCCCGACGGCACCCACTCCACCGTCCTGACCGCCGCCGACGGCCTGCAGAACCCCACCTCCATCGCCCTGCGCGGCGACACCGCCTACGTCCTGAGCGCCGCGTACGTCACGGCCAAGGACCCCAACCTCCTCCTGGCCCACCTGAACGGCTAGCCCCAATGTCGTGAGGGTCCATCAGGATTCATGGCACTCGCCACCCGCCGTTGCGGCCGGTGCGACGGTCCCCGCAGCCGACACCACATCGGCCGAGGCGCTGATCGCGGTTCTTGGAAACGTTCGGTGCTTGGCCGCGGCATCGCTACGCCTCCGAGGGTGTGGCCGGCCGCGTCGCGTAACGGTGGCGCATGGCGTCGCTGGCTGCGGGGCCTGCGGTGAAGACGTAGGTGTCGCTGTCGTCGAGCCGGCGGCCGGTCTTGGCGTCGACGACGACGGGCTCGACTTCCTCGCCGCTGTGCGCGTTGACGAGGATCATGCTGCGTTCGGCCGGTGTGAGGCGGGAGTTTCCCCACGCGGCCAGGGCGACGATCACCGGTCGCAGGGAGTGTCCGAGTTCGGTGAGGACGTACTCGTGGCGCACCGGGTTGGTCTGGTAGGGCCGGCGCTCCAGTAGTCCGTCCGCGACGAGGGTTTTGAGCCGGGTGGTGAGCATGCTGGAGGAGATGCCCAGGCTCTCCTGGAACTGGTCGAAGCGGGTGTAGCCGTCGAAGGCGTCGTGGAGGATCAGCAGCGTCCACCACTCGCCGACGTGTTCCACCGTCGTGGACAGCGGGCATTCCCGGTCCTCCAGCCTGATCCGGTTTGCCAAGGCGACCATCCCCTCAGTTACTGCTAAAGTCGAAGTTAGTGACTTCCATTTTAGCAGTAACAAGGGATGGGGCGCCCTCTGCGCCCCGCACCCGGGAACGGAGCACAGCGTTACCGCATCCATCAGCGAATCTCTCGAAGGCCGGCGCGCTCTGGTCACCGGAGGCACCAAGGGCACTGGAGCCGCCATTGCCCGGCGTCTCGCCCAGGCCGGCGCGACCGTACTGGTTACCGCCCGCAGCCGCCCCGACGACGTGGAGGAGAAGGCGTTCATCACCGCCGACCTGTCCACCGCCCAGGGCGCCGCAGACGTAGCCGCCGAGGTGGGGGCCCGCGTGGGAGGCGTCGACATCCTGGTCAACACCCTCGGCGGGTCCGAAGCACCGGCCGGCGGGTTCGCGGCGCTCGGAGAGGACGACTGGGCGAGGGAGCTGAACACGAACCTGCTGGCCGCCGTTCGTCTGGACCGCGCGCTCCTGCCGCACATGATCGCCACGGGCAAGGGCGCAGTCGTGCACGGCACCTCGATCCAGCGCCGCATGCCGCTGTGGAACGGAACTCTGGCCTACGCCGCAGCCAAGGCCGCCCTGACCACCTACAGCAAGGGCCTGGCGAACGAGGTCGCCCCGCACGGCGTCCGCGTCAACACCGTCTCGCCCGGCTTCGTGCAGACCTCCGCCGCCGACAACCTCATCGCCCGGATCGCACAGGAGGCAGACATCACCCAGGAAGCCGCGCTGGGCCGGCTCATGGACTCCCTGGGCGGCATCCCTCTCGGCCGCCCCAACCGGCCCGAGGAGGTCGCCGAGCTCGTCGCCTTCCTCGTCTCCGACCGCGCCTCGGCCATCGTCGGCGCCGAACACGTCATCGACGGCGGCACCACCCCCACCGTCTGAACCCGCCACCACACCGAGGAACGTCATGCACGACAACCAGCCCCGAACCATCACCCCGGACACCCTGCCCGAGGTGATCACCCGCTACCTCACAGCGCACCGCGCCCACGACACCGCAACCGCAATCGCGGCGTTCACCCGCGAAGCCACGGTGATCGACGACGGCAACACCTACGAGGGCACCAAGGCGATCGAGGGGTGGCTCGGCCGATCCGCCACCGAATTCACCTACACCATCCACCTCGCGAACGCTCAGCAGACCGACGCGACCCACTACATCGCCACCCACCACCTCGAAGGCAACTTCCCCGGCGGCACCATCGATCTGCGCTACCAGTTCGCACTCCGTGGCAACCTCATCGAACGCCTTGTCATCGAGCCCTGAGTCCGCTTACCTGTTGCCGCCTGCGCGACAAGCCCCGCTCACCCAGGGGCGCCCCTCCCAGCCGTGCCCAGTATCCGCCCGACCGCCGGGCCAGCCCGCGGTGCTGCCCGCCGGACTGGACGTAGCCGTAGACCTCATGACTGGTCTGGAGCCCGTTCACGACGGGCGGTTCGCTCGTGGAGGTCAGCCGCGTTGAGATACTCGATCGTCGCCTCGGTGTCCGACGTGATCTCGGCGAGCTCCCGGGCAGACGGTCTCACTTGGCTCTGACATCGAAGTCATCAACGTCGACAGGCTCCCGCTCCACTTCGACGCCGAGCTGCCGCGTGTGCCCGGGGCTCGTGACAGCCCGGCTCGAGTGGCACTGGCGTCGGGCCAAAACATCCCGGTCAGTCTGGAAGGGTTGGCCCGGCGCAAAACCTGTGCCGGAACGCGTACCACCTCCGTCGACCGGGAGAGAAGCATGACCATCAAGGACATCGGGCCCGAACCTCAGAGTTTCGACCTCGAGCAGGCGACGCTGGAGAACACCAACTACCGCTCGGTCGCCTGGTCCGGGAAGTACCTCCAGCTGACCCTCATGTCGATCCCGGTGGGCGAGGACATCGGCCTGGAGGCGCACCCGGAGACCGACCAGTTCCTCCGGCTCGACGCGGGTCGCGGCCGCGTTCAGATGGGCAGCACGAAGGACCGCCTCGACTTCGATCAGGAGGTCGAGGACGGCTGGGCGGTCTTCGTACCCGCCGGCACGTGGCACAACGTCACCAACACCGGGGACGAGCCCATCCAGCTCTACGCCGTCTACGCCCCGGTCCACCACGCCCCGGGCAAGATCCACGCAACCTTCGCCGACGCGGAAAGCGACGAAGAGTCGGGCAACGACGAACCCCCGACCTGGTCGGTCCAGCCCACCCACCACCCCGCGGACAAGCACGCCTGACCACCAGTGGGGACCCAGGAGAACAGACGAGGACCAGGTCGCTGACCTGGGCTCCGCTATGGAGCGGATGCCAGACCCGGATCGGCTTCCGGCACACGATCCGCTGACCGGGTCCGGTCGGTCCTCGCGGTATGCACCGCGCGTGGCGCCGGTTGCCGCGCAGTCCTCCCGCGACGACACCGCAAGCCCGGTCCCCCTCACCCAGAGGGAGCCGCCGATCGCCGGCGGCGGCACGCGAGGCGCCATCGCGGCCTCAAGGCGCTGGCCGACGTCGGCGCGGCCCGGGAGGTGCTCGGCGGCGATCGTGGGCGTCGCCACCTCGGGCCGTATCCGCCCCGCACGACCACGTCCACCCGCTGCACCCCGTGCTCCGACCGGGCGGACCCAGTCCGGTCCCAGTCCGGTCCCGGTCAGGGACGGGCCGGGCCGGTTCCCGCGAGCACCTCGGGGCGCAGCAGGGAGGCGAGCCGCTCGGCCGGCAGCAGCCCCCGTTCCAGGACCAGCTCGGCCACACCCCGGCCGGAGGCCAGGGCCTCCTTGGCGATGTCGGTGGCGGCGGTGTATCCGATGTGCGGGTTCAGGGCGGTCACCAGGCCGATGGAGTTCTCGACGGTGGCGCGCAGCATCTCGGTGTTGGCGGTGATGCCGCTCACGCAGCGTTCCGCGAGGGTGAGGCAGGCCGCGCGCAGGTGGGTGACGGACTTGGACAGCGAGTGCAGGATGACCGGCTCGAAGGCGTTGAGCTGGAGCTGTCCGGCTTCGGCGGCCATGGTGATGGTGATGTCGTTGCCGATGACCTCGAAGGCGACCTGGTTGACGACCTCGGGGATCACGGGGTTGACCTTGCCGGGCATGATGCTGGAACCGGCCTGGACCGGGGGCAGGTTGATCTCGCCGAGTCCGGCGCGGGGCCCGGAGGACAGCAGGCGCAGGTCGTTGCAGGTCTTGGACAGCTTGACGGCGACGCGCTTGAGGACGCCGGACATCTGGACGAAGGCCCCGCAGTCCTGGGTGGCTTCGACCAGGTCGGGAGCGGTGACCAGGGGCAGGCCGGTGATGTCGGCGAGGTGGCGGCGGGCGGCTTCGGCGTATCCGGCCGGGGCGTTGAGACCGGTGCCGATGGCGGTGGCACCGAGGTTGATCTCGTGGATGAGTCCGAGGGCTTCCGCGAGCCGGCTGCGGTCCTCGTCCAGCATGACGGCGAAGGCGGAGAACTCCTGTCCGAGCGTCATCGGCACGGCGTCCTGGAGCTGGGTGCGGCCCATCTTCAGGACACCGTGGAACTCGGCGGCCTTGCGGGCGAAGGCGTTCTGCAGGACGGCCATGGCGTCGAGGAGACCGCGCACCGCGAAGACGGTCGCGATCCGCACGGCGGTCGGGTAGACGTCGTTGGTGGACTGGCCGAGGTTGACGTCCTCGTTGGGGTGCAGGTGTCCGTACTCCCCCCTGGAGTGGCCCAGCAGCTCCAGCGCGCGGTTGGCGATGACCTCGTTGGCGTTCATGTTGGTCGAGGTGCCGGCGCCGCCCTGGATCACGTCGACGACGAACTGGTCGTGGAGCTCGCCGCCGCGGATCTCCTGGCAGGCGGCGACGATGACGGCCGCCTTCGTGGGCTCCAGCAGGCCGAGTTCCCCGTTGGCGAGGGCCGCGGCCTCTTTGACGGCGGCGAGGGCGTCGATCAGGTGCGGGTAGGTGGAGATGGGCGTGCCGGTGATGGGGAAGTTCTCGGTGGCGCGCAGGGTGTGGACGCCCCAGTAGGCGTCGGCGGGGACGTCGCGGTCTCCGATCAGGTCGTGTTCGGTGCGGCTGGAGGCGGTCAAGGCGGTCACGGGTGTACGGATCCTCTTCCTGAGGTGAGCGGATCGAAGGTGGGGAGAGGGGCAGGCGGGTGTCAGGCGGTTGCGGTGACGGGGGCGCCGGGCGGGTTCAGGGCCGCTACCGGCCGGATGCCGCCGACGGTCCGGCCGCCACCGGTGACGGGCTCGCCCGTGAACCCGGCGAGCAGCCGGGGCTCGACTCCCGCACGTGCGAGGGCGGCGGCCGTCACTGCCGTACGCGCGCGGTCGGCCCCGTCGGCGACCTTCACGGCGACGGCCCGGCCGTCGGGCAGCGCGGCCACCTGGACGCCCTCGAAGCCGTCCTTGGCCAGCAGCCCGGGCACCGCGCGCATCAGCGCGGCGGTGTCCCGCCCGGTACCGGAGGCCATCTCCGGGTGGAGGCGCAGGGCGTTGGCCACGCGGTGCTCGGCGGTGTCCGGGGCGGCGGTGGCGATGCGGGCGGCGGCGCGGGCCAGGCCGTGCAGGGACACCGCGAACAGCGGGGATCCGCAGCCGTCGACGGTGACGTTCGCGATGTGCTGGCCGGTGAGCTCCTCGACGACCTGGGCGATCGCCCTCTGGAGCGGGTGGTTCGCGTCGAGGTAGCTCTCCGGGGGCCACCCGGACAGCTTGCACAGGTACAGCATCGCCGCGTGCTTGCCGGAACAGTTCTGGGCGAGCCGGGACGGCCCGCGGCCCTCGCGCAGCCAGGCGTCGCGGACGGCCGGGCCGTAGGGCAGGTCGGGGACGTTGCGCAGGTCGGCCTCGGTGAGACCGGCCAGCTCCAGGACCAGCCGGACACCCGCGAGGTGGTGCTCCTCGCCGGAGTGACTGCCCATCGCGAGGGCGAGCAGGGCCCCGTCGAGCGGCAGGCCGGCCCGCACCATGGCGACGGCCTGGACCGGCTTGAGCGCCGAGCGCGGATAGCAGGCGGCCTCGATGTCCCCGATGCTCGTCCGGACCTCGCCCTCGCCGTCGAGGACGGCGACGGAACCGTAGTGGACCCCCTCGATCATGCCGCCCCGCATGACGTGGGCGACGGGGGCGTGCCGGGGCTCGCGGATCGCGGGCGCGTCCGCGGGGAAACTGCTGCGCATCACTGCCTCGTTCTGTGGTGGGTCGCTGCTGACCAGGGGTGGCGACCGGCACCCCCGGGCGCAGGCGGACGGGCCGGCGTCCGGCTCAGCCGTCGCTCCGGGCGGCGGCGCGCGCCACGCGGCCGCGGACCGCGTACCAGCCGGCGACCAGCGCCGCGGCGATCAGCGGTACGCACAGCACGGTGGTGCGCCCCGCGCCTCCGTCGGCGTACATGAGGACCAGGACGGAGGCGAGGAAGGCCAGCGTCACGAGTTCGGTCCAGGGGGAGCCGGGCAGGCGGTAGGAGGGGCGGGTGAGTTCGCCGTCGCGGGTCTTCCGCCAGAAGAGGAGGTGGCAGACCATGATCATGCCCCAGGTGGCGAGGATGCCGATCGCGGCGAGGTTGAGGACGATCTCGAACGCGTCGGCGGGGACCACGAAGTTGAGCCCGACGCCCAGGACGCACATGCCGCTGGTGAGGAGGATGCCGCCGTAGGGGACCTGGGTGCGGCTGAGCCGTGCGGTGAACTGCGGGGCGGAGCCGTTCACGGCCATCGAGCGCAGGATGCGGCCGGTGGAGTAGAGGCCGGAGTTGAGCGAGGACATGGCCGCGGTGAGGACGACCAGGTTCATCACGTCGGCGGCCGCCGGGACGCCGATGTGGGAGAGCACGGTCACGAACGGGCTCTGGCCCGCGCTGTAGCTGCTCCAGGGCATCAGCATCGACAGCAGGACGACCGAGCCGACGTAGAAGAGGCCCACGCGCCACATGATCGAGTTGATCGCCTTCGGCATGATCTCCTCGGGCTTCTCGGTCTCGCCGGCCGTGACGCCGACCAGTTCGACGGAGGCGTAGGCGAAGACGACGCCCTGGATGATCAGCAGCATGGGGAGCAGGCCGTTGGGGAAGATCCCGCCGTTGCCGGTGATCAGGGCGGGGCCGGGGACGGCGCCGTCGACGGGGTGCCGGGTCGCCAGGAGGAAGATCGCGATCCCCATGAAGACGACCAGGGCGCCGACCTTGACGATGGCGAACCAGAACTCCAGTTCGCCGAAGATCCGCACCGAGATGAGGTTCACGGTGAGGACCACGGCCAGGGCTATGAGGGCGATCACCCACTGGGGGACTTCGGAGAACAGGTGCCAGTAGTGGGTGTACGTGGCGACGGCGGTGATGTCGGCGATGCCGGTGGTCGCCCAGTTGAGGAAGTACATCCAGCCCGCGGTGTACGCGCCCTTCTCCCCCATGAACTCACGGGCGTAGGAGACGAAGGCGCCGGAGGACGGCCGGTACAGGACCAGCTCGCCGAGCGCGCGTACGACGAGGAACGCGAAGATCCCGCAGACGGCGTAGGCGATGAACAGGGAGGGCCCGGCGTCGGCGAGGCGTCCGCCCGCGCCGAGGAAGAGCCCGGTACCGATCGCGCCGCCGATGGCGATCATGTTGACGTGGCGGGGTTTCAAGGACTTGCTGTAGCCGGTGTCACCGGCGTCGACGTGACGGGTCGTGGGGCGCTTCTCGTCTTTGAGGAACTGCTCGCTCACGCCTCGGGTCTGCCTTCTGTAGGGGCGGTCGTGCGCTGGGAGCGCACGATGTCGGTAAGGGTCGTCTCGACCCGGAGCAGGTGGTGGGACATGGCCTCCACCGCGTCGTGCTCGCTGCCGTCGGCCAGCGCCTCCAGGATCGCCCGGTGCTCGCAGTTGGACTGCTCGCGCCGGCCGCCCAGTTCGTTGAGGAAGGTCGACTGACGCGCCAGTGCGTCGCGGATCTCCTCGATGACGCGGCGGAAGACGGGGTTGCGGGAGGCCTCGGCCACGGCCAGGTGGAACACGGTGTCCATCGCCACCCACGCGGTGGTGTCGGTCTCCTGCTCCATCCGGTCCAGCAGATGGCCCAGGTGGTCCAGGTCCTCGGGGGTGCGGCGCAGCGCTGCGTACCCGGCGACCGGGATCTCGACGTGCCGGCGCACTTCCAGCAGGTCGCTGGCGGCGTAGTCGCCGAAGGTGGGCTCATCGACCGTGTTCGCCAGGACGAACGTGCCCTTGCCGCTCTTGGAGACGGTCAACCCCATGGCCTGCAGGGCCCGGAGGGCCTCCCGCAGTACGGGTCGGCTGACCTCCAGGGTGCGGCACAACTCGGCTTCCGAGGGGAGCTTGTCGCCCACGGCGTACTCACCGCGCTCGATGGCGCTGCGCAGGTGGCCGAAGACCGCTTCCATGGCACTGACGCGCCGCGGAAGGGGGCCACCTGTCTGGCTGTCTGACAGGTTCACGGTGTGATCCTGGGGGGTCCGCCCCGGGGTGTCAAGGCACCTGTGCCGGGAAAGTCCGGCCCGGCGCGTTTCGCACCGTGCGCGTGTTCCGTCCGGCCGTCCGTGCAGGACCGGTACCTCCGGCGGAGCCCGCGGCAGCCACCAGGGCCCGCAAGACCGGCGCGTCGTCGCCCATCTCCGGGTGCCACTGGACGCCCACGGCGAAGCGGTGCCGGGTGCTCTCGATCGCCTCGACGGTGCCGTCCGCCGCACGGGCGGCGACGACCAGTCCCGCGCCGAGGCGGTCCACCGCCTGATGATGGTGCGTGGCAACGTGGTGCGTCCCCGGCAGCAGGGCGCCGACCCGTGTCCCGGGTACGGTGGTCACGGCGTGGGAGCAGAAGTGGCCCCGATGGGGGTTGTGGCCGTCGTGGCCCACCCGGTCGGGCAGGTGCTGGATCAGGGTGCCGCCCTCGTGTACGTTCATCAGCTGCATCCCCCGGCACACCCCGAGCACGGGTATGTCGCGGGCGAGGCCGGCAGCCAGGACGGCCCGCTCCCATGCGTCGCGCTCGCGCACCGGCGGCCCGGTACGCGGATGGGGCACGGCTCCGTACAGGGCGGGATCCAGATCCTCGCCTCCCGCCAGGAGGATCGCGTCCAGACGCTCGACGACGTCGGCCGCGGCTTCCGGCGCGTCCGGCGGCAGCAGTACGGCGCGGCCGCCGGCCGCCCGGACGCAGTCCGCGTAGGCCGCGGGCAGCACTGCGGCGGGCAGGTCCCACTCACCCCACTGGGCTTGGGCGAGGTAGGTGGTGAGTCCGATGAGCGGTGGCTGGGTCATACCACTTCCTTTCGGGGCATGAGGGGTGACCGTAGACAGCCGCAGTCGAGCCGGCCGCCACCGCCACGGCAGGCGGCGGTGGGTGGCGAGGCGGTGCGGACGGAGGCCACCGGGACGGCAGGGGAGGGGAGTTGGCGGTCCGGGAGCGCAGGCTTGCGTTTTCTTGGCCGCAAGCAAGAATCCTGCTGGCGTTTATCTCCAATCACAAGAAAACAGATCTTCGCGACAGATAAGTGAGCCTTAACTCCGTGCACGGACTCGACCCCCGCCTGCTCGCCACCCTCGAAGCCGTCGTGCGGCACGGCTCCTTCAGTGCCGCCGCACGCGAACTCGGCTACAGCGCGCCCGCCGTCTCCCAGCAGATCGCCGAACTCGAACGCCGCGCCGGCCTCAGGGTGCTGGAGCGGCGACCCGTTCGCGTCACACCGGCCGGCGAAGTCCTCCTCGGCGCGGAACAGGGCGTCCGCAGCACGCTGGCGGCGGCGTCGGTCGAACTCGGCGCCATGCGCGCCGGGACGGCCGGACGGATCCGGCTCGGCGCCTTCGCCTCGGCCGCCACCGGCATCGTTCCGCAGGCGCTGGCCCGACTCCACGCGGCCTACCCCCACGTGCAGGTCAGCCTCAGCCAGCTGGAGCCCGAAGCCGGCTACAACCGGCTCAAGCGGGGGGACATGGACCTGGCGCTCAGCTACGACTACGACTTCATCCCCGTCCCGCCGCCGCGGATGCTGCGCCGGACGCTGGTCGCACGGGATCCGGTGGTGGCCGTCGTCCCGGCGCGCCACCGCCTGGCCGACCGGGAGGTCATCGACCTGGCCAGCCTCGCCTCCGAGACGTGGATCGCCGCTCCGGAGGCCGCGCTGCGCCTGGAACTGCTCTCGCAGATGGCCAACACGCCCGGCTTCCAAGCCCGTCTGCAATACGAGGGGGACGACTTCAACACCGTGCTGGGGTTCGTGGCCGCGGGCCTGTGCGTGGCCGTCATGCCGCGACTCGCCCTGCCCCGCACCCACACCCAGGTGGTGGCACGCCCCTTGGCCGAGCCGCAGCTGACGCGCTTCATCTACGCCGTCCGCATCGACACCCGGCACGCCCCGCGCGTCGTCCTGGACCTGGAGGAGATGCTCGCCGCCCAAGCGCTGGCCGCGCTCGCGTAAGGCGCACGGTGTCCCGGGGCAAGCGGGTGAACGGATCGTGGGGGAACGCGAAAAGCGGCCAACTTGACGGCCGTCGCACGCGCGTAGACCTCACCGGCACGCCGTACTTCCCATCGTGTCCGACTACCGGACACTGTGGCTGAAAGTTAAACTATTGTGTGACAGGCGCACTACGTTTGCCGCGGTTGACGTTCCACCGAGAGGAAACCCCTCATGACCGCAGCCGACAGCGTGCCGGGAACGGCGCACGTCCTCACCGGCTACCGCCCCGAGGACGGCTTCATGGCCGCAGAGCTGGACCCGCCCCCGGCCGAGTACGTATGGCACGACGAGAACGCCGAGCAGCAGGACCAGCGTTACGGCCCGGGAGTCGGCTACCAACAGTGGCTGGCGGTGGACGCTCGCGACGGCGCCGTCTGGTTCGGCGACACCGACTGGCGAGCCCCGCAGGAGTCCCCTGGCAGCCGGCTCCCTGGCATCCCCCGCAGGGCACTCGGCGACGGGAACGTCCCCGACCCCGGCATCATGGTGCAGCTGCTCGGCCACCTGAGCCACGACGAACAGCGCGGCTGTACATGGCGCTTCTTCGACGCCGAGGAACTGCACGCGCTCGCGGTGCGCGTCCTGCCCGCCGTGCAGCGGCTCGTGGACTCGATCCACCGGATCGGGCCCGACGGCGAGCTCGAGTGGTCGGCCGAGGCGGCCACCGCATGGGACGACATCGAACAGGCCGCGACGCCCGCCTTCGACCCCTCCGGGGAACTCCTCTGGCCCAGACCGCGTACCACACCGGTCCCGGCCTGGCGCGTCGAGGTCGGCGCCTTCCTGGCCGCCAACCCCGGGCTGTGCGACCCCTCCTGGGACCTGGCCACGGACGCGGAACTCGACACCTACGCCGACTACAGCCCCCAGAACGGCTACGGCGGCGTACCGGGCCGGATCTGCCGCGACGCCGACCGGCAGATAGAGGACGGCTTCACCTTCTACGGCCACCGCGCCGCCCTGTACGCCTACCGGGCACGGGCCTGCGGCGACCGTACTCCGACAGACGCCCGCGTCTGGCTGGAGACGACGGGGGCCGGGCGGGACACCTGGGAGGCGGCCAAGCCCCTCGGAGCCACCCTCGCCGACGTCCCCGACTGCGTGCTGGTGTCCCTGGCCGAAACGTTTCAGAACGCCGCGCACGAACACGGGCTGGCCCTGACGGGCCTGACCGCCCATCTCCGGCGGCTGCGCGGCGCGGAACGCTCCGCCGTTGACCGGCAACTTGTCCACGAGGGCGAGGAAGTCGAACGCCTCGAAATCATGCTCAAGGACTTTCGAGCCGCACGTAACCGCACCGTGACGCGGATCCTGGCCTGGTCCGACGGACGCGGGGACGCGGAGATCGCCCGCCTGGCCTCCATGCCCGATGCATACGTCAGTGACTGGAGGGCCCGCCTCACCGACGAACAGACCACCATGACCCCCGGACCGTGAAGCACGCGCGGCCACTGCCAGAGCGTCAGGCTCCGGCCTTGCGCTTGTTGTAGAGGTCGAAGCCGACGGCCGCCAGCAGGACCAGTCCCTTTTGGGCTCCTGGTGGTACAGCAGTCGCACTCACGCTGACCTGGGAAAACGGCGCTGCGCAAGGCTCTTGGGTGTGAGCTGGTCCGGATTTTGGTCCAAGCGGTCGTCGGGCGGGGAGGGGACGCCGAGTTCCAGCACACCGTAGGCCACGCACCCGAGTGCGACGGCGAACGGATGCTGCCCGCCCCTCAGGGCCTGGCGCACATGCCCGGCGCGGTCCGGATGGCCTCGTGGAACGTCCGCCAGCGCCGGCTTCCCGCCCCCAGCTCGTCCCACGCCCGCCAGGGCCCCGACGGCCGAGGCCTGCGGGCAGCTGCCTCCCGGGCCCGTGCCGCCTGAGGCTGCTGTGGCTGCCCGGGGCGTGACCATGCCGGGACCCTTGTTGGGGCAGGGTGGCGACGTCGCCGCCCTGCCGCTGTCCGGCGGGGGTCGAAGACGACCGTGGCCGACTGCGCGACCGAGTTCACCTCGACGTCCAGCACCCTCGGCCGGCGGCCCGGCACGGCAGCGACGGTGTTCTGCTGAGTGGCCCGGACCATGCCCCGCACGTCCAAGACCACCGTGCTGCGCTCCTTGCCCCCGTCGCGCGGCTCGGGCCTCCGCGGGTGCCGCATGCCCGTCCACCTCCCCGATCCGACAGCGGGTCCACTCGGCCAGGGCGGCCACCAGGAGCCCGTGGCCGTCGCGACCGCCGCGCAAGGGCAGAGCAGGCGCCCGGAGAGCGGGCGGTGACTCACGTCCGGGCCGGGGCCGTGCCGTATCGATTGCGGATCACGTGCTGCGCTGGTCGTGGGTGTGCCGGCGAAGCTGGTCGGTGTGGCGGGTGAGGGCGTCGATGCGCTCGGCGAGCTCGGCGTCCTCGGGCCGCAGGTGGGGCCGGGTGTCGGCCAGGGGGCGCACGAGGCGGGCGGTGTCGTTGTGGGCGAGGGCCTGGTTCAGGTCGTCTATGGCGCCTTCGGCGTCGGCGGGCAGGCCGGCCAGGGCGGTGATCTGGCCGGCGAGGCGGCGCAGGTCGGCGGCGTTGTCGCGGGCCCAGGTGTCCACGCTGCGGTCGGCGGCCCGGGTGTCGCGGGTGGCCTGGACGCGTTCCTCGCTGGTGCTTCCGGCTTTGCCGGGGCGCCTTCGGAGGTAGCGGCGTTCTGCGGCCTGGCGGCTGGCGACTCCGAGGGGGCCGGCGAGGTCGGCCCAGCTGGCGCCCTGGCCGCGGGCGTTCTCGATCAGGCCGGTTTCCCAGCCGACGAGCTGCTCGCGGACCTCGCGGAGCATCAGCAGCGCGGCCAGGGCCGGGTGCGGGCCCGCGGCTGGTGCCGCTGCCGACGTGCTTGTGGAAGCTTGCTGCGCGTCCTTGACGGCCTGGTTGATGGTCTCCAGTGCCGCGGCGGCGGCCAGGAAGGTGACGGGTGCAGTCGGCTCTGCGGCCTCGGTCATGGCGGTCTCCGTGGTCTGTCATCCTCCAGATGACTGCTTGCTTGTCATCTTTTCGATGACATGTTACAACGGAAGCACGTTGAAGCGCATTGGCAGTTCCTGCCTGAACCAACTGGAGGTGTTTCGCGATGTTGATGCGCACCGACCCGTTCCGCGAGATGGACCGGATCGTCCAGCAGCTTTCGGGTACGTCGGGCACGTGGTCGAAGCCGTCCGTCATGCCCATGGACGCCTACCGCGACGGCGACGCGTACGTCATCGCCTTCGACCTCCCCGGAGTCAGCACCGAGGCGATCGACATCGACGTCGAGCGGAACATGCTCACGGTGAAGGCCGAGCGCCGGCCCGTGGAGAAGTCCGACGGCGTGCAGATGGAGCTCTCCGAGCGCCCTCTCGGTGTCTTCTCCCGCCAGGTCATGCTGGCCGACACCCTCGACACCGAGCACATCGAGGCGGACTACGACGCGGGTGTCCTGACCCTGCGGATCCCGATCGCCGAGCGTGCCAAGCCTCGGAAGATCGCCATCGGCGGCGAGTCCGGCCGCAAGCAGATCTCCGGCTGACCAGGCCGGCACCGGCGACGGAGGACGGGGAACCCGATCCCCCTCCGGCACCCCGTCCTCCGCACCCCCTGGCCCTTCCACCCCTCCCACGGAGGTGACGTGAGATGTCGATGCGCCGGGAAGCGTTCCTGGACCATGTCCAGGAACGCGGCGAGTACCGGACCCGGGAAGAAGCCGAACGCGCGGCCCGCGTCGTCCTCGCCCTGCTGGGCGCCCACCTCGTCGGCACCGTGCGGGCCGAGCTCGCCGCCCGGCTCCCCGAGACCTACGCCCTGATCCTCCTCAACCCCCTGCAGGCCGCGGAGCCGCTCTCCCCCGAACGCTTCGTCCGCGCGACCGCAGCCTGGATCGAAGGCGCCACCGAGACGACGGCCCTGTGGGACATCGGCGCGGTCCTCTCCACCGTGGCCGCCGCAGCCGGAGACATCCTCATCCGGGACGTCCTGCTCCAGCTCCCGCCCGGCTACGACCTCCTCTTCGGTCACCCCCAGCCCACCTGACCGGCCGACACCACCGGCCGGACACCGAACCAGCGACGAGAAAGGCAACCGCAGCACCATGTACGACCAGCCTCGACCGCACCAGGCCCACCCCGCCATGACGTTCGACCAGATGCTGGAACGCGTGCGCCACGAAGGCGCCTACCCCACCCGCGAACGCGCAGAAGAAGCCGTCCGCACCGTCCTGGCCGCCCTCGGCCGCCAGCTCGTCGGAGACGAACGCCTCGACCTCGCCCAGGCCCTGCCCGTCGAAGCCGCCCTGGCCCTGACCGCCCAGATCCCCGCCACCGAACGGCTCACCGGCTGGAGCTTCATCAAGGACATGGCCGCCCGCGCCGGCACCAGCCCGGCCGTTGCCCGCTGGGACACCGGCGCCGTACTCGCCGTCGTCACCCGCCTCACCGGCCCCGACCTCCTCACCCGCGTCCTCCACCAACTCCCCACCGGCTACGCACTCCTCTTCGGCCAGGCCGAACTTCGCCAGCCACAGCCCGCAGTGTGATGCGGTGGTTGCAGGAAAGCCCAGACCGGCACCCCGGGCCGGCTCTCAAGGCCGCAGGTGCCGCAAGGTGAACTCCGGCGTTGCGGTGCGGCGCCCGGCTCGGGTTCAGGCCGGGCGAGCGTGAGACGGGTCCGGGCCTTCATCAGCCCGCCCGCCTCCCACCACGTCCTCATTCGCGAGCACCGTACGACGGCTTCCGCAGCCGCCCTCGTGACCTGTCATGGAGCCACCACCCGGACCGTACGGCCCTGCCACTGATTGCGTCCGGCTGTTCCCTTCCTGGCATACGTCGGCGTGTTGGGTGCAGACGCGATCCGAGGCGCGGCCGTTGGTACATTTGGCCGATTATGAAGCCGCTCGGTGCATCCCCGTGGTAGCCGAGTTGCGGGCAGTGACCAAGAGGCGCGACCTGCCCGCCTACCGGTGGGTGTGCGAGCAGGTGGACGCGATGATCTCCGCCATCGGCAACGATGCGGAGGCCGTCGAGCGCCACGCCCGCCTGGGCCTGGCCGTCGCACGCCGGTACCGGCGGACCGATGACGGAGCGCCGGTCCAGGTCTGGTCCTGCCACGGCGCCGCAAACCAGCAATGGGTGTGGAACCTCAAGCTGTAGCCGTGCCCACCCCGATTTCGGTCTGCCGAAGCAGGGCCTACGGTCAGGAACGGATGGCGGCCCTCAGGCGCAGCGCCGAGGAGCCCCGGCTCATCACCGGGACCACGCGGGCGGCGGGACGGTTCGGGGCCGTCGCCACAACAACGGCAGTGCTCCCCCGACTGGTTCGAGCGCCTACCAGCGAACTACTTTAGCCGTGTACGCACCCACCACGACGCAGAACACCCGTCTGGGCGATGGACGCTCACGAGGCTGACCCGGCCTGTCGGGCCGGGGCGGGCGACGCAGCCGGGATCGGTAGGCTGCCGACGGAAAACCCCGCACGTTGCTGCGCCGGCAGCGCTCCGTACTGAATGCTGCCGGCGGCGTTAGGCTCAAGCGATGTCGGTGAGGACCTTGCTCGATGCGGGTGGGTGATGCCCGGCTGTGGAAGAACGCGGCCGCGTGGGTCAGGAAGGCTGCGCAGGTGGATCGTCGCGCGGGGGCACTTGATCGGGGCGTTCTACGGGGTCCAGGGCCCTGGGACCAGTCGCCCGCACACCGACGACGCCGCGACCTACGAGGTCGCCTACGACCCCAGGGAGACCCGGCACTTCACCTTCGGCTCAGGTGGCCACTTGCGGCACGCCCTGGCGAAGGCGGGGACGCACCTCTGGTCGGCCACCGTCTCCGCGTGCGTGCTGAGGGCGGTGCCGTCGCTCAGGGGCCGAGCCCTGAGAAGGGCGGCCTCCACCAGGTCGGCCAGGGTGTGCTCCATGGCCGCGAACCAGAGGCTCTCCTTGGCCTGATGGCAATTAAGCGAAGCTGACTCCCGTGACATCCGTTACGGCACGGCTTGGATCGTCCCCGCACGACTACGAACGCCTCGGGGCCGCACCGGACGCGCCGTCGTGTCCGACCGGTTGAGGACCAGCACTGCCGGGCTGTGCAGCGGCGTACGCGCAACTGTGGCGCGTGGACATTCGCGCACGACAGTTCCAGTGCGCTTCAGTCGGATCCGCCCAGCACGATCTTCCACACTCGGGTCGCCACCTGGAGGTTGAGCCGGTCCTCGACGTTCGCGAGGTCGTTGCCGCTGATGTTGCGGATGCGCTGGAGCCGATAGCGCAGCGTGCTGCGGTGGATCGCGAGGGATTCGGCGGTCTCGTCGTAGTTGCCGCCGCAGTCGAAGTACTGAGACAGCGTCTCCACCATGGCCGTGTGGTGCAGGGAGTCGTAGTCGATCAGCTGCCCGAGCCACTCGTGGACGAACGTCTCCAGTTCCCGGTAATCGTTGCCGGGTCCCAGGATGCGGTAGAGGCCCAGCTCGTCGAAGAACGTCGTGCCGTAGTGCTCGCGGGAGTGGCGGCGCACTTCCAGGGCGCGCTGCGCCTCCTGGTAGTGGTGGGGGATGGCGTCCAGGGAGTCGCAAGGGGCGCTCACCCCGATGGTCCCGGACCGTGTCCCGGTCTCCCGGACGAGCGCCTCGTACAGTGCGCAGGCGTGCGGTCTGTCGTCGGCGACCAGGACCACGTGGTCGGAACGCCGGGTCAGCAGCGAGTGCATGCCCACGGCAGAGGCCGCCCGGCCCACGGTCTGCGCGAAGGGCTCGTCCACGGTCCGGTTCGACCACTGCACCACGACGAGGTAGTGGCGGCGGTGCAGGTCGTGTCCGACGGCCTCGGACCGGGCGTAGGCGCTCGCCTCGTCCGTCCCTGCCAGGAGGTCGTCGGCCAGCTCACGGTGCAGCCTCGACTCCACTTCGGCCAGATTGCGCAGGTGCGCCAGCTCCGGGGCGAGCCACGCGGCGCCGTCCTGCAGTGCGCGCAGGGTGTGCTCGTCGGCCTCGCCCCGGACGTCGACCAGGGCCAGCACGCCCAGGATCTCGCCCTGCGGGCGGATCAGAGTGACCAGCCGGTCCTTCATCCGCACCGGCCCGGCCCGACTGGCGACGGCGTGCAGCATTTCGTTCTGGCGCACGGGGTCAGGTTCGGGATAGGGGTCGGGGCGATCGGGACCGGTCCAGGACCTCAGCCGACCGAAGCGGTCCTCGACCAGCGCGGGGAGTCCGGTGAGCCCGTGCAGTGCGCGGGTGAGGGCTTCCTCGCCGCCGCCCGAGACGGCGACGTCGGCCATGAGCGCGTGAACAGCCTGCTGGTACCCCAGCTCGGCCACGACGGAGATCAGCCGCCCCTGGAGGGCTGTCCGCTCCTCCCTGAGCCGGTGCAGTTCCAGCGCGTCCTTGCGTCGGAGTCGGTGTGCGAAGGCGACAGACAGTGCAGCGGCGGTGTGCCGGACGAGCGTGGCGAGCAGGAGGCGCTCGGCCTCGGTGGGCCGGGAGGAGGAGGTCACCACGAGGTAGCCGTGGAGTGTTTCAATCCCGCGTAGCCCCAGGGCCCGGCCCCAGGGCCATCCGGGCACGGTCACGGGGCCGTCCTCCCCGGCCAGCTCCCGTACCCTCCGGTCTACGGCCATGGCATGGACCTGCCCGTTCCGTGGGCTGGGGACCAGGTCGCCGTCCACCTTGAGGTATCCGGCCTCGGCGCTGTACGGCCCTGCGGCGGCTATGTGGTCCATGGCCAGGCGCAGGATCTTGCCTTCGTCCAGGGTGTCGAACAGGGCGCTGGAGAGCGCCATCAGCGCATGGGGGACACGGTCGGCCGGGGTTGGAGCGGGTAGGCGGGGCCCACGCCGCGCGACCACGGGGATCCGCCTGCCGCTGCCCCGCGGAAGGCTGCTCTCCCAGTCGCAGCGGCGGCGGTACAGGTTGTGCGGCCGGCTGCTGGCCATGGGATCACTCCGTTCTCTTCAAGCCTACGGCCGAGCGGTGGTGCTTGATCGGACCGGCTCATGTGAGATGTCCGGATTCTTCCTCTCGTACTCGTGGAGCGACCGGACCCGTGCCTTTCTGACTCGCCAGGCGCAGGCGCGGAGCCACTGGCCCCGCCACGCTGGGAAGGGCTCGAAACCGTCCGTGCGCACCGGCAGCAAGGGCCGGGCGGTGACCGAGTAGGTCCGCAGGCCGGTTGCCTCGTACAAGAGACCTACCGGGAAGCCGCCCACGCCGTTGACCACCTCTTGGGCCACGGGTTTTCCCGTGGCGAGCCGCGATTTTGCCTCGCGCTGCTCGATGCGGTCGAGCCGGTACGAGGTCGTCGTGGACGAGGAGGTCTCCGACGAGGCCGCAGGGCTGATCGGCGGGCTGCAGACCACTGGCAGAGGTCCCCGCCCGTACCCGAACGAACGTGATCCGGACAGTCGGCGCAGGCGCCGTACCGGGAGGAGTTCCTCATGGCCAAGGCAGTGGGCATCGACCTGGGCACCACCAACTCGGTGATCGCCGTGTGGGAGGGCGGAGAGCCATCCGTCGTGCCCAACAGCGAGGGCAACCGCACGACACCGTCCGTGGTGGGCTTCACCGACACCGGGGAACGTCTGGTGGGCCAGCTGGCCCGGCGCCAGGCGATCCTCAATCCCAAGGGCACCATCTACTCGGCCAAGCGGTTCATCGGCCGGCATTTCGACGAGATCTCCGACGAGGCCAGGGCGGTGGCGTACGACGTCGTCGAGGGCGACGGCGGGGCGGCCCGCTTCAAGGTGCGCGACAAGCTGTACGCGCCCGAGGAGATCAGCGCACAGGTGCTGCGCAAACTCACCGACGACGCCTCCAAGCAGCTCGGGGAGCGGGTCACGGAGGCGGTCATCACGGTGCCCGCCTACTTCAACGACGCCCAGCGCACCGCCACCAAGGACGCAGGCCGGATCGCGGGACTGGAAGTGCTGCGGATCATCAACGAGCCGACGGCGGCCGCCCTCGCGTACGGCGTGGACAAGAAGGAGCACGAGACCGTCCTCGTCTTCGACCTGGGCGGCGGCACCTTCGACGTGAGCATCCTCGACGTCGGAGACGGGGTGGTGGAGGTGCGCTCCACCGCCGGCGACAGCCACCTGGGCGGCGACGACTTCGACCGGCGTCTGGTCGATCACCTCGCGGACGACTTCCAGAAGGAGAACGGCATCGACCTGCGCCAGGACGCGCAGGCGCTGCAACGCTTGTTCGAGGCGGCGGAGAAGGCCAAGACCGAGCTGAGTTCGGTGACGCAGACGCAGGTCAGCCTGCCGTTCATCACCGCCGACGCCGCCGGGCCCAAGCACCTCACCGACTCGATCATGCGGTCCACGTTCGAGCAGATCACCGGCGACCTGGTGGAGCGCTGTCTGGGACCGGTCCAGCAGGCCATCGCCGACGCCAAGGTCGGCGAGAGCGACATCGACGAGGTCATCCTCGTCGGCGGATCCACCCGCATCCCCGCTGTCCAGACCCTGGTCCGCCGACTGACCGGCGGCAAGGAACCCAACATGAGCGTCAACCCCGATGAGGTCGTGGCCCTCGGCGCCGCGATCCAGGCAGGGGTGCTCAAGGGTGAGGTCAAGGACGTACTGCTGCTCGACGTGACCCCCTTGTCGCTGGGCGTGGAGACACGCGGCGGAGTGATGACGAAGATCATCGAGCGGAACACCACCATCCCGGTGCGCCGCAGCGAGACCTTCTCCACCGCCGAGGACAACCAGCCGGCCGTCGACGTGGTGGTCCTCCAGGGCGAGCGCGAGCTGGCCGCCGACAACCGGGTGCTGGGCCGGTTCCAGCTCACCGACATCCGGCCGGCGCCGCGGGGCGAAGCCCAGATCGAGGTCACCTTCGACATCGACGCCAACGGCATCCTCGAGGTCAAGGCCCGCGACCGGGACACCGGCAAGGAACAGGGCATCACGATCAGCGAGAGCTCCAACCTGGACCGCAGTGAGGTCGAACGCATGGTCCAGGAGGCCGAAAGCAACCAGGGCCAGGACAAGGCACTCCGCGAGGCCGTCGACGCCCGCAACGAACTCGACGCCGTCGCGTACCAGGTCGAGAAGCTTCTCGCCGAACTGGGCGACGCGGCGCCCGCGCACGAGAAGGCACGCGGCGAGATGCTCGTGTCGGACGCCCGCACGGCGGTCAAGGAAGAGGCGGGCGTCGAGCGCGTGCGGCCCCTGACCTCCGAACTCCAGCAGGTGCTCGCCGGGCTGGCGGCCCATCAGGGCGCCGCCGCCACGGGCGGAGGTCCCGGTCAGGACGCCGCCACCGGCGGACCCACGAGTGGCGGTGGCGGTGACGATGATGTCATCGACGCCGAGTTCGACAAGGGCTGAGGCGCGCCATGCCCACCTACCCCCAGGAACCCGACCGGGCCGCGCCGGATCCGGTCGAACCGGTCCCGGAAGGCGCCGGACCCCCGCCTCGCGGGGATCTGCCCCAACCGGGCCCGCCCCGGCCCGAAGCGGCGAACGGCGAGCCGGGACCCGATGCCGCCGGCTCCGCGCCTGCCGAGGACGAGTACACGACCGCGATCCTGGAACTGGAGGACCGTTGGCGGCGCGCACTCGCCGACCTCGACAACCTTCGCAAGCGTCACGCCAGGGAACTTGAGCGCGAACGGGCGGTGGAGCGGGCCCGCACGGCGGCCGCCTTCCTGCCCGTCCTCGACAACCTCGAACTCGCCCTGACCCACGCGGGCGCCGATCCGGGCGCGATCGTGGAGGGCATCCGGGCCGTACGCGACCAAGCGGTGAACGTCCTCGAACTGCTCGGCTACCCGCGGCACGCGGAGACCGGCGTCGCCTTCGACCCGGCCCGGCACGAGGTGGTCGGCATCGTCCAGGACCCGGACGCCGCACCGGGCACGGTCGTCGAGGTACTGCGCCCCGGCTACGGGGACGGCGAGCGGCAGCTCAGGCCCGCCGCCGTGACCGTCGCGAAGCGGGAGTGACCGGTCATGGCGCGGGACTACTACGAGGTGCTCGGGGTGTCGCGGTCCGCGAGTCAGGACGAGATCCAGCAGGCATATCGCAAACTCGCCCGCAGGCACCACCCCGACGTGAACAAGGACCCTGGGGCGGAAGAGCGTTTCAAGGACCTCAACGAGGCATACAGCGTCCTGTCCGATCCCAAGACCCGGGCCCGCTACGACCGCTTCGGCGAGGACTTCCGCAAGATCCCGGAGGACTTCGACGAGCGGGTCGCGGCCGGAGCGGGCGGCGGCTTCCGCGGTCGCACGACCGCAGGCGGCGGCGGTCCTCGGGTCCGGTACACCGGCTTCGGAGACGACTTCGCAGCGGAGGGCATCGACATCGAGGACCTGTTCGGCTCCATGTTCGGAGCCGGCGCCGCCCGAGGGGGCGTACCCGGCGCGGACCAGGAGGCCGAACTGGCGCTCACCGTCGAGGAGGCGTACCGGGGTGGCCGCCGCACCGTCACGCTCGCCGGTCCCACCGGGCAGCCGCGGCGGTACGAGGTCGACGTGCCGCCGGGCGTCACCGACGGGCAGCGCATCCGGCTGGCGGGCGAGGGCGGCCGGGGCAGTGGTGACGCCGCCGCGGGCGACCTGTACCTGCGCGTGCGCATCCAGCCCCACCCCCGATTCCGGCTGGACGGCCGCGACGTGCACGTCCAGGTCCCGGTGACCCCCTGGGAGGCGGCCCTGGGTGCGACCGTGCCGGTGCCCACCCCCGGCGGCGGCACGGCCAAGGTCACGGTGCCCGCGGGCTCGTCCAGCGGCCGGCGGCTGCGGCTGCGCGGCGAGGGCATGCCGAACCCGCGCGGCGCGAACGGCGACCTGTACGCCGAACTCCGCATCGTGGTGCCACCCACCCTCGGCGACCGGGAGCGCGAACTGTTCGCGGAGCTCGCCGCCGCCTCCTCGTACGACCCCAGGAGGACGTGATGAACGAACCACCCGCGGGAGCGTCAGGCCCCGGCCGGGCCGGCGCGGGCAACCGTCCGGTACGAACGGGCGCCGACCTCACCGCCTCGACGGCCGTCCGGTACGCGCTCGTGCCCGCCCCCAGGCTCTCCCTCGACGCCGTGTCCCGTCGCTCGGGCCTCCACCCCGATCTGATCCGGCGGTTCGTCGCCCTCGGCCTGATCGACGCCGGACGCGACGCCGCGGGACACCTGGTGTTCGACCCCACGGCCCCGGCGGTCCTCGCCCGCATCCAGCGGCTGCGCACCGGACTCTGCCTCAACTACGCATCCATCGGCCTGGTGCTCGATCTGCTCGACCGCATCAGCCTGCTCGAAGCCGCCCTGCGCGGCCGCGGCACGAGGAGTGAAACACCCCCATGGACATGAACCGTCTCACCCAGAAGTCCCAGGAAGCCCTCCAGGAGGCCCAGACCGCGGCCGGTCGCATGGGGCACACCGAGGTCGACGGGGAACACCTGCTGCTCGCACTCCTCGATCAGGAGGACGGCCTGATCCCGCGGTTGCTTGAGCAGGCCGGCAAGGAGCCGAAGGGACTGCGCGAGGCCGTGCGCGAGGAACTCTCCCGTCGCCCGAAGGTCACCGGCCCCGGCGCGGCGCCCGGCCAGGTCTTCGTCACCCAGCGCCTCGCCCACCTGTTCGACACCGCCGAACGGGAGGCCAAACGCCTCAAGGACGAGTACGTGTCCGTGGAACACCTCCTGCTCGCCCTGGCCGAGGAGAGCTCGTCAACTGCCGCCGGGCGACTGCTCAAACAGGCCGGCATCACCAGAGACTCGTTCCTGAGCGCGCTCACCCAGGTCCGCGGCAACCAGCGCGTCACCTCCGCCAACCCCGAAGTGGCCTACGAGGCCCTGGAGAAGTACGGACGCGACCTCGTCCTCGAGGCCCGGTCCGGGCGGCTGGACCCGGTCATCGGCCGTGACGCGGAGATCCGCCGCGTCACCCAGATCCTCAGCCGCAAGACCAAGAACAACCCCGTCCTCATCGGCGACCCCGGCGTCGGCAAGACCGCCATCGTCGAGGGCCTGGCCCAGCGCATCGTTCGCGGCGATGTCCCCGAGGGCCTGCGCGACAGGACGGTGTTCGCCCTGGACATGGGCTCCCTGGTCGCCGGCGCCAAGTACCGCGGCGAGTTCGAGGAACGCCTGAAGGCCGTACTGTCCGAGGTGAAGGCCGCCGAGGGGCGCATCCTGCTCTTCGTCGACGAACTCCACACCGTCGTCGGCGCAGGCGCCGCCGAAGGAGCCATGGACGCGGGCAACATGCTCAAGCCGATGCTGGCCCGCGGCGAACTCCACATGATCGGCGCCACCACCCTCGACGAGTACCGCAAGCACATCGAGAAGGACGCCGCCCTCGAACGCCGCTTCCAGCAGGTCCTGGTCGAGGAGCCCAGCGTGGAGGACACCATCTCCATCCTGCGCGGACTGCGCGAACGCCTCGAGGTCTTCCACGGCGTGAAGATCCAGGACACCGCGATGGTCTCCGCAGCCACCCTCAGCCACCGTTACATCACCGATCGGTTCCTGCCCGACAAGGCCATCGACCTCGTCGACGAGGCGTGCGCCAGACTGCGTACCGAGATCGACTCGATGCCCGCCGAACTCGACGAGATCACCCGCCGCGTCACGCGGCTGGAGATCGAGGATGCCGCTCTGTCCAAGGAGACCGACCCCGCCAGCAAGACACGCCTGGAGGAGCTGCGCAGGGAACTGGCCGACCTGCGCGGCGAGGCCGACGCCAAACGCGCCCAGTGGGAGGCTGAACGGCAGGCGATCCGCCGCGTGCAGGAACTGCGCCAGGAACTGGAACAGGTCCGCCACGATGCCGAGGAGGCCGAACGCGCCTACGACCTCAACCGCGCCGCCGAACTGCGCTACGGCCGCCTCCAGGACCTGGAGCGCCGACTCGCCGCGGAGGAGGAGCAACTCGCCTCCAAACAAGGTCAGAACCGGCTGCTGCGCGAGGTCGTCACCGAGGAGGAGATCGCCGAGATCGTTGCCGCCTGGACCGGCGTCCCCGTTGCCCGTCTCCAGGAGGGCGAACGCGAGAAGCTGCTGCGCCTCGACGAGATCCTGCGCGAGCGCGTCATCGGCCAGGACGAGGCGGTCAAGCTCGTCACCGACGCCATCATCCGTGCCCGCTCCGGCATCCGCGACCCTCGCCGTCCCATCGGCTCGTTCATCTTCCTCGGCCCCACCGGCGTCGGGAAGACCGAGCTGGCCAAGACCCTCGCCCGCACCCTGTTCGACTCCGAGGAGAACATGGTCCGCCTCGACATGAGCGAGTACCAGGAGCGGCACACCGTCAGCCGGCTCATGGGCGCACCGCCCGGATACGTCGGCTACGAGGAGGGCGGCCAGCTCACCGAGGCCGTGCGCCGCAAGCCGTACTCGGTCGTCCTGTTCGACGAGGTCGAGAAGGCGCACACCGATGTCTTCAACACGCTGTTGCAGATCCTCGATGACGGTCGCATCACCGACGCCCAGGGCCGCACCGTCGACTTCCGCAACACCGTGATCATCATGACGTCGAACATCGGCTCCGAGCACCTCCTCGACGGCGCCACCGCCGAGGGTGAGATCAAGCCCGACGCCCGCGCCCTGGTGATGGGCGAGCTGCGCGGGCACTTCCGCCCGGAGTTCCTCAACCGCGTCGACGACATCGTGCTGTTCAAGCCGCTCGGTGAGCGACAGATCGAGCGGATCGTGGAGCTGCAGTTCGACGAGCTGCGGCGGCGCCTCGCCGAGCGCCGTATCACGGTCGAACTCACCGACACTGCAAGGGAGTTGATTGCCCACCAGGGCTACGACCCGGTGTACGGGGCCCGGCCGCTGCGGCGTTACATCTCCCACGAGGTCGAGACGCTGGTCGGGCGTGCCCTGCTGCGCGGCGACGTCCAGGACGGCGCGTCGGTGCGCGTCGACGCCGAGCACGCAGAGCTGGTGGTCACCTACGACCAGCAGGAGGGCGACAGGGAAGCGAGGGCAGCGTGAACGCCACCCGGACGACGACGGTGACCTGCCCGAACTGCGGGCGCGGCAACCGGATTCCCGTGGCCGCCGAGGGACGGCCCCGATGCGGCCACTGCAAGCAGCCCCTGCCCTGGGTCGTCGACGCGAGCGACGGCGACTTCGCCGAGGTCGCCGACAACGCCACGGTGCCCGTCGTCGTCGACCTCTGGGCCACCTGGTGCGGCCCCTGCCGCATGGTCAGCCCAGCCCTCGAACAGGTCGCCCGGGACCTCGCCGGACAGATCAAGCTCGTCAAGGTCGACATCGACCAGAACCCACGGCTCGGTCGGCGGTTCGAGGTGCAGGCGGTGCCGACCCTGCTCGTCATGGACCAGGGCGAGACGGTCGCCCGGCAGGCCGGCGCGGCACCCGCGCACGTCCTGCGCTCGTGGGTCCAGCAGGCGATGGCGGGCCGGCAGACGTCTGCTGGAGGGTGAACACGACGGTGAGTGAGGAAGCCCATCGCCGGCCGCGGCCGATCAGGCCCATTCACGGAAGGAAAACTCTCATGGCCACGATTGTCGACCCGCACCTGGCGATGGTGCGCCCAGTGACGCCGCGTACCCCGGAGGGCTGCGAGGAGTGCCTCAAGGAGCATTCCCCGTGGCTGCACCTGCGCCTCTGTCTCACCTGTGGGCACGTCGGCTGCTGCGACTCCTCCCCCCTCAAGCACGCCAGACGGCATGCAGGGAGCGTCGGTCACCCCGTCGTGCAGTCCTTCGAGCCGGGAGAGGACTGGCGCTGGTGTTTCGTTCACGAGGCCCTGGTCTGATGAGCACGGCCGAGCACGAGAAGGGTGCGGTCAGCGAGACACCGGACCGGTACGGGGCGTTCCCGCGCCTCACCCCGGAGCAGCTCGAGGACCTGAGCGCGCACGGTGAGCGCCGCAGGACGGCCGAGGGCGAGGTGCTGTACCGCGAGGGCGAGCCGTTCCGGGAGTTCCTCGTGATCCTCTGCGGGACCGTCGAAATCCTCAGCGACCAGGGCGGCCCCGACGAGCGCACGGTCGCGGTCCACGGACCCGGCAGGTTCCTGGGCGAACTCGGACTGCTGGAGGGCCAGGCGGCGTTCAACACCGCCGTGGTGCGCGAGGCCGGCGAGATCCTTGCCGTACCGGTGGAGCGGCAACGCGCCCTGGTCGGCAGCGACCCCGTCCTCGGCGACCTGATCCTCCGCGCCTACCTGGGCCGCAGGTACCTGCTCATCGGCCTCGGCGCCGGCTTCCGGATCCTGGGGTCGTGCTACTCACGGGACACGCTGCGGCTGCGCGAGTTCGCCGCCCGCAACCGGCTGCCCCACCGCTGGGTGGATCTGGAGAGGGACAAGGAGGCCGAGGCACTGCTGCGCCGGTTCGCCATCCGTCCCGACGAGACACCGGTGGTCCTCTGGCAGGGCGAGCGGCTCCTGCGCAATCCGAGCAACGCCGAACTCGCCCGGCTCATCGGGCTGCCCGCCCCCGCCCCCGCCCCCTCGGCCGAGAACGAACGGTGCGAGGTCATGGTGGTCGGTGCGGGCCCCGCAGGACTCGCCGCCGCCGTGTACGGCGCCTCCGACGGCCTCACCACGGTCACCGTCGACGCCGTGGCCACGGGAGGCCAGGCCGCGACCTCGTCCCGCATCGAGAACTACCTCGGCTTCCCGTCCGGCATCTCCGGGGGCGAACTCATCGAGCGTGCGGTGCTCCAGGCGCACAAGTTCGGCGCCCGCCTGATGGTGCCGGCGGAGGTCAGCGCGCTCGCCCCGCAGGACGATGAGTACATCGTCACGTTCACAGACGGCTCCCGGGCCCGGGCCGGCGCCGTGGTGCTCGCCTCGGGCGTGCGGTACCGCAGGCTCGAAGTGCCCGGCATCGACCGCCTGGAAGGCATCAGCGTCTACTACGCGGCGACGGTCCACGAGGCCGGCCTCTGCCGCGCCGACCCGGTCGCCGTGGTCGGCGGCGGGAACTCCGCCGGACAAGCGGCGCTGTTCCTCGCCCAGCACGCGTCCGAGGTCCACCTCCTCGTCCGGGGCAGCGACCTCAACGCGGACATGTCGCGCTACCTGGTGGACCAGGTGGAGCAGCACCCCAAGATCGAGGTGCTGCTCCACACCGAAGTACGGGGCGTCGCCGGCAAGGAGAAGCTGGAGTCGCTGACGGTGGAGGACAACGCAAGCCATGAGCGCCGTGAGCTGCAGGCCGCGGCGCTGTTCGTGTTCATCGGCGCCCGGCCCCGCACGGAATGGCTCAAGGGCGTGCTGGCTCTGGACGAGAGGGGCTTCGTCCTCACCGGCGCCGACGCCGGGGCGGTGGCCGATACGAACCGGTGGGCCTCGCTGGGCCGCGATCCGATGCTGCTGGAGACCACCCTGCCCGGGGTCTTCGCCGCCGGCGACGTCAGGAGCGGATCGGTGAAACGGGTGGCCTCGGCGACCGGTGAAGGCGCCATGGCGATCCGCCTCGTGCACGAGCACCGGGAACGGAAGGGAAACCTGGTCACCGTCGGCCCCGAGGGACGCCGGCCGGAAGCGGGCGGGCCCGTGTCCTCGCGCTGACCCGGCCCCTGACGGACCCGACACATGGCCCCACCCGTAAGGACAGCGTGTCACCACGGCTTCGCCTCCACCCCGGGGCATCCTGTGAACCCTTGCAATCGCGGAGGGCAGCCGAGGAGGATGGTCCGGTCGTGCGGGAGTCGTCGCAGGGCGTCACGGTCGTAGCTCTCCTGGCCGATCCGGACGCGCCCACGGACGTTGCGCGGCGCATCGCCCGGATGCTTCCTGACCGGCTCGCTGAAAAGGCGGGCCAGGGACGTCGGTTCGACGTCAAGGTGGTCAGTGAGCCCTTCACCTCGGGGACCGAGGACCCGCACACCTTGATGCGCCGGATCATGGAGCGCGCAAGTGCGGAGAACTGGGACATCGTGGTGGCCCTCACCGACCTTCCGCTGCACTCACACGGGCGCAAGATTCTTGTGGATCTGAGTCACGAACACGGCTTGGCGCTGCTGTCCCTTCCTTCCCTGGGGGGCTTGCGGCTGCAGACGAGAGCCCGGCGGGCAGTGGAAGAAGCCGTGCTCGGCTTGGCCGGTCCGCAGGCCACTGGGGCGGAGGGGCTTCCGCGGAGTCAGCCGCTTTCGGGCCCTTTCGCCGGTCGTCTCACGCCTGTCCACCGGGGCCAGGTCGGTGACGAGGAGGCTGCCGATCTCCGGTACATCGTCAGCGGGCCGCGCGGCTACCTGCGGGTGCTCGTCGGTATGGTCCGCGCGAACCGGCCTTGGCGCTTGGTGTCGGGCCTGTCGAAAGCCCTGGCGGCCGCACTCGCCACGGGAGCCATCGCCACCCTGGACTCCACCACCTGGAGCCTCTCCGGTGCCCTGAGCGCGCCACGCCTCGTGATCGCCATGGTCGGGTCCGTCGGGCTCATGATCGGCTGGCTGATCGTGGACGGGGAGCTGTGGCACCGATCGACGGAGGGATCGCCGGAGGCGAGGCAGAGGGCTCGGCTCTACAACACCTCGACGGTCCTCACCGTCGGTATCGGGGCGCTCGTCTGCTACGTGGGATTGATGGTCATCAACTTGGTGTGGGCGCTGTTCATCCTCAACGACCGGGTGTTCGCTTCCACGACAGGAACCCCGCTGCACGCCACGGAGTACTTGACGTTGTCCTGGTTCGTCGCTTCGGTCGCCACGGTGGCCGGCGCGCTGGGATCGGGCTTGGAGAGCGACGAGGCGATCCGCGCAGCCACCTACTCCACGCGCGAAGAGCAACGTCGCCACATGCTCCAAGGCGCCCACGGTGACCAGCTGATGACCTGAGTCGGAGATGCGTCGCTGGTTGGTGATCGTCAGGGCCCGACGACATCGCCGGTCGATCGGCGGCCCCCGAGGGCCACGAGGACCCCCGCCTCATGCTCAACGTTCTCGGCGGCGTGGCCGGCACGACCCGGTAGCGGGGCCGGGCTAGGCTCCTGCCCGTGACGTGGCTGCGGGCCCTCCGGGAAGTCGTGCGATCCGGGCTCACGATCGAGGAGGCGCGACTTGAGCCCCTGCTCGCGCTGCGCACAGCTGTGGGGGTGGCGCTCGTCATCGGGCCGGCGCTGTGGCTGGCCTCCCCGGCGTAAGCCGCGTCCGCCGCCCTCGGCGCCTACTCCGCGGGCGCAGCCACGTTCCAGCGCACCTGGCGTCCCCGCAAAGTCATCGCGCTCGGCGCGGGCGTAGGTCTGGCACTCGGCACCTTCCTCGGGTATCTGGCCGCGGGGCGACTCGCGACGTTCCTCCCACTGCTGGCCGTATGGGCCTTTGCCGCAGGGATGGCGTAGGCCGTCGGATCGACCGCCGGGATCGTCGCGGCGACGACGGTCGGCAGCATGCTGGTGACCGTCACCCTGCCCACGAGCATCGGGCGGGCCCTGGAGCACGCCGGGATCATCGCGCTCGGGGGCGTGGCGCAGGCCCTGCTGATCCTGCTGTTCCCGATCCGCCGTTGGGGGGCGCATCGTGACGCGCTCGCCGACGCCCTGGCCGCCGTGGCGGACTACGCCCGCCGGCTGCGGCACGACCCGACCGCCCCGTTCGACCCGGAACCGTTGATGACGGCCCGGGACGCGGCCGCCGTGACGCCGTCGCAGGCCCGCACCCGTCCCTCCGTCCTGCACGGCCCCAGGGGACTCGCCGAGCGCATTCGGCCCGTCGTCGCCGCACTCGCCGACCCGGGCGTCGGCGCCCCGCCGGAGGGGCCCGGGCGGGACCGGGCAAGGGAGTTGCTCGACGCCGCCGCCGAGGTCCTGGATGCGGCCGCCCGTTCGATCCGCCGCGGCACTCCCACCGAGGTGTCGCCCGGAAGCACGGACGCCCTGTGCGTCGACGAGGAGCACGAGGTGCTGGAGGGCCCCGCGCGGCAGGCCGCCGAGCGGCTCGTGGAACTGCTCGGCGAGGCCTTGGAGATCGCCCGGTGCGGCACGCCCGGGAGGACGCCCGCGCCGCCCGTCCCCGAGGACGCCCAGGTCCTGGTGCGCCCGACCATGTTCCGGCTGGTCCCGGTCGTGGTCCGGGCGGTCCGACGTGAGCTCCGCCGGGACTCGCCCGTGTTCCGGCACGCCGTCCGCCTGGCGGCGGTGGCCACGCTCGGCTACCTGATCGCCGCCCGGCTTCCGGTGGGCCACGGCTATTGGGTGCCCATCACTTCGGTGATGGTGATGCGGCCGGACTTCCACCAGACGTACGCGCGGGCGGTGGCCCGTCTCGCCGGGACCCTGGCGGGGGTCGCCCTCGCCACCGGGATGGGGCGGGCCCTGGGCCCGGACGCCCAGGTGTTCGGCCTGCTGGCGGTGGTCTCGGCGGGCCTGTCGTTCATGCTGAACCGTACCGGCTACGCCTACTCCCAGTGCTTCACTGCCGCATACGTCGTCTTCCTGCTCGGCATGGGCGGCCAGGCGTGGGAGCAGACGGTCCCGGAGCGGGTGGTGCTCACCCTGCTCGGCGGGGCCCTCGCGATGCTGGCGTACGTGGTGTTCCCCGCATGGGAGACACCCCGACTGCCGGGCCGGCTTGCGGACTGGCTCGCCGCCGAGGGCCGCTACGCGGCCGCGGTGCTCCGCAGCTACGCCGAACCGACCCGGGAACATCACGCCGACCTGCGCAGGGCACTGCTGGCGAACAGGGAGGCACGCGCCGCCTGGCAGGAGGCGTACGACCGGGCAAGGCAGGAACCGGTCCGCCCCAGGGGCCTGACGTCACGCGAGGCGGAGGAGGCGCAGGAGGCGATCAAGGGCTTCGACCGGGCGGCGATGCTCATGGAGAGCCACCTCCCGCGGGCCGACAGCCGTCCCGTCCCCGAGGCGGAGCGGCTCGCCGAGGCTCTGGAGGCGGACACTGCGCAGGCGGCGGTCGATGTGCGCGAGCACAGGAATCCGGACTGGGCGCGCGTGGAGGAGGCGCTCCACGCGTGGGAGGGCGCCGCCGGGGGCGGGAGCCCGGTGGTGCGGCGCGGGGCGGAAATGCAGAAGCGGGCCTTGGAGGCCCTCGCGACGGCCGTGAGCCGTACACCCCTGGAACGGGACGTCGGCTCCGCTCTCGAAGAGCAACGGGTGCGGGCGGCCGCAGCGACGGAAGGTGACGGATCAGGATCCGCCCACCGGGGTGGGTGACGGCTCCGGCGACGGAGGAGCGCGCCGCGCCTCCTGGAGCGGGAAGTAGTCTCCCGGCCGCGTCGAGCGACGCCACACGTACCCCGCTGTCGCCATCACGAGGATCAGACCTGCCAGGTCGAGCAGTTCGACCCCCTCGACGTTCCACCGGAAGGACTTCTCCGCCTCGGCCGTCACGATGAGCACCTTGCGGATGCCGGCAACCAGGCCGACGACGAGGAACGGCTCCGCGTCGAGGGTCTGGTTCCTGATGGTCAGGCGGACGGTGTGGAGCAGCTCGGCCACGATGAACAGCATAAGGCTGTTGTCCAGGGCGGACAGAACGACCGCCTCCTCCTCGTACGGCCCCTGGATCGACCTGATGACGTCGTGGACGACCCCGACGGTCAGGATTCCCGCGAGCAGTACGAGGAGCGCCGCGACAATGAGGTGGATGCCGTCCTCGAGGAGCTGCAGGAGGCCCTGTACCCGGCCGCCGCCCTCGGTCCGGGAGCTTGGGTCTCACGGTCGGCATCCTGGGGGGCGCCCCAGGCCAGCGGGCGCGGCTCGCTGTGCTGCCAAACGGGTGGACGAGGGATTCCTCCCTGGTGGCAGCCTGCGGGGGTGGGACGAGGCGCGACATCAGCGACCGAGTTCTACCCCGCGGCCGGAGAAGGCAGGGCCGGGGTCAGCCTCGTTCCTCGCGGCGGCCCTGCCGGCCGCAGACGTCGTCCCGCGGGTGTGATTGTCGAGGAACACCAGTCTGGCCATGTTGGGGCGCTGCGCCGGCAGGTCCGGGGCGCCACGGCCCAGGTGCCCGGCGAACAGCGTGTGACCCAGGCGGTTCCACGCCAGCACGTCACTACAGCAGAAGGGCCCAGATCTCTATTGGAGATCTGGGCCCTTCTGAGCAGTAGCGGGGACAGGATTTGAACCTGCGACCTCTGGGTTATGAGCCCAGCGAGCTACCGAGCTGCTCCACCCCGCGTCGATGCCTCCACCATACGGCACCTTTGGCCTGGGCTTCTCCGGATTTCCTGGCCGACCTGCTGTCGCAAGCGCTCGCAGCTTGCAGGGGCATTCGTTCTCTGCCGCCTCCGGCGATGGGGGAGTGCGGGCCGCAGCTGCCGGGGAGCGGCGGCCCGCACTGCTGTTTCCGAGGATGTCCTGACGACTGCGAAGCTATGCGGTTCGCGTGGTGCCGCGGGCCTACCGGGTGGCCTTGCTATCAGTCTGAGTCTCACGGAAGGCATCGGCGCGAGAGGTCAGATGAGGGAGGGCAGGATGCCGCGGGGCCAGTGTCCGAGCCAGAATGCGGCGGCTGAGGGCCGGTCCTGGGCCTCGGTGGAGCCGTCGTGCAGCAGGTACTCGGTGGGAGCCACATAGCCTTCGCCCGGGGCGAGGCGTATTCGGATGATGCGGATGGGGCGGCCGCTGGCGACGTAGTCGCGGTAGTCCTGGGTGTGCGGGTAGCGGTCGGCGTGGTAGTCGGGGTGGACGGCTCGGCAGACCGCTTGGGCGTCGATGGCACCGAGAATGATGTATCGCACTCCGGGGCCGAGGTTGAGGCAGAGCCTGCGGCGTCCGGTGTGCCTGTCGGCGTACGCGAGCTTGTCCCAGTTGTCGAGGTGCAGCCCGATCAGTCGGCCGTCCTCGTAGTTGTCGGTGGTTGTGGTCATGTCGGGCTTGGCGAGGGCTTGACCGAGGTACACCGCGTCCGGGTCGCCCAGTGGGCCGGTGAGGTCTTCGAGCGGGAGTCCTTCCCGAAACGTGGGCCGGACGATCTCCACGAGGGCGCTGTCCAGGGGGCGACGAGGGGCCGTGACCGCCTTGACGTCCGCTTCCCTCATGGGGCGCCACTGCCCGGCGGGGATGATCGCGCCGGGCTCGTATGCGGCCTCGTCGGGGCGGGTGGTCCGGACGGTGGCGACCTCGCAGCGGGCGCGGAGGGCGGACGGGGCGCCGTAGGCGATGTGCAGGGGCACGAGGTCCTCCCGGTCAGTCGTCCCCGATGATGATGTCGAGTTCGTGCACCAAGGCCTCGGCAAGGTCGGACTGCTGCCCGGGGTCGATGCGGACCTTGGCGAGGTTCGCGACACCGCGGATGGCCGACAGGTCGTTCTCCCGAAGGTCGGTGTTGCGGTAGCGCCCCGTGCCGAATTCGGTGAGCCGGAGCGTGCAATCGGTGAACACGACGTCGGACAGGTCACAGTCGGTGAACGTGGCCTCTGTGAGGACGCAGCCGACGAAGGCCACGGGGCCGGTGACGCGGACCTTCTCGAAGGTGGCGAAGTCGAGCTTGCAACCTTCGAACAGCACGTCGTCGAGGACCAAACCGTCCAGGGAGATGCCCATCAGCTTGCAGTCCCGGAAGCGGACGCGGGTCAGCTTGCTGCCGGTCCAGTGTGCCGAACCGAGCTCGCTGTCGCCGATCTCCACACCGTGGAGATTGACCCCCTCGAACTCGACCCGCTTCGCGCGGACGCACGCGATGCAGCCGGTGACCAGCTGGGTTTCCGCGAGCCCGAGCGATCGGAGATCGGCGTCCCCGTACGCGAAGTCCTGGACGGTGCCGCGGGAGCTGTCGAGGCTGTCGACGTTGCTCAGGTAGAGGCCGGGCTCGTCCAGCTCCGGCAGGGTGATGGTGGTGAGGCCGAAAGTGCGGGTGACCATGGTGCTCCTTGTCGTTGGGGCGGGGCGGCCCCGGGGCTGGCGGCGGGGACTGATCACCTCGGCCTTTTCCTCGCCGCCGCCTCCTCGGGCCGCACCGAACGGCTGGTGGCGCTGCTCACCGACGACGCCACCGCGATCTCCGACGGCGCGGGCCTCACCAAGAGGCTGCTGCGGTACGACACTCCGGGGCGCATCGCCGCCATCGCACGGGCCGGCTTCACGTCCACGCCCGCGAAGCAGCGACTCGCCGGAGGGGTCTCCGAGGTCCACTTCGCGCTCGTCAACGGCGCCCCCGCCCTCCTCTTCGTGCCCGGCGGCAAGGTCGTCGGCGCAGTGACGTTCGACATCGAGGACGGCAAGATCGCAACCGTGCGCGGCATCGCCGCCCCTGCCCGCCTCGTCCGCCTCGCCGGGGCCTGGCGGCAACACGAACCGGACGCGCCGCTCATCACCGAGTGGTGACGGGCGGGGGTTCAAGCCGGGTGCGGATGTCCTGACGCTGTGGCTGCGGCCTCGGCCCCCCTCACCTTGGCTCGCCGTCGGACCCAGGTCATCACGAGGACGAGGGAAGCCGCGGCGCCGTACGCGATGTTGCTCAGCGACGGATGGAAGTGGAGCGTCGGGGCGAGGATGTAGACAGCGGCGCCCGCGAGCGGGATGCCGAGCCATTCCCAGCGTCCGTCCAGGGCGACGAGGGCGATCAGGAGGAGCGCGTACCAGGAGTAGCCGGGCGTGAGGAGGACGAAGGACCAGCCGGTGACCAGGAGGGCGCCGCTCCAGGGGCGCCGCGGGTCCCCGCGCCACATCACGTACACCGACACCGCCGCGACGATGACGAGCAGTACGGGGAAGGCCCAGGTGTCGGGCAGGACCAGGCGTAGGAGCGAATAGCGGGACCCGGCCGAGGCGTCGTCGTAGCCCTCCTCCTCGACGTAGCCGCCGAGGTAGCCGAAGACCGAGCCGTGCGAGAGGAGGACGTACGGGAGGTAGGAGAGTACGGCGAAGGCAGCGGCGGGCAGGAGCACGGCGGCCGCGTCGCGGAAGCGCCGGACCCCGGACAGGGCTCCGGGCAGGACGACGGCCGGCATCAGCTTCGTGGCGATGGCGGCGCCGATCAGTACTCCGCCCGCTGCCCGCCGGGTCAGTGCCCGGGAGGCGACGAGGCCGAGTCCGGCGATCGCGAGGAGCACGCCCAGGACGTCGACGTGCGCGTTGTTGACCGCATCCAGAGGGACGGCCGGGCACCAGGCCCAGTACGCGGCCTTGCGCAGGTCGGTGCCGCGCCGTCGCAGGATCAGGAGGAGCGTGCCCGTGACTCCGAGGGACAGCAGGGCGGCCCCGATCTGGAACGGCTTGTGGCGGGAGTCTGCAGGGGAGAGCCGGTCCACGGCCAGGAAGTACGCCTCGGCGACGGGCGGATAGATGGTGTGGACGGCGGGCCTGTTGATACGGGTGCAGTGACGCGTGCCGTCGGTGTGGGGGATCGGGGCGAGGCCGGGGCCCGTGCAGGCGGCGCCGGTGGGGAACAGCCAGGGGTCGCGCAGCCGGGCGAGCGCCGGGTCCTGGGGGGTGTGGTCGTACGGGGAGATGCCGGCGGACTGGACTCGGCCGTCCCAGGCGTAGCGGTAGGAGTCGGTGCTGGTCCGCGGCGGCCCCGTCAGCCCGGTCAGCGTGACGACGACGGCCCCTGCGGCGATCAGCCACGCGACGCTACGAGAGGGGACGCGGCGCAGAGCCAGCAGCGCGACGGTGAACAGCGCCCAGCAGGCCGCGTACCAGCAGAACAGGCCGACCGGGTCGCTGAAGTAGTCCCCGTACATGATGGTGCGGGCGAGGAGCGCCGTGAGTGCCGCAAGGGCGAGGGCGGTGGTCACCAGCGCGGTGCGAGGAGTGAGGGCGGTAAGGGCTTTCACCTGCGGAATCGTTCCAGGGATCGACTCTCCCGTGGGCCGCGCCGTCGCGGATGTCCGTGATTCGTAAGATGTTCCGGCAGCCTGCGCGGGCCTTGCCGGGGGTGTGATGGGGGCATGCGTTTCACCCTGCCCTCGGGGCCGCCCGTCACCTTCAAGGCGCGCCTGCACGACGCCCGCACCGCGACCGCCATCGGCCGCTGGCTCGGCCTGGCCATGGCCGTCTGCTTCGCGACCGGTGTCCTGAGCCACTACCTCCAGCACCCGCCCGGATGGCTGGCCGACTCGCTGCCGAGCCGCCCGTACTGGGGATACCGGTTCACCCAGGGGCTGCACGTGGCGTCCGGGATCGCCGCGATCCCGCTCCTGCTGGCGAAGCTGTGGGCGGTCTATCCGCGCCTGTTCGCCTGGCCTCCGGTGCGATCGGTCCTCCATGCGCTGGAGCGGATCTCGGTGGCGGTCCTGGTCGCGGCCGGACTGTTCGAGCTGTTCACCGGGCTGCTGAACACCTTCCAGTGGTACCCCTGGCCCTTCAACTTCGTTCCCGTGCACTACGCGGTGGCCTGGCTCCTGCTGGGATCGCTCCTGCTGCACGTCGCCGTGCAATGGCCGAAGATCCGCGACCACTTCACGCTCCGTTCCCCCGGAACCCTGGCCCTGCCCGAGGCCGACGGGCCCGACCGCCGGCAGCTCCTCCTCGGCGTCACGGCCGCGGTCGGAGCGGTCACGCTCGCCACGGTCGGGCAGTCCGTCACCGCACTCGGCCCGCTGGAACTGTTCGGCCCGCGCAGCCCCGCCCACGGGCCCCAAGGACTCCCCGTGAACCGGACGGCCGCCGCCGCGCGCGTCTCCGAGGCCTCCTTGGCCGACTGGCAACTGACCGTGGACGGGCCGCGTCCCTACAGCCTCACGTTGGAGGAGCTGCGCGCCATGCCACAGCATGACGTCACCCTGCCCATCGCCTGCGTCGAGGGCTGGAGCAAGTCCGCCCACTGGACCGGGGTCCGGGTACGGGACCTCCTGGAGCGTGCGGGAGGCGGCCCGGGTGCGCGGGCTCGGGTGGTCTCCCTGGAAGCGGCGGGCGCCTACCGCGTGATGGAGATGGGACGCCTGTACGCGCAGGACCCGCTCACGCTGCTCGCGCTCCGGCTGAACGGCGAAGTGCTGTCCCTGGACCACGGCTACCCGGCGCGGATCATCGCTCCGAACCGGCCCGGTGTCCTGCAGACCAAGTGGGTCGGCCGACTGGAGGTGGCGTGATGAACTTCCGATACGTGATGGGCGGATCCGGGCTGGTGTGCACGGCCTGGGGCGGGTGGCTGCTCCTCCAGCAGCCCGAGCCCTGGCGGATCGCCGTCTGGCTCGGGGGAGCGGTCGTTGTGCACGACGGGTTCGTCGCGCCCGCCGTGATGGCGATCGCCGCCGTCGTTGCGGTGGCCGGCCTGCGCCTGCACGGGGTTCCGCGTGCGGCCCTGATCGTCGCGGGCTCCCTCACGGCGATTGCGCTTCCCCCACTCCTGCGCCCGGAGGGCGTGGCCGACCCCACCGTCCTGCCGCTCGACTACCTGCGCAACTGGCTGCTCGCCATGGCCGCCATCGCGCTGTTCACCCTCGCGTACGTTGGTGTGCCTGCCGTGGCGCGCCGGGCGCGCCGGATGGGCCGGGAGAGCCGTCGGGCCTGATCGAAGCGGTGCCGCAGAGAAGCCGCCGGGTAAGCGCATTGTTCTTGAATGGTCGTTCATGTATTTTCTTCTCATGCCCAGACCGCGAGAGTTCGAGCCCGATGCCGTCCTGAACGTGGCCATGCTCCGGTTCTGGGAGCGCGGATACCGGGCCGTCTCCGTCGAGGACCTGGTCAAGGCGACCGGGGTCAAGCCCGGCAGTCTCTACAGCGCCTTCCCCGGCGGCAAGCGCGCGCTGTTCCTGAAGTCGCTGGAGCGGTACGCGAAGCTGATCGTCCCCCAGAAGCTGGGCGAGCTGGAGGCTCCTGGAGCCTCGTTGGGTGAGGTCCGCGGATACTTCGACGGGCTGGTGTGCGATCTGCTCAGTCCTGAAGGCCGGCAGGGCTGCCTGCTCGTCAATACGGCGATCGAGAACGCCGCCGAGGACGACGAGGCGGCGGCCGCCGTCCGCGGACACCTGGCCCGGCTGGAGCGGTGCATGACCCACGCACTGGAGAACGCGCTCCGCAGGGGGCAGGTGCGCGCCTCACTGGACTGTTCCGGGAGCGCCAAGCTCCTGGTCGCCACCTGCCAGGGGCTCATGGTCGTCGGCAAGGCCAACCCGGACGAGACGCTCCTGCGCGCGATCGTCGACAACGCTTTCGCCGCTCTCGCCTGACGGCGAGGCGCACGGGCCACCGTACGCGGTGGCCCTTTTCTCCGCACCGATAGTTGAATGACTGCTCAAGAATGGAGTCGGTACATGAAGGCCATCGTCATCTCCGCCCACGGCGGACCCGAGGTGCTCACCCTCACCGAACTGCCGGACCCCGTGCCCGCCGACGGCGAAGTGCTCATCCGGGTCAAGGCGTTCGGCCTCAACCACGCCGAGGCCTACATGCGCAGCGGCGCCTGGGGGAAGGTCGCAGCCGTCCCCGGCATCGAGTGCGCCGGGGTGGTCGAGGCCGACCCGTCCGGCGAACTCGCCCTCGGAACCCGGGTCGTGGCGATACTCGGCGGCATGGGGCGGACCCGCAACGGAAGCTACGCGGAGTTGGTGACCGTACCGGCGACCAACGTGGTGGCCGTCCGCTCGCCGCTGGACTGGGCCGATCTCGCGGCGGTCCCCGAGGTGTACGCGACGGCGTGGAGCGGCCTGTTCGGCAATCTGGACCTGCAGCCTGACGAGACCGTCCTGGTGCGCGGAGCGACCTCCTCGCTCGGCCAGGCCGCCGTCAACCTGGCGGTCGACCACGGCGCCACCGTCCTCGCCACGACCCGCGACCCGCTGCGGGCACCCCTGCTGAAGGAGCTCGGGGCCGCCGACGTCCTCATCGACGACGGCGCGCTCGCCGCCCAGGTCGCGGAGCGGGAGCTCGGCGTCGACGTGGTGTTCGACGTCGTCGGCAACAGCGTCCTGCGTGACTCGCTGGCCCTGGTCCGGCCGCGCGGGCGGGTCTGCCAGCTCGGCTTCCTGGGCGGATTCGAGCCCGTACGCGACTTCGACCCGATCGCCGACCTCCCCAGCGGAGTCCGGCTCAGCTTCTTCGGCAGCGCCTTCGTCCTGGGCACCCCCGCATTCCCGCTCACCGGCATACCGCTGGACGAGATCTACGCCAAGGTCGAGGCCGGTGTCCTGCGGGCCCGTCCCGCCCGGGTCTTCCGGTTCGACGAGATCGTGGAGGCCCATCGGGCCATGGAGTCCGGAGAAGCCCTCGGGAAGATGGTCGTCACCGTCGGCTGAGACGCCAGACCTTTCGCCAGCCCACCGGCGCGGGCAGCGACTCCGGGTGGGATCCGCACTGCCGCGGATCCCACCTGGTGGTTCGCCGCTCGGCAACCGTCAGCGCGTGAGGTGTACGAAGTGCCGGCCCGCCGTCTGCCAGGTTTCGTACGGGGTCCAGTCCGCGGCCCGCGCCTCGGCGCACAGGGCGCGGGCGCCGAGCCGGGCCCACCAGAATGAGGCTCCGCGGCCGCCATCGCCGTCCTCGACGTGGACCTCAACGCGTTCGTCGACGTCGGTTGTGGCGACCTCGACCAGCAGGGAGCCGCCGGGTGCGGTCAGTTCGACTGCGCGGAGCAGCAGGGCTGCGGGGTCTCCGCCGATTCCGATGTTGCCGTCTATGAGGAGGACCGTGCCCCAGCGGCCTTCGCGGGGAAGCGGGTCGAACACCGACCGGCAGAGGGCGCTGCCGCCCGCCCGCACGGTGCGGGCCACCGCCTCGGGGGTGACGTCCACGCCGAGTGCGGTGTGTCCGAGCCGGGCGAGGGCGGTGACCAGCCGGCCCGGTCCGCAGCCGATGTCGAGGACGGGCCCGGTACACCGTGCCAGGACGGTGTCGTCGGCCGAGTCGGGCTCGGCGCACCACCGCTCGACTTCGAGCGGCAGCAGCCACCCGTCGCGCCGACGGAGGAACAGCGGCCCCTGCCCGGTGCGGAGGGCGGCCGCGTACGGATCCGCCTGCCAGGCACGGGTAGCGGGCTCGGCGAGTTGGGCGGTCATCGGGTCACCGCGCACAGGCCGTGGTGCAGGGCGGCGAAGCGCGTCCACGGGGCTGCGGCCGCGACCCGTTTCGCGTCGGCGGGGGTGTCCACGTCGCAGAGCTCGGGCAGGTCGCGTACGGCCAGCCCCGCATCGGTCAGTCGCTGCCGTTGGACCTCGCCGGTGTGGGTCACGGACATGGGGACGCCGAGCAGCAGGGCCGGGTCGGGGTCGGCCAGGCCCAGTGCCCAGAACCCTCCGTCGTCGGCGGGACCGAACCAGGCGTCCGCCTCGGTGAAGTCGAGCCCGAGTGCGAGCAGGCCGGGAGTGATCTGCGGGGTGTCCATGCCGATCAGCAGGGCCGGCCCTTCGGCCAGGGCGAAGGCGGCGGCCAGTCGGACGTCCAGGCCGCCCGTGCACTGCGGGACGACCTCGATCCCCTCCGGGATCCAAGGACCCGGCTGCCCGTCGAGGACCAGGACACGCCGCGCGGCCGGAGTCGCCAGGACCGTCGCGAGGGTGTCCTGGAGTGAGGCGAGGGCCAGGTCGGCTGCCTGCTGCGGGGTGAACTGCGGGGTGAGACGGGTTTTCACGCGCCCGGCGACGGGCGCCTTGGCGATGACGAGGAGGGTGCTCATGCGGAGACCCCCTCGGTCGGTGCGGGTCGGGCGCCCGGCGGCTCGGCGAGCACCTTGCGCATGTCCCGTACCGCGTGCCAGGTACCCCGCCAGGTGCCGGTGACCTTGGACTTCCCGGATCGGGGGAGGTACGGGATGTCCGTCTCGGCCACCCGCCAGCCCGCGTCGGCGGCCCGTACGACCATCTGGAGCGGGTAGCCGCTGCGCCGGTCGCTCAGGTCCAGGCCGAGCAGGGCCTCGCGGCGCGCGACCCGCATCGGTCCGAGGTCGTGGAGCCGCAGTCCGGTGCGGCGGCGCAGCATGCGGGCCAGGGCGAAGTTCCCCGCCCGGGCGTGCGCGGGCCAGGTGCCGCGGCCCTGCGGGCGGCGCCGGCCGAGCAGCAGATCCGTTTCGCCGGCCGCGACCCGTTCGGCCATGGGCGCGAGCAGTCCGGGGTCCATGGAGGCGTCGCAGTCGCAGAAGCAGACCAACTCGGCGCGCGCGGCGAGCAGTCCGGCGTGGCAGGCGGCGCCGAAGCCGCGCCGGGTCTCGTGCACGACGGTGGCGCCGAGGGAGCGGGCGATGTCCGCCGAGCCGTCGGTGGAGCCGTTGTCGACGACGATGGCCCGCCACCCGGCCGGCACCCGCGCGAGCACCCAGGGCAGGGCTTCCGCCTCGTCGAGGCACGGCAGTACGAGGTCCGCGAGAGGCGGACGACAAGCAGAAGGAGTCACCCTCCACACCGTAGGAACCGGACGGCCAAGAACGGCGCCGGAAGACCTTACGAAACGCGGACACCGCGTCGGTGGCGGCAGGGCCAGTGCGACGCGGCACCGCACGGGGCCACTCTCGCATGGCATCCCGCAACGAAACCGACCGAGCCCCGGCACTGGCCCGACCTCGTCGTCGCGAGCACGGAGTGCGCCTGGCAAGGTACGGGCGTGGCCCCGCTACCGGTCGAGGTCAATGGAAAGGAGATGACGCGGGGTGCCGTTCAACCTGCTGGTCGACGCCATCCGCCACACCCCGGCCGACGGAGCGGTCGCGATCGCCACGGAACACCGCGCGGACGCGGTGGTGCTGTCCGTCACCGACCCCTGCGGCGGCATCCCGGAGGACGACCTGCCCAGGGCCTTCGATACCGGCTGGCGCGGCAGTCAGGCCCGCACCCCTCTCGCGGGCGCGGGCCTGGGCCTGGCAATCGTCGATCCGGGCACGCGGGCGTCACAACATGCCTGGCGGCTGCCGCTTCGAACTGACCCTCCCCGCACCTGCGTAGGCCGTGCGGATCCGGCCGACGACGTCGGCAGGATCCCCGGCTCAGCCGGTCACACCCGCCGACTCGCGCTGGCCGGCCCGCGCGAACTCGGCCATGCCGTCGGCGAAGCCGACCGACGGACCCCAGCCCAGCTCCTTGCGCAGCCGGGCCGAGTCGGCGGTGATGTGCCGTACGTCGCCGAGCCGGAACTCGCCCGTCACCACCGGGTCGGGCCCGCCGTGCGCCGTGGCCAGCGCGACCGCCATCTCGCCGACCGTGTGGGGTTCCCCGCTGCCGGTGTTGAAGGCGGTGAGCGCGCCGGCTTGCCGGGTGGCGACCGCCTCCAGTGCCACCACGTTCGCCGAGGCCACGTCCGTGACGTGGACGAAGTCCCTTCGCTGAGCGCCGTCCTCGTAGACCCGGGGCGCCTCGCCCCGGGCGAGCGAGGAGCGGAAGAAGGAGGCCACCCCGGCGTACGGGGTGTCGCGCGGCATGCCCGGCCCGTACACGTTGTGGTAGCGCATCGACACCGCACGGCCCTCCACGCACCGGGCCCAGTTCGCCGCGAGGTGCTCCTGGGCCAGTTTCGTCGTCGCGTACACGTTCCGCGGATCCGTCGGGGCGTCCTCGCCGACCAGGCCCGGGGCGAGGTCGGCTCCGCAGTCGGGGCAGCGGGGTTCGAACCGGCCCGCCGTCAGGTCCTCGGTCCGCCGCGGTCCGGGGCGTACCGTTCCATGCCGTTCGCAGGTGTACCGGCCCTCTCCGTAGACCACCATCGACCCGGCGAGTACGAGTTCCCGCACCCCGGCGGTCGCCATCTGCGCCAGCAGCACCGCCGTCCCGAGGTCGTTGCAGCCGACGTATTCGGGCGCGTCCGCGAAGTCTTTCCCGAGCCCGACCATGGCCGCCTGGTGGCACACCGCGTCCACTCCGCGCAGCGCGGCCCGGACCGCGTCGGCGTCCCGTACGTCGGCGCGGACGAACTCGGCCTCGGGCAGGGGTGGTGTGCCGGGGTGGGCGGCGGGCAGCAGGGCGTCGAGGACGACGGGGTCGTGCCCCCGGTCCTTGAGGGCGGTGACGATGTGGGAGCCGATGAACCCGGCTCCTCCGGTGACGAGTACGCGCATGCCGAGGACGCTACGCAGTGCGCGGCCCCCGGGAGGTCTCCCACGCGTGCACGTAAGACTTCCGTCATGCGGGAGCGCTGAGAGTCAGTGGTGACCCAGGTGGTCGTGGTCCTTCCAGATGCCGTCGCCCGGCATGTCGAGGCGGGCGGTGAGCGGTCGGCGCCACGGGGGAGTGGAGGTGGGCTCGCCCCAGTAGTCGGTGACCCGTACGGCCCGGCCGTCGCGGAGCTCGGCGATGGTGACGTTGCGGTAGAGGCGGCCGTCGCCGTAGTCACAGGTCCATTCCACGACGATGACGTCGTCGTCGAGGCGCAGCCGTCGTCCCACTTCGAGCGTGAGCTCGGGGAAGTTCCCCTCGACCTCTCCGATGAGCTTGCTGCCGCGGACGACCTCGCCCATCTGGGGCCACTGCCGCTCGACCTCCGGGGCGAGCGGCACCCCGAGGATGTAGGCGAGGCGGGTGCGGCCGTTCGATTCCGGAGTCGGCTCGTTCATGGCCGTCAGTCCTTTCTGTGCGGTGGACGGCGGACCGGATGCGGCGCGTGTCGTGGCGCGCCGGAGCCGTCGACCACGCTGCCGATGTGGAAGCGGACCCGGCGGCCGGTGCCGCCCTCATCGTCGTCGGAGCCATCAGGAGACCACTCCAGGACCGCCGTGCCGGACAGGAGCAGGGTGTGCCCCGTGGCGAAATCGGCGAACAGCAGGGCCGCGGCGCTGTCAACGGCGAGATTGCCGAGGCTGTTGAACATGTTGTTGCCGGGATAGTCGGGCCACCAGAGGCTGTCGCCCTCGACGCGGACGAATCCGGGCGGCCCGCCGCGGTGCGAGGCGTCGTTGCCGCGCTCCGGGTGGGCGGTGCCCAGGAAGAAGGTGTCGGCCGCACGGATGAGGCGGGCCTGACCGGACGCCAAGGAGGTGGCGTACCGCACCGGGGAGCCGTCTCCGCCCTCGGCGACGGCGGGTCCGGGTTGGAGGTGACGCCGCTGGATGTACTGGGGACAGTTGCCGTAAGCCTGATCGACTTGGAGCATGAGCCCGTCCTCGTCCGCGGTGGCGAGCGTCCCGTTGACCCGGAAGCGGCGGCGGGTGGCGAAGTCGATGGCCAGCAGACCGACCTGTTGACCGGGCGGGAGGCCGTGGAGCGGGTCGTCCGCGGCCGGTGCGGTGCGTACATGCAGGGTGGATGCCGCGATGACGTCGAGGACGCCGGGGGGTCCGGTCAGCGGTGAGATCCACAGTCTGCCGGAGTCGTCGCGCGCCGTGAGCGCGGCGAGTGTGCGTTCGGCGAGGAACCTGGCCGCCCCGCCTCGCAGGTCGGGTGGGCTGAGCATGCCGGAGAGCCGGTCAGCCTGTGCGCGTACGCCGGCCTGCTGCTGTACGGCGAGTTCGCCGGTGTGGAAGCCCACGGGAGGCGTTTCGTTCGATCTGCTCATGGCCGTCTCCTGATCGTGGCGGGACGGATTGCCGGTGGCGGGCGGGGCGTGGCGGGTGTCCCGGCCCGCCCGGGAAGTGGGCGGGCCGGACTCCACTCAGGCGACGTGCGCGTGCGGAGTGACGACAGGCCAGTCGTTCTCCACCTGGGCGAGCACGTTGAAGTAGTTCGTCAGCACGTTCAGCGCGATATGGCCGACCACCTCGCCGATCTCGGCGTCGGTGACGCCTGTGTCCCGCGCCGCCTTCACGGCGCCGTCGTCCACCGCGCCCCTGCCGCGCACGATGGCGTCCGACAGGGCCAGCAGGGCGGCGGTGTGGGCATCGGACGCCTCGGCGTGGCGGGCCCGCTCGAGTTCACCGGGGTCGACCTTGGCGATGTGCTCACCGATGTAGGTGTGGGCGGACAGGCAGTACTCGCACCCGTTGTACTCGGCGGTTGTGATCGCGAGCTGCTCCCGCACGCCTGCGGCCAGGGCGCCGCCGGCCAGGGCGCCGGAGAGCGCCAGGTAGCCCTTGAGCAGGGCCGGACTGTTGGCCATCACCTTGGTCATGTTCGGTGTGAGGCCGAGGGACTTCTGCACCTGGGCGAGCAGCGGGGCCGCCGGGCCGGTCGCGGTGGCGGGGTCGATCGGGGTGAGCCTCGACATGTTCATGGCCTTTCTGAGGGGAGAGGGCGACACCGGCACCATCGTTCTAATGGTTGTGATGCACTCGTGTCGTTAGAACGATAGGTATCTGTCTTCGGAGAAGTCAAATGGTGGAGAGGCGCTTCAGCCATTAGGCCCCTGGTAGGCTGGGGCGCGTGGACAGCACAGACCCCGGTACGAGCGCACCGCTGCTCGGCGAACCGCTCCCGATCGAGCTGATGAACACGATCTGGGCTGACCGAGACGGCGTACACGACGCGATCGCCGGCCCCGACGGAGCCGTCGCCTGGATGCGGGCCGTCGGCCCCCGACTGACGCCCTCAGCTCCCGCGGTCGGTGCCTGGCTCGACGCCGAACGGCCCGCCGGAGCGGAAGAGACCGCCGCTCGGCTGCGCGGCTTGAGGGACGCATTGCGCAGGCTCGCCGCCGAAGCGACCGAGGACGCTCGGCCGGACGCGCAGTCGGCCATCGCCACCCGGGACGCAGCACTCACGGCGTTGAACGAGGCGTGCGGCGCGACGCCGGTGTGGGCGACGCTCCACTGGCCTTCCGGCGCGGACCCGACCCGCATCGTGCGCACCGGCGACCTCGCGGGACAGGCGGTGGTCGCCATGCTCGCCGGACAAGCCGTCGACCTGTTCACCGGCGACATGCGGCCGCAGCTGCGTGCCTGCCTGGCGCCCGGCTGCGTGCTCTACTTCGTGAAGCAGCACCCCCGCCGCGAATGGTGCTCGGCCGGCTGCGGCAACCGCGCCCGCGTCGCCCGCCACTACCAGCGCCACCGGGTCACCAAGACCGACCCCGAGTCCTGACCGGAGGCTCTCCGATGAAGGTCGACGTGCTGACCGACGGCGTGATCGCCGCCCCGTGCGACCGGGTCGCCGCCTACGCGACCGACCCCACCCACGCACCCGAGTGGTACGCGAACATCACCTCCGCCGACTGGCGGACCCCGCCGCCGGTGGCGGTCGGCTCCAAGGTCGCCTTCGTCGCCCGCTTCCTCGGCAGGCGGCTGGCCTACACGTACGAGATCACCGCGTACGAACCCGGGCGCCGACTGGTGATGTGCACGGACGAAGGCCCCTTCCCCATGGAGACCACCTACACCTGGGAGCCGTACGGGGAACGCTTCGACCACACCCGCATGACCCTCCGCAACTGCGGCGAGCCCAGCGGATTCGCCTCCCTCGGCGCCACCGTGATGGCGGCGGCCATGCGCCGCGCCCAGCACAAGGACCTGGCGGCACTCAAGGCACTGCTGGAGCGGTGAGCACGGATCTCACTTGGGCGGCAGCGTGTCCGCGAACGCCACTGCCGTCGTGATCCAGTGATCCAGCACCGCATCCTCCGCCAGGGCCGGGCCGCTCACGGTCACCCAGCCGCGCATCGGGCGACCGGTGAAGTCCATGGGCCGGGCCTCCGGGCGGGCGAGAGCCTGTTCGGTCCGGTCCGGACCCACCCGGACAACGACCTCTTCACCGGACACGCCCACGGTCATGTTGCCGTGCAGCAGGAACGCGAGACCGCCGAACATCCGTTTCTCGGTGACGGCGGACCACTCGCCGAGCCGCTCCCGGATCCGCTGGGCCAGCCCTTCGTCGTACGTCATGCACCCACTGTCCTGCGCGGTACGGGCGCCCGCCCGCCGGGGCCCCGCCGCCGATGCTGGTCGGCGCCCGTGAAGACGGCTTCGACGCCCCGGTCGCGCGGGTCCAGGTCAGCGACGATGGGGGCCGCGCCTGGGCGGAAGCCGAGGTGGCCCCGGGGACGCGGCGCACGTGGGCATGGCAGGCATGGCAATGCGACTGGACGGCCGCCCCCGGGACGTACACCCCCATCGCGCGCCACCGATGCCGAGGGACACACCCAACCCCTCGAACAGTCGTGGAACCGCGGTGGCTTCGCCAACAACCTCGTTCAGCACGTTACGGTCCTGTGCTGCTGATCACGGCCCTTCCGCGTCCGCCGGATGATCCGGCGTACGGCGGGGGTCGGCAGCCCGGGTGATGGCTGACTCGACGGACGCCACGCGGTCCGCCAGGAGCCCGAGGGCGGCGACCGCGCGCGTGAGCGGGTCGGCTTCGGGCCCGCCGAGGGTCCGGGCCCGTACGTACGAGCTCTTGATCGCCGTCCAGCGCTCGGCCTGCGCCCGGGTGAGGGTGGAGCGGAGCTCTGCCAGTTTGAGGAGGCCGGCCTCGGCGCCGGTGGCGAGGGTCTGGGCCTCACCCGTGTAGTGGTCGTCGATGACCGCCGCCAGCTCGGCCTCGTTCATGACGGGGTCGATCCGGGCGGCGATCTTGTTCATGTTGCGGTACGAGCCCTGGAGCAGGAACGGCGGCTCGGTGCGGGCTTCCTCGCTCTGGGAGGCGGACGCGATGTAGGCGGCGTTCACGGCCAGGACCGTTTCCCGGGCGGTCAGCAGGTGCCGCAACACCGCGAGGACCTGCTCCAGCTCCGCCGGAGCGTACGGGTGGACGAGCCGGTCGGCGCGGGCCGCCGGGTCGTCGGAGGCCAGACGGATCAGCAGGTCGAGGTCCGCGCGGTCGCGGCCGGCGAGCGGGGCCAGGACCGGGTGCGAAGTGAGGGCGTTCTCGACGAAACTGAGGGCGAAGGCCGCCTCCTTGCCGGTCAGGACCTCGCCGAGGTTCCAGACGTCGGCGCGGTTGGCGAGCATGTCGGGGATGCGGAAGCGCTGCCCGGAACCGGTGTACGGGTTGCCGGCCATGCAGACCGCGAACCGCTTGCCGCGCAGGTCGTAGGTGCGTGCCTCGCCGTCCCACACGCCTTCCATGCGGCGGGTGGCGTCGCACAGCGGGATGAACTTCTGCAGCAGCTCCGGCGAGGTGTGCTGGATGTCGTCGAGGTAGAGCATGGTGTTGTTGCCCGCCTCCAGTGCGAAGTTGATTTTTTCGACTTCGCGGCGGGCCGTGGCGTTCGGGGCCTCGGCCGGGTCGAGTGAGGTGACCGCGTGTCCGAGCGCCGGGCCGTCGACCTTGACCAGGACGAGGCCCAGCCGGTCGGCCACGTACTCCATGAGGGTCGTCTTGCCGTAGCCGGGCGGGGAGACGAGCAGCAAGAGGCCGTTGCTGTCCGTCCGCTTGGTCTCGCCGGTGGTGCTCAGCTGCTTGGCGAGGTTGTCTCCGACGAGGGGCAGGAACACCTCGTCGAGCAGACGGCCGCGGACGAAGGAGGACAGGGCCCTGGGCCGGTACTCGTCCAGCCGCAGGCGGGCGCGTTCGGCGGCGACCAGGGCCGAGCGCCGCCGTTGGTAGTCACGCAAGCCCGGCACGGTGGTCGCCGCGAAGTCTCGTGTGCGGGAGAGTAGTTCGTCGATCCTCACCGCGAGGGACCGCCCGCTGACGCGCGGGTGCCGGCCGAGCAGGCCCTCGACGGCCCCGGCCACGGGCGCCTCCGACTCGTAGCGGTCGAGGTCCGGGCAGAGCTCCACGGCCACCGCCTCGGTGAGATCACCCGGGGCTATGGGCTCACCGGCCGCGGCGGCGTACGAGGTGAGCCACGCCTCGGCGAGCTGGCGCCGGTCCGCCAGGGCGGGCAGCGCGGCGAGGTCCTCCTCGAAGGCGGAGGTGCCGACCGCGCGACGGAACTTCTCCAGCAGCGTCCGGGCCGCGGCGCTCGTGACGAATCCGCCCTGGCCGCAGGCAAGTTCCTCGAAGAGGTACTCGGCGGCCGCCGAGCTGTCGGCCCCTGCGATGGCCGTGGCCAGTTCGTCCTGGAATGCGGCGATCGCGGGCGGCGCCCCGAACGCGTCCCGGACCCGGGCGAGCGAGGTCGCCCGGTGGGCCCAGGCCGTCCGCTCCTCGGCGGTCGTGCGGTGCGCCCAGAACAGCTGGGCCTCGGCGCGGGCCTCTGGTGGATAGCGCAGCAGGCCGGCCGACTCGTACAGGCGCAGCAGCACCGTCAGGATCGCGGTGGCGTCGTGGTCGTGGACCCCGCGCTCGTAGCCCTCGTCGTACGAGGCCTCGGCGGCGTGACGTACGAGGGCCGGGAGGTCCGCCTCCGCGAGGGCGGCCGGGCCGTGTTCGGTGAGCAGGCGGGCGGCGAGGTACTCGGCGCGGTAGACGTCCGCGTTCTCCGAGGGCAGCGACTGGCCCCAGTAGGGGCGGGTGGCCTCGAAACCGGGGTCGGTGACGGGGGATCGGTAGTCGGTTCCGGTGAGGGCGAAGGCGAGGCGGTCGCCCTGCGGGACCAGGGTGAGGTCGAGGGGCTGGGTGTTCACGGCGAACCGGTGGCGGCCGAGGCGGACGGTCCGGCCGCCGTCCGCGTAGAGCTCGGCGCGGTCGCGCAGGGCGCGCCCGGCTTCCTGCCGGGCGGCCTTCAGCCGGCCGTCGAGCTCCTCGGCCCGGATGTCCTCGCCCAGTTCCCGCAGTTCGGAGGCCGTGCGGCGGACCTTGGCGACCATGGCGTCGGAAGCGAAGAAGGCGCTGATCGCGTCGGCGTCGTCGAGGGTGGCGGCGCGGCGGGTGACGGTCTCCAGCACGCGCGGGGCCGAATCCGCCAGCCGTTCCGCCCGGCGGGCGCGGGCGTCCTGCAAGGTCTGCTTGCGGGATGAGAATGCCTCGTACACCTCGGTGTGCTTGGCGGCGAGGTCGGCGAGGAACGCGTCGGACTCTGCGAAGCGGGACTCCAGGTTCTCCAGCCGCAGCAGGAGCCGCGAGAGCTGCTCGTCGCAGGAGTCCGGGGTGTGCGCGGCGGCCAGCGCGCCGGTGACCGCCTGGGCGAGCAGGGCGGACTCGGCGGCGAACTCGGCCTGCCCCTCGCGCGCCAGGAGTTCGCGGCGGCGGGCATCAAGGGTGGCACGGGCCCGGTTCACGCCGCCGAGCACCTCGGCGATCCGTTCCAGGATGGACGTACGGACGGTGGCGTCGCCGATGTCGAGTCCTGCGACGACCTCGGTGATCGTCTCCAGGCCCTCGGTCTGCTCGTCGAGACGAGCGGAGAGGGGTCCGGCCTCGGCGACGGTGGTGATCGTAGCCGCGTTCTCGGCGAGGCGGTCCACGTCCTCGTGGTGGGTGGCGAAGGCGTCCTCGCGCGCCAGGAAGGTCACGGCCCGGCCGGCGAAGGCGACGATGTCGGCCTCGACCTCGGCGGCCAGCTCGTCGACGCGGTCCGTGTCCGCGTACCGCAGCTCCTTGACGCCGAGGAGACGGCCTTGGGCGCGTCGCAGTTCGGTCAGACCGTCCACCCACTCACCGGCGCTGCGGGGCGCCTCCCCGCGCAGACGGCGTACGAGCGCGGCGGTTCGCGCCGCGGCCCCGGCCAGCACCTCGGCAGCTTGCCGGGTCAGGGCCTGTACGGTCTCGAACTCGGCCAATACCTGTTCGGCGGTGGCACGGAGCTCACTCAGAGGGGCGCGCAGGTCGCCGAATTCGTGGTCGCCGAGCCAGTGGTAACGGTCGGCGGCCCGGACGCAGGCTTCGACGAGGGCCGTGTACCCGTCGCCGGTGGGCGTGGTCGAGGACGCCGCACCGGCGAGGGAGAGGCAGTCCGAGATGCCGCGGACGAGGTCGGCGTTGCCGACGCGGGCCAGTGCCCCGCCGCCGACGGGCAGGGCGGCCGCGTGGGTATCGGAGACGTACGGGGAGCTCCAGCGCTGGAGCGGATGCACCCGGGCCGGCTCGTCGGAGTCCGCGCGCAGCACCAGCAGTGCGCCGTCATCGAAGAGGGCGTGGCCGTGGCAGGAGATCGGAGTGGCGATCTCGTTGCGGATGACGTTGTAGGGGAGAAGCAGATTGCGACCTTCCGCCCGCGCGTGGAAGACGTACAGCACGTCCTCGCCGTTGGGCGAGAACACTGTCCGCTCGTATTCCAGGCCATCGGTGGCGGTGTCGAAGGTCTTGGAGGTTCCGGTGGCGAGGCAGTAGCCGCCGGGGAAGACGATCCCCTGGCCGTCGGGCAGCGTGCGGGCGGCCTGTCCGATGCCGTCGAGGCGTACGGCGGTCCTGGTGAGGGTGTTGAACACCAGATGGCGCCGGACCTCTTCCTTGTACGGGCGCACCCGCAGCAGGACCAGCGGTCCGACGTGCGCGTACTCGATGTCCGCGTCGGCGAGGGACTGGAGCGGTTCGGTGACCGGCTCGGAGAAGATGCCCTCGTCCGTCTCGGTGTCGTCGTCGGTCTTCAGGGTGAGGGCGCCGCCGACGGTGGAGACGAAGACCGCGCCGCCGATGGAAACGTGCGGGTGACGGCCGAGGACGTGGTCCTCGCGGGTGGCGGTGGTCCACTCGAAGTCGTGGGAGGGCGGCAGGACGCGGTCGCGCTCGCCCCGGCCGTCCAGGAAGGTGGCGGTCCCGTCCGGGGCCAGGGCCCAGCGCAGGACGCGGATGTCCTCGCTCGTCTCGCCCGTCCGGAAGACGGCGAGCAGTTTCCCTTCCACATGGCGGAGCTGGAGGAGGCGGGCTTCGCGGTAGTAGCGGTGGAGGGCCCCGAACTCGCGGAGGAACGCGGGGTCGTCGAGGAGGCCGGGGACGGTCGTCTCGGGAAGCCGCTCCAGGTCGCGGCCGTACAAGGCGAGGACGTCACCCACGGCGGTCTCGGGCTTCAGACCGGTGGAGGCGGCGTTGTAGCCGAAGAGCAGGGTGTCGCCGACGGCCACGATGTCGCGGGGAGCGCAGGGGTGCTCGGTGCGGATGTGCTCGGTCGCGTCAAGGGCCAGTCCGGTGGAACCGAACTCCTCGACTCGGAGGGTGTTGAGCGCCTCGGCCCGCCGGGCCAGCTCGTCGGCCTGCGCGGCGAGCCGGTCGCGCAGCACCTCGTAGGTGCCCGCGTCCGTGGGGGACGTGGTGGTCATGGTGTGGCTCCCTGCGGGTGCGTGCGGGACGTGCGGTGATCGGGCGTGGACCGGGCCGGAGTCGCCGTGTGGTGTACGGAGGCCCCGGCCGTCGGGAGATCCGGCTGCCGGGAGATCCGGATCAGGCCTTGGTCTTGGCCGAGCCGTTGAGGCCGGCGCCCAGCTTGGTCAGGGGCATGTCGGCGAGTCCCAGCTGGCCGGCCTTCTCCAGCAGCTCGCCCAAGGGCCCGGCCTGGGCGCTCCCGCCCTGCATCAGCTTCATCAGCAGTGCGGACACGGTCAGGTTCTGCACGTCCGAGGTCGAGACCGAACCGAGGACCCGGGTGATGTCCTCCGTGAAGTCGGACGTGCCGTCCAGCCACGGCTTGGCGAGCGCCTGCGCGGTGTCGGAGTGCTGGACGAACGCGTCGATGCCCTTGCCGAGCGAGATCGAGGAGACGAGCCGGTCGAAGAACACCGAGTCGCCGCCGACGATGTTGATGTCGGCCTTCTCCAGCCCGGCCGCGACCACCATGGCCTGTGCTTCGGCGACCTGCCGCTGGACGTCGAGACCGGCCAGCCGGATCTCCTTCTCCGCCGCCAGCCGCAGCCGGTACTCTTCGTGCCCGCGCGAGGCTTCGTCCAGGGCGGCCATCGCGGCGGCCTTCTCGGTCAGACCGGCGGCCTCCGCCTTCAGCTTCTCGCCGATCATCGCCGCGTCCGCGGCGGCCTGCGCCCGGGTGCCTTCGGCCTGGGCCTTCAGCCGTGCCTCGGTGGCGTGCGCCTCCGCCAGGCCGGTCTTCTCGATCGCGTCGGCCTCCTTCTCACGGACCTGTACGGCGGCCAGCCCGGGCGCCGCCGTCTCGGCCTGGATGCCTTCCGCGAGCCTGAGCTTGGCGCGGGCGTCGAGCTCGGCGGCCTTGACGCGGGCCTCCGCCAGCGTGAGCTGCTCGGCGGCCCGGTGCACGGCCGCCGCCTCGCCCGCCTCCGCCGCCTTGATGTCCTTCACCAGGCGCTCCTGGGCCTCGGCCTCGGCGGCGATGACCACGGCCTGCCGGGACCGCTCGGCCTCCTCGACGATGCGGAGCTTCTTGATTGACTCCTCCTGTTCGGCGACCGTGCGGTCCACCGCGATCCGCTCGCGCACGACCTCGGCGATGTCCCGCTTCTCGGTCTCGACCTCCTTGTCGGCGGCGATCCGGGTCAGCTGGGTCTCGCGCTCCCTCGCGATGACCTCCAGCATCCGGTCCTTCTCGATGCGCTCGTTCTCCACCGCGATGACCCGCTCGCGGTTCTTTGCGGCGACCGCCACCTCACGGGCCTGGTTCTCCCGCTGGATGCCGAGCTGCTCCTCGGTGCGCAGGAAGGCTCCCTGGGCGCGCAGTCGCTCCTCCTCCTGCACGCGGGCGGTCTCGGCCTCCTCGCGGGCCCGGACGGTCTCGACGTCACGGCGCTGCTTGATCTCGGCCTCGGCCTGGCGGCGTTCCAGCTCCAGGATGGCCTCGCGGGCGTCGACGTTCTGCCGGGTGATCTCCTTCTCCTCCGTGCGCTGGAACTCGTTCGTGCGCACGTGCTCGACGGTCGTCAGCTCGGTGATCTTGCGGATGCCCTGGGCGTCCAGGATGTTGGCGGCGTCCAGCTGTGTCATCGGCGTCTGCTCGAGGAAGTCGATGGCGGCGTCGTCGAGGTGATAGCCGTTCAGGTCCGTGCCGATCACCTGGATGATCCGGTCCCGGAACTCCTCGCGCTTGGTGTACAGGTCGACGAAGTCGAGCTGCTTGCCCACGGTCTTGAGGGCTTCGGAGAACTTGGCCGCGAAGAAGTTCTGGATGGCCGTCTTGTCGCTGGCGGTCGCCGTGCCGATGGCCTGGGCGACCTTGATGACGTCCTCGACGGTCTTGTTGACCCGGACGAAGAAGCTGATGTGGATGTCGGCGCGGATGTTGTCCTTGCAGATCAGCCCCTCCCGTCCGGTCCGGCGGATCTCGATCGTCTTCACCGAGATGTCCATGTACTCGGCCTTGTGCAGCACCGGCAGGACGACGGCGCCCGTGAAGGTGACGTCCACCTTCTTCGTCTTGGAGATGATCAGGGCCCGGCCCTGCTCCACCTTGCGGAACAGCCTGCTGACCACCAGAAGCAACGTGATGACGACGAGCAGGACGACGGCGACGAGTATGCCGAAGCCGAGGGAGATGGCATCCATGGTGAGGTCCTTGCGATGAAGGTGTGGCGAAAGCGGAGTAGAGGGACTGAGAAGAGGGGCGAGCAGCGCGGTTCAGGCCGTGGCGCGTGGGTCGAGCGCCGGATCGAAAGGCGCGACCCAGAAGAACTCGCCGTCCTCGTCGAACGCGTACAGCAGCGCCGTGCTGCCGGATCGCAGGTCGTCGTGCCCGTGCTGCCGGACCTGGACCACCGCGGTCGAACCGTCCGCCGCGGCGACCTCGGCCTGGCCGAAGGTCGTGGAGACCGAACCGGTGCGGATGGTGCAGGTCAGGCCCACGAAGTCGAGCCGGGACGGCGGTGGCAGGTCGGGAAAGAGGCTCCGAAGACGCCGCACCAGGATCCGGGTGACACTCCAGGAGAGGAGCAGCGCGACGGCGAGCACGGCGACGGCGAGGCCGCTCCGGACCGTGGCGGGCACGTCCAGACGACGTACGAGCACCGAACCGGTGAGGCTCGTGAACCAGGCGATCGCGATCACCAGGGAAGCCACGACCGTGACCGGCACGCCGCCAGCGGCCGCTGCGTCGCCATGCACGTGCCCGTCGAAGCTGTCGTGCTCGGCTCCGCCGAGCAGGACGAGGAGCCAGAAACCGACGACCACGATCAGAGCGGCACTGAACAGCGCGGCGGGGAAGCCGAGCGCGGCGGCGACGAATTCGCCCATGATCCCCCCGATCGTCAGTCCTCGTTGTCACGGAGTTCCCACACGGTGGTGGACACCGTTCCGTTTCCGGAACTCGGCATCGCGCCCCGTCCCCGGACTCCCCGATCCCCATCCTGACCGGCCCGGCCGTCTGCCCGCACTGCCGTACTTCGGCAGTCTTTACGCGTTCCTGATGCCGAGCTGGTCTCCTCGCAGGGCGGGATGATCCACGGGGTAGAGTTTCCGGAGGCAGGGTGGTCATGGACCTGGCTGCCGTTCCGCTTCGCGGCCGCCGGTGATGTCGGCCGCCCAGAGGCATCCGGAGGAGCCTCGGCGGCGCCTCCGCCTCCTCCCGCGCACCCCGCTCCGCCGACGCGGGTGCCCCAGCCCGACAGGCCCTGACCCTTGCGCCCTTCCTCGATGTCCTCTGTCGCGCGCGTGCGCGCCCTGCGCCCCGACTGGCTGTCCGATCCCCGAGTGTGGCGTACGGAGGTGCTCGCCGGCCTCGTCGTCGGGCTGGCGCTGATTCCCGAGGCGATCTCGTTCTCGATCATCGCCGGTGTGGACCCGGCCGTCGGACTCTTCGCCTCGTTCACGATGGCGGTGGTCATCTCCGTCGTGGGCGGCCGAAGCGCGATGATCTCCGCCGCCACGGGCGCAGTGGCGCTCGTGATCGCACCGCTGAACAGGGAGCACGGCTTCGGCTACCTGGTCGCGGCGGTGATCCTGGCAGGCGTCTTCCAGATCGTGCTGGGGGCGCTTGGCGTGGCCAGGCTGATGCGGTTCGTTCCCCGCTCGGTCATGGTCGGCTTCGTCAACTCCCTCGCCGTTCTGATCTTCATGGCGCAGGTGCCGGAACTGAGAAACGTCCCGTGGCCGGTGTACCCGCTCGTCGGGGCCGGTCTGGCGCTCATGGTGTTCTTCCCGCGGCTGACCACCCTGGTTCCGGCGCCACTGGTCTCCATCGTCATCCTCACCGTGATCACCGTCGCTGCCGGGATCGCGGTGCCCGCCGTGGGCGACAAGGGCGCACTGCCGAGTTCCCTGCCCATGCCGGGCCTGCCCGACGTCCCGTTCACCCTGGACACGCTGACGACCATCGCCCCCTATGCCTTCGCCATGGCGCTGGTGGGCCTCATGGAATCGCTCATGACGGCACAGTTGGTCGATGAGATCACCGACAGCCGTTCCTCGAAGACCCGCGAGTCCGTCGGCCAGGGCGTGGCCAACATCGTCACCGGGTTCTTCGGAGGCATGGGCGGCTGCGCGATGATCGGACAGACGATGATCAACGTGAAGGTGTCCGGCGCCCGCACCCGGCTCTCGACGTTCCTCGCCGGTGTGTTCCTGATGGTGCTGTGTGTCGTGTTCGGCCCGGTCGTCTCCCAGATCCCCATGGCCGCTCTGGTCGCCGTCATGGTGATGGTCTGCTTCGCCACCTTCGACTGGCATTCCGTCGCCCCCGCGACCCTCCGCCGGATGCCGGCCGGCGAGATCGTGGTCATGGTGCTCACCGTGGTCTGCGTCGTCGCGACCCAGAACCTCGCAGTCGGGGTCGTCGTCGGCTCGGTCACGGCCATGGTCGTCTTCGCCCGGCGCGTCGCCCGCTTCGCCGAGGTCACGTCCGTCACCGACCCCGACGGGTCCACGGCCGTCTACGCAGTGACCGGAGAGCTCTTCTTCGCCTCCGCCAACGACCTCGTCGGTCGGTTCGACTACGCCGGGGACCCCGACAGGGTCGTCATCGACCTCTCGGACGCGCACGTCTGGGACGCGTCCTCGGTCGCCGTGCTCGATGCCGTCGAGACGAAGTACGCGGCGCGCGGCAAGACGGTCGAGATCACGGGTCTCAACCGCGCCAGCGCCGACCTCCACGCCCGGCTCACGGGCTCGGTCTCCGGCCACTGACCGACCGGACGAGGAAGTCGAAGGCTCTCGGGGCTCAGCGCTTCACCGTGCCCGACCCCAGCATGACCAGGCCCGTCGCCAGCAGGGGCAGACCGATCGCCAACCCCGGGAAGCCATCGTGGTGCAGGGCGTACATGGCGCCGCCCGCCGCGGTGAACGCGGATCCCGCGAGAACGGCGGTGACAGCCGTGCGGAACTCGGTGAGGGCGCGGAACGCCGGGTTTCCATTCATTCGTGCCTCTCTGGGGACCCGCACAGACTAGAGCGTGGCGCGTTCGATCTGAATGCCGGAGTCCGGCAGGGAACCGGCGGCGCTGCTTCTGTCAGGGACCCGATAAAGAACCGTAAGGAACGTATAAAGTAGCCGCTGGTGTGCCGGGAAGCCTGGTCGGCGAACAGGGGATGACTCTCTTCGTAGATCGGGGCTCGACGCCATGGTGCTCGTCGTTGTGTTCGGTATCGCTCTGCTCGTCGCGGTGCTGTTGTCCGGGCTCGCCGCCCGTACGGTGCTGTCGACCTCGCTGCTCTTCCTGTTGGGCGGGGCCCTGGTCAGCGACGGTTTCCTCGGGCTCATCCACATCACCTCCGACAGCGAGATCGTGGGCGTGACAGCGGATCTGGCCCTGTTCGCCGTGCTGTTCACGGACGGCATGCACGTCGCCCTCCCCGCATTGCGCCGGAACTGGACGAACCCCGCGAGGGCGCTGGGCCTCGGAATGCCGCTGGCGATGGCCGGCACGGCGCTGCTCACGCGCTACCTCGTCGGACTGGACTGGACGACCTCGTTCCTGGTCGGGGCCGTGCTGGCCCCCACCGACCCGGTGTTTGCCTCGGCGATCGTCGGCCGCAAGGAGGTCCCGGCGAAGCTGCGCCAGCTGCTCAACGTGGAGAGCGGCATCAACGACGGCCTCGCCCTGCCGGTCGTCCTCATCCTGATCGCCGCCGCAGGACCCACCTCCGGGAAGGCGCAGGCATCCGTCGGGGAGATCGCCCTGGAGCTCGCCATGGGCCTTGCCTTCGGGGTCGTCCTGCCGCTCGGTGTGGCCTGGCTGGTGCGCCTGCGCCTCCTCGGTGCGGAATCGAAGCTGCAGCAGCTGCTGCCGCTGGCGACCGGGGTCATCCTCTATGCCGCGTGCCACCTGACCCACGCCAACCCCTACCTGGCGGCGTTCTCCGCCGGCGCCGTGCTCGCCTCGGTCTCGCCGGAGGCGAAGACCGCCTTCGAGCCCCTCGGAGAGGCGCTGGCCGAACTCGCGAAGTTCGCGGCCCTGCTCGTCTTCGGCGCCCTGCTGACCCCGGCCCTGTTCGGGGACCTTTCAGCGGGCGGCTACGCGACCGTCGTCCTGGCCATCGCGCTGATCCGGCCGGCGTCGCTGCTCGTGTCGCTGCTGGGCGCGCGGATCGAGAGGCGCGAGAAGCTGGTCGCCGCCTGGTTCGGCCCCAAGGGCTTCGCCTCGGTGGTCTACGGCCTCCTCGTACTCCAGGCCGGGATTCCCCAGGGCCAGGAGGCGTACACACTGATCGCCGTCTGCATCGCCTTCTCGATCATCGCCCACAGCAGCACCGACGTGCCCATCGCCCGCCTCTTCCACGTCGACGGCCTCGCGGGCATCCCGACCGACCCCGACCGCCGCAACCAGACCTGCCTGCCTCACGCGTGCGACACGCCCGACCAGGAGAAGCACCATGCCAGCCCGTGATCTCGCCGAGCCCTACCCCCACGTGACCACCGACGACCCCGCCGTCGACGCGGCCCGGCTGCTGGCGGAGCAGAACCTGCCCGCCCTGCTGGTGCTCGACACCGACGGCATCCCGTACGCCGTCGTACCCGGTTCCCAGGTAGTGGGGCAGGTGGTGCCCGAATACGTGATGGAGGACCCGCTGCTCGCCGCCGTGATCGACGAGCGGCACGCGGACGCGCTCGCCGAGGGGCTGGCGGGCCGGACGGTCGCGGAGTGGCTGCCGCGCCGGACGTTCAAACCCCTGTACGTCGGCCCGGACGCGGGCGTGCTCCAGATCGCCGCCGTGATGGCCCGCGCGCACGTCCCGCTCGTCGCCGTCGTCGAGCGCGACAGCGGAGAGGAGCGCGGGCGTCTGGTGGGGGTCGTGACGGCCGCGGCCCTGATGCGGCACTTCCTCGCCGCGGGGGACCAGGCGTGAGCGACTGGCACAGCTGGGCCGCGATCGCCGTCTTCGCCGGCGCGTACGCGCTGATCATCAGTGAGAAGGTGCACCGCGTGGCCGCGGCCCTGGGCGGGGCCGGGCTGATGCTGGCGATCGGTGCCACCGACGACGGCGCGGCCTTCCATTCCGATGAGACCGGCATCGACTGGAACGTCATCTTCCTCCTCCTGGGCATGATGATGATCGTCGGAGTGCTGAGGCGGACCGGGCTCTTCGAGTACCTGGCGATCTGGTCGGTGAAGAAGGCCAGGGCCCGGCCCTTCCGGGTGATGGCCATGCTGATCGTCATCACGGCGCTGGCCTCGGCTCTGCTCGACAACGTCACCACCGTGCTGCTCGTGGCACCCGTGACACTGCTGGTCTGCGACCGGCTGCGGCTGTCCCCCGTACCCTTCCTGATCGCCGAAGTACTGGCCGCGAACATCGGGGGCACGGCCACCCTCGTCGGGGACCCGCCGAACATCATCATCGCCAGCCGGGCCGGGCTCACCTTCAACGACTTCCTGGTCCACCTCGCCCCGCTGTGCGTCGTGCTCGTGGCCGTACTGGTTCTGCTGTGCCGGGTGATGTTCGCGAAGCACTTCGTCTACGACGAGAAGCGCGCGGCCGAGCTCATGGACCTCCGCGAACGCGAGGCGATCACCGAACCCCGGCTCCTGGCCCAAGCCCTCGGCGTCCTCGCGCTCGTCGTGGCGGGCTTCGTCCTGCACCCGGTGCTGCACTACGAGCCGAGCGTCGTGGCCCTGCTCGGCGCGGGCCTGCTCATCGCGATCTCCAAGGTCGAGACGGGGGAGATCCTCGGCGAGGTGGAGTGGCCCACGCTCGCCTTCTTCGCCGGGCTGTTCGTCATGGTCGGGGCGCTGATCGAGACCGGTGTCATCGGGAGCCTGGCCGGCTCCCTCGCGGAGGCGATCGGGGGGAACGAACTCGGCGGATCCATGGTGCTCCTGGGCGGATCCGCGGTCCTCTCGGGGATCATCGACAACATCCCCTACGTGGCCACCATGGCCCCGATCACCAGCGAGCTGGTCGGCGACATGGGAGGCGACCCCGACCACGTGATGTGGTGGGCGCTCGCGCTGGGCGCCGACCTCGGCGGCAACGCCACCGCCATCGGAGCCTCCGCCAACGTCGTGGTGCTCGGCATCGCCGAACGCAACCGCCACCCCATCAGCTTCTGGGAATTCACCAAGTACGGCCTCGTGGTCACGGTGGCGACGGTCGCCCTCTCCGCCCTCTACCTGTGGCTGCGCTACTTCGCCCTCGCCTAGCTCAGCCCTCGTCGCCGGGCCAGCCGAGCAGGCGGGCACCGATCACCGCTGTCTGGAGGGTGTAGCGGGTCGCGGGGTCGGCCGGGTCGGCGGCGGTGAGGGAGTGGATGCGTTCCAGCCGGTAGGTGAGTGCCCGCACGCTCAGCGACAGGCGGCGGGCGGCCTCGGTGGCGACGCATCCGCTGTCGAAGTAGGCGGTGAGCGTGTCGATCAGGGGCTGGGCGCCGCCCCGCGCCGTGCGCAGGGGACCGAGCGTGCTCTCCACCAGGTCTGCCATGGCCTGCCGGTCACGGGTCAGGACCGGGTAGACGAGGAGGTCGACGGCGTGCAGTACGGGCCCGTCGAGCCCCATGCGCGCGGCGATGTCGAGGGCGCTGAGGGCTTCCTCGTAGGAATGGACCACCCCGCCGGCCCCCGGGTGGGAGCGCCCGATGGCGACCCGGCCGCCATCGGTGGCGGCGTACGCCTGCTTGGCGAAGAACGCCAGGACGTCCGGCTGGTCCCCGGGAGCGACGCAGATGAGCCGGCCGTCCTTGGTGGTCAGCAGGATCTGTCGGCCCGGGAAGCGGGTGAGCACGGCCGTCTCGATGCCCCGGGCCACCCGGAAGCCGTCGCCGTAGGGCTCTGGCCCGGCCGCGACGGCCACGGCGTGGGCCTGGGACAGGCGCAGCCCGAACCGCTCGGCCCGCTCCGCGAGGCGTCCCAGGTCGCTCCCACCGTAGAGGAGGTCGTCGACGAACTCACGTCGGGCGGCCTCCTCCTGACGGACCGCCTGCTGCTGCGCACGCTCGTAGCCTTCGAGGAAGGCGTCCACGGCCTGCTCCACCACGGACAGCAGCGCGTCGGACGATGAAGGGGCGGCCGGCCGCACGGTCTGCGCCGCCGCCAGGTGGTCCCGTATCAGGCCGCGCAACGGGAAGCCGGCCTCCGCCGCCCGCTCGCCCTCCGTCCGGCGGGACTCGAGCTCGTCGCGGCTCAGGCGGCGGCCCGTGGCGCAGGCCGCGCCGACGATGTCGGCGTAGCCGGCCAGATGATCCGCTGCTGCCGTACGGTCCGTCACGCATTTCCCCCAGTCATGACGCGTCCCTGATGATCCCTTGACGCGGCCACCAGGGTGCCACGTGTCCGGAACGAAGCCATCGTCGGCACCAGAGCGGCGTAAAGACTGCCGGTCACCGGCAGTGTGTGCCGGGTGGCGGGAAGGCAGGATCAGGGCACGGGGGAAACCGAGCACGGCCCGGATGCCGAGGCACAGCAACGGGGGCGGCATCCGGGCCGTGCTGGGTCGTACGGCTGACGCGCTCAGCGCTGCCGGGCCGAGAGCCAGACCGCCACCGTTGCCGCCAGCGCGGAAGCGCCGAGAGCGAGCAGCGGAAGGCCGGGGCCCGGGTGCAGGTACAGGGCCGTACCCGCGGCGGTGAGGACGGCCCCGAAAACGAACAGGGGAGACACCCGCCCGGTCGAAGAGGGTCGGGGCACGGGGCGTCTCCTGGCAGCGCGGAAGAGAAGGTGGCCCCAGGCTCCCATACGGCGGGGCAGGGGTACAGGACCCCGCCCCGCCGTTCACGTCACAGGGTGCGCAGCTTGGTCGTGAAGACCTGGTTGGCGACCTTGTCGCCGAGGGCGAGGCCGTCGGTGGAGTCCCACGGGAAGTGCACCCCGAGCCAGATGCGGCTGTCGGCGTCCTGCTTGGCGGCGCCCCCGCCTTGATATCCGCAATGACGAGGTTGTCTCAGATCCGGCCATCGGGCCGGCTGAGCGCGGTGGCGCCGCGGCCGAGGAGCTCGGCCAGCCCGCGCCGGGTGGCGGCCAGGACGACCCGGTCCTCCGGCTTGAGGACGTACCCCGGGTGCAGTTCCCAGACCAGCCCCGACTGCGGGGCGGGCCCCTCCGCGCGGGCGGCGGCCAGGTCGGGGCGGCGTTCGGCGGGCGAGGTGGTGTCGAGGGCGAGGACCCGCCATGCGCCCGGGCGGAAGGACTCGGCGATGGTGCGGCCCTCCAGATGCGGGTGGCCGGCCACGTCCACCGCGGCGAAGAGCAGGACCCGTCGTTCTACCGGAATCGCCCCGAGAACCTGGCGGCCCATCATCGCGCCGGCGAAGGCGGGGGCGGCGAGGTGGGTCACGCTGCGGCTGCGGGTCAGGGCGGCCGGGTGAGCGGCCCGCAGGGTCCGGTAGACGGCGGTCGCGAAGTCGTCCTCGTACAGGCGCAGGACGGCCCGCAGATCGGGCTTGACCGCGCGGGCGTACAGAGCGGCTTCCAGGTTGGTGGTGTCCGAGCTGGTCAGGGCGAGCAGGGAGTGGGCGCGGTCGATGCGGGCCGACTCCAGCACGCCTTCGTCGGTCACGTCGCCGATGACCACCGGAACGCGCAGCCCGCGGGCCAGGGCGATGCCCCGGGCCTGCGGATCGGACTCCACGCACACGACAGGGATCTCCAGCTCCCGCAGCCGGGCCAGGACGCGTGCGCCGATCTTTCCGAGCCCCAGGAGCACCACGTGGCCCGACAGTCCGCGCGGGGGCCGCCGCAGGGCCGTCGCCGTTCGGAACGAGCCCAACCCCTCCAGGGCCGCGGCCACGAGGACGGGGAGCAGGAGCAGGCCCACGAACCCGGACAGGATCTGGAGCAGCTGCCGCTCGGTGGCGTCGCCCACCGCCGGGTCGTTGATCGCGAAGATGTCGAGCAGGGTGATGTAGGCGGCGTGCAGGGGGTGATCGCCGGTCGTCGCCCACGACGCCAGCGCGAGTGCGGCCACAGCGGCGACCATTCCGGCCATCGACCAGCGCAACCGACGGGAGAACAGGGAAGCCACTGGGAGGGCCCCCGCGCCCAGCCTGGGCCTGGCTTGGGACGCGTTCGTGTGGGCGACCGTCTCCAGGGCCACGATGCCCCGTCCCGTAGCCATGGCCACGGCCCGGTCGTCGGGCAGCAGCTGCGGGCCGCGATCCCCGCTGGACTCCGCGCCCTCCGCGCCGGCCGGGTCGCTCGTCGTCGCGGAGAGGAGGGCGAGGGTGCACAGTCCCGGATCGGCCACCTCGCCCCTTCCCGGAGGCGTACGCTCCACCGCTCGCAGCAGCAGGCCGTCGGCCAGGACCACCTTGCTGGTACCGGCGACGGCGCTGGCCGCCAGCGCGGGGGCCGCGGTGTCGGCGTCCGAGAGCACGGTCGTCGAGGAGTCCAGCTCCCGCAGGTCGATCCCCGGCTCCGCCACCATCGCGGCCTGGTCGAGGAGCTCCTCCAGGTGCTGGCCGAGCTTGCGGTTGTACAGCCGGATCACGAGCCGCAGCCTCGGGTTGAGCCGACGCGCGACCAGGGCCGCCCGGACGTTGGTGTCGTCGTCCTCGTGCACCAGTGCCAAGGCGGCGGCCCCGGCCACCCCCGCCGCGGCCAGCACCTCCTCGTCGGGTTCCGCCGCCTCCAGGACCCACGGCTCCCGCGCCGGCGGCCGCTCCCCGGCAGGGCTCCGCAGCCGCGTGAGCGGGACCCGGTCCAGAAGACCCCGTCCCGGTGAGCCGGGTGCACGGCCCACGCTCGGTTGGGCATCACGGCCGGCAGGGGCAACGAGCGTCACCCGTTCCTTGTAGACCTCCTGCAGCTCGGAGGCCAGACGACGGGCCAGCCCGTCGTCACCGCACACGACCATCCGCCCATCTGCGTACGGCGGTTGAGGCTGCGCTGATATCGAAGACACCGCCCAAGGATGCCCTCATCAGCGGCCGCTCCCGCGCCGGCCGACCACGTGTCGCGGTGATCACGGAAAGAAGGCCGTCCGGGGGAATCGGTGGCCCAGAACGCACCATGGTCACGGGGCGGGGCGAGACATGGGGAGTGACCGCTCATGAATACCGGGCCTGGAGCACAGGCTCCTACGCGCGGGCGATCCACGCCCCACGACGTGCCCTGTCCCTGTTCCTGTGCGATGCGGAAGGCTGGTCCTTCCCTCTGGACCTGGAAAGGTGGTGCGCCCGGGCGGACGCGGCCGACCGGACTGTGCTGCGGCGGTGCACTGGCCGGGTCCTGGACATCGGGTGCGGCGCCGGCCGGATGGTCGAGGCACTTGCAGGGCGCGGCTACCACGCCCTCGGTATCGATGTCTGCCCTGTTGCAGTGATCACGACCGCCTGCCGGGGCGGTTCCGCGGTGAGCAAATCGGTCTTCGAACCGCTTCCCGACGAGGGTCGGTGGGGGACGGCGTTGCTGATCGACGGCAACATCGGGATCGGTGGCGAGCCCAGACGGCTGCTGCACCGGATCCGGGAAGTCGTTACTCCGGACGGGCTCCTCCTGGTGGAGACCGCCGCCGGTGAGGTGGACGAGCGTCGCCGCGTCCGGATCCACGCCGGTCACCAGCCGGTCAGCACAGTCTTCCCCTGGGCCGTGGTCGGGGCCACCGCCCTCGGCCGCCATGCCGCGGCGTCGGGGTGGATCGAGGCCGAACGGTGGACCGGAGCCCGCGGGCGTCACTTCGTCGCGTTGCGGGCCTGTCGCTGAGCGCGGCTCCAGCGCCATGCCCGTACGACCAGGACCACGGCCGAGGCGGCGAACAGCGCCGCGGTGATGAGGAGCCAGCGTGCGAGGAACCCGTCCGCCGGAAGGGCTGTCGCCGCGGTGTAGTGCGCGACTTGGCGGAAGACCAGCGGCCACCAGACCAGCAGCAGAACACCCGAGACGAACGCGGGTACGCGCACGTAGTTCACGCTCACCCGGGGTGCGAGCCGACCATCGCTCGGCCCTTGGGGGAACAGCCCCTGTACCGCGCGGTCGGTCAGCGAGTACAGGGGCAGCAGGACCAGGTCGTGCAGGAGGGCCGCTCCGACGAACCAGACGGCCACCCCGACGGTGTCCCCCTGGAACAGGCGCAGACCGGCGTACACGGCAAGGGCGAAAGAGGCCAGTACGAGGAGCAGGTGCAGGGGGGAGGCGCCGTAGCGGCGCCGGAAGGCGGTCGGGGCGCTCATGCGGGCTCTCCGAAGGTGAGGCGGGTGACCCATTTGGTGTTGTGGACCCCCGGTGCCCCCGCGATGATGGCCCGCGCCGGGTAGCCGTGGTCGGCGGAGAGGGTCGCCCCGTTGACGCGGACGGCCAGGAGCGAGCGGCTGTCGCGGACCTGATGGTCGCTGAGTACGGCGGAGCTGAACGAGCCGCCGCGCTGCACCGACTCGACGAGGGCCTCGGGCGTGTTCACACCGAGTCCGACGAGCGCGGCCAGATCGGTGAGACGGACCCCGCCCCACCGCTGGTCGGGCGTCGACCAGCCCTCCACGCAGGCGATGGGCAGAGCCGACTCGTGCTGCGGCATGGCCAGGAGCTGCTCGTACGTCAGGTCGACCTGACGCCCGGGGCCGCGTACGGTCAGCCGCCACGCGGGACCGACATCGCTGGGCCGGATACCGACCGAGGCGGCGGTCTTGTTGATCTGGAACCCGTTCGGGCCCGAACCCGGGTCCCGGCCGTGCGGGGCCAGCAGGGCGGTCCGCCGCCACCATCCGCCGATGCTCTGCCCCGCCGTGACGACCAGTAGCGCGACCGAACCGAGCCCCACCATGGCCAGGGCACCCCGGCGGGAGATGGTCGGCGCCGCGGGGCGTGGCGAGACGAGCCCGACCGCTTCCTCGGTCCCCGCCGCGGGCTCCCCGGGCCGTTCCCGTACGGCCCGCAGGGCCCTCGGGAGTCGAAAGGTCACGTGGACGACGAAGGCGCCGATGAACACCCAGGCTCCGTAGAAGTGCAGGGTGTAGAAGGAGCCGGGGAAGTTGTAGTGGAGCTGGACGTTGAGGATGCCGGTGACGAACTCGAAGCCGGCGCCGCCGACCAGCAGGAGCAGGGACAGCCGCTCCAGAGCGTGGCTGACCGAGCGGACCGGTGGCCACTCGAACAGCTTCGGGATGACCGACCAAAGCTTCGCCAGCAGGACGGGCACGAGGACGATCCCCAGCGTGACGTGGACGCCCTGGGTGAGGCGGTAGAGCCAGTACGGAGACGTCGGCCACGAGAACAGGTAGAAGCCGAGCCATCCCTTGTTCGGTGTCTGGTCGTTGACCGCCGCGAGATCGGGGTTGTACGCCGCGTACGACAGCAGACCCGTCACGAAGAGCACCGTGATCCCGAACAGCAGGACCAGCCCGAACACCGCGGTCAGCCACGGCCCGCGCAGCGGACTCCGCCAGAACTCCGGACGGGCCGGCCCCGGAGGCGGGCCCGATCCCAGGGCCGCGCTCCCAGCCTCCCGCAGCCGCGTCAGCGGACCGGACCGGACCTTCGCCGGGGCCGGCTTCCGGGCGTCGGCAGCCCGAGCGGGCGGAGATCCAGCCGCAGGCGGGGCGTCAGGCTTCCGCGGCTCCTTGCCCGTTGGCGGTGGCACGTCGTCTGGCTGGCCCTGCCCGATGCCGCTCGCGCCCATCGGGCACCTCCATCGACCGCCGATTTCTGCGTTTTCTACCTATTTCGCCAGCGAGAAGAACATGCCGCACCGATGCCGCACCTGCTCCGGCGACACGCCAAGTGGGCGGAATCCCCGCCGAGCTCTCGCGCGGCGAGGCCTACCTCGAGGATCTTGGCGGCTGTGCCGATGGAGCCGGGCATGAGGTGGCGCCTCTCCTCAAGCGTGACGTGCCCGAGACCGTCCACCAGGGTGGCCGTCTTGCCGCCGCTGTCGGCCCGGTCCGGCAGGGGCTCACCCGCACCCCGACCGTCGTACTCGAAGCCGGCCTTGACGCCGGTGTCGACGCCCTCCGGAAGTTGGACCAGAGTCCGCTCTCGTGGAGAACGCCAACGAGGTGACCGGCGGGCCGGACCCCGTTAGGCAGGTCATGGAAACCCTCGCTACCGCCCGGCGGCGTCCTCACCTGGTGCTCGCGGCCGCCGTCCTGGCCCTCGCGTACAGCGCCATCACCGGCGTGACCCAGCCCCAGCCCGCCGCCGCGGCTGCCAAGTTCGCACAGCCCATCTCCAATGTCGTCCGGGAGGCGGGCAAGACCTACTCCATCGTGTGGACCGACGGGCCCCCCGGAACCCAGTCGCTCAGGTTGATGAAGGGACAGGCCACGGCTCTCCAGCAGGTGGCGCAGATCGCCGCGGTGGACGGTGCCTCCGGCACGTACGCATGGACCGTCCCCGCCGACCTGCCCACCGACAACACGTACGCGATCGCCCTCGGGACCCAGTTCACCATCACCGGCCACGAGTCCGGCGCCCTGTCTTCGGTCGGGGAACGGCTCCCGGCCCCGGCTCCTGTCCCCGCCACGCCCACGCCTACGCGCGCAAGGCCACCGCACACGCCGAACAGATACTGTCGTCCATCGCGTCCGGGCCCCCTGGAGGTCGCGGACCGGATCTTGGCGTATGCGGCGGGCGGGGAAGGGGCGGTGGCTTGGTCCTGGGGGCCGCTGCCTTCGACATCGAATCTGGTCCGTGATTGGTCCGGGAGGGCTGATCGGGGAGCCTCCCCCGCCCGCTGCTGCTTGACTGAGGCGGTGTGGACAGCGGGGCAGAGGAAGCTGGGTAACGCCCCTTCACCCGCTCGGCACTGCACCTTCACCTGCCAAAGGGATGGCCCCAATGGAGACTGCCCTGCCGGCATCCCGACAGCGCGTCCCTAGTCCCGCGCGCGGACGGGCCGCCTCTGCCCTCCGGACGGCCGCTGCTCACCTACTCGCCGCCGCCAGCGGATGAGGTCACCGCACATCGAGTGACGGCAGACCGTACCGAGACGGCATGTGGTCGCCAATGCCCACGTCGTATGACGTCATTACACCCGCTATCGCGCGGTTCACGGTTGACAAGCATCTGCCATGGCGAGGACTTGCCGTCATGATGCCTTCACGCCGGCACTCTCGGGTCGATAGACCCTTGGCATGTCCTCCCCCTCTCATGTTTCCGCCTTCCGGCGTCGGCGCTGGCAGTTGATCTCAGCCGCCACCACGCTTCCGCTGTTGGCGTCGGGGCTTGCGGTCCTGCAAGCGCCCGCACAAGCCGCTCCGAGCAAGCCCACCCATCCCGCCAAGTCCTCGGCGACCCACAAGGTCACCCTGGTCACCGGCGACGTCGTCACGGTCACCACGATGGCCGACGGCAAGCAGACCGCCGAAGTCGACCGGCCCGACAGTGCCGTCGGCGGCGTGAAGATCCAGCAGGTCAAGGGAGACCTGTTCGTCATCCCGGACGAGGCGGCGCCGCTGCTGGGCACGGAGCTGGACCGGCGGCTGTTCAACGTCACCGACCTGATCGAGATGGGCTACGACGACGCGAAGTCGGCCTCGGTACCGCTGATCGCGACGTACACCCAGTCGAAGTCCCGCTCGGCCGGGGAGCCGACGGCCCCCCGGGGCAGCAAGGTGACCCGCCAGCTCAAGGGCATCGGCGGTGCCGCGCTCAGCACCGAGAAGCGACAGGCCCGCACCTTCTGGACCACCGTCGCGCCGCAGGGCAGACCGTCGCTGGGCGAGGGCGTGGCGAAGCTGTGGCTCGACGGTCGCGTGAAGGCCAGCCTGAAGGAGAGCGTGCCGCTGATCGGGGCGCCCGAGGCCTGGGCGGCGGGGTACGACGGCAAGGGCGTCAAGGTCGTGGTGCTCGACACCGGCATCGACGTCAACCACCCCGACTTCGCCGGGCTGATCGACGGCACGGCGAGCTTCGTGCCGGGTGAGGCAGTCACCGACGTCAACGGGCACGGCACCCATGTCGCCGGCACGATCGTCGGTTCGGGCGCCGCCTCCGGGGGTGCCAACAAGGGCGTCGCCCCCGGCGCCGACCTGTTCGTCGGCAAGGTCCTCGGTGGTACGGAGGGCTCCGGCCAGGACTCCTGGGTCATGGCCGGCATGCAGTGGGCCGCGGAGTCCGGTGCGGACGTCGTCAACATGAGCCTCGGCGACTCCTACCCGACGGACGGCAGCGACCCCATGTCGCAGACGGTGGACGCACTGTCCGCGCAGTACGGCACGCTGTTCGTCATAGCCGCTGGCAACTCCGGCCCGGAGAGCATCTCCGCCCCGGGCGCGGCCGCCTCCGCGCTGACCGTGGCCGCCACGGACAAGCAGGACCGGCTCGCGTCCTTCTCCAGCACCGGCCCGCTCGCCCACTCCGGCGGTATGAAGCCGGACATCGCGGCGCCCGGCGTGGACATCACCGCGGCCCGCTCGCAGGAGATGACCGGCGGTGGCGAGGGCCCGTACCGCACCCTCAGCGGCACGTCGATGGCCACCCCGCACGTGGTAGGCGCGGCGGCCATCCTGGCCCAGCAGCACCCGGACTGGACCGGCGCGCAGCTCAAGGAACACCTGATGAGCACCGCGAAGGGCCTGGACGGCGGGTACTCGCCGTACGAGGTCGGCACCGGTCGTGTCGACGTGGCCGCCGCCGTGCGCACCACGGTCCGCGGCACGGGATCACTCTTCTTCGGCAACCACACATGGCCGCACGAGCCGAGCGACGCCGCCGTGACCAAGGATCTGACCTTCACCAACACCGGTTCCGCCGACATCATCCTGAACCTGGCGGTGACCGGCGGCGGCCCGTTCACGCTGGGAGCCACGAGGGTGACCGTCCCGGCAGGCGGCACGGCCGCCGTCCCGGTGACCGGCGACCCGAAAGCAGCGGCCGCCGGCCGGCACGTCGGCCACGTAACGGCCACCGACGCCGCCACCGGGCAGCCGGTGACCCGCACGTCCGTGGCGCTGCTCAAGGAGGAGGAGCGCTACGACCTGAACATCAAGCTGGTCGGCCGGGACGGCAAGCCCGCCGCCGGCTGGGTCACGGTCAACCAGGCCGGCGACTTCTGGCCCTGGTCGCTCTACGTCGACGGCTCGACCACCATGCGCATGGCACCCGGTACGTACACCGCCGCGGGATACCTGGACGTGGCGGGCGAGAAGGCCGACCGCTCGGGTCTGGCCGTGCTGGTCGACCCGGAGACCGTACTCAGGGACCGCTCCGCGGACGTGGTGCTGGACGCGAGCAAAGCGCGCCTGCTACAGACCGAGGCGCCGCAGCGCACCGAGGACCGACAGCGCAAGGTCGACTTCAACGTCCACTACAAGGGCCTCGACCCGTTCACGGACTACCGCAGCGCGTATGTTCTGCCGCCGATGTACGACGACGTCTACGTCGCGCCGACGGAGCCGATGAAACAGGGCGAGTTCATGCTGACCACCCGCTGGCGCAAGGGCCAGCCGCAGCTCGGCCTGAGCACGCCGGGCGGCCGGCTCCCATTCGATGCACTGGTACAGGCGGGCAGCGCCCTGGGCACCGCCCGCGACACGCTGGACGCCGTCTACGCGGGCAACGGCGCGACGGCCGCGTACAAGAAGGTCAAGGCCAGGGGCAAGGTCGTCGTCATCGACCGCAGCGACGGGGTCTCGCCCCAGGAGCGCACCGAGGCCGCGGTCGCGGCCGGTGCGAAGGCGCTGATCGTGGTCAACGACGGTGTCGGCGGGCTGATGGAGTACGTCGGCGAATCGAACATCCCGGTCGCCACCGTGCACCGCGAGGCGGGCACGGCCCTTGTCGCGATGGCCAAGGCCGGCAGCCACAAGCTGACCGTGGAGCAGACCGAGTACACGCCGTTCGTCTACGACCTGACCCGGGAGTACCCCGGCCGGGTTCCGGACCGGGCCCTGGTCTACAAGCCGGCCAAGGACGACCTCGCCCGGATCGACGCCCGCTACTTCTCGGCGACGGACGGCCGGTCGGCGGAGGGCTACCGGTCCGACTTCACTCTCAGCCCGTCGGTCAACTTCCCCGAGCGCGAGTGGCACCCGGGCACCCGCATCGAGTGGGTGACCCCGGGCCAGGTCTGGAGGGAGTTCCACGCCCAGGGCGTCGACACGGCCCTGCCGTGGGTGATGGTGTCGGGCGACAACACGTACGCCAAGGGCAGCACCACCCGGCTGGACTGGTTCGCTCCGGCGACCCGGCCCGCCCAGAGCGAGTCCTTCGGCGTGTACAACTCCCGCTGGCAGAACCACATGACCTGGAACGTGCAGGCGTGGGCCTCCTCCAGCGACACCATGCGGCTGGGCGGCTTCCTGCAGTGGGGCGAGACGCCGACCCACCTGCAGGTCTTCCAGGGCGACAGGCTGATCCACGACAACCCGCACAGCACGGACATGCAGTGGGTGGAGGTCCCGGGGGGCAACCTGCCCTACCGCGCCGTCCTCGACGCCGAGCGGCCCGGTGACCTCTTCCGACTGTCGACGCGCACCCACACTGAATGGACGTTCATGTCCGACACCGTCGTCTCGGACTTCTTCGAGCCGTTCCCGGTGCTGAACCTGGACTACGCGCTGGAGTCGGACCTGCACGGCGACATCAAGGCCAACGCGACCCAGGAGATCGCGCTCAAGCCGGTGTCAATGGGCGTCGGCACGGTCCCGGGCACCGTCAAGTCGGTGAAACTGGACGTCTCGTACGACGACGGCGCGACTTGGCAGAAGGTGACCGTGGCCAAGGGCGCACACGGCCGCTGGACCGGTTCGTTCAGGACCGCCAAGAAGCCCGGCGGCTTCATCTCGGTGCGCGCGAGCGCCGAGACGGACAGCGGCTTCAGCGTCAGGAACGAGATCATCCGGGCGTACGGCCTGCGATGAACCGCGCTGTCGGGCCCCGGGGCGGTGACTCCCCGGGGCCCTTCCCCTCGCACCGGCTCCCAGCAGGGACTATTCAGGGTCTGCCACCATGGCGGATACTCTCCCCGCTGCGGCAAGCGGAAGGGAGTCGGTCGCCGATGCTGGATGTTCTGGGCCTCGAACCCGATGACGAGCGTGTCTACCGGGCGCTGCTCGGACGGCCGAACTCCACCGCGATCCTGCTGAGCGACGAGGTCGCCCTCCCGTACGCCCACGTCGACAAGGCTCTGTCCCGTCTTGTGGGGTGGGGGCTGGTGACGAGGTCGGCGGACGACCGGTTTACCGCCGCGCCGCCGGCCATGGCTCTCGGCGCTCTCATCAGCCAGCGCCGGGACGGGCTGCGTATGGCCGAACACGCCCTGGTGACCTTCGCCGAGGAGCACCGGGCGGCGATGACCGGGAGCAGCATCGACGATCTGATCGAGGTCGTCACGGGCGCCGACGCCATCCGCCACCGCTTCCTTCAGGTGCAGCAGGCAGCCCGCGCGCAGGTCCGGTCCTTCATCACCGCACCGTTCGTCGCCCTGCCGCCCGACGAGAACACGGCTGAGCCCGTGGCCATCGGCCGCGGCGTGCAGTTCCGGGCGGTGCTGGACAGGGCCGTGCTGGCCGAACCGGGCATCGTCGACGACGCGATCGATTCACTGGGCAAGGGCGTGCAGCTCCGTGTTGCCGACGAGCTGCCGATGAAGCTCGTGCTGGCCGATGCCGACCTCGGCCTCGTCCCCCTCGCGGTCACACCGGACGGGGAGCCCGGCGCCGTGCTGCTGCACCGCAGCGGCCTGCTGGACGCGCTGGACGCCCTGTTCGAGACGGTATGGCGCACCGCCCACCCGCTCGCGCTCTCAGCCACCGGTGGAGAGACCGAAACCACCGTCGAGGTCGGTCCGCAAGGCCCGACCGAGCTCGACCGCAGGATCCTCGGACTGCTCCTGGCCGGCCTGACGGACCCGACGGCCGCGGCACAACTCGGTCTGTCACCACGCACGCTGCACCGGCGCCTGCGTCACCTGATGGACATGGCCGGAGTCCGCAGCCGGATGCAGCTCGGCGCCTACGCGGTACGGAACGGCTGGGCGGTACCGCCGCGAACGTGACCGGCAAGCGTCGGCAGGCCGACGTTTGCAGCGCAGGACACACCCACCGCCGGGTTGGCTGTGCTCCCAGCACGGTCCGCGCGTGGCGGCCTCCGCGGACCTTGGAGATGACCTCGCCCTCGACGCCGGACGGATCGGGTGGGCCTTGTCGGCCGCGGCCCTCGGCATGATCCCCGGCGTGCTCGTCCTGTCGATCGACTGGCACGTCGTGGTCGTGGCCAGCGCGCTGGCGGCTCTGTGGGTGCTCGGGACCGGACCGATGGCCCCTTCGCCGGTGTCTGGACGGCGGATCTTGGCCGGTACGGGGATGAGCTAGCGCCCCAGCCTGCGGGTCATCGGATGCAGGACCGGCCACGTGGTGTGAGATCTGGCCATTGTGGATCTCGGAGGCTTCGTTGGGCGTGTTGCCGGTAACCGGCCTGAGCCAGGGGCGTTGGGCTGTTGTATCCACCTGGCTTCGAGGCGGTCCAAGATGCGCGGGTATCCCGTACCTCGACGGTTCCGCGTCCTCGCGCTCCGAGCCCGGCGGCTTGAAGTTCGTTTTCGCCCTCACGCACCGGCCGGCTCAGGCCACCTGCCTCGTACTTGAGCGCTGCTCACGCAGACCCCCAGGAGTTGTTCCATGTCATCGCAGCCGCAGTCCGGTCACGGCAATCCGCACCAGCCGGCCGGGTACCAGCCCCCGCCGAAGCAGGGCATGAGCACGGGTCTCAAGGTGGCGCTGGGATGCGGTATCCCCACTGTCCTCGGTCTGATTCTGATCGGCGGCTGTGGGCTGTTGTTCACCAAGGCCGCAAGCGACGCAGGCAAGGAGCTCGACAAGAACCACGACTCCGCAGCCGTCGCTCCTGACGGTGCTGCCCGGGGCAGCGGCAGCTCGAAGGTCGACGAGCCGGATATCACCAAGGACGTGAAGGTCACGTCCTGCAAGGTGAAGGCCGGCGAGTACGGGGTCAAGGAACTCGACCTCAAGATCGAGTACATCAACAGCGGTGACCGTCGGTTCAACTACCTCGCCGAGGGCGAGATCACCGTCAACGGCGAGAAGAAGAGCGACATCTTTTCCACTGGTCAGAACCTCGCACCCGGCCAGAAGTACACGGACGACAACGCGGGGGCCCTGGCCTTCGACGTGGCCAGGTCCGCGAAGTCCGGTGACAAGATCGAGTGCAACCTGATCAAGGTCTCCCGCAACTCCTACTGAGAGCCCGAGGATCCGATCAAGGTCGTATCTGGCGCAAACCTTCTCCGGAGTAACCCCTGGTCCGGGTAGGGACCTTCAGCAGCGTTGCCGAGTTCGGCTGTTCTCGCACGAGCGCAGGATCTGTGCATGACCACGCTGAGCGGGCCCCAGCCGGAACGGTGCCCGCCTGCCTCGTCCAAAGGAACACCCAGCGGGGCGACATGTCAGCGCAGCCTGCTGGGGCATAGGGTGTTCTTGGCAGTGGAAAAGCAGGCCTTGTGGGACTGTCTCCCGCGGTGAGGCAGACAGCCGAGGCGATCGTGCGGGAAGTGGGGGCCGGCGACGACGCGACGCAGCCGCCCGAGGCGCAGGACGGCACGCCCCTGGTCTGCTACGGCGAGCAGCACGGGAGCGAGAAGGACCGGACGCCGATCACCGCGGGCATGGTGATCGCCCCGGACATCGAGGGCCGGCCCACCGCCTACGTCGCCGACAAGGTGTGGTTCGTCGAGATGTTCCCCGTGGAGCTCGGCCGCCCGGCCTTGGCCGGAGGAGACGCCAGCACTTCCATGGGCACCGGGAACAGTGCTGGTGCCGGCGACGGCGGCACCTCCCGCGAGGAGGTGCGGGTCGACCCCCGAGACCAGCTGGACGCGCTGCGGCAGCAGCTGCCCGCCCGTGTCGAGCTCGTCGAGGGGAGTTACCAGCGGGCCGTGGACTCCGCCCACACGCTGATGACGGACTTTGAGGAGGCACGCCGTCTGCGGGCCCAGATCGGAGAAGATCCGCTGCCGGCCGATCAGCGGATCGAGTGGATGGAGAAGTTGTCGAAGGCGCGGGACGCGGCCCGGACCAGCGTGACGTCGCTCGATCAGGTGGAGACGCTGATCCTGCAGATCTGACCGGCATGGAAGGTCTGATCTCTTCAGCAAGCGGGCCCGCACGTACTTGGTACGTGCGGGCCCGCTGTTGTTCGAGACCGGCACCGTCGCGCTGGGAGGCGAGGCGACCGGTCTGCTCAGCGATGCCGGGACCGCTGAGCGGGTGGGCGGTGGCGATCGCGAGCAGCGACTGCCTCTCCTCCGCCGCCTTGGTGCGGTCGGGCACGACTGCCGGCGGGGGCGCTGGGGTGCGGGGCAGGAAGCGCGCGCTGCTCTTCTCGTATGCTCCGGCGCATGCGACGCACCTTCGTACCGCTCGCCCTCGCCGCTCTCGTGCTCGCCGGCTGCACCACTGAGGAGGACAAGACCGCGAGGTACTGGGACGGCTATCGGTTCGGCGAGCAGACAGCGACGGACTACGCGAAGCGCGTCATCGACACCAACTTCACGTACTGCACGACCGGCGGGGAGGTGGCCGCCCGGCAGGACATGTGCACCCGCCCTGGCGGCCCCGACACCCGATATCCCGTCTCCGTGGGACAGCGGGAGTGCGCAGACGAGATGCCCGACGGCCTGGACGGCGACGAGCGCGAAGCCTGGAACAAGGGCTGCATCACCGGCATGGTCCTCGGTGTGCCCGACGTCGTGACGTACGGGGCCGACCCTCGGAAGTAACCATCAGGGCAGCCGATTTTGCTGGCGGCGGCTGACGGACGGCTGCGGCAAGGCTTCTCCCGCAGGCTCCGCTTCCCAGGCGCTCTGGAGCCGTTCGCCCATCTCCTCCTTCAGCTCTTCCAGCCGCGCGAGCAGCGGCTGCTCTTGCTTGGACAAGTTCCCGGACTTCATCTTTGCCCGCAGCTCGTCTGCGGCTTCCGACAGGACGCCCAGGCAGGTCTGAGCGGCATCGTCGAAGCCGAGTTCGTACTCCTGGCGGTAAGTGGCCAGCACGCTCTCCTTGGCCGCGTCTCTTGCCACCATGCCAATCTCGCGCAACACCCGCTTGCCCATCGACATATTGTCCGTCGACATGCTGTCCCCTCCCCTGCCCCCGAATCCCATACCGAGCCCCTTGAAGGTACCGCCCGGCTGGGCCAGTTCGCGATCACACCCCCTTGCGCCTGGGCGCTGTGCCGCTTACCGCTCCCGCTCCTCCGCCGAGGTCGGCTTTCGGTGCCGACCTTGCCCCCTGCCCATCGCGGGCCGGTCCCACTCGGCAGGCTTCTCCTGCACGGGCGGCGGCGGGTACAAGAGGGCCTGCGCGGCGGCAAGGCTCTCGACGATGCCGATCACCGTCCAGTCCGTGCCGGTCCACTCCTCGATCGCTCGTGGCGCGCCGGGGTCGACGTGGGCCCCGCGGTGGGGGCCCTCGCCGAGCGGCACCGCACGCCGCTTGCCCTTCGAGGCGGCCTGGCGTGCGTCGCGTCGGCGAGCCCACTCCTCCAGCGGTTCGTCATCCTGCATTCGGGCATCGTGGCTGAGGGACAGGCTGGCCCGCCACCCTGTCCCTCGTACGAGTGATGACGCCCTTCGGGGCGCCCGGGGGCTGCTAGGCTCGGCACGCCCTGCGAGTTGGCGGGGTGGGCCCTGCGCAGGCCCGCGTGGTCGGTTCCGCTGACGCGCTTGGACAAGGTGCTCGGCGCCAGCGCATTCAGATCCCCGTCTGGATGCCCTGGAGTTGCCATGCCCGCTGACCACGCCCGTAAGGGCCCCGTACGCCGCCGCCAGGCGACCACCGGAGAGTCGTACACCGAAGCCGCCAAGGCCCTGCGCCGCTCGTACAACCTTCCCGTCTGGGACCCGTGGGTGGCTCCCCGCTGCGAGGAGGACGACCCGATCCCCGGGCACGACTCGTGGGTCTCGGGCCCCTGCCCGGAGGGATGCCCGGCACGGGAGCGTCCGGACTACATCGCCTACCTGGAGACCCTGACTCCAGCAGAGCGACTGCGACGTCCGGCGCCTGCGCGGGAGCCGTACGTCTGCCCTGGCCAGCCGTCGTGCACTGACGACATGTGCCCCTGCAACTACGTTCACATCGTGATGTGTTCCAGGTGCGAGTGGGTATACGCCGTGTGGCCCGAGGGCGATGCGGCATGTCCGGGATGTCACCCGCTACCGGGCTGACAGCGGTACAGGAGCGGCCGTGATCGGCGTCGACGCCGCAGCACCCACACGGCCTCGCGGCTGACGCGGAGATCGTGAACAGCAGCCCCTAGGCGTGTTGTCCGGGGCCGGTTACCGACCGCGGACGCGCTGGGCGGGCACGGTTGCGGGAACCCGCGGACGGGCGCCGGAAGCGGCTTCGGGCTCGGCCGTGCGGGTGACGGAAACAGTTCGGCGGCGTCGGCGACGAGCTGGGCCACGAGATCGTGGGGAACCCGTAGGACAGCCGGATGCTCCACGCCGCCCGGTCGAGGTCTTCTCCGCAGTACAGCGTCCATCGGTCCGCCACGGCGTGTGGTGTGGACTCGAAGACGATGCTCCGGTCCGGCGTCGTCCAGGTGGCGCGGGCGGGGTGGCTCGCCGGGTGCCAGGCCGCGTCGCGAAGGACGTCGTCCGGGTGGCCCGCAGTGGTGAGCGGGGGGCGTCGAGGTGCTGCAGGATCGTGTGGATGAGGGGGACGGGGGTGCCGGCGGTGAGGGTGGCGTGCCAGAGGCGCTCGCCGACCGAGCCGTCGTACTCGGCGATCGTCCAGGCTACGTCGGTTCGGTGGCGCGCTTCGTGGTCGAACTCGACTCGTACGCTCAGGGATTCGTGGGAGGCGATGGTCGTCTCGTCGAAGGGGCGGTACCTCTCCCACTGGCGCTCCTCGTCGAACATGGAGGAGAGGAAAGCCTCCTGCTCGCCGGGCTACGCGATCGGAGCCTCGACCGCGGGCGCGGAGGTCTCCTCGGAGGTGGACGGGATCGTGCCCCCGAGGAGCCGGCGGACGGCCTGTTCGAGGTCGGCGAGCAGGGCGGGGCCGGGTCGGACGGCTACGGAGTAGAGCCGTTGGAACTCGGTGACGGCCTCGGTTTCGTCGTCGTACGAGGTACAGACCTGCCGAAGGTGGTTCTCGCCGTGGAGGTGGACGTGCCGGCGCACGCCCGTGGCGTACGAGCCGACGGCGACGGTGGTGTAACCGTCGTCGGCGTGCAGGTGGATGGTCAGGCGGCCTTCGGCGATGTCGTCGTGGATGCGCTGGGCCGCGGCGCCGACCTCGCGGATCTCCGCGCGGGAGCACCAGGGCATGGAGTAGTTCGCCCAGGTCCACTCGGTGTCGATCTCCTCCTGGAGGCGGGGTCGATCTCGGTGGTGAAGCCGTACCGCCGGAGCTGGTCGGCGGCGTCATCCCGCCCGCCCGGCTGACCGGCCACGACCTGCTGCTCGTACTGATCAGGCTCGCCGAGAGCCAGGACCCGCTCACGACGATCGACGCCTTCTTCACGACCACACCGGCCCCTCACCCCCACTCCGGCGAACGGAGCAACCATGTCCCTGCCCCTGCTTGAGACCCCTCTCCAGGCCCGCCCGCTCCAGGGCCGCACCACCCTCATCACCGGCGGAGCCACCGGCATCGGCGCCGAGATCGGACGCGCGCTCGCCGCTGCCGGCGCGACCGTCGCGGTCAACCACCTCGGCCAGGACCCCGACGCCCACGCCCTCCTCGCCGCCTTCGAGCGCGCAGCCCCGGCATCGCGGCGAACGCCGACCTCACCGACCCCGGCGCCGTCCAGACCATGCTCGACCTCGTCCCCGCCGAGATCGGGCCCATCGACATCCTGGCGAACAACGCCGGCTCCTACCCCTGCGTCCCTTGGCAGGACACCAACGAGGCAGCCTGGAACTACTCCCTCGACGTCGACCTCACCGCCCACTACCGCACCTGCCATGCCGTGACCCCCGGCGTGAACGAACGCGGCTGGGGCCGGATCGTGAACATCGGCAGTGTCAACGCCCGCGCCGGCCGGACGAACCTCGTCGCGTACAGCACCGCGAAGGCCGGGCTACTGGGCCTCACCCGCTCTCTCGCAAGCGACAGTGCGTCCCTCGCCGTGGACGGCCCGAAAACGTCGTGGTTCTGGTGGCGTTCCTCGTGGGCCCCTCCGCCTCGTTCATCACTGGCCAATCCGTCCCCGTCGACGGTGGTTGACTGCTGCACTGAGACCGTCAACAAGCAGGGGGACAGACCGAAATGATCGAACGAGTCCGCGCCGTCCTCGTCACCGCCGACGACACCATGCTGGTCATCCGTCGCACCAAGCCCGGCATCCCGGTGTACTGGGTCCTGCCCGGTGGTGGTGTCGAAGCCAGTGACGAGTCCTGGGAGGCCGCTCTCCACCGTGAGATCCACGAGGAGATTGCGGGGAAGGCCGACATCGTCCGCCTCCTTCACACCATGGAGTCCGAGGACGAGCGCCAGCTCTTCTACCTCGCCCGCATCGCGACCTGGTCCTTCGAGGACCGCACCGGGCCCGAGTTCAGTGCCGAGGGCCGCGGCGAGTACGCGCTGGAGGAGATTCCGCTGACCGTGGAGAGGCTCGACGGCATCGACCTCGAGCCCGAGGAGATCGCCCACGTCCTCCGGGGCGCCATCGGCGCCGGCATCCTTCGGGCAGAGGCCGCGAAGTAGCTGTCCGTCTTTGTGGATGTGCCGTCGGGACCAACGCCGAGGTAGGTCGGCCCCGACGGCGCTACGGTGCGCGCTAGAAGCACTCGCAGTAGGTCGGCTCCTGCTCGCCGTCGTGGTCCTCCTGGCTCATCCACCGTTCCGGGGTCGGCTCGGTGAGCTCCAGGTGGAACACGTGCCGGTGCTGGATCTCGAACCGGTACGGGCTGATGTCGTACTCGGTCTCGCCGAGCTTGCGGACGATCTTGAAGTCCGGCAGGCCGGTCTCCTCGCGGGCCTCGCGCAGAGCGGCGGCTTCCGGCGCCTCACCGGGGCGGACGCTGCCTGCGGGCACCTGGATGCCGACCTCCGTCCTGCGGGACGGTCGCTTCGACCCGGTCCGGACCCGGGCCACCGGTGTGGCAGGAATCGACGACTTCGCCTTCACCGGCCGGGGCGCCCCCATCCTGGCCGCCCTCAACGGCCCCGGCGAGGTCATCCGATCGAGCTGATCACGTTCTTGAGGACGTCGAGTCAGGGAAGTCCACCCTCGCGGCGTGTGACGCCAGGGTCGTACGCGAGGCACTGGACCTTCTCAACGCACTTCATGGTTCCCTCTGGGAGGGTGGGCTCCATGAGTGAACTTGTTGAGCGGGTCGACGAGCGTGACGAGGTGCTGGCTGTTGTGGACAGGGGGGAGGCAATCCGTCACCAGTGGTTGCACCGCATAGCGACGATCGTGTGTCGCGACAGTGCGGGACGGATCCTCGTCCACCGCCGTCCAGACGATGTCGCTCTTTTCCCGGGGCAGCTCAACTGGATGTTCGGAGGCGCCGTGGATGTGGCCGAGTCGTATGAGGATGCTGCTGCGCGGGAGTTGGAGCAAGAACTTGGCGTTCGCACCCGTCCTCGTTTCGTGTTCAAGTTCTTGTGCGAGGGTGCGATCAGCCCGTATTGGCTCGGTCTGCATGAGGTCGTTGTCACAGAACCGCTTCAGCCCGACCCTTCGGAGGTCGCTTGGTACGACTGGCTGACTGAGTCCGAACTGACTGCCCTGGTCCGTCATCGCGGGTTCGTTCCAGACGCCCGCGAGGCATTCGATCGGTATCGCGACCTGCCGTTGCGGCCGGAAGGGATGTGAGCTGCGGCTCGCTGTCGCGTTCGGAAGCTGTAATTAGGTGTTGATTACATTCAGGTTCTTCGGCTCGTGATGTCGGCATGCCGCATCGTCTGGGCTCGACGTTCTGTCGGTGGTTTTGTCCCACTGATCTGTCGGATGCCGGGGCGTAGGGGGAGCTGCGCGGCTGGATTTCGTGTTGCGTTGTCCGCCGGCCCTCGGGGGTGAGGGCGTAGTTCCGCGTCAGCGGGAACGAGGAGGTCGTGGAGGAGCGTGAGGGTCTCCTGGCGGATGCGGATGCGGAGGCGTCGGACGGCGATGTCATCGAACGGTTTCAGCGGGCCGGGCTGGCGACGGTATGGGGCAGCGGCTGTTGCTGCTTTCCCCACCCCGGGGTACCCAGGAGGGTGACGTGCTCTCCGGGAGCCATGGTCGTCACCTCCTGGGATGGCTGGATTGCGGGGTTACTTGGCGCCGAGGCCGGCGTCGGAGACCTCGGGCTTGCCGGCGGCCTTCAGTACCTTGTTCAGGAGCGTGAGGTCGTAGATGCCGGCCAGGTCGGGCTCCTCGATGAGCTTGGCCTTGACCGCCCACTCCGACTGCGTCTTGAGCGTGGAGGCCAGCGGGTCGTCGGTGATGGCGATGCCGGGCCATGCCGGGTCGATGATCTTGGCGTCGAGGGCCTTGCCGCTGTCCGCCTGCAGCTTGGCGTTGGCGGAGGCCTTCGCCTTGTCCTGGTTGGCGTGGATCCAGTCGTTGGTCTTCACGGTGCCGCGCAGTACGGCTTCGACGACGTCCGGGTGCTCCTTGAGGAACTTCTGGGACACGATGATGTTCGTGATCACGAACTTCTTGTCGGGCCACAGGGCGGTCTCGTCGAGGAGGACGGAGCCGCCGTCGGAGACGAGCTTGGAGGCCGTGGGCTCGGGCACCCAGGCGCCGTCGATCGAGCCCTGCTTGAAGGCGTCCGGGGTGACCTTGTTGTCCGTGCGGACGACGGAGACGTCGCCCTTGCCGGACTCCGGGTCGACCTTCCAGCCCTTCTCGGAGATCCAGTTGAGGAACGCGACGTCCTGCGTGTTCCCCTTCTGCGGGGTGGCGATCTTCTTGCCCTTGAGGTCGTCCAGGGTCTTGATCTTGTCCGGGTTCACGACGAGCTTCACGCCGCCGGAGGCGGATCCGGAGATGATCCGCAGGTTGGAGCCCTTGGACTTCACGTAGCCGTTGATCGACGGGGAGGGGCCGATGAAGCCGATGTCGAGGGATCCGCCGTTGAGGGCTTCGATCTCGGACGGGCCGGCGTTGAAGGACTGCGGCTTGATCTTGGTGCCGTTCAGTTCCTTCTCGATCAGGCCTTCCTGGAGGCCTACCAGAGCGGTGGCGTGCGTCAGGTTCGGGAAGTAGCCGATCCGTACCTCGGAGGCGGAGAGCTTCTTGCCGGCGTCGCCGGCGTCCGCGGCCTTGGGCTCGTCCTTCTTGGCCTCGGAGCCGTAGCCGCAGGCGGTGAGCAGCAGGGGAAGCGTCGCGGTGACGGCGATGGCGCGCAGGGTGGTGAGCGGTCTTGCGGCAGACACGGAGGTGTCCTTTCACGGGATGGGGTTCGAGGAGGTGCGGAGAAGGCCGAAGCGACGCCGCCGACGCACACGGAACCGACGGCCGGCGGTGAGCGCGGTGAGCGGTGGGCGACGGGGTTGCGGTCGCGAGGAACGAAGGGGTGTCGGACAACTCGGAGTCGGAGGTCGAGCCCGTCATGCGGACGCCCGCGCTCGACTCCACGCGGTCGGCGTGGTCGGCCGAGAGGCACGTCCGACGGTGCTCAGCGCTGACTACACGTGGAGCGGGGTCCGGAGGGTGATGTCAGCCGGGCTGACAGATGGCGCCGGCCGTGCGGAGCAGGTCGATGTGCCGGCGGGAGGTCAGAGACAGCATCCGGCCTGCGCGATGCAGTGTTCGCACGGCTCGCCTCCCCTGATTCCTAGTTTTCCCACCTGGTTGGTAGGCATATTGGCAGAGGCGGACACCCGCCCCAAGAGGGTGACCGAATAATGGACGGCATAATCTCGTTATGTGAGAATGCGCAGGTGGGGCAGGGGTCAGGGATTGGTCCAGGCGCCAGGGGTATCGGCCAGTGCCGATACGTCCGCGGGCAGGTCGGACGACGAGACGTCGGCGAGGCTCACGCCGTCGAGGATCTCGCGGACATTGGCCCGCAGCGCGATCCACAGGGGGAGCAGTGCTTGGGCGGGGCCGGTGTAGGACAGGTCCGGAGGGCGCACCCCGCGCACCGAGACGAGCGGTCCGTCCACGACACGGATCACGTCCGCGATGCTGATGGACTGGGCGGGCTTGGCCAGCCGGTACCCGCCGTTGCCGCCCCGCTGGCTCAGCACGAGACCACCCCGGCGCATGTCGTTCAGGATGCCCTCGAGGAACTTGTGCGGGATGTCCTGGGCGTCGGCGATGGCCTCTGCCTTCACCGGCCCGTCATCCTGCGACGCGGCAAGCTGCAGTGCGGCACGTACCGCGTAGTCCGCCCTGGCTGAGATCCGCATACGGACATTATCTTGCATCGATCCGGCCGCTGTCCCCTCGCGGGTGGCCGCCGGCCGCCGGGCAGGTGCGCGGGCCCGCGTCAGCGGAAGGCAGTCACCGCGGGGTGGGAGCCGTTGAGGTAGTGCTCGCCGATGGAGCGCAGGCGGTGGGCGGCCGGGCGGTGGGCCGTCAGGACCCGGGCGTTGCGCCAGAACCGGTCCAGGCCGGGCGCGTCGGCGAGTTCCAGCACCCGGGCGGTGATGCGCAGGGCGGCCTTCGACGTCACGGTCTCGGCCGTGGCGACCAGGGCCGCGACGCCAGCGGCTCCTTCCGCGTCGAGGTGCGGACCCGTGTCGAGGGCCCGCGCCATCACGTCCGTCGCCCGGTTGACCACGGCGGTGGCCGTCTGGGCGGCCGAGGCGAGTTCCCCGTACGTCAGGAAGAGGTCCGGGTCCTCGCCGGGCAGCCGGTGCGCGCGGCCGCCCCTGCTGAGGTCGCGCGCCTCGGTGAGGGCGCCTTCGGCGATGCCGAGGGCGACGTGACACAGGGCGAGCCGGAGCGCCGGCTCCGCGAGTGCGGTGAAGGGTGCGGTCGACTCCTCGTCGTGCGGCCGGCGGCCCAGCACCTGTTCGGGCGTGATGGCGACCCGGTCCAGGACGACCTCGCCCGCTCCGGCGAGGCGCTGCCCGAGCCGGTCGTGGGCGGACTCGACGGTCACCCCCTGTGCGCTGGGTGGGATCCGTACGACGAGGACGTCCCCGGTCGCCGCGTAGACGGCGTCGACCACGATCTGGTCGGCCGCGGTCGCCGCCGTGTCCACGAACCGGCGCCCGCTCAGCACGTAGCCGGGGGTGCGCCGCCGCAGCGTGAGCCCCGGTCCGTCGGTGTCGTCGTGGGAGAGCGGAGCGCTGACTGCACCGGTCCACAGCCACTGCTCGCCCACCGACTCCTCTTCGAGGGCGGTCGCGTGGTGGTGGTTCGCGTAGAAGCGTCCGCTCCAGGTGTGCACGTAGTGGCGGGCGAGTAGGTCGCCGACGGAGCTGTCCGCCGCGGCGATCTCCCGGATGACGGCGCATCCGGTGCGCCAGTCCGTCCCGCGGTCGGGCCCGGGCGGGGTGAGGGCGGCCGGCAGGCCCGCCTCGCGCAGCCGGGCCGTCTCGTCGGCCGGCGGCTTGCCCGCCTGATCACGGGCGATGGCGTCTGCGGCGAAGTCGTCCGCCACGTCGCGGGCGGTACGCAGGAGCGAGCGGCGCTGCTCGTCGGTGGATCGCCGGCCGTCGGTGCCATGGGGGATGGCGGTGGTCATTTCGGTTACTCCGGAACGTTGTTGGGTGGCATCGGCCGGCCGGTTCACCGAATCCCCACCTTTCCCATCGGATTGATAGGGATACTCGCTCGAAGCCGCCTGCCGGGCAAGAGTGTGACCGAATCGCGGACGACACGATCTCGGGATGAGAGACCGTGCAGGTCGGCGGCCTTTCCTAGTGAATGAATAGGAAAGTATTGACGCGCGGCCGCCGCGCACCTCACGATGTGGCCATGTCCCCGTCGCAGCCGTTGCTCGTACGCCGCAGGCACGTTGACCTCCGTCGCGTCGCCAGCGCCGTCTGCCGACCTGTCTAGGGCTTCTTCGACAGGGCATTTCCCGGATGTGCGCCAGCCCTCCGGCTGCCGCTCGTCTTCGCGCGCCCGCTGTTCCCGTGACCCCAGCCCTCTGAGTCGTACGGGTTCCGCCCCGCGTGCGGCGCGTCGGCCCTCGCGCCGCATCCGTCACGGAGACCCCTGCCCTGTCGCGGCCCGACACTCGGCGTCCGTACCTCATTCCGAGCAGCCGAAGGGGCTCATCGTGACCACCGCACTTCCCGCACCGGTACCCGCCACCGCCGTCCGCCGTTCCCCGGCCCCGCGCCTCCAGCTGGTCGGCGACCGTCCGCCCGCCGTCTCCGCCCACGGGATCGGCGGCGCCCGCGTCGGATACCTCGTGTTCCTGCCGGCGGACGCAGACCCGGCCGCGGTGATGATCGCGCACGGCATACGCCCGGAGACCCATCCCCTCGAACCCGGGACCCTTCCGGCACCCGAGCCGGAACCGGCCCCGCACCCCGACGCCGTCCGGCTCGACGATGCCGTCCGGGTCGACAGCGCGCGTCGGCTGGTCGAGGTCGACGGACGCGAACTGGACCTCACTTACCTGGAGTTCAACCTCCTGGCCCACCTGGTGGCCCATCCGTACACGGTCCACACATGTGAGGCCCTCATCTCGGACATCTGGGGTTACGGACACATCGGCGACGGCCGTACGGTCGACGTCCACGTGGCCAGGCTGCGCCGCAAGCTCGGGCCCGCTCACCGGGGCCGCATCACCACCGTGCGCCGCGTTGGCTACCAGTACGTTCCCGACCACCAGTAGCCCCGGAACCGGGCCGGTCCAGCTGCACGGTTGAAGCCGATGTACGAACCCCGGACCTGCGCCTGCCGCACTCTGCGAACCTCACCGGGGGATCAGCTGTGTCCGAGCTCGCGGAGGAGTTCCTCCGCCCTCGGCCACGGGCCGTGGCCGGAGGCGGGGTTGAGGTGGCCGACATCGCCGAGTTCCACGAGGCGGCCGCCCCAGTTCCGGGCCAGCTCGGCTCCTCGCCCGACGGTGCCCAGCGGGTCGTTCGAGCTGACCGCGACGATGGCGGGGAAGGGCAGCGGCGAGCGGGGCACCGGGATCCAGCCGTTCCCGTCGAGCACGTCCGTGGTGGGGTAGCCCTCCGGCAAGGGCCGCTCGAAGTCCGGCGGCGTCACCAGCAGCGCCCCCTGTACCTGCACCTGCGCCGGGTGCCGCCGGGACCAGTGGACGGTGGTGATCACACCGGCGCTGTGGGCAACCAGTACGACGGGCCCCGCGATCTGCACCATCACCTTGTCCAGCGCGGCGACCCCTGCCTCGCAGCTCAGCCGGTCCCGCGTCAGCGGGGGAACGGTGCGGACGCCGCGACCGGCCTCGGTGAGCCGCTTCGCCAGCAGGGTCTGCCAGTGCTCCTCGACGTGGTCGCGCAGGCCGGGGACGATCACGACCACCGGCTCGGTGGTGGCGCTCATGAGGACACCTCCGCCTTCTGCGGCTCCGTCCGCGGAGCGACCCCGGTCAGACGGCGTACGTCACGGTCGTAGGAATGGCGGCCGATCAGGAACGCTGCCGTGGCCGCGACCGCCACGAGCGGGACGAGCCGGAGCGCGCCGAGCAGACCGAGCCGGTCGGCGAGCATCCCGGTGACCGCGGGGCCGGGGGCGAGTCCGAGCAGGCTCTGGGCCAGCGTGAGCGTGGCGAACGCTGTGGCGGCGATGGCAGCGGGCGTCAGGTTCGCCACCATGGCGGCCCCGGGCCCGGCCGTTCCGGCACACAGCACGGTTCCCAGCCCCAGCACGAGCAGCTGTACGGGGCCGGCCGGCAGGCGGAACGCGGTCATCAGCAGGACGAGGGAGCCCACGCTGCAGCCGATGGCGACGGCCCACTTGCGGACCGGGGCGCGCCGGCTGATCCGGTCCGAGACGATGCCGCCGACGATCATGCCGATACCGATCATCAGGGCGAACAGGCCCGCGGTCGCAGCGGCCTTCGCGGTGGGCATGTCGTAGTAGCGGTTGAAGTAGCTGGGCAGCCAGGCGATCAGGGCGCCCGCGATGAACAGCTGCAGACCGCTGCCGACGTAGGCGCTGACCACCGAGACGGAGGAGAACAGCCGCGGGAGGAGCACGCGCAGACGGTCGCGTTCATCCGCGCCGGACCCGTCCTCCACCGGGTCCTGCCGCGGGGCCAGCCGCTTCTCCGTGACCACCACGGCGTAGACGCCCGCGAGCACCAGGCCGAAGACGCCCATCAGGCCGAACGCCCAGCGCCAGCCGTACGCCTGGGCCACGGCGCCGCCGATGGATATGCCCAGGACCGAGCCGAAGGCCCCGCCGGCGATGAAGGCCCCCGAGAGCGTCGCCCGCAGGGCGTGCGGGAAGACGCTGAGGACCACGGCGATACCGACACTGCCGTACGCGGCCTCGCCGATGCCGACGAAGAGCCGGCCGGTGAGCATCTGGTCGTAGCTCGCCGCCACCGCACAGCCCAGGGTTGCCAGGCTCCACATCGCGGCCGCGATGACCAGGGATCTCACCCTGCCCCACCGGTCGGCCAGCAGCGAGAGCGGAAGGGTGAGCAGACCGACCGCCAGGGCCACGACACCGCTCAGGGAACCCAGTTGGGAGTCCGAGAGCAGCCAGTCGGCCTTCAGCATCGGGAAGACGGCGTTGAGGACCTGCCGGGACATGTAGTCCGAGAGCAGGAGTCCGAAACTCAGTGCAAAGACCACCCAGGCGTAGCGCCGGGACACGGGCCACTCCGAGGAACCGGAACCGGTTCTTCCCGGGGCGGGTTCCGCAGTGGTGAGAAACCCCATTGTCATCACCTCAACTGCTCTTGGCGGAAAGGGAAAGGGTCAGAAAGGCCGGTCGCCGACGATTCCGGCGCGCTCCATCTTGCGGACGGCGGGCCAGTAGTCCTGGACTGCGTAGTGCTGGGTGGAGCGGTTGTCCCAGATGGCGACGCTGTTCGGCGTCCAGCGCCAGCGCACTTGGTACTCGGGGACGGCGGCCTGGCTGATGAGGTAGTTCAACAGGAGGCCCGCGCCGGGGGCGTAGTCCGTCCCGAAGCGCACGTTCTCGGGGGTGTGATAATTGACGAAGTGCGTGGTGAAGGCGTTGACGAAGAGGATCTGTTCGCCCGTCTCGGGGTGGGTGCGCACCACCGGGTGCTCCGCGTCGGGGAACCGCGCTGCCAGCGCGTGACGCTCCTCTTGTTGCATGGCGGCGCCGAAGGTGGCCTCGATGCTGTGCCGGGCGCGCAGTCCCTGGATCTGTGTCTTGACGTGCTCCGGCAGTCGGCGGTGGGCCTCGGCCATGTTGACCCAGATCGTGTCACCGCCCACCGGGGGCGACTCGATGCAGCGCAGGACGGCGCCCATGGGCGGGTTCTCGCGCCAGGTGGCGTCGGTGTGCAGCGCGTTCTCGTAGTGCTCGGGCGCGCTGTCCGGGTCTTTGTAGATCCGGACCAGGCCGGGGTGGTCGGGGTCACTGCCGGCCACCGGGTGGTCCTCCAGCGGGCCGAAGCGCTCGGCGAAGGCGACATGGTCGGCGCGCGTGATGTCCTGTTCCCGCAGGAACAGCACCTTGTACTGCAGGAGCAGGGCCTTGATCTCGGCGAACAGGTCGTCGTCGCGCACGGCGTCGCCGAGGTTCACTCCGGAGAGTTCGGCGCCGATGGTGCAGGTCAGCGGCTCGACCTTGATCGAGCCGTGGGAGTGGGCGCGCACCGACCAGGGTGCGCCTTCCGGCGAAGAGACGGTGTTTTCCATGATGCTTCCTCCTGGAGAGGGTGGAGACGCGCGTGATGTGGCAGCGGCTCAGAGGACGAAGACGGACGATCCCGTGGTCCGCCCCGACTCCAGCTCGCGGTGTGCCCGTACGGCGTCGTCGAGCGCGTAGCGCTGGTTGATCTCGATGGCGATGCGTCCGGAAGCGACGTGGTCGAAGAGCTCTCCCGCCAGCGCCGCCCGCTCCGCGGGGTCGGCTATGTAGTCGGCGAGAGCCGGCCGGGTGACGAAAAGGGAGCCGTTGACCGCCAGTTGCATGGCGTCGATGGGTGGGACCGGTCCGGACGCCGTACCGAAGCAGACCAGCAGACCGCGGCGCCGTAGCGAGGCCAGCGAGGCGGCGTAGGTGGACCTGCCGATGCTGTCGAAGGCGACCGGGACGCCGACGCCGTCCGTCAGTTCGCGCACCCGCTCGGCCACGTTCTCGCGCTGGTAGCGGATGACGTGGTCGCAGCCGTGGGCACGGGCGAGCTCGGCCTTCTCCTCGGTGGAGACGGTGCCGATGACGGTCAGCCCGAGCAGCTTGGCCCACTGGCAGACGATGAGGCCGACGCCACCCGCCGCCGCAGTCAGCAGGATCGTTTCCCCGGCCTTCAGCGGGTGGATCCTGCGCAACAAGTAGGCGGAAGTGAGGCCGCGCATGGTCATCGAGGCGGCTGTCTCGAAGCCGATGCCGTCCGGCAGCCGGATCAGAGGGCCGGCGGGCATGACCCGTTCCGTGCTGTAGGCACCGAGCGGGCTTCCGGTGTACGTGACCCGGTCGCCCTCGGCGACATGGGTGACGCCTTCGCCCACCGCCTGGACCACCCCCGCGGCCTCGACACCCAGTCCGGCGGGCAGCGGTGCGGGATACAGGCCGCTGCGGAAGTAGGTGTCGGCGAAGTTGAGTCCGACGGCCTCGTGCCGGATCCGTACCTCGCCCGGACCGGGGTCGCCGACGACGACCTCTTCCCGGCGCAGGACCTCGGGACCGCCGGTCTCCTTGAAGCGAATGGCGTGAGCCATGGGCGTGCTCCGTTGTTCGTGGGAGGTGGGTAAGAGAGGAAGGGGCCGCCGGTGCCGGGGGTCACGGCAGCCCCGGGGGCTGGCAGCCCCGGGGGTCCGTAGCCGCGTGGCGGCACGGCGGCGTGGTGGTCCCGTGCCGCGATCAGACGACGCGCAGCATGGGGCCGCGCTGACCGGGACGGCGGTTCGGCACCATGCCGAGACGGGCCAGCGTCTCGTTGGCGCCGGAGTAGTACTCGCCGAGCTTGTAGATCTTCTTGGCCTCGGCGCCCGTCGCGATGTCGCGGCCGAGCGCCTCGGAGATGTGCACCATCTGCTCGATCTGCTCAAGGGTGGTCATGCGCTCGCCCTTCCGCCGCCACAGGTTGTCCTCGTTGCCCACGCGCACGTGCACACCGAGGGCGATGCCGATCGCGTTCATCGGCGCCACCGCGCGCATGGAACTCTCGATGGTGAGGACGGCGCCGTCCGGGGTGCGACGGACGAACTCGATCAGGTCTGCCGGGTGCCGGCCCGCGAAACCGCCGCCGATGGCCACGTAGTTGAGGATCAGCGGGCCGGTGTGGACGCCGGCTCGGATGAGCCGCTCCACGGTTTCGAGCTGGGCCAGCGTGGCGAGTTGGAAGTGCGGCTGGATGCCGTTCTCGCGCAGCCGCTCCAGGTGCTCCAGGTAGAAGTCGGGGCCCGCCTCGACGACCATGTCGCGGTAGGCCTTGTAGTACTCGGGCTTCGCAATCGAGGTTCCTGCCAGGTCGTCGTCGGTCATGATCTCGACGATGTTCATCTGGCTGGTGTTGATCGCGATCGTCACCTGGTCGGGCGCGGGGTCGAGATCGGCCAGCAGGTGGCGGGTGTCGTAGCTCAGCCACTTGGCCTCGCTGCCCTCGCCCTCCGGAGCGAACGAGATCGAGCCGCCGATCTGCAGGACCATGTCCGGCACGGCCTGGCGCAGCCGGCCCAGCAGCTCGTTGAACATGGACATCCGCTTGGAGCCCTTGCCGTCGAGCTCACGTACGTGGATGTGGAGCACGGTGGCTCCGGCGTTGTAGCAGTCCACGGCCGCCTGTACGTGCTCGTCCATCGTCAGGGGGAGGTCGTCGGCGTCGCCGGGCAGCCACTCCGGCCCGTAGGGAGCAGCCTGGATCACCAGCTTCTCCTGGTTCTCCGGGAAAAGTGAGTCGTCGTGGAAATGCACGGTCCGTCTCCTTCGTGCGATCGGTGATCACTCACCGGAAGCATCGCCGCGCGCGATGCGAGGGGCTGAGATGCCCGGCGAGGATGGATGCGGGTCACCGGGGACAGCGGGCGCATGGCGGCCCTCGTACGATCGGCCGATTCGGGGGAAGCGTGCACAGGGGACCCCGCTTCCGTCCGGCGGCCGACCGCGTCTCTGCGGTGGTGCCAAGGTAGGGGCGGGCAACGGCGATCGCTTGACTCTCAGGGACAGATAATTTGTCATTTGGGGACATCGCGTGGGCTGTGCCGAGTGGGCCGGCGTGGCATGGCTCGGCCGAGCCCGGCCGGCCCGCGGTGTCAGTCCTGGCCGGGGAGCCGGGGTCGGCTCCTGGCGCTGCGCCATGCCCGGGGGCTGCATCCGAACTGCTCGTGGAACCAGCGCGAGAAGCCGCTCAGCGACGAGAAGCCCAGCAGGTCGGAGATCTCCGTGAGTGAGCGCCGTGGATTCGCGACGAACTGCTCCGCGAGGTGCCGGCGGGTGGCGCCCAGGAGCGAGGAGAACGTCTCGCCCGAGGCGGCCAGGTGCCGGTGGACGGTCCGCCGGTCCACGCCCAGGCTGCGGGCGACCTGCTCGATCGAGCAGCGCCCGGTCGGCAGCAGGACCTCGATCAGCTCGCGCACCCGGTCCGCGGCGGTGGTGTCCCGGGGCACGGTGATCGCCTCGAAGTACTGGTGGGCGTACGCGCGCAGGAGCGGATCCGCCATCGCGTTGGGCGCGTCGAGATCGCCCGCGTAGAAGACGATGCCGTCGAACTCACGGTCGAACTCCACGATGGGGCCGAAGGCGCGCCGGTGCGTCGAGACAACTGCCGGTGCCGGGTGTCTGAACCAGACGGAGAGCGGCTGCCACCGGGTGTGCAGGAAGTCGCGCAGGATCCGGTGGTAGGCGGCGACGGCCAGCTCCGTGGCCTGCCGGGTGTGCATCGCTTCGCCGAGACGCAGGTCGACCTTCAAGGTGGCCAGCCCGTCCCCCTCGGAGAGCCGGGTGTCCAGGACCTCGTTGTACATGTGCTGATGGCGGATCAACAGCCCCAGGGCGCTCCGCACATCGGGTTCCTCGCGGACGACCAGGCTGATGGGGCCGAGGTTGGAGAAGCGCCGGAACTCCGCCATGAGCAATCCGAAGTCCTCGTGGCCCGTGGCGGCTGCCGACAGTTCCAGCACCTGGACCGCGGCGGAGCCGGAGATCCACCGGTCCTGGACGGCGAGGGCGGCAGTGTCCAGGCCCACGCGCTTCATCAGCGGCTGAGGGTCGATACCGAGCGATCGACACAGCTCGACGTAGCCGCTGAGGGCTGCGGTGCGGACCAGGGGCCTCATGTGCACGCTCCAAGACTGTCCCGAAAAGAAAAGTCTCATGTCACGCCAGGATAAGCGCGGCGTGGAGTGGGCAACCTAGCATGGCGCCGTTCACCGGCCCGGTCCGCACCTGGCGACCGCCCTGGGCCGGCGAACACGCGAGGGCACGGAGGCGGACATGGACGGTGTGACGCGCGCGGTCGAGCCGCCGCACGCGCCCCGATCGGGCCCGTCGCCGCACCGGGGCGGAACACCCACACCATCACCGGGCTCAGGCGCCATGGCTGCGGCTCCGGTCGGCCCGGTCGCACGGCACCGGTACCGCCCGCGCCCGCGACGGGGTCACCACCCTCGTGACGTGATCCGCCCTCGGGCTGCCTCGTCGCAAACCGAGACGAACCCAAGGAGATTGCCGACATGACCAACCTCGCCACGTTCCTCGTGGACTCCGCCGCGGCCCACGGCGATCGCATCGCCGTCCGCCACGACGACAGCACGCTCACCTACGCCCAGTTGGACGACGCGAGCGCCAGGGTCGCCGCCCTCCTGCGCGACCGCGGCGTCCGGCCCGGCGACCGCATCGCGCTGACCATGCCCAACGTGCCGCTGTTCCCGGTCGTCTACTACGGCATCCTGCGGGCCGGCGGTGTGGTCGTGCCGATGAATCCGCTCCTCAGAGCCCGTGAGGTGGCCTTCACCCTGCGCGACTGCGGGGCGCGGGTCGCGCTGGTGTTCCCTCTGTTCGCGGAGGAGGCCGTGAAGGCCGCTGCCGAGACCGGAACCGAATGCCTGGTGACCGAGCCCGCGGACTTCGACGACCTGCTGCGGGCCCACGAACCGGCGCCCGGCGTCGTCGACCGTACCGATGACGACCCGGCCCTCATCCTCTACACCTCGGGCACGACCGGGACGCCGAAGGGCGCCGAACTGTCCCACCGGAACCTGGCCACCAACGCCGCCACCACGGCCGAGACGCTGCTTCGGGTCGGACCCGACGACGTGCTCTTCGGTGGCCTGCCCCTCTTCCACGCCTTCGGCCAGACCTGCGCGCTGAACACGGCCGTTGCCGCCGGCGCCACACTGACGCTGTTGCCGCGGTTCGAGCCGCAGCGCGCCCTGGAGACCATCGCCCGCGACGGGGTCACCGTGTTCCTCGGCGTGCCGACGATGTACGCGGCGCTGCTCCATGCCGAGCTCCCCGAAGGCTTCAGCGCCCGCGGGCTCCGCCTGGCGGTCTCCGGCGGCGCCTCGCTTCCGGTAGAGGTGCTGCACGGCTTCGAGCGGCGCTTCGGGGTCACCGTCCTCGAAGGATACGGACTCTCCGAGACCTCACCGGTCGCGGCCTTCAACCACCCGGACCGCCCGCGCAAGGCGGGCTCGATCGGACAGCCCGTCCGCGGGGTCGAGATGAGGCTCGTGGCCGAGGGCGGCGGCGCGGTGCCCTCGGGAGAGGTCGGCGAGATCGCGATCCGCGGCGAGAACCTCATGACGGGCTACTGGAACCGCCCCGAGGCCACGGCGGAGGCGGTCCACGGCGGATGGTTCCACAGCGGTGACCTGGCGCGTGTCGACGAGGACGGCTTCTACTTCATCGTCGACCGCAAGAAGGACCTGATCATCCGCGGTGGCTACAACGTGTACCCGCGTGAGGTCGAGGAGGTGCTGTACGCACACCCGTCCGTCGCCGAAGCCGCCGTCGTCGGCGTGCCGCACTCGTTCCACGGGGAGGAGATCGCGGCGGTGATCGTGCTCCGGCCCGGTGCCGAGGCCACGGCCGAGGAGATCCGGGCGTACGTCAGGGACCGGGTGGCGGCGTACAAGTACCCCCGGATCGTCACCTTCGCGGCCGAGCTCCCCAAGGGTCCCACAGGCAAGATCCTCAAGCGCGAGATCGTGATCACCGATCGGTGAGACCTCCGGACGGGCTCGTCCCCGCTCTCGATCCTGAGGGCGGCCTTCCTCACCCGCCTCCCCCGGACCGCGGGGAGCCCGGGCAGAGGCAGGGTGCGGCGGTGGGCAGGGGTCAGGCTGCAGCGAGGCTGATCTGGTCGTTGAAGATCACCCAGCGCTGGCCGCGGTCGGCGGAGTCGCACGGCTTGGTTGAAATGTTCGGGGTCTGCCAGGCGTTGGCCAGGCAATAGGCCGGCGCATAGGTGAGGGAGATCTGCTGGCCCGAGACAGTCCAGTACTGGCCCTGGTCCTTGGGGTTGCAAGGCTTCACCGAGACGTCCTGAGCGTTCCACGTGTTGGCGAGACAGTAGCCCCGCGCGTTGCTGAGGGAGATCTGCTGGCCCGAGACGGTCCAGTGCTGGCCTCGGTCGGCGGCATCGCACGGCTTCGTGGAGACATTCGGGGTTTCCCAGGCGTTGGCGAGGCAGTAGAGGCTGGGAGCGCGCAGGGACGGGGCGGCGGTGTCTACGGCCTGTGCCCCGACGGCCGGCAGGAGGGAGGCGCTCAGGGCCAGCGTTGCGACGGCGAGCGTCTTGCGGAGTGCGATTGCCATGGGTGGATTCCGTTCTTGCCGGAGGCGGGGGACTCGCGCACGACCACGAGGTGGTTTCCCAACTCGGGCTCGGGCGCATGGCAATTGGTAGCAGCACTCGTTGGTGGGCCAACGGTTTCTGCGCGGTACGTTCATTCCATGGAGTTTGCATGTGCGATGATCCTATGGATATCCGATCGTGACGGCCTCCACCCCGCCGTCCAGGCAGTCCATCCACTGGCCCTGAGGTGCTCGTACCCCACCGGTTCCGCGGCCACCACTCCGATTCCCGCGACGGCTACTTCGTCAACCGGCAGGTCAGGCCCAAGGGGGGCGGGGCTGGAGCTGTACGGGCTGTGCCGGGACGGGCGCGAGTTTCCGGTGGAGATCAGCCTGAGTCCCCTGGAAACCCCCGACGGGACGCTCGTTCTCCGCGGCCATTCGCGACGTCACGGAGCGCAAAGCCGCCGAGGAGATGCCCGCCCAGCTCTACGAGCAGCAGCGCCACATCGCTCTCACCCTCAGCGCAGCCTCACGGGTTCACCGCCGGACGTGCCGGGGACGCCGACTGCGAGCCGCTACTTCCCGGCCCGGCAGGACGCCGGGTTGGGCGGCGGCCGGTTCGGCCTGATCCCGCTGGGCGGCGGCCGGGTGGGCGTGGTGATCGGCGATGTGACGGGACGCGGGCTGGACGCCGCTGCCGTCATGGGGCAACTGCGGCCCGCCTCCCACGCACGGGCGAAGGCCGGGATACCGTCCTGGCAGCTGATGCGTGCCCTCGACGCGGTGGTGAGCGAACTCCCGACGATCCGGACGACGTCACCCTGCTCCGCGTGCGCATCCCCGAGACCCCTGCCACCGCGCGGACCCTCGTCCTGGACGCCGCCCCGAGCGGCGTGGCCGAGGGGCGGCGCTTCCCCCACGCCACTCTGGCGGCGTGGGGCAAGGAGGACGAGCAGCTGCGGCTGAGGGCACGGCGGTCTGGCTCTCCCTGCCGTTACCCTCCCCGCGGGGCGGCCGCGGCCTCGCGCGGCCGCCCCCTCCATGGAGCCTCACCCGTTCCGCTTCCCCTGAACGGGCGTTCGGATCCGGAAGGCGTCAGTGGAACACCACGTCGCACACGGACAGGAAGAACTCGCCGGTGTTGCCGCCGTTGCCGCCGTCGGGGGTGTTAGGGCCGCCGTGACCGCCCCAGACATGCACGATCGCGGCCCGCCCGCTTCGGGTCGGGAGGGTGGCGAACTCCCACGAGGTCGAGTCCTCCTCACGCGGGGCTCCCTGGACTTCGACCAGGAACGGAACGGGCTCCAGGTCCTCCCACGAGAGTCCGCTGCGGGGGTCCCACCCCTCGCGGGTGAGGAACCAGCGGTGCGACCAGGTGTCGTCGGTGTGATAGGCCATGTAGTCGTACGAGAACGTGTGGCTTGCGGCCGAGGCATCCAGCCGCGTCGTGGGCCAGTCGCCGAGGTCCGCGCTGGGAACAAGGTCGAGACCGGCGAACGCCGGGTTCCCGGTGGAGGCGACGGTGCTGCCCTCGAAGAACTTCCGGTACTCCAGATAGCGCAGGGCGTTGTTCCAGGGGTAGTCGGCCAGCATCCGGTCGGCGCCCGGCAGCACCTCCTGCCAGGTGGTGCTGGTGTTCTCGGCCCGGGCCTTCGCGCAGATCGGAGACTGGTCCTCGTCCCTGATCGCGGCGGCGGCCCGGCTGCGCGGTTGATTCATCGTGCCGTGACGCGGAGAGCGGTCGGCGCCGGACTTCGCGCCCCGGGGCTTCGGAGGGGCGGACCAGGCCACCGCGGCGGCCGCGGCGACGGTGACCTCGTTGGTGAACGGGGTGAACGAACCGTCGGCCTTGGCCCGGATCTTCACCCGGTATTCGGCGTCGGGCTCTTCACCCAGGTCCACCCAGTGGGAGTTGGACGGGGACCAGTTCCAGGCCGGCCAATGGAGGAACACCGTCTGTCGGGCCTCACCGTTGATCCACACCTCGTAGAGGTGCGGGTAGGGTGCGTTGCCTTCGTTCCAGTCCGCCGGCGGGGGCCAGGTTCCGTGGTCGGGCTGATTGTCACCGATCTGCCACCGCAGGTGGATGCCGAACACCTGGTGGTCGCCGTCGGATCGGTGCTTGATGTCGGCCAGGAGCCCGGAGGGTGCCTGGATGTTGGCGATGCTGCTCATGAAGTCCTTCTCATCCGGATCCGAAGGAGATCAGCGGCGGTCGCGGAGCCCGGAAGCGGTCCGAGCCCGTCGTACGCCGGTCACCCGCAAGGACTGCCCCACGGCCATCCCGGCACGACGGGAGCGCACAGCCATGCTGTTCTCCTTCGAAGAAAGAGGATCTTGGCTTCTCGATCCTTGCGGGTTCCGGCACGGTCGTTCGGCCGCGCCGCACAAGTGATCGTTTCTGCGTGCCGGTCCCTGACCCGGACGGCTCAACATGCCTCCTGGCCCGCGCCGCACAACTTCGACCGCACACCGCCCTGATCTGGGCGGCCGCATGGTGGGGGCCCTGCCGTTACCCCCGAACAGCTCGGCCTACCTGCGCGGGGCTGAAAGCGCGAGGGTGGATACACCACGAGCCGTGTCTCCTGGCCGTCCGCGCGTCGCGGTGACCGAGTACGGCATGCGCGGGTAAGGGTGGGCACGGTCGGAAGACGGAAGACGGAAGACGGAAGACGGAAGACGGAAGACGGAGCGGAGCGAGCGGATGCGGTACATCAAGCTGCGTGACCTGGAGGTTTCCCGGATCGGGCTGGGCGCGATGGGTATGTCTCACGGCTACACCGGCTCCGGAACCGACGACGCGGAGTCGATCAGGACCGTGCACAGGGCGCTGGAGCTGGGCGTCACTCTGATCGACACCGCCGAGATCTACGGCCCCTACACCAACGAGGAACTGCTCGGACGGGCGCTGAAGGGGCGCCGGGACAAGACGGTGCTGGCCACGAAGTTCGGCCTGGTCTCGCACACCGGTGACGGTGCGTGGAACCTGGATTCCCGCCCGGCCAACATCCGCGCGGCGGTCGAGGGCTCCCTCAAGCGGCTGGGCACCGACCACATCGACCTGTACTACCAGCACCGGGTGGACCCGAGCACGCCGATCGAGGAGACCGCGGGCGCCGTGGGCGAGCTGATCGCCGAGGGCAAGGTCCGCGCCTTCGGGCTCTCCGAGGCCGGTCCTGACACGATCCGCCGCGCCCACGCAGTCCAGCCGGTCACCGCGGTGCAGTCGGAGTACTCCCTGTTCACCCGCGGTATCGAGGAGCGCGTCCTGCCCGTCCTGCGGGAGCTGAACATCGGGTTGGTGCCGTTCTCCCCGCTGGGCCGCGGCTTCCTGACCGGCACCATCCGCTCCACCGACCAGTTCGACGAGGACGACTTCCGCCGCGACAACCCCCGCTTCACAGGCGAGAACTTCCAGCGCAACCTGGCGCTGGCCGACGAGGTCAAGGCCTTGGCCGCCGAGGTCGGCGCCACCGCGGCCCAGGTCGCACTGGCCTGGCTCCTCGCCCAGGGCGACGACATCGCCCCGATCCCCGGAACCAAGCGCGTCAGCCGGGTCGAGGAGAACACTGCCGCCGACACGGTCACCCTGACCGCCGGGCAGCTCCACAAGCTCAGCAGCCTGCCGCCCGCCGCCGGCGACACCCACACCGAGGTCCAGGCACGGATGCTCGAACGTTGATCACCCGCACCGCCCGGCACGACCCCCGTTGGGAGCAGTACCCCGCATGCGTGCAGCAGTGATGTACGGAGCCGGCGACGTTCGCGTCGAGGACCGGCCCGACCCGAAGATCCTCGATCCGGCCGACGCGGTGGTGCACACGTCGGCCGCCCCATGGGACACGAGTTCCTCGGCGTCGTCGAGGAGACCGGCGCGGACGTGACCGGACTGCGGACCGGCCCCGACGCCCTGGACGGCACCATCACGCCCGGCCGCGTCTTCGACCGCACGTTCACCCTCGACCGGACGCCGGCCGCCTACCGGGACATGGCCGACCGCCGGGTCCTCAAGGCCCTCGTCAGCCCCTGACCACCCGCTCCCACCCGCACAGCGAAGGACATCGCGCTCATGCAGACCGTCACCCTCAACAACGGCGCCCGGATGCCGCTCCTCGGATTCGGCGTCTACCAGATCCCCGCGGAGGACACCGAGCGCGCCTAACAGCCGTCTGATGAATGCACCGGTAGCCGAAAGGGGGGGCCACAGTACGGCCCGCCTATTGGCGGGCCATGTACATGCGGATCTCGCTCTCGGCGTCGACGATCAGGTCGCCGGACAGGTCGACGGTGACGCTGTGCAGGGTGCCGGTGAAGCGGAACGGTGCCCGGTAGTCGGGGGTGACGGCCGATCCGGGGTTGGCGCCGCAGGCCATGCCACCCGGGTTGAAGGCGATCGGCGTGGTGACCGGCATCTCGGTGTGGCCGACGAGGCGGCCGTCGATGTACAGCTGGGCCCGGCCGGGCGCGCCCTTGCCGTGGGCGATGTCCGGGGCGCCGGTGGGCTCGAACTCGAAGCGGAGCGTGTGGCGTCCTGCGGGCACGCTCTCGCCGGATGCCACGTGGTGCAGGGTCCGCTGGACGTAGTTGTGGGCGTAGTGCAGGTGGCCGTCCTTGATGTAGAAGGACCAGCCGCCGGCGTTGGTGCCCTGGCTGAGCAGGACGCCTTCCGCGCCGGCGGGTGGGATCTCGACGTCGGCGGTGACGCTGTGCGGGCGGTTGAGGACCCTGGGGGCGACCGCGGCGGGGACGACCTGGGTGTGGGGGCGGAGGGTGTAGCTGGTGCGGGTCCGGGTGATCTGGGGGCGTTCCTGCATCATGCGCTCGAAGGCGCTCCCGTCGATCGGCATCACGTTGTACTTGCCGGCCTCCATGTACCACAGGGAGATCATTTCGATGAGTTTGGCGCGGTTTTCCTGAGCGAGGTTCCGGGTCTCGGCGACGTCCTCGTCGATGCGGTAGAGCTCCCAGTGATGGGCATCGAGGTCGTCGAGGTCGGCCATGGTGATCGGGGTGCCGAAAGGCCGCCCGGCCTCGGTGAAGGAGGGGCCGGGCCAGGGGCAGACCGCCCGCCATCCGTCGTGGTCGATCGCCCGGTGTCCGAACATCTCGTAGTACTGGGTGAGGTGACGGCTCGCGGCGCCGTCGTCGTCGAAGGTGTGGGCGAAGCTGACCCCGTGCAGGGGCGACTGGGTGACACCGCGGATGGTGGCCGGTGCCTCGATGCCGAGCACGTCCAGGACGGTGGGGACCATGTCGATGATGTGCGCGAACTGGCCGCGGACCTCGCCCCGGGCCTTGATGCCGCTGGGCCAGTGGACGAGGAAGGGGTCGCTGACGCCGCCGCGGTAGGTCTCCCGCTTCCACCGCCGGAACGGGGTGTTGCCCGCGGAGGTCCAGCCCCACGGGTAGTGGTTGAAGGTGGTCGGGCCGCCGATCTCGTCGATCCGCGCCAGGCTCTCCTCCAGCGTCTCGGGCGCGTTGTTGAAGAACTGCAGCTCGTTGGTGGTGCCGGTCGCCCCGCCCTCGGCACTCGCCCCGTTGTCGGAGACCACCATGATCAGCGTGTTGTCGAACTCGCCGGTCTCCTTCAGGAAGTCCATCAGCCGGCCGAGGTGGTGGTCGGTGTGGGAGAGGAATCCCGCGTAGACCTCCATCATCCGCGCGGCCACGCGCCGCGCGTCCGCCGTCAGCGACTCCCACGGCGGCACGTCCGGATCGTGCGGGGACAACTGCGCGTCGGCGGGCACCACACCGAGCTGCTTCTGCCGGGCGAAGGTCCGCTCGCGGTAGGCCTCCCAGCCGTCGTCGAACCGACCCCGGTAGCGGTCGGCCCACTCCTTCGGCACATGGTGCGGGGCATGCGCGGCACCCGGGCAAAGGTTCATGAAGAACGGCTTGTCCGGGGCGACCTGCTTGGCGTCGGCGATGAACGAGACCGCCCGGTCCACCAGGTCTTCCGTCAGGTGGTAGCCCTCCTCCGGCGAGGCCGGAGGCTCGACCTGGTGGTTGTCGTACACCAGTTCCGGATACCACTGGCTCGTGTCCCCGCCCAGGAATCCGTAGAACCGCTCGAAGCCCCGCCCCAGCGGCCACCGGTCGTACGGCCCGGCCGCCGACTCCTGCTCCGAGGGCATCAGGTGCCACTTGCCGACCATGTACGTGTTGTAGCCGTGCTGCAGCAGCATCTCCGACAGGAACCCGTTCTCGAACGGGATCTGCCCGTCGTAACCCGGATAGCCGGTGGCCAGCTCCGTGATCGCCGCCATGCCGTTCGCGTGGTGGTTACGGCCCGTGATGATGCAGGAGCGCGACGGCGAGCACAGCGCGGTGGTGTGCATGTTTCTGTACAGCAGCCCGCCCGCGGCCAGTGCGTCCAGATGCGGCGTCTCGATCGGGCTTCCGTAGCAGCCGAACTGTCCGAATCCGACGTCGTCGAACACGATGAACAGCACGTTCGGCGCACCCGGAACCGCGCGCACCGGCTGTGGCCAGGCCGGAGTCGACTCCTCGGCCGTGCGGCCGATCACCCCCGGGAACCGCTGCCCGGGCCGGTACTCACGCCACGACGACTGCGCCATCTGTCTCCGTCCCACCAGCGGCACGACCACCGGTGATGTGTGTGCGGCGGTGCGGCCGGCCTCGGGATCGAGCCGTGCCGCGGCACGCGATGACGGGGCAGACGACGCAGGCCTCGGACCGCGGGGCAGGCCCGAACTCCTCCACGCTAGGACGCCGCCGTCACCCCGGCGACCGGGCTGGGCCGTCCGGTCGCGGTACTCCTGCTCGGCTGGGTGGGCCTCGAAAGTTGAGTACCGGGCCTGCATCCGGGCCCGCGCCCCTGAACCGACTCGGGGCGGTGTGGGGGTCGGCCCGGGGTCGGTCCCCGGTGTGGGGCGCGAGCGCCGTCCGTAGCGTCATGGGCATGTCTAAAATCGGGAGCCCCCCACCTGGGGTTTCAACGGCAGCCACCTCGGCCCCGCCCTCCGCGCGGCGAAGGGCGAGAAGACCCGGGTGCGGGTGGCCAACACCTTGCCGGAGGAATCCACCCTTCACTGGCACGGCATGCACCTGCCCGCCGCGATGGACGGCGGCCCGCACCAGATGGTGCCGACGGGCGATAGCTGGGCCTCAGAGTGGACGATCGCGCAGCCGGCCGCGACCCTCTGGTACCACCCGCACCCGCTCGGTGCGACCAGACGCACGCCCGGCGCGGCCTTGCGGGCCTGTTCCTCCTGGACGACACGGAGACACGGAGTGGGCGGCCCTGCCCCTGCCCAGGACGTACGGGGTCGACGACATCCCGGTCATCGTCCAGGACGTGACCTTCGACGGCCCATCGCCCGCGTCTACACCTTCGGCTTCGACGACGGCCGCTCGTTCCGGCACAAGGGTCCTGCGCTCCTACCTTCTGGATGCCGGTCCGGACTTCTGGAACCAGCGCTTCGGGGGCGGCGACGACTCGTTCGACGCGATGCAACTGCGCGCGGCGCCCACCCTGAGGCCGTCGAGAGAGCTGCCGGGGGCACTCCCAGCCTGGTCGGCCGTCCGGTCAACCGACCCGCGGGGCGAGCCTCCCAGGACTACGGGGGACTACGGGTGAGGGGGCGGGGTAGCCGCGGTACGTAGGCACCACCGAGGGAGGACACGGTGACAGACCACGAAACGTCCAGGCAGCACGCGCGGCGGACCACGCCGTCCGAGGCCGTGGGCGAGAGCGGTGACCGCGAGGCCCGGCAGCAGGCGGACGACGCCGTCGTCCAGCGCTCGGGCCTGGCGGACGACGACTCGGATACGGATGCCGGCGGGAGCCACCGTGCCAAGCGCCACCGTCCGGGCATCGGCCGGGAGGAGCAGATCCACCCCGATGACGAGCCGCAGGAGACCTCCGAGGACCGCTGACGTCAGCCTGAACCGGTCCCACGCTCACTGGCGAAATGCCGGCGGGGTGTGCCTGGCCGGCCGGATGCGTCATCACGACCTTGTCGTCATCGGTGCGGGATCCGGCAACGCCCTCGTCGACTCGTTCGCAATCTGGACGTGGCCACAGTCGGGGAGCGCCGGTTCCGAGGAACCTGCCTGAACGCCGGATCCATTGCGAGCAAGATGCCCGCCTGCACCGCGCGCCTCGCCCGCACCGTCCGCGAAGCGGGCGCGTACGACGTGGACGCCGCCGTACGAGACGTCCGACACCGTGATGCGCCTCGGCGGCGACTGCATCGCCGCAGAACTGGCCGACGCGTTCGCCGGATCGCCTCGGTCGGTGCCGCCGACCAGGACTGTCGTGACAGAGGGCTCCACGCCCGGCACGCGCGGGCCGCCCCGAGTGCTTGGCGCGCGGTCTTCGGGACACAAGCGGGGCGTGCTGAAGACACTCACCCTGATCCTGCCCGGCGCCGCAGCGGCGCTCGCCGCGGTCGGCGCCGCCCTCCTCTCGCCCTGGTGGTGGGCCGTGGCCGCTCCGTCGCTGCTGCTCGCCCTGGTGGCCTCGTACGACCTGCTGCAACGCAGGCATTCCGTCCTGCGGAACTACCCCCTTCTCGGTCATCTCCGGTTCGCGCTGGAGGCGCTGCGGCCGGAGATCCAGCAGTACTTCATCGAACGGAACATCGACGGCAGCCCCTTCGACCGTGACACCCGCAGCATCGTCTACGAGCGGGCCAAGGGCACAGACGCGGAGGAGGCATTCGGCACCGAGCGCGACCTTCTCCGGCCCGGCAGCGAATACCTCACGCCGTCCATGGCCCCGCACCCGGTACAGGCCGATCCGCCCCGGGTCCGGGTCGGCGGACCCGACTGCACCGAGCCGTACGACATGTCCCTGCTCAACGTCTCGGCGATGAGCTTCGGCTCCCTGTCCGCCAACGCCGTCCTCGCCCTCAACACCGGGGCACAGCTGGGCGGTTTCGCCCATGACACCGGCGAAGGCGGCGTGTCCGAGTACCACCGGCGCCCCGGCGGGGACCTCATATGGGAGATCGGAACCGGATACTTCGGGTGCCGTACCGGCGACGGGGGGTTCGACGAGCGGCAGTTCGCCGAAAAGGCCGCGCACCCACAGGTCAAATGCGTGTCGCTGAAGATCAGTCAGGGCGCCAAGCCGGGCATCGGCGGCGTCCTGCCCGGTGCCAAGGTGAACGCGGAGATCGCGCAGGTGCGCGGGGTGCCGCAGGGGGAGACCGTCGTCTCGCCGCCGTTCCACCGCGTGTACTCCACCCCGCGCGAGCTGGTGCACTTCCTGGCCCGCATGCGGGAGCTCGCCGGTGGCAAGCCCGTGGGGTTCAAGCTGTGCGTCGGCTCGCGCCGCGAGTTCCTCGCCGTGTGCAAGGCCATGCGGGACGCGGACGTCACCCCTGACTTCATCGTCGTCGACGGGGCGGAGGGCGGAACGGGCGCGGCACCCCTGGAGTTCGCCGACCACGTCGGCCTGCCGCTCGGCGACGGACTGATGACCGTCCACAACGCCCTCGTCGGCTCCGGGCTGCGCGACCGCATCCGGATCGGAGCCTCCGGGAAGATCGCCACCGGCAGCGACCTCGTCAAACGCCTGGTCCAAGGCGCCGACTACACCAACTCGGCCCGCGCCATGATGTTCGCGATCGGCTGCATCCAGGCCCAGCGCTGCCACACCAACACCTGCCCCGTCGGGGTCGCCACCCAGGACGAGCGGCGCGCCCGGGCCCTGGACGTCGGTGACAAGGCGCAGCGCGTACGGCGTTACCAGGAGGCGACCGTCAAGAGCGCGCTGCAGATCATGGCAGCCATGGGCGTCGACGACGCGCGCGGGCTGCGCCCCCACATGCTGCTCCAGCGGGTGGACCCGCACACCGTCCGCTCGTACGCCGAACTGCACGCCTGGCTCGCCCCCGGAGAACTGATCGCTTCGCCGCCCGAAAGCTGGGCAGCCGACTGGAAGGCGGCCGACCCCGACCTCTTCACCCACTGAACCACCCGCTGCACCACCCGCTGAACCGGCATTCCCCTACCGGGAGTGGTACCCGAAGGACGTCAAGGTGATCCAGGCCGACTCCCGCGAGGACCACCTGGGGAGGGACAGCAGCATGCCCGTGTCAGCTCTTCGTACGGCTTCGGAGACGCCCTCGGGAGTCGAGGCGGGACAGCCGTCGTTGCTCCCGCCGCGCCCACCGGCGTACGCGATCGGGGTCAAGCGGAGTGCCGTGGCCGACGTGGAGGCGGCTGGGGCCGAGGTCGAGCATGGCGCGCAGGCTCGTGAGGTTGCCCAGGGAGTCGTCATGGAAGGGCGGGTTCGCCGGCTTGCCGGGGATGAGCCCCATGAAGGAGTTGGCCACGAGGTCACCGGCGACGAGGTTCCCGTCATCGGTGAGAACGGAGACGGAGCCTGCGGTGTGGCCCGGGGTGGGCATGATCCGTCCCGCCAGCCCGAAGTCCGACAGATCGGTTTCGCCGCTGATCAGGATCTCGGGTTCGAACGGGTCCGCCGCGACGTGGAGCTTCCTGTTCCTGCTCATCAGACGACCCATGGGTCCCGTGGGAAGGTACGGCATCAGCGGTCGGCCGGTACGGAAGGGTTCGAGGTCGGCGGTGTGCCCGGCGACGGGTGCGCCCGTCAGGCGCTGCAGTTCTGCTGCGGAGCCGAAGTGGTCGATGTGGCCGTGGGTGATGACGATCAGGGCGAGGTCGGCGGGGTCCACTCCGTGAGCGGCGATCCGGTCGTGGATGAGGCGTCCGCTGCCCGGCGTTCCGGCGTCGACGAGGACGGGACGTCGGCCCAGCAGCAAGTAGGCGTTGACGGCGTGCTTGCCGAGCACCGGAATCGGAATGATCTTCGTGCCGGACATGACGGCCTTTCGTGTAGGGGCCGGGCGTGGGCATGCCTCGGCTTCCGCCGGCCGCAGGCAGGGGCGGGCGGTGCGGGTGTGCGGTAGGGGACGGGCCGCTCTCAGCGGAAGCGGCGGCGGTATTCGGCGGGGGTTGTCCCCAGGTGCCGTTGGAAGCACCGGTGGAGGGTCTGCAAGGAGCGGAGGCCGCTGGCGGCGGCCACCTGCGGCAGACCGGCGTCGCTCTCCTCGAGGAGGCGCCGTGCGGCCTCCAGCCGGGCCGACTCCACGTAGGCGGCGGGCGTGGTGCCGGTGCGCTGCGCGAAGAGCCGTGAGAAGTGCCGCGTGCTGAGGCTGAGGCGCTGGGCGAGAGACTCGGCGGAGAGGTCCGCGTCGGGGTGTTCGGTGATCCACCGGCGGAGCTCGCCGATGCGGTCGTCAGCGGGTGCCCGGACGGAGAGGGGCACGCTGAACTGGCTCTGGCCGCCGGAGCGTTGGACGTACATGACCATCACGCGCGCGGTGGCGAGCGCGAGGGCCTGGCCGTGGTCCTCGGCCACCATCGCCAGCGCCATGTCCATGCCCGAGGTGATCCCGGCGCAGGTCCACACCCGACCGGAGCGGATGAAGATCGGATCGGGGTCCACGTCGACCTCTGGATGTGCGGCGGCCAGTTGCGCCGCCGTGAGCCAGTGGGTGGTGGCGGTCCGGCCGTCCAGCAGGCCGGCCGCGGCCAGCAGATGGGCTCCCGCACACACCGATCCGGTACGCCCCGCCCGCGGTGCCGCCTTACGGAGCCAGTCGGTGACCACCGGATCGACGACGGCCTGGACGCCACCCCCTTCGGGGTGGGCGACCGCTCCGGACACCAGGAGGGTGTCGACGCGGCCGGTCACCTCGTCCAGCCGCAGGTCGGAATGGACCCGCAGGCCGCTGGAGGTGGCCACCGGAGCGCCGTCCTCCGTGGCGACCTGAACGGCGTAGCCGGGGATGCCGCCCTCGGAGACCCGGGACGCGACCGAGAACACCTCGGCGGGTCCTGTGATGTCCAGGAGCTCCACGCCGGGGAAGGCGACGATGACGACGCGGTGGGGTGCGGGCATGCACCGATCCTCGTTCCCCTGCCCCGGTGTCCGCAATGACGAAGTCGTCTCAGATCCGGCCATCCGGCCCGGCGGCGCCGTCTCCCGCACCGGCGCCGCCCCGGTGTGGCCTACCCGTCCACCACCGTAGGCGTTCGAGGCCGATTACCTATCCGTCGAACGCACAAAAATCTACGTCGGTCAGAGTAGACATTGGGTGGTGGCCTTGTTATGGTTTCTCTCGTAGCCCAGAGAGACAGCAGGGCCCGGCAGAGATGAACTGCCGGGCGCAGTGCCCGTAAGTGCAGTTCGCAGGACGGTGCGGTGGTGGAGCTCCGAAGCCAGGTTTGTTGCAGTGGGGCGACGGGGCTGACGACCGGACCGGGTGGCCCGCGGTGATCAGGGGCCGCCACGAGCAGTACCGCAGTCGACGCAGCAAACAGGTTGATCACCGAGGGAAGAACGGAGGAACCGCGCCATCAGGATCGCCCGGGCGGAAGTCCTGAGCCCGGGTACCGCAGGACATCGACAGTGAGGTGGTCTCCGGTCAAGCAACCGCGATCCCCGCACCCCCGACATCGTTCACGTCGGGCATGCGGAAACAGAAGGCCGGTTAGGAACTGATGCCGGCAGATGGTGTAGAAGTTCCCTCGGGGCCCTGGTGCCGTACGGCACCAGGGCCCCTCCATGTGTTTCGGAGAGAGGTGCAATGACAGCAGAGAATCCGACAGGCCCGCTCGGCGGCCACCTGGACGACGACGACTACCCCGCGTACACCATGGGTCGGGCCGCGGAGATGCTCGGCACCACCCCGGGCTTCCTCCGTGCCATCGGCGAAGCCCGCCTGATCACGCCTCTCCGCTCCGAGGGCGGCCACCGCCGCTACTCCCGCTACCAGCTGCGCATCGCGGCCCGAGCCCGGGAACTCGTCGATCAGGGAACCCCCGTCGAGGCCGCCTGCCGCATCGTCATCCTCGAGGACCAGCTCGAGGAAGCCCAGCGCCTCAATGCCGAGTACCGCCGCGCCGCCGCGTCGTCCGGCCCGCCGACCGCGGACTGAGGTGGGCGAGCCCGCCGCTCCCGGTGGGCCTCGCACGCGTGTGTCGGGGCGTGGTGGTGATCGTGCCCCTCTGTTTCCCAAAGCGTTGCGCCCGGGCCGCCAATATCTGTCACCGCGGTGCAAGGATTTAGCGGTCCCTGCGGAGAGGGTTTTTTGCACGGCGGCCATCGTGAATTGCTATTCGTACGCCGACCGCTACGGCATGCTATTGTCGATCTCGGTTGCAGTCGTGGTTCCCAAAACTTCAAGTACCTCCAGCCGGTCTCCGGGCCCCTGATGGGAGTGCTTCGTATTTCCGGGTCATTTTCCGGCGGGGCATCATCGCGGCGACACGGTGTCCGTGCAGTGCGGATTCCGCTGTACTGCCCCAAAGGAGATCTGACATGGCATCTGGCACCGTGAAGTGGTTCAACGCGGCCAAGGGTTTCGGCTTCATCGAGCAGGACGGTGGCGGCGCCGACGTGTTCGCCCACTTCTCGAACATCGCCGCCCAGGGCTTCCGTGAGCTGGCCGAAGGCCAGAAGGTCACCTTCGACATCGCGCAGGGCCAGAAGGGTCCGACGGCCGAGAACATCGTTCCCGCCTGACACTGACGCGCATTTCGTAGCTGGGGCCCGCATCCTTCGGGGTGCGGGCCCCAGCTGCAGGCATCTCCCGCGGCGGGTTCACCTGCGGGACGCCCCTGACCGGCCAGAGGCGCTGCTCCGGCACGCGGACCTCTTCGGAACTGCACCCGAGTCGATCTCGGGGATTTCATACCCGGCATCACCCATTTTCACAGCGGCGCCCGCACGGACTCCCTGCGGCCGGCTCCGCTTTCGCATTTCATTCGGCCCGTTCTTGCGATTCCCCGCGCTGTTGTCAAGCTGCCGGAATTCCTTGATGCGTGCCGTATCAAGGAAGGTTCTGAATGAACCCCGTACGTACGAACAACCGCTCCGCTCGCACCCGAGGCCGCACCGGTGGCCCCGCTTTCGGTTCCGCTGCCGGTTCAGGCCGGGGCAGCCGCTTCGGTACCTCCGCCCCGAGCCGTTCGGGCGGTCCGAGCCGTTCGGGCGGCTACGGCCGGCGGCCCGCCGCGGTGCAGGGCGAGTTCGCCCCGCCGAAGACGATCACTCCTGCCCTCCCTGCCGTCGAGGCCTTCGCTGACCTGGACATGCCCGGGGAGTTGCTGGCCGCCCTCGGTGCGCAGGGCGTGAGCGTGCCGTTCCCGATCCAGGGAGCCACCCTGCCCAACACCCTCGCGGGCCGCGACGTGCTCGGCCGCGGCCGCACCGGCTCCGGCAAGACCCTGGCCTTCGGCCTCGCCCTGCTGGCCCGCACCGCCGGACAGTGCGCCGAGCCCCGTCAGCCGCTCGCACTGGTCCTCGTACCGACGCGTGAGCTGGCGCAGCAGGTGACCGACGCGCTCACTCCGTACGCCCGCTCGGTGAAGCTGCGCCTGGCGACCGTCGTCGGCGGGATGCCGATCGGCAGGCAGGCGGGCGCGCTGCGTGTCGGCGCCGAGGTCGTCGTCGCGACGCCCGGACGGCTGAAGGACCTCATCGACCGCGGGGACTGCCGACTGAACCAGGTCGCGATCACCGTCCTGGACGAAGCCGACCAGATGGCCGACATGGGATTCATGCCGCAGGTCACCGCACTGCTCGACCAGGTGCGCCCCGAAGGCCAGCGGATGCTGTTCTCCGCCACCCTCGACCGCAACGTCGACCTGCTGGTGCGCCGCTACCTGGCCGACCCCGTCGTGCACTCGGTGGACCCCTCGGCCGGTGCCGTCACCACGATGGAGCACCACGTATTGCACGTGCACGGGGCTGACAAGCACCGTACGACGACGGAGATCGCGGCGCGCGAGGGCCGGGTGATCATGTTCCTGGACACCAAGCACGCAGTCGACCGGCTGACCCAGGACCTGCTGAACAGCGGTGTCCGGGCCGCCGCCCTGCACGGCGGGAAGTCGCAGCCGCAGCGCACCCGCACCCTCGCCCAGTTCAAGACCGGACACGTCACCGTCCTGGTCGCCACCAACGTCGCCGCCCGCGGCATCCACGTCGACAACCTCGACCTCGTGGTCAACGTGGACCCGCCGACCGACCACAAGGACTACCTCCACCGCGGCGGGCGGACCGCACGTGCCGGGGAGTCCGGCAGCGTCGTCACGCTGGTCACCCCGAACCAGCGCCGTGACATGACCCGCCTCATGGCCACCGCCGGCATCGTCCCGCAGACCACCCAGGTCCGCTCGGGTGAGGAGGCACTGAGCCGGATCACCGGAGCCCAGGCCCCCTCCGGCATCCCGGTCACCATCACCGCGCCGGTGTCCGAGCGACCCAAGCGCACCGCGGCCTCCCGCAGCCGCCGCGGTCCCGCTTCGGCAGCCCGGCGCTTGAACGTGCGCCGGTCCGCCGTCAACGCGGCGGCGGCCTGAGAACCACGTGATCAGGAAACTGACCCATCTCTGTAGGAGGCACGTTTTGACGCTGGTCCAGATGCAGTTCCGCTCGCTGAGTGCCAACCCCGCGCACCAGGCGGTGGCCGATGCCATGGAGGCCGCCGGGCCGCAGGTCTGCGACGACATGACGGTCGAAGTGGCCTTGTCCGTCATGGCCAGTGCTCGCGCGGGACATCTGCTGGTCTGCGACGAGGACGGCCTGTGCGCCGGTCTGGTGACCCCTGCTCAGCTCGCGGCCGTCCGTGACGGAGACGCGTACACGGACCGAATCCGGCTGCGCGACGTCCTCGGTGACCGCGGACCGACCACCTCGCCCCGCACCACGATGGCCGAAGCCGAGCACGCGATGCGCTACCGCCGGCTCGACGCCCTGCCCGTCGTCGACGAACAAGGCAGTGCCCTGGGCGTCCTCGCCCTCGCAGGCTGAACAGCCTCACCGCGGTCGGACCTCGCCCTCGGCGCCCGCCGACCATCTGACCGACGGGACCGGGGCGGGGCCCACCCCCGATCGGGTCGGCAACGCTGACGTCCAGACCGATGAACAGGATGACCGGATGGATATCCTCCGTAGGAACAACGTGAAGGTCACCGGATCACCCGGCGGCCCCGTGGTGATGCTGGCGCACGGGTTCGGCTGTGACCAGAACATGTGGGGCCTGGTGGCCCCGGCTCTGGCCGTGGAATTCCAGGTGGTCCTGTTCGACTACGTCGGGTCGGGTGGCTCCGACCCGTCCGCCTGGAGCGCCGAACGCTACGGCTCACTGGACGGATACGCCCGGGACGTGGTCGAGGTGTGCGAGGCCCTGGACCTAGAGGACGTGGCCTTCGTCGGGCATTCGGTCAGCGCGATGATCGGAGTACGCGCGGCGGCCACCGCCCCCGAGCGGTTCTCCTCCCTGGTCATGGTCGGCCCCTCCCCGTGCTACATCGACGACGACGCCTACCGCGGCGGCTTCAGTGCCGAGGACATAGACGAGTTGCTGGAGTCGCTCGAGTCGAACTACCTCGGCTGGTCGGCCACGATGGCACCGGTGATCATGGCCAACCCCGAACGTCCGGAACTGGGGGAGGAGCTGGCCAACAGTTTCTGCGCCACCGATCCGGCGATCGCCCGCGTCTTCGCCCGCACCACGTTCCTCTCCGACAGCCGTGCCGACCTGAAGTCGGTGGACGTACCGACGCTGGTCCTGGAATGTGCCCAGGACGTGATCGCGCCGCGCGAGGTCGGCGGCTACGTCCACGCGGCCATCCCCGGAAGCCGCCTGATCACCCTGGACGCAACGGGGCACTGCCCCCAGCTGAGCGCTCCCGAGGCCACCACGTCGGCCATCCGCGCGTTCCTGCGGGAGCTACCGTGATGGGGTGCACCGCCCAGAACCCCGAGCGGCCCGAGGAGGAAGAGTCCACCACTGACGCGGTGTTCTCATCCCTGCTGGAGGACACCGCCGAGGAGCTCTACGAATCCGCCCCCTGCGGCTACCTGTCCACCCTGATGGACGGCACCATCGCCAGGATCAACGGAACGCTCCTCGACTGGCTCGGTCTCACGCGCGAGGAAGTCGTGGGCCGTAGACGTTTCACCGACCTCCTCACGATCGGCGGCAAGCTCTACCACGAGACGCACTTCGCGCCGCTCCTGCGGATGCAGGGAAAGATCAGCGAGATAGCGCTGGAACTCAAGGCGTCGGGCGGCGGACGCCTCCCGGTCCTGGTCACCTCCCACGTGAAGACGAGCGGCGACGGCGAGCCGACGCTGATCCGCACCACCGTCTTCGACGCACGACAGCGCCGCGCCTACGAAGGCGAACTGCTGCGCGAGCGTCAGCTGGCGGAGGAAGCCCGCCGACAGGCCGAAGCCGACAGGGAGCGGCTGCGTGAAGCACTCGCGGTGCTCCAGCAGAGCCTGCTCCCCTCCGCCCTGCCCGCGGTGCCCGGCATGGAAGCGGCCTCCTACTACCACACCGCCTCCGTCGACCGGCTCGGCGGAGACTTCTACGACCTGTTCCCGCTGGACGACAAGCGCTGGGCGTTCTTCCTCGGCGACGTCTGCGGCAAGGGTCCCCAGGCCGCCGCGGTGACCTCCCTGACCCGCTACACCCTGCGCGCCGCCGCCCTCCACGACTCCGACCCCGTGGCCGCGCTGTCCACCTTGAACACCGTGCTGCACGAGCGGTTCACGAGTGGGGACCCGCGCTACTGCACCGCGATCTTCGGCGTGATGGAACCCGACCCCAGCACCGGAACGGTGGCCGTGCACCTGGCCTCCGGGGGCCATCCCCCCGCACTCGTCGTGCGTGCCGACGGCCGGGCCGACTATCTCCCCACCCCCGGCGGCCTGCTCATCGGGATCCTGCCCGACCCCCGCTTCACCCCTGCCTCGACCACGCTCGGCCCCGGCGATTCCCTCCTCCTCTACACCGACGGCCTCACCGAAGCCCGTGTCGGCACGAACCGCGAGCTCTACGGCGAAGACGCCCTGCGGACTTTCACCGCCGGTCTCGCCCCTGCCGGGGCACAGGAGCTGATCACCGCTCTCACCGGTCTCTTGGACGGCTTCGGTGAAGGCCTGGACGACGACACGGCTCTGCTCGCCCTCGGCGTGCCCCGTCCCATCCCCGTTGCGCGAGAGCACGGTCTGACATGAGCGCCCTGACCATCACCGCCCGAGACGCCACCACCGGCCCCGTGCTGGAAATCGCCGGCGACCTCGACTTCGACCAGGCCCCCCGCCTTCGACAGGCTGTGACAGCCCTCAGCCTGGAGCGCGGACAGCGTCTCGTGCTGGACCTCTCCGGCATACGGTTCTGCGACTCCAGCGGCATCACCGCCCTCATCGTCGCCCGCAACCACGCCGTCGCCGCCCGGGCGGACATCGCCCTGGCGGCCGTCCCCGACAACACGATCCGCATCCTGCGCGTCGTCGGGCTCGACCGGGTCTTCACCATCCACCCCGATGTCGGCGCGGCCACGACACCGTGACCGGCCACCGGCGGTCCCTGACGACGGAGGTGCCGCAGGAGGTGCCCGTTCGGAAGGGGTGACCCGAACGGGCAACGCCGCGGGGGAGGTTTTCGGCGGGTGCCCGGCAACCTTTCGGGCTGCGGCGGCAACTGAGGGGTGAACAGTGCACCCCACCCCAAGGAGCCGCCGCCCATGTCCGCTTCCCCCCACCGCCGCCCCACCGGACGTAGAAGGCTCGCCCTGGCCGGCGCCGCCACCCTGGTCGCCGCCGGTCTCGGCGCCGTTCCGCTGGTCGTGAAGGCCGATGCCGTGGCGCCCGCCGACCTCGCCCACGGCGTGCTGCCCGCCCGGGACGGCTGGGCCGCGAGCGGCTCGGGCACCACCGGCGGCGCGGCCGCGGACGCGGCTCACGTCTTCACCGTCTCCACCCGCGCCGAGCTGGTCAGAGCCCTGAGCGCGGGGCCGGCCGGGGCCCCGCGCATCATCCGGGTCAAAGGCCTGATCCACGCCGACGCCGACGACAGCGGGAAGCCGCAGAGCTGCGCCGACCACGCCGCGGGCACCGGCTATTCGCTCGATTCCTACCTCAAGGCCTACGATCCCGCCGTCTGGGGCCGTGCCAAGGTGCCGTCCGGCGCCCAGGAGGACGCCCGCAGGGCGGCCCAGGCCAGGCAGGCCGCCCGCATGGTCTTCACGGTGCCGGCACGGACCACCGTCATCGGGGTGCCCGGCACCGGAGCGGGCCTCACCGGCGGCAGCCTCGTGGTGAAGAACGCCGACAACGTGATCATCCGCAACCTGTCGCTCACCGACGTCCGGGACTGCTTCCCCCAGTGGGACCCGACCGACGGCTCCACCGGCAACTGGAACTCCGCCTACGACGCCGTCAGCCTGCGCGGCGCCACCCATGTCTGGGTCGACCACAACAGCTTCTCCGACGCCCCGCACCCGGACTCCGCCAACCCGGTCCGCTTCGGCCGTGAGTACCAGGTCCACGACGGCGCCCTCGACATCACCAACGCCTCCGACCTGGTCACCGTCGGATACAACTCGTTCAGCAACCACGACAAGACCATGCTGATCGGCAGCAGCGACAAGGACACCAAGCTGCGGGTGACGCTCCACCACAACGTCTTCCGGGGCATCGTCCAGCGTGCCCCTCTCGCCCGCGTGGGCCAGATCCACCTGTATGACAACTCCTACGACACCACGCCGTCGGAGGGATACGCGCACAGCTACAGCATCAACTCCCGGGCCGGCGCACAGGTCGTCGCGCAGAACAACCACTGGAAGCTCTCCTCCGACCGGAAGACCTCCCAACTGCTCACCGGCGACGGCACCGGAGCCATCGCGGGCAGCGGCAACCTCGTCGGCGGCGCCCCCGTCGACCTGGTCGCCGCCCACAACTCCGCCGGCCCCGGGAAGAAGATCAAGACCACCGTCGACTGGCGGCCCACCCTCACCGCCGGACTCGAACCCGCCGCCGGACTGCCGGCCAAGCTGGCGGCGAAGGCCGGCGCCGGCATCCTCACCGAGACCGGCGGCAAGGCCGCTCCCACCCCGTCCGGTCCGGCCGGCGGCCGTACGCTGACGGTCGCCGCCGACGGCTCCGCGGCCCACCGCTCCGTGCAGGCCGCCGTCGACGCCGCCACCGCGGGCGACACCGTCCTCGTCTCGCGCGGCACCTACCGGGAGACGGTGAACGTCCCCGCCTCCAAGCACGGACTGACCCTCAAAGGCGCCACCGGCAACGCCGAGGACGTCGTCATCACCTACGACAACGCCTCCGGCACACCGAAGCCCGGAGGCGGTACGTACGGAACCGCGGGCAGTGCCACCGCGACCTTCTCGGCGAACGACATCACCGTCACCGGAGTGACGGTCGAGAACACGTGGGAGCGGTCGGCTCACCCGGACGTCAGGGATACGCAGGCCGTGGCGGTCAACGCGTCCGGCGACCGCCAGAAGTACGTCGACTCGCGTTTCATCGGACACCAGGACACCGTCCTCAACTGGGCTCCCTCCGCCACCGGCCAGTACCGGCAGTACTTCCGGCACTGCTTCATCGCGGGGGACGTCGACTTCGTCTTCGGCAACGCCACCGCCGTCTACGACCAGGTCAACATCACCCTGCGCGACCGGGGTGCCGCGGCCGGCGGCCACAACGGATACCTCGCCGCACCGAACACCGATGCCGCCAAGCCGTACGGGATCCTCATCACGGACAGCACGATCAGCAGCCCCGCCCGGCCCGGGACCTACTACCTCGGCCGGCCCTGGCACCCGGGCCCGAGCGCGGTCGGTCAGCTGGTCATCCGCAACACGAGCCTGCCCGCGGCCGTGAAGACAGAGGGGCCGTGGACGGACATGGGGGGCTTCTCCTGGAAGTCCGCCCGGTTCGCCGAGTACGCCAACACCGGCCCCGGCGCCGGAACCGGAGCGAACCGTCCCCAGCTCGCCCCGGACCGGGCCGCAGCCCACACCGCCCGCGCCTACCTGGCCGGCACCGACGACTGGAACCCGACGCACTGATGGGCGTCACCGTGCGGACCAGGCCCGGGCGAACCGAAGTGTCCGAACGAATGCTCGAACGGACTGCTACGCTCCGGCACCTGCCTGAGAACGCACCCGCCGCACCGAGAGGCCGTACCGAGGCCATGACCGAAGACGAGGCGGCCGCAGAGTTCCACGCATTCTTCGAACGCCACCACGCCGAACTGTCCCGCCTGGCGTACCTGCTGACCGGGGAGGCGGACGCCGCAGACGATCTCGCCGCGGACGCGATGGTCGCGCTCTGGCACCGCTGGGACAGGGCCCGCCGCGCCGGCTCCGCGGCCGCCTACGCCCGTGGAATCGTCGCCAACCTCGCCCGCAGCCGGATCCGGAGCACGGTGCGCGAGCGGCGGCGCGTCCTGCTGTTCTGGTCGCACCGCCCGGAGCGGACCGACGGCCCGGACATGGCCGCCGTCATGGACGTGCGAGCCGCCCTGGACACGCTGCCGTTCCGCAAACGCGCCTGCGTGGTGCTCAGGTACGCCTTCGACCTCTCGGAGAAGGACACCGCGGCGGCACTCGGGATATCGGTGGGTACGGTGAAGAGCCAGACCTCGAAGGCTACGGCGGAACTGCAGCGGCTGCTCGGTACCCGTGCCGCCGGCGAGCTGGTGGGAAGGGGAAGCCGGTGACCGACGAACTGCGCGGCCTGCTGCGCGAGAGCGCCGAAGCCCACCAGCCCGACCGGGCCCGCATGCTGGCCCGGGTCGAGCGCGGCACGGCCCGTCCCGGCACCGCCCGCCGATCGCGGGACCGCGAGCGGACGCGCGCCCTGTCCTGGCCGAGGATCGTCCTCGCGACCCTGGCCACCGCCGGAACCCTGACGGCGAGCGCCCTCATGGTGGTCGACGTCGACGCCGTGCACGATCCGGACCCGCCGCGGAGCCCGTCCGCCGTCGGCCGCGCGGTGCCACCGACGGCCGCGGGCAGCCGGACCGAGGACGGTCCCCTGGGGGCCGACGGCTCCGTCGACCCCCACAGCAACGCCTACTGGGCACAGAGCAACGTCACCCTCAAGGCGGGGGAGCCGCTCACCGCGCTCGTCGTCGAGCTGCGCATCGCCCTCACCGAGGGGGTGAAGGACACCGGGAACTGGCGGACCCGCCCCGCCGCGGACTTCGACCTCTCCGCCCGGCAGGAAGGCGGCTTCCTCGTCTACCGGTGGACCCTCAAACCCGGCAGAACCGTCCCGCCCGGCGAGCACGTCTTCGCCGGCCAGTACGACCACGCCACCGGCGGACGCGATGCGAAGGACGACACGTACCGGATCGACGCCACTGCCGGTGCCGCGGAGCGCGGCGCCTCCGTGTGGGGCGGGTTCGCGTAGGCCGCGTCCCACGCCCCGCGGTCAGCGTGGGCCGACATGCCGCGCATGGCGCAATGAGCCGCTCCGGCGGTTTCCCAGGCCACCTTGTGCGGAGGCGGTGAGCGGCGCGGGCGGGCAGGAACGAGGCGGCGAGGCGGGTCGTGAACGAGGAGAGCGTGGACCGGGCCGAGGGCCTCGGCGAGCGGCCGCTCGGCCTGCTGTTGCACCGGGCGCGGCTGATGCCACCGCAGCTGATCGGCCCACTGATCGCGGAGGAGATGGCCGGGATCGGAGGCCGTGACGTCTCCATCCTGCTCCAGGACTACGCGCAGGAGCTGCTGGTGCCGCTTCCCGGCAGGAAGCTGCACGTCGGCCGGCCCCAGCCGGTGATCGACTCCCCGGCCGGGCGGGCCTTCATGCGCGGGGAGGCCGTCGAGGTGCCGCTGGCCCACGGCGGCGTCCGGATGTACGTGCCACTGCCCGACGGCAGCGACACGGTGGGCGTCATGGCCCTCACCCTGGACCGCGTCGGCGACGACGACCGGCGCCTGCTGCGCCGGCTCGCCGGCCTGGCCGCCGACCTGCTGGTCACCAAGAACGCCTACACCGACCAGTTCTTCCTGGCCCGGCGCCGGGAGCCGATGAGCGTGTCCGCGGAGATCCAGTGGAGCCTGCTGCCGCCGCTGACGATGACCGTGCCGCAGGTCGCGGTGGCCGGCATGCTGGAGCCCGCCTACCGGGTCGCGGGAGACAGCTTCGACTACGCCCTCAACGGCAACATCCTGCACATGGCCGTGATCGACGCGATGGGCCACGGCCTGGACGCCGCCGCGATGGCGACCATCGCCATCGGTGCCTACCGGCATGCCCGGCGCGTGTCCGTCAGCCTGGCCGAGAAGTACACGTACATGGACGACGCCATCTCCCGGCAGTTCGGTCCCGACCACTTCGTCACCGCCCAGCTGATGCACCTGAACATCGCCACCGGTCAGCTGGAGCTGGTCAACGCGGGCCACCCCGCGCCGCTGCTGATCCGCGACGGCAAGGTCCTGCGGCAGCTGGAGAGCGCGACGACACTGCCCGTCGGCTTCGGCGGCGAAGAGCCCCGGATCGGAGAGCACACGCTCCGGCAAGGCGACCGCGTGCTGTGCTACACCGACGGCATCATCGAAGAGCACGTCAGCGGCGGGGAGTTGTTCGGCGAGGAACGCCTCATCCGTTGCGTCGACCGCCTCGGGGAATTGCCGTCAGAGGGGATGCGGGCAGATCTGCGCCGGCTCTCCCACACGTTGAAGAGCGAACGAGGCGGGCACACCAGCGACGACGCCACCCTCTTCATGATCGAATGGCGCGGGGGCGCCGCCGACCATCTCGCGGTTGCCGACTGAACGCCTCGAAGCTGAGCAGGTCGGCGGTCCCCTCCAACGCCTCCGCCAGAAAATACCTGGTCACAACGGTCTTTGCCCACCGAATGGGCGTACAGTGAAAGGACCGGGAGTACTTCGAACACCGGCTTCACGCGGGTGTCATTTCCGGCGATCGCCTAAAAACCGGGCTGCCGACGGGCAGTCCGGGGGCAGGTCCGCACCATGACCACCACCCTCGACCGGACCGCGCCCCGCGACCTCGCCGCAGAGTCCCCGGCTCGCTTGTCCCTCACCCCGAAGACCACGCTCGCCGGCCAGCTGGACGGGGCCTGGTGGCCCTACTCCCGCGACCTCGAAACCGAGCTCCCGCCGCTGGCCGCCGCCCTGGAGGAACCCTGGGGGCGCGTCACCCGCGTCACCGTGAATCCCGCCCGCTGGCCTGTCGTCCCGCACACGGTTGCCGTGGACGGGCGGACGTTGCACGTGGGCTGGTTCACCGAACAGGACCCCGACAAGCTGATCCTGCTCTCCTACACCGTCGGCCGCTGGGACCTCCTGGTGATCCCGCCAGAGACCGAGCCCGCTGCCGCGGCCCGGCTGATGGCCGCCGCCGCGATCCCGGGCAGCGTCCTGGCCGCAGGCGTCCTGATGGCCAACGAAATCGCCATCGGGCGCGGCATCCGCGACGCCCGCCGCCGGGAAGCCACCTGGGAGGGCGAAGGCGGGGCCTGCATGTCCCCGTTCGGGGTCGCGATGGGACGAAGCGCCCTACCGCTGTCCGCGAACGGCTGGAGGTGAGTTCGGTGGAGACCGTCGTCCTCATCGCGGTGATCGTCCTCATGACCGGCGTCGCAATGCGCTGGATCCACCTGCTGAACGCCCGGGACGAGGCGCGGATCGAGGCCTACCGGTTCAGTGACCCCCTGCCGAGGCCTCCAGGCCTGCCGGACGACACCGGTCGTCGAGCCCACCACACGGGTGCCGGCCGGTGAGGAACAGGCCTTCCTCCGACCGGGGGCAGCGGTCGGGGCGCCTCGGCGCCCCGACCCGCCGGGCTCCTCACCCGCCCTCGACGGCTACACCCGCCCCCGCGTAGGACCCCGGCCGGTACCGGCGCGCACTCCGACGAAAGGACGCGGTCATGGCCACACTGCGCGAACGCAAGACCTACCGCGACCAAGTCCTCCGGGTCCTGTACGAAGCCGTCGAAGGCAACCGCCTCCTCGGCCTCACCGGAGCACAGCTGCGGCGCGACCTCCACGTACCGGAACAGGACCTGGCCGCCGCCTGCACCTACCTGGCGGGCGAAGGACTGATCACCGTCGACTGGGAACCCGGCAACACACCCGCGATGGTCACCCTCACCCACGAGGGCATCCGGCACATGGAAGCCGATGAGGAAGAGCACGGCTGAATCCCCTCACACCCGTGAGCGCCTGGGCCGCGGCGAGCTGGGTTCGCCGGGCCTGCCCTGCGGAGGTACCGATGCGGATCCCGCCGCTCGGCCGGGTGCCGGCCGCCACACCCCTGCGCGCCGTGCTGCGCGTCGCCACAGGCGAGGCAGGATGGCGTAGAAGCGGTCGGGAAGGAACACGGCGTCCGCGACGATCATCGCGCCGGAGAAGAGAGGAAGTCCCAGGAGCACCGCGATGCCGATGTGCATGCCCAGCAGCACGGTCAGAACGGGGTACTTGAGCCTGCCGAAGAGTACGAACGGGAAGGCGACCTGCACGAGCACCGTCACGTAGCTGGCGATCGCGATCACCATCGGGTACTCGTCCACGAGGTGGGACAGTGCGGGCCAGGGCTGGAAGAGTTCGAGGCTCAGCGCGTAGTGGAGGGCGGTGCCGCCGCCCCAGGTCGGGCCCTGGATCTTGTACAGGCCGGCCGATCCGTAGAGGAAGCAGACCTGTGCCGCGATGACGAGGATGCCGCAGTTGTGCACCACCGTCGTCAAGGTGGTTCTGGCATCCTGGAGTTGCTGTGCGGAGAAGCTCCTCGCCGACTCCGGCGCGTCGCCCGCACGGGCTGCCTTGAGCCGGTTCCTGCGTGCGTCCAGGGACCAGCGCCGACCGCACGCGGTGAGGACGAGGTAGAGGGCCATCAGCAGGATCAGGTTGTCGCCCCCGTCCGTCATGAAGATCGATCTGGCGTGGAACGAGGTCACCACGACGGCGAAGAGGACGGACATGGCGCGGGTGCGCCAGCCCAGCATGAACAGCGCGGACGTGACGAGGGCCGTCACGTAGCAAAGTTCGAAATAGGCGCGGCTGTCGGACAGGATCAGGACGCTGTTCCAGCCCGTCTGGTCGAAGAGCTGCTGTGCCAGCGCCGGCGTCCAGGGGGAGCCGGGGCCCCAGATCTGGTCACGGTGCGGGAACTCACGCAGCAGGAATACCAGGTAGAGCAGCCCGTAGCCGATGCGCAGAACCGACGCGGCGTACAGGGAGATCGGCCGGTCGGTGAGAAGCGCCCACAGATCGCCGATTCGGTCGAGGAGCCACCGGTGGGCCGTGCCGGCGACCGAAGTCTCCTGGGTCGCGGGCCGGTGAGGCGCGGCCGCCGTGAAAGGGGGCTGGGGGATCTGTTCACTTCCCATGGGAGTCCACCTTCCACCAGGGCAGGAGCCGGTCCTCGGTGGGAGCCGGCGGGCGGTTCCCGGCCGCTGTGCCGGGCGCAGCGACGGGCAGTGTGACGACCCGGAGCTGAATGAAGTCGAAAGCGCCGCCGTCGTTGTGGGCGACGATGCGGTCCGCGGCGATGTTGCGCAGGTACGTCTGCAGCATCACGGCGCGTTCCGAGCGTGCCGTGTCGCTTCCTCCGTGCGTCTCGACATAAGAGGTCCAGGCGCGGCGCAGAAGGTTCTGTGACGTATGGCTCGGAAATACGTTGTGTTCGACTGCGGAATGGTCGACGGCAGCCAGGTCGAACCAGGGGGTCACCTGCACCGATCCCTTGGAGTCGGTGTGCGCGGTTCTCGCCAGGATCTTTCGGTTGAAGGAGTCGGGGTCCGGGGCGAAGAGCCGCCAGTTCTGTTCGAAGAGTGGGTACACCCATCCGTTGACCTGTGAGCTGTACCGCTTCGACACAGGGTTGGCGGGGGCCACATGAAGGAACACCAGGACGACGTGTACCAGAGTCGTCACCAGGCAGAGGGCTACGGCAGTGCGCAGCCCTGCCTTCACTGCGCGAACTCTTATGGGCCGCTTGCCCGGCATGGCCGCTTCGTCATGGCGCTGTTGGGGGACCGGACCGGAATCGGACCGATGAAGTTCCTTCACGCCCGCAGATTCAATTCCGCTCGACACCGCCCACCCGGTCCTTCTCATGTCTGCTGTTCGCCTGAGGTCTCTGCGATTCACTGACGGCGCGCGGCGGAATCGATGAGGATTCCGCCGCGCGCCGTCACCCGATGAACGGGCTTCGTGCAGGCTGTTGCCTAGCCCTCGTGGCCTTGGTGACCCTCGTGGCCCGCGGGCTTGTTGCCGTAGCCGTAGTGGTCGCCGGGCTTCCCGCCGTGGTCGTGGTCGTGGCCGTGGTCCGGCTTACCGGGTCCCTCGTCGTGCCCGTTGCCCGGCCCGCCGTGCTCCGGCCCGTGATGCTCCAGGCCGCCGTGGTCCGGTCCGTGATGCTCCAGGCCGCCGTGGTCCGGTCCGCCCGGTCCGCCGGGATGACCACCGTGCCCGCCGGTGACGTTGCCTCCGGTTGTGTTGCCACCGGTCGTGTTCCCCGCCGTGTTGCCCGCGGTGTTTCCGGAGGTGTTGCCGGCGATGTTCCCCGAGGTGCCGCCCGACACGAGGTCGACGATGGGTCCGCCCAGGAGGCCGCCACCGATCAGACCCACGGTCGTACCGGTCGTCGATCCGGCGGTCGGCGTTCCGGCGGTCGTGCCCGTGGTCGTGCCGGTCGTCGTGCCGGTGGTGGTCGTGCCGGTCGTCGTTCCGGTCGTCGTACCGGTGGTCGTGCCCGTGGTCGTCCCGCCCGTGGCGCACCCGCCGAGGAAGATCCGGTTGTTGTCCATCGTCACTTCGCCGTTACGGGCCAGGGCCCGGCCCTCGATGTTCGTTCCGGTTCGCAGGAAGATCGAGGTCAGCGCCATGATGGTGCCCACGAAGGTGGTGTTGGTGTTGAGCTCCGCCGAACTCCCGATCTGCCAGAACACGTTGCACGGCGAAGCGCCGTTCGTGAGGAGGATCCGGCTGGACGTCGCCGTCGTCAGGGCTGCAGGGATCTGGAATACCCAGACCGCGTTGGGGTTCCCCCCGGCATTCAGGACCAGGTCGCCGGTGAGTCCGACACTGCCGGCGGGGTCTCTCGTGTAGACGCCCGGAATCAGCTCTGTGGGGCCGGATGTTCCCGAGCCGATGGCCGCCGGAAGGTCGAAGTCCTCGGCCTGGCCCGCCGCGTTGTTGTACGCGATGATCAGATCGCTCTTGGCCTGGAGGGCCTGGGCATCCGCAGGGTGCACGGCGCCGAGGACCAGGCCGGGCGGGAATCCGGTGATGGCCGGGTTCGGGTGCGTCCCGAGGTCGTGGTCGATCACCGTGGGGCCGGTGTTGGTGACTCCCTGACCTGCCAGAACGGAGTAGCTGGCGGTGGTGCCCAGAGGTACGGCTGTCGCGATGGCCAGGGCCTGCGTCGGCAATCCCGCGACCATGACAGCGGCAACTGTTACGGCGACGGCCGAGGCCAGCCAGCCGGAAAAAGTGCGGCGCTGAGCCGCTTGGATTTTCAGCTTCATCGAGGGGGCCACTTCCTAGGGGGGCCGTGGCATACCGGGCTCCTGTCGATCGCCCGGGAAGCCTTGTCGTTGTCGCCGCATATTACGCAGCAACATTCGCATGGCAAAAATAGGCAGGGAGAAGGAGGGGGAATTACAAGCATATTCAGCACCGCGCAGCGCGATGAAGATATTAAAACTCACCCCGCCTATCATGCGACATTCTCTCCGCCGGATGGGTTCGGATTGACTCGTACGAGGCGGAGCCGCTCATATGGGAATGTATTCAAACCCGCCATGCGGGAGAAGTGCCGCCAGGAGGGTGATTTCATGAGTTTGTGGGAGGGTGGGCGCGCCGATCGTTCTTCCGTCAGTCCATATGGCTCTGATCGGGAGCGATTGCACTCCTCCTGTTGTGCGGGTTCGAACACTGACCTCGTCGAATTGATGAGCGATGTCAGTTCCGCCGGATCGGGCGTGAGTTCATCCGCAGGTGACCTCCGGCCGCTTTTCATCTCCGGCAATACCAGGCGGCCCGGCTCACGCACCGCCCCACGCAGCATTCAGGCCCTCGCCCCGTACGTCGAGCGGGGCGAAGGCCCCCAGCCACGCTGCCCGGCAGGCCGGTACCCGAAGCCCCGGCGGGGCTCAGCGGAGCGTGCGGTGGCGCCGGCCGGAACGCCGGATGTGCAGGACCAGGTACACCAGGGCGCCGATGAATACGGCGATGCCGATGATCAGCAGATAGAACAGCCCTTCGGCGACGGCGCCGATGAGGCCCAGCACGATCGCCACGATGACGAGAATCAGGAAGAGCGTCATGACGTAGGACACCTCCTCGAAGGGCCGGTCAGCGGCGGGCGAGCTGCCGCTCGCCGTTCACGCCGGGCTGATAGGGCAGGTCGTAGTGTGCGAAGACCGCCGCCTCGTCCTCGGCGGGCAGGACGTCGTCCGTCCCGATCGCCGGGCACTTCTTCACCAGCGACCTGTCGTAACCGACCTTGACGTAGCCGGGCCCCACGACCGCGCCGACCAGCGGGACGAAGACCAGGTGGCGGCGGGTGGGCAGCCCGACCAGGACGGTGGCCATGGCCGGCTCGTCCGTGCTGGTGTCCACGTAGACCGCCTCCAGCGCTCCGATCCTGTGGCCTGCGGCATCGACAACGTCGTGGGTACGCCATTCCCGGATGTCCGCGATCCCGATCATCCCGAGCGCCCCCTTCCCGCAACGTTGCGCCGACAGGCGTTGTACTTTTCAGCCTGCCCCGCAAAGCCCGCCCGCACCAGCCCGGACACCCCCCAACGTCATACGGCAAGGACGAGCTACGTCCCCATGCGCGGGATGCAGCAGATAAGCGGTCTTTTCCGGCGTACAGGTGGAGGGCCGTGGCATTCGGGTGAACTCTGCTCGGGCTGTGCACGCGGTCGCGCTCGCGCCGCGTGACACTCGACAGCGGGGCCCGTTGATCATCATTCCGCGGCGCATGCGTGCACCCGGGCCCGGCCGTGGCGATTTCTGTGGCTGGCAGACAGTCCCGAGCCGGAGGTAGACCGCCCGTGGCGGTGAACGGAAACCCGACCGTCAGACGACGCCGGCTGGGCGCGGAGCTGCGCCGGCTCCGTCTGGACCGCGGTCTGACCAGTACGCAGGTGGCTGAGCACCTGTTGATCTCCCAGCCCAAGGTCAGCCACTTGGAGACCGGCCGCCGCGGGATCAGCCCGCGCGATGTGCGGGACCTGTGCGGCCTCTACGGGGTCACGGACCAGCAGGTCATCGACTCGTTGTTGGAAATGGCCAGAGAGGCGAACCGGCAGGGCTGGTGGGTCGCCTGCGGGGAAGTCCCTTACGCCGTCTACATCGGCTTGGAGACGGCAGCCGCTTCTGTCCGCTCCTACGAACCCCTGGTGATCCCCGGCCTGCTGCAGACGCCCGCCTACGCGGCAGCGGTCACCGCGGAAACGATCCCTCTGGCCACGGAGGAACAGATCGCGGTGCGCCTTGAGGTACGGCTGCGCCGTCAGTCCCGCGCCCACCACCCGGCCCGGCCTTTCCGCTTGGGGGTCGTGCTGGACGAATCAGCCCTGCGCCGCCTCGTCGGCAGCCCCGAGATCATGCGCGAACAGCTCGAGTACCTGAACCGCCTCGGCGAGCAGCCGCACATCACCGTGCAGGTCCTCCCGCACAGCGCGGGATCCCATCCGGGAGTCTCCGGACAGTTCTCCATCCTCGACTTCCCGGACACCGCCACGGGGACGGTGTACCTGGAGCGGTTCACCAGCGACCTCTACCTGGAGAAACGATCCGACGTGCGGCACTACAGCGCCATGTTCGAATGCCTTCAGACCCAGGCCCTGGACCCGGAGCACACCCGCCGCTTCATCACCCGCGCCGCGCAGGAGCTGCCGGCCGCCGCAGCGCCGACCGCCCGGCCGTGATCGCCGCACCCCCTTCACCGCTTCACGCACCCCGATCGAACGTGAGGAGGCCTTGCTCCGTACGGCTCAATCGACGGCTCGGGAAGGCGCCTCGAGGGCAGGAGATCACCATGGACAGCAATCGCGAGATGGACCCGGAGCACCAGGTGCCCGAAGGCGTCGACGAGAAGACACTGCGCGCCCTGGGCGCGCTCTCGAAGGCTCTGGAGACCACGGAGCGGGCCCGCGGACACCTCTACGGTTTCCACCAGCTGACCGGGACCGCGGACTTCGAGCTCGGCGACGCCGTCCGGCTCCTGCGCGAGGCGGGCCACGAGGAGCAGGCCGCACGGGTCGAGCGCGACATCGTGGGCCGCAACGTCATCCCGGGCCACTGGACGTTCCAGATCATCGAGGCCTACGACTCCACCTACCACCGGCCCTTCACCGCAGTGGAAGGCGACATCGTCGACGAGCTGGCCGGCGGGCGTGAGCACCTCCTTGAGGCCCGCCTGAAGACGATCCGCCGCACCCACGGCCATCCGGACCACACGGCCACGCCGCCCGCCTCCTGAAACGAGGGCCGAGCCCGGAGGGAGGGGAGCCCGCCGGCGACGGCGGCCGGCCCGCCGAGGGACCAGAGCCGGCCCTTCGCCGGGCGGCCGCGCAGCCGCGACGTCACAGGGATACGGCGTAGCAGGCCACCGCGGCCGCGTTCGTGGCCGCGTGGGCCAGGCCGACCCGGGCCTGTTCGGGGGCAGGTCCGCCCAGTCCACCCAGCCGGCCACCGCTGCCGGGGCGATCCCGGCCAGTCCGACGGACCCGCTCCAGTCACCAGGGGCACCCGAACGGCCAGTCTCCCGCCGGGGCGGTCGCGCGGGCGTGTCCATGCCCTCGGATCGCGGCCGTCCGGACGGCTGGAGGGGTCATGCGCTGGGGACGGCCAAGGGATCGGACGGGGCGGTCTTCTTCGCCGCTTCCATCTGTTCGCCGAGTTCGGTGAGGCGGTTGCGGCCCATCGCCTTGCGGACCTCGGGGAACCACTCCTTCTCCTCCTCCTCGACGTGGTGGCGGACGTTCTCCATGAGGACCGTCATCTTCGCGTCGAACCGCTCGTCGCTCGCGTCGAGACCCTTGAGCTCGGAGAGCATCCACAGCACGACGTGGTGCTCCTCGATGCTTTCCAGGACGTGGTCCTTGGTGTCGGGGTCGGCCTCGCGGGCAGCGGGGTAGAAGATCTTCTCCTCGATCCAGGTGTGCGTGGTGAGTTCTTCGATGACTTGGTCGGCGATCTTCCGCTTCGTGGCGTACGCGTTGTCGCCGGCCTTCTCGAACTGCTTGAACAGCTTCTCGACCGTCTTGTGGTCTTCCTTGAGCAGCACGATCCCGTCCACCAGGTCTCCTTCGATAGTCCGTCGGGGGCGCGGCCGATCGCCCTGACCCCGTGTACCCGGTGGGGTGGAGGGGACACTGCTGGCCGGGCGCGATGCCTCGTACGGGCGACCTTCCCTACGCCGAACGCTGACGCTTCCCCGGCCTGCCGGGGGAAACCCGGCCCCGGGGCGGGGCCGGGGCCGGCCCGGATCAGAGGGCGGCGGGGAACCGGTCCCAGGCCCGGTGCTCGCCCAATGCCGCCGCGAGGGCGTCCACGACCGTGCTGCCGCTGTCGGCGACGGCGATGCCCGGTTCGGCTGCCGTGATGCCGCACAGTTCGAGGAGGTGCTCGGCGCCGCTCCAGCCGCCGATGGCCTTGCCGTGCCGGTACGCCTCGGTCACGAGCAGTAGTACGCGCGGGTCGGGGGCTTCGGGGGGCCGGGCCGTGCCGGCCTTGGCGTCGCGGGCGCCGTACGCGTCCGCGCCGGCCTGGGGCACTCCGGCCAGCAGGAGGGCGTCGAATTCGACGGAGCGGGCGGTGGCGAAGGTGCGCTGAACGGTGATCGGTTCGCTGTCGTCGCCGAGAGTGGCGCCGGTCGGGGCGATGACGAGGGGCACCATGCCCGCGTCCAGGACGGCCTGCCGGGAGTCGCGTACTCCGTTCAGGTCGGCCGTGGCGTCGGCGACGATGCCGATCACACGTCCGTCCGTCGGCCAGGTTCCGCCCAGTTGGGAGAGCGCGGGGCTGGGGTCGGCCGCGACGAGTGGAACGGTGGCAGCGGGGGCCGGCAGCCCGAGGCCCGTGGCGACCTGTGCGCACAGCTGCGGATCGATGTTAGCGAGCACCTTCAGGGTGCGTTCCTTGACGGCCTGCTCGTGGCACTTGCCCAGTTCGAAGGTGTAGGCGGCGATGATGTGTTCGCGCTCGGGCGGGGTCATGCTGAGCCAGAAGAGGCGCGGCTGGGTGAAGTGGTCCGAGAACGAGGCGGGCGACTCGCGGACCTTGCTCGCCTCCGGCACCTTCACGGGTGTTTCGACGAAGGCGGCGGTATCGGCTCCTGCCAGGAAGGGGCAGCCCCCGTCGAGGCTGTTGGGCCGGTAGGGGGCGACGCCCGTGTGGACGGCGCTCTGGTGCATGCCGTCGCGGAGCATGTCGTTGACGGGGGCGTGGGGCCGGTTGACGGGGATCTGGCCGAAGTTGGGGCCGCCGAGGCGGCTGATCTGGGTGTCGAGGTAGGAGAAGAGCCGTCCGGCGAGCAGCGGGTCGTCAGTGACGTCGATGCCGGGGACCAGGTGTCCGGGGTGGAAGGCGACCTGCTCGGTCTCGGCGAAGTAGTTCTTGGTGTTGGCGTTGAGGGTCATCAGCCCGATGGGCTGCACGGGCGAGCGCTCCTCCGGGACGATCTTGGTGGGGTCGAGGAGGTCGATGCCCTCGAAGGTCTGGTCCGGTGTGTCGGGAAAGACCTGGATGCCCAGTTCCCACTGGGGGAAGGCGCCGGATTCGATGGCGTCGAAGAGGTCCCGGCGGTGGAAGTCGGGGTCCATCCCGCTGATCATCTGCGCCTCCTCCCAGACCAGGGAATGCACGCCGAGCTTCGGCTTCCAGTGGAACTTCACCAGCACGCTCTCGTCGGCCGCGTTGACCAGACGGAAGGTGTGGACGCCGAAGCCCTCCATCATCCGCAGCGACCTCGGGATCCCGCGGTCGGACATGTTCCAGATGGTGTGGTGGGTGGCTTCGGTGTGCAGGGACACGAAGTCCCAGAACGTGTCGTGCGCGCTCTGCGCCTGCGGGATCTCCCGGTCCGGATGCGGCTTGGCGGCATGGATGACGTCGGGGAACTTGACCGCGTCCTGGATGAAGAACACCGGGATGTTGTTGCCGACCAGGTCGAAGGTGCCCTCGTCGGTGTAGAACTTCGTCGCGAAGCCGCGGGTGTCGCGCACGGTGTCGGCGGAGCCGCGCGAGCCGAGGACTGTGGAGAAGCGCACGAACACCGGTGTTTCCACGTCCTTGGCGAGGAACGCGGCCTTTGACACCTCCCCGGCCGTTCCGTAGCCCTGGAACACGCCGTGAGCGGCGGCACCACGCGCGTGGACGACCCGCTCCGGTATCCGCTCGTGGTCGAAGTGCGTGATCTTCTCGCGCAGATGGTGGTCCTGCAGCAGCACCGGGCCGCGGGGTCCGGCCTTCAAGGAGTGATCGGTGTCGGGCAGCCGCGTCCCTTGGGCCGTCGTCAGGTACGCGCCGCTCTGCGCCACGCGCGCCTGGTCCACCCCTGTCGCCTGTCCGGTGGGCCCCACCGTCTCGGGGCCGTCCTGGTCGGGCTTCGGCGGAAGGGGTTCCGTCGGCTCCGTCGGCTCGATCAGCTGCGGAGACTCGGGGCCGGGCCTGCCCGGCAGCTCGCTCCTGGCGGTGCTGTTCGATGACTGCTGCTTGCTCATGATCCTTCTCCTTGGGACCGTAGACGTGGTGGACGGGCGAGAGCCGTGACATCTCCGGTCCGGGCTGCGCGGTGTGCGGGGGCGGACCCGCAGGTCAGCTCGCCGGGTAGGGGGCGGCGTTCGTCGTCGCTCTCGGAGATCTCCGCGTTCAGCCGCTCCAGGACCCGCTGGGCGATGCCGGACGGGTGGCCGAGCCGGATGGGCGTGGAGAGGATCAGGATGTCGCAGCCCGGGATGGCGTCCCGGGTATCCGGCCAGGCGTCCCCGTCGCCCTTGTCCTCTTCACGCCGGGCTCCACGTCGTGGGCGGAAATCCGGACGGTCTTCCCGGTGACACCGTGCTCGGCGAGGGCGGCCATCGTGTGTTCGGCCAGCAGCTGGGAGCTGGAAGGCGCGGGGGAGGGGGACAGGGTGCAGACGAGTGCGCCAGCGCGGAGCGGCGTGTGCTTGTCGGGGTCCATGGTGTCCGGCTACCCGCACCTCCCTTATTGATGTCGCAAGCGATGTGATCCGTCCCCATTGGCTCCGTCGCGCCGGTGTGGAAGTCGCGGAAGCGCGTCCCCGCGTCCGGGACAGGTGGGTGACACCGGGGAGCCGCCTGGCCCTGGTGATCTGGATGGCCGCCCTGAGGGCTGCCCGAGGACGCCGAACCCTGTGTCCGGCCCCGTGGAACCCGCGCCTGGAGCGATCAGGACCACCGCCGTATGGAGAGGTGATCGCACCGGACCGCGCCGCCCTCGCGGAAGCATCGGCCCGTGGCGTGGCTGCGCGTTCATTTACCGGGTAGGCGCGCCATGACGACGGCGTGCGCATCGTGAGAGGGATCGCCGAGCCAGGCGCACCCGTCCCGGAGCAGACCATCGACAGCGTCAAGGCCGATCTGGCCGAGATCAAGGAGAAAGCGTTCCGATGACGAACGAACCCCGAACCGATATCGCCACACCCACCCCCGACGAGCTGCGCGAGCAGGTCGAGCGCACCCGCGACGAACTCGGTCAGACCATCGAGGCGCTGGTGGGCAAGGCAGACATCAAGGCACAGGCGAGAGAGAAGACGGCCGACATGATGCGACATGCCGCCGCAACGGCCGGCGTGGCGGCCGACCAGATCCGTACGAAGACCCGGCATGCGGCCCGGCTGGTGAAGGACACGACGTCCGGGCCGGTTCTGGACAGGGCGGGCCGGGCCGCGAGCATGGCACGCGCCCACCGCAGGCTGCTGCTCGTGGCCGGCGGCGCCGCTCTGGTCGTCCTTCTGCTGGTGCGGCGCAGCCGCCGAAGCCGATGAAAGCCTCCGAGGTCGCGTACAAGCCGGTGGGTCTGGCCCTGGGTGCTGTCAGCGGCATGATCGCGGGGGCGGCGTTCAAGCAGCTCTGGAAGGCCGTCGAGGGAGAAGGCGATGCTCCCAGCGCAACGGACGAAGACCGCTCGTGGAAGCAGATCCTGATCGCCGCCGCGCTCCAGGGCGCGATTTTCGCCGTGGTCAAGGCCGCTGTCGACCGCTCGGGTGCCGTGGCCACACGTCGCGTGACGGGCACCTGGCCGGGCTGACCCGCGCCGACGCCGACCTGAGCACGTCCACACCACCGGGCAGGGCCGTGCGGTGCCTCGGTGACGGGGGGAGGTGCAGCTTCCGATGAGGGGCGGGCCCGCTCCGACGACCGCCGCCCGTTACCTGCCGCGAATTCCGGGAGGGAATCCGGGAGGGAGATGTCCCGTAAGCCCGCCGATTGTGGGTAGGCGCGAGCCATGATTCCTACCGAAATTCTCGCGGCCGAAGGCCAAGGAGCACTTTTCCTCATGTTCGCCGGCGTGGTGGTGGTCGTCCTTCTGGTCGGCGCGTTCTGGTACGGCAGCCGACGCAGCGCGCGGCGCCGGGCCCCTGTACGGCCGGCCGAGCAGAATCCCGTGGCGCGGGGGCGTGGTGATTCGTGGAAGACGCCGGACGGAAACGCAGGCGACCAGGCGCCGCGCGTGTGAGCCGGCCCGGTGCGCTCAGGGACGCGAATAGCGGAAAAGGCCGATACTCGTCTGATCCTCTGAAGGTCGACGAAAATTTGGATGGGCCGCTCAGTTCCGGGCAGCCGCAGCATGTCGGTCAATCTCCGCGGTCCGCTCCGCGGGCCGCATTCGAATCCGGGAGGTACGCGGTGCCCGCCACGGCTATGTCCTTGCCCCCGCTCCCGGTCCCCCTGATGGCGCTGCCGGGCGTCTACCGGCCGCAGGCGGACACCCTTCTCCTCGCGGAGGCGCTTGCCGTGGAAGAGCTCGGGCCGTGGACGGACGCGCTGGAGATCGGCACGGGCACCGGTGCGCTGGCACTGCACGCCGCGGGCAGGGGAGCCCGGGTCACGGCGGTCGACGTCTCCTGGCCCGCCGTGGTCACGGCGCGGCTGAACTCCCTGCGCCGACGGCTGCCCCTGCGCGTCCTGCACGGCGACTTCGCGGCACGCACCGCGGGGTGTCGCTTCGACCTGGTGGTCACGAATCCGCCCTACGTCCCGGCCCCGGGGGTCCGGCTGCCGTCGCGCGGGCCGGAGCGGGCCTGGGACGCCGGCCCCGACGGGCGCGGGGTCATCGACCGGATCTGCGGCGGTGCCCCCGCCCTGCTGCGTCCCGGGGGCGTCCTGCTCATGGTGCACTCGGCGATGTGCGGGGCCGGGGAGACCCTCGACCGGCTGACCGGGGTGGGGCTGGCTGCGGAGGTCACGGCGAGTGCCTCGGTGCCGTGGGGCCCCGTACTGCGTTCGCGACGGGCCTGGCTGGAGCGGCGGGGTCTGGCGGCAGCGGCCGAGGAGCGGGAAGAGCTGGTGATCATCCGTGCCCGGTCCCTCTGACAGCTCCCCGGCCCCCGGCCGGACGCCGGCCCGCCGGGTGTCGGTGGACCCGCAGGGCCCGGTCCTGGTGGAGGGTCCGGTCGAGATCGTCCTGGACGACGGGACGGTCGCCCGCTCGGACCGTTTCATGGTCGCGGTGTGCACCTGTCGCCGCAGCCGTACGTACCCCTGGTGCGACACCAGCCACCGCCGTCGCGAGCGAGCCGACCCGCCGCCGCCCGAGGACAGGACCCCGCGATGACCCCTCCCGGCCCGAGCGCCACGACGACCGCTGCCGGCCCCTGCCCGGTCGAAGGACGGGGCGAGCTGTCCTGCGCCGTGACGCAGGCCCTGCGATCCGGCGGCCCGCCGGTGTACGCCACGGGGTCCGTGCTCACGGCGGACCCCTGGGGCGAGGACCTTCAGCTCGCCCTCTACCTGCTGTACGAGCTGCACTACCGCGGCTTCGACGGCGTGGACGACGAGCGCGAATGGGACCCTGAGCTGCTGCGGCTGCGCCAGTCGATGGAGACCCGCGTGCTGCACGCCCTGCGCACCGAGCTGCCCGACGCGCCCCGAACGGTCGAGGAAGCCTTCGCCCCGCTCCTCGTCGAGCCCGTGGACCTCTCCGGCAGTCTCAGCCACCACCTGGAAACCGAGGGCGAGCTCTGGCAGTTGCGCGAATACGCGGCCCTGCGCTCCCTCTACCACCTCAAGGAGGCGGACCCGCACGCCTGGGTCATCCCGCGGCTCACCGGACGGGCCAAGGCCGCCATGGTCGCCATCGAGTACGACGAGTTCGGCGCCGGCCGCGCCGACCGCATCCACGCACGGCTCTTCGCGGACCTCATGGCCGACCTGGAGCTGGATCCCGCCTACGGCCGTTACCTGGACCGCGCGCCGGCGCCGCTGCTCGCGACGGTGAACCTGATGTCCCTCTTCGGGCTCCACCGCGCCCTGCGCGGCGCGCTCGTCGGCCACTTCGCGTGCGTCGAGGTCACCTCGTCGCCCGGGTCCAGGCGCCTGGCCAAGGCCCTGCGGCGCTGCGGAGCGGGACCTGCGGCCGAACACTTCTACGCGGAGCACGTCGAAGCCGACGCCGTCCACGAACAGGTCGTGCGCCACGAGGTGATCGGAGGTCTGCTGGCCGACGAGCCGGACCTGGAGGCGGACATCGCGTTCGGGTGCGCGGCGACCGTCCTGCTGGAGGACCGCCTCGCGACGCACATCCGCGAGGCCTGGGATCAGGGGCGCAGCGCTCTGCGTTCGCCCGTGCCGGGGCCGTGAGGGCGGGCTCTCGGCCATGGGGAGCGGCGCGCCGGCCCCTTCGGGCAAGGCGCGCCGCTCCCTGCGGCTGATGGTGCATCGGCAAGGTTCTGCGGAACGACGAGGGCTGCCGTCAGCGGTGCGCGGCCCGGTGGCCGAACCAGTGGCCTCGGCCGCGAGGTGCGTCGGTCACCGGCGCACCGGTCTCGGTGCGGGGCACGTCGGCCGTCGGAGCACCGGCCCCGGCGCGGGCGTCGTCGCGCTGCTTGATCAGATCGTCGCGCTCGCGGTCGACGGCGGCGGCCTCCCGGCGTGATGTGCCGAGTTCGCGTCGGGCCTGCGCCGAGCGACGGGCCGAACGCCGGGCGCCCATCATGACCAGAGTCAGACCCAAGAGGGCGATGGCTCCGACGATGATTCCGCTCAGAAAGAGGGATCCGGTCGAACCGGTGACGTGGTAGCCGAAAATCGAGAAGTCGCCGCCGACGCCGAGGTCGTGTCCCGCGCCGGTATTGCCGAATACTCCGGCCAGGCCGACGATGATGGCGGCGATCAGAATGATGAGCCCGAGGATGAGAATCATGGGATTGCTCCTTGGATGCGCGCCCGAACAAGCCGCCGGACACGGCTGGCGTCTACCCCGGTTGTGAACCGTCACGCCGAAACGGAAGACATTGGTCCTGTCATCGGCGTCATTCTCCTCGTCATCCGCTTCGTGACGGGAGTTCCGATCCTCTGGACCATCCTCATTCCGCTGGTCATCGGACGTTCGCCGGATCCAGGAAGTGGCCGGTCACGCCGTCAGGGAACGCGCAGCGCCAGTACGACGACGTCGTCCCCGGGAGCCGGGGCCACCAGCCTTTTGCTGATCCGGTGGAGCAGTTCGGGCAGCGGACGGTCACCGTGGCGGGCGAGCAGGGCGACGAGTTGTGCGAGGGAGGCATCGATGTCGTGGCCGCGGCGTTCAATGAGCCCGTCGGTGTAGAACAACAGCGTTGAACCAGAGGGAAGGCCGCGCTGGGCCTCGGTGCGGCGGGACGGCCCGAGGTCCCTGTGGAGGAGGATGTCGTGTTCCTCCAGGAGGGTCACCCGGCCGTTGGGGGTAAGGAGCAGCGGCGGCGGGTGGCCGGCGTTGGACCAGGTCAGCGTCCAGTCGGGACCGCCGTCGGCGAGGTCGAGGCGTGCGTGGACCAGCGTGCCGCCGGCCTCGAAGGGCAGGATCGAACAAGCGGTATCGAGGGCGGTCAGCGCCGTGGCCGGGCTGTACGGCGGGTGGTCGAGGGTGGCCTGCCGCAGCATGCTGCGGATCTGGCCCATGATCGTGGCTGCGTGCATGTCGTGGCCGGTGATGTCGCCCACCGTCACCATGAGGGCTCCGGGCTCGCCGCCGGGTGAGGCGGGCGGCAGGTGGTAGGCGTCGTACCAGTCACCGCCGATCATGTCGCCGACCGCGGCCGGCTCGTACAGGGCGCTGATCTCGATGTGGTCGGCGACGGGGAGGTCGGTGAGCATGGCTTCCTGGAGCTGCCGGGCCACGGAGATGCGTTCGTCCAGGTACAGGGCGCGCTCCACCGCCTGCGCGATGTATCCGGACGCGGCGGTGAGCGTGGCCCGCTCCGTGACCCCCACCTCGTGCCGCTTGGCCCAGCAGACGGCGAGTACGCCCAGCAGGGCGCGGCTGCCCCAGAGGGGCAGGCACAGCACGGTGGTGAAGCCCATGCGGTCGAAGAAGCCGACCGCCTCGGGGCTGTACCCGGCGACGAGCGCCTCACGGTCGGGCACGAAGACCGCCCGCCGTTCCCGCATGGCCCGGGTGCTCGGGAACGCCGCGCTCACGGGCAGCGTGAGGACCTCCCGTTCCACCGAGTGCTCGATGTCCGGGTCGGCAACCCGGTGCAGTTCGTCTTCGTCGGCGACCAACAGGCCGACGTACGAGGGCTTCCCGACACCGACGAAAAGGTCCCGCAGCCGGCGCCGGACGTCCTCCAGCCCCGACGTCTGGGCGAGTTCCTCCGATGCCCTCAGCAGCAGCTCGGCATGGTCCATGCCGGCCTGTGCCTCCTGCTCCAGGCGCTCCGCGTCGCTCCACGCCCGCTCGGCGGCGGCCCGCGCGGTCTCCAGTACCTTCTGCGCGGACCGGCTCTGCGCCGACAGGATGCGCAGGCACAGCTCGGCGGAACAGGCCGCGGCCAGATCCTTCAGGTCGGCCAGCTCGCCGTCACCCCACGTCCGCGGCTCGTGGTCGATGGCGCACAAGGAGCCCAGGACCAGCCCGTCGGCATCGGTCAGCGGCATCCCCGCATACGCGATGAGCCCGAGATCCGCGATGGCCGGGTTGGTACGGAGCCGGTCGTCGGCGCGGGCATCGGGCACGACCAGGGGCTGCCCGGAGGCCACCACGTACCGGCAGAGCGAGTGCGACAGCGGCAGCGCGCGGCTCCCCGCCCAGGGCTCCGGCAGACCGCACAGTCCGGGCAGGATCTGCCGGTCCTCCTCGACCAGCGAAACGAAGGCCACCGGCACGCGGAGCAGTCGTGAAACCAGGCGGGCGAACCGGTCCATCCCGGTATCGGAGGCTGCCGAAAGCCCGGCCAGCCTCACGGCCCGCCGCTGTGCGCTGCCCGGGTCCGCTCCGGATTCCTGGCCCTGTTTCGGCATCTGTCCTCCGGCCGCGCTGTCCCGAAGCCCTCGACGACATGGTAGGCCAGCGGAGGGCCCCTTCGCCGGTCTACGGTGACAAGGGCGCGTGCGTCGACGGTGCGGCCCCGGCAGCGGCTGGCGGCCGAACGGCGGGGTAGGCCCGAGGTGCTGCGGAAGAGCCGGCTCCCATAGGCCGACCACATGCGCCCCTGGCTCCGCTGTCGCCCTGCCGGATCCGAAGGCCGTGCCCCGCTCCCAAGAGCGCGCTGAGCCCTCCGGAGCCCGGCGCGACCACTTCCGCGAACGGTGGGACGATGGCAAGACAGCGGTAGAGGCGCTCGTACCCGTGCGCCCGTCCCGAGACAGACAGCAGGCCAGGCCAATGACGAAGCAGCCGAAGCCGTCCCAGCCCGCCCACGGCAAGGGTCCGAGTCGCCACGAGGGGACCAAGCAGCACGGCTGGTCGCCGGACGTGGACGAGACCCGTCAGCAGGAGAACCCGAGTGCCCACCGTTCCTTCCACCCGGACGAGTACGCTCCGGACAAGGGGCCCGGCCGGACGGTTTCCAAGGAAGAGGCCGGAAACCCCCACGGCAAGCCGGTGAAGAGCAGGGGAGCACGCGGGGAGGACCAGAGCAAGGGCTCAGGGGAGAAGGGCATGCACGACCTGGGCCCCCGGGGCCGGTCGCAGCGTCCCAGCGGAACGAAGGACGCTTCCGCCTCGACGGGCGTGGACCCCCAGGACCCGCCCGGCAGGCGCGGCCGCGGGTAGCGCAGCCTGGGCGTGCGCCGTCCTACGGTGTGCCGCGGCAGTCCCCGAGACGGTCACAGCAGCCGTCCGTGGTCGCGGGCCGACGTTTCGCGCTGAGCCGACGCGAGGCCGAAGGACGAGGGCACGAGCGTCGCTACCGGCACACGAAGGGCTTCGCCCAGTGCCCCGGGTCGCCGGCCGTCGGCGGTCCGGGAACAGTGTCCGTTCCGGCAGGAGGACTTCTCTCATGGCCGTCCGCAACCAGCTGATTCATCGGCCCCCGCAGGCGGTGTGGGCGGTGCTCGCCGATCCCGCCTCGTACGGGGAGTGGGTGGTGGGTCCGTCCGAGTCCACACCGCTCGATCAGGCCTGGCCGGAGGTCGGGTCCCGGCTCCGCTACACCGTGCGGCTGGGCCCTTGGTCGACAGAAGGGGTGACGACCGTACGCCACACGGAAGCCGGCCGGGAACTGGAACTGGAAGCGTCGTTCAAGTCGCTGGGCACTGCGAGGATCTTCCTCCAGCTCCGGCCGTGGGGCGAGGAGACCCTGGTCGTGTGCGACGAGCACCCCTTGCGCGGCGTGGGCGGAACCCTGCACAACCCCGCGATCGAAGCCCTGCTCCAGCTCCGCCATCGGGGGATGCTGGCCCGCCTGGCCAAGATCGTGGAACAGGATCACGCCGGGGCGCGCCGCGCCTGACGCGGTGGTGACCGGCGCGCCCGACGGGCTGGTCGCTCAGGACTTCCACGCTCCAGCGCCGGAGCCCGAAGGCCGTTCGGACAAGTGGAGTCACGTGGCGCGGTCTGATCGGTCGTCCGGGGGGGGGCGAAGGGGCGGCGGAGGCTTTGGGTGGCGGGGCGTGGTGTGGGGTTGCTTGGTCACGGGATGCCCCGGCGCCGGTGGTCCGAGGGTGGGCGGCCGGCGCCGGGGCGTTCGCAATGCCGGTGTGCGGTTACCGGGGGCCGGGGCGGTGGCCGAGGTGGGGCCAGTGGTGGCCTGGCTTTCCGTGCCCCGGCCAGTGGGGGCCTGGGTGGTCGTGGTGCGGGGGCTTGGGCTGCTGCTTCCTGTCGACGGTGGTGGTTGCGGTGGCGATGCTGGTGCCGATGGCGCCGCCGCCGGTGACGGTGGCGGTGTTGGTGACCTGCTTCGGCGCGTTGGGGGCGATCTGAACGGTGAGGGTGAGGGGCGGGTAGCCGGCACCGGGGGCGAGGATGTCGCTGCGGGTGCAGGACAGCGGGGTGAGGGTGCAGGTCCATCCGGTGCCGGAGAAGCTGACCGGGGTCAGGCCTGTGGGGAGGGTGTCGGTGAGAGTGACGGTGCTGCCGTCGGTGGGCAGGTCGCCGGTGTTGGTGACGGTGAGGCTGTAGGCGCCCTGCCCGCCCCGGGTGAACGTCCCGCCGGCGGTGAGCTTGATCAGCGTCAGCGTCGGCGCCGGCCGGGGCACGACCCCGATCGCCACCCCGAACGGGAGGTCGTTGACGGGGATGGTGGCCACGACGGTGTTGGTGGCGGTGTTGATCACGGACACGGTGTCGTCGTTGGCGTTGGTGACGTAGGCGCGGGTGCCGTCCGGCGACACCGCCACCTCTCGGGGTGCATCGCCGACGGGGATGGTGGCGAGGACCGTGTTCGTCGCCGTGTTGATCACGGACACCGTGTCGCCGCCGGCGTTGATGACGTAGGCGCGGATGCCGTCCCGCGACACCGCCACCCCCTGGGGTGCATCGCCGACGGGGATGGTGGCGAGGACCGTGCTCGTCGCCGTGTTGATCACAGACGCCGTGTCGCCGTCGGAATTGGTGACGTAGGCGCGGGTGCTGTCCGGTGACACCGCCACCCCGAACGGGAAGTCGCCGACGGGGATGGTGGCTACGACGGTATTGGTGGCGGCGTTGATCACGGACACCGTGTCGGCGCCGGAATTAGTGACGTAGGCGCGGGTGCCGTTCGGCGACACCGTCACCCCGATGGGCGTATCGCCGACGGGGATGGTGGTGAGGACCGTGTTCGTCGCCGTGCTGATCACGGACACCGTGTCGGCGCCGTAGCTGGTGACGTAGGCGCGGGTGCCGTCCGGCGACACCGCCACCCCCAGGGGCTCAAGGCCGACGGGGACGGTGGCGACGACCGTGTCGGTCATGGTGTTGATCACGGACACCGTGCCATCGGTGCGGTTGGTGACGTAGGCGCGGGTGCCGTCCGGTGACACCGCCACCCCCCACGGCGCACCGCCGACGGGAACCGTGACCACCACCGTGTTCGTCGCCGTGTCGATCACCGACACCGTGTCATCCAGGAAGTTGGCGACGTAGGCATAGGTGCCGGGCGGCACGGCCTGGGAGGGCTGCGGGGCCACCATGGGCAGGGCCAGGCCGGCCAGTAGGACGAGACCTGCCACCAGCGCCCGCAGTAACCCACCCCGCGACGAGCGACGCACTCGGCGACCAGGCGGCGCCGACGACGGGAGGGCCTCCTGCACGCCCACCCCCCTCATGGTTTGACAGATAGTCACAGCAATCCTCCCGGCCGGGCTGACAGAATCGGGCGTATTCTGACAGATCGTCACATTCGGCGTGGCGAGGCTCGCGTGACTGGATCCAGGCGCGGAGCGCGACGGGCCGAGAGGGCACCCTTCGCCGACAATCGCAAGGCAGGCGGATCGCTCAGGGATTCGTTGATCCGGCGCAGGGTGGCGCACGCGCAAGGCCTACGCACCGGATGGCCTTCTCGCAGCGGATGCGGCTTCGCGGCGGCGCTTTGGAATTCGGCGCCAAGGGTGTCCGGCCGACCCGGGGCAACGTCCTGGAGGACGTGACGGTCTGCAGCCCCGACCAGGAAGCGGCCGTCCTCATCGACGCCGTCCCTGAATCGACTGCCGCCCTGACGCAAGCGCTCCTGGGACTGGGCGGGTCCCGGGTGCCGGGTCCCGGGCGCCGCGAGGCGGTCGGCCGCGGTCATGGGGTCACGCGCTTTCGAGCGCACGTGGTCACATGAGGAGGGTGCGGGTGTCGGTGAGGGTCAGGAGCCGCTCGACGCGGCGGCCCGCCGCCGTGATGTGCAAGCCGCGCCCGGCCTGCAGGGCCGCGTGGCGGACGGTAAGGAGGGTGTTGAGGCCGGCGCAGTCGCAGAAGGTCACCCGTCCCAAGTCGATGAGGAGGGTGGTGCGGTGAGAGACGAGGGCGGCCAGGAGAACCTCGCGGAGAACCGTGGCGTTGTCGAAGTCGATCTCGCCGGTCACCACGACCTGGACCGTCCCGGGCCGCGGGCCCGCGGCCACCCCCACCTCCATGCCGGCCGCTTCCGGACTGTCGACTCGTTCGTCCTGCGCGAGCGCGGTCATCGCTGCCTCCCCACGCGTTCTGGGGCTGATTCTGCTTCCACCAGCATCGTCGGTACCCATCCGACCTACGTCAAGAAATACGTGAAAAACAGGACGTATATACAAATTTTGCTGCAGTCTGGAGGTATGGGTGATGAAGGCCTTCCCCACGGGTCGTGGACATTCCTGACCAGCCACGCCCGCGTCCTGCTCGCCCTCGCCCGCGACCCCGAAGTACGTCTGCGGGAGGTCGCCGAGACCTGCGTGCTCACCGAGCGGACCGTACAGGCGATCGTCGCGGACCTGGAGCAGGGCGGATACCTCACCCGGGTACGCGAAGGACGACGCAACCACTACCGCATCACCCCCGGGGCCAAGTTCCGCCACCCCGCCGAGGCGGGCCGCGATATCGCGGGGCTGCTCGCCCTCTTCGCCGACGACCCGCACGCGAGCCACCGCAAACGGCATCGGCCCTGACCGCCTCCGCCACCGCCACCCAGGGCATCCGGATCCTCTCGGCGCGTCACGCCCAGAGCGTGGATCACCCGGCCGGCCCACACCTCCTGCCTCGTGCCGGGCGTTGCGGCCTGGTGTGTGGCACGGTGACAGGGCGACGAGAGGTCCACGCACGCGGGGCCCGGCCGGTCGACGAAGCCACCCCGGCCGGGCCCCGCCACGGACCCCGTCGTGATCCTCGATCCTCGATCCGCGCGCCCAGCACCCGCACCGCCCGCGAGCGCCCACCGCGCCCCCGTACACGCTGCCGGTCGGGTGACCACGGCTGTGCTGGTGACATCGCCCTGTGCCTCGCTTCGCGGTCGACATGATGCAGGCCGCCGCGGTGCGTGTCAGCGTGATCGGAGAGGAATCCGTACCCCCCATCAAGAGGAGTCGCCGTCATGGACGGAAGGCAGGACAAGCGTCAGGAGCCGGGCAAGGGGCACGAGGCGCAGGAACACCGTCGCCCCGGAGACCCTGCGCAGCCCCAGCCCGGCAAGTCGTCCCGCGAAAAGGGACAGAAGTCCGGCCCGAAGGAGACCTCGCGCCGCCGCGAGGACGATCTCCTGCGCGAGGAGGACCTGCACGACGAGGGGCTCTGACCGGCGCGCCACTCGGCCACTCGGCCACTCGGCCACTGAGGATTCGGGGTCAGCCCGCCGCCTGGGCGGCGCCGTCCTCAGGTCCGGGTGTGGTCGCGATGAGGATCTGAGCGGCCTGCGTGATGTTGTCGGCGCGGACGGCGCGGGCCATCGCTTCGCGGGCGGCGTCGGCGGTGGTGCCCGGGGGGACCACCAGCAGGGCGAAGTGGTCGTTGTGGCCGCGAGTGACGAGGACGGTGTCGTCGCCGACGGGGTCGGCGTCGAGGTGCACGACCTGGCCGTCGACGACCAGACGGGTCGGGACGTCCTGCCAGGCGGAGGCGTCCAGGCCAACCCGCGTGATGGGCCCGAGGTGCGCGGTCAGTGCCGTGATCAGTGCGGGCAGCTCGGTCGTGACGTCCCTGGAACGCGGCCACCAGGCGCCGTCCAGGAGCCCTGTGCGGGACCGCGTGGTTTCCAGCCGGAGCAGGGCGGCGCCCGGCTTGACCGCATGGTGGATCGCGTCCGGGAGGAGCTTCGAAGGGGCGGGGTTGTCGGATGCGGCCATGATGATTCCGCCTGTCTCGCGGTGCAGCGGCACCCCGTTCGGCGGCCGGCAGCCGCGTCGAAAAGGCTGTTGAGCTGGGGAACGTCTCCGTCGTTTCACGGTACTCCGCCCACCTTCACGGTGCGGCGAGGGGAACCGGCCACGCCGCTCTCGCCTTCTGCGGCGAAAAATACCTGGTCAGAAGCAGCTTTCTGGATCGCGAACCGGAGTACGGTGAAGAGACCGGGAGTACTTCGCACACCCGCTCCCACGCGGACGTCGTTTCCGGCGATCACTGCACCGGGCCGTTCTCGAACGGTCCGGGGACGGGTCCGCGACATGACCACGACCCTCGACCGCGCTGCGCAGCGGGCTGTTGTCCTGCGCCCTGCCCGCTTGTCCCTTACGCCGAAGACCGCGCTGGCAGGCCGGCTGGACGGTGCCTGGTGGCCCTACTCCCGTGACCTCGAGGCCGAGCTCCCCGCTCTTGCCGCCGCGCTGGACGAGACCTGGGGGCGCGTCACCCGTGTCAGCGTGAACCCCAGCCGCTGGCCGGTCGTCCCGCGCACGGTTGCCGTGGCCGGGCACGTGCTGCACGTGGGCTGGTTCACCGAACAGGACCCCGACAAGCTGATCCTGCTCTCCTACACCGTCGGCCGCTGGGACCTCCTGGTGATCCCGCCCGAGACCGAGCCCGCTGCCGCGGCCCGGCTGATGGCCGCCGCCGCGATCCCGGGCAGCGTCCTGGCCGCAGGCGTCCTGATGGCCAACGAAACCGTCATCGGGCGCGGCATCCGCGACGCCCGCCGCCGGGAAGCCACCTGGGAGGGCGAGGGCGGGGCCTGCATGTCGCCCTTCGGGGAGCCGATGGGCCGGTCCGCCCTGCCGCTGCCCGGAAACGGGTGGAGGTGAGCTTCGTGGAGACCGCCGTCCTCATCGCAGTGATCATCCTCATGACCGGCATCGGAATGCGCTGGATCCACCTGCTGAACGCCCGGGACGAGGCGCGGATCGAGGCCTACCGGTTCAGTGACCCCCTGCCGAGGCCTCCAGGCCTGCCGGACGACACCGGTCGTCGAGCCCACCACACGGGTGCCGGCCGGTGAGGAACAGGCCTTCCTCCGACCGGGGGCAGCGGTCGGGGCGCCTCGGCGCCCCGACCCGCCGGCCCCCTCACCCGCCCTGAAGGGAACCACGCCCACGTGAAGTACATCGAGACCCAGACACTGCCCTCGCTCGGGCACGCCGAGGTCCGGATCATCGCGCACACTCCGGAAGCCGCCCGAGCGGTCGCGGAGGCGCTCCGCCGCTGTTTCGCAGGCGCGGAACAGCGCAGCTACCCCGCCCTCGACGGCAACACCCGCCTCCACCTCACCGTGGACACGGCGACACCCGCCGGCCCCGCCCGCTCGTGGCTGGCCGCCAGCAGGACCACCGCCGGCACCGGCGCACACTCCGACGAGATCTGAGACGTCCCGACCGGCCCCGGAGCCCACTCCACCCCACACACGAAAGGACGCGGTCATGGCCACACTGCGCGAACGCAAGACCTACCGCGGTCAGGTGCTCCGGGTCCTGTACGAAGCCGTCGAAGGCAACCGCCTCCTCGGCCTCACCGGAGCGCAGCTGCGGCGCGACCTCCACGTACCGGAACAGGACCTGGCCGCCGCCTGCACCTACCTGGCGGGCGAAGGACTGATCACCGTCGACTGGGAGCCCGGCAACACACCCGCGATGGTCACCCTCACCCACGAGGGCATCCGGCGCATGGAGGCGGAGGAGGAAGGGACGGCCACCGGCCCGGCCTGATCCGGGAGAGACGGCCTAGATACGGGCGAACTTCTCGGTCTGATGCGCGAATTCCTGTGCCATGGCCGCGCTGACCGTGGGCCTGGTCTCGCCGATCGTGCGCAGGTAGTCCGCGGTGGTCGGGCGGGCCCGGGTCCCGGTGTCGAAGGTGTGCTCGAACTGGACCTGGGAGACGGTGCGCGCCACATGGGCGATGTCGGCGGGGGTGAACCCCTCGCTGGCGTCCGCCAGCGCCGCGCCGTCGGCCTGCGCGCCCGCCTGGGCCAGGTAGCTCTCCCACAGCGCGGTCCTCGCGCGGTGGTCCGGGGGGCCGATCGGCAGGACGTAGTCGAAACGGCCGTGCCGCAGGAACGCGGAGTCGAGCGTGGTTACGTCGTTCGTGGCGCAGACGAGCAGCCGCCCGTCCTGGCCCCGGAACCGGACGATCGCCTTGAGCAGTTCGTTGACGACGCCGACCGCGGTCGCGTCGGCGCCGCTCCGGGTCCCCGCGATCTCCTCGACCTCGTCGATGAAGACCAGGACGTGATCGAGCCGGGCGATCTCGTCGAAGCGCCGGTTCAGCCCGCTGGCCAGCCCGTATTCGGCGGCCAGCCGGGCGGGGAACAGTTCGAGCAACGGCCATCCCAGGCGGCTGGCGATCGCGTGCGCGAACGTGCTCTTCCCCGTCCCGGGCGGCCCGAACAGCATCACGGCCCGCGGCAGCTCCACGCCGTGCTGGGCGGCCATTTCGGGATGGGCCAGTGGCAGGACCAGACGCCGCTCGATGAGCTCCTTCTCCCGCTCCATGCCCGCGACCTTCTGCCACAGTCCCCCGGGCGGCAGCTCCGCTCCCAGCGACGCGAGCATGCTGACCGCCTGAGGGGTCACGCGCCCGCGCTTCTCGAAGAAGACCAGGCCCGGACGGGCGCCGAAGCCGCAGTTGTACAGGGCGGCGGCACCGGTCTCACCGTCGGGCAGGACCGCGTGCACCGTCCGGACGCCACCGGCGAACAACCGGTGCTCCAAGGCCGTGATCAGGTCGCTGCCCAGACCCTGGTGCCGCCAGGCAGGCGCCATGCTGATGCGCAGGATCCACGCCCGGTCACCGTCCACCCTGCTCACCGCGGCACCGACCACCACGTCGTCCGCCGTGGCCACCACCGCCGGGTGGAGGGCCTGGAGGGCCGCCACGGCATCCGAGAGCGGGAAGAGAGGCGGCTCTTCGGCCGTGCCGCTCTCGGCGTCGACTCGGATCACCGCTTCGAGATCGTCCTGGGTGTACTCCCTGACACGCCACGCCGTCATGGTCAGCTCCGCGTGTTCGCCCGTACTCCCATCATCAGCCGATGCGAGCCGGCGCGCGCGGCAGCGACTACGCGCGCTCCGGCAGGGCCGTTGGGGGCGGGGCGCCGAAGCCGTGTGGCGTGCCCGGTCGCCGGAGAGCATCCTGGAGGCCACGCCGCCCGTGCAGCCGGACCTCGCCCGCCGCTGGTTGGAGGCAACAGGATGACCGTCGGAGGCCGCGCGGACCCGGACCGCTCGGAGAGCTTCGGGGAGGAACTGCTCGGGGTGCTCCTGGACGGGGCGCACGAGCTGCCACCCCATCTGGTCGGCCCGCTGGTGGCGGAGACGATGGCCCGCGTGGGGGGACGTGACGCGCAGATCCTGCTTCAGGACTACGGACAGCAACAGCTGGTCCCCCTGCCCGCCGACGGCGGGGCCGCCGGTGATCCGCTGCCCATCGACCGGTCCGAAGCCGGCCGGTGCTTCCTGGAGTCACGCCCCGTCGAAGTCCCGACGCCCGACGGCATACGGATCCACCTGCCCCTGCTGGACGGCGGCGACCAGGTGGGGGTGCTCGCGGTCACCCTGGACGGTGTCGACGACGACACCCGCCGCCTCCTGTGCAGGATCGCGGGCCTGACGGCCGACCTGCTGCAGACCAAGAACGGCTACACGGACCTCTTCTTCCGGACCCGCCGCGGCGAACCGATGAGCGTGGCCGCGGAGATCCAGTGGTCCCTGCTGCCCCCGCTGTCGATGGTGATGCCGCACGTCGCGGTCGCCGGAGTCCTGGAGCCTGCCTACGCAGTGGCGGGGGACAGCTTCGACTACGCCCTGAACGGCGACGTCCTGCACCTCGCCATGGTCGACGCCATGGGGCACGGTCTGGACGCGGCCACGATGGCCACGGTGGCCATCGGCGCGTACCGCCACGCCCGCCGGATCAGCATCGAACTGTCCGAGATCTACCTCTTCATGGACCGGGCCGTCGCGGAGCAGTTCGACCCGGACCACTTCGTGACCGCCCAGATGATGCGCCTGGACACGGACACGGGACACCTCCAGTGGGTCAACGCGGGGCATCCCGCGCCGATGCTGGTCCGCGCGCACCGCGTCGTACGCCGTCTGGACAGCCCCACGACCCTACCGGTCGGCTTCGGAGGGGACCAGCCGCAGGTCAGCACGATGGAGCTGGAGCCGGGCGACCGCGTCCTCTGCTTCACCGACGGCTTGATCGAAGAACACGAAAGAGGGCAGGAGCAGTTCGGCGAGAAGCAGCTGATCGACTGGGTGAACCGGCTGGAGCAGGCCGACCACGCTATCCGCACGGTGGCACGGGACCTGTCCCACACCCTCAAGAGAGCACGCGGCGAGACCACCTCGGACGATGCGTCGCTCGTCCTGTTCGAATGGCGTGGATGACGGAAGGCCGCGCCACACCATGCCGGCAGGGACGGTGATCAGCGGTCAACGAGAGACAGGAAGAGGGAAGCGGAACGAAGCCCGTCGCTGATCGTTCCCGCATTTCAGAGGAGCAGTGATTCTGCGGAGCCCATAGGCGCACCGCAGGAAGGCCGCACCGGACGCGCGACGGATACCCGCCTCGGAGACGGGCCCAGCGGTACGTCGTGCGCGGGCCCGCCTCCAGGTCAGCCGGTGAAGGCCTCGATGAGGGTCCAGACGGCGAGGCCTGCCATGCAGAGGGCGCCGATGCGTTGGACGGTCTTCAACGGCACCTTCTTCGCGATGAACTGTCCGGCCACGAGGGCGAGTGCGGAGACGGACATCAGGGCGAGGGCCGAGCCGATGGCGGTCGGAAGCCAGCCGTTGGAGGCGGCGAGGTTGGCGGTGGTGATCTGGGTCAGGTCGCCCCATTCGCTGATGAAGACGGCCATGAAGGCGGTGGTGTAGACGGGCCAGAAACCCGTCGCGATCTTGCCGCCGCCGTCTTCCTCGTCGTCGTCCCCGCCCCGGAGCAGCATGAACGCACCGAAGGCGAACAGGGCGGCGGAGACCAGTTTGACGGCCATGGTGGGCAGCAGGCCGAGCAAGCTGCCGGCGCTCACCGCGATGGCGACGTGCACGATGAAGGCGGTCGAGGTGCCGAACCATACATACAGGGGGCGCATGCGGGTGCCCATGGCCAGCGAGGCGAACATGGTCTTGTCGGGGAGCTCGGCGAGGAAGATCAGCCCGAAGGCGGTGAGGATCGCCACAGGGTCGAAGGACATTCCGGGGTCTTTCTGCAGGGGCCGGGCCGCCTGTTCCTTCGACACCCGGACTGGGCGATGGGAAGAACCACTCGGCCCGGCACGACGAAGCGGCCCGCACGGTGATGCGGGCCCGGTCATGCCGTAGCCGAAGGTCTCGTCCACCCCCGGATGCAGGGCCCGATGGCCGGGATGCCCGAGGGCTTCCAGTGTGTCGACCAGCGGTATTGCAGGACTACTCCCCTTCGCTCCTGCCATCGTAGTGCCTGCTGGGCGCCCCGGATCCGGCAGGAACGCGGTTGCCCTCTCCAGGAGGTGTTCCGGGGCAGTGCCATGTGACGCCGGGCGTTGCGGCTCACTGTTCGGGCGGGACCGTGCGGGGACTGAAGCGGACCGGGGCCTGGAAGCGGGCCTTGCGGGCGGCGCGGCGGAACACCGTGAGGACGGCGGGGCCGGCCAGGCAGATGCAGATGAAGTTGGTGACGGCGCGGCCGGTGTCCCAGCCCAGCGAGGTGGCGAGGTCGAAGGCGAGGTAGCGCTGGAACTGCTCGGTGAAGGGCAGGCCGGGGAGGTAGGCGATGGAGCTGTTCGGGTCGAGGGAGAAGGGCCAGAAGGAGAGGTTGAGGAGGAAGCCGAAGAGGTAGCCGGAGACGGAGCCGTAGGCGGCGAGCAGCGCGACCTCCTTGCGTCCGGTGGCCTTCGGGAGGAATCCGGCGAGCATGCCGACGAAGGCGCAGCCGAACATCTGGTACGGCATCCAGGGTCCGACCCCGCCGGTGATGAGGGCGGAGGCGAAGAGGGAGGTACAGCCCAGGGTGAAGCCGAAGCCCGGGCCGTAGACCCGGCCGGCCAGCACGAGGATGAAGAAGACGGTCTCGATTCCCGCCGTGCCCGCGCCGAGCGGCCGGATGGCGGCGTTGACGGCCGACAGGACACCGAGCATGGCCAGGGCTTTGGAGCTGATGCCGCCCTCGGCGATCTCGGAGATGACGACGCAGAGCACGATGACGAGCAGGACGCCGAAGATCAGGGGCGGGGCGTAGTGGGAGCCGAACTTGCCCGGCGCGACGAGGAAGGGCCAGAAGAAGGCGACGACGCCGAGGAAGGCCGCCATGGCGATGACCGTTCCGGCCCGCGCGCTGATCCGGACGGCTGCGGCGCGTGCGGTCATGAGGCCGGGTCCGTCCCGTGGTCGGTGATCACGGCGGCCGGCTGGGCGACCGTGAGGTAGGGGAGCGGGGCGAGGATCTTCGCGGTCTGGGGGGCGAAGACGGGGGACGCGACGATGACCTCGGTGGTGGGGCCGTCGGCGACGATGTCGCCCTCGGCCATGACCACGACGCGGTCGGCGGCGCGGGCGACGAACTCGACGTCATGGGTGGAGATCACCACGGCCCGGCCCTCGGCGGCCAAGTCGTCGACGACGCTGATCAGTTCGCTCTTGGCCCGGTAGTCGAGGCCGCGGGTGGGTTCGTCCAGCAGCAGTACCTGCGGTGCCGCGGTCAGTTGGATCGCGAGGACGAGCGCGAGCTTCTGGCCCTCGGACAGGTCGCGGGGGTGGGTGGAGTCGGGGATGCCGGGTGCGAGCCGGTCCAGGAGGGTGCGGGCCCTGATCCCGTCGGCGGCGACCCCGGACTCGGCGTCGGCCTGGTCGAGTTCCTTTTTCACGGACTCCAGGTAGAGGAGGTCGGTGGGGGTCTGCGGGACCAGCGCGACCAGCTGCCGGGCGTCCGCAGCGGACAGCTTCCGCGGGTCAAGCTGCTTCGGGCGGCCGGGTGTACTGACGGCCACTGAGCCGGCCTTGCGTGAGCCGGAGCCCTGGAGCGCCCACAGGAGGGAGGATTTGCCGGAGCCGTTGCGGCCCATGAGCGCGGTGATCTCGCCGCCGTGCAGGGTCAGGTCGACCTCGCGGACGGCCGGTACGCCGTGGTGGGCCACGGTGATGCCGCGTGCGGCGAGGAGTTCTGGGCGGCCTGAGGGCGGGACGGGCCGGACCGGCGGGGGAAGGGCGTCGGCCAGCCGCGCCCGCAGGGGGGGCCGCGGCCCGGCGGGCGTCGCGGATCGAGAGCGGCAGCGGGGTCCAGCCCGCCGCGCGGCCCAGTTCGACGATGGGCGGGGCGATGGAGGAGTCAGGCCTTCGACTTGGCGTCGATCTCGGCGATCAGGCCCTCGATGAGGCCCTTGATCTCGTCGCGGATGGGGCGGACGGCCTCGACGCCCTGGCCTGCCGGGTCTTCGAGCTGCCAGTCGAGGTAGGTCTTGCCGGGGAAGTACGGGCAGGCGTCTCCGCAGCCCATGGTGATGATGTAGTCCGACGCCTGGGCGGCTTCGGGCGTGAGGACCTTGGGCTTCTGGTCGGAGATGTCGATGCCCAGTTCGGCCATGGCGGCGACGGCCGAGGGGTTGATCTGCTCGCCGGGCATGGAGCCGGCGGAGCGTACCTCGACGCGGTCACCGGCGAGGTGGCGCAGGAACCCGGCCGCCATCTGGGAGCGGCCCGCGTTGTGGATGCAGACGAACAGGACGGAGGCGGCAGGGGCGGTGGACATCTGTCTTCCTTGGGGTGAGGCGGGATCAGCTCAGGCTGGTGTCAGCCCCAGCTGATGTGACAGTATCAGTCCATGATGACGTCAGTCGACACTGATCTGATCCGGGTTCTGGCCGACCCGCTCAGACTCCGGATCGTGACCCTGCTCGCCCGCGAGACCCTCTGCACCACCCACCTCGTGGAGGAGACGGGCGCCAAGCAGACGAACCTCTCCAACCACATGAAGGTGCTGCGGGAGGCGGGGGTCGTCGACACGGAGCCATGCGGCCGGTACATCTACTACCGCCTGCGCCCGGAAGTCATCGAAGCCCTCGCCGGTCAGTTCGCCGACCTCGCCCAGACCGCGCGAGCCACCGCCGAAGCGAACCTCAAGCGGTCCTGTCCGTAGCCTTCCCCGGCCTTCCGTGCTGTGCCTCACCTGCCCGAGGAGAACCCGCCTTGACCGCCACCCAGCCCGTCGGCACCCCGATACCCGCCGACGTGCCCCAGCCCGCCCCCGGCGCGACCCCGCCCCGCACCCCGCTGATCGCCCGCGCCGCCGCCGAGCTGGTCGGTACCGCAGCGCTCGTCGCGGTCGTCGTCGGCTCGGGCATCCAGGCCGCGAAGCTCACCCAGGACGTGGCCCTGCAGCTGCTGGCCAACTCCACCGCCACCGTCTTCGGGCTCGGCGTCCTCATCGCGCTCCTCGGCCCGGTCTCCGGCGCGCACTTCAACCCGGCCGTCACGCTGGCCGAGTGGTGGACCTCCCGCCGCGGCGGCTCCGGCGTCACCGCCCGCGACCTCGCCGTGTACGTGCCCTCGCAGGTCGCCGGCGCGATCGCGGGCGCGATCCTCGCGGACGCGATGTTCGGCGAACCGCTGGTCAAGTGGTCCACCCACGACCGCTCCGCCGGCCACCTCCTCCTCGGCGAGGTCGTCGCCACGGCCGGGCTGGTCCTGCTGATCTTCGGCCTGGCGCGTACGGACCGCCTGCGGTTCGCCCCTGTCGCGGTGGCCTCCTACATCGGCGCCGCGTACTGGTTCACCTCTTCCACCTCCTTCGCCAACCCGGCCGTCACCGTCGGCCGCGCCTTCACCGACACGTTCGCGGGCATCGCCCCGGCCTCGGTGCCCGGATTCATCGGCATGCAGGTGATCGGCGCCGTGGTGGGCCTGGCTCTGGTGGCGGTCATCTTCATGCGAGGCAGGACGGACAACGGAACGCCCGCGGCATGACGCGGCGTACGGACGTGGTGGTCGTCGGCTGCGGCCCATCAGGGCTCGCCGCCGGTTACCCCGCAGGGTGACGTCGAGACCAGCCCTGGCGCTGCCGCCGGCCGATCGCCTCGGGGGCGATCGGCCGCTCCCGGCCGACCGTGTCGGCGTCCATACGGGAACAGGGCCCCTACAGCTGTCCGCCTGTGCCGCGGAGGGCGTCACCGACCTTCTGGTAGGCGTCGATACGGTGCTGGGCGCGGCGGGCGCGTTCCTCCGGGTCTCGTACGAAGAGGGCCTGCCGACCGGGGTGGTAGGTGCTGACCACCTCCAGGGTCCTGCCGCGGACGGCTTCGGGGCTCGTCTTGAGCAGGCGGCGCCACACGTCTTGGGCTTCGTTGCCCTGGAGGAGCACGACCTCTGCCTTTGGCATCAGCCCCAGCAGCTGTTTCAGGACCTCGGCACCGGCCTGGAGCTCGGCCGCGTTCGGTGAGCGGTTGATGTACCAGGGATAGGCGTTCCATGGAGTGACGTCACGCGGTGCTATCCCGGCCTCCTCGAAGATCTGGGCCTGGAGCTCTGCCGTCGGGTCGTCGTTTTCCACACACAGGAATCCCGAGCCGGCGCCTTCCTGCGTCTTGGGGCCCGGGTCCCGCAGAACGGACAACACGCGAGCCTCCGCTCCCCCGTGCCAGGGTGCGACATGCGGCATCCAGCCACGCCCGTCCTCATCGCGCAAGATGTCGACCATCTCGTTGATCGGACGGACATGGGGGGCATAACGCTCCTGCTCCTGCTCCACTCGGAACGCCTCTTCACGCATCCGTCGTGCCATGCTTCCTCCAACACCGGGCCGGCACCATCGCCTGGGACCCCAACGGGCACGTCGGACACTGCTCGGAGATCACTCCGTGGCGGTTTTGGGGCTCACCTCGGCTGGACCCCGGCCGAGGCCGACACCGTCATGGTGCACCGGATTCCGCCCCGCCCTCGCGCTCTTCGCCCACTTGCGCCTGCGCGGCACCCGCGGTCGCACCGCCGGCGCGCAGTCCGGCGCTGGGAGGTCTGGACGATTCCCGAGCGCGCACCCGGTAACTTCCCCCGAAGCTGGGGTCGTACCGTAGCGGATGACCCTCGTGACCAGGGATGATGCCCGTCGTGCCAGCTGACGGAAACCTCGCCTCACTCCGCTCGACGCACGCGACGCCGGTCGTGTTCGCCGCGGGTGCGGCGATCGGTGTTCTGGGCGGGATGATCGGGCTGGGCGGCGCCGAGTTCCGTCTGCCGCTGCTGATCGGACTCTTCGGGTTCGCCGCACTCTCGGCGGTCATCCTGAACAAGGCGATGAGCCTGGTCGTGGTCCTGGTCGCGCTGCCCGCCCGTCTTGGCGCCGTCCCGGCGGCCGAGATCGCGGCGCGCTGGCCGGTGGCGGTCAACCTCCTCGCCGGCAGCCTGCTGGGAGCGTGGGCGGGAGCGACCTGGGTCATACGCATGCGCGGCAGCACCCTCTACAAGGTGCTGGCCGCCCTGATGGTGCTCATGGCCGCCGCCCTCGTGGTCACCCACACCACCGCCTCGGGCACCCTCCATCTGCCGCTGTGGGCGCAGGTACCCGCCGGTGTGGTGGCCGGGTTCGGCATCGGCGTGGTCGCCGCGATCATGGGCGTAGCAGGCGGTGAGCTGCTGATCCCGACGATCGTGCTGCTCTTCGGAGAGGACATCAAGACCGCCGGGAGCCTCTCCCTGCTGGTCTCGCTGCCCACCATGCTCGTGGCGTTCGCCCGCTACAGCCGCGACGGCAGCTTTGCCGTCCTCGGCGCCAACCTCCGCTTCATGACGATCATGGCCGCCGGGTCCATCGCCGGCGCGGTCCTGGGCGGGATGCTCCTCGGCGTCTTCCCGGACCTGATCCTCATCCCCCTGCTCTCCGTGATCCTCCTCGTATCCGCGGTCAAGCTCGCACGTCACGACTGACTTCGCCGGGACGCGGCCGCACGAGCCGCCGGACCCTGTTCAGTCGGTCAGAGGGCTCCGGCGTTCCAGCAGGACCACGTCCCGCCAGGCCCCGTGGTGCCGGCCGATCCGTCCGCGCGTTCCGATGATGCGGAATCCATCCTTGACGGCGAGGAAGCGGTGGCAGGGCAGCTTGGCCTCGTCGAACGCGGCCCACTTGGGGGCCTCGGTGTGCTCGGGCAGCAGCGGCTCGATGCGCATCGCGGTCACGCTGTCTTCGCGGCGCCGGTCAGCAGTGCGCCCATGGCGGACAGGACGGATGGCTCGACCCGGTAGTACACCCACGTACCACGGCGCTCGGAGGACAGCAGCCCGGCCTCTTTGAGCTTCTTGAGGTGGTGGGAGACGGTGGGCTGGGAGACGCCGACGTCGGAGATGTCGCACACGCACGCCTCTCCGCCCTCGTGGGAGGCGACGGCGGAGAACAGGCGCAGGCGCACCGGGTCCCCGAGGGCCTTGAACATCTTCGCCGCGACTTCGGCCTCGTCGGCTGACATCGGGCGCTCGTTCAGTGGCGGGCAGCAGGCCGCGACGACGTCGGGCTCCAGCAGCGGCAGAACCTTCACATTCGACATACGTCTATGTTGACACACATCGAATTAAGAGCGGCGGGGAGCCGCCTTCACCCCTGGTGATTCGATGAATGTCTATGTTGACGTCTGTCGATGCAGGTGCCATGCTGATCACGTAGGTCATAGACAAACTTCGAAACAAGGAGTCGTCATGAACGAGCCGATCAGCCCCACCAGCTCGAACCGCGCCGCGGCGACAGGCTCCTGTTGCGCCCCCGCCCGGCCCGCCGCCGAGGTGGCGCCCGCCCAGTCCTCACCCTGCTGCGGCACCAGCGAGGGCGCGGAAGCGGCCCGAGCCTGCTGCGACCCGCAGGCCAAGCGCGAGGCCGTCGCCAACGGCGCCGGCTGCTGCTGACCACTAGAAGCCTCCACCCACCCACCCGCCTGCACGAAGACCCGGAGACATGCCATGAGCGAGACCACCACCGAGCTGCCCGTCGTCGTCATCGGGGCCGGCCCCGCCGGACTCGCCGCCGCCGCCCACCTCCTCGACCGGGACATCACGCCCCTCGTCCTGGAAGCAGGCCCGCTCGCCGGTGCCGCCGTGCGCGAGTGGGCTCACGTGCGGCTGTTCTCCCGCTGGGGCGAACTCGTCGACCCGGCCGCCGAGAAGCTCCTGGCCCCGACCGGCTGGACCAAGCCCGCCGAGGACACCTATCCCTCCGGCGGGGACTGGGCCGAGCTCTACCTCCAGCCGCTGGCCGACGTGCTCGGCGAGCAGGTCCGCTACGGAGCGCGCGTCACCGGAGTCTCCCGCGCCGGCCGCGACCGCATCGTCGACGCCGACCGCGACACCCAGCCCTTCGTCGTCCACTACGAGAACGCCGACGGCCACGAGCACCGCCTCTTCGCCCGCGCCGTCATCGACGCCTCCGGCACCTGGTCCACCCCCAGCCCCGCCGGAGGCAGCGGGCTCGCCGCCCTCGGCGAGAAGGCCGCCGCCGACCGCATTGCCCACCGCGTCCCGGACCTGAAGGACCCCGCCGTCCGCGCCCGCTACGCCGGGAAGCGCACCGCGGTCATCGGCTCCGGCGCCTCCGCCTTCACCGCCCTCGCCTACCTGGCCGATCTCGCCACGTCCGACGACGGCCGGGGGACCCACGCCACGTGGATCCTGCGCCGCGGAATCTCCGGCTCGACCTTCGGCGGCGGCGAGGCCGACCAACTGCCCGCCCGCGGCGCCCTCGGCCTGGCGGCCAAGGCGGCCGTCGACGGCGGCTACGCCGACGCGGTCACCGGCTTCCGCACGGACGCCTTCGAGCGTGACGGGGAGGGCCGCGTGATCCTGACCGGTGAGGACGGCCGCCGTCTCGACCCGGTCGACGAGGTCATCGTCCTCACCGGCTTCCGCCCCGACCTGTCCTTCCTCGGCGAGCTGCGCCTGGGCCTGGACGAGCGCCTCCAGGCCCCGGTCGCACTCGCGCCGCTGATCGACCCCAACCAGCACTCCTGCGGCACCGTCTACCCCCACGGCATGGGCGAGCTCTCCCACCCGGAGAAGGACGTCTACCTCGTCGGCATGAAGTCCTACGGCCGCGCCCCCACCTTCCTCGCCATGACCGGCTACGAGCAGGTCCGCTCCATCGCCGCCCACCTCGCAGGCGACCAGGAAGCGGCCGAGCGCGTCGAACTCACCCTCCCCGAAACCGGGGTGTGCGGCGGCGCGGGCCTCTTCGACGAGCCCGCCGCCGCCGAGGAGACCGGTGGCGGGTGCTGCGCGGCCCCGGCCGCCCTCACCATCGGCGCCGTTCCCGCTCCCGCTTCTTCCGGCGGCTGCTGAGGTGAGCGACCTTCAAAGCGGCGTGGCCGCGGCCGGGACGGGGGTCCGGTCGCGGCCACGCGCCGTCCTGCCCGCCCTCTGCCTCAGCCAGATCACCAGCTGGGGCATCGTCTACTACGCCTTCCTCGTCCTCAACCCGGCCATCACCGCCGACACCGGCTGGAGCGCGGGCGCAACCACCGCGGCGTTCTCCGCCGCCCTCGTCGTCTCGGCCGTAGCCGGGATCTACGTAGGCCGCGTCCTGGACCACCGCGGCCCCCGCACCGTCATGACCACCGGCTCCGTCCTGGCTTCGCTGAGCCTGCTGGTGATCGCCGCTGCCCCCAACCTGGCCGTCTTCTCCGCCGGATGGCTGCTCGCCGGAGCAGCCATGGCCGCGATCCTCTACCAGCCCGCCTTCGCCGCCCTCACCCGCTGGTGGGCCCCCGACCACATCCGCGCACTCACGATCGTCACCCTCGCCGGCGGACTCGCCTCCACCGTCTTCGCACCCCTGGCCGCGATCCTCGCCGACCACATGTCCTGGCGCGCCACCTACGTCGTGCTCGCCGGCATCCTCGCGGCACTGACCGTCCCGGCCCACGCGGTCGCGCTGAAAGCCCCCTGGCCGTCGGCCCCGCCGAGCCCGCCGCACGTCACCGGCGGCCACGAAGATGTCGTGCGCAGCCGGGCGTTCCGGATGCTGGCCGTCACCTTCACCCTGTCCGCGTTCGCCATGTACGCCGTCGTCATCGGCCTCGTCCCCCTCCTCCTCGAACGCGGCTACAGCACCACCCAGGCCGCATGGGCCCTCGGCCTCGGCGGAGCCGGCCAGACCCTCGGCCGCACCCTGTACGCGGCCCTCGCCCGCCACCTCGGCGTCACCGCCCGCACCGTCACCCTGATCGCCCTCGGCGCCCTCACCACCGCCGCCCTCGCCACCGTGGTCGGCCCCTACGCCCTGCTCGTCGCCGTATCCGTGCTCGCCGGGGTGATCCGCGGCAACCTCACCCTCCTCCAGGCCACCGCCGTCACCGACCGCTGGGGCACCACCCACTACGGCCGACTCTCCGGCCTCCTCGGCGCACCCGCACACGCCGCGGCCGCCCTCGCGCCCTTCGCCGGCGCAGTCCTGGCCGGGCCCCTCGGCGGATACCCCGCACTGTTCGCGCTGCTCGCCGTCCTCTCGGCCGCAGCCGCTGCCACGGCCTTCGGGACTCGTCCGGGCGACCGCCTGAGCGGATGACCTATGGCGTTCCTCGACTCGGCCTCTTCCGGGTGGCTGTCAGGCGAGGGTGAGGAAGAGCTTTTCGAGTTCTTCCTCGGTCATGGGGGCCTGGGTTCCGTCGGCGTCGTTCATGCACTGGCGCATGCCGCTGGCCACGATCGGACCGGCCCCTTGGAAAAGGGACCTTCGGCCCTGTCCGAAGGGCCTGCCGGGCCTTCCCGAGCGCACTCGCCCCCCGATGAACTGATGGTGCACGGGGAACGGCGCGACTCGACGGAGCCGCACGCAGCGCGGAGGACGTCATGACGACCGCCTTGATCGACCTGAAGACCGTGGCCCGGGACGACCGGGGCCTGAGAATCGCCCTGGCCGGAGAGCTCGACCTCTACACGGCGGAGCAAGTGGGGCCGCGCCTGTGCGAACTCGCCCGATCCGGCCACCGGAACATCATCCTGAACCTGTGCGACCTCTCCTTCTGCGACAGCGCGGGCATCGACCTCTTCATCCGTCTGCACCGCCGCTGTCGTGCGGAGGGAACGCGGCTCCTGCTGTGCGATGTGCCGCCCCTGGTGGCCAAGTCCATGCGGGTGCTCGCCGCGGACCGCGACCTGCAGCTCGTCGTCTCGTGAGGTACACACCATGGATCAGGAAGCCGTACGCGGACCCGGCGGTCGGTGCGTCGAGACGACGGCCGCCCGGCACATGCGGGAGCTGGACAGGGCCGAGGCCCTGCGGCTGCTCTCGACGGTGTCCCTGGGGCGCATCGTCTTCACGCACCACGCGCTGCCCGCCGTCCGTCCGGTGAACCATTTCGTCTCGGGCGGGGACATCGTCATCCGGATCCATGAGGACGGGGCACTGGGCGCTCTGGTGGCACCCGCCGACGCTCCCGGTGTGGTGGTGGCCTACGAAGCGGACGTCATCGATCCCGTCACGCACCTCGGTTGGAGCGTCGTCGTCACCGGTTACGCGAGGGTGGTGGCAGATGCCGACGAGGTGGACCGGTACGCGCACCTGCTGCATCCATGGGTGACGCACCCGATGACCGGCGTCCTGCGGATCCGCCCCGACCTCGTCACCGGGTTCCGGCTGGAGGGGGACCCGACGCGGCCCGTGCCGGCGATCCGGGGCTGACGCCCTTGCCCCGGTTCTCAGCTCCCTGTGGGGAGGGGTGCCCGCCAGACGAGCCTGGTGCCACCCGCGGCGGGCCTCTCGTGGGTGAAGGAGCCGCCCAGGCCCTGCGCCCGCTCGTCGAGGTTGCGCAGGCCGCTCCTGCGCCCCTGGGCCGCGATGCCCTTCCCGTTGTCCGAGACGGTCAGCACGACCTCGCCCCGGCCGGCCTTGAGGGTCACGCCGACCCGGGTCGCCTGTGCGTGCCGGGCGGCGTTGCTGAGGAGTTCGCCCAGCACCGCCATCACGTGGTCGGCGATCTGCGCTGGTACGTCGGTGTCGAGCAGGCCTTCCATGCTCAGGCGCGGCGGGTGACCGAGGGTGGTGGCCGCGTCGCCGATGGCGCGGGCGGCGCGTGCCCGCAGACCAGGGCTGCTCTCGCGGTCCCTGGTGCGCAGCCCGAAGATCGTCGACCGGATGATCTTGATCGTTTCGTCCAGGTCGTCGACCGCCCGGCCGACCCTTTCCGAGGCCTCCTCGTGCTCGACGAGCCGAGCGGCACTCTGCAGGGTCATGCCGGTGGCGAAGAGCCGCTGGATGGCCAGGTCGTGCAGGTCGCGGGCGATCCGGTCGCGCTCCTCCAGCAGTGCTATCTGCTCGGCGTCCCGGCGCCGCTCCGCCAGCTCCAGCGCGAGTGCGGCCTGACCCGCGAAGGCGACGAGGGGCTCCAGCTCGCCCTCGCCGAACGCCGGTTCTCCCGATGCGCGCGCAAGCAGCAGGACGCCCCTGCTTTCGCCGCCCGCGGTGCCCAACGGGACGGCCACGGCGGGCCCCAGTCCGTCCTGCACCTGGGCCTCGGCCGGGTACCGTTCGCCGGCCGGGGCCGGCGCGGCCGTCACGGGCTTGCCGGCCCGGTACGCGGCTCCGGAGAGCGTGCCGGCGAAGGGGACGACGAGGCCTTGCCGCGCGCCCGCGTCCGTACCGGCCGCGAACTCCACGACCAGGCCGTCGATACCGGTCACGGGCATGGCGATGTCCGCGAGGCGTGCCGCGGTGATCTCTTGTGCGCGGCGGGCGATGAGCTCCAGCACCGCCGGGCGGGAGCTGCCCGACAGCAGGCTTTCGGTGATCTCCGCATTGGCCTTGAGCCATCGCTGCTGGCGCTGCGAGCCCTCGTAGAGCCGCGCGTTGTCGATCGCGACACCCGCCGCCACCGAGAGGGTGGAGATCACCGTCTCGTCCTCGGTGTCGAAGTCGATCCCGCCACGCTTGTCGGTCAGATAGAGATTGCCGAACACCTCCTCGCGGACCCGGATCGGCACGCCCAGGAACGTACGCATCGGCGGGTGATGGGCCGGAAAGCCGTAGGACGAGGAGTGCGCGCCGAGATCCGTCAGGCGCAGTGGCTCCGGGTGGTGGATGACCTCCCCCAGCAGGCCGTGGCCCGCCGGCAGGGGACCGATCTCGGCGATCTCCGCATCCGTGAGCCCCACGGTCAGGAACTGCGAAAGCGTGCGGCCGTCGGGGCCGATCACTCCCAGCGCGCCGTATTCGGCGTCGACGAGCAGCGCGGCCGCCTCCACGATCCGCCGCAGCACCTGGGCGAGATCAAGCTCCCGCCCCACCGACACCACGGCCTCCAGGAGGCTGTGCACCCGGTCCCGCGTACCGCGCACTTCGTCGATGCGCACCTGGAGCTCGTCCAGCAGCTCGTCCAGCCGCATCCTCGGTACCCGGGTCAACGGATCCCCCACACCCACGCGCTTCCCCTCCGACGGCCGCTCGGTTGCCCGATCCACGGTCAGCGTATCGACACGCCGGGGCCCGATGGGCGTCGTTGCGCGCGGATGGCCGCCGTGACTGACTTTGATCGAAACGCACGACGACGGGGAGGATGCGCCATGGGTCTGAAGAAGGCGGTCTACGAGGACGAGCTGCTGCGGCTCCAGACGGAGCTGATCAAACTCCAGGAGTGGGTGCGCGCGGAGGGCGCCCGGCTGGTGGTCGTCTTCGAGGGCCGTGACGCGGCGGGCAAGGGAGGCACGATCAAGCGGGTCGCGGAACACCTCAACCCCCGTGTCGCACGCATCACGGCCCTGCCCACGCCGACGGAACGGGAGCGCAGCCAGTGGTACTTCCAGCGCTACGTCGAGCACCTGCCCGCCGCCGGCGAGATCGTCCTGTTCGACCGCAGCTGGTACAACCGCGCCGGAGTCGAGCACGTCATGGGCTTCTGCACACCGGCGGAACACCGGCTCTTCCTGCGCCAGTGTCCGGTCTTCGAGCACATGCTCGTCGAAGACGGGATCCTGCTCCGCAAGTACTGGTTCTCCGTCAGCGACGCAGTGCAGGAGGAGCGGTTCCGCGCCCGGGCGAAGGACCCGCTGCGGCGCTGGAAGCTCTCCCCGATGGACCTGGAGTCCCTCACGCGCTGGGAGGCGTACTCGCGGGCCAAGGACGAAATGCTCGTCCACACCGACACGGCGGACGCCCCCTGGTACGTGGTCGAGAGCGACGACAAGCGCAGCGCGAGACTCAACATGATCGCCCACCTGCTGTCCTCGCTTCCCTACGCGGACGTGGCCCTGCCGTCGCTCACCCTGCCGCCCCGTCCTCCTTCCACGGGATACCAGCGACCTCCCAAGGACCTCCAGAACGCCGTCCCCGACCATGCGTCCACGCTCGGGAACGACTGAAGCGCGGCAGATTCCGACGCGGAGTCGCCAAGTGCACCGTCAGCGAGGAGCGCGATGTCCGCACGTGGAAGGCCGTCCCTGCTGCCCCTCGGTCTCAGGGGGTACCGCCGGGCGTGGCTCGGTCGGGACGCACTGGCCGGAATCGCCGTGGCCGCCTATCTGGTGCCCCAGGTCATGGCCTATGCGGGGGTGGCTGGGCTGCCACCGGTCGCGGGACTCTGGGCCGTGCTGCCCGCCATGGTGCTCTACGCCTCGATCGGTTCCTCACGGCTGCTCTCGGTGGGACCCGAGTCGACCACCGCGCTGATGACGGCCGTCGCCGTGGGGCCGCTCGCAGGAGGGGACCCGGGCCGGTACGCGGTGCTCGCGGCGGCCCTCGCCGTGGTCGTCGGCCTGGTGTCGCTGGCGGCCTGGGCCGTGCGCCTCGGGTTTCTCGCCGACCTGCTCTCACGGCCCGTGCTCGTCGGCTACCTCGCCGGTGTCGCCCTGATCATGATCGTCGACCAGCTGCCCCGGCTCACCGGAGTACGAGCCACCGGCTCCGGCTTCTTCACACAGCTGTACACCTTCGCCCTCAACGTCTCGCACGTTCACTGGCCGACCGTCGTCCTGGCCGCCGCCGTGCTGGTCCTGCTCCTGGTGGCGCCGAGGTACTGGCGGACGGTTCCGCGTCCCCTGCTCGCCCTTGTCGCCGTCACCGCCCTGGTGGCGGCATTCGGGCTGGACGAGCGGTACGGGATCGCCGTGATCGGATCCGTACCCTCCGGGCTGCCCGTGCCCGCGCTGCCGCCCCCCGGCGACCTTCCGCAGCTGGTGATCCCGGCGCTGGGCGTCCTTCTCGTCGGCTACTCGGACGTGATCCTCACCGCCCGGGCCTTCGCCGACCGGGGCGACCCGCTTCCGCTCGACCCCAACCGTGAGCTGCTGGCCCTGGGGGCGGCGAACCTGGGGGCGGGCCTCATGTACGGGTTCCCCGTCAGCAGCAGCGCCAGCCGCACCGCGTTGGCCCAGTCGGCGAAGGCGCGGAGCCAGGCCTACTCCCTGTTCGCCGCACTCGCGGTACTGATGGTCCTCCTCTTCCTGGGGCCGCTCCTGGCCCACACCCCGAGCGCCGTCCTCGGCGCCATCGTCGTCTACGCCGCCGTCCGCCTCGTCGAAGTGGGCGAGTTCCGGCGTCTCGCGGCCTTCCGCCGGCGCGAGCTGCTGCTGGCACTCGGATGCCTCCTGGGCGTTCTGGCCCTCGGCATCCTGTACGGAGTGCTCGTCGCCGTGACCCTGTCCGTGGTCGAGTTGCTGGCCCGTGTGGCCCGCCCGCACGACGCCGTGGAAGGCATGGTGCCCGGGCTCGCCGGCATGCACGACGTGGACGACTACCCGACGGCGCGGACGGTCCCGGGGCTGCTGATCTACCGCTACGACTCGCCGCTGTTCTTCGCCAACGCGGAGAACTTCCGCCGCCGTGCCCTGGCAGCGGTCGACGGGCAGCGGTCTCCGACGCGCTGGTTCGTCCTCAACACCGAGGCGAACGTGGAGGTGGACATCACGGCACTGGACGCCGTGGAGACACTCCGCCAGGAACTCGAGGACCGCGGCATCGTCCTCGCCCTGGCCAGGGTCAAACAGGAACTCCGCGAGGACCTGGACGCTTACGGCCTGACCGCCTCGGTGGGCGCCGACCGCATCTACCCGACCCTGCCCACGGCTCTGGAGGCCTATCGGGCATGGAGCCGCGGGGCAGGGTTCGCGGCGGAATGAGCAGGACCACGCGTAGTGCTGCGGTTGGATCGGCTCGCCTTCGCGCTGCTCGTGGCAGTCGAGCGTCGGTTGTTGCCGAGCTCGGCGGGCAGGAACGGCCCGGAGGGGCGCGCCGGGCTTCAGGCCCCGGAGGCCGACCCGGCAGTCACCGGGCCGACCCCACGTCCCGTCCGTGTCAGCCCGTGTCAGTCCGCGAGCCTGAGGCCGAACCGTTCGAAGATGTCGCCCACTTCGATCCAGCCCACCTCGTAACGGCAGACCCTGTCGTTGCCGACGCCCTCACAGCCCCACGCATTGACGACCATGCCGTTCAGCTGCCGGGAGTCCTGGTCGTTGATGGTGATCACGGGGCCGCCGCTGTCGCCGGGCCGGGCGACGATGCCGCCGTTGTGCGGGACGCCGGCGCTTCCCCAGACGTACGCGCTTTCGGTCACCCAGGTGGCGCTGCCCGCGTAAGTGGTACGGATGTTGCAGACGACCTTGGAGTTGTAGCCGAGTTGGCAGGTGAAGTCGCCCACCGCCGCGTTGCGTACGCCGTTGAGGCGGCGGGTGTACCCCTGCGCGTCGAGGCCGTCCCACGTGTAGCGGCTCGCCGGCGCCGCGATGAACGCCGAGTCGAGGTCGGCGATCTCGGCTTCGATCTGGCCGACGCGGAAGCCGCCCGCAGTGAAGACGGTCGCGCCGGGGCCATAGCAGTGGCCCGCGGTGACGAGCCACTGGCGGTTGTCCACGGTGCTTACTGCAGGGATTCCGCTGGTGCATGTGGCGAACGAGCCGCTCGCGGGTCCGAGCGCGGCCCCTGCGTAGAACGGCGCCCGGTCGTCCCACCGGCTCAGCGGCACCGAGGGAGCGGACGCGCGGATGCGGATGGGGGTGGCTCGGGCTGCCGCGAGCTGCTGGGCGACGGCGGGCCCTGCGAGGTACTTCTGCGCGGCCCGCGCGTCGTCCACGGCGAGCTCGATCGCTCCGCCGTCGACGGTGCTGCCCGCCATCTCGATCTTGAAGGGCAGGTCCTTGCGGCTGCGGAAGTCCGTGATCTCCTTCCTGAGCTGCAGCAGCGTCTTCGCGCTCGTGCGCACGTTCAGCAGCTTCGTGTCGGCCTTCGGGTTGGCCTTGCGCACCGCGTCGAGGAAGGCAGGGCCCCGTTGCGGATCGGTGAGGTAGACGTTGACCGAGCGGTAGTCGGAGGCCATCTCGACCTGTGTGTACACGTCCGCGTGCGGCCCCCGGCCGGCCCTCGCGGCGGCGTCGGCCACGACCCGCAGGGGTTCCAGTACCTCGCCTTGCTGTTGTGGCGTCATGGCCGCGACGACGTCTGCGGACAGGGGCCCGGGCGGCTCCGCTTCGGCGGCCGGCGCTCCGAGTGGAAGGACGGCGAGCACGGTCGCGAGCGCGAGCGAACGCCAAGCAGCCTTGTTCATAGATCCCCTTACAGTGACTGTGCGTGCACAATGTGTACGCTGCGTGACCGTAGTGAGTGTCCGAAATGCGCGGCAAGGGCGCGCGGCTGCCCTTGGGGGCACATGGGGGGCGTGTGGACGTCCGCGCGCGCCCAGTTCCTCGGCGGCGACCGCGCATGGGTCCGCCGGCACTCCGTGAACAGTGAGGGCACACGCCGAGGAGGGATCCGCGTCGAGGTATCCCCGCCGGGGGAGGGGGCGGTTCTCCGGCGTCTCAGTCGGGTGTGCTCCGCCTCTCCGCATCGGCCTGCCGCCACTGCTCGGCCGCCTCGATCATGGTCCGGCCGACGTGCTCGAAGAAGTGGCCCATGTCCTGCATCCGGGTGCCGGCGGGTGTCGTGGTGCCGAGGACCTGGGCGCCGCGCAGGGTGAAGTCGGCCAGCATGGCGTTCTGGCGGGCGCTGGCCATCCAGCCGCGGAACCAGGCGTCGGCGTCGATCACGTACCGGTCGCGCCGCCGGCCGGGGTCGCGTTCGCGCCTGATGAGCTCCTGCTGTTCGAGTTCGCCGACGGCCTTGGAGACGGAGGCGGGGCTGACCTGGAGGCGCTCAGCGAGCTCGGTGGCGGTCAGGCTGCCCCCATCGGTGACGTACAGGCACGTCAGCACTCGGGCGGTCATCCGCGGGAGACCGGTGGCGACCATCATCGCCGTGAACTGTTCCTCCAGTTCGAGGACGGCCTCCGGGTCGCGTCCGTGCATGTCGCCCGCGGTCGTGGCGGCGGCCGGGGCCGTGGGCTGCTTGCGGCGGCGGGCGCGTCCTGTCGTGGCGCGATGGGCCGCGTCGGCCCGATAGGCGGTGGGGCCGCCGTTGCGGGCCACCTCCCGGGTGACGGTGGAGATGGGCCTGCCCAGGCGCCCGGCGATGTCGGTGTAGCTGAGTCCTTGCCCCAACCCCTCGGCGATCGCCTGTCGTTCGTGGTGGGTCAGTCTGCCTCCGGGCATCGCCATTGCCTCCGTGTCGGGTCCGCGTGTGCGGCCAGTATTGCTTTCGCGGCCAGGTCATTGCAAATTCCCTCCCGCTGCTTTTGCGTTCGATTGCATTGTCATTGCAAGAGTTCCATGTCTTGACCTGGGTGATTGCCGAGTAGGTCGTCTTTTTGATTGACGAAAGAGTGAAAGCAATTTAGCTTTTAGTCATTCGCGAACGAGCGATGCGAACCGAGCCGGCCCGGACGAGGGCCGCTCGTCGCCTTGATCGGAGCCCTCATGACGTCCTTGCTCACACCCGTGCGTGGCTGGCACCGGCCGCTGGTGGTCTGTGCCGCGCTCATGTTCGGCCTGGTGCTCGTTTCCGGCGTCGCCACCGTCGTCGACGGACGGACCCTGCTGGACGAGTCGGTGTGGGTGAAGCCGCTCAAGTTCGGCTTCGCCTTCGGCCTCTACGCGGCCACGCTGGCCTGGCTGCTGACGAAGCTGACCAGGGGCAGGCGGCTGGGTCGCCGGCTGGGCACCGTCTTCGCGGTGGCCGCCGCCGTGGAGGTGGGCGCCATCACCGCCCAAGCGGCCCGCGGCACCTTCAGTCACTTCAACGCGGACCAGACCGACCCGATCACCCTGGCCCTGGTCCCGCTCCTCACGTTCGGCGTGATGGTCATCGTCATCGCGCAGCTGGTCCTCGCGGTCGTCGTCCTGATCCAGCGCACCGGCGGAGCGGCGCTGAACCGCGCCATCCGCGCCGGCCTCGCGCTCGCCACCTTCGGCATGGTCGTACCGGTCTTCTGGATGGTCACCGAGATCCACTCCCGTACGGTGACGGACGCCAACGGCCACTCCGTACAGATGTACCAGGGCCACGGCATCGGCGACCCCGACGGCCACGGGATGCCCCTCACCAACTGGAGCGTGACCGGCGGCGACTTCCGGGTTCCGCACTTCTTCGCGCTGCACGGTATCCAGGTACTCCTCCTGATCGCCGCGCTACTGGCCGCCCTGGCCGCCGAGCGCGTCTGGCTGCGCGACGAGACGGTACGGGCCCGGCTGGTCGGCAGTGCCGCCCTCGGCTACACGGGGCTGGTCGCGGTGGTGACCTGGCAGGCCTGGCGCGGACAGTCCCTGATCCATCCGGACACCGCCACCCTCCTCGCCCTCGCCGCGGTGGTGCTGCTCACGTGGGGGACCACCGCGCGAGTGATCGTCACCGCCCAGCGCACCACCGCCCAGCGCACCACAGTGCCACCGGCCGGGAGTTTCGTGCCTTCGCCCCCGGCCCGCTGACACCACTTCCCTGATCCGACGCACCGAACTCCCGAGAGGAAGAACCGACATGACCAGGCAGCCCTTCTCCACCGAGGCAACCACGCGGAGCGCGCCGACGGCCCTCGCAGCGGCCGTCACGGCCACCCCCGACCGCTCCGCGCTGCAGCAGGTCCTGGACCGCGCCACCGCCCCGGGCGGCGCTCCCGGCGTCGTCGTCGACGTACGGGACGGCCACGGCGCGTGGTTCGGCTCGGCAGGCGTCTCCGACACCGGGACCCGGGAGAAACGCCGGCCGTCCGAGCGGTTCCGGATCGGGAGCACGACGAAGGCGTTCACCGCCACGCTCGTCCTGCAGCTGGCGGCCGAAGGCCGGCTCCGCCTCGACGACACGATCGAGCAGTGGCTGCCCGGGATGGTGGTGGGCAACGGCTACGACGGCCGGGCGATCACCATCCGGCAGTTGCTCAACCACACCAGCGGCATCTTCAACTACGGCAACGACGCGCAGTTCTTCACGAAGGGCATCGGCGCCGCGTGGTTCCAGCACCGTTACGACACCTACGCCCCCGAGCAGTTGATCAGGATCGGTCTGGCCACGCCACCGTCCTTCGCTCCGGGGGAGGCCTTCCTGTACTCCAACACCAACTACTTCCTGGCCGCCCTGATCGTCGAGAAGATCACGGGCGGGACGTTCGCCGAAGCGCTCACCCAGCGCATCGCCCGCCCTCTGGGGCTGACCGGGACCTACCTGCCCGGCACGGAACCGACGATCCAAGGGCCGCACACCCGGCACTACTCCACCCTCTTCGCCTCCGATGCACAGCCCGAGATCCACGACACGACCGACATGAACCAGTCCTTCGCGTGGGCGGCCGGCGGCGTCATCTCGACCACGGGCGACCTGCAGCGCTTCTTCGGCGCGCTGCTCCAAGGCCACCTGCTGCCGGCCGGACAGCAGCAGGAGATGTTCACCACCGTCGACACCACGGGACCCGTCCCGTGGATCCCGGGAACCCGCTACGGCCTGGGCGTGTTCTCCTGGGCACTGCCGTCCGGCGTCACGGTCTGGGGCAACGCCGGCGCGACGTACGGCTCGTGGACCTGTGCCATGGGCTCCCGTGACGGCAAGCACCTGCTCACCAGCCAGGTCAACGGCGACTGGAGCGGCCTGGGCGTCCTCGACGGCATCCTCACCGCCGAGTTCGGCGCGGCGGCCGGAGGCTGACATCCGGGAGCTGACGTCCGGAAGCTGACGGCCTGTGGAGCGCTCCAAAGGCCACGGGGTTCCCGGTCACGTCGTGGCGTCGGCCGGGAGTTCGCCGGCCACCGGACGGGCGTCTCCGGCGACGGGGAGGGTGAGGACCATCGTCAGGCCTCCGCCGGGAGTGTCCTCGGCGGTGAGGGTGCCGTCCATGGCCTCCAGGAAACCCCTCGCGACCGCCAGTCCAAGGCCGACCCCGGTGCCTGCGGGGGCGTCTCCGTGCCGCTGGAAGGCTTCGAATATCCGGTCCTTGGCCTCGTCGGGGACACCCGGTCCGCGGTCGACGACGCGTAGTTCCAGGCGGTCGGCGAGGGCGCTGGCGGATACCTTGACGGGCCGGCCGGCGGGGTTGTACTTGACGGCGTTCTCGACGATGTTCGCGACGGACCGTTCCAGGAGGCCGCGGTCGACGGCGACCATGGGCAGCGTCTCGGGGATGTCGAGGTCCACGCCGTCCTCGGGGACCCCGGCCAGGGCCATCGGGACGACCTCGTCGAGATCGGTCACGCGGATGAGCGGGACGACGGTGCCCGTCTGGAGGCGGGACATGTCGAGGAGGTTGCCGATCAGGTGGTCGAGGCGGTCGGCTCCGTCCTCGATGCCTTCCAGGAGATCGCCCCGGTCCTCCTCCGACCATTCCACGTCCGTGGAACGCAGCGAGGTGACGGCGACCTTGATGCCCGCGAGCGGGGTCCGCAGGTCGTGGCTGACGGCGGCGAGGAGCGCGGTCCGGATCTGATGGCCCTCGATCAGGCGGCGGGCCTCCTCGGCCTCGCAGACCAGGCGCTGGCGGTCGAGTACGACGGCGGCCTGGGCGGCGAAGGCGCCGAGTACGCGCCGGTCCTCGGCGGGCAGTACCCGCCCGGACAGGGCCAGGGCCATGTTCTCGCCGATCGGCATGTCCACGTCGGCGTCCTCGGGGCGGGGGACCGGGTTCCGGCCGGTGCTGCCCGCCGTGGTCCACGGATCCACGTCCGTACCCCGTTCCAGCAGCGCGACGGACTCCATGGCGAAGGTCTCGCGCACCCGTTCCAGCAGGGCGTCGAGGGCGGTCTCGCCGCGCAGGATGCTGCCGGCCAGGAAGGAGAGAATCTCGGATTCGGCGCGCAGCCGGGCGGCTTGATGCGTTCGGCGGGCGGCCAGGTCGACCACGGATGCCACGGACACGGCCACGCCGACGAAGATCGCGATGGCGACGATGTTCCTGGGGTCGGCGATGGTGAGCTCGTGGACCGGAGGGGTGAAGCAGTAGTTCAGGAGCAGCGACCCGAAGGCCGCCGAGGCGAGCGCGGGGAGCAGCCCGCCGAGGAGTGCCGCCCCCACCGTGAAGGTGAGGAACAGCAGCATGTCGTTGGCGAGTCCGAGCTCGGGGACGACCCGGCTCAACAGGACCGTGAGCAGGGCGGGGCCGGCGAGGCCGGTGAGCCAGCCCCAGAGCAGGCGGGGTCTGCCGAGCCGCGCGCCCTGGGGGACGGGCAGGCCGCGGCGGCCCTTGGCGGCCTCGTCGTGGGTGACGATGTGGACGTCGAGGTCGGGTCCGGATTCGCGGGCGACGGTGGCGCTGACGCCGGGGCTGAAGACGGACTGCCAGGAGCGGCGGCGGCTGACGCCGAGGACGATCTGGGTGGCGTTGACCCCGCGGGCGAACTCCAGCAGGGCGTCGGGGACACTGTCGCCTATGACGTGGTGGAAGGTGCCGCCGAGGTCTTCCACCAGGGTGCGCTGGACGGCGAGTTCCTTGGGCGAGGCGGCGGTCAGCCCGTCGCTGCGGGCGATGTAGACGGCGAGGACTTCGCCGCCCGAGCCCTTCTCCGCGAGGCGGGCGGCCCGCCGGATGAGGGTACGTCCCTCCGGACCGCCGGTGATGCCCACGACGATGCGTTCGCGGGCCTGCCAGGTGGTGCGGATGTCGTGCTCGCCGCGGTACTCGCGAAGGTATTCGTCGACCCGGTCGGCCACCCAGAGCAGCGCGAGCTCGCGCAGCGCGGTGAGGTTCCCGGGCCGGAAGTAGTTCGAGAGGGCGGCGTCGACCTTGTCGGGCTGGTAGATGTTTCCGTGGGCCATGCGGCGGCGCAGTGCCTGGGGCGACATGTCGACGAGCTCGATCTGGTCGGCGCGCCGCACGACTTCGTCGGGGACGGTCTCCCGCTGCCGCACCCCGGTGATCGTTTCGACGACGTCGCCGAGGGATTCCAGGTGCTGGATGTTGACGGTCGAGACGACGTCGATGCCGGCCCGGAGGAGTTCCTCGACGTCCTGCCAGCGCTTGGTGTTGCGCGAGCCGGGCACGTTGGAGTGGGCCAGTTCGTCCACGAGCGCCACGGCGGGGCGGCGGGCGAGGACCGCGTCCACGTCCATCTCGGTGAAGGTGGTTCCCCGGTACTCCAGTTCCCGCCGCGCGATCTGTTCCAGGCCGTGCAGCATCACCTCGGTGCGCGGTCGGTCGTGGTGCTCCACGAAGGCGACGACGACATCGGTGCCGCGTTCCACCCGGCGGTGGCCCTCGGAAAGCATCGCGTACGTCTTGCCGACGCCGGGGGCCGAGCCCAGATGGATACGAAACGTGCCGCGTCCCATGACGTCATCCCTCGAAGCGGTAGCCCATGCCGGGCTCGGTGATCAGATACCTGGGGTGCGAGGGGTCCGCCTCCAGTTTGCGGCGCAGCTGAGCCATGTAGACCCGCAGGTAGTTGGTGTTGTCGGAGTACGTCGGTCCCCAGACGTCGAGCAGCAGCCTCTGCTGGCTCATCAGCCTGCCGGGATGGGTGATGAGGATCTCCAGGAGGTGCCACTCGGTGGGGGTCAGCCGAACACTGCGATCGTTTCGGACGACCTTCTTCGCGACCAGGTCGACGGTGAAGTCCTCGGTCGTGACCGTGGCGATCTCGTCGGCGGGCGCCGGGGCCTCCCGGCGGCGGACGGCGGCGCGCAGCCGGGCGAGGAGCTCGTCCATGCTGAACGGCTTGGTGACGTAGTCGTCGGCCCCCGCGTCCAGGGCCCGGATCTTCTCCTCGGACGTGTGACGTGCGGAGAGGACGAGGACGGGCACGCCGCTGGTCTCCCGTACCCCCTTGATCACGTCGATGCCGTCCATGTCCGGGAGGCCGAGGTCCAGCAGGATGACGCTCGGCTTGCGCGCGGCCGCCAGCCTCAGAGCGGTGTGTCCGTCGGAAGCCGACTCCACCTCGAACTTCCGCGCCTCCAAGTTGATCTTGAGTGCGCGGACGAGCCGGGCATCGTCTTCCACCACCAGCACCTTGATCATCGGCGTGGGGCCTTCCTCTCCCAGTGGGCAGCGGTCGGAGCCGGCGGGACGCTGGGTTTCCCCACCCGGCCGTAGCCGGGAGAGATGAGCGTCCCGCCGGCTCCAGACCTTCGCTGTGCGGAATGTGCGGAATATGCGGAGTGTCAGCTCTTGGTCAGTGCCTTGAGCGCGGTGTTGAGTTCGAGGACGTTGACGCGCGGTTCGCCCATGAAGCCGAGGGTGCGGCCGGTGGTGTGGTCGGCGACGAGCTTCTCGACCTGCTCGACGTCGAGCCCGTTCTGCTCGGCGACGCGGTCGACCTGGATCCTCGCGTACTCCGGGGAGATGTCCGGGTCGAGGCCGGAGCCGGAGGAGGTGACGGCGTCGGCCGGCACGTCCTCGGGCCTGACCTGGTGGCCCGCGGTGGAGTTGTCGGCGATGACGGCCTCCTTGGCGGCGATCACCTGGGCGCAGAGGGTTCCCTCCTCGGCGTCCTTGGCGCACTGGCCGTTGACGGCGCCGTTGTCGGCGGAGCGGTTGGTGGCGCCGGAGAGGACCAGCGAGTACTGGGTGTTGACGCTGTTGGAGCCGAGGCCGTTGGAGGGGCGCGGCTGGAACCACTTGAGGTCGGGCCTGGCGGCTTCCTCCGGGTCGTCGGGGTTCTGCTTGGGCCGGTTGTAGGTCTGTCCGATGAGGGAGGAGCCGACGACCCGGCCGCTCTTGTCCTTGATCTCGGAGCCGTTGGCCTTGTCGTTGAAGAGGGCCTGGGCGATCCCCGTGACGGCGAGCGGGTAGAGCACGCCGCAGATCACCGTCAGAACCAGCAGGGCCCGCAGACCCGCGCCGATCAGGCGCGCTGTGTTGCTCAGAGAGTTGTTCATGGCGGATCAGCACGTTCCTAACTCAGGCGAGCCCGGGGATGAGGGAGATGAGCATGTCGATGATCTTGATGCCGATGAACGGGGCGATCAGGCCGCCGAGTCCGTAGATCCCGAGGTTCCGGCGGAGCATCTTGTCGGCGCTGGTCGGCCGGTACTGGACGCCCTTGAGGGCGAGCGGGACCAGCGCGATGATGATCAGCGCGTTGAAGACGACGGCCGAGAGGATCGCGGAGTTCGGCGAGGACAGGCCCATGATGTTGAGCTTGTCGAGGCCCGGGTAGACCACGGCGAACATGGCCGGGATGATCGCGAAGTACTTCGCCACGTCGTTGGCGATGGAGAACGTGGTGAGGGCGCCACGCGTGATCAGCAGCTGCTTGCCGATCTCCACGATCTCGATGAGCTTGGTGGGGTTGGAGTCCAGGTCCACCATGTTCCCGGCCTCCTTGGCGGCCGAGGTGCCCGTGTTCATCGCCACGCCGACGTCGGCCTGTGCGAGGGCCGGGGCGTCGTTCGTACCGTCGCCCGTCATCGCGACGAGCTTGCCGCCCGCCTGCTCCCGCTTGATGAGGGCCATCTTGTCCTCGGGGGTGGCCTCGGCGAGGAAGTCGTCGACACCCGCCTCCTGCGCGATCGCCTTGGCGGTCAGCGGGTTGTCACCCGTGATCATGACGGTCTTGATGCCCATGCGGCGCAGTTCGTCGAACCGCTCGCGCATGCCGTCCTTGACGACGTCCTTGAGGTGGATGACGCCGAGGACGCGGGCGCCGTTCTCGTCCTCCACCGCCACCAGGAGCGGGGTGCCGCCGGCCTCGGAGATGCGGTTGGCGAGGAGGTCGGCGTCGTCGGAGACCCGGCCGCCCCGCTCCTTCACCCAGGTGATGACCGAACCGGCCGCGCCCTTGCGGGTCTTGCGGCCGTCCACGTCCACACCCGACATACGGGTCTGGGCGGTGAACGCGATCCACTCGGCCTGGGCGAGCTCGCCCTGGTGGCGTTCGCGCAGGCCGTACTTCTCCTTCGCGAGGACCACGATCGAGCGGCCCTCGGGGGTCTCGTCGGCGAGGGACGAGAGCTGTGCGGCGTCGGCGAGTTCGGCCTCCGTCGTTCCCCTGACGGGGACGAACTCCGATGCCTGGCGGTTGCCGAGGGTGATGGTGCCGGTCTTGTCGAGCAGGAGCGTGGACACGTCGCCGGCGGCCTCGACGGCCCGGCCGGACATCGCCAGGACGTTGCGCTGCACGAGGCGGTCCATGCCGGCGATCCCGATCGCGGAGAGGAGCGCGCCGATGGTGGTGGGGATCAGGCAGACCAGCAGTGCGGTGAGGACGATCATCGACTGCTTGGCGTCCGCGTAGATCGCGAACGGCTGCAGGGTCACGACGGCCAGCAGGAAGACGATGGTGAGGGACGCGAGAAGGATGTTCAGCGCGATCTCGTTGGGCGTCTTCTGCCGGGCCGCGCCCTCGACGAGCGCGATCATGCGGTCGATGAAGGTCTCGCCCGGCTTGGTCGTGATCTTGACGACGATCCGGTCGGAGAGCACCTTGGTACCGCCGGTGACCGCACTGCGGTCGCCGCCCGACTCGCGGATGACCGGGGCGGACTCGCCGGTGATGGCGGATTCGTCCACGGACGCGACCCCTTCGACGACGTCACCGTCGCCGGGGATGATGTCGCCGGCCTCGCAGACCACCAGGTCGCCGATCCTGAGATCGGTACCGGGGACCTGCTCCTCGCGCGTACCGTCCTGGGCCAGGCGGCGGGCGACGGAGTCGGTCTTGGCCTTGCGCAGGGTGTCGGCCTGGGCCTTGCCGCGGCCCTCGGCCACGGCCTCCGCGAGGTTGGCGAAGATCGTGGTCAGCCACAGCCAGGCGGTGATCGCCCAGCCGAACCAGTTCGTCGGATCCGCGATCGCCAGGACGGTCGTGACGACCGAGCCGATCAGGACGACGAACATGACCGGGGACTTGATCATGATCCGGGGGTCGAGCTTGCGGACCGCGTCCGGGAACGAGTTCAGCAGTGCCGTGGGGTCGAACAGCCCCCCACCGACGCGGCCGGCGGGCGGCTTGTGGCCGGTCGGCAGGTCGTCGTGCGGAGCACGGGTCGGTGTGGCGGTGCTCATGATGCGAGCCCTTCGGCGAGCGGACCCAGCGCCAGGGCCGGGAAGTAGGTCAGACCGGTGATGATGAGGATGGTGCCGACGAGCAGGCCCGCGTAGAGCGGCTTGTCGGTGCGGAGGGTGCCCGCGGTCTCGGGGACGGGCTTCTGCTCGGCGAGCGAACCGGCCAGAGCCAGGACGAACACCATGGGCAGGAAGCGGCCGAGCAGCATGGCGATGCCGATGGTGCTGTTGAACCACTGAGTGTCGGCGTTCAGGCCGGCGAAGGCGGAGCCGTTGTTGTTGGCACCCGAGGTGTAGGCGTAGAGGATCTCGGAGAAGCCGTGCGCGCCGGAGTTCGTCATGGAGTCGCCCGGGGTGGGCAGGCCCATGGCGGCCGCGGTGAAGCAGAGCACCAGGGCGGGGGTGATGAGGATGTAGCAGGCGGCGAGCTTGATCTCGCGGGTGCTGATCTTCTTGCCGAGGTACTCGGGGGTGCGGCCGACCATGAGGCCGGCGATGAACACCGCGATGATCGCCATGATCAGCATGCCGTAGAGGCCGGAGCCGACACCGCCGGGCGCGATCTCGCCGAGCTGCATGCCCAGCAGCTGGATGCCGCCCCCGAGACCGGTGTAGGAGGAGTGGAAGGAGTTGACCGCGCCCGTCGAGGTGAGCGTCGTCGCGACCGAGAAGATCGCGGAGGCACCGACGCCGAAGCGGGTCTCCTTGCCCTCCATCGCCCCGCCCGTGACCTCGAAGGCCGGGCCGTGGTGGGCGAACTCGGTCCACATCATCAGAGCGGTGAAGCCGACCCAGATGACGCCCATGGTGGCGAGAATCGCGTAGCCCTGGCGCAGGTTGCCGACCAAGCGGCCGAACGTACGGGTCATCGCGAAGGGGATGACCAGGATCAGGAAGACCTCGAACAGGTTGGAGAAGGGGGTGGGGTTCTCGAAGGGGTGGGCCGAGTTGGCGTTGAAGTAGCCGCCCCCGTTCGTGCCCAGCTCCTTGATGACCTCCTGCGAGGCCACCGCGCCGCCGTTCCACTGCTGCGTGCCACCCAGGAACTGCCCGACCTCGTGGATGCCGGCGAAGTTCTGGATGGCGCCGCAGGCGACGAGGACCAGTGCGCCCACGACGGAGATCGGCAGCAGGATGCGGACGGTGCCGCGCACCAGGTCCGCCCAGAAGTTGCCGAGTTCGCCGGTGCGGGAGCGCGCGAAGCCCCGTACGAGGGCCACGGCGACGGCCATGCCGACAGCGGCGGAGACGAAGTTCTGGACCGCGAGGCCGCCGGTCTGCACGACGTGGCCCATGGCCTGCTCGCCGGAGTACGACTGCCAGTTGGTGTTCGCCACGAACGACGCGGCGGTGTTGAATGCCTGGTCCGGGTCGATCGAGGAGAAGCCGAGCGAACCGGGCAGGATGCCCTGCACGCGCTGCATCAGGTAGAGGAAGAGGACGCTGACGGCGGAGAAGGCGAGGACGGCACGCAGATAGGCGGGCCAGCGCATTTCGGCCGACGGGTTGGCGCCGATGGCCTTGTAGATCCACTTCTCCGGCTTGTGGTGCTTCTCGGAGGAGTAGACCCGGGCCATGTAGTCGCCCAGGGGACGGTACGCCAGAGCCAGCGCGGCGATCAGCGCGAGCAGCTGGAGCACACCAGCGGTTACGGGGCTCATAGCAGTGCTCAGAACCTCTCCGGGTACACAAGGGCGAGGACGAGGTAACCGAGCAGGGAGACGGCCACGACGAGGCCGACGACGTTTTCGACCGTCACAGCTTGGTCACCCCCCGGGCGATGAGAGCCACCAGCGCGAACACCGCGACCGTGGTGACGACGAAGGCCAGATCGGCCATCGCGAGCTCCTGAGTGAAGTGGAAGAAATGAATCAGCCAGATGGCCGATGACGAGACAACCGCGTCTCCACCCGGGTGTTAAGACACTTTGACGGGGTCCATACGAGGGCGCGGGAAGCCTTAACGCCACCCTGACGGTGCAGGCCGCCCGCAGGGCATCAGACCTGGTGAGGCAGGCCCGCCGTGTCCAGGGCGGTCCCGGCCTGCGCGGCCAGCGCGCCCGGCCGCCCGCGTACCCAGGGCGGCGACCGCGACCACCACGACGACCATGATCAGCGCCTCGTTCGTCGCCGAAAGATCCGTACGGAAGGGCACGAGCGCCAGCGCGGCGACGAAGGGGGGCACGAGGGCCGCGACGCCTGCGAGGGGGGCGCGGAGCCGGAACCAGTAGCCGGACACGTGAGGCCTCCCGTCCGGACGAGCCGTTCGTGGTCAAGCCTGCCCCGTCGCAGCGCCGGCGCACCGCGGGGCGCCGCCTCTTGACGGACCGCTGACGCCGGTCCCACCCGCACGTATGGAATGCGAGAAGAGGGGCGGGCCGGACGTATGGAATGCGCCAAGGGCGCTGTTCGCCGCCCCGCGCGGCTCCGACGCTGTCCTCACTTTGCTCATTCGGAGGGACCGGCGACATGGCCGTACACGTAGGAAAACCGACCGCGCTCGCCCAGGAACCGGGCCTTGAGGAGCCCCCGGACGCCAGCGCCACCGGAGCCGGGGACCGCCACAGGCTGACCGCTCTCCAAGGCCTGGCCGCGCTGTCGCTCGACGCGATGGCGTCCGTGGCGTACGGGCCCGAGTCGATCGTGCTGGTCCTGGCCGCCGCGGGCGCGTACGGCATGGGGTTCACCCTCCCGGTCACCCTCGCCATCGCCGCGCTCCTGGCCGTGCTCGTGGCCTCGTACCGGCAGGTGATCGCCGCGTTTCCCGACGGCGGCGGGTCCTACGCCGTGGCCAAGCGGCACCTGGGACGGCGGACCAGCCTGGTCGCGGCCGCGTCGCTGATCCTCGACTACGTCCTCAACGTGGCCGTCTCCGTCACGGCCGGCGTGGCCGCCCTGACCTCGGCCTTCCCGGGCCTGCACGGTGAGCGGGTCTGGATCTGCCTCGGGGTCCTGGTCCTGGTCACCGCGGTGAACCTGCGGGGGGTCGTCGATTCCGCCAAGGCCTTCCTGGTCCCGACCGCGCTCTTCGTCGGGTCGATCCTGGCGATGATCGCCGTCGGTCTCTTCCGCGACGGTCCGGTCAGCACCGCCTCCGCGGCGGGGCACGACTCCGCCCTCGGGGAGGGTGCCACCGCGGTCGGGGCACTCCTGCTGCTGAAGGCGTTCGCCGCCGGCTGCTCGGCGCTGACGGGCGTCGAGGCCGTCGCCAACGCCGTACCCTCCTTCCGCGCCCCGGCCGCCCGCCGCGCCCAGCGCACCGAGGTCGCGCTCGGCGCCCTGCTCGGCGCCATGCTGATCGGCCTGTCCGTCCTCATCGGCCGATTCCACCTCCAGCCGGTCGAGGGCGTCACCGTCCTCGCCCAGCTCGCCGACGCCTCCTTCGGGCACAACGCGGCGTTCTACGTCGTCCAGTTCGCCACCATGGTGCTGCTGGCGCTCGCCGCGAACACCTCCTTCGGCGGTCTTCCGGTGCTGTTGAGCCTGCTGGCCCGGGACAACCACCTGCCGCACGTGTTCGCCCTCAAGGCCGACCGGCAGGTCCACCGCCACGGCGTGGTCTGGCTGGCGCTCGTCTCCGCCGCCCTGCTCGTCTTCTCCGGCGGGGACACCAACACCCTCGTTCCGCTCTTCGCGATCGGCGTCTTCGTCGGCTTCACCATCTGCCAGGTCGGCATGGTCCGGCACTGGTACGGCGAGCGCCCCGGGGGCCGGCGGACCAAGGCCGCCCTCAACGGCTTCGGCGCGCTGCTGACCGGCGTCTGCGCGGTGGTCGTCACCGCCACCAAGTTCACCGAGGGCGCCTGGCTGATCGTCCTCGCCCTGCCGCTGATCGTCCTCGCCTTCGAGAAGATTCACCGTGCCTACGCCGAGATCGGTGAGCGGCTGGAGCTGGGCCGCGTCCCGCAGCCGCCGAACCGGTCCCACTCGCTCGTCGTCGTCCCCGTCTCCGGTCTGTCCCGCCTGACCTGCCAGGCCCTCACCGCCGCCCGCTCCCTCGGCGACGAGGTCCTCGCCGTCACCGTCACCCACCCCACGGCGGAGGACCGGCGGGCGGCCGAAGCCCTGCGCCGCGACTGGGAGTCGTGGAAGCCGGGCGTCGAGCTGACCGAACTCTCCCCGGAGACACGCTCGCTGGGCCGCCCCGTATCGGCGTACGTCCGCAGGCTCGCGCAGACCCACCCGGACGCCCAGATCACCGTCCTCATCCCGGAAACCGAACCCGCCCGCCTCTGGCAGCGGCTGCTCCAGAACCAGCGCGGTTCCGTCGTCGCCCACGCGGTCCGGCGCGACACCGACGCCGTCATCTGCCGCCTCCGCTTCCGCATCATGGCGGAGGCCGAGCCGCCGGTCCCCGGGACGGGCGCGACGCACTGACCACGCCGACCCCGCCGGCCGAGTCCGGCTGGACGGGGCGATGGCGGCGCCGGACGAGCGGCCACCCGGAGTCCATCGGGTGAGTATCGCCGCTCATCCCGCCGCCGCCGGGTTTCCGGGTGCGAGGGAAGTACGTCCGCTACGCCACAGGTGGCCCTGTTTGCGTTAAGGACGCGTCAGGGTTTGCTCGCTCGCGTGCATGAGTGATCAGTCTGCGTACGCTTGCTCAGTCGTCGGTGTCGATGGCTGATTCTTTGCGTACGACAGGAGCACCCCACGATGGCCACCCCTGCCCGCACGTCACGCCTGCGCGCGTGGATGCTGGAAGGCTTGACCGCCGAGAACAGTTCGCCCGCCGCCAAGGAGGCGGCGGCCCAGCCCCACGGCCGGCCGTGGTGGCGCGTCATGTGCCTGACGGGTCTCGACTACTTCTCCACCCTCGGCTACCAGCCCGGCATCGCCTTCCTCGCGGCCGGTCTGCTGTCGCCGCTGGCGACCATCGTGCTCGTGCTGCTGACCCTCTTCGGCGCGCTGCCCGTCTACCGGCGGGTCGCGGAGGAGAGCCCGCACGGCGAAGGCTCCATCGCCATGCTGGAGCGGCTGCTGACCTTCTGGAAGGGGAAGCTGTTCGTCCTGACCCTGCTCGGGTTCGCGGCGACCGACTTCCTCATCACGATCACCCTCTCCGCGGCGGACGCGACCGCGCACATGGTCGAGAACCCGCACCTCACCAGCACCCTGCACGGCCACGAAGTAGTGATCACCCTGATCCTGATCGCGCTTCTGGGCGGGGTGTTCCTGAAGGGGTTCAGCGAGGCCATCGGCGTCGCCGTGGTCCTGGTGGCCACCTATCTCAGCCTGAACGTCGTCGTCGTGGCCGTCGGGCTGTGGAACGTGTTCACGCAGCCGCAGGTCATCACCGACTGGACGACCGCGCTCACCGCCGAGCACGGCAACCCCTTCATGATGATCGCCATCGCACTCGTCGTGTTCCCGAAGCTCGCGCTCGGCCTGTCGGGCTTCGAGACCGGCGTGGCCGTCATGCCTCACGTCAAGGGCGATCCGGACGACACCGATGCGAAGCCCGCGGGCCGGATCCGCGGTGCGAAGAAGCTGCTGACCACAGCGGCCGTGATCATGAGCATCTTCCTGATCTGCTCCAGCCTGATCACGACCCTGCTGATCCCGGCCGCCCAGTTCGAGCCGGGCGGCGAAGCCAACGGCCGCGCCCTCGCCTACCTCGCCCACGAGTACCTCGGCTCCGCCTTCGGCACGGTCTACGACATCTCCACGATCCTGATCCTCTGGTTCGCGGGCGCCTCCGCGATGGCGGGCCTGCTGAACCTGATGCCGCGCTACCTGCCCCGGTACGGCATGGCCCCGCACTGGGCCCGCGCCCTGCGCCCCATGGTCATCGTGTTCACCCTGGTCGCGTTCCTGGTGACCTGGATCTTCAACGCCGACGTGGACGCGCAGGGCGGCGCGTACGCCACCGGTGTCCTCGTTCTCATCACCTCGGCGGCGGTCGCCGTGACCATCGCCGCCCGCCGGGCGGGGGAGCGCGGCTGGACCATCGGCTTCGGCATCATCTCCGCCGTCTTCATCTACACGACCGCCATCAACATCGTGGAACGTCCCGACGGCGTGAAGATCGGCGCCTGCTTCATCGCCGGCATCATGGCCCTCTCCCTCCTCTCCCGTCTGGCCCGCGTCTTCGAGCTGCGCGTCACGCACGTGGAGTTCGACGACATGGCCCAGCGGTTCATCCGCGACACCGCCAACCGCACGATCCGTTTCATCGCGAACGAGCCCGACAACCGGGACCGCGAGGAGTACCGGCAGAAGAAGGAACAGATCCGCGCGGACAACGACATCCCCGCCGGGGACGACGTGATGTTCGTCGAGGTCACCGTCCTGGACGCGTCCGAGTTCGAGTCCGGCATGCGCGTACGCGGCGAAGTGCTGCACGACCGCTACCGCGTCCTGACCCTGGAGAGCTCCAGCATCCCCAACGCCCTGGCCGCGCTCCTGCTCCACGTACGCGATGAGACCGGCCAGCGCCCGCACATCTACTTCGAGTGGACCGAGGGCAACCCGATGGCCAACTTCCTCCGCTTCTTCCTCTTCGGCCAGGGCGAGGTCGCCCCCGTCACCCGCGAGGTCATCCGGGAAGCCGAACCGGACCGGTCCCGCCGCCCCCACGTCCACGCCGGCTGAGCCGCCCGGCGGGCCCCCTAGCTGCCGATGTCCCGGCTGCGGAAGTCCTCCAGCGTCTCGCGCCGGACCAGCACCCGCGACGTGCCCTCGTGGACGGCGACCACCGGGGGACGCCCCACCATGTTGTAACCGGACGCCATGGACAGCTGGTACGCGCCCGCCACGGGTACGGCGATCAGGTCACCGGGGTGGACGTCGCCCGGCAGCTCCACATCGGCCGCGAGAACGTCCCCGGCCTCGCAGTGCCGGCCGACGACCGTGGCCGTGCAGGCGTCGGCGGTGGAGTGCCGACCGATCAGGCGGGGCGCGTAGCGCACCCCGTACAGGGCGGGCCGCGGATTGTCGCTCATCCCGCCGTCCACGGCGACGAACACCTTCTCGCCGGTGTGCTTGACCGCGAGCACGCGGTACAGGGCGACCCCGGCCGGCCCGGCGACCGCACGCCCCGGTTCGACGAGGAGCCGGGGCACGGCCAGGCCCGCGGCGGCGCAGCCTTCGCCGAGCTCGGTGCGCAGGCCGCGGGCGAGGGCGGTGAGGTCGAGGGCGGACTCGCCGGGCCGGTAGGCGATGCCGTGGCCGCCGCCCATGTCCAGCTCGGGCAGGTCGATGCCGTGCGTGTCGCGGATGAGGGCCATCAGCCCGACCATGCGGCGCAGGGCGACGAGGTACGGCTCCACCTCGGTGATCTGGGAGCCGATGTGGCAGTGCAGGCCGGTCAGTTCGAGCTGAGGCTGTCCGAGTATGCGCGCGATGGCGTCCTGCGCCGAGCCGTCGGTGAGTGAGAGGCCGAACTTCTGGTCCTCCGTACCGGTACGGATCTTCTCGTGGCCCCCGGCCGAGACGCCCGGCACCACCCGCACCATCACCTTCTGGTGCCCCTCCGGCCCGACGGCGGCCGCGATCCGGGCGATCTCGGACGGCCCGTCGATGACGATCCGCCCCACGCCGAGCCGCAGCGCCGCCTCCAGGTCGCGGGGCGACTTGGCGTTGCCGTGCAGCACGATCCGCTCGGGCGGGAACCCGGCGGTGACGGCGAGCTCCAGCTCCCCGGCGGAGCAGACGTCCAGGCCCAGTCCTTCCTCCTCCACCCAGCGCACGATCGCGCGGGAGAGGAAGGCCTTGGCGGCGTACAGGACGTGGGCCTCGGGGAGGGCCGTGCGGTAGGTGCGGCACCGCTCGCGGACCTCACTCTCGTCCAGAACGTAGGCCGGAGTGTCGAACCGGTCGGCGATCTCCGTGAGGGACACCCCGCCGACGGCCACGTCACCGTGCGGAAGCAGGGTCGCGGAGGCGGGCCACACGGACAGTTCACCGGCACGGGCCGGAACCTCGTGGAGGGAGGCGATGGACATGGTGCGGTTCCCTTCAGACGGTCCGGGCAATGGTCCCGGGAGCCTGCGGGACCGGAGTGGTGACCGCCCCCGTAGCCGCCGCGGTGGCCGTCCCCGTCACCGCAGGTGCGGTGAGGGCCGGGTCGACGGTCAGCAGCGATGCTCCGACCGGTTCGGTCATCGCGCGGAGCGCGGACTCGGAGAGCCGGATCCACCGCTGGCCTGCGCCGAGCGTCGCGGCCAGCCGTTCGGCACTGGTGAAGCCCACAGCGGTACGCGCGCCCAGCGGGGTGCGGAACAGGCGTACCACCACCTCCGCCCTTCCCGGCAGGACCGGTACGTACAGGGGCCCGGCCGGGACGCGTTCTTCAGGCTCCGGGTCGTCTTCGTACTGGAACAAACACATGAGGCCCTCCCAGAGGAACCACGAGTGACGGTTGAGGCCCCGGACGCGGGGAGGCGGTCCAGGGCACGACGACGAAGCTATCCCCGCCCGCACGCACGTGCGGCCACCCCATGACGGGACCTTTACGGCGGCGGGTCAAGTCCATACGGATCGCTGACGGCCCCCCGACCGGGGCGGCATCAGGGTTCCGTATCGGCTGTGGACATCCGCGTGAGAGGAGAGGGAAGAGGCCGTACGAAAAGTCGTGATCGGTGCTACGGGCACCCCGGGGAGCCCGGCCGTCTTGCACAAGGCCGCCGCGGCGGCCCTTGTGCGTGATGCGGAGCTGTGGGTCGTCCTGGCCTGGCAGCCGCCGGGCGGCGAGCTCGGGATCCCGCGCGGTGTGGCGCCGCCTCGTCCGCCCATGCCTTCGTGACCAGCGAAATCGACCCCGGAGGGCGGTCACCCCGGACGGCTGCGAGGACATCTCTGCCGAGTCGGAGGAGCATCTATTGCTGTGGGGCCATAACGGCGCGCCACGCCCCGGCGGGCACGAGGCGGCGCACATCGGTCGGCCGCGAGGAGGAAGGCCATGATCGTCGACTGCGCACATTACCGCGATGGGCGTCGACAGGACGAGGGCGCCATGCCTCTGGAGCAGGCGGCCGCGCGCTGCCGGCAAGGCGGATTCGTCTGGCTGGGCGTCTTCGAACCGTCTCCCGGGGAACTGGACCGGGTCCGCGAGATCTTCGGACTGCACGAGCTCGCCGTCGAGGACGCCGCAGCCTTCCACCTGCGGCCGAAGGCCGAGCAGTACGAGGACGGCACAGAACTGATCATCCTGCGCACGGCCCGCTACGACGACGAGCGCGAGGAGATCGACACCGGCGAGATCAGCGTCTTCCTCGCCGACCACTTCGTGATCACCGTCCGCCAGGGCATCGCGAGCGAGCTCCACGAAGCCCGCAGCCGACTGGAGAGCCGCCCCGAACTGCTCAAGACCGGCAGCTCCTCCACGCTGTGGGCGATCCTCGACCAGGTCGTCGACAGCTACGCGCCGGTCGTCGGCGAGCTCGAGCGCGACATCGAGCAGATCGAGGCCACGGTGTTCTCCGGGGCCGTCGCCCCGACCGAACGGATCTACTCCCTGCGCCGCGAGGCCACCGACTTCTACCGGGCCGTACACCCGCTGCTCGCCGTCCTCACCAGGAGACTGCAGCCCGGCAGGACGCCGCCCGCGCTCCAGCCGTACATGCGTGACGTGCACGATCACCTGCTGCTCGTCAACGAGGAGGTCGCCGCCCAGCGCGACCTCCTGACCACCGTCCTGGAAGCGAACATCGCGGTGATCTCCGTGGAGCAGAACAAGATCAACCTTCGGCAGAGCGCCACGATGGAACGGCTCACGATCCTCGCGAGCGTGTTCCTCCCGCTGTCCTTCGTGGTCGGCTTCTTCGGGCAGAACTTCGCCTGGCTGGTCACCCACATCAGCAGCTTCACGGCGTTCCTCACCCTCACCCTCCTCGGGGTGCTCCTTCCGTGCCTGCTGCTGTACGTCTGGCTGCGCCGGCGCCGGAACCGGCCGACACCGCCGTTGCCGGAAGCGAGCCCCGTCGGCCGGAACGCCCCGACATCCTCCGCGCAGTGAATCCCGCGCGATCGGCCGAGACGGATGGTCGGGGCGATGATGCCGCGGGTGACGACCTGTGAGCCGACCCGGCTCATCGACAGGTCGACGGTACGATCCGCCGCACTCACGGCCATCCGGACCACGCCGCCACGCAGTCCGGCTCGTGAAACGAAGGCCGAGCCCGGGGGAGGGGAGCCGGCCCGTGCCGCTCATGCTGCCGGGTACCCTCCGACCGCCCGGCGGTAGGCCATGTGCCCGCCAAGGGCGCCGGTGACGGCGACGGCGGCCAGCCCGCCGAGGGACCAGAGCCGGCCCTTCGCCGGGCGGCCGCGCAGCCGCGACGTCAGGGACACGGCGTAACAGGCCACCGCGGCCGCGTTCGAGGCCGCGTGGGCCAGGCCGACCCGGGCCTGTTCGGGGGGCAGGTCCGCCCAGTCCACCCAGCCGGCCACCGCTGCCGGGGCGATCCCGGCCAGTCCGACGGCGGTGAGGGTCGTGCTCGCCCGCTGCGTACCGGGTACGACGTCCAGCACGGCGGACGAGAGCCAGCATCCGATCGGCACCTGCACCAGTACGGGATGCAGGGGGTGCCCGAGCGGCCTGCCGCGCAGCAGATCACGCAGTCCGCCCAGGGGGAGCGCGCGGATGCCCCGCTGGAGCACTCTGATCGCCGGATCGGCCACCGAGGTCCGTTCGAGCCGGTCCAGCGCGGTCAGCCACCGGGTCGAGGCGGTGTCGAGTACTGCGGTCCGCCCGGTCACGGCCGAGGCGTCGGGGGTGTGTGCGTTCATACTCGACGCCTACCCGGTCCCACACCGCGATCCCGCCCCGGACCCCACTGGCACCCGAACGACCAGCCTCTCGACAGGGCAGTCGGCCGTCGGAGCGCCGGACCCGGCGCGGGCGTCGCCGCGCTGCTCGATCGGATCGTCGCGGTGGACCATCCTCGTTCCGGACGAAGGCGGACGTCACCACCTTGTGTGGTCGTGGCGCCACATCGTGTCGCACCGCGAGGCGTTCTACCATGAAACACACAGTCTTCTTCATTCCCGCACCTGCTCACGGCGAGACGGTAGGGAGGCCGGCATGGAGTTCGGCACCGGATCCGGGGGAGTGGACGGTGCACGCTATCTGCCGATTTCCGAGCACGGCCTGATCGGTGATCTCCGCACCGCCGCGCTCGTCGGGACCGACGGAACGATCGACTGGTACTGCTGCCCGCGCTTCGACGCACCGAGTGTCTTCGCGTCCATCCTCGACGCCGACAAAGGCGGATCGTGGGAGCTGGCCGCCGAGGTGCCGGCGCGTACCCGGCAGTTCTACTTCCCCGACACCAACGTCCTGATCACACGGTTCTACGCGGCCGACGGGGTGGCGGAGATCCAGGACTTCATGCCGGTCGTCGACGAGTCGCGCGAGGCGTCACGGCACCGGCTGATCCGCCGGGTGATATGCGTGCGGGGAACCCTCCCCTTCAGGACACGGGTGGCCCCGCGCTTCGGCTACGGCGCCGAAGCGCACACCGTACGCACGCAGGTCCACGAAGCCGTCTTCGAAGCCCCGTCGATCTCACTGGCGCTGACCTCCACCGTGCCGCTCGAAAGCGACGGGACCGACGTGGGGTCGCACTTCAAGCTCCTCGAAGGCGAGTCCGTCGTCTTCGCCCTCGACAAGATCAGCGATGACGTCCGCCCGCAGGCCTGTCCGCACGCCGAGGCGGAGGAGCAGTTCGAGGCGACGGTCCGGTTCTGGCGCCACTGGCTGGGCCGCTCGCGCTATCGCGGCCGGTGGCGGGAGATGGTGCACCGCTCCGCGTTGCTGCTCAAGCTGCTCACCTATGTGCCGACCGGTGCGATCGTGGCCGCACCGACGACCAGCCTGCCCGAACGGGTCGGCGGTGAGCGCAACTGGGACTACCGGTACGTGTGGGTCCGCGACGCGGCCTTCGCCATCTACGCCATGCTCCGCCTGGGCTTCACGACGGAGGCCGAGGCGTTCATGGGCTTCCTCTCCGACCGGGGCATCATGCGGGGCGTCGGCCCCACCGGTCCACTGCAGATCATGTACGGCATCGACGGGCGCACCGAACTGCCCGAATCCGAGCCGCTCCACCTCGAAGGGCACCTGGGATCCGCTCCGGTGCGGGTCGGGAACGCCGCCACCAAGCAGCTCCAGTTGGACATCTACGGCGCGCTGATCGATTCGGTCTACCTCTACGACAAGTGGGGGCAGCCCATCAGCAGTGATCACTGGGACGAGGTCGGCGCGGTGGTGGACTGGCTCTGCGACCACTGGGACCAGCCCGACGAGGGCGTCTGGGAGACCCGGGGCGGCCGGCGGAACTTCGTCTACTCGCGGCTGATGTGCTGGGTGGCGATCGAACGGGCCATCCGGATGGCCAACCGGCGGGGCCTGCCCGCCGATCTTCCGCGCTGGCAGCGGAGCCGGGACGCGATCTACCGGCAGATCATGCGCGACGGCTGGTCGGCGAAGCGCGGCGCGTTCGTCCAAGGGCTGGGGGACGACGTACTCGACGCGTCCGTGCTGATGATGCCGATGGCCAAGTTCATCTCGCCCACCGACCCGAAGTGGCTCTCGACCCTGGATGCGCTCACCACGGATCTGGTCTCCGACTCGCTGGTCTACCGCTACGACCCGGAGGCCAGCCCGGACGGCCTGCGCGGCGCCGAGGGCACGTTCTCGATCTGCTCCTTCTGGTACGTCGAGGCGCTCACGCGTGCCGGACGCCTGGAGGATGCCCGCCTGGCCTTCGAGAAGATGCTCACCTACGGCAACCACCTCGGCCTCTACGCGGAGGAGATCGGCCGGAGCGGCGAACAACTAGGCAACTTCCCGCAGGCGTTCACCCACCTCTCGCTCATCAGCGCCGCCTTCAACCTCGACCGCGCCCTCGGCTGAGTCCCGGGCCGGCGCCTACGGAGCCGTGCCGCAGGTACGGGCCGGACGCAGGCTCACGATGCTCGCCTGCGGCACGGAGAGCCCGGTGAGGCGGCGCGACCGGACGAAAGGCAAACGCTGTGGGCACGTCCCGAGCAGGATGGCTGCACCTGACCCGGTGTGGCTACGAAGCCTTGGGCCAGGGGAACCTCCCCGCCCAGTGGGCCCAGGCCACCAGCACCATCAGGACGGCTGCCAGTCCGCCCAGCACCATGACCGTCGAGGGCGAGGAGTGGTCGAGGACGGCCCCTCCGACCAGGGCTCCGATGGAGATGGTGGCCTGGAAGGAGGCGGTGAAGAGGACGGAGGACGCCTCGGGGGAGTCGGGCGAAGCCTTGGCGAACCAGGTCTGCGAGCAGACCGGCACGGCTCCGTAGGCGACGCCCCAGACGATCAGCAGTGCCACCGCTCCCACGTCCGACCGGCCGAGGACCGGGAGGAGCAGGGTCGCACCGGCGATCAACGCGGCGGCCGCGGCGAAGGTCGCCCGCGGGTAGCGCCCCACCGCTGATCCGCCGAGGAAGTTGCCGGCGATTCCGGCTGCTCCGTAGACGAGCAGATAGACCGTGATGAGGGCCGAGCTCACCTGGGTCACCTGCTCCAGGAAGGGGGTGACGTACGTGTACGTGCCGAAGTGAGCGAGCACGACGAGGAAGGTCATCACCAGGGCGAAGCGGGTGTTGACGCTCCGGAGCATGCCGCCGAGGACGTCGAGGCGCGTCGTCTGGTCGGAGGGGAGCGGCGGGACGACCAGGAGCAGCAGGGCGAGGACGGCCAGCGTGAAGCCGCCCATGACGAGGAACGCCGTCCGCCAGCCCGCGATGTCACCGATGAGGGTGCCCAGCGGTACCCCGAGTACGGAGCCGAGCGGTACCGCGGAGAAGATCACCGAGGTCGCGCGGCCTACGGATTCGGCAGGCACCAACTGGCGGGCGAGCCCGGCTCCGATCGACCAGAAGCCGCCGATGGTGACCCCCACCATGACGCGGGAGACCAGGACCAGCCAGTAGTCCGGCGCTGTGGCGGCCAGGAAATTGGCCAGCGCCAGCACGAGGATGAACACCCCCAGCATGACCCGCCGGTCGATACGCCCCGTGGCCACCGTGACCAAGGGGGCTGAAACCGCGGCCAGGAATCCTGGCATGGTCATCGTGAGACCGGCCATTCCGTCCGAGACGGTGAAACTCGATCCGATCGAGGTCAGCAGGCCGATCGGCAGAATCTCAGCGGTGACGATCGAAAAGATCCCCAGCATCACCGCAATCACAGCCAGCCAGGAAGCCGAAGCCGAGCGATCCGGCGGTGCGGGAGATTGGGCAGAAGCGGTGGTTGTTGCAGACATGAATCCCGTCCTGAGCCGCGGACATCACATGCAGAGTGCGACCACCAGTCCAGCAGGAACGGGCACCATCCTCTGGCGGATTCCCGACACCAACGATCAGCCCCAAACCAGTGTCAGGGGTGTACGAGGCGGGGAAGAACGCAAAGGTGGAGCTCATTTCTCCCAAGAGGGCTGCCGCTGCCAGAGCGGCGACAGGAAACCTTCCCCTCACGGCCAGCTGACGCGTCCCCGGGGAGCGCGCCCGTCACCTGCTTCGCCGCGTTCGGCACGGATCCGACTGCGCGTACGCATCAGGATCCGGCCGAGCATGTTCTTTCCGGTCCCCGTCCGGCCGCGTCCCCAGTAGTGATCGGACGTCGTGTCCTCGACGATCTCTGCGTCTCCCGTGGCGAGCAGGATCGCGCCGATGTCGGTGTGCGTACGGAACTTGGCCGCCACGGCGCGGCGCATCACGTCGTCCTTCACCCGTTCCCAGTCCCGCCGCATCGGCTTCGACGGGTCGCGGCCCAGCTCCGCGGCGCGCAGCGGGGTGCCGGCCCGGCGGATGAGCTCGGCGTGGCGGGTGCCGGTGAACTTCTGTGCCTGGAAATAGTGTTCCGTGGTCGGCCACCAGTATCCGTCGAGGTCCACGCCATGTGCGGAGAAGTTGGAGAAGCAGCCGTAGGGAACTTCCTCGGCGCCATAGAAGTAGATCGGCATACGAACCTCGTGGCAGGGGCGGGAACCGCACCGTGTCAGGAGCCGGCCTGCGGTCGCAACCGACTTACCGCCCGGCCCACCACGCTGGTGCGGCCGATCCGTGATATCCGGAACCGCACGTCCAGCCCCGCCGTGTCCTGAATCGGCTCCGTGTGCGTCATGAGAAAATGGCGCACGACGAGAGGGGCGTCGCGATACCGTGAGCGATCAGGATCCAGGCTCCATCCCTGTTCCTGCCAAGAGGCCGTGATGGCTCGTTCGGCGAAGAGTGCACAGCGCGAGTCGTGGACCATTCCCAGTCTGGACCGGTTGGGTTCGTCCTGCTTCGGCGGGCAGCCCGCATGACCTGTTCTCCCCCTGCTGCCTCGTCCTCCGGATCCGGGACGATTCGATGCCCTGCCGCAGGTGGCGACGGCTGCCGAGCGCTCCGCATGCCGGATCGATCACCGGCTAATGTGACCGCCATGCATTCGATCGAGTTTCGTGTGGCTCCCCAATCCGGCGGGGGTCAGGGCCGGGGCGAGACGCCCTCTGCGGTGGAATTCCTGGTGGATGGGATTCCGTTCCTGGAACTGGTACGCAGGGCGGAGCTTCCCGACGCGTTCGCAGAACAGCAGGAGCGAGCCGCCGAGTTCGCGCCCGACCCTGTTCCGCTGCTCGCAGGCGCGTACGCATATCCGGCGCTCCTGTCCGCCCGGAACCTGCTCGGCGGCGAACCCGACCGTGTGCCGCACGGCGCAGAGCGGGGAGAAACGCTGCTGTTGTCGTGCACGTGCGGAATTGACGACTGCTGGGCGCTGACGGCGCACATCACGGTCACGGACACCACCGTGACGTGGTCGGGCTTCCGCAACAATTCCCGGGACTGGAACCACGACTCCCTCGGCATCCTGGCCTTTTCCCGCCCTCAGTACGAGCAGTCGCTCCGCGCTGCCCTCGACGCCCTGTCGGCACTCCGGTCCTGACGCGCATCCACTGATGCTCACGGCGCTCACGGCGCAGCCGCCGACGACACACCACACGGAGGGGTATCCCATGGAGAACGAGCCGATACAGGCCTGCCTGGACCTGCTGGAGCAGGCGCGCCACCTGTCGCTGGAGGACGAGCGGCGCCGCCTGCTGGAACAGGCCGCCAGTGACCTCGTCCGGGACGGGCGGCGTCGTCGGCGTGCCGCGAGACGAGCCGTCCGGGCCGCCGCCGACGCCGAGTTGCTGGCCGACACGGTGACCCGAGCGCCCGACCGGATCATGGATACGGCACTGTCGGCCGACACCCGGCACCGGGCGGGCCTGTCCGTGCACGAGTACGTCCAAGGGCACAGCGGTCCCGGCGGAGTGACCCGCCGGACGCCGGGTCGCGTACCGGACGGCGACGAGCCACCCAGACTGCTCAACCGTCCGCAACGCTGCTACGTCTGCAAGAACCACTACCGGCTGGTCCACCACTTCTACGGCCAGCTGTGCCCGGGCTGCGCCGACGAGAACCTCGCCCGGCGCACCGCCCGGACCGATCTCACCGGCCGGCGGGCGCTGCTGACCGGTGGGCGGGTCAAGATCGGCTTCCATGTGGCCCTCATGCTGTTGCGTGACGGAGCGGAACTCACCGTCACGACCCGCTTCCCGCAGGACGCGGCGAACCGCTTCGCCGCGGCGCCGGGTGCGGCCGACTGGTGGCACCGACTGCGGATAGCCGCGCTGGACCTGCGCGACCCGAGACAGGTACTCGCCCTCACCGACCACCTGCTCGACGAGGCCGCACCTCTGGACATCCTGGTCAACAACGCGGCCCAGACACTGCACCGGTCTCCCCGGGCGTACCGTGCGCTGGCAGCGGCTGAGGCCGCCGCCGTCGCGACGGCCCAGCCCGCCACCGCCCCGGAGATCTGGACCGCCCCCGGATTCGCCGTTCCCGGATCACATACCGCGGCACTCCCTCTGACGGCAGAACTCGCCTCACGCGCCCGGGTCTCCGGCGCCCTGGCCGGCGTCCGCCGCGGGGCCGAAGGAGCCCTCGCGCCGACCACGGAGCCGACCACGGAACCGGCTCCGACTCCGGCCCCGGCCTCGGACCTGCAGGAGCGCACCGACGAGGCAGGGCTCCTGCAGGAGACGGGCTCCAGCAACTCCTGGACCCTGCGGCTCGGCCAGGTCGAACCGGCCGAGCTCCTCGAAGTCCAGCTGGTCAACGCCGTGGCGCCGTTCCTGCTCGCCGACCGCCTGCTGCCCCTGCTGGAGGCGTCCCCGCATGCCCGCCGCTACCTGATCAATGTCTCGGCCGTCGAGGGCCAGTTCGATGTCCGCAACAAGACCAGCGGCCACCCGCACACGAACATGGCCAAGGCCGCACTGAACATGCTCACCCGCACCAGTGCGGCGGACCTGGCGGCCCGGGGCATCCACACCTGCAGCGTGGACACGGGCTGGGTCACCGACGAGAAGCCGCTGCCCGCCCGGGAGCGGCATGCCGCCACCGGGTGGCGTCCGCCCCTGGACGTCATCGACGGCGCTGCGCGCATCTACCACCCCATCGTCCAGGGACAGGCAGGCAGCCCCATCCACGGCGTGCTGCTCAAGGACTACCGGGACGTTGCCTGGTGACCTGCCCGGGGGCGGCGGCGAACCGCCGCCTGAACGGCGGCAGACTCCGGGCCCCTATGCTGAACCGATGGACGAGACCTCCGCGGCTCAGGCGGCCGCCTGCTGGCCGCTGGTCGCGTCCGCCGAGACCGACGGGCTGCGGGAACTGGCCGGCGACGACGGGCTCACCGGGTTCATGCCCCCGGCGATGCCCGACGCGGCCTGGGTGCTCCACTCCATGTACGAGCACGAACTCGGGCCCTTCGACATGCCGTACGTCGAGTACCGGCGGGCGTTCCTGAACAGCAAGAGCGGCGGCCTGGAGATCATCCCGGGCCTCGACCCCGCGGAGGTGTTCACCGACCTCCCGGACACCTTCGCGCCGTCCAGAGGCGAGCACCCGGGGCCGCGCTGGCGCCGTCTACGCTGGGCGGAGCTCGCCCGCCGGACCGGAGATCCCGTGGCCGCCGAGGGCCGCCTGCCCTGCTACACGTCCTTCGCCTCGCTCCGCGATCGGGGCGGCTGGCCGCTCGGCATCACCGGCCCGTCCGAGGGCACCCTGGCCCGTGCGGACTGGAACCGGCTGATCGGGATCCTCACCGAGTGGAGCCCTCAGGGCGCGGACACCCCCTGTCTCGCCTACTACACGCCACTGGGCCAGGGAGCCGAGGACTTCGACCACCTGCACGTGCGGGCCGGCCGTCTCGGGGACGCCAAGGCCCTGTACGACCACCCCGACGAAGAGTGGTGGACTCCATCCAACTTCTGGGCCCATGACCGGTCCTGGATCCTGTGCACGGACTACGACTTGTGGGCCACCAAGCTCGCCGGCCCGGCCCCACTCGTCGAAGCCCTCCTCGGCGACCCGGAGACCGAGGCCGTACGACTGCCCTGGGCCCACTGATTCCGCCGACCGGCCCAGGAAAGCGCGGTGCGGTGTCCAGGCCTGGCCGTTGGCCTGTACGCGTCGGAGCTGGGGGCATCGCTCTGGACTTCGGGTCAATACTTCGTAAAGTCAGGTACGGCGCGGGGGAGCCGCGCACAGAACGATGGGGGAGTCAGTGCTTCTGAAAACCTTCGGCTGGTCGTTCGCGGTGACCGCCCTCGGTCTGGTCGCAGCGTTGTTATATGGGGGTTGGACCGGATTCGGGATCGTGGCGATCCTGTCCATTCTCGAGATTTCGGTGTCCTTCGACAATGCGGTGGTCAACGCCGGGATCCTGAAGAAGATGAATGCCTTCTGGCAGAAGATCTTCCTCACCGTCGGCGTACTCATCGCGGTCTTCGGCATGCGGCTGGTCTTCCCCGTCGTGATCGTCGCGATCAGCGCCAAGATCGGGCCCATCGAGGCCGTCGACCTGGCCCTCTCCGACAAGGAGATGTACGAGCAGCTGGTGACGGACGCCCACCCGTCCATCGCCGCCTTCGGCGGCATGTTCCTCCTGATGATCTTCCTCGACTTCATCTTCGAGGACCGTGACATCAAGTGGCTCGCCTGGCTGGAGCGCCCGCTCGCCAAGCTCGGCAAGGTCGACATGCTGTCCGCCTGCATCGCGCTGATCGTCCTGGTCGTCGCCTCGATGACCGTCGGTGCCCACGCCCACCAGCACGGTGGCGTCCACGTGGACAAGGCGCAGACCGTCCTGGTCTCCGGCGTCCTCGGCCTGATCACCTACATGATCGTCGGCGGCCTCTCCGGCTACTTCGAGAACAAGCTGGAGGAAGAGGAGGAGGCCGAGCACGAGGCCGAGGAGGAGGCCAAGAAGAGCGGCAAGCCCGTCACGGCCGTCGCCATGGCCGGCAAGGCGGCCTTCTTCATGTTCCTCTACCTCGAAGTCCTCGACGCCTCCTTCTCCTTCGACGGCGTCATCGGCGCCTTCGCCATCACCAACGACATCGTGCTGATGGCCCTCGGCCTCGGCATCGGTGCCATGTACGTCCGTTCGCTGACGGTCTACCTGGTCCGCCAGGGCACCCTCGACGACTACGTCTACCTGGAGCACGGCGCGCACTACGCCATCGGCGCGCTCGCCATCATCCTGCTCGTCACCATCCAGTACGAGATCCACGAGGTCATCACGGGTCTCGTCGGCGTCGTCCTGATCGCCGGGTCCTTCTTCTCCTCGGTCGTGCGCAACCGGAGGCTGGGGGCGTCCGGGGGAGAGCGCACGGGGTCGCACGAGAAGGCCGAGGTCTCCTCCGGCGTCTGAGCCGGTCCGGGCCAACTCACCACGTCCGTCCACTGGGTGACGGCAAGGCTCTCCGGGCGACGACCGGCGCCCTGCCTGGGCGGTGACCGAGGCGGGGCGGTCCGGCCGTCAGGCAGCCGAGTCCGCGGTGTCAGTGCTCGCAGAGGGAGAATTCGCGTTCGTAGAGCTGCTCGTTGTGCTCGGCGACGAAGAATTTCCGTTCCTGCATGAGCTGTTCACGATAGGTCTTCGCCTGTTCGAGCGTCATGGTCGACGTATCGGACCAGGGCTGCTGCGGTGGCACATCGGATGTCGAGACGATTCTTTCCGACGGGTCGACCAGGAAGAAGGCGAGGATCTTGCGGTACCCCGGGCGAGCGGTGTCCGCGAGGCGGAACGAGTCGACGCGGTGCTGCAGGATGTTCGGGAACGCCAGGCAGCGGCCCGCCGGGGTCGACGCGGATCCCAGGACCTGGTTCAGCGAGTCTTCGTCTTCCAGGCCGTAGACCTCACGCAGACCGTTGTCGTCGTTCTGCTCGTAGTTCGGATCGTCGAGTGCCGCCCGGAAACCCAGCCGGCTTTCCGTGATGTTCTCGCTGTCCCAGTAGTAGATACCGGTCGATACGATCCGCTCGTTCATCATCCCCTCGACGTGCCAGGAACCGCCGGCGTACTCGGGCTTCTCCGGGGTGAGATGAAGGGTGGCGAGCTTGACGATGACCTGGAGACGGCGGCCCCGCAGGTCGACCCGGGCGGATGCGTCGGGCGAGTCGGGCATGGTGAAGGCCGGGGCGTCCGGGATGACCGGGCGCCGGTTCTCCCACCATGCGTCGTGGGCCTGCTCCCACACACCCAGGGCCTCTCGATAGGCCTCACGGTCACCGTAGGCGGACTTATCGGGATACTCCGGCTCCGAGTCGTACCACCCGTAGGGATCGGCCTCGATCCGCAAGGGCCGCGGATGGCGCAGATCCGTCAGCACGTTCTCCAGCAGCGGCCGCATGCGGGCGAACAAGTCCTCCAGGACAGGTACCAGTTCGCGGTGGGTCTCGGGGTGGACATTGTTGACGTACGAACAGAAGGTGGCATCGCCGTCGTCGCTGATGTCGACGTCCGTGGGAAGCCACTGGAACTTCTCCGAGAACTCGTACTTCGAATAGCGGTCGGTCGGGCTCTGCCAAGCCCGATCGTGCGCGCCGCTCGCCTCTCTCACCAAGCAGAACAGCGAGGGGTGGACCAGATCCAGTACCTGACCGTCGGATCCGGGATGCCAGTCCTGCTCTGCCTCGGGAACCTGTTCCAGCACCCGAACCGCCTCGCGCAGCCGCGATCGGAGCTTGTCGTCGACCAGAGTGTCCGACTGCCAGACCCCGTCGACGGCGGACACCTCGACGCCGGTTCGCCCGTCCCGCAGGGCGGCGTAATGCACGAGTTCGGCAAGCACGTAACGCACCTGAGCCTCAGTGAGGCCCTGGGCGACCGCTTCCCGCGTCCATCGGGCGACGATGTCGGCGTCGTTCATCTTGTCGAACCATCCCGGCTTGGCCCGAATGTGCGCGCTGCACTGCATCATCTGGACCTCCCGCAGTGTTCGGGGCGTCGCGAACGACAGGGAACGGGATGCCTGAAAAGGCAGCGGGAAAGCAGACAGGCCGGTCAATTCTTCTGGTCCTCCGAGTCGGTGTGCGGTGGCCGGAAGACTACTTCAGAGGACTGACACCGCAGCCGTCGTCCCGTCATCGGGGGCCCGGGAGCAGCGGAAGGCCTGGTCGGCCATGGTCCGGTTTGCGTGTTCAGACGATCGACCTGATGGTCCTGTCCGCGTACCGCAGCGTCTCGTCGATGGCCGCGTCCATCTCGCGCAGAGCGTCGGGCTCAGCCGTGAGGAGAGCGCTGACGTTGATGCTGCCCACGGCGAGGAGGCAGCCCGCCACCCTGAGGAACCCCTTGTACCGTTCCTGCCCGTCCTGCCCGAGCGAAGCCCAGTCCCGGGGTTCCGGCGGCAGACCGGCCCTCCACTTCTCAAGGGCGTGGGTGCCGTGGACGCTTACGTACTCCACGATGTCCGGGGCACGGAGCAGCACTTCGATCATCGCGTCGAACCCTTGCTGCGACTGGTCCAGCGCCGCCTCCGCAGCCTCGACCTCGGTTCGCAGACGTTCCTCCTCCTTCTTGTTCCGGCGCCGCCTCAAGACGTAGAACCCGGCGGCTGCCAGTGCTGCCGCCGGAGCGGCGACCATGCCGGTGAGCAGGAGAATCCCGCCGGCCATGCCCGCACCGCCGGCGGCCAGCGTGCCTCCTCCCAGGAGGGCCAGCGTCGCGTTGGTCGCGGCAACCCCGGACAGCGTCGAGATGGCCGTTCCGGTGGAGGCGGAACCGAACAACGCGGCCGCGGTGAAAGCGCCGTAGGCCGCGGCGCCGCCGACTGCCGCCCCGGCCGCACCTCCGGCGGTGGCCCCCCGGATGGCGTTGGCGATCCCGGCGGACATGGCTCCGATACGTATCGCCGTAGGGGTCCTGGCCGCGCTCTCGATCTCCTCCTGGCGCGGTCTTTCCGGCTCGGGCGCCCCGCTGATGCTCTTGGCCAGCTCCACGAACCTCATGAAGAACTCGTCGCGGACGACATCATGGACGCGGTAAAAGGCTTCCCCGTGCTCTTGGGTGATCTTCGACCGCTGGGCCGCCTTCTCGTTGACCTCGGCGTAGCGTCGCTTCGTCTCCGCGACCTGTTCGCGCAGCTTCACGGGCCGCTGGCCCCGCTGATGAGCGAGGGACCTGGTTCGGTCCTCCGCCTCCTGCTTGAGTTGCTCGGGCGTCAGCCGGAGGGCGAGGGCGATGGCGGCCAGACGGTGCTCTCTGGGGCTGATGAGCCCGTGCTCGATCCGGGAGATCGAGACCGCGCCACCCTTCCCGTAGTCGGCCCGCCTGGCCAACTCGTCCTGGGTCATCGAGGGACTTTGGTCCAGGCGGTACTCGCGGATCACGAGGCCCATCGCCTCCGCGCTGAACTCATTCACCGGTCCCGGCCCCGGCGCCTTGGGCCGGCGGCCTGTGGCGACGCCAGGAGGACTGGGCCTCACGCGCCACCGCAGCACTGGAGCGGATCGCCTGGAGGCTGTCTTCGATGAACTGCCTGGCCGCCTTGACCACGGCCGGATCACGGCGGACTTCGTCGACGGCGTGAATGAGGGCGAAGGCGAGAGCCAGTTGAGCAAAGTTGAGGCGAGCCATGGCAGTGGACCCTTCGTTGCTGTCGGTGCTATGCCTGCAACATAGCGTCACTTAGTGCGCGGCGTTCACACTATGACGACATCGACTGCGTCCCGCGGCCGTTCGGCCTCCCTGCCGGGTCTGTTCGTCCACACCTCGGGCCTGTTGGGCGCCCTCGCCCCTGGCTGTGTCGGCCATGCCGTCCAGGATGCCGAGAGCGGGGGCGAGAACGGCCTCACCCCCGCGCCGTCACCAGCGGGTACGTGGCGCGCGGCGCCTACGGGCGCCCTGTGACACGGAGGCGTAGCAGGGTGCGGCGGCCGCGTTCGGCGACTTCCGGGTCGGCGTGGGTGCTGCCGTAGGCGATACCGGAAACGGCGTCGAAGGCCGACTCGCAGTCCAGGCGGAGCTCCTCGACCGGGGTCAGCGGCCTGCCGTACCCGGCGAGGAACGCGGCGCGCAGGTCGGGCCGGCCGTCCCAGGTGCCGCTCAGGCGCACCATGTCCCGCGTGGCGGTGCCGTACTCCGACCGCTCGAAGTCGAACAGCCGTGGCTCGCCGTCCTCGCCGAGCAGAACGTTGCGGTACTGGAGGTCCCCGTGCGTCGGTACCAGGGCCGGCCGCGGGAGGTCCTCGTACGTGCGGGCCAGGGCGAGGACCAGGTCCTCGTCCCCGTCCGCCAGGCACGGCCGGGCCGCGTCCAGCCGGCCCTTCACCCCGGCCGCGGCCGGGGCCGCTCCGACGGGCTGTTCCGGGGCACTGTGGTGCAGCGCGGAGGCAAGACGGCCCAACGCCTGCTGGACGCCTGCCTCGGCGGCCGCATCGAGGACCATGCCGTGCAGTGGCCGTCCGGCCAGGGGGGTGACGACGACGGCGCACGCCGCGGGGTCGGCCGCGACGAGGCGGGGAGCGTGTGCGCCGAGTGCCGGCACCCACCTCCGGTACGCGGCCACCTCCCGCTCGTGGAACTTCGGTCCCCGGTGCCGCTTGAGGTACCAGGTTCCGCCGCCGGCGCCGGTGATCAGCCACACCCGGCTTCCGGTGCGCGCCCAGGAGGCGTCGACCGCCTCGGTGATCCGGCCGACCGCCTGCTCTGCGAACGTTCGCAGTCGGTGCGGCAACTCCGCGCCGCCGACGGGTGGTCCGGGCAGCGGACGGCTGCGGTCGGGGTCGCCGCGGGTGTACCGGATCGGGTCGCCGGGCCGCTGGAAGTGCACGGCGGCGGGCAGCCCGGCGCGGTAGGCGTCGAGGCCGGCCCGGCAGTAGGCCACCATCGGGTCCGGCAGCCCGTCCAGCGGGTACCAGCCCATGCCGTCGCACCGGTCCGGCTCCCTCACCTCCGGCCGGCCCGACCAGCGCCGTACCTCGAAGAACACGCCGATCCGGGAATGGGCGCCCACCGGAGGGCGATGGTGGACGGTGACGGCAGCGGTCACGTCCTCGGGGTCGATCACCACTCCGGTCTCCTCGCGGGCTTCCCGGATCACCGCCGCGAGCATGTCCTCGCCCGGGTCGAGGTGCCCGGACGGCAGGTGCCACAGCCCGGACGCGTACACCGGCCCGGCGCGGCGGGACAGCAGTACCTCGGGACCGGTTTCGCCGTCGCGGCGCAGGATGAGGTGGACGTCGACCGGCACGGTGTACCGGGCCCCGCCGCTCACCGTGCGGCCCCGGGGCAGCGGGTGCCGGGATCTCCGGTGACCGTGACCTTGCACGCGGTCTCGCGGCACACGCAATCGCCACCGCCTGTCGCCGCGGTGGGCATTTTCGTCATCCGTGGGTCTCCTCGGTCGGGTGTGGGGAGCCGTCGGCACAGATCCTCCCGGGCTCGACGCGGAACCGGGGGCCGATCGAACAACCCCCCACCAACGAGTCCGACCACGGAGCGAGCCCGCGGGAAAACCGTGTGGCGCACCGCGGCGACCGCTGCTACGTTTCCGGAGGCCGTGCGAGAGAAAGAGGAGGTGGTACCCGTGAACGCAGTATCGACACGGGTGCTCCCCTCCGGGGTCACGGTCGGGCGATAGGTCGTCCGGGAGCGCCGATACGAGCCCTCCCGAAAGGCACGACCATGCACTTCACCTCCGAGCAGCGCCTCGACGACGGCGTCCTCGAACGCGCATTCACCCTCGGCGAGATCCCCGGCACCCTGTGGACGCCCGCCTCCGCCGCACCGGTCCCGCTGATCCTCATGGCTCACAACAACGGCCTGCCCAGGGCGGCAGCCCGCTTGGCGGCACGGGCCCGGCATTCCGCGGCGAGCGGCTACGCGGTGGCCGCCATCGACGCCCCCGGGTGCGGTGACCGACCCCGTTCCGCCGCCGACGAGCAGGCACGCGCCGACCTCCGCCGGGCGATGCAGGCAGGCGAGCCGGTCGACGACATCTTCGAGTCCTTCATCGGCCCGCTGGTCGAAAAGGCGGTCCCGGAATGGCAGACCACCCTGGACGCCCTCCTCGCGCTCCCCGAGATCGCCGGCCCGGTCGGGTACTCGGGATGGACGGCCGTCGGCATCCGCCTGGCGGTGGTCGAGCCACGCATCGCCGCCGCCGGACTCTTCGCCGGGGGCTACGTTCCCCGCGCCCAGCGCGAGGAGGCACGGCAGGTCACCATCCCGCTGCTGTTCCTGCTGCAGTGGGACGACGAAGGGAACCCCCGGCAAGGGGCCCTGAACCTGTTCGACGCCTTCGGCAGCACGGAGAAGACGCTGCACGCCAACATGGGCGGGCACGTCGGCACCCCGTGGTTCGAGGTGGAGGAAGGGGTCAGGTTCTGCGACCGGCACCTGAAGTGAAGCAGGCCCGTCAGGCCGGCCCTCCCCGGAGCGCCGGCGCACGCAATGCCGTTTGTCCCGAGGCGCGTTCGCGGCCGGTTCGGGCAGCCGGTCGCACGACAGGTCGTACTCCCGTCTGCGGCCCGGCGGCGGTATCCGCGGCCCGGACGACTGACTGCGCGACAGGGGGAGACGCGCGTCAACGCGTGTGGCGCATGGGTCCACCGGTCCGGGGCAGACGAGGCATCGGTGGCGGCGAGCCGCCTGTGACGGCGGCGTGTACGAAGGAGCGAGATCGTGATGATGGCTCACCCCGCGGTACTGGCACGCCTGGTGGCGGAGTACGAGAGGGTGTCCGAGCCTGAGGCGGTGAGCCGTCACGAACCGGTGCGGCAGCGGATGGAAGACGTGGTCTACACACTGTGCGTGACGACCGGGACGCGTGACATAGACGCCGCGCTGGCCGCGGCCCGGGAGCGGCTGCGCACCGCACGGCTCGGTGACGCGGACGCCCCGGCGCAGGCGCAGGACGACCGGACCCTGAAGGGTAGGGCGGGGTAGTCCACCTGGTGGCCTGCCGACGGCACGGGCGGCCGTCGGCAGGCCGAAGGTCAGGTGTGGACGCGGCTGTTGACTCCGTCGTGGCTGTCGGCCTGTTCGTCGTCGAACCAGTGGCCGTCGACCGCGAGGTAGCGGAAGGAATGGGCGGTGTTGGCGGAGAGGGCGACCGTCGCGGCGCGGGTCCCGTCGCCGCGCGGCGCCAAGGGGTGAGCGGCGGGGTTCCAGTGGTTGAAGTCGCCGACCACGCTGACGGGCCCGTGCGGGGTCTCCTCGGGGAGGATGAAGGTGACCTGGGTGCGGCCCTTGAGCCGCTTGCGTTCGAGCACTGAAGTCTCCAGCCGCGAAGAAGGGGAAACCGGGCCCGTGCATCCTCGCGCTGCCGCGCGTGCGGCGCGACCGTACAGCGCCGTAAGCCGGGCAGAGGCCACCCGGATGGTCGCGAGCCGCCGACGCCTGCGTGGGTCAGCCGCCCTGGCCCGCGCTTCCGATCGGGCCGACCTCGACCGCGGAACCGGAGCCGTCCGTGACGGGCAGGGTGGCTGCGCCCGGCCAGGCGAGGGTGACCGACTTCGTCTCGTCCGGCGGGGTCACGGTCAGCCCCGTGACGCGCACGCCGGAACCGCCCGACGTGTTGAGCGGGTAGGTGACGCCGAAGGAGACCGCCGTCCCCTTCTTGAGGACGGCCGGACCGGGGTGCTCGCCGGTGCGCTTCGCGGACAGCGTCCCGGCGCTGGTCTTCAGGTCGACGCCCGCGTACTCGGAGAGCGTGCAGTCCCCGCCGCCGCGGTTCTTCAGCTGCACCGCGACGGTGCCGTCGGTGTCGCCGCCGACGGTGCTGTCGATCGCCGTGATCTCCAGGTCGTCGGTGCGGCACTTGCCGGCCTTGCCGCTCTCGCCGGAGCCCGAGCCCGAGCCGGTGTTCGTGCCGGCAGTCTTGCCCTTCCCGTCGGAACTCGTGGCCGGGGCGGGCGCGGCGGGCGCGGTGGAGCTGCTGGAAGAGGTGGACGAGGGCGACGGGCCGCCTTGCGCTGTGCCGTCCTCGCCGTTCTGGCACGCCGTGAGCGTGAGGCCGGCGGCGACGGCCAGGGCGGCGAAGGTGAGCTGGTGAACGCGCATCGTTGCATCCTCGGAATCGATGGTCGGTACGAGCGAGCGTTTCTGAACACGAGGACCCGTCGGGGCCGGCCGGCCGTTCCGTTCCGCCGCCCCTTAATACCTTCCTGTTACACACACAGCCGGGGTGACCACTCTTTAGCGGAAGTTGCGCAACGAGCCTTCTGACCTGGCCGGCGGCACTACCGTCCACATCTCGGTATGCGTCCTGCCCTGCCCGAGCCCGGTACCGGGCGGTGGCGCCACCATCGACGCCGCCTCGGAGGCTGCCTGCTCATGCGCCCAGGATCGCCTCGCACCGGAACCTCACTGACCGTTCTGGCCCTGCTCACCGCCGTGTTCGCGCTGATCGTCGGAGGCGCCGGATCGGCCTTCGCGCATGCCGGCCTCAGCGGCTCCGACCCCGGCGACGGCGTCGTCCTCAAGACGGCACCGAAAGCGGTGACGCTGACCTTCACCGAGTCGGTCGGCTTCTCGGACGACTCGGTGCGCGTGCTGTCGCCGGGCAACGAGCGCGTCAACCCCCGCCCGGCCGAGCACGTGGACGGCAAGGACAACACCGCTCGGGTGGACCTGTCCGACGAACTGCCCCAGGGCACCTACACGGTGGCCTGGCGGGTCGTCTCCGCCGACGGCCACCCGATCTCCGGCGCCTTCGTCTTCTCCGTCGGCGAGCCGTCCGAGACCGCCGCCGTCGTCCCGACCGGCTCGCCGACGGACACGGCGGTCGGCCGCCTGTACGGCTTCGTCCGCTACGTCGCCTACAGCGGGCTCGCCCTCCTCGTCGGGGTCACCGCGTTCGTCGTCGTGTGCTGGCCCGCCGCGGCATCGCTTCGTCCGGTGCGCCGACAGCTGGCGGTGGGATGGGTGATGCTGGTGGCGTCCACCGTGGCCCTCCTGCTGCTGCGTGGCCCGTACGAGACGGCCGGCCCGCTGACGTCGGCGTTCGACCTCTCCCAATGGAGCCGAACGGCCACCGGTCGGCCCGGTGGAGCACTGCTCGCCAGGCTCGCGCTGCTCGCCGTGGCGGCGGTGGCCGTCAAGCGGTCGGCCGTACGGTTCCGCGGTCAGGACGGCGGAGCCGAGCCGCAGGCCCTCGGTTCCCGCGCCCGGCCGGCCGGGGCGGTACTCGCCCTCGGGCTGGCGCTCACCTGGGCCGCGGCCGAGCACGCCTCCGCCGGCATCCAGGTCCTCCTCGCCGTTCCCGTGGCGGTCCTACACCTGCTGGCCATGGGGGTCTGGCTCGGCGGCCTGATCACGGTGGTACTGCTCCTCCGGAGCCGGGGCGACACCGCCCCCGCGATTCCGGCGGCCGCGATGAGCCGGTTCTCGACACTGGCTTTCGCCGCCGTCGCCGTTCTCGTCGGCACCGGGGTGTACCAGTCCTGGCGGCAGGTCGGCTCCTGGGGAGCCCTGACCACGACGTCGTACGGCAGGACACTCGTCGTGAAGGTGGCCGCCGTGGCCGTCGTGCTGTGCGTGGCGTTCTTCTCACGACGGTGGACCGCCCGCCTCGTGCGTGAAGCGCCTGCGGCCGCGCGGAAGTTGAAGCTGAAGCTCCGTGAGCCCGCGCCCGAGCGGGTGAGGGAGACGGCCGGCGCGCCGTCCGTCCCGGCGGCGGCGGAACCCAGCGGCCGGCCCGAGACGCCTCGCGGAGGCGAGGCAGAGGGCACGGACACCCAGCGGCCGGTTACGCCCGCCGACGCATCCCGGCGACGCCTGCGTCGGACGGTGGCCGTGGAAGTCGTACTCGGTGTGGTGGTTCTGGCGATCACCACCGTGCTCACAGGAACCCAGCCCAGCCGGGCGGCAGCCGGGAGTGCCAAGGCAGCCGCGGGGCACGAGCCGCAGGTGCGGGTGGTCACCGTCCCGTTCGACATGGGGACGGCGAACCACCAGGGCAGCGTACAGATCAGCCTTGAGCCGGGACGGGTGGGGGAGAACACGGTCGAGGCCGTCGTGTACACCGCGGACGGAGGCCTCGCCACCGTTCCCGAACTCCGGCTGACGCTCACCCAGGAGGACCTGGGCATCGGCCCGATCGACGCCAAGCTCACGAACCAGAAGGGGTACTGGGCCGCCTACGACCTGCGGTTGCCCATGCCCGGCGAGTGGACCATGAACATCACGGTGCGGACCAGTGAGATCGACCAGGTCACGGTGCGCGAGACCGTCCGCATCACGCCGTCGTCCTCGTAGACGCCCGCCGCCGCACGGCCGGGTCCGGTACACCGTACGAACCGTGTACCGGACCCGGCCGTGTCGGTCAGGCCTGGCCGCGGCCGCGGTTGCGGCGCAACCACCAGACGATGCCGACGGCGAGCAGTACGACGGCCGCGGCCACCCCGACGACCGCTCCGGTCCTGCCGCCCGTGTCCTTCTCAGCGGAAGCGGCGGAAGCCGGGGGAGCAGCGGCAGCCGCTGCCGACGGCGGGGCGGACGGGACGGTGCTCGGCGTCGGTGACGCGCTCGGGGCGATCGGCTTCGCCCCGGAGGCCGCCGCCTTCAGGTCGAGCACGGGGGCCGGATTGTCGACCTTCTCCCCGCCGGTGGGCACCTCGATCCATCGGGAGACCTTCCCGTCGCCGTACGTCTCAAGTGTCTTGAACGCCAACGACTTCGCGTCGGGCAGCTGACGCACCGTGATGCTGTACTCGGCATCGGTGCCCGTGGCCAGAGCGGTGCCGCCGACGGCGTACCCGTCCGGGGTGGGCGTCAGCTTCCACTCCTTGGGGGCATCCTTCAGCGTCACGGCGTCCGGGGTGATGCCCGTGGGGAGGACGACCCGCAGCTCCGAGATGCCAGCCGTGTCCGACTCCGCTTCGGAGGTGAAGGACAGCGTCACGTTCTCGGCGAGGGCGCGTGGATCGGAGGCGGTGACCTCCGCGTGCGCGGCGGCAGGGCCGGCAGTCATGGCCACCAGCACCAGGGAGCCGGCCGCCGCAAGACCCAGCCTGCGGCGCAGGGGGCGGGTGTGTGTCGTGTTCACGGTGAGGAACCCTCTCGGTACGCGGGCGGGCCGCACCGCACCGGTGTCTGCCCGCCAGGATCAGGGGAACGTCTCCTGCCCGCCCGGCAGGAGGCCCCCGGCGTACCACCGCGTCACAGAGCATCGTTGCCACCGCCGGTCGTACGGCAGGGCCGTCAGGCGGTACCTGCACGATCCGGGGACCTGCTCCGCGCGCCGGCCCGCGGAGAGCACCGAAAGCCGCGGCGACGGCCGCGACGGCCGCCACGGCCGCCACAGCCTTCTCGGCCCAGCGGCCCACCGTCTCCGGCAGACGGCTGAGTACCTGGTCCGCGTGGTACATGAGCAGAGCCATCACGACGGCGGCCACGCAGTGGGCCGCCGGCATCGCCCACGGGCTGTGGTGTGCCGTGCGGACGACGTCCGGCAGCACGCCGTGGGCTGCGGCATGACCGTGATGGACCGGCTGCCTCACGGACAGGGCCCGGTGCAGGACGAGTTGCGCAACGCCTGTGGCGGTGACCACCTGCCACCACGGAGGGGGCCGCCGGGTCACGGACCACGACAACACGAACGCGCACGCCGACCCGGCCGCCACCCGCTCCCAGGGCACAGGGTCTCCGGCGGCAAGGTGATGGCCCGCAACCGCCAGGGCGGAGCTGAGCAGTGTGAACACGGCAGCCCGCAGCCGACGTCCGCCGGGCCTCTCGGGCCGTGGACGCGAGCGCGTCCCTGCAGGGTCCCCGGCCATGTCGGGCCCATCATTGACCGGCCCCGGACACCCATGAGCCCCAACTGTCAATTCAGGAGCAGTTTTTCCCGGCACCGCATCCGGTGTCCCTCGGTCAGCCCCCCACGTGGTCGTTCCCGCCACGGCCGAGGCCGTCGAACGCCGCTGCCGGTGGCGGGACGAGTACCCGTTCCGGTGGGGCTCTAGGAGGTCCTGCCCTCCCCCTCCGAGGTGCCCGAGGTGCCCGAGGCGCCCGCGGCGCCCGGGGCCGCCTTGCGGGCATGCAGGACGCTCGCGCCCAGCGGGAGCGGTGAGTGACCGACGAGCCGCAGGCCCGCGTCGTCGAGTAGTTCCGCGTAGTGGTCGGCCCGTCGCTCCCGACCGCCGACGTTGCACATCATGTGGAGGTCCCAGGCCGTCGCCAGCGACGGCGAGCCGTCCGGCGGCAGCAGCCGCTCCACGACGAGCAGGTCGGCGTCCAGGGGCATGGCCCGGGCGCAGTGGCGCAGGATCTCCCGGCAGCGGTCGTCGTCCCAGTCGTGCAGGACCCGCGCCAGGACGTACACGGCCCCGCCGGCGGGCATGTCGGCGAAGTCGCCCACCACGTAGCCGCAGCGGGCTCCGACGCCGAACGTGTCGAGGTGCCGGCGGGCGGCCTCAACCACGTGCGGGCGTTCGAGCAGCACGCCGTCCAGCCCCGGGTGCGCGGCCAGGATGCGGCCGAGCAGTTCACCGGTACCGCCCGCGACGTCGACGACCGTCCGGCGGCCGGGCGCGGCGCCCGCCGCGGCGATGACCGGGTGGAGGGGGAGCGGATCGAACATGCGCGCGCTCGCGGCCATGGACTGGTCGAAACGTTCGGCCAGTGCGGGCCGGCGGGCGAAGTAGTCGAAGTGGTTCTCGCCGAAGAGCTGCTCGAAGCCGGTCTGCCCCGTTCGTACGGCATCGGTGAGCAGCGCGAACGACTGGTAGAACGCACCTCCGTACATCAGCGCCAGCGACCGCATCGACCCGTGGGAATCCGCGCGCAGAAGCACCCCGAGCTCGGTGAGGCGGAAGCCGCCGGGCTCCGACGTGACCACGCCGAGCATGGCGAGGTAGCGCAGGAGGGTGGCGAGGTTCTCCGGGTCGCAAGGGACCGCCCGGGCCAGAACGCCCACGTCGACGGCGGTGCGAGGGCGGTCGGCCCCCTGGGCGTCCATCGCCTCCGGCAGCCGCAGTTGCGCGCAGGCGGCCAGGGCCTGGGTCGTCCACGCGCCGGTCATCAGGCGCAGGAGCGTTTCCGCCGGCTGCCGGGCCTGATATGCGGCGAGGTGGGGGGTGAGCACGGCGCGGTGGTCGCCGCTCGCGTAGAGCTCGACCCGCCCGTACCCGGCCTTCGAGTCGGCGGGCGCGGTGAAGTAGAACACCGTGCCGTCCTCGTGGGGGTTGTAGCCGCCTCCGTCGGCGACCGCACCGTGCTGCGCGAACGTCTCGCACAAGCCCCGCAGCACCAGTGGATCGGGGCGGTCGACCTCGAAGGCGAGGTGCGCCTCGTGGTCGTGGGCACGCTCGTGCGCGGCGACCTCCACGAGCTCCGAGCCGGGCGGGACGGCCAGGGCGAAGACCTCGACCACCCGGCGCTCGCCGTCGGTGCAGTGCACTTCGGGGCGCAGAATCCTTACGTCCAGATCCGCCGCGTCACGGCGATGGCGTACGGCCAGACGCTCCCGGACGACGACGCTCGGCTGCGCGGCCGCGTACGCGTCGAGGCCACAGGCGGCCAACTGCTCACGCAGAGACGATTCGTCGGGCGGACAGACCAGCAGGGCGGCGTGTGCGAAGTGGCAGCGGTCGGCCAGCGCCCGCAGCTCCAGGCCGTCGAGGCCGGGCAGCAGGAGGCGCAGCAGGGTGGCGGTGTCCTGCTCGCGGACGAAGTCCGCCGCCCCGCTGAGGCGGGCCGTGTCGTCGAGGGTGTGCGCGGTGACCGCGGTCGGTGTCGTCATGGGGAAGGCATCCTCGTTCCGGTGTATTTCGGTCATCGGGAGGCGGCGGAGGCGACGGAGGCGCCTCGGTGGAGAAGGGGAGGGGAGGTGGAACAGCTCGCGGGCAGGGAAGAGCCGCCCCTGGACGGAAGCAGAGCAGAAATGGGTCAGGGGCGGGTGGCGGGAGTTCGAAGAGGCGGCGGAGACGGGCGCGCGGGAAGCGGGCGCCGGGGTGGCCGGGGGACCGGGCGGTCGTCCGCGAGCTCGGCGAGGTGGGCGAGGCGGGCGCTCAGAGACCGACGTAGTTCTCGGCGAACCAGTCCTGCTGGGTACGCGAGCTCCGCAGCGCCTGGAGCCGGGAGTGGCGCAGCCGGTCCTGGAACGGCGAGCCGCCGTCCGCACCGTCCTGCGCGCCGCCCGCCTCAGGCTCCGCGTGCAGCAGCCGGATCATCCAGTGCGAGAACTCCTGCGCGCGCCAGATGTACGCCAGGCACTGCGCCGAGTAGCGGTCCAGCGGCCCGGGGTCGGAGTGCCGGAGGGCCGCGGTGAGGCCGTCGGCGAGGATCTCCGCCTCCAGCACCGCGAGGTTCGCACCCTTCGCGGCGGACGGGCTGATCAGGCCGGCGGCGTCGCCGACGAGGAAGAGCGAGCCGTGCCGCAGCGGCTCCAGTACGTCGGACTCCAGGTCCACGACGGCGCGTTGGACGATCGGGCCGCTCCGGAGCGGGCCGTGGGCGGCCGCGCCCAGCCGCAGCGCGAGCTCGTCCCAGATCCGTTCCCCGGACCAGGCGCCGGGTGCCGTCCCCCGCGGGACCTGGAGGTAGTAGCGCGTGACCTCGGGGGACCGGGCCATGTGCCCGGCGAACCCGCGGGGGTGGACCGCGTAGCCCACGGCGTCGAGGCTCGGCGGTGCCTGGGCGAGGAGGCCGAGCCAGGTCACCGCGTGGTCGCGGTGGTAGCGGCGTACCGCTCCGGCCGGGAGCGAGCGCCGGGCGGCGCCGTGGCGCCCGTCGCATCCGGCGACGTACCGGGCGTGCCAGCGGCCCGGGCGGCCGTCCGCGTCGCGCACGTCGACCGTCGGCCGGGTACCGCCGAAGTCGCGCACGGCCTCCGCCCCGGTCTGGAAACAGATCCGGCCGCCGGCGGTGAGGTACCGGTTCAGGAGGTCCGTGACCAGCTCCTGCTGGGGGTAGACCCAGTGCTGCTCGCCCTTGCCGAGAAGGCTGTAGTCGAGCCGGAAGCGGTCGTCCTCGGTGCGGAACTCGCAGACGGCGTGTTCCTGCCCGCGCCGGCGGAGACCCTCAGCCAGGCCGTGGCGCTCCAGGATGCTCACGGTGTGCTGGGCGAGGTAGCCGGCGCGCGCCCGGGTCTGTACGTGCTCGCGCGCGGCGCGTTCGAGGATCACGCAGTCGACACCGGCCGCGCGTAAGAGATTGCCGAGGACGAGCCCCGCGGGCCCGGCTCCGAGGATGACCACGTCGGCCGAGTCCCGGACCGTTCGGGCCTTCTGACTTTCTGTCATGAAGATGGATCATAAACAGTGAAAATTCATTGGATCGGCGAAAATCACCCGAATGCCACAGTGGCGGGTGGGGTTCCTGAGGTTTGAGAGGTCATCTCAACTGACGCGCCCGGCCTGCCGCCCTCGGCTGCGCGGTGGGATCCAGAACCCGGGTCGCCGGTGCCCCGGGGCGAACCATGACGGAATTCTGACGTCGCACCGGTCTCCCTGGCTTCCCGGACCCGCGGATGCTGCAATCGAAGGGTGACCACAGACCACCCCGACACCGAGGGCGCCCCCGTCGGCCGCCGTCTGGTGCTCGGCATGCTCGGGCTCGGCGCAGGAGGCCTCGTCGCCGCACCGTACGTGCAGCGCGGGATCGAGGCGTTCCTCGGGGCCGCCTCGGACAAGGACCCGACCGGCCTCACCGGGCTGCTGCCCAACGGGGGCGGCTTCCGCTACTACTCCGTCGCCACCTCCGTACCGCGGAAGAACGAGCAGGACTACCGGCTCACCGTGAACGGCCTGGTCGACCGCCCCACCACGTACACCCTCGACACCCTGAGCGCGCTGCCGCAGACCCGGGTCGTACGGGACGTGCAGTGCGTCACCGGCTGGCGGGTACCCGAGACCCCGTTCTCGGGAGTCAGGCTCTCCCTCCTGCTGGACGCGGCCGGTGTCGGTCCCGGGGCGAAGGCGGTCCGCTTCACCTGCTTCGACGGTACGTACAGCGAGAGCCTCACCCTGCAGCAGGCCCGGCGCGACGACGTGCTGGTCTGCCTGCGGATGCAGGACGAGCCGGTCAGCCACGCGCACGGCGGCCCCGTCCGGCTCTATGTCGCGCCGATGTACTTCTACAAGTCGGCGAAATGGCTCTCCGGCATCACCGTCACCTCCGAGGTGCGACCGGGCTACTGGGAGGAGCGGGGCTATGACGTCGACGCCTGGGTCGGCGGGTCCAACGGGCGCAGTGACACCCCCACCGTCTGAGCCGCACCGGCGGATCGCCAGGTTCACCCGCGCCGAGCGCTGGGTCCACCGTACGACCGCCGCACTGACGCTGCTGTGCGTGGCGACCGCGGCCGCCCTCTACGTACCCCAGCTCGCCGAACTCGTCGGCCGCAGGTACCTCGTGGTGACCGTTCACGAGTGGGCCGGGATCCTGCTGCCCGCCCCCTTCCTGCTGGGTCTGGCCTCGCCCGCCTTCCGGACCGATCTGCGCAGGCTGAACCGCTTCGGGCCGCACGACGGGAAGTGGCTGCGCGCGGTGCGGCGGCGAGACCACCGGCCCGGGTCCAGGCCCGCGGGCAAGTTCAACGCGGGGCAGAAGATCTACGCGTCGTGGATCGCGGGCGCGGTCCTGGTCATGCTGGCGACCGGTCTGCTGATGTGGTTCACCCACCTGACACCGCTGGTGTGGCGTACGAGCGCCACCTTCGTGCACGACTGGCTGGCCCTGGCCGTCGGAGTGGTGGTGGCAGGGCACATCCGGATGGCCCTCGCCGACCCGGAGGCGCGCAGGGGAATGCGTACCGGGTCGGTCGAGCGGCCCTGGGCGGAGCGGGAGCACCCGTTGTGGACGGCGGAGGAGCCGAAGGACGAGCGCGCGGAACGGCCGGAGGACCGGGCGGGGAACGGATGAGGGGATCTCGGCCCGAACCGGGACGAGGCCCCGGGTGGGCCGCGGGACAACGCCGGGAGGACACCGGGACGACCCCGGCACGGGGACCGGTCCCGACCGCGCGCGGACGGCTCAGCGGGACCGGCGGCCCTGGGACACGGTGAAGGCGACGAGGAATCCGGCCAGCCCGGCCCAGACGGCGCCTTCGGAACCGGCGTGCAGCCAGCCGAGGGCTCCCAGGGCCACGACGGTGAGCGCTCCCGCGGAGACGGCGCGGGGGTCGGCGAGGAACGTCCACTGGCGCCGGCCGCTGCCGGGCTCCCTGAGCTCGGCGACCGCGGTTCTGATGACCAGGGCAGCGACGACGACCGCCACGGCCAAGAGGGTCGCTCCCATGTCCGCTCCCGATGTCAGGTCCGGTCGGAACCTGCCGCGTCCCCGGCTTTCCCCCACCCCTTGCAATCTACTTCCCGTACGGCGAAACGTCTCGCGCCCTGGGCAGCGGCGCCTTCGGCCCCGGGCCCCGCTGGTCCCCGCCACGGGCCCGGGTGGGCGATCATGCAGGTGTAGTGGGTACGGCACAGGCACGGAGGGTTCGACGGTGGAGGCTGCGCGGGGCGCGGAGTTCGCAGCGGTGGCGGGGCTGCTCGAAGGTGCGGCGCAGGGGCAGAGCGGCGCGTTGTGGCGGCTGGAGGGCGCCGAGCGGCAGCTGGACGTCAACCTGGTGCGCCACCTGCCCGGCACCGGCGGGGCGGCGTACACCGAGGACGAGGTCGACGTGATGCTGGTCGTCGTCGCGGGCGGTGGCACCCTCACCCTCGACGGCACCGTGTCCCAGCTGGCTCCCGGCTTCCTCGGCCTGCTGCCGCGCGGCACCTCCCGGGCGCTGCTGGCCGGTCCCGAGGGGCTGATCGTGCTCACCGCGCACCGCAGGCGCCGCGGCATGCGCATCGGGCGGGCGGAACCCGCCGCCACCACCGCGGCCGAGCCCGCTGCCATGCCCGGGTCGTGCGCGCTGCACCTGGTGTGCGGGCGGTGTCACCGGCACGCGATCGAGGCGGACGCCCGCTTCTGCAGCGGCTGCGGGACGGCGCTGCCGAGCCGGCCCGCGGCCTGACGTCCCCCGTGCGCGGGGTCCGCGTACGGGGGCGCGGGCCCCGTACCGGTGCGTCCCCGGACCGGTCAGGAATGGAGAAGCCACGACCGCGGCGCAGCCCCTAGCGTGATGGTCATGGCAACCACCGCTTTCACCGCAGCCCACACGTCCCTCGCGTCCGTCACCCTTGAGGTGGCCGATCCCGAGGCCGCCCGCCGCTTCTACCGCGCCTTCGGCGTGGACTCGTACGTACGTCTTCGGGCGTCCGAGGCGCACTCCACCGGATTCCGCGGCTTCACCCTGGGGCTCACGGTGTCGGGGCCGGCCACCGTCGACGGCTTCGTCGCCGCCGCGGTGGACGCCGGTGCCACGGTGCTGAAGCCCGCCGTGAAGTCGATGTGGGGGTACGGCGGTGTCGTCCAGGCCCCGGACGGGACGATCTGGAAGATCGCGACCTCGGCGAAGAAGGACACCGGCCCGGCCACCCGTGAGATCGACGAGGTCGTCCTGCTCATCGGCGTCGAGGACGTCAAGGCCACCAGGCAGTTCTACGTCGGCCGGGGCCTGACCGTGGCCAAGAGCTTCGGCGGCAAGTACGCCGAGTTCGCCCCCGGCCAGTCCAGCCCCGTCAAGCTGGCGCTGTACAAGCGCCGGGGCCTGGCCAAGGACCTCGGCGTCCCGGTCGACGGCACCGGCTCGCACCGCATCGTCCTCGGCAGCACCGCCGACTCCTTCACGGACCCGGACGGGTTCGTCTGGGAGGCCCCGGCGTCCCCCGCGCCCGAGCTGCCGTGACAGATCGGCGGCGGGCGGCCGGCGCTGCTTCGCGGACACGGCCCGGGGGCCGTCACGGTGACAACGCGGCCGTGTTCTCCACCCGTTCGCGCACTTCGGTCGTGAACCCCGCCTGCCGGAGCGCCTCGACCCCGAGCCCGGTCGCCATCGCGAGGACGAGATGAGGGGAGGAGGTACGCGAGGGAACGGCCTCCGTGCCGTTCGCCACGGACTTCAGCACGCCCAGGCCGCCGACCTCCGGCACGTCGATGCTCGTCCAGAAGACCGGGCGGTCCTCGATGGCGGCCCGGGCGAACACGGGGTGGGGTGCGAGACGCATGCCCGCCGTGCGGGCGAACGCGCGCTCGGCGGGGGCCTCACCCACGAAGACGCAGTCGTCGGCCGGGCCGCCGGTGCTCGCGACGGCGTCGTCGAAGATCGCGCGGCTGTCCTTGGGGCCGAAGTGGAGGAGGCGGTCGTCCGTGAACCGGCCGGGAAACGCCGCATGGAGAGCGACCGTGAGCCGCTCGGCGGCATCCTGTTCCGTGCCCGGGTTGGAGATGATGCCCTTCGGTTCCACTGCGAGAGCGTCGAGAACCTGCGAGACACGCGGGAGGGGCGTCAACAGCCAGGATCCGTCCGGCTCACGAACGCCGTCCGCCAGGGTCGCCCCGATGTCGAAGAAGAGCGTGGTCATCTCGGCGCCTCCGATGGTTGAACGGCGCACAGTTGAAACCAGCACCTGAACCCCGCACCGCACGCCGGTCCGAGGGCCCCTCTTCATGGTCCGTCCGTCCCGGCATACCCGCATGACGAAATCGGGAACCATCGGAATGACGCCCGGTCGCCGGTCGTGGTGGTGCCCCGCACGCCTCCGGTGCCCCGACGGCTGTTGGCCCTACCGTGCAAGCGACCCGTCCGTATCCCGGACCACGTCCCGCCACTCAGTCGTTTCCCTTGGAGGTCGTGATGCCCAGTCCCGCTCAGCCGTTCGGCACGGTCGTCAGCACGTCCGGCGTCAACCTGCGGAAATATCCGAGTACCGACTCCTCCCTCGTCGGCAACCTGAACCACGGCGCCGAGATCGGTCTGCACAGCAAGGTGCACGCCCAGACCATCGACGGCAACAGCATCTGGTACCTGCTGCGCGACCAGGCCGTGTGGGTCGCCGCCCGCCACGTCGACAACACCGGAGAGGTGCCGCTGTCCAAGGACGCCCAACCGGCCGCCCCCCAGGGCTGACGGCCGGCCCTCGGATGGCTCCCGGCGTCCGGGGGCGGCCCGCGGCTGCCCCCGGACGCCGGATCGAGCGTTCGTGAGGTGCCGGTACGACCCCGATGCCGTTGAGCAGGCCCAGTTGACAGCGAGCGGCGGGCCGTCCGGGGCGGCCGGGCGATACTGAGAGAGGCGGACGCTCGACCTCTGGATTCCGACCACACCGGGTGGCCGCCGGGGGATTGCCCGCCGAGCGGAGGGTTCGGCAGGCCGAAGGGTGGCAGCGATGGACGCACCGGCGCCGGGATCGGGCGAGGGGCCCGAGGACCCGTACGCGCTGAACAACTCGGCCTCGGCGGTACTGGACGACCACGGCATCGTCGTCGGCTGGAGCGAGCGCGCACAGGAGCACCTCGGCTACCTGCCCGAGGAGGTGCTGGGACGGCCCGCCATAGAATTCCTGTTCGATGAACGTGCCCGTGAGGCGGTCCTGGACGCGGTGGCCGCGTACGAGCACGAGGGGGGCTGGTCCGGTGTCCTGCCCGTCCTGCACCGCAGCGGGCGGCGGGTGGAACTGGGCTTCCGCGCCCGTGCCGTCGTCCGTGCCGGCCCGGCCCGGGAGTGGTTCCTCGTCGTGGCCCCGGCCGAGGAGGTGCTGCGGTGGGAGACGGACCGGTCGGTCCTGGACGGCCTGTTCCGGCGCTCCCCGATCGGTCTCTCCGTCCACGCCCCCGACCTGGGCATCCTGCGGATCAACCGGGCGCTGGCCCGTTTCACGCAGCTTTCCACGGCGGAGATCCGGGGACGGCGCATCGGCGACTTCCTCATCGGCCCGGACGTGGAGACCATCGAGACCAGGCTGCGCAGGGTGCTGGAGACGGGCGCCCCGCTCATCTTCACCGAGCAGCCCTGCCGTCTGAGGAGCGACCCCGACCACGAGCGCGTGGTGTCGGTGTCGGCGTTCCGGATGGAGGACCCCTCCGGCGAGATCCTCGGGGTCACCCAACTGGTGGAGGACGTCACCGACCGCTACCGGGCCCGGCGGCGGCTCGCCCTGCTCAACCGGGCGAGCGCCCGCATCGGGACCACGCTGGATCTCGGCCGGACCACTTCGGAGCTGGCCGAGGCAGCCGTCCCCGACCTCGCGGACGCCGTCTCGGTGGATCTGCTGGAGTCGGTGGCCCGTGGCGACGAGACCGCCGAGGAGGCGAGCGGACAGGTCCGCAGAATGGCCGTCCACTCGGTCGTGCCGGAGGCGCTCCAGGTGATGTACTCCGCCGGAGAGGTCTTCCGCTTCGACCCCCGTACCCCGCAGGCCAGGTGCCTCGCCGAACAGCAGCCCATCCTCGAACCGGTCCTCCGGAGCAGCCCCGGCTGGTACTTCCAGGACCCGGAGCGCACGCAGCGCGCCCTCAGCCTCGACGCGCACTCGCTGATCGTCGTACCGCTGACGGCCCGCGGACTGCTCCTCGGCCTGCTCAGCCTGTGGCGGGCCAAGCGGCCCGAACCGTTCGAGGAGGACGACCTCACGCTCGCGGAGGAATTCGCCGCCCGGGCCGCCCTGTGCATCGACAACGCCCGCCGCTACACCCAGCAGCACCGGGCCGCGCTCACCTTGCAGCGCAGCCTGCTGCCGCAGGAGTTGCCCGAACACAGCGCGGTCGAGGTCGCACACCTCTACCTGCCGGCCGATCCCGCCACCGGCGTCGGCGGCGACTGGTTCGATGTCATCCCCCTGTCCGGAGCGCGCGTCGCCCTCGTCGTCGGCGATGTCGTCGGCCACGGTCTGCACGCCGCGGCCACCATGGGCCGCCTGCGCACGGCCGTCCACACCCTGGCCGGCCTCGACTACGCGCCGGACGAGGTCCTCTCCCACCTCGACGACCTGGTCAACCGCCTGGCAGAGGAGCAGGAGCCGGCCGACGGACGCCCGGGAGGCCGGCAGATCGTCGGCGCGACGTGCCTGTACGCGGTCTACGATCCCACCTCGCGCCGCTGCACCCTGGCGCGGGCGGGCCACCTGCCCCCCGCCGTGGTCGCCTCCGACGGCACGGTGAGCCTGCCCGACCTGCCCGAGGGGCCGCCGCTGGGCCTGGGCGGACTGCCCTTCGAGTCCGCCGAACTCGAACTCGCCGAGGGGAGTCTGCTGGCGCTGTACACGGACGGTCTGGTCGAGGCCCGCGGCCTCGACCTGGACCTGGGACTCGCACGGCTGCGGGAAGCCCTGTCCGGGCCCGGCGGCTCGCTGCAGGAGACCTGCGCGGCGGTGCAGGAGGCCCTGCTGCCGGATCACCCACCGGACGACGTCGCGCTGCTCCTCGCCCGCACCCGCGTGCTGGCGCCGGAGCAGGTCGCCTCCTGGGAACTGCCCGCGGAGCCGAGCGCCGCCTCCCGGGCACGCGACCTCACGGAGGCCACGCTGACGGGCTGGGGCCTGGAGGAGCTGGCCTTCACCGCCGAACTGGTCGTCAGCGAACTGGTCACCAACGCCTACCGGTACGGCGGCGGCAAGCCGGTGACCCTGCGACTCATCCGCGACCGCAGCCTGATCTGCGAGGTCTCCGACAGCAGCAGCACCGCTCCGCACCTACGGCGTGCGCGCACCACGGACGAGGGCGGACGCGGTCTCTTCCTGGTGGCCCAGCTCACCGACCGCTGGGGCACCCGCTACACCCGGGACGGCAAGACCGTCTGGACGGAGTTCCCCCTGGCCGCGGCAGCCACGAGCAGGAGCCGGGCGGGTGCGTGAACGGGCCGGCGCGTGCAGTCCGTGCGCCGGCCCGTCCTCGCCGAAAGCGGTGCGATCAGCAGTCGTCGTCCCAGCCTCCGCCCCAGCCGTGACCGTGGTTGTAGTTGCCGTGCCCATGGCCGTGGCCGTGGCCGCCGTACCTGTGGCCGCCGTACCCGCCGTACCCGTCGCCGTCATCGTCGTCCCAGCCACCGCCGCCTGCGACGTAGGTGACCGAGTGCGTGGGGGCTGCGGCCGAGGCCGTACCCGCGGCTCCGAGGGCGGCGCCACCTGCCATCAGAACACCGATGGCGGACACCGCGAAGAGCCGCTTCACTCTCAGTGCTTGCATGATTTCGAACCCTTCATGTCGTTGTCGTGTCACGCAATGGGGGCGTGATGCGCAATGCCCTCCCGCGCAAGGGGTGAAGCGCGGTTGCGTGCATGACCGCATGGGTGCGTGCGCGCGTATCCCCTGTCAACGCCACCTGGTTGGGGCAGCGGACCTCCGGGCCGACGCGCGATCCCTCAAGCATGGTGCTCGGGAGCACTACTGCGGGCTGAGTGTGTTCCCCGCAGTTGCGGTTCTCATTTAGAGACGCTAGTCCTGAATCCGGTGTTCGGCATCTCGGGCCGGAATCCGGTCGCGTGCGGCCGCCGGGCGGCGGGCCGGGCGGCGGGCCGGGCGGCCGGGCCCTCTCCCGAATCCTGCATTCGGGGCAGGCCGGGAGGGGCCGCAGCGCGCGAACGTGCCGCGTGCTCAGGTTAGAACCGCCCCGGCGCACCATGCGTGAGAAGGGACCTGGTCAGCCCTTCGGGTGACATCCGATGCGAACGCATGATCAGTCCGGGGGGCTTCGCGGTGTGTCTGCGCGGCCGGTGGAGCCGCAGTCCCTTCAATGGCGCCGCATGACCTTCTCCGCACTGCACCAGCCGCCGGCGCGCGCCGCGGCTCCGTACACCCGTCGGTCGGTCCTCGCAGGAGCCTTCGCCCTGGCGGCCGCCACGGCACTGCCGCTCGCCGCGGCGGGCCGGGCGTACTCCGCCGCGGTCCCCGACATCATCGGCTGCGCCGCCTGGGGCGCGCGGGCGGCGTCCGAGCCGGTCGTCGTCCTCGCCAACCGTCCGGAGCGGATCATCGTCCACCACACGGCCACGGCGAACGTGACCGACTACTCGATGCAGCGTGCCGTCGCCCTCGCGCGCGCGATCCAGACGTACCACATGGACGCGCAGGGCTGGATCGACACGGGACAGCACTTCACCGTCAGCCGGGGGGCCTTCGTGCTGGAGGGACGCCACAACAGCCTGGCGGAGCTGCGCACCGGCACCCGCCAGGTTCGGGCGGCGCACTGCGTCGGCCAGAACACGGTGTCGATCGGCATCGAGAACGAGGGGACGTACACCTCGCAGGCCCCGCCGGCGGCGCAGTACGCGGCGCTGGCCGACCTGTGCGCCCACATCTGCGACCAGTACGGACTGCCCGCGTCGGAGATCTACGGCCACCGCGACTTCAACGCCACCTCCTGCCCCGGTGACCACCTCTACGCCATGCTCCCCACCCTCCGCAAGGACGTGGCGGCCCGCCTCGGCATGCCCGCGCCGGAGCCGGCGGAGGGCTCCGATCCCATCGGGGACCTGGTCCGCGAGGCCACCGGCCGGCCGGCCTCGCCCTACGCGGAATACCTCCCGGCGGGACTCCTGCCGTGACGTGATGACCTGATGACGTGACGGGTCAGCGGGCCAACTCGTTCCCCGGGCAGGTGAGTTGTCGCCCAACGGGCCCGCGGTGCCCTCGCGGGGGAGTCACAACCGCCAGTACGTACCGGCGCGGGCATCGACGTGCACCACGTGGTGGCCGACACGCACCACGTGGTGGTCCGGGCCGGACCAGGAGCCGCACGTGCCGTCGGCCGCGGACAGGGGGGTCCAGATTTCCAGGAAGGTGCTGCCGTCCGGGTTGGTGCCCCGCTCGACGAGGTTCGCACCGTCCCACCGGAAGGTTCCGGCGTCTTCGCCGGGCTCGCCCGTGAGGTGGTGGAAGCGGACCTGGGAGCCGTCGAAGGACGTCGTACCGGCGAAGCCCCGGCTGTCGGCGTAGTACGGCCCGGCCTGCAGCCACACCACTTCCCGGTCCTCGACGAGGGGTCCGCCGTCGCGGCTGATGCCGCGCCGCAGCCAGGCGCCGTGCTCGGGCACCGGGACTCCGGGACCGTCCTGGGCGTGCGCGGCCGGTCCGGGCTCAGGCGCGGTCATCGGCGGCGGGCTCGTCCACGGCCAGGAGCGTCAGCGGTACGTTGCCGCGCACGGCCTGCGAGTACGGGCACACCGCGTCCGCCCGGTGCAGCAGGGACAGCAGGTCCGCGGCCTGCCACCCGGGCAGGCCGACGGTGAGCGTCACCGCGAGGCCGTAGCCCGCCGGAGTGTCCGTGGTGCCGAGCTGGACCTCGCAGGCCACGCGTGCGGCGGAGGCGTCCGCCCCGAACTCGGCGGCGACCTCCGCGAGCGCGGAGGTGAAGCAGGCGGCGAAACCGGCCGCGAACAGCTGCTCGGGATTGGTGGTGCCGGGTACCTTCTTGCGCGGCGGGGCGAGGCGGACGTCCAGGCGTCCGTCGTCCGTGCGGACGGATCCCGTACGTCCCCCCTCGGCGTGCGCGGTCGTCCGGTACAGGCTGCGGGTGAGTGGCACTGGAACGGTCACGGTGTTCGGCCCATCTTGCTCGACGAGGACGCTGCCCGGGTGCGGACAGCGGATGACGCTGCTCGTGCAGCATCTCGCGCGTCGTCGTGCGTAACCGGGTACGGCGCATCTCGTCCGGGGCCTTGGACCGGCCGCCGGACAATCTAGCAACCCGGACCGCGGCCGCGGAGCATCCCCCGCGGTGAAGTAGCTCACCCGCCTCCCGCGGTGCCCGCACGCCGGATCGCCGGGCCGTGGCGGTCCGGCCGCGGCCCGGCCGGCCGTGCCGTACGCGCCCGTACGCGCGCCCGCACGCCTCCGCACGCCCCCGCGCAAGGGGATGACCGTCGACCGCCGGGCCGTGACCATGGCCGTCACCACCACATCACATCCGGAACGGCTCACTGGTCACGGGGGAACGATGGGACGACGCTGGCTGGTCACGGGATGCTCCTCCGGCCTCGGGCACGCGCTGGCCACGGCCGCCGCCCGGGCCGGGGACGCACTGGCGGTCACCGCCCGCAAGACCGCCGATCTGGAGGACCTCGCCGCGGCCTGGCCCGGCCGCATCGTCCCGATCCCGCTCGAACTGCGGGACGCCGCCTCCTGCGAGGAGGCCGTCCGCACCGCCGCCGACCGTCTCGGCGGCATCGACATCCTCGTCAACAACGCGGGCATCGGACTGTTCGGCGCGGTCGAGGAGGTCTCGGACGCCGAACTGCGCGACCAGCTGGAGACCCTGGCCGTGGGCCCGTGGCGGCTCACCCGGCTCGTCCTGCCGCTGATGCGGGCCCAGGGCCACGGCCACATCGTCAACGTCTCCTCCGTGGTCGGCCGGATCGCCTTCCCGGGCCTGGCCGCGTACGTCGCGGGCAAGCACGCCCTGGAGGGCATGAGCCAGGCACTGGCCGTCGAGGCCGCCCCGCACAACATCCGCGTCACGGTGGTGGAGCCGGGCATGTTCGCCACGCGCTACGGCACGTCCATGGCGCAGGCGCACCGCCGGATCCCGGCCTACGACGCCACCAACCGCGAGATGCTCGAAGGCGCCCGCGGTCTCGCCGAGCATCCCGAGACCGGGCGCCCCGAGGACTTCGCCGCTCGGGTGCTCGACATCGTCGGGGCCAAGGACCCCACGCCGCTGCGGATTCCGGTCGGCGACGACGCGTACGGCTACCTGGAACTGGCCGAGCAGGCCTCACGCGACGAGTTCGCGGCGGCCCGGATCCTCACGCAGGGCCCGCCCGCCCCCGCCGCCGACCTGACGGCGGGGCGTGCGGCCGCAGTTGACCCCGGGTGACGGGACGGTGGAAACGGTCCGGGGTCAGCGCGCCTGGTGCTGTATACCCCGCTGACCGGGGACCCGGGCCGACCGGGGAGCGCCCGAGCGGCGGTGGTCGGCTCGCTGTCGGCGGCGGCCCGGGAAGGGGTTGCGCCGTACGGTGGCGCTGGGGGCCGCGATCAGAAGGCCGACAAGCGCGAGGACCGCGACGAGGATGAGCACGGTAACGAGGTTCATGGTCCTGCCTTTCGTCGGGTATTGACTGCCTGTCACTACATCTTGTTACCGAATTCCGGGCTGTTAAACACAGAGGGTGACTGCACCTGTGGGCGAGGGCCTCCGGCGATAGGGTCCGGCCATGTCCACGCACGAACGTGAGATCACCGTTCCCGTCGACCTGTGCCGTCCCGACGGAACGCTCGCCCCGGCCGCCGTCGGCTGGTCACGCCGGCCGCTGCACCGCTGCCGGATTCCCGGCTGGGGGCGGACGAAGCGGTGGGAGTACTGGTGCGTGACCACGCCGACCCACGTGGTGGCCCTGACCGTGAGCGATCTCGACTACCTGGCCCTGAACTCGATCTACGTCCTGGAATTCGGTTCCGCTGTGCGGGAGTTCGAGCGCACCGCGATCGTGCCGGGCGGGTTCGGCGTCCGCCTCCCCGACACCATCGCCGGAGCTCCGGATCCGGGGTCTCCTCCGCTCGTGGTCGGGCCGCCGCGGCCGGCCGGGGGCCGGGTGCGGATCGAGATCCGCCCCGAGGGATCCGGCACCCGCCTGCGGGCCCGGTGTCGTGGTCCGCGGGGCCTCCCGGTGGAGGTGGACCTCCTCGTCGCGATGCCCGCCGGGCACGAGACCCTCTCCGTGGTGGTGCCCTGGGACGAACGCCGCTTCCAGTACACCTCCAAGCACACGGCCCGGCCCGCGTCCGGCACGGTGCGCATCGGCCGTGAGGTGCTGGAGTTCGGCGACGGCGCCTGGGGCACCCTCGACCACGGGCGCGGCCGCTGGCCCCGCTCGGTGGCCTGGAACTGGGGCGCGGCCTCCGGGCGTACGGACAGCCGCACCGTCGGGCTGCAGTTCGGCGGCCGCTGGACCCGCGGTACCGGCACGACGGAGAACGCGGTGTGCGTGGACGGCCGGATCAGCAAGATCGGCCAAGAGCTGGAGTGGCGCTGGTCCCGAGCCGATCACCTGGCGCCGTGGTCGATCCGCAGCCCTGGAACGGCCCAGGTGGACCTGGTGTTCACCCCGTTCCACAACCGCTCCGCCCGCACCGACATCGGCCTCCTCGCCAACCGCACGGATCAGTGCTTCGGCCACTACACGGGCTCGATCCGCACGGACGACGGCGAGCTGATCGCGGTGGACCGGCTGCTGGGATGGGCCGAGGACGTCCGTATGCGCTGGTAGTCCCGCCCCGGAAGGGCCCCGCCCCGGCGGGCCCGCCCGCCTGCCCGGTCAGCAGGTCCCGGTGGAGAACGGGCCGTTGTCGGCGAACGCCAGCCGCGCGAAGTTCTCGGCGATGCGGCGGTGCCCCTCGGGGCCGGGGTGGATCGCGTCCGGCAGCGGGAATTCGGCGTGGTCGCTCTCGCCGTACAGGTCGCGTCCGTCGAGGTGGTGAAGGTGCGGGTCGTCGGCCGCGCGCTGCTCCACGATCGCGGCCAGTGCGTCGCGGATGATGGTGAGCGTGAGTCGCCCGGCAGCGCGTTCGGCGGGATCGCCCGTGGCCTTGAACCGGAGGGTCCCATCGGCGAAGTCCGGCGCGAGGGGACCGGGGGTGTCCTCCTGGACCGGACACAGAAGGGGGGACACCACCAGCAGGGGTGTCGTCGGACGGCCCTCGCGGATGGTGTCGAGGAAGCCGTGGACGGCAGGGGTGAAGGCGCGCAGGCGCATCGTGTCGCCGTTCACGACATTGATGCCGATCTTGAGGCTGATCAGGTCCGCGGGGGTGTCCCGCATCGCACGCGCGGTGAACGGGTCCAGCAGCGCGCTGCCGCCGAATCCCAGGTTGACCAGGTCCACTCCGCCCCGGGCGGCCGCCAGGGCGGGCCAGATGGCGCTCGGGTGGACGGCGTTCGACCCGTGGCTGATGGAACTGCCGTGGTGCAGCCACACCCTGTGCCCGCTGTCGCGTGCCGGTTCCACCGGGGCATCGGTGCGCAGGGCGATCAGCTCGGTGATCTCCGTGTGCGGAAGCCAGATCTCGACATGCTTGTCACCGGCCGGCAGACCGGCGAACCGGGCGGTGCCCGCGGGACCTTCGCTCAGCTCCGAGGTCTGGCTGACCATGTCGGTGACCGTACGGACGTTCCCGCCGGGCACCGTGGCCTGTGCGGTGAGACGGCCGTCGACCAGCAGGTCGTACACGCCGTCCGCCGGGGGAGGGAAGCCCTGGTATGCCCGCCTGGTGGGCAGCGCGTCGAGTTCGACGACGGTGGCCCGGGTGCGGAAGGCGAGCCGCACGCCGGAGGGCTGGGCCTCGGCCACGGCCAGGCGGTCGTCGGGTATCTGCCGCCGCGCCCAGGCCGGCAGCCGGTGCGGCAGCAGACCGTGCGCGGTCCGCTCCAGGTCGAGGTGGCCGCGCAGGAGGTCCGCGGTGACGGGCGTGGTGATCCAGTCGTGTTCGGTGCTCATCGTCTCAGCCCGTCGGTTCAGGGGTGGGGGGCCCGGACGGAGTCCGGCCCCGGTCGCGGTTGTGGTGGCGCAGCATGGCGTCGAGGGATTCCAGGGTCCAGGCCCAGGACTCCTCCGAGTCGACGGCCGTGTGGCTGAAGCCTCCGGCCGCCTCCAGACTGACGTAACCGTGGAAGACGCTGCCCAGCATGCGGACCGCGTGGGTCTGGTCCGGCTCCGCCAGGTCGTAGCCGCGCAGGATCGCCCGCGTCATCCGCGCGTGCCGCACCCCGGCGCTGGCGGCCGCCGTGGCCGGGTCGAGCCTGAGCCGGGCGGCGTCGTAGCGGCCGGGGTGGGCCCGGGCGTAGTCGCGGTAGGCGTTCGCGAAGGCGACCAGGGCGTCCTTGCCCGCGCGTCCCGCCACGGCCGCCGCGACCAGGTCGGCGAGTTCCGCGAGTGCGAACAGGGCGATCCTGGTCTTGAGCTCCTGGGAGTTCTTCAGGTGCGCATAGAGGCTCGCGACCTTGACGTCGAACTGCCGGGCGAGCGCCGAGAGGGTCACCTGGTCGAATCCAGCCTCGTCGGCCAGTTCGGCGCCCGCCAGGGTCAGGCGCTCCGGGGTCAGCCCCGCTCTCGCCATAACCTTCACCTTCCTTCGATCTGACGACAGTCATTATGCATTTACCTAAAGGATATAGGTAAACCGGACCGACTCATAGGGAGCGCACCATGGGGCTCATCCACATCGAGCTGTTCGCGACCCTCGACCTCGTCGGGCAGGCACCCGGCGGCCCCGACGAGGACCCGGTGGGTTTCCCGTTCGGCGGCTGGCAGGCGCCCTTGCTGGACGAGGTCGGCGGGGCGCAGATCGCAGCCGCGTACGAGGGCACGGACGCCCTCCTGCTCGGCCGCCGGACGTACGACATCTTTGCCGCGTACTGGCCGCACCAGGAGGGCGGCGCGGACGACGGGATCGCCGCGCTCTTCAACCGCGTCCCGAAGTACGTGGCGTCCCGCGGCCGGCCCGACCTCTCGTGGGCCGGGTCCACACGGCTCGGCGCGGACCTGGCCGGCGCGGTGCGCGAGATCCGTGACCGCCACGAGCACGTGAAGGTCGTCGGCAGCCTGAACCTCGTGCAGACCCTCCTGCGCGAGAGGCTCTACGACCGGCTCGACCTCTGGCTGCACCCGATCGTGCTCGGCGTCGGGAAGAAGGTGTTCGACGGCGGTGCGGTACCCGCCAACGTCACGCTCCTCGCGCCCCCGGCAGCCGGCCCGAAGGGCACCGTGTACCTGCGCTACGGGCTCGCCGACGGCATCCCCGCGACGGGGGACATGAGCGCCCCGGCCTAAGGCCCCGGGGAAGCCGCCCCGGCGTACCCCGTACGCCGCGGGGTCGCGGCTCGGCGGGACGGTGCCGCGGGCCCGGCATACGCTGGTTCGGGGGGCAGAGATCCGGGCGGCGACGCATGCCGGAAGGGACGCCCTGATGGACGAGTACCCGCTGATCGAGAACCACGGCCTGATAGGCGATTTGCAGACCGCGGCGCTGGTGACCACCGACGGAGTGGTCGACTGGTTCTGCTGTCCGCGTTTCGATTCGCCCAGTGTGTTCGGATCACTGCTGGACAAGGGCAAGGGCGGCCACTGCTCGGTCCGCCCGGCCCACGCGACGTACGCGACGAAGCAGTTGTACCTGCCCGACACCGCCGTCCTGGTGACCCGCTTCATGACCGAGGTCGGCGCCGGCGAAGTGGTCGACTTCATGCCGCTGACCGGCACCACCGTCACGGACCGGCACCGGCTGGTCCGCATGGTCCGCTGCGTGCGCGGCAGCATGACCTTCGACGTCGACATCGCGCCGCGGTTCGACTACGGGCGTGCGTCGCACGAGCTGCACGTCACGGAGAACGGGGCGGTGTTCACCGCCGACGGCACCACCCTGACCGTGCACACCCTCCGGGAACCGGACGACGAGCGGCTGGGCCGTCTCCTCTCGGGCGACCGCGACGTACACCTCACCCTGAACCTGGAGGCGGGACAACAGCGCGGCCTGATGCTGGAGTCCGCCGCCGACGGGCCGCCCCGGCAGATCCGCCTCGCCGAGTACGAGGAACTCTTCCACGCCACCATCGGCTTCTGGCGGTCCTGGCTGAGCACCTCCCGCTACACCGGCCGCTGGCGCGAGGCGGTGGAGCGCTCCGCCGTGACACTGAAGCTGATGACGTACGCCCCCACCGGAGCCGTGGTCGCCGCCCCCACCACCGGACTGCCCGAGCAACTCGGCGGCGAGCGCAACTGGGACTACCGCTACACGTGGATCCGGGACGCCTCGTTCTCCGTGTACGCCCTGCTCGGCATGGGGTTCACGGAGGAGGCCAAGGCATTCATCGGGTGGCTCGGCGACCGCATCCACGAACGGGCCGGCGAAGCGGGGGAGACCGGGCCGCTGAACATCATGTACGCCGTCGACGGCTCCTCCGACCTGAAGGAGGAGACCCTCGACCACTGGGAGGGATACGAAGGCTCGTCACCCGTCCGCATCGGGAACGGAGCGGCCACCCAGCTCCAGATGGACATCTACGGCGAGGCGCTGGACAGCATCTCCTTCGCCCAGCGGCACGGCATCCACCTCGGCTACCGCGAGTGGACCGGCCTGATCCACGTGCTGGACTGGCTGGCCGACCACTGGGACTCGGCCGACGAGGGCCTGTGGGAGACCCGCGGCGGGGCCCAGGACTTCACCTACGGCCGCGTGATGTCATGGGTGGCCTTCGACCGTGCGCTGCGGCTCGCCGACTTCAGCGGCCGCCCCGCACCGGCACAGCACTGGAGCGCCGCCCGCGACCGGATCTTCGAACAGGTCATGGCGAAGGGGTGGAACGAGGAACGCGGCGCGTTCGTGCAGCACTACGGCAGCCAGGTCCTGGACTCGTCACTGCTGCGCATGCCCACCGTCGGCTTCCTCACCCCCCAGGACCCCATGTGGGCCTCCAGCCTCGACGCGATGGAGCAGGAACTGGTCTCCGACAGCCTGGTGTACCGCTACAACCCCGAGGCGTCGCCCGACGGGCTGCGCGGCTCCGAGGGCACCTTCTCGCTGTGCACCTTCATGTACGTCGACGCGCTCGCCCGGGCCGGACGCATCGACCAGGCCCGGCTCGTCCTGGAGAAGATGCTGGGCTACGCCAACCACCTGGGCCTGTACTCCGAGGAGATCGACCTGACAGGACGCCAACTGGGCAACTTCCCGCAGGCGTTCACCCACCTCGCCCTCATCGACGCGGCGATCACCCTCGACGCGGCCCTGAACCGGGGCTCCGCCCCGTAGGAGGTGCCCAGGGGTTTCCGCCCACGGTCGTGGCGCCGCCCTTTCGAGGCCGTCGACCGTGCCGGACATGACGGTCCGCGGTGTCCCCCCTTGCGGCGGAAGCCGGTGCGTCAGCCCTCGCGTTCCGGGCCGCCCCCTCGCAGGTCGGCGTCGGTGAGGGGCTCCAACTCGCCGCGGGTGTCCAGCCGGTAGAGCAGGGCCACGGCGGGGAAGACCAGGACGGCGGCCACGACGGTCACGACGATCAGCCAGTGCAGGGTGCTGGGCGCCCCCGGCGCCTCGGCCACCGTCAGCCGGCCGGGGATCAGGTACGGACGCTGCGCCACGCCCCAGGCGAGTACGGCCGAGCCCATCAGGACGACGGCCGCGGGCCGGGACCACGCTCCGGACGGGCGCAGCAGCAGCCAGGCCGTGACGAGCGTGGCCAGTACGGACACGATCAGGAGGACGAGCCCGGCGCCGTGGGTGAGGCCGTGCCACAGGTGCGGTGCGTCCCCGTGGGCGACGATCAGCGTGACGGCCCCCAGCACGGCGAAGACGGCCAGGGCGACCAGCGCCCGCCGCCGGAAGTAGGCGTGCAGGTCGGGGGCTTCGTAGCGGGTGGCGTCCGCGGCCAGGAACACCGCCCCGAGCAGCGCCGTGCCGACGACGGCCAGCAGGCCGAAGAAGACGGAGGTCGGGTTGAACCAGGCGTGTGCCGTCGGCTCGGTGCCCGGTCCCACCCGCCCCGAGGCGATCCCGCCCGCGGCGGCACCGAGGAAGAACGGGGTGAGCAGCGAGGAGACCGCGAACACGGCTCCGTAGACGCGCCGCCCGGCGATCCGGCGGGTGGGCTTGCGCAGCGCGAAGCCCGCGCCGCGCAGCACGATGCCGATCGCGGCGAGGGCCAGGGGCAGCCACATCGAGGAGAACACGGTCTGGAAGAACTCCGGGAAGCCGGTCCACATGATGACCAGGACGAAGATCAGCCAGACGTTGTTGACCTCCCAGACCGGGGCCATGGCGTGGTCGATCAGCCACCGGGGGCGCTTCCCGCGTTCCGCGCCTCCCGCCGTCAGGTCCCAGAAGCCCGCACCGTAGTCGGTGCCGCCGGCGCAGGTGTAGGCGGCCACCGCGAGGAGCAGGACGGCGGCGATCACCCCGGCGGCGGTCACGGCCTGCCGTCCCGGGTCGGTGCCGCGCCGCCGCCGTCACCCGGGGCGGGGCTGTCGCCGGCCGCGACGGCGGAGCGCGGGCCGTAGGGGGTGTCGGTCTCCGGTGTCACCATCGCGCCTGCCTCGGGGCTGCGTTCGTCGTCCAGGCGCCATCGGGTGCGCATCTTCAGGAGCACGGCCAGGAAGGAGCCGAAGATGAAGACGTACACGACGACGACCAGCCCGAACATGGTCCACAGAGAGCCGGCGCGGGCCCCGGTCACGGCCTCGGCGACCCGCATGTTCTCGTAGACGATCCAGGGCTGGCGGCCCACCTCGGTGGTGATCCAGCCGCACTCGACGGCGACGACACTGGCCACGCCGGCGCAGGCGGCGCTGCGGTAGAACCACGGCGAGGCGGGCAGCCGGCGGCGTCGCCACCAGACGAACGCGTACCAGACGGCGAGCAGCAGGAGCACCGAGCCGATGCCGACCATGATGTCGAAGGTCCAGTGGATCAGGGTCGCCTGGGCCACCGTGGGCCGGTCGGCCGCCGCCACGGAGGACAGCCCGTGCACCTCGGTGGCGGGGCTGAAGCCGGCCAGGATGGAGTCGAGCTGCGGGATCTTGATGCCGCCGGTGACGGTCCCGTCGGGATGCAGGCGGCCGAAGAGGTACTCCGGAACGTGCGTGTCGGTGTTCCAGACGATCTCCATCGCCGCGAACTTCACCGGCTGCTTCTGGAACACCGCCCGCGCGATGGAGTCGCCCAGCATGAACTGGATCGGGGTGAAGACCGCCGCGACCGTGAACGGGACGGTGAAGCCCAGGCGGTGGTAGCGGTCGCGGCGGCCGCGCAGCCAGCCGACGGCGTAGACGCCCGCCACGACGTATCCGGCGGTGACCAGCATCGCCACGACGAAGTGCCAGTACTGCGGCCCGAACATCGGCGTGAAGATCGCCTTCCAGACGTTCACGTCCACGGGGTTGCCCTCGGAGTCGAGGGAGAAGCCCCGCGGGGTGTTCATCCAGGAGTTGGCCGCCAGGATGCCGAAGGCGCCCAGCAGGGCCGTCACCGGCAGGGGCAGCCCGAGCAGGAAGTGCGTACGGGCGGGCAGCCGGCGCCAGCCGTACAGGTAGATGGCGATGAGTACGGCCTCCAGGAAGAAGGCCCATGCCTCGACGCCGAAGCCGATCCCGAACACGTCGCCCCACCGGCCCATCAGACCCGGCCACAGCAGGCCGAACTCGAAGGACAGGACGGTGCCCGTGACGACGCCGATCGCGAACTGCACCGCCATGACCGCCGACCAGCGGCGCGCCAGCAGGAGGGCGGTCGCGTCGCCGCGCCGCAGCCCGTAGCCGTGCATGATCAGGGTGATCAGCGGCAGCGCCACGCCCAGCGGCACCAGGATGATGTGCGAGGCGAGGGTGAAGGCCATGAGCGAGCGGGCCGGCAGCATCTGCGGCGGCGCCGCCTCCGCCAGCAGGTGGAGCGTGGTGTGCATGCGTCCCTTTCCGGGGCCGACACGGAACAGAGGTCAGCCGCCGGTGGCGAAGCCCGGGAACAGGGTCATCCCGCCGTCCACGTAGAGCGTGGTGCCCACGACGTAGTCCATGAGGTCGGAGGCGAGGCCGACCGCCGCGTGGGCGATGTCCGCCGGGTCGCCGACCCGGCCGTACGGGATCAGCTTCAGCAGGTCCTGCTCGGCCTGCTCGGTGTCCCAGGCACTGCGGTTGATGGGCGTACGGATCGCGCCGGGGGCGATCGCGTTGACGCGGATCTTCTTCGGGGCGAGCTCCTGCGCCAGGGTCTCCATCATCATCTGCACGCCGCCCTTGGAGGACGCGTAGTTGACGTGCCCGGCCCAGGGGATGATCTGGTGCACCGAACTCATGCAGATGATCTTGCCTGCGGAGCTGGAGACCTCCGGGACGACGCCGCGCCGCAGGAACTCCTTCGTAGCCTCGCGGGCGCACAGGAACTGCCCGGTCAGATTGACGTCGATGACCTTCTGCCACTGGGCGAGGGTCATCTCGGTGAAGGCGGAGTCCCGCTGGAGTCCGGCGTTCGCGACGAGGACGTCGATGGTCCCGAACTCCTCGACCATGCGGTCCATCATGGCCACGACCTGGCCCTCGTCGGACACGTCCGCCTCGTACGCCACCGCGCGCACCCCGAAGGAGGCGATCTCCTCGACGACCTTCTCGGCCTCCTCCCGTCCGGCCACGTAGTTCACGACCACGTCCGCCCCGGCCCGGCCCATACCGATCGCCGTGGCCTTGCCGATGCCGGAGTTCGCGCCCGTCACCAGCGCCTTCTGACCCCGGAGCAGGTGTGCGGGGATCACGCCCCGGGGTACGCCCTCGGTGGAACTCACGACGGACTGCCTCCTTCGCACCGCCACCCCGCGCCGTCGGGATGACGGCACCCCGGCGGGTCCGGCGTCACCCAATCACCGCGTCCGGGGCGCGGCGGTGAGCAGCGATCCGCGTTGCGCCACCCGGTGCAGGATCTTCGCCCGGTCGGCGGTGTCCCGCGCCGGGCGTCAGCCCATCCGCTCCAGGAGGTGGTCGCCGACCCGCAGGGCGTTCGCGATGGCCGTCAGGGACGGGTTGACCGCGCCGATGCTCGGGAAGAAGCTCGTGTCGACCACGTAGAGGTTGTCCAGTTCGTGGGCCTTGCAGTTGAGGTCCAGGGCCGACGACGCCGGGTCGGTGCCGAACCGTACGGTGCCCGCCTGGTGCGCGGTGGCCCCGATCGGCATGCCCTTGTGCAGGTAGAGGCTGTGGTCCAGCAGATGGTGCTCGTGCATGCCGAGGTGCCCCAGCATGCTCTGGAGCTTGTGCCGCAGCCGCTTCAGTCCGGCCGTGTTGTGGGACTCGTCGAGCGCGAGGTGGATCCGGCCGTCGCCGTCCAGGGTGACGCGGTTGTCGGGCAGCGGCAGGTCCTCACCGCACAGCCAGAAGTCCACCGCGTGGTGCGCCATGACCTCGAAGGGCATGTCGGGGGTCACGGCCCCGGCCCAGCGCGGGGCCTCGCCGTGGATCTGCTCGGCGTCCGACTTGCCCAGCATCTGGATCCCGCCGAGGGGATAGTCCCAGTCGTCCGCGCCCAGGTACCAGTCGTGCAGCGCGAGGGTCTTCTGGAACTGCGTGTCGTTCGGTTCCCGGGAGACGGCCATCAGAGCCAGGTTGTTGTGGCGCATGTAGAACCGGCCGACCGTGTCCGAGCCGTTCGCGAGGCCCTGCGGATGCCGGTCGTTCGCCGAAGCGAGCAGCAGCGCAGCCGAGTTGACCGCGCCGCAGGCCACGACCACGAGGTCGGCGGAGAACCGGGCCTCCTCGCCGCCGGCGAGGCGGGCGACGACCGAACTGACCGTGCGTCCTGTCGGGTCGGTCTCCAGGCGCACCACGTGGGCGCCGGTGACCAGCTCGACGCCCGGGTGCAGCAGCGCGGGCTCCACGCAGATCACCTGGGCGTCGGACTTGCCGCGTACCAGGCACGGGAAGCCGTCGACCCGGTTGCAGCGGATGCACACGCTGGACGGGGTCGCCCGGCCGTCGGCGTCCTGGTCGAGGTCGACCCCGATGGGCAGGTGGAAGGGGTGCAGGCCCTGCTTCTCCAGGTCGTCGCTCAACCGCTGGATCCGCGGCTCGTGTTCCACCGGCGGGTGGGCGTACTGGGCACTCGCCGGACCTTCCGTGGGGTCCTCGCCGTGCCGGCCGTGCACCCGGTACAGGTGCTCCGCCTGGGTGTAGTACGGCTCCAGGTCCTCGTAACGGATCGGCCAGGCGGGCGAGATGCCGTCGTGGTGGCGCAGCTCCCCGAAGTCCTCCGGGCGCAGCCGGAACAGCGCCGCGCCGTAGAACTTGGTGTTGCCGCCGACGTAGTAGTTGACCTCGGGCGGGAACTCGCGGCCGTGCCGGTCGAACCAGAACTCGGGCGCGCGGTACTTCCCCTTGACGAACACCGCCGTGGAGTCCCAGTTGTCGCGTTCGCGGGGGAGGAAGCCCCCGCGCTCAAGGATCAGCACCCGCTTTCCGGACGGGGCGAGCCGGTGGGCGAGCGTTCCGCCACCCGCCCCCGTTCCGATGACGATGACGTCGTAGTGCGGAGCGTCGTTCAACCGGATCACCGTCCTCGGGCTGCGGTGCCGCCGCCCGGCGGGCCGGTCGCGGCAGGGTCCCCCTTCGAACGTATACGCCCCCCGCCGGTGCGGCACCCGGGGGCCGAGCGGTGCCGCGGAGTCCCCTCACAGGACGGCGATCGGGTTCACCGGGGAGCCGGTGGCCCCCGGCAGCCGCAGCGGTGCCACCGTGCACAGGAACCGCCAGCGCCCGAGCCCGGCGCACGCGTCGGCCAGTTCCTCCAGGTCCAGGTAGTCCATCAGGTGCATGCCCAGAGCGTGCAGAGCCAGGACGTGCACGGGGAAGGAGACGCCGGGCACCGGGCTCGGGGCCGTGTCGTTGTTGCCGTCCGAGCCGAGGACGGCGACCTGCCGCTCGGCCAGCAGCCGCATGCACGCCGGATGCAGGCCCGCCCGCGAGTGCGCCGCGTTCCACGCACCGGCCTCCTGGCGCCGGCGCCGGTGTCCCACCCGTACGAGCAGCAGGTCACCCGGCCCGATCCGGACGCCCTGGGCCTCCTCGGCCGCCGCGAGGTCCCCGGCGGTCACGAAGTCCCCGGGCTCCAGCCAGGGGACGCCGCGCAGCCGCGGGACGTCCAGCAGCAGCCCGGGGCCGACGATCCCGTCGCGCACCAGGTCGAGGGTGATCCCGCGGGCAGCGCCCGCCGCCAGGCGGCTCTCCGGGACGCCGCCGTGGAGCTCGCCGTCGAACACGACATGACACAGCGCGTCGAGATGGGTGTGGGCGTCCCCGTGCACGTTCATGGCGAACCGGTCCAGCGCGAAGTGCACCCCCGGAGTTCCGGTCTCGGGCGGGGTCGGCGCGGTCAGACGGTAGACGGCGGGCTGCGGATCGTCCGGTCCCGGCTGCGTCTCGATGGGTGCGGCCAGCGACAGGGTGCGCCCGTGCCGCACGTCGGCCGCGGCCGCGGCCACGCGCGCGGGGGTCAGGTGGGCGAGGGCTCCGCGCCGGTGCTCCGCGCCGTCGGACGCCTGACGGAGCAGCTCGGAGTGGAGGGAGCGGAAGGCCGCCTCCGTCATGAAAGGCGACACCGTCCCGTCGGGTGTCGGGTCGACGTCCGTCACGCGGGTCCTCCCGGTCTGCCGAAGGCCCCGCCTCCACTGTCCGCCGCCCCCGCGCCGCGTGCATCCCGGCGCCGGGGCGGCGGCCGCGCCGCGCTCCGGCGCCGCGACGTGGGCGCCGTCCCGCCGGACCGCGGCGCCCGGCATCCTCAGGGGCGGTGTCCGGCGACCGACCGGTGCGCCACCGGGAAGTCGAAGTACGTGTCGGGGAACAGCTCCGGCTTGTGCGTGAAGTGCCACCACTCCTCGGGCAGGTTGACGAACCCCTGCGCCGTCAGCGCCGACCTCAGCAGGTCCCGGTTCGCGCGCTGTGCCCCCTGGACACGCGGATCGTCCGTGTGCGACAGGGTGTCGAAGCAGTCGAAGCCCGTACCCATGTCCACCGAGTTGTCCGGGTACCGCTCCGCCCGGGGTGCGAAGCAGGGCACCGACGCCTGCCCGGGCCGCGGGCGGGGCGCCGGAAGCGCCGGCAGCCGCACCAGCGTCACGTCCATGGTGCTGCCCCGGCTGTGTCCCGACTTCTCCGCGATGTAACCGTCCGCGAACAGCCGGGACTTGTCGACGCGCGGATAGAACTCCGCCTTGCGCCGCTCGTCGCCGAGGTCCTGCGCCCACCGTACGAAGTGGTCGACGGCCCGCTGCGGCCGGTAGCAGTCGTACACCTTGAGCGAGTACCCCTGGCGCAGCAGGTTCACCTGGGCCCGGTGCAGGGCCTGGGCGGCGGGGCGGGTCAGGATGCAGACCGGCTGCCGGTAGCCGTCGACCGGGTCGCCGACGAAGTTGTGCGGCCGCACGTACCGCATCTCCTGCAGGATCGTCGGGTCGACCGAGCTCAGCGCCACGAACGCGCTCGGCGCCTTCGCCTCCGGTGCGGGCGCGCTCGCCCCGGCGGTGGCCGCCCCGGCCATCGTGAGAGCGGTGGCGGCGGCCGTCACGGCCACGGCGAGGCGTGCCCTCATCGGCGGTAAGGACGTGGAACTGCTCATCGAACCCTCCATCTGCGGCGCTGCGGACGTGATCGCCACCATGCTGCCCGACGCCGGGTCCGTCCCGGTCCGGTCCGGCCGAACTGCGCCCGCCCTGGTGCGGACCTACGCTGAACGGGTGACCGGCCGCGCCCGGGGAGCGGTGACGCCCGGGGAGCGGTGACGCCCGCCCCGCCCGGGAGCAGCCCGAGAGAGGTGATGCCCGATGTCCGGACCCCGGACGGCAGCGGCCCGCTGCGCGACCGCCGGAGCCGCCTGCGTGCTGGTGTGCGCGGGCGCGGGCTCCGCCGGAGCCGATGACAACGGTATGGCCGACAAGAGCGCCCAGGCCATCGCCCAGGCCTCGCGCGAGGCCATGAACGGGCTCACCTCCATGCGCATGGTGGGCAAGGTGACCGACACCTCGGGCACCACCGCCCTCGACCTCCGGTTCGACGAGCAGGGCAACTGCGTCGGCACCGTCACGCCTCCCGGCAACGCGGGAACGGCCGACATCGTCAAGCGCGGCAACGACGTCTGGATGAAACTCGACGAGGACCTGCTCAGATCCCAGGTACCGGGTCCCGCGGCCGACGACGCGATCGCGCTCATCAACGGCCGCTACCTGCACGGCACCACGGACAGCGCCATGCTGAGCGATTTCGCAGACGTCTGCGACCTGGGCTTCTTCAAGAAGGAGTTCTCCGCGAAGTCGCCGGGCGAACAGCTGACCAAGGGATCCGAGACCACCGTGGACGGACAGCCGGCCATCACGGTCACCAGCCGCAGCGCCGCCGGGACGGGCGTCTTCCAGGTCTCCACCGAGGACGAGCCGTACCTGCTGAAGCTCCAGGGCAGCGAGAAGTCCGGGCAGCGGGTGGCGGCCACCTTCTCCGACTTCGACGAGCCCGTCACGGCCAAGCCCCCGGCGCCCGCCGACTCGGTCGACCTGTCCGAGCTCCGATAGCGGATCAGCCCGGCGCCCCGGAGGCTGTGGGGCATGCCACCGGTCAGGCCCGCACCCGCACCCGCACCCGCACCCGTGCCTCAGCGCAGCTGGCGGCGGACCAGGCCGTGGAAGAGGCCGGTCGTGTCGGCGAGCAGCTCGGCGGGCGCGCCCTGCTGGACGATCCGGCCCTCCTCCATGACGAACACGCGGTCGGCGTCCATCACCGTGGAGAGCCGGTGGGCGATCACCAGACGGGTGGTCCGCAGGGCGCGGGTGGATTCGATGACCACGCGCTGGGCCTCGTTGTCGAGCGCACTGGTGGCCTCGTCGAGGAACAGGACGCGCGGCTTGCGGACGAGGGCCTGGGCGATCATCAGCCGCTGGCGCTGTCCGCCCGAGACGGTCCCGCCGCCGTCGGACAGGATGGTGTGCATGCCCATCGGCATGGCCTTGATGTCCTCCGCCAGACCCGCCATCGCGGCCGCCTCCCAGGCCTCCTCCAAGGAGAACGTCCCGGCGCCCCGGATGCAGTCGAGGATCGAGCCGGTCAGGGGCTGGGCGTTCTGCAGTACGACACCGCACTGGCGGCGTACGGCCGCCCGGTCGAGCGCCGCCAGGTCCTGGCCGTCGTAGAGCACACTGCCCGAGACGGGCCGGTCGAAGCCGATGAGCAGCCGCAGCAGTGTCGACTTGCCGCAGCCGCTGGCCCCGACGACCGCGACGAACTCGCCCGGCCCGATGCGGAGGCTGACGTCGTCGAGCACGAGCGGGCCGTCGTCGGCGTAGCGGTAGGACAGGTTCCTGGCCTCGATGGCACCGGTCAGCTCTCCCGGGCGGGTACTGGAGCGGTCCACCTCGGGGATCTCCCGGAGCAACGGCCGGATCTGCTCGAACATCGGCAGCACCGAGGCGGCCGAGACGAGCGCCCCGGTCACCTGCGTGACCGACGACAGCAGCATCGTCAACGCGGTGCTGAACGTGAGGAACTCGCTTGCCGACATGGCGCCGCGGGCCGGACCGGCCAGCAGGACGAACATCACCAGGGTGCAGAGCGGGAGGCAGACGGCGCCGAGGACCGTGAGGACGTTCTGGATGCGGCCGATGCGCTGGTGCAGGTCCCGGGTACGGGCGAACTCCCGGGCCCAGGCGGCGTACGCGAAGCTCTCGGCCGCGGCGACGCGCAGCTTGGGCAGGCCCCGCAGGGTCTGGAAGGCCTGGTTGTTCAGCCGGAGGCCGAGCGTGTTCAGCCGGCGCTCGTACCGCAGCTGCCACAGCCCCAGCCCCAGGAAGACCGCCCCGACGACGACCAGCATGGCCAGCGCCGCGAGCGCCAGCGGCATGCTGTGGACGAGCAGCAGGACGAGGCTCACCGCGCCGACCGCGCCCGCCTGTACGCAGACCGGGCCGATGCCGGACAGCACGCGACGGATGGCGCTGATGCCCATGGCCGCCCCGGCCAGTTCACCGGTGGAGCGACCGGCGAAGAACTTCGCGGGCAGCCGCAGCAGCCGGTCCCACACGGCCGGTTGCAAGGTGGCCTCGACACGGCCCTCCACGCGCAGGAGCGAGGTGTTCTGCAGCAGCATGAAGACGGCCGAGACCACGGCGGTCGCGACCAGGGCCACCCCGGTCCGCACGATGAGCCCGGTCTCGCCCTGCGGGACGTACCGGCCGAGGACCCGGCCGGTGGCGACCGGCACCAGCGCGCCCAGCACCACCGCGACCAGCCCGCCCAGCAGCAGGCTGCGCAGCTCGGGGAAGGTGCCGCGCACGCTGAAGCGGAGCAGCGCGAACAGGCCCACCCGCCCGTCGGGCAGGGGGCGGTACAGCATGACGGCACGCGGTTCGAAGGCGGCCTCGTTGCTTCTGCCGACGCGCTCGCGCCCGCCGGTGGCGGGATCGACGGCCTCGTAGCGGCCGCGCCGCCACAGCAGGGCGACCGGCGCGCCGTCCTTCTCGCGCCTGCCCACCAGCGGACCGCAGTTCTCCCGCCACCAGCGTCCGCCGAGCCGGACCGCGCGGGTGCGGATCCGGGAGGCGAGCGCGATGCGTTCCACGGTGTCCAGCTGCTCGGACGGGGTGGCGACCTCGCCCGGTGGGGACAGGGCGATGCCGGCCGCCCCGGCGACGAGGCGGCACGCGGCGAAGGCCGCGTCGGCGCTCCCGTTCCGGTCGGCACCGCGACCGGAACGGATGATGGACGCCAGCAGCGTACGGTCGGCCTGGGTGCGGGCCGCCCGGCCCGCCTCGATCCCGGCGGCGGTCCGGTCCTCGTGCGCGCGCTCCTGCTGTTCGATCCAGCCGTCCAGGGCGTACAGCAGCCGGTACTGCTGGTCGACCATGCCCTGCCACAGCGCCGCGTCGACGAGAAGGGTGCCCACCGCCTCCGCCTCGTACACGGCGCCGTACTGCACGCTGCCGGGGACGATCCGCATCCACAGGATGTCCTCGTCGGCTCCGCCGTGCCCGCCGGCGGCGGTGGCCGTGACGGTGGCCGCGGCGTCCAGCGGTGCCTCGTAGAGCACGCGCAGACCGCGGCCGATGCCGCGCGCGAAGGCGTCCTCCAGCGGGCTCGGCCGGCCCGCGGCGGTACCGTACTGCCCCTCGTCGGCGTACCACGGTCCGCCCTGGAAACCGCCGGCGTACTCCGGGTGCTCCGGGGACTCCGGACGGTAGAGCTCCCGCAGGGCTATGCGGCGCAGCAGGCACCCTTGCAGGGGCCGGCCGACCAGGGTGTGGTCGGGTCCCTCGGCCGGACCGAGCAGCAGCGTGCCCGGCTCGAGCCGGCCCAGGAAGTGCCAGTGCCCGCCGAGCGCGGCGTCCACGGCGAACAGGTCCAGCTCGCCCTCGACGACCAGCCACAGGACGAGCGGGCCTTCCAGGGACAGGCTGCGCACGCCCGAGCAGTCGACCGGCGCGCCCAGGCCGCCCAGAGCCGCGACGACCGGGTCCGGCACCCCGGGCGGCGGCCCGCCGGAGCCGGCGGAAGCGGCCGTGGAAGCGGCAGTGGCGGTGTGGTGCGCGTAGGTCACCTCAGTGCTCCTTCACCAGTGCGGCGTACGGGCCCCGCGCGGCGATCAGCTGCTCGTGCCGCCCGCGTTCCACGACCGTGCCCCGGTCCAGCACGACGATCTCGTCGCTGTCGCGCACCGTGCTCAGCCGGTGGGCGATGACCACACAGGCACAGCCGCGGCGGCGCAGGTTGTCGATGATGATCTGCTCGGTCACCGCGTCCAGGGCGCTGGTCACTTCGTCGAGCACCATGACGCTGGGACGGCGCACCAGCGCCCGTGCGATCTCCAGGCGCTGGCGCTGGCCGCCGGAGAAGTTGCGGCCGTCCTGCTCGACGCGGCTGTGGATGCCCCCGGGGCGGCGGGCGACCACCTCGTGCACGGCGGCGTCCTCAAGGGCGGCGACGACGGCCTCGTCCGCGATGGAGGGGTCCCACAGCGTGACGTTGTCGCGCACGGTGCCCTCGAAGAGGAACACGTCCTGGTCGACGAAGGAGACGGAAGCGGCGAGCGCCCCGCGCGGGATGTCCTCCAGCCGCATCCCGTCGATGCGGACGGCCCCGGCCCAGGGGGCGTGGAGGCCGGAGACCAGCCGGGAGACGGTGGACTTGCCGCTGCCGGAGCCCCCGACGAGCGCGACCTGCTGGCCGGGGCCGACCGTGAGCGAGAAGTCCTTGAGCAGCGGGGCGTCCAGCGGGTTGTAGCCGAAGGTGATGCGGTCCAGCTCCACGTGGCCCTTGAGGCGCCGGGTGGAGGCCGCGGGCTCGCGCCGCGAGTAGACCCGGTCGACCGGAAAGTTCTCGACGTCGTCCAGGCGGGCGACGTCGGCCGCGAAGTCCTGGATCCGGCCGGCGACGCCGCCCAGCCGGGAGATCGGGGCGGTGAAGCTGGTCACCAGTGCCTGGAAGGCGACGAGCAGGCCCACGGTGAGGTGGCCCTCCACCGCCCGCAGGCCGCCGATCGTCAGGATGAGCGCGCTGTTGAACGCCGCGAGCGTGGGCGCGACGATCGCCAGCCACGCGCTGGGGACGCCGAGCCGCTGCTGCACGTCGAGGGTGACCGCGTGCTGTCCGGCCCAGCGGCGGAAGAAGCCGTTCTCGCCGCCCGTCGCCTTCATCGTCTCGATGAGCTGGAGACCGCTGTACGCGGTGTTGGTCAGCCGGGCGCTCTCGGCCCGCAGCTTCTGGGTACCGGTGGCCCGCAGCCGGATCGCGATCCGCAGGGCGACCACGTTGAGCAGGGCCACGGCCACGCCGACGAGGGTGAGCTGGGGATCGTACGTCCACAGCAGCACCGCGTAGAGGACGACCACCACGGCGTCCACGGCCGCGGCGGACAGGTCCCGGGCGAGCGTCTCGGCGACCGCGTCGTTGGACTGCAGGCGCTGGACGAGGTCGGCCGGGTTGCGCTGGGAGTAGAAGGTGACCGGAAGCCTGAGCAGGTGCCGGAAGAAGCGGGCACTGCCCAGGGTCGAGGAGATGACGCGCCCGCGCAGCAGATTGGCCTGCAGCACCGCGGTCAGGGCCGCGGTGAGTACGAGGGCGACGGCCATCGAGGCGAACAGCACCCCGAGCAGGGAGGTCTGCTCGCCGATGAGGAACATGTCGATGTAGGTACGGCTCAGGGCCGGCACCGTGACGCCGACGGCGACCAGGAGCAGGCTCGCGACCATGGCGGCGGCCAGGGTGCCGGAAGTGCCGCGCAGGCGGGCGGGTACGGCGCCCAGGACGCCCGGCCTGCGGCCACCGCGGCGGAACCCGTCGCCGGGCTCGAAGGTGAGGACGACCCCGGTGAAGCTGGTGTCGAACTCCTCGATGGGCACGAACCGGCGGCCCTTGGCGGGGTCGTTGACGTACACGCCCCGGCGGCCGAGCCGCCGGGCCGTGCCCTCGTAGACGACGTAGTGGTTGAACTCCCAGAAGAGCACGGCCGGGGCGCGCACCTCGGCGAGCGCGGCCAGGTCCATCTGCATGCCCTTGGCCGTCAGTCCGTACCCGCGGGCGGCCTTGAGGAGACTGCTGGCGCGGGAGCCGTCGCGGGAGACACCGCAGGCGATGCGCAGTTCTTCGAGCGGGACGAAGCGGCCGTGGTGGCCGAGGACCATGGCCAGGGCGGCCGCGCCGCATTCCACCGCCTCCATCTGCAGCACGGTGGGGGTGCGTACGGGGCGGGGCGTCCTGCCCCGGGGTACGCGCGGGGGCGCGGGCGCGGTCCTGCGGCGCGAGCCGCCCCCGGACCCGGGCTCGGGGCGGTGGCGCCGGCGCCCGGTGGGACCCGGGTGCGGCGCGGTCACGGCAGCAGCCAGTCGACCGGGCGCTGCGCGGCGAGGTGGATGGCGCCGGTGACCGGCGTCCGCGAATCGACGGCGTACGGGGGCCCGTCCGCGGAGGACCACCGGTATCCGGAGGGCGTGGAGGCGGAGCGGTCGAGGCGGACGACGACGGCCACCGGGCTGCCGTGGCGGGAGAACTGCTCGGCGAGCCCCCCGTCGGCGAGGAAGCCGCCGATCTGCGCCCGCGTCAGGGGCGCGCGGCCCACCGCCGTGACGCGCCCGCGCAGCGTGCCGAACCGCTGCTGCGGGACGGACTGGAGGCTCAGGTCGACCGGGGAGCCCACGGCGACGGCCGAGCCGCTGCCGTCCGGCACGTACAGCACGGCCACCAGCGGGTCCTCCGGATCGCGCACGCGTTCCACGGTGGCCACGTCCGCCCCCGTGGCGACGACCGAACCGACCTTGGCCACCAGCGTCGTCAGCCGGCCGCCGGTCACCACGCGCACGGGCCGTTCCCCCTGCTCCGTACGGACGTTGAGCAGGGGCGCGCCGGCGGCCAGCAACTGGCCCTCCTCGGCGAGGACTCCGGTCACCTGTCCCGCGATCGGCGTCTGCAGGACGTAACTGCCCTCGGCCCGGGTGAGGATGCCGGACGCGCTCAGCTTGGAGGACACGGTGCCGGTGAAGGCCCAGTAGGCCGCGGCCGCCATGACGACGACCGTGACGGCCAGGACGAGTCGCCCTTGCGGGCGGGCGAAGCGAACGGGCAGGTCCAATTCCTCGGGCGATTGCAGCTTGGAAAGAGCCTTTTGGCGAAACTGCACGAACTGTTCCTTCAGCTGCATTCGTATCTTCGGGCGGACATGCGGATGCCCGCGAACCCCGGAGCCGTGGGGGACGCTCCGGGGTTCACGGGTATTTCCGGATCAGAGACCGGCGCGACCGGCGTTCACCGAAACGCCGGTGATGCCCGTGACGAGGCCGGGGACGTGGGACACGATGCCCGTCGCGGCCTGGACGGTGTGGAGGGAGCCCACGACGCCCACGACGCCCACGACATTGTTGACATCGCTGGTCACAGCGCCGGCCAGGCCGCCGGACACGCTGATGATGCCACCGGACACGGCGTCCAGCTCGGTGTCGTCGATCTCACGGGTCTCAAGGTCGTTACGCATGGCGCGCACCTTTCATCTGGGGGGAGGAATTCATCGCCGAGCGGTGGGCGGCGTGAAACTCGGCCGCCGTTCCCGACTGCTGCGATGCGAATGATGAAAGCACGCGAACGGGCCGCCCACCCAATCCCGTTGACTTCCCGTCACGGGTGGACAGCCGTCTCCGCCGACGGACGTGCAGCTTGATTCACCGAATGGTGGCGACTTCTTCACAGAATCGAGTAACAGAAATGGGCAGTGCGGTCCTTACATGGCACCTAACGGGAGGAACCATCCCTAAACGGATAGACCAAAGCGCGACAAACCGCCGTGTGGGGGAGGTTGGCTGTCGAGATCGCGGACGCGATGTGCAGGTTTCCCGGGGGTGCTCAGGGTGTCGGGCCCGTCACACCGGGTGCGCCCGGACCCCGCGGCTACGGGCTGACGTCGTCCACGAGTTCCGCCAGTGCCGCCGCCAGCGCGACGAGGCCGGAGCCGGCGGGACCACCGGGCTCGGGCATGTACACGTCGCGGCGGATCTCGATCATCAGCGCGCCGACCCGCCGGTCCCTGGCGTAGTGGTCGAGCGGCACGTACGTACCGGCGAAGGGGCTGTCGAGCCCGGTGCCGCCGAAGCCCGCGAAGGCCTTCTCGGCCGCGGCGAGGAGGCCGGGCGGGGTGTGGAAGGGGTCCGTGCCCAGGCAGATCGGGGGGCGAGGGCCGGCGCCGTGCAGTTCGTACGGGAGCGGCTCCGACGGGTACGAGTGCACGTCGATGATCACGGCGCGCCCGACGGTCTCCAGCCGGTCACCCACGGCCCGCGCCATCGCGTCCGCGTACGGGTGGAAGTAGCGGTCGACCAACGGCCGGCCGTCGAATCCGTCGGCGCGCAGGCGCTCGCGGTGGGTGGTGCGCGTGTACACCGCTCCCATCCCCACGGCCAGCATCTCCTCGCGCTCGTCGGGGAAGCGCTCGGGGTCGACGACGAGGCGGGACAGCCCGTTGACGAACCGCCACGGCGTGACGGCGGCCGCGGCCGAGGCCGCCGCGGCGATGTCCGCGGTGTGGGAGTCGGTGATGTGGTCGAGCTCCCGCTCCAGCTCCCGGTCGTCCAGGAGGATGCCGCCGCGGACGGACTCGGGTATGACGCGCGAGGAGTGCGGTACGTGCAGGATCACCGGCGACGTGCCGGCGCCGGGCAGGATCCGGAAGGGCGCGGGCGCAGGGTTCATGTGTGGTCCTCGGTGAGGCGGGTGCCCGTGAGGGCATGACCGCCCCATCCTCCCGGCGCGGGGCCGGAAGTCACCGTTCCGTTCGCCGCCCGGAGACCTGTGTCCCCCGGGTGCCACACCACCCCGCGCCGGCCCTGCGCGCCACCGCGGTCACCGGGTCTCGGCGGTCACCGGGTGTCGGACGCCGGCAGTGCCTCCAGGACCCTCTTGAGGTTGCGCAGGGTGGTGCGGATGTTCCCGCGCTGGAAGTCGGCGAAGGTGTGTCCCCGCGTCGCGATCCGGTCGAAGGCGTGGGCCACGAAGTCCGGCCACGCGCGCCGGTCGTCGGTCCACGTCTCGGTCACCCGGGTGCCCTCCGGGACCGGCTCGAACCGGTACTCCCAGGTGGCGATGGAGCCGGGCACCCGCGGCCGCCGGATCCCGATGGCGTGCACCCGGAACCGGAACAGCCGGTCCTGTTCGACCGCCGTCACCGTGCACCGGGTGGTCCAGCGGAAGGCGCCGCGCTTGTTCCGCCCGTCGAAGACCGTCCCGACGCGGGCCTCCCCGGCGCTTCCGCGCACGGTGGCGCCGAGGTTCTCCGGACTCCAGTCGCCCATCCGGGTGGGATCGCAGACGTGCCGGAAGACGTCGGCGGGGCTGACGTCGACGACGATGCTGTCGGACACGGTGAACGTACGAGGCATGGCTCCCCCTCTCGGCGGCCGACGCTACCGTGCCCCACGGCCCCGTGGCTACCTCTCGGTAACTTCAGGGGCCGGGAGCACGGCCGAACCGGCTACTGCCAGTCGTCCCACGGCGGGGGAGGCATCTCGTCGAGGTCGAAGGGCGGCTCGTCGGGGTCCGGAGCCTGCGCATGGGCCGACGCCTCCGCACGGGCCGGCGCTTGCGCATGGGCCGGTGCCTCCGCATGGGCGGGCGCCGAAGGCGCGGGCCGGGCCGCCGGGGGAGTCGGCGCCGCGCCCTCGGACTCCGCCGGGGGAGAGGCCGCCGCCCCGCACTCGGCCAGGGTGTCGAGGACGCCCTCGGCGTACTTGGCGAGCTTGGCCTCGCCGACGCCGCCGATGGTGCCCAGCTCCTCCGCCGTGGCGGGCAGCCGCGTCGCGATCTCCCGCAGCGTCGCGTCGTGGAAGACGACGTACGCCGGTACGCCCTGCTCCTTCGCCGTCTCGGCCCGCCACGCGCGCAGGGCCAGGAACACCGGTTCCGCTGCGGCTGGCAGGTCGACGGGTACCCGGGCGCCCTTCCCCGAGCGCGATCCGGACTCCTTGCGGGCGGGGCCGGTGGGGGCCTTCTCCTTCCGCATCGGGACGCTGCGGCGTCCGCCCAGCACCTCGCCGCTGTCCGGGGTCAGCACGAGCGTCCCGTACTCGCCCTCCACCGCCAGCAGCCGCTGCGCCAGCAGCTGCCGTACGACGCCCCGCCACTCGGCGGTGCTCAGGTCCGCGCCGATGCCGAACACCGAGAGCGCGTCGTGGTCGAACTGGATGACCTTGGCCGTCTTCTTGCCCTGGAGGATGTCGATGATCTGGCCGGCGCCGAACTTCTGGCGCCGCTCGTTCGCCAGCCGCCACACGGTCGACAGCAGCTTCTGCGAGGCGACCGTCGCGTCCCAGGACTCGGCCGGCGTCAGGCAGGTGTCGCAGTTGCCGCACGGCGTGCCCGTCTGGCCGAAGTACGCCAGCAGCCGCACCCGGCGGCAGTCGACCGTCTCGCACAGCGCGAGCATGGCGTCCAGGTGCATGCCCAGGGAGCGGCGATGCGTCTCGTCGCCCTCGGAACCCTCGATGAGCTTGCGCTGCTGGACCACGTCCTGCAGGCCGTACGCCAGCCACGCCGTGGCCGGCTCGCCGTCACGGCCGGCACGGCCGGTCTCCTGGTAGTAGCCCTCGACCGACTTCGGGAGGTCGAGGTGGGCCACGAAGCGCACGTCCGGCTTGTCGATGCCCATGCCGAAGGCGATCGTGGCCACCACGACGACCCCTTCCTCCCGCAGGAAGCGCGCCTGGTTCGCCGCACGCGCCCGGGCGTCCATGCCGGCGTGGTACGCCACGGCGTCGATGCCCTGCTCCACCAGGAAGGCGGCCGTCTTCTCCACCGAGGCCCGCGAGAGGCAGTAGACGACCCCCGCGTCCCCGGCGTGCTCGCTGCGGATCAGCTCCAGCACCTGCTTGAGCGGGTTGTTCTTCGGGGCGATGCGGTACTGGATGTTCGGCCGGTCGAAGCTCGCGACGAAATGCCGGGCGTCCTCCAGACCGAGCCGCGCCACGATCTCGGCGTGGGTCGCCTCGGTGGCCGTCGCGGTGAGCGCGATCCGCGGCACCTTCGGCCAGCGCTCGTGCAGCATCGACAGCGCGAGGTAGTCGGGCCGGAAGTCGTGACCCCACTGGGCGACGCAGTGCGCCTCGTCGATCGCGAAGACCGACACCTTGCCCCGGTCGAGCAGCCGCTGGGTGCTCTCGGTGCGCAGCCGCTCGGGAGCCAGGTAGAGCAGGTCCAGCTCGTCGGCGAGGAAGGCCTGCTCGACGGCCTGCCGCTCGAAGGGGTCCTGCGTCGAGTTGAGGAATCCGGCCCGCACCCCGAGGGCGGTCAGCGCGTTCACCTGGTCCTGCATGAGCGCGATGAGCGGCGAGATCACCACGCCCGTGCCGTCTCTGACCAGCGCCGGGATCTGGTAGCAGAGCGACTTGCCGCCGCCGGTCGGCATCAGCACAAGAGCGTCGCCGCCGCCGACGACCTGCTCGATGATCTCCTCCTGCTCGCCGCGGAAGGAGCTGTATCCGAACACACGGTGCAGAACCTGCAGAGCGTCGGAGGATTCGGGGGAGGTGTCCGGAAGTGCCATCCGTCAAGCCTATCGACACCCACGGACACCGGACCCGGCATCCCGGGATGGCGAGGCCATGACACCAGGGGTGAGCGAAGCGGGCCGCCTCACCCCTGGCGGGCGAGGCGGCCGTCGCCCTGTCGGGCGCGATCCTTCGCAGCCCGCACGCCTGCCCGTCGAGCCGCTGTGGATCTGCCGCATCACACCGTGGCTGCTGGGCGTGGCCGTGATCCTGCCCGCCCTGTCCGTGGCGACCGAGCTGGCGATCCGGCCGGACGGCGACGACCTCAGGCGCATCGCCGCGATACAGAAGGCCGGCGCCGAAACCGCCGAGGGCACGGTCGTCAGCGTCGGGCGGCGGACGTGGGACGACCCGAAGGTGGCGCGTTCTCCCTGCCGCCCCATCTCACGGTGGCCGCCTTCGTTCCCGGCGGCCTCCTGCTGTACATCTGGGTGCTGCGCGTGACCTGGTACGCCCCGAAGGCCGACGCCGCCGCCCGTACCCTCCGCGAGCTGGTCAGAGGCCGCGTCGGGGCTTCGGCGTAGTCGCTTGATACGTCTCGCCCGCCGCACACGGCCCGGCCCGACACGTCGCCGTCGATACGGCCCAGCGGTAGTCGTACCGTCGATTCCGCACACGTGCATCGCTTCGGGAACGGCGGATCGGGCCGTACGCCAAGGCGCTCCAGGCCACAGGGCGGGGCGTCAGCGATTTACTCGCCCACGGACTCGCTGCACAGGGCTCCGGCACCCTTGTCAGCACCGCAGCTCCGCCGCGCGATCGCACATCACCTCCACAGCGTCAGGCAGTCGAGGAAGCGGCCCGGGGTGGGCTTCCCGGATGAGCTTCACCGCCTGAAGCTGCCGACCACTCCTGATCAGCTCGTCCACCTCTTCCCGAACCACCGGCGGCAACGCATCCCAGATCGAGTTCTCCATGCGCCGATCCAAGCAACTCACCCTCTCCCACCACCACCGAATTGAACGCCGCGACCATGTCGAAGCCCTGGGAGTCGGTTCCTTGTCCGTCGACTACGAGGGCGCCTCGATTGCCGAGGTCCAGGACCTCGCGCTCGTCGGTGACGTCCTCACCGGCTTGCTGCCACAGCCGACGTACGTGGCGAGGGCGGCGGCTTTCGGACATTTCGCGCCGATGCCGAGCGGAGAGGCACGTGCGCGGCTTTCGGGGGCAGGCGAGGGTTTGTTCCGTAGCCGCACGCCGTCTCCGGCCGAACGACCGACCGGGCGGCGTTCCGTTCAAGGAGGTTTCGTCATGTTGATCAGTGTCATCCGCACAGGCGGTTTCGCGGGCGGGGAGCGGACCGCTTCCCTCGACACACAGTGCCGCGCCGACGGTGCAGAGCTTGAGCGGCTGGCCGAGCGCGCACTCAGTGGTGAGGTCCCCGCGGGTCCGGATCCCGTGCCGGACGCGTTCAGCTATGTCCTCCGGGTCGACGGCAAGCTGGTGGAGTTACAGGAGCCCTACCTCACCGAGGACCAGCGGCAGCTGATCGACGTGGTCATGGCCGAAGCGGTCTGAGAGAGCGGTGGAGCGGTGCCGTACCGGACCGACCCGGGGCCGGTACGGCACAGGCGGCCGGGCCGGCCGTAGTCCACGGCACCCGCCCGTACTCCGCCGGTACATGCGGGCCCCTGGAACGTCCTCACGGCCGACCGGCAGGGCTGCGTAGGGAGGCCACGGGCCGTCGGGACCGACCGGAACCGAGCACTCCCTGACCGGCCTCGGCGCGAAGTCCGGCGCCTGACCGGCAGTGTGCGGTTCCGCCTCGCCGCTCCGTCCGTGAGGCCCGGGGCCCGCCCCGGGCCTTCAGCCGGCCAGCAACTCCTCCAGGGCCTTGTCGAGATCGAGGAACTCCTCTCCTTCGCCGACAACGGCGTAAGTCCGGTCCAGGAAACCTTGCAGCGCGCCGGCATCCGCACACAGCACCGCAGGTTCTGCTCCGCCGTCGCCGTGGTTGCGCAAGCCGATGCGGACTTCGTCGCCGCCCGCCCCCCTGCGCGGCTGGAAGGTGACGTCTCCTTCACCCACCGGCCGCCGCGCCCCCTCGGCCAGCATCTGCCGGTCGAACTGCCAGGAAGCCAGGACGGCCAGACCGTCCAGGAAGTCCGCCTTCACCGCGTACGGGTTGTCAGCAGAGTACGAAAACCGGGCGAAGAGCGGCACAGCAGCCTCTCCCGACTCAAGATGGACCGCGATCAGACTGGACACGCACGACATGAGGGAAGCCTCCGGATTAGGCGGTACGACGCGTCCCTCGTGTGCCCTCTCCCGCCGTACTCACGCCGGAGCGACGGCCCGGACCGCCGGGCTGCGCGGGTTCACCGGCTCGGCGAGCCCCCGCCGCCCCAGGTCTCGTCGGGGTGGCCCCTCATCGAGGGCGGCGTACAGCCGGCGTCCTCAACACCCGCGCCGCAGCTGATTCGGTCATGACAGCGCGAGTCAGTCGGCGGTGGCTGGGCACATGCGCATGCATGGAAGCAGATGAGGCGCACTTCACACGTCCTGCCCCCGCCTCCGCCCCGGCCCGGTCGAAGGCCGGGGCCGTGCAGAAGCCACCGCAGCCACAGAAGCCACAGCAGCCCAACGGCCACCGTGCGAAGCGGTCCGGCTGGACGAACTTCACCGGCCGACTGCGACGGCGTCTCCTGGCCTACCGGGAGGTGGAGTTCCTCTCCACCCGCATTCCCGGGGATCCGGGCGCCGGGGAGGAGTGTCTCCTCCTGGTCCATGTCCGCACGATCGTGGGCCGCGTCCACTACCGGATGTGCCCGGACTGCGCGCGGGCCGTCATCACCGGCATCGTCATCGAGGAGCGCTTCCTCGCGGCGGGCCTGGGCACCCGGGCCCTGTCTCACCTGCGCTCCCGTCACCCCGGCATCACCTGGGGCAGCACCCTGAGCCTGCGCGCCACCCGCGATCTCCTGCGCCGCATGCGGATCCCGGCGATGTCAGCCGTCCCGGTGTGCAGCCACATGCCGGCAGCGTCGGCCGCCGACGGCCCGTGATCTCGGTCAACGGCCCCGCGGGGCGGGGGCGCGTGCAGTCGACGACATGTGGAGCGACCCCGAAGGCACTGCCGCGCGCTACGAGCGGATGAGGGAGGGGCTCGGTGCTTCCCGAGAGTGGTGCCACCCGACGGGTCGCCGCCTGCCGTCACACCCTGGCGCAAAGCCCGTTGGCGGTGGACGTCTTGACGGAGGCGTGGCAGGCGCAAGCGCTTGCCCAGGCGATCGGGGCGACGCCGGCGGTCAGCGGCCCGGCCGGCCTGCGCGCCGGGGCGCGCGACCTTTCCCACACCGCGGGCCGAGGAGGTCGGGTCGACGACCGGGACGCGGCCGCCCGGGCCACCTCCGCACCGAGGGCGGCGATGCTGACCGAGGTCTCGGACCCCGCGCGCACTCTGCGCGCCCTGGCCGCGCTGCTCGGCGAAGTCGGCATCGCACCCGTCGCGGTCGCGTGTGTCACCGACGACGAACACGTCTACTGGCAGTGCATCGAGGCCATCGACGCGGCCGACGAGTCTTCCGGCCGGGTGCGCGGGCTGTTGCGCGGCCTCACGGTCCCGGAGGGTGAAGCACGCACACGGGGGCCGGCCGCGATGGAATCGCGTGAATAGCGGAGCGATGAAGGAGAGTTGGAATCGGCCGGCCCCGTACGGAGGGCGGGCAGCCAGGGTGTGGCGCGTCCTGGCTGGTCGGCCGCGCCGTGCCCAGACTCGGTCGGGCGGAGCCATCCGCCCGGAACGAGGAGTGGGGCAGGTATGAGGAACGAGAGCAAGGTCGTGGCCATCACCGGAGCCAGCAGCGGGATCGGGGAGGAGACGGCCCGGCGGCTCGCCGGCGACGGCCACCGGGTGTTCCTGGGCGCGCGGCGCACCGATCGGCTGGACGCGCTCAGCCGCGAGATCGGCGAGGCGGGTGGTACCGCGGCCTTCCGGCGGCTGGACGTCACCGACGCCGCCGATGTACGGGCCTTCGTGGCTGCCGCGCGGAAGCGCTACGGCCGCATGGACGTGTTGGTCAACAACGCCGGGGTGATGCCGCTCTCGCCGCTGGACGCGCTGGAGGTCGACGAGTGGGACCGGATGATCGACGTGAACGTACGGGGTGTGCTGCACGGGATCGCCGCCGCCCTGCCCGTGATGCGCGCACAAGGCGGCGGACACTTCGTGAACGTCGCCTCCGTCGGCGCGTACGAGGTGTCGCCCACCGCGGCTGTCTACTGCGCCACCAAATTCGCGGTCCGAGCCATTTCCGAGGGACTGCGCCAGGAGTCGGACGGCTCCGTCCGGGTCACTCTGGTCTCTCCGGGCGTGACCGAATCCGAGCTGGCCGAAGGGATCTCGGACCCTGCCGCGCGAGAGGCCATGAAGGCCTATCGCGCCGTCGCGCTGCCCGCGTCCGCCATCGCCGGGGCCGTCGCCTACGCCGTCGCCCAGCCGGCCGGGGTCGACGTCAACGAGATCGTCGTACGTCCGGCCGCGAGCGCGCAGTAACCGCCGGGCGCGGCGCCGGGCCGTCGGCCCAGTGGTCGAGTTCGGCCTGGACGCGGCGGTCCACGGCCAGCGAGAGCTCCGCTCTCACCACGTACGTGACCAGCGGATGCACGCTCTTCAGCGCGGCGGCGAGCCGGCCCGACCCGCTCGGGACCGCCTCGCCGCCGATGGTTTCGAGCAGGCGGGTGCGGACCTGGACGGTGAAGAGGTCCGCGAGCGCGTCGACGTGGGCGCGGACTTCGCGGCCGGCGGCCCGTACGGCATCGGCGAGGTCCTGGGGCATCGGCTGGTCCTGGGGCGTCACCTGGGCCCGGACGTCCGCGTCCCCGGCCCGGGGGTCCCCGGCCCGGCGGTCCCGGCTCCGGGAAGCCAGGCGAGAGCCCCCGCCCCGGGAAGCCCGGCCCCGAGGTTCCCCGCTTCGGAGGTCCGTGTTCCCGGAGCGGGCCAACGAGCTGTCCAGTCCCAGGAGTTCGGCGACGGACTCCAGGTTGCGGCCGCGCCCCCAGGCGTCCATCAGCTCGGCGATGCCGCCCAGTGTGTGCCCGCGATCGAGCAGGGCGGCGATCGTCCGCAGCCGGGCGAGGTGGGTCTCGGAGTACCAGCCGATCCGACCGTCGCGGCGCGGTGGCGGAAGCAGCCTGCGCTCGCGGTAGAAGCGAACCGTGCGGACACTCACTCCGGCTTCCTCGGCGAGTTCCGCGATCCGGAATTCCCGGCCCCCGCTCCGCGTATCGCTTTCATTCGTCATGGCGGCAGCCTACGAGTTCTCCGGCCGGAACTCTGCCGCGAGAGCGTACGGAATGTTGAATTCCGGAGCCCGGTACCGGACTCGGGTTTACAAATAACGGACACCGAACCGGTTCGGGGAAATCCTGATGTGCGAACCCACAGCCGACGCCCCCGCGGTCCGTGGCTTCGCATTAACGCTGTATTTCGCCGTTGACGATGGTTCCAACACCGTGATCAACTGCTGATGTCTCGCCGGGGGGAGGTGCCTGTCATATGGCCGCGCGGTGCGCTTCACAGCGGTACCCTCCAGCAGCCGTCTCATCGATAGGTGCGTTCATGTCATTAGCGGAGATCGCCTGTGCCGCCGAGTCACCCAAGTCGGAACCACCGGATCTCGGCATGCTCATCGACCCGGCCTCCCGGCCGGATCCCTATCCGATCCTCGGCGCCCTGCGGGAGGCCTCCCCCCGCGCCGCGTCCGACGGCCTGGTCGTCGTCGGCCGGTACGGGGACTGTGCGAAGGTCCTGCGCGACCCGGGCATGAGCAGTGAGCACGACCGTTCGAGGCTGGCCCCGCGGCGCGGCGCCCGGCCCATGCGGACCGGCAACTTCCTGCACCTCGATCCGCCCGACCACACCCGGATCCGGCGGCTCGTCACCAAGGCGTTCACGCCGCGCGCCGTCGCCGCGCTCGAGCCGCGTATCCGGGCCATGGTGGACGAGCTGCTGACCGCGGCCCGGGACCGGGGATCGCTCGACGTGGTGACCGGACTGGCCCATCCCCTCCCGGTCCGCGTGATCTGCGAGCTGCTCGGCGTTCCGGCGGAGGACCACGGCCGGTTCCAGGAGTGGTCGGCCAGCCTGGCCGAAACGCTCGAACCGCCCCTTCCCGGCCTGGTCGGCCCGCGCGCCAAGGTGGCGGCGGCACAGGCACGCGCCGAGTTCATCGCCTACTTCCGCGAGCTGATAGCCGCGCGCCGGGCGGTCGCCCGGGACGACCTGGTGTCCCATCTCATCCAGGTCAAGGAGGACGGCGACCAGCTGACCGAGAGCGAGCTGCTGGCGACCTGCATCCTGCTGATCAACGCGGGCCACGAGACCACCGCGAACCTGATCAACAACGGCGTGCTGGCCCTGCTGCGCCACCCCGACCAGCTCCGGCTCCTGCGCCAGGACCCCGCGCTCGCGCCGGCCGTGGTCGAGGAGGTGCTGCGCTACGACACCCCGGTGCAGCTGACACTGCGCGTGGCGAGCGGGCCGACCCGGCTCGGCGACGCGCACATCGAGACCGACGACCTGGTCGTGCTGCTGCTCGGCGCGGCGAACCGGGACCCGGAGGCGTACGAGGATCCGGACCGCTTCGACATCCGCCGCACCGCCGCCCGCCCGCACCTGTCGTTCTCCGCCGGCCCGCACTTCTGCCTCGGTGCCGGTCTCGCCCGGCTCGAAGCGCGCATCGTCTTCGAGGTCTTCGCGCGCCGTTTCGTCGAACCTCGGCTGTGCGCCACCGAAATCGCCTACAAGCCCAATCTGAATCTGCGGGGGCCGGCCCGGCTCGACATCGAATTCGACGCCGTGTGACCGCGGGCCCCCTGGGCCTTACGCGGCCGGGTCGCCGTTCCGCCGTTTGATTTCCACCTTTCACTTTCACTTTCACCTTCACGATTTCCTTTTCTTTCCTTTCCTTTCGATCACGTCGTGGTCGGCGTGTGGCGATGAGTCATGCCCGCATTCCGCCCGCGCATCACAGAACAACACAACGCAACACAACATTTCATGAGCTGGGGGAGCTATGGAACTGTCTGCCATGCTGGGCTGTCCGGAGAAAGCGTTCCGCATGCCGCAGGGCGAGTGGGAAGAGTCCGTGACGGCCGCCCTGCGCGAATCCTTCGCGCTCCATTCCGAGAAGAACGCCTTCTACCGCGCCCAGTGCGAGGCGGCGGGGGTCGGCCCGGACGACATCGGTACCCTCGCGGATCTGGCGAAGATGCCGCTGCTGCCGATGAGCATGTTCAAGAACCCGGACGCACACGTCCTGCTGACCGCGTCGCTCGCCGACGTGGAGCTGGAGATCCGCAGTACCGGGGACAGCGGCGTGCCCAGCGTCGCGCGACGCGACGCGACGACGACGACCCGGATGCTCTCGGCGGTCTTCGCCCAGTACCGGGAGTTCTTCGGCATCTCCAACGGCGCGGGGCTCTTCCTCAGCCCGTCCGCGGTCGAGGCTCCGGAGATGGGCATGGTCAAGGCCGCCGTGGTCCTCAACGGCCTGCTGGACCACCACGCGTACGTGGTGCGCGACTACACCTTCGACCCGGAGGAGGCCCTCGGCCTCCTGCGCACCTGGGGCGAGTCGATGACCCGGCACATCATCGGGCCGCCGTTCCTGATCACCCGTCTGGTGCAGGCCCTCGAGGAGCAGGGCAGCACGCTTCGGCTCGACCCCGACTCGATGGTCATCACGCTCGGCGGATGGACCCGGTACACGGGCCAGAAGATCGTCCCCGCGGAGTTCTACGAGCAGCTCGACCGGACCCTCGGCGTTCCCGCCGACCGGGTGCGTGACATGTACGGAATGATCGAGTCCAACATGCTCGCCGTCGAGTGCGAGCACCACCGCAAGCACGTCCCGCCGTGGAGCTACGTGAGCGTCCGCGACGTGACGGACACGAGCGTCGAGGTGGCGCCGGGCAAGACGGGTGTGATCGCCACCCTGGACGCCCTCAACACGGCCTACCCGGGCTACGTCCTCTTCCAGGACGTCGGCGAGGTCGACGTGTCGCCGTGCCCGTGCGGCCGGACCGGTCAGACCGTCACCTTCCGGCGCCGCCTGCAGGGCGCGGAGCTCGGCTGCTGCGCGGTCAGCATCGAGAAGTTCATCGACAGCCGGGAGATCGTCGCCGAGTGCGAACTCCCCTCCCTCGCACCTGTGGAGGGCTGAGCCGTGGCCCGCTTCACCCCCGTGGTCGTCGACCACTTCACCAACCCGCGCAACGCCGGCGAGCTCGACGCCCCCGATGCCCGCGCCTTCATCGGCAACCCCGTCTGCGGCGACCAGATCATGCTCACCGCGCACGTCGCCGACGGCACCGTGACCGAGGCCCGGTTCCGGGCGCACGGCTGCGCCGCCTCGCTGGCCACGGCCAGCGTGATCACCGAGGCGGCCACGGGCCGCCCGCTGGACGAGCTGGCCGGCTGGAACGCCGAGCACGTCGAGGAACTGCTCGGCGGTCTGCCCCCCGCCCAGCGACACGTGGCGGCGCTGGGCGCCGACGTGGCGCGCCGCCTGGTCACCAACTACCAGGAGGGAACGAACGATGACATCGCCCTCAGCTGTGCGTAGCCCCGACCAGTCCGCCGACGGCCGGCCGGGCATCTACCTGGACAACGCGGCGACCAGCCCGCTGTGCCCGGAGGCCGTCGAGGCCGTGCTGCGCGGCATGGAGATCACCGGCAACCCGTCCAGCCGCCACGCGGCCGGCGACGCCGCCAAGGAGGCCCTGGAGTCCTCCCGGGCCCAGCTCGCCCTGCTGCTGGACTGCGCTCCCGAGGAGGTCGTGTTCACCGGCAGCGGTTCGGAGGCCGACGCGCTGGCCATCTGCGGAACGGTGCTGGCCGCCAAGGGCGCGGGCCGCCCGGTCCACCTGATCACCACCGCCCTCGAGCACTCGGCCGTCCTGGAGTCCTGCCAGCTGGCGCGCGAACTGGGGGCCGAGGTCACGGTGGTGGCACCCGACGCGCGCGGCTGGGTCGACCCGGAGTCCGTACGGCGGGAGCTGCGGCCGGACACCGCCCTGGTGTCCGTCATGCACGCCAACAACGAGACCGGTGTGATCCAGCCGGTCGCGCAGATCGCCGAACTCGCCCACCGGGCCGGTGCGCTGTTCCACATGGATGCCGTGCAGTCGGCGGGCAAGGTGCCGCTGACCGGCATCGGCGCCGACCTGGTGTCGGTGTCGGGCCACAAGTTCTACGGGCCCAAGGGGGTCGGCGCGCTCAAGGTGGCCCGCGGCGTCACCCTGGCGCCGCTGGTCCGCGGCGGCAGCCAGGAGAGCGGGCTGCGCGCAGGCACGGAGAACGTGCCCGGTGTCCTCGGGATGGCGGCGGCCGCGGCCGCCGCCCTGGAACACCTCGCGGAACCCGGGCAGCGGGAACGCCGGGAGCGGCTGCGTGAGCGCCTGCTCGCGGCGCTGTCCGCGGCCAGCGGCGTCGAGGTCAACGGGGCCGGGGCGCCCTGCCTCCCGGACACCCTCAACGTCTCCTTCGCCGGCGTCCGCGGCGACACCCTCGTCGATCTGCTCGCCCTGCACGACGTCTACGTCTCGGCCGGCTCCGCCTGCCACGCGGGCAGCGACGAGCCCTCGCACGTCCTGACCGCGATGGGCGTCCCCGTGGCGCGGGCCCGGGCGGCGGTGCGGTTCAGCGCGGGCCGCTTCACGGACGAGCGGGCGGTCCTGTCGGCCGCGGCCACCACCGTGGGCCTGGTCGACCGCCTTCGTTCGCTCGGCCCCTCCCTCGTACCGAACCCGCCGCACACCGAGGAGTCCCTGTGGTCGACCTTGCACTGAGCCCTGACCAGCAGGCCGTCGTGGACGAGGCCCGCGAGATCGCTCGCCGCTGCCTGGCCCCGCGGGCCACCGAGCACGACCGGACCGGCGCCTTCCCCGCCGAGAACATCTCCGATCTGCACGCCGCCGGACTGCTGGGCCTCCTGGTCCCCGAGGAGTACGGCGGCCGGGGCGCCGATCTCACCACCTGGGCGCTGGTGGTCGCCGAGCTCGCCGAGGCGTGCGGTTCCACCGGACTCATCTTCGCGATGCACTCCGGGGCCGTACGCCTGGTGGCCGCCGGCGCGGCCGGCAGCCCGTTCGCGGAGCGCGTGCTGCGCGAGGTGGTGACCGAAGGCAAGCTGCTGGCCTGGGGATTCTCGGAACCGGGCACCGGCGCCCAGCTGCTCGCCCCGCAGCTGACGGCCTTCCCCGACGGAGACCAGCTGCACCTCAGCGGAACGAAGGCGTTCTGCACGGCCGCCGGCCACGCCGACTACTACCTGGTCAACGCGGACAGCGGGGAACAGGACTTCCTGACCGGCCAGACCATGGCCCTCGTGCCGGCGGACACCGTCGGGCTCTCCGTCAAGGAGGTCTGGGACGCACTGGGCATGCGCGCCAACTGCGCCAACACCCTGCTGCTGGACTGCCGGATCCCCGTCGGGAACGCCATCGGCGGGCCCGGCGGCGGCCTCCTGCTGCTCTCGCAGGCGCTCCCCGCGCTCTTCCTCGGTCTGAGCGCGGCGTCGCTGGGCGTCGCCCGCGCGGCGCGGGCCTTCGCCGACGCCCATGTGCTGCGGCGGACCCTGGCCAACACGGGACAGCCCCTCGCCGCCTTCCAGGGCGTGCGGCTGCACACCGCGGACATGGCCGTCTCCGTGAAGGTCGCCCACCTCATGCTGCTGCACGCGGCCTGGGTCGTGGACACCGACCCGGCGCAGGCCATCCCCGCGCTCAACATGGCCAAGTACGTGGCCAACCGGGCCGCCCTCGACGTCGCGGACACCGCGATGCTGGTCACCGGAGGCCGCGGCTACCTGCGCTCCAACCCGCTGGAGCGCCACTACCGCGACGCCCGCGCCGGCGCGGTCATGGGATCGAACCTCGATGTTCTCAGGGACCTGATCGGCAAGACCGCGCTCGGCCTCGATCCCTTCAGCGACACCGTCCCCGAGCGAGACCCGGCACAGGAGCCAGCATCGTGACCAGCCCCACCCCCACGTCCATCCCCATCTCCACCTCCACCTCCTCCGAGCTGTCCGACGAGGCCGTGCTCGCCGCCCTCCGCGAGACGCTGGCGGACGTCCTGGAGGACGACCTGCTGGAGCACGTCGACCTGGACTCGCTCGGACGCGGCACGCACCTGCTCAGCCTGCCGCTCGACTCGATCACCCTGGTCGACCTGATGACCCGGCTGGAGGACCGGTACGCGGCCGCCATCTCCGAGGAGCAGGCGTTCGCCTTCCAGGTCGTCGGCGATCTCATGGACCACATCGCGGCCCACTCCGCGGCCGCCCGGAGCGGCCGATGAGCACGGTGGCCTACCGGGACCTCGGCCGCCACGGACACGGAGTCACCTTCCTCGACTCCCGCGGCGTGACCGCGGAGCTCGACTACGCCGACCTGGAGCGGCAGGCCAGGTCCGTCGCCGCCGGCCTCGGCGAGCGCGGTCTGCGGCGCGGCGAACGGGTGCTGCTGCCGCTGCCGACGGGTCCCGACTACCTGGTCGCGCTGCTCGCCTGCCTGCTGGCGGGCGTGGTGCCGTGCACCGTCGCCCCGCCGCCGAACACCGGCGCGGAGTCCGTCGGAGTACGGCGCTTCCACGCCGCCCGCGCCGCCGCCCGGCCCGCGGCGGTGATCATGCCCGACACCGCCACGGCACTCGCCCTGGCGGAGGAGGGCGCGGCCGTCCACCTGACCCTGGACGAACTGCGGTACCACGAGCCGCTGACCGACGACCGGCTGCCGGAGCCCCGCCCGGACGACATCCACCACATCCAGCTGACCTCGGGGTCCACCAGCACCCCCAAGGCCGCCGCGCTCACCCACGCCAACACCGCCGCCAACCTGCGGGCCCTGGTGGAGGCCACCGGGCTGCGGGCCGACCGGGACCGGCTCAGCGAATGGCTGCCGCTCCACCACGACATGGGCTTCGTGATGGTCCTGCTCGCCCTCTCCACCGGCGCGCCGCTCGACCTCATGCCGTCCATCGGCTTCCTGCGCGACCCGGTCTCGTGGCTGCGCCATCTGGCGGTCCGGGGCGGCACCATCACCGCCGCACCCCCGTTCGGCTACCGGACCGCGCTGGAGCGCTACCGGCGCAAGCCGGAGCCGGGGCTCGACCTGTCCCGGCTGCGCCGGGCGTACGTCGGGGCCGAACCCATCCCGGTGGACGTGCTGTCGGACTTCCAGGACGAGTTCGGGCGGCACGGGCTGGCGGAGGACGTGCTCATCCCCTGCTACGGGATGGCCGAGACGGTGCTGGCGTCCACGATGCCGGCCGCTCCCTACCCCGGCGGCCCCCTGACCCGAGGCCACGTGCGGGCGCTGCGGGTGGACCGCGCGGATCTCCAGGACTCCGGCCGGGTCACTCCCGCCCGTGCCGGGCGGACCACGCTCACGACCGTCTCCTGCGGCCGTCCGATCGGGGGCCTCGACCTGGAGGTCAGGACGGGGACCGGCGGGCCCTGCGGGGAGGGCGAGGTGGGGGAGATCCACCTCGGCGGCGCCTCCGTGATGGCCGGCTACCTGGGGCCGGACGGGCTTCCCGTACCGCCGCCCGGAGGGAAGCACGCCACCGGCGACCTCGGCTTCGTCATGGACGGCGAGCTGTACGTCGTCGGACGGGTCAAGGAGATGCTGGTGGTCCGCGGCCGGAACATTCCGCCGTACGACGTCGAGGAGGCCATCGAGGCCCACCGGGCCGTCATGCGGGGCAACAGCGCGGTCTTCTCGTACACCGACGACGCGGGCGGCGAGCACGTCGTCGCGGTCGTCGAGGTCGCGCCCGCGGACACGGCCGACGGCCGGCTGCGGCTGGAGATCGACAACCTCGTGCGCCAGGGCTTCGGATTCGGGCTGCGCGACACCGTACTGGTGAAGCGCGGTGGTATCGCCCGGACCACCAGCGGCAAGCGGCAGCGCGACCGGATGCGCCGACTGTACCTCGCCGGGGAGCTGGCGTAGATGGGCGGAGTGCTGACCGGCACCGGGCAGACCGGGCACGCCCGGGACCTGCGGGAGGTCCTGGCCGAACTCCCGACCGGGGTCACGGTCCTCAGCGCCATGACCCCGGACGGGCCGGTGGGGATGACCAGCAGCGCGGTGACCTCGCTGTCGCTCGACCCGATGCTCATGCTGGCCTGTGTCCACCGGAGTTCGAGCACCCTGGCCCTGATCCTGGAGGCCGGGCGGTTCGGCATCAGCGTGCTGGGGAGCGACGCGGCGGCGGTCTCCGAGGCCTTCGCCCAAGGGCCGCCGCTGGAACGGTTCCGGCGGGTGCCGTACCGCACGGAGCGGGGCGTGCCGCTCCTGCGGGACGCCCTGGCCGGCCTCACCTGCGAGGTGTTCGACACCCACCCCGGTGGGGACCACACCATTCTGGTGGGCCGGGTGACCGGGGCCGCCCGTGCCGACGGCGCGGCCGGCACGCCTCTGGTCCGGCACCGGGGAAGCTACCGGGGCCTCGGATGACCCCGCCGCCCGGCACGGTCGACCTGTGGTCGCTGCGCGCCGGACCCGGCAATGTCGCCGCCGCCCGGCGCGCGGAGTCCGTACTGGACGCGTCGGAGGCGCGGCGGGCGGAGTCACTGGCTCCGCCCGCCGCGCGGGACACCTACCTGGTCGCCCATGTGCGGCTGCGGCAGATCCTCGGGCGCCGGCTCGGACTGGCTCCGGCCGAGGTCGGGTTCACCCGCGAGGAATGTCCCCGCTGCGGTGGCCGGCACGGCCGGCCGGCCCTCGCCACCGGCACCGGGGTGCACTTCTCGCTGTCCCACACCGGTGACCGCGTCCTCATCGCCGTGGCCGGCGCACCCGTCGGCGTCGACGTCGAAGCCGTCGGCCGCAAGCCGCGACCCGGCCTGCTCCGCCGGCTCCACCCCGAGGAACGCGCGGCCGTCTCCGCACTGCCCCCGGGACGGCGCGACGAGGCGGTGCTGACCTGCTGGGTCCGCAAGGAGGCCTACCTCAAGGGGACCGGGGCGGGTCTGGCCGACGGGCTGGAGCGCACCTACGTCGGCACGGGCCCCGGCTTCGGCCGGCCCGAGCCGCGGCCCGCGGCACTCGGCGACTGGTGGCTCACGGCGGTTCCGGTGCCGCCGGGCCATGTCGGCGCCCTCGCCCTGCGCCTGCCGGCGGGCCTCTCTCCCCTCCCGATCCGGATCCGCCTCCGACCGTGAGCCGCGGACTCCCCTTCCCACACCACGAAGAAGCAGGACGCACACAGATGACAGAGCAGAACACGGCTCCGGCCGTCGATCCGAGCACATGCGGCGCGGCATCCGCCGCACCCCGTATCCGGACCGAGGGGAACTGATGCCGCAGCCTGTGGTCCTGTCCGGCCTGTCGGGCTGGCTGCCCTCCCGTACGGTGGACAACACGGACGTGCTGGCCCGTCTTCCCGAGGGCCTGACCGAGGAGTGGATCGTCCAGCGCACCGGAATCCGGGAGCGCCGGCGCGTGGAACCGGGTATGTCCACCTCCGACATGGCGGTGCGGGCGGCCGCGCCGCTGGTCGCCTCCACCACCGGTCGCATCGACGCCGTCGTCGTGGCGACCACCACCCCGGACTTCCCCATTCCGGCAACCGCGCCCATCGTCGCCGCGGAACTGGGACTGGTCGACGCGGCGGCCTGGGACGTGAACGCGGCATGCTCCGGCTTCGTCACCGGTCTGGCCGCGGTGACCTCCATGATCTCCGCCGGAGTGTTCGGCCGGGCCCTGCTGATCGGGGCCGACGCGATGTCGACCGTGGTGGATCCCGGTGACCGCAACACGGCGATCCTCTTCGGCGACGGGGCCGGAGCCGTGCTGCTGGAGGCCGACTCCGGCGCCGAGACCGGCTCCTTCGGTCCCTTCGACCTGGGCAGCGACGGCGGCAGCACACGGCTGGTCGGCATCGACGCCGGTGGCTCACGCCAGCGCTCACGGACCGGCCCGTCCGTCGTGGCCGACCGCGACCACTACCTGCGCATGGCCGGACCGGAGCTGTTCACCCACGCCGTCCGGCGGATGACCGCTTCCGGCGCGACGGCGGTCAAGGACGCGGGCTGGCAGCCCTCGGACGTCGACTGGCTCGTGGCCCACCAGGCCAACGTCCGGATCCTGACCGCCGTCGCGGACCGCCTGGACATCCCCGAGGAACGCTGCGTCGTCAACCTGGACCTCGTCGGCAACACCAGCGCCGCGTCGATCCCGCTGGCGATGGCCCATCTGCACCGCTCGGGCCGCGCACGCGCGGGGGACCGGGTCCTGCTCACCGCCTTCGGGGCCGGCCTCGCCTGGGGGTCGACCACCCTGACCTGGCCCGACCTGCCCCACTGACTCCCCGCCCCGAACTCCCCTCGGCTCGATCCACGAGGGAACCGAACTACCACGTAAGGCCGATCCATGTCTGACACACAGCAACTAGCCGACTCCGTACGCCGCCTGCTCGCGACGACGCTGCGGGTCGAACCCGGTGACCTGACCCCGGACACCTCGCTCGGCGATCTCGGGATGGACTCGCTGGCGGAGGTCGAGATCTCCATGGTCCTGCAGGACGAGTTCCGCTCCGATGTCGAGCCCGCCGACTTCCGGGACGAGACCGTCGGCGGCCTCGTCCAGCTCGCGATACAGGGACGGAGCGGCCGATGACGGCGGTGAACGCCCCCGAGTACAGCCGCTTCGAGGCCTTCGGCCGGTGCCTGCCGTCCCTGGAGCGGACGACCGAGGAGGTCGTGTCCGGCACCCCGGTCTCGGCCCGCGCCCTCCTCATGCTGACGGGGATCCGGCGGCGGCTCGCCTGCGATGTCGACGCCGGCGAGTGCGCGGAGCAGCTGGCGCTGTCCGCGGCCCGGGACTGCCTGTCCAAGTCCCGTTACGACGCGGCGGACCTGGACGTGGTGATCTCCTCGGCGATCTTCCGTTCGGACGAGCGCCGGCGTCTGTCCTTCGAACCGTCGGTCGCCTCGGTCATCGCCCGGGAGATCGGTTCGACGGCCGCCACCTGCTTCGACGTGAGCAACGCCTGCGCCGGCATGTTCACCGGGATCCTGCTCCTCGACCGCATGATCAAGGCCGGGACGATCCGCCGGGGCATGGTCGTGAGCGGGGAGCACGCCTCCCTGATCACCGGCAGCGCCCGGCAGGAGATCGCCGGCCTGCGGGACCTGCAACTGGCCTCGCTCACCGTCGGCGACGCCGGAATGGCGGTCATCGTGGACGGCTCGACGGACGCGGCCGACCGCATCCACGCCTTCGAGATGACCACCTCCGCGGCGTACGCGTCCTTGTGCAAGGCGATGCCCAGCGACGAGACGGCAGGTCTGGTCATGCACACCGACAGCGCCCGCCAGCAGGCCTCGGAGCGTATGCAGATCGGTGTCAGCCTCACGGAGGACGTCCACGCGCGTGCGGGCCGGACCCCCGCCGACCCGGGCTTCGCCCATTCCATCTACCACCAGAACTCCGTGCAGTTCGTCGAACGGGTCCACGCCATGGCCGAGGGGATCTTCCACCCGACGTCGCCCGAGGCGCCGGCCATCGTGCAGGACTTCGGGAACACCGGCTCGACCTCCCAACTGCTCACGTTCTACGAGCACTTCCGGCGGGGGACGATCTCGCCGGGCGACACGATCGCCTTCGCGCCCAGCGGGTCCGGCATCGTGATCGGGCACCTGTCCACCACGATCACCCACACGAAGGTCTGACATGTCCGTCACCATCACCGCGACCGCCGCCTCCGCGGCCACCGGGGCGTTCACGCGCGCGGTCGACGCCGCCCGGCAGTGCCTGGCGGCGGCCGAGCTCGAACCGTCGGACCTGCACATGCTCGTCCATGTCGGCCTCTACCGGGAGGACAACGTCGTCGAACCGGCCCTGGCCGCCCTGGTCCAGGAGGCGATCGGCATGCGCCCGGACTACCTGCTGACCCGCGACCCCTTCACCGGTTTCTCCTTCGACCTGATGAACGGTGACTGCGGGTTCCTGACCGCGGTTCAGCTCGCCCAGGCGTTCCTCGTGCCCGGTGGTCCGCGGAACATGCTCGTTGTGGCCGCGGACGGCCATCCCGGCGGCCGGCCCCACCCCGCGTTCCCGTACGCCGAGGCGGGCGGCGCCGCACTGCTCACCCTGAGCGACAGCGGCCGGGGATTCGGCCGGGTGACCCTCGACTCCGACCGCGCGCACCCCGTCCAGCGGCGGGGGTACCTGGATCTGGACACCATGGGGACGGAGGGGCGCCGCACGGTGACCATCGAGCAGGACCTCGACGTGCCCGCCCTCACCACCCGGGCGGTCGACGCGGCCGCCGCACGACTGCGCGAGGACGGCGCCGATCCCGAACGGACGCTGCTCGTCACCTCGCTGCCCACACCGGGCTTCGGTATCGGCATCGCCGAAGGGCTCGGGCTTCCCGCGACCGCCGCCGTCACCCTCGACGGAGTCGACGCCGACCCCAGAACCTCCGCCCTCACCCTCGCCTACCACCACGCCGCCGGAACGGGGCGACTCGGTGCGTACGACACCGTCCTGTTCGTCGCAGCCGACGCGGGATCCACCATCGCCACCGCTCTCTACACCCTCTAGGCAGGCAACCGATGCCCCGCATCCGCTACCCCGATCCCTCCCGCCTGCCCGACGACGTCATCGCCGCCATCGACGGCCGGCCGCTGCCGAACGTGACCCGCGCCATGCTCAACTCGCCCCACCTGGCCCTGGCCGTCGCCCAGCAGGGCATCACTCAGTTCACCGCCCTGGCCCTTCCCGCGGACCTGCGTGAACTGGTGATCCTCGCCGTCGGGCACCGCAACGCCTGCGCGTACGTGATCGCGCACCACGAACCGCTCGCGCGAGCAGCGGGCTGCACCGACCTCCAACTGGAAATCCTGCGCAGCGGCGAGGCGCTCGGCGAGGCCTTCGGCGACAGCCGGCGGCAGGCCGTCGAACTGGCCCGGAGGGTGGTCGACCGCGAGACCGTCCGCACGGGCGGCCCGGCCGATCCCGCCGCCGGATTCGACGACCGCGAACTCGTCGAGATCGTGATCACGGCCGGCTACTACCAGATGATCTGCGGCTTCTGCGCCGTCGCCGAGGTGGATCTCGAACCGGCCGCCGACAGCGGCGCCCTCGCCGAGTCGGCCGGTGCGAGCGCGCCACGCACCCGGGCAGCGCGAGCACAGCCATCGAAGTAGACGTGACGAAGTCGAAAGGCGCCCGTATGACCGGACACGAGACGGACGAAGCAGCAGAGGAAGCAGCAGAGGAAGCCGCGCACCGGGAGTTCCTGCGCCTTCTCGGCGGGCTGCGGATCTGGAACCATCCACTCCCCGGGTTCGACCCCGTCGGTCTGCCCGCCGAACCGGTGTCGCTGTTCCGTACGTGGCTCACGGAAGCCGCGGCGGCCGGCTGTCCGGAGCCGCACTGCCTGGCGCTGACCACCGCGGACACGGAAGGCCGCCCCTCCGCGCGGATGATGACGCTCGCGGACGCCGACGCCCGGGGCTGGCACTTCGCATCCCTGGAGACCAGCCGGAAGGGGCAGGAGCTCGACGGGCGCCGGCACGCCGCGCTGCTCGCCTACTGGCCGGTCCACGGGCGCCAGGTGCGCATCCGCGGGCCGGTCACCCTGGCGGACGCGGCCGCCGGGGCCGCGGATCTGGCCGGCCGCTCGCCGGGCGCCCGGGCCGCCGCCCTGGCCGGGCGGCAGAGTGAGGTCCTCGCCCGCCGCGAGGACCTGGCCGCGGCCTACGGGACGGCGCGCGGCGCACTGGCGGACGACCCCCGGACGCCGGTGCCCGCATGGCGGCGGTACCTGCTGGAGCCCGACGAGGTCGAGTTCTTCCAGGGAGCCGCCGACCGCCGCCACATCAGAGTGCGTTACCGCCGCACCGGCGGTGCCCGACCCCAGTGGACCCAGGAGCTGCTATGGCCATGACCCCCCGGGACACGGAGCCGAGGACCGGCCCTCCGACGGTGCCCGCGTCCGCACCGGCCGGACACCCGCGCCGGTGGCTGATCCTCCTCGTGATGTCCCTGTGCATGTTCGTCGCCACCTTGGACAACACGATCCTCACGGTGGCGCTCGCCCCGATCCAGCAGGCACTGGAGGCCACCAACGGTGAGCTGCAGTGGGTCATGGACGCGTACGCCCTCACCTTCGCCGCCCTGCTGTTCACCGCCGGGCTGCTCGGCGACCGGTTCGGGCGGCGGTGGGTGCTCGCCGCCGGCCTGCTGGTCTTCCTGATCGCCTCCGCGTTCGCCTCCTGGTCCGCGGATCCCGCCCAACTCATCATGGGGCGCGCCCTGATGGGACTCGGCGCCGCCGTCGTTCCCGGTTGCAGCATGGCTGTGATCATCGACGCGTTCGTACCGGAGGAACGCCCGAAGGCCATCGCGCTCTGGTCGGTGGCCACCGGTGTCGGTATCGCCGCCGGCCCGGTGGTGGGCGGTGCGCTGCTCGCCTCCTTCTGGTGGGGGTCGGCACTGTTGGTCAATGTGCCCCTGGCCCTCGTGGCGATCGTTCTGATCGTCTGGCTCGTACCGCAGCGCCGGGCGGAGCACCCGGTGCCGCTCGACCTCCCGGGGATGCTGCTGTCCATTCTCGCCGTGGGGTCCCTGGTGTACGGGATCATCGCCGGGGGCGAGGGCGGAAGCTGGATCGCCCCCGGGGTGGCCGGACCGATCGCCGCAGGGCTGGTGCTCCTGGTCGTCCTGATCCTGGTGGAACGCCGCAGCGACAACCCGTCCATCGATCCCGAACTCTTCCGCAGCGCACGCTTCACGGCCGGCTCCGGCGTACTGGCCTGCTCGTTCTTCGTGGCCATGGGCGTCGGCTTCATCCTCACCTTCTACCTGCAGCAGGTGCGCGGAAATTCCCCGGTCGAGGCCGGACTGCTGACCCTGGCCTACGCGGTCGGGACGACGGTCGCCGGCGCGAAGAGCTCCCGGCTGGCCGACCGGATGGGGCCGTCGGCGACCGTCGCCGTGGGGATGGCGGCGATGGGAGCCGGGTGCCTCGCGGTCTCCGGGCTGGGCGAACACACCCCCGTGTGGATCGTCGAGCTCACCCAGGTCGTCTTCGGCGCGGGCTTCGGACTGACGCTCTCCCCGGCGATGGCGGTCGCCCTGGCCGTGGTGCCCGACGCCAAGGCCGGCGCGGGGTCGGCCGTGGTCAACACCGTGCGCCATCTGGGCTCGGCACTGGGCGTCGCCGTACTGGGTGCCGTTCTCGGTGTCGTGTACCGCGACCGGTTCGGGGACGGCGGCGGCCTCTTCTCCCACACGCAGCAGGCCGCCGAGACGAACTCGCTGGGCAGCACACTGCTGCGGCTGGCCCACCTGGGGTCCACCGGCCACGACCCCCAGGCGCTCGCCGCGGCGGCGGCTCACGCGAAGGACTCCTTCCTGGCCGCGATGCAGACCGCCACCTGGATCGGCGCGGGATTCTGCCTGATGGCAGCGCTGATCGCGCTCCGCTGGCTGCCCGGACGCCCGTCCCGCTCCGCCGGCCCGCACGGCCGCCGATAGTGTCTCTGACCGGACACACGGGCGGAGAAGTACGAGGTGGGTATGGAGACGCATCGTCCGGGGCGGCCGGAGGACCTTCCCGACGCGGGCGTGCTGTGGGCGCGCTGGGCCGCGTTCGCCGTGGCGACCTGGAACGCCGAGGAGGAGAACGAACGCTTCCGGTACGGGTACTGGCTCGGGGACGGCGACCACGATCTGCGCTACGACGACGGTGCGTGCAGCCGGTGGGCACTGCTCCGGGGCGACGGGGGCCGCGCTGTCCTCTTCGGGCAGGACGACTCCAGCACGGTCGCGCGGTACGAGCCCCCGATCGATCTCCTCGCCGGGGCGCCCGGCTGGGTGCGCCATGCGCGCCTGGACGAGCTCCTGGACCAGGGAAGGGTCGAGTGCGTCTACTGGTTCGAGGGCGGTTCCTGGCACCGTGCCCCGTACCCCGGCGACCTTCACGACGACGGGCTCGACTGCGGGATCGGCCATCTGACCTCGCGTGAACGCGCCGTCGGCGCGATCTGCGCGCTGTTCGAGTTCGACGACGACTGCGAGGGCGCCGTGGAGGCCTGCGGGCGGTTCATCGAGCACGCGGAGCGGGGCACGGTCACCGAGGAGGCCGTGCGTTCCTTCGCCGATGAGGTCTTCCGGATCCAGACCGCGTACGAACTCCTCTGGCCCCGGGTACCGGTCGCCCGGTCCGAGACGGACCTGGTGGGGATGACCGCGCTCGTGCGCTGGAGCTGACCCCGCGGAGGGCGAACAGCACGACACCCCGGCCAGCGGGCCCGCCCAGTGGGCGGGAGCGCTGCCGGGGTGTCGGCTTCGGCCGGGAGGACGTCTCAGGCCGTGGCGGGCGCGGGGGCCTCGGGGGCCTCGGGGGACTTCGGGGTCCCGGCGGGGTCCTCGGCGCCGGATTCGGCATCGGGGTGGGGGATGCGGTGCAGCCCCCTGCGGTCGTAGACGCGGGTGACGACGAAGCCGAAGACCAGTGCGGCGACGAGGGCGACACCCATCGAGGTCCAGGCCCGGGTCAGGCCCGCGTCGGCCTGGGCTCCGTAGTAGAGGAGGGAGCGCAGGCCCTCGGTGATCTGGCGCAGCGGCTCGAACTCGGACAGGGCGCGGAAGAATCCGGGGAGCGCCTGGACGGGCACGGTGGCGCCGGAGGAGGGTACGGCCATCGCGACGAAGACGATGGTGGCCAGCAGCATGCCGGGGGTGCCGAAGGCGGCGAACAGGGCCAGGCTCCCGATGCCGACCACCGCGATGGTGGCGACCGAGTACAGCCACAGCAGGCCGAGGTGGGAGGCGTCCATGTCGAGGATGGCGACGGTGGCGACCTCGACCAGGGTGCCCATCACGAGCGACATGCCGAGCATGAGCACCATGCCGACGGCCAGCGTGCGGACGCGGCTGGTGTGCTGGACGGGCTCGCGCTTGCGGACCGGGCCGTAGTCGGTGTGCAGGTAGCCGAGGGCCGTGTCGACCTGGGAGTTGACGAGGTTGGCGCCGAGCATGCCGCAGACGACGAGGACCAGGGCGTAGTAGAAGGCGCTCAGGCCCATGGCGCTGCGCGGGCCGACGGGGTGGCCGTCGGCGACCGTCACGGTCACGGGGTCGGCCAGCTTGAGCTGGGCCGCCGTCGGGAGGGGGGTCTTCTGGGCGCCGGCCTGCTTGAGGAGTTCCTGGCCGAGCTGGGCGGAGGCGGCGTGGGCCGCCTTCTGGGCGGCCTGGGAGGACATGGAGGAGCCGATGCTGCCCGCCGCCTGGTTGGTCAGCACGGTCAGGGTCGGCGGGGCCGCCTTGCCCGCGGGCGCGGGCTGCGGCGCGCTGAGCGCGGCCACCGTGGCGGAGTAGTCGGCGGGTATGACGAGGGCGCCGAAGACCTTGCCCCGGCCCAGCCGCTTGTCGGCCTCCGCGCGGGTGACGACCTGCCAGTCGATGCTCTTGTCCCCCTCGGCGGCCTTCTGGATGCCGGAGACCATCTGCTCGCCCAGGTTGATGTGGCCGCCGTTGACGTCCGCTCCGCTGTCGGAGTTGACCAGGGCCACGGGCAGGTCGCGCAGGTTGCCCTTGGGGTTGACGTTTCCACCGACGTAGAGCAGGGCGAACACCATCGAGACCACTGCGGCGATGAGGCCCGTCCCGATCCACAGCTTGGGTCGGCGGAGCACGGAGGGTGGCGTGGGGTGAGGCATCGATTCTCCGGTGCGGCTGCGTTCCTAGGTTGGATACTTATGGTATCCAGTTACTGGATAGTGGCAGTATCTTGCTGTGGTGTCCAATCGCCGACGACGCGACGGACACCGGACCGACCGCGTGACCAGCAGGGAAGCCGTATGAAGATCTCGGAGCTCAGCCGGCGGACCGGCGTGCCGGTCGCCAGCATCAAGTACTTCCTGAGGCAGGGGCTGCTGCCCGCCGGGCGGGCGACAGCCGCGACCCTGGCCGAGTACGGGGACGAGCACGCGCAGCGGTTGCGGCTGATCAAGGCCCTGACCACGCTCGGCGGCCTCTCCATCGCCGCCACCCGCGAGGTGCTCGGGGCCGTCGACCAGGCCCACAGCTCCGAGAGCGCCCTCGGGGCGGTCAGCTACGCGCTTCCCGTGCCGGTGGCGGCCCAGGGCGCCGCGGTCCACGGGGCGGAGGCCGGTGCCGAGGCCGAGGCCGAGGCCGACGGGACCGCCGCCGCCGAGGTGGCGGAGCTCCTCGCGGCCCTGGACTGGCAGGCACCCGGCACCTCGCCGCACGTGCAGGGGCTGACGGTGGCGCTGGAGGAGCTGCGCCGGCTGGACGCCCAGTACGCCCCGGGCGAGCTCGCCGCCTACGCGAGGCTGGCGGAGTCCGTGGCCCGGCTGGACCTGGAGCGCGCGGCGGGCCTGGACGACCCGGTGGCGCTGGCCGAACGGGCCGTCATCGTCTTCGCGATCTGCGCCCCGGTGTTCGAGCTGCTGCGCCGGCTCGCGCAGGAGGACCAGGTCCGGCGCCGGGTCGCGGGCGGTGGCGGTATCAGCACCGGTGGCGACGTGGCACCGCGGTAGCGCCCGTGGACGGCCGGGCCGGGAGCGGGGTCAGGGAGGCGTACTCCAGGGGTGCGGACGGGTCGACGGACACGTTCAGCGGCGCCGGCTCCGCCCCCGAGCGGACCAGGAGGTCGCCGACGGCCGCGATCATGGCGCCGTTGTCCGTGCACAGAGTCATGGGCGGAACGCGCAGTTCGATGCCGGAGGAGGCGCATCGCCGTTCCGCCAGGGCCCTGACCCGCGAGTTCGCGGCCACGCCGCCGACCACGATCAGCGTCTTCACGTCGTAGGCGCGGCAGGCCGCGAGGGCCTTACGGGTCAGCACGTCCGCGACCGCCTCCTGCAGCGCGGCGGCCCCGTCGGCCACCGGCGGTTCGGTACCGCGCTGGCGGTGCTTCTCGGCCCACCGCGCGGCCGCCGTCTTCAGGCCGGAGAAGGAGAAGGCGTACGGGTCGTCACCGGGCCGGGTCAGCGGGCGCGGGAAGGCCACCGCCTTCGGGTCGCCGTCGCGGGCGGCCCGGTCGATGGCGGGACCGCCCGGATACGGCAGGCCCAGGATCCGGGCGACCTTGTCGAAGCACTCGCCCGCCGCGTCGTCCAGGGTGTCCCCCAGATGGAGGATCGGCTCGCGGACCAGATCCCGGACCAGGAGGAGCGAGGTGTGGCCGCCGGAGACGATCAGCACCACGCAGGGGTCGGGCAGCGGACCGTGCTCCAGGGTGTCGGCGGCGACGTGTCCGGCCAGGTGATGGACGCCGTACAGCGGCACGCCGGCCGCGTACGCCAGGGTCTTCGCCCCGGCCAGGCCCACCTGCAGCGCGCCCGACAGCCCGGGTCCGGTGGTGACGGCGACCGCGTCGATCCGGCTCAGGGGCAGGCCGGCCTGGTCGAGGGCCTGCCGGACGACCGGGTTGAAGGCGTGCAGATGCGCGCGGGCGGCGATCTCGGGCACGACGCCGCCGAAACGGGCGTGCTCGTCCATGCTCGACGCCACCACGTGCGCGAGCAGTCTGCCGTCCTGCACGATTCCCGCGCCGGTCTCGTCGCACGACGACTCGATCCCGAGCACCACTGGTCCGCTCACTGCTCTCCGCCTTCTTGTGCACCTCTGCTGCAACTGCAACCTATATGCAATAGGAGGCCGTCGGGTTGACCGGGTGCGGGTACCGGGACGCCGCCGGACGCCCGCGTCCGGCGCGGGGCCGTACGCGGGCGCGGAGGCGGACGTCGGGTCAGGGTCAGGCGTCGCGGCGCCAGGGGATCTCGGCCCACACCTGCTTGCCGCCGCTGAGCGGCACCGAGCCCCAGGCCGTCGTCACCGCGTCGACGATGAGCAGCCCGCGGCCGCCGGTCGACTCCCAGCTCACCCAGACCGGTTTGACGGGGCTGCGAGGCGACGCGTCGTTCACGGCGATCCGCAGCCGGTCCGCGGACAGGGTCAGATCCATCCCCACCTCGCCCTGCGTGTGCGCGATCGCGTTGGTGACCAGCTCGGACACGACCAGCAGGGCCTCGTCGACCTCCTCCGTCATGCCCCAGGACCGCAGGGTGCGCGCCGTGAAGCGGCGTGCGTGCAGGACCGCGTTGGGCAGTCGCCACACCGTCCAGTGACTGCGCCTGGGCCGGTCTCCCTGGCCGTCGTAGCGCAGCAGCAGCAACGCCACGTCGTCGTCGCGGCGGCCCACACCGACGACCAACTCGTCGGCGACCCCTCCGACGTCGACCGGGTCGGCCGCGGCGAGCACGTCGCACACCCGCCGCATGCCCTCGTCCAGGGGGAGCCTGGCGGACTCGACCAGGCCGTCCGTCAGCAGGACCAGCAGGGTGCCGGGGACCAGCCCCACCTCCGTCATGGGGAATTCCGCTTCCGCGAGCACACCCAGGGGAGGGCCGCCCTCGACCGCCATCTCCTCGGCGACCCCGTCGGGATGACGCAGGACCGGCGGCAGATGGCCGGCCCGTACGACCCGGGCGATGCCCTCCTCCATGTCCAGGTCCACGTACCCGCAGGTGGCGAACAGGTCCGTCTCCATGCCGTCGAGCAGACGGTTGGCCCGCGCGACCACCACGTCGGGCGGGTGGCCCTCCACCGCGTAGGCCCTGACCGCCGTACGCATCTGGCCCATGATGGTGGCCGCTCCCGCGCTGTGCCCCTGTACGTCCCCGATGACGAACGCGACATGCCCGTCGCGGAGCGGAATGACGTCGTACCAGTCGCCGCCGACCTCCAGCCCGGCCGTCGCGGGCAGATAGCGGGCCACCGCCACCCCGCCCGGCAGCTCCGGGAGCTTCCGGGGCAGCAGGCTGCGCTGGAGCATGGTGGCGAGCTCGTGGCCCGCGTCCAGCGCGTGGGCGCGTACCAGCGCCTGCCCCACCAGCCCGGCGGCCGCGGTCAGCAGCGACCGTTCCTCCGGCCCGAACCGGTGCTCCGTGTCCCACCCCACCAGACACACCCCGACCATCCGGCCGTCGGCGGGCAGCGGCAGCACGGCCAGACCACCCGGCCCGACGCCCAGCAGCCCGGGTTCGAGATCGGCGCCCGGCGGCCACAGGCTCAGGTGCCCCCCGCGCAGCGCGCTCTGCAGGGTGGGCAGGTCGCTGAGCGCCACGTCGGGCCAATCGGACCGCCACTCCGAACGCCACACCTCGGGCCAGGCATCGGGCTCCGGAGGGTCGAGGGCGGTGACGATGAGCCGTTCGGGCTCCAGTTCGCCGACCGCGACCCGGGAGGCGCCGAGCGGCTCGCGCAGGGCGGCGACCACCAGCCGGCTGACCTCCCGGATGGTCGCCGCCCCCGCCAGGGTGGCCGAAAGCCGCTGGACGAGGGAGACCTCGTCGGCGCTGGGCCGCAGATAGGTGGCATCGGCCACCACACCCAGGACGCGCTGCGGGGTGCCGTCGGGGCCCACCTCCACGCGGCACCGCAGCCCCAGCCAGCGCAGCTCGCCATTGGGCCGGCGGATGCGGAACGCCAGCTGCTGTCCGGCAGCGGCCAGCCGGTTCGGCTCCACGATCGCCATCAGCGCGGGCATGTCGTCGGGGACGGCGCAGGCGAGCACGGTCTCCACCTGCCCGTCGAACTCCTCGGGAGGCAGTCCGAGCAGTTCCAGCACGTGGGCGTGGGCCTCCATCCGGCCGGTGCTCAGTTCCAGGATGAACGCGCCGCCCTGGTCGGGGACGAGCGACTGCCCCAGATGAGCCTGCGGGGCCTTGCGTCCGGCGAAGCGCGCGGCGACCGATTCGAGTCCCGTGGCCACCTGGTCGGCGTAGAGCTCCAGCAGGCTGCGGTCGTCGGCGCTGAAGCCGTCCCCGGCCTGCCCGGCGACGATCAGGCACCCGAGCTCCTGGTCGTCGTACCCCAGCGGCAGCGCGCCCAGCGAGATCCTGGCCGGTGAGTTGGGGTCACCGTCCCGCACGCGGGTGGGGAAGTGGTGGGGGTCCTCCTCGATGAACGTGGCGAGTTCCTTGGGGGCCAGCCACAGCGGGCGGCCGGAGCGGAAGGCATTGGCGGCGGGGGAGTGGCCGGCCACGGCGAGGATCGCCGGCAGTCCGTACAGGACGCCGCGGTTTCCGGTCAGCTCGGCGAGATGGAGCTCCCTGCCCTGGTCGGCGACCACGTAGACAGCGGCGAGCTCGGCCCCGCAGAACGAGAAGCGATGACTGGTCACTGTCCGTAGCACCTCCTCCCGAGGGCATCTCGCCGACCGCTCTCTCCATGCTGTCGCGTCCCGGACCGTCCGGGCGAGTCCACGGGCACTACGTCGGACCTCCGGCCGAGCGGTTCCCCTCGTCCTCGCACCGGTCGACGACGACGACCGCCACGTCGTCCGCCAGGCGGTTGCGGGTGTGGTGGATCAGGGCCTGGTGCAGGCCCGTGAGGAACGCCTCCCGGGTGAGGTCGCACATGCTCACCATGGCCCCGGCCAGGTCGAAGAAGATCTTTTCCTGGTCGCGGGCCTCGATGACACCGTCGCTATACAGCAGCAGCCGGTCCCCCGGCACGAACGGATAGCGCTCCGCCCGCACGGGAGGACCGGCGAGGAATTCCTCCAGACCGAGGGGCGGCAGGGGAACGGTGGGCATGAGGGGCCGCACCGAGCCGCCGGACAGCAGCAGCGGTGGCGGATGGCCGCGGTTGATCACCTCGATGTGCGGGCCGTCCGGGACCTGCGCCACCAGGGCGGTGACGAATCCCTCCAGGAGGGCGTCCGCACCGCCGGCGCCCGAGACGGCGGCGTCCCGCCGCAGGGCCGCTCCGCAGCGGTTGACGACCTCGACCAGGTCGTCCTCGTAGTGCACGGCCTCCCGGAACGCGCCCAGCACGATCGCGGCGGCCCGGACGGCGGGCAGTCCCTTGCCCCGGACGTCCCCGACGATCATCCGGACCCCGTACCGGGTCTGCACCACGTCGTACAGATCGCCGCCGATCTGCGCGCCGGTCTCGGCAGCCAGGTACATGCTGGCCGCCCGTACCGAGCCCAGCCGGTCCGGCACCGGCCGCAGGACGACCTCCTGGGCGGCCGTGGCGATCCGGCGGACCTGGTTGAGCTCGTTCTCCGTACGCGTGCGCGCGGAGCGGCTCGTCAGGAAACTCGCCACGGACACCAGGAACAGGGCGAGGAAGTTCGTGTAGACCTGCTGGCTGCCCCAGGCCCCGTTGTAGCTGGCGGTGGTCACGCTGACACCGACGGCCACCCCCGCCGCCGCGAGCGTGCCCCGGGGGCCCATCGTCACGGCCGCCAGAGCGGGGGTCGCGACCAGCAGGGGGCCCGTGTAGAGGACGTGCAGGGGTGTGAACTCGACGAGGAGCACCAGCAGGGCGATCGCGAAGGGCACGCACTCCGCCAAGAGGAAAAGGACCTGGTGGTGGCCATCGGCTCGCGGTCCAGGAGGCGAGCGCAAGGGCGCTCTCATGAGTACAGACTGCCTCGCCCGGACCGGGGGCCGCCACTCCGGCGGACCGCCCCCGAGGACCTGCGGCCACGGCCGCCGCCGGCGCTCGCGGAGTGCTGCCGGGCCGCCCGGCCTCAGCCGCGGACCGGTGTGAGGACCACGAAGTCGGCGTTCGCGGGGTCGAGGCAGACGGCGAGACGGCCCACCCCCTCCGCGTCCTGCGGCCCCATCTGCACACGGCCGCCGTTCCCGGTCACCGCGGCGACCGCTGCGTCGCAGTCGGCGACGGCGAAGACGGGGTGCCAGTACGGCCTCCCCTGAGCGAGGGTGAGGTGCTCCGCCGGGAGCTCCATGAGGCCGCCGTGCATCCGCTCCTCCGGAAGCCCGGCGGGGGTGATGAGGGCGTAGGCGCCCCCGCCGCCGGGCAGCGCCATGTCGCCGAACCGCCAGCCGAAGAGGCCGCCGTAGAACTCCTTCGCGGCCGCGGCGTCCGTCGTGTACAGCTCGGTCCAGCACAGCGAGCCCGGTGCGTCCACCAGCTCGACACCCTGGTCCCTCCCCGGCTGCCAGACGGCGAACTGTCCCCCAGGGGGTCGCTAGAAGGCGGCGGCCGCGCGGACGTCGGGTGCCCCGAGATCGAGCCGGCCGGGCGGCTCACGGCAGGCTTCGGCGGCGACGCAGGACGGCCGCGCCGACCAGGGCCGCCACCGCGGCGAGGAGCGCGGCCGCCATGCCGTAGACCATCGGGGTACCGACCCGGACCGGGTGCGCCGTGGCGGCGCGGGCGGCGGGGGACGGCGCCGGGGGCGGAGCCTCGGGCAGCGCCGGGGGAGCCAGTGATCCGACCGGGTCCACATGGCCCGCCGCGGCGAATCCCCAGTCCAGCAGCGACCGCGCCTCCTCGTACACGGCGTTCGCGCCGCCCCACTGAGGGTTCATCACCGTCGCCACCAGAGTGCGGCCGTCCCGGCGCGCGGCCGCGATCAGGGTGAAACCCGCCTGGGAGGTGTAGCCGTTCTTGACCCCGATGATCCCCGGGTACCGGCCCAGCCCGTCCTGGCCGGTCACGAGCCGGTTGGTGTTCTCGATCCCGTACGTCCAGGTGGGACTGCCGTCGGTGTGGGTACCGCCGGGGAAGCGGGCGTCGGCGGTCGCCGCGTACTCGGCGAAGGCCGGATCGGCGAGACCCGTACGGCCGAAGACGGCGAGGTCGAAGGCAGAGGAGGCCTGGCCGTCCGCGTCGAAGCCGTCCGGGGAGACCACGGTCGTGTCCCGTGCGCCCAGGGCGCGCGCCTTGGCCTGCATCTGCGCCGACGTGACGTCCCAGCCGCCGTTCATCGCGGCCAGCACGTGCACGGCGTCGTTGCCCGAGCTGAGGAAGACACCCCGCCACAGGTCGGCCACCCGGTAGGTGTGGTCCGCGGAAAGCCCCACCGTGCTGCTTCCCTCCGGCACCTCGTCCAGCTCGGCGTCGGTGACCGTGTGCCGGCTCGATCCGGGCAGGTGGGGCAGTGCGGTGAGGGCGAAGAGGGTCTTGAGGGTGCTCGCCGGCGGCAGCCGGCGGTGCGCGTCGTGCGCCGCGAGCACGGCGCCGCTACCGGCGTCCGCCACCAGCCACGACAGGGCGGACACATCGTCCGGCAGCGCGGGCGCCCCCTGCCGTGCCCGTACGTGGGTCCCGGAGCGGTGCAACAGCGATGCGTCTACGGACGAGGCCGGTCGGGGCGGCAGCGGCTCGGCCGGGGTGGCGCCCGAGGCCGTCGGCACGAGGAGAACCGATGCGCCGACGGCGAGAGCCGCCGCGCCCGTGCCGGTCCTGCGCCCGGAGGATCTGATGCTCATTCATCCAGCGTAGAAATGCATCGGGCCGCGCGCAGCGACACTTACGCCGACCGGAGGAAGGCCTTCCGGACGGCCTCGCCGAAGCCGGCGGGGTGCGTCGTCAGGCCGATGTGTCCGCCGGGGAAGTGCAGGAGCTCCGTGCCGAGGCGCTCGGCCAGAAATGCGGCCGGACGGTACGGGAGTTCGCCGCGGGAGTCCTGGCCGCAGGCGAGCACGAGCCGGTCCGACAGGGTCTCCAGCCGCTCAACGTCGGGGACGTAGGACATGAAGGCGGGGACGATGCGGCCGAGGAAGTACGGCAGGCCGGCCATCGTCCGCCCGGCCCGTGCCGCCGCCTGCGGCGGAAGCCCGGCCTCGGCCGCCCGCGGCCCCGCGGGGCCGCCTTCCTTCCTCAGCCCGGCGGCGAACTCGGCCATCGCCGGCATGAGCCCCCGGGCATCGAGGGTCTCCTGCACGCGTGCGAGGAACACCCGGTGCGCGGGGGCGTCCGGCAGTACCTCCACGACCGGGGGCTCGTGCGCCACGACGCGCGCGAGGCGGTCGGGACGGGCGGTGAGCAGGTGCAGGGCGGCGATCGCGCCGGAGCTGGTGCCGAACACCCGGGCGGGCTCACCGGGCGACAGCAGGTCCACGAGCCGCAAGGCGTCGTCGGCGTGCTGGGCCACGTGCTGCCCGGCCTCGGGATCGTCCAGCGGGCTCCGGGACATACCGCGCGGGTCGTAGGTCGCGACGGTGTACTCGGCGGCCAGGCCGTCGGCGATGCCGTCGAAGGCGGCGGCGCCGCCCGTCCCGCCGGGGACCAGCAGCAGGAGCGGGCCCTGGCCGCGCACTTCGTAGTGCAGGGTCGCGCCGTCCACGCGCAGGCTGCCGAGGTCCGGGTGGGTCACGAGGGGTCTCCTTCTCGGGGTGCGGGCCAGTGCTCCAGGAGGGTGTGGAGGGCGTCGAGGGCGCGGATCCACGAGCGCTGCGGTGAGCGTTCGTGCGCGAACCCGCCCGCGGCCTCCAGGGCGACGAACCCGTGGAACGTGCTGCGCAGCAACCGGACCGCGTCGGTCAGGTCGGGCTCCGCCAGACCGTAGCCGTGCAGCATGCCGTAGGTCAGCTCGACGGCACGGCGCGGTCCGGGCGCCCGCGCGGCCAGCTCGGGGTCGATCCGGATCGGGGTCTGGGTCGCCGTGTAGCGGCCCGGATGCGCGTGCGCGTAGGCACGCCAGGCGTCGGCGAACGCGACCAGCGCGTCCTTGCCCGACCGCCCGGCCGTCGCCTCCGCGATCCGGAGGGTCTTCTCGTCCGCCGCCAGCAGCGCGATCCGTCCGCGCAGGTCTTCCAGGCCGCGCACGTGCGCGTAGAGGCTCGCATCCTTCACGCCGAGCCGCCGGGCCACCTGCGACATCGTCACCCGGTCGAGTCCGACCTCGTCGGCCAACTCGGCGCCCGCGACCGTCACCCGCTCCGCCGTCAGCCCTGCCCGTGCCATGAACCCTCCGTTCCTAGGGGTCCTAGTTTTAACCTAGGACCCCTAGGAACGCAAAGGGGAAACGCGCTCAGGAGACGAGGGTCTGCTCCTCCAGCTCGGCCAGCCGCACCGTGCACAGGCCGCCGCGCTCGCTCTTCACGTCCGTCACCTTGAGCTGCGTACCCGGGGCGAGGATGAATTCCTCCTCACCCGTGAACGCCGAGAACCTGCGGATGCCGACCGCCCGGACCGGGGTCACCTCGAACAGCGTCCGCCTGCCCCGCCCACCGAGGAACGCCCGGGCCACGCCGACCTCGGACGTGCACGAGGACACACCCCACCAGGTCACCGTCCGGCCGAGCGGATACTGGGCCCGCAGGTCCAGCGCGACCCCGCGCCACAGCGGCTCCGTACGGACCGGCAGCTCCGCCACTGCCGAGAACAGCAGCCGCAGGTACGGGAGGTACGGAACGAGCCGGGCACGGTCCGGGGAGCGCAGGACGGCGTTGATCTCCCGGTAGAACGCGGACTCGCAGGTGTAGAGGTGGAGCGCGGCGATCGCGTCGGCGGAGAGCCCGTCCGCCGACCCGTCCGCCCGCCCCAGGCCGAACTCGTGGGACAGCTTGACGTGCCGGTCCAGGCTGGACAGCACCTCGACGACCGGGGTGACGGCGTCCTGGAAGCCCATCAGCGGGGTGTCGAACACGCCGCTGATCGCGGGGAGGACGAGCCCTTCGTCCTTGACGCTCGCGAGCCGGTCCAGGTACAGCTGGTGCAGTTCCATGGTGGACGAGATGAACGCGCCCATGCGCTCGGCGACATCGCCGTCCGCTCCGCCGGCCGCCGGCAGCGCCGCGTTCCACCCCTTGCTCGGCAGCCAGTCGATCGCGTCGGCGCCCAGCGACGCGAGGGCGTCGTTCACCATGCCGAAGTGGTCGCCGTCGCAGAAGACGTCGCCCTGCGCGGCGGGGTTGGGGTGGTCGATGTGGCGTACCTCAACCTCGGGGTACTTCTCCTGGAGCCGCAGGACGACCTTCTTCAGGGAGCGGGCGTGCGCCCCCCACCAGGCGAAGACGACACCGCGGTCCTCCTCGGCGGCGTTCTGCTTGGCCTTGAGGATCTCCTCCGCGATCCGCTCGGCCACCGGACGCCAGAAGGCGGTGTGCCGGTCGACGCCCGCCGCCCCGTCGCTGCCCGCGGTGAGCGCCGCGTTCAGCAGCAGCACGCCCTGCGTGAGCATCGCCTGGAACCACTCCGGCGGCTGGACCGTGTCCCGTTCCTTCAGCAGGGACCGCACGTCGGCGATGGGGGTCTTCTTCACGATCCCGTACTTCCACATCGCCGCCGCCTTGATGATGCAGCGGATGCTGACGACCCTCCCGAACTGGCTGTCCGTCCAGTCGTGGAAGGTGTTGTCGAACATGGCTATGCCGGTGGCGCTCTCGGGCCGCGGGTACGGGTTCTGACCGAAGACGACCACCTTCCACTTGTGCGGCGGGTTGGGCTTGAGCGCCTGGAAGGTCAGTTCGCGCACGGGGACGGTCTCGGGACCGCGGCCGGGGCCGATGAACGCCGCGGCGTCCGGCTGCGCTTCGATGACGGGCTTCAGCAGCGGAAGCCACGGCTCACCACCGCCCTTGAACAGTTCGGCGAGGCCCAGCGGGTCGTCGGCGTCGGGCTGGGCAGGGGAGGGTGCGGCGTCGCTCATGGAAGTGCTCCGAGTGGTCGGACCGTGCCGGCGGGCACGATGAGGACACGGGCGAGCCGCCCGTGCGGGTCTCAGATCTCAGGTGTCAGGTGTCGGGTCCTCAAACCGGCGCGAGCGGCCGCAACGGCCCGTACGCGTAGCAGGAATACGCGTGGGCAGGCGGTCGGCGCTCGTCCGCGGCCTCGGGCGTCGAGGCGTGGCCGACGGGAATCTGGCGGCAGGCTAACACCGGGCCGGGAGGCGCGCAATCGTGACGGGACGTCATCGTCCGTCGCCTTCGGGGGCGTTGTCAGTGGCTCGCGGTAGCGTCCTTGAGCAGGGCAGGAACCCCTTCGACCCTTTTCCGATCGGAGCAGAACATGAGTGTGGACCGTGTGCCGTCGCCGCTGCGAGTGGTGCTGACCGACGTCAACGCGGAGGTGGTCCAGGCGTGGCGGGCGGCGTTCGCCGACACTCCCGGCATCGAGATCCGCCAGGGCTCGATCCTCGACGAGGCGGTCGACGCCTGGGTCAGCCCGACCAACTCCCGGGGCCGGATGGACGGCGGGGTCGACGCGGTCATCAAGCGGCATCTGGGAGCGGGCATCCAGCTGCGTGTGCAGCGTGCGATCCGCGCCCGGTTCGCGGGAAGCCTCCCCGTGGGAAGCGCGGTGTGCGTCGCGTCAGGGGCGGTCGAGCCGAAGTTCCTGATATCGACGCCGACGATGGAGCAGTCCTCGCAGAACGTGCGCGAGACCCTGAACGTCGCCCTTGCGTGCGCGGCCGCCTTCCAGGCGATCCACCTGCAGAACGCCGAAGCGCCGGGCAGCATCCGGTCGGTGGCGCTGGTCGGCATGGGAGCCCGGACCGGCCGGGTGCCGGCCCGGGTCTGCGCCAACCTGATGTGGACCGGCTACACGCTCTTCAACGATTTCCGCTTCGACGACTACGACGACCTGCGCCAGACGGTCCTCGCGCAGCTCGACGACCTCGAGAGCGGGCCCGTCGAGAAGCGGGTGCGCATCGCGCCCCCGCAGCGGCGCACGGCCGGCCGCCGCTGACCGGCCGGCCGCGGGGCGGCCGGGCCGGATCAGACGATGTCTTCGGCGATCTCCGCCTGTTCGCGGGCGTTGCCGTAGGCCGCCGGGGTGCCGTACGAGCGGCGTGCGACGTACCACCAGACGCTGGCCAGGACCAGGACCACGGCCAGGGCGATCACGGCGTAGTTCATCGAGTCGATGGTGACGGGGGACTTCTGCGGCAGACAGAAGAGGAGGGTGACGAGCGCCACCCAGACGACGGCGATCCAGCCGATCGGCTTGCTCCAGCGGCCCAGGTTCCAGGGGCCGGGCTCGAAGCGGTTGCCGGCGCGCAGGCGCAGGTAGATCGGGATGGCGTAGGCCGGAGTGATGCCGATGACGTTGATGGCCGTCACGGCCCCGTAGGCGGTGGCGGAGTAGAGCGAGGGGAGGGCCAGCACGCCCGCGACGGCGACGGCGAGCCATACGGCCGGCACCGGCGTCTGGGTCCGGCCGCTGACCTTGCGCCACAGGGCGGAGCCGGGGAGGGCGTTGTCACGGCTGAAGGCGAAGACCATCCGGCTCGCGGCGGCGACCTCGGCATTGCCGCAGAAGAGCTGCGCGACGATGACGACGAGGAGCAGCGCGGTGGCGCCGCCCGAGCCCAGTGCGTCGATGAAGATCTGGGCGGGCGGGACGCCGGTGGCGCTGTCCTGGACCGCCGCGTAGTCCTGGATGGCGAAGGTGAGGCCCGCGAGCAGGGCGAAACCGGCGATCCAGGAGACCCAGATGGCCCGGACGATGCCCTTGGCGGCGGAGACGGAGGCGTTGGACGTCTCTTCCGAGAGGTGCGCGGAGGCGTCGTAGCCGGAGAAGGTGTACTGGGCGAGCAGCAGGCCGACCGCCGCCACGTAGAACGGGTTGGCCCAGCCGGTGTCGTTGACGAACTCGGTGAAGACGAACGAGGCCGATCGGTGGTTGTCCGGGACGAAGGCCAGGGCGCCGACGATCACGGCGACACCGCCCAGGTGCCACCAGACGCTGACGGAGTTGAGCACGCTGACGAGGCGGACCCCGAAGAGGTTGAGCGCGGCGTGCAGCAGCAGGATGCACAGGAAGATCAGGAACGTCGATCCGGGGGTGGGCACGAACCCGAAGCGGAGGTTGAGGAAGGCGCCGGTGAACAGGGCGGCGCCGTAGTCGATGCCGGCGATGGCGCCGAGCAGGCCGAGCAGGTTCAGCCAGCCCGTGTACCAGCCCCAGCGGCGTCCGCCGAGCCGGTCGGCCATGTAGTAGAGCGCGCCGGAGGTGGGGTAGGCGCTGGTCACCTCGGCCAGGGCGAGACCCACGCACAGGACGAAGAGGCCTACGCCGACCCAGCCCCACAGCATCACGGCCGGGCCGCCGGAGCCCATGCCGAAGCCGTACAGCGTCATGCAGCCGGAGAGGACGGATATGACCGAGAAGCTGATGGCGAAGTTGCCGAATCCGCCCATCCGGCGGGCGAGGACGGGCTGGTAGCCGAGTTCCCTGAGCCGCTGTTCCTCGTCCTGCTGGGGTGGGGCCTTGCGATCCTGGCGGGCTGCCCATTCGGTTCTGGACACGGCGGTACCTCCGGGGGTCTGTGGAGCACGGGGACGGTGGAGCACGGGGGTGCGGGTGCGGCCTGGGTGGTGCGGGTGGAGCGAGGGGTCTGCGCCGTGGGGGACGGCGGTGGGGGTCAGTTCCGGCCGGCCAGGCTGCGGGACCTGGCCTGCAGGAACACCTCCTCGGCCAGCGCGCGGTCGGCGGGGTCGCGGGTCCGGAGGGCCCACGGCAGCGTGGTCCAGTACGGGCCGATCGTGTCGAAGACGCGGGCCGCCTCCTCGAACTGGAGGGCTCCCCACAGGGCGTGGGCGAGCTGGTTCAGATCGAGCGGGGAGGCGGTCGGCAGGTCGGCGTGCTCGAACCAGGTCTCCAGGGCGTGGAGCGCGTCGCGGACCGCGTCCTCGGCGACCCAGTGCAGGTCGAGGGCCCGCTCCTGGCCGCGCTCGCGGCGGTAGCGCTCGACCCGTACGTAGAGCGGCAGTACGTGCACGGCGGAACCCGGCGGCGCGGAACCGGAGGCCCAGTGGACGAAGTTGGCGGCCTCGGAGAGCGGTCCGGGCGTGCCCGCGTACACGAACTGGAGCATGCGGTGGTAGGCCTCGCGATTGTGCGGGTCGCGCTTGTCGGCCTCTGCGAGGATGCCCCAGGGGCCGGGTGGCAGCATCGGGCCGGGCGGCGCGACCCGGTGCTCGGCCATCTGGCGCTGCTCGTCGAGGAGGGCGAGGGCGAGGAGGCAGACCCAGGGCACGGGGTCGGCGGGGCTGATGCGGGCGGCCTCCCGGCAGGTCGACCAGGCCTCCTGCCACAGCTCGCCCGTGCGCGGGTGCCCGGCGCGGTGGGCGCGGACGGCGCGTTCGACGCAGACGCGCGTGTGCATCACGAGTGCGGCGACGCTGTGCGGTTCCTCGGCCCGCCAGGCCTGGACCACGTCGGATCCGGCGGACACGGCGGCGAGGACCTGGGTGCGCTGGGTCCACAGCCCCCAGTTGTCGGTACGTTCGAGTAAGCGCGCCATCGCCACCCAACGGCCGGTGCGCAGGTCCTGGGCGGCCGAACGCAGCTCCTTGTCGTGGCCGGCCGGGTGGTAGACGGGCCGGAAATCGCCGCCTGCCATCACCTCGTCCCGGTGGACGGGCGGCCCGGGCGAGGGCGTTCTGCGGTGGTCGTGATCATCAGTCCTCGGATCGCATGGAAGGTGGGTCCATCCGGCCGCCGGCTGCCGTGCGGCAGCGGTGCCCGGTGCCAGGGATGCGTGAACCATGCGAGAACTGTCCGTAGAACCCCCGCCGTTGACCCACGGCCGATGTCGCTGCCCGTTGATCGGCGATCACTATATGGCGATCAGGAGCATACGCATCCAGATCTCTGTTCGAACGTAAGTATCAAGCCACGATCGGCATATGAGGATGCGTCAGTGCCGGGGGACGGCCGTGGGCGGATCTTGACGGGCGCCGCCCGCTGGGCAAGGCTTCCGGCGGACGTTCGATCAAGGCGACAGCAGGGACGGAGTGGTGATGACGGGCCCGGTACTCGCTGTCGATCAAGGCACCTCGGGGACCAAGGCGCTGGTCGTCTGTCCGTTACGCGGGGTCATCGGCTCCGGATCCGCCCCGGTACGGCCCCGCTACCTGCCCGGCGGCCGGGTCGAGGTCACTCCCGGCGAGCTGCTGGACTCGGTCGTCGACGCCGGACGCGCCGCACTGGCCGCGGCCGGCGAGCCCGTGGTGGCGGTGGGCCTCGCCAACCAGGGAGAGACCGTCCTCGCCTGGGACCCGGCGACCGGCGAACCGCTGACCGACGCGATCGTCTGGCAGGACCGGCGCGCCGAACAGCTCTGCACCGAACTGGCCCCGCACGCACCGGCTTTGCGGGAGACCACCGGTCTGCCGCTCGACCCGTACTTCGCCGCCCCCAAGATGGCCTGGATACGCCGCCACCTGACCCGGCGCGGCGTCGTGACAACCAGCGACGTCTGGCTCGTGCACCGCCTCACCGGCGCGTTCGTCACCGACGCGGCGACCGCGGGCCGCACCCAGCTGCTCGACCTCGACACCACGCGCTGGTCGGACGCCGCCCTCGACGCCTTCGGCCTCACGGGTGAGCGGCTGCCGGAGGTCGTCGACGCGGACACCCACGTCGGCACCACCACCGCCTTCGGCCCCGCATTGCCGCTGACGGGCCTGCTCGTGGACCAGCAGGCCGCGCTGCTCGCCCAGAGCGTCACCGAGCCCGGCACCGCCAAGTGCACCTACGGCACGGGCGCGTTCCTCCTCGCCCAGACCGGGTCGCGCCCCCTGCGCAGCACCTCCGGGCTCGTGGGCTGCGTGGCCTGGCGGCTCGCCGGCCGGACGAGCTACTGCCTGGACGGGCAGGTCTACACGGCCGCCTCCGCCGTGCGCTGGCTCACCGACCTGGGCGTGATCTCCGGCGCCGCCGACATCGACACCGTGGGCGCGAGCGCCCCGGACGCCGGGGGCGTCACCTTCGTTCCCGCGCTCGCCGGGCTCGCCGCTCCGTGGTGGCGCGGCGACCTGCGGGGCTCGCTCACCGGCCTGGGCCTCGACACCACCGCCGGGCATCTGGTGCGGGCCCTGTGCGACGGTGTCGCGGCCCAGGTGGCGGAGCTCGCGGACGCGGTCGCCGCCGATCTGGGCGCCCCGCTCGCCGCCCTGCGCGTCGACGGGGGACTGACCCGCTCCGCGCTGCTCATGCAGGCCCAGGCCGATCTCCTCGGCATCCCCGTGGAGGTGTCGGCGCTGCCCGACGTCACCGCGCTCGGCGTCGGCGCCGTCGCCCGGCTCGGGCTCGATCCCTCGCTCACCGTCGCCGAAGCCGTCCCGGAGTGGAAGCCGTCCGCCGTCTACGAGCCGCGGGCCGGCGCGGCGCAGGCGGCGGAGCGCCGCGCACGGTTCCGCGCGGCGGTCTCCGCCCTGCTCGACGACGCACCGGCATGACCGGCACCACCGGCGGCGCCGTCACGACCGGCGGCGCCCTGCCGGGCGGGGAGTACGACGTGACGGTCGTCGGCGCCGGCGTGGTGGGCACGGCGATCGCCCGCGAACTGGCCCGGCTCCCGCTGCGGATCGCCCTCGTCGACGCGTCCGACGACGTCGGGGACGGCACCTCCAAGGCCAACACCGCCATCCTGCACACCGGTTTCGACGCCGTGCCGGGCTCCCTGGAGTCCCGGCTCGTCCGCGAGGGCCACCGGCTGCTCTCCGCGTACGCCGCCGAGACCGGGATCCCGGTGGAACCGCTCGGGGCGCTCCTCGTCGCCTGGGACGAGGAGCAGCTCGCCGCACTGCCGGGCCTCGCGCGGAAGGCCGTGCGCAACGGCCACCGCTCGGCCCGGATCATCCCGGCCGAGGAGGTGCGTGCCCGCGAACCGCGGCTCGGACCCGGGGCGCTGGGAGCGCTCGACGTACCGGGGGAGTCCATCATCTGTCCCTGGACCACCACCCTCGCCTACGCGACGCAGGCCGTCCGCACAGGCGTCGACCTGCACCTCAACTGCCGTGTCCAGGACATCACCTCGGACGGAACGCGCACCCCGACCACGCTGACCACGAACCGGGGCGCGCTGCGCACCCGGCACCTGGTCAACGCGGCCGGTCTGTACGCCGACGCGATCGACCGGCTCCTCGGCCACGCGGACTTCGCCGTGACGCCCCGGCGAGGCCAGCTGATCGTCTTCGACGAGCTCGCCCGCGGCCTCGTACGTCACATCCTGCTCCCCGTACCGGGCGCCCTCGGGAAGGGGGTACTGGTGTCGCCGACGGTGTACGGGAACGTACTGCTCGGGCCGACCGCCGAGGACCTGGACGACAGGACGGACACCGGATCGACCGCCGAAGGGCTCGCGCTGCTGCGGGAGAAGGGCCGCCGGATCCTGCCGGCCCTGCTGGAGGAGGAGGTCACCGCCGTGTACGCCGGCCTGCGGGCCGCCACCGGAGACGAGGACTACGCGATCCGGGCCCACCCCGCGCAGCGGTACGTCACCGTGGGCGGGATCCGTTCCACGGGACTGACGGCCTCGATGGCGATCGCCGCCCATGTGGTGGAACTGCTCGCCGAGGGCGGTCTGCCCGTGGCGGGGACCCGGGACCTGGTGCCGGTGCGGATGCCGAACCTGGGCGAGGCCTTCCTCCGGCCGTACCGCGACGCGGAGTTGATCGCGCGGGACCCGGAGTACGGCCGCATCGTCTGCCACTGCGAGCGCGTCACCCGCGGGGAGATCCGCGACGCGCTGGCCTCGGCGGTCCCGCCCGGTTCGCCGGACGGCCTGCGGCGGCGCACCCGCGCACGGGGCGGGCGCTGCCAGGGATTCCACTGCGGGGCCGCCGTCCGCGCGCTGTTCGAGGAGGCCCGCCGGTGAGCCGCGCCCGCACGGTCGACGTCCTCGTCGTCGGCGCCGGCCCCGCCGGGCTGGCCCTCGCCGCCCGCCTCGCCCGCGCGGGCGCCGGGCACGTCGAGGTCCTGGAGCGCGAGCAGGACGCGGGCGGGGTGCCGCGCCACTGCCACCACGGGGGATTCGGGGCGCCCCGGCGCCCCTGGCTCACCGGACCGGCGTACGCGCGGCGGACCGCCCAGGCGGCGGTGACGGCCGGGGCCGTGCTCCGTACCGGTGTCAGTGCCACGGGCTGGGCCGGCCCGCTGACCCTGGAGACCACCGGCCCGGCGGGCCTGGAGCGGATCACGGCCCGCGCCGTCGTCCTCGCCACGGGCGCCCGTGAGCGCCCCCGCAGCGCCCGGCTCGTGCCGGGCTCCCGGCCGGCGGGGGTGCTGACCACCGGGGAGCTGCAGCAGTCGGTCCACCTGTACGGCCAGGACGTCGGCCGCCGGGCCGTCGTGGTGGGCGCCGAGCCCGTGGCCCGCCATGCGGTACGGACGCTGCGCCGGGCGGGAGCGCAGGTGGTGGCCGTGGTCACGGAGCGCTCCCGAGGCGCCGCCGTGCCGGGAGTTCCGCTGCTCACGGCCACGACGGTGGGCGAACTGCGCGGCCGGGGCCGCCTGTCGGGCGTGGCGGTGCGTCACGCGGACGGGCGCACCGGGGTCCTCGCCTGCGACACGGTGGTCTTCACCGGCGACTGGATCCCCGACCACGAGCTGGCCCGCCGCGGCGGCATCGCCGTGGATCCGGCTACCCGCGGTCCTTCCGTGGACGCGTCCTTCCGTACGTCGGTGCCGGGGGTCTTCGCCGTCGGCAACGCCCTCCACGGCGTCGAATCCGCCGCCACCGCCTTCGCGGAGGGCGCCGCCGCCGCGGCCCCGGTCCTGGCCCGCCTCTCGGGGGCGCCATGGCCGGAGCCCGGTCCACCGCTCGTCGTCCGGGCCCCGCTGGTGTGGGTGGTGCCGAACCGGCTCACGGACATCGCGCGGCGCCCTCTGCTGCTCCGGTCGGGGGAGCCGCTGACCGCCCCGGTGCTGACAGCCGCCCAGGACGGCAGCCTGCTGTGGCGCCGGCGGTTCCCGGTCAGGATGCCGCCATCGCGGTCCCTGCGGCTGCCTCCGGGATGGATGGACCGGGTCGACCGGTCGGGCGGACCGGTCGTCCTCGGCCTCGGCTGACGGCCTCGACGTCCCGCGCCGCGACCGCATTGCGAACCGGAACGCGCTGCCCGTCGTCCTCCCGCCGCCGGGCGGAGCGCGGAACCCTCGACGGCGGCTCCGTCGCCCGTGGCCGCCGGGGTCGTCCACCCTGCTCAACTGCGTCGCTCACCAGGAATGTTCGCTTCCGCGACGGGTCGGGCCGGACCATTGACCAGAGGTCATATCACGCGCCGCGAACGATTTTTGTAGATCTGTACGAAGAGTAGGTTTCAGCCAGCGGACGTTTTCATGTCTTCCGTCCCTGCCTGACTCCGCTCGGTTGCCTGTGTACTCCTCACACACGATGCATCACGCGGGGGAGAAAAGCCTTGAGCGAGACGTTTTCCGGCCGATCGCCGGCGGCGGACCCGACCCGCACCGCGCTCGCAGCGGAGCCCGTCGCCGGCGTTCGGCCGTAGCGATCCACCGCGGGTACCGCCTCCTGCGCCGATCCCCGGATACCCGGGCGCCGGGCGGTACCCGCGAGCCACACCCGTAGCCCCTGGTGCACCAGGGAACACCCCCACCGTCTCCTAAGGAGTGACCATGACCGCGCACACCCAAGAAGCCGACATCCAGGACCTCGAGCGCACCTGGCTGGACGAGGCGATCACACTGGCCACGAACAGCGTCGCGAACGGCGGTGGTCCGTTCGGCGCCCTCGTCGCCAAGGGCGGCGAGATCGTGGCGATCGGGAACAACCGGGTGACCTCCACCCTCGACCCGACGGCCCACGCCGAGGTGAGCGCGATGCGTGCCGCCTGCAAGGAGCTGGGCACCTTCTCGCTCGAAGGCTGTGTCCTGGTGACCTCGTGCGAACCGTGTCCGATGTGTCTCTCCTCGGCCCTCTGGGCGCGCGTCGACCGGATCGTCTTCGCCGCCGACCGGCACGACGCCGCGGTGGCCGGATTCGACGACCGCAAGTTCTACGACCTGTTCGAGAAGCAGCCCGCGTCCAAGTGGCCGCTGGCGGTCGAGCACCTGGACCTGCCCAACCGTACGGCGCCGTTCGACGCATGGGTGGCCAAGGCCGACCGCATCGACTACTGAGACCCGTGCGGACGCCACGACGTGCCGGCGGCGCACACACGAAGTGAACGTCCAGGAACAGCCCGGTCGGCGGCGCCACTGCCCCGTCGCCGACCGCCGAGGGTGCAAGATGATGCGGACCGACCAGTCGTCCTGACCGAGGTGCGTCCGCATGCCCCGCAGCACCGACGATGAGGCCGGGCGGCGGCACCCCCGCCTCCCGCGACGCATCGGTACCTGGCCCGCCGTCGGACTCGCGGTGACCGTGCTCGCCGCCGCCAATCAGGCCCTGCACCGCTGGACGGGCCCGTGGAGCCTGGTGACGGCCGTCCTGGTCAGCGGTCTGCTGCTCGGTGTCCTGCGCTGGGCCGGCGGTACCCTCGCCGACGCGGGCCTGGCCCGGGACACGTGGGCCCGCGGTGCCCGCTGGGCGCTGGCCCTGACCGGCCTGGTCGCCGTCGTCTACCTGGCCGGGGCCCTGCTGCCCGCGACCAGGGGGCTGTTCGAGGACCGGCGGTACGAGGCGATGGACGGCGGCGAGGTACTGCTGCGGGCCTTCGTGCTGGTCCCCGTCGGCACGGTCCTGGTGGAGGAGATCGCCTTCCGGGGTGTGCTCTACGGCCTCGTGCTCCGGGTGCGGGGGGTCGTAGGGGCGACCGCCGTGTCGAGCGGGCTGTTCGGGCTGTGGCACGTGCTGCCGTCGCTGCACCTGGCGACCGCGAAACCGGCCGTGAACTCGGTCGTCGGCGACTCCGGGCTCGGGGTGGTGCTGGCGGTGCTGGGGGCCGTACTGTTCACGGCTGCGGCGGGCGTCCTGTTCTGCGAGCTGCGCCGCCGCAGCGGCAGCCTGCTCGCTCCCATGGGCCTGCACTGGGCGGTCAACGCGCTGGGCTACCTCGTCGGGTACCTGCTGCGCTGACCGGCGGCGGGACGGACTCAGCTCGGCGGCGAGACGATGCCCTTCAGCTCGTTCAGGTCCTGCGCGGTGAATCCTTCGGGCCGCATGATGTCCTTCCAGGCGTCGACGTACGCGGCCTTGTACGTGTGGCCGTGGCCGTCCGGAACACCGGTCGAGAACGGCAGGTCGGCGGTGACCTGCCAGAAGGTCACGAACGGAATCCAGACCATGGCTTCGAGCACGTCCGAGCCGGGCCGTTCCCCGATCCAGTCGGGCTCGGTGAAGGCCAGGTTCGGGCTCCACCAGACGATCGGGTCGGACGGGTGCATCAGGTAGAGCACCCGCGGGCCGTCCCACGGCCGGTCGGCCGGAGGCGTCCCGGTGGCCGGGTCGTCAGTGAAGCGGACCGTCCGCCCCTCCCGGTAGACGGGCCCGATCTCGGGGCTGCCGGCGTCGCGGTGGTCGCTGAACTCGCGGAACAGCGTGTTGAAGTTGGGCGGGCCGGCGAACACGGTGCCGGCGGTGCGGTTGCGCAGGTCGGCCTCCCCGCTGAAGGCCGTCTCACCGCCGAACGACCCCAGGCTCTCACCGGCCACGAACAGGCGCGGGCGCCGGTCCTGGGGCAGCTTGGACCACTTGTCGTAGACCGCGTCGAAGAGATCGCGGCCGGCCGCGCGCGCCTTGGACTGGTCCACCAGGTACGACATCCACGACGGCAGGTAGGAGTACTGGATCGCCACGGTGGCCGCGTCGCCGTTGCCCAGGTACTCGAACGAGTCCACAGCCGCGGGATCCACCCAGCCGCTGCCCGTGGTGGTCATCACGAGCAGGTTCTCGCGTGCGAAGCCGCCCGCCCGTTCGAGGTCCGCGACCGCCCGGGCCGCCCGGGTCTCCGTGTCGTCGGAGGTCTCCAGCCCGGCGTAGGCGCGGATGGGCTCCTGCGCCGTACGGTGCGTGAACGCGCCGATCTCCTGGGCCGACGGTCCTCCGTCGGCGAACGCCCGGCCCTCCCTGCCCAGCGAGTCCCACGGCACCAGCGAGCCGGGCCCGCCCGAACGCAGCGCCGAGGTGGGCTGGTGCACGCCTTCCGGGGTCTCCGTGTCGCGCAGCGAGAAGGCCTCGTTGGACGCGTTCACGAAGCCGTTCAGCAGCAGCCCGGAGAACGCGGCCCAGGCCAGGCCCGCCACCAGGATCCAGCCGACCACCCGCGCGGCGCGCCTGCCGATCCAGCGCCCGAGCAGGTCGGCGGCCCGGTGGTACAGGGCCCGGAGCCCCCGCCCGGCCAGGAGCAGGAGCAGGAAGACGAGCACCGCGACGAACGGGCAGGCGACGGTGAAGAGGACGTTGTAGTCGGTGACCCCCATGAGCAGCCGGATCTGGTGCTGCCAGTACTGGCCGAGCCCGAACGAGACGCCGAAGAGCACGACCGCGCCGACGATCAGGACGAGCCACGACCGGCGGGAGGCGCTGCGTGCGTCCCGGTCGGCGAAGGCGCGCCACACGTACGCCGCGACCACGCCCAGCCCGTAGCCGATGGCCGCGCTGATACCGCAGATCAGGCCCTGGAGTACGCCGCCGCGGGGGAGCAGTGACGGAGTGAAGGACAGACAGGCCAGGAGGAGCGCGCCCCAGCAGCCGGGCAGCGTCAGGCGGGGCAGCAGACGGTGTTCGCGTACCGGTTCGTCCTGCGCGGGAGGTACCTGCGGGTCCTGGTTCATGGCGTCCTCCACGGCCATGGTGCCCCGGCTCCGCCGGTCCTGCCATCCAGGGCCCGGGCCGTCATTCCGGGCCGGTGGGCGTGTCGGGGCCCGGCGCCGTCCACTGTGCTCCGGTGCCCCGGCGGAAGGCGGCGACCGCGGCCTCCACGGTGGGGAAGAAGTGCCGGGGGTCGATGGTCCGGGTGAGTTCGTACCGCTCGATCTTCCGCCGCACCGGGTCCTTGAGCTCGGCGAACACGAGGTGCACGCCGTCCGCGTTGAGCGCCTCGTCGAGCTCCTCCAGTACGTCGGCGGCCGTGGTGTCCACATCGGTCATCGGCTCCGCCGCGACCACGATCCAGCCCGGCCGCGGATCCGCGGCGGCCAGCCGCCTGACCTCGTCCCGGAAGGTCTTGGCGTTGGCGAAGAACAGCGGGGCGTCGAACCGGTAGATCACCAGGCCCGGCAGTTGCTCGGCCTCGGGGTAGGAACGGATGTCGTGGTAGCCCTCCAGGCCCCGCACCCGCCCCAGCACCGTGTCGTACGGCCACCAGGCCCGCCGGAAGACGTTCAGTACGGACAGGCCCACGGCGATGGCGATCCCGGGCAGCACACCGAGCAGGGCCACGCCGGCGAAGGCCGCGAAGCAGAGCAGGAATTCCGCCCGCCGCTGCCGCCACAGCCGTACGGCTCCCGGTACGTCGGCCAGGGACAGCGACGCGGTGATGACCACGGCCGCGAGGGCCGGCTGGGGGAGGTTGCGGAACAGCCCCGGAGCCAGCACGAGCATGAGGACGATGAGCGCCGCCCCGACGACCCCGGTGAGCTGGGTCCGGGCCCCCGCCCGCTCCGCCACCGCCGTCCGGGAACCGCTGGTGCTGACGGGGAAGCCCTGGAAGAGGGCGGCCGCCAGGTTGGCCGCACCGACGCCGGCCATCTCCTGGTTGCCGCGGACCTCCTGGCCGGTGCGGGCCGCGAAGGCGGACGCGTTGGAGATCGTGTCGGCGAGCGACACCAGCGCGATGCCCAGCGCACCGCCCAGCAGCGGTGCGAGGTCGGCCGCCCGTATGTCGGGGATCGTGAAGGGCGGGAACCCCTCGGGCAGTACGCCGACCAGGCCGACGCCGTGCTCGTCCAGGTCGAAGACGGTGGCGGCGGCGATCGCCAGGACCACCATCACGAGTACCGCGGGAACCTTCGGCAGGAAGCGCTGCAGGATCAGGATCAGCACGATTCCGCCGATGCCCACGGCCGCGGCGGCCGGGACGGTCGCCCCGTCGGCGATCATCCGCACGAGGCCGGCACACTCGCCGATCAGGTTGTCCGCCTCGACCTTGAACCCGAGCAGCTTGGGCAGCTGGCCGATGAGAATGGTCAGGGCCAGGCCGTTCATGTAGCCGATCATCGTCGGTTTGGAGATCAGGTCGGCGATGAAGCCGAGCTTCGCCACCGAGGCCAGGATCATGATGGCCGCCACCATGAGCGCGAGCATCGACGCCAGCGCGACGGCCCGGCCGGGATCCCCGCCGGCCGCCACGAGCGGCAGCACGGTGGCGGCGATCATCGGCCCGAGCGAGGAGTCCGGACCCAGCACCAGGATCCGGGACGGCCCGAAGACCGCGTAGCCGAGCAGGCAGAGGATCGTCGTGTACAGGCCGGTGATCGCCGGCAGACCCGCCAGCTCCGCGTACGCCATGCCCTGCGGCACCAGCAGCGTGGTCAGGACTACTCCCGCGACCAGGTCCTTGGACAGCCACTCGCGCCGGTAGGACGTCGCCGCGCGGATTCCGGGAACCGCCCGGACGCGGGAGAGGATCCCGTGGCCGTCGTGCCGGGTGGTCACGGACCGGCCTTCCTCAGGCTGCCTTCGACCTGCGGGCCACGAGTTTGCCCAATTCCCATACGAGCAGCAGCGCGAGGGCGGCCAGCAGCGCCCAGCCGAACTGCCGCGCGTCGATCTCGGTCGTCCCGAGGATGCGCTGGAAGCCGTCCAGCTGCGTCACCAGCACGGCGAGCACGAACTGGGCCAGGGCCACCCAGTTCATCTGCTTGCTGTCGAAGGTCGACGGCGTCAGCACGGTGTCCGTCTCGCTGCGGCATTCGAACGCCGCCACGATCAGGCAGAGGGAGAAGGCCGTGAACGCGATCGACCGGCCGATCTCGATGTCGTCGAAGTGCCTCTCGCCGAGGGTGATCAGGCCGAGCAGGAGGATGGTGACCGCCAGCCCGCCCAGCCCGACCGTGACCAGCACGGACCGCGTGAGCACCGATTCCCCGCGCGGACGCGGACGGCGCCGCATGAGTCCGGCGCTCTCCCGGTCGAAGCCGAGGGCGAAGCCGAACGAGGCGTTGACGACGAAGTGGATCCACAGGACCTGCGGCGGGGTGAACGGTTCACCGGCGGCGATGTTGAAGACGGTGGCCCCGAGGAACGTCAGCACGAAGGTGACCAGCAGGAGCAGCACGAACCGGATGTACTTGGTGAGGTTGTCGTAGATCGTCCGGCCCTGCTCGACGGCGTAGACGATGGTGGCGAAGTTGTCGTCGGAGAGGATCATGCGCCCGGCGTTCTTCGCCACGTCCGTGCCGCTGCCCATGGCGATCCCGATGTCGGCGGCCTTGATGGCGGGCGCGTCGTTGACGCCGTCCCCGGTCATCGCCACGACCTCGCCCTTCTTCTTCAGCGTGTTCGCGAGCAGCACCTTGTGCTCCGGGGCGACCCGCCCCACCACACCGATCGCCTCGATGCGGGCGAGCTGCTCCTCCTCGCTCATGGCGGCGAATTCGGAGCCGAGCACCGCCTCGCCGGGGATCCCGATCTGCCGGGCGATCGCCGCCCCGGTGGTGACGTCGTCCCCCGTCACCAGGCGGACCCTGATGTGCGCGGACTGTGCGTCGGCCACCGCGGCCCTGGCCTCCTCGCGGGGCGGATCGACCATGCCGACGAGACTGGTCATCCGCAGCTCGGTGACGTACGCGAGCAGGTCGCCGTCCGGATCGAAGCCGTCCGGGTCCAGGTCACGCATGGCCGCCGCCATCACCCGGCGCCCCTCGCCGCCCATCCGCTCGCTCTCCTCCTCGGCCCGGCGGAGCAGACCGGCGTCCCACGGGACGGTCTCGCCCGCCGCGAGCGCGGTGGCGGCCCGGGCCATCACCGCGGGGGCCGCTCCCTTGACGAAGCAGCGCACGACCTGCCGCCCGGAGGCGTCGACCGCCGAGTGGAAGGTGGCCATCAGCTTGTACTCGGGGTCGAACGGCAGGGTGGCGAGCCGGGGGAGGGCGTCGCGGGTGGCGTCGGTGTCCAGGCCGGCCTTGTGCGCGAGGACCAGGAGCGCGCCCTCGGTCGGATCGCCCACCACCGCGCCGCCCACCAGCTTGGCGTCGCTGGCCACCACGTACGGCAGGATCGCGTCCTCGATCCCCGCGGTGGACCCGGCGGCGTGGTGGACCTTCCCTTCGAGGCCGTAGCCCGTGCCCGACACGGTGTACCGGTCGGTGGGGCTCAGGACCTCGACGGCGGTCATCTGGTTCATCGTCAGGGTGCCGGTCTTGTCCGAGTTGATCGCGGACGTGAACGCCAGCGTCTCCACCGACGGCAGCTCCTTGACGATGGCGTTCCGCTTCGCCAGGTTCAGGCTCCCCACGGACAGGATCGCCTGGGTCACCGTCGGCAGGGCCTCGGGGATGGCGGCGATGGCCAGCGAGACCGCGCTGACGAACAGGACGTCCCAGGCCTGGTCCCGCTGGCGCCCCAGCGCGAACATCACGATCATGGTGAGGCCCGCCGCCGCCGTGATCCACAGGGTCAGCCGGTCGAGTTCCCTGGTGAGCGGCGGCACCTCCTTCTCGGTGGCCGACAGCATTCCGGAGATCTTGCCGAGCTCGGTGGCCGCGCCGGTCGCGGTGACGACCATGACGCCGCTGCCGTGGGTGACCGGCGTGTTCATGAACGCCGTGTTGGTCTGGTCGCCCGGCGACAGCCGGCTGCCCGCCAGTGGGCCGGTCTCCTTCGCCGCGGGAACGCTCTCACCGGTCAGCGCCGACTCGTCGATCTGCAGGGCGCTGGCCTCGATGAGACGTCCGTCCGCCGGCACCTGGTCCCCCGCGGAGATGAGCACGACATCTCCGCCGACGAGCTGTTCGGCGGGGACCTCGGCCTCCCTGCCGTCCCTGCGCACCCGCGCCGTCGCCTTCATCATCGACTTCAGCGCGTTCATGGCGCTCTCGGCCTTGCCCTCCTGGCGCAGGCCCACGACCGCGTTCAGCAGGGTCAGCACGATCAGCAGGATCGCGGTGGTCCACTCCTGGATGACCAGCGAGACGATCGCCGCCGCCACCAGGACGATCTGCATGTAACTGCGGTACTGGGCGAGGAACCGGCGCCAGGCCGGGGTCGGCCGCTCCTCGGGCAGCGCGTTGGGACCGTTCGCCGCCAGGAGTTCCGCGGCGCGCGCCGCGGACAGCCCGGCCGCGGGATCGACACCGAACGCCGCCACGACCTCCGCGGGAGAGCGCGCGTACCAGCCGTCACCGGCAGCCCGGGGCTGTTCGGCCAGGGAATCCGACCGCACCGTCATGGTTGTGCCTCCGATCCGGGGCCGCGGACGCGTCCGCGCCGGTCACGCGCCGTCCGAGGACCGCCGGCCGCGCTTCTTGCCAGGCTTGCCGCCCCGGGCGGTGTACGGATCGGCCGCGGCGCCGGCCGGGGCCTCCCGCTCCAGGCCCCGTTTCGTGACGAGGAGATCCTTGCGGGCCTCCTCCCCGACGTCGGGGTACTGCGGATCGATGTCCATCAGGGTGTGGGCGAGGACCGCCGCCGCGCAGATCCGGGCGAACCACTTCCGGTCCGCCGGCACGACGTACCACGGCGCCCACTTGGTGCTGGTGGCCGACAGCATCTCGGAGAACGCGTGCTGGTACTCGTCCCACCGGCGCCGCTCCCGGACGTCGGCGGCGGAGAACTTCCAGTTCTTCTCCGGCAGGTCGATCCGCTTCAGGAAGCGCGTGCGCTGCTCCTCCTTGGACAGGTTCAGGAAGATCTTCACCATCTTGAACCCGTTGTCCGTGAGGTAGCGCTCCCAGCGGTTGATCTCCCGGTAGCGCCGGTCCCAGATGTCCGGCCCGAGCACGTGCTCCGGCAGCTTCTGCCGGAGCAGGACCTCGGGGTGCACCCGTACGACGAGGACCTCCTCGTAGTGCGAGCGGTTGAAGATGGCGATCTCGCCGCGCTGGGGCAGCCGCCGGGCGTAGCGCCACAGGTAGTCGTGGTCGAGTTCCTCGGAGGAGGGCACCTTGAAGCTGCTGACCCGTACGCCCTGGGGATTGACGCCGCTCATCACGTGGCGGATCGTGCCGTCCTTGCCTCCGGCGTCGAGCGCCTGGAGGGCGAGCACCACGCCGTACGTGTTCTGGGCGGCCAGTCGTTCCTGGTACTCGGCGAGCAGCGACACCCCGGTCCGCAGGAGCTCGGCGCCGTCCCGCTTCTTCATTCCGCCCTTGTAGCGGGGGTCGAAGTCCCGTTCCAGGCGCACCTTCGAGCCCGGTGGCACCCGTAGCGGCTCGATGAAATCCGCGATGCGTTCGGCTCTCTTGTCGGACATCAGGGCGCGCCCCTTTCCCGGCCCGCGGAGGTCACGGCCCTTTCCCCGCCACGTCCTGGGTGCTCCCCGTCGGGAGCCCTGCGTGACCGGCGGCGGCGAGCGCTCTCCGGGACCGGCGCTCGGCCAGGATCGGGACGTAGACCCTGACCTTGGCCTGCCGGAACGAGTCGTAGGCGGCCCTGACGGTCGCTTCGACGGTGTCCGCGTCGACCGAGGGGTAGGCCGCCTTCAGCCGCGCCACGGTGGTCCGGACGGAGGCGAGTTCCTCCGAGGCGGGTGAGCGTTCGTCCGATGTCCGTGCCCCGGGATCTTCGAGGGCGGGGACGGTCCCGGTCCGTTCCGCGCCCTGGAGTGTTGCAGGTGCCATGTCCCACGACCTTCGGACCGCCGATGCGAGCATGCCGACATCGGGTGAGGGTGCCCCTCATGGCGATTCTCTGCCAAACCGGACAAGATCGCTCACTGTGGGGCGGGAGCGGGCGAGATCCGAAAGAGACGGCCTAACAGCCGCCCGGGCCCTTGGAGGCGGTGCCGCATTCGCCGCCGCCGCGGGCGACCTCCGTGCAGAGGGTGGCTTCGACCTTGCCCAGGAGGCGGGCCAGTTCGGCGCGTTCGGTGGCGTCGAGGCCGTCCAGCGTCTGGCGTTCCAGCTCGCCCCATGCCCTGCGGACCTCGACCAGGAGTCCATGACTGGCGTCCGTCGCCTCGACCAGGGAGGCCCGTCGGTCCGCGGGGTCCGGACGGCGCCGCACGTGGCCGGAGTGCTCCAGGCGCTGGAGCATCTTGGTCACCGTCGAGGGGTCGAGGCCGACCGCTCTGATCAGCTCGGACTGGCGCACGGCCCCGTTGTCCCAGAGGTGCATCATCAGGAACTCCTGCCCCGGGTGCAGTCCCAGGTCCCGCAGGACCCGGCCCGCCGCGATCCGGTGGAGCCGGGAGACCCGGCTGATCGCATGACTCACCGGCCCGTCCAGCACCGCGCTCGGCGCCGCCGTGCACTGCACGGCGGAGCGCGGCTCCTGTACGGATTCCGCGGTCATGGAAGTGCTCCTCCTGGGTCGGTCCGATGGATCTCCGGGGTTCCGAGTGGATTCTACCTTCCGCCCCCATTTTCTCTTGGTCGGCCAAGCAATGGGGTACGCTGCATCTCGCAGCAATCATTGGCCGACCAATTGTTTTTGTGGGGTAGACATGACCAGCGCCTTCGAACCGGTCCACGTGGCCGGCGCGACCCTCTCCAACCGGATCGCCCTCGCCCCGATGACCCGCAGCCGCGCAGGTCAGGGCGGCATCGCGACCAGCCTCGTCGCCGAGTACTACACCCAGCGCGCGTCCGCCGGTCTGATCATCACCGAAGGGATCCAGCCCTCCGTCGTCGGACAGGGCTACCCCTTCACCCCCGGCCTGCACACCGCCGAGCAGGTCGCGGCCTGGCGTGAGGTCACCGACTCCGTGCACGCGGCAGGCGGCCGGATCTTCGCCCAGCTGATGCACTCCGGGCGCATCGGCCACCCGTCGCTGCTGCCCGACGGACTCGTCCCCGTGGCCCCGTCGGCGGTGGCCGCCCAGGGCCAGCTCTTCACCGGCGACGGCATGAAGGACTACGTCACCCCGCACGAGCTGACCGCGGCCGAGGTGCGGCAGACCGTCGCCGACTACGCGCAGGCCGCGCGCAACGCGGTCGAGGCCGGCTTCGACGGCGTGGAACTGCACGGGGCCAACGGATACCTGATCCATCAGTTCCTGGCCCCCGGCTCGAACCTGCGGACCGACGAGTGGGGTGGCCCCGCCGAGAACCGGATCCGCTTCGCGGTGGAGGTGGTCAAGGCGGTGGCCGCCGCGATCGGCGCCGAGCGCACGGCGCTGCGCGTCTCGCCCGGCAACCAGTACAACGACATTTCCGAGCCCGACCCGCAGCCCGTCTACGAGGCCCTGGTCAAGGAGATCGACGGACTCGGCCTGGCCTACCTCCACGTCATGGAGCACGGCCCCGCGGCACGGGAGGCCACGCTCGCCCTGCGCAAGCAGTTCTCCGGACCGTTCGTGCTGAATCCGGCGACGGAGGGCCCCACCGACCACCGTGCCCTCTCGCTGATCGAGGACGGCGTCGCGGACCTCCTCGCCTTCGGAGCGCTCTTCCTGGCCAACCCGGACCTGCCGGAGCGCCTGCGCACCGAAGGCCCGTACAACACCCCCGACCCCGCCACCTTCTTCGGAGGCGACGCCCGCGGCTACACGGACTATCCGACCCGCTAGGGGGTGTCTTGCCCCCTGTCACCGCGGGGCCGGACGGCTCCGGCAGTATGGCCCGGTGAACCCCGCGAACCCCGTACCCCGGTGCCGTGACAGCGCGGCCTCCGCCTGCCGCCGACGGACCCGGCTGCTGGCGGCCGGGGCCGCGGTGGTGACCGTGGGCGCGGGGCTGGAACTGCGGGCCGTCGCGACGGGGAGCACGGCCAAGTACGGCGGAGACGCCCTGTACACCGTCCTGCTGCTGACCCTCGTCGTGCTGGTCGCGCCCCGGCTCACGCCGCTGCGGGCGGCCGTGACCGCGCTGGCCGCCAGCTGGGCCGTCGAGTTCCTCCAACTGACCGCCGTACCCGCGGAGCTCTCGCGGCACAGCACCGTGGCCCGCCTCGTCCTCGGTTCCACCTTCAACGCACCCGACCTGCTCTGGTACGTGGTCGGCGCGGCGGCGGGCCTGCTCCTCCACACCGCGCTCAGACCGTCCGCACCGGCCGCGGACACGTACCCGACACGGCCGCGGCCCGAGAGGACGGGCGGGTGAGCGGGGCGGCCCGTCAGCGGGGCCGGCGGGCGCTGTTCAGGCGGGCTGCCTGGCGCGTCAGATGATCGCGCTCGGCGAGGTTGGGCGCCTTCCGGGCCGCCTCGGCGTACAGCCGGGCCGCCGTCACCACGTCGCCGTCGCGCTCGTGGAGGTACGCCGCCACCGCGGCGTGGCGGGGCAGCGCGGAGTCCAGCGCCGCGAGCGCCGCCAGCCCGGCGCGCGGCCCGTCGGCCTCGCCGACGGCCACCGCGCGGTTGAGCCGCACGACCGGGCTGTCGGTCAGGAGCGCGAGCTCGTCGTACCACTCGACGATCTGCACCCAGTCGGTCTCCTCGGCGGTGGGCGCGTCGGCGTGGAGCGCCGCGATGGCGGCCTGCGCCTGGAACTCGCCCAGCCGGTCGCGGCCGAGGGCCGCCTGCAGGATCCGCACACCCTCGGCGATCGACCCCGTGTCCCACCGGCCGCGGTCCTGCTCGGCGAGCGGCACCAGACTGCCGTCGGGCGCCGTCCGGGTGGCACGCCGGGCGTGGTGGATCAGCATGAGGGCGAGCAGCCCGGAGACCTCGGGATGGTCGACCCGGGCGGCGAGCTGCCGGGTGAGGCGGATGGACTCGGCCGCGAGGTCCACATCGCCGGAGTAGCCCTCGTTGAAGACCAGGTAGAGGACGCGCAGCACGGTGGCGACATCGCCGGGGCGGTCGAACCGTACTCCGGAGACGGTGCGCTTGGCCCGGCTGATGCGCTGCGCCATGGTCGCCTCGGGCACCAGGTAGGCCTGGGCGATCTGGCGGGTGGTGAGCCCGCCGACGGCGCGCAGCGTCAGCGCCACCGCCGACGACGGCGTCAGCGACGGGTGCGCGCACAGGAAGTACAGCTGGAGGGTGTCGTCCACCGCGGCAGCCGGCCCCGGCGCCGGCTCCTCGTCCACGAGGTCCTCGCGCCGGCGCCGGGCGGTGTCCGCCCGGGCCGCATCGAGGAACCGCCGCCAGGCCACCGTGACCAGCCAGCCCTTCGGGTCCCGCGGGGGATCGGCGGGCCAGGTGCGGACCGCCTCGATCAGCGCTTCCTGCACGGCGTCCTCGGCCGCCGCGAAGTCGGCTCCGCGGCGGACGAGGATGCCGAGCACGCCCGGCGTCAGGCTCCTGAGCAGGGACTCGTCCATCGGTGAGGTCACTCGGTGATGGTGGGCGGCGCGCTCAGGAACGGACGGAGTTCGAGCCATTCGTGGATCGGCTTCCCCCCCGCCCCGGGGGCGGCCGACAGTTCTCCGGCCAGTTCGACGGCGCGCTCGTAGCTGTCGACGTCGATCACCATCCAGCCGGCGATCAGGTCCTTGGTCTCGGCGAACGGGCCGTCGGTGACCGGCGGGCGCCCCTCGCCGTCGTACCGCACGAAAGTCCCCTCGGGGGCGAGCGCCTGGCCGTCGACGAACTCGCCGGTTCCTTCGAGCCGGGCCGCGAAGTCGTGCATGTACTGGACGTGCGCCGAGATCTCCTCGGGCGTCCACCGGTCCATGGGCACGTCGTTGACCGCTGCCGGGGCGCCGCGGTAGTGCTTGAGCAGCAAGTACTTGGCCATGGTGCTTCTCCTCGGTGCTGGTGCGACCCATTGTGGCCGCCTTCACCCCTGGGACGGAGCCGGCCACGGGTTCTCGACATCCCCGTCCGAGGTTTTTTCGGCGTCGGGATGCGCGCGTGGTCCGCCGAATGCGCGCGGAATCAGCCCATCCGGTTATCTGGGTCCCGAGGGGTTCCGCGGCGCATTCCGCAGGCCCGCCGAGGTCGGAGGGCCACCGGCCGCGCGGGGGTGGAACGGGTGGAGCGCCAGGCTCAGGCCACGCGCCCCCGCACGCCTCCCGCCGTGACGTTCCCTCACAGCGGTAGGTGGGCAGCCGCTTGATGCTGATCGATCGTCTCGTGAGGGGAAGCCCGATGACCAAGGTCCTGGTGCTGCACAGCGTGTGCCTCGTGAGGTCGGCCCTGGCCGCGCTCCTCAGATCCGAAGGCGACTTCGAGGTCACCTCCGCCGGCTGGCGGGCCGCCGCGCGGCAGGCCGAATTCTTACGACCCGACGTGGTCGTCGTCGACCTCGACTGTCCGGGGGTCTCGGCCGCCCTCGCGGACGCGGGCGCCGACCGCCTGCTGCCCGAGGCACCCGACTCCTCGCCCCTGCTGGTGCTCGCCCGGGCCGACCTCCCCGGCTCGCTGCGGCGTGCCTTCCGGACCCAGGCGCTCGGCTACGTGGACAAGGACGGCTCGCCCGCCCGGCTGGTCCGGGCCATCGGCAAGGTCGCGGGGGGAGAACGCTTCATCGACGCCACGCTCGCCTCGGCCTTCATGGAGGCCGACCCCGTGCCGCTCAGCCCGCGCGAGCTGAGCGTGCTGGCCCGGGTCGCCGAAGGCGACTCGATCGCGGAGATCGCCCGCGCCCTGCACCTCGCCAGCGGGACCGTACGCAACTACATGGCCGCCGTGACCCGGAAGACCGGCGCCCGCAACCTGATCGACGCCATACGGATATCCCGGCGGGCCGGCTGGGTCTGAGCCGCCGGCCCGAGCACCCCCGGATCCTCCCTCACCCTTGCGCGTTCCACAGGCCCACCAGATCCCGGTACAGGGGCGACCTGGCCGGGAGCTCGGCATGCGTGCCGCACACCGCCCGGGTCCCGTCGAGAACGAGGACCCGGTCGGCCCTGACGGCGGAGGAGATGCGGTGGGCGACCACCACCAGCGTGCCGGGGCGCTCCGCGAGCGCCCGCTCGGCGCGTTCCTCGGTCCGCGGGTCCAGGTGGCAGGTGGCCTCGTCCAGCAACAGCAGCGGGGCGGGGGAGAGATAGGCGGCGGTGAGGGCGAGGTGCTGCCGCTCGCCCGGGGTGAGCCGACCCGGGTCGAGGGCCGCCTCCAGGCCGCCGAGCCGGGCCACGAGCGCGTCCGCGCCGAGGACGGCCGCGGCCCGCTCCACCTCGTCCCGGGGCACCGGACCGGGGCACAGGTGGCTCAGGTTCTCGCGGACCGAGCCCGTGAAGACGTACGCCTGCTGGGGCAGCAGTGTCCGGCGGACGTCGGGGGCGTGGCCGGGGGCGCCGCGTGCGGGGGCGCCCGCGACCCGTACGGTTCCCCGGCCGGGCGGCAGCAGACCGGCGATCAAGGCGGTGAGGGTGGACTTGCCGATACCGCTCGGCCCGACGACGGCCAGGTGTTCGCCCGGCCCGACCACCAGGTCGAGGCCGTCGATCACCGGGTGTGCCCGGGGACCGTAGGCGAAGCGGACCCGGCGGAGTTCGACGGCGGGTACGGGCCGTGCGGGGGGCGCGGGTACCGGCCCCGGGTCCGCCGCCGGGGGCACGGAGTCCGGCCGCGGGGCCGGTCGTTCCGGTTCGCAGAACCGGTCGAGCACCACCAGCAGCCGGGTGCCCGCCGCTCCCACCGCCGTCATCAGCGCGTCCAGGGCGGGCAGCAGCGACTGCACGAGATAGGTCAGGGCCCCGGCCACGGCCCCCGCGCTCACCCCGCGCCCGAGCAGCCAGGGCGTGCCGGCCAGCAGCGCGACGACCGGCAGTCGGCCCGCGACGCCCAGGGCCACCGTCCGCAGGGCGGTCCAGCGCGCGAGGCGCCCGCCGAGCCGCTCCTGCTCGGCGATCAGCCGCTCCACCCCGGCCCCGGCACTCGCCCCGCCCCCGCAGGCGACGACGTCGCGCAGCCCCGCCGCCAGTTCGCCCGCGCGCGCGGACAGCGCCTCGTCGGTGTCGAGCGCCGCGCGCTGCACGCGGGTCATCGGGCGCAGCGTGGCGAGGAAGGCGCCCGTACCCAGGAGCAGTGCGGGCAGGACCAGGACCAGCAGGACGGGGGCCAGCGCGGCCAGCCCGAGCAGCGCGCCCAGGGCGGTGAAGACGAACGACCGGGCGACCAGCACCAGCCCGGCGAAGGAGTCCCGGGCCATCTCGGTCTGCTGCGTGAGCCGGGAGACCGCACCCGAGCCGGGGTCCCGCCCGGGAGCGGCGACGGCCCGCCCGATCGCCTGCCGTACGGAGCGCCGCACCAGGCCGTCGCGCAGGGGTTCGACCAGGTCCGCGAGCCCGCCGAACACCCCGCGCAGGGCGAGGGCGCCGAGCAGGGCGCCCGCACCGGCCACGGCCAGCCAGCCGAGGCCGGTACCGGTACGGCCGGCGAGGAAGCCGTCGTCGAGGGCGCGGGCCACCGCGTAACCGCCGAGGAAGGTGTGTGCGGACTCCAGCAGGGACCAGAGCGCGAGCCGGCGCAGCGTCCGGGTCCGGCCGCGCAGGAAGCGGCGGCCCTCGCGGGACACCCGGCGCCAGGTGCCGTACTCGCTCATCGGACCGCCTCCCGGCCGGGCGGTTCCGCGGCCGCTACCGGGCCCGGCTCGGACCCCTCGCCGAACACCGCCCGGTAGTCGGGGTCCCGCCACAGCTCGGTGTGCGCCCCGGTCGCCCGCACCCGTCCCGCGTCGAGCCATACGACGAGGTCGGCGCCGGCGGCCGAGGAGACGCGGTGGGCGACGACGAGACGGGTCCCCGGCCGGACGTCGAGAGCCAGCGCACGCTCCACCTCGCGGGCGGTGCGGGTGTCCAGGCTCGATGTCGCGTCGTCCAGGACGAGCAGCCGCCCGGCACGGCAGAACGCCCGTGCCAGGCCCAGGCGTTGAAGCTCCCCGCCGGACAGCGGCGCGTCCGTGAGCGCCGTGTCGTACCCCTCGGGCAGGCGGCGGACGAAGGCGTCGGCCCCGGCCGCCCGCGCGGCGGCGCGCACGGCCTCCGGATCCGGATCCGGCCCGCCGAAGGCGATGGCGGCGGCGACGCTCTCCCCGAAGAGGGCCGGCCGTTCGAAGGCGTGGCCGATCTCGCGGCGCAACTCCTCCGCGGACAGCTCGTCGAGGGGCACGCCGTCGAGCAGGACCCGGCCCTCGTCGCACGCCGTGAGCCGTCCCGCCACCGCGGCCAGCGTCGTCTTGCCGGAGCCCGAGCGGCCGACGACGGCGGCCGTCGCCCCGCCGGGGATCCGCAGGTCGACGTCGTGCAGCAGCACGGTGCCGGCGCGGACGACCCGTACCCCGCGCAGCTCCAGCGTGCCCGGCCCCCGCTCGGGCAACCTGCGTACGCCCTGGGGGAGTTCGGGCAGTTCGAAGAGGTCCGCGGTGCGGCGGGCGGCGGCCCGGCCGCGCACCACGGCCGCCAGCCGCCCCGTCACCGCGCCGACCCCGGCGGCGAGGCCCGCGTAGCGTACGGCGGCGAGGAGCCCGCCGACGCCGAGCGCCCCCTCGGCGAGGCGGACCCCGCCCACGCCGAGGACCACGTAGAGCAGCAAGGGCATGAGGGCGCCGGTACGCGCCACCGTCGCGCCGTAGATCCGCCACGTACGCCGCCCCTCGGCACCGAGCTCCGGCAACCGGGCCAGTACGCGCGCCTGTTCGCGCTCGGCCGTGCCGGCGGCGGCGATGGTGCGGGCGCCCCCGAGCGCCTCCACGAGGCGCCCGGCCAGGGCGAGCTGCACCTCCTGGTAGCGGCTGACACTGGCGCCCGAGTCGCGGGCGAACGCCCTCAGCAGCAGGGCGAGCAGCGGGAGTCCTGCGAGGAAGGCCAGGGCGGTCCACACGTCGACCAGCATCAGCGCCACCAGTCCGCCGAGCGGGGGGAGCAGGGCCACGGACGCGGTGACGACGGCCGCCGGTACGGCACCCGCGGTGGTGGCCTGCGCGGTCAGCCGGGCGGAGAGCTCACCGGGGGAGTGGCGGGCCGCGTGGTGCGGCGCGGTGCGCAGCAGCCGGCCGAGCCCGAGCCGCCGCAGCCAGGCGGTGGAGCGGGCGTCGACACCGCCGGTGAGCCGGGCCGTCGCCGCGTCGAACAGGACCTCGGCGGCGATCACCACCGCGCACCACGCGGTCCACCGGGCGCCGCCGGGGTCCTGCCGCAGCAACAGGTCGAGGGTGTGGCCGAGGACCGCCGGCTCGGCCAGGGCCGCGCCCGCGGCGGCCACCGAGCAGGCGGACGCGGCGGCGAGCCGGCCGGCGCTGTGCCGGGCGGCCGTCCGCAGCGCCCGGTCGGCCGCGCGGGCGGCCGTCGCCTCGCCGGGGGGATCGGGCGCGGTCATGGGCGCGGGCTCCAAGGGTGTGTTGCGGGCCCGGGCGGCGAACCGCCCGGGCCCTGAGGACCTGATCCCCGATCAGTTACAGGTCGTGATGCTCAGGCTGCTGTCGCCGCAGAGGAGCAGGCTGGCGCGGCTTCCGCCACCATGCGCCGCCTCGGTGGTCTCTTCCTTGGGGGTCTCCATCGACTGCAGGTCGAGAAGCGTCATGTCCGTATCCTCTTCACTGTGGTGTTCCGATGGGTCACGGCCCCCGTGACGGGGACCGGCTCTGGGGCCGCCGCGGCCGACCGCGGCGGCGGGAGGAACGGCAGGTGCGCGCGCCCGTCGGGCGCCGTGCTGCCGAGGGCGAGGAGCGCGCCGGCCGTGCCCGTGGACAGGTCCATGGACAGGCGCATCATCTGCTCGCCGGGGAAGGCCAGGAAGCCGCGGTAGGGGAGCGCGTGCCGGGCCAGGGCCTCCACCTGCCGGGCGATGTCCGCGGGGGCGGAGCCCGGGCCGGGCGTCGTGGTCCGCGCCAGGTGGAGGATCATGCCGGCCGCGCCGCGGAACAGGCCGGGCTGGGCGTAGAAGGTCGCCTGCGCGGCACGGACGATCTCCGGCCGGGCACGTTCGAAGCGGTCGTCCCGCGCGTGCTCCAGCCAGTCGTCCAGCACCGCGCCGATCCCTACGCTGCCGCCCCCGAGGTAGGGCATCGTGCGCCAGCCCTCGTCGACCTGAAGGGTGCCGAACGCGCTGGTCACGCAGTGGTCGAGATCGCGGTGCAGGGCCCGGCCGGCCCGGATCAGGAACTCCTGGTCGCGGGTGCGTTCGTAGAGCCGCAGATGGAGCAGCGCGGGGCCGCTGTGACCGTGGAGCAGACCGGCCCGCTTCGGGCCGGACGTGGTCGCCGTCCCGGCGAGGAGGTCGGCGCAGCGCAGGGCGGCGGTGCGCAGTTCGCCCTCGCCGGTGGCCGAGCCCAGGGAGTCCAGGGCCAGGCCGATGCCGGCGAGACCGCTGTGCAGATCAGGTCCGGCCGACTGCCAGGGCTGGTCCAGCAGTCGTTCGGCGAGGGCGAGCGCGCGGTCGCGGTGGCCGAGCCGTTCCAGGGTCCAGGCCAGACCGGCGAGGCCGTCGTAGAAGCCCAGCGGCATGCCGGAGGCCGGTTCCTTCGTCCGGTCCAGCAGCCATTCCTCGGCCTCGGGCCAGGGGGCGGCGCCGGTCTCGGCGAGCGCGTACAGCACACCGGCCGCTCCGTGGCCGAACGCGGTTCCGCCGCCGGCGGTCGCGAACTGGGCCGGGTCCCCGGGGAAGAGGCGGTCCTCGCGGTCGAAGGTGGCGCTCGCCCGGATCGCCGCCGTCATCGAGGCACAGGCGGCCTCCCGGTCGCCGGGCTCGACCGGCAGGTAGGGGCGGGTGCGGGGGACGACCGCGCGAGCGCCGGTACGCGGGCCCGGACCGGGCCCCGGATCAGGGCCGGGACCGGGACCGGACGCCGCGAGGATCTCGCGTACGGCCTCGTCGAGGAACTCGCGGGGCACGGGGAACTGCTCGGCGGCGATGTCGGCCAGGTGCGCCGCCTTGGCCCGGTCCAGCACCAGCAGGCTGGTCAGCGGCAGGAACAGGGCCAGTCGCAGGCAGGCCAGGGCGTACCGGTCGACGGCGAAACCGCGCAGACCGGCCGGGGCGACGAACGCCGGGTTCGCGACGGTCTGGCGGAGCCCCTCGTCCACGTGGGCGGCGGCCTCGAAGTCGAGCAGCGCGACCGACGCCCCACCGGTCCGCTCGTCCTCCGCGACCATGATGTTGAACAGGTGCAGGTCGTTGAAGACGATGCCACGGGCGTGCACCGCCTCCACGGCCTGCGTCACCCCCCGGTGGACCTCCAGCGCCCACCGGGTGTACTCGGCGAGCTCCGCGGGATCGGGGTCCGCCTCGATCAGCGGGTGCCGGCGGGCGAAGTAGGTGTTGAGGGGCTTGCCCTCCAAGTACTGCATCACCAGGAAGTGGTGGTCCCCGACCGTGAAGGTGCCGTGGACCGCGGGTACGCAGTCCAGCCCGGCCAACCGCTCCAGGGCCCTGCGTTCGCGGTGCAGCCGGGTCACGGCGTCCGCGCCGTCGGCCGCGAGCCCCGCGAAGGGGCGGGCTTCCTTGAGGACGACCGGCTCGCCGGTGCGCACGTCGCGGCCGGCGTAGACACCGCCGCCGTTGGAGAAGTGCAGCGCCCGTTCGACCGTGTACGGAAGGCCTTCCAGCGTGACGGCGGCCCGCCGGGCCAGATGGGGCGCGAGGAACGCGGGCAACCCGACCCACTCGGGCGGCTGGAACACCGGACCTCGCGGGTCCGGCACGAGCCGGCCGTCCGGGTTCTCGATCGCCGGGACGAGCTCGCCGCGGTCGTCGTAGCAGTGCCGCAGCGTGAAACTGCCGTAACGCAGGTGCACGGGCCCGTCGTTCCAGCGCAGGTCGCTCAGGATGTACGGACCGGGCTCCCCGGCCAGCAGCACGTCGAGCTCCTCGGCGATCCGCCGGCACTGCGCCTCGTCCGCCGGGTACACGGTGAGGAACTTGCCGCTCGCCGCGCGGTCGGTGTACTTCGCGTTGCGCAGGTGCAGCAGATACCGGCTCGGCACGAACTTGAACGCGATCCGGCGCTCCAGGCAGTACGCGCGGACCCGTTCGAGGACGGACTCGGCGTTGTCCAGGCACGCCGAGACGTGGATCTTCCAGCCCTGGGAGGGAAGCCGGGCGTCGACGGGCCTCAGCGCCAGCCAGTCCCCGCTGCGGTGTGTCCGCCACCCCGCCGGTACGGGGGCGAGCGCGGCCGGGTAGTTCTCCTCGGTCCGCCGGTACGGCGCGTCGTAGAACCAGCGGTCGGCGTCGCAGAAGGCGGCGTACCCCTTGTTCACTCCTGCTCCCTCGGTCGGTGACGTGTCCACGCTGTCACGCGGCCCGGGAGCCGCGACAGTCGCGGCTGTCACCGACGGGGTGTGCAGTACGCACGAGTCACAAAGCGGCGGAAGGGGGTCGGTGGGTCAGTCCTTGCTCGCCGACTGCCAGCTCATGCCCCAGCCGTACTCGATGTCCGCCGCCTGCTGCTTGAAGACGCCGGGCGCCGGCAGGAGGTACTTCGCCTCCCGCCGGACGATCAGCTCGCCGCCCACGTTCTCGATCAGCGCGATCGCCGCCACCGGCGACGGGACGGTGCACTCGTCCAGGCGCACCTCGATCGGCGGACCGGCGGGCGGATGGAGGGTGGCGACCCCTTGGAGCCCGGCGAAGCTGGTGGCCCCGGCGTAGATGACCACGAAGACCAGCAGGCGCTCGATCTCGGCCGCGTGATCAAGGTTGATCATGAGATTCTCGCCGGCCTCGCTGGCACCGGTCCGGTCGTCGTGGTCCAGCTGGACGTAGGGCGGCTGGTGGAACGAGCCGAACTGGTTGTCGATGGGGTGGACGATCCCCCGCGTGCCGTTCCGCAGCTCCCACAGGCAGGACAGGTCGAGGTCGATGTCCTCCAGTCGGACGGCGCCCTCGCCCTTGCGCATCCAGCCGCGCGGCGGCGCGGCGGCGCTCCACGTCAGATTGACCCGCATGCCCCCCGAGGTGGCCCCCTGCTTGGTCAGCGACACCGCGGGGGCGGCCTTCGTCAAGGTGATCTTCGACAGCCGCACCGGCGGGGTGGGAGCGGGCACGGGAGCGGGTGCGGGCACGGGAGCGGCCGCCGGCCGGGCCGGGGCGGCCGGGGCCGGGGCCGGATCGTCGACCGTGATCCCGAAGTCGGTGGCGAGCCCGGCCAGCCCGGAGGCGTATCCCTGGCCCACGGCCCGGAACTTCCACGCGCCGGCCCGCCGGTACAGCTCCCCGAGCACGAACGCGGTCTCCGACGTCGCGTCCGTCGCCTCGAACCGCGCCGTCTCGGCGCCGCTCCGCGCGTCCAGCACCCGTATGAAGAGGCCGGACACCTGACCGAACGTGCCGTCCGTGGAAGCCGCGAGCACCACGGTCCCGATCTCCTCCTCCACCCCGGACAGCGTCACCCCGATCGTTTCGAGCACCTCCGTGCCGTCCTCGCGCCGGCCCTCGTGGCGCACGGCGCCACTGGGGTGCACGGGCTGGTTGTAGAACACGAAGTCGTCGTCCGACCGCACCTTGCCGCCGGCCGTCAGCAGCAGGGCCGACACGTCCACGTCCGGTGCTCCGGGACCTCCTCGCCAGCCCAGCTCCACCCGGACCGTGGCACTCGGCACCGGTACGTTGGCGCCCTTGCGCATGGACATGCGAATCCCCCCTGCCGCTGCTTCAGTCCCAGTTCCCGCAGCGTACGAGGATTCGGCCCGCTCCCCTCCCCGAAGGCGTCGATTGCCTCGGGCCCGGGGGGAAAGCCGTGGGGCCGTGGGGGCCCGGCATGATGGGGAGGTGATCACCATTCATCTGAAGTACGAGATCGACGTCGACAAGCTGGCGGACTTCGAGGAGTACGGCCGCCGTTGGGTCCGGCTGGTCAACCGGTTCGGAGGCACGCACCACGGCTACTTCCTGCCGAGCGAGGGCGACAGCGACATCGCCTACGCCCTCTTCTCCTTCCCCGGATTCGCCGCGTACGAGCGGTACCGCACGGACAGCCAGACCGACCCGGAGTGCCAGGCCGCCTTCGACCTGGCCCGCGAGACCCGCTGCATCAAGCGGTACGAGCGCCGCTTCCTGCGGCCGCTCGACACTCCGGGTTCGGATACGTCCGGCTCCGGCACCCCCGGCCTCTGACACGTCCGGACCGGCGCCCGGGTACGGCGGCCGGTGGCCGCCGGTCCGGACCGCCCCGCGAGGTCATCTCACGCGTCGCGCTCCAGGACGCGACGGGCCGCCTCCGCCTCGGCCGCGGGTGGTGACAGTTCGTCGAGCGTGTCGAGCTCGTCGTCCGAGGCCAGCTCCTGCTCCCAGGCGGCCGCGAGCCGCTCCTGCTCCTCCTGCGGTCTGCCGGTGACGGCCTCCCGTCGCTCCGGTCCCAGAGCCGCGAGGAAACGCCCGACCGCGTCCGTCGGCATGCCGTACTCCTTGTCGCCGGTGGGGAGGGCGGCGGCGATCGCGCTGCCGCGCCCGGCCCAGGATGGCGAACCGCGCCGGAGCGGGCGGCCCGACACGGCGGGCCGCCACCCGAATGCCCGCGAACGCGGCGGCGCGGAGGCCGCCGCGGAGGCCGCCGCGGACGCCACGGGCGGCCTGCAGGATGGGCCCCGCGGCGAGGCCGACGCCGGGGAAGGACGACAGGGTGCCGAAGGGTGCCGACCGCTGAGCGTGCTCGAACGCCCGGCTGACCACCGCCATGGCCGCCGGGACCAGGAGCGCGGCTCCGGTCAGGCGCGGGCGAGGACCGCCACGGCGTTGTGACCGCCGAACCCGAAGGAGTTGCTGATGGCGACCGACGACGGGTGGTTCCTGGCCGTCCCGCCGACGACGTCGATGTCCATGCCGGTTCCGGTCGCGCGCAGCCCCGCGGTCGGCGGCACGGTGCCCTCGGCCAGGGCAAGGACGGTCAGGGCCGCCTCGATGACGCCCGCCGCCCCGAGCGTGTGCCCGAGGGTGCCCTTCGCCGAGGTGACGGGCGGCCGGTGCGGCAGGACCCGCCGTAGGACGGCGGCCTCGATGTCGTCGTTCTGCCGGGTCGACGTGCCGTGCGCGTTGACGTGGCCGACGTCCCCGGGGCCCAGATCCGCGTCCACGAGGGCGGCGCGGACGGCCTGTTCGGCGCCGCGCCCCTCCGGATGCGGGGCCACCAGGTGATGGGCGTCGGTGGTGGCCGCGTAGCCGATGAGGCGGGCGAGGGGGCGGGCCGCCCGGGCCGCGGCGTGGCCGGGGCGTTCCAGGACCAGCGCGCCGGCGCCCTCGGCGATGACGAAACCGTCCCGGGTACCGTCGAAGGGCCGTGACCCCGTATCGGACAGGGCGCCCAACTGGGCGAATCCGGTCACGTTCAGCCGGGTCACGCCCGCCTCCGAGCCGCAGACGATCGCGATGTCGCACTGTCCGGTCGCGAGGAGGTCCCGGGCGAGGCCGAGGGCCGTGGTGCCCGAGGCGCAGGCGGTGGAGGTGAACAGGGCCGGACCGGTCACCCCGAAGTGCAGGGCGATGTTGGCGCACATCATGTTGGTCAGATAGCCGGTGAGGAAGTACGGCGAGACGAACTCCGGTCCGTGCTCTGCCAGTCGGGCCTGCGCGGTCTCCTGCGTACGCGCCCCGCCGAAGCCGCCGCCGGTCACGACGGCCACCCGGCTGCCGTCCCAGTCCCGCGGATCGAGCCCGGCCTGGTCGAGGGCCTGCGCCACGGCGGCCAGGCCGAAGCGGGCGACCGGATCCAGCCGGGCCCCGCCGCGCCGGCGCAGCACCGGGTGGTCGAGCTCCGGGACGCGGCAGCTGAGGGTGACGGGCAGACCCTCCAGGGCGGGGTCGGGCGACGCGGTGGAGCGGCCCGCGCGGACGGCCGACCAGGTGCCGTCCCGGTCGCAGCCGGCCGCCGTGACCAGGCCGAGCCCGGTCACGACGGCCTCGCGGCGACGGCTCAACGGTCCGTCCGCCGCGCCTCGACGGACGCGGCGAACCCGGCGAGGGTCGCGTCGCGCAGCTCGTCCTCGCCGACCTTGACGCCCAGCACCTCGTGCACGGTGATGGCCATCTCGACGACCATGAGCGAGTCGGTCAGCAGGTCGCGCATGAGCGCGTCCGGCCGTACCTCGTCGGAGGGGACTTCGAACCTCTCGACGAGCAGTTCACTGATCACGTCGAGGACGGATTCCGGCGCGGAAGTGGTCACAAGGGGCTCTCATTTGCGGTATCGAGGCCATTGCAGCATGGTGGCGCAAAAGCCGGGGATGGAGTGGGGCGAAGAAGTGATGCCCCGATGTGGGGCGTTCTCGCGCTCAAATACCTATCACGACAGGGTATTTACGCAAAACCAGTTCCACATCGGCTTCCTGATGATTCGAAAGATGAGAGTGGGGATCATTTGTGTCGGAAAGTTTGACTGATGTGATCGAGGTGCTCGGGGCGGCCGGCGCCGAACTCAGGAACGTGAAGCGGCTGCTCGGGGATGCCGGGGAGAACGCCTGGGACCAGCTCCTCGACTGGCTGGTCGACGACTGGTTCCGGCTGGACGTGCTGGGGCTGGAGAACATTCCGGCGGACGGGCCCGCGGTGGTCGTAGCGAATCACTCGGGCGCCTGGGGCCTCGACGCCTTCGTCCTCCAGAAGGTCTTCGCGCGCAGCCTCCGGCGTCCCTTGCACATCCCCGCCGCCCCGCTGGTATTCCGTTTCCCGGTGATCGGCTCGTACGCGCGCAAAAACGGCGCGATTCCGCTCGATCCGCTGCTGGGACTGGAACACCTGAACGCCGGTGAACTCGTCGGAGTGTTCCCGGAAGGAATCTCCGGGCTGGAGAAGCCCTTTCGCAAGCGCTACCGGCTCCGCCCCTTCAGTCCCGGATTCGCGGTCACCGCGGTCCGGGCCGGAGCCCCGGTCGTACCGGTGTCCGTCATCGGAGCCGAGGAGGCCTGTCCCCGGATGGGGGAGATCCCGGCCCTGGCGCGTTTCCTCGGCCTCCCCTGCTTCCCGGTCACCACGGTCTTCCCGCTGCCCTCGAAATGGCTCGTCACCATCGGCGAGCCGATCCCCGCACCGCCCCGGCCCGAGTCCTTCGCCGGCCGCTCCGCCGCGGCCCGGCGGCTGTGCGCCGAGTCGCAGACAGCGGTGCAGACCCTGGTGGACCGGGAACGGCGCAAGCGGGACACCCCCTTCTGGTAGCGCCGCCGCGGTGACCGGGCCGGCCGGCGGTTCAGCCGTCGCCCTCGGTCACCGCCCGCACCCCGGGCCAGACCAGGGTGGTCGAGCCCCAGGCCAGCCCGGCCCCGAACGCGGTGAGCGCCACCCGCTGCCCGGGTACCAGCTTTCCGGCGGCGGCCGCCTGGGCCAGCAGTACCGGAACCGAGGCGGCCGCCGTGTTCCCGTACGTCCCGATGTGCGACAGCACCTGCCCGGGAGCCAGTCCCAGCTCGTCGGTGATGCCGTCCAGGATGCGCTGGTTCGCCTGGTGGGCGACCACCACGTCCAGCTCGCCGAGCGACCACCCCGCCCGGTCGAGGGCCCGCGTCAGCGAATCGCACATGCCGACGACCGCCTGCTTGAGCACGGCGGGCCCGTCCATCCGGAAGTACGGCGAGGCCTCCTCCCCGTCCCGCTCCGCCGACCGCCGCTTCCGGGCCCGCGAGCCACCGCCGGGGACCTCCAGGAGGTCGGCCTGCGATCCGTCGCTGCCCAGGTCGAACGGCCCGAACACGCCGGGGCCGCCGGCGGTGCCGGCCGCGCCCGCGCGGAGCAGCACCGCGCCCGCCCCGTCGCCGAAGATCGCGGACATCAGCCAGTCCTGTGGATCGAGGAAGGCGCTGAACACGTCCGAGCCGACCACGAGCACGCTGTCGCAGGTCCCGCCGGTGATCATCGCGGACGCCACGCAGAGGCCGTACAGGAACCCGCTGCAGCCCGCCGCCAGGTCGAACGCCGGTACGGTGCCCAGCCCCAGCCGTGCCGCGACCTCCGGGGCCCCGGCCGGGAGCAGCCGGTCCGGGGAGGTCGTCGCCAGCAGGACCGCGTCGGCCCCGGACGCCCCGGCGGCCGTCAGCGCGTGCCGGCCCGCCCGTACGGCCAGGTCGACGGTGGCCTCGCCGTCGGCGATGCGCCGACTGGCCACGCCGATGCGCTCGCGGATCCACTCGTCGCCCAGCGGCCGCCGCCCGCACAGCTCGGCGTTGGTCAGGGCCCGCGGCGGCACGTAGGCGCCCAGGCCCGCCAGGACCGACGTCCTCATGTGACCGTCCACCTCAGCGCGCCAGCCGCCGGGCGGCCCGGCGGACGTCCTCGGCGGCCCTCGCGCACCGTTCCGCGTGCCCGAGCAGGACCATCCGGAAGCGCTCGCCCGCCTCGTCCCGGTTCCAGCCGCCGTGGTCGGCACAGGCCGCGAGCGACTCCGCGTGCCGCTCCAGCCGGTCGGCGCTGGCGTGGGCCAGCGCGCCGTACGACGCCGGGGCGTAGCCGTACGCCGAGACCGGCACGGCCGTCGCCGTGCCGACCGTCACCCGCCCGTCGCCCGCCCGGCCGTGACGGCCGTCGGGGCCGTCGTGGTCCTCGCCGTCCACGGGATCCTGGATGTCCTGCAGCGCCACGAGCAGCGTCCGCGGGTCGAGCACGTCCGGCAGCCGGTCGGCCGTGAACCCCGGTGCGATCAGCACCGGGCGGACCCGCGCGGTGACGACCCGTACGACCCCTTCGGCGACGAGCGCCGCGAACCGCGCCGCCCCGCACCCCGCCGGGGATCCGCACAGGGCCAGGGGGCCCGGGTCCAGGTCCGGACCGCCCGTGTCGCCCGGACCGCGCAGCCAGGCCGGTGCCCGCAGGATCTCGGTCCCCGCCCCGATCGCCAGGTCCTCCCAGACGAACGGCACCCGCACCGGATAGACGGCGGCGGCCACCGGCGGATACCGGCGCAGCGCCTCGCCCACGGCGTCCCGGGGGGACACGGCGGCGCCCACCGCGAGGAGGGCCAGCGCCTGGAGCGCGGTACCGGCCGCGGCCTCGGAGACCAGCGCGAGGGCGTGCGCCAGAGCCGGTGCGGCCGCGTCCGGACCGGCGCCCCGCTCCATCAGCCGCCCGGCCAGGGCATCGGGATCCGGGTCGGCCAGGTGCAACTCCAGCCGACGGCGCAGCGCCGCGTACCCGGACTCGTAGGACCGCTCGCCCGCGGCCGCCGTCGCGACCGCGGTCACCTCGCTCAGCAGGGTGTCCGGGGCGGCCCCGGCGCCCGCCACCACTCGGCGGCTCAGCCGCAGCATGCCGCGGCACCACTCGTGCCACTCCAGCGTGCCGTCCCCGCGGCGGGCCGCGATCGCCCCGTCCACGTCCTCGGCCAGCAGGGCGTCCAGGGCTTCCTGCGCCTCCGGGGCGGCGGCCGGGGCGACCGCGGCCTCCCGGTCCAGCGGCACGTGGGCCGACAGCCCGTACCGCCGTCCGCCCGCCGTGAGCCCGGACGCGGGACCGAGGGCTCCCGCCTCGTCGGCCCGGGTGAGCAGCCCTTCGGTGTCGCCGGAGGTCAGCGGCACCAGGAAGGAGCCGTAGGGGGTGCTCAGTTCGACCGGGCGCCCGGACCGGGTGCGGCGCAGGTGCGCGAGCAGCCGGCGCGTCACCCCGTCCCGGGTCAGCGCGTCCAGTCCCAGGGCGCGGGCCGGGGCGTCCGTCCACGGCAGCCGCCGGGCGACCATGGCCGCGCTGAACACGGCGTTCTCCAGGGCCCAGGCCGTCGCGGGACGTCGCGCCGCCGTGGCCGGGCTGTCGGCAGTGGTCATCGGTCGGTCTCCCTCGTGGTCACTTGTCGCGGAGCATGTACGGCTGGTTGCCGACGACTTCACCGTCGTAGGCGCTGATCAGCTTGTTGACCTGCTCCCGGTAGTGCGTCAGCTCCCCGCGCAGGGTGTCGGAGTACGCCTGCGGGGCGTGCGACAGCGGGTAGTCGTACGACTCGTCCAGCCAGGCCAGTTCGACCCAGCTCTCGGGCAGGTCGTGGGGCGAGGCCGGTCCGCGGCCGTCCAGCATCGCGATCACGTCGTGCTTGTTGACGAGGCTGATCACCTGCGTGGTGTGGTCGGCGGGCCGCTTGCCGTCGATCGGGGAACCGAGCGTGATCACGTGGGTGACCCGGTACGTGGACGACACCTCCACGTCGGTCGCGAGGTTCATCGCGGTGAGCCCGCCCAGGCTGTGCCCGACGATCATGAGTTCCGACCCCGGCGGGACCGCGGCGCGCAGCAGCAGCTTCTTCGCGGCGCGCGTGTACGTCGTGTCCGTGCGCAGCAGGCCGTCGAAGGCGCCGACCACGTCCTGCGGGGTGCTGTTGCTCAGCAGCCCGAAGCTGGTCCCCGGCAGCAGCAGGACGTGCCGGACGGCGCCGTCGGCGCAGGCGACGCGGCGCAGCAGCACCAGGCCGTGGTTGCCCAGGGCCCCGATGTCGTTCACGTAGCTGACGATGTCGTTGTGCGAGGTGGCGAGGACCTTGGACAGGATCGGGTCCGGCTCGGCGCGCTCGGCGCGGCCCGGGCCGGGGTTGAGGAACCGCAGCACGGAACTCGGCAGTCCGAGGAAGGGGTCGGTGGTCGGCACCCCGCCCGCGAGCGTCACCCAGGAGAAGTCGTCGTTGACCGGGTTCTCGTCGAGCATCCCGAGCAGGGCCAGCAGCTCCATGATCACCGGGCTGATCGTGGTCAGGGCGCGGGTCACGCCCAGCAGTTCGACCAGCGCTCCCATGGCCCGCAGCGCCTCCAGGCGCCTGCCCGCCACCACCGCGTCGGTGACGCGCCGGGCGGACGGCGCGTCCAGGTGGGGGTGCTCGGCGGCGGCGGCCTTGATGCGCAGCGCGAAGGCGTCCACGGCCATGGCCACCTTGGCGGGGCGCAGGTAGGCCATGTTCCCGGCCATCCGGGCCAGTTCGCCGACGAGGCCGCCGTTGGCGCCGAACCCGAGCCCCGACGGGCGGGTGAGGGCCTGGGCGCAGGCCACCGCCGTGCCGAGCGCCCAGCCGGGGCGGCGCATCGCCTCCAGGCCGAAGCGCCAGCTGAACAGGGCTCCCGTGAGCTCGGCCCCCGACTGCCTGGCCGTCAGGGCCGCGTCCGCGAGCAGGACCGACGCGGCGATGAGGAGCTCGGCGTCGGTCCGCTCGGCCGGCGCGGTCCGCCCACTCGGCTCGGTCCGCTCACTCGCCGGGGCGGCCGCGGAGCCCGGGGAGACCGCGGAGTCCGGGGAGACCGCGTGGGCCGGCCCCGGCTCTTCGCCGACGGTGTCCGGCCCTTCCCGTGCGGGGAGCTGCCCGTCCGTTTTCTCGACCACCCGAGGCGCCACTTTCCGTACCTCTCGTCCCTGCGCACCGGCCTCGCGGCCGAGCCCGCCCGTACCCGCTGTGTGCGCTGGCATGGTGGCACCGAATGTGATCGTTTCCGTGCGCTCCGGGGCCCGTCCGAGGGCGGTGGACTCCTCGTGGAGCAGCGCCGATGGGCGGCGGGACGCCCGCGCGGCCCGGATCCACGGGGCACGGCCGGTCCGCGCGCGGCCGCTTCACCCGGCGGGATCCGACCCGCCCCGCAGGGATGATCACGGGCACCCGGTGTTGACCCGGGCTCCGCGGGGGCCGTCGGCCGGCTCAGGGTGTGGACGTCCAGCCCTGCCCGTGGAGCCGTTCGAATCCGTCCAGGAGCAGGTCCAGCGCGAACTCGAACTCGAACTGGTCGTCGCACCCCTGGCCGACGACCGACCGCCGGTCGTGCGCCACCGCCCGGGCCAGTTCGGTGACATGGGGATAGCGTCCGGCCATCGCCTCGTGCGCGGCCGCCTGCTCCCGCTCGTCCTGCGGCGCGCTCCCCGCCGGGGCGTCGAACAGCTCCTCCGTGAAGCCCAGCACCCGGCTGCCGAGGGCGTGCATCACGTGGTGGGTGAGGTCGGTCGAGAAGCCGCCGGCCCGGAACGTTCCGATCACCGAGTCGAGATACGCGAGCACGGCAGGCGTCGGGCTGGTGCGCGACCTGATCACCGGAGCGGCCCAGGCGTGCGTGAGCAGGGCGCGGCGCGCGCCGAGGATCCGCGCGCGGACCGCGCTCCTCCAGTCGGCTCCGGGGACCTGGCGCTCGATGCCCGCGACGACGACTTCGACCATGCCGTCCAGGAGCTCTTCCTTGTTGGCCACGTGCTTGTAGAGCGCCATCGGTACGACGCCCAGTTCCTGGGCGAGTCCGCGCATGCTCAGCGCCTCGATCCCGGCGCCGTCGGCGAAGGCCACGGCGGCGCGCAGCACCCGGTCCCGGCTCAGGGGGGTCCGGCGTCGTTCCTGCGGCTGCTCGGGCATGTGGGCCTCTCCCTCGATGTGTTCGGTTCCCGGGGCGGGCGGGGGCGGCACTCCTCCCGCCTTGACGAGTGTACGGCGTACACCTAGGGTGAGCGCCAACCATCAGGTGTACGCCGTACACCCGTAAGGGAGGGGTTGTTCCGTATGAGCTCGACCAGGAGAACCGCGATCGTCGCCGGGGTGCTGTTCCTCGTCACGGAGATCGCCGCGATGGGCGGGCTCGCGCTCTACCGACCCGTCCTGCACGACACCGGCTACGTCCTCGGACCGGGGGCCGACACCCAGGTGTTCCTGGGGGCGCTGTGCGAGTTGGTGCTCGCACTGGCGGTCACGGGCACGGGGGCCGCGCTGTACCCGGTGCTGCGGAGGCGGAACGAGGGCGCCGCCGTCGCCTACGTCTGCGGGCGTCTGCTGGAGGCCGCCGTCATCGTCATCGGCATCGTCTGCGTGCTGTCGGTCGTGACGCTGAGGAGGCGGGCCGAGGGCGGGACGAGCACCGACGGGGCTTCCCTGGTCACGGCCGGCCAGGCCCTGGTGGCGTTCCACGACTGGACGTTCCTGTTCGGGCCGAACTTCGTCCTCGGGGCCAACACCCTGGTCCTGGCGGGCCTGATGTACACCTCGCGGCTCGTACCGCGTTCCCTGTCCGTCCTGGGGCTGGTCGGCGGGGCGATGATCTGCGCCTCGGCGACCGCCGTGCTGTTCGGGGCCTACGAGCAGGTCTCGGTGGCGGGGTCGCTCGCGGCGCTCCCCGTATTCGCCTGGGAGGTGACGCTGGCCGTCCGGCTGCTCGGCAAGGGCTTCGACGCGGGCACGGACGACACCGCCGGTGCCGGTGCCCGTGCCGGTGCCGGTGCCGGTCTCGGTGCCGGTGTCCTGTGACGGCCCGCGCCGGCCGCCCTCAGGACATCCGGTCCACGTTCCACATCGGCAGGCCCCGGAAGAAGTCCACGGCCTCCGCGCGCCAGTACGGCTGCCAGGACGTGGCCTCGGCGGCGGCCGCCTCCGCGTGCCGCCGTATCTCCGCCCTGAGCCGCCGGTCCACGCCGGCGCTGCGGGCGATCTCCCTGATCCGGCCCAGGGTCTCGTCCGAGCAGCCGGGATCGCCGAGCGCCGCTTCGACCAGGCGCGCGTCCGACCCGCTCGCGGCGGCCAGGACCGCGCGGACGGCGTAGGTGCGGCGGCCCGAGCGGATGTCGGCGCCGGTGGACTTCATCTCGGCCGCCGGGCCGTCGCCGTACGGGCCGAACAGGTCGAGGAAGTCGTCGCGCATCTGCTCGGACACGCCCACCAGCCGTGCGTAGCGGTGCAGCCGGGCGCGGTGCGGCCCCGGGTCCTCGCCCGCGGCCAGCAGGCCCATCGTCAGCGGTGCGAGGATCGAGTACCGCGCGCTCTTGAAGTCGGTGACGGTGTGCAGGAGTTCCTCGTCGGGGAGGGGGTGGGAGTCCCGCTCCAGGTCCGCGATCTGCCCGGCGACGGTCTCCGCCGCGATGCGCGTGTGCACGCCGAGCAGCGCCTGGCGGAGCTCGGCGGGAGCATCGGCCTCCAGCAGCACCTGGGTGGACAGGAAGGCGGCGAGGTCGCCCGCGAGTATCGAGAGCCCGAGCGCCGTTGCGTCCTGGCCCGGGAACTCCCGGAGGTAGGCGTAGTACGTCGAGGGGCCGCCGCGGCGCAGGGGCGCGTCGTCGATGATGTCGTCGTGGACGAGCCCGTGCGTCTGGAGCAGCTCGATGCTCAGCGCCGCCTCCGCGAGCCCCGGCACCTCGTCGGTGGTGACCAGCCGGGCCGCCTCGTACAGCAGGACGACCCGCAGCCGCTTGCCGCCGCGCATCGAGAACTCACGCAGGAGTTCGAGGCAGCGGGGGACGTACCGGCTGGGCACCGGGACGTCGAACCGCTCGCCGATGCCGTCGAAGTACTGCTCGAACCGGGCGTCGAAACGGATCCGGTGACCGGCGACGCGTTCCAGGGTGGTGGCGGTGACGTTGGCATGCATGAAGATCAGTATCGGCGAGCCCCGCGTGACGGCACATCGCCCGGCGGCCCGGCGGCCCGGCGGCCCGGCGCAGGTCGGGCGGCCCGGGCCCGGCCACGGCGCGGAGCCGTTCATCCCCCCGCGGGTGCGGCGGAGAGGCAGTCCCGCAGTTCGGCTTCGCCGGCGTTCCCGCCCGTGCACACGATCGCCACCCGCTGTCCCGCGAGGTCGTCACGCGCCGCGAGGAGCGCGGCCAGCGGTGCGGCCGCGGCCGCCTCGGCCACCGTTCGGGCATCGCGCATGAGCAGCCACTGGGCCCACTGGATGTCCACGTCGTCGACCAGCCGGAAGTCCGCGAGGTGCTCCCGGAACAGATACTGCGTCAGCTCGAAGCCCGATCCGGTGGCCAGTCCCTCCGCCGCGGTGGTGTTCGGACGCTCGACACAGCGGCCCGCGCGCCAGGAGTCGTGCGCGGCGGGGGACAGGCGGGACTGCACCGCGATCACGCGGCAGCCCGGACTGATCGCCGCGGCCACCAGGCCGGCGGCGGCGGCGCCGCTGCCGCCGCCGACGGGCACGACGACCGCGTCGAGGTCCGGCTCCTGCTCGAAGACCTCCAGATACGCGGTGGCCACGCCCGCGATCAGCGCCGGCTCGTTCGCCGCACTGACCAGGCGCATCCCGCGCCGGGGCGCGAGCTGCTCGGCGTGGCGGCGGGCCGCTTCGAAGTCCGCGCCGGATTGGACCAGTTCGGCGCCGAGACGCCGCACGGCCGCGGCCTTGAGAGGGTTCGCGTTCTCCGGCATGACGATGGTGCACGGGACGCGGAAGAGCGCCGCGGCGTAGGCGAGGGACTGCGCGTGGTTGCCGGTGGAGTACGAGAGGACACCCCGTGCCCGCTCGTCCGGATCCATCGAGGCCAGCAGGGTGACACCCCCGCGGACCTTGAGGGCGCCGGTCGGCTGCAGGTTCTCGTGTTTGACCAGCACCCGGATGCCGGCGCCGACGGTGGCGTCGAGGGCCGGATAGGAGAGCAGGGGGGTCGGGGACAGGTGCGCGCTCTGTAGACGGCGCGCGCGAAGGACGTCGGAGATCGTGGGAAGGTGCATGCCCTCATGCTGCGCAGGGGCCGATCCATAGGACAAATGCCGGATTCTGATGAACCCATCGATATCATCGATGAATGTTCGACGAGAACCGACTCCGTGTGTTCGCCGCCATCGCCCGCGAGGGTTCGGTGACGGCCGCCGCCACCGCACTGCACTACGCGCAGCCGTCGGTCAGCCATCACCTCGCCAGGCTCGAGGCCGAGGCCGGCGTACCGCTCGTCCAGCGGGCGGGCCGGGGCATCCGGCTGACCGAGGCCGGCCGCCTGCTGGCCGATCGCGCGGAGGAGATCCTCGGCCGTATCGATTCGGCCCGGACCGAACTGGCCGCCCATGCGGGGCTCGGCGCCGGGCGGGTGCGCCTCGCGGCGTTCCCCTCCGCGCTGGCCACGCTCGTACCGACGGTGAGCGCCGCCTTCGGCGTCCGGCATCCCGACATCGAACTGGCCCTGACCGAGGCGGAACCGCCGGAAGCCCTGGCGGCCCTGCGGCGCGGCGAGGTCGATGTCGCCTTCACCTTCCACCACGGTGACGGCCCGCCCGGTGGCCGCCCGGGCCACACGGCGACCTCGATCCTGCACGAGCCGGTGTACGTCGTCAGCCGCGACGGTACGTCCTGGCCGGGTCCGCGCGCCGACCTCGGCACCTATCGCGGACAACGGTGGATCGCCGGTTGCGAGCGGTGCCGCACGCACCTCCTGTCGGCGTGCGAGAAGCGTGGCTTCACTCCCGCGATCGGCTTCGAGACCGACGACTACGTCGCGGCCCAGGCGCTCGTGGCCGCCGGTCTCGGTGTCACCACGCTGCCCGGCCTCGCCCTGCGCGCTCACCGCCACCCCGGTGTGCGGATCGACCGCCTACCGGACGAACACCGCTTCGTCGACGCCGTCGTCTACGGCGCACCACCGGTCCCCGCCCCGGTCGAAGCCTTCCTGAAGGTGCTCGGGGAAACCGTTGTCCAGCCCGTCGAGTGGCCCTGAACCTCAGCCGGCGGAGGCGAAGACGCGCAGGCCGGTCACCGACCACACCTCCCGGATGCGCCCGTCGGTCACGGCCAGCACGTCGATGCCGCTCTTGGCCACCGGGGTCCCCGAGGCGTCCGGGAACGTCACGGTCCACCGGCACGTGATCCGGCCGGTCGCCTCGTCCACGACCGGCTCGCCGTCGAGGCGGTAGTGCAGGCCGGGGATCGACGCGCGGTGGTCGGCGACGAAGCGGGCCAGGTCCCGCGGACCGCGCAGGTCGTCGGTGGCGGCGGACTCGACGGCGTTGGCCAGGGAGATCCGGAAGCCCGGGGTGACGATCCGCGCGGCGAGGTCCGTCTCACCGTTCCAGAGCGCCGTCCACTGCTCGAACAGGGTGGAGGCCAGGGACCGGAAGCCGGTGGTGCGGGCGGCGTTCGTCGCGATGTCGGTGGTCATGGGAAGTCCTCGATTCCGTTGCGGTGCTTCTGCTGTCACCCAGACTCCCGGCCTCCCGCGACACCGTCCTGTCGGTGTTTACGGTCACACTCGGTCCGCCCGGTCCGCGCCGCCCAACCCGGCCAGCCCTGTCAGCTCCCTCCCGAGCACGTCCAGTTGGGCGATGTCCACCTCGCGGCGCGGCGCCCGCTCCGGCAGTGACCGGGCCTCCAGCACCCGGTCGAAGCGGAAGCCGCGCGGTGCGTCGCGGAGCCGGCACCACGCGATCAGGTACCAGTGCTCGCCGCCCAGGAAGCCCAGGGGCTCGACCAGCCGGTCGGTGGCGGCGCCGTGGCGGTCCGCGTACCGCAGCCGGACCACGAGGCCGTCGGTCAGGGCGTCCTGAAGCACCCGCGGCACCGCGGGCGGACCCGGCGTCCCGGTGCCGACCAGCTGGACCTGCGAGGCGAAGGCGGCGGCGCGGTCGCGTTCCGGGGGCGGCATGACGGCGAGCACCTTGTGCAGCGCGGAGCGGGCGGCCTCGGTGAAGGGGGTACCGGCCAGCGCGTGCAGGCCGGCGGCCAGTGCTGTCGCCTCCGCGGCGGTGATGGCCAGCGGCGGCAGGCTGCGGCTGCGGTCCAGTACGTAGCCGCCGGTCCGGCCCGGTTCGGCGTAGACCGGCACCCCGCCGTCCTGCAGGGCCCGGAGGTCCCGTTCGATCGTACGGGCGCTGACCTCGAAGCGTCCGGCGAGCCACCGGGCGCTGCGCGGCCGGGGCGCCACCGCCCGAAGCTCCTCGACCAGTGCGTAGAGTCTGTCGGTTCGGTTCACGGGGTCCCAGAGTAGGCCGCCCGCCCGCGCCGGCGGTCTCAGGGGCCGCGCCGGCGTATGGCGAGGGCGGCGATGTCGTCGTCCAGGCTGCCTTTGCTGTGGCGGAGCAGGTCGCGGTGAAGGGCCGCGAGCAGTTCGCGGGGCGGTGTCGGGGGCTGCCGGCCCATCCAGGCCGCCAGCGGGAAGAACTCGCCGTCGCGGGCGCGGGCTTCGGCGATCCCGTCGGTGTAGAGGAGCAGCAGGTCGTCGGAGGCGAAGTCGAAGGTGTCGACGCTGTAGTGGTCGCCGATCAGCTCGGCGAGGCTGAGCAGCGGTGAGGGGGTGACGGACTCAAGGATGTGCAGTTCCCCGCGGTTCAGGAGCAGTGGCGGGGGGTGTCCGCAGTTGAGGATGTCGATGCGTCTGCCCTCGTGCGGGATCTGGACGAGCAGGGCGGTGGCGAAACGTTCCATCGGCCCCTCGGGTGGGAACGCGGCGTTGTAACGGGTGCTGCTGGCATCCATCCGGCGGGCGACCTCGACCATGTCGGTCTCGTCGTAGGCGGCCTCCCGGAAGGCGTTGACGATCGCCGCGGCGGCCCCCACCGCCGGGAGCCCTTTGCCCCGTACGTCACCGATGAGCAGCCTGACCCCGTACGGGGTGTCGACCACTTCGTAGAAGTCCCCGCCGATGCGGGCCTCGGCTGCGGCCGCGAGGTACAGCGACTCGATCTCGATCGCGCCGAAGCGGCGGGGCATGGGGCTGAGGACCACTTGCTGCGCCGCGTCGGCGACGAGCCGTACCTGGAAGAGGGTGCGCTCGCGCTGGAGCCGGAGATGGCTTCCGTACGCGGCGGCCACGGTGACCGCGATGATCCCCGCGGCCGTCCACCACGTTCCCAGGTCGGGGAAGACGAAGCCGAGGCCGATCATCAGGCAGAGGCAGACCGTTCCGAGCAGGACGGTCGGAAGCACCGGCCACATGGCAGCGGCCAGGGCCGGGGCCGCGGGCAGGAGGCGGCTGAAGGCCATCTCCGGCGGAGTGGCGTACGCCAGGCTGGCGATGACCACGGTCAGGAAGACCGGCGACAGCCGCACAAGTCGTCCCGGGCCGGGGCGCCGGCGTACCCGCGGCCGTCCAGACTCGATCACACTTCACAGGGTATCCACGTAATGCGGGCACAGCGCTCTGGCGGCCGCCGCCCGCCGCCCGCACCGTTCCTTCCCGATCGCCCGGCCGCCGGCCGTCGTGCCGGGCTCCGCACCGGGGCCTACCAGGCAAAACCCGGGGCATCAAGCCAGGCAGGACGCACTGCGGCCCGGGGGATCCCGGAGCGCTCCGCTCTTTCGCCGCGCACGCGTACCGGCCGGTTTGCGGACCGTTTCTGTCCGCTTCGGTCCGCAGGATTTCCATCGAACACATGTCCGCTGTGCGAACGGGCGCTCCGGCGTGACGCCGGGTACGCGCCGGAGCGGGGGCGCGCGACCCGCGTGACGGGCCAGCCCGCTTCCGGCGGCGCCCGGATGCCGCTCCGTGTTGCTCCAGTGGGCTGACGTGGGGCTTGTGAAGTGCCACGATGATCCGTGCTTCAACAGTGTGCCGGACGGGACGCGGTGAGAGCGGTGACCGCGGGCCCCGGAGGCGGCCCTACCCCACGAAAGGGCGGACACCCCATGCGCGTCACCCCCCTCGCACCATCCTTAGGCAGCGGCCAGGGATCGGCCGCGGACGATCCCATACGTCTGTACTACAGCCGCAAGACGCAGGAGATCCTGCACAAGTACGGCCCGGGCCCGCGCGTCCACTTCCACGTGGGCCTGTACCCGGACGGCCCACCGGACACCACCGTCCCCCAGAGCGTGCTGAAGCAGCGCATGATCGACGCGCAGGAACGGATCGTCCAGCACTCGGCCCGGTCCTGGGGCGCGTACGAGGCCCCTCCCAGGCGGCTGCTGGACATCGGCTGCGGCCTCGGCGGGACGTCCCTGTACTGGGCGCAGGAGCACGGGGCGTCGGTCACCAGCCTCACCGTCGCCGCGGAACACATTCCGATCGTCCGGCACTTCGCCCTGCACGCCGGGGTCGGGGAGCGCGTGAACCCCGTACTGGCGGATGTGCACGACCTGGACGAAACGCGTGCCTACGACGCCGTCTACGCCAACGAGAGCAGCGGCTACACCGACCGGACCAGACTCTTCGAAGTCGTCGCCAAGGCGCTCGTGCCCGGTGGATGGTTCGGGATCCAGGAGCATTTCGCGGGCCGCTCCGCGTCGCGCGAGTTCATCGACGGCTACTACAGAACGCGGCTCGGACTGAGAGGGGAGTACCTCGCCGCGGCCGAGGCCGCCGGATTCGAGCTCGTGCACGACGAGGACGTGACGGACTCGGTGACGGAGTTCTGGGTGCAGTCCATGGCGTGGAACACCGCCGAACTCGACCGGCTCCGCGCGGGCGCCGACGCCGAGCCCGGCGCCTGGTCCGGGGAACGGCTCGAACAGTCGACGCTGGCGCACGGCAGGTTCTTCCGGCTCTGGCGTGACCACGCGGTCCAGACGCGGCTGCTGCGCTTCCGGCTCGGTGGCCGCCCGTGACGGCGCCACCGGCGCCGCCGGCGCCGCGCCCCTCGCTCCTCGGTCCGCGCCTGCCGTCCTTCTACTGCCCGCTGGAGCGCGACCTCGTCCATCCCGAGGCGAAGCAGGTGGAGGACCGGGCGGTCGCATGGCTGGACGCCTTCGGCGTCTACCCGGACCCGGTCGAGCGCGCGTGGGGTCTCGCCACCCACAGCGCCGACTTCTCCTGCCGCATCATCCCCGACGGGGACGTGGCGGCCGTCCAGCTCTTCACCGAGTGGAACTACTGGGCCAACGCCGTCGACGACTGGCAGGATTCGGGCTCCGACGAGGTGGGGACGAGTGCCGTCGTCGAACACGGCGTACGCCTGCTGCGGACCATCGAGGACCCGGGGGCGTCGGTACTGCCCGACGGACCCATGACCCGCGCGCTGCTGGACCTGGTACGCCGCACCCACGCCATGCTCACGCCCTACGAGCTGCGCAGGTTCACCGAGGGGACGCGCGACTGGCTGCTCGGAGCGGCCTGGCGGGCCGCCCGGGCCGAGGCCGGGACCATGCCCGGGCTGAACGACTTCGTCGCCATGGGGCCGCTGGCCAACGGCACGCGCTTCTCGCTGACCTGGTCCGACGTCGCACGCGGGGACCGGCTGCCGGCGGAGGTGCTCTGTTCCCGCGCGCTGACGGCACTCACGGACACGGCGGGATTCGTCGTCAGCGCGGACAACGACCTGTTCTCCTACGACAAGGACGACCACCTGCGGCCGCGGGAGATCAACCTCGTCAACGTCCTCGCCCACCAGGAGAACTGCTCGCCCGCCGAGGCCGTGCCGCTCGCGGTGGCCCTGCGCGACCGGGTGATGGTCCGCTTCATGACGCTGCGGGCGGGGCTGGAGGAAGGAGCGGGCGCGGAACTGCGCCGCCATCTGGCGGCGTTGGGGCACTACGTGGCCGGCTCCATCACCTGGCAGAGTCGGGCGCCGCGGTACGCGAGCCCGCGTAACCGGCACGAACTGCCCCTCGCGGACGCCGGGTTCGAGGTCCGGTTCGCCGACGCCCCCAGCTTCCGCGGCACCGGGGCGCCGGACCTGCCGGCCCTCGCCTCCTGGTGGCGGGTACCCGGCTGAGCGATGCCCAGGGCTCCGGCCGGTACGGCGGGAGCCCTGGGCCGGAAGCCCTGGGCCGGGAGGCCGTCAGACGCGGCCGAGCAGCCTCTTCCACCAGCTGACGCCGCGACCGCGACCGCGGCGACGGCGACCGGCGACGGCGGGCGCCGCCGTCGGCTGCGGCGGGATCACCGCGTGCACGGGGTGCCCGGCCGGCTGTTCCTCCTGGGGCAGCGGGTCCGGCGCGGCGCGCGGGGCGAACCGTACCGGCAGGGACAGCAGGTGGCGTGACATGAGGGTGCCGCGCCATTGCAGCTCGCTCGCGTCGACCGCCAGCTGGAGGTCGGGCAGCCGGTCCAGCAGGACCTCGATGCCGGTGTCCGCGATGGCACGGCCGATGTCCTGGCCCGGGCACTCGTGCGGGCCGCTGCTGAAGGCCAGGTGGGAACGGTTGCCGTGGACGGAGGCAGCGGGATCGGGCCGGATCTGCGGGTCGGCGTTGCCCGCGGCCAGCCCGAGCAGGATCATGTCGCCTGCCTTCACCTGCTGGCCGCCGAGCTGGGTGTCACCCGTGGCCCAGCGCCCGATGATCGTGTTGATCGGCGGATCGTCCCACAGGACCTGCTCCAAGGCGTCGGGCAGCGTCATGTGGCCTCCGGAGAGGCTGGCCCGGAACCGCGGGTCGGTCAGTACGGTCCGCAGCGTGTTGGCGATCAGGTTGGCGGTGGTCTCGTAGGCCGCGATCAGCACGACGCGCAGGTGCATCAGCACCTCGGTGTCGGTCAGGTCGGCGGGGTGCTCGATCAGCCAGGAGGCGAGGTCGCGGGCCGGCTTGGCCTTGCGCTCGACGACCAGGCTCTCCAGCGTGGCGGTGACGTAGCGGTCGCTCTGCAGGGCCGTCTCGGTTCCCTGGAGCATGTCGCGAGCCGCGTTCACCAGAAGGGGCCCGTGCTCGTCGGGCGCCCCGATGAGCTGCGTCATGACCAGCATGGGGAGCTGGTCGGAGAAGGCGGACACCAGGTCGGCGTACCCCTCACGCGCGATCTGGTCGACGAGCTGGTTGGCGAAGCGGGTCACGTAGCGGCGGATGCCGCGCTTGTCGAACCGCTCCAGGGACTCCACCACGGCCGAGCGGAGCCGCTCGTGAGCGGGTCCGTCGGTGAAGTTGCACACCGGCACCCACGACACCATGGGGCCGAGCGGGGTGTCGGCCGGCACCCGGCCCTCCCGCATGTCGCGCCATCCCCGCGGGTCGCGGGCGAAGCGCGAGGACGTGCGCGCCACGTCCAGGTTCTCCCGGTGGCCGAGGACCAGCCAGGCCGGGAGGTCTCCGCTCACCAGTACGGGGGCCACCGGGCCGTGCTCGGCCCGCAGCTTCTCGTACAGGGCGAGGGGATCGGCCTGGGCCTCCGCCCCGTGGAGACGGTGCAGGCCACCCGTGGTCGCCGCCGCGTGGGCGGGGCACTCGGGCGGTGGGGTGGAGCCGGTACCGGGGGTGGGGGTGGGGGTGGTACTCACATTGCCTCCTGGGTGGCTGCCTGGGAGTGCAGGTAGCGCATGAGGGTCAGCAGGACGTCGCGGGACGATTCCCGCCGCCTGGCGTCGCAGGTGAGGATCGGGACGGAGGGGGGCAGGTCGAGGGCCTGGCGCAGTTCCTCCAGCGGATGCTCGGGCGCGCCGGGGAAGGAGTTGACGGCCACGACGAAGGGGACGCCCCGCTCCTCCAGCCGTCCGATCACATCGAAACTGATCTCCAGGCGGCGGGTGTCGAGGAGTACGACCGCCCCGAGCGCTCCCTCGAAGAGCCCGCGCCACAGGAACCAGAAACGCTCCTGGCCAGGTGTTCCGAACAGGTACAGGACGAGCTCGTCGTTGATGCTGATGCGGCCGAAGTCCATGGCGACGGTGGTGGTGATCTTCCGGTCCACGCCCCAGGTGTCGTCGACGCCGACGCCGGCCCGGGTCATCGTCTCCTCGGTCGTCAGCGGCTTGATCTCGCTGACCGCACCGACCATCGTCGTCTTGCCCACCCCGAATCCGCCGACGATGACGATCTTCACGGCGGCCGCGGCCGTCTGCGGGAGTATGTCCGCCGGGCGGGGCCCCGTGGGCGGGTCAGAGCTTCTGAAGTCCATCGATCACTGCCTCGATCAGAGCTAGGTCGGGTAGCTGCGCGGCGGGAACGGGCGGACGGACGTACACGCGTCGAGCGGCCATCAGATCCCCGACCAGCACGGTGACGACGCTCACGGGCAGGCCCGCGTATGCGGCGATCTCGGCCACCGACAGCGGTGACTGACACATCCGCAGGATGGCCGCCTGCTCGGGCTGCATCTCGGGCCGGGCGGACCCTTTGGCCACGACTAAGGTCACGAGGTCCAGATGGACGGCGGTGGAGGGTCCACTGCGTCCGCCGGTGATGACGTAGAGCCGTTCCGGGCTGCTGTCCTCCCAGCTGGTGGGCGGCTCATTCACGCGGGCTGCCCGTCATGCCGGGGCGGGCTGCTCAGGTGGTCCCCCATTCGGGTCACCAGGTTGCGCATCTGCGCGCCCATCAGGCCCGCGTCCACGCCCTCGTCGGCGAGGACCGCGAGGTAGGAGCCGTCGCCGGCGGCCATCAGGTAGAAGAACCCGCCGTCCATCTCGATCACGACCAGGCGCATCCTGCCCTCCGAGCGGGGCAGCTCCGCCGCCACCGCCCCGGCCAGGCTCTGCAGGCCCGCACAGGCCGCCGCCAGGCGGTCGGCCGTGTCGGTCTCGGCCCCGTACTGCGCCACGCAGAGCCCGTCCGCGGACAGGACGATCACGTGCCGCGTCTGCGGCACTCCGGCGGCCAGGTCCTTGAGCATCCAGTCCATGCTGCTGATTCGCTGAGTCATCACTGTTCATACCCCCTTGGTCGCTGAGCCCGACGCGCCTTCGGCGCCCGGCACGTCGTGGCCGGGCGTACCGGACAGGCCGCTGTGGAACGCCTCCAGCCACATTCCGGGGCCGCCGTCGTCCGCCGACTGCGGCTCCACGGCCGGCCGGGGGTCGGAGACGGCCACACGGTCCTTGCGGCGTCGCTGCGGCAGGCCGGTCGCGGTACGCGCGGTGGCCGCCGGCTGCTCGACACCGACGGGCGCCGGCCTGGGCGCCGGAGCCGGCCGGGGTACGCCCACGCCCGCCGGCGAGCGGTCGAAGGGGTGCTCGCGCGGTGTGGCGGCCACGGCCCTGGGCCCCGAGGAGGAGCCGATGCCGTGGGCGAGACCGGTCGCGGAGGACGCCGTCGTGATCAGGTGCTGCGGCACGATGACCACGGCACGGACGCCGCCGTACGCGGACGAGCGCAGGGACACCTGGAACCCGTACGCCTGCGCCAGTCGGCCGACCACCGCCAGCCCCAGCCTCGGCGTCTCGCCCAGGTCGTTGAGGTCGATCCCGGACTGCGCCTGGGCGAGCATCTTCTCCGCCCGCCCGCGGGCCTCCTCGCTCATGCTGAGGCCGCCGTCCTCGATCTCCACGGCGATGCCCGACTGCACCTCGACGGCCGTCAGGTGGACCCGGGTGTGCGGCGGCGAGTACCGGGTGGCGTTGTCCAGCAGCTCCGCCAGCGTGTGGATCAGCGGTTCGACGATCGGACCGACGACGGCGACCTCGGAGACCGAGTGGAGCTCCACCCGCTGGTAGTCGATGATCCTCGACATCGCTCCGCGCATCACCGAGTACAGGGTGACGGCCCTGCTCCACTGGCGGCCGGGGCGCGCACCGCCGAGGACCGAGATGGAGTCGGCGAGCCGGCCGATCAGGGCGGTGCCGTGGTCGAGCCGCAGCAGGTCGCCGAAGACGTCCGGGTTGGTGCCGTGCCGGTCCTCCATCTCGCGCATCTCGTGGGCCTGCTGATGGACGATCGCCTGCACCCGGCGGGCCACGTTCACGAAGGCCCGCTGCGCCGAGTCGCGAAGGCTCTCCTCGTTGTCGACCGCGTCGATGACGTGGGACAGCACGGCCTGCAGGGCGGCCCGGAAGCGCGGGGTCAGGGCCTCGTCGTCGCCCCAGCGGTTGCCGTGGCCGCCGCGCCCGCCCAGGGCGGTCAGCACGTCCTCGGCCAGCTCGCCCTTGCGCAGCCGCTCGATGGCCTCGGGCAGCACCACCTGGGACAGCCGGCCCGCCTCGGCCTCCTGCCGGGCCAGGACGTGCTGGAGAGCCGCGACCTGGGCGCGCCCGGCGGCGGCCGTGCGACCGCGCCGTAACGCCTCGACCAGGATCGCGGCGGCGCACAGGGCGCCGACGGAGATCAGGACGGTGCCGAGCGGTCGAGAGGAGGAGACGAGCGCAGCTGCCAGGCAGGCCGCGCCCACGACCGCGACCGCGGGAAGCAACCGGCTCGCTCTTCCCTCAAGGTGGGGACTTTCGGGGGGAGTACCTCTTTGCTGCATCGGCGTCCTCGAACTATCGAAAAGGGGGACCTTCTGACCGGTGGCCGGGAGCATAACGACGCCCAACTTCCCGCATGCGGGCTTTCGTTGGAGTTCATCGGACCGGAGGATCGGTAATGCGCCATCGAAGGTGCCGAATTCCGGCGAGGGAAGAGCCCCTTATGGGGTGTGTGATGGCGTCATGGCAGGTCCACGGCTTGTGGGCGCCGCGCGAAGCGCGGGAACTCCGCGCTCGCCTTTCGATCGATTTCGGCCGCACCCCTGTGTTCGGCAGTGGCGCCGTGGAGGGAAATGCGCTAAGGAGCGTCAGGTCGCGCGGTCTCGGCGGCCGCTGCGGAACCGGCCGGCCCGAGGCCGGTGAGCAGGACGTCGAGGGCGAGGTCGGTCGCCTCCTCCAGCGGAGTGTCGTCGAGGAGTGAACCCACGGCCAGGGCCGCGAGGCCGTGCACCACGGAGAAGGCGACCTGGGCGAGACGGGCCGGGTCGCCGGCCCGTACGACACCCTCCCGCTGCGCCAGGGCGATCAGTTCGGCGGCGATCTCCAGGCTCCGGTGGCCGAGCTCGCGCAGTTCGTCGCTGGAGCGGTCGGCGTGCTTGGCCGTGAACATCAGGCTCAGCAGGGGGGCGTGCGCGACGGCGAAACCGACGTAGGCGCGGCCCATGGAGGCGAGCCGGGTGGCGATGGGGCCGGGCTCGCCCACGGCGGCCCGGAGGCGTTCGTTGAGCCGGGTGAAGCCGCCCACTGCGAGTGCGTCGAGCAGCGCCTGCCGGTCGCGGAAGTGGCGGCCCGGCGCCGCATGGCTGACGCCGAGGTCCCGGGCGAGGGCGCGCAGCGACAGGCTGTCCGCCCCCGAGGTCGCGAGCACCTCTTCCGCGCGGGCCAGCAGGGCCTCCCTGAGATTGCCGTGGTGATAGGGCGCGTCGGCGTCGGCCAAGGCGGTCTCCTCCCTCGATGTTGTCATTGACAACAATGTTTGCTCTGTCTACATTCAAGTATCGACCAACAGCCGGAGTCCCGGAACGGAGCGCCGACCCATGTCTATGACATACCGCGGAACCACAGCCCTGATCACCGGGGCGAGCGCAGGCCTCGGCGTCGAGTTCGCCCGGCAGTGGGCGCAGCGCGGAGCGGACGTCGTCCTCGTCGCCCGGCGCGTCGACCGGCTGGAGGACCTGGCGGCGGACCTGGAGCGCCGCTACGGGGTCAAGGCCCGCCCGATCGCCGCGGACCTCGCCCGGCCCGGTGCCGCGGCGGCGCTGCGCGCGGAGCTCGACGGACTCGGCGTACCGGTCCACACGCTGGTCAACAACGCGGGCTTCGGCAGCCACGGCCCCTTCGCCGGCGAGGACCCCACCCGGATCAGCGAGATGATCCAGCTCAACGTGCTCGCGGTCACGGAACTGACCAGGGAGTTCCTGCCCGCCCTGACGGCCGACGGCCGGGGCGCCCTCGTCACCGTGGCCAGCGCGGCCGCCTACCAGCCGACCCCGGCGATGGCGGTCTACGGCGCCACGAAGGCCTTCGTCCTGAACTTCACCGAGGCCGTCGCGTACGAGACGCGCGCCTCCTCCCTGCGGGTGCTCGCCGTCTCGCCGGGCCCGGTCCGCACCGAGTTCTTCGACGTCGTCGGCAGCCGGGACGCCGCCGTGGGCCGCATGGCCACCCCGGAGCAGGTCGTCACCGCCACGCGCCGGGCACTGGAACGCGGCAAGACCCCGCCCAGCATCGTGGTCGGTCTCGGCAACCGGCTCTCCGCCACGGCGTCCGCCCTGGCGCCCCGCCGCCTCGCGCTGACCGTGGCCGGGCGCGCCCTCAAGGCGTGACCGGGCGCGCCTGCGCGCCGAAGGGCGGGCCGTCGCAGGGGTGACGGCCCGCCCTTCGGTACTGCGGTCCTGCTGGCACGGCCAAACGGATCCGGAGGCTCCCCCGTGGGTCTCCGGATCCGTTCGCCGGTGGGCGACGGTGGGACCGGCCTACCAGGCGGCGCGGCAGTTCAGCAGCTTGGCGGTGCCGACCTTGCGGTCGCAGGCGTAGGCCTTGACGTCCTTCTTGTCCTTGAAGGTCCAGCTCTTCGAGCCGTTGACCACGGCCACGTGGTTCTTCACGCTGTGCCAGGCACCGCCCTTCCAGTCCTGGTAGGACAGGGCCAGGACCGCCTCGTAGCCGTCGCCCGCCACCTTGTCCTTGGCCGTCGCGCCCTTGAACGACCCGGCGTAGAGCTTCTCCTTGGTCTGCGGGATCGTTCCCGAAACGTGGTACTCGTAGGTACCGCTGATCTCGGCCTTGCCGCTGGTGGAGGTCTGGTTGAAGCCGATGGCGGCCGCGCTCGCGGTGCCCGCCAGCCCGATGACGAGGGCCGAGGCGACTGCGGAGGCTCCGACGAGCATGCGCTTCACAGGAGTGGTCATGGCGATGTCTTCCTTTCCCGGAAAATCGGAACGTGGGGTGTGCGCCGCCACCACACGGTGCTCCGGCGGTCGGCCGGACAGAAAACTAGGCGAGCCGGAGGCAGTCCGGCGGCACGCACCGGGTTGATTCGGGGCTCCACCCGGTGCCGGTGGCGGCCGGTCGGCCTGCGACTTCCGCGGTACGGGGACCATGCGGCCGCGGTAGGAACCGGTCCTGCGGCAGGCGCATGGCCCGGCCGCCCGAAGGCCCGTAGGCTGCGCCGATGCACGCTGGATCGGGAGTTCTCGACAGGCTCGGGGGAAGGTACCGGCCGCTGCTCGTCGACCTGTTGCTCGCCCTGGGCTACGTCGGCGCCGGGCTGTTGCTGGGGCGGGAGCAGCCGCCGGCCGGATGGCGGCCCGTGGACGGGCCGGGGGCGGTCCTGACCGCCCTGGTGGGTCTGGTCATGGTGGCCCGGCGGATCGCGCCCGTCGCCGTGTTCGGCGCCGCCGCCGTGCTGTGGATCCTCTTCATCGCCTGCGGGTACTGGCCGGTGGTCAATTCGATGCCCGCGCTCCTGGGGCTGTACACGGTGGCGGCGACCCGTCGCCCCCGGACAGCGCTCGTGTGCGCGGCCGTCGTGGCGGGAGTCTGGGTGTACGCCGGGGTCGGCAACCTCGACAACAGCTCCATGCCGACCGTCCTCGCCCAGGCGGTCCTGTTCCCGGCCGTCGTCTTCGTCGTCGGTCGCGGCTCGGCGGCCCTCGCCGAACGGAACAGGCAGTTCGCCGAACTGACCCTCCAGCTGCGCCGGCAGCAGGAGGAGCGCGCGCTCCGGGCGCTCACGGAGGAGCGGGTGCGCATCGCGCGGGAGCTGCACGACGTGGTCGCCCACCACATGTCGGTGATCTCGCTCCAGGCGGGCATGGCTTCGTACGTGTTCACTACGGACCCGGCGGCGAGCCGGCAGGCTCTGGACACCATCGCGGACACCAGCCGGGAGGCGCTGGAGGAGATGCGCCGGATGCTCGTACTCCTGCGGGTCGGCCAGGAGGGACCGCCGGAGGACGGCACTGCCTACGCGCCCGCCCCCGGGCTCGACCTCCTGGACAGGCTGCTGGAGCGGGTGCGCGGAGCGGGGGTCGAGGTCACCATGGAGGTCGCGGGATCCCCCACCCGGCTTCCGCAGGGCATGGCCCTGTGCGTCTACCGAGTGGTCCAGGAGGCCCTGACGAATGTGCTCAAGCACGCGGGACCGACCAGGGCGGCCGTCACCATCCGCTACGAACGCCGCACCGTCGTGGTGTGCGTGACGGACGAGGGGGACGGCAACTTCCGGCCAAACCAAGGGATGTCACCTGGTCACGGCTTGATCGGTATGAGGGAGCGCGCGAAGATCTACGGCGGGTCGGTCACCGCCGGCCCCCGCGCCCTCGGCGGGTTCGAGGTACGGCTCACCCTTCCGGCGCCCACCCTCAGCGACCGGCGGGGTGGTCTCCCGGCCCCGGGCACCGGGGACGTCCCCTTCCGGTGAGGACCGAATCGCCCGATGCCCACGGTACTGGTGGTCGACGATCAACTGCTCATCCGTGCCGGACTGGTGTCCCTGCTGAACGCCGCGCCGGGGCTGTCCGTGGCCGGGGAGGCGTGCGACGGGGAGGAAGCCGTCCGCCTGGCCGAGGCCACCACACCCGATGTCGTCCTCATGGACCTGCGGATGCCGGGCACCGACGGCATCACGGCGACACGACGCATCCTGCGCCGGGCCGCCGACACGGGTGACGCAGCGCCCAGGATCCTGGTGCTGACCACCTTCGACCTGGACGAGTACGTCTACAACGCCCTGCGCGCGGGCGCCTGCGGATTCCTGCTCAAGGAGACGCCCCCGGAACGTCTCGTCGCCGCCGTCCACACCGTCGCCTCGGGCGACATGCTCTTCGCGCCGACGGTCACCAGACGCCTGATCGAGGCGTACCACCCGGGGCCGACACCGCCGGGAGAGATCGCCCCGCAGTGGCACACCGTGACCGGACGGGAACGCGACGTCCTGCGTCTCGTGGCCACGGGTGCGACGAACACCGAAGTCGCCCGGCAGCTCTTCATCAGCGAAGCCACCGTGAAGACCCACCTCAACCGCGCGATGGGCAAGCTCGGGCTCTCCAGCCGCGCCCAGGTCGTCGTCTTCGCCTACGAGACGGCGCTCGTGACACCGGGCGGCCCGACGAGCCTCCCGTGCCCTCACCCCGATGAGGGCGGGCCCGGCTGAGCGTCCGGGGAGCCACGCGCGCGGCGGCCTCCCCACCCCCACAATGGAGGCCGGCGAGCGGGAGGGGAACGGGCATGGCGGACGAGCAGCCCCCGGTGCGGGTGGAACGGGACGGGCCCGTGTACACGGTGATCCTGAGCAGACCAGGAGCACGCAACGCCGTGGACGGTCCGACGGCAGCGCAACTGGGCGCCGCTTTCCGGGAGTTCGAGCAGGACGACCGTGCTGCCGTCGCCGTGCTCTGGGGCGAGGGCGGAACCTTCTGCGCGGGCGCCGACCTCAAGGCCATCGGCACCGAGCGCGGCAACCGGGTGCTCGCCTCCGGCGACGGGCCCATGGGGCCGACCCGGATGCGGTTGGGCAAGCCGGTGATCGCGGCCGTCGCGGGGCACGCGGTGGCGGGCGGCCTGGAGCTGGCGCTCTGGTGCGATCTGCGGGTCGCGGAGGAGGACGCCGTGTTCGGCGTGTTCTGCCGCCGCTGGGGGGTCCCCCTGATCGACGGGGGTACCGTGCGGCTGCCCCGCCTGATCGGCGAGAGCCGCGCCATGGACCTGATCCTGACGGGCCGCCCGGTCACCGCGGCCGAAGCGCACGCGATCGGGCTGGCCAACCGCGTCGTGCCCACGGGCCGGTCGAGGCCGGCCGCGGAGGAACTGGCCCGCGAGATCGCCGGGTTCCCCCAGACCTGCCTGCGCCACGACCGGCTGTCCGTCCTGGAACAGCACGGCCTGACCGAGGAGGACGCGCTGGCGGGGGAGTTCCGGCACGGCCTGGTACCGCTGAACGCGGGCGAGACCCAGGAGGGAGCGGACCGGTTCGCTTCCGGGGCGGGCCGGCACGGCGCCTTCGGGCAGTAGGCCGCGGCCCACGCCGCCGGGAGCCCGGGGCGGGCGTCCGTACGCCGCCGACGTGTGGCGCGTGCCACGGCCGGCCCCGGGAACCCGGCCTCCGGTGGCTGCGACTCCTGTCGTGGAACGGCCCGTCGGCCGAGCGATCGCGGGTCAGCGGTTCAGTCGCCGGGTCCAGTCCTCGGGAACCCGGCCAGCCGGGCCCGGGGCCGGCTGGTCCGCCGGGTGGTCGCGCGGAGCGGTCAGTTCGGGGCCGGAGTCGTACAGGGCGTCCGTGTCGTAGTTCCAGAACCACTCCTCGCCCGGCTCGAAACTCTGCACGAGGGGGTGGCCGGTGGACTTCCAGTGGGCGGTGGCGTGCTGGGCCGGGGAGGAGTCGCAGCAACCGATGTGGCCGCACTGGGCGCAGCGCCGCAGGTGGAACCACCAGCCGCCCAGCTCGTCGCACTCGACGCAGCCGGTGCCGGTGGGCGCGGCGCCCGGGTCGATTCCCTCGATGTCGCTCATGCGGGCTCCTCGGCGGTCGCGGTCCTGGTGTCGGATCCGGTGTGGGTTTCCGTGTCTGCGTCGGGGGCCGGGGCGGTCAGGGGCAGCAGTACCTGGAAGCGGGTGTCACCGGGGACCGACTCGACCTGGAGGCTGCCGTGGTGCTTATTGACGACGATCCGCCAGGAGATGTCGAGGCCCAGACCGGTGCCCTCGCCGACCGGCTTGGTGGTGAAGAAGGGGTCGAAGATACGGCCGCGGATGTCCGCCGGGACACCGGGCCCGGTGTCCCGGAACTCCACCAGCAGGCGATCGCCCTCCCGCGCCGTGCGGACCGTCAGCGTGCCCTCCTCGCCGGTGCTCCCGATGGCGGACACGGCGTTGTCGATGAGGTTGGTCCACACCTGGTTGAGCTCCGCCGGGTAGGCGGGCACGTCCGGTACGGAGCGGTCGTACTCCTTGACCACCCGGATCCGGGAGCCGATCTTGCCGGACAGCATCAGCAGGGTGCTGTCGAGGAGTTCGTGGACGTCGACGACCCGGTACGGGGCGCGGTCGAGCTGCGAGTACTGCTTGGCGGCGTCGACGAGGTGGGAGATGCGCGTGGTGGAGTCGTCGATCTCATCCATCAACAGCTCGGTCTCGACCGTGTAGTTGAGCCAGCCGATGGCCGACGGCAGGATCTCCTCGGCCACGGTCGCCGCGACCTGTTCCAGCCAGTCCGTGTCCAGTCCGGCCTGTACGAAGGTGGGCGCGAGCCGCCAGCCCTCCGCGATGCCGTGGTCGTCCAGCCAGTCGGCGAGTTCGTCCTCCCGGTCGGAGGCCTCCAGCGGACTGAGCGCCGTGGCCTTCGCGACCCGTTCGACGGTGCGCTCCTGGATGTCGATGAGCTCGGCGATCGTCTCGCGCGAGTACTGGCCCTGGGAGATGTGGGCCAGCTTGTGGCGCATCTTGCCCACCCGTTCCCGCAGCGTCGCCGTGGCGCGCACGGCGGCCGCCGCCGGGTTGTTGAGCTCGTGGGTGAGGCCGGCGGACAAGGAGCCGAGCGCCAGCAGCCGTTCGCGCTGTCCGATGGCCCGCTGCGTGTTCTTGGAGCCGAAGAACAGCCCCTCCAGCAGGTGTGCCGCCATCGGGAACCACTCCCGCATGATGTCCGCGAACGACTCCGCGGGCAGTACGAAGAACCGCGTGGGCTCGGTCACCCGCATCGAGTTGGTGTACGTCTGCGGCACCTGTTCGCCCAGGTACGCCTGCATGGCCCCCGCGTACACGCCGCGCTGCGAGGTGCGGCTGACCTCGACGTCGTCGCCGCCGACCCGGCGGGACAGGACGACGGTGCCCTCGATCATCACGTAGAAGCAGGTGGCGGTGGCGCCCTCGGTGTAGACCGGGCCGGCTTCGAACCGCTCCACCCGCCCCTCGGCGCACAGCCGCCCGAGCTGCTCCGGGGAGAGCTTCTCGAACAGGAACAACGAGGCGATCTCCTGCGGGCTGCAGGGCATGACCCGCCCGCTCACGACTGCTCCAGGTACCGGTGTACGAGCATCACGGCCATGGCTCCCTCTCCGACGGCGGACGCGACGCGCTTCGCGGACTGGGCGCGTGCGTCGCCCGCCACGAACACGCCGGGAATGTTGGTCTCCAGGTGGTAGGGCGGCCGGTCCAGTTCCCACTCGGCCGGCGGCCGCCCGTCCGGCGTGAGGTCGGGCCCGGTCAGGATGAAACCGTGCTCGTCGCGCAGCACCGTGCCGTCGAGCCAGTCGGTCAGCGGGGCCGCGCCGATGAACACGAACATCCACTGCGCGTCGACGAGTTCGCTCGCTCCGCCGTCCACGTCCCGGAGCGTCAGCTGCTCCAGGTGCCCGTCGCCGTGCGCCGCCTCGACGACGGTCCGGGTGCGCACGGTGATGTTGGGCATCTCCTCGATCTGCTGGATCAGGTAGTACGACATCGACGCCGCCAGGGACTCCCCGCGCACCAGCAGCGTCACCGACTTGGCCCCGCGCGCCAGGTACATCGCCGCCTGCCCCGCCGAGTTGGCGCCGCCCACGATGTACACGTCCTGGCCCTGGCAGGAGGCCGCCTCGGTGAGCGAGGAGCCGTAGTACACCCCGCAGCCGGTCAGCTGGTCGCAGCCCGGCGCGCGGAGCTGCCGGTACGACACACCGGTCGCCAGGATGACGCTGTGCGCGGCGATCGCCGAGCCGTCCGAGAAGCGGACGATGCGTGCCGCACCGTTCACCTCCAGCCCCGTGACCTCGCGCGCCGTGAGGATCTCGGCTCCGAACCGGCCGGCCTGGCGGCGGGCACGCTCCGCGAGCTGGGCACCCGACACGCCGTCCGGGAAACCGAGGTAGTTCTCGATGCGGGAGCTCTGGCCTGCCTGTCCGCCGGTCGCCGACCGCTCGACCAGTACGGTACGCAGCCCCTCGGAGGCCCCGTACACCGCCGAGCCGAGCCCCGCCGGGCCGCCGCCGATGACGACGAGGTCGTAGAAATCGGCGGCCGGCGTCGTCGCCAGGCCCACGTGGGCGGCCAGTTCGGGCGCCTCCGGTTCGACCAGCGCGGTGCCCTCGGGCGTGATCACCAGCGGCAGCCGCCGGCCGTCGGCCCCGGCCGCCTCCAGCAGCCGCCGTCCCTCCGGCTCGTCGGACGAGTACCAGCGGTACGGCACCTGGTTGCGGGCCAGGAACTCCCGGACGTCGGAGGAGCGCGCCGACCAGCGGTGGCCGACCACCTTGGTGGCGGGTACCGGCCGGTAGTCGCTGGTGCGCCAGGCCGTGAGCAGATCGTCCACGACCGGGTAGAGCTTCTCCTCCGGAGGGTCCCAGGGCTTGAGCAGGTAGTGGTCGAGATCGACGACGTTGATCGCGTCGATCGCCGCGTTGGTGTCGGCGTACGCCGTCAGCAGCACCCGCCGTGCGCCCGGATACACCGCCAGGGCCTGTTCGAGGAACTCGATGCCGTTCATCTGCGGCATCCGGTAGTCGGCGAGGACCACCGCCACCAAGTCGCCGCGCAGCTTGAGCTCGCGCAGCGCCTCCAGCGCGGACTCGCCGGATTCGGCGCGCACGATCCGGTACTCGGCCCCGTAGCGCCGCCGCAGGTCACGGGCGATGGCCCGGGAGACCCCCGGGTCGTCGTCCACGGTCAGGATGACGGTCCGCGCTGTGTCGGCGGCCTGTGCCATACGTCGTCTCCACCCCGAGTGCTCTGGGCAGGCGGCCCGGCGAGCCGCCCGCGCCGGTTCCCGCCCATCGTAGGGGCGATCCTGCGGGACCGCTCCGGGACGGCGTGCTCCGTGCGCTCCCGGTACGCGCCCGGTCGCTCCTGGTCAACGCCCTGCGGCCGTCGGCTCAGGAACGGGTGCCGGTGCCCGTGCCCGTCCCCGCCCTGACCCATCCGTCGCCGCCGAGGGGGAACTCGTAGCCGGGCCGCCCGTTGTGGCCGCTGGTACGGAAGGGCTTGCCGTTGTGGTCGATCCTGAGCGTGCCGTGCCGGGATCCGCTGGACCAGGAAAGCTCCAGGTACCAGGTCACGTCGTAGGCCGAGGCGTCGGCCTTGATGTGGAACACCTCCGGTTCGGACTCGGACACCTTGTACGGGAAGCCCGGCTGGTCCGCCTCCGGGACGACGGCCGGGCGCGCGGCGTCGAGGGCCACGGTGAAGGAGCGCGTCGGGACGCCGGCACCACAGCCGACCCCCGGATAGCCCATGGCGTAGACGTTCCAGGCGGGGGGCGTCCGCTTGCCGACGGTACGCACGGTCAGGCCGTCCAGGACCACCGTGTCCTTGCCCGCGCCCTGCAGGGTGAGCGTGACGTACTGCTCGCCGGCGGGCACGGCACCGGCCGCCGCCACCCATGCCGGGGCGTCGCGCTCCACGGGCGGCGGGCTGACCTGGGCCGGCGGCTTTCCGATGAGGTACTGCTGGTCGCAGGGCGACTGCCAGGTGTGGGGCTGGGCGCTCACCTTCACCGGCGCGCCGGGACCGCTCCCGGCCGCGGGGGCGACGGGCGGGGAGCCCGAGGGCTGCGCGGCGGACGGCTCGGCGGAGGCTGAGGGCTCGGCGGACGCCTCCGCGGAGGACGCGGCGGACGGCTCCGCGGACTCCGGCGCCCGGTCGTCGGTACGCGCCTCGCCGGGAGCGAAGGGCGCGGCGCCGACGGGGCCGCCGTGGACGTCGTCCCCGGCCGGCTGCCGGTCCGTATCGAGCACGAGCGCCCCGGCGAGGGCGGCGACGGCGGCCACGGCGACCGCGGCCAGGGCGGCCCGGGGGAGGCGGCGCCGTCGCGTCGGCACGGTCGCGTCGGCGGGGCCGGGCCGGTCGGGCTCGTCGGGCGAGTCGGGCGCAGCCGGCGCGTCGGCGGGCTGGGACGGGTCCGCCAGGTCGGCAGGGTCCACCGCGTCGGCCGAGACGGGCGCCGCGGGCAGCGGAGCGGCGGGCTCCGGCTCCTCCGCGGCCGCCGCCCGCGCCACGGCGTCCGTACCGGCCGCCTTGCGGCCGCGGTTGGTGTCCGCCAGCACCCAACTCCGGTGCAGCTCCACGAGTTCCGCGGGCGAGGCCTTGCACAGCCGGGCGAGCCGCTCGACCGGTGCGTAGTCCGCCGGGACGACCTCACCGCTGCAGTACCGGTGCAGGGTCGACGTACTCATGTGGAGCCGCTTGGCGAGCGTTCCGTAGCTGTGGCCGGAGCGGTCCTTCAACTCCCGCAGTAGTACGGCGAACCCGGACTCAGCCGTGTCCTCCGGCACTGTTCCTCCCACCCCGTGTCCCGTCCCGCATCCCAGGATCAGGTTGTTCGCGCAGCTCAGGGCCTGTTCCGGCATTCCAGCATTCCTGAACGCCCCGTGGCTGTGGCGGCTGGGACGGATCACCGGACAGGCTCAGGCCATCCAAGCACACCGCTCCCGGCGGCCGGTTCCGACCCGACCGGGCCCCGCGGGCATGCCCTATGAGAGGCCGTCAGTCATGTACACGTTCCCCAGTGCCCCCAGCGCGAGCAGCGTCCGTACGCCCCGTCCCCGCACCTTCCGGCGGTTGGCGGGTGCGGCCGCCGCTGCACTTGCCGCGCTCGTCCTCACGGCGTGCCAGGACGGCACGGGCTTCAAGGACGGGGGAGCCGCCGCCACCCCGGACCCGGCCTCCGCCCCGGCCTCGGCGGCTCCGACCGCTCCGGCCACTCCGGCCACTCCGGCCGATCCGGCGACTCCGGCGGCTTCGGCCGCTCCGGTGACCTCGGCCCCGGGCTCCGCGAAGAACTCGGCCGCCCCGGCCCGGTCGGCCGAAGGGGGACGGGTCCTGTGCAACGGCTCCAACACCGCCGTCACCGTCCAGCCGGTCTCCCGTCCGCTCAACCACATGCTGATCACGGTGAAGAACACCGGCTCGAAAACCTGTGACCTGACCTACTACCCGCTGCTCCGCTTCGACGAGATGCAGTGGGCGCCGGCCGCACGGGAGGAGACCAAGCCCCAGGCGGTGGTGTCCCTCGCGCCCGGCCGGTCGGGCTACGCGGCGGCCCTGTTGTCCGCGGCCGACGGCAGCGGTGAGGGCGGGACGACCGGGCACCGGCTCACGATCGCCTTCCAGGGCCCGACGCCCAGGAGCGACGGCGGCGCGTCCGCCACCCCGTCCCTCCCGGCGGCCGGTGTGCACTACGACAGCGCGCTGACGGTCACGTACTGGCAGCAGACCGGCGAAGACGCGCTCGGTTCATGACCCGCTCCCGACGATACGGCCGTCACGGAGTTCCACGACCCGGTCGGCGAGTTCGATCAGGTTCGGGTCGTGCGTGGCGACGAGGACGGTCACCGACTCACTGCGCACCACCGCGCGCAGCAGCTCCATGACCGAACGGCCGGTCTCCGAGTCGAGCTGGCCCGTCGGCTCGTCCGCGATGATCAGGTCGGGGTCGTTGGCCAGGGCGCGGGCCACCGCCACACGCTGCTGCTGGCCGCCGGAGAGCTCACCGGGCCGCTGCTCGGCGTGGTCCGCGAGGCCGACCAGGGCCAACAGGGTCCGGGCCCGCTCCTCACGCACCTTGGCGGGGACACGGCGCAGCCGCATCGGGACGCCCACGTTCTCGGCGGCGGTCAGGACGGGTATCAGGCCGAAGGACTGGAAGACGAAGCCGATGCGGTCGCGGCGCAGGGCGAGCAGGCCCGGCTCGTCGAGGGAGGCCAGATCGGTGCCGTCGAGGCTGATCCGGCCGCCGGTCGGGGTGTCGAGGCCGCCGACGAGGTTCAGCAGGGTGGTCTTGCCGGAGCCCGACCGGCCCCTGAGGGCGGTGAGTTCGCCGCGGCGGACCTCGAAGGACACGCCGCGCAGGGCGTGGACGGCCTGCGGTCCGCTGCCGAAGCTGTGGTGCACGTCGTCGACGACCACGATGGGCGAGCCGTCACCCTCCCGACGTTCCCGCGTCGCGACCGTCGCCGGTTCCTGGTGATTGCTCATCGCGTCTGTTCCCCCGTCGAGTTGTCCGCTGGTCCGATGGTCCGCCTGCCGGGCGCGGTGCCCGGCCCCGCGTCCCGCACACGCTGCCGCTGCAGCCTTCTGATCGCATTTGCGCATCCGTCGCACCAATCACGCAAGCCCCTTCCCTCTCTCGCCCGGATCTGACAGCATCGTCCGCTATCCGGTACCGAGGGTCCGGACGGGGGAGGAATTCAACACGTGCTCGGCTTCGTCGTGCGCCGACTGCGCGGGCGATGGCCGCTCGCCGTCGCCGTGCTGCTCACCGTACTGATCACCGCGACCACTCTGACCGCGCTGACGGCGTTCACCCGTGGCGTGGGCGAGGAAGGGCTCCGGCGGGCCCTGACCGGGGCGGAACAGCCCCGCACCACCGTCGTGATCACCAGTGGCCATCCCGCCGAATCCCGGGCCAAGGACGACGCGTCCGTACGCGCCTTCGCGGACACGGTGTTCGGGCGGCTCCCGGTGGCCTCCGAGAGCGTGGCCCGCAGCCGGTCGTACGGACTGCCCGGCGTCGCCGCCTCGGGCCGTGACGCCGACCTGACCCTGCTCACCGCGCTCGGCAAGGACCACGTACAGCTGCTCGCCGGACAGTGGCCCGGGCCGGTCGCCGCACCGGCCGCGCCCGCCGGGGCGGCCGGGACCGGCACCTCCGCGACGCCGACCCAGGTGGCCGTGCCGCGCGCCGCGCTCACCCGGCTCGGCCTGGCCGAGTCCGCACTGCCCGCACCGGTCCGGCTGGACGACCGGTTCGGCGGTCCGCCGCTGAACGTGCTGGTCACCGGCGTGTACCGGGCAGCCGATCCGGACGCCGCGTACTGGCGGCTCGACCCGCTCGGCGGCCGCGAGGTCCACGCCGACACCTTCGCCATATACGGCCCGCTGCTGGTGGACGACAGCGCCTTCACCACCGGCGGCCTCCTGCAGAACCACCGCCTCACGCTCCTCACCCCGGACCTGCGCACCGTCCGCGCCACCGAGGCCGAGGCCGTCCGGACCGCGACCGACCCCGCGAGCGTCGCCCTCGAACGCGCCGGCTCGCTGCGGGCCGCCACCGAACTGCCCGCACTGCTGGCCGAGCTGAACGCCGGCACGGTCGTCGCCCGCTCCACCCTGCTGATGGGCGCGCTCCAGCTCGCCGTGCTGTCGACCGCCGCGCTGCTCCTCGTCTCCCACATCCTGACCGTCCGCCAGGAACCGGAACGGGTCCTGCTCACCGCCCGCGGCGCCTCCCGCCGCCGCCTCGGCGCGCTCACCGCGACCGAGTCCCTGCTGCTCGCCCTGCCCGCGGCCGTCCTGGCACCCCTGCTCACACCACCCCTGCTGCGCCTGTTCGGCCGGTTCGGACCACTCGGGCGGGTCCACCTGGAGATCCCGGACACCTGGCTGGTCTGGCCGGTCGCGGGCGGCTGCGCCCTGGCCTGCGTCCTGCTGACGACCCTGCCCTCCGTCCTGCGCGGGGCCTCGGCCGCCGTACTGCGCCGCGTGGGCAGCCGCCAGGCCCTGGTGGCGGGCGCCGCCCGCTCCGGCGTCGACCTGGCCGTCGTGGTCCTCGCCGTGCTCGGCTACCAGCAGCTCGCGCAGTACGGCGGTACGGACGCCCCCGCGGCCGGCGCCTCCGCCGGCGGGCTCGGTGTCGACCCGGTCCTGGTCGCCGCCCCCGCCCTCGCCCTGTGCGGAGGCACGCTGCTGGTCCTGCGGCTGCTGCCGTTCGCGGCGCGGGCCGGAGGACGGCTGGCGGCACGCGGCCGGAGCCTGGCCCCCGCCCTGTTCGGCTGGCAGCTCGCCCGACGGCCCGGCCGGGCCACCGGGCCCGTGCTGCTGCTCGTCCTCGCCGTCGCCAGCGGGATCCTCGCCCTCGGCCAGCACAGCGCGTGGTCCGCGTCCCAGCGCGACCAGGCCGACTTCGCGGCCGCGGGCGGCCTGCGCATCTCCGGGAGCAGCATGTCCCCGATGGGGCAGGGCGGACGCTACGCGGCCCTGCCCGGCGGGGACCGCCTGATACCGGTGGCCCGCCGCGAGCAGAAGCTGCCGGACGGGAACCCCGCCGACATCGTCGCGCTGGACGCCGTCAAGGCGGGCGAACGCGTGCCGCTCCGCGCGGACCTGCGCGGCGGGCACGGCATGCGGGAACTGTTCACCCCGCTCGCCACCGGTGACGCGGGCGCCGCGGCCGCCCCCGTGAGCCCCGGTGTCACCCTGCCCGGCTCCCCGCGGCGGATCGACCTCGACGTGTCGGTCCGGGCCTCCGGGACGAGCTGGGCCGCCGTGAGCCTGCTGCTGCGCGACCGGTTCGGGGCGGCCTACGGGACGGCCTCGGTCACCCTGCCCGCAACCGGCGACACCACCCTGTCCTTCCCCCTCGACGCGCTGACCGGCGCCCCCGTCGGATCGGCGGCCACCCCGCTGACCCTGGCGGGGATACGCCTCTCGTACGCCGGGGACAGCGACCTCCCCGGCGACGGCAGCGAACTGACCGTGCACCGCGTCGCGGCCTCCGACACCGCGGACGGCGCCGCGGCGCCCGCCCCCGCGGCCACCGGCGGCTGGCAGCCGTCGCCCCCGCAGGGGTCCGGCTCCTCGCGCGTGCCCCAGCTGTCCCCGGTCCCCGCCGGTTCCGCGGACGTGCTGCGGCTGCGCTACTGGGGCGGCTTCGGCACCCAGCAGGGTGTCAACACGGTCCTGTTCCCGGCGCCCGCCGCGCCGCCGGCCGCCACCGTCCCGGCGATCGCCACCACCCGCTACCTGAAATCCCTGGGCGCCTCCGTGGGCGATACGGTCCCCGTCACGCTGGACGGCGCGGCCGTCCCGATGCGGATCACCGCCTCCGTGGACTCCCTCCCCGTGGCCGGCCGCTCGGCGCTCGCCGTCGACCTGCACGTGCTCGGCCGGTTCCTGCTGGAATCCGCCGGCCGGCAGCCGGCCTCACCCACCGAGTGGTGGCTGCCCGCCGACTCGGCCGCCGACCCGGTCCCGGCCCGCGCGGCCGCCCAACTGCGCGACGGCGCCCGGATCGAGCGCGTCCAGCTGCGCGAGGAGATCACCGAGCGGCTGCTCGACGACCCGCTGAGCGCGGGCCCGCAGAGCGCGCTGGCCGCACTCGCCGCCGCGTGCGCGGTCCTGGCGGCCATCGGCTTCGCGACCTCCACCGCCGCCGAACGGCGCGTGCGCGGCCGGGAGTTCTCCGTCCTGCTCGCCCTCGGCACCCCGCGCCGCTCGCTGGCCTGGGCGTCCGCCGCCGAGGGCGGGGTACTGATCGTCATCGGGACGGCGGTAGGGACCGGTCTGGGGGTCGCCCTCGTCCATCTGATGGCGCCCCTGGTCGTGCTGACACCCACCGCCGGGCGGCCGTTCCCACCCGTACAGGTGGACATGCCGGTCTGGCAGACCCTGCTGACGGTCGCCGCCATCGCCGCCGTTCCCCTGCTGTCGGCCGCGCTGAGCGGCCCCCGGGGCCGCGACATCGCCGCCCGGCTGCGCCCCGTGGAGGAGATGTGACCACCCCGCCGCCGTCCGCCACCCCGCCGCCGTCCGCGGCTGCCCCGCGTTCCGGTACGCGGCCCGCGCCCTGGGTCAGGACCCGGCTGCGCGCGGCACGGCTGGGCACCGTACTCGGCGCCGCGCTGGCCTTCGTGGCGGTCCTGCTGGCCGCCGCCCTGCCACGGGCCCAGGACCGGGGCGCCGACCAGGCCCTGCGGTCCTTCCTGGCGCGCAGCGGCGCGGCCGGAACCAGCCTGCAGGTGACGGCTCCCGCACCGGACACCGGGCAGACCACCGGCGCCCTGGACGGGACCATGGACCAGCTGCTCGCCCGTACCGGCTCCACCTTCCACGTGGAGGCGGACTCCGTGGTCCACGGCACGCGCACCACCAAGCGGGAGTCGCTGGAGAACCCGGAGCTGTCCCGCCCGTCCGGCTTCCCGCCCAGGATGGCGCTGCTGCACGTCCGCCAGGCCGAGGCACACGTGAAGATGGTGGAGGGCCGCTGGCCGGGCAGCACACCCGTGGCCGCCCCGGGGGGCGCCGCCGGGGAACCGCCGCCCCTGCAGATCGTCCTCTCGAAGGCCGCCGCCGAGACCCTCGGCGCCCGCGTCGGATCCGTCCTGAAGAGCGCACCCCGCGTCGACGGCACCCCCTCCGTGGAGGTCGTCGGCCTGTACACCCCCCTGGACGGGACCGAGGACTTCTGGGCGGACAACCTGGGGTGCCTCGCCCGCGCCTGCGAGAACTACATCGGGGAGAACCTCGCCTGGGACGTCGACGGCCTGGTCGGCACCGGCGACCTCGACCGGATGGCCAACTGGAGCCGCACCGCCGAGGACTTCTGGCGGCTCCCGGTGGACGTCGGCCGCCTGCGGGCGGACCGGCTCGACGCCACGAGCCGGGAGATCGCCTCCTACATCGCCGGCCCCACCGCCGCCGCCCTCACCCGGGAAACCGGCCGCGCGCGGCTGCACACCACCTCCTGGCTGCCCGAGCAGTTCGAACAGGCCCGCGTCCGCACCCAGGCCGCGGCACCGCTCGCCCTGATCGGACCCGCCGGAATCGGCGGGGTCGCCTTCGTCGTCCTGTGCCTGGCCGGCGCGCTCGCCGCCGACCGCCGCGACGCCGAACTGCGGCTGCTGCTGGCACGGGGCGGCTCCCGCGCCGCCATCGTCGGCCGCCTCGTCGGCGAGGGCGCCGTCACCGTGCTCCCGGCGGCAGCCGCCGCCACCGCACTCGCCGTACTCCTCCTGCCCACACCCCGGCTCGCACCCGCACTGATCACGGCCGCGGCCGTCGCCCTGCTGGCGCTGCTGGCCTTCCCGGTGAGGGCCGCCGTACTGCTGTCCCCGGCCCGCCCGGGCGGGCGGTGGCGCAGGCCCGTGGCCGAGCTGCTCGTCCTCATCGCCACCGCCGCCGCCGTACTGGCGGTCCGCCGCCGCGGGGTCGGCCCGGTCGGCGGTGACCCGGACCCGCTGCTGATCGCGGCACCGCTGCTGCTCGCCCTGTGCGGGGGGCTGCTGCTGGCCCGGCTCCAGCCCGTGGTGACCGGATGGCTCGCCCGGGCGGCCGGCCGCCGTTCCGGGCTGGTCGGCTTCCTGGGCCTGGCCCGGGCCGCCCGCGGTTCGGGGGCCACCGGAACCGGAACGCCGGGCCGCGGCCGCACCGGCCCCTCCGTCCTGCCGATGGTCGCCCTGCTCATCGCCATCACCACCGGAGGATTCGGGGCCGCCGTCCTGCAGTCCGTGGACTCCTCCCGGCTGGGCGTGGCCCGGCTCGCCGTCGGGGGCGACGCGGTGATCTCCGCGTACGGGAAGTCCCCGCTCCCGCAGGGACTCGCGAAGGCCGCGGGCGAGCTGCCCGGCGTGCGGACCTCCGTACCGCTGTGGATCGACCACGACTCCTCCGTAGTCGGCACCCCGGCAGGATCCACCCAGGTCACCGTGGTCGCCGCCGATCCGTCCGCGTACGCGGAACTGTCCCGTGTCCTCGGCTGCGGCTCCTTCGACCCGGCCCTGCTGGCCGGCGGCGACGGGCAGTCCGCAGACGCCCCGGTACCCGCGCTGTTCAGCGCGGGCCTGGCCCGGCAGGCCGCCAAGGGCACGTACACGGTGCGGCCCGGCGACGGCGGAGAGCTGCGGGTACGCGTCGCGGGCGTGCTCGACTGCACTCCGGCCCATCCGGCCCGGGACGCCGCGACCGTCGTCCTGCCCACGGGCGCGGCGACGGCCCTCATGGGCGGAGCCGACCATCCGAACCGGTGGTTCGGCGTCGGTGACGTGGACGGGGACCGGCTGCGCGCCCTGGTCAGGTCGAAGCTCCCGGCGGCGTCGGCGGCGTCCACCCCGGCGCCTGCGCCGGCTCCGATCCCTGGTTCCGGTTCCGTCGCGGGCCCCGCCCCGGTCGACGAGGTGTACCCCGTGCGCACCAGCGCCGATGCCGTCGCCCAGCTGGGTTCCGATCCGCTGCAGCGGTCGGCGCAGCGCCTCTTCTGGGCCTCGGTGGCCGGGGCGGCCGGCTTCGCGCTGCTGGCCGTACTGCTGACGCTGATGCGCACCGTCCCCGAACGCGCGGCGCTGCTGGCCCGGCTGCGCACCATGGGGCTGCGCCGCAGGCAGGGCGTGGCGCTGATCCTCGCCGAGACCCTGCCGCAGACCTTGGCCGCGACGCTCGGCGGGGCCCTGGTGGCGGCCGCCGCGGTGGCCCTGCTGGGCCCGGCGATCGACCTGTCCACGCTGGTCGGCACCCGCGTGCCGGACGGAGTGCGGCTCACGGCGGGACCCGTACTGACCCAGGCCCTGGGCCTCGCCGCCCTGGTCGCCGCGGCGGTGTTCGTGGAGGCGGCGACATCCGGGCGACGGCAGATCACCACCGAGTTGAGAGCGGGAGACCAGCGTTGAACACCGACCAGCCGACGTACGAGGAGCTGCGCCGCCGGGCGACGGCCGCCGCGGAGCCGCGCACCCCGGCGGCGGACGCCGCGATCGCCTGCGACCGCCTGGTCCGGATCTTCAGCCAGGACGGCATCGAGGTACAGGCCCTCCAGGGGCTGGAGCTGACGGTCGACCAGGGTGACCTGATGGCCCTGGTCGGCGCCTCCGGCAGCGGCAAGTCCACCCTCCTGAACATCCTGGCGGGCCTGGACGTCCCCACGGCCGGCAAGGCGGCCGTCGCCGGATACGACCTGCTGGAACTGTCCGCGCGGGACCGGCTGCGCTACCGGCGCGAGGCGGTCGGCTTCGTCTTCCAGCAGACGGCCCGCAACCTGCTGCCCTTCCTGACGGCCGCCCAGAACGTCGCCCTGCCGATGCAGTTGAAGGCCGACGGTCCCCGCCGCGGTGCGGGCGCACGCCGTGCGGCCAGGGTCGCGGAGATCCTGGAGGCCCTCGGGATCGGCGACCTGGCACACCGGCGCCCGGCGGAGCTGTCCGGAGGTCAGCAGCAGCGTGTCGCGATCGCCGTGGCCATGGCGAACGACCCCAAGGTGCTGCTCGCCGACGAACCCACGGGCGAACTGGACTCGGAAACGGCCGCGGCCGTCTTCGACACCTTCCGGACCGTGAACAAGGAACTCGGCGTGACGGTGGTCATCGTGACGCACGACCCGATGGTGGCGGGCGAGGTCCGCCGGACCGTGGCGATCCGCGACGGCCGCACCAGCAGCGAGGTCCTGCGCCGCCTGGTCACCGACGAGCACGGCGAGGAATCGATCAGCGAACGCGAGTACGTCGTCCTCGACCGCTCCGGGCGCGTCCAGCTCCCCCCGAAGTTCCTGGAGGCCCTGGGCATGGAACACCGCGTCGCGGTCGACCTGGCCGCGGACCACATCGAGCTGCGCCCGGACGACACCTACTGAGGCGTGTGCTCACCCCCGGGATCCGGTGGTGGACGGCCTGGTCTCGAGGACCCAGGTGTGGTGGCGGACGGTGCCGGGCTCCGCGCGGCCGGCGAGGATGTCGCAGAGGAGCGCGGCGCAGGCCCGCCCGTATTCGGCCGGGCGCAGGTCGACCGCCGTGACGGGTGTGTCCGCGCTCCGGTTGGCGGCGCCGTCGACGCAGGAGGCGACCAGCAGGTCGGCGCCGACCGTGCGGCCGAGGACGGTCGCCGCGCGCAGGGTCCCGGGGGCGGCTCCGTCGGGGGCGCAGATCACGGCGTCGATCCCGGGGTCGGCTTCGAGGAGCCGCCGGGTGCCGGTCTCGGTGTCGGCTGCGGTCGCCGCGAACGGGACCGTGCGCACGGCGACTTCGGTCCCGTACGAGGCGCCCCAGGCGGCCGCCGCGCCACGCAGGGCCTCGGCCCAGGCGGAGGCCGGCTCGGGCGCGAGGAGGGCGGGGCGGCGGGCGCCGCGGTCGCGCACGTGGTCGAGCAGGGCGGTGAGCGAGGCGGCGTTGTCGCAGACGACCGCGCCGGCGGGGGAGGGGGAGGGGCCGAGGTAGCGCTCGCCGGTGACCACGGGGACGCCGGAGCCGAGGAGCCCCGGGACGGCGCTGTCGCCGACCTCGGGGTCGATGACGAGGAGGCCGTCGACCCGGGAGGCGAGCGGGCCGGAGGCCCCGCCGGCCGGGGCGAGCAGGACCACGTCCAGGCCCTCCTCCTGGGCGCGCTGGACGGCGCCGAAGGCCAGGTTCATGTAGTAGTCCAGCCGGGTCGCGGTCTGCGGCAGGTGCAGGCCGACGGCTCCGGTGCTGGCGCGGCGCAGCCGGCGGGCGGCGCTGTTGGGGCGGTAGCCCAGCTCCTCGGCGACCGCCCGGACCCGGTCCCGGGTGGCTTCCGCGACGCGTCCGGAGCCCTGGAGCGCGTCGGAGACGGTGCTCTTGGAGACGCCGGCGGCGCGGGCGACATCGAGCAGGGTCACGGCGGGTGGGGTCACGCCCCGCATTCTAGACGTTCCGTCCGACCTTGCCGGAACGTTCCGGCAAGGTCTACATTCGTGTCCTGCCGGAACGTTCCGGCGCTGCCGGACGCGGCCTGTCCGCCGCACTGCACCGCCCCCCGTGCCGCACCGCGCGGACCGCCCCTTGACCGATCCTTCCGTATCCCGCATCCTGACTGAAATTTCAGTCAGAACTCCGAAAGCAGCCCGCCCGTGACCTCGTACGCGCTCCTCACCTCCTTCGGATCACCGCTCGGCTCCCCGGGCCGCACCCAGCCCGGCGAACGCGAACCGCTGCGCGTCGGCCTCGTCCAGATGCGCTGGTACGCCGACCCGGCCGAGCACGACGACCGGCTCCGCGAGGGCGTCGCCCTGGCCGCCGGGCAGGGCGCCACGGTCGTCTGCCTCCCCGAGCTCACCCGCAGCCCCTACTTCTGCAACACCGACGACCCGATGGCCGACGGCGCCGAGCGCTGGCTGGAGGACGCGGCGACCGGCCCCACCGCCGCTCTCGCGGCAGAACTCGCCACCGAGCTCGGCATCACCGTCCACGCCTCCCTCTACGAACGCGCCGAGGACGGCGGCCTCGGCTACAACACCGCCGTCTGCGTGGACTCCGACGGCAGGCTGATCGCCCGGACCCGCAAGAACCACATCCCCGCCTTCCCCGGCTACCGCGAGGACCTGTGCTTCCGCCCCGGCGACAGCGGGTTCCCCGTCGTCACCCACGAGGGGGCCCGCTTCGGCTTCCCCACCTGCTGGGACGAGTGGTTCCCGGAACTCGCCCGCGCCTACTCCCTGGCCGGCGCCGAGATCCTCGTACACCCCACCGCCATCGGCTCCGAGGTGGACCTGCCGGACTTCGACACCCGGCCCCTGTGGGAGCACGCCATCACCGCCAACGGCCTGGCCAACGCCCTCTTCGCCATCGTGCCCAACCGCGTCGGCACCGAGGGCCGTTCCACCTTCTACGGCTCCTCCTTCATCTCCGACCCCTACGGCCGCGTCATGCTCCGCGCGCCCCGGGACCGGCCCGCCGTCCTCGTCGCCGACCTCGACCTCGACCAGCGCCGCGACTGGCTGGAGTTCGGCCTCATGCGCACCCGCCGCCCCGAGCTCTACGGCAGCCTCACCGAACGGCGGTCCGCGCAGGGCGCGTAGGCGGTGCCGCACCGGCACGCATTCCTTCCCGCGGTCGTCAAGTCACGTGTCGTCCTGCCACGCGATTCCGTGTCATGACGGGCTTCGGGCGCCGGGGCCCAATGGTGATACGGCCCCGCAGAGAAAGGACGTGCCCGTCATGTCTACCGCTCCCGCCCATCCCCTGAGCGTCGAAGCGACGCTGGATCCCCGGCTCACCCGATGGAAGTGGCTGGTGAAGTGGATCCTCGCCATCCCGCACTACATCGTGCTGTCCGTCCTGCAGATCGCTTTCCTGCTGCTGAGCATCATCGCGTTCTTCAGCATCCTCATCACCGGCAGTTATCCGCGGCGACTCTTCGATTTCAATGTCGGCGTCATACGCTGGAACACGCGCGTCACCTACTACTGCTCGGCGGTGATGGCCACCGACGAGTACCCGCCGTTCACGCTCCGGGAGACGCCCGGCTACCCGATCCGCGTCGACCTGGTCTATCCGGAGCAGCTGTCCCGCGGGCTGGTCCTGGTCAAGTGGCTGCTGGTCATCCCGCAGCTGCTCGTGATCATGCTGCTGTTCACCGGCGGCTGGCGGGCGTACCAGTCCTTCGACGACTACAGTCCGTTCTCCTCCGGTCTCGTCGGTCTGCTCTCCCTGGTCGCGGTGGTGATCCTGACGTGCACCGGGAGCTATCCGAGGGGTCTGTTCGACCTCCTCGTCGGGCTCGTGCGCTGGATGCTGCGGGTGTTCGTCTACGCGTCCCTCATGACGGACGAGTACCCCCCGTTCCGGCTGGACCTGGGAGGGAGCGAGCCCCGGGCGGGAGCGGTGGAACCGGCAGGCGGCGGGAACGACCAGGCGTCTTAAGGACCCGTTGGGGTGATCACCGGGGTGTCCGCGCGTCAGGGCGCGGCGCCGCCGCATCCGGGTCCTGCCGATGGACGGGAAGGCCGAGGCGCGGCGGACCCGGATGCGGTACCGCGCCTCGCATACCGGCCCTGCCCCGTGCAGCGGGCGTGACGAGCGGCCGCGGGGGGTCACTGCGGTGCGACGGCTCCGGAGTCCGGTGACTGCTGGAGTCCGGACGCGTCGACCGCCTCGAAGTCCGATCCCTTGAAGTCCTTCAGCCCGTCGAGCTGGGCATTGTCCCAGCCGGGGCTCTCCTCGCCGGTGATGTACCAGGCCGAGCCGTTGTCCGCGACGATGGCGCCGTACTTCTTGAGCGCGTCGGCCACGGCCTTGGCCTGCGGGGCCAGTTGCGAGGTGTCCACCGAGCTCTTGAGCCGCAGCCGCAGCCCCATCGGCGGCAGCGAGCCGTCGGCCGCCGCGCCCGCCTGGTGCCTCGCGGGCCAGAGGTAGCTCCGGTCGGAGCGGGGCACGGTGATGCGGATCGCGTGGTCGATGCGCCCGTCGGCCGCCTCGTCGTAGCGCGCCAGGCCGGGGAGGATGGCGAGACCGGCGGCGTCGGCGGACGTCCATCCGTCGGGCCGCAGGGCGTTGGACCGCAGGTCGAAGACGGCACCCGAGCCGGCGTGCCAGGCGTTGCCGCCCTGCCGCTTCGCGTCGAACAGCTCGTAGGACTTGCACAGGGCCTTGTCCCAGACGACGACGTGGCGGTCCCCGTCGCTCGCCGGACCGTTCTCGATCCTGGCGTCCGGCGGGATCCGGTACCCGGAGGTGTCGCTCTCCTCGGCGTAGTCCAGGGACACCTGGGATTCCGGCAGCGTCGTGTCCGAGACGGTGACGGGAATGCCGAAGGGGCGGCCTTCCGCGAGCCCCGATCCGAAATCCGGGTGCAGCGGCTCGGCGGCGCCGATCGAGGCGACGTACTGGCCGGATTTCGGGTGCACGGGCAGGCTGTCCACGGGGGCGTGCCAGAAACTGTCCGGGGGTGCCGTGGGGCAGGAGGCCGCTTTCCCGGCGGGATCCGCGGCCCCGGTGAGCAGGCATCCGGCGGTCAGGGTGACGACGGTGGCGACGGCGGGGATTCCCTTGCGTGAGCGCCATGCCGTAATGCGCTTCATGGGCATCGACCGTCCTCAGGGCCGTTCGAACGACTCGATCCCCCCGGGCGGAATGCCGGGGATTCACCGGCCCGGCTCTTTCGGCTCTTTCGGTCGCTTCCGTCCATGTTAAAGCCGGGGAGGCCGAGCCGCCCGGGCTCCGGGGCCGCCCCGTCGTCCGGTGAGAGCTGCGTCACGGTCGGCACCGGTCGGCCGGAGGTGTGGAATGCGCCACTTGTGGGGGTCGGTGACGAAGAAGCCGACGCGCGCGGCGGCCGTCGCGATCCCCCACAACCCGCGGGTGGCCAGGGCAAACGCCGGTTCAGGCCGGTTTTCCGGGCCAATCGCGCAAGCATCGCAAAATGGGCCAAATCGCCCTCTTCTTCCCACAACTCCCTTTGTTCTCATAAGCGACTTGATGGTGTGTCAGCCTTCAGCGTGCGGGACATAATCGGCCCCGGTCGTCTCCGGAAGCAGTGGAGCCATCGGGACACCGATCGACCTCCCCGGCGGCTCGCCGCACCGGACCGACCCTCAAGGCGCCGTACATGTCCCTGGCCCGCCGCACCCGACTCGCGGCCCTGCTCGCCGCGTTCTCCGTCGGCACCGCCGGAATTACGGCCTGGGCCTACGGACACGGGACCGAGCACCTGCAGGCCGCCGCCAAGGTGCTGGTCACCCCGAGCGTGACCGAGGGCTCCGCCCTCCAGATCGTCGCGCACCCCGACGACGACCTCTTCTTCATGAACCCCGACCTGAGCCGTTCCATATCGACGGGCATCAAGGTCACCACCGTCTACCTGACCTCCGGTGAGTCCGACGGCAGGAACGAGGCCCACAGCCCGCACCTGGAGGACGCCGCCGGACCCGCCGACCGCGCCGCCTACGCGGAAGCCCGGCAGAACGGCATACGCGCCGCCTACGCCCAGATGGCCACCGGGGACCGCGCCGGCGCCTGGCAGCGCACGTCCGTACCCACCGCCGGTGGCGGCAGTGCCGAGGTGGACGTCCTGGTCGCCCGGCCCCAGGTCAACCTCGTCTGGATGGAGCTGCGCGAGGCCCGCAGCATCTCCGGGGACAACCCGGAGAGCCTGCGCGGCCTGTGGGACGGCCGGACCCCCGCCCTGGGCGCCCAGCTGACCTCCGGGACACCGGTCAAGGACTCGTTCTCCTACACCAAGGACCAGGCCGTGGCCGCCATAGCGGGCGTGTTCGAGGCGTACCGGCCGACGACGATACGGACCCAGGACCCGACCCCCGGCAGGGCGGAGGGCGGCGGCGCCTTCCTCGACCACCAGGACCACATGTACGGCGCCCGCTTCGTGCAGGCCGCCGCCGAGCGCTACGCGAAGACCACGGACCGGCCGCACTTCTCGGTCCAGAACTACGTGAGCTACCCGAACAGCTCGCTGCCCCCGACGCTCGACCCGCAGACGGCCGAGGAGAAGCTCGGCTATCTCAAGACCTACGCCTGGACCGACCACCAGGACTGGTGCGGGAGCCCCGCCGGCTGCGGCGACCGCAAGACCGCGACCCGGCCCACCGGCGCCGGCTGGAACCGGACCATCCGCTACAGCCGCGGCGACGGCACCTCCTGGATGACCGAGGGCGTCTCCGGACGCCTGTGGGCCTTCGCCGCGCTGGACGGCCGGATGGCGTACTGGTCGCGCAGCGGCCCCCAGGCCCTGTGGCAGGGCCCCGAGTTCCTGCCCGGCGACGGCATCGACTCCGGGGCGGCGGCCGTCCGCCTCTGGGACGGCCGGATCGGCGTGTTCGCCACCCGCACCACCCTCGGCGCCACGCCCCAGGAGTACGGCCGGGAAGTCGTCTACGCCGTCCAGAGCTCGGTCGACGGCGGATTCGGCCCGTGGCAGTCGCTGGGCACCCCGGACACCGTGGACAGGTCCGGCACCTCGGCGATCAGCGGGCCGTCCGTGGTGGTGGACCCCGAGGGCCGGATGACGGTGTACGTCCGCGACTCCCGGCGGACGCTGCGCGCCCGGGCACAGGAGACCCCGGGCGGCGAATTCGGGGCCTGGCAGGCCCTGGGCGGCGCCGGCCTCCAGGGCGATCCGGTCACCGCGACCGACGACTCCGGGCGGCGCCACGTGTACGCGGCCACGGCCGGATCCGTACTGGCCTGGGTCCAGCCGGCACCCGGCACCCCCCTCCGCGGCCCCGTCCCGACCGGACTGCCCCAGACGACGGGCACGCTCTCCGTGCGCGCGGAGGGCGACGGCGTCCGCCTCTTCTTCCGCCGGCCCGGGATCGGCACGGTCGCCACGAGCCTGGCCCGAGCGGGCGGACCCGCGCCGGAGTTCTCCCCGGTCGCCGAGGCCGGCGGCCTGGGCGGCTACGGCGCCGTGGGCATCGCGGGCGACCTGCTCGCGGGCCGGGCGGGCGCGGGCACGGTCGGCGTCGCGGCCACCGACGGTCCGCAGCCCTGGCAGGAGTCCCAGATGCTGTACACGGGCGCCCCGGCCGGGGTGGCCGAGGGAGCCGGTTCGGCCGTCGCCGCGGCGCTCGGCCTGGACGCCGATCTCCACGTCATCACGACGGTCCCCGCCGGCGGCGCCACACCGGCCGGCAGCAGGACCCCCGCCCCGTGGCACCGGGCGGTCCAGCCCTGGACGCTCGCCCAGGCCGGACGTCCGGGCTCGGCCGTCGCCGGGGGACAGCCCCCTCGGTGACCCGCGCCGCGCACACCCGGGCGGCCGTGGCCGCCGGGTGGCAGGGCGGATCGGGGCGGGCGACGATGGCAGCCGGACCACCTCGCGCTGCTGGTGCCGGCGCACTCGGACCAACGGGCGATCGGGGCTTTCATGACCCCTCCTCTCCTCTCGTGCCGTCGCTTGTGCGGGGGACCCGCAACGATGCGCGCCGTGGCCGCCCTCGCGGCCTGCACGGCCCTGGTGGCCGGGTGCGGCAACGACACCGCGCCCGACCGGGGGTATCCGGAACTGGGGAAGGCCCTCGGGTCGCTCTCCCGTGGTCTCGACGAGGCCTGCGCGGAGACGGACACCCCGGAGAGCTGCGCGGAGGACCTCGACACGCTCGCGGCGCCGACGGAGCGGGCCTTCACCCAGGTCCTGGAGCACAAGCTGCTCGACGCCGGAGCCGTCGAGGCGATGGACGAACTCGACAGGGCGAGGGAACTCCGCGTCACCGCCGCACGCGAGGCCCGGGCCCGGCAGGATCCGCGCGACCCCGCGCTCGCGCACGCGGTGGCGGCCGAGAAGCGCGCCTACCAGCGCCTCCTCACCGAGCTGGAGCGCCTGCGCACCGCCCCGCCGCCCGGTGACGGAACGGATTCGGTCCGACGGCCGCGGAGCTGACCGGCAGGACACCCCCTACGGTCTCAGGGGCGGCGCGGGGAGCACCCCGCCGTCGAGCGCCACCAGGGTGAGGACGACGATCGATCCCGTCCAGGCCAGTGGTGCGACCGACGAGGGCCTGCCCGCCCGGTCCACCTTCTCGGGCAGCTCCCCGAGCGCGTTCCGCTTCGCGAGGACCCAGTCCAGCACCTGCCCGGCCCGCGCCGTCCGCCCCGTACCCGCCCAGGCGAGGGCGAAGAACGAGGTGCTGGGGGTCCAGGCGTTCGCGCCCCAGGGCGCCGTCGGGTCGTTTCCGGGGGTGAGCCCCCCGTTGGGCAGGAGCAGCGCCTCGTACGTGGTGTCCAGCGCCCGGGGCAGACCGGCCGGGGCCGCGTTGAAGGGAGGCGCCATGAAGGCCACCGCGCTGTCCCGTCCGTGCCGTCCGTCGACGGTGCGCTGATAGCCGAGAGGGGCGAACCTCCTGGAGATGCCGGTGGAGAGCCGCCCGGCGGCGCCGCTCCAGCGGGCCGCGTCCGCCGGCCGGTCCAGCTCGCCGGCCAGGTCCGCGGCGGCGTTGAGCCCGGCGAGCAGGGGCGCCGCCGTACCGATGTTCGTCGTGGTCGTCATCACCTCCCAGTAGTCCGGGGAGGCCGGAGGCAGCCCGTCCGCCCCCAGGGAGGCCGCGGCGCGGTCGGCCGCCTTGCGGATCATCGGGTAGAGGGCGGCCAGCCGGGCGCGGCGGGTGGCGGGCGGCGCTGTCAGGTACCACTGCCAGGTGGCCCAGGGGACCCAGCCGTTGGCGTCGAGCTGCCACAGCCTGGCGTCGGGCGGGCCGGATCCGTCGAGCTCCGTCCGCGCGTCCCAGGTACCGTCCGCGCGCTGGGTCGCGGCGCTGTAGCGCAGGATCCGGTAGGCCTCGGCGTCGTGGCCGGTGTGCGCGAACGCGGCGGAGGCGAAGCTGGAGTCGCGCGGCCAGGAGTACATCCAGCCGGGGGACCAGCCCGCCGCCATGGCCCCGTTGGGCCGCAGCAGGGCGCGCATCGCCAGCAGGGCCCGCTCGGCCGCCGCCCGCCGGGCCGGCGAGCCGCCCGGCACCCGGCCCGCGGCCAGCCAGGCGCGGCTCTCCGCGATCCGCAGACGGGCCGCCGGATCCTCCGGGGCCACCACGACCGACGCCGTCCGGCCGACCGGCAGGTACCTCCACCGGCCGGACAGCAGCCGGAGCACATGGCTCCCCTCGACGTACCGCGCGCCCCCGGCGACGGCGGGTGTGACGCCCTCGGCTGCGGTGGTGTTGGAGAGGAGGCCGACGGTGGGGGCGACGAGCATCGACAGGGGCGCGTATCGGCCCTCGGCATCGCCAAGGCTCTGGTGCCCGAGGGGCCGGACGAAGAACACCGGCCGCTCGCCGCCCGCGGGTCGGCCGGCCGGGCTCGCCGCGACACACACCGGGAGGGCGACGCTCGCGACCGACGCCGTGACGGCCGCCCAGCGGACGAGCAGGGCAGCAGGCATCGCCACTCCTTCTTTCGGGCTTGCGCGCGCACGGCCCCGGACCTCCCATCGTGGGCCGGTGGTGCGGAGCCCGCCACGACATACCCGCCGCCCGGGTGACGCACGGCCCGCCGGAGGCCTCGCGTCCACGCACGGAGCAACGCACGGAGCGGGGCCGGTGCGACGGACGGAGCGGGGCCGGTGCGACGGACGGAGCAACGGGCCGAAGTCCCTCGGCGGGGGCGAGGACGCCCGGGGCGCACGGCGGGATCGCCCCGGGCCCGGCCCGGCGGCTCTCCGCTCGGATGCCGGTGCACGGCCGACCGTGCACATTGGGGTGACCGGGTGACCGGAGGAAGTCGCTCCGGCCGCACTCCGCAGCGAAGGACGGGTGAATGAGCACTGCTCCGACCGAGGGGAACCGCCGGTTCGTCCGCAGGCTCCTGCCGGCCGCGGGCGGCTCCCTCGTGGCGGCCGCCGGCGCCCTGATCGCCGTCGGCTGCTTCCTCGGCCTCTACGTACGTCCCACCTCGGACGACTGGTGCGCCGCCTGGAAGTCCCGCGACCTGGGAGTCCTCGGCATCACGCACGACTTCTACGCCACCCAGAACGGCCGGATCACCAACGCCTTCCTGAGCGGCATCATCTACGGTGACGGACTCGCCGGGGTGAAGATCCTGCCCACCGTCATCGCCGTCGCCTTCACCGCCGGCCTGGTCCTGCTCGGGATCCGGTTCCTGCGGGCGCTCGGCGTGAAACCCCCGGTGCTCCTCCTGGTCGCCGCCGCCCTGGCCGTCCAGGCCGTGATCTACTACGGCGGCACCCGCAGCTATCAGGTCCTGCTGTGGGCTCCGGCCACCATCTCCCACACCATTCCGAGCGTCATCGGGGTGTGGGCGCTGCTGCTGGCCATCTGGACGGTCCGGCAGGAGCGGGCCGCCGTACGCGCGGGCGGCTTCGCCGCGGCGTTCCTCATCGGCTTCGCGATCGGCACCCTGAGCGAGTCGTTCTCCCTCGTCAGCGGACTCCTCGCGGTCTGCGTGGGCCTGCTGGCCGTGCCCCGCCTCAAACTGGCGCGGACCTGGTACCCGTTCACCTGGTGCCTGCTCTGGTGCTCCGGAGTCGCCATCGGTCTGATCGTGCTCTTCACGTCCCCCGGCGCCCGATGGCGCCGCGCCCAGCAGCCAGCCAAGGAGTCCATGCTCTCCGCGGGCGAACTCCGGGGTACCTACCAGGACTGGCTGCACATGTGGGACACCGTCACCGGTCAGTGGGCCTACCTCGGCGCCGCGGCCGTCGGCGTCCTGCTGGGCCTGGGGGCCGGGCTCGCGGCGCCCGTGCCCGCGCCCGGGAAGCGGGAGCCGGGCCGGGCGGCCGTCCCGCGCAGGACACTGGTCGCCCTCTTGCTGCTGCCGGTGCCCGTGGTGGTGCTGGGTTCGTTCGCCGTGGTGCTGGGGCTGCGCAGCGGCTACGGGCCGACCGGCTGGACGTATGCCCGTACCTGGACGAACTATCTCGTACCGATGGAACTGGCGCTGTGCGCCTACGGCGTACTGCTGGGGGTGTGGGCCCGCCGGTTCCTGGCGCGCCCGGGAACCGCAGCCGTCGCCGTGCCGGCCTGCGTCGTGGTCGCGGCCGGCCTGACCCTGGCGTCGCTGGCCGTACTCGTCCCGAGCGTGAAACAGCTGACCACCGCCACGGTCACCCGGGCGGTGGCCTGGGACGCCCAGAACTCCCGCATCCGGACGGAGGCCGCGGCCGGTGCCGGCGACCTCGGGTACCAGCCCCTGTACATCGGAAGCCTGGCCGAGCCCTTCTTCACGTCCGACTACCGGCGGGACTGGGTCGCGGTCTGTGTCTCGAACTGGTACGGCATCGAGCGGATCCACCGCCTGTGAGCACGGCCGTGCCGGTTCAGCCCCGCGCCACCGCACGGGCCAGGAAGTGACCGGGGGCGTCCTCGTACGAGTCCAGGTGCCAGCCCGCGGTCTCCAGCGCGCCGCGCAGGTTGCCCTCGGCGAGGAGGTCGTCGGGGTCGAGCGGGCGGCCGTGCCGGGCGGCGCGCTCCGCGCGGCCCGACGGGTGGAAGAGCAGCAGGACACCGTCGGCGGCGGTCACGCGGGCCCATTCGCGCAGCGCGGCGGCCGGGTCCGGGAGGTGGTCGAGCAGCCCCGCGGAGAAGATGCCGTCCACGGACGCGCGGGCCAGCGGCAGCCGGGTGCAGTCGGCGGCCAGGAGGTCCCCGTGGCGGGTGCGGCCGTGCCGGGCCGCGGCGGCCAGCATGGCCGGGGTGAGGTCGACACCGAGCACGTGCCCGCGGGGGCCGACCTGCGCCCGGAGCGCGGGCATGGCCCGTCCGGTACCGCAGCCGAGGTCCACCGCGCGCGTGCCCGGTGCCAGTCGCAGCCGGGCGGTCGCGGCCTCGTAGGCGGGGGTCTGGTAGGCGAACCGCTCCTCCCAGGCGTCGGCCCTGCGGGTGAAGAAGGCCCGGGTGGCGGTGTGTTCGGCGCGGGCCGCCACGAGGGTCGCGAACCGGCCGAGGAGCTGCTCCCCCCAGGGGTCCAGGGGGAGCTTCTGCGGCAGGAAGCGGACGCCCCAGGCGCTGGCGCCGATCCGGAACGCCTGCTCGGGGTACCCGTCGCAGGAGGCCAGTACGACGGCGTCGGCGGGCAGTTCGAGGGGGTCGCGGGCCGGTCGCAGGCCGGGGGAGGGCCGGGCGGACCCGGCGAACAGCGGGTCGGTACCGGCGGCGCGGGTGAGTTCCACCGGCGGTCGGTCGGGGGTGGAGTCGGGCAGGGCCCCCGGGGCGTCGCCCGCCGCCCGTACGAGCAGTCGCGTACCGGGTTCCAGGGCCAGTACGGGTACTTCCGCGGCGAGGGCTTCCCGCAGGAGCGCCGGATCGGCGGGGCCCAGGACGATCAGGCCCTCCACCCCGGTGAGGCCGGCGGACGGGGCGGCGTCGTCCGCGAGCGGCACGGTCCGGGAGGTCAGACCCGCGGCGGCGAGCACCCGGCTCACGGCGGTGGGCGCCCGCCCGGCCTCCTGCTGCACGACGACTACCGCCATACCTCAGTCCTTACATTCGAGCTGGTGTGGCTGTTTCGAGCTGTATCTGCGCAAGCATGCCCACATGGAGGCCGCATGTGCCAGAGGCGCTCCGGTCCGTGAGACGGGCGGCCGGAACGCAAAGAGGCCCCCACGTGCCGAACTTGCTCTGTTCTCGTGGCGTGTGCCCGCTTGTCGGAGAGCTGCGGGGTGGAGGGTCACAGGGGTACGAGGGTGATCTCGGTGGCCTTGACGCTGCACCACACCGCGGTGCCGTCGGCGATGGCGAGCTCGGCGGCCGCCTGGGGGGTGATCTCGGAGACGACGTCGGCGGCGGCCTGCGACGTGACGAGGACCCGGAGCCGGCTGCCCGCCGCCGTGATCTCACGGACGGTTCCCGGCCAGACGTTGCGCGGACTGCCGGACGGCTGCTCGCGGTGGAGGGAGACGGCCTCGGGCGCGACGATGGCCAGGGCCTCGGAGCCCTCCGCCACGGGTTCCGCCACCACGACGGACCCGCCGGCGACCAGCTTGAGCCCGTCCACCGTGGTCGTCCCGGGCCACGCGTTGCGGCCGAGCATGCGCGCGACCCACGGGGAGCGCGGATTGCGAGTGACCTCCGCGGGCGGCGCGTCCTGCAGGACGCGACCGTGGGCCAGTACGAGGACCCGGTCCGCCAGGGAGACGGCCTCGACGGGGTCGTGGGTGACGATGAGGCAGACCCCGCCGAAGCCGGCCAGGTGGGTGCGCAGGGTGTGCCGCACCCGGGCCCGGGTGGTCTGGTCGAGCGCGGCCAGCGGCTCGTCCAGGAGCAGCAGACGGGGCTGCGCGGCCAGTGCCCGGGCCAGCGCCACCCGTTGGGCCTGGCCTCCGGACAGCTGCGCGGGCCTGCGCTCGGCGAGGTGGCCGACGCCGAGCCGGTCGAGCCACAGCCGCGCCCGGGAGCGGGCCTCGGCGCGGCTGGTGCCCTGCGCGCGCAGGCCGTAGGCGGTGTTCCCGAGCGCGGTCAGGTGGGGGAACAGCGCGCCGTCCTGGGGGACCCAGGCCACGCCCCGCCGGTGCGGCGGCAGGGCCGTCACGTCGTCGTCGCCGAGCCGCAGTGCGGCGTGGGCCCGCGGGGTCAGGCCGAGCAGGGCGCGCAGCAGGGTGGTCTTGCCGGCGCCGTTCTCGCCGACCACGGCGATCGTGGTGCCGGGTTCCGCGTCGAGGGTGAGCTCGGTGAACCCGGTGACCTCGGCATGCAGGGACCAGCGGCCGGCCGGTGCGGAGCCGTCGGCCGGGTCCGGCTCGGGGGCCCGGGCGGCCGGGTCCTCGGCGGGCGTCGCGTGAGGGGTGTCCCGTACGGCGTGTCCGGAGGTCCAGCGGCCGCGCAGGGCGACCAGCACCGCCATCGCCACGACGAGCAGGAGGAGGGACAGCGAGGTCGCGGCCTCGGGGTCGTCCTGGAGCAGCAGGTAGACCTGGAGGGGGAGCGTCTGGGTGACGCCGGGCAGGTTTCCGGCGAAGGTGATCGTGGCCCCGAACTCGCCGAGCGCCCGGGCCCAGGTGAGGGCGGCCCCGGCGATCAGGCCGGGGGCCACCATCGGCAGTGTGACGGTGAAGAAGACGCGCAACGGGGATGCGCCGAGGGAGGCCGCGGTCTCCTCGTAGCCGGGTCGCAGCCCGCCCAGGGCCCCTTCGAGGCTGATGACGAGGAACGGCATCGCCACGAAGGTCGCCGCCACGACGGCCCCCGACGTGTGGAACGGCAGGGTGATCCCGAAAATGTCCTCCAGGAAGGGGCCCAGCAGGCCGCGCCGGCCGAAGCCCAGCAGCAGTGCGACACCTCCCACCGTCGGGGGCAGCACCATGGGCAGCAGAACCAGGGACCGTACGAGGGTCTTGCCGGGGAAGTGGACCCGTGCCAGCAGCCAGGCCAGGGGCACGCCCAGCAGCAGGCTGAGACCCAGTGCCCAGAAGGACACGACGAGGGAGAGCCGCAGGGCCTCCAGGGAGCCGGGTGTGGTCAGGTGCGCGCGGAGCTCGCTCCACTGCGTGCGGACGAGGATCCCGACGAGCGGGAGCATCAGGAACGCGATCGCGAGGAGCGCGGGCAGGGCCAGGAGGAGCGGCGGGCGGGGCCCGGCGGTACGGCGCACGGTCACGGCTGCTGGAAGCCCGCCTCCCGGAGGGTCTTCCGGGCCTCGGGCGAGGACAGCCACTGGACGAAGGCGTCCGCTGCCGCGGCGTTCCTGGTGGCCTTCAGCGTGGCGGCCGGATAGGAGGCGACGGCGTTCTGGTCGTCCGGGATCCCGACCGCGCCGACCTTCCCCCCAGCCGCGGTCGTGTCCGTCGTGTAGACGAGGCCGGCATCCGCCTCACCCAGCTCCACCTTGGACAGCACGGCCCGTACGTTCGGCTCCAGCGAGACCGGATCGACGGTGATGCCCTGCTTGTCGAGGACCTCCCGGCTGTAGCGGCCGGCGGGGACCTCCGGGGCCGCCAGGACGACCTTCAGCTTCGGATCGGACAGGTCCTTCAGGGAGCCGATCGTGTGGGGGTTGCCCGGAGCGGTGGCGATCACGAGCTCGTTCTTCGCGATCACCGTCGGGGTCCCGGTCTCCGCCTTGAGGCCGTCCATCGTCCTGGTGTCGGCGGTGACCAGGGCATCGGCCGGAGCCCCCTGCCTGACCTGTGCGGCCAGCTCCTGCGAACCGGCGAAGGAGAAGGTGACCTTCGTGCCGGGGTGCTCCTTCTCGTACTGCGACCCCATGGTCTTGAACACGTCGGTGAGGGAGGCGGCGGCGAGCACGGTCAGCTTCGCGGCCGGTACGGAGCCCGACGCGGAAGCGGTCGGAGCCGCGGCCGCGGAGGTCGCGGTGCCGCCGCCGCTGCCGCAGGCGGCCAGGACGGGAACGAGGAGGGCGCCGCCGAGGAGACCGGCGGCCGCCCGGCGCAGTCGGACGTGCTGAAGGAAGCGCATGGCGGAATGTGTTCTCCGGTCCGGTCGTCCTCACCCCGCGCACACTCGGCACGAGGTGCGGAAACGATGCGGCATTTACTGTCAATGGAGCACCGAAAGGCCCGCATGTGCAATTCGCCGATCCCGGCCGGCGGGGTGCGGGTTCGGCCAACCGGGTCGGAAGTCCCACGTCAAGCAGGAGAAGGGCCCCGAAAGAGAGAGGACTTCGGGCCTTTCCGGAATGCGCCAGGAGGTTGCGTCCATTCGGTTGGCGCATGCGATGGGGGCGCCCCGGACGCCATTCCTCATCGGGTACGTTCGGCCATGACGCGGGTCACAGACGTGCTTGCGCTTCCGTTTCCTGACCGCCGCGATCACCAAGGGCGCCGTCGAGGCCCTCGGCCTGGCCTCCGTTACCTCCGTCGTCGCCCTGATCAAGTCGACCGAGATCTCCCTCGCCTCCGCCTGATCCTCCCGCGGCCCCGGCTGTGTCCAGGGCGCGGACGCGCGGGTTCACACCGGCGGTACGCCGGAGGTGAGCGGATCGGAGCCCAACCGCAATCCGTGCGGGGGGAGGCGGAAACGCCCCGGGCCGACAGTCGTGTCCATGCCTCCGACGACCGCGCCCGCCCCGGCCTCCGCCCCCGTGCCGGCCCCCGCCCCCGCCTCCGCGCCGCCCCGGATCCCGGCACGGCAACCGGCGGTGTCCTGGGCCGAGGCCCGGCTGCTGGCCCACGGCGCGGCGCGCCCGCTGACCGCCCGTACGGTGCCCCTGCGCGACGCCGCCGGACTCGCCCTGGCCGACGGCCTGGCCACCCTCCAGCCGCTCCCTGGCTTCGACACGGCCGCCATGGACGGCTACGCGGTGTCCGGCACCGGCCCCTGGCGGATACGGGCCGCCGTCCGTGCGGGCGCACCCTGGGCGGGCGTACTCGGCCCGGCGGAATGCGTGGAGATCTCCACCGGGGCCGGGGTACCGGCCGGAGCCCGCGCCGTGCTGCCGCTGGAGTCGGCACTGACCACGGCCGACGGCCGGGTGTCCGGCCCCGTGCCGCCGCCCGGCCGGCACATCCGGCGTACGGGCGAGGACGCCCCGGCCGGCCGCCGACTCGCCCCCGCGGGCACCAGGATCGGTCCCGCGCTGCTCGGGCTCGCCGCCGCCTGCGGCCACGACAGCCTGCGGGTGCGGCCGCGCCCCAGGGTCGGCGTACTGGTCACCGGGGACGAGCTGGAGCACACGGGCGTTCCGGGCCCCGGCAGGGTGCGCGACGCGCTCGGGCCACTGCTCCCGGCCCTGGTCGCCGAACTCGGCGGCGAGACCGAAGGGGTGCGTCACGTCCCCGACGGGCCGGCCGGCGCATCGGGGAGCGGGCTGTCCGGGGCCGTGCGCGCGGTACGGGGCGCCGACGTCGTCGTGGTCACCGGCTCCACCTCCGTCGGCGCCACCGACCAGCTGCGACGGCTGCTGGAGGCCGCCGGGGCGCGGATGGTCGTCGACACCGTCGCCTGCCGGCCCGGCCACCCGATGCTGCTCGCCGAACTGGCCCCGGACCGCTGGGTGGTGGGGCTGCCGGGCAACCCGTACGCCGCCCTGGTCGCCGCCCGCACCCTGCTCGGCCCCCTGATCGCGGCCCTGTCCGGGCGCACCCTCGATCCCCTGCCGTGCGTTCCGGTGCACGGGCGGGCGCGGCCCGCACCCGGAGCGACCCGGCTGGTGCCCGTCGCCTGGGACGGCGCGCGGGCCAGGATCACCGAAGGGCACGGCGCCGCCTTCCTCCGGGGGCCGCCGTGGGCGACGCGCTCGCCGCGCTCCCCCCGGACTGGACCGACGGCGGTGCGGCGCCCCTGCTCCTGACGGCCGGCTGACGGCCCGCCGGGCGACTGCCGGGCCCGACCCCGTTCAGACGAGGTCCAGCAGCCGCTTGTACGAGCCGCCGAAAGCGCCGGATCCGTCGACCAGATGGATCTCCAGGAGCCAGTGGGCCTGCCAGCCTCCCTCCACGGTCCGGCGCAGGGGACGGTCGTTCTCCGCGCAGATGTACGCGTCCGGGGGTGCGGCCCGGCCATCGGCCGCCGGATCCGCCCCGGCCAGGTGACCGCAGTGCCATCCGGCGACCGTCCAGCCCGACTCGGCGGCGAGCGCGAGGACCTCGGCGTGCAGGCGCCCGCCCGTGATGCGCGCGTCGGCGAGCAGGGCCTCGCGGCAGGCGGTGAACATCCTCGGCATGTCCAGGGCGAGCCGGTGCTTGTCGGGGTCCTCGCCGAGGACGAGGGTCGAGGCGAAGCCCGCCCCGGACGCCGCGAGCACCGAACCGAGTTCGGCGACGACGACAGTCGTCCTCGCCTATCACCCGGTCCGGGGTCTCCGGGCCGTACGGGAGCAGGGTGCGCGGGCCCGAGCGTACGAGCGGCCCGGTCGGGCGCGCGGCCGGGCCGAACAGTTCCCTCGCCAGGTCCCCGATCCGGTCGCTCGCCTCGCGTTCACTGCGGCCCGGCGCCACAGGCCGCGGGCCGCGGTTCCGGCGAACAGGGCCTCGGCCATGCGCTGGGTCTCCACCAGCCCCAGGGCGCGCAGCCGTTCGTCCATCCGGTCGGGTGCTGACATCGCGTTCTTCCTCTTCTTCCGCTTCTTCCCACGGGGTCGCGCGCACGATCACGAGCGACCCCTCGTAGGTCGGCCTGCCGCGCAGATGGCCGAATTCCTTGTCCCAGGCGCCGGACTCCAGTCCGCGCGGAGGGTCGTGTCGAAGTGCTCGCGGACCCGGTCGTCGACGAAGCTCCAGGCCGAGCACGCCTGGCGGGCGGCCGGGTCGAGCAGTGCCTCAGGGCGGCCGTAGTAGGCCTCGTTGAATCCGTCGGTGCAGTCCAGGGGGATGGGCACGGTCCGGACGGTGCCGGATCCGCCCGGGGCCGAGGCCAGTTCTTCGACGGTCGGGTGGCGCAGGGCCTCGATGTCGAGGACCTCGGGCGCGTACCGGTACAGCCAGAAGTCCCGGACCAGGACGGGGTCGCAGGTCAGGATGTCCACCGGCCCGCGGGTCACGCGCCGCATCTCGCGCAGCCCGGCCCGTACGTCGGGCCACTGACGGACGCCGAACAGGGTCATCGCCGCGTCGAACTCGCCGTCGGCGAAAGGCAGGTCCTCGGCGACGGCGCCGACGTCGAGGACGGTCCGGGAGTCGCCGAGGGCCTCGGCGATGAACCGGGCGATGCGCTCGTCCGGGCGGCGCTCGGGGGAGTGGCCGGCGGCGGCGGAGCCGATGGCGCGCTCAGTACACGTCGCGGCCGTACCGCTTGGCGGCGGACAGCTGCTTCAGGTACGCGGCGGCCTCGTCCGCGTCGAGGCCGCCGTGCGTCATGGCTATCTCGCGCAGCGCCCGGTCCACGTCCTTGGCCATCCGGCTCGCGTCACCGCACACGTAGAAGTGGGCGCCGTCCTGGAGCCAGGACCACAGCTGGGCGCCGTGCTCGCGCATGCGGTCCTGGACGTAGACCTTGGTCCGCTGGTCGCGGGAGAAGGCCAGGTCGAGCCGGGTGAGCGTGCCGTGCCGGTGGAGTTCCGCCAGCTCCTCGCGGTAGTAGAAGTCGGTGGCGCGGCGCTGTTCGCCGAAGAACAGCCAGTTCCCGCCCTGGTGGCCGAGCGCCCGGCGGTGTTCGAGGAAGGCCAGGAACGGCGCGACGCCGGTCCCCGGACCGACCATGATCGCCGGGGTGTCGGCGCCCGCGGGCGGGCGGAAGTGCGCCGAACTCTGCACGAACAGCGGTACGGGCGTGCCCGGTTCGGCGTCGGCGAGGAAGGCGGAGGCCACGCCCTTGCGCTGCCCGCCCGCCGGCCCCTCGTAGCGCAGGACCGAGACGGTCAGGCTGACGGCACGCGGGTCGGTGAGCGGGCTGGACGAGATCGAGTAGAGGCGCGGCTTGAGGCGTCCCAGGCGCTCGGTCCACTCCTGTGCGCTCAGCCGGACCGGGAACTCGGACAGGACGTCCACGGGCTGGCGGCCCCACGTCCACCGGGCGAGGCCGTCCTTGTTGTCGGGGCGGGTCAGCCGCTTGAGCGTGCGGTCGCCGGTGTGCTCGGTGACGAAGCGCAGCAGGTCGGGTGTCAGCCGGGTGATGTCCAGGTGCCGGTGGAGCGCCTCGGCGAACGGCATGGGGTCGCGGCCCGGTACGGCGACCTCAGCGTCCGGGGAGAGGCCGGTGGCGGCCAGCCATTCCGTCACCAGGCCGGGGCAGTTGACCGGCTGCACCCCGAGCGCGTCGCCCGCCTCGTACGCCGGGCCGTCCTCGCCGAGATCGAAGGTGAACCTGCGGACCTCCTTGGCGGCCCCGGGCAGGCTGAGCAGCCGGTTGCCGGACAGCCGGGCGGTGTGCGGGGAGTTGCGGTCCGCCGCGCGCCGCCGCGTCCCGGTGCTCTCCGCCTCCGGGCCGGCCGTGAGTGCCTCGCGCACCTGCTCCAGCCACCGTCCCGCGGGCTCCTCGTAGTCGGGCTCGCAGTCCACGCGGGGCAGGAGGCGCCGGCCGCCGAGTTCTTCGAGGCGCTGGTCGAGCCGGCGGCCGTGGCCGCAGAAGGCGTCGTAGGTGGAGTCGCCGAGGGCGAGCACCGCGTACCGGACGTCCTGGAGGCGGGGTGCGTCGGCGGCGCTGACGGACTCCCAGAACGAGGCTCCGCTGTCCGGCGCGTCACCGTCGCCGAAGGTGCTGGTGACGATCAGCAGATCGGTGCCCGGGGTCAGGGCGGCGGCCGTGCGGTCCGCCATGCTGTGCACGCTCGCCGGGAGGCCGTGCCCGGCGAGGGCCGCTCCGACGGTGGCCGCGAGGTCCTCGGCGTTGCCCGTCTGCGAGGCCCACAGGACCATGGTCTGCCGGGTCGGCGGGGCCGGGTCGGCGGGCGGAGCGGCCGGAGCGGTCGGGGAGGCGCCGACCAGGGCAGCGGCCGTACGCGAGTACGTACCGGCGAGTGCACCGTCGACCCAGAGCGCGTGCCCGGCTTCGAAGGGGGCGCCGGCCGGAAGCGAGGGGACACCGGTGCCGGGCGGGGCGGAGGCGAGCCCGGCGAGGAAACCGGCGAGGTACCGGCGCTCCCCGTCGGAGAGGGCGGGCGGGGCCTGGTCGTCCAGCCCGAACAGGACGGCCAGGGCGGTCGTCGCGGGGGCGGTCGCGGCGAGGGCCGACACGGTGGTGGCGGGGCCGCCGCGGCCGGGTCCCGATCCGGCCTCCGCGCCGGATCCGGCGGGCAGGGCCGCCACCGGGGCCGGGGCCGGGGCCGGGACCGGGGCCGGGGTCCGTGTTCTGGTCAAGGTCACCGCGCACATCTTGAATCCGGGCTGGAAGGAGATCGGGTCGACGGCGTCGTCGGTGACGGCGTTGACGCTGAGGTACTCGCCGAACAGGTCGTTCCAGTGGAAGGGGGCGAAGCAGTTCCCGGGCCGGACCCGGTCGGTGACGACGGCGGGCAGCACGGCCCGCCCGCGCCGGGAGGCCACCTCCACCCCGTCGCCCTCCTCGATACCGAGCGAGGCCGCGTCCTGCGGGTGGACTTCCACGAACGGTCCGGGGTTGAGCTTGTTGAGCTTGGCGACCTTGCCGGTCTTGGTCAGGGTGTGCCACTGATGCTGCAGACGGCCCGTGTTGAGTACGAACGGGTAGTCGTCGTCGGGAAGTTCACCCTCCGGCAGGTACGGGCGGGCGAAGAAGACGGCCCGTCCCGTCGCCGTCGGGAAGACCAGCCGGGGGCGGCCGCCGTCCGGGTGCTCGGCCGGGGTCTGGCTGATCCCGTCGTTGACGTAGCGGATCGGGTTGCGGTCCGGGCCGCCGGGGGCGGCCGGCCACTGCACCGGACCCGAGCGCAGCCGCTCATACGTGACCCCGCGCAGGTCCCAGCCCGTCTTCGGGTTCCAGGCCCGCCGGAGCTCCTCGAACACCTCCTCGGCGCACGAGTACGTGAACGCCTCGGCGAATCCCATCGCGCAGGCGACCCGGGCGATCAGCTGCCAGTCGGGCAGGGCCTCGCCGGGCGGGTCGGCGGCGCCCCGCACCAGGGTGAGGTTGCGCTCCGAGTTGATCATCACGCCGTCCGCCTCGGCCCACAGCGTCGCGGGCAGCGCGATGTCGGCGTAGGCATTGGTCTCGGTCTCCGCGAACACGTCCTGCGTGATGACGAGTTCGGCGGTCTCCAGGGCCTTGATGACGGTGCTCCGGTTGGCGACGGAGGCGACCGGGTTGGTGCAGATGATCCAGCACGCCTTGATCTCACCGGCGGCCATCTTCTCGAACATCTCGACGGTGCCGCGGCCGACGTCGGTGCGCAGGGTGCCCGCCGGAACGCCCCACAGCGCCTCGACGTAGCCGCGGTCCTCCTCCACCAGGACCGAGCGCTGGCCGGGCAGCCCCGGTCCCATGTAGCCCATCTCCCGTCCGCCCATGGCGTTGGGCTGGCCGGTGAGGGAGAAGGGGCCGCTGCCCGGGCGGCAGATGGCGCCGGTGGCGAGGTGCAGGTTGACCAGCGCGTTGGTGTTCCAGGTGCCGTGCGTGGACTGGTTGAGGCCCATGGTCCAGCAGCTCGTCCACTCGCCGGCTTCGCCGATCCAGCGGGCGGCCAGCCGGATGTCGGCCTCCGGGATGCCGGTGATCCGGGCGACCCGGTCGGGCGCGTAGTCCCGCAGGAAGGCCGGCATGTCCTGCCAGCCCTCGGTGTGCTCGGCGATGAAGGCGGGGTCGGTCCAGCCACCCTCGACCAGGAGGTGCAGCAGGCCGTTGAGGAGGGCCAGATCGGTGCCCGGCCGGATCTGCAGGAACAGATCGGCCTTGTCGGCGGTGGCGTTGCGCCGGGGGTCGACCACGATGAGCTTGGCGCCGGAGGCCTTGACGCGGTCCATCATCCGCAGGAAGAGGATGGGATGGCAGTCGGCCATGTTGGCGCCGATGACGAAGAAGGCGTCCGCCCGGTCGAAGTCCTCGTACGATCCGGGCGGTCCGTCGGCACCGAGCGAGAGCTTGTAGCCGCTGCCGGCGCTCGCCATGCACAGGCGCGAATTGGATTCGATCTGGTTCGTCCGCAGGAAGCCCTTGGCCAGCTTGTTCGCCAGGTACTGGGCCTCCAGGGACATCTGGCCGGAGACGTACAGCGCCAGCGCGTCGGGACCGTGCGCGTCGAGGATCGCCCGCAGACGCCCGGCCGCCTCGGTGACGGCCGCCTCCACCGGGGCGGGAGCGGGCCCGGCGCCCCGCTCGCCGCGGACCAGCGCGGTGGTCAGCCGGCCGGGCGCGGCCAGCATGTCGGCGTGCGTCGCGCCCTTGGTGCACAGGCGCCCGGCGTTCGCCGGGTGCCGCTTGTCGCCGGCGGCCTTGGCCACCGTACGGCGCCCGTCGCCGCCCGTGGCGATGTCCAGGACGATCCCGCACCCGACGCCGCAGTAGGAGCACACCGTACGCACCTGCTGTCCGGCCGCGGCCTTCGCCCCCGCCTCCCCCTCCGCCACAGCAGACCTCCTCGCGCCTCCGGCCGACACCGTTCCGCTCCGGGCCGCTGCGGCCGTGTGCAGGTCGGTCCGGCTGCGGTCCAACGTAGGAAGTCCCTGTTGCGCGCAGGTGACGGGCGGTGGCTCCCGGGGGTTACAAGCGGCTTCGCCAAGATCACCACGGGCGGTGAGGTGGTCAGCGCCCGTGCGCGTCGAGGTGCTCGTAGAGCGCCCGGTGCCCTTCGGCGGTGGGGTGCAGGCCGTCGACGAGCAGCTCGGTCCTCTCCCGCAGCGGCTCCCACAGGTCGAGGTAGTCGATGTGGTTCGCCTCGCACCAGGCCCGGAGGAAGGCGCGCAGGGCCAGTGCGCGCGCCCGGGTGAAGCGCAGGCCCTCGTAGTCGCGGGTGCGGTTCTCGTCGAGCCAGGACGGCCCGGCGACGACGAGCCGTGCGTTGTGGTCGAGGGCAGCGGCGGCCAGCGCCTCGAGGCTGCCGGTGAGCCGGTCGATCTGTGCGGTGCCGGCAGTCCCGTCGGCCTCGGTGCCGGCGTCGGCCGCCGCGCCGGTGAGGGGCACGGCGGAGTCGTTGATGCCGGCGGCGACCAGGAGGGTGTCGGGCCGGCGGGCGGCCAGCAGCGGGGGCGTCTGCTCGCCGACGTCGGCGAGGGTGCTGCCGGGGACCGCCAGGTTGAACAGGCGGCGCTCGGCCTCGTTCGCGGCGATGTGGGCGGCCGCCAGGTGGCCCGCCCAGCCGCCCCGCGGGTCGCAGCGTCCGTAGGCGATGCTGTCGCCCACGACGACGATGCGCTCCGCCGGGCGCAGCGGCCTGGCGTCCAGGTAGGCCCAGGCGCTCTCGCCGGAGGACAGGACCACACGTCGGCGGGCGTAGTCGTCGACCTCGTAGGCGTCGGCCGCGGCGAGCCCCTCGTCGGTGAGGTGCAGTACCGAGCCCTCGACCGAGGCGCCGAGCCTGCGCTCCAGGATCAGGTGCACGTCGAGCCCGCTGGCGGCGATCACGGCCGGATCGGTGATCTTCAGGGGCCGGGTGGTGTAGCCCGCCAGCGACGCGGGGGAGGTGGGGACGGCTCCGCCGAAGAGAGCGGTCTGGACCCGCTCGTCCATCAGTGTGCCGAAGGAGAACAGGGTGTGCGTGCGTGATGCGGTCACAGTGCGCCGTCAGGGCCTTTCTTCACGGAGGGTCAGGTTTCACCCTAACGGCCCACCGGCGGTCGGCCGCGGCGCCGGGACGGCGGTCGCGTGCCGCGCCCGGAGCACGGCCGTACGAGAACCTGCCGGCGAGCTCACCGCTGCGCGGCCCGGCCCCGGCCGGACTGGGCCGCATGACAACGCCCCCTGCGGACCCGGGAGTTTCCGTGGCCGCATCCAGGGGACGCGGCCACGCGGCCGCTGCTTCACTGGCTGCCGACGCCCGGGGCCGGGCCCTGGTTCCAGCGGCCCCGGGCCTCTCCGCACCGTGAACGGTCCATGTGTACCGACCGAGGTGGCCAGTGCCGTGCGGGGCGGGCGCGCCGGACCCCTACGTCGCGCGCGTCTTGTCCGCGGCGCCGGCCCGGGGGACACCGTCGACCGCCGTACAGATGCCGTAGACCCGGTCATGGCCGGTCCAGCCGTTCACCCGGCCCCGGTTGTTGCTGATCTGCACCCGCTTGCGGGCCGGCTCCACCGCCGACACCAGGTGCAGGTACACCGTCCCGGCGACGCGGGCGAGGACGATGTCCCCGACCTTCAGCTTCGACGGGTCGACCGGAGCGACCACCACCTGCTGACGACTTCGTATCAACGGGACCATCGAGGAGCCGGTCGGCCGGAACTCCACGGTGGCTCCGCCCGCGACCCTCTCGGCCACCGCGTCCATCGCACCCATCCGAGGATGCTCGCAGACCGGGCCGCCGGACCCCACCGATTTACGCCCGCGCCCGGTACGGCGGCCTCGCGGTGTGTCTGCGGCGGTCCGATTCCGGTGGGCGGTATGGATGGGGGGTGGTGTCGGAGGCGTGAGCGAGGGAGCGGCGCGTGGCGGCCATGGTCGGACTGTTCTGGGTCACTCCGGACGCGGTGTACGTGGGTTCGCCGCCGAACGCCATCGGGATCTGCGTCCGGCTGACCTCCTACGGGCTGGAGGCCGCGGACCCGGACACACCCCTGTCGTGGAGCTGGGCGGAGCTGCGTTCCGCGGTGGTCGAGGACGTGCCCGGACACCACCCGGTGGGCCGTGCCGCGAACCTCCTCGGGGCGATGTTCTCGGCCGCGATCGGAGGGGAGTTCGCCGGCGAGGGGCCGCCCGAGATGAGGCTGCGGCTGGAGACGGACGAAGGGACGCGGGAGGTGACCGTCCACGCGGCGGCGGCCGGAGGCTACCTCACCGAGGAGGTACGGCTCTCCCAGGACCTCCTCGACCGCTTCGTGGCGGGAACGGCAGACCCGCGGGCCGTCGAGGAGTGGGGCCGGGAGCACGCCGCGGAGGGCACCCCCGAGCCGCGCGTACGGGAGACCCTGCTGCGCACCTGGGCGCAGCCGTAGGGCGTGTCCGGCGGATCAGGGTGAGGACGACTCCTGGAGGTAGGCGGCGATCATCGCGAGGTCGTTCGCGATGGTCAGCACCTCGGTGGGGTCGGCGCCCGGCGTCGAGGCACCGTTGACGCCCGCGTAGAAGGTGTCGTAGCGGCCGCCGCCCTTGTCCAGGTAGCCCGCGATGGTGATGGCGCCCACGGCCAGCCGGTCGTTGAGGGCGTCGCCGCCGACGGCCGCGCCGGTCTTGGCGAACACCTTTCCCCGGGCCGGACAGCCGCGGCAGTTCTCGGCCAGCAGACCGTCGACCCCGAGGATCGGCAGCGCCTCCCGGAACAGCCGCGCGTCCGGGGTCCGCTGCCAGTACGCCAGCATCTGCACCAGCACCTGCGGAGTGGCTCGGTCGGCGGGATTGCCGCCCCGGCCGTCCATGAGCTGCGCCTGCTCGCGGTCGACGCCCGCCTGGTCGAGGAAGTCGGCGAGCACCGGGAAGCCGGCCGGGCACTGGTTGCTGTGCGCGGTGCCGGCGAGGAGGCAGATGCCCAGGTTGGCGCCCAGGTTGTGGCTGACCTTGAGGATCAGCTTGGCGTACTGGGCGTAGGGCGGGGAGGTGTACGCGGCCACCCGCGGGCGTCCGTCGTAGTCGCGCGGCAGCCGCCCCGCCGGGTTGGCGCCCGACGGGTCGGCCGTGACGTGCACCCCCGTGCGTTCCAGCGCCTCGATCAGCGCGACGCGTCCGAAGGCGGCCGGGTCACCGATCGGGGAGGTGCGCAGCAGCGGTTCGGAGCCCGCCGCGATCGTTCCGGTCAGCCGGATCCGGGTGCCGCCGTCGGTGGCCGTCACCGTGATCGCGGTCGGTTTCCCGGCAGCCACCGTCTTCACCGCCGAGGTGACCTCGTAGGGCGCGACCTTGGGCCGCCAGTCCAGCCGGGCGTCCGCGCCGGGCCGGTTCCCGGGGGTGGTCATGAGGTCGATCAGGTTGTCGTTGATGATCAGCGGCGTCGGGGTGGGGACGAGCTCCGGGTCGGGGAGGAACAGCCGGCTGTCGACGATCACGTCCCCGTCGACGCGGGTGATGCCGGAGTCGCGCACCTGCCGGGCGAGCTGGTCGATCCCGGCGAGCGGGTTCTCCGGGGTGAGGGTCGCGCCGGGGAAGTCGTTGGCGTAGGTGTGGTCGAGGTCGGTGTACGCGACCGTGCCGTCGGGGCGGGTCCTGCCGCCCATGGTGAGGTCGCCCTGGGCCACGAGGTCCAGGTCGCCGGTCAGGGTGGCCCCGTCGCGCTCGCCGACCGCGTAGAGCGGGGTCACGAAGCGGTGGTCGGCGCCGAGGGTGTGCCACGGGCCCGAGACGCTGATCAGTTTGGCCGTGGACCCCGGGATGAAGAACTGCTCGGGGAAGAGGCTGTGCACCACGCGGCCGTCGTCCGGGTCGGTCTGCAGCAGGCCCCACTGGGCGTTGCGGTAGTCGGGCTTGCGCATGATCGCCGTGATGCGCGGATCGAGGCCGCCGAGGCCCGTGTCACCGGACGGGGGCGGCGTGGACGCGGTCGGGGTCGGGCTCGGGCTCGGCGTCGGGTCCGCGCCGGTCGCGGTCCCCGAGGCGAGGGCCACGAACAGCAGGGCGGCACAGGCCGCGGCCGTACCGCGCCGTAGAGGTGCGGGGTGGATCGCTCTGCTCACAGCGCGCTCCGTTCGTCGCGGCTGTCTCCTCCCGAGGCCAGGAAACAGCGTGGCACGGCCGGGCCGCGCGGGCACGCCGGACGGGTTCACTCCTCGGTGGGCAGCCAGCAGCCGTGCAGGCCGAGCGGCACGCGTACGGGGATACGGGCGCGGGCCACCGGGCCGGAGGCGGGGTCCTCCGCGGGCACGACCAGGAACCAGCTCGTGCCGTCGGTGCGGTCCGTGGCGAAGGTCAGCCAGTGGCCGCCCTCCTCGGAGCCGGGGTCGGGGGCGAAGACCGGCTCGCCGACGGAGAGGTTCCCCGCCGCCCAGACCTGGGAGGTGCCGCTCTCGCCGTCGTACCAGCGCACGGCGTCGTACTCGCCGGGCAGCAGCTCCGTCCGCCCGGTACCGGTGGCCAGCGCGGTGTACCGGTGGCGCCGGCCGATGCGCCGGTCGTCGACCCGTGGGAACTCCACCCGGGAGTCGTCCAGCAGGGTGCGGGCCATGCTGCCGGCGACCGGGTCGAGGCGTGCCCGTACCAGGCCACCGCCGGCCGGTTCGGCGTCCTCCTCCGGGGCGCCGACGGTCAGCCTGCTCCACTGCACGTAGTCGAGGACCACCGGGGCGTACGGGCCCGGGCCGTCGTCGTACGCGTTCACGGTGTGCCACGCCCAGAAGGCCTCGTCGGCCGCCCAGCGCACCGGTCCGCCGTCGCGGGGGATCATCGCCACCCGGGTGCCGCGCTCAGGGCGCCAGGCCAGGAAGGAGCCGCCCGCCATGGCGGCGTCGAGGTCGAAGAAGGCCGGGGCGAGGATGAGGACGGCATAGCGGTCCGTCAGGGCCATGTCGTGGATCATGATCGGCTCGTCCACCCCGTCGACGGGGGTGGGCCCGCGGCCGACCGTGCCGTCGCGGTCGATGACGGACCAGGTCAGGTAGGGCGGCTCCAGGCCGTAGCAGAAGACGACCATCTCGCCGGTGACCGGGTCGACCTTGGGGTGGGCGGTGATGCCGGCGGGCAGGGCCCCGCCGAAGTCCTCGCGGCCCAGCGTCGCGAGGTCGGCGTCGACCCGGAAGGGGCAGGCCGATTCGGCGAGGGCCAGCAGGCGGCCGGCGTGCCGGACGACGTTGATGTCGGGGAGGTCCTTGAAGGTGCCGGCGAGCTCCGGACCCACCTGGTCGGCGTCCGGGACGACCATCGATGCGAGCCCGCCCCACAGGGCCCGCCCGGCTCGTTCCTCGGCCAGCAGCGCGGGGGTGCGTACGAAACGGTTGCGGTAGCGGGCCCGGCCACCGGAGACCCGGACGCCGTGCAGCATGCCGTCGCCGTCGATGGGGTACAGGTACGAGCCGATCGGCGTGAACCGCGGATTGGGGCCGTTGCGCACGTACAGGCCGTCCAGGGTGTCCGGGAGCTCGCCCGTCACCTCCAGGTCCGCGACGTCGACCTCCTCGGACACGGGCGCGAAGGATCCCAGCAGGTGGGGGACGCGGGTGGGGTCGAAGCGGGGCGACACGTACGTGTTCACGGGACCTCCCGGGTGCGGGTCCTCCGCGGGCGCGCTTTCTGTACGGCACCTCCCAGTGAAACGCGCGCCGGGTGCGGCGGCCAGGCGGACCCGGGCGAGCGCCGGCGGCCTCTGGGGCTTGGGGCCTCTGGGGGCCTCTGGCGGCCGGGGCGGCCTCAGGTGGACGTGAAGAGTGCCTCGTGCACGCCGTCGAGGACGAACCCGTTGTCGAAGCGGACGCGGACCGTCACGCGGGCCTTCTGCTCCTGGAAGGCGATCCACGCGGGTTCCAGCGCGCGGACCTTCTCCTGGAGCTGCCCCCTGCTGCCCTCGGGCATCTGATGGCCGAACGAGTCGAGGAGCGACTTCAGGCGCTCGTACTCGCGGACGTCCTCACCGCTGCGCGGCTGGTGCTCGTCCACCCGTTCGACCGTGCCCTCGGTGCCCGCCGCCAGCGCCAGGAAGCCCGCGACGGCCTCCCCCTCCGCCGCGACCGAACCGGTCAGCGTCACGTCCGCGGCCAGCCTCACCCGGAGGCCTTCGTTCAACGTCATCGATCCTTCATCTCCCCGGTCGGTGCACGAGCCTATCGGTGGCCCGCTCGCCGGGCCCGGCCGGCACCGCTCGGTGACGGACGTCAGGGGCGGGTCGACAGGTGGTCGGCGACGGCCTCGTGGGTCAGGTGGAGACCCGCCCGCAGGACGGCGTCGTGCCGGGTGGGGTGGGCCGCACGGTGGGCGAGGTCCAGGCCGCGGGCCCGTTCGAGGTCCGCGGCGCAGTCCTCGCCGCGCAGGGCGGCGTCGAGCGCGCGGGCGGTGGCGCGCACCAGCGGGGCGAGGTCGCGCAGGGCGGGATCGGGAGGCGGCGCACCGGGGCCGGGCGGCGGTGTGCCGGGACCGGGCGGCCCGCCCCGGCCGGTGTCGCCGGTGGTCCCGGTGGTCCCGGTGGCACGGGCGCGCTCCCGGAGCTCCTGGGCGAAGTACTGGAGGGTGAGGGCACTGCGGGCGGCGAGCCGCAGCCGCGCCCCGAGCCCGTCGGGCGGGCGGCTCGGGGCGCGCACGTACGGCCGGGGGAGCCGCGCGCGCCGGGCGGCCCGGTCGTAGGCGGCGAGGCCGTCCTGCGGCAGCGTCCACGGCACTGCCCCCTCCGGGAGCTCCGGGGCGGTGGGCGGTCCGCCGCCGGTGAGCCGGGCGGCCACCGAGCCGAGGAGGCCGCCGACCTCGCTCCGGTACGCGTCCAGCCCGGCGGCGGCCGACCGGTAGGGGGCCGGCGGCCACAGCAGGGGTCCCAGCAGGACGACGCAGGCGATGCCGACCACGCTCTCCACCAGGCGGGCCAGGGCGTAGCCGGGGACGGCGGTCGCGTAGATCACCAGTGCGGTGATCAGGACCTGCTGGTTGGGGGCGCCGTCCCGGTACATCAGGTACATGCCGGCGCAGCCGCAGGCCAGTACCGCGAGGAAGGAGACCGAGGCCGCCGCCGACGCCGACGTCACGGAGGAGGCCGAGGGCGGCGGCAGCCAGTGCAGCACGAACGTGCTCAGCGCCACGCCCACGACGACACCGACGAGCCGGTCCCACCCCAGGCGCGGGGCGGCGTACACGTCCTCACGGAGGATCAGCACGGCGGGAAGGGCGGCGGGCACCGGGACCGTGCTCGTGCCCCACCAGAGGCAGAGGAACCAGGGCACGGCGGCGCATACGGCCAGGCGGGTGGCGGTACGCAGCCGTGCGCGGGGCGGCGGGTTGTGCAGAACGGCGACCGTACCGGGCATAACGGACATCGTAGGCCTGTCCGGCCGGTCCGCGGCGACACCCTCGACGGGACGGCCGCCCCCACCCGTGATTCCGGCGCGTGTCACGCGACCCGTACCGGAACGGCGGCGCCCGCCCGGTGAGTTCGGAGGTCCTGTCGAGCACATCCACGCGTACCTCACGCACGTCGGGCCGTACCCCTCGGGCAGGATGTGCGGATGCGTACGACGGAACTGGCAGTGAGGGCGGGGGCGCTGGCCACCCCGGGCGAGCGGCGTGTCCTGGGCATCGCCGGGCCCCCGGGGGCCGGAAAGTCGACACTGGCCGCCCGGCTCGCGGACGCCCTCGGGCCGGACCGGGCCGTGGTGGTCCCGATGGACGGGTTCCACCTCGCCCGGGCCGAACTGGACCGGCTGGGCCGCGCCGACCGCAAGGGCGCCCCGGACACCTTCGACGCCGCCGGTTACGTCGCCCTGCTGCGCCGGCTGCGCGCACCGCACGGGCCCACGGTCTACGCGCCCGCCTTCGACCGTTCCCTGGAGGAGCCGATCGCGGGCAGCATCGCCGTACCTCCGGACGTACCGCTCGTGATCACCGAGGGGAACTACCTGCTGCACGACGCGGGGGAGTGGGCTCCGGTACGCCCGCTGCTGGATGAGGCCTGGTACCTCGCCCCGGCCGAGGACCTGCGCCGTGACCGGCTGATCGACCGTCATGTGCGGCACGGCAAGGACCCCGCGTCCGCGCGTGCGTGGGTGGCCCGCTCGGACGAAGCCAACGCCCGCCTCGTCGCCCGGGGCCGCCACCGCGCGGACCTCGTCCTCGACACCGGCTGACCGGACCGTCCGTCCCGCCTGTCAGTGGTGAGCGTCATCATGGGGGCATGACCAACCCGAACCTGTCCGACGGCAGTGTCTGGCGGCTCCACCACGGCGACCGGGAGATAGCCCGGCTGAGCGTGGTCGGCGCCGACATGCCCTGGACTCACGCCGAGGTGGTGACACTTCCCGGCTTCGAGGAGTTCCGCGCCCTCTTCGCCGAGCAGGAGCGGGCCGTCGACGAGGAGGACTGGGAGCGGGCCGACGACTGTTACACCCGGATCCGCGGTGCGCTCACCATGACGTTCCCCGACGGCAGCCCGGTCGCCGAGTTCATGCTGCACATCCACGCGGAAGGCACCGCAGGCTGGCGCTGGCACGACGAGCCGTTCGACGCGGTGGACGAGTGACGCGCAGGCTCCGCTGCTTCTGGGACGAGGAAGCCGTCTGGTTCTACTTCGAGCTGGACGCCGACGGCTACGTGCTCCGGCAGGTGGAGCTGCACGAGCCCGACGGCAAGGCTCTGGCCGCCGCCTCACTGGCCGAATGGCAGGAAGCCCAGGACGCGGGCCGGGCGGGAGAGTACGAGAGCGTCTACGGTCTGACCACGTACGTACCGATCTCCGAGTGGGAGGGGCACGACCCGCAGCCGGTGTCGGCCGATGAGTTCGCGACCGTCTGGTCGACGGCCCGTCGGCAGCTTCAGGCGCGCGGCGTGGGCCCGCGACGGCCTTGACGTGGGCCCGGCGGGCGCTGCGCCCGCCGGGTGCCGGCCGCGCTCAGGGGACGCGCCAGACGTTGGCGAACGCCGCGTTCTCGATCGATCGCCGCTGGCGTACGGCCTCCAGTTCCATCACCGCGTCGCCGACGACGGCCAGTACGGTCGTCACCGCTTCGTCGTCCAGGCCCGGCTCGTCCTCGGATCGCGGGCCGCGGATGCCCACGGTCGCGGCGAGGGAGGCGAGGACGGGCTCGTCGTCCTCCCAGCGGGTCCGGGCCCGACGGAGGGCTGGCGTATCGGCCACCTCCAGGCGATCGGTGCCGAAGGGCAGCAGGCCGCGGCGTCCGCGCGTCAGCTGACCGGCCTCCTCCAGGGTGGCCTGGTAGGAGGCCGAGAGCTCACGGCCGCGGCGCCACAGCCAGTCCTCGACCCGCTCGTACGGTGTCTGGCGGGTGAGCGCCGACGAGGCCTCGGCCAGCAGCTCGTCGTCGAGCGCGGGCTGCCCGCCCGGCACGATGCGGTCGCCGTCCAGGACGGCGGCCTGCGCGTCGAGGAGATCGATCAGCTCGGCGCCCGCGAGGGCGAGCGACAGATCACCCTGGCCCACCGAATGATCCGGCTGCGGGTCCATGGCGATGATGAACAGGTCTTTCGCCGTGCTCATGAACGGCTCCCCTCGGAGTCATCGGAAGTCGGATCCCGCTGATCGCCTTCCTATGGTGGCACCAACGCCCGCAGGTGACCCCGGGTTCCCGTGCATCGCCCGGACGGACGCTTCGGATCGGCTACTCCTCCAGCAGGGCCTGGCCCGCATAGCGGCCCGGCGGGGCGCCTGCGGGGGCGGTGCCGGCTTTCGACCTCGCCCGCGATCCGTACCTCACCAAGGGGACCTGTGGCTCTGCGAGGGAACGCGAGGCCCCGTCCGTCCCTCTTGCCTGGTGCGCTACCCGCTGGTAGCGCTCCGGGCCCGAGCGTCCGGATCGGGACGGCGCAGAGAGTTCACTGATTCATGGGTCTGACGAGTGGCACGCTCATGGCGAGCGTCGCGGTGTGTACGGCACTGCTGTTCGCCCTCACGGTATGGCTGTGGCCCCGGCTGGGGCGGCGGGGCGCCCGGCGGGTGCTGGGGCGCGTCGGGCTGCTCGTGCTCGTGCAGTTGATGGTGCTCGCGACGGTCGGGGCCGCGGCCAACCGCACCTTCCTCCTCTACGACTCCTGGGCCGACCTCGCCGGTACGAAGCGCCAGGCCCCGGCGGCGCCGGGCGGCGCCGCCCTGGAGGTCCTGGGCCGGCAGGCCCCGGAGGTGCCCGGCGGCCGGAACCCGCGCGTGGGCGGCGTGATCGAGAAGGTGACGATCCACGGCGAGCGGTCCCGGGCCGCCGCCGAGGCGTACGTGTACCTGCCGCCGGAGTACTTCGACAAGAGCGACGAGCAGCGCAGGTTCCCGGCCGCCGTCGTCCTCACCGGCTACCCGGGCATGGCCGAGAACCTCATCAAGAAGCTGCACTACCCGAGGCTGGCCTGGAGCCTGGCGAAGCAGAAGCGCATGCAGCCGATGATCCTGGTGATGATGCGGCCCACCATCGCCGCGCCCAACACCCAGTGCGTCGACGTCCCCGGGGGCCCGCAGAGCGAGGCCTTCTTCGGCGCGGACGTCGTCAAGGCGGTCTCCGGCGCGTACCGGGTGGGCGCCGGGCCGCGGAGCTGGGGGATCATCGGCGATTCCACCGGGGGCTACTGCGCCCTGAAGATGGCGGTGCAGCACCCGGAGGCGTACGCGGTCGGCGTGGGCCTGTCGGCGGAATACCGGCCCGAGATCGACAAGGACTCCGGCGATCTGTTCAAGGGGAACAAGGACGAGGAGAAGCGGTCCGACCTGCTGTGGCACCTGGACCACCAGCCGCAGGGGAACTCCTCGTTCCTGGTGACCTCTTCGTTGCGGGGCGAGCCCAACTACGGGGAGACCCAGGAGTTCATCCGCAAGGTGAAGGCGCCCGCGCACGTCTCGTCGATCATCCTCGACAGCGGCGGCCACAGCTTCAACACCTGGCTCCGGGAGATCCCGCCGGCGCTCGTCTGGACAGGAGCGCGGCTCGGCGCCGAGTGAGCGGGGGGAGTCCGGGGCAGGGTCCAGGGCAGGGTCCGGGTGAGCCGCGTCTCACCTGACCGCTGCCGCTTGTCTATGCAACGAGTTGCATAGAAAGATCGGGGCATGGCGCTCGACCACGCGATCCTCGTCTCCCTGCTGGAGAAGCCGGGCTCCGGCTATGAGCTGGCCCGCCGGTTCGACCGGTCCATCGGCTACTTCTGGACCGCCACCCACCAGCAGATCTACCGCGTGCTGGGGCGTATGGAGGGCAACGGGCTGCTGGCCGTCCGCGAGGTCCCGCAACAGGGCCGACCGGACAAGAAGGAGTACTCCGTGGCCGGCCCCGGCCGTGCCGCCCTCGCCGCGTGGCTGCACGAGCCGATCGAACCGGAGAGCCTCCGCCACGACCTCGCCGTCAAGATCCGCGGCGCGGCCTTCGACGACCCGGCCGCGCTGATCCACGAGGTCGAACGGCACCTGCGGGCCCACAGCGACCGGCTGACCCGTTACCTCGCCGGTGAACTGCGCGACTTCACCGGGCCGGACGCCCCCGCACCGCTCGACGCCGGTCAGGAGCTCCAGCACGTCGTGCTGCGCGGCGGCATCGCGTTCGAGCGGATGACGATCGCCTGGCTCGACGACGTCCTCGCCACCCTCCACCGGCTCGACGGGCCCCCGCCGACCTCCACGGCCTGAACCTCGTCGTGCCGCGGCGCGGCAGCCGGACCGCCCACGGTCCCGCGCCGCACCGCCCCCCCCACGCATGCGCCCGGCCTCCCCTCCCCTCCTCCAACCCCTCGGAAGGTGAACCTCCATGGCAGACGCCCTGCTCTTCAACCCGCACACCTACGACCCGGCGCACTTCGACCCCGAGACCCGCAGGCTGCTGCGCGCCACCGTCGACTGGTTCGAGAGCCGCGGCAAGCGCCGCCTGATCGAGGACTACCGCTCCCGCGCCTGGCTCGCGGACTTCCTCGCCTTCTCCGCGAAGGAAGGCCTCTTCGCGACCTTCCTGACCCCGGCCGCCGCGGCCCTCGACGGGGAGAACGACAAGCGCTGGGACACCGCGCGGATCGCGGCCCTGAACGAGATCTTCGGCTTCTACGGCCTCGACTACTGGTACGCCTGGCAGGTCACCATCCTCGGCCTCGGCCCGGTCTGGCAGAGCGACAACGCCGAAGCCCGCACCCGCGCCGCGCAGCTCCTCACCGAGGGCGAGGTCTTCGCCTTCGGCCTGTCCGAGAAGACCCACGGCGCCGACATCTACTCCACCGACATGCTGCTGCGGCCGTACGTCGACGAAGCCGGTGCGGCCGGCTTCCGCGCGAGCGGCTCCAAGTACTACATCGGCAACGGCAACGCCGCCGGCCTCGTCTCCGTCTTCGGCCGCCGCACCGACATCGAGGGCCCCGACGGTTACGTCTTCTTCGCCGCCGACAGCCGCCACCCGGCGTACCACCTGGTGAAGAACGTCGTCGACTCCTCCAAGTACGTCAGCGAGTTCCGCCTCGACGACTACCCGGTCCGCGCCGAGGACGTCCTGCACACCGGCCGGGCCGCCTTCGACGCCGCCCTGAACACCGTCAACGTCGGCAAGTTCAACCTCTGCACCGCCTCCATCGGCATCTGCGAGCACGCGATGTACGAGGCCGTCACCCACGCCCACAACCGGGTCCTCTACGGCCGCCCCGTCACCGCCTTCCCGCACGTGCGCCGGGAGCTGGCCGACGCGTACGTCCGCCTGGTCGGCATGAAGCTCTTCAGCGACCGCGCCGTCGACTACTTCCGCTCCGCCGGCCCGGACGACCGCCGCTACCTGCTCTTCAACCCGATGACGAAGATGAAGGTGACCACGGAGGGCGAGAAGGTCATCGACCTGATGTGGGACGTCATCGCCGCCAAGGGCTTCGAGAAGGACAACTACTTCGCGCAGGCGGCCATCGAGATCCGCGGACTGCCCAAGCTGGAGGGCACGGTCCACGTCAACCTCGCCCTGATCCTCAAGTTCATGCGCAACCACCTGCTGAACCCGGCCGAGTACCCGGCCGTACCGACCCGTCTCGACGCGGCCGACGACGCCTTCCTCTTCCAGCAGGGCCCGGCCCGGGGCCTCGGTTCCGTGCAGTTCCACGACTGGCGGACCGCCTACGACGCGTACGCCGGCGTGGCGAACGTGGCCCGGTTCCGCGAACAGGCCGACGCCCTCTGCGCGTTCGTGGCCACCGTCGCCCCCGACGAGGAGCAGAGCCGGGACCTCGACTTCCTCCTCTCCGTGGGCCAGCTGTTCGCGCTGGTCGTGTACGGACAGCTGATCCTGGAGCAGGCCCGTCTGACGGACCTGGACGCGTCCGTGCTCGACGAGCTGTTCTCCGTCCTCGTGCGCGACTTCTCCGGGCACGCGGTCGAGCTGTACGGGAAGGACTCCGCGACGGCGGCCCAGCAGGAGTGGGCGCTGGGTGCGGTCCGGCGCCCGGTCGTCGACGAGGAGCGTGCGGCGCGCGTCTGGGCGCGGGTCGAGGCGCTGTCCGACACGTACGAGATGGCCCCGTAGGGACGCGGTCCCGGGGGACCGGACCGGACCGGACCGGCCTGGCCTGGCCTGACCGGGCCCGGCCGCGCCGGCCGGTGCCGGTCCCCCTCTCAGGCCTGCGCGGTGGGCCGTACGACGATGTCGCCCACGTCGACACCGTCCGGCTGCTCGACGGCGAAGGCGATGGCGCGTGCCACCGCGTCCGGCGACAGCGCGGTCTCCATCATCCGGTCGATCCGGGCCCGGGCCTGCGGGTCCATGCGCTCCGTGAAGTCCGTACGGACGGCCCCGGGCGACACGACGGTCACGCGCAGGCTGTCCCCGGCCTCCTGGCGCAGGCCCTCGGAGATCGTGCGCACGGCGTTCTTCGTACCCGCGTACACCGACTGGAGCGGCACGACGCGCAGGCCCGCGGTGGACACGATGTTGACGAAGTGTCCGGAGCCCTGCTCGCGGAAGACGGGGAGCGCTGCGGCGATCCCGTAGAGGAAGCCCTTGAGGTTGACGTCGATCATCTCCTCCCAGTCCTCGACGCGCAGGTCGTCGAGCGGGGAGATGAGCCCGACCCCGGCATTGCCGACGAGGACGTCGAGTCTGCCGTAGCGCTCTCGCGCGAGGTCGACGAGGCCGCACACGTCCGCGCGCCGTGTGACGTCCGTACGGATCCAGGCGGCTCGGCCGCCGGCCCGCTCGATCCGGGAGGCCAGGGCCTCCAGCCGTTCCGTGCGGCGTGCGCCGAGGACCACCTTGGCGCCCCGCTCGGCGAGCAGGAGGGCGGTGGCCTCGCCGATACCGCTGCCGGCGCCGGTGACGGCCACGACCTTGCCTTCGATTCCCGGCATGGCGGAAATCCCTTCGGGAGAGGAACGGGGACAGGCCGAGGGCATGCCCTAAGGTGAAAGTGGAGGCGCCGCCACTTCAGTCACCGTAAGTGGAGGCGCCTCCACTTAGCAAGTGGGGAGCAGGGAGAGCCGCTGATGGCCGCAGACGCAGGACGCCCGCTGAGGGCCGACGCGCAGCGCAACCGGGACAAGATCCTGGCCGCCGCCGTGCGCGTGTTCACCGAGCAGGGGCTGGAGGCGCACTTCGAGCGCATCGCCAGGGAAGCGGGTGTGGGCACCGGCACCCTCTACCGCAACTTCCCCACCCGGGAAGCCCTGATCGAGGCGGCCTACCGGAACGAGGTCGCCCGGCTGTGCGACTCCGTCCCCGCCCTCCTGGGGGCCATGCCGCCGTACGAGGCCCTGCGCGCCTGGACGCGGCGCTTCATCGACTACGCCACCGCCAAGATGGGCATGGCCGACGCGATGCGGGCGGTCCTCGCGGCGGGGAGCGATCCCTACGCCGACAGCCGCAGGATGATCCAGGACGCCCTCACCTCCCTCATGGAGGCCTGTACGGCCGCGGGTGCGATCCGCTCCGACATCAGCTCGACCGACATGTTCGCCGCCCTCGCCGGTATCGCCCTGACCTCGGCCGGCCCCGAGCAGCGGGCCCAGGCGGAGCGCCTCCTCGACCTCAACCTGGACGGACTGCGCCTGCGCCGGGAGTGACCGGGGGCCCGCGCCGACCGGGCGCCGGCGGGCCCTGGCCCCTGGAGCCCCGGCCCGCCGTCAGGCGAGAGCGTCCGCCAGCAGCTTCGCCGTTCTGGCGATCAGCGTGTTGTCCCGCGGCGCCGTCGGTTCCGGCATGGTCGAGAGGATGGCCAGGATCACCGGCGGACGTCCGGGGGGCCAGCCGATGCCGACGTTGTTGTTGGTCCCGTACGAACCGGCGCCCGTCTTGTCCGCGACGGCCCAGTCCTTCGGCAGCCCGGCCCGCAGACGGTCCCCGCTGGTGGTGTTCGACAGCAGCCACCGGTTCAGCCGCTCCCGGTCCCCGGGGTCCAGTGCGTCGCCGAGCGCGAGCCGGGCGTACGTCCGCCCGATCGCGCGGGGGCTGGTCGTGTCCGTCACCCGCGACGGCTCGGCCGAGTTCAGGTCCGGCTCCCACCGGTCGAGACGGGTCGTACGGTCCCCCAGCGAGCGGCAGAAGCGGGTGATCGCGGTGGGGCCGCCGAGCTCGCGCAGCAGCAGGTTGCCCGCCGCGTTGTCGCTCTGGGCGATGGCGGCCGAGCAGAGCTCCGCCACGGTCAGGCCGCCCGCGATGTTCTCGGGCCGCCCGGTGACCGACCCGCCGCCCGCGTCCGTGACGTCCTGGAGCGTGTAGTGAACGCGCTTGGCGAGACGGGTGCCGTCGTGGTCGAGGTCGCGCAGCACGGCCCCCGCCGCGAGGGTCTTGAACAGCGAGCACATGGGGAAGGCCTCGTCGGCCCGGTGGACCACGGTCCGGCCGGTGGCGGTGTCGCGCGCGTACACCCCCAGCCGCGCCCCGTACTCGCGCTCCAGCGCGCGAAGCCCCGCCACGGCGCCCTTCTCGCCGTACCCGGGCGAAGCGGCGCGGGCCACACCCACGGGCAGTGCGGCGGCCAGCGCCACCCCCGCCCCGGCGGCCAGCAGTGCGCGTCGGGACGTCGATGTGTCCGGGGTCGTCACGTCAGGTTCTCCTCTTCCTGGCCGGTCGTGTTTCCCCGAAGACGTCAAACGTGATCAATTCGGTTCCCCTCGCATCGGCACCCCCGAGGGTGCACTGGTGGTACACCCCACTCAGGCCCCCGGGGCCCGGCGCGCCCTATCAGGTGAAGGCGGCCGCCGTACGAGGTGACCACCGCGCCGCTTTTCGGCCGCGTTCGTGGGTAAGGCCGAATATCGTTCATAACCCCGGCAAACCACCTGAAGTGCAAGATCACCGCTTCGAGGTAATGCCAACGGTTTTCAGGCTCAAGTGGGTGTACCCGCCGTTACTGTTCCCCCGGATCTGTACGGATTCCCGGATATTCGCCCCCCTTTTTCCTCGTTCCCCGGTGACGCGCGCGTCCGCGCCGGTCGCCACCCTTGCGAAGGAGAGCTCGCCCGATGACCGTTGACACCAGCCCGGAAGCGCAGCTGGAGCCGCCGCGGCAGTCCAGCCTGAGCACGGCGGCTGCCCGCAACCTTGCCAGCACGACCAAGTCCGCCCCGCAGATGCAGGAGATCACCTCCCGCTGGCTGCTGCGGATGCTCCCCTGGGTGGAGACCAAGGGCGGTACCTACCGGGTCAACCGCCGGCTGACGTACACCGTGGGCGACGGCACGATCGAGTTCGTCCAGGACGGCGCGAACGTCCGGGTGATCCCGCGCGAGCTCGGTGAACTCGCCCTGCTGCGCGGCTTCGACGACGACGAGGTCCTGACCGCGATCGCCGGCCGGTGCGTCCAGCGCGACTTCCGGGCCGGTGAGGTGATCGTCGAGCGCGGTGCCCCCGCCGACCAGATCCACCTGATCGCCCACGGCCGGATCAGCCAGACCTCCGTCGGCAAGTACGGCGACGACGTCGCCGTCGCCGTACTCGCCGACGGCGACCGGTTCGGCGAGAACGCCCTGCTGGACGCCGACGCCACCTGGGACTACACGGCCACCGCCGAGACCCCCGGCATCCTGCTCACCCTCTCCCGCGGCGACTTCGCCTCCGTGCTCTCCGCGGCACCGCAACTCCAGGACCACATCAACCGGTTCAGCTCGCTCCCGCAGCAGCGCCAGAACCGGCACGGTGAGGCCGAGATCGCGATGTCCGCCGGCCACACCGGTGAGGCGGACCTGCCCGGCGCGTTCGTCGACTACGAACTCAAGCCCCGCGAGTACGAACTCTCCATCGCGCAGACCGTCCTGCGGATCCACACCAGGGTCGCCGACCTCTACAACGGGCCGCACAACCAGACCGAGGAACAGCTCAGGCTCACCATCGAGGCGCTGCGCGAGCGCCAGGAGCACGAGCTCATCAACAACCGGGACTTCGGTCTGCTCCACAACGCCGCCTTCAAGCAGCGGATCCAGACCCACTCCGGCCCGCCGACCCCGGACGACCTCGACGAGCTGCTCTGCCGCCGCCGCGGCTCCAAGTTCTTCCTCGCCCACCCCCGGACGATCGCCGCGATCGGGCGCGAGTTCAACTCCCGCGGGCTCTACCCGGACCACGTCGACGTCGGCGGGCAGCAGGTCCCGGCCTGGCGCGGGGTCCCGATCCTGCCCTGCAACAAGATCCCGATCAGCAAGGAGAACACCAGCTCGGTGCTCGTCATGCGAACGGGCGAGGACAACCAGGGCGTCATCGGTCTGCGTCAGACCGGCCTGCCGGAGGAGTACGAGCCGGGTCTGTCCGTCCGCTTCATGGGGATCAGCGAGCAGGCGATCATCTCCTACCTGGTCACCACCTACTTCTCCGCCGCCATCCTGGTGCCCGACGCGCTCGGAGTGCTGGAGAACGTGCAGATCGCCCGCAGGCGGGACTAAGAGGACCTGCCCGACGGCCGTGACAGCCGGGGGACCCGCCCCTGTCCTGGCCCGCCGAGCACGCCCGGGATCCGGGACAACCCACTTACCTCTCCAAGGAGTTACGGATGCCCGATCCTGGGCCTTCCCCTCTGCAGTCGAGTCTGCCCGCAGCCGTGGTGTCCTTCGGGGCCCACATTCTCGCCAACGCCCTCGCCGCCGGGCCCGTCGAGCCCGCTTTGCCGTCCCCGCCCGCGCCGTCCGGCCTGCCGGCAGGACCACCCGTACTGACACCCGTGTCCGCACCCGCACCCGTACCCGACGCGGGTGCGGGTGCGGCCGCGGCGCCGCAGCCGGGTGCCGCCCTCGAACGGATCCTGCGCGGCCCCAGCGGTCTGGGCACGGCGAGCCTGCACTGGGCCCGGAGTGAGGAGCCGACGGCGGCCGCGGCGCCCGGCGCACCCGCCCCGGTCGCGGGCCGTCCGATCCCGGGCCTCTACCACCACCCGGTCCCGGAGCCCGATCCGGTGCGGGTGGAGGAGCTCAGCCGCCGGATCAAGGCCTGGGCGCTGGACGAGGTGTCGCTCTACCCGGAGGACTGGGAGGACCAGTTCGACGGCTTCTCCGTCGGGCGCTACATGGTCGCCTGCCATCCGGACGCCCCCAGCATCGACCACCTGATGCTCGCCACCCGGCTGATGGTCGCCGAGAACGCGGTCGACGACTGCTACTGCGAGGACCACGGCGGCTCGCCCGTGGGCCTCGGCGGACGCCTGCTGCTGGCGCACACCGCTCTGGACCCCCTCCACACGACGAAGGAGTACGCGCCGGACTGGGAGGCGTCGCTCCTGTCGGACGCACCCCGGCGCGCCTACCGCTCCGCCATGGAGTACTTCCTCCAGGCGAGCACCCCCTCGCAGGCCGACCGGTTCCGGCACGACATGGCCCGGCTGCACATGGGCTATCTCGCCGAGGGGGCCTGGGCACAGACGGAGTACGTCCCCGAGGTGTGGGAGTACCTGGCGATGCGCCAGTTCAACAACTTCCGCCCCTGCCCCACCATCACCGACGCCGTCGGCGGCTACGAACTGCCCGCGGACCTCCACGCGCAGCCCGCCATGCAACGGGTGATCGCGCTGGCCGGAAACGCCACCACCATCGTCAACGACCTGTACTCCTACACCAAGGAACTGGCCGCTCCCGGACGGCACATGAACCTGCCGGTGGTGATCGCCGAACGTGAGGGCTGCTCCGACCAGGAGGCGTATCTGAAGGCCGTCGAGGTCCACAACGACCTCATGCGCGACTTCGAGGCCGCGGCCGCCGACCTGGCCGCCACCTGCCCCGTCCCGAGCGTTCAGCGCTTCCTGCGCGGGGTCGCCGTATGGGTCGACGGCAACCACTACTGGCACCAGACCAACACCTATCGCTATAGCCTGCCCGATTTCTGGTAAAGATGGGAATTGTTCATGACTAGCACCGATCTCACCGCCGCCGCCGGTACCTCCTCCGTGTTCATCCCCGCCCCGGTGACTCCCTATCAGGGGGACATCGCCCGTTACTGGGACCGCGAGGCCAGGCCCGTGAACCTGCGTCTCGGCGACGTCGACGGCCTTTACCACCACCACTACGGCATCGGTGACATCGACCACGCCGCCCTCGGCGACACCGAGGACAGCGCATACGAGAAGAAGCTGATCGCCGAGCTCCACCGCCTGGAGTCGGCCCAGGCCGAGCTCCTCCTTCATCACCTCGGCCCCATCGGACGCGAGGACACCCTCGTCGACGCGGGCTGCGGCCGCGGTGGTTCGATGGTCATGGCCCACCAGCGCTTCGGATGCAAGGTCGAGGGCGTCACCCTGTCGGCCAAGCAGGCCGACTTCGCCAACCGGCGCGCCCAGGAACTCGGTATCGAGGACCATGTCCGGGCCCGGGTCTGCAACATGCTCGGCACGCCGTTCGAGACCGGGCAGGCCGCGGGCTCGTGGAACAACGAGTCCAGCATGTACGTCGACCTGCACGACCTCTTCGCGGAGCACTCGCGCGTCCTCAAGGTCGGCGGCCGGTACGTGACCATCACCGGCTGCTGGAACCCGCGTTACGGCCAGCCGTCGAAGTGGGTGTCCCAGATCAACGCGCACTTCGAGTGCAACATCCACTCGCGCCGGGAGTACCTGCGCGCGATGGCCGACAACCGTCTCGTGCCGCAGGCCGTCATCGACCTCACGCCCGACACCCTGCCGTACTGGGAGCTGCGTGCCACGTCCTCCCTGGTCACCGGCATCGAAGAGGCGTTCATCGAGTCCTACAAGGACGGCTCCTTCCAGTACGTCCTGATCGCGGCCGACCGCGTCTGACGGCGTCCGGCGGAGCGCCGAACGCCGACCGAAGGGGCCGGGGCCGTCGTCCGACGGACCCGGCCCCTTCGGGGTGCCCCCGGGCACCGGCGTACGCGCGGGTCCCGGTCAGTCCACGAGTACCCCGGGGTTGAGGATGCCCCGGGGGTCGAGTGCCCCCTTCGCGGCCCGCAGGGCGAGGGCGAAGGGATCGGGGCGCTGGCGGTCGTAGCCCGGGCGGTGGTCCCGGCCGACGGCGTGGTGGTGCGTGATGGTGGCCCGGTGACGGTGCAGGACCTCGCTCGCGACGGCCTTGAGGTCGTCCCAGACGGCGACCTCGTCGCCCGGCCGGCCCGCCGCCAGCACGGTGAAGTAGGGCGCCGCGCCGTCCGGATACACGTGCGTCAGACGGCAGTTGACGGTCGCCGGAAAACCGGTGGCCTTGGCCGCGGCCTCGCCCACCTCCCTGCGCACCTCCTCGATCAGGCCGGGGACGCGGTCCCAGGTGGCCGCCGTCTCGAAGGTCTCCGCGATCGCGCCCATCCTGGCCAGGCCGTCGCGGAGGTAGGGCATCCGCAGGAACGCCGAGCGCCAGGCGCTCACGGCCGCGTCGCCGTGCGGGCTCTCCTGGGCACCGCCGCCCCCGGCCGTCCCGTCGTCCCGTCCGCCGTGCGAACGGGCCAGGGCGACGGCCCGTTCGAGCCGGCCGGCCACCGGTTCGTCCGCCGACTCGAACCCCAGGACCAGTACGGAGGCGCCGTCGTGCGCCGCGCCCGACAGCGCGGCCTCACCGGAGTCCAGCAGACGGCAGTTGGCGGGGGAGAGGTCGGACTGCGCCAGGGCGCGCACCGCGCGGAGGGCGTCCTGGAAGTCCGGGAAAGCGACCGCGGCGGACGCCTTGTGGCGGGGGCGCTCCTGCAGACGGACCCATGCCTCGGTGATGACGCCGAGGGCCCCTTCGGAGCCCAGGAACAGCCGGTCGGGGGAGGGGCCGGCCCCCGAGGCGGGAAGCCGCCAGGAGCTGCTGGTGCCGGCCGGGGTCACGACGCGCAGGGACTGCACGAAGTCGTCGATGTGCGTGCGGCCGGTGGCGTAGTGGCCGCCGGCCCGGGTGGCGAGCCAGCCGCCCAGCGTGGAGAACTCGAAGCTCTGCGGGAAGTGCCGCAGGGTGAGTCCGTGGGGCCGCAGCTGGTCCTCCAGGCTCGGCCCGAGCGTGCCCGCCTGGATGCGCGCCGCGCGGCCCTCGGTGTCGACCTCCAGTACGCGGTCCATGGCGGTCAGGTCCAGGGACATGACGGCCCGGTGGGCATCGCCGCGGTACTCGACGCCCCCGGAGACCGAGGAGCCCCCGCCGAAGGGGACGACGGCGACCTGCCGCTCGCCGGCCCAGTCCAGCAGATCGGCCACGCCCCGGTCGTCCGTGGGGCGGGCCACCAGGTCGGGGACGCGGCCGGGGCGTCCGCGCAGGGCGCGCACCACGTCACGGTAGGCCTTGCCCATGGCGTGCGCGGCCCGGTCCCCGGGATCGGTGCTGACCAGGTGGGCGAGGCTCCCCGGGGGTTCGGCGGCGGGGGCGGCGATCGCCAGGTCGCGGACGCGGGGAACCGGGAGCGGACGGTCGAGGGTGCCGGGGAGCAGGGCGCCCATCGCCGCGCACTCGGCGTCGTCGGGATGCGCGTCCGTCCAGCCCCAGCCCCACCAGGAGCGGGTGCGGGAGGTCGGAGGAGTCGGCTGCGGGGTGGTGCCGGCCATGGCGGCGCTCCAGGGGTCGAGGTAATTTACCTAGCGGTAAATTACCTACTGATAATATCGGCTCATGGCAACCCCTTCCTCGCATGCGTCGAAAGCCGGAACCAAGGGAGTCCCGCGGGAGCACCGCCGCCGGCAGATGCTGGAAGCGGCCACGGAGGAGTTCGGCGCGCACGGCTACGCGGCCGCGTCGCTCCCCGCGATCGCCGCCCGCGTGGGTGTCACCAAGACGCTGCTGCACCAGTACTTCGGTACCAAGGAAGACCTGTACGTGGCCTGTCTGGTCCCGGTCGGGGACCGGCTGCTGGGCACCATCCGCGCGGCGATGGGCGAGGGTGGGGCCGCTCCGCACACGCCGCTGCGCGTGCTCCACGGCATCTTCACCGCCCTGGAGGGCCGGCGGGAGGCGTGGTTCGTGCTGTACGACACCAGCCTGCCGTCCGGAGGCGAGGCCGCGCGCCGGGCCTCGGAGTACTGGGCGGCCATCGACCGGCTCGCCGCGGGCGGCACCGCGGAACTGCTGCGCGAGGCCGGATCCACCGACCCGCTGGACGCCGACGCGCTCAAGTACGTCTGGCGGGACCTGGTCGCCACCCTCGTCCGCTGGTGGGTCAAGCACCCGGAGCAGACTCCGGAGGCCATGACACGGCGCTGCGCCCGCCTCTTCGCGGCCGCCGCCACCCTCACCCCGGACGGGCACCCCGACTGACAGCGCCGCCGGCGCCGCGCGTGGCGCCGCGCCGTCCCGGCCGGCGGCGCGTTGTCGGTGCCCACCGCTACGGTCGGTCCATGAGAGCTACTGGAACGTTCAGCGTCGAAGCGTTCGTCCCGACCGGGCTGAAGCCGGAGCCTGCCGTCACCACCGGGCTCCCCGTCGGTGTCGCGACCATGGAGAAGTCGTTCGAGGGCGAGGTGGCCGGCCGCTCCGCGACCCTGTTCACCGCCGCGTTCGACCAGGAGACCGGCGTCGGCACCTATGTCGCCATGGAGTCCTTCGAGGGCTCACTGAACGGCCGGGACGGGTCCTTCAACTTCGTGCACTCGGCGACCACGTCCGGCAGTGACCGCACGGCGGAGTTCTTCACCATCGTGCCCTCCAGCGGCACCGGCGCACTGGCGGGAATCGCGGGTGCCGGGGGCATGGCGGTCGATGCGGACGGCACCCACCGGATCTGGTTCGACTACCGGCTCGGCTGAGTGTGCCGCGGGGCAGAGTCGCGGCTTCGACCGGCCCTTCCCGGACGGGGGACTACCTGGCGCGCTCCTGATCGGCCCGCGCCGCCTCCGCGGCCTTCGCCGCCTTGAGCTTGCGCCACACGGTGCCCAGCGCCTCCAGGTCCCGCTCGTCCAGGAGCTCGGTGAAGACCGGGGCCAGGGCTTCGCGCCGGGTGGCGTCCGCCTCGGCGAACACCGTACGGCCCGCCTCGGTGAGGGAGACCTCCACCGACCGCGCGTCGCGCGCCGAGGGCGTGCGGGTCACCAGACCCCGGGTCTGCAGGGCGTCCACGACGCGGGAGACCTGGCTGCGGCTGAGCAGGGTGCTGTTGCCGAGTACGGACGCGGGCACCGGCTCGGGGCTGGAGGCCAGCCACAGCATGACCTCGAACCAGGACACGGGGAGGTCATGGGCCTTGACCAGGGCCCGGTCGACGCGATCGGTCATGACCGTCCCGGCCCACACCAGCCCGTAGAAGGCGTAGTCGGCCGCCGGCATCTCGGCTTCGGTGAGCTTCTTCGGCATGTCGGCAGTCTAGAGCTTGCGTGCGCACGCACATAATTTTATGGTGTGTGTGCACGCACATAAACCAGCCCTCTGAAAGGCCCCGCCATGTCGACCTCCTCCACCTCCGCCTCCGACCGCACCGTCCTGATCACCGGCACCTCCTCCGGCATCGGCCTGGCCGCCGCGATCGCCGCCGCCCAGGCGGGCTGGCGTACCGTCGCCACCCTGCGTGACACCGGCCGGGCCGACGCCCTGCGCAAGGCCGCCGTCGAGGCGGGCGTCGAGCTCGACATCCGACAGCTCGACGTCGTCGACGAGGCCTCCGTCGCCGCCGCCGTCGAGGGCGTCATCGCCGACTACGGCCGGCTGGACGCCGTCGTCAACAACGCCGGTGCCGGGCACGTGGGCACCCTGGAACTCGAATCCGTCGCCGACGTACGCGAGGTCATGGAGGTCAACTTCTTCGGCGTACTGAACGTCTCCAAGGCCGCGCTGCCGCACCTGCGGGCCACCGGCGGCCGCCTGATCACCGTCACCAGCGTCGGCGGCGTCGTCGGCCAGCCCTTCAACGAGGCCTACTGCGCGGCGAAGTTCGCGGTGGAGGGGTACATGGAGAGCCTGGCCCCCGTCGCGGGCGCCGTCGGCGTGAGCGTGACCGTCATCGAGCCCGGCGCCGTGGCGACCGAGTTCGTGAACAACATCGGCCTCGACCTCGAGGCCCGGATCGCCGCGGCCGGCCCGTACTCCGACGCGCTGCGCCACTACGTCGAGCGCACGGTCGGCCAGTTCCTGAACGGCGCGCAGACCCCGGCCGGCGCGGCCGAGTCCGTCATGGAGGCGCTCACCGCCGACCGGCCCGCCTTCCGCATCCAGACCTCGCAGTGGGCCCGTGACTTCACGGGGACCAAGCTGGCCGACCAGGACGGCTCGGCGGTCGTCGGTATGACCGGGACCTGGGTCGCCTGACCTGCCTCGGGCGTCCCGGGCGGGAGGGGGGCGGGGTCCCGAACTGTGCTCCGCCCGGAACCGGGTCATGATGGCCGGAGGTGGACGAGGCCGTCGCGCCGTCCCCGGGACCGCGCGACGGCCCGCCCGGGTCGGGAGGTGACTCGTAGGCATGGACGAATCGCGCAGGGCCTGGTTCACGATCGGCGTCGTCGTCGCCGTCATCCTCCTGGACCTCCTGGCCATCATCCTGATGAACACACTCGGCTGAGCCCGGTCCCGGTCAGCCGTACATCGCCAGGCGGTACAGGGCCGCGAGCGCGCCGTCGACGGGATGGGGCTGCGGTACGCCGGCGGAGTCGAGCCTGTTCCACCGCTGCAGGTTCACCGCGACCGCCATCTGCCGCTTGCCGTCGGCACGGGTCATGGCCAGTGCCCCGCCACCCCAGACCGTGCCGCCATGGCCCCAGAAGACGCCCTGACCGGGACCGGGACCCTCCATCGGGTGCAGACCGAGGCCGTACTCGATCGTCCTGCCCTCCTGGGAGACGACCGGGACCGTGCGCTGCATCTGCGCCAGCGACGACGGGCCGACGATCTCCCCGGCCAGCAGTGCGGCGTAGAAGCGGTTGAGGTCCGCGACGGTCGATATCAGCGAGGCCGACGGCCCCACCCATGACATGTCGTAGACGCTGTAGTCGCGCGGCGGGTCGATCATGCCGAACCACGCCTCGTAGAGCTGCGAGTGCGGCCCGTCGACGTACGGTCCGGCGGGGAGTTCGGTGTCCAGGAGCCCGGCGCGCTCGATGACGTTCCGGGTGATGTACTGCTCGGCCGTGGTGCCGGTCACCTGTTCCAGGAGCTGGACGAGGAGCAGGTAATTGGTGTTGGAGTACACCCCCGGCCGTCCGCCCGGGATGCCGACGGCAGGTGCGGTGACCCCCGTCCTGATCAGTTCGGCAGGGTCGAACCGCGTGAACCGGTGGTCGTCCAGGCTCTGCGGCCCGGTGTCCGCGAGGGAGGGGAACGCCTTGAGGGAGGGGTAGGCGTACGGGAGGTACTCGGCGAGGCCGCTGGTGTGGTTGAGCAGCATCCGGACCGTGATCGCCGCACCGCGTTCCCCGGGGACCAGTCCCGGAAGGTAGCGGCCGATCGGTGTGTCGAGGCCGATCCGGCCGCTCTCGGCCTGCTGCAGGACCGCGGCGGCGGTGAAGGTCTTGGTGATGCTGCCGACGCGGTGCCGCATGTCGGCGGTGACGGGGCGACCGGTGGCGACATCGGCGACCCCCGCGGCGCCGCGCCAGACCTGCTCGCCGTCACGCACCTCGGCGAACAGGCCGGGCATCCCGGCGCGGTGGACGTTTTCGATGGCCGCGTCCAGCGCCGCGCCATCCAGTGGGTTCTTCACGTCATGCGTCCTTTCGTGTTCCCCGGGGGCGAGCACCGCATCGCTCGCCCGACCCGGACCAGCAGGGCACGAGTGGCGGGCCGTCGCGACCGACACGCCTATGTCCTCATTATGCACGCGGTGCGTGCAACACCAAGTGCACAGGTAGGATGCGATCCGGTGAGAGGAGCAAGATGGCAGGCCGAAGGCGTTGGTCGACCGAAGAGATCCTGGATGCGGCGGCGGAGCTGCTGCGCACGAGCGACACGGATTCGTTCAGCGTGCGCAAGCTGGCCGCGGCCCTCGGGACCGATTCCTCCAGCCTCTACCGTCATTTCCGCAGCAAGACCGAACTGCTGCGCGCCGTCGCCGACCGGATCCTCCTGGCCGCGATGGACGGCTACCGCCCCGAGGGCGACTGGAAGCAGCGCATCACGGCCCTGGCCCTGCGTGCGAGAGAGGCCTTCGGGCAGCAGCCCCAACTCGCCGCGGTCTGGGGGCGCTATGCGTCGAGCGGCACCGGTTCGCGGCTGGTCATGGAAGAGGTGCTGCAGGCCCTGCGCGCGTCGGGACTGCCCGACGAGGAGATCCCGGCGCGCTACCACCGGCTCGCGGTCCTCCTTGCCGCGCTGATCGCCTCCGAGGCCGGGGTCAGCACCGTCACCCCGGCAGAGCATGAGCAGGGCATGGAGCTGTTCCGCGTGGCGGTTCTGGGCGCCGACCCCGAACGCTTCCCGGCCCTGGCCCACTTCGCCCGCGACGTCCGCCCCCTCGGGGAGGATCGCCGCGCCGCGTTCGAAGAGATCCTCGCCGCCCAGCTCGCCGGCATCGAAGCCGCGGTTCGCCCGGCCTAGGCCTCCGGCCTACCTCTGACAATCCGTCAATTTCCTTGTGTACGCGGCCTTTTCCGGCTCTTCGGTACGCAAGGAACGGAGTCTGCGCGGCCCCTTGCCGTGTCGCCCCGGTTCGCGAATGATGCTCGCGGCGCGCCGGTCGACGGTGTTCCGTCGCCCCGCGTCCGCCATCCTCGCACCCGGCCGGCCAGGAGGCCCGTTTTGCGGACGAACCGTCACATCCGGAGATCGATGGTCGTCGTCGGTGCCGCCCTCGCGGTGGTCGTCGCCGTTCCCCAGGTGGCCTTCGCGGCCCCGCCGCCGGCACTCCCCGGCAAGGCGGAAGCGATCGAGCTGACCTATCAGCCCGCCTACGACTACGACACCGACGGCTGCTACCCGACGCCCGCCATCAGTTCGACCGGCGTCCTGAACGGCGGACTCAAACCCACCGGCGCCCTCAGCGGCAACTGCCGGGACGCCTCGGACCTCGCCAACACCAACGGCTACTCCCGCTGGAAGTGCAACAACGGCTGGTGCGCCGTCATCTACGCGCTGTACTTCGAGAAGGACCAGGCCCTGCCCGGCATCGAGCTCGGCGGCCACCGCCACGACTGGGAGCACGTGGTCGTGTGGATCCAGGGCAACGACGCCAAGTACGTCGCGACGTCCGCACACGGGGACTTCAACATCCACACGCGTGACCAGATTCGCTGGGACGGCAACCACCCCAAGATCGTCTACCACAAGGACGGCATCGGCACGCATTGCTTCCGCGCGGCGAACACCAACGACGAGCCGCCCGAGAACCACCGCGGCACCTGGCAGTTCCCCACGCTCGTGGGGTGGTCGGGCTACCCGGCGACCGTGCGCGACAAGCTCACCCAGGCTGATTTCGGCAGCGCGCACTTCGGCCTGAAGGACGACTCCTTCGCCTCCCACCTGGCGGAGGCCAAGCCTGCCGGGATCCCCTTCGACCCATACCAGTAGCACCCGGCACCCGGCACCCGGCACGCCCCGGGCACCGGCCCCGCACCGAGCGGGACCGGTGCCCGGGGCGCCGTGGCGTCAGCCCGCCCAGATCCGGCGGTACCCCTCGCGGTAGCCGGACGGGTCCCAGGAGGTGGCGCCGTCGCTGTTGCCGGCGGTGGCGACGTGCACGGGGGCCACGTACCCGCTGGGCGGCCGGCCGGCGAAGGCGCGGTTGAACTCGTCGACGATCTGCCAGCCCTGCTGGTTCAGCGGCTCGGGCACGGTGGCGGCCTGGAACTGCCTGCTGTTGATCCGCTGGAAGGCGGACGGGTCGCCGTCGCCCGCGCCGATGTTGAAGGGCGGCCCGGAGCCCGGCTTGCCCGCCGCGCGCAGGGCCGGGGCCGCGTCCGCGAAGTAGAGGTCGTTGATGGCGGCGGAGTACGTCCAGTCGTCCTGGAAGCGGGAGAGCAGCGAGGAGACCGCCTGCGGGGTGCGGCTCGCGGCGTCCGGGATCGGGATGTTCTCGTAGCTGAGGATCCGTACGCCGGAACAGGCGGCGAGCCCCGCGCGGATCAGCTCGGCCTTGTTCTTGGCGAAGGGGATCGAGTCGTCGGTGAAGAGGACGACTCCGGCGTCACCCGCGGACCGGGCGATGATCCAGTCCGCGCTGATCCTCGCCACGTCCTCCACCTTGGTGGTGACGTTGGTGAACAGCTTGGGCCGCTCGCTCGGGCCGGGGGAGCCCACCGCGTGCCAGCCGATCACCGGGATGTGCGCCGCTTCGGCCCGCGCCATCTGCTGCGAGGTCAGCTGGGGGTCGAAGCCGCCGATGACGATGCCGGACGGCCGCACGGTGATGGCCTGACTGAGGGCCGCCTGGATGCCGGCCGGGGTGCCGTCCCCGTCGATCACCCGGACCTGCCAGCCGATGGCCTTCGCCGCCTCCTCCAGCCCCTTCGCGACGCCCGCGACACCGGGGTTGGTCATGGTCTGGGCGACGTAGACGATCGACTTGCCCGGTACGGCCGCGGGGCCGGTGGTGGGACCGTGCCAGGCGGTGTCGGAGTTCTCGGCCCGCGCGACGGCAGCCCGGGCGCTCGCGAGCGCGGTGGGGCAGCCCGCCTTGGGCGGCGCGGCGCCGGTGGAGGGGCCACCGCCCCCGCAGCCGGCGACGAGGGCGACGACCGCTGTCAGCAGGGCCGCGGCCGTGCGCGTGGTCCTGCGGTGCGGGCGAGGGTGCGAGTACGGGTACGAGTACGGGTCCTTCGGGTACACGGTGCTCCTGACGCGGTGCGCGTACGAACTCTTCCAGGGGGTGTCTTGTCGATCAGGGTGGATCAGGGAGCGGTGGTCGGTGCCGTGTATCGCAAGGCGGACGAGGGAGGCGACGCGGAGCGTCGCCGACCGAGGACAACGCGGCGAGGCGCGGTGCCGGGCGCCGCGAGCCCGCCCTGATCGACAAGACACCCCCTAGGGGCTGCGCAGCCGGCGGCGGGCGGAGTAGCCGGCCAGGCCGACGGCGATGAGGAGGGTGGCGCCGTTGAACAGCGGAGTGGCCCAGAAGTCGGCGCCGAGCTGGCCGATGCCGGCGAGGCCGATGGCGAGGACGGCCACGGCCACGACGGTGCCGAGGGCGTTGACGCGGCCGGGTTTGATCGTCGTGGACCCGAGCAGCGCGCCGACGAAGGCGGGCAGCAGGTAGTCCAGCCCGACGCTCGGGTTCCCGGTCTGCTGCTGGGCGGCGAGGAGTACCCCGGCGATGCCGACGACCAGCCCCGATCCGGCGAAGGCGCAGACGGAGTACCGGTGGCTGGGGATGCCGATGATGTCGGCGGTGCGCCGGCTGGAGCCGATCACGTACATGTACCGGCCGAGCGGCAGCCGTTCCAGGACCACCCAGAGCGCGGCCGCGAGGGCCAGGACGTAGTAGGCGGGCAGCGGCAGGCCGAGGAACCGGGAGTTGTACAGGCCGGTGAAGGCGGCGGGCAGGCCGTCCGGGCCGGGGACGATCCGGGAGCCGTCGGTGATCCAGCCGGTGACGGCGTACATCATGCTGCCGGTGCCGAGCGTGGCGATGAAGGAGTCGATGCGCACGTACTCGACGATGACGCCGTTGAGGATGCCGACCAGTGTCCCTCCGATGACCACGGTGAGGCAGGCGAGCGGCCAGGGCCAGCCCGTGTCGACGATGAGCTGCATCACCATCACATGGGCCAGGCCGAGGCCGTAGCCCATGGACAGGTCGAACTTGCCGGTGGCGATGGGGATGGTCGCGCCGAGGGCCAGGATGGCGGGGATCGACTGGTTGGAGAGGATCGAGGAGACGTTGTCCCGGGTGGGGAAGGTGTCCGGCAGGACGAGGGAGAAGACGAGGAACAGCAGCACGGCGAGCGCCAGCAGGCCGTAGGCGCCGATGTGGTGACCCCGCAGGCGGTTCAGCGGGGACCGCGGCCGAGGCGGAGTGGGAGGCGCGGGCGGGGGTGGGGGCGCAGGCGTGGGGGGAAGGGTCATCGGTCCGCCGTGGGGCCGGTGATCGCGGGCATGGCCGAGGCGGTCCGGGTGAGTTCGGTGACCGTGAGGGCCGCACCGCTCAGCTCGGTGCTCACGCTCCCGCGCACGAACACCAGGGCGCGATGGCACACGTCCGCGACCTCCTCGAAATCGGTGGAGATGAGCAGGACCGCCAGGCCCGAGGCCAGGGCGTCGTCGAGCAGCCGGTGGATGGTGGCCTTGGCCCCGACGTCCACCCCGGCGGTCGGCTCCTCCAGGACGAGCAGGCGCAGCCGTCCCCGGAGCGAGCGGCCGACCATGACCTTCTGCTGGTTGCCGCCGGACAGGGTGGCGATCGGCACCTCGCTGTCGCGGGGGTGCACCGAGAACCGGTCGATGAGGGCGGTGGCCTGGGCGCGCTCGCGGCGGGGGCCGATCCAGCGCACCGCGGGGGCGCCGGCCGCGCGCGGGTTCGCCAGGAAGTTCTCCCGTACGGTCAGATCCGCGGCGCAGCCCTCCTCCTGACGGTTGGCCGCCACGAAGCCGACGCCGGAGTCGAGAGCGGCGTGGACCGTACGCGGGTGGTACGGCCGGCCGTCGAGCAGGACCCGCCCGCCGAGGACCGGCAGGGCGCCGGCGAGGGCGCGGCCCAGCTCCATGTGGCCGGCGCCGGTCAGGCCCACCATGCCGAGGACCTCACCGGCCCGCAGGTCCAGGCTGACTTCGCCGGTGGACACGGTCCGCACCCTGTCGAGGCTCAGCACGGGCGGGCCGGCGGCGGGGGGAGGCCCCGGCGTCCGTGCGGCCGGTGCGTGGCCCACGATCGCGCGCACCAGCCGGTCCGGGCTGTGACCGGCGAGCGGGCCCCGGTCGACCAGCCGGCCGTCGCGCAGGACGGCGAAGGTGTCGGCGACCTGGTAGACCTCGTCCAGCCGGTGGCTGACGTAGAGGATCGCGTGGCCGCGGTCGCGCAGGGTGTGGAGTACGCCGAACAGCCGCGCGCAGTCCGCGGCGGGGAGGGTGGCGGTCGGCTCGTCCAGCACGATGAGCTCGGCCCGGGTGGCGAGGGCGCGGGCGATGGCCACGAGCGAGCGCTCGGCGGGCCCGAGGCGGGCGATCCGGGCGTCGGCGTCCAGATGCCCGGCGACGATCTGCAGGGCCTCGTCGCAGCGCTCCCGGGTCCGCCGCCAGGAGATCAGCCCGTGGCGGCGGGGGTATCCGGCGCCCAGGGCGATGTTCTCGGCCACCGTCATCCAGGGGACGAGCCCGAGGTCCTGGTGGATGAAGGACATGTTCCGGGTCGCGGCGTGGCTGCCGAGGGGATGGCCGGTCACGGTGACCGCGCCCGCGTCGGCGTGGTGGACACCGGCGAGCAGCTTGATGAGGGTGGACTTTCCGGCTCCGTTGGGGCCGAGTAGGGCGAGGACGCTGCCGCGGTGGATGTCGAGGTCGACCGCGTCCAGCGCCAGGGTGCCGCCGAACCGTTTGCTCAGGCCGCGCATGCGGACGAGCGGTGCGGCACCGGAATGCGAGGGTGGGCTCGCCCAGGTGTCGGGAGCGTCATGCACAGACTTCTCCGGGGGTCGGCCTCCGAGTTCTTCCCGACGGTACGGGGCACTCTACGGTGACATAGGGGCTCATTCCCGGCATATCGCCGCACTGTTTGACCCCAATGGCCGAACGGCCGGGGATTCGGGGGTCATGTCGCGGCCAGGCTGCACTCGGCCCAGATGACCTTGCCGCCGGTGGTGTAGCGGGTGCCCCAGGACTGGGCGAGCTGCGCGACGAGGAACAGGCCGCGGCCGCCCTCGTCGGTGGTCGCCGACTGGCGCATGCGCGGGGCGCTGCTGCTGGCGTCGTGCACCTCGCAGATCAGGTTGCGGTCGTGGATGAGACGGACCCGGATGGGCGCGGTCCCGTACCGGACGGCGTTCGTGACCAGCTCGCTGAGCAGGAGTTCCGTGGCGAACGCGGACTCCTCCAGCCCCCACCGGTTCAGCTGGCTCACGGAAGCGGCGCGGACCTCGGAGACGAGCGCCGGATCGGCGGCCAGCTCCCAGGTGGCGATCCGGTCCGCGGGTACGGCGTGGGTGCGGGCGACGAGGAGCGCGATGTCGTCGTCGGGGTGCTCGGGCGCCACGGCGTCGAGGACGGCCTGGCAGGTTTCCTCCGGGGTCCGGTCCGGGTGGGCCAGCGCCCGGTTCAGGGCGTCGAGGGCCACGTCGACGTCGCGGTGGCGGTCCTCGATGAGCCCGTCGGTGTAGAGGACGAGCTGGCTGTGCTCGGGGAGCCGGATCTCGGCCGACTCGAAGGGCAGGCCGCCGAGGCCGAGCGGGGGACCGGCGGGCAGGTCGAGGAGGGATACGGTGCCGTCGGGTCGGACCAGCGCGGGCGGAGGGTGGCCGGCGCGGGCCATCGTGCACTGCTGGGAGGTGGGGTCGTAGATCGCGTACAGGCAGGTGGCGCCGACGATGCCGGTGCTGCCCGAGCCGGGACCGTCCCCGCCCTCCTCCCGGTCGAGGCGCACCATCAGGTTGTCCAGGTGGGTGAGGAGCTCGTCGGGGGCCAGCTCCAGCTCGGCGAAGTTGCGGGCGGCGGTGCGCAGTCGGCCCATGGTGGCGGCGGCGTGCAGTCCGTGGCCGACGACATCGCCGACGAGGAGGGCGACCCGGGCCCCGGACAGGGGGATGACGTCGAACCAGTCGCCGCCGACGCCCGACTCGGCGGGCAGGTAGCGGTGGGCGACCTCGACGGCGCTCTGCTCGGGGAGGTCGCGGGGGAGCAGGCTGCGCTGCAGGGACAGGGCGAGGGTGTGTTCGCGGGTGTAGCGGCGGGCGTTGTCGATGCACAGGGAGGCGCGGGCGGCGAGTTCCTGGGCCAGCGAGCGGTCGTCGTCCCCGTAGGGGGCCGGGTCCTGCGAGCGGTAGAAGCTCGCGACGCCGAGGACGGCACCGCGGGCGAGCAGGGGGACCGTGATGAGGGAGTGGATGTTGTGGGCGAGGAGCCGTTCGGCGTGCCGGGGGTCCTGGGCGATCCAGCCGAAGGCGGCCCGCAGATCCTGTTCGAGCACCGGCTGCCCGGTGGCTATGCAGCGCATGTGGGGCGTGGTGGGCCGCAGACTGATCTGCGCGCCGACCGGGTAGAAGGGGCAGTCCTCGCGGATGCCGTGGACCACCGTGCGCTGCATCTCGGTGGTGGGATGGGGGGACTCCTCCCCGAGCAGTACGGCCGCCGGCAGGTCGATGGTGACGAAATCGGCCAACCTCGGGACGGCCGTCTCGGCGAGCTCCCAGGCGGTGCGGCTCACGTCCAGCGTGGTGCCGATGCGGTTGCTGGCCTCGGCCAGCAGCTCCAGGCGCCGGCGTGCCGCGACGGCGTACTTGCCCACCTCGGGCTCGCCGACCAGCACCAGCCCCCTGACCCGGCCCTGGGCGGGGCCGGCGGCGGACGCCGCGACGGCCTCCCCGGCGGGGCCTCCGGCGCCCGGTGCGCCGCCTGCGCGGACCGTCGCCGGTTCCGGACCGGGGGTGACGTGAGGACGGAACGCGGGCGGCACCCCGGCGGGGGCGTGCGGCTGGGGGTGGGTGGGGGCGGGGGCGTGCCGCTCCGAATCCTCGGGGAGCAGGGCCTCGACGACGACCCCCTCCACCCCGGCGGCGCTCGTCACGGGGCGGCTGACCAGCGTGACCCACCGGCCGCGGGACAGGGGCACTTCGGCGGCGGCCCGCCGGTCCCCGGACATCAGCTCCGTGGCCTTCTCCTTCAGGGTCGCCTGGTCGCTCTGCTCCAGCTCGCTCTGGAGGAAGTCGGCCATCGCCACCGGGTGCCCGTCGAGGCCGTGCTCGCCGCTCACGGCCAGGCTCGCGGTGTGGAGATAGGCCTGCAGCAGGCCGTGCTCGCGCGCCGAACTCTGGTCCATCAGCCGTCGTTCGATGGCCTCGGCCGCCTTGCGCACCACGGGGATCAGCGCCGGGTCCGCGTCGGTGTAGGGGTATCCGAGGCACAGGACGCCCTGGATGTGCCCGCTGAGCTGGTCGCGCAGGGGGATCGCGGTGCAGGCGCTCGACTGGGAGCGCTCGGCGAAGTGCTCGGCGCCGTAGACCTGGCACAGGCGCCTCTCCGCGAGGGTGAGGCCGATGCCGTTCGTACCGGCCACCTGCTCGGCGAAGACGAACCCGGGGAGGATCTGGATCGGGGCGAGCTCCTTGAGCATGGATTTCTCGCCGAAGCGGCGGGCGAGGACCATGCCGTGACCGTCGGCGAGGCAGATGTTGGTGCGGCTGCCCGCGAAGATGCTCTGGAGCCGGTCGAGTACGGGCTCGGCGGCGCGCAGCAGCGGACCGTCCGGGTCGCAGCCCTCCTGGTACGGGAGCTCGGACTGCTCCGGCGACAGCCCCAGCAGCCGACTGCGCTGCCACGAGCTCAGGATCGGACTTCTCACACTTCCCTCGACCGACTCGCCCTGCAGGAATCGGTCACGGAATCGCACGGGGCCGATGCGGTCTCCGACGACCCCCATGTGCATCACTTCCCCTCACCGGAGCACCCTCGATCGCCAGATTTGAGTATATTCCTCCCATTTCGGCAATGAGGTCTGGGAGCGAAGCGATCAGCGGGTGCCCGCGTCACAGGACCGCGACCGGATTGACGGGCGAGCCCGTGCCGCCGGGGACGTTCAGCGGTGCCACGACGAGCAGGAACGTGTAGCGGCCCGCCTCGGCGCACGCCGCCGAGAGCGGTTCGAGGTCGAGGTTGTCCAGCAGCGGCACCCCCATCGCCGTGACGGCGAGCGCGTGGACGGGGGAGTGCACCCCCTCGACCGGCGAAGGCCGTACGTCGCTGTCCCCGTCGCCGCCCAGCAGTGCGACGGCGCGCTCGGCCAGCATCGGCAGGGCGTCCACGTGCCAGCCCGCACTCGCCGTGTCGGGGTTCCAGGGGCCGAGCTCCCGGCGCCGGCGCAAGGCCCCGGAGCGCAGCAGTACCGCGTCGCCGTCCCCGATGGTCACGCCGAGCGCCTCCTGCGCGGCGACGACGTCCCGCGCGTGCACCGCACGACCCGGTTCCAGCCAATCGACCCCGAGGACGGCGGGCAGGTCGACCAGGACGCCCCGTGTGACCAGGGGGCCCAGCGCCGACACCGCGCCGAAGCGGGCACCCGCCGCGTCGACGGACTCCCGCGCCGCGCGCCCGTCGTACAGCTGCCCTCGGTAGGCGATGTGTGACAGCGCGTCGAGGTGGGTCACGCTCTTGCCGTGGTAGTCGGCGGCCAGGAAGTCCTTGTGGACGGACGGTTCCGGGGCCTGTACGTCGCCGAGGTCGGACATGTAGTGCAGGGCGGGCTTCGCGTTGTCCGGGCCGGGGCGGGTGTCCCAGGGCCGTGCCATCGGGACCACCGTCCCGTCCCTGACCGCGGCGGCGGCCCTGCGCGCATGGTCGGCCGTCACCCCGTTCCAGGCCCCGCGGTCGGCCTCGGCCCACCGGCCCCACGTACGGACCGAAGCGAACAGTGCGTCGAACTCCTGGCGCGAGACGGCGGGCCCGTTGTCCGGCCGGCCGGCGGGGGCACCGCCTCGGGCGCCGCCGGCGGTGCCGGCCGGGGCGTCGCCGGGGTTGCCGCTCATGACCCCAGTGTCCGGCGGTTCACGCTCCCGCGCTGGCCGGGAGACGTTCTCGGCGGAAGGGGGCGCCGTTCGCTCGCGCTAGTGTGCGCACGTGAGCTTCCAAGTCGTCATTGGTTTCGGGCCCGCCGGCGCCGCCACCGCCCGGCTCCTCGCCGAACAGGGCCATACCGTAAGGGTCGTCACCAGATCGGGCCGGAGCCCGGAACCCGGGATCGAGCACGTCGCGCTCGACGCGACGGACACCGATCGGCTGTCCGGGGCCGCGCGGGGCGCGGCGGCGATCCACAACTGCGCCGCGCCGCCCTACCACCGCTGGGCGGACGACTGGCCCGCGCTGTCCTCGTCCCTCTGCGCCGCGGCCGAGGCGACCGGGGCCGTCCTCGTCATGCTGGGAAACCTCTACGGCTACGGCCCGGTGGACGGCCCCATGACCGAGGAACTGCCGCTCGCGGCGACCGGCCCCAAGGGGCGGGTACGCGCCGAGGTGTGGGAGCGGGCGCGGGAACTGCACGGGCAGGGCCGGATCAGGGCGGTGGAGGTACGCGCCTCGGACTTCTTCGGACCCGGCGTCACCGACGGCGGTCACCTGGCCGCACGGGTCGTGCCGCCGCTGCTGCGCGGCAAGCCGGTCACCACCCTGGGGGACCCCGACGCCCCGCACAGCTGGACCTACCTTCCCGATGTCGCCCGGACGCTGTGCGCGGCCGCGCAGGACGAGCGGGCCTGGGGACGCGCCTGGCACGCCCCGACCCAGCCCCCGCTGTCCGTACGGGAGATGGTGGGGCGACTGTGCGCGCGGGCCGGGACGGGGCCGGTCGCCGTACGGCGGCTCCCGTCGGCCGTGATCGGCGTGGCCTCGCTCTTCTCCCCGCTGATCCGCGAACTGAAGGAGATCCGCTACCAGTTCGACCGCCCGTTCGTCGTGGATTCGAGTGCCTGCGAGGTCGCGCTCGCGGTACGGTCCACCCCCGTCGACGAGCAGGTCGAGGCGACCGTGGAATGGTGGCGCGCACGGCTCGCGGCCGACGGCTGACACGGCTGACACGGCTGACAGGACGGGATGACCACATGGAGGACTCCAGGAGGCCGCGGCGAGAAGGCATCGCCGTCGTGGGGATGGCGTGCCGGTTCCCGGGAGCGCGCGATGTGAACCAGTACTGGAGGCTCCTGACGGCCCCGAAGGCACAGTTCGGGGCGATCCCGGACGCGCGGTGGCGCACCGCGGCCTTCAGGGGCGACAACCTCCGTGACACCTCTTCCGCGTACACCGACACCATGGCGCTGCTGCCGGAAACGGGCCACTTCGACGCGGCCCACTACGGCATCCCGCCGCGCCGGGCCCGCGCGATGGATCCGCAGGCCAGGCTGCTGATCGATCTCGCCCGCGAGGCCATCCAGGACGCGGGGTGGGAGGCCGACGGCTTCGACCGCGAGGAGACCTCGGTGATCACGGCGCTCACCGAGGGCGGCTACCGCGAACTCAGCACCCTGCAGATCCGGATGCGCCAGCTGGCCGGTGGCGAGTTCGGGGCGCGGCACACCCACCCGCACCTGGCGGCATCGGTACGCGCCGTCGACGGGCTCAACGGCACCTCCGTGGCCGGGCTCCTGCTCAACATGGGCCCGAACAGCATCAGTTCGGTCTTCGACCTGCACGGCGAGAGTTACGCCCTGGACTCGGCGTGCTCGGGCGGACTCATGGCCGTGGCCAACGCGGTGCACGCGCTGCGCGCGGGCCGCTCCCGCATAGCCCTGGCCGGCGGCGCCCAACTCGTACTCACCCCCGACCTGCTGGTGGGGCTGTGCCGGATCGGCGCCCTCTCGCGCAGCGGCCGCTGCCTGCCCTTCGGCGCGCAGGCCGACGGGTTCGTCCTCGGCGAGGGCGCCGGGGTCCTGGTGCTGCGGCCCCTGACCGACGCCCTGGCGGCGGGCGACCGGGTCTACGCGGTGATCCGCGGCGTGGGAACGGCCAACGACGGGACCGTGCAGGGCGGCCTGCACCCCCAGGCGGCCGGTCAGCTCCGCACGCTGCGCCGGGCCTACCGCGACGCGGGCCTGGCCCCGGACGCGGTGGGCTATCTGGAGGCGCACGGCACCGGGACCACCGTCGGCGACCCCGTCGAGCTCGGTGTCCTGCGCGAACTGCGCGGTGAGCACGCCGAACCGGCCTACCTCGGCGCCGTGAAGGCGGTGGTCGGACACTCGCTGAACTCCGCCGGGATCGCCGGGCTCGTCAAGTCGGTCCTGGCCGTGCAGAGGGGCGTGATACCCCCGCAGCCGGAGTGCGACCTGGCCGACCGCTCCGGATTCGACGCCGCCCGGCTCACGGTGGCCACGGAGGCGATTCCGTGGCCGGAGCGCGGAGGTCCGCGCCGGGCGGGGGTGAGCGCCTTCGGCTTCGGCGGCACCGGTGTCCACCTGGTGCTGGAGGAGTGCACCACGGCCCCGGCCGGCCCGGCGGCGTCCGCGGCGCCGGACGACGGACCGCACGTACTGGCCCTCAGCGCGCGCGACCGTGACGGACTGGCCCGCTACGCCCGGGAGCTCGCGGACACCATCGCCGGAGACCGGCTCCCGGCCGCCGCGGTGGCGGCCACCCTCGCCCGCCGCGCACCCCTCACGCAGTGCCTCACCCTGGTGGCCCGGGACGGAGCCGACGCCGTCGCCCGGCTCACGGCGGCGGCCGCCGCCCTCGCGGCGGGCCGTACGGAGGGACTCACCGAGCACACGGCCGCAGCCGCCGTGCCACGGCCGCCCACGGCGGTGCGGACACCCCCGTGCACCCTGCCCCCGAGCCCGCTGGCCCCGCGCCGCCACTGGGTCGTGGACGATGCGGCGCGCGAGGTCCCGGATCCCGCCGGGACGATCCCCGAGGCACCCGCCGCACCGGCCGTGTCCGCCGTCCCGGCCGCATCCGTCGTGTCCCTCGTGCGTGAAGAGGTCGCGCGGACCGGTGTCTTCCCGCCCTCCGAGCTGAGCGAACACCTGACGCTGGTGGCCGACCTCGGATTCGACTCCCTGATGCTGCAGGAGCTCGGAGTCCGCATCGCCCAGCGCATACCGGGCTTCCGGTCCGAGGAGCTGTTCTCGCCCGGACTCACCATCGGCCGGCTGATCGGACTCGTCCACCCGGGCACGGATCCGGGCACGGATCCCGCTTCCGCTTCCGCTTCCGCTTCCGCTCCCGCTCCCGCCGAACCGGCCCTCCGGCAGGAGGGCGCCGCATGGGCCGCCGGGACGGCCGTCATCGACGAGTTCCCCGAGGTGGGCGAGTTCGAGCAGCGCCTCGGCCGGATCGGCGACAGCGGCGCGGCCAACCCCTACTTCCGGGTCCACGAGGGCAACATCCGCGACACGACCGTCATCGGCGGGCGGTCCCTGTTGTCCTTCGGCAGCTACAACTACCTCGGCTTCTCCGGTCATCCGGCGGTCGACGAAGCCGTGCACCGGGCGGTGGAGCGGTACGGCACCTCCGTCTCCGCGAGCCGCGTGCTCTCCGGCGAACGGGAGCTGACCGTAAGGCTGGAGCGGGCGCTGGCCGACTTCCTCGGAGTCGACGACTGCCTGACCCTGGTGAGCGGCCACGCCACCAACGTCACCGCGATCGGGCACCTCGTCGGTCCCGAGGACCTCGTGCTGCACGACGCGCTCGCCCACGACAGCATCCTCCAGGGCTGTGCCCTGTCCGGGGCGGCGCGACGCCCCTTCGCCCACAACGACATGGGGCGGCTGGAGCACATGCTGCGGCTCAACAGGTCCCGGTTCCGGCGGGTGCTGATCGCCGTCGAGGGCGCCTACAGCATGGACGGCGACCTCGTCGACCTGCCCGCCCTGGTCGAGCTGAAGAAGCGCTACGGCGCCCTGCTCCTGGTCGACGAGGCCCACAGCATCGGCACCGTCGGCGAACACGGCCGCGGAGTGGGCGAGTTGTACGGCGTCGACCGGTCCGAGGTGGACCTGTGGATGGGCACCCTCTCGAAGGCCCTCGCCAGCTGCGGCGGTTACCTCGCCGGCTCGGCCAGAACGGTGCGCTGGCTGCGCCACACGCTCCCCGGCTTCGTCTACAGCGTCGGCCTGACTCCCGCCAACGCGGCCGCCGCGCTGGCCGCCACCGAACTGCTCGCCGCGCAGCCGCAGCGGGTGCGCGCGCTCAGGCGGAACTCCGGGCTCTTCCTCCGGCTCGCCACCGCGGCGGGTCTGGCGACGGGCTCCAGCGGCGGCACACCCATCGTGCCGTGCATCCTCGGCGATTCCGTGAGGACCCTGCGCGTCGCGGACCGGCTGTTCGCCCGGGGCGTCGTCGCGGACCCGATCTTCCACCCCGCCGTGGAGGAGGGACTGTCGAGACTGCGGTTCTTCGTCACCAGCGAGCACCACGAGGACGACATCGGACGGGCCGTGTCGATCCTCGCCGAAGAGGTGGCCGCCCGCTGAGTGGTCCATCTCAGATCAGGGTGCGTTCGATGCGGCTGAGTGTGGCGCTCCTGGCGGAATTGCCGTCCTCGTCGTCCCCCGCGCCCGGCGCCCCGGCGGGCCGCCGCCCGGCGTCGCCGATCCGCTGGGAGAGGAGGTAGGCGATGATCTCCGCCTCCTGCTCCTGGACGTCGTCGTAGGTCGCGCGCAGGAGCATGTCGCGGACGAGTTCGGGGTCGAGGTTGGGGAAGAGGAGGCGTGCGGCCGCCCCGTCCAGCCCGCCTGCCCCGCGATGGCAGCAGATGATGTGGCCGAGCTCGTGCAAGATGATGTGCTCCTGATGAGCGCCGGTGGTGTTGGCGTCGTAGAAGATGAGGTCCTCGTCGCGCGCGGCGACCCACATGCCGCACGGATGCGAGGAGGGCATCTGCATCGGGACCAGGATGATCGGGCGGTCGCGTACCTCCCCGAGGTGGCGGCACAGCTCGGCCACGTCGGTCGCCCTCGGCAGATCGAGTTCCGCGATCCGCTGCGCTCCGGCCTTGCGGAGCTTCTTGAGCCGGCTGCGGCGGTCGTGGTCGGCGGACCGCTCCTTGCGGGCGCCCCTCATCCCGGCTCGGAGGGGTCGGCGACGGGCGGCAGGCCCTGCATCTGCCGGTACTGGTCCATGATGGCCGTGATGGCCTGGAGGTTCTCCTTCTTCATCCCGGCCGCCCGCATCGCCACGGCGCGCACCCCGGACTGGCGCAGCGCCTCGATGGCGGCGAGCTCGCCGAGCACGGACTCGGCGACCTTGTCGTCGAAGAAGTAGGCGACCGAGACGCCGAAGAAACGGGCCAGGGCGGACAGGAGATCGGGTGACGGGTTGGAGCGCTTCCCCGTGCGCAGCTGCGACAGGTACACGCCCCCGACCTTGAGTTCGGGGGTGACCCGCTTCAGCTCGTCCGCGACCTCGGCGTTGGTCCAGTGCCTGCCCTTGGGGCGGACCGTTCTGAACAGGTCGTCGAGGCGCACCGCGAGCAGGGGGCGTTCCTCACTCCCGTTCCCGGTGTCGTGCTCGGTCCCGGTCATGGTGAACCATCCTCCCGTCGCCTCCTCCGTATAGCTCTCAGCTATACGTCAGTTTCACAGATTAGCTGTCAGTTGACAATTGGCCAGGACTCGGCGAACGTGGGGTCCGGCCGGATAGCTGGCAGCTAACTTGCGTTCACGGGGGACGCACATTTGGTCGCCGGTGACATCGGACTGGCCCGGCCCTCGGGGGATGGGCCGGGCCAGTCCGGGCGGGAGCCACCCGTCCGGCCGCCAAGCAGCGGGGAAACGGGATACCCGCCCGGTTTGACGGGGGATGCAAACCGGGCGGGAGTTCTCAACTCGCCTTGCCGAGCTTACTGTAGGCGGCTGCCACTTGGGTGAGCCATGCCAGCTCTGCCGCGAAGTTGTTCGTGTCCCGGTCGTCGAAGTCACCCTCGTCTTTGTTGTTCCGGGGGACCGTCCCGGTCAGTTTTGCCTGCAAGGCCCGCTTGATCTGTGTGGCTTCGGTGAAGGCCTGCCGCGATTCCGCGCTCACCTCCTTGGCCGGATCGCACCCCTCGCCGGTGCTCCGGTCGATGTACGGACGCAAGTCCCGCCACCCGTCGCGTATTTCGACGACCCGGCGGTGCAGCCGGTAGCCGAGGTCGGACACCGAGGCGCCGGGCGGCTCCAGGGCGATGTCCGGGGAGGACTCGTACAGGTCCCGCCAGAGCGGGTAGAGCGCCCGGTACGACCGGTAGGTACGGGCCCACTCCAGGAGCCGGCTCGCCGCCGGGCCCCAGGAGGAGTTGGTCAGGCTGAGCGAGAGCATGACGATGCCCGCGGCGCTGAACACCGAAGCCGCCACCTTCCAGGCCCCGATGTCGACCCCGCCGGCCGCCGTGAGGATGTTGACCGTCCTGGCCGCGCAGTAGAGGAACAGGACCACGGCGGTGACCGAGAGCAGCCGCAGGGCCTGGCGCAGCGAGGCGTTGTCGGTCATCCGCGCGTACGGCCCGCACTGGAGGTAGATCGTGACGCACGGGATCGCCTGGGAGACGATGAAGGCCAGGAGGTACGTGAGCAGCAGCGGCTCGCTGGTGCCGTCGAAGTCCGACGCCGGCCGGGCGGTGCCGTCGGCGAGGAGGAAGAGGGCCGTCAGCAGCACATCGAGAGCGATGCCGGTGACCACCCAGTAGCGGGTCCTGCGGACGGACCGCTCGTCCGCCGCGGCCCACCGCAGCAGGATGATCTGCGCGCTGACGCAGAAGGCGACCGCCGACAGGTGCATGAGCAGGACGGCGAGGTTGCCGACCCCCAGCAGGGGCCCGCCCCCCATGGCCAGGGCGCCCATCGTGAAGGTGAGGCACTGGAGCAGCAGCGTGGCGATCAGCGTGCGGTACGCGCCGTCCTTCCAGCTGCGCCGCGCCTGGCACAGCCGGTAGACGAGCGCCGCGTACGACGAGAGCGCGGCTATGACGAAGCAAAGGGTCCTGGTGGTGTTCACGTCCTGGATTTCTGCCGGTGTCGCGTGGGTCGCGCGCGGGGCGGATGGGTCGGTCGGGTCAGCCGGTCTGCCCGGCCAGGGGGACCACGAGGCCGATGCTCTCGGCGGACACGGCGACGGCGTAGTCGAAGAACGCGGCCTCGTCCCGGACACTGTCGTGGGTACGGCTGAAGACCTGGAACACCAGGAGGCCGATCAGACCGCTCCACAGGACCATGCCGCGCTCGACGACGTCCTCGAACGGAGCCCCGGGCGCACCGCCGAAGAGCTGCACGGCCTCCGGCAGCAGCAGCGGCGGACCGGGCACCGACCGCCGGGGCGGGGTGAGTTCACCGGCCTCCAGCGCGGAGCGCACGATGCCAGCGAGAACCGCGGGGGTGCGCGAGGCCGCCGGGACCGTGTCCTGCGGGGCGTCGTAGCCGGGCACGGGTGAGCCGTAGATCAGGGTGAACTCGGCGGGGTTCTCGAAGGACCACCGCCGCAGCGCGCGGGTGACGGCGAGGAGCCGGGCGCCCCCGGACGCGCCGCCCTCCGCGGCGGCCCGGTCGGCCTGCTCCATCGCCGCGCCGGACGCGTCGTAGGCGTCGATGACCAGTGCGGTCAGCAGATCGTCGCGGTGCGGGAAGACGGCTTCGACATCGGCGGCGGGAAGGCCGCCGTCGCGGACCACCGCATCCAGGGACAGTCCGGCGGCGCCCCGCTTCACCAGCTGCTGACGGGCGATGTCCTTGATCACCGCCGCCGGGGTGATGTCGTCGTCCTCGGTCGAACTGATTGCGGAAACATCCATGCCGGAACCGTACCCGCCGCCAACTGGGGCCGTGCGTACGGTTGGTCGAACGCCTCGGTCGTGCGTCGGGATCCGGCCACCGGGCGGGTACGGAACGTTCCGGGCGAATGCGGTCGAGCGGTGGACGTCAGGCGTCGGACAGGGTGCTGGGTCCGCCGGACAGGGCGACGTGCAGACCGTCGGGCCGGACCTCCGCGGAGGTGGCGGCGAGCCCGAGCGGGTACTCCTTCGGCACGCCCGCCTGCGGGCCGAAGCCGCCGGCGCCGATCCCGAGCCGGTCGGTGGGGACCGGGCGGCCGAACAGGGTGAGCCCGTCCACGGCGAGGGTGACCTTGCCGTCCGCGAGTACCGGACGCAGCGTCAGCCGCCCGAGACCGCCCGGGCCGACGTCCGCGAGGACCGTCCCCTTCGCCGGGTCGGTGGTGACCGCGGCCACCGCCACAGACGGTACGGCGCCGCGGATCGCGGCGGCGAGGGACTGCGTGGAGACCGTCACGTCCACGTGGGAGGCGGCGACCGTGGTCGTCCCGCCGAGGCGGACGTCGTCCAGCCGGGCCCGGACGCGGACCTGGGAGAGCCGCCCGACCCGGGCGTCGTCGCTGCTGACGTCGAGCCGGGGGATGCTCCCGTGCGCCAGGTCCCACAGGGCCCAGCCGTCGGCGACACCGACCGACACGTCGTCGCCGAGACCCGGGGCCGCCTTCGCGACACGGTTCTGGATGCGGTGGCGGACCGTGTACTCGGCCGTGCCCGTGGCCACGACGGCCAGCAGGACCACGGTGACCGTGACCGTGAGGACGAGACGGCGGCGCAGGGCGGCCCAGGTCCTCCTCAAGGGGTGCTTCATCGGAGGTCTCCTCGGGCGGGCGCCAGACCGGGCTCGGTACCGGTCTCCGGCGCGGGATCCGATCCGGCGGCGGGCTCGGGCCCGGCGGCGGGCCCCTCGGGGTCGAGATGAGGAAGGAAGCGGTCCAGCCAGCCGGGGAGCCACCAGTTGGCGCGCCCGAGGAGGTACATGGACGCGGGCACCAGCAGCAGGCGCACCACGGTGGCGTCGATGACGACGCTGACGCCGAGGCCCAGCGCGAGCATCTTGACGGCGACGTTGGTGGAGAGCAGGAACGCCAGGAACACGCTGGTCATGATCAGCGCCGCGCAGGTGATGACGCGGGCGGTGGCGGCGAGTCCGGTGGCGACGGCCAGGTGGTTGTCCCCGTACCGCAGCCAGGTCTCGCGGATCCGGGAGAGCAGGAAGACCTCGTAGTCCATGGAGAGCCCGAAGACGATCGCGAACATCATCATCGGTACGTAGGACTCGACGGGCACCTTCTCGGTGATGCCCAGCAGTGCGCCTCCCCAGCCCCATTGGAACACCGCGACGACCACGCCGTAGGCGGCGGCGATGGAGAAGAGATTGAGCACGGCGGCCTTGAGCGCCACGAGCGGGCTGCGGAACACGGTGAGCAGCAGCAGGAACGCGGCGGCGACGACCACGGCGATGATCAGGGGGAGTTTGGCGGCGAGGGTGTCGGTGAAGGTCTGGGCGGCGGCGGTCGTGCCGGTGACGTAGCCGGTGGCCCCCGTGCCCGACAGCGTCCGCGGCACCGTCTCGTCCTGCAGGGTGTGGATCAGGTCGGCGGTGGCCGCGTCCTGCGGGCCGGTGGTGGGAACCACCGTGGTGACGATCAGGGCGTGGTCGGGGCTGGGGACTGGGGGAGTGACGGAGGCGACGCCCGGTACGGCGGCCAGATCGCGCCGGAGCGAGGCCGCGAGGTCCTGGCGCAGGCTCTCGCTCTCGACGTGCCGGCTGTCGAGGTGGGTGACGACGGTGAGCGGGCCGTTGGCACCGGGACCGAAGCCCTCGGTGATCAGGTCGTAGGCGCGGCGGTCGGTCCGGCTGGTGGACTGGGCGCCGGCATCGACGTGTCCGAGCTGCATTGACGCGACGGGGACGGCGAGCACGCCGAGGACGAGCAGGCCGCTGACGAGGAACAGCCACGGGCGGCGGCTCACCCGGACGGCCCAGCGGTGCCAGACGTCGGCCTCACCGGTCGGTTCCGCGACCGGCTCGCGGACGTGGAAGCGGTCGATGCGGCGGCCGAGCAGGCCCAGCAGGGCGGGGGTCAGCGTCACGGAGGCCGCGGCGGCCACGAGGACACTGAGTCCGGCGGCGACACCGAGGGCGCCGATGAAGCCCACGCCGGAGGCGCAGAGCCCGCCCAGGGCCATGGCCACGGTGGCGGCGGCGACCAGCACGGCCCGGCCGCTGGTGGCGACCGTACGGCCGACCGCCTCGGCGGGTTCGGTTCCGGCGTGCAGCAGCGCCCGGTAGCGGGTGGCGAGGAAGAGCGCGTAGTCGATGCCGACGCCGAGGCCCATCATCGCGGCCAGGGTCGGGGCCGCCTGGGCGAAGCCGAAGTGCCCGGCGAGCAGCCCGAGCCCGGACAGGCTCACGGCCAGGCCGATCACGGCCGTCACCAGGGGCAGGCCGGTGGCGGCGACGCTGCCGAAGCCGATCAGCAGGACGAGCACGGCGACGGCCAGGCCGATCGCCTCCGAGGCGCGGTCGGCGGACTTCGGGCTGGCCAGCTGGCCGAGCGGGGCCCCGTACTCGACGGTGACGTCGTCGGCGCGCAGCGGTTCGACGGCGCGGTCCACCTCGGCGAGGTAGGCGGGGTCGAAACTCGCCGGGTTCCCGTCGAAGCGCACGGTCACCTGGGCGGTCCCGCCGTCCGGGGAGACCGCCCCCGGGGTGGTGAGCGGGTCGGTCACCGACAGGACGTCCGGGAGCCGGCCCAGATCGGCGACGGCCGTGCCGATCGCCGCCCGGTGATCGGTGACCGCGCCCTCCTCGGTCGTGATCACGATGGCGGAGGCCGTGCCGCCGGACCCGGTGGTGTGGGCGGTCAGCAGGTCGGCACCCGTCTGGGTGCTGGTACCGGGGAGGGAGAAGCTGTCCGCGTAGGAGCCGCCCCACGTGTGGTTGGCGAGCCCGAGGCCGACCAGTGCCAGTACCCACAGGGCGACGACCCGCCAGGCGTGCCGGGCGCACCAGTGCCCGCTCCGGTGCAGGAGTCCCGGCCGCTGGGCCGATTGAGTGTTCATGGGGCCACTGTGCGCGGTGTGTGTAAGGGGGCCGTGGGCGCATTGTTCGGGGAATGTACGGGAGGCTCCCGCCGGGCCCCCGCCGGGCTCACGCGGGGGCGGGCTCCGGCGGGAGGGTGACCGTGAAGCAGGCGCCGCCTTCGGGGCCGTGGCCCTCGACCCGGATGCCGGCGCCGAGTCGGCCGGTCAGGCGGTGGGCGATGGCCAGCCCCAGGCCGCTGCCGACCGGGCGGGTGTTCCGGTAGCGCTCGTGGAGGGCGCCGTGGTCGAAGGCGATGCGTACGTCGTCGTCGGTGAGTCCGGGCCCGCCGTCACGGACCTGCAGTTCGGCCCCGCCGCCCGTGGCACTCGCGCGGACGGCGAGGACCAGGGGCGCTCCCTCGGGGGTGACCCGCAGCGCGTTCTGCACCAGCCCGTCGATCAGCTGCCGGACCCGGAAGGCGTCCGTCGCGACGACGACGGGCCGGTCCGGCCGTTCGAGCCGGAGGTCGACGCCGTGGCGTGCGCACAGTCCGGTCCAGAACGCGGCGGCCTCGGAGACGAGCGCGGTGAGGTCGGCCGGGGCCACGTCCAGGCGGAAGTCGTCGGCCTCCAGCCGGGCCAGGTCCAGCAGGTCCCCGAGGAACCGGTCCAGGCGCCGGGTCTCGTCGGCCAGGATGCCGCCGACCTCGGGTACCCGATCCGGCTCGATCAGGCCGTCGGCGAGTGCCTCGGCGTATCCCTGGAGCGCGGTCAGCGGGGTGCGCAGATCGTGGGAGACGGAGAGCAGGAACTCGCGCTGCCGGTTCTCGCTGTGGGCCAGCGCCTCGTCCAGCACGTTGAGGGCGCGCCCGATGTCCGCGGTCTCCCGGGGGCCGTCGACCGGGGCCGGTACGCCGCGTTCGCCGTCGGCGAGCCGGTGCGCGATCTGTGCGGCCGTCACGAGCGGACGGGCGATCCGGCGGGCGAGGAGCGCTCCGGCCAGGGCCGCGCCGAGCATGCCGACGACCAGCGGGACGACGACGTTGCGGCGGATCCGGTTCGTGTCCTCGGTGACGACCGTGTACGGCTCGGTCAGCACCACCGCTCCGCCGCGTACGGCGGGCTGCCCGACCAGCAGCACCTCCTGGCCGCCGAGGATGCCGGTGGTGGAGACCGGATCCCCTGCCAGCAGGGCCGATTTGGACGTCCTGTCGACGGCGGGGCCGGCGGTTCCGTGGACGGCGCCGTCCGGGGCGATGACCGCGATCTGCACCCCGTTGGGCCCTGCCAGGACCTGGGCGCCGGTGAACAGCGCCTCGGACACGGCCGGCAGGCGGCTGAGCACCGTCGCCTGGCGTGCCAGCTGGTCACGCTCGCGCTGTTCGGCCCCGTGTGCGGCGGTCTGCCAGGCGATCAGTCCGGTGAGGGCCACCGCGAGCGCCGCCACCACGGTGGTCAGCACCACGATCTTGCGTGCGAGGGAGCCAGGGCCGGCGCGGTTCACGGGCCGGGAGCCGTCGCGCTGTACCCGACGCCGCGGACCGTACGGATCGGGCTCGCGTCGCCGAGCTTGGCGCGTACCTGCGAGACGAAGACGTCGACCATGCGGGTGTCCCGGTAGCCGGGGTACCCCCATACCTGGGAGAGCAGTTGCTCGCGGGTGAAGACCTGGCCCGCGTGCCGCAGGAGGTGGGAGAGCAGGTTGAACTCGGTGGCGGTGAGCTCGACCGGCTCGCCGTCGCGGCGGACGGTACGGCTGACCGGGTCCACGCTCAGGCGGCCGGCGCTCCCGGTCGGCGGCGGACCCGGCGGGCCGGCCGCCCGGCGCAGTACGGTCTTGACCCGGGCGACCAGCTCGCGCGGTGAGAACGGCTTGGTCAGGTAGTCGTCCGCGCCGAGTTCGAGGCCGAGGATCCGGTCGGCCTCCTCACCGCGGGCGGTGACCAGCAGGACCGGTGTCCAGTCGCCGGCGTCCCGCAGTGCGCGGCAGAAGGCGATGCCGTCCATGCCGGGCAGGCCGATGTCCAGGACGATCGCCACCGGGTGCATGCGCCGCGCCGCCGCGAGACCGGCGGACCCGTCGGCCTCGACGTGGACACCGAAACCCTCGCGGGTCAGATAGAGGCGCTGCACGTCGGAGATGTGGCGCTCGTCCTCGACGATCAGTACGAGGCCCCTGGACTCCGTCATCACTGCCTCTCAGCCGCGGTTGGCAGCATCGATGCTAACCGGGCCGCCCCGCCCTTCCGGTGGGCGCGCCGCCATCCGTACATTCCCCGAACAATGCGGCGGCCGCAGTCCGATCCGAAGGGAAATGCCGGAAGTACGCCTCTGGCCGGTTTCGGCTCTTGCGACCGCTCTCGGCGGTACGGAGTCGATGAACAAGTACATCGGCTCCGTCGTCGCCTCCCGAGGATGGCCGCAGGACTGTTCGCCGGCGCCGTACTGGGCACGGAGGCTTCGCACCCGGTCCCCGCGCGTGGCTCAGCGGTGCGTGAAGCGGGGCGGGCGCTTGTCCACGAAGGCGGACATGCCCTCCTCCTGGTCGGCCGTGGCGAAGGCCGCGTGGAACAGCCGGCGTTCGAAGCGGACGCCCTCGGCGAGGGTGGTCTCGAAGGCCCGGTTCACGGCCTCCTTGGCCATCATCGCGACCGGCTTCGACATCCCGGCGACGGTCTCGGCGACCGCGAGGGCCTCGGACAGCAACTCGTCGGCCGGGACGATCCGGGAGACCAGGCCGGCCCGTTCGGCCTCGACCGCGTCCATGGTGCGGCCCGTCAGGCACAGTTCCATCGCCTTGGCCTTGCCGACGGCCCGGGTGAGCCGCTGGGAACCCCCGATCCCCGGGATCACCCCGAGCTTGATCTCGGGTTGCCCGAACCTCGCGGTGTCCGCGGCGAGCAGGATGTCGCACATCATGGCGAGCTCGCAGCCGCCGCCCAGGGCGTAGCCGGAGACCGCCGCGAGGGTGGGCGTACGGACCTGGCCGAGCCGGTCCCACGTCGTGAACCAGTCCGAGAGGTACATGTCCATGTAGCTGCGCGGCCGCATCTCCTTGATGTCGGCGCCGGCCGCGAAGGCCTTCGCGGAGCCGGTCAGCACGATGCAGCCGACCTCCGGGTCCCGGTCCAGTTCCTCCGCGGCGGCCACCACCTCGGTCATCACCCGGAGGTCGAGGGCGTTGAGGGCCTCCGGCCGGTGGAGGGTGAGGAGGGCCACCCGGCCCTTGCGCTCCAGCAGGACGGTTTCGTAGGTCATGCGGATGTTCCGTTCCGGGGTCGCAGGGTGTGGACGATCGCCGAGAAGTCGAGGCCGGCGCCCTCGCCCGCGGCGAAGTCGGCGTACAGCTCGGCGGCTTTCAGGCCCAGCGGAGCCTCCACCCCGCCGGCCCGCAGGGCGTTCGCCGCCAGGGCGAGGTCCTTGGCCATCAGGGGCGCGGCGAAGCCGGGCAGGTAGTCACGGTTGGCGGGGCTGCCCGGAACCGGTCCGGGCACGGGGCAGTTGACGGTGAGGGCCCAGCACTGGCCGGAGGCGGTGGACGCCACGTCGTAGAGGGCCTGGTGGTCCAGGCCGAGGCTCTCGGCGAGGACGAAGGCCTCGCTCACACCGATCATCGAGACGGCGAGGATCATGTTGTTGCAGATCTTCGCGGCCTGCCCGGCGCCCGCCGCCCCGCAGTGCACGGCCTTCCTGCCCATCGCCCCGAGCAGCGGCTGCGCCGCCGCGAACTCCTCGGCGCCGCCGCCCGCCATGAAGGTGAGGCTCGCCGCCCGCGCGCCGACCACCCCGCCCGAGACGGGCGCGTCGAGGGACCGGTGACCGGCCGCCCCGGCGGCCTCGTGCGCCGCCCGCGCGTCGGCCACGTCGATGGTCGAGCAGTCGACGAACAGGGTGCCGGGCCGCGCGGCGCCGAGCAGGCCGCCCTCCCCGTACAGGGCGAGGACGTGTCCGCCCGCCGGCAGCATGGTGATCACCACGTCGGCGTCGGCGGCCGCGGCGGCGGCCGAGACCGCCGGCTCCACCCCCGTCGCCGCGGCAGCGGCCAGCAGCTCGGGCACCAGGTCGAAGCCGAGGACGCGGTGTCCGGCCCCGACGAGGTTGGCCGCCATCGGGCCACCCATGTGGCCCAGTCCGACGAACGCCACGGTCGTGCTCACCAGGGCACCTCCTGAGTCGATTCCGCATGGGTCAGCCCCAGTTCGCGCGCGCCGAGCGGGGCGAAGAACCGTTCCACGTCCACCGGGCCCACCTCCGCCAGGGAGGGCGGCGACCACCGCGGGCTGCGGTCCTTGTCGACGACCTGCGCGCGGATCCCCTCGACCAGGTCGGGGGAGGACAGCGCCGCGCAGGAGATCCGGTACTCCTGCTCCAGAGCCCTTTCCAGCGGGCCGAGTTCGCGTACCCGGCGCAGGGCGGCCAGGGTCACCTTGAGCGCCGTGGGGGACTTGGCCCCGAGCGTGGCCGCGGCTTTCTCCGCCGCCGGGACGCCGCTGCGGAGCAGGCGCTCCACGATGTCCTCCACCGTGTCGGCCGCGTAGCAGTGGTCGATCCACTCGCGGTCACCGGCGAGCGCGCCACCGGGTGCGGTCCCGACGTACCGTTCCAGCACCTCGTGTACGGAGGCCCGCGCCAGGTCCGCGGCCAGCCGCGGCAGCAGTTCCGAGGGCACGAAATGATCGGCGAGGCCGCAGATCAGCGCGTCCGCCGCCCCGGCCGGGGCACCCGTCAGGGCGAGGTGGGTGCCCAGTTCCCCGGGCGCCAGCGCCAGCAGGTACGTGCCGCCGACGTCGGGGACGAAGCCGATGCCGGTCTCGGGCATGGCCACGCGGGAGCGTTCGGTGACGATCCGCACGGTGCCGTGGGCCGAGATCCCGACGCCGCCGCCCATGACGATGCCGTCCATGAGGGCGACGTACGGCTTGGGGTAGCGGGCGATGCGGGCGTTGAGCCGGTACTCGTCGCGCCAGAAGGCTGCCGAGGCCGTGCCGCCCGTGCGGGCGTCCTCGTAGATCGCGCGGATGTCGCCGCCCGCGCACAGGCCGCGTTCGCCGGCGCCCTCGACGACGACGGCCGCGACGGCCGGGTCGTGCTGCCAGCCGGCGAGCGCCTCGTCGATGCGCAGCACCATGGGACGGGTGAGGGCGTTGAGCGCCTGGGGGCGGTTGAGGGTGATGTACGCGGTGTGGCCCTCGGTCCGCAGGAGTACGTGGTCCTGGTCCCGGTCGTGGTCCCCGGGGTTTCCGTGGTTCATCGCGGGGCCTCCGTGAGCCCGCGGGCGACGATGATGCGCATGACCTCGTTGGTGCCTTCCAGGATCTGGTGGACCCGAAGGTCACGGACGATCTTCTCGATGCCGTACTCGCTCACGTAGCCGTAGCCCCCGTGGAGCTGGAGGGCCCGGTCGGCGACCGCGTAGCCGGTGTCCGTGGCGAACCGCTTGGCCATCGCGCACAGCTGCGGGGCCAGCGGGTCGCCCCGGTCCAGCGCGTCGGCGGCCTGGCGGACCAGGGCGCGGGCCGCGGCCAGCTCGGTGGCCATGTCCGCGAGCCGGAACTGCAGGGCCTGGGCGTCCAGCAGCCGGTTCCCGAAGGCCTGCCGGTCGGCCAGGTACGCGAGGCTGCGGTCCAGGGCGCTCTGCGCACCGCCCAGCGAGCAGGCGGCGATGCCGAGGCGGCCACCGTTGAGGCCGTTCATGGCGATGCGGAAGCCGTCGCCCTCCGCGCCGAGCCGCCGGTCGGCGGGGACGCGGACCCCGTCGAGGATCACCTGGCGGGTGGGCTGGGCGTTCCAGCCCATCTTGCGTTCGTTCGGGCCGAAGGAGACCCCGGGGTCCGCGCGTTCGACGACGAACGCGGAGATGCCGCCCGGGCCCTCCCCGCCCGTGCGCGCCATCACGATGTAGACCTCGGAGGCGCCGGCGCCGGAGATGAACTGCTTGACCCCGGTCAGCACATAGCCGTCGTCGGTGCGCTCGGCCCGGGTGCGCAGCCCGGCCGCGTCGGACCCGGCGCCGGGTTCGGTCAGGCAGTAGCTGCCGAGCGACCGGGCGGAGCACAGGCCGGGGAGCCAGCGGGACCGCTGGTCCGCGTCCCCGTACCGGTCGATCATCCAGCCGACCATGTTGTGGATGGAGAGGTACCCGGCGATGGAGGGGCAGCCGGTGGCGAGGGCCTCGAAGACGAGGACGCCGTCGCCGCGGCCGAGGGCGGAACCGCCGTGCTCCTCGCGGACGTAGACGCCGCCGAGCCCGAGCTCCGCCGCCCGCCGGATCACGTCCAGCGGGAAGTGCTTGTCCTGGTCCCAGGTGACGGCGTACGGGCCGAGCTGCTCCTGGGCGAAGTCGAGGGTGACCTCGGCGAGGGCGAGCTGATCGGGGGTGAGGGTCGTGGTCACCGGCTCAACCCATCGTCGGAAGGGTGAAGCTCGCGCCCTCCTTCGCCCCGGAGGGCCAGCGCGAGGTGACGGTCTTGGTACGGGTGCAGAAGCGGATGGCGTCGGGGCCGTGCTGGTTCAGGTCGCCGAAGCCGGACCGCTTCCAGCCGCCGAAGGTGTGGTAGGCGACGGGGACGGGGATGGGCACGTTGACGCCGACCATGCCGGCGCCCACCCGGCGGGTGAAGTCGCGTGCCGTGTCGCCGTCGCGGGTGAAGATCGCGACGCCGTTGCCGTACGGGTGCTCGGTGGGCAGGCGCAGGGCCTCCTCGTAGTCGGCGGCCCGTACGACGGACAGCACCGGGCCGAAGATCTCCTCGCGGTAGATCCGCATCTGCGGGGTCACCCGGTCGAAGAGGGTGGCTCCGGCGAAGAAGCCGTCGCCGTGCCCGGGCAGGGTGAACCCTCGGCCGTCCACAACGAGTTCGGCGCCTTCGGTGGCCCCGATGCCGACGTAGCGGTTCACCCGGTCGAGGGCGTCGCGGCTGACCAGGGGCCCGAAATCGGCCTCGGGGTCGTCGGAGCGGCCCACGCGCAGAGTGGCGATGCGCTCGGCCAGCTTGGCCACCAGCGCGTTCGCGGTCTCCTCGCCGACGGGAACGGCGACGGCGATGGCCATGCAGCGCTCGCCCGCGGAGCCGTAGCCGGCACCGATGAGGGCCTCCACGGCCTGGTCGAGGTCGGCGTCGGGCATCACGACCATGTGGTTCTTGGCGCCGCCGAAGCACTGGGCGCGCTTGCCGTGGGCCGCGGCGGCGGCGTAGACGTGCGCGGCGACCTGGGTGGAGCCGACGAAGCCGAGGGCCTGGACGCGGGGGTCTTCGAGGAGGGTGTCGACGGCCTCCCTGCCGCCGTTGACCACATTGAGCACGCCGGGCGGCAGGCCGGCCTCCAGGAACAGCTCGGCGAGGCGCAGCGGTACGGACGGGTCGCGTTCGGAGGGCTTCAGGATGAAGGAGTTGCCGCAGGCCAGGGCGGGTGCGGCCTGCCACAGAGGGATCATCGCGGGGAAGTTGAAGGGGGTGATCCCGGCGATCACACCCAGCGGGGAGCGCAGGGAGTGCACATCGATCCCGGTGCCCGCGTTGTCGGTGAACTCGCCCTTCAGCAGGTGCGGGACACCGGCCGCGAACTCGACCACCTCCAGGCCCCGTTGCAGGTCGCCGTGGGCATCGGCGACGGTCTTGCCGTGCTCGGACGACAACAGCCGGGCGAGGGAGTCCCGTTCGTCCTCGACCAGCTGGAGGAAGCGCAGCAGCACGCGTGCGCGGCGCTGCGGGTTCCACTGCCCCCAGTCGGCCTGCGCCTGTTCGGCGTCGGCGATGGCGGCCTCGGTGTCGGCCCGCCCCGCGAGCGGGACCCGGGCCTGTACGGCGCCGGTGTTGGGGTCGTACACGTCGGAAAAGAGACCGGAGGTTCCTGTGGTGTGCTTGCCGCCGATGAAATGGGTGAGTTCACGGACCATGGATGCCTGCTCTCGTCAGGTGGGATCCGGGGATGGCACGGCGGGCCGGCGAACGGCACCCGATCGGGTGCGCCGCTGGGGAAGGCCGTGGGACTGGGCCGAAAGGGACGACCTATGAGCGCGCGAACGTGTGCGCGCGCTCCGCCGGATCACCAGGGTCGTGGGTACAAACCGGTGCCATGCGTGTCTGCTCCATCCTCGTGGACAACACGGAACATCCGCGGCCGGTATCCTGACTCCCGGATCCCCGCGTGCCGCCCGCCTTCCCGACAGACCTCGTCAGTGGCGTGTGGATGGCAGCACACTCCCCGGTCACAGTGGCGGGACCGTGCCGGTTTCTCACCGGCTTCCCTGCACCGCGGACCTTGTGCCACGAACATATAGTTGGACGTCCTAGTAAGTCCAGAGCCGCCGCGCGCCCTCTGTGCGACGGTGCCTGACGCCGGCTCAGCCCCGGGCCGGGGCAGGGTTCCCGGTCACCGGGTACGGGACGAAGGTGCTGCTGTTCTCGTCCACGGCCAGCGCCCGGCCGAGCGGCGGCACGGCGCGCTGCGGGCAGTCGAGCCGTTCGCACAGGCGGCAGCCCATGCCGATGGGCGTGGCGGCCGCCGTGTTGCCGAGGTCGAGCCCGTCGGCGTAGACGAGCCGCGAGGCGTGCCGGATCTCGCAGCCGAGCCCGATCGCGAAGGTCTTGCCGGGCTCGCCCCAGCCGCCGCGGTGGCGGGTGACGGCCCGGGCGGTCCACAGGTACCGCTGCCCGTCGGGCATGGCCGCCACCTGGACGTGGATACGGCCGGGCGCGGCGAACGCCTCGTAGACGTTCCAGAGCGGGCAGGTGCCGCCGGCCCGGGAGAAGTGGAACGCGGTCGCCGACTGCCGCTTGGACATGTTCCCGGCCCGGTCCACCCGCACGAAGGAGAAAGGCACCCCGCGCAGCCTGGGCCGTTGCAGGGTGCTCAGCCGGTGGCAGACCGTCTCGTAGCCGATCCCGAAGTGGTCGGTGAGCCGCTCGATGTCGTAGCGGAACTCCTCGGCGGCCGCGTGGAAGGCGCGGTACGGGAGGATGAGCGCGCCCGCGAAGTGGTTGGCGATGCCGATCCGCGCGAGGGCGTGGACGGGGGAGCCGGGCGCGAAGTCCTCGGCCGCCAGCCGGTCCAGCTCGGCCCCGTACTCGACGAGCGCCAGCTGGGTGGCCATCCGGAACGCCTGCTGTCCCGGCCGGAGCCGGTTCGACAGGTGCAGCACGCGGGCGGCGGGGTCGTAGTGGTGCAGCCGGTCGGAGTCCGTGGCCGTCCTGATCCCGTGCCGCTCGGAGAGCCGGCGGGTCAGCGCACGGACGACGTCCCCCGGGCGGATGCCGATCTCGACGGCGAGGTCTTCGGCGGCGAGATCGGTGTCGTGGAGGTAGTTCTGCCGGCGGTAGAAGAACTCGCGGATCTCCTCGTGGGGCGAGCGCGGGCTGTCGGCGGCCACGTCCCTGCCGTCGGCCGCGTCGGCGAGGCGTTCGGCCAGGAGCTGGGCGCGGCGGCCCAGGTCCAGCAGGACCGAGGCGACGGCGGGCATCCGGGTGGCCAGTTCGGCCAGGTCGGAGGGGGAGACGCGGGCCTGCGCCACCTCGTTCGCGAGCGCCTCGCGCAGGTCGGCGACCAGCCGGCTGGTGTCGCGCTCCGAGAAGAACCCCGGATCCACCCCGAAGGCCTCGGTGAGCCGCAGCAGGACCGGAACGGTGAGCGGCCGGGAGTCGTGCTCCATCTGGTTGAGGTAACTGGGGGAGATGGCGAGCACCCGGGCCAGGTCGGCCTGGGTCATCCGCCGCTCCTCACGAAGCCGCCGCAGCCGCGCTCCCGCGTACGTCTTGCCCACCGCACTCCCTCGCCGTCTGCCGGGCCGGAACGAGCCGCCAGGATACGGGGATCTTCACGACCTCCGGGCTTCGCAACCTTGGCAATTGTCGCCCCGAAGATTCGCAGAGCTTGGCAGATGTACCTCCTTGATGGCACCCGGTGTCACTGCCAGAGTCGGTGCTGCGGCCCGCCGGACACGGTGGCCGGGAAGAACCGACTGGCCCGATTCACGCCCTGATTTCGGCCATCCAGACAGTTCGATCCGGCGGATCGGCAGCATTGCTCAGCTTCGGCCCAGGGCCGGGTCCGGCGGCCGCAGCTCCCCACCAGGCACAGAGTGCCAAGGTGCCGGGCTCACGGACCGGCTCCTTGGCAAGACAAGCGACGGATGGAAACGGTGACGGTCATGGCAGAGGCGAACACGACGGCGGCGGCCGAGCAGCTCAAGCAGCGGTGGGCCGACGACCCCCGCTGGGCGGGCATCGAGCGCACCTACACGGCCGAGGACGTGGTGCGGCTCTCGGGCAGCGTCCGCGAGGAGCACACCCTGGCCCGGCGCGGCGCCGAGCGGCTGTGGCGACAGCTCCACGAACAGGACTACATCCACGCCCTCGGCGCGCTCACCGGCGGCCAGGCGGTGCAGCAGGTGCGCGCCGGACTCCAGGCGATCTACCTCTCCGGCTGGCAGGTGGCCGCCGACGCCAACCAGGCCGGTCACACCTACCCGGACCAGAGCCTGTACCCGGTCAACTCGGTGCCCCAGGTGGTCCGGCGGATCAACAACGCCCTGCTGCGCGCCGACCAGATCGCCACCGCCGAGGGCGGCACCGACACCACGGACTGGCTCGCGCCGATCGTCGCCGACGCCGAGGCCGGCTTCGGCGGCCCCCTGAACGCCTTCGAGCTCACCAAGGCGATGATCGCGGCGGGTGCGGCCGGCATCCACTACGAGGACCAGCTGGCCTCCGAGAAGAAGTGCGGCCACCTCGGCGGCAAGGTCCTCGTCCCGACCGCCCAGCACGTCCGCACCCTCAACGCGGCCCGTCTGGCGGCCGACATCGCCGACACCCCGACCCTGATCATCGCCCGCACGGACGCCCTCGCCGCGACCCTCCTGACCAGTGACATCGACGAACGCGACGCGGAGTTCTGCACGGGCGAGCGCACCGCCGAGGGCTTCTACCACGTGCGGGGCGGCATGGCCCCCGTCATCGCCCGCGGCCTCGCCTACGCCCCGTACGCCGACCTGATCTGGGTCGAGACCGGCACCCCGGACCTCGCGCAGGCCCGGGAGTTCGCCGAGGCGATCCACGCGCGGTACCCCGACCAGATGCTGGCCTACAACTGCTCGCCGTCCTTCAACTGGAAGGCCGCGCTGGACGACGACCAGATCGCCAAGTTCCAGCGGGAGCTCGGCGCGATGGGCTACCGCTTCCAGTTCATCACCCTGGCCGGCTTCCACTCCCTCAACCACGGCATGTTCGACCTCGCTCGCGGCTACGCCGAGCACGGCATGACCGCGTACGTCGACCTCCAGGAGCGCGAGTTCGCCGCCCAGGCCCAGGGGTTCACCGCCGTGAGGCACCAGCGCGAGGTCGGCACCGGCTACTTCGACCTCGTCTCCACCGCCGTCAACCCGGCCTCCTCCACCACCGCGCTCTCCGGCTCCACCGAGGAAGAGCAGTTCCACTAGGCCGTCTGTGCGCCGAGTTCCTGCGACGGGTGCCCGGGGGACCTCCCCCGGGCACCCACCCACCGCCCCCGCTGAGGAGAACCGCATGCCCCTCTCGCCTCTGACCAGCAGCGTCCAGGTCCTCGGTGCGCCGGGTGAGCGCCACGAGGAGATCCTGACCCCCGAGGCCCTGGAGTTCATCGGCCGGCTCGACACCGCCTTCGCGGACCGCCGCCGGGAGGTCCTCAAGGAGCGCCACCGCCGCTCGGGCCACCTGGCCGGGGGCACCCCGCTCGGCTTCCCGCTCGCCACGCGCGCCCTGCGCGAGGACCCGCACTGGCGCGTCGCGCCGCCCGCGCCCGGACTCACCGACCGCCGCGTCGAGATCACCGGCCCGCCGGAGCGGCGGATGGCCGTCAACGCCCTGAACTCCGGTGCCAAGGTCTGGATGGCCGACTTCGAGGACGCCACCGCCCCGACCTGGACCAACGTCATCGGCGGCCAGCTGACCCTGCTCGACGCCATCGAACGGCGCATCGACTTCACCACCCCGGAGGGCAAGGAGTACCGCCTCGGCGCGCAGCTCGCGACCATCATGGTCCGGCCGCGCGGCTGGCACCTTCTCGAAGAACACCTGGAGATCGACGGCCGCCCGCTGTCCGCGTCCCTCGTCGACTTCGGCCTGTACTTCTTCCACTGCGCCCAGCGGCAGATCGACGCGGGCCACGGCCCGTACTTCTACCTGCCCAAGCTGGAGAACCGGTACGAGGCGCGCCTGTGGAACGATGTCTTCCTGCTCGCCCAGGAACTCCTCGGGATCCCCCGAGGCACCGTCCGCGCCACCGTCCTCATCGAGACGATCACCGCGGCCTTCGAGATGGAGGAGATCCTCCACGAACTGCGCGAACACAGCGCGGGACTCAACGCGGGCCGCTGGGACTACCTCTTCAGCCTGATCAAGACCTTCGGCCACCGCACCGACTTCCAGCTGCCCGACCGGGCCGCGGTCACCATGACCGCCCCCTTCATGCGGGCCTACACCGAGCTGCTCGTCCGCACCTGCCACCGGCGCGGCGCCCAGGCCATCGGCGGCATGGCGGCCCACGTCCCCAGCCGGGACGCGGAGGCGAACGCCGCCGCCCTCGCCAAGGTCCGCCTCGACAAGGAGCGGGAGGCGGAGGACGGCTTCGACGGCTCCTGGGTGGCCCACCCGGGACTGGTGCCGGTCTGCCGCGAGGTCTTCGACGGCGTGCTGGGGGAGCGGCCGAACCAACTGGACCGGACCCGGGAGGACGTCGAGATCACGGCCGCCGACCTGCTGTCCGTACGCCGGATCGCCGCACCCCCCACCCGCGAGGGCATCCGCTCGAACGTCGCCGTGGCCCTGCGCTACTTCGACGCCTGGCTGCGCGGCAGCGGCGCCGTGGCCCTGTACGGCCTGATGGAGGACGCCGCGACCGCCGAGATCGCCCGCGTCCAGATCTGGCAGTGGCTGCGCCACGACCGGACGGACCGGGCGACGGTCCTCGACCTCCTCGACGCCGAATGCGCGGCGCTGGAGGAGGAGGACCCGTCGGCCCGGGTCGCCGAGGCCCGGGAGGTCTTCGTGAACACGGCACTCACCCCCCGCCTGCCCGCCTTCTTCACCCCCGAGGCCTACACCCGCCACCTCGTGAGCCGGACGGAGAACCGATCATGACTACGCCGAAAGCGTCGATCGCGCCGATCCAGCGGGTCGGCATCGTCGGAGGCGGCCAGATGGGCGCCGGCATCGCCGAGGTGTGCGCCCGCGCCGGCCTGGACACCGTCGTCGCCGAGGCGGACGCCACCGCCGCCCGGACCGCCCGGGAGCGCGTCGCAGTCTCCCTCGAACGGGCCGTGCAGCGCGGCAAACTGGACCGGATCTCCGCCGAGGACGCCCTGGCCCGGCTCGTCTTCACCGGCGACCTGGAGGACCTCGCCGACCGGCAGCTCGTCGTCGAGGCCGTCACCGAGAACCCCGAAGCCAAGACCGAGGTCTTCGCCGCCCTGGACAAGATCGTGGCGGACCCGGAGGCGATCCTCGCCACGAACACCTCGGCCATCCCGATCATGCGCCTGGGCATGGCCACCGGCCGCGCCGACCGGGTCGTGGGCCTGCACTTCTTCAACCCGGTCCCCGTGCTGCCGCTCGTGGAGGTCGTCTCCTCACTCCACACCTCGCGCGACACCCTCGCGGCCGTGGAGGCCTTCGCCCGCGACGCTCTGGGCAAGACCACCGTCCGCTCCCAGGACCGGGCCGGCTTCGTGGTCAACGCGCTGCTGATCCCCTATCTCCTCTCGGCCGTCCGCATGGCCGAATCCGGGTTCGCCGCCCCCGAGGACGTGGACGCCGGAATGGAACTGGGCTGCGCCCATCCGATGGGCCCGCTCAAGCTCGCCGACCTGATCGGCCTGGACACCGTCGCGGCCATCGCGGAATCCCTCTACGAGGAGTTCAAGGAACCCCTGTACGCGCCGCCCCCGCTGCTCCAGCGGATGGTGCAGGCGGGTCTGCTCGGCCGGAAGACCGGCCGCGGGTTCCACACGTACGGCCGGGGCTGAGGGGCCCCGGCAGGTCTCCAGGGCAGAGGGTGCGCCGGAGACGTACGGAACGGCGCGGGTGGGGCGAGTGGTGTCGCCACACCCGCGCCGCACCGCTTACGAAAGAGACGGCCTAGCGGGCGGGCCGCGTCAGCAACTGCGCCAGGTGGTCGGCGAACTCCGTGATCCAGTCGAGGGCCGGCCCGCTGCGGGCGACCCGGAAGCCGTGCCGGCGGCCCCAGAACGCGGCCTGCACCGCATGGAGTTGGGCCCATCGCCGGACCCGTTCGCGATCGAGCTCCGCGGCCTCCGCGAAGAGGTCCAGGGTGCGGTGGACCGCCCTGCCGAGGTCCTCGGCATCGAGGAGGGACAGCGCGCGCGTCTTGAGCAGAGTGCCACCGTCGTAGGCGGGATCCCCCACGTACCCCTTGGGGTCGACCGCGAGCCACGGCTCGCGGTCCGCGCGCAGGATGTTCCTGGCGTGGAGGTCGCCGTGGATCAGGACGTCCGGCTGGGTGCGCCCCAGCTCGCGGACGGTCGCCACCGCCGCGTCCACCACGTACGGCGGCACCGTGTGCGTCAACTCGCCTTCGTCTCTGCGTAGTTGCTGCTCCCAGGAGTCGGCCTGCCCGCGCAGTCGGGGGAGGTGGGCCGGCGCGGGGACGGCCAGCCGGCGGCTCAGCCGCCCCGCCACCGTCACCACCTCGTCGCCGTCCCGGACCTCCTCCAGCGTCGACGTCCGGACCCGCTCCAGCAGCATCGCGAAGCGCTCGTCATCGCGCTCGTGCAGCAGGACGGCCCCGCGCCCGCCCCACGCCTCGAACGCGTCCGGCTCGTGGACGTTCCCGGGATGCGGGAAGGAGACCTTCAGCACGGCCCGCTCCGCGTCCCGCCGCAGCACCGGGACGATGATCCCGACACCCCCGTGCATGACCTCGCCGTCCGGTACGCACTCCCAGCGCGCCAGCAACTCGTCCACGATTGACGGCAGTTCGGCGAGCCATGCGGCCCCGGCCGCTCCCTCGCGCTCGACGGTGCCGCGCGTGAAGATCTCTGGTGTCCCGACCATCCCGGTACCCTACGCTGAGCCGCATGATCCAACTTCCTGTCCGTCCACGACCGGCCCTCAGGGCGACTCCGAGCCGCCGGGGGCGCTGAGATGCCGCCCTTCACCTACCGGCTCACCCTGGCCGCGGCCGTCCCCTCCTCCCTCCGGGAGCAGGTGGCCGAGGCCTTCGTCGCCGCCGCGCGCCGCTTCGCCCTGGAGGCCGGCATCGACCGGCTGACGATCGACAACCCGATGGCGCGCGGGTTCTTCTCCTTCCGATCCCATCCCGCCCCGCGCGCCCCGGAGCTGGCGGGGCTGTTCCCCACCGACCGGCCGGGCCCGTCCGGCCCCCTCCCGCCGTCCGGTTACCACGACGGCGCGCGCGTACCGCTCGACACCGGCCTGGAACTGCTGCGGGCCGTGCTGTCGCGCGAGGGCCCCTGGTGCCGACTGCACGCCGAGGGAGGGTTCTTCCTCCACGTCGGGGAACGGCACGACCTCTACACCGGCGGCGCGACGCCGTACGCGGACGCCGCGGCGCACGCCCGCCGAGCGGGGCTGACCGTCGAAGCGGTCGAACGCTCCCCGTACGATCCCGCCCTCGACGAGAGCGACCCCCTGCCGCCCGCGGACGCGGCCTTCTGGACGGCGGTCCACCGCCTGGTCGCCGAGCACGGCGGGGTACTGGTCGAGGAGCGGTACGTCGGCGGCGACCACCGGTGGCACCGGCCGGCCACGGCCGCCGAGATCACCCGGGTACGGGCGCTGCTGACCCCGCGGGCCCGGCTGGCGGTGTGGCCGGACCTGACCGACGACACCGAGGCGGTCCGCGCCGCCGTCCTCCGCTCGGAACGCCTCGAACTCCTGGTCCAGCAGGATTGCGACGGGATCCCCCGGGCACGCCTCGCCGAGTCCTGGATGGGCCGCACCGACATGGCCTTCCCGATGATCGGGAGTGGCCCGGGGCGCCGGGCCGGCCTGGTCCCGCTCGCACCGGCCGATCGCCGCCCGCTGCTCGCCGGAGTACTGCCCGACGCCGACGGCGTCGTACGGGCACGCTGGCGCACCAACCGTACGCCGGCCGACGAGCGGCGGACCCTGCTCGGTTCGCTGCGGACCGGGGACGTGGTGACCGGCACCGTCGCGAGCGGCCTGGACGACGTCGGCGTACACGTGCACCTGGACGTGGAGCACGAGCGGGGCCGGCCCCTGGGCTTCCTGCGCGTCCCCGAAATGTCCTGGGAGTACTTCGAGGACGTGGACGAGGTGGCCCCGATCGGACGGCGGATCCGCGCCGAGGTCCTCCACGTCGACCTGGAGCGGGAGCGCGTGGCCCTGTCCGTCAAAGCACTGAGTCCGGACCCCTGGCGCCCCCTCGCCGAAGCCCTCCGGCCCGGCGACACCTTCCCCGGCACCGTCACCAAGACCATCCCGTTCGGCGCGTTCGTGCGCATCGCACCGGGTGTCGAGGGCCTGGTCCACGAGAGCGAGTTCGCCGGCAGGACCTTCGAGGCAGGGGACGCCGTACGCGTCACCCTGCTCGCCGTGGACCTGGAGCGGCGCCGGATCAGCCTTTCCCCGGCCCCCGAGGCCTGAGCGGGCGGCCACCGGCGGCCGCGAAGCCGAGCACGGTCGACAGACCCGCGAGCCCGCCGCCCGGCTCGAAGGCCTCGGTACCGGCGCCCACGCTTCGGGCCGCCAGCGCCCCCCGCATCCCCCGGACCAGGTGACACGACTGGTGATCACCACCGATCACCGGTTCAGTGGTGAACGTGGGCCGATCACAGTCCGTACCCCCGCGGGAACCCCGGTGACCTCCATGGACCACCGGGCCCCGACCGGCGACCCCATGCTCACGGCCAGGTTCTCGCCTCCGGCCGTGCCGAAACTGCTGGTCCACCGGCCCGAGCTGCTCGGTCGGCTGACGGCCGGGGCGCAGGGCCCGCTCACCCTCATCAACGGTCCGGCCGGCTCGGGCAAGACCGTGCTCACCGCCCACTGGGCGGCCGGCGGGCGCGCGACGCGTCCCCCCATGTGGCTCACCGTCGAACCCGACGACGCCCCCGGCGCCTTCTGGGCGTACGTCCTGGAGGCCCTCCAGCGGGGCGGGGCGGCACTGCCGGACGCGGTGGGGCGGCCGACCCGTGCCGAAGGGGTGACCCGGTCGTTCCTGGTACGCCTGGCGGACGGACTGGCCGCGTCGCCCCGGCCCGCCGTCCTCGTCCTCGACCAGTTCGACACCGCCCAGCCGCCCGCGACGACCGAGGGACTGGACTTCGTACTCCGGCACGCGGCGGGCGGCCTGCGCATCGTGCTCACCAGCCGTTCCGACACCCTGCTGCCCCTGCACCGCTACCGGGCGGCCGGCGAGATCACGGAGATCCGGGACACCGACCTCCGCTTCACCGACGAGGACGCCGGGGCGCTGCTCCGCGAACACGGGCTGGACATCTCACCGGCCGGAATCCGGCTGCTGGGGGAACGGACCGAGGGATGGGCGGCCGGAGTACGCCTGTGCGCCCTGGCGATGCAGCGCAGCGCCGACCCGGAGGCGTTCCTGCGGCAGTTCGCGGCCGACCGCACCACGATCGCCGACTACCTCCTCACCGAGGTGCTCGACGCACAGCCGCCGCCCACCCAGGACCTGCTCCTGCGCGTCTGCGTCACCGACCGCGTGCATCCCGATCTCGCGGACGCGCTGACCGGCCGCGACGACGGCGCACGCACCCTGGCCGGGCTGGCCCGCGACAACGCGTTCCTGGAGCAGATCGACGCCTCGGCCTGGTATCGCCTGCACCCGCTGTTCGCCGAGGTCCTGCGCGCACACCTGCGGCAACGCTGCCCCGGGCTCGAACCCCGGCTGCACGCGCGGGCGGCGCGCTGGCTCGCCCGGACCGGGCGGCTCACGGAGGCGGTGCTGCAGGGCGCCGCCGCCGGGGACTGGCAGTTCGCGGCGGCGCAGCTGGTCGACAACCTGGCGATGGGCCGCCTCCTCACGGGGCTGGAGGCCGACCAGCTGGGCCGGGCCTTCGCCGGGATGCCGCCCGGGACGGCCGGGGTGGCGCCCGCACTGGTCGACGCGGCCTGCCGGCTGGCGGAACAGGACCTGTCCGGCTGCGAGGCCGGACTGCGGCGGGTGGACGCGGCCCTCGCGGACGCGTCCCCCACGGACGCCTCCCGTGCGGAAACCCACGGTCCGGCGGCGCGGTTCGGCCGCGCCTTCCTCGGCGTACTCGCCGCGCGGCCGGCCGATGACGTGACGGCCACCGAACGGGCGGTCGCCGACGCCGACCGGCTGCTGCGGGAGCTGCCGCCGCCCCTGCTGGCCGAGCGCCCCGAGCTCCGCCCCCTTCTGCTGGCACAGCTCGGCGCCGTGGAGCTGGGCGCCGGACGGCTGGACCGGGCCGAATCCGCCCTCACGGCCGCCGTCGCCGCATGCGGGCAGCCGGGAACGGAGCTCCCGCTCTGCGGCGCGCTCGGCTCACTGGCCCTGACGGAACTCCTGCGCGGCCGGTTGCGGCAGGCGGCCGAGCACGCCCGCGCCTCGCTCGCCGTAGCCGAGCGGTCCGCGCTCCCGCCCGAGCACCGGGCCGGGACCGACCACCTCGTCCTGGCGGGCGTGGCCGTCGAGCAGGACGACCTGCGGACCGCCCGCCACCACCTCGACCTGGCCACCGCCGCGCGGGGGCCGCGCCCGGATCCCGCGATCGCGACCCGGGCCGCCGTCATCGGAGCCCGGATCACGGCGGCCGAGGGCGACCCGGACGCCGCGCTCGCCGCCCTGCGCGCGGTGGACCGGGAGGGACTGCCCGCCTGGGCGGCGGACGAGCTGGCCGTGGCCGAGTCGGCCGTACACCTGGCACGCGGCGAAGCCGCCGCGGCCCTGGGGGTCCTGGACGCGGTGGAGGCCCCCGACGGCGACCGGCCGGAGCACGCGCTGGCCCGGGCCCGGGCCCTGCTGGCCGCCGGCCGCGACGTGTGCGCGGCGCGGGCGCTGGCGGGCGTACCGGGCGACGAAGGCGCCACCACCCCGGTACGGGCCCACGCCCGCCTGCTCCGCGCGCAGATCGCCGAGGCGCAGGGCGACTCCCGGGCGGCGCACCGGCACCTCGGTGAGGCACTGGCCCTCGCCCGCCCCGAGGAACTGCGCCGGATGTTCGCCGAGAGCGGCTCCTGGGTGCGCCGGGCCCTGCGCCAGGACCCGCGGTCGGCGCGGTCGCACGGCTGGCTGACGCACCGCGCCCCGGCCCGTACGGCGCGCGCGGCGCAGGCCGGCGGCCCGCACGCCGACGGGCGGGCGCCGGTGGTGGAGCCGCTGAGCGCGCGGGAGGCCGAGGTGCTGCGCAAGGCCGCGGAACTGCTGTCCACCGAGGAGATCGCGGCCGAGCTGTACGTGTCGGCCAACACAGTCAAGACCCATCTGAAGAGCATCTACCGCAAGCTCTGCGTCACCCGGCGCAGCGAGGCCGTCCACAGGGCACAGGACCTCGGGATGCTCTGAGCCGGACCCGGGTCCCCTGTGGTGTCCGGGGCCGGGACCGCGGTTCTCGCCCGCCCCGGGCGATGCCGGGCGGCGGGCGGGGGCCGACGATGGCGGGGGAGGGCCGTGAGCGGCCCGGGCCCTCGCACCGGCCCGGGCTCCGAAGCCCTCGTTCCGAGAGGAGTGAGTGCCTCATGCGCTACGAATTCCGCATCTCGGGGGTCGTACCGGACACGCTCGCCGCGAGCTTTCCCGAGCTCGCCCGGATTCCCGTACCGGAGCAGACGCTCCTGTTCGGCAGCGTGGCGGACGAGGCCCACCTGTACGGGCTCCTCACCCGCTTCCAGTCCCTGGGCCTGCGGGTGCTCGAAATGCGCCGGCTGCCCGCCTGAGCGGGGACCGGGTGAAGACCACCCGCTTCGGGTGATCACAGGAACCGGACTGCCGGACGACACTGCGATGTGGCACCGAAGCCGGTGACCGACGAGCTAGAGCAGGACGGTCCTGCGCTGCACTGCCAACTGTGAGGTGAATTCCATGGGCCAGCCGACACCGACCGGGGGAAACTGGAACACCGGCCCTGCGCCGGGCAACACCCCGTCGTACCCAGGCGGCGACAGCCACGGCGCGGGGAACGTGGGCACGATGTTCGCGGCGGTCCTCCTCCTGGTGACCGGCTGCCTCGCGGTCTTCCAGGGCATCGCGGCCATCGCCAACGACGACGTCTACGCGCGCATCGGGAGTTACGTCTTCGAGTTCGACCTCACGGCGTGGGGGTGGATCCACCTGATCGTCGGGATCATCGTCGTCCTCACCGGGGTGGGCCTGTTCGCCGGGTCGAACCTGGCGAGGGGCGCCGGTATCGCACTCGCCGGCATCAGCGTGATCCTCAACTTCATGTGGCTGCCGTACCAGCCCTGGTGGTCGATCATCATCATCGCCATCGACGTGTTCATCATCTGGGCCCTGTGCACGAGTTGGACGCAGGCCACCGACTGACACGAGGCGCGCACGGCGGCACCCGATCCGGCGACGGGTCGGGTGCCGCCGTGCGCGCGGGCGGCCCGTCCGTCCGGAAAACGGCGGGGCCCGTCAGCCGCGGTGGGGGGTCCTGCGGCTGACGGGCGTGTTCCCGGCTCCGTCGTCCTGGCTACGCGGCGCCCGTCATACGGGCGAACACGACCACGTTGCTGTCGTAGTAGTGCTTCTGCGGGTCGAAGCTGCCGCCGCAGGTGACCAGGCGAAGCCCCGCGTGGTCGATGTTCTTGTAGACCTCCAGGGTCGGGAACTCGGCCTTCGGGTACTCGGCGACCCGGTCCACCGTGAACGTGACCGTCTTGCCGTCCTGCCGGGTCACCTTGATGGTGTCGCCGCCCTTCATCGTCTTCAGCTTCTCGAACACGGCGGATGCCCCGTTCCACGTGACGTGCCCGGCGATCACGGCCGGTCCCTGGGAGCCGGGCGTCGGCCCCGGCTCGTACCAGCCCGCGAGCGCGGGGTCCTTCGGGGTCTGCATGGTGCCGTCCGGGTTCTGCCGCAGCGTCTCCAGGGAGCTGGACAGGTTGAGGGAGGGGATCGAGATCTTCTGCGGCTCCGACCTGGCCAGCGCCTGCTCGGCCTTGCCCGCACCACCACCCGTGCCCGCACCCGCACCGCCCTGCGCTGCGCCCGCGGACGGCTTCGCCGCGGGAGCGGCGCCGTCGGCGGCGGCCGGTGCCCCGCCCTGGACTTCCTGCCCCGCCGGGGCGGGGGGCTTCGCCGCGTTCTGCCCGCCGCCGCACCCCGCGAGGAGGAGCCCGGCGAGGGCGGCGGCGGCCACGGGGCCCGCGATCCGGCGACGGCGGGTCCGCCCGGCGGCCGAGGCGATGGGGGTGGCCACGGCGGTCACGGGGGCCTTGGGGGTGGCCTTGAGGGTCACGGGGGCCTTGGGGGTCACGGAGGTCATGGGGGTCATGGGGTCCGGCTTCACGCGCCGCCCCCGGTGGTCTCCCTGCGGACGGGCCCGATTCCGGCCCGCTTCCGCCCGATGATCACCGCGCCCGCCACCACCGCGAGTACGGTGATGGCCACACCGTCGCGCACCGTCACCGGCGTCGACGCGTGCGCCTCCGTACCGCCGCCGGTCTCGATGCCGCCGACGGGGATGGACCCCACGGCCGCGCCCTTGACCTCTCCGCAGTTGGTCGGAGCCGTGGCCTCCTGGGGCAGCTTCGGGTCGAGTTCGCTCTTGCCGGCCCCCTCGAAGTCGTACTTCTTGTTCTTGTTGCGGTCGATGCCGTGCTGCACCACGTGCAGGTCCTTGAGGTGGTCGACCACGTCCTGGCCGACCGGGATCGTGCGCTTGTAGGAGAGCTTGCCCAGCTTGTCGGCGACGGGCATGCGGTCCACGGCGAGCCCACTGGTCGCCTTGGTGTCGCCGACCGTGGTGAGCGAGATGTTGATGTCGCCGTAGTCGTGCGTGGCTTCGGTGTTGCTGAGGACGCCGTCGCCGTCGGTGTCGTCGGTCGCGTCCGGGCAGTGGAAGTCGTGCCCCTTCGTCGAGCCGTGCAGATGCTGGGCCGACGGCTGTCCGGGAACCATGCCCGTGGACTCGATCTGTACGGTGAGCTGGTTGCCCTTGAGGCTGAGCATGACCGTACCGCTGGAGCCCGATGCGTTCAGCTGCGCGAGGTCGATCTGGTACGCCTTTCCGCCCTGCGCGAGAGCTGGTCCGGAAAGGCCGAGGGTCAGGGCCACGGCTGCGGGTATGGCGGCGAGAACCACGTGGCGACCGGCGCGCTTGACTATCACATTCGCTCCTGTTCCGTGGATCCCCAGGATCGGGAATCGCAGATCGTACGGGATTACACGAGGCCCTGAAGAGGCTCTCGCTCCTCCTTCGGAGCCCCAACGCCTGCGGATGGGTGCCCATATGAAAAATTTCTGATGACTTCGTTCGACTGCTGCGACCTCGTGACATCACGTCGGTCGGGGGCGGAAGACGGCGGCCCCGCAGAGTCTTTGCGAAAACGGCGCAATTTCGGGGTGCGGTCGTGGGGGAGGACCCCGAACACCGCAGGTAGGCGGCCTACATCAGGCCGTGGCGGCGTCTTTGCCGAGCGGTGGGTGAACTCAATGAAGGAAAAGCACAGCCCTGCGCGCAGGGAGGAGGCCGGGGAATCCCACCTCCCTGCGCACGGGCCGGGTCAGGTGAGGGAGTCGGAACTCGGTCTTTCCGGTAGTAATCTGACCGCTATCAATTGGATCCTGCCGCATCTACGCACGCGTATCCACCGCCTTAGGCATCATTCCGGTCGCCGACGGGGGCATCATCCCCGTCGGCGGGGCCGGTCCGGTCCCGACCTTTGTAGTCGTCGTGGCGGCGGCCGGACGAATAGTTGACCTCTGATGCTAAGAAATACCGTCAGCGGTGCGGCGGCCGTCCCGGCTATGTGTGCACCGGGAAGGACGCCTGGAAGGCGAGCCGGCCGTCGGCCCCGTCGCCGATGCGGGTGAGCAGATCGTCGAGCGCGAGGTACTCCTCCCAGTGCTGTCCGCCCGTCGCTCCCGCCAGGCGCGAGATCACGAGGTCTTCGAGCTCCGGGAGGCGCTTGTTCTTCCAGACCTTGTCGGCCGTGCTCACCAGCAGGTCTTCGAGGGTCGTACCGGGAGCCGTCCATGAGGCGTGGGTCCCGGCGAACCGGGCCAGCTCCGGGCCGAACCCGTGTGCCAACAACAGTTCACGGCCCGCCTCTTCGTGCGCCGAGCCGGGCTCGGACAGTTCGGCCGTGTGCACGGTCTTGCCTATGTCGTGGGTCGCCGCTCCGAAGAGAACGGCCGCGCGGTCGACGGCGATCCGCGGATGGCGATGCTCCAGCCATTCGACGAGTTGGACCGCCACGTCATGAACGGCCCGCAGATGGGCGGCCAGCCGCGGCGGCGCATCGAGGGACCGGAGCAGGCCCGCCACCGGAGGCGGCAGAGACCGCAGCGGGGGGTCGGCAGGGGCGTGCAGGGCCTGGGACAGCGCGTCTGGAAGGGGCATCGGTTCAGGCTAGCGAGGAGGGCCGGTGTTCCGACACGTGTACGGGACCAGCGGCGCCCGGCGGCGCTCCGTACCTCCGAACGGAGGCCCGGGTCCACCTATTCGAGGGAACCGGGGGGCCGGAACCAGGCCGGGAGGCCTTCGGCTGCCGAAGGAAAGGGCGACGGCCCCGCTCGGGGCCGTGCGGTGCTCCGGCACCGCTGTGCGGTTACAAGGAGATTCACGTGTCGCGTGTTCTGAAGAGTGCGGGTCTGGCCCTGGTGCTGGGCCTGGCGGTCATCGGCGGTGCCTCCTCGGCGTCGGCGGACTCCACCGCGAACGGCGCCGCGATCGGTTCGCCCGGTGTGCTTTCGGGCAACGTGATCCAGGTCCCGATCCACATTCCGATCAACCTGTGCGGCAACAGCATCAACGTGATCGGCGCGCTCAACCCGGCCGCCGGCAACGTCTGCGTCAACGCCTGAGGCTCGTGAACCGCGGCTCATCCCGGTCGGAGGGTCGACCGGGATGAGCCGCCCGCACGCGGCGCCGCCGGGGTCAGGCCAGGGTGCGTACGTGCTGGTCGCTCAGCTCGTAGCGGGCGGCGAGTACCGCCAGTTCGCCCGTCGCCACCCGCCCGGCCAGGTCGGGTTCGGCCGCGAGCCGCCTACGGACGTTGCGCACGTGCGCGTTGATCGTCGCGTCGACGCGGGCCTCACCGTGCCGGCTGTGGTCGATGGAAGGCCGTATCTGATCGGCCAGGTACTGGACATGAGCCGGGAGCGGCCCGCCCGACTCGTCGGCGTGGACCGCCGCGGCGACCGCCCCGCACGACTGATGGGCCAGGACGAGCACGAGCGGTACACCCAGCTCGAGAACCCCGTACGCGATGCTGCCCAGCACCGCCTCGTCCAGCACCTCGCCCGCCGACCGCACGGTCAGCAGGTCACCCAGCCCCTGGTCGAAGACCAGCTCGGGCGGAACGCGTGAATCGACACAGCCGAGCACGATCGCGAAGGGCCGCTGGCCCTGGACGAGCCGGCGGCGCAGGGCCGCGGACTCGTGCGGGTGCTCCTGGTCCCGGGCCCGCCACCGCTGGTTGCCGGCCGCCAGCCTGCGCAGGGCCTGCGCGGGGGTGGCCACGGGCTCGTCGCTCTCCGGATCCCACGAGGTGGCGAACGCGGGAAAGGCCGCGCCGAGGGTCAGCCCCGCTCCGGCCGCCGCTGTGCCCGCGACGGCGGTGCGCAGCAGGGCGCGACGGCTGTGCGGGGCATGGGTGGTTCGTATGTGCGAAGGCATGGCCGGACCGTAACCCGCTGTTCCGGCAGGCACGTCGGCCCGGCCACCACAATGGCGCGATCCGCTCGGGGGCAGGCTTGATGGGGCCTGGATCTTCTCAGAATGCGGGCGTACACCCTGCGGGGAGCCGTCCGGTGGCGAGCCGACGGGTGGCGAGCCGACGGGTGGCGATCCACGCGCCCGAAGCCATCCGCCGCGCCCCCAGGGCCACCTCGCCACCGATCCCGGCCCGTGTGCGAGGCTTGCCCGGCACCCGGGAGGAGACCACACGATGCACACGCCGAGCCGGCCCGAAGACCTCGAACACCCCGAACTGCTCTGGGCCAGGGCGGTGACCATGGCCGTCGTCGACACCGCGCACTCGGCCGGCACCGAGTTCGCCCTCGACGACGACGGCCTGTGGTGCCACTCCACCGGCGGGTGCGGCTGGTGGCGCCTGACCGTGCTGGACGAGGGGCACGCGGTGTTCTGCGGCCAGGACCCCGACGGCAGTCACACCCATGTCGGCGAGGAGCAGATCGACTTCCTGGCCGGCGGCCCCGACTGGCTGCCCTGGGACCTCTTGCGCGACGACGCCGCCGGGAATCTCTTCGGGTTCGTCTACTGGTGGGAGAACGGCGCCTGGCACCGGATCGCCTACCCGGACGAGGTGCGCGAGGACGGGCTGGACGGAGCCGCCGCCTGGGTCGGCGCGGACGAGGGGGAGTACCTCGGACTCGCCGTGTCCTCGTTCGACGCCCCGGGCGCGCTGGAGCGGAGCCTGACCGAGGCCGTCGCCCGGTTCGCGGCGCTGGCACGCGAACGCAAGGCCGACCCGGCCGCCGTGGCGGCCCTGCTCGCCGCGGGCCAGGTCGAGGGCCGGCCCGCTCCACGCCTCGACGCGGCACTCGACCTCGCCACGCGCGCCGGAATCCTCACCTAGGCCGACTCTTCCGGGTCCCGCCGGGCCGGGCCCGCCGGAGACGACCTCGGACCGGCCGTCAGGACGCAGGGGCTCGCCCGGACGTGTCGTGCGGGCGAGCCCGTGGTTTCCTCGCGCCAGGCCGCTACTTGAGCGCGGAGAAGGCCTTGGTGAAGGCCAGCGGCTGCTGCAGGATCGAACTGCACGTCGCGTCGGCGTAGCCGACCGCGCCCGCCGCGCACTGCTTGTCCCGGGTGGACGACCACATCGCCAGCCGGCCGATCCCCTTCGAGGAGGCGAAGTTCACGAGCTGGGTGGCGTCCTCCACCGTGAACACCTCGCTCGCGACGTCGTTGACGCCGATCATCGGCGTGACGGCGACGGCCTTCCACGCCGCCGCGTCGGACAGCCCGAGCACGCCCTTGATCTGCGCCTGCGTGGCCGTCGCGGCCTGGATCGCGTACTGCCCCATGTCCCCGCTGTACGCGGGCCCGTAGTCCATCGCCATGATGTTGACGGCGTCGACGCGCACACCGTTCTTCTTGGCGTCGGCCAGCAGCGCCACACCCGGCTGGGTCAGGCCCTCGGGCATCACGGGCAGGGTGAAGGCGACGTCCAGACCCGGGTGGGACTTCTGCAGCCGGGCGATGGCCTGCGCACGGCGCGCGTTGGCGGCGGTGTCCGGCAGGGCCGCGCCCTCGATGTCGAAGTCGACCTTGGTGAGCCGGTACTGGTCGACGACCTTTCCGTACGCCGCGGCCAGCTCGTCCACGGTGGCGCAGTTCAGCGCCAGTTCGTGACCGGCGGCCCCGCCGAACGACACCCGTACGTCGCCGCCCTTGGCGCGCAGCGCACCGATCTGCGCGGCGACCTTGTCGTTCGCGAGATCCGTGACACCGCCCCACAGCGGTGCGCAGCCACCGCCGGAGGTGATGAAGGCGAGGTGGAACTCCTTCACGCCCGTGTTCGTCGCGGTGTCGAGCAGGTCGTAGGCGGGGTACAGGGAGGTGTCCACGTACGGGGCGAAGCGCGCGCCGCCGCCCCCGGGCGCCGGGGTGGGGGAGGGTGCGGTCGCCGTGGGGGAGGGCGCCTTGGTCCCGGTGGGGGCGGCGGACGTGGCGGGCGAGGTCGGGGCCGGGCTCGCCGTGACGGTGGGCCGGGCGGTGGGGCGCCCGCTGGGCTGGGCCGTGGCGCCCTGGTCCACCGAGCACTTCACCCCGTTGATCAGGCACCCGGTGGGGTTGCCGAGGGTGCCGGTACCGCTCGCGACGAAACCGACGGTGACGGAGGCACCCGCCGCCAGCTGCCCGTTCCAGCTCGCCGGCTTCACGGTGACGCGGCGACCGGAGACCGTGTGGGTGCCGTTCCAGAGCGAATCGATCTTCGTGCCCTCCGGCAGGTCGAACTGGAGGGTCCAGTCCGACTGCGCCGTGCCGGTGCTGTTGGTGATGACGTACTGGCCGGTGTAACCGCCGCTCCAGGAGCTGGACTTCGTGTACACGGCTCCGACGGAGGTCGCCTGCGCGGTCCCGGTGAAAGCGAAGGCCGCCCCACCGATCAGCGCCGCCGTCACGATCGCGCCCGTGACCTTCGCCGTACGACTCGTGCTGCGCCGGTGCCCGACTGTGCTGCCCATCGCGTGCCTGCCTCTGTGTTACTGGGGAGTTGGGGAATCCGGCAGCACGCTAGCCGCACCGAAACGGACATTCGTTCGTTTCGGCACGGCTCTGATGAGTCTTAGGTTCCGCTTAAGGCAGGGACAAGCGGGGGATCAGGAAGCGGCGTTGTGGAGCCCATCCACCCCAAGGGTTCCGGCTCCCCACTGTCCACGGCAGTCCAGGCCGATCCGGCCTGTGCTGCCGCGGGCGGCTCCCCGATTGGCTCCCCGAGGACGGGCCGCTCACCCTCAGGCGTCGGGGCGCTTCCATACGTCGGGGCCGCCGCCCTCCCAGGTGATCGGCCCGTCCTCGCTCAGGTCCACGTCCTCCAGGCCGGCGCGACGCAGGAACTCGGCAACGTCCCTCGGCGTCTGAGCACGCCCGAGGTCCGCGTCCACTCCGAGCGCATGAACGGTGACCTTCCGGCCGCCCTTCGGGGATACCGGATGCACGATGATTTCCGTCTGGTCCGACACGCCCCCAGCCTGCCGTGCCGGCGCCAGTCCAGCACGCCGAGCGCGTAGGCCGTACCCGGCGCGCCATCCAGGCGCTGCCGCTCTGAGTCAGCCGCCGGCGGGGGAAGGAGTACGCCAGTGCGACCAGCACCAGGAGCCCCACCGCATCGGAACGCCGGTCTTGGCTGCGGCCGTCGACGCGTGGCGATCCCCACCCCCGTGGTCGCGATGGTTCCTTCCGTCCAGAGTGGGGCTGACGGTGATGCCGACTGGAACGCTTTCTCGGCACGGCTGACAATGAGAAGAGCCAGTCCAGGGGCAGTCATTGACGCCTTCAACAGCTGACAGGTTGTTGCACCATGGAAATTTGGACGGATCTGGGCTTTACGCAGAGTCCCTACAATACCGATTCTCTCCCGCCGACGGCGATAGGGGAGAGGCTGCTTGTGGGGCGAGAGAGCCATATTCGCCGCCTGATCAATCGACTGTCTTCCTCATCGAGCCATGTGACTATCGAAGGCGAGGCCGGGGTGGGGAAGACTAGCCTGATGACCGTGGCGAGCTATCGCATGAAGAGGAATAGCGACAAGTCTCGCCTTCCCATCATGCTTCCAGTCGATGAGAAATTTCAGATCGCCAACAAGGGGGGCACGAGCCTCCTTGAGGCAAAGGTTTACCGGGCGATCGCGGCGGCATTTATTCAGTATCACGATGACTTGAAATCCTGGGGATATCGCACTCCGAAGGTGAAGGAGATCGATAAATAGATGAATTCACCTCTCATGGTGTCGATCTCTGGAGGCGTCAACTTCGCCGGTTTGGGGCTCTCCGGGGGCAGGGGTGAATCCTCGAACTCTGCATTTGCGGAGTCCGGCCTGGCCAACACGGTCCGCGCTTGGGTGAAAGAGTGCTTCGACCCGCCAGGATGCGGGTACTTCGTTTGCGTCCTGGATAATCTGGAGCTTCTCGTCAGCTCGGATTCGGCGCGACAGGTGCTTGAGGAAATTCGCGATACGATTCTCGCCGAGCCGGGCCTGAGGTGGATAGTCTGCGGGGCTCGGGGTGTAGTGCGTACGGCAGTGGCATCGCCGCGACTGCAAGGTCGCCTGTGTCAGCCCATAAAGGTTGAACCTCTATCCAAGGATGATGCGATAAGAGCCCTTGAGGCCAGGATTGAGGAGTTTTCGTTGGGTGGATCGCCGCCGGTCGGCCCGGTCGGCTTTCAGTATCTCTATGAGGTGCTGAGATGTAACCTCAGAGACACTCTTCAGGCCTGCGAGGATTTCAGCTTCTGGCTGCATGACGAAGGAATAATCGGCGTGGGGGAGAGGGAGCATCTGGAGCTCTTGCAGTCCTGGTTGGCGCAGGTGTCGGACGAGTACAGTGCAAGCGAGGGTGTTTCTGCGGCGAGTTGGAGGCTGTTGGACGACATGGCCGACAATGGTGGCGCTTGCCGGTTCGAAGATTTCGATCTATTCGGATTCGGAGACCGTGTTGAGATGAGGCGATGTGCGAAAGAACTTGAGGAAAACAACCTGACGCTGATTTCGTCGGATGACGCAGGGGCTTTTATGGTCTCCTCTGGATGGCTTGCCCGGTTCTCCAGGGCCGGGTACGGGGTCCTTCATAATTGAACAAGCAATGATCCCGGGGTACCGGGATCCAGTCGGCCACCGCCACAGCGTGCCTCGCTGGCATCCCTTCGGCCGTCGACCCACACGTATATGGAGCCCTTGGCCATAGAGGCGCGCGGCCGACACCGTGTGCAGTCCCTGCTGCCGCGCTGTCGGTCCCAAGGCCTCGGGCAGGCCTACGCGAGCCGGAGCCACCGACGCCGAGCAGCAGCAGGCGGCGTTCGGGGGTTCCGGCCGGTCGTTGCTCCCGGAGGACCTTGTCTTTCCGCACCCCAGCGGGAAGCTTCGTACAGCGCAGGATGTCCGACGGAACTTCCGCGGACTCCGGCCCCGGTGTGGAGTTCGTGGGGTCAGCGGACGGCGCGGTAGTAGGCCGGGTGGTCCAGGGAGTGCGTCAGGCCGCCGTACTGGTCGACCTCGATCGGGGCCGCGCCGGGTGCGGTGTCCCGGTCCTGCCCCGTCCCGCCGTCCAGGACCACGGACTTCTCGCCCTCCGTCTCCGCGTACACGGCGCCGTGCCAGAACGCCTTGACCTTCGGCACGACCCGGCCCGAGGCGTCGGGCAGGGCCCACCGCTTCTGCACCGAGGTGGCGTCGAAGACCACGATGGCGCCCTTCGACGCGGAACCGTACGTGGAACACAGGAGCAGCGACCGCGCGTCGTGGCGGCATCCCCAGCTCCCGGTGTCGAGGACCGCTCGCTCCGAGCCGGTGGCGGCGTCGAGCACGCGCGTCCTGTTCTCCCGGTCGGCGGTCACCAGTCTCGGCCCGGCGGCGGCCGGCCGCGTCGCATCGCGGACCGTCCAGCGGGCCTCGCCCGTGGCGAGGGCCACCCCGACGAGCCGGCGGTCCCCGTATCCGGCCCGCTCGCCCCCGGCCACCACCCCGTCGGCCAGTACGAGGGCACGGAAGTCCGGCTTCTGCCAATGCACCGTGCCACCGGCCGAGTCGACGGCGTAGGTGGTGTCGTCCGCGGTGACCACCACCACACCCGCCTCGACCCCGATGACCTGCGGAGCGAGGACCTCATCCGCACCGATGGCGCCCGAGGACCAGCCGTCGCCCCGCGGGCCGGCCGGGAACTCCCCCGACCACACCGTCCGGCCGTCGGCCGTGTCGACCGCGAGGACCTCGATCACCTTCCGGGACGGGGCGGTCCCCTCGCCCGGCACGGTCCTGTTCCAGGCGGCGTACACCGTCTTCTTCCCGCCCGACTCGAACACCCGCGGCGCGCCGCGGTTGCTGCCGAAACCGCCCTTCTCCGCCGCGTTCTTCGTCCCCACCGTCCAACGGGGCTTGCCCGTCTGCGTGTCGGTGGCCTCAAGGCCGGATTCGGCGGTGACGTAGGCGACCCCGTCGACGAGGGTGACCGCGGCCCGCGTGGCCCCTCCGCTCGCCGTACTCGGCTGGCTCGCACCCGGTAGCTCGAATCCGCCCGCTTCGAACCCGACCGGCGGGTCGAACGCCTGCCGCGCGGACTTCCCGCCATCCGTCTGCGACGGCTTCGCCGGATCCCCGGACGGCTTCCCCTCCGACGCGCCGCCGCCTTCCCCGCAGGCCGCCAGTCCGGCGGTCGCCAGTAACACCCCCACCACGCCCATCGCACGGCGCGGCACCCTGTTCTCCGAAAGCATCACAACTCCCCGTTGACGTATCACTACTGCTGATCACGACCATATGTCCGACCGTCGTCCCGCACGCCCTGGTTTCGGCAGCACGGACGAGCGACCGCGCCCCGGCCTCAGGTCGCCTGGCCGTGCGTGGCGTCGATGACGCAGAAGCGGTTGCCCTCGGGATCGGCCAGCACCACGAAATCCGGATCCTCCGGGTACGCGTCCCAGTCGACGTGCCGGGCACCCAGAGAGACCAGCCGTGCCACCTCCGCCTCCTGCTCGGCCGCGTCCGCCGCGTACAGGTCGAGGTGGACGCGCGGCCGTTCCTGTACGGGTGTCACGCTGCGGCCGAGTGCCAGCCCCGGCCCGCCGCCGTCGGCCGGGACCAGGACGGTCCAGCCGTCGTCCACCTGGCCGTCGCGGGGTACGTACCCCAGCGCCCGGCTCCAGAATTCCGCGGCCCGCCGTACGTCAGCGGCTCCCATGACGATCGTTCCGAGGGTCAGCATGATCCGATTCTGGCAAACCGGCGCCCGCCCGGTCCGGCCCGCCCGGTCCGGCCCGCCCGGTCCGGCTCGCCCGGCCTACGGGGCCGCGAGCCGCTCGATCGCGACCATCGCCGCGTCGTCGTCCAGGGTGTTGCCGGCGGCGTGCGCGAGCAGGTCCTGGCAGAGCCGGTCCAGGAGCGCGTGCGGGGGCAGGCCCGACCAGGCGCTCACGCGTCGCGCCAGCGGGTAGAACCCGCCCGCCCGGTCGCGGGCCTCCAGGACGCCGTCGGTGTAGAGGAGCAGGACGTCACCCTCGGCGAAGGCGAAGGTCTGCGCGGTGACCGCCGACGCGACGAGGCCGGCGAGCCCCAGCGGTGGCGCCGGCCGGTCCGCCTCCAGCTGTTCGGCGCCGCCTTCGCGCAGCACGAGCAGCGGCGGGGGATGCCCGCAGCTGACGAGGTGCAGTACCGGCTCGGCGTCGGGGATCTCCAGGACGGCCGCGGTCACGAAGCTCTCGCCCTCGTCCCCTGCGCCGTCCAGGTCCGCGGAGACCGCCGCCTCCAGGTAGTCCACCAGGCCCGGCAGCCCGGCCACCTGGTGGGCGGAGGCCCGGAAGGCGCCCAGCACGAGCGCGGCGTCCCCGACCGCCTCCAGCCCCTTGCCCCGGACATCGCCGATGATCAGCCGGGTACCGGTGGCCGTCCGCGCGGCGGCGTACAGGTCGCCGCCGATCTGGGCCTCCGCCGCGGCGGCCAGGTACACGGAGGCGACACCCAGCGGGCCGATCCGGTCGGGCAGCGGCCGCAGGACCACCTCCTGGGCGGTCTCCGCCACCGAACGCAGCTGGGTCAGCTCCTTCTCGTGCACCTCTCGCAGGTGGGCGAAGAAGGTCACGAACACCGAGATCATCACGAGCGCGATGATCTGGAAGGTGTGGTTCAGATCGGTCAGGCTGGTGCGTGCGGCCGCGACCACCACCTGCGCCAGTACGGCGACCAGACCGACGAAGCCCGTCATCCAGGGCCCCGCGAACGACGCCGTCACGGCCGGTGCGGCGACCAGGAACGGTCCGAGGTGCACGTCGGGGGGAGCCAGCACGTCGATCGTCGTCACAAGGGCGATCAGCGCGAACGGGACCGCCAGCTGCGCGCGGCTCACCTCGGGGGACCGGTGATGACGTGGGTACGACGGCGGCCGGAGATCCATCCCTCCTGCATACACCGCGAGGCGGGCAGGATCCCCGAAGCCAGGCCGTCACGGGCACCCGACCGTACCTCCGGGGTGACCGCCGCTCCCAGGGCGCGACGGCCGGTCCTCCGGCCCCCGGCCGGTCCTCAGGCGCGGTGGCCGCTCCTCAGGGGCGACGGCGGGGCTTGCCGCCCTTCGCGCCCTTTCCGCCCTTGGGGCCGCCGGAGGCGCCACGGGGGTTCTTCCCCGCCGCCGGCCTCCCGGAGGACGACTTCCCGGCCCCGGACTTCCCGGACCCCGACTTCCGCTGCGCGCCGCCACCGCCACCGGCACCGCCCGTACCCGTTTCCGGGCGCTTGCGCTTGGCCTTGGGCTGCGGCGGGGTCGGCGTGCGCCCCCGCGTGCTGTTCACGGTCCGGCCGCGCACGATCCCGATGAACTCCTCCACCAGGTCGGTGGTCTCCTCCTGCGGCCAGGACAGCGCGACCCGCGAGGCGGGCGCGTCCGAGACCGGCCGGTAGGTCAGGTCCTTGCGGTGGTGCAGGCGGGCGAGCGACTGCGGGACGACGAGTACGCCCACCCCGGCCGCCACCAGCTCGATCGCGTCCGCCGTCGTCGCGGGGCGCTCGATCGCGGGCTTGCCCGGCAGCTGCTCCCAGGCCAGGGTGTCGTCGAGCGGGTGGAACACGATCTCGTCGGCGAGATCCTCGGTGGACACCTCTTCCGCCGCGGCCACGAGGTGGTCCTTGGGAACCACGACCACCGTGGTCTCGGTGTAGAGGGGGATCGCGCTCAGATCGTCACGGTCGACCGGCAGCCGCACGAACCCGGCGTCGGCGCCGCCCGCCCGCAGCACGCCGAACGCCTCGGTCGGGGACACCGCGACCAGGGTCAGCGGGACGTCGGGCAGCCGCTCGTTCCAGATACGCACCCACTTGCTGGGTGTCACCCCCGGGACATAAGCGAGCCGGAACGAATGGGGTACTTCCGAGCCTGTCACCCCGCAAGGTTACCGGTCGTGGTCGGAGGTAGCGCACACGCTCGATACTCTTGACACCATGACGTCGCACCAGAACACCCAGACGATGAAGCCCGCGACCGCGGCGAAGAAGCTGGGCGTGTACCTCGAGGCCACCCCCGCAGAGTTCCAGGAGGGTGTCGTCTCGCGCAGTGAATTGAGTGCGCTCCAGGCCGATCCGCCCCAGTGGCTGCAGGACCTGCGCGCCAACGGTCCGCACCCCCGTCCGGTGGTGGCGGCCAAGCTCGGCGTCTCCATCGCCGGCCTCGCCCGCGGCGGGGTCACCGAGCCCCTCACCACGGAGCAGATCGAGGCGCTGAAGCAGGAAGCCCCCGAGTGGCTCCAGCGTGAGCGCACCACCCAGGCCGAGGTCCGCAAGGAGACGGTCCGCATCAAGGAGAAGAACGCGGAGCGGGCCGCGAAGGCCCGTGAGCAGCACTCCTGACCCGCGCCTCCGCTTTCCGTCAGGCCTGGCTTCCCCGTGGGGAGGCCAGGCCTGACGCCTTCCCCGGCCCTCCCGCCGTCCCGCTCTCCCGCGTCCCTGCGCCCGCGGGGCCCGGCCGGATCACCCGGCAGCCCCGTCTCCTCCCAGCAGCCGCACCGCCCGGTCGAGCCGGGCCCGCCTGGTCTCCGGTGTGAGCGCCTGGAGCAGCGGCAGGATCACCTGGTAGCGCCCGGTGCGATCGAGCTCCTCGAACGCCGCTGCCGCCTCCGGGTTCGCGGCGAAGGCCGCCGCGAGATCCGGTGGCACCGCCGCCGTCCGCTGCGACTCGTAGGCGTGCGTCCACCGCCCGTCCTCCTGCGCCCTGCGCACCTCGGCGAGCCCGGGCTCGCGCATCCGCCCCGCGGCCGTCAGCTCCGCGACCTTGTCCACGTTCACCCGTGACCACAGGCTCCTGGCCCGGCGCGGTACGTACTTCTGCAGGTAGTACCGCTCGTCGAGGGCGCGCCGCTGCCCGGAGACCCAGCCGAAGCACAGCCCGATGTCGACCAGCTCGTCATCGGTGACCGACGCGATCCCGGACTTCTTCTTGGCCAGCTTGATCCACACGCCCTCGTGCCGCGTGTGGTGCTCGGCCAGCCAGCCCTCGAACGCCCCGGCGTCCGCGAAGGCGATGATCTCCACCCCGCCCAGTTCCTCCATGCGCCCAGGCTAACGCCCGCCGTCCGGGCCGGACGGGGCCGACACGGCCCGCGAACCGGCGCGCAGTTCGCCCAGCACCACCTCCAACGTGGGCCTGCGGGCGTCGAGTTCGAGGATCGCGCTCCCGTCCTCGGCCGCGAGGTCACCGGTGATCGCGACCGTACGGCCCCGGGGCGTAAGCCCGGGGGACGATGCCCGGTCGGGGGCGGCTGGCTACGGTCATGCCATGGACAACCCACCGCAGCACGAGACGACCGCGAGGGTCGCGAACGCCGACAGAGCCACGGAGGCCGACAGGGCCGCGGAGGCGCCGAACGTCTCGCATGCGCCGAACACCGAGCACGTCAAGCGGAGTTCGTCACGGGTGCCCGGCTCCGCCCGCGCGGCCTGGGGCGGTGCGCTCCTCTACGCCCTCGTCCCGGGCCTGCTGATCGGCGGGGTCCCGGACGCCGCCGGACCGCTCCTCGGGATCGTGCTGCTGCTGGCCGTGACCCCGCTCGTCCCGCTGCTGCGGTACCGGCCCCTGGTGGCACTGACCCTGACCCTCCTCGGCGGCACGCTCGTCGCGGGAGCCGCCCGGGACCACGGCCCGGGCCGGTTCCTCGTCTTCCTCGCCTCGGACCTCGTCCTCGGATGCATCGTCGCCACGCGACCCCGGCGGGACGCGGCCATCGCCCTCGTCATGGTGTTCGCCGTGGAGCTTCCGGCGGTCGGGCTGTTCTCGATCGGACCGTACGACCTGATGAGTACGGGCCTGATCGCCTTCCTGTCGCTGGGTGCCGTCTGCATGACCGGCCTGCGGTTCCGTGAGCGCCGCGAGCACGCGGCCGAACGGCGCGCACGGCAGGTGGCCGAGGCCGTGACCGCCGAACGGCTGCGCATCGCACGCGAGTTGCACGACATGGTCGCCCACAGCATCGGAGTGATCGCCATCCAGGCGGGTGTCGGCAGCCGGGTCATCGACACCCAGCCGGACGAGGCCCGCGCCGCCCTGCGGGCCATCGAGGCCACCAGCCGCGAAACCCTGTCCGGGCTTCGCCGCACACTCGTCGCGCTGCGCCGGGCGCAGCCGGACGGCCCCGAGGGGCAGGCGCCGCTCGGGCCCGCGCCCGGACTCGCCGAACTCGACGGGCTCGTGGCCACCACCGCCGACGCCGGAGTGCGGGTCGACGTACGGTGGGAGGGGGAGAGCCGTCGGCTTCCGCCCGAGACGGACCTGTCGGCGTACCGCATCGTGCAGGAGGCGCTGACCAACGTGGTCCGCCACGCGGACACCGGGCACTGCCGGGTCACCATCGGATACGGGGAACAGGAGCTGACCGTGGAGGTCGTCGACGACGGGCGCGGCACGCCCGACGGCATCGGGAGTACGGGATTCGGCCTCACGGGCATGCGCGAGCGGGTCAGCCTGCTGCACGGCCGTTTCAGCGCCGGCCCCCGGGCCGGGGGCGGCTTCCGGGTCGAGGCGGCGCTGCCGCTGCCCCTCGCCGCACCGGCCGTGGGCGGGCTCCGATGACCGTGGCTCCCGCGCGGGCGATCCGCGTCCTGCTCGTGGACGACCAGCCGCTGGTCAGGTCCGGCCTGCGGGTGCTGATGGCCGACACCACCGACCTGGAGGTCGTGGGCGAGGCCGGTACGGGCACCGAAGGCGTCCGCCTCGCCGCCGAACTGCGCCCCGACGTGGTGGTGATGGACATCCGCATGCCGGGCATGGACGGCATCGAGGCGACCCGGCTGATCACCGCGGGGACGGCGGCGGTCAGGGTGCTCGTGCTGACCACCTTCGACGAGGACGACCACGTCTACGGGGCGCTGCGCGCCGGCGCGAGCGGATTCGCCGTGAAGGACATGGCCGTGGAGGAGATCCTCGCAGCGATCCGGGTGCTCGCCGCGGGGGACGCCCTGATCGCGCCGGGCGTCACCCGCAGGCTGATCGCGGACTTCGTCCGGACGCCCGGACCCGCGGCACCCGAGGCGCGGGCGCCGCGGTCCGTCGAGGGCATCACCGAGCGCGAACGGGAGGTCCTGACGCTGGTGGGGCGGGGTCGTTCGAACGGCGAGATAGCCGAGGAGCTGTTCATCTCGGCGGCCACGGCCAAATCGCACGTCTCGCGCCTGTTCACCAAGCTCGGCGCCCGGGACCGGGTCCAGCTCGTCATCATGGCCTATGAGATGGGCCTGGTCGCACCGCCCCGTTGAGGGCCCGGGCGCCGGGACGCGATCGGCGCCGACGCGCACGGTGCTGACGCGCACGGTGCTGACACCCGTGGTGCTGACCCGCGCGGTGCTGAATCGTTTTCTCAGGCGGTCACGGCCTCCGGGCGGTTCTCGTCCCGCCGCCCGGCGGAGGCCGCCGCCGAACGCGAGGAGAACAACCCGTCCACCGCCAGGGCGCCGGGGCCGGTGAACACCAGCAGGAGGAAGGCCCAGCAGAACATCGCCGAGGCCTCGCCACCGTTCTGCAGCGGCCACAGCGCGTCCGGCTGGTGCACGGTGAAGTACGCGTACGCCATCGAGCCGGAGGCGACGAAAGCGGCCGCCCGGGTGCCGAGACCCAGCAGGATCAGGGCGCCGGCGACGAGCTGGATGGCCGCGGCGTACCAGCCGGGCCAGGTGCCGGCGGCGATGGTTCCGCCACCGTGCGCACCGCCGAGGACACCGAAGAGGGAAGCGGCACCGTGCGAGGCGAAGAGCAGTCCGGTGACGATCCGGAACAGCCCGACGGCGTAGGGCTGGGCATGGTGGAGACGTACGTTCATGGGGGGAGGCTCCTTCGGTCGGGGACGGATCCCGAAGTCGTGCCGAGGTTCTTGAGCGTGGGCGAGCCATAGGTTAGGTAGCCCTAACCGGGCTGACAAGCGCGAGTTCCGGCCACCCACCGGGGCGTTCGACGCCCCGAGCCACCCCGCTCGGGGCGCGGCGGGGCGGGTCGGCGCGCCCGCGCGAGGGACCGGGGACCCGCCGCCGCGCACCCTTGTGACGGACCGGCAGGCCCGCATCCCCGCCCGCGCATCGCGCGCTGGTTCGCCCGGTTCCGCGTGCGGCGGGTGTGGCGTCCGGGCGTGTGGTTCGTCCGGCGGGTCGGCCCCGTCCGCTGGCAGCCGGCCGGCCGGTGGGGTCCGCTGGACGCGTGAGCATCCTCCCCGGCCGCGACTGGTGGACCGGGCTCCCGCCCGCGGCGGGAGCCGCGGTCATGGCCACCGGCATCATCTCCGTCGGCCTGCACCTGACCGGGCACGAGCCGGCGTCGCTGGCCGCGCTGGTCGTCGCCGGGGCGCTGTGGCTGGTACTCGCCGCCGATTTCACCTCCCGGCTGCTCGGCGACCGCGGAAGGTTCCGCGCCGAGGCCGACACCCCGGCCGCGCTGACGGCCGTCGCCGCCACCACCGTCATCGGGGCCCGGCTCTCGCAGCAGGGCCTGCAGACGGCGGCCGCCGCACTGCTCGTGCTGGCGGCGGTGCTCTGGCCCGGGCTGCTGTTCAACGTCCTGCGGCACTGGCGGCGGCGCATGCCGGGCGCGGCTTTCCTCGGCTGTGTGGCGACCCAGGGGCTCTCCCTCCTCGCCGCGTCCCTCGCCGACGCCGGCCACCGCGACCCGCTGGCGTGGGCGGCCATGGCCGCCTTCTGCCTCGGCCTGATGCTCTACCTGGCGGCCCTCTTCCGCTTCGACCTGCGCGAGGTGGTCGGCGGTGCGGGTGACCACTGGGTGGCGGGCGGCGCGCTCTCCATCTCCGCCCTGGCCGGATCCAGGCTCATGGCGTCACCCGTATGGGCCGGAGCCGCGCACGGCGTTCTGCGCACCGTCACCCTGGCCCTGCTCGCCCTGTCCCTCGTCTGGTACGTCGTCCTCCTCGCCGCCGAACTGCGCCACCCGAGGCCGCGCTACGACATCCGGCGCTGGGCCACCGTCTTCCCGCTCGGCATGACCGCCACCGCCTGCCTCTCCGTGGCGGCCCCGGCCGGCATCGCCCGGCTGCGCACACTCGGCGAGGTACTGCTCTGGATCGCCGTGGGCGCCTGGCTGCTGACCTTCGCCGCACTGGTCGCCTCGCACCTCACCGCCGGGCGCGGACCGGTGGCCCGATGACGCCCCCGCGCCCGCACCGTGGCACCGGACCGCTCGCCGCTCGCCGGCACCGGACCGCTCGCCGGCCCCGCCCGGCCGGCGGGACACCGCCTAAGCTGCCCTTCGTGAACGTCATCCTCTTCGGCGCGACCGGCATGCTCGGCCGCGGCGTCCTGCGCGCATGCCTGCGCGACGACTCGGTCGAGAGCGTCCTCGCCGTCGGACGCACCCCGCTCGGCGTCAGCCACCCCAAGCTGCGCGAGTGCGTCCAGGACGACCCGTCGGACCTGGCCGCCGCCGGGATCGACCCGGCCGCCCACGACGCCTGCTTCTTCTGCCTCGGGGTCTCCTCGGTCGGCATGAAGGAGGAGGCCTACCGGCGCGTCACCCACGACCTGACCCTCGCCGTGGCCCGGCCGCTGGCCGCCGCCAATCCCGGTATGACCTTCGTCTACGTCTCCGGCGAGGGCACCGACAGCACCGAGCGGGGCCGTTCCATGTGGGCCCGGGTCAAGGGGAAGACCGAGAACGACCTGCTGGAACTCCCCTTCCGCGCCTACATGTTCCGCCCCGGCATCGTCCAGCCCGTGCGCGGGGTGCCCTCCAAGGCCCGTATCTCCCGGATGTTCTACGCGGTCCTCGGCCCCCTGGTCCCCCTCGTACGGCGGGTCGCCCCGAACCTCGTCATCACCTCCGAGACCTTCGGCCGCGCCATGATCGCCGTCGCCACGCCCGGCACCGAGGTCCCCGGCCACATCCTGCGGCCCGCCGACATCAACCGCCTGGGTGGTGCGCCGACCAGGCATAATTGACTACCGGGCACACCCTCCCGCACGTGAGAATGAGCCATCTCAAACCGGGAGGACCCCATGAGCCAGGAGACCCTGACTCTGCATGACCTGCTGCCCGCACAGGCGCTGGCGGACTCGATCGACGCCGGGTACGTGACCCGCAAGTCGCACCCCGAACTGCCGCTGTCCATCTACACCTACACACGGACGGCCCAGTACGAACGCGTCTGGAACGACGTCACCACGCGCTGCCGCGGACTCGTCGCCGACGACACCACCGGCGCGATCGTCGCCCTGCCGCTGCCGAAGTTCTTCAACGTCGGCGAGCACGAGTCGGGTCAGCCGTACGCCCCCGCCCTCCCGGACGAGCCGTTCGAGGTCTACGACAAGGTCGACGGCAGCCTCGCCGTCGTCTTCCACTACGCCGACCGCTGGCGGGTCGCCTCCAAGGGGTCCTTCATCAGCGCCCAGGCGACCTGGGCGCAGCGCACGCTCGACGGCAGGGACACCGCGGCCCTGCGCCCCGGCACCACCTACCTCGCCGAGATCCTGTACCCGCAGAACCGCATCGTCGTCGACTACGGCGACCGCCGGGACCTCGTCCTCCTCGCCGCCTTCGGACAGGACGGCACCGAGGTCCCGCTCGCCGAGGCCGCGTCCCACTGGGAGGGGATCGGCTCCGTCGTCACGGTGTGGCCGGCCATGCCCATCGACGACCTGATCGCGCTGACCGACTCCAACACCCTGCCCGGGGGCGCCCGGGCGACCGGCACCCAGGCGGAGGGCTTCGTCCTGCGCTTCGCCTCCGGTGTGCGCGCCAAGGCCAAGCTGTCCGAGTACGTACGCCTCCACCGGCTGCTCACCAAGGCCACCGAGCGGGACATCTGGCGCGCCCACGGCATCCAGCGGTTCGCCGGCCTGCCCCTCAAGCAGCTGGCCCAGGGCCTCGGCACCACGGTCGCCGAGATCGAGGCCTCGGGCGGCAAGCCCCTCGACGCGCTGCTGGACCAGGTGCCCGACGAGTTCGACACGTGGGTGCGCGAGGTGATCGAGCGGATCGAGAGCGAGTTCGCGCGGCGCGAGCGCGCCATCGACGAGGCGTACGCGGGCCTCGCGCACCTGGCCGCCGACCGGGGCGCCTTCGCCCGGGCGGTGAAGACACTGCCCGACCGGGAGGTCAGGGCCGCGATGTTCCTGCGCCTGGACGGCCGGTCCACGGAACTGGCCGTATGGCGCAACGTGCGGCCGGAGACGTCCGACCCCTTCACGAACGACGAGGAGAACTGACCCGTGTCCGAAGAGACACCCACGCATACGGATGCGGATGACGACGTGAACGCGGCCGGGGCCGTGGCCGCCGCCGAGGAGGCCCCGCTGCCCGTCGTGCACGTCATGACGGGCCTGCCGGCCTCCGGCAAGACGACGGCCGCGCGCGCCCTGCAGGCCGAGGCCGGTGGCCGCATGCGCCGCGTCAACCTCGACGACCTGCGGCTCATGCTCGACCTCCCGGACCCGGCACGGGGCCGCAGCTTCCGGCACGAGCAGACCGTGCTGGCCGTCCAGGACGCGGCGGTCCGCGCGGCGGTCGACGGCGGTTTCGACGTGGTCGTCGACAACACCCACCTGACCAAGAACATCCCCAAGCGGCTCAAGGCGGCGGTCGGCGGTCTCGCGACCTTCGTCGTCCACGACTTCACCGACGTCCCGCTGGAGGAGTGCCTGCGCCGGGACGCCGCGCGCGAGCGCCAGGTCGGCGAGGAGATCATCCGCATCCTGGCCGAGAAGCACGAGAAGGCACGCAGGGGAGGCTGGCGGCTGACGTCGGCGTGGATGAACGGCGGGTCGAGCGGGGTGGCCGCGCCGCCCGTGACCGCGTACGTTCCCGACCCGGCCCTGCCGGCGGCGGTCATGTGCGACATCGACGGCACGCTCGCGCTGACCGGCGACCGGGGCCCGTACGACTTCTCGCGCTGCGAGCTCGACCTGCTCAACGAGCCGGTACGGCACGCGCTCGACGCCTTCCGCCGCGCAGACGGCGACGTGATCGTGCTGCTGTCGGGGCGCGGCGAGGAGCACCGCCCGCAGACGGAATCCTGGCTGCGGCGCCACGAGGTGCCGTACGACGAGCTGTGGATGCGCGCGGCGGGCGACACACGCCGCGACGACGTGGTGAAGGCGGAGCTGTTCGACACGCACGTCCGCCACCGGTACGCGGTACGGGTCTCGCTCGACGACCGGGACCGGGTGGTCGCGATCTGGCGCCGGATGGGCCTGCCCACCTGGCAGGTCAACTACGGAGACTTCTGAGGCCGGGCTGCCGTGGACGCGGTGAACGCCGAGGACGCTCCGGACGCCGTGCGGAACGTGCTGATCGTGGACGGTGCGAACGTCGTCGGCTCGGTGCCGGACGGCTGGTGGCGGGACCGGCGGGGCGCCGCGGTCCGGCTGCGCGACCTGCTGGCCGGCCGGGGCGGGGACGAGGAGATCGTACTCGTCGTCGAGGGTGCCGCCCGGGGCGTCGGGTCCGTTCCCGGCGTCCGGGTGGACTCGGCGCCCGGAAGCGGTGACGACCGGATCGTGGAGCTGGCCGCCGCATACGCGGAGCGCGGCTGCGTCGTGGTCACGGCCGACCGTGAACTGCGGGAGCGGGTCCGGGCGTACGGCGTCGAGTGCGTGGGGCCGCGTGCCGTACGCCCGGTGAACTGACCGCTCAGCGGCAGTACTTCACCTCGGAGAGGTTCTTGACGTAGCGCGCGGAGACCCAGCGCTCCTTGTCGTACGCGCGCTTGGGCGCCTCGGCGTCGTGCTCCCAGCTGCTGTTCCTGTCGGCCAGGCGGTACCAGATGCCGTTGCCGTCGACCTTCTCACCGTACTTCTTGCACTCGATCTCGACCTTGCTGTTCGGGTACACGTGGCCGAGGGACTGCGAGTGGGTGCTCGGCTTGCTGCGGACCGTCAGCGGGCCCTTCGACACGACCTTGCCGGTGACGTGCTTCTTTTCGGGGTACGCGCCGGGCTCCTGGGACCCTCCGCCGACGACGATCTCCCGCGGCGGCCGGTTCTCCGGACCGTCGTCGGCCACGGCGGCGCCCGCTCCGGCCAGACCGAGAACCAGGCTGCCGGTGGCGAGAGCGAGGGTGGTTCTGGTGGGCTTCAGCATGAGCCGGCTCCTCTACGAAGACATCCACCCGGCCGCGGCGTGCGGCGCGGGGCTGCAACCAGGCGGTTGCCAGGGACGACTATGACGAGGGCGGGGCGCGTAGCCCCGGTGGCTCACCGTCCTTTAACCCGATATGACCAATTTGTCTATTGGAGTGCGAGGCTGTGCCCCCCTGACCGCCCGGCCCCGGATGCGGGCGGTGGCGGCCCGAGCGAGAGTGGGAGCCATGGGTATCGATGACTACGGCGGTGGCCCCGGCGCACACGAGAGCGGCGTCCTCGTCGTGACGACCAACGACGTCCCCGGCTACCGGGTCGAACGGGTCATCGGTGAGGTCTTCGGCCTCACCGTCCGTTCCCGGCACCTGGGCAGCCAGATCGGCGCGGGCCTGAAGTCCATGATCGGCGGCGAGCTGAAGGGCCTCACCAAGACCCTGGTGGAGACCCGGAACCAGGCCATGGACCGGCTCATCGAGCAGGCGAAGGCGCGCGGCGGCAACGCCGTGCTGATGATGCGCTTCGACGTCACCGACGCGCAGGACGTCGGGACCGAGGTGTGCGCGTACGGAACGGCCGTCGTCCTCGTTCCCGCCTCCACCTGAGCCGCCCGACCCGCCGGGCCTTCGGCCGGCCCCTGATGCGATGCTCGGTCCATGACGGATCGACACGAGGTTGTCATCGCCGGCCGGCCGGGCCGGGCGCTCCGCGCCGGGGACGGGCTGGCCGGGCTGCTGGCCGCCTACCACCTGCGGACAGAGGCCGAGAAGGGTGCGGCCGTCGCCGGGGTGGACGGCCTGCCGGACCGCTACCGGATGGAGATCGCGGACCCGCGGACCGCGTTCGCCGGTGACATGGTGCTGCTGGCGCTGAGCGGGGACACCGCGGTGGGCTGCCTGGTGGTGACCGCCCCGGCCGGGGGACGGTCCGAGGTCAAGCGGCTCTGGACGGCCCCGGAGTTCCGCGGAACGGGCATCGCCTCCCGCCTCGTCGGCGCCGCGCTCACCCATGCGGGGGAAAGCGGCGCCGACGTGGTGCGGCTGTCGGTGTGGGACTGGCGGACGGGCGCGATCGCGCTGTACGAACGGCTCGGCTTCACCGTCACCGAGTCGTGGGACGAGCGGGACCGGCTGGTCTGCATGGAACGGGCCGTGTGAGGCCGCGGCCTCACACGGCGGGCTGCGACTACCGCTTCCAGAGGGTCACTTCGGTGAGGTACGTCGGCACCGTGGGGTGGGCCCCTTGCTCTTGCCGAACGAGGTCGAGGTCCGGATCCCGTCGTACCCCATCGTCAGCTCCTGGTCCGACGGAGCCTAACGGGGGGCGTGGCCCCCACCGCACCGCGCCACTACGGTGGTGCTCCGGAGACGAAGGGGCGGCCCGATGAGTCAACGCAAGTCGGCGGCAGAGGTGTTCGACGAGCTGGGGGAGCGCTACGAGGAGGTGTTCGGGCGGGTTCCCGGCCAACTGGCGGCCCTTGACTGGCTCACCGGCCGACTGCCCTCCGGAGCACGGGTGTTGGACGTGGGCAGCGGTACCGGACGGCCCACCGCCGAGGCACTGGTCCGGGCCGGATGCGCCGTCACCGGTATCGACGTCTCGGCGGCCATGGTCGAACTGGCCCGCGCCAGAGTCCCGCAGGCCCGCTTCGAGCAGGCCGACGTACGCACCTACACGCCCGAGCGGGCCGGCTTCGACGCGGTGTGCTCCTTCTTCCCGCTGCTCGTGATGGACCAGCCGGAGGTCGCGGAGGCGCTGGACCGCATGGCGTCCTGGGTGGCGCCGGGCGGGTACTTCGTGCTGGCCACGGTGCCGGGGGACATCCGCGGCCTGGACATCGAGTGGATGGGCCACGAGGTCACCGTCAGCAGCCTCTCCACGGAGGACCACCTGGCCAGGCTCGCCGGCCTCGGCATGGAGGTGCTGCACCACCACACCGCACCCTTCCGGCCGGCCGATGACCGGGCGGGCCCCGAGGAGCACCTCTTCTGCTACGCCCGCCGCAGCGTGTGAGGCCCGTACCGACCGCCGGGCGCCCTCAGGGGGACGCGGGTGCCCGGCCGTCGGTACGCGACGCCCGCGCGCCCGGCCCCGGCGTCCGGTCGGGCCGCAGGCCCGCGGCCAGCCCCGCGATCACCACCAGCAGGCCCAGCCACACCGCGGGGCCCGGGACCCCGCTGCCCGTGACGACCCCCGCACCGGCCGCGGCCAGGGGCGCGACCCCGGTCAGCAGGCCGGCGCGCCCGGCGCCCACGGCGGCCACCGTGCGGTACCAGAGGAGGAAGGCCACCGCCGTCACCATGACGGCGAGGTATCCGGCCGCCACCCACTGGGGCCGCCCGAGCGACGCGACCGCGGCCGGGCTCTCGAAGACGACCGTGAGCCCCGTCAGCATCAGCGCGCCCAGCCACACCGCGTGCACGGACACCCCCCACGCCCCGTGCCGGCGCAGCACCGGCACCGCGAGCAGGGTGAAAGCGGCCTCGCAGCCCAGTGCGAGGGCCGCCCAGGCCACCCCCGCCGCGTCCGTCCGGCCCGTTCCCTCGACCAGTACCGCCCCCGCCACCACCACCGGAGCCGCGAGCAGCACCCGACGGCTGGGCCGCCGCCCTTCCAGGAAGGGACCGAGCAGCCCCAGCAGGATCGGCACGGAGGCCACCGCGACGGCGATGACGGCCGGTTCGGCGTGCGCCACCCCGCGGACCACGGCCACGTTGAACAGCACCAGCCCGGTCGCCGCGATCCCCGCCAGCCACAGCCACTCCCGGCCGCGCGGCCGGTGGAGCGGCACCCGGGCGGCCCGGGCCAGGGCGAACAGCAGCAGTGCGGCAGCCGCGTAGCGGACGGCCTGGGTGGCGAACAGCGGGGCGTCGGCGAGCGCCCGCGAGACCGTGACGCTGCTGCCGACCAGGGCCATTCCGGCGATCCCCGGAACCAGATCCCGGAACGCCGTGGAGCCGGCGGTGGCAGCGGAGGCGGTCGTGGCGGAGGCGGTCGGAGCGGTGACGGTCGTGAGGGCGGTTCCGGAGCCGGATTCGGTGGTGGAAGCGGGTGGTGTCTGCATGGCATTCAGCGTGTCCGCACAATGGCCCCATGAGCAGGTCCAATGATGATGCCTCCGAGGGGTCCAAAAGCCCGAGCGGCTCGGACTTCCTCCAGCTCGACGTAGGCCAGGCCCCGCCGGGCGGCCGCACCGAATGGCTGGCGGGGCGGCTGCGGGCCGCCATCGCCGACGGCACCCTCCCGGTCGGCAGCAGGCTCCCGGCCAGCCGGGTCCTCGCCGCCGAACTGCGCGTCTCCCGGGGGCTCGTCACCGAGGCCTACCAGCGCCTCGCCGAGACCGGCCAGGTCAGCGGCCGGGGCCGGGGCGGCACCGTGGTCGTCGCCGCCCCGGCCCCGGTGGCCGCCCCCTCCACCGCCCCGGCGCGCGGCGGGCTGGTGGACGCCCTGCGCGCCGTACCGTGCCGGATCGACCTCTCGCCCGGCGTCCCGGACCTCGCGGCCTTCCCGCGCACCGCCTGGCTGCAGGCCGAGCGGCGCGTCCTCTCCGCCCTCACCCCGGCCGACTTCGGCTACGGGAACCCCCAGGGCGCGTCAGCGCTCCGGGAGGCGGTCGTCGGCTGGCTGGCCCGGAACCGGGGGATCCGAGCCGACCCCGCCGAGGTGGTCGTCGTCGGGGGTGTGGCCCAGGCGCTGGCGCTGCTGGCGCACGTGCTGCGGGAGGAGGGCGGCGTGCACCGGGTCGCGGTCGAGGACCCCGGCTCGCTCGGAGCCCGGCAGCAACTGGAGTACGGGCGGATGGAGACGGTCCCCGTACCGGTCGACGAGGCTGGTCTGGACGTGGCCGCGCTGCGGGCGAGCGGGGCCGGAGCCGTCCTGCTCACCCCGGCGCACCAGTTCCCGACCGGCGTCGTCCTCGACGGTGAGCGCCGCCGGGACCTGCTCGGCTGGGCGGCCGCCGGGGGACTGGTCATCGAGGACGACTACGACGCCGAGCACCGCTACGACCGGGCGCCCGTCCCCGCCCTGCGCGCCCTGCTCCCCGAGGGCGTCTGCTACGCGGGAAGCGTGTCCAAGCTCCTCGCCCCCGCACTGCGCCTGGGCTGGCTGCTGGTCCCGCCGCGCCTGCTCGACGCCGTGACCGCCGCCAAGCGCTACGCCGACCTCGGCAATCCGGTCCTCGCCCAGCTGGTCCTCGCGCGGCTGATGGACTCGGGCGAGCTGGAACGGCACCTGCGCCACGTCCGGCGCCGCCACCGCCGTCGCCGCGACGCCATGCTCCGGGCGGTCGCCGAGCTGCTGCCCGGCGCCCGGGTGCACGGCGCGGCGGCCGGGCTGCACCTGATGGTCACCTTCGACGGTGCGGGCTTCGAGGACACGGCCCTGGCCTCGGCGGCCCTGGCCCTGGGGGTCAAGACCCATCCGCTGTCCTGGCACCGGGTCCGGCCAGGGCCGCCGGGTCTGATCCTCGGCTACGCGGCCGGCTCGGCCGGAGAGATCGAGGAGGGCATCGCCACCCTGGCCACGGCCCTGGCGGGGGTGGACGCGCTGCCGGAAACCGGCCGGAAAGTTTTTCCGGAACGGCGGCAACCTCCCGGGGGGTCGCGCGTCGTGCGGGGGTGAAGGGCGCAGTACCGCGTCCTCGACCCGACCGTGGAGAACCTCCGTGAAGAACCTGTCGCGTGTCCCCCTGGCCTTCTGCCGGACGGCCGTCACCGCTGCCGTCACCGCTGCCGCCGCCGGAGCGGCCGTCGCTCTCGCCGGTCCGGCCTTCGCCGCGAGCAGTGGCCCGGCCGCCGCGCCCTCCCCGTCGGTCAGCGCGCCCGCCAGTGCCTCGCCCAGCGCGGGCGCGGTCAAGCCCTCCCCGTCGGTGAGCACCCCGCCGAGCGCGTCCCCCAGCGCGTCCCCCAGCGCGTCCCCCAGTGCCGCGCCCAGCGCCGTTCCGTCGTCCCCGGGTTCGAGCGCCAGGCCCAGCGCGTCGCCCTCCGAACCCGCCGTCGCACCGGGCGGGGCCGAGCTCGCGCATACTGGCTCCTCGGCGACGACCATCGCCATGGGGGCGGGGGCCACGGTTCTGGTCCTCGCCGGCGCGGGAGCCCTGTACGCCGTGCGGCGCCGCGCGAACAGCTGAGGAATCCCGTGCTCCAACTCGCCTCACCCGTCGGCCCCCTCACGCCCGGCTTCGGCCGGGCGTGGCGGGGCCTCCGGTCGTTGCTGCGCCGGGAGCGGCACGCTCCGCCGGTCACCCCGCGGCCGTACACGGACCCGTACGGCTCCCCGCACACGTACGACCTCACGGGCCACGGCGACCAGCGGCCGCCCACCGTCACCGAGCTCTACCACGCGCACCGGCTGCGCATGGTCCGGCTGGCGGTGCTGCTGGTCGACGACCTGGCCACCGCCGAGGACGTGGTCCAGGACGCCTTCACCGCCCTCTACCGGCGGCACGGGGAGCAGATAGCCGAGGTCGACAACGCGCTGGGCTACCTGCGTACCGCGGTGGTCAACACCTCGCGCTCGGTGCTGCGCCGCCGCCGCACCGTCCGGGCCTGGACCCCGCCGGCCGCGGCCGACATCCCGTCCGCCGAGGACCACGTGGTCCTGGACGAGGCGCACCGCGAGGTGCTCGCCGCACTCGGCCGGCTCACGCCGCGCCGCCGCCAGGTACTGGTGCTGCGGTACTGGGCCGACCTCAGCGAAGCGGAGATCGCGGCCACCCTCGGGATCAGCCGGGGAGCGGTGAAGTCCAACGCGAGCCGCGGCCTGGACGCCCTGGAACGGATTCTGGAGGGACGGATATGACGCGTGACGGCGAACGCCTCACCGAGCGCCCCGTCGAGCGCAGGCTGCGGCAGGCCCTCGACGCGCGCGCGGACAGCATCGACGTCCGCCGGCTGCGGCCCGCGCAGCCGCCGGGGGGGCACCGGGGACGGCTGCCGATGGCCGGGCTGCGGCGGTTCGCGCTGCCGCTGGCGGGCCTGGCGGCGGCCGCGGCGGTCGCCGGGATCGGCTACCTGCTGCTCGCCCCGGACCCGTCGCCGCCCGGCCCCGGACTGCCGGCGAACCCGCCGCGGATCACGGCCCCCGGCCCGTCCCCGCGGGACCCGACGTCACCCGCCCCGCAGCCTTCCGCGTCCGGGCGGCAGACCCCTTCCGTGTCCTCGCCCCCGAGCGGGTCGGCGAGCCCGTCGGTCCCCGTCTCACCCAGGGCGTCGGGGTCGCAGTCCCCGTCGCCGAGCCCGTCCGGCGCCCGGGCCGCCGTGTCGTCCTCGCCGCCCCCGCCGAGCTCCGCTCCGCGCTAAGCTTGTTCTTTATCTACCAAGATCTTCCGGGCTTGCCGATGGCCTTGAGTGTCTCGGGGCGTTTGACGGTCTTGCCGACGTCGTAGCGGGGTGCCCACTGTTTGTTCTTGGCGCCGGGTGGGCGTCCGGGGCCTGCTCCTCGGGGTTTGGGAACATGGGTCGGGCAGGCGAGGTGCGCGCGGATGTTCCTGAAGCCCCGCGGACCCGGGCCGGGGTGAGCCGGCCCGGGGGTGGTGAGTTTCTCCCAGGGCCGGCGGAGGGCCGCGGCGAGTGGCCGGGTGAGCCGGAGCTGGGTGTGGGCGACGATCAGGATCCAGGTCCAGCGGTCCGCGGCTTCGGGAGTGCGGAGTTTCGGAGTGGTCCAGCCGAGGGCCTGCTTCGCGAAGCGGAACGTGTGTTCCAGGTCGAAGCGGCGGAGGAATGCCTGCCAGCAACGGTCCACATCGTCCGGGGTGGCGCCCGTTTTGGAGGACCATAACCACACCGGCGGAGCGTCCCGGTCCTTCGACAGGTGCTCGACCTTCAACCGCATCAGCGTTCCCTCGACCAGGGGAAGTCTACCGTCGTGGTCAAGCCATGAGCAGCGGTGGGTGAGCCTTGGGTGGACCCGGTCCCATGCCTGGGTTTCGGCCTTGCCGTAGTTGGTGGTGTCAGTGACCGTGGTGATCGCGGGCTCGGGCCAGGTCTCCGGCTTGGTGAACCGGAACTCCGGGACGTGCTTGGGTGGCAGGCCGTTGACGCCGTGCATCCGCGGTGGTTTCGGCAGACGCATCACGCGGTCGGAGCGGACCCGGCCGACCAGCTCAACAGGCAGGTCGCGCAAGACCCAGGCCAGGTGGGTGGCGTCGTAGCCAGCATCGCAGACGATCACGATGGCCGGGTCCCCTGCCTGCCACTGCCCCGCGGCGATGAGGCGTTCAGCGACTCCTCGGAGCTGGTCGGCGGTGATCGCGGTCGCGTCGTCGATCGGGCCGAGCCGGACCGCGTCCAGGATCGCGGTCCAGGACGTGGCACCCGGCTCCAGCACGGCCACGAAGGAGTAGGGCCAGCCCGGGATGAACTGGGAGGCCGTCTTTGCACGGCCGTAGACGTGGCAGAACAGCCGGTCGGCTGAGCATGGCGCGTCCGAGCGGAGCCACGGTGACACATCGACCGCCAAGACCAGGCGTCCACCGTCGAACCGCGGCAACGGCAGCCCGGCCAGCAGTGTCCGCAGCCGGTCGACGTCGATCCGGCCGCGGTTCAGGCCGCCGTACATGGCTCCGTGCCCACGACGATGCTCGGGCAGCAGCGTTAGGTCCACCGGGGACTTCACCGCCCCGTCCGCACAAAGCACCGCGTCCACCAGCTCGAACAACTCGTCGCGCCGGGCGGTCAGACACTCGTAGAACTCGCCCCGGAAGCGTGACGCTTCCGCGAACGCTTCCCTCCGGACAGCATCAGACAGCAGACTCACCCTCACGGCCTTCGTCTTGGTCACGTGCACCTTGGTCGGAGCACATGATCAGACGAAGGCCGCCCGCGCGTCAGGCGAATGCCCAGGTGAGCGACCCAGTTCGACGGACGATTCGAGCCGGAGCCCGAGGCGCGGTAACCCTACGCCTCGGGCTCCGGCTCGGCCCTGAGGTACCGATCCCAGATCTGGGCCTTGCGATAGGGACCGTCCCCGTCGCAGTCGTACTGCGGCGCGTCAAAGATCACCCAGTACACCAGCTCGCCGCTGAGCGCCTGGGCATGTTCATTGGGTTCGGGTGCACCCATGGCATCGATCGTTCCGGGAAACTCGGCCTGCCAAGGACCGTCCCAGTCCGGGGCACGAACGACCGTGACCCGGCTCCCCGGTGCCAGTGCACCCGTCGGCCATGTCCCCCTCAAGGGACGAACCAGAAGGTGCTCTATCGCCTGGCGGTCATCTACATCCACAGGAACAGAGGCGGAACTGTCTGTCATGCCGCCCACCCTGCCCGCACCACTTCCGAAGCGCCAGAAGATAAAGAACAAGGTGAGAGACAACCTGTACCGCGGTCCGCCTACAGCACCGGAATCCCGGATCGGTGCATGTGGAGGTCGGAGCGGACGAGCTCGAGGAGCCGGCCGAGCCAGTTGCGGCCACGGCCGCCGCTCTCACCCCAGAAGCTCGAGTACACGTCCTCGTAGAGCAGGGTGGAGTCATTCGTCGCCAGCAGGATCGCGGCCAGCTCGGAATGCTGTTCGTACTTGGCGCGCAGCAAGCTGGTCATGACAGCGGTACGGGCCTGCTCCCAGCCTTCGCGGCACGGTGCACCTGCCGCGATCTCCTGTGCTGCAGCGCCGGAATCCGCCGTCGCGACCGCGTCGTGGTCCTCCGGACGCGCGAGCGACAGAGCCCAGTAGGCGTGTGCGACCGAGGGGTAGTCGACCTCGCCTACGGTGATCGGCGCGGGGTAGTCGTTGCGCAGACCGCGCAGGCCTGGGTCCATCACCCGCTCCTTCGCCGCGAAGGGGGGTAGGTGGACCGCCGGAGCGTACGGAGTCGCGGGGCCGTCCGCCGATGTGCGGGTCTGCCACTCGGCCTTCAAGCGGGAACGCTCCTCGAAGTACGCGAGGGCCCTGTCGTAGTCCTCCTGCGTGACCTGCTCGTCGAAGGACAGGTACGTCCGGCCTCCAGGCCCTGCCACCAGCACTCGCAGGGGCCAGTCCTTGCGGTCCATGTCGCCCAGGGCGAAGCGGCGCTTCGTGACGGGGACGGCCAGGAACGCATCGCGGGCCAGGGCCCGGTTCTCCTCCGTCCGATCCTCGAGGAACGCGTCGACGGCGGCCAGGCAACGGCCGGTCGAGTCGGGCCTGTCGTTCAGCTGGTCGATGGTGTCCTTGACTTCCGCGAGAAGCAGTTCAGGTGTGAGCTGACTCCGGGGCTCGCTGAACTTCCAGCGCGCCATACCGTGTGCGGCTGCTGGGGCGCCGTCCGGCAGGTCTGTGGCGACCCATCCGGAGCGGAGCTTCTCCTCGAACTCCTCGAGGGTGACCAGGCCCCAGCAGTCGACGAGCCCGTCGGCATAGACGCGGAGGTCGGTCAGGAAGTAGCGGCCGTTGTGAATGAAGACGTGCCGCCAGGTTCCGGGTATGCGGACGCCGTCCACGGTGCGATAGGTGACGCGGTTGCGGATCATGCGGTGATTGTTGTCCTGCCTCAACGAAGATTGACCGGTCTCACCGAAATTTGACCGCCTGCTGCTCCACGTTCGGGGCTACTGCGCTTGCGACGGGCGGACCGGCGGCAGTGGCACCGTCACGAGTCCCGCCCCTACAGCACGGCAACGACCGACTTCAGATCGGCGGCCAGGAAGACCACGTGGGTGCCTTCAGCGGTATCAACTCGTCCCAGGGCAACCGGGTCATCTCCCGCACGCTGAAGATCCGGCAACCCCTGTTCGAAGTCCTTGCAGGTGGAGACGCCGTCCTCCGCCATGCATTCAGCCCGCCATGCGTAGATGTCGAGGTACCGGCGAGCTGGTTGCAGCGATCCTGCCCACACCTTGAAGGCTGCCCCGGAGCGCAAGGCCAGGGCAGTCCCATAGGCAGCATCGGTTGCCTGTTGTTCGAGCGCAGCAGCCAGGTCTTCGCGATTCACGATGTGCAGTATGGCGTGCCGCGGGCGCCAGCCTTCGCCCGTCAAGGCGGACCAGTCCATCGGCTTCAGCCCCAGATCACCCGCGGCGGAACAGCGGCCGGCCAGCTGGCTCATCAAACTTCGATGAGACGGACAGGGCGGTCGTCAATCTTCGGTGAGACCGGTGAACCTTCGCTGAGACAGGACACTCGTGGACGGTTCCTGCATGGCGAGCCGCTCCACTCGTGGGCGGGCTGCCACCTGTCCTCAAAGCGGGTTCGACGGAGTTACTGCCCTGACAAGCGACGCTCGGGCATGATGCGTGGCTGTGGGTCGGCAGCTGGTGGGAATGGACGAGCTGGTCGAGCATTGGACAGTGCTTGACGGCGAACTGGGGCTCGTGACGGGCAAGCGGGGAGGTGCCCGGCTGGGGTTCGTGTCGCTGCTGAAGTACCCCACCCGGCACGGCTGGAGCCCCCGGCCACGGGCGGAGTTCCCTGACGAGGTAGTGGAGTTCGTCGCCCGGCAGATGAAGGTGCCGACCGCAGTGTTCGACTCGTGCCAGTGGAGCGGCAGCAGGATGGAGTACCACCGCGCACAAGCCCGCGAGGTCCTGGGGTTCCGGATGTGCTCGGTGCAAGACGCGGAGAAGCTGACAGCCTGTCTGGTAGCGGCTCGGCTGGCGTTGGACGTAGGGGACCGAGGTCTTGCTCTGGTGCCGGACGACTGGCAGAACGAGGTGCGGGATGACTCTGACGCCGAGTCGGTGCTGGCCTTGTTCAAGGCGATGCCCGGCCAACTCAGCCTGGAGCCGATGCTGCGGGAGATCCGCATGCTGACCGTGACCCGGGCGATCGGTCTGCCTGGGGCGCTCATTGCCGACGTGGCACCGAAGGTGCCGGCGTCCTGGAGGCAGGGGCATGCCGTCAAGTCGCTGTCCCGCCCGTGCCGACGGTCGGACGAAGCAGTGGTGACGCTGCTTGCCGCGCTGCTGGAACGGGAGCGGGCGGCCACCGACTCTCTGGGAGGCCTGCTGATCGCCACGGTGCAGCGGATCGGCTCCCGCGCCGGGCAGAAGGTGACCAACGAGCTGATCAACGCCTTCAAGCGGGTGTCGGGCAAGGAGTGCCTTCTGCTCGCCATCGCCGAGGCGTCGCTGTGCGAGCCGGATGGCGAGGTGCTCCTGCCGGCCGTGCGCGGGGGTGGGCACACACTGAAGGAGCTGGGCCTCCCGCTGCTGTGGTCCCGCGTACGGCTTTACGGCGAGGTCCGACTCGACCTCGGTTCCCGCCTCACCATCGGCCCAGTGGCGGAGGGCCGATGGCTGCGAGGCGGCGGGCCACCGAGCCCGGGTCGTTATCGGCGCCGGCGAACTTCCCGCACGAATGCCGCAACCGCGCGCAGGACGTCGGCGCGGTCCTGCGAAGCGGTGCCCTTCAGGGCCATGCCGGTGATGGTCACCACGGCGGTCGCGAGGATCGCAAGCCCGGCCACGAGCACCGCTGCCGACCAGATGTCCATGTGTCAGTCCTTCCGCAAGCAGCCTCGACCGCCCCGGACGAGACGGCCAAGAGCACCTTCGCCAGGGCCCTCCGCAGTAGGCCACGGATGTCGGATCGCCGGATTCCCGGCAGCAAGCCCTCCAGGTCTCGCAGCCCGTCGGCCCTCGGCCTCCGGATCGGGCCGGATTGAAACAGCCCCCGAGCGGAAGTTGGCAAGTGAACGCGGCAACAGGTACTGCCTCGGGACGGGGTGCTCTGGCGGAGGAGCTCGGGTGGCTCCAGGCCGAGCTGCGCCGGAAAGGGAAGACGCAGAAGGCTGCGGTCGAAGAGGCCAACCGGCGTCGGCGGGCAGCTGCAGGCCGTTCGCAAGATGCGCCGTGGCCCCGTAAGGAAGGCGGCCTGGACCTGCCGGTCCAGACGGTCAATGACTGGTTCCCCAAGCAGAAGGGCTCCAAAGAGCCCAGAATGCCGCAGGACTTCGCGGACCTGTGGTCCGTGGTCGCCGTCATGCTGGAATGGACCGGGCAGCTCCCCGACAAACCCTCCGCGGGCAGGCAACGCCACCACTGGAACGAGCTCCATACCGACGCCCAGCGCGGGACCAGCCTGGACGAGCAGGTGCGCGGTTACCTTCAAGCCGGCCGCAAGGCCGCCGAGCAGCACCCGCATCCGGGCATTCCCGGCCGGACCGCCCCACCCTCCCTGGCCCATGTCTATGTACGCCAGCACAGCAGGCCTGCAGCCCAGGGCAGCACTGCGGCCGAGCCTGCGGAGGCTGTCTTCCGGAAGCCTGATCGTGTCTGCGTGCTCATCGCCGGCCCGGGAGGCGGCAAGTCCACACTGCTGCGCACGTGGCTGCGCGATACGGCCGACGAATGGCTCGGCGCCACGAGGAACGCATCGAAGAGCACCTTTGCTGTGCCGGTCTGGGTCAGCGCACACATCCTCGCCCAGGAGGAGATGCCGGTGGCCGACGCGCTCGCCGCTGCCACCCGAAAGCTCAGCCGATTCGGGCGTCACCCCGGACTGGAAAACGTCCGCTTTCTAGAACGGCCGTGCACCGGAGCGCACTGGCAGCTGCTCGTCGACGACCTCGACGAGCTCCCCAACGCGGCCCAGCGACGCGCCGTGCTGGAGAAGCTGGCCAACGCCGTCACGGACGACCCACCGCTCTACCGGTGCTTCATCGCCACCCGGCCCCTGACCGAGAACGAACTCGACGTACTCGACCACGTCCTCGGCCACAAGGCTCCGCGCTACGACCTGCAGCCCTTCACCACCGACGACTTGCACACCTACATCGAAAAATACTTCTGCACCCACTGGCCTCCGGAGGAAGCCGCCCGCCGTGCCGAGCAGTTCACCAGCGCGCTCCGCAGCGCTTCCCTGACCGTTCTGGCCCACACCCCGCTCATGGCGTACATGCTGTGTCAGCTCTACCTCGCCGCCCCCGACCGCCCGCTGCCCGGCGGCCGCACCGCGGTGTACGAGGCATTCACCGATCTGATCTACGAAAACAATCAGAGCAAGCACGTCGCGGACAGCCACGAGGAAGCGATCACGCACCTCGTTCAAAGTCTCCAGAGCCCCCGGGCACGCAAGGAAGCCGACCAAGCCGCACGGCAGGCCCAAGAGCAGCTGCCCGAACTGATCGACTACCTCGCCTACGAATGGTTCACCGGCCAACAGGCCCCAGCGGCCGCGACACTGTCCGCACACGACGCCCTCCACCGTCCGGGCAAGGTGCGCCCGGAGATCTGGCAGGCGTTCCTGGAAGACCTGCTGCGGCATACCGGCCTGCTGGTCCACCACGCGGACGGCCTCGGATTTCCCCACCAGACCTTCCTCGAATACCACGCCGCCCGCCATGCCACACACGACGAACAGACGCGTGCCAAGCTCCTCGACCAGCTGTTCCCTCCCGGACAGCAACCCCGGGTTCCAGCCCTCGAGCAGTCCTCCCTGGGCTTCCTCCTCGACGCTCTCCTCGCCTCCCCAGACGGCATCGCAGCCGAGACCACCACCAGATTGGAAGCCCTCATCCGCCAGGAGGGACAGCGCGTCTGCTGGTTCCTCGTGGAACAAGTGGGCTTGAGGACTAACCTCCCAGCCGAGCCAACCGCAAGACAACTCAGCAACTTCGCTCAGAACGGATCCCTCGACCGCTCCCTGCGGGTGGAGGCAGCCTCGAGCCTGGCTGGCATGGACGGGTACCGGGATGCGGGTGCCGACCGCCTCATCGCCCTCGCCGACGACACCACCCTCCGTGGCTTCTACCGCGTGTGGGCGGCGCAAGGCCTGGCCGTCGTGGACGGGTACCGGGATCGCGCGGCCCAGCTCTACACCCGGCTCGCCGACGACACCACGCTCGACGACTCCGCACGCGTGGAGGCAGCTTCGAGCTTGGCTGGTGTGGACGGGTACCGGGATGCGGGTGCCGGCCGCCTGATCGCCCTCGCCGACGACACCACCCTCCGTGGCTTCGCGTTCGTGGAGGCAGCCTCGGGCCTGGCTGGTGTGGACGGGTACCGGGATGCGGGTGCCGGCCGCCTGATCGCCCTCACCGGCGACACCACCCTCCTTGGCATCGCGCGCGTGTTGGCGGCCGCGTACCTGTCCCGCGCGGACGGATGCCGGGATGCGGGCGCCGACCATCTGATCGCCTTCACCGACAACACCACCCTCAGTCTCTACGAGCGCGTGTCCGCAGCAGGGTTCCTGTCCCGCGTGGACGGGTACCGGGACGCGGGCGCCGAGCGCCTGATCGCCTTCGCCGACCACACCACCCTCCGTGGCCACGACCGTGTGTCCGCAGCCTACGAGTTGGCCAAGGTGGGCGGGTACCGGGATGCGGGCGCCGAGCGCCTGATCGCCTTTGCCGACCACACCGCCTTCGATGGCTTCGAGCGCTTGTCCGCGGCCCGGGACCTCGCCGGCGTGGACGGCTATCGGGATCGCGTGGCACAGCTCTACGCCCGGCTCGCCGACGACACCACCCTCACTGACAACGACCGCGTCTCAGCAGCCCGGGAACTGGCTGGTGTGGACGGGTACCGGGACGCGGGCGCCGACCGCTTGATCGCCCTCGCCGACAACACCACCCTCCGTGGCATCACGCGCCTATCCGCAGCCCGGAACCTGGACAGGGCAAACGGGTATCGGGATCGCGTGGCACAGCTCTACGCCCGGCTCGCCGACGACACCACCCTCACTGACAACGACCGCGTCTCAGCGGCCCGGGAACTGGCTGGTGTGGACGGGTACCGGGATGCGGGCGCCGACCGGCTGATCGCCTTCGCCGACGACACCACCCGCGATGGCTCCCGACGCGTGGCGGCAGCGAAATTGGCCGGCGTGGACGGGTACCGGGATGCGGGCGCCGAGCGCCTGATCGCCTTTGCCGACGACACCACCTTCCACGGCTTCGAACGTTTGTCCGCCGCCCGGGACCTAGCCCGGGTGGACGGGTGCCAAGACCGCGGGGACCAGCTCTACACCCGGCTCACCGACGAAGCCCATCAGCACCCGTCCTGGGCCTGCGCGGCCTGCGGCACGTCGAACACCTGGGGCCGCAGCGAATGCGACGAGTGCGGCGGCGCGATATGACAACGGCGGCGGAAAGCGGTTCCGCCGCCTGAGAGCGCCAGAATCCACCACGCCGTGCTCGGCACCGCTCACCTGCACAGCCTCGCCCACCGTGGGTGACACGGAAACGGACATGGCCTTGGCATGGCGAAGCGAGGCAGCGTGGACTGCGACACCTTCGCTGATCAAGTGCCGACGACGACTCGGAACTGGTCGCTGGTCCATGACGACCCGGACGTCGGCGACCCGGGCGCGCTGCTCGGCGGCGTACTCGTCAGCGGGCCAGGAGCCGCGCGGATGACCGGCGGGACTCGCTCCAGGACAGTGCGCGGGGCGGGGAGGGCGGTCGTCATGGTGCGCCTCCGTTCTCGAAAGCGTCGATCAGGTCGCTGATGCTGTCGTGGTTGGCGGCCTCGCCGACCCACTTCCCGTCCACGGTGAATACGGGCACGGTGTCGCGGTCGGCGTCGAAGACCGTCGCGTAGTTGCCCCAGCGCTCGATCATGAGGTCGTACGGCACGGGCGCGGGGGCAGCGTGCAGAACCTCCAGGGCGTCGACGGTGATCTGGGCGGAGGCGCCCGGGGTGTCAGGCTGGACGACGGTGCCGGTGACGCGCAGGAGGTCGTCGGGCTGGATGTCGCGCAGGAGGACGTCGGCGATGCGCGGGTCGCCGGTGGTGCAGGCGTACGCGACGTCAGGGGTGTCGGGATCGCGTCGACGTAGCCGTCTACGGCCAGGTGTGCCCGGGGGTTCATCATCGGGCCTCCGCCCGGGCCTTGGCGGTGCGCGGCGTACGGGGTAGGGGGGTGTGATGCGCACGGAGAAGGAGCTCGCAGTTGCGCTGCTGCTGAGTGGGGGCGATCGGGCGGGCCTTGGGGCGGTTGCGGTGCCAGAGCGGCGAGGGCGGCGGTTCCGGGTAGGCGAGGGCGTGGTCGACGTCGCGGTGGCGCATTACGGTGGACCACGAGGGCCTCCTGAAGTTGGCGTAGATGTCGCAGTCCACACCGAGCCAGAAGGCCCTCACCCATTTCAAGAACCCAGCACGCGTGTCACCAACGTCCCGGGACAACACACCTAGGCCGTGTCCGCGGCGGCGGGTTCAGCCCCGGAGGTTCTCCACCGCCGCGACCAGCGGCGCGAGTTCCGGTGTGTGCGAGGCCTCGTCCAGGGCCTCGCGCAGGGCGGTGTCGTTGGTGGGGCGGGCCGCGGCCAGCAGGGCCAGGCCCGCCTCGCTCACGTCGGTGTAGATGCCCCGCCGGTCGGTGTCGCAGATGTAGCGGTTCAGCAGGCCGCGGTCCTCCAGCCTGCTCACCAGCCGGGTCGTCGCGCTCTGGCTGAGCACCACCGAGTCGGCGACCTGGTGCATCCGCAGGTGCCCGCCGGGGCCGTTGTGCTGGCGGCTGAGGACGTCGAGCAGCGAGTACTCGCGCACGCTGAGGCCGTGGCCGGCCTGCAGGGCCCGTTCGATGTGCGCCTCTATCCGCCCGTGCAGGAGGGAGAGGGCGCACCAGCCCTGGGAGAGGGCGGTGAGCGCGCTGTCCGTGGCCGTCATGGGCTCCTCCATCGAAGCGTCCCGGGCTGGGGTCTGTGACCACCAGGATAGTCCACATCCGCAATAGCCCGCGCTTGCAAATATCCCGCGTCTGCAATTAATGTGGACGCATGCAAGCGGCGACCGCATGCAATCGCCCCCGATCGCGATCGAAGCCGTCGTCCCGCCGCACCCGCACCACCCCCTCCCCTGAAGGACACCTCCCCCATGCCTCTCGCACTCCTCGCCCTCGCCGTCGGGGCCTTCGGGATCGGCACCACCGAATTCGTGATCATGGGCCTGCTCCCCGAGGTCGCCGGTACGTACGGCGTCTCGATCCCCGTCGCGGGCTTCCTGGTCACCGGCTACGCCCTCGGCGTCGTCCTCGGCGCGCCCCTCATGACCGTGCTCGGCACGCGCGTTCCCCGCAAGCGCATGCTGATGCTGCTCATGGGCCTGTTCATCGCGGGCAACGTACTCTCGGCCCTCGCCCCCGCCTTCGGCGTCATGCTCGCGGGCCGCGTCGTCGCCTCACTCGCCCACGGCGCCTTCTTCGGCATCGGCGCGGTCGTGGCCGCCGAACTCGTCGCCCCAGAGAAGAAGGCCGGCGCGATCGCCATGATGTTCACGGGGCTGACGGTGGCCAACGTCATCGGCGTCCCGCTCGGCACCTTCGTCGGGCAGACCCTCGGCTGGCGCGTCACCTTCCTGATCGTCGCCGCGCTCGGTGTCGCCGGTCTGCTCGGCATCGCCCGGCTGGTACCCGAGCTGCCCCGTCCCGAGGGCGGGGTACGGATCCGCCGCGAGCTCGCCTCCTTCCGCAACGTCCAGGTGCTGCTCGCGATGGCGATGACCGTCCTCGGCTTCGGCGGCGTCTTCGCCGCGATCACCTACATCACCCCGATGATGACCGACGTGGCCGGCTTCGCCGACACCTCCGTCACCTGGCTCCTCGTCCTCTTCGGCCTCGGCATGGTCGCCGGCAACCTCATCGGCGGCCGGTACGCCGACCGCGCGCTCATGCCGATGCTGTACGTGGCCCTGGGCGCCCTGGCCGTCACCCTCGCCGTCTTCACCCTCACGGCCCACACCAAGGCCGGCGCCGCCGTCACCCTCGTACTGATCGGCGCCCTCGGCTTCGCCACCGTGCCGCCGCTCCAGAAGCGCGTCCTGGACCAGGCCGCAGGCGCGCCCACCCTGGCCTCGGCCGTCAACATCGGCGCCTTCAACCTCGGCAACGCCCTCGCCGCCTGGCTCGGCGGACTCGTGATCGCCGCCGGCCTCGGCTGGACCGCCCCCAACTGGGTCGGCGCGGCACTGGCCGCCTCCGCCCTGGCGCTCGCCCTCGTCTCCGGCGCACTGGAACGCCGTACGGCGCTGCGCGCGGCCCCCAGCGACCGGGGCACCGTCGTGGCGGCTGGAACACCCGGGGCGACCGAGCCCGTCCCCGCCCACCACTGAACCGCCCCCTTCCGCCTGCCCCCTTCCGCCTGCCCCACCGCAAGGAGAAGCACCGCATGCCCACGCCCACCGCCACCCGCGCCGCCGTCGTTCCCCTGACCACCGAGGACGCCGAGCTGCTCGTCGCCACCGCCACGGCCGCCGCCGAAGCTGCCGGGGTCACGGTCAGCGTCACCGTCCTCGACGCCGGCGGCCACCTGCTCGCCTTCCGCCGCGACGACCGCGCCGTCCTGATCAGCGGCGAGACCAGCACCCGCAAGGCCTTCACCGCGCTCCAGCTGAACGCCCCCACCGCCGACCTGGTCGAAGCCGTCCAGCCCGGCGCCCCCTTCCACACCCTGCCCACGGCCCTCGACCGGCCCCTGCTGTTCATCGCCGGCGGGCTGCCCGTCCACCGCGACGGCCGTCTCATCGGGGCCATCGGTGTCGGCGGCGGCGCCCCCGACCAGGACCACGGCTTCGCCACCGCCGCGCGGGACGCCCTCGGCTGAGACCTCCGGGTCGCGCGCCCGTGTCCCCCGTGCCACGTTGGTACGGGGGACACGGGCACATGATGAGCACACCGAGACGGCACAAGAGGGTCCGCGCGAGCGTGACGGCTGCGGTCGCCGCGCTGGTCACCCTTGCCCTCCCCGGCTGCACGGCCGCCTCGGACGAGGCGCGCGCCCCCGGTGCCCCGGACGCCTCCGCCCAGGCCTCTTCCGCCAGAGCGGCCGGCCGGGCCGAGGCCGCCCCCACCCCCACCCCCACCCCCACGCCGACCCCGTCCTACCCCCTGTCCACCGCCCCGCGCACCATCCCGGCGGTACGGGAGCACGTGCCCGCCCGCGGCCCCGGCTGGAAGCCCACCCCCGACGCCCGCGTGGTCGTCGCCCCGGACGACACCGCCGCCCTCTCCGACGAGGCCCGACTGCTCGCCGGTGAGCTGAACATCGGATACGGCGCGGCGGCGGCGCCGCGCGCCGGCGACGTCCAGCTGTCCCTGGACGCCGGGGCCGGGGGAGGGCCCGAGTCGTACACCCTCGACGTCAAGGACGGCCGCGTCCGGATCAACGGCCCGGACCAGGCCGGGGTCTTCTACGGGACCCGCACCCTCAAGCAGGCGGTCAAGAGCGCAGGTTCGGCCCCCGAGGGCACCGTGCGCGACGCACCCGCCAAACCGCAGCGCGGCCTCAACCTCGACATAGCCCGCAAGCCCTTCACCGCCGACTGGATCGAGGACCGGCTGCGCGAGATGGCCGACCTCAAGCTCAACCAGCTCGGCCTGCACTTCTCCGACGACCAGGCCTTCCGCATCCAGTCCGACACGCACCCCGAGATCGTCTCCACCCCGCACCTCACCAAGGCCCAGGTCCGGGAGATCAACGCGCTCGCCTCCCGGCTGCACATCACGGTGGTTCCCGAGATCGACTCGCCCGGCCACCTCGGCGCGGTCCTGCGCGCCCACCCCGACCTGCAGCTGCGCGACACGCAGGGACGGGCGGTGAAGGGGGCCGTGGACATATCCAACCCGGCCTCCGCCAAGCTGGTGGACGAGCTGCTGCGCGAGTACATCCCGCTCTTCCCCGGCGGAGCCTGGCACCTGGGCGCCGACGAGTACCAGGCACTGGTCTACCGCGACCCGCAGGCCTCCTTCCCCCAGCTCGCCCGCGCCGCCCAGCAGCGGTACGGGCCCTCGGCGCGGGTCCAGGACCTGGCGACGGGCTGGCTGAACGACCGCGCCGACGTGGTCCGGCCGTCGGGCAAGGCGCTGAAGGCGTGGAACGACGGGTTCTTCGCGGGCGGAGTGACCAGCGCGGCCAAGGACATCCAGGTCGAGTACTGGACCGGCAAGGAGAACGGCGCCCGGCCGCCGCTGGAGTACCTGCGCGAGGGCCGCAAGCTCGTCAACCTCAACGACGAGTTCCTCTACTACGTGCTGGGGGAGCCCAACCAGTTCACGTACCCCACTGGGAAGCGGATCTACGAACAGTGGACCCCGCTCGTACTGCGCGGCACGACCCCCGTCCCGGCTTCCTACGGGCCGCAGATCCTCGGCGGGCGCCTCGCCGTCTGGAGCGACCTGTCCGGCGCCCAGACGCAGGCCCAGGTGGCCGCGGGCATCCAGGCCCCGCTGGCCGCGCTCTCCCAGAAGGTGTGGGACGCGCGCACCCCCCAGCTGCCCTGGTCCGAATTCAAGGCCCTTGCCGACCGGCTCTGACCGGTCACGGATCTTCCCGGTCGCGGATGGTCACGGATCTTCCCGGGGGCCGGCGAGGTGCCGTGCCGGGCGGGCCGGGCCCGGCAAGATCCGGAAGAGACGGCCTAGGGCCGCCCCGTACGGGCGGCACGCTGCCGACGGCGCCGCAGCCACTGGCCGGCCAGCGGCAGCGCCAGGAGCACCGCCGCCGTCCAGACGGCGGCGAAGATCCAGATCAGGAGCCGGGAGACGGTGACGGAGGCCGCCACGAACAGCACCGCCGCCACCACACCGAGCAGCCAGGCGGCCACGGTGCGGTGACGGCGGTGGGACGTGGACCGCAGGATCCGGTCGAGGGAACGGTCACCCTTGAGTTCGGCCTCGATCGCGGAGAGGGCGCGCTGCTCGCGATCGGAGAGTCCGGCTCCGTCCATCACGACGTACCTCCGACGACTGCTGCCGTCGGGCGCGGGTCGCAGCCGCTGGCCTGGGAATACCCTGCCTGACGCGGCCCAACCCCCGGAGGACGCCGTGACTGCGGGACCCGGTCACCAGATGGAGTTGACCCACTCCGGGTGGTCGATGAACGGGTTGCGGTTGTGCTGGTACTGGTCGAATATGACCTGGTTGCGGCGCTGCTCGAAGGCGTCCGGCGGGTCCATCTGGTTCCACTGCTTCAGCAGGCTGATCCGGCCCATCGCGGGAGCCGAACCGTTGTTGACCTTGTCGTTCGGCTCCAGGTCGGCGAAGCCGTCGCCTCCGTCGTAGCGGACGGCCATGTACAGCAGCATCCGGGCCACGTCGCCCTTGACCGCGTCGCGCGGCTCGAAGGAGTCGGCGTCGGTCAGGCTGCCCGGCGCCTCGCTGACGGGGCTGCCGCCCTTGTCGAAGTCCTTGTTGCCCCGGGTGCTGTTGACGGTGACGTCCTCGGGGCGCAGGTGGTGCAGGTCGGTGCCGGGGCCGGTGGCGGTGCCGAAGTCGCCGTGGCTCTTGGCCCAGACGTGCTCGCGGTTCCAGTCGTTGACCCCACCGCCGTTCGTCGACTTGGACTGGGAGCGGCCGGAGTAGACCAGGATGACGTTGTTGGGGTTCGCCGGGTCCTGGTCGGTCACCTTCAGGGCGTTCCACACGCCGTCGTAGGTCACCTTGGACTGGGTCTTGATGATGTTGTGCAGGGCGGTCTTCAGGGCGGGCCCGGTCTTGCCCTGGGCGCTCGCGTAGTAGTCCGCGTACGGGTCCGCAGCGGCGGCCGTCGCGTCCTCGGTTGCGGTCGTGCGCTGCTGTCCGGCGGACGCGGCCGCCGGTACGGCGAACAGAGCGGCGGCCGCGAGGCAGGCCGCCCAGGGGGTCAGGCGCGAGATTCTCATCGGGTGGGGGGTACCTCTCCATACGCACCGTCTCCGCCCGGGGAATTGGCGGAGTGTCAGTGGCAGAGCGAGGGTCACATTGTCATGTGCCGAACAGGTGAAAACCATGTGTCGGGACTGGGTGATCTTCGTGTGTGCCGGTCGCGCGCCGCGGGCAGGGTAGCGGTGGCCCCGGTGGGGCCGGAGCGACCATGACCAGCCCGATCGGGAGCAGCCCATGGCAGTGAAGATCCTCATCGTGACCGGCGACGCGGCCGAGTCGCTGGAGGTCCTGTATCCGTACCAGCGCCTGCGCGAGGAGGGGTACGAGGTCCACATCGCGGCCCCGCAGGTGAAGAAACTGCGTTTCGTGGTCCACGACTTCGAGGAGGGATTCGACACCTACACCGAGAAGCCCGGTTACACCTGGCCCGCCGACCTGGCCTTCGCGGACGTCGTCACCGAGGACTACGCGGCCCTGGTCGTCCCCGGCGGCCGGGCGCCGGAATACCTGCGCAACGACCCCGAGGTGCGCCGGATCCTGGCCGCCTTCGCGGAGTCCGACAAGCCGATCGCCCAGATCTGCCACGGCCCGCTGATCACGGCCGCGGCCGGAGGCCTGGCCGGCCGCCGGGTGACCGCGTACCCGGCGCTGGAGCTGGACATGAAGGCGGCCGGCGCCGAGTTCGAGGACTCCGAGACGGTCGTCGACGGCACCCTGGTCTCGGCCCGGGCGTGGCCCGACCACTCCAGGTGGATGCGGGAGTTCCTGACCGTGCTGCGCGGCAAGGCCCCGGTGGCCTGAGCGGGACAACGGATCGCACGGACGGCCGTGACCCCCTCGCACAGGGGTCACGGCCGTCGGGTCGTGTCGGCGGGGCCGGTTCCGACCAGGTCGTCGGGCGGCGCCGCCCGACGGCCGTCAGCTCACGGGGGTGATCGCCGGAGCGGGGTCGTACTTGTAGTTCGCGCCGAAGTTCTTCTTCACGGCCGCCTCCCAGGAGCCGTCCGCGACCATCTTCTTCAGCGCGTCGTTGATCTTGCGCTGGAGCTCCTTGTTGCCCTTCTTGACGCCGATGCCGTAGTTCTCGTTGCTCAGGTTCTGGCCGAGCAGCTTGAACTTGCCCTCGTTGCCCTTCCGGGCGGCGTACCCGGCCAGGATGGAGTTGTCGGTGGTCATGGCGTCGACCCGGCTCTCCTGGAGGGCGACGACGCAGTCCGAGTACCCGCCCATCTCCAGCAGGCCCGCCTTGGGGGCGAGGTTGTTGCGGAGGTTCTCGGCCGAGGTGGAGCCGGAGACCGAGCACAGGCTCTTCGAATTGAGGTCCTCGGCCTTGTTGATCGAGCGGTCCTCGGCGCGGGTCAGCAGGTCCTGGTGCGCGACGAAATACGGGCCGGCGAAGTCGACCTTCTCCTTGCGCTTCTCGTTGATCGAATAGCTCGCGACGACGAACTTGACCTCGTTGTACTGGATCAGCAGTTCGCGGTCGTTGCTGAAGACCTGCTTGAATTCGATCTTGTTCGCCTTGTAGCCGAGCTCCTTGGCGACATAGGTGGCGACGTCGACGTCGAATCCGGAGAAGGTGCCGTCGGTCTCCCGCATGCCTATGCCGGGCTGGTCGAACTTGATCCCGATGGCGAGGGTCCCGTCCCCCTGGTCCCCATCGCCGAAAACGCACCCGGAGGCGGTCAGGGCGATCGCGATCACTGCGGCGACCGCACCGGCCTGGGGAACCTTCATGCTGCACTCTTTCCTGGGGAACGCGGGACGCGCCACCGGGATCGCCGGAGGCGTGTGGAACCGCGCGTATACGGGGGGCGTCGGGACACGTGTACGAGGAAGCTAGGAAGTGGACGGGCTTACCGTCACTAGATTTGAGCAAAACTTGAGGATAACGATCCGGGTCAGCCGCGGATCGTGCGATTGGCCGGCGTTGGATCGGGGCAATAGGCGGCGACGCAAGGGGTGTGGCGCGAATAGGCGGAAAAGCGCCGCTATGGGGTGAAGTGGCGCGCATCATGTCTGCCCGTACCCCGCGGCTGCCGGAATCCGGTACGGACGCCCTTCCGTCGGGGGATCCGGAGCCGTGACCAGGGCCGGGCCGCATGGCCGAACCGGCCTAACTGGCCGAAAACGTACGATCGTTCGTACCGGGCCGGGGGCTCGTGGGATCATCGGCGGGCAATGCCTGTGGACGAAGGGGGAGTTCGGTGACCGGTGTACGCAAGGGGCTGGCCAGGGTGGAGTTCGCGCTGCGGTGGGACCCCAGCCCGGCGGGCACGCCCGCGAACGACCTCGACATCGTCGCCGCGGTCTACGGCGGCGCCGACCTCCACGGGACGCCCGTCCAGCTGGTGCACTTCGGCAGCCGGTCGCCCGACGGAACCATCACCTTGAACCGGGACAGCCATACCGGCCAGGGCTTCGGCTTCGACGAGGTGATGACCATCGAACTGGACCGGATGGCGACGGGGTCGAGCCGGGTGGTGGTCGGCGTGGTCATCCAGAACGCCGAGGCCGGCCACGCGGGCCGTACCAAGACCTTCGCCGACATCGGCGGCACCGGGTTCCGGATCCGTGAGGGCCACACCGACCTCGCCCAGGGTGACTTCGCGGACGTGGCCACCGCCACCGCGGCCACCGTCGCCGAGTTCACCCGCGACGCCTCGGGCGCCTGGTCGTTCGACCTGCGCCTGCACGGCTTCGAGGCCGACCCGGAGGCGTTCGCCCGGACCATGGGCGCGCTCCGCTGAGGCCGGCCGCCGCCGGGACCGGTGCCGAGCCGCGCGGACCGGGCGGCGGCCACCCCTGGGGTGAGTGGCCGCCGACCGGTCCGGGTGGCGCGCTGCCGCCGTCCCCACGAGGCAGCGCGGGCAGGTCGCCGTCAGGTCATCAGGACGGCGGCCCGCCGGTTCAGGGGGCCTGGTCGGCCGGGGGGCCGGTGGGGAGGGAAGGCGCGAGGCCCAGGGACGGGAGCATCACGGCGTCGACGAACCGGACCAGGTAGTCGGCGTCCGCGTACCGCCCTTCCAGTACCGGGCGGATCCGGAGCACACCCATCAGCTGGGCGGGCAGGAACTCCACGGCCGGATGGTCCGCGGCGATCTCGCCCCGCGCCACGGCCCGCCCGACCATCTCGGCGAACGCGGCCAGCTCCGGCTCGACCAGTGCCTCGCGCAGTGCGGCCTGGAGCTCCTCGTCGCTGAGCACGGCGTGCCCGAGGGCCTGCGTCAGCCGGGTGTCCCGGCCGGAGGTGCCGGCCGCGATCCGGGCCGCCTCGCGCAGATCGCCCGCCAGGGACCCGGTGTCCACGGCGACGAAGGGGCCGCGGCGTCCCGCGCGCAGCGCGGCGGCGACGAGCTGGGGCTTGGTCTTCCACTGCCGGTAGAGCGTCGACTTCCCGCAGCTGGCCCGGGCGGCCACGCCCTCCATGGTCAGCGCCTCGTAGCCGTGCTCGCGCAGCTGCTCCAGGACGGCGTCGTAGAACTCCTGCTCACGCTCCGGTGTGATCTTGGAGCGGCGCGCGGGGGCCGGTGTCGACGTCATGGATGCGGCTCTCCTCGGGGTCGCCTCGACGGCAGGTTCCACTACGGAAGTGTACGGGAACGCGACCGTATCGGTACACCAGCGTATCGATACGCCAATGTATCGATACACTGGCGTGTCGCTGTGCGCGTAAACAGGAAGAGAGACCGGGGGATGAGCTCCCACACCACACCTGCCGGGCCGGCAGCCGGACCGAGAGCCGCGCGCCGCCGACTCGTCCGCGAGCTGCTGCTCGTCGCGGGATTCTTCACCGTCTACAAGGCGGGCCGGCTGCTCTCGACCGACCGCACCGAAGAGGCCTTCCGCAACGCGGCGCGAATATGGGACGCCGAGCGCTTCCTGCACCTGCCGGGCGAGGGCGCGATACAGCGGCTGCTGCTGCACGGGGACGCCCTCGTCACCACGGCGAACACCTACTACGCCGGCGTCCACTTCCCCGCGACCGCGCTCTTCCTGATCTGGCTCTACGTCCGACGCCCCGCCCACTACCTGTGGACGCGCCGCGTACTCGCCGGACTCACCGGAGCCGCCCTCGCCCTGCACCTGGCCTTCCCCCTCGCGCCCCCGCGACTGCTCGACGCCGCGCGGCTCATCGACACCGCACAGGTCTACGGGCCCACCGTCTACAAGGCCGCACCGGCCGAGGACACCCTCGCGAACCAGTTCGCCGCCATGCCCTCACTGCACTTCGGCTGGGCGCTGATGCTCGCGCTCGGCATGATCGCCGCCACCTCCTCGCGGTGGCGCTTCCTGTGGCTGCTGCACCCGCTGCTGACCCTCCTCGTGATAGTCGGCACGGCCAACCACTACTGGCTCGACGCCGTCGTGGCCGCGGTCCTCCTCTGGGCGGCGCTGCTGCTCATCCCGAAGCCACGCACGAGCGACCCGGGCCACGACCCGGACCACCACCCGGATCGGGGTGCGGACCCGGAGGCGGGCCCGGAACCCCGACAGGACATCCCCGTACGAGGCCTGCCGCGCCCGCGGAGCGCGGACGCGGCCGTAGGAGCAGGACAATGAACGACACCGCCCTCGCCGTCGGGCTCTGCCTCGCTTCGGCCGTGGCCTACGCGGCCGCCGCCGTAGCCCAGGAACGGCTCGCCCGGGCCGCCGTCGCACGCACCGCCAAGGCCCTGCTGGGCTCCGGCGCCTGGTGGTGGTCGGCCGGGCTGAACGCCGCCGCGGCGCTGCTGCACGCCGCGGCCCTGCGCTACGGCCCCCTCACGCTGGTGCAGCCGCTCGGCGCGCTCACCCTGGTGGCCGCCGTCCCACTGGGTGCGCGCAGGTCCGGCCGCCGGGTGGCCGCCACCGAATGGCGCGGCACCCTGGCCACCGTCGCCGGGCTGGGCCTGCTGCTGCTTCCGGCCTCCGGGCCGGCCCCCGACGACACCCTCACGCTGATCGAGGCGCTGGCCGTCTCCGGCGCGACCCTCGTGGTGATCCTCATGCTGACCGCGGACAAGGACCCGCGTTCGGGCCTGCGCCACGCGACCGCCTCAGGGCTGGCCTCCGCGGCGGCCTCCGCCCTGACCCAGACGGTGGCCGTGGCGGCCGGTCGCGGCGGAGCGCTGCTCAGCTTCCGGGTCGTCGCGGTGGCCGTGCTCGTCATGGTGTTCGCGGTCGGCGGGATGCTGCTCTCGCAGCGGGCCTACCGCGGCGGACTCGGTGCCCCGCTGGCCGTGGTGAACCTGGCCAACCCGCTGGCCGCGGCCGCCATCGGCATGGTCCTGCTCGGCGAACGGCTGCAGGGCGGGGTGCCGGGACTGGTGCTGGCCGGGGCCGGAGCCTTCCTGGCGGCACGCGGGGTGCTCCTCCTCACCCGGACCCCCGCCGCGGGGGCGGGTCCGGGCGCCGGTCCCGGCCCGGGCGCCGAGCTTCCCGTACCGGTCGGCCGCGTGGCGGTCTGAGCGTCGGAGAACCGTTCCGCCCCCGGGCGCGTCCTCCCGGGAGAACGCCCGAACGACTGAAGCGGAGTGACTGGACATGGGGATCGTCAGCTGGATCATCCTGGGACTGCTGGCCGGGGGCATCGCCAAGGTCCTGCTGCCCGGCCGGGATCCCGGTGGCCTGATCGGCACCACCCTCATCGGCGTCGCCGGAGCCTTCATCGGCGGCTGGCTGTCGGCGAAGGTCCTGGACAAGCCCATCACGACCGAGTTCTTCGACCTCGCCACCTGGGGCTCCGCCATCGCGGGCTCGCTGGTCCTGCTGATCGCGTACCGCATCCTGTTCGGCAACTCCCGCAACTGACCCGGCCCCACGCGCCCGCCCGCCGCCCCGGCCCCTGATCGCCTTCCTCTTCGGGGCCGCCACGTCCCTGTACGCCCTCGGCGGGCTGCTCGGCCGGCAGCTCGGACCCGCCCAGCGGCTGCTGCGCGAGGACGCCGCCGCCGGGCGGGTGCACGCCGTGCGCGTCCGGATCGGCATCGCCGTACGGGACGACCCGGGCCGCCCGGGCGCCGCCGGCCGAGCCGGCCGGATCCGCGCCGACGCCTCCCGACGCCTCCCGACGCCTCGAACCGAGCCCGCTCGCGCCCGGCGACGTCCGGCCGCCCGTCGGGTTCCGGCCGATGTCAGGCTCCAACTTCCGGAGCGCCACCGGCGACTAGCACCTCGCCCAGGCGGCCGCTCGACTCCTCGGCCCCGACCGCCCCCAGGCTCAGGGCCGTCCCGGTGCCTGTGGCCCTGTTCCTCGCGGTGTGCGCGGGCGTGCTCGTCCTCGGCGCGGGCCTGCGGATCAGCGGCCATGCGACCGCCGACTACGCTGGCCGCACCACCGCGACGTACGAGCACGAGCAGCGAGGAATCCGGTAGCCAGATGAGTGTCACCCCCGTCCCCACCGCAGACCTGTACGACGAGTACGGCGAGTCCCTGGCCATCTGCGCCACCGGGTTCCGCCAGTTCGGCGGCCGCCGGCTCTTCGCCGGCCCCGTACGGACCGTGCGCTGCCACGAGGACAACGCGCTGCTGCGCACCCTCCTGCACACGCCGGGCGAGGGCGCGGTCCTCGTCGTGGACGGCGGCGGCTCGCCGCGTACCGCCCTCGTCGGCGACCTCATCGCGGGCGCGGCCGAGGCCAACGGCTGGGCCGGCCTGATCATCAACGGCTCGGTCCGCGACAGCGTCGCCCTCGGCGGACTCGACTTCGGCGTCAAGGCGCTCGGCACGGTCCCGCGCAAGAGCGGCAAGACCGGCGACGGCGCGGTCGACGAACCCGTCACCATCGGCGACGTCACCTTCCGTGCCGGGGACACCGTCCACGCGGACGACGACGGCGTGGTCGTCCTGCCCCGCTGACGTCCGCACGGGCCTCGACGGGACCGAACGGATCGGACGGACCCGGCGGATCAGGACGACCGGAGGGCCGGAACCGGCCAGGGCCGCGCCACCGGCCCTGGCACGGCCCCGGCGAGCCGCGTTTCACTGCGGGCCCATGAGACGACGACGACACAGGATCACCGGCCTGCTCGGCGCGATCGCGCTGACCGCCGCCGCCCTGGCCGCCGCGGGACCCGCGTACGCCGGGACCCCGGCCGCCGACCCGCCGCCCGCCGAGTTCGGCACCGACTGGCACGACCCGCTCACCGCGGCCCCGCCCGTCGCCCGGCCCGCCACCCGGTCCTGCCAGGTGACCCTCGCCGAGGCGCAGTTCCGCGACTTCACGCCCTACCGGGGCAGCTACACACCGCCCGCCGACTGCGGTGCGGCCGGCTGGGCCAAGGTGGTCCTGCGCCTCGACGGCAAGGTCAAGGGCCGCCAGTACGACCGCCTCGGCCACCTCGCCCTCGGCGGGGTCGAGATCCTGCGCACCTCCACCCCGCAGCCCTCGCCCGACGGCATCACCTGGTCCGTCGAGAAGGACGTCACCCGCTACCGCGACACCCTCGCCCGCCCGCAGCCCGTCGAGATGCTCATCGGCAACGTCGTCGACGACACCTACACCGGTGTCATCGACGTCAAGGCGACCCTGACCTTCTACGCCGCCGACGGCCGCAACCCGGCCCCCGACACCCCCGACCGCGTCCTGCCCCTGACCTCCCCGTCGGTCACCACCCCGCGCAACACGGAGCGCCTCCTCGCCGAGGTGTACGCCACCGGCTCGGGCGGCGGCTGCGAGGAGTACTGGTACATGACCACCCCGGACGCGGCCCCGTACTCCTGCAAGGCCGCCGACGGCCCGTACCGCGAGGTCCGCGTCTCGGTCGACGGACAGCTCGCCGGCATCGCCGCGCCCTTCCCCACCGTCTGGACGGGCGGCTGGTCCAACCCCTTCCTCTGGTACGTCACCCCCGGCCCGCGCGCCTTCGACGTCCAGCCGATCCGCTACGACCTCACCCCCTACGCAGGCCTCCTCAACGACGGCCGTCCGCACCGGATCGAGGTCTCGGTGGCCGGGGTCCCGGCCGGCCAGAGCGGTTGGAGCACCCCCACCAACCTGCTGCTCTGGCAGGACGAGGCCCGGGCGGTCGTCACCGGCGCCCTGACCCGGCACGAGCAGAGCGATCCGGGCGGCCACTCCCGCTGGACCCCCGCGGCCCCCGGCGGACAGCACCGCCTGGACACCGAGGGCGGCCACCGGCTCACCGTCGCCGGACACCTGAACACCTCCCACGGCCGCGTGGCCACCACCGTCACGCGCGCCGTGCGGAACACCTCCGTGCACCGCTGGACCGACGGCGAGAACCAGGACGCGCTCGCCGCCACCTGGACCGACGAGGAGGACGTGACGCGCGGGCCGGTCACCACCCGGACCGCCCGCACCTACACGATGGACGGCGAGACCACCCTCGGCGCCGGCGACCGGCTGCGCACCGTCCTGTCGCTCGGCGACCGGGCCGACACCGTCACCCGGCGCGGCGGCCGGACCGTCGACAACTCCCGTCTCGACGACCGGTACACGGGCGACGCCACCTACACGGCGAACGTCCCGCGCGACCAGCGGCACGCGGTCGCCACCACCTCCACCCGATACCGCTTGTACGGGTCCGCGGTGCCCGGCGGCTGTTACGACCGGACGCTGGCCACCGTCCAGGGGACGCTCACGGCGGACCGCCTGCGCTGCTGAGCCGGCCGCCCCCTACGATGAGCGCCCATGGATACGAGTGAGGCCGGCAGACAGCTGATCGACGGCCGTTTCGAGCTGGTCGCACCGCTAGGCAGCGGCGGCATGGGTACGGTGTGGCGCGCCCGCGACATCGCCCTGCACCGCGAGGTCGCGCTCAAGGAGGTGCGCCCGCCGGACCCGGCCACCGCCGCCGCCCAGCCGGGCCTCGCGGACCAGATGCGCGAACGCGCCGTCCGCGAGGCCCGCGCCCTCGCCCGTCTCGCCCACCCCCACGTGGTGACGATCCACCACATCGTCGAGCCCACGGAGGGCACGGACGGGCACCCGTGGATCGTCATGGAGATGGTCCGGGGCGGGTCCCTGCACGACCGCCTGGAGTCCGGCCCCATGCCGCCCGCCGACGTGGTGCGGCTCGGCCTCGACGTGCTGTCCGCGCTGCGCGCCGCCCACGCCGAGGGGATCCTGCACCGCGACGTGAAGCCCGCCAACGTGTTGCTGCGCCCCGACGGGTCGGCCGTGCTGACCGACTTCGGCATCGCCGCGCTGCACGACTCCACCGGACTCACCGCGACCGGCGTGCTGATCGGCTCCCCGGAGTACATCGCGCCCGAGCGGGTCCGCGGGGAGGAGGGGCTGGCCGCCTCCGACCTGTGGTCGCTCGGCATGCTCCTCTACGTGGCCGCCGAGGGGACCAACCCGCTGCGCCGGGCCACCAGCCTGGCGACGGTCGTCGCCGTGCTCGACGAGCCGATCCCGGCGCCCGTGCGCTCCGGCCCGCTGGCACCCGTACTGGAACGGCTGCTCGTACGGGACCCGGCCGCCCGGCCCGACGGGGCCCAGCTGGAACAACTGCTCCGGGCCGCGAGCGCCGCTTTCGGATCCGGCTACGGGGCGCCGGGCGCCGCGCCGGCCGTCTCCGCACCGGCGGTCTCCACGCCGGGCGCACCGGCCGCGCCCGGCGTCCCGGGTCAGTACGGCCCGTACGGCGGCCCGTACGGATCGCCCACCCCGCCGCCGTTCGGCCAGGGCGCTTCCCCCTACGCGGCTCCCACCACGCCCGTCGGGCTGGCCCCCGCAGCGCGCAGGCGCCCGGCTCTGATCGGCGCCGTGCTGACCGTGGTGCTGGCGGCCGCGGTGGTCGGGATCGTCCAGTTGATGCCCGACGGGAAGTCCGGGGACGACGACGCGGCCGACTCCCGCGCCACCCGGCCCGCCGTTGCCACCGCGGGCGGTACCCCGGCTTCCACCCCCGCTGCGAAGGCGAGTGCGTCCAAGGCCGGCACGGCCCGCGGCAGCATGCTCACCCCGGAGAACATCCGGATCGCCCTGGACGCGCTCAAGGAGAAGACCGGCACCACCACCTTCGTGGACCTCAAGGTCTACGAGGGCTACGTTCTCGCCAAGATCCCCACCGCACCCGGCGCCGAGACCGTCGACGCCTGGCAGTACCGTGACGGCGCCGCCCGGCGCACGGGCCCGGACGGCACCGTCGGGGAGGGCAAGCCGCTCATCGACATGGCCGCGGTCAACTGGGACGCGCTGCCCAGCCTGTTCGAGCAGACCAAGAAGGAGTCGGGCGTCGAGAAGCCGACCATGACCTATGTGGTCGTCGAGCCCTGGATGATGGACCAGGTCCCCTGCATGCGGCCCTACCTCATCGACGAGTACGGTCGCGGCGGCTATGCGCTCGCCGGTGTCGACGGCAAGGTCAAGAAGGTCACCAAGTTCTGACATCGTCATACCCGTGCGTGCGTACGCACGTGCGGACCGACGCGTTCAGGAGTACGACCACGATGCCCAGCTGGCGCACCACCCTCACGGGGGCCGGCATTTCCGGCCCCCGGCTGCGCGACGACTACACCCACGCCGCGCGCCGGGTGCTCCGCCGCGAGCCCGCCCCGTACCTGGCGCTGCGGCTGCTCGCCGCGCCGCCGCTGGTGCCCGCCCTCGCCGCAGGTCTCGCCTTCATGAACCTGGTCGACGACGTCGCCGAGACCGGTACCCCGCAGCAACGGGCGGCCGGTCTCGCCGCGTTGTCCGAGCGGGTGGAGGCGGCCCTGACGTCCGGGGACAGCCCCGACCCGCTTCTGCGGGCCTACGCGCACGCGGTGGACGCCCGCGGCCTGCCCCCGCACTGGGTCTCCCGCTTCCTGAAGGGCGCGGCCACTGCCGAGGCGGGCTTCGACGGCTTCGCCGCGGAGGAGGACTTCCAGGCCTACCTCGACGCCTACGCGTGGCCCGGGGTGCTGGTCTTCACCGGACTGCAGTACCAGGGCGGCCCCGACCCGGAGCAGGCCGCGGGCTGGCGGAGGTTCGTCGACGCCGCCCAGCGCGTGGACTTCCTCGCCGATCTCCGCGAGGACCTCGCGGACGGCCGGCTCTGCATCCCGCGCGCCCGGCTCGACGAGCATGCGGTGACCCGCGCCGACCTGGAACAGGCCCGCGACACCCCGGCCGTGCGCGCTCTGCTGGCCGCCGAGTGCCGGCGTGCCCGTACGGCCCTGGACGCCACCCACGGCATCCTCGGCCTCGCCGAACCCGGGCTGCGTCCCGTCATCGCGACCATGACGGAGCTGATGGCGCACCAGCTGACCGCCGTGGAGCGGGCGGGGGTGACCGCCCTGCGGCGGGACATCGGCTACGGCCTGGCGGCGCCCCTGCGGATCCTCGTCCGCGCCGCCCGGCATCGCCCGGTGTGAACCGGCGCGGGTTTCCCGGCTTCTAGTAGGCCCCGTTGACGTTGTCGATCGAGCCGTACCGCGCGGCCGCGTAGTTGCAGGCGGCGGTGATGTTGGCGACCGGGTCGTAGGAGTTCTGCGAGGTGCCGGGCACGTGGTAGGCGCGGAAGGTCGGATCGATGACCTGGAGCAGCCCCTTGGACGGGATCCCGTTCTGGGCGTTGATGTCCCAGTTGTTGATCGCCAGCGGATTGCCCGAGGACTCCCGCATCACATTGCGGTGAATTCCGTTGTAGGAGCCGGGAATACCGTGCTTGGCCATGACGGCGAGGGACTCGCGGATCCACCCGTCGAGATTGTTCGGGTAGGCGGTCGCGGGCTTCGCGGCCGGCTTGGCAGCGGGCTGGGCGGCGGGCTTGAGGGTGGTCCGGGCGGCGGACCTGCTCGCACGTTCGGTCTCCGCCGGGGTGCCGAGCTTCAGTTTGATGCCGGGCCGGATGATCGACGGGTTGTCGCCGATGACGCTCCGGTTCGCCGCGTAGAGCTGCTGCCAGCCGCCGCTCAGGGAATGGTCCGCCGCGATCTCCGAAAGGGTGTCGCCCGCGACCACGGAATACGTCGTGGGGGCGGCGGCCGTCTCCGCCGCCCCGGCGGTGGTCGCGCTGATCAACGGGAGAGTGAGGGCCGCGCCACCGGTGCCGGCGAGAGCCAGCTTGCGGGTGATCCGGTACTGCTTCGGCCGACGGTGCTTACCCTTTGCAGGCATGGCGGAATTCCTCACGTGGGGGGACGGGAGATCCCGGGCGGCGGCCTTATCAGGCAGCTGACCACCAGGAACGAGGTGACCGTAGGTGAGCTCGCCACGTGGGAACAAGACCCGAATTCCACCGATAGATCGACATCTCGCTATCGGACGGGTAAATGACCTTGAAGGGGTATCGGTGCAATAGCCGATTCCCTTTCCGGGGAAAGGGAATCGGCTGTTTTCCGGAAATGATGTTGAGGTGTCCGGTGTGGCTCACATCACGGCTCGCCGACCGGACGGCCAATACGGGCAAGTCCGCCCTCCGGTGGGCTCATTCGGGCGACTGGCCCTTAGGCGGCGAATCGCCCATTCAGGACTCTTTCCGGCGGATCGCCGGCCGGTCTGCGCCCGCGGGTCACGCCAGCCGCTCCAGGGCCGCCGTCACGGCCGCCACCGCCCCCCGCGAGGCCGGCAGCAGGGGCAGCCGGACGTCCGGGGACGGGATCCGCCCCTGGGCGTGCAGGACGCCCTTGATCACCGCCGGATTGGGCTCGGCGAAGGCGGCCGCCGACATCCGGGCCAGCGCGTGCCCCAGCGGCCGCGCCCGGGCCGCGTCGCCCGCCCGCCAGGCCGCGGCGAGCTCCGTGAAACGGTCCGTCGCCAGATGCGCCGAGGCCAGGATCCCGCCCACCGCGCCCAGCGCCAGCAGCGGTGACAGGTACACGTCGTCACCGGCCAGCACCCCGAACCCGGCCGGCAGGTCACCGAGCAGCGCCACCGCGTCCTCGCCGATGCCACCGCCCGCGTACTTCACCCCGGTGACCCCCGGCAGCTCCCCGAGCGCCCGCAGCGCGGCCGCGTCCAGCGGCTGCCCCGTGCGGTAGGGGATGTGATAAACGATCAGCGGTACGGGGCTCACCTCGGACAGCCGCGCGAAGTGCGCCAGCACCCCGGCGGCCGAGGGCCGCACGAAGGGCGGCACGGTCACCAGCGCCGCCCGCGCTTCGGGCCACCGCGTCAGCCGGGTCAGCGAGGCCTCGGCGGCCCGGGTGCCGCCCGCCCCCGCGCCGACGGTCAGCGGCGCGCCCCGCTCGCCGCAGACGCGGGCGCACACCGACGTGACGAGGTCGCGCTCCGCCTCGTCGAGTCCGGCGGTCTCCGCGGTGGTGCCGAGCGCGACGATCCCGGTCGCACCCGCGTCGAGCACCTCGTGGGCCAGCGCCTCCAGCGCCTCGGCGGCGACGCCTCCGGCGCGGGTGAAGGGGGTGACGAGCGGTACGTGGATCCCGTGCAGCGGGAAGGTCTGTGCGATGCCCTGTGCGATGTCCTGTGCCATGCCCCCGAGCCTCGCCCGCTCCGAGGATCAAATCCAGTTCGCATTTCTTACCCGACCCGTAAGCTGAGCCGATGCTCGATGTACGACGCCTGCGCCTGCTGCGCGAACTCGCCCGCCGCGGCACCATCGCCGCCGTGGCCGAGGCCCTCGCCTTCAGCCCTTCGGCGGTCTCCCAGCAGCTCGGCGTCCTCGAACGGGAGGCCGGCCTGCCCCTGCTGGAGCGCACCGGCCGCCGGGTCCGCCTCACCCCGGCCGGCCAGAACCTGGTCCGGCACGCCGAGGCCGTCCTCGAACGGCTGGAGCAGGCCGACGCCGACCTTGCCGAGGCGCGCGGGGGCCTGGCCGGGGCCCTGCGGATCGGCGCCTTCCCGACCGCCACCCGGGCCATCGTCCCGGCCGCGCTGATCGCCCTCGCCCGGCTCCACCCGGGGCTGGAGCCGATGGTCTCGGAGACCGACCCGGCGGCGGTGGCCCACGCCCTGCGGGCCGGGGACCTGGACGTGGCCCTGGTGCACGCGTACGACTTCGTACCCGCCGAGCCCGAGCCGGGACTGGCCACCGAACCGCTCTACGGCGAGGCGATGTACCTGGCCGCGCCCGCCTCCGAGGCGCCCGGCCCGTCCGGGGAACCGGACCAGGGCGCGGTCCTGCGTACGCACGCCCGGGCACCCTGGATCACCGCCACCCCCGGCACGCTCTGCCACGCCATGACCGTCCGGGCCTGCCAGGCCGCCGGCTTCACCCCCCGAGTCCGCCACCAGGTCGACGAGTTCGCCACCGTGCTCGCCCTCGTCGCGGCGGGCCAGGGCGTGGCCGTCGTACCGCAGCTCGGGATCACGGGCCCGGCCGATCCGGCGGTACGCCTCACCCGCCTGCTCATGGAGCGCCGTACCAACCTCGCCTTCCGCAGCGGAGCCGGCGCCCACCCGGCCGTGGCCGCCTTCGGGACGGCACTTCGCGCCGCCGTACCACCGGATCTGGCCGGGTCGCGCGCCGTGAGGTGACACAACTCCCGTACGGCGTGGCATCCGTGTACGTTCGTTGATCCAGACGGATTCGATCAGAGCAGAGGTACGACGTGACGCATCGCGTACGAGGGGTCATCGCCCGGAGCAAGGGCGCACCGGTGGAGACGACGACGATCCTCGTGCCCGACCCGGGACCCGGCGAGGCCCTCGTCCGGGTGCAGGCCTGCGGGGTCTGCCACACCGACCTGCATTACCGCGAGGGCGGCATCAACGACGAGTTCCCCTTCCTCCTCGGCCACGAGGCCGCCGGAGTCGTCGAATCGGTCGGCGCGGACGTCACCTCCGTGGCCCCCGGCGACTTCGTGATCCTGAACTGGCGCGCGGTGTGCGGCACCTGTCGCGCCTGCAAGCGCGGCCGCCCCTGGTACTGCTTCGCCACGCACAACGCCACGCAGCCGATGACGCTGGAGGACGGCACCCCGCTCTCCCCGGCCCTCGGCATCGGCGCCTTCGCCGAGAAGACCCTGGTCGCGGCCGGACAGTGCACCAAGGTGGACCCGGCCGCCGCCCCGGCCGCCGCCGGACTTCTCGGCTGCGGCGTGATGGCAGGCCTCGGCGCCGCCCTGAACACCGGCAACGTCGGCCGCGGCGACTCCGTCGCCGTCATCGGCTGCGGGGGAGTGGGCAACGCGGCCGTGGCCGGAGCCCGGCTGGCCGGCGCCTCGAAGATCATCGCGGTGGACCTGGACGACCGGAAGCTGGAGTGGGCCCGCGGCCTGGGGGCCACGCACACCGTCAACGGGCGCACGGACGACGTGGTCAAGGCGATCCAGGGCCTCACCGGCGGCAACGGCGCGGACGTGGTCATCGACGCCGTGGGCCGCCCCGAGACGTACCAGCAGGCCTTCTACGCGCGCGACCTCGCCGGGACCGTGGTCCTGGTGGGCGTGCCGACCCCGGAGATGAAGCTCGAACTCCCGCTCCTCGACGTCTTCGGCCGCGGCGGCGCCCTGAAGTCCTCCTGGTACGGGGACTGCCTGCCCGAGCGCGACTTCCCGCTGCTCATCGACCTCTACCTGCAGGGCAGGCTCGACCTGGACGCCTTCGTCTCCGAGACCATCCCGCTCGACGGCGTCGAGGACGCCTTCGCCCGGATGGAACGCGGCGAGGTCCTCCGCTCGGTCGTCGAGTTCTGACAGCCCGTCCACCCCGTCCGCCCCGCCCGGCAGGTCCTGCCCGGCCGGGCCCGGCAGGTCCTGCCTAGACTCGGACCGCCACAACTCCCGCGCCCCCGCCGTCACCCGGCCGGGGGCGCGGTCCTTCCTCTCCTCGTACCCCTGGGGGCCGTCCGTGACCATCGCACACAGCTACCGCCAGCCCGGCACGGTCCTCACCGACCACCGGTTCGCCGTCCCCCTGGACCACGCCCGCCCGGACGGGGAGCGGATCGAGCTGTACGCCCGCGAGGTCGTGGCCGCCGGCAAGGACCCCGAGACGCTGCCGTGGCTGCTCTACCTGGAGGGGGGTCCGGGCTTCGGAGCCCGCCGCTTCATCGGCCGCCAGGCCTGGCTGCAGCGCGCCCTGGCCGAGTACCGGGTGCTGCTCCTCGACCAGCGCGGAACCGGCCGCTCCACCCCGGTGAACCGGCAGACCCTGCCCCTGCGGGGCACCCCCGACCGGCAGGCGGAGTACCTCGCCCACTTCCGTGCCGATTCCATCGTGCGCGACGCCGAGGCCATCCGCCCCGGCCTGACCGGCGGCGCGCCCTGGACCGTGCTCGGGCAGAGCTTCGGCGGCTTCTGCGCGACCCACTACCTCTCCACCGCCCCCGAGGGCCTGACCGCCGCCCTGATCACCGGCGGCCTCCCGTCCCTCACCGCCACCGCCGACGCGGTGTACCAGGCGGCGTTCCCCCGCATCGAGCGCAAGAACCGGGCCCACTACGCCCGGTACCCGATGGACGTCGAACGCGCCCGCCGGATCGCCGCCCATCTCGCGGAGCACCCGGCCGAACTCCCCGGCGGCCACCGCCTCACCGTCGAGGGATTCCAGTCCCTCGGCATCCTCCTCGGCGGCGGCGACGGCAGCCACCAGCTCCACTACCTGCTGGAGGACGCCTTCGTGACGACCCCCGGGGGACCCGCCCTCTCCGACGCCTTCCTGGAGAGCGCCCGCTCCCTGCTCTCCTTCGCCGGGCACCCGCTCTACGCGCTGGTCCACGAGGCGATCTACGCCCAGGACCCCGCCACGCCCACCGCCTGGGCCGCCGAGCGGGTGCGTGCGGACCACCCGCGCTTCGACGCGGGCAAGACGCTCGCCGGTGACGAGCCGCTGCTCTTCAGCGGCGAGACCATCCACCCCTGGCACTTCACCACCGACCCGTCCCTCGCCCCGCTGCGCGAGACCGCGGAACTCCTGGCCGCCCGTACCGGCTGGCAGCCGCTCTACGACCCGGCGCGCCTGGCCGCCAACGAGGTGCCGGTGGCCGCCGCCGTCTACCACGACGACATGTACGTGGACACCGCGCACTCGCTGGAGACGGCCCGCTCCATCCGGGGCCTGCGCACCTGGGTGACGGACGAGTTCGAGCACGACGGCGTCCGCGCCGGCGGCACCCGCGTCCTGGACCGGCTGCTGTCCCTCGTCCGCGACGAGGCCTGATTGCTGTCCGCTCAGGTCAATGGCTTGACGAGGGGCGGCTGTTCATCGCTCCCGCAGAAGTTGATCACACGGTTGGGGTGGGCGCTCGTACCCGGAGAACCGACCGATGTGTGGAGTGTGCATGCGGCGACCGCCACCGGGATCGGCGCCACCCCGCACACCATCGGCTGATGCCACCTCAGCCTGCCGGGCCGGCGCCCCCCTTCAGGGGCGCCGGCCCGGCGTCGTCTCTGCGGGCGGCTCCACGAACGCGCGGGTCAGGTGCGCGGTGGCCAGCAGGGCACCGCGCCGCCGGGCCAGCGCCAGCAGGTCCTCCCGGGAGGCCCGGGCGGTCCGCCGGTCGCGCTCGTGGGAGTACGGCACCGCCGGGTCGCCCAGCTGGACCGCGTGCACCAGTACGTCCCCGGTGACCACCACGTCCCGGGCCCCGGCACCCTGGTCCACCAGCACCGACTGGTGCCCCGGGGTGTGGCCGGGCGTCGGCAGCAGGGTGATGCCGGGGGCGGGCCGGTGGACGCCGTCCACCTCGTGCAGCCGCCCGCTCGCCCGGAGCGGAGCCACCGTCCAGTCCCACACCGGGTCCGCCCGGTCCAGCGCGGCCACCTCCGCGCGCTGGACGATGTACCGGGCCGCCGGGAAGAAGGGCTCCCCGTCGATCCCCGACGCCCAGCCCGCGTGGTCCTCGTGCAGGTGGGTCAGGACCACCGCCTCCACGTCGGCCGGAGCGATTCCGGCCGCCGCGAGGGCGTCCGGCAGCCGCCCCGGCACCGGTGCCCACGCGGCGGCGGGGGACTGCGCCGGCCCGACCCCGGCGTCCACCAGCAGCCAGCGGCCGCCGGGCCGGGCGACCGCGAAGCACCTGAAGGCGAGCGCCCAGGACCCGTCGGGCCCGGCCGCGCCGGGATCCAGCCGCCCGGCCCGCTCCCAGGCCGCCTCGTCCGCCCCGGGGAAAGCGGTGCGGGCCGGCTCGAAGAAGATCCCCGTGGCGTCGAGCAACGCCACCACCTGCCCATGACGGTCCATTCGCCTATTGTGCGAGACATGACCGAACAACCTGATCAGCAGCCCGCCTTGCAGCCCATGCCCGCCGACTGGACGCGGGCCCTCGCGGTGGTCGCGCACCCCGACGACCTGGAGTACGGGTGCGCCGCGGCCATCGCGCACTGGACGGACGGGGGCCGTGAATTCGTCTACCTCCTCGCCACGCGGGGCGAGGCCGGCATCGACAGCATCGCCCCCGCCGAGTGCGGCCCGCTGCGCGAGGCGGAGCAGCGGGCGAGCGCCGCGGTCGTCGGCGTCTCCGAGGTGGAGTTCCTCGACTACCACGACGGCGTCATCGAGTACGGCCTCGACCTGCGCCGGGACATCGCCGCGGCCATCAGGCGGCACCGGCCCGAGCTGATCGTCACCCTCAACCACCGTGACACGTGGGGCGGCGCGCAGGGCGGCGGCTACTGGAACACCCCCGACCACAAGGCCGTCGGCCGGGCCGTGCTGGACGCAGCCGGTGACGCCGGGAACCGCTGGATCTTCCCGGAGCTCATCGAGCAGGGCCTGGAGCCGTGGGACGGCGTGCGCTGGGTCGCGGTGGCCGGATCCGCCACCCCGACGCACGCGGTCGACGCCGGCCCGGGGCTGGAGCGTTCGATCAAGTCCCTGCTGGAGCACAAGGCGTACATCGAGGTGCTCACGGAACAGGACCCCGAGGAGTACGTCCGTACCTTCCTCACCGGGAACGCCCAGCAGGCCGCGGCCCGCTTCGGCGGGCGTCCGGCCGTGGCGTTCGAGGTCTTCCCCCGCTGACCGGCCACCCCTAGTCTGACGATCCGTCAGTTCGACGGTCGTCAGCCAGCGGGCCGGGGGTGCGGGACACGGTGATCGACACCATTTCCACGGAGATCGCGGAGGGTGAGGAGCGGATCCGGCTGGAGGTCGCGGACGGCCTGGCCGTCCTCACCCTGTGCCGCCCGGACAAACTCAACGGCTGGAGCTGGGAGTCCACCCGCCAGCTCGGCCTGCTCGCGGACCGGATCCGCTTCGACGCGTCCGTACGGGCGGTGCTGCTGCGGGCCGAGGGCCGGGCCTTCTGCGCGGGCATCGACGTGAGCGCCCCGGGCGGCGCTGTCACGGGCGGCTCCCCGGCCGAGCGCACCCGCAACTACTACGAGGGCATCCGCTGGGTGCACGAGCGGTTCGCGGTCCTGGCCCGCCTCCCGCAGCCGGTGGTGGCCGCGGTCCAGGGCTACTGCCTCGGCTTCGGCTTCGAGCTGGCGCTGATGGCGGATGTCCGGGTGGCGGCCGAGGACGCCGTCTTCGCCCTGCCGGAAGCCGGGCTGGGCGTGGCGGTGGACGCGGGCGGCGACCTGCGCATCGCCCGCGAGGCGGGTGCGGGCTGGGCCAAGTACCTGGCCCTGACGGGCCGGCGCATCGACGCCGCGACGGCGCAGCGGCTCCATCTGGTGCAACTGGTCGTCCCCGGCGGCGAGCTGGAGGCCGCCTCGCGCTCCGTGGCGCGGGAGATCGCCGCCAACGCGCCGCTCGCCGTCCAGGGCATCAAGCGGGCGATCGACGGGTATGCCGATGCGGCCCTGCCCGCGGCGCTCGACCGGGTGGCGATGACCGCGGCCCTCACCCTCACCTCGGAGGACTGCCGGGAGGGCTACTCCGCCAAGGCGGCCCGCCGGCCCCCGCGCTTCAGCGGAGGCTGAGCACGGGCCGGGTCGAGAACGCCTCGTACATGCCCGCGCCGTCCGGTCCGTACGCGAACTCGGCCGCGTACGGGTTGCGGTTGGCGGTGGCCAGCGGCAGCCAGCCGAGCAGGGTGCCGTACCCGCCGCAGACGGCCTCGCCGCCGTCCCCGCCGTGCACCGCTGTCGGGTCGCCGCTGAGCTCCGTGCGGTAGCTGTCGTAGGCGATGTGCAGCCCGAAGGCGTTCGGTTCGTGGCGCGGGCCGCCGCTCCCGTACGACGGCTCGTCCAGGGGGCACTCGTTCCCCCACCGGAACAGGGTGTCCGCCCCGGCCCCGCACGCGTGCTCCCACTCGTCGGCGCCGGGTATCCGCAGTCCGCGCGCCGCGAGCGCGGCCGGCAGGTCGGCCGCGGACCCGGTCAGGTGCTCGTCCTCCACGGCCATGAGCACGGTGGCCAGCGTGGCCGTGCGCGGCGGACTGAGCACGTCGGCGAGATAGGACTTCAGGTCGGGGTGCCCGTACCCGTACCCCTCGTCCGCGCTCTCCGCGTAGTCGGCGGCCTGGGCGGGCGTCGGCTCCCAGGCGTCCAGGTCGAACCCCAGCCGAACCGTCCCGCCGGGGACGAGGGCGAACTCCCGCCCCTCGCGCTCGACGCGTACCCGGTGCAGCGGTCCGCCGAGGTGGCCGACGGCGTCGAGCAGCACCACGCGGCCGCCCACCTGCGCCGCGGCCTCGTGGGCGACGCGTTCGGCGGCGGCCCGGTCGAAGGAGCGCCAGCGGTCGAGGGTCAGGTCGGCGAGAGACATGCCCCGATCCTCGCACCACCCACTGACAACGGGCGTTCAGGGGGCGTCAGGAGGAGGCGGTGAAGGGGCCGCGCCCCAGCTGGGTGCGGACCGGGACCACCTCGGGGTTGACCACCGAGCGGCGCTGCCAGTTCGCCCCGTCCACCACCAGCGTGTGCCCGGTGACGAACCGGGCGTACGGGGAGGCCAGGAAGGTGGCGGCCCAGCCCAGTTCGCGCGGTGCGCCGACCCGCAGGGCCGGCTGCCGGGCGTCCTTCGTGCCGGGCGCGGCTCGCTCCAGCCCGCCCCGGATGTCCTCGCTCATGTCGGCGTGCGGGAACAGCCCGGGCACGAGCCCGTTGATCTGGATGCCGTACGGGCCCCACTCGACCGCGAGCGTCTCCACCAGGTTCTTCACCCCGGCCTTGGCGGCGGCGCTGTGGGCGAAGCCGGGTCCGCCCGTCCAGGCGTAGGAGGCGCCGATGTTGACGATCGAGCCGGGGGTACCCGCGGCGAGGTGGCGGCGGCCGAACTCGCGGGTCATGAACCAGGTACCCGTCAGGGTGATGTCGACCACCGCCCGCCAGGCACGGGGGGAGAGGTCCTCGGCCGGGGAGGGGAAGTTCGCGGCCGCGTTGTTGACCAGCACGTCCGGCAGCCCGAAGGCCGCCTGAGCCGCGTCGAAGACGTCGGCGACCCGCTCGGGATCCCTGATGTCGCAGACGGCGGCCGTCACCCGGCCCGCGCCGGGGACGGCCGCCAGCTCCTCCCGCGCCGCCTTGAGCTGCTCGGCGCGCCGGCTCGCGATCACCAGGTCGGCGCCGAGCCGGGCGAACTCGGTGGCGATGGCCTTGCCCAGCCCGGTGCCGCCGCCGGTCACGAGGACCACCTGCCCCTCGTAGGTGCCGGGGGGCAGGGCGACGGCGCCGAGCGCCGGGGGAGCGGGCAGCCCGCGCGGGATCTCGTCCGTCATGGGGCATCGATAGCGCGCGGGCGCCGAGATCGCCATCCCTCTGACAGGACCGACTCGGGACCGCGCTCCGGAACCGCCCGGCAGTCAGCCCGGCGGTCAGCCCTGCGGGGCGTACGCCTGCTTGCTCGCGCAGGTCCAGACCACGGCTTTGCTGTCCCGCGTCTCCCGGTCGGTGATCATGCCGCCGACACGGTCGTCGTCGGTGGCCGCGAAGGCCCGGCTCAGCGGCACGCCCGGGGTTCCGGCGGGGAAGGGCAGCACCAGCGGCTCCCCCTTGCCGGGCCAGTAGACGGCCTGGAAGGAACTGGGCCAGCTCTCCTCGAAGTTGGTGGCCGTGCCGACGGCCACGTTCGTGGTCGGGCTGCTGCCGGAGAGCTCCAGGTCGTGGTAGCCCTTGGCCCGGCCCGGGTCGGCGGGCAGGGCGTCGTACGGCTTCTTCCAGACGGCCGGGGTCAGCTTCGGGTCGTTGCGGTAGTAGTAGTCCTCCAGGCCCACCACCCGGCCGCGGTCGTCGATGTCCCGGCCGGTCGTCACGAACGAGGAGTGGTAGCCGTTCCACACCTGGAGGCTGTAGGGCGGGTAGCCGCCGCCGGCGGGCCAGACCACCGGGAAGGTCTTGGTGACCATGATGTCGTTCTCGGCGTCGAAGTAGGAGCCGGAGACCGTGCCGAGGATGTCACCGCGCTTGTTGACGCCGTTCAGCGAGGTGACCTTGCTGCCGGCGATCGCGTCGGCCGGGACGGGCAGTTCACGCACGACCTTCCCGTTCACCCACTCCTTGGCGACGCCCCCGTCGGCGAAGACGACCCGCCCCGACTCGTTGACGTCGACATCGGCGAAGAGCCCCTCCTTGCCCGGGGCGGTGAGCGGCTCGGAGGCCGCGGAGCCCCGCTGGTGGGTGAAGGCGACCATGGCCTGGTCCGAGGCGCGGGTGGCCGTGCCCACCATCAGGCCCTTGGCGCTGACCGCCTTGACGCTGCCCCGGTCGAAGCCGGCGGGCAGCGGGACGGCGTGGACCGTGTGCTCGACGCCGGTCCAGTAGACGGGCAGACCGGCGCTGTCGCCGACCACGATCCCGCCGGTGCCGAAGCCCACCGCGGTGGAGCCCGTCGATCCCGGCAGTCCCGGGAGGATCTCGATCCCGGGGGCGCAGGAGGCCGTCGTGCCCGCCGCCGCGGCCGGGCCGGCCGCGGTGATCAGGCCGGCCAGAACGACGGCGGCTCCGGCCGCGGACATGCTTCTTCTCATGTGGTGGTCCCCCCTGGACAGGTGCTGTTCCCCGTTGAGTCATGACACGTGCACGCCACATGTTGCCTGATCTTGAGGCGCAAGTGGCCTGAATGGCGCGTGTTGATCCGGACCGGACGGTTCTCCACCCCGACCGACGGTTCACAAGAGGGCAAGCGACCGCTTAGTATGCCCGCGGAGCGTGGTTCATCGACGGCGGCTGGAGGCCCCGGATGCAGGCATGGCGAGTACATACCCCCGGCGAACCCCGAGAGGCCCTGCGCCTCGAAGAGATTCCCGAACCGGTCCCGGGCGAGGGCGAGGTGCGGCTGCAAGTGCTCGCCGCGAACCTCAACTTCCCCGACGCGCTGCTCGTCCGCGGCCAGTACCAGATCCGCCCGCCGCTGCCCTTCACCCCCGGCGTCGAGGTCTGCGGCCTCACCGAAGACGGCCGCCGCGTCATCGCCACCCCGAGCCTGCCCCACGGCGGCTTCGCCGAGTACGTGATCGCGTCCGAACGGGCTCTGCTCCCGGCCCCCGAGAGCCTGAACGACGCCCAGGCCGCCGCCCTGCACATCGGTTACCAGACCGGCTGGTTCGGCCTGCACCGCCGGGCGCGCCTCCAGCCGGGCGAGACCCTGCTCGTGCACGCCGCCGCCGGCGGGGTCGGCAGCGCCGCCGTCCAGCTCGGCAAGGCCGCCGGGGCCACCGTCATCGGCGTCGTCGGAGGCAAGGACAAGGCGCGAACCGCCGAGGAACTCGGCTGCGACCTGGTCATCGACCGGACGGCCGAGGACGTCGTCTCCCGGGTGAAGGAGTTCACCGCCGGGCGCGGAGCCGACGTGGTCTACGACCCCGTCGGCGGCGACTCGTACACGGCCTCCGCCAAATGCGTGGCCTTCGAGGGCCGGATCGTCGTCGTCGGCTTCGCGAGCGGCACCGTCCCCGCCCCCGCCCTCAACCACGCCCTGGTCAAGAACTACTCGATCCTCGGCCTCCACTGGGGCCTCTACGCGACCAAGGACCCGGCCGCCGTCCTGGCCTGCCACACCGAACTCACCCGCCTCGCCGGCGAAGGCGCCATCAAGCCCCTCATCAGCGAACTCATCGCACTCCCTGCCGTCGCCGACGCCGTGCAGCGCCTCGCCGAGGGGACCACCACCGGCCGGATCGTCCTCGCCATGCCCCGGCAGCCGGGTGTGTCCCGATGACCGTGATCACCGCCGAACACCTGCTCACACGCGTACGGGACCTGCTCGCCGCCCACCCGCCCGCCGACACCGACCGCGCCGACTTCCTGCGCGCCCGCTTCGACGCCGGACTCGCCTGGGTCCACTACCCCGAGGGCCTCGGCGGACTCGGCGCGCCCCGCTCCCTCCAGAGCGTCGTCGACACCGAACTGGAGGCCGCCGGCGCACCCGACAACGACCCGCGCCGGATCGGCATCGGCCTCGGCATGGCCGCGCCCACGATCCTCGCCTACGGCACCGAGGAGCAGAAGCAGCGCTTCCTGCGCCCCCTGTGGCTCGGCGAGGAGGTCTGGTGCCAGCTCTTCAGCGAGCCCGGCGCCGGATCCGACCTCGCCGCGCTCGGCACCCGCGCGGTCCGCGAGGGCGGCTCCGGCGACTGGATCGTGGACGGCCAGAAGGTGTGGACCTCCAGCGCCCACACCGCCCGCTGGGCCATCCTGATCGCCCGCACCGACCCCGCGCTTCCCAAGCACCAGGGCATCACCTACTTCCTCTGCGACATGCACGCCCCGGGCGTCGAGGTCCGGCCGCTGCGCCAGATCACCGGAGAGGCCGAGTTCAACGAGGTGTTCCTCACCGGCGTCCGCGTCCCCGACGCCCAGCGCCTCGGCGCCGTCGGCGAGGGCTGGGCGGTCGCCCGCACCACCCTGATGAACGAGCGGGTCTCCATCGGCGGCATGCGCATCCCGCGCGAGGGCGGCATGATCGCCCCCGCCGCCGCGGCCTGGCGCGAACGTCCCGAGCTGCGCACCCACGCCCTCCACCAGCGGCTGCTGGAACTGTGGGTCGAGGCCGAGGTCGCCCGCCTCACCGGGGAACGGCTGCGCCAGCAGCTCGTCGCCGGACAGCCCGGCCCCGAGGGATCGGGCATGAAGCTCACCTTCGCCCGGCTCAACCAGGAGATCAGCGGGCTGGAGGTCGAACTCCTCGGGGAGGAGGGCCTCCTGTACGACGACTGGACCATGCGCCGGCCCGAGGGCGTCGACTTCACCGGCCGCGAGGCCGGCTACCGCTACCTGCGCGCCAAGGGCAACAGCATCGAGGGCGGCACCAGCGAAATCCTCCTCAACATCGTCGCCGAACGCGTCCTCGGCCTGCCCCCCGAACCGCGCGACGACAAGGACCTCGCCTGGAAGGACCTCAACCGATGACCACCGCGGCCGCGCCCACCGACCTGCTCTACTCCGGGACCGAGGAGGAACTGCGCTCCGCCGTACGCGCGCTCCTCACCGACCGCTGCGACGCCAAGAGCGTCCTCGACCGGGCCGAGACCGGCCGGCCGCACGACCCGGCGCTCTGGCACACCCTCGCCGCCGGGATCGGCACGGCCGGCCTCCTCGTACCCGAGAAACTCGGCGGGCAGGGCGCGAGCCACCGTGAGGCGGCCGTGGTCCTGGAGGAGCTGGGCCGGGCCGTGGCCCCCGTCCCGTACCTGACGAGCGCCGTGCTCGCCACGGAGATCCTGCTCGGCTGCGACACCGCGGAAGCCGCCCCGCTGCTGCGGGAGCTGGCCTCGGGCAGCACGGTGTGCATCCCCGCCGTGCCGCTGACCCTCGCCCCGGGCGCGCCCCTCCCGGCCCCCGTCCGGGACCACGGCGGCGGCGTCCTGACCGGCACGGTCACCTCCGTGGCGGACGCGGTGGCCGCCGACGTCCTGCTGGTCCTGGCCGACACCGGGCTGTACGCCGTCCCGGCCGCCTCGGCCCGGCTGACCCCGCGGGTCCCGCTGGACCTGACCCGCCCCCTCGCCACCGTCACCCTGGAAGCGGCCGAGGGCACCCTCCTCGCCGACGCCGGTACGGCCCGGGCGGCCGTCGCCGGAGCCCTGCTCTCCGGGGCCGGCCTGCTCGCCTCCGAGCAGCTCGGGCTCGCCGAGTGGTGCCTGACCGAGACCGTCGGCCACGTCCGGGGACGCCACCAGTTCAACCGCCCCGTCGGCTCCTTCCAGGCGCTCAAGCACCGCCTCGCCCGGCTCTGGCTCGACGTGGCCTCCGCCCGCGCGGCGGCGAGAGCCGCGGCCGACGCCCTGGCCACGGCGGCCCCCGACGCCCCGCTGACGGTCGCCGTGGCCCAGGCCTACTGCTCGGGCGTGGCCGTCCGCGCCGCCGAGGAGTGCGTACAGCTGCACGGCGGCATCGGCATGACCTGGGAACACCCGGCCCACCTCTACCTCAAGCGGGCCAAGGCCGACGCCCTGGCCCTCGGCACGGCGGGCCACCACCGGGGCCTGGTGGCGGACTTCGTGGAACTCCCGGCCCCGTAGGACGGCATGTCCGGTACGGCCTCCTCCCGGTCCGGGAGGAGGCTCCGGCCCCCTCCGCCTCCCGGTCCCGGCCCGGGCACAGCCTCCCGGGACGTGCCGCCCCGCCTCCGGCGGGGGGTGGGACGGTCCTTATCCTCGCCCCATGACGGCCACCATCACCGCGCTCCGCGCCGACGGACTCCGCGCCCACCGCGACGAACTCGCCGCTCTGCTGCTCGCCGTGGTCGACGGCGGCTCGTCGCTCGGCTTCCTCGCCGGGCTCGACGACCGGGGCGCCGCCGCCTGGTGGGACTCCCTGCTGCCCGCCGTCGAGGACGGTTCCCTCGCGCTGTGGGTCTCCCGCACCGGCGGCGACGGCCGCATCGACGGCACCGTCAGCTGGTACCGGGAGACCAAGGCGAACGGCCGCCACCGCGCCGAGCTGCGCAAACTCATGGTCCACCCGGCCGCCCGCGGCCGTGGCACCGCCCGGGCCCTGCTCGCCGAGGCCGAGGCGGCAGCCGCCCGAGCCGGGGTGCTGCTGCTGTTCCTGGACACCGAGACCGGCAGCGGAGCCGAGCGCGTCTACCGCTCCGCGGGCTGGACGGAGGCCGGCACCATCCCCGACTTCGCCACCGACCCCGCGGGCCGCCTCCACCCCACGACCCTCTTCTACAAGCAGCTCCGCGGCGCCCACGGGTGACCTCGCCCGCCGCGCGGCGTTAGACCCGTAGCCGCCGGCCACCGAGCGAGGGAGACCGTATGTCCGCAGCATCGCCCGCCGCACCACTGACCCGCCGCGCGGTTCTCCGTACGGCCTTCACCGCGGCCGTGCTCGCCGGTACGGCCGCCGCCCTGACCCCCGTACTGCGCGCCCGGCGCCCCCGGCAGACCCTCACCCCGGCTCCGCTGGCCGAGGAGGAGACGTACCGCGGTCGGCACATCGCCGTCGACGTCGCCGGGGTCCGGATCGACGGCCGCCCGCTGCACGTCATGCGCCGGGCCGACGGCAGCTACCTCAGCGGGATCAACCACTTCCAGTCCTATGCCACGCCACTGGAACTGGCCCGGGCCGCCGTCGACGAGCTGGGCACCGCCCAGCTCGCCCTCGCGGCCCCGCACCACGGCTGACTGACCCACGGGAACGGGAGGACCCCCGCGTTGCACGTCCGGCAGAACCAGAAGAACCTCACCAGCGCCCAGAAGAAGCGGTTCACCGCGGCGGTGCTGGAGCTCAAGCGCAGCGGAGCCTACGACGCCCTGGTGCGCACCCACGACAAGTACTTCGTGCCCGACCGCGCCCGCAAACTGCGCGTCGGACACATGTCCCCGTCGTTCTTCCCCTGGCACAGGCGCTATCTGCTGGAGTTCGAGCGGCAGTTGCAGGCGATCGACCCGGCCGTGAGCGTCCCGTACTGGGACTGGACCGCCGACGCCAGCCCGGTGTCCTCCCTCTGGGCCGACGACTTCCTCGGCGGCACCGGCCGGGCGAGCGACCGCAAGGTGATGACCGGGCCGTTCGCCTACGACACGGGCAACTGGACGGTGACCGTGGGCATCACCGAGTCCGCGTTCCTCACCCGCAACCTCGGCCGGCCGCAGAACCCGATCGCCCTTCCCACCGAGGCCGAACTCCGGTGGGCGATCGACGACCCGACCTACGACGTCCCGCCCTGGGACTCCACGGCCACCGCGGGCGGCTTCCGCAACAAGCTGGAGGGCTGGTCGGCCCCCAGGAGCGAGCGCTGGCGCAACCACAACAAGGTCCACCAGTGGATCGGCGGCCACATGACGGGCGGAACGGCCCCCAACGACCCGGCGTTCTGGCTGCACCACGCCTTCGTCGACCTGATCTGGGACCGCTGGCAGCAGAGGCACCCCGGCTCCGGCTACCTGCCCGCCGCCCCGCTCGCCGTCGGCGACCTCCAGCGCGGCCGGGTGATCGCCCTCGACGAGCCGATGCCGCCGTGGAACGTCACCCCGCGCGAGATGTCCGGCCACCAGGGCCTGTACCGCTACGAATGACCCGCACCCGAACGGCCCGTGCGCACGGGGCGGACACGGGAGAGGGCCCCCGCCGGGTGGCGGGGGCCCTTCCGTCGATCAGCGGATCAGCGGATCAGCGGTCAGCCGATCAGCGGTCAGCCGATCAGTGACCGTAGTCGCCACCCTCGGTGTGGTGGTCGCCGCCGCCGGAGGCGTTGACGCAGGTGTTGCCGAACGCCGGGTTTAGCAGGGCGATCACGTTCACGGTGTTGCCGCAGACGTTGACCGGGACGTGCACCGGAACCTGGAGCAGGTTGCCCGACAGGACACCGGGGGAGCCGACCGCCGCACCGTGCGCTCCGGCATCGGCGACTGCCAGACCCGCACCGGCGACCACGGCGCTGCCGGTGACAGCGGTGATGGCGAATGCCTTCGCGATACGCGACATCAAGATCTCCTCATGAGATATGTGGGGCGCCACAGGCTCTGTGGCATTTGACATGGCATACAACGCGGGGGAGGCCAAGGGGTCACGGCCCGTGCGCCTACCCGGTGACGGAAAACCGGACGGAGGCGAAATACGGCCGCACCTGGCCGACCTCCCCGGGCCGCAGGACCCGCAGAACCCGGCCCGAGCACCCGGGGCCCTCGTAGAGGGTGGCCGAGTGCCCGGTCCCGTTGGTGACCGCCCGGGCTCCGCCGCCCTCGGCCGCCACGCACCCCCTCGGCGCGGTGAGGCCGTGGACCCGGTCGTCCTGGCCGACGTACTGGAAGTCCGGCCCGGCGGCCAGGGCCGGCCCGGCGGCGAGTGTGGCGCCCGCGAGCAGCACGGCGACGGGCACGGCATGGTGGATACGCAGGAATCGCATGCCCGTCCAACCGGGCCGGGCCGGGACCCGGTCACGCCTTGTCACCCGTTGGACGGCTGTGCGACCGTGCGACGGTGCGACCGGCACCCCGGCATCGCGGGAGGACGAGATGAGCGCAGACGGCGCCACAGGCGCCCGCGGCCGGCCGCGGGCCAGGACGGCCGCGGGCCTGGTCGAGGGCCGGACCGGGCCCGGGGGGACCGCCGTCTTCCTGGGCATCCCCTACGCCGCCCCGCCCGTCGGCGCCCTCCGCTTCGCGGCGCCCGCGCCCCCGGCCGCCTGGGACGGCGTACGGGACTGCGCCCACTACGGGCCGACCGCGCCCAAAGTGCCCTACCCGGACACCTTCGCGGCCCTGCTGCCCGACCCGGCGATCCCCGGGGACGACTGCCTGAACCTGAACGTGTGGACCCCCGACCCGGCCCCCGGCGCCCGGCTGCCCGTCATGGTGTGGATCCACGGCGGGGCGCACACGCGGGGCTCCTCGGCCGTCCCCGTGTACGACGGCTCCGCCTTCGCCCGCGACGGCGTCGTGCTCGTCTCCTGCAACTTCCGCCTCGGCGTCCTCGGTTACGGGCTCTTCCCCGACGCCCCCGCCAACCGCGGCCTGCTGGACCAGATCGCCGCCCTCGCATGGGTCCGCGACAACATCGCGGCCTTCGGCGGGGACCCCGACCGGGTCACCGTCTTCGGTGAATCCGCCGGGGCCATCAGCATCGGAGCCCTCCTCGCCGCCCCGCGCGCGGCCGGGCTCTTCACCCGGGCCGTCCTGCAGAGCGGGGCCCCCGAGGTCCTGCCGCGCCCCAGGGTCCGTGCCATGGTCCGGCGGATGGCCTCGCTCCTCAAGGTGGACGCCACGGCCGCGGCCTTCACCGCGACCCCGCTGCCCGACCTGCTCGCCGCCCAGGCGGCCGTCCTGCGCAGATCCGGCCCGCTCATCGCCGGACCCGCCTTCGGCCTGGTCACCGATCCCGGGACGGTCCCGGCCGACCCCCTCGACACCCTGTGCGCCGCGGCCTCCTCCGGCGAGGTGCCGCTGCTCCTCGGCTGGACCACCGAGGAGTACCGGCTCTGGCTCGCCCCCACCGGCGGGATGCGGCTGCTGGACCGCCTCGGCCCGCTCGCCGTGGCGCTGGCCCGGGCGCGGGCCGGCGCGGACCGGGCGGCCGTACGGGCGCTGCGCACCGCGCTGCCCGCGGCGGGTCCGGCCGAGCTCGCCGGACAGCTGCTCACCGACCGGCTGCTGCGCGACCCGCTGCGCAGGCTCGCCGGCGCGCGGCGGGCGGCGCCGAGCTTCCTGTACGAGTTCGGCTGGCCGTCGGGGGTTCCGGGCCTGGGCGCCTGCCACGCCCTGGAGCTGGGCTTCGTGTTCGACACGCTCTCGGTGCCGGAGGCCGCCTGGCTGGCCGGGCCGGACACCCCGCAGGCGCTGGCGGACGAGATGCACGCGGCCTGGGTGCGGTTCGCGGTGACGGGCGATCCGGGCTGGGCGGCATGGAACGGCGACGGCCCGCCGAAGGTGTTCGGCGGGCCGTCGCCCGATCGTGAGGGAGCGCCGGTGGTTACTCGACGGGCCCTTCCATGACCTTGCTGATGAACTGGACCGGTCCCTCGCCCATGTTCGGCACATAGGTCTTGGCGTTGTGCTGCCCGCCCTTGATGACCTTCAACTCGGCGTGGATGGGGCCCTTGTTGCCGTAGGTGGCGACGAACTTCTGCACGTCGGGCAGGGTCTTCTTGTTGCTCTCGCTGTCACCGACCTGGAAGGCGAGGTAGACCTCCGGCCCCTTGGTGTCGATGAGCTGCTTGGCCAGGAGCTCCGGGTTGTTCTCGGCCTTCTCCTTGTCGTGGCCCTTCCACAGCGAGGAGTCCGGGACGACGTCCGGGCCGGAGGCGATCACGGCCTTGAACTTGTCCGGGTGCTTCAGCACGGCCTTCAGGCCCGCGAAACCGCCGGTGGAGGAGCCCATGAAGGCCCAGCCGTCACGGGACTTGACGGTGCGGAAGTTCGCCTTCATCAGGTCCGGGACGTCCTCGGTCAGCCAGGTGCCCATCTTGGGCTGGCCGGGGATGTCGGAGCCGTCCCAGTAGACGCCCTTGTCGTCCGGCCCCGGGTTGAGGACCGGCATGGCCAGGATGAAGGGCTTGCTCTTGCCCTCCGCGTACCACTTGCTGATGCTGGTCTGGAGACCGAGGTCGGTGCCCATCCAGTAGTTGCTGGGGTAACCGGCGCCGCCCGGCAGGGCGATCATGACCGGGAAGCCGCTCTTGGCGAACTTCGGGTCGTTGTACTCCTTGGGGGCCCAGACCCAGACCTTGCCCTTGAAGCCGGACTTCTTGCCGTCCAGCGTGGTGACGGCCACGTGCGTGCCGTCGGCGAGGGTCATCGTGTTCTTGAACTCGGCGGCCGGCCCGGTGGGCATGAGCATCTTCGAGTTCGGCGGGGGAGCGTCGTTCTTCTTGCCGCCGCCCGAGGGCGCCTGCCCGAAGGACACCGCGGAGCCCTTGTCGGTGAACGGGGGTATCTCGTAGTGGTTCAGCACGAGCGCGGCTATGCCGGCGAGCGCGAGCACGGAGGCGCCCGCTATCAGCCAGCGGCGGCCGCGCGACTTGCGGCGCGGCGGCTCGGAGCCGTCGTGGTGACCCTGCTGGCCGTACTGCTCCTGCTGCCCGTACTGCTGCTGGCCGTACTGCTCCTGCGGTGCGTACGGGGCCTGCTGCCCGTTCCGGTCGTGCTGCCCGTACGGCTGCTGGGGGCGGCCGGGCTGCGGCTGCTGTCCGTACGGCTGGCCGTACTGGTCGCCGTGGGGCGGCTGCGGGATCCGTCCTTCCGGCCGGTACGGCTGGTACTGCTGCCCGTCGGGTGCGTACGACATGTGCGGTGGCTCTCCGGCTGCTGCTGCCCCAGAGGGGCGGGGTGGTCTGACTGCTGGGTCCTTCCGTTCGAAGGATGAACGCAAGCATGTCAGGGTTCCGCATTTTTCCTACTCTTGGGGTGCCCTGGGGGAGGCCATTGCCTGGCCCCCGTACGGCCGGTGGAGTTCACCGACCCGCCCCCGCCCGTGCCTGGCTCTTGTCCGGGCCGCTGGGTATGGTGCCCCCGCGCCGCCCCCGGAACCCCACCCTGCCCCGGAGTCCTCCCATGACGCTCCAGCGCCGGATCCTGATCCTGGCCACCGCCGTGGTCCTGCTCGCCGCCGTGGGCGTACTCGCCGTCGTGCGGGCCTCCTCGCGCGCCGCCGAGAAGGACCACACCCGGCCGGGCGGCCCGTCCGTCAGCCGGGGCGCGCTCTCGCTGGCGCCGGGCGACGGCGGCCGGCGGATCGTGTTCCGCACCCTGGCCTGGGGGCCGCACCGGGACGAGCTCGCCACGGTCGCCGCCGACGCACCGCAAGGGGCCCGGACCACGTCCGGGGTGAGCTGCCTGCGCTTCCACGCCGCGGCCGGCACCGGGATCTGCCTCCAGTCGGACCGGAGCGGGATCCAGGAGGGCTACCGGGCCGTCGTACTGGACGCACACCTGGAGCAGGTGTCCGCGTATCCGCTGGGCGGCCTCCCCACCCGGGCCCGGGTCTCGCCGGGAGGGCACCTCGCCGCCTGGACCGTCTTCGTCGGCGGGGATTCGTACGCCGGTACGAATTTCTCGACGCGGACCTCGGTGCTCGACCTGCGCACCGGCAGGCTCGACGCCTCGCTGGAGGACTTCACGATCCTGAAGGACGGCAAGCCGTACCGCAGCGCGGACGTCAACTTCTGGGGAGTGACCTTCGCCGCCGACGAGCGGACTTTCTACGCGACCCTCGCCACCGGCGGCCGGACCCACCTGGTCCGCGGGGACCTGGGCGAGCGCACCGTGACGACCCTGCGCGAGAACGCCGAGTGCCCGTCACTGTCACCGGACGGGACCCGGGTGGTGTTCAAGAAGCGCGTGCCGGGCCTGCCGGCCGAGGTGCCGTGGCGGCTGTACGCCCTGGACCTGGCCTCCGGCGCCGAGACCCCGCTCGCCGAGGAGCGCAGCGTGGACGACCAGGTCGTGTGGAGCGACGACGGGACCGTCGTCTACGCCCTGCCGGGGGACTTCGGCGCCGACCTGTACGCCGTGGCCGCCGACGGGGGCGGCGCCCCCGCCCGGCTCATGGATTCCGCCCTCGCCCCGGCCTTCCTCGGCTGAGGAGGCCGCGGCGAGGGCAGGACCGTTTTTCCGCTTGTCCGTCCGGTGGAACGGGTCAGGCGGGGATCAGGGTCTTGCGGCGGCGCTTGCGCTGCGCGCCCGCCGACAGCCTCAGCTCGATGATCGACCGTACGGCCGGCCACTCCTCGTCGAGGATCGAGTAGAAGGCCGTACTGCGGACGGCGCCGTCCAGCCCCCGCGAATGGGCCCGGCGGACCCCCTCGCAGGTGAAGCCCAGACGTTCCATGGCCGCCCGCGACCGGCCGTTGCGCGCGTCGGCGCGCAGCGAGATGCGCCGTACCCCCCAGGTCTCGAAGGCATGGCGGAGCATGAGCAGCTTCGCCTCGGTGTTGATGCCGGTCCCCTGGGCGCCCGGGGACAGCCAGGTATTGCCGATCTCGGCGGCATCGGGGATCGCCGTCGCCGGATCGCCGAACGGGACTCCGGGCACGGCGGGCCAGACCAGAGGCCCCTGCCAGTAGTCGAGTTCCAGGAACCGGGTCGAACCGACGACCCGCCCGTCGGTGGCTCTGACCACCGCGAACGGGAGCGATCGACCCGCTGCCTGATCGGCGAGGGCACGTTCGATGTACTCGTGTGACGCCTGCACACCGTGGGGCACGGGAGTGAAGGCGTAAGTCGTACGATCCTCGGCCCCGGCCACGGCCAGAGCCTCGGTGTGGTGGGGGGCGAGGGGCTCGAGCCGCACGGTGCGGCCCGCGAGGTGTACGGGTACGGGCACGGAGCCTTCGGTCCTTCTGGGCGGTGGGGTGGTTGCACAGTCTGCGTCCATGACGTCGCCCCCCGTGCAAAACACGAGTGAAAGGCAACCGGCTGTCAGGTGAACGCGAGTGGCTCAATGTAGCTCCTTAAAGTCCTCTCATGAACCCCCAATTTGGCAATGGCGCGACACCGATTTCCGATGACTTTGGTCCCCGCCGCGAAGCGCCCGTAATCCTGATCCACGGACATCCCTTCAAGCGCACGACGCGAGCCCCCCGGACGGCCGCCCCGGCGGCCTCCGCCCCCCGTGCGATCACGTCTGACCTGCAAGGATGCAGACGAAGTCCGGTGGTCCCGGGCAAGGCTCCGCGCGCGGATCCCCCGGACGGATCCGCCGCCCGGACGGCCCGCCCGGACGTCGAACAGATGATCGTCGGCGGTGTGTCCACGAACGGCCGGATCACGGGAGGGGTACGACTGCGCCACCCGGGTCCCGTACGGCCCCCCGCGAGGCTTTGAGATCATTCCGGTCATGGACGACGTACTGCGGCGACTGGCCGCCGTAGGACCTTTCTTCACCGTTCCGTACGGGACGCAGCCGCCCGGCCCCGGCTTCCGGCCGCTCTCGGCGTTGTACGGGGAGCGGCTGGAGCCGTACGTGGCCGAGGTGGGCCGGCGCATCGGCAGCGGTCCCGGCCGCGTGGCCGCCTCGACCGCGCAGTTCGGCATCGCCTCCCGGCTCTGGTCGCTGGGGCTCGGCTGCGCGGCCCTGGCGGGCCGGGTGCCGGACCTGGCCGCCGACCGGGTGTGGTGGCGGCTGCCGGACGCGGGATCGCTCCAGCTGTGGCTGCCCGAGCCGGGCCCCGGCCTGCCGGCCGAGGCGCTCGGGGAGAACGTCCTGGCGAACCTGGCCGTGCTCGACGAGGGCCTGCGCCAGCGCTTCGGGGTCTCCCCGAAGGTCCTGCGGGGCAATGCGGCGTCTGGGCTCGTCGGCGCGCTGCGCGTGCTGATCGACCGGGTGCCGGGTGGCGCGGCCGTGGAGCTGGCGGGCGCCCTGCTGGCCGACGGCGGAGCGCTGGAGGGCACCGGCACCTTCCTCCACGAGGAGGGGCTCGGGGTGGCCTTCGTACGGCGCAGCTGCTGCCTCTACTACCAGGTGCCCGCGGGCGGGCTCTGCGGCGACTGCGTCCTGCGGACGGGGCGGCGGGCGGGCTGAGGGGCAGGCCCGCGAGGGCATCGTGCTCACGGACGTCTGGACCCCGGAAAACGACGGTGGCCATCGGGGCGCAGTTGCACTGCTCCCCGATGGCCGTCTCCGCCGGCAGAACTTCCGGAGGACAGATCAGAAGGTCAGGTTCCAGGAGTCGATCTTGCCGGTGTCGCCGCCGGCGTTGTCGTTGACCCGCAGCTTCCAGGTGCCGTTCGCGGCCTCGGAGGAGGCGTTGACGGTGTAGACCTGGTTGATGTTGTCGGTGCTGCCGCCCGCGCGGTTGTGCACGGTGTAGACGGTGCCGTCGGGCGCGACCAGGTCGACCTTGAGGTCACCGATGTAGGTGTGAACGATGTTCACGCCCACCTTGAGGGTGGCCGGGGCGTTGCCGGTGACACCGCTGACGGTGATCGGGCTCTCCACGGTGGTGTTGTCGCCGACGGCGAAGTCACCAGTGTTCTCGAAGTACTTGCCGGGCGGCGGCGTGCTGCCGACGGCCTTCAGCGCGTCGACCTGGCCCTCGCCGAAGAAGCCGTTCTTCGCCGTGGTGCCCTTGCAGCGGCTGTCCGACGGGCAGGCGACGTCATTGGCCTGGGTGGCCAGCTTGTCGCGCAGCTGCGCCGGGGTGATGCCCGGGTTGGTGCTGGCCAGCAGGGCCGCCACACCGGTGACGTGCGGGGACGCCATCGACGTACCGCTCATCGTGCCGTACTTGCCGCCCGGCTGGGTGCTGTAGATGCCGACGGTGTCGCCGCCGGGGGCCGTCACGTCGACGACGTTCAGACCGTAGTTGGAGTACGAGGCCTTCGCGGTGGTGCCCATCGCCGAGACCGTGACCACGCCCGGGAGCTCGGTCGGGATGTCCAGGCAGGCGTTGGTGATGGTGCGGGTGACCGGCGTCGAGTCGTTCGGGCTCTCGCTGTCGGTCGTCTTGTTGGCCAGGTCGACGTTGGAGTTGCCGGCCGCCGCGACCTGCAGCGAGCCCTTGCCCTCCGCGTACTCCTGGGCGCGCTTGACGCCCTCGATGATCGCGGCCTGGTCGGCGTTGTCCGGGCAGTTGAACTGCCACGGGTCCGTGTAGTAGCTGTTGTTGGTGACCTTGAAGCCGTGGTCGCCGGCCCACATGAAGCCGCAGACGGTGTTCTCGGCGAAGAAGAGCGAGGTGCCCGGCTCGGCGATGCGCACCGAGGAGATCTTCACGCCCGGCGCCACGCCGATGACGCCCTTGCCGTTCTTGGCGGCGGCGACCGTACCCGCCACGTGCGTGCCGTGGGTGCCGACGTCCCGCCAGGCGCCCGTACGGGTGTCCGGCTTGCCGTACGCGCAGGACGCGGAGTCCGCCGCGTTGAAGTTCGGGGCCAGGTCCTGGTGCTGGTCGTCCACACCGGTGTCCAGGATGCCGACCTTGACGGAGGCGGAGCCGGTGGTGACGGCCCAGGCCTGGTCGGCCTTGATCTGGGTCATGTCGGCGCGGACCGGCTCGCCCGAAGGCGTCGTGGCCTGCGCCGGGTTGGCGGGCAGCGCCGGGTTGTAGGCGTCCGCCGGCACGTCCGAGGTGCGGGTGGCGCCGACCTGCTGGACGCCGCTGACACCGCGCAGGGTGGTGGCGAAGTTCGCGGACGCGGAGTGGGCGACGATCACGCCGATCGCGTCGTAGTACTGGAACACCGTGCCGCTGTTGGCGGTCACCGCGTTCCGCACCGCGGTGGTGTCACCGGGAGCGGTGATCACGAGGTAGGCGCGGGTACCGGCAACCCAGGTCGCACTCTGGGAAGTCGGGGCCGCGGCCTTGGGGGCCGCCGCGGGGGCGGGGGCCGAGGAGCCGTTCGGCGAGACGGGGGCGGTGCCGGCGAGCGCGGCGGGAGCCCCGAAGGCGAGTGCCGCGCCGAGCGTGGCGGCCAGCACGAGGGTACGTCGAGGTCGGCTGGATATGTGGGGTATCAATGCGTCCTCCGAAGACCCGGTGGTCAGGCCGGGTCGAACGAAACAAGTGGTGGACGCAAGATGTCATGCACACAGCCTGTTACGGAAGTACCTTTTACAGCCTGGGGGTTCGGTTATCGGTGGCCGAATACCGACTATGGGTGCAAGTGCGGAGAATGCGGCGGGCCGACCGGGCTGGGCACCGTGGGGGCGAGCCCTGCCCGGCCGGCCCGTGCGGGCGGGACCGGCTGGGGGAGGAGTCCTAGACCGGCACGCCGTCCTTGGGGTGGTGCGACGGGACCGGAGCCTCGGCCGGCGCCGTGTCGGACCCGGCCGGCCGTGCCGCGGCCGGCTCCGTCACCGCATGCTCCGCGCCGTGTCCGTCGTCGACCAGTGTGCTCTCGTCGAACGGCAGCCGGCCGGCGAGGACTTCGGTGGCACGCGCGCGGTCGAACTCCTTCGTCCAGGTCCCGATGAGGACCGTCGCCACGGCGTTGCCCGCGAAGTTCGTCAGGGCCCGGGCCTCGCTCATGAACCGGTCGATGCCCACGATCAGGCCGACCCCGTCCACCAGTTCCGGCCGGTGCGACTGCAGTCCGCCGGCGAGGGTGGCCAGGCCGGCGCCGGTCACGCCGGCCGCGCCCTTCGAGGCGATGACCATGAACAGCAGGAGCGAGATCTGCTCGCCCAGCGCCAGCGGCTTGCCCATCGCCTCGGCGATGAAGAGCGAGGACATCGTCAGATAGATGGCCGTGCCGTCCAGGTTGAAGGAGTATCCGGTCGGCACGGTGATCCCGGTGACGGGCCGGGAGACCCCCAGGTGCTCCATCTTGGCGATCAGCCGCGGCAGCGCAGACTCCGAGGAGGAGGTCGAGAGGATCAGCAGGAACTCCCGGCCCAGATACCTCAGCAGTGAGAAGACGCTGACCCCGGTGCACACCCGCAGCAGCGTGCCGAGGACCACGAACACGAAGAGCAGACAGGTCGTGTAGAAGCCGATCATGATGACGGCCAGGGACTTCAGCGCGTCCATGCCGGTGGCCCCGACCACCGCCGCGATCGCCCCGAAGGCGCCCACCGGAGCCGCCCACATGATCATCGCCAGGACCCGGAACACCAGCTTCTGGATGTGCCCGACGCCCCGCAGCACCGGCTCGCCCGCGGCGCCCATGGCCTGCAGCGCGAACCCGCAGAGCAGCGCCACCAGCAGGGTCTGCAGCACCTCGCCGCCGGTGAAGGCGGACACCAGCGTGGTCGGGATGATCCCGAGCAGGAACTCCGGCGTGCTCTCGGCCCCGCCCGCCTTGGCCTGGGCCTCGCCCGCACTGCGCGCCGCCTCGGTCAGGTGCAGCCCGCTGCCGGGCTCCAGCAGGTTGCCGACCAGCAGACCGATGGCCAGCGCCACCGTGGACATGACCATGAAGTAGCCGAGGGCGAGCCCGCCCACGGCGCCCACCTTGGCGGCTTTGCGCACGGATCCGATGCCCAGCACGATCGTGCAGAAGATCACGGGCGAGATCATCATCTTGATGAGGTTGACGAAGCCGGTGCCCAGCGGTTTGAGCTCCACGGCCACGCCGGGGGCGGCGAAGCCGACGGCGATGCCGAGCAGCACCGCGCCGATCACCGCGATGTAGAGAAAGTGCGTTCTGTCGCGCCTGGCGGCCACGATGCCTCCCGGTGGTGATTACGTTCGGGGAGACCATCGCCCAGGGCTGTGACCCCGGTCACCCTTGCGTTCATTGAGTTCACGACCCGGTGCACACTGAGCGCCATGTTCCGCTTCCCCCGGCCCCCGCGCAGTCTCGCCGGCCAGCTCTTCGCCATGCAGGTGCTGCTGGTCACCGTGGTCGTCGCGGGCTGCGCCGTCTTCGCGTACGCCACCGCCCGGGGGCAGGCCGAGGAGGCCGCCCGCCGCCAGGCGGGAGCCGTGGCCCGGGCGGTCGCCGACTCCCCGTCCGTACGCGAGGCCGTACGCGGGGCGGCGCGCGGGACCGACCCGTCCGGCGCGCTCCAGCCCTACGCGGAGCAGGTCCGGGCGGATTCCGGGGTGGCCTTCGTGACGATCATGGCCCCCGACGGACGGCGCTGGACCCACCCGGACCCGCGCAGGATCGGGGAGCCCTTCATGGGCAACACCGCCCCCGCACTGCGCGGCGAGACCTTCAGCGAGACGTACACGGGCACCCTCGGCCCGTCCATCCGGGTGGTCACCCCGCTCCGGGACGGGGACCGGATCGTGGGCCTGGTGAGCGCGGGCATCACCGTCCGCGCCATCAGCGACCGGCTCGCCACGCAGCTGTCCGCCCTCGCCTGGGTCGCGGGCGGCGCGCTCGCCCTCGGCGGCGTGGGCACGTACGTCGTCAATGCGAGGCTGCGCCGTCACACTCATGGCATGAACGCGGCGGAGCTCAGCCGGATGTACGACTACCACCAGGCGGCCCTGCACGGAGTCCGCGAGGGGCTGCTCATGCTCGACGGGCAGCGCCGGATCACCCTGATCAACGACGCCGGGCGGGAACTGCTCGGCCTGCCGGGCGGCGAGATCACCGGCACCCGGGTCGCCGACCTCGGCCTGCCGGCCCCGCTCACCGGGGCCCTGCTCGCCGACCGGCCCCGGGTGGACGAAGTGCACCTGACCGCGGACCGCGTGCTGGTGGTCAACAGCTCGCCGGTCGCGGGCGGCGGCCGCCGGGGCACCGTGGTCACCTTGCGCGACCACACGGAACTGCAGGCGCTGACCGGCGAGCTGGACCACGAGCGGGGCTTCACCCAGGCGTTGCGCTCCCAGGCCCACGAGGCGGCCAACCGGCTGCACACCGTGGTCTCGCTCATCGAACTCGGCCGCGCGGACGAGGCGGTCGACTTCGCCACCGCCGAGCTGGAACTGGCCCAGGCCCTCACCGACGAGGTGGTCACCGCGGTCGGGGAGCCGGTACTCGTGGCGCTGCTGCTGGGCAAGGCCGCGCAGGCGCACGAGCGGGGCGTCGAGCTGGTCGTGACCGCCGACAGCCGCAGCCTCGCCGACGGCGCCGGGCTGCCGCCGGCCCGGGACCTGGTCACCGTGCTCGGCAACCTCATCGACAACGCGGTCGACGCGCTCACGGCCGTACCCGGGGCCCGGATCGCCGTGACGCTGCGGCCGGAGCCGGACGAGCTGCTGCTGCGGGTCGCGGACAACGGACCCGGGCTGCCCGAGGGGGTGGACGTCTTCCGCCGGGGCTGGTCCGGCAAGGGGGAGGGCCGGGGACTGGGCCTCGCACTGGTCCGGCAGGTGGCGGAGCGCTGCGGAGGCGCGGTGATCGCCGCGCAGGGCCCGGGCGGAGGCGCGGAGTTCACGGTCCGCCTGCCGATCGGGTCCCTGCCCGGCGCGGAGCCGGAGGGTTCGCGGTGAGCGGCGGCGAGGTGCGCGTCCTGATCGTCGAGGACGACCCGGTGGCCGCCGACGCACACGCGCTCTACATCGGCCGGGTGCCCGGCTTCACCGCCGTCGGCGCCGTCCACTCGCTCGCCGAGGCCACCCGGTTCCTGGAGCGGACCCGCGTCGACCTGCTGCTCCTGGACCTCGGCCTGCCCGACGGGCACGGCCTGCGCTTCGCGCGCGGGCTGCGCGCCGCCGGACATCCGGTCGACGTGATCGTGGTGACCTCCGCGCGGGACCTGGCCGTGGTCCGCGAGAGCGTCTCCCTCGGCGTGGTCCAGTACGTACTGAAGCCGTTCGCGTTCCCCACCCTGCGCGAACGGCTCTTGCGCTACGCCGAGTTCCGCCAGACGGCGGGCGAGGCGGTCGGCCAGGACGACGTCGACCGGGCGATGGCCGCACTGCGCGCACCCCGCCCGGCCGAGCTCCCCAAGGGGCTGAGCGCGCCGACCCTGGACCGGGTCGCCGCCCTGCTGCGGGCGGCGCCCGAGGGGCTGACCGCAGCAGGGGCGGCCGAGGCGGCCGGGATCTCCCGTATCACCGCCCGCCGTTACCTGGAGCACCTGGTGGACACCGGCCGTGCGGACCGCACCCCCCGGTACGGCCAGGTCGGCCGCCCCGAACTGCACTACCGCTGGCTGGCGGCGGCCGGTTCGGTGTCGAAGGTGTAGAACTTCCGGTGGTCCAGCATGTCCGCCGGAGTCACGTTGTTCCACGGCCGCATCGTGTCGTTCAGGTCGACCACGTTCTGGGTGCCCGCGGCCGGCAGGTACGTGGACTGGGGGTGCTTGGCCTGCCAGTCCGCCCACAGCTTGTCGATGAAGGCGTGGTGCATCCAGAACACCGGGTCGTTGGGCGAGACCCCGGTGGACATCTGTCCGCCGACCCACACGTGCACCCGGTTGTGCAGGTTGGCGCCGCGCCAGCCCTCCAGGTTGTTGCGGAAGCCGTTGGAGGAGCTGTTCCAGGGCGCCATGTCGTAGACCGGCATGGCGAGTACGGAGTCGACCTCGGCCTTGGTCGGCAGCTGGGCGACGGCCGTGCCGAGGTCACGGCGCAGGTAGGCGCGCCCGTCCACCCGGACGTTTATGTTCCACTTGCCCGTCGAGTATGCGAACGGACCGTCCATGACCTGCCCGTCGCGGGCCCGCCCGGTGCCGCCGAGGAAGTCGGCGGCGAAGAGGGAGGCGCGGGAGGTCCGGTCCACGGTCCAGTCCCAGTACGGGAGCGCGACGCTCGCGTCCACTTTCTGCAGCGCCTCCTCGAACTCCAGGAGGAAGCGCCGGTGCCACGGCAGGAAGGACGGGGAGCGGTGCCCGACGCGGTCGCCCGAGTCGGTGTCGCTCATGATGAAGCCGTTGTGGGTGGTGACGAAGCGGTCGTAACTGCCGGTGCGCTTGAGCTCCAGCAGCGCCGAGGTGAAGGCGCGCTTCTCCTCGGGGGTCAGCGTGGCCTGGTTCTTGCGTACGGTCATGCCGCACCTCCGAAGGGGACGAGGGCGGCGCCCTGGAGATCGCGGACCGCGGCGCGGGCGAGGAGCTTCGGGTCGGCGAAGGTCTCGTAGTGGTTGATGACGCTGATCCAGGTGCCGTCGGCATTGCGCATGATGTGCAGTTCCTGGCCGTCTATTCGGACGGTGGGCTGACCGGGCGAGTGGTGGCCGCCGTGGTGGCCGCCTCCGCCGGGGGTGATCTGGATGCGACGGCCCTTGTAGACCTCGTCGACCGTGCCCGGGGTGGTGGGCTCGGTGGGGGTCGCGGCGGCGCTCGTGGCGCCCGCGGCGGCAGCGGTCAGGCCGAGGACGGTGAGAGCACCGGCAGTTGTCCCCAGGGCCTGACGGCGAGTGATCTTCTTCATGGCCCGAAGAGGTATCAGGGCTCGGGGGAGGGTTGGCCTGTATCCGGACATCCCTGGATATGTTTCGGATAGAACAAGTTGGATGATCTTCCCGTCCGGAGCGGCTCCGGGGGTCCGGACGGGAAGATCTGCGGGCTGCACTCTACTCGGCAGTAATTTCTCCTGCGTCAAGGGGGCCCTATGTGCGGGGTCACACTGCAGAGTCGGCTGGAAGCAGAGCGTCAGGCCCGGGCCGGGGACGTACGAGGTGACGCCGGGATGGCGGGGTCCGGGACCTCCGGAAGATCCTTGATGAACACGACCCCGTCGATCACGCCCAAGTGGGCCGCGTCGAGCGGGGCGTAGCCGAACCACGGGGAGACCCGGGGCGCGGGCGGCGCGTCGCCGAGCGCGGAGGCCAGCCGGCCGGCGTCGACGAGGCGGAGCTCGTCCCGGAGTGCGTACAGAAGGCCTTCGACGCTGTCCGGCGGCGGAGCGTCCACACCCCGGTGCCGGATCGTGCCGAGGGCCGTGGCCACGAACGCGTACTCCGCGCCCAGCCGGGCGCTCACCAGTGCCCCGGCGCTCCACCATTCCAACCGCACGCCACCCATCCGCATCGAGCTCTTCTCCCGCTGCAGATGGGCGTTGTGGGCGTGGACGAGGACCGGGCCCCGGGCCGCCAGCGCGAGCAGGTTGTCCGCCATCATCCGGCCCCGCAGGCCCACCAGCCGGGTCATCCGGGACGGCGAGGTGTCGGCCATCGAGTGGTGGTAGCGCAGCAGGCCGACGGCGGAGCGTCCGAACAACTCCGCCCGCTGCGAGTCCTCCCCGGATTCCGTGACGGGGTGCGGCAACTGCTCCGCCAGCAGCGCCACCAGATCGTCGGCGAGCAGCCGGAGCTCACGGGCCTCGGCGGAGCGCCCCGTGGACCGCGCGGGGTCCGTCATCGCGGCGGGCTCGGTCCACCGGTCGTCGGCGCCGAGCAGGCGGTCGAGCGTGTCCGCGCTGCAGGGCAGGAGGCCGGCGTCGACCCGGCGGGCGAGGTGGGCGTGGAGCGCGGTGAGTGCCTGCCGGGGGCTCGCGGCGCCCGCCATCTCCAGCGGGCCGTCGAACCCGGCGAAGCGCACCCGCTCGGACGCGGGCCGGCCCTCGTTGAACGCCCGCATCCAGCGGACGAGTTCGCGATTGGCGGGGGAGGCGCCGAACCCGTGGCTGAAGCCGCGCTCCATGACCTCGTCGAGACGTCCGGTACCCCAGGTGACGTACGCGTCGACGAGCAGGCCCGCCAGGCAGTCGCTCTCGATCGCGATGGTGCGGTAGCCCTCCTGTACGACGAGCTGGCGGAACAGCTCGTTGCGCACTCGAAGCAGTGAGTCCTCGCCGTGGGTGGGCTCGCCGAGGGCGAGCAGTCGCGGTCGCGCCGCGAGCAGATCCATGAGGCCGGCGGCGTCGACCGGGCGGACGGTTTCCTTCACGTCAGTGATGTCGATGGGCATGCCTTCAACGCTATCGTTGAAGCTTCGGTGGAAACTTTTCCGCTCTATCGTGGGGTGGGTGACCCGAAACCTTCAAAGCGGCCGTCGGCTGAGGCCGATCGACCTGGCGCGCGGGCACGGACTGTCCACGCAGGCGATCAGGAACTACGAGGAGGCCGGCATCCTCCCGGCCGCGGACCGGACCCCCCACGGCTACCGCGCCTATACCCCGCTGCACGAGCGCGCCCTGGCCGCGTTCCTCGCCCTCGTGCCGGGGCACGGCCACGGGACGGCGGCATCGATCATGCGGGCCGTGAACGAGGGCGCGGCCGACGAGGCCTTCGGCCTCATCGACGGGACCCACGCCGAGCTGCTCGCCGACCGGCGCACCCTCGAAGCCGTGGAGAACGCCCTGCGCGACCTGGCGTCGGCCGCCGTTGCCGATCGCCCCGCGGCCGCCGGCTCCACGGCGGGATCCGGCCCCCTGTTCATCGGGCCGCTCGCGGGCCGGCTCGGGATCCGGCCAGCGACCCTGCGTGCGTGGGAGCGGGCCGGGCTGGTCCGCCCGCGCCGCGATCCGCTCACCGGGTACCGCGTGTACGACGAGGCCGACGTACGGGACGCCCGCATGGCCCACCAACTCCGGCGCGGCGGCTACCTGCTGGAGCAGATCGCCCCCCTGCTCGCGCAGGTCCGCGCCGCGGGCGGCCCGGAACCCCTGGAGTCGGCCCTGACCGCCTGGCGCACCCGACTCTCCTCCCGCGGCCGCGCCCTGCTGACGGGCGCGGCCGCCCTGGACGCGTACCTCCACGCCAGGGGCTGAAGGGGAGCCGTCCGCGCCCCGGAGGCTACCGGGCGCCCTCGCCGCCGGGCTCGCGGGCGGGTTCGCGGGCGGAAGGAGCCGCCTGGAGGGCCTGTGCCCGCCGCCTCGGGTCGTAGTCGGGGCCGACGCCCTCGATCAGCAGCAGATCGCCCTCGATGTGGTCGGTGCGCAGGCGCACGATGGCCCGGTAGGCGGGGGAGTCGTACCAGGCGCGGGCCTCGGCCAGGCCGGGGAACTCGATCAGCACCATGCTGCCGGGCCACGAGCCCTCCACGACCTCGGCCGGAGGTCCGTGGATGACGAAGCGGCCCGCGAAGGGGTCGAGGGTCGCCTGGATGCGGTGCAGGTACTCGATGACGTCGGGGTGGTTGCGGCGGCCGCGGAGATGGGCGAAACCGTAGGCGGGCACGACGGGGCTCCTTCGTTCCTGTGGCGGCGGTGGGTGACGGGCGTGAACGTAGCCGCGCGGGGGCGGTCCCGGCGATTACCCCGGAGGTAATCGCCGCCCCAGGCCTGCCCGGGAATGGCATTTCATGTCCCTATAGTGCGGATATGGCTCTTCATGAGACGAAGGACGTACGCGCCCAGGACGCCGACACGGACGTGTTCGCGTCCACGCTGAGTGGCCAGATCCTCCCCAAGTACAGGATTCCCGAGGACCACTCACCCACCGAGGTCGTCTACGAACTGCTGCGCAACGAGCTGCTCCTGGACGGCAACGCGGCCCAGAACCTGGCCACCTTCTGCACCACCTGGTCGGACGAGGGCGTGCACCGCCTGATGAACGCCTGCCTCGACAAGAACATGATCGACAAGGACGAGTACCCGCAGACCGCCGAGATCGAGTCCCGCTGCGTCAACATCCTGGCCGATCTGTGGAACGCCCCCGCCGGCACCACCGCGGCCGGCTGCTCCACCACCGGCTCCAGCGAGGCCGCCATGCTCGGCGGCCTCGCCCTCAAATGGCGGTGGCGCGAGCGCCGCCGCGCCGCCGGTCTGCCCACCGACCGCCCCAACCTCGTGTGCGGCCCGGTCCAGATCTGCTGGGAGAAGTTCGCCCGCTACTTCGACGTCGAACTGCGCCAGGTCCCGATCGAGGACGGCGCCACCGGCCTGCAGGCCCATCAGCTCGCCGAGTACGTCGACGAGAACACCATCGGCGTCGTCGCCATCCTCGGCGTCACCTACACCTGCGACTACGAGCCCGTCGCCGAGATCTCGGCCGAGCTCGACCGGATCCAGGCCGAGCACGGCTGGGACGTCCCCATCCACGTGGACGGCGCCAGCGGTGGGTTCGTCGCGCCCTTCCTCCACCCCGACGTGGTGTGGGACTTCCGGCTCCCGCGCGTCGCCTCCGTCAACACCTCCGGCCACAAGTACGGGCTCGCGCCCCTGGGCGTCGGCTGGATCATCTGGCGCACCGCCGACCTGCTCCCCGCGGACCTCGTGTTCACGGTGGACTACCTGGGCGGTGACATGCCGACCTTCGCCCTCAACTTCTCCCGCCCCGGCGGCGAGGTCATCGCCCAGTACTACCTCTTCCTGCGCCTCGGCCGGGCCGGCTACCGCAGCGTCCAGCAGGCCTGCGCCGACACCGCGCAGTACCTGGCCGGCGAGATCGCCGCGATGGGGCCCTTCACCCTCCTCTACGACGGCCAGGGGGCCCTGCCCGCCGTCTCCTACAAACTCACCGACCCGGACGCCGCCCCCTTCACCCTCTACGACCTCTCCGACCGGCTGCGCATGCGCGGCTGGCAGGTGCCCTCGTACCCGCTGCCCGCCGACCGCGACGACACCGTCATCCAGCGCGTCCTCGTCCGGCACGGCGTGACCCGCGATCAGATGGCCCTGCTCGTCACCGACCTGCGCGCCGCCGTGGAACACCTGACGGCCACGCCCCCGCCCGTACCGGCCACCGAGCCGCGGTCCGGCTTCCACCACTGACCCGCGTCCGCCGTGCCGTGACGGGCACCGGGGCAAGGGCTCCCTTGAGCATCCTGGTGCGCGCCTGACACTGTGGTGATCATGAGTGAGGATTTCGAGGAGCACCGGCGCCTGCTGTTCGGCACGGCCTACCGCATGCTGGGCAGCGTCGCCGACGCCGAGGACATCGTGCAGGACGCCTGGCTCGCCTGGCACCGCGCCGACCGCACGGCCGTCGAGAACCCCCGCGCCTATCTGGTGCGCACCGTCACGAACCTGAGCCTCAACCGGCTCAGGTCGGCCCAGGTCGTCCGCGAGGCGTATGTCGGACCCTGGCTTCCCGAACCCCTCCTCACCTCGCCCGACATCGCCGAGGAAGCCGAACTGGCCGACACCGTCTCCATGGCGGTCCTGGTCGTACTGGAGACCCTGACCCCCACCGAGCGCGCGGTCTTCATGCTCCGCGAGGTGTTCGGATACTCCTACACCGAGATCGCGGAGGTCGTCGGGAAGACCGGGGCGAGCGTCCGCCAGTGCGCCCACCGCGCCCGCGAACACGTCCGGGCCCGCCGCCCCCGCTTCACCGCCCAAGCGGCCGAGCAGCGCGAGATCGTCGAGAAGTTCCGGCAGGCCTGCCTCGGCGGGGACCTCGGCGAGGTCCTCACGGTCCTCGCGCCCGATGTCGTCTCCTGGGCCGACGGCGGCGGCGTCGTCACGGCCGCCCGCCGGCCGCTGCACGGAGCCGACCACGTCGCCCGCTGGTGGCTCGGCGTCCTCGCCAAGTCCGAGGTCCGCGACGGGGCGATGCGCCCGGCCGAGATCAACGGCGAGCCGGGCCTGCTGCTCGTCCACAACGGCACGACCGTCGGCGCCATGACCTTCGAGGCCGCCGACGGCCGGATCACCGCACTGCGCGTCAGCGTCAACCCGGAGAAGCTGCGGGGCCTGCGGCCCTGACGCGGGGGCCCCGCACCCGCCGGGAGACGCGACCGCGCTCTACCGCGCGCCGAAGTTCTGGGTCCACCAGGGCCCGCCCGAACCCTGGTGGATGCCCACGCCGATGTCCTTGAAGGAGCAGTTGAGGATGTTCGCCTTGTGGCCCGGGCTCTTCATCCAGGAGTCCATGACCGACTGGGCCGTCTGCTGGCCCCGCGCGATGTTCTCCCCGTACGTCGACCAGCGGTACCCGGCCGCGGTCGTCCGGTCGCCCGGGTCCTTGCCGTCGGGGCTGGTGTGATCGAAGAAGTCCCGGGCCGCCATGTCGTCGGAGTGCCCCTGAGCGGCCGCGCGCAGCTGCGTGTCCTCCTTGAGGGGGCCGCAGCCGGCCGCCGCCCGCTCGCTGTTGACCAGGGCCACGACCTGGCCGGCCACGCCCGACGGCGGGGCGGGCGCCGGCTTGGCCGGGGAGGCCTTCGGGCTCGGGGACTTGCTCTTGGACTGCGTCGGGCTCGGGCTCGCCGACGGGCTCGGCGAGGCGGAGGCCGACGCGGAGGGCGAGGGGGACACGGAGGGGGAGGCCGACTCCGGGGGCGGAGCGGCGGATTCGGTCGCCGAGAGCGCGGCCAGCGGGGTCGCGGGCGCCGCGGCGCCCTCCTTCGTACCGCCGGAACCGGGGAGCCCCCCGAGGTACACGAGCCCGCCGCCCGCGACACAGGCGGCGAGGACCGCACCGCCGACCACCCGGCGGCGGCTCTGCCGGCGCTTGCGCAGCGCGCCGCGGCCGCCACCACCGCCACCACCGCCCACGTCGGCCACCGGGGTGAGCTGGGTCGCCGCCTCGTCGAAGCCGCCGCCGAAGCCGCCGCCCGGGCCCCCGTCGCCACCTTCGGCGAAGGCGACGCTCGCGGGGGCGAAGCCGGCCGCCCCGGCCGTCTTGAACCCCGCCAGCAGGGCCGCCGAGACCGGTACCAGGGCCAGACCGGCCAGCAGTCCCTCCGCCGGAACCAGTCCGCTCCACAGACCGGAGCAACGTACGCATTCACGGGCGTGCCGGGCTATTCGCTTGCGCCACAGCGCCGAGGGCTGGCCGTCCCAGCCCGCCATCACCGTCCGCAGCTCCTCGCACGCCGGGTGGGTGTCCAGCGCGCGTTCCACCACGCGGGCCGACTCCAGCTGCGCCTTCATCCGCTGCACCCGCACCGCCGTGTGCTGCGGGGACAGTTCCAGCGCGCCCGCCACCTCCGCCCGGGTCAGTTCCCCGGCGCACTCCAGCCACCACAGCGACAGCAGCGCCCGGTCCTCGGGCTCCAGCCAGCGGGTGGCGCGGGCCGTCTCGCGCCGCTGGCCGGCGAGGTGGAGGCGGGCGACGGTCAGGTCGACGAAGTCCGCGCCGGGGTCGGCCACATCGCTCGCGGCCTCCAGGGTGCTCTCGCCGAAGCCGCTCTGCCGGGCCTGCCAGTGCGCCCGTACGCGGTTCATCGCGATCGCCACCAGCCAGGACCGGAAGCTCTCGTCCACGCGCAGGCCGCCCAGCCCGTCGAGCGCCCGCAGCATCGTGTCCTGCACCACGTCGTCCACGTCGCAGGACCCGTTGAGGGCCCGCCCGACGATGTTGTAGACGAGCGGGAGATGGGCGCCGACGAGCTCGTCCTGCGCGCGGGGGTCGCCCGCGCGAGCCGCTGCCACGAGCGCTGCGGTGTGCTGAGTAGCCATGTGATGTTCCCTGTCCGTACCGGCGGTCGATGATGCCCGATACATGGGAGACCGTCGACGGGGGCGTCGATAACAGTTATCCGGAAGAATTTTCCCGAAGACTTCTCCGGGCCCCTCCACCGGGGGTCAGAGCAGCGGAGCCAGGGCGAGCGCGGCGGTGCGCAGGGCCGGTGCGTACGCCTCGATCTCCTCGCGGGAGACCAGGAAGGTGACGGTGGTGACGCTCACCCCGCCGACCGGGCGGCCCGCCGGACCGAGGACCGCCGCGCCGATGCAGCGGATGGTGGTCTCGTTCTCCTCGTCGTCGAGGGCGAAGCCCTGCTCCCGGACCGCCGCCAGTTGGGCGTGCAGGGCCCGTGCGGTCGTGAGCGTCCGCGGCGTCCGGCGCGGCAGCCCGGTCGCGTCGATCAGTTCCCATACCTCCTCGGCCGGCAGGTGGGCCAGGATGCTCTTGCCGATGGCGGTCGTGTGCAGCGGCATGCGCATGCCGACGCGGGACGCCGTCCGGAACGGCTGGCCGTCGCTCTCCAGCTTGCGGACGCAGGTGATGTTCCGCCCGCTGTGCAGGGCCAGATGGACCGTCTGGCCGGTGGCCCGCCGGAGTTCGTTGAGGACGCCCCCGACGCCCGCCGGTTCCCCGGCGCCGACCAGGGCGGACAGCCCGCGCAGCCGCGGCCCCACCGCGTACCGGCTGTCGGCCTCCTGGCGCACGAAGCCCTGGTCGATCAGCGAGGCCAGGATCCGGAAGGTGCTCGACTTGGGCACCGCGGCCGCGGCCGTCACCTCGGCGAGGCGGTGCGGGCCGCCGGGCGCGGCCACCGCCTCCAGGACGCGCAGCGACTTCTCCAGGGCGGAACCGGCCGCGGAAGTCCGCCCCGTACGTCCGCCCGCTGACGTTCCGTCCATTGACACGAGCGCTCCTGGCATGGGTAGGGTCTAGACCACAGGGTTCCGCCATACGGTACGCCGTTCCACTACGTGGAACAATCCTGGAGCGAAGGGGGAGGTCCGTTGCCCGGCCACCCGTCCGACCATCCCTACGCCGTGCTGGCCGCCCAGCGCGTGCTGCCCGTGCTGCGCGAGGCCGACGCCGACGCGGCGGTCCTCCGCGCCACCGCCCTGCTCGCCGCCGGGTGCCGCGCGGTCGAGCTCACCACGTCCACCCCCGGCTGGGCCGGAGCCGTCACCCGCACCGCCCTGCTGAGCGACGTCCACGGCCGCCCGGCGCTCATCGGCGTCGGCACGGTCACCACCACCGCGCAGGCGGAGGCCGCCCTGGACGCGGGCGCCGCCTTCCTGATCTCCCCCTACCCGGCCCCCGAGGTCCGTGCCGTCGCCGTTCGCCGCGAAGCCGTCTTCATCGAGGGCGGGTTCACCCCCGGCGAGATCGCCGCCGCCGTCCGGGCCGCCGGTTCGGCCAAGGTCTTCCCGGCGCACGTGGGCGGACCCGGGTTCGTCCGCTCCCTCAGGGCCGTCCTGCCCGGGGCCGTGATCATCCCCACCGGTGGCATCCGGCCCGCCGAGGTCCCCGGCTGGCTCGCCGCGGGTGCGACGGCCGTGGGCCTCGGCGACGGCCTGCCGTCCGACCCGGGCGAACTGGCCGCCGTGTTCGCCGCGGCGGCCGTGCCGTACGGCGCGCCCCGCGCCGCGGGGCACTGAGCGTGGCCGGACGAGCCGCCGCGCGGGCCGCCACGCGGGGCGACATGCGCTACGACGTGCTCGTACTCGGCGAGGTCCTGGTGGAGATCCACGCGGGCACCGCCCTGCGCGATGCCGCCGCCGGCACCCCGGCCCGTATCTCCTACTCCGGGGACGCCCTCAACGCGGCGGCCGCCGCGGCCGCCGCCGGCGCCCGTACCGCCCTGCTGGCCGTCGTCGGCGACGACGAGCTCAGCGTCCCGCTGCTGCGCCGGGCCACCGGGCTCGGCGTGGACGTCTCGCACGTCCGCCGGGCCCCGCACCCCAACGGCGCCTACCTGCTCTCCGCCGACACCGACGGCGACCGGGAGTTCGTCTACTGGCGCACCCGCAGCGCCGGATCCACCCTCGCGCCCCGGCACGTCGCCTCCTGGCGCGGGCTGCTGACCCGCTGCGGAGCCCTGGTCACCAGCGGCATCACCGGCGCCCTGTCGCCGAGCAGCCGCGACGCCGTACTGGCAGCCGCCCGCCTGGTGCACGGGGCGGGCGGGCACCTGACGTACGACCCCAACTTCCGCTCCCGGCTCACCGGCCGGGCCGAGGCGCGCGAGCTGCTGGCCCGGATCGCACCGCTGACCGGGCTGCTCAAGACCTCCTGCCCGGCCGACGCGCTGGCCCTCGTGGACACCGCGGACCCGCGTGCCGCCGCCGCCCGCTGCCGCGCGCTGGGCGCCCGTACGGTCGCGGTCACCGCGGGCGCCGACCGGTTGCTGCTGCACGACGGCTCGGGGGCCGTGTACCTGCCCGTGCCGGTCAACCCCGAGCCGGTGGACGCGACCGGTGCGGGCGACTGCTTCAGCGGCACCACCACCGCGCGGATCGCCCTCGGCGACACCCTCACGGACGCCGTGGCCTACGGCGTGGCCGCCGCCTCCCTGTCGGTGTCCGGCCGCGGCGGCACCGGGCGCGTCCCCGCCTTCACCGAGACCGTGGCGCTGGCCGCCGCGCACCGACGTGCCTTCCCCCTTCGACCGCCCCGTCCGGATCGGTGACCCAGCCCGCGGCGAGGACGAGCCGCGAGGCCCGGTGGACGGCCAGGAACCCGAACGGCCGGTCGAACCGGACGTCCGCCCGGCGGACCCGCCGGTTCGCGGGGGGCCGTGCCGCGCCGCCGAAGCGCCCCACGACGGAAGTGACGGCGGCGGCCTCGAATCCCGTCGCGTGGAACCGGGCCATCGCGGACTGCCGGGCCGAACCGATCGCCAGCGGCTCGGAACTGATCCCGCGGAAGTGGCCGCGGTCCGCGTCGGTGGCGGTGTCCAGCCCGAACAGCGGGGCATGGTCGAGCAGATCGTGGTCGGCGGACAGCGAGAACGCCACGGCGTGGACGGTCAGCAGGTCCACCGGGTAGGGCGAGTCCTCGGTACGGATGGTCAGCCCGGGCCCCGGGGTTCCGTCGGGGAGCTCGCTGCCGGGGAGGGACGCGGCGGCGCCGGTGACGGCGGCGAGACCCGTCCGCAGCACCGAGCGGGACGGTGCCCCGGGTTCGCCGAGCAGCAGATGCACGTCCACGTCCTCGGTGCCGGCCACTTCCAGGACGGTGACGGGTCCGGCAGGCCCGTCGGCCACCCGGACCCCGTCCAGCGCACGGGTGCTCCGGGACAGCCGTCGCAGGACCCGCCTCGCCCAAGGTCCCTCGGCCATCGCGAGGGGCGTCTCCCGGAAGGGCTCGGCCCACCGCACCCGGAGCGCCAGCGCGGAGGCCAGGACCAGGCAGGAGTCCCCGGGCCACGTCACCGGCACGTGCTCGATCAGCCCGCCGGTCCGCTCCGCCGCCCACGCGTCCAACGCCCTCTCGTCGGCGAACGGCACACCGGTCAGCGTGCCCCGGGCGCCCGCGGGCAGCCTCGACGACCAGTCCTCCTCCAGGGGGAGCCCGGCAGCGGTCCACAGCCCCGTCGCCGCCCGCAGGCCCCGTACGCCGGCCAGCGCGGCCAGCAGCTCCCGTGCCGCCCCGGCCGCGGCGTCGGCGGGTATGTCCAGGGCCTGCGCCAGCTCGGCGCGGGCGGGACCGCTCGCGCCGTCGGCGAGCAGGGCGAGCAGGGGCCAGACCCCGGAGGCCGCGAAGACCGTCCCCGTGTCCCGCGCGAGGGCCTGAGCGGCCCAGTGTCCCGTGAGGCGGTTGACCGCCCGTACCGTCTCGGTCTTCATGCGGCCGAGCGTATGTGGAGGGCGCCGCCGGGCCGGATGGATTTCCGCGGCCCGGCGGCGCCGGTCAGGGGTCGTGCGGGTCGTGCGGGTCGGCGCGGACCGGGTCAGCGGCCGCGCAGGCCCCGGTCCACGGCCGTCATCAGCTCGCCGTCCGAGGTGTCCGCGTCGAGGGACCAGAACATCGCACCGCCGAGGCCGTGTTCGCGGATGTACCCGGTCTTGGCGCGCAGCACCTGCGGGTCGTCGTACGTCCACAGGGTGGTGCCGTCGAAGAGCCAGGCGTGGCCCCCGCGCCGGTCCCGGTGGACCGTGTAGGCGCCGGAGTCGGCCAGCTTCTTCAGCGCCTTGTAGTCCTCGTACCCGGCGGACCAGGTGGCCGGTGCCGGCCCGGTGGCCGGCTGCCCCATACCGTCCCCGCCGCCGCTGACGCCGGTCCAGCCCTGCCCGTAGAACGGCATGCCCATCACCAGCTTGTCCGCGGGTGCGCCGCGCCGGCGCCAGGCGTCCACCGTGCCGTCGACGCTGAAGTCGTTCCGGGCGTGGAGCGCGGACTGCTGGGCGGTCCTCGGCTCGCCGGAGACGTGGAAGTCGTAGCCCTGGAGGGTCACGAAGTCGAGGTCGCGCATGATCCGGCGGACGTCGAAGCCCGCGTCGATCTTGGCGGGGGCGGTCGGGACGAAGGCCGTCAGCTCGTACGAGGTCTTCTTCCGCTGACTCCGCGCGTACGCGTCGAGCTGCGTGCGGAACTCCTTCACGAGCGCGGTGAAGTTCTGCTTGTCCTCGGGCCGGTACGTCGTGTCGGTGTCGCCCGCGGAACCGGGCCACTCCCAGTCGAGGTCGATCCCGTCGAAGACGCCGGCGGCCGCTCCGGCCCCGCCGCGAGCGCCGTCCTGCGGCAGGTTGCCCTTGATGTAGAGGTCGATGCAGGACTCGACGAAGGCCTTGCGGGAGGCCGGGGTCAGCGCGGCGTCCGAGAAGTGCGTGGACCAGCTCCAGCCGCCCAGCGAGATCAGCACCTTGAGTCCCGGGTGCCTGGCCTTGAGCTCGCGCAGCTGGTTGAAGTTGCCGGCGAGCGGCTGCTCACCGGTGTCGGCCACCCCGTCGACGGAGTTCGCGGCGTCGAGCGGGCGTACGTAGTCGGCCCAGGCGTCGGCCTCGCCGGGCACGTTCCCGGTGAAGCATGTGCCCTGCGGACTGACGTTGCCGAAGGCGTAGTTGATGTGGGTGAGCTTTCCGGCGGAGCCGTTCGCCTCCAGGTCCTGGACCTGGAAGTCCCGCCCGTAGACACCCCATTGGGTGAAGTAGCCGACTTTCCTGTACGCACGGTCGTGGCCGCCGCCGTCGGCCTGCGCGGCGGCGGCGGGCGCGAAGGCGGTCAGCAGGGAGAGGGAACAGGCGGCGACGGCCAGCCTGCCGAGCATGCTGCGGCGCATGGGCTTCCTTTGCGGATGCGGGGAGCGGGGCGTGTGCGCGTGCGCTGTGCATGCCGGAAACTATTGGTCTGGACCAGAGTGGTCAAGGGGGCGGCCGAAACATCCCTACGCGAGCGGGAGGCTCCAGTGGCCCACGTCGTCGGCGAGGCCGGTGTCGAGGGCGAACTGGACGGCGGCCGGTTCGGCGCCGACCGGGATCCGGAAGGTGATGAATCCCTCCGCCGAGGCGCCGGGGCCGAGCGCGACGGTTCCGGGGAAGCCCGGTCCGGCGGTGATGGCGGTGTCGGTCCCGGTGAACCGCCGGCCCGTGGTGTCCAGCAGGTGCGCGGACGGCGCGGGGGAGTCCTCGTACACGGCGGTCCCGGTGTTCTCCAGGCTGAAGCGCGTCGCGACGAGCCGGTCGCCACCGGCGGACTCCGGGCCGGTCGGGCTCGCCGGATCCACCACCCGCGTCAACGTGACGTCGAGCCGCAGGCCGGGCTCGTTCCCGGCCAGGGAGATCGTCTCGCCCGAGCCGTCCGGGGCCGCGCCGAGCAGAGCGGGTGCGAGGAGCGCGAGCGCCAGGAGCGGGCCCCGCAGGCGCCCCGGCCGTCGACTTCGGGGCATGACGAGACCTCCCGCTCCACGGGTCCCCCCACTTACGATCCTCCGCACCCCGCGGCCCTGCCACCGGGCGGTCCGGGCCGCGTCCGGCCTCCACGGCGTCGGCGTGGTCGGCCCCGGCGTCCACACCGCCGGGAAACTCGCACCCGTTCGGGTCGGCAATTGATTGGATCTCGGGGCCGGGTCGTGCCATGGTTGGTCCCACCGAAGGGGTGTAGCTCAGCTGGTCAGAGCGCCGGTCTCCAAAACCGAAGGCCGCAGGTTCGAATCCTGCCGCCCCTGCCACACCGACGGCACGGCTGTCGGGAGCGCCCGGCCGAGAGCATCCCTCCCGGCCGGGCGCCGCTGTTTCCCCGGCGCGCCGGTGGCCGTCATGGAACGGACGGCCGTCACAGGGTCATGAGGTGGGCCGCCAGTACGAGGGGCGCGGGGCAGGCCAGGGCGCCCAGCAGGGTGAGACGGGCCTCGCGCGACAGCCGCCGGACTCCGGGGGCGACGTACAGCAGGGCGCCCACCAGCGCCGCTCCGACCACGATGGCGGCGACCTGGAGCAGCGGGCGCGTCACGTCCTCGCCGGCCGCCATCCCCCAGACGCCGATCATCAGCACGAAGAAGCCGATGACGGCGAGGGACAGTCCGGTCAGGGCCCACAGCAGGACGGACGCCACGACGAGGGCCTTGTTCGGCGGGACGGGTCGGGCGGGCGCGAAGGGCGTTGCGGGCATGGCCGGCTCCTGTTGCTGACTCGGGGTGATGATCCAAGTCTGCGGGGCCGGCGGCGACGGGGGATGAGTAGGAGTACCCATCCCCCGCGGCGCCCGTGCTCAGCCGGAACTACTCGGTGCCCGGCTCCTGGTAGCCGTACGGACGCGTGATGATCTCCATGCCGTGGCCGCTCGGGTCCGTGAAGTAGACGCCGCGGCCCCCGTCGTTGTGGTTGATCTCGCCGGGGTGCCGGCCGTGCGGGTCGGCGAAGTACGGGGCCCCCGCCGCCCGGATCCTCTCGAACGCCACGTCGAACTCCGCCTCGGAGAGGAGGAACGCGTAGTGCTGCGGGGTGATGGACTCGGCCGGGATGGTCGCGAAGTCCAGGGTGACGCCGTTCCCGGTGTCCACGGGGATGAAGGGACCCCACTGGGTCCCTACCTCCAGTCCGAGGACGTGTGCCAGGAAGGTGGCGGACTCCCGGTTGTCACGGGAATGGATGATCGTGTGGTTCAGATGAACGGACATGAGTGAATGCCTCCGAAAGGCACGTCACGGGCGCCTCCATGCCTCACCCGGTCGGTGACCGGCACGCGATGCCGTGATCACGATCCTAGGCAACCCCTCCCGGCGAAGTCCACCCCGTCCGCCCCGTCTCCCGCGGTCCCCGCCTCAGGAACTCCCGTACACCGCCTTGACGTTGTCCTGCGCCGGGTGCGTCCGGCCGGCCGGGCCCGTCGCGAACACCCGCAGGAGGTTCTCCGTCACCCGCGTGGTCAGCGCCCCCGAGCGCGCGTCCAGGCCGTGGTTGCGTCCGCTCCGGCCGTCGCCCGTCGCGTCCAGGGCCTCGACCCACCGCATCGTGCCGGTCGCGAACACCCCCGCCCCGCTCGGCGCCGTGTAGTAGGCCGTGTCCTGGTGGCTGGGCCGCCCCTCGCACACCACGGGGGAGTGGGCCAGGATCTCGATCGGCCGCGGGGTCGGGAAACCGGTGTCGACCTTGTCGTACTCGACCCCGACCAGGTGCTCGAAGCGGTCGCCCTCCCGCGCGCCGGTGCCCTCGAAGAGCCAGTGCCCGGGGTGGGTCACCACGTAGGGGGCGTCCACCGGATAGCCGTCGTAGATCACACCGAGCAGCGAGCTCTCCGGGTCCGCGCCGGGAGCCGAGCGGAAGTCCACCGTCGCGGGATGGCCGCGCCTGAAGCCCGGGTCCTGCGCGTAGGACGACTTGTAGCAGACCAGCGTACGGTCCGGCCCCAGGTCGGAGGCCTCCAGCCGGATCCGGCGGTAGCAGCAGTTCGCGCCCAGGACCGCGATGTTGGTACCGGCGTCGCGGGCGGCGGTGACATGGGCCCGCTGCTCCGGCGACCAGTACTCGTCGTGCCCGAGCGAGAGCACCGCAGTCGCCCCCTCCAGGAGCCGCTTCTCCCGTGCCACGTCGGTGGTGGTCGCGTAGGCGAGGGGTATGCCGAGCCGCTCGGCCAGCGCGATCAGCGGAGCCTCGTACACCAGGAACAGGCCCGCGCCGTCGTCGTACTCGTACGGCCGGTCGAAGCTCACGGCGAGCGAGCGCGAGGCGAAGCCCCCGCCGGGGCCGTCGTAGCTGCCGTAGCCGCCCCACCGGTTGTACGCCTGCCAGGTGGCCACCGCGTTGACCACGACCGTACGGCCGGCGGTCACGGCGGACCGGACGGTGAGCGGTACGAAGCGCCGCCCCTCGCCGCCCTGCGCGTCGAGCCGCAGCAGGTAGCTGCCCTCCGGCCAGTCCTTCGTCGCGACCGTGGCGGTACGGGTCCACCGCGTGCGGACCGTCCTGGTCCCGGCGTCCACCGTGGGCTCCGGCTGCCGGGCTCCGGGCAGGGCCTCGGAGCGCCACACCAGCCGCGCCCGGGCCCCGCCGTACCAGCCCATCCGGTAGGCGGAGACGGTGAACCGGGGCGCTGTCGTGGAGACGTGCAGCCCGAAGGACTCGCCCGGCAGGACGCTCACCCTGTCCGCGAACCCCTCGATGGCCCGCGCCGGGCCGGCCGTGACCACCGGCCAGTCGGGGTGGCCCGGGAGGGCGTTCTCCGCCTTGACGTCGAGACCGCGCGCCCCGGCCGCGGGCGGCTTCCCGGCGCGCGCGTCGGGCTCCGACGTCGCCCCGGACCCCGCCGCGGGTGGGCCGTCGCCCTGCGCGCAGCCGGTCACGGCCCCGAGGCCCGCCGCCGTGGCAGCCCCCGTCGCGATCGCGAGGAACCGCCGCCTGGCGGCGCCTTCGCCTTCGCCTGGGCCCGCGTGCTCGTGGTTGGCGGCGGGCCCGGCCGTGTACTCCTGATCCATGCGGGGCACGTTATGTGACGCTTGGGCCCACGCTTCCACCGCCCTGCCAGGTCCCGTCGCCCCGCCCCGAGTCCATGGAACGGCTCGGACAGAGCCACCGCCTGATCCACCACCGCGTTCTCGAACCGGAGCGCCCCGGCGCCGAGCTGCCGCTGCGCGAACAGCCCGACCTCGGCCGCCCCGAGGCCGCCCCACACTCCAGTGAGAGACTTCTTCCCGTGAAGCGCACGAGCACCCGCCTCGCCGACGGCCGCGAGATCTTCTACTACGACGCCGGCGGCGAGGCCGCCCGTACCGCCGTCCGCGCCGTCCCGGACACCCGTCCCCTGGCAGCCCCGCCCGCCGGGACCGGCCCCGAGGTACGGCGCGATCCACTGCTCGGCGACCGGGTCGTCATCGCCGCCCACCGCCAGGACCGCACCTACCACCCGCCTGCCGACGCCTGCCCCCTGTGCCCCTCCACCGAGGGACGCGCGAGTGAGATCCCGGCCCCCGACTACGAGGTGGCCGTCTTCGAGAACCGCTTCCCCTCCCTCTCCGGCGACACGGGCCGCTGCGAGGTCATCTGCTTCACCCCCGACCACCGGACCTCCTTCGCCGAGCTCGACGAGGAGCGCGCCGCGCTCGTCCTCGCCGCCTGGAGCGACCGCACCGCCGAACTCTCGGCCCGCGAGGACGTCCGGCAGGTCTACTGCTTCGAGAACCGCGGCACCGAGATCGGCGTCACCCTCGCCCATCCCCACGGGCAGATCTACGCCTTTCCCTTCGTCACCCCGCGCACCACCCGGATGCTCGCCACCGCCGCCGCCCACCGCGAGCGGACCGGCGGCAACCTCTTCGAGGAGGTCCTGGCGGCCGAGCGTGCCGAGGCCACGCGCGTCGTCCTCGAAACGGAGCACTGGACCGCCTTCGTGCCGTACGCGGCGCGCTGGCCGTACGAGGTCCACCTCTACCCGCGCCACCGGGTCCCCGACCTGCCCGCCCTCGGCGACGCGGCCCGCGCCGACTTCCCCCGGGTCTACCTGGAGCTGCTGCGCCGGTTCGACCGGCTCTTCGACCGGCCCGAACCGACCCCGTACATCTCCGCCTGGCACCAGGCCCCGGCGGGCGAGGGCCGCGCGGACTTCGCGCTCCACCTGGAGCTCTTCACGATCCGCCGGACCGCCGACAAGCTCAAGTACCTGGCCGGGACCGAGTCCGGCATGGAGGCCTAGATGAACGACGTCCGGCCCGAGGCCGCGGCCGCGCGACTGCGGGAGGTGGCGAGCGCGTGAGCGGGACGGCCCAGGACGACTTCCGGCAGCTGTACGGGTACCCGCCCGAGGGGGTCTGGGCGGCCCCCGGCCGGGTCAATCTGATCGGCGAACACACCGACTACAACGACGGGTTCGCCCTGCCTTTCGCCCTGCCGCAGCGCACCGAGGTGGCCGCCGCCCGGCGCACCGACCGGATCCTGCGGGTCCACTCCGCCGAAGTCCCCTCCGGCGCGGTCACCCTCGACCTCGCCGAGCTCGATCCGGAGCGCCCTCCTCAGGGCGCCGCGAGCTGGGCCGCGTACCCGGCCGGAGTCGCATGGGCCCTGCTGGACGCCGGACTTCCGGTCGGGGGCGCCGATCTGCACGTACGGTCCGACGTGCCGACCGGCGCCGGCCTGTCCTCCTCCGCCGCCCTGGAGGTGGCCACCGCGCTGGCCCTCACCGACCTGTACGGGATCCCGCTCACCCGCACCGACCTGGCGGCCCTCGCCCGGCGCGCCGAGAACGCGTACGTCGGCGTTCCCTGCGGGGTCATGGACCAGACGGCCTCGGCCTGCGCGACCGGGGGACACGCCCTCCACCTGGACACCCGCAGCCTCGAACAGCGCCACATCCCCTTCGGCTGCGAGGCGGCCGGCCTGCGGCTGCTCGTCATCGACACCCGGGTCCGGCACGCACTGGCCGACGGGGCCTACGCCCAGCGCCGAACCTCCTGCCACCGGGCGGCCGAGGCCCTGGGCGTGGCCGCCCTGCGCGACCTCCCCCACCAGGGGCTGGAGCAGGCCCTGGCCCGCCTGGAGGACCCGGTCGTACGCAAGCGGGTCCGGCACGTGGTGACCGAGAACGAACGGGTCCTGCGCGTCGAGCAACTCCTGCGCGCGGGTCGGCTGCGCGAGGCGGGCCCGCTGCTCACGGAAGGCCATGCCTCGCTGCGCGACGACTACGAGGTGTCCTGCCCGGAGCTGGACCTGGCCGTCTCGACGGCCGACGCGGCCGGCGCGTACGGCTCCCGCATGACGGGCGGCGGCTTCGGCGGCTCGGCCCTGTCCCTGATCGACGCGGACGCGGAGCGGTCGGTGACCCGGGCGGTGACGGACGCCTTCCGCCGCGCCGGCTTCGCCCCGCCCCGCATCACGACGGCATCCCCGTCGCCCGGCGCGGCCCGCCTGGTCTAGGCCGTCTGCGTCGGCGGGGCGGCCCGGAGGTGAGGGGCCGCCTCGGCGGCGGTATGGGCGGAGGCGAAGGTGAACGCGCGGGGGGACGGCCCGTGCGCCCGCAGATCCGCCAGACGCTCCAGAGCCTCTTCCACGGTCGGCAGGTGCCCGGCGGGGATCCACCAGAGCACCATGTGCGCCTCGACGTGCCGCTCGAACCATTCGCGGCGCCGTCGCATCACTTCCAGGTGCCCGCTGCGGTAGGCGAAGTCCCACAGAGACTCCTGGGTCTGCCACACCGACAGATTGACGACGACGTCGGCTCCCGCCGGGCGCAGGCCGGTGGCGTCGGCCGCCCCCTCCTCCACGAGGCGCCACACGAAGCCGGGCGTGCTGTCGGCGGCGGCGTTGACCGGATCGAGCATCTCGACGAACGGCGCCATGCGCGGGTCGTCGAAGGGGTGGAGGAGCGTGGCGACGTTGAGCTGGGCGAGGTGGGTGGCACGCGTGGATGCGGTCATGGCGTCATCCCAGCACGCCCCTCCTTCTATGTCAACGATCATTGTTTTTAGAAGCCTCGACCACCACGCAACACTCCCCGGGCCGGGCGTCCATCCGGGCGCGCACGGGACCGTCCACGCCGAGCAGCCCCTCCAGCAGGGCGAGATTCATGCCGCAGACGAGCGGCGGGAAGCGTTCGGCGACGGCATGGAAGGGGCAGTTGCGCATACGGACGACAGCCGCGGCCGCTCCGGGCGTCGCCGCGGCGCCCTCGGCGTCCCGGACACCCTCCGTACCCTCCGTGCCCTCACCGCCCTCGCCGCCGTCCAGGTACGGTTCGTAACCGCGGCCGGCCAGCATCTCCACGGCCTCTTCCAGGCCGCCACAGGGCGCAGCCGAGCCCCGCAGTGCCTCGCCGCGGCGGCCCGCGGCCGCGTACAGCCCCGCGTCCAGTCCCGCCTGCTCGGCGGCCTCGGCGAGCAACTCGGCGGCGGTGAGGTAGTCGCGGGCGGGCAGCGACACCGACCGCTCGGCCCGCGCCCGCGTGTACACCTTGGCCGGGCGGCCGGCGCCCGGACCCGAGCGGCCCGTCAGGCGGCGGCTGCCGCTCTCCAGCAGCCCGGCCTCGGCCAGCCGGTCCAGATGGTGCGCGGCGAGGGTGCGCGCGACCCCGGCCGCCTCGGCGGCCTCGTTGCGGCCGACCTCGCGGCCCTGTGCCGCCACGTACTCGTACAGGCGGCGCCGCACCGGATCCTGCAACATCGCGATCGCGTCGATATCGTTCACGCGACCCATTCTAGGAACAACGCAGATTGGAAATAGAAGCGCGAAGCCCACCCCCGCCGGTGACGTCAGGACCGAGGCCGATCCCGGATCACGTCATGCTGCCGGACACCCTCTAGGAGGACGGGGGCGGCGGCGTGGCGCCGGGCACCGGGGCGACGAACCTCGGGTTGTCCTGCCGGGCGGCTTCCATGGGCTGGACGTCGACCGCGGTCACGCCGGTACCGGGCAGCTGCTCGCCGACCGGTTCGCCGCGGTGCTGGAGGGCGAACCGAACGGCGAGGGGCTCGGCCCGGACGGCGTCGTTGACGTAGACGTCCTTCACCGCCGGGAACGGCGACGACCCCACCACCTACCGCGTCACCCTGCGGTGGACGTACGAGGCGACTACCCCCACCTGCGCAGATGGTTACGCGAACGCGGCATCAAGCACCGCATAGCCCGCAAAGGAATCGAACCGTCGAACCGGCTCGGCCGACACCGACGGGTCGTGGAACGGACCGTGTCCTGGCTCGCGGGCTGCCGCCGCTTACACCGCCGCTACGAACGCAAGGCCGAGTACTTTCTCGCGTTCGCAGGCATCGCCGCAGCCCTCATCTGCTACCGCAGACTCACCGGATGAGATGGCTTCTAAGGAGGTTGGGTTGGGAGCCGGAAGTGAAGTGGACGTGCTGCTCGCCGCCGATCTGGAAGGCGGCAGGGTCGTTGAACGTGTTGCCGGACTCTTCGGCGGGGCCGGCGTCCGCGGGGCCGGGCTGTGGGCGGGCCTGGGCCAGGAGTTCGCTGAGCTCCGCCACCGACTGGTCGCGCTCTACCCCGTCCAGGTCCTCCAGCAGGGATTTGATCCGGCTCTGCCAGACGGCCTCCTGCCGCGCCCGGAGCCGCTCCACCTCGTCCTGGCCGGCCGTCGTCAGTTGTCGCCTCGGTAGTCCCCTGAGCCGGTCCCCGCCCCGTCTCCCGGCCCTTTCCGCCGCGTTGGGTCGTCCTACTTGCTTTGTGGGCTCACCCCGGCCTAATATCGTCATCGTGACGATAACCGCCCAGTGGCCCCCTCCCTGCAGGCATTGACTCCAGGGGCTTCGAGTCCCTCCATGGACCCGAAGCACACAAGTACGTGGCCCGCGGTCCCGCCGTCCACCTCAATGCGCTGCCCGCGGCCGTTCCGGGCGGTGGAGCCCACGACCACGCTGGGATCGACGACGGCCTCAGCACGGAGAAGTGATCATGTTCGAAATGCCGGTAAATCCCTTTGAGCTCTCCGAAGAAGCGCTGAGCCGAATATCTGCCGATGACTCATGGACCCCGATCGAGTCGGAGATCCCAAAGGCCAACGCCAAGGTGATTCGCCATTTCCTCACTCCGGCCGAAGTGGAGGCATTCACGACCGAACTGGCCGCCCAGCGCTTTGCCCCGGTGGGCCGAGACGGCGTTGCCGCCAACTATGCAGAGGGAGATCCGGTCGCTCATCTCCGCGCCACGGCCGAATCTACAGTCCTGGCGGCTGAATTCTACCGCAGGCTGCGGACGCTTCTATCGCTTGAAGTGGGATCGGGCGATCCGACGGATTCGGACGGAAGGCCTTGGAGGCCGACGGCCGTCAATCCGCGTATGCGCTTCATCACGTACGAACACGGCGGATTCATTGTCCCGCACTACGATTCGCCCTATTTCGCCCCCGACGGAAGGCGCACTCTCCTGACGGTCGTCATCTACCTGTCGTATGAGGCCGTGGGCGGAGAAACGCGGTTCATCGCCGATAAGCAGAACGATCTTCCCTTTGCGCAACGTGATTTCTCTGACTGGCCGCGGCTCGCGAAGCCTGAGGAAATATTGAGTGCCCACCACCCCGAACCGGGCGATGCGCTCCTCTTCTGGCATCGGACACTTCACGACTCGGCCCCGCTTCTTGAGGGTACGAAAACAATACTCAGAACCGACGTGCTCTACGAGCCCGTAGATGTGCCTTGACCAGCGGCAAGGCCACCGTCGCGTTGTCCCTCACCCCGGAGACCGACGTCCGGCACGCCGTGATCGCCCACCTCCGGGCCGGGCGGCATCGGGCCCTGCCCGCGGCCGGGCATCGAATCCACTCGCACCGGACGGCAGGGAGAGCAGCATGACCAACGGGAAGATCCGCACCGACTGGGTGGAGACGGTGTCTCAGGACGGCCTGCACCTGATGCAGACGCGCTTGGAGGTGAGAGTTCCTACGTCTGAGGGTCGCAAGTTCATCACCTGCGGTCTGGCCCGGAAGACGTACGTAGTGAAGGACGGTATTGCCTGTCGGGTTTCGTCCTACGCACTCGGCCGCGACCTGGGCAGCCCGGGCAACTACGACGTCGAGATCGTTTCCGCGACGGGGGGCCCTCCGATCCGGAGGTTCTTCAACCGTGACGGCGTGCCGGCCGAGATACGCGAGGGCGCTCTGTTCGACGCGCATGAGGGGCTTGACGATGGCGAGTACATCGTCCGGATCGCGGCGGGAATGACGACCAGCTGGGACAGCGGGACGGGACAGAGCATCGAGCTCCCTGTTCCGCGCCATGAGCTCGCATTCGTCGTGGTGGGATCCGCACCGCAGGAGGTGCGCGCGAGTACCGGCGGCCCGTGGGCGGCGCGGCCCTCCGTGGAGATCCCCGTGGTCGATTGGCGCGATCAGCCCACGGCGGAGGCGGCATGGGAGGCCTACCTGAACGGGAACAGAATCAGTCTAGATGCCTACGGGATCTTCTCCCCAGAGCATCTGATGAGGAATCAACGGGATACCGCTCTGGAGATTCTCCGGAGCGAGGGCTACTCCATACCGCGAACCCCGGAACCCGCCGAGACGCCGGGGACCTGGCTGGGCCACTGGGGTGGAGCATGGATGCCGGCCGATGTGCTCGCGGCCCTCCACACCGTGCCGGACGACACCGCGCAACGTGCGTGGTATCAGGGAGCGAAGGAATCCCTGGACATCGCATGGGATATGCACGTCCTGTGGACCACCGACGTGTTCTGACCGGGCCCGCGCTCCGTCCGTGACCACCGTGGCGAGCCATCGGCAGTCACCCTGCACCTTGTGGTGCTGCCGAGTACCGGTCGCGGCCGGGTACCGCGGACTCGCCAAATGAGATGACCTCTAAGAGGTCTTTTTATCCCAGAATCTGGAGATTTGATGCGATTCTTGAAGTGGTCGACCACGGTGCGGTAGTGACCATTGACGGAGTCGGTTTCTGTGGGGTGTGTGGGGTGGCTTGTGGGGCGGGCTGGTTCTTGCGCCTGTCTCATCCCAGGATGTCCGTCGATTGGCGGCCCGTGTGCTTCCAGCGTCGCGGCCGTGCGCCTGGGCGCATTCGGTCCGCGGCGGTACGCCGGACTCATGACAACACGACGTCCGTATCCGAGTGATCTGTCCGACGCACGCTGGGAGTTGATCGAGCCGGTCCTTGCGGCCTGGCGCTTCGAGCGCCGTGGCCGGGCTCTGGACTTTGGCCGGCCTCCGAGGCATGACCTGCGCGAGATCATGAACGCGATCCTCTACGTGGACCGCACCGGCTGCCAGTGGGCCTACCTCCCGCACGACTTCCCACCGCACCAGAGCGTCTACGGCTACTTCGCCAGATGGGCTGACGAGGGCGTATTTGCCCAGCTCAATGGCCTGCTCAGGCAGCTTTTACGGGAGAAGGAAGGGCGGAATGCAGAGCCAACTGCGTGTGTGATCGACGCGCAGAGCGTCAAGACATCCACCAGCGTTCCCGCCACCAGCCAGGGCATCGACGCGGGCAAGAAGATCGCGGGCCGCAAACGCAGCATCGTCACCGACACCCTCGGCCTCCTCCTCGCCGTGCTGGTCACCGCGGCCAGCGTGCAGGACTCCGCGGCCGGCACCCGCCTCATCGACCAGACCGCCGCAGACCACCCGTCAATCCGCAAAGTGTGGGTCGACGGCGGATACCGTCAGCACCTGGTCGAGCATGCCGCCGCTCTGGGCATCGACATGGAGATCACCGCACGCAAGCCCGGGACCAAGGGTTTCACCCCCATACCCAAGCGGTGGGCAGTCGAGCGGACCTACGGCTGGCTCATGCTCCACCGCCGCCTGGCCCGCGACTACGAAACCCTGCCCACCCGCTCCGAAGCCGTCATCCACATCGCGATGACCGACCTCATGGCCCGCCGCCTCACCGGCGAGAACACCGTCTCCTGGCGCGACCCGAAGAAGACCACAGAACACCCGATTCCGGGATGAAACAGAGGGATAAAACGACCTCTAAGGCGAGGACGGCAGCGGCGGGTATCAGTCTGCGGTTCACGGTTTTCACGGTTGCCCTTCGGGTCGCGGTGCCCCCGCACCGGGCGGGGCGGGGGCCGGGGAGTCCGGTCAGAACGCGGGCGCGACAGCGCCGGAGGCGTCATGATCCATCCGGTCAAACTACCCGGCGGGGTCGAGGCGGCCGGTGGGGTCGCAGGCCCGCGCGTGTTGCACGTTGTTCACACCGACGCCCGGTTTCCGCTCCGGCGCCCGGGGCGGACACCTAGACTGAACGATCGGTTGATCATGTAATCGTCGAGTCGGAGGAACGAACCGAATGCGCTATCTCCCCCTGGGCAGTTCCGGACTGCAGGTCTCCGCCGTCGGGCTCGGCTGCAACAACTTCGGTGGCCGACTGGACGCCCAGGCCACCCGCGCCGTCGTCGACGCCGCCCTGGACGCGGGCATCACCCTCCTGGACACCGCCGACATCTACGGCGGCGCCGGCGGCTCCGAGGTACACCTCGGGCAGGCCCTCAAGGGCCGTCGCGACCAGGTCGTCCTCGCCACCAAGTTCGGTTACGACGGCGTGGACATGAAGTACGGGCCCGCCGCCGGCTCCCGCGGCGGCCGCGCCTACATCCGGCGGGCCGTCGAGGAGTCCCTGCGCCGCCTCGACACCGACCACATCGACCTCTTCCAGCTGCACAGCCCCGACCCGGCCACCCCGATCGCCGAGACCCTGGCCGCGCTCACCGAGCTCGTCGCCGAGGGCAAGGTCCGTTACATCGGCCACTCCAACCTCTCCGGCTGGCAGCTCGCCGAAGCCGCCCACATCGCCCGCGAGACGGGCTCGGTCCCCTTCGTGTCGGCGCAGAACGAGTGGTCGCTGCTGCAGCGGTCGGTCGAGCGCGAGCTGGTCCCGGCGGCCCTCCACTACGGCGTCGGCGTGCTCCCGTACTTCCCGCTCGCCAACGGCCTGCTGACCGGCAAGATCCGCCGGGGTGCGCCCGTACCGGCCGGATCCCGCCTCGAAGGACGCGACGCGTACCTCACCGAGGAGCGCCTCGACGTCGTCGAGGCACTGGCCGTGCTCGCCGAGAAGCACGACCGGACCGTCCTCGAACTCGCCATCGGCTGGCTCTCCGCCCAGCCCGGCTGCGCCTCCGTCATCGCCGGAGCCACCTCCCCCGAGCAGGTACGCGCCAACGCGGCCGTCGCCGACCGCCCGCTGGACGCCGAACTGCTGGCCGCGATCGACGCGATCCCGGGGGCGCTCAAGCCCTAGCGCGTGTCCGCTCAGACGGGCGCCCCCGTCAGGACGTCCACCTGGCCGGTGTCCAGCGAGTAGTAGGCGCCGACGACGGCCAGGGCGCCCTTCTTCACGAGGGGCGCCAGGTCGGAGTTGGCGCGCAGACCGTCCGCGGTGACCCGGATCTGCTGGTGGATCATGGTGTCGACCGGGTCGGCACCCGGGTTCTCGACCGTCAGCAGGTACGCCGGTCCCAGCGCCTTCACGATCGCCTGCAGGTTCCCGGGCAGGGGCGTGCCGTCCTGCAGCGACTTGTACGCGGCTTCGATGGCGCCGCAGCGCTGGTGCCCGAGTACGACGATCAGCGGGGTGCCGCCCGTCATGGGCCCGTACTCGACGGACCCGGTGACCACCGGGCCGACCGCCTGCCCGCCCGTGCGCAGGACGTACAGATCGCCGAGCCCGGTGTCGAAGACGAGCTCGGGCGCCACCCGGGAGTCGATGCAGGTGAGGACCACCCCGAACGGGTCCTGCGCCTCGGCGACGAGCTGCCGCCGCTCGGGATCCCGGTCGGGGTGGTCGAGATCCCCGCTCACCCAGCGCGCGTTGCCCTCCATCAGACGGGCGAAGGCGGCCTTCGGCGTGTCCGGCCGCGGCTCGGGCGCGGCGGTCGTCGCCCTCGGCGCGCGCGGCGAGGAGCATCCCGCGAGTGCGAAGGCCCCGGCGGCGGCCACGAGGCCGCGGGTCAGCACGGCCCTGCGGGCCGGAGATCCTGCTGTGTGCATGGGCGGTACCCCTCGGTCGTGATGACCGCGATTGTTCATCGTTCCGGGGGCGGGCGGACCGCAGCCACACGCGGGCGCGGGCGCATTGCCACGGACGGCCCACGGCCCACGGGCCCGGGGGACATCGTGTCCTGGGTCCGCGGGCCGCGGGCCGCGCGCTCTGGGGCTGTGGGCCGCCCGTGCGGGCTCAGGACACGATGTCCTTGCGGGAGAAGCCGCGGAAGGCGAGCGCGAACAGCACCAGCGCGTACGACACCGACACCACCGCCCCCTTGACCATCCCGCCCCACTCCAGCTGCGGCTGCAGGGCGTCCGCCCACGCGAACTGCCAGTGCGCCGGCAGGAACTCCCGCCACGAGCCGAGCGCCGTCACCGCGTCCAGCACATTGCCGACGATCGTCAGCCCGACCGCCCCGCCGACCGCGCCCAGCGGCGCGTCCGTCCGTGTCGACAGCCAGAACGCCAGACCCGCCGTCACGAGCTGCGAAACGAAGACGAAGGCCACCGCCAGAGCCAGCCGCGGCACCGTGTCCCCGGCCGCCAGCGCCCCGCCCGCCGGGAGCTTCAACGGCCCCCACCCGTACGCGGCCGTGCCCACCGCCAGGGCCACCACCGGCAGCAGCACCATCGCCGCCAGGCTGAACCCGAGCGCCACCACCAGCTTGCTCCACAGCAGCCGCGCCCGCGGCACCGGCGAGGCCAGCAGGTAGCGCAGCGAGGACCAGCTCGCCTCCGAGGCCACGGTGTCCCCGCAGAACAGGGCCACCGGCACCACGAGCAGGAAGCCGGCCGAGACGAAGAGACAGGTCGCGGCGAAGTTCGCACCCGAGGCCGTGGCCGTGTCGATCAGGGTGATCCGGCCGTTGCCGCCGCCCCGGCTGCCCGGCCCGCCGCCCACCGCGAACGCGATCATCAGGATGAAGGGCAGCGCCGCCAGCACCCCGCCCATCACCAGCGTCCGCCGTCGGCGCCACTGCCGCAGCGCCTCCACGCGCAGCGGCAGCGTATGGCTCGCCCGGTAGCCCGGAGCCGTTTCCGGAGCCGCCTCCCGCGCCGTCGTCACCGTACTCACGCCGCACCTCCGATCAGGGTGAGGAACGCGTCCTCCAGTCGCCGGTGCGGTCCCACTCCGCTCACCGGCACCTCCAGCCGTACGAGTTCGGCGATCAGCCCCGCGGCCGTCGCGCCTTCGAGCCGTACGAGCAGCCCGTCATCGGCGGCCACCACGGAACCCACTCCCTCCAGCGCCGCCACCTTCTCGACGCTCACCTCGTCCACCGGCTCCGCCAGGGTCACCAGCAGGGTGTCCCCGCCACCGGTGATCTCCGCGACCTCGCCCGCCGCGACCCGCTGCCCGCGGTCCATGACCACCAGGTGCGTACAGGACTGCTCCACCTCCGACAGCAGGTGGCTGGAGACGATGACCGTCCGCCCGCCCGCGGCGTAGCGGATCATCACGTCCCGCATCTCGCGGATCTGCGGCGGGTCCAGACCGTTCGTCGGCTCGTCGAGGATCAGCAGGTCCGGCATCCCGAGCATGGCCTGCGCGATCGCGAGCCGCTGGCGCATGCCCTGCGAGTACGTGCGTACCGCGCGTTCCAGCGCGTCGCCGAGTCCGGCGATCTCCAGGGCCTCCGCCATGTGCGAGTCCTCGGCCGGGCGGCCGGTGGCCTGCCAGTACAGCTCCAGATTGGCGCGGCCCGTCAGGTGCGGGAGGAATCCGGCGCCCTCCACGAAGGCGCCGACCCGGGACAGCACGGGCGCCCCGGCCCGTACCGCGTGCCCGAACACCCGGATCTCCCCGGCGTCCGGCGAGATCAGCCCCATCAGCATCCGCAGGGTGGTGGTCTTGCCGGCGCCGTTGGGCCCGAGCAGTCCCAGCACCTGCCCCTTCTCGACGCGGAAGGACAGGTCCCGCACCGCGTACCGGTCCTGCGCCTTCGCGTACCGCTTCGTCAGTCCCGTGATCTCCAGGGGTACGTCGGCCAGTGCGGCCTCCGGCCGCGGCGCGCCCGACCGCGGGCCCGCGGCTCCGGAAGCCCCCCGGCCGGTCCGCCGGATCCCGAGCAGCGCCGCGGCCAGGGCCGCGGCGCCCAGCGGCAGCCACCAGATCCAGGCGGGCATCCCGGCCGCGGCGGTCCGTACCTCCGCGGCGACGGGCACGGCCAGGGGGCCCTCCACGGCGACGGTGTAGGTGGCGGGCGCGGCCGGGCTCGCGTAGCCGAGGTCGGTCGCGGCGACCACCAGCCGAAGCCGGTGTCCGGCCGGGGCTGAGTGGTCGATCGCGGGCAGCCGCAGCCGCACGCTCGTACCCTGCTGGGCGTTCTCCACCCGCACCGGGGCGACCAGCTGGCTCGGCAGCACCTGCTGCCGGCCGTCGGGCCCCACGTCGTACACCTTGCCGAAGAGGACGGCCGAGCCGTCCGCGGCCGTCGACCTCACCTTCAGGGTGAGGGTCGGGGTGCCGGTGATCCGTACGTCCTCGGTCAGCGGCGCCGAGTCGAACCGGGCGTTCTGGCCGGGGAAGTCCAGCGAGAGCCCGGCCCCGAAGGCGGCGAGCTGCCCACCGATGCCCGGCAGCGAGGACAGCGCGGGAGGTGCGCCGCCCGCCGGATTGGCGAACGTCTGCTCCGGCCCCGTCAGGGTGAACTCCCGCGGGCCGGATTCCAGCCCGGGGTACCGGTCGCCGGTCGCGCCGCGCAGGGTGACCTCGCCGTCGGTGGAGTCGATGCCTCCGGAGCGGGTGACGCGGAACGCCGGGCCGGTGCCGGCGCCCTCGTCCCCCTTGAGGTGGCGGTCGAACCAGGAGGCCACCCGGGCCTCGACCCGGTCGGTCTCGCGCATCCCGCCGTCGTGTCCGCCGGCCGCCCAGTCGACGGAGACGGGCGCGCCGTTCGCCGCGATGGCCTTGGCCATGGCATCGGCCTGGTCCAGCGGGAAGAGGGAGTCGTCCTGGCCCTGGACGATCAGGGTCGGCACCTTGATCCGGTCGCCGACGGCCGACGGACTGCGCTGTTCCAGCAGGGCGCGGGCCTCGGGATCGGGCTTGCCCGCCACCGCGACGCGTTCGTACATGGCGCAGAGCTCGGGCTGGAACCGTCCACAGCCGGGCGCGGCCGAGGCGTCCGGCCGCTGCCGGGGCGGGGCCTGCTGCATCCCGTCGGTCGAGCCGCTGGTGAAGAAGATGCCGGACCAGAGCTTCTTGAAGACTCCGTTCGGGAAGAGGGAGTCCGCGAGGTTCCAGTAGGTGATCTGCGGGGCGATCGCGTCCACCCGCGGGTCGTGACCGGCCGCGAGCAGCGAGATCGCGCCGCCGTAGGAGGCCCCGGAGACGCCGACGCGCGGATCGCCGGGCGCGTCGAGCCGGACCTCGGGCCGGGCCGCGAGCCAGTCGATGAGCCGGGAGACGTCCTTGACCTCGTACTCGGGGTCGTTGAGGCCGATCCGGCCCTCGGAGCGGCCGAAGCCGCGCGCCGACCAGGTCAGGACGGCGTACCCGTCGCGGGCGAGGTGCTCGGCCTGCTCGCGGACATCGTCCTTGCTGCCGCCGAAACCGTGCCCGAGGAGCACGGCGGGACGTTTTTGCGCACCGTCGCCCGCCGTGAAGTAGGAGGTGTCGATCCGGGCGCCGGGCATGGACAGGACCTGGTCCCCGCGGTGCACCGCGGGCGTGTCGCCGGCCGCGGACGCGGCCGTCCACGTACCGGCACCCGCCACGACGGCGAGCGCGGCGGCGCCGGCCAGCAGGCGGTCGCGACGGCGCCGGAACATTCGCAGCTTCATACGGGAACCCTAAAGGGCCACCGCTCGGGCACCGAGCACCCGCAGGGGGAGCCGTCCCCCTTCTCAGGGACCACGCCGGGCCCCCGGGCGTACCGCACCTGCGGTACGCCCGGGGGCCGCACGGCCTAGATGTGTTGTCCCGGGACGTTGGTGACACGCGTGCTGGGTTCTTGAAATGGGTGAGGGCCTTCTGGCTCGGTGTGGATTGCGACATCTACGCCAACTTCAGGAGGCCCTCGTGGTCCACCGTAATGCGCCGCTGACCGAGACCGGGCGACTTCGTCTGGCGCGTTGTGTCGTCGATGACGGCTGGCCCGTGCGCCGGGCGGCAGAGCGTTTCCAGGTCAGCCACACCACCGCGGCCCGCTGGGCCACCCGCTACCGGCTGCTGGGCGTCGCCGGAATGAGTGACCGCTCCAGCCGGCCCCACCACCAGCCCCGCAGGACAGCAGCCGAGATCGAGACGGAAGTGCTCCGCCTCCGGCGGGAACACCGGATCGGTCCACTGCGGCTGGCAGTCCGGTGCCGTATCGCGGCCTCGACCGCCCACCGCATCCTCGTCCGCAACGGCCAGCCGCCCCTGGCGGCTCTGGACCGGGCCACCGGCGAACCCGTCCGCCGCTATGAACGCGCCCGGCCCGGCGAACTCGTCCACATCGATGTCAAGAAGCTCGGCCGGATCCCCGACGGCGGCGGCCACAGAGTCCTCGGCCGGGCCGCCGGCAGCCCGAACAAGGACCGCCGCAACGGCGCCGGATACGCCTACCTCCACACCGCCCTCGACGACCACACCCGACTCGCCTACACCGAAGACCTGCCCGACGAGACCGCCCCGACCTGCGCCGCCTTCCTCACCCGGGCCACCGCCTGGTTCGCGTCCCTGGGCATCACCGTCGAACGGGTCCTGACCGACAACGCCTGGGCCTACACCAAGCACACCTGGAGCCAGACCTGCCGCGATCTGGACATCCAGCCCCGATGGACCAGGCCCTGGCGCCCACAGACCAACGGCAAGGTCGAACGCTTCCACCGCACCCTGCTCGAAGAATGGGCCTACCAGAAGCCCTACACCTCAGACCGGCAGCGCCAGGAAGCTTTCACCGACTGGCTGCACTGGTACAACTACCACCGACCCCACACCGGCATCAGTGGCCAGACACCCGCCAGCCGCGTCACCAACCTGTCCGGACAACACATCTAGACGTTCGGCACGTGGTCGGGATTGTCCTTCTCCGCCTTGACCGGGTCCGGCTTCGGGGCCGGAGCGGGCTTCGGTGCCGGGTTCGGCTGGTGCTCGCAGTAGACCTTGCCCTGGTAGAACTTGCATCCCGGCATGTTGTCGACGTCCCGGACCTTGCCGTTGCGGTCGTGCCGGTTCTTCCTGTCGTGGTGGCCCTTGCGCTCACCACGGTGATCCTCCCGGCCCTTGTCCTGATGACCGCCGTTCTCGTATCCGGCCCGGTGGACGGTGGCCGAGGCCGTCTCCGGGGTGTGCGGAGCGGCGAAGGCCGTCCCAGGCAGCAGTACGCCTCCGGCGACGAACGCGCCCGACACGGCGACCATCGCGAAACGCTGCTTGCGGGAGGTGCGGATCATGAGAGTGCTCCAGGGGGTGGGGGTGGGGGTGGGGTGAAAGGGGCGATGAGTCGTTATGTCGCTTTTGCCCCTACGCACGAGACTGGCGGCCGATCCTCACGAGAGCGTCCTCCGACTGTCACGGGCGCGTGACAGCGCCACACGCCCGACCCACCTGCGCGGACCCACCTGCGTGGACCGACCTGCGCCAGGGGGCCGGTGGCGTCAGGATGGCCGCATGCTGCTGGCCGAAGTCGCACGCGTGTCCAAGGAGGTCGCCGAGACCTCCGCCCGGTCCCGTAAGACCGCCCTGCTCGCCGGGCTCTTCGCCGACGCGCCCCCGGAGGAGGCCGGCCTGGTCATCTCCTACCTCTCCGGGCGCCTTCCGCAGGGCCGCCCCGGCATCGGCTGGCGCACCCTCGGCCAGGAAGCCGAACCGGCGGACGCACCGACGCTGACCGTCCTCGACGTCGACACGGCGGTGGGCGAACTGGCCGCCACCCGGGGCGCCGGGTCGGTGGAGCGGCGCGGCCGCGTCCTCGCCGGCCTGCTGGGCCGGGCCACCGCGGCCGAGCAGGTGTTCCTGCGCAGCCTGCTCTCCGGCGAGGTACGCCAGGGCGCGCTGGACGCGGTGGCCCTGGAGGGCGTGGCCGCGGCCGCCGGCGTACCGGCCGCCGATCTGCGCCGGGCGGTGATGCTGGACGGCTCGCTGCCCCGGGTGGCGGCGGCCGTGCTGGCCGAGGGCGCGCAGGCGCTGTGCACGGTCACGCTGCGCGTCGGCCGGCCCGTCCAGCCGATGCTGGCGGGCACGGCGAAGTCGGTCGCCGAGGCGCTGGGCGCGCTCGGACCGTGCGCGGTGGAGGAGAAGCTGGACGGCATCCGCGTCCAGGTCCACCGGGACGGGGCCGACGTACGGGTGTACACGCGCTCCCTCGACGAGATCACCGAGCGGCTCCCGGAGGTGGCGGAGCTGGCCCGGTCGCTGCCCGGGGAGCGGTTCATCCTCGACGGGGAGGTCATCGGGCGGGCGCCGGACGGCCGGCCGGTCCCCTTCCAGGAGATCGCGAGCCGCGTCGGCTCCCGGGTCGACGTCGGGGCGGCCCGCCGCACCCTCCCGGTCGTCCCCTGCTTCTTCGACGTCCTGGCCGTCGGCGAGGACGTCCTCCTCGACCTGCCGGTGCGCGAGCGGTACGCGGCCCTCGCCGCGCTCGTACCCGAGGACGCGCGGGTCCGCCGCCTCGCCGTCGAGGACCCGGGGGAGCAGGAGGCCGAGGCCGAGGAGTTCTGGGCCGAGACCCTGCGCCGCGGGCACGAGGGGGTCGTGGTCAAGGGGCTGGACTCGGCCTACGCGGCCGGTCGGCGCGGCAGGCACTGGCTCAAGGTGAAGCCGGTGCACACCCTGGACCTGGTGGTCCTCGCCGCCGAATGGGGCCACGGGCGGCGCACCGGTCTGCTGTCGAACCTGCACCTGGGGGCGCGCACCGCCGAGGGGACGTACGCCATGCTCGGCAAGACCTTCAAGGGGCTCACCGACCAGATGCTGCGCTGGCAGACCGAGGCCCTGCGCGCGCTCGCCACCTCGGACGACGGCTTCACCGTGCGGGTGCGGCCCGAGCTGGTGGTGGAGATCGCCTACGACGGCCTGCAGCGCTCCTCGCGCTACCCGGCGGGGGTGGCCCTGCGCTTCGCCCGGGTCCTGCGCCACCGCCCGGACAAGACGGCGGCCGAGGCGGACACGGTGGCCACGGTCCTGGCGGCACACGCGGCCTAAGGCCGTGTCCGCAAAGTCCCGCCTGCCACGCGGCGTCTGGCACCGCACCTCGCTGCGTTGTCGGGCACGTCCGAGTACGTCCAGTACACGGACGGCCCTCCGCCTTGCGATGCACGGCGCCAGACGCCGCGTGGCCCGCCCTTCGGGCGGCCGGCGCTCCTGTGCGGACACGGCCTTAGGAGTGCCGGGCGGATCATGGCCCGCGCTGCGCCCTGATCCGCCGGACGCGGCCTACGCGTCGTCGGGGTCGCTGTCGTCCTCGCGCAGCATCCGCCAGAGCCGGGTGCGGTGGAGCACGTAGAGAGCCGCGAGCAGGAAGAGCACCTGCAGGCCCACGGCGAGCAGCCAGAAGACGGCACGGCTCTCCAGCTCGTCCGTCAGGTAGGCGAAGTTCATGCCGAAGAACCCGGTCAGGAAGGTCAGCGGCAGGAAGATCGTCGACACCACCGCCAGGCGGTTGATCACGCCGTTCTGGTCGCCCGACACCAGGGAGGAGTAGCTGCCGAAGGCCCGCCGGGCGGTGTCCTGGAGGGACTCGATGTCCGCGAGCACCAGATTCGCGGTGCGCCGGTACTCGTGGACGAGCTGCCAGCGCTCCTGCTGGAAGCCGCGGTTCATCACCCGGCGCGTGACGGTCTCCTCCGCCACCCGGTGGTAGGGGAGGAGGGTGTGGTGCAGGAGGGCCGCGGTACGCCGCAGCCGTGACAGGCGGTAGAGCTGCTCGGGCTCGCGCCGGCGGAACATGGCGTCCTCCAGGTCCTCCACCTCCAGCAGGGCCCGGACGGCGGCCCGTCGGTAGGTCTCCATGGCCTCGTCCAGCAGCAGGAACAGCATGGCGACGGAGTCCGCCGGGCTCTCCAGGGGGAAGCGGGCGGTGACGTCCCCGATCAGGGGGGCCGGCCCCCGGTGCACCGTGAGGAGGTACCGATCGGTCACCACGGCGTGGACGTGGATGACCCGGTCGGCGTCGACCGCGGGCACGACGAACGCGCCGCTGTCCCCGAAGATGTCCGCCCGCGCGGACTCCTCCTTGCGGCCGAGCCACGCCACCTGCTCGGCCTCCAGGCCGAGCAGGTGGGCCAGCGGGGGTTCGCCGGAAGCGCTCTCCGCGGGCAGTTCCACGTCCACGAACAGGAAGCGGGACGTGGCCAGACGCTCGCGTGCCTCCGACACCTGGCCACGGGCCAGGGTGCCCTCCGGCATGGACATCATCGAAACGATCATCGTCCCTCGCCGTGGGTCGGCCGGTGCGGTGCTTCCCAGCCTGTAGCGAGCGGGATCCCGCGCAAGCGCGGTGACGCATTCGCCCGGCAAGCCGCCCCGAACAGGTGAGAGGAGACGTCCCCACGGTTTTGCCTCAGAGGTAAGGCGGTTTGCCAGGAAGGCAAGATTCTGGCTCAATCGGGGACATGAACCCCGGTACTGCCCCCGGTCCCGGCCCCGGTCCCGAAGCCGCGGCCGACGAGCTGCCCGCCGTGGCACCACAGCTTCGCGAACTGCGCCGCCGTGCCGGACTCACCCTGGAGGCCGCCGCCGCGCGGGCCCGGCTCTCGCCCGCTCACCTGTCCCGCCTGGAGACCGGCCGCCGCCAGCCCTCGCTGCCGCTGCTGCTCGGACTCGCCCGCACCTACGGTACGACCGTCTCCGAGCTGCTCGGCGAGACCCCCGCCGTCGCGGATCCCATCGTACGGGCCGGCGGTCCGGGCGCCCGCGAGGCCGACGGCTGGACGTACTGGCAGGCAGGCGGCTCCGGGCGGGGGATGCAGGCGCTGCGCGTGCACGTGCCGCATGGCCGCAGCCAGGGCGAGCTGGTCCGCGTACATCCCGGCGAGGAGTGGCTCCACGTCCTGGAGGGTCGGCTGCGGCTGCACCTGGGCGAGGCCGAGTACCTGCTGGAGCCGGGGGACAGCGCGCACTTCGACTCGCTCACCCCGCACCGGATCGGCGCGGCCTCCGCGAGCGGGGCCGACCTGCTCTTCGTCCACACCCTGCTGCAGAGCAGCCTGGCCGGGCTCTGCCTCGGCGGCGCCGCCACGACCGGGCCCGCGCCCGCAAGGCCGGCGCCCGCGTCCACACCCACGACCATGCCCACGCACCACCAGTAAGCGGAGGAGCCGTACCCATGTCCCAAGCCGAGAAGCCCGCCACCGCGACCACGCCGGTGCCCGCGCCCACGTCCATACGGGCCCGCTTCGAGTCCAAGTTCCCGCGCGGCCTGATCATCCGGCTGATCGCCTACCTGTTCGTCGGCCACCTCTTCGCCTTCTTCGTCTACCTCCTCTTCGTCCTGGGCGGCCAGAACCAGTAACCCCCGGGGGCGGACGAGTTCAGGCCGCGCGACTCTGGCAACGTCAAGGACCTGTGGCTACCCTCCGCGCATGATTTCCACGGTTGTCTGGGGTACTGGCAACGTGGGCCGTCTGGCGATCCGTGCCGTCGAGGCCCATCCCGCGCTCCAACTCTGCGCAGTCATCGTCCACGATCCAGCCAAGGTCGGCCGCGACGCCGGTGAACTCGGGCAACTCGACCGCCCGTCGGGGGTCGAGGCCACCGACGACATCGAAGCCGTACTCGCCGCCCGCCCCCAGGCCGTGGTGTACGCCGCGTCCGGAGACATCCGGCCCGACGAGGCGCTCGCCGACATCACACGGGCCGTCCGGTCGGGCGCGGTCGTCGTGAGCCCCGCCCTGTACCCGCTCTACGATCACCGCAGCGCCCCGCCCGAGTTCCGCGACCCGGTGCTCGCCGCCGTCGCGGAGGGCGGGGGCTCGCTCTTCGCCTCCGGCGTCGACCCCGGGTGGGGCAACGACGTACTCCCGCTCCTGCTCAGCGGACTCGGCACCACCATCGACGCCATCCGCTGCCAGGAGATCTTCGACTACTCCACCTACGACCAGCCGGACTCCGTCCGCCATCTCGTCGGCATGGGCCATCCCATGGACTACGAGCCGATGATGCTCATGCCCTCCATCCCCACCATGGTGTGGGGCGGGCAGATCCGGATGATGGCCCGGGCGCTCGGGGTCGAACTCGACGAGATACGCGAGACCTCGGACCGCCGCGCGCTCGACACCACGGTGACCACCAGGACCATGGGCGCGTTCGAGGCCGGCACCCAGGGCGCCATCCGCTTCGAGGTGCAGGGAATCGTCGAGGGCGAACCCCGCATCGTCATCGAGCACGTCACCCGCATCCACGCCTCGTGCGCACCGGACTGGCCCGTGCCGCCCGACGGCGGCGACGGCGCCCACCGGGTCGTCATCGAGGGCCGCCCGCGCATCGAGGTCACCATCGAGGCCACGGACGAGGGCGAGAACCGCTCGGCGGGCGGCAACGCCACCGCCGTCGGCCGCCTCGTCGGCGCCATCGACTGGCTCGTCGAGGCGGAACCCGGACTCTACGACGCCCTCGACATCCCGCTGCGCCCCGCCATCGGCAGACTCGGAAGGAAGCAGTCATGAGGATCGACATCCCTGAAGGCCAGCACCCCATCGAGTACGTGTGGGGCGACATGGTCCCCGGCATCGGCATGGCCGCCGCGAACTTCTCCCTGTCGGTGTACGCCCACACCACCCTGGGCCTGCGCGAGTTCGAGGCGGCCCGGCTGCGCGTCGCACAGATCAACGGGTGCGTCTTCTGCCTCGACTGGCGCACCGAGCGGGAGGGGGAGAAGGTCGAGGAGGAGTTCTCCGACGCGGTCACCGAGTGGCGTACGACCGGCGCGTTCGACGAGCGCACCCGGCTGGCGGCGGAGTACGCGGAGCGGTACACCCTCGACCACCACGGGCTCGACGAGGAGTTCTGGGACCGGATGACCACGCACTACAGCCAGCTGGAGATCGTGGAGCTGACGATGAGCATCGGGTCCTGGCTGGCTTTCGGCCGGCTCAACCACGTGCTCGGCCTGGACAGCGTCTGTGTCCTGCCGGGGCACTGAGCGGCGGCGCACCGCGCGCGGAGCGCGGCGGGAAGGCAAAAGGGGCCGTTCGGTGGATCCGAACGGCCCCGGCCGCTGGGGGGAGGGCGCGGCCCTACGGGAGGTCGGTTGCGATGATCTTCTCGATGTTGCGTTCGGCGAGTGCCGTGATGGTGACGAAGGGATTCACGCTCGTGTTGCCGGGGATGAGCGCGCCGTCGATCACGTACAGGCCGGTGTAACCGTGCAGGCGACCGTAGTTGTCGGTCGCCCTGTTCAGGACCGCGCCGCCGAGCGGGTGGTAGGTGAGGGTGTCGTTCCAGATCTTGTTGCCGCCGAACAGGTCGGTCCGGTAGATCGTCCCCTCCTTCGAATTGATCTTGTCGAAGATCGTCTTGGCCATCGAGACGGACGGCTGCTTCCAGGCCGTCTGCCAGCTCAGGTCGGCCCTGCCGGTCGCCGCGTTCCAGGTGAACTCGGCACGGTTCGGGTTCTTGGTGATCGACAGGTAGAACGAGGCGTACGTCTCGATCCCGGTGGGGAGCGGCGCCACTTCGGCGAAGGCGCCCCCGGCGTCCCAGTTGTCGATGCCGGAGCAGGGGATGGTCGACTGGAGTTTGCCGGTCGGGTCCCACAGGTGGTTCGCGCGGCCGCACATGACGTTGCCGTTCTCGCCCCAGCCCTTGCCGACCTCGCCGTTGAGGTTCGGCAGTGCCCCGGTGGCCTTCAGCTTGACCAGGAGCTTGCTGGTGCCGACGCTGCCGGCCGCGAAGAACACCCGGTCCGCCGTCACGGTCTTGGTGGCCACCGTGTCGCCGGTGGTGTTGAGCTGGTCGATGGTGACCGTGTAGCCGCCCGCCGTGGCGGGGGAGACCGAGGTGACCTTGTGCAGCGGCGAGATGGCGACCCGGCCCGTGGCCTTCGCCTGGGCGAGGTACGTCTGCACCAGCGACTTCTTGCCGTGGTTGTTGCCGTAGAGGATCTCCCCGGCCAGGGCGGACTTGGTGGCGGTGCCGGCGGCCTCCTTCTTCATGTAGTCCCAGTCGTACACGTCGGGTACGAAGGTCCAGGCGAAGCCGGAGCGCTGGGCGTGCTTGCGGCCGACGCGGGAGAACTGGTAGCAGTCGGCGGTGTCGAACCAGGCAGGGTCGATCATGCCGACCCCGAGCCCCGCGTTGGCCCTCGGGTAGTAGGTGCCGTACATCTCGTCGGCGTCCACCGAGGGGAGGACGGCGGCGAAGTTCGCGCGCTTGGGCGTGACCGCCATGCCGCCGTTGACCAGCGAACCGCCGCCGACGCCGCGGCCCTGGTAGACGGTGATGCCGGCGAAGTCCTCGGCGTCCAGGATCCCGGTGTACTTGGGGACGTCCTTGTCGATCGGGAAGCCCAGGAAGTTGCTGAGCGGCGCCTTGGTCCGGGTGCGCAGCCAGAAGGACCGGTAGTCCGGGCTGGTCACCGTGGGGAAGATCTTGCCGTCCGAGCCCGGCGTGTCCCAGGACATGCCCATTTCGATCATCTGCACGTCCACGCCGGCCTGTGCCAGCCGCAGGGCCGCCACCGATCCGCCGTAGCCGGTACCGATGACCAGGGCCGCTACGCGGGCGCCGTCGGAGACCGGGCCGGGCGGGGCGGCCGCCTGCGCCGGGGTGAGGTGACCCGCCAGGGCCATGGCCCCGATAACAGAACCTGTTCTACCGAGGAATCCGCGCCGGGAGATCCCGTTGGAGGTGTTTCTGGACAGCGGTTTATCGCTCATGTGGCGTTCCTCACTCGCTGACAGAATGGGAACGAGTTCTACTGCCGCCCGCGTGTGAAGTCACTACATACGTCTAGGTAACTTCCGGTCGATCACGTGACGGGGGAAGCGGCATCCGGGCGCCGGACCCAGCCCAGGACCAGCAGCGACGCGACCGCCGCGAAGGCGCACCAGGTGGAGGCGAATTCCAGCCGCCACAGCGCTGAGCAGGCCAGCGCCCCCGCCGCCAGCACCGCGCCGAGGGTTCTCAGCCGCTTGTCGCCGCCGAGCAGCAAGGCGCCCAGAGTGGCGAAGAGATAGCCCGCCAGCACCAGCGGCGTCCACGGAACATTCACGCCGTACCCGATGCCGCGGCCCCGGATCTCGGCGGTCACCGACCGGGTCGCGAGGCAGTACGAGAGCACTCCGGCGGTGGCCGGCCCCGCGGCCACCGGCCCCCACAGGCGGCGCCGGGACCCCGGGCGCGGCCGCCAGCAGGACCCCGGCCGGCACCCAGACCGCGAGCAGCGGCAGCGCGGCGACGGGCAGGTCACGGGCCCGCCGCAGCCGCGCCAGGCACACGATGCCGGCGGCGGAGATCACCGTCCCCGCCATCAGATCGGCCGTCGCGCTCCAGCACACGGGATCAGCCGGACTCCTCACGGGGTTCGAGCGGCGGGGCCGACACCGCGCAGTACGTATGACACTGGGGGTGGCACGCCTCGGGCACGGGGGAGCGTACGGTCGCCCAGGCCAGGGCGGCACCGGCCACGAACGCCCCGGTGCACCAGAGCATGGCCCGCCCGAAAGCGGCGTCGAACTGGGTCGCCGAACGGTACGACTCCGGCCCCATTCCGGACAGCAGTGGCAGCGCCGCCACCGCGAGCAGCCCGGCGACGCGCGCCGCCGCGTTGTTGATGCCGCTGGCCAGGCCCGCCCGGCCGGGATCCACCGAGGCGAGCACCGTCGACGTCAGCGGGGCCACCAGGGCCACGAGGCCCATGCCCATGACGACCATCGCGGGCAGCACGTCCCGCACGTAGGAGGCCGCGGGTCCCACCCGCAGCATCAGCAGCGTCCCGGCCGCACACAGCAGCGGCCCCACCGTGAGCGGGACGCGCGGCCCGATCCGCTCCCCGAGCTCACCCGAGCGCGCCGACAGCAGCAGCATGAGGAGGGTCGTCGGCAGCATCGCGGCTCCGGCGGCCAGCGCCGAGTAGCCGGACACCACCTGGAGCTGGAGCACGACCAGGAAGAAGAATCCGCCGATCGCCGCGTACACGCACAGGGTGACGAGGTTGACGGCGGTGAACAGACGGGACGCGAAGATGTCCGGCGGCACCATGGGGTCGGGCCGCCGCCGCTCCACGTAGACGAAGGCGATGGCCAGCAGGACCCCGAGCACCGCGGCGACGATCACCGCGGGCGCGCCCGACCGGGCTTCGATCAGCGCGTAGGTGACCAGCCCCAGGGCGCTCGCGCCGAGTGCCGCCCCGGCCACGTCGAACCGCCCGTGCGCCTGCGGGTCCCGCGATTCCGGTACGTGCCGCAGGGCGACCGGCACGCACACCGCGGCCAGCGGCACGTTCAGCAGGAACACCCACCGCCAGCCCGGCCCGTCCACCAGCCAGCCGCCGAGGAACGGTCCCACGGCCGCGCCCACCCCGCCGAGCCCCGACCACAGGCCGATCGCCCGGCCCCGGTCCTCGGCGCGGACGGACGCCTGGATCAGGGCCAGGGAGCCGGGCGCCAGCAGTGCCCCGCCGATGCCCTGCAGGGCCCGGGCGGCGATCAGCACCCCGGCGTTCGGCGCGATGCCGCACAGCAGCGAGCCGACCGCGAACCACACCACGCCGAGCACGAAGATCCGGCGCCGCCCGAAGCGGTCGCTCAGCGACCCGCCGACCAGGATCAGCCCGGCCAGGGTCAGCAGATAGGCGTTCACCGTCCACTGGAGCACCGCCAGGTCGGCGTCGAGGTCCTCGCCGATGCGCGGCAGCGCCACGTTCACCACGGTCCCGTCCAGCATGGCCATGGTCGACCCGAGCACGGTGGTCAGCAGGATCCACCGGCCGCGTGCGGACGCGATCGGGACACCGGCTCCGGAGGGCTCGGCGGGCGCAGTCATGTCTTCAGGCTGGCCCGCGCGGCCGGTACGGGCCACCGGGGCGGCCCGGAGGACGGCCGAAAAGCCCCCCTTGTAATGAACATGACGTCTCGTTCACCATGACCCGCGCACGTCACGCGCACCCTTCCCGCACATCCCGCACACGGCGTACGAGGAGACAACACGTGGCCCAACGCGACAACCGGTCCTCACGAGCCTTACGGCCCACAAGGTCATCGAGGCCCGCAAGGTCCTTACGCACGGCGCTCGCCGCCATCACCTCGGTCCTGCTCCTGCCGGTCGGCGCGGGCGTCGCCGCGGCCGCGCAGGACCCCGGCCCCGGCGCACGGGCCACGGCCGAGCGCAAGATCGAACCCAAGCTCCGCGCCCAGCTCGACGAGTCCGCCAAGGCCGCCTTCTGGGTCTACCTCGACAGCGCCGCCGACCTCACCGCCGCGGGGAAGCAGCAGACCCGCGCCGCCAAGGCCGAAACGGTTCTGCGGATCAAGAAGGACCACGCCGCGCGCAGCCAGGCCGAAGTCGTCAAGGCCCTGCAGGGCGCAGGGGCCGAGTACACCTCGTACTGGATCGTGAACGCCGTGCGCGTCGTCGGCAGCCAGAAGCTCGCCGGCACCCTCGCACAACGCCCCGAGGTCTCCCGGATCGACGCCGACGACAAGGTCGCCCTCCCCAAGCCCACCGAGGGCAAGCGCGAGAAGGCCGTCGCCGACGCCATCGAGTGGAACATCGACCGGATCAAGGCCCCGCAGGTCTGGGACCAGCTCGGCGTACGCGGCGAGGGCATCGTCGTCGCCAACATCGACAGCGGCGTGGACTACACCCACCCGGCCGTGAACAACCAGTACCGCGGCAAGAAGGCGGACGGCACCTACGACCACGCCTACAACTGGTTCGACCCGGCGGGCGTGTGCACCACCGCGGCCCCGTGCGACAACAACGACCACGGCACCCACACCATGGGCACGATGGTCGGCGACGACGGCGGCGCCAACAAGATCGGCGTGGCCCCCGGCGCCAAGTGGATCGCGGCCAAGGGCTGCGAGTCGAACTCCTGTTCCGAGGCCTCCCTCCTCGCCTCGGGCCAGTGGATCGTCGCCCCGACCGATCTCAACGGGCAGAACCCGCGCCCCGACCTCGCCCCGCACATCGTCAACAACTCCTGGGGCGGTAGCGGCGGCGACACCTGGTACCAGCAGATCGTCGACACCTGGCGGGCCGCCGGCATCTTCCCGGCCTTCTCCAACGGGAACTCCGGCCCCAGCTGCAACACGAGCGGCTCGCCCGGCGACTACGCGAGCTCCTACAGCTCCGGCGCCTTCGACATCAACAACGCGATCGCGTCCTTCTCCTCGCGCGGCGCCGGGCCCGGCGGCATCGTCAAGCCGAACATCGCCGCCCCCGGCGTGAACGTCCGCTCCTCCGTCCCCGGCGGCGCCTACGAGGCCTTCTCCGGCACCTCGATGGCCTCACCGCACACCGCGGCCGCCGTGGCCCTGCTGTGGTCCGCCGCACCCGCCCTGGAGGGCGACGTCGCGCAGACCGAGGCGCTCCTGGACGGCACCGCCCTGGACACCGACAGCAACCAGTGCGGCGGCAGCGCCGCCGACAACAACGTCTTCGGTGAGGGCCGCCTCGACGTCCTCGCCGCCGTGAACGCCGCCCCGCGCGGCGCCATCGGCTCGCTCGGCGGCACCGTACGCTCCGGCGACCAGCCCCTCGCGGGCGTGAAGATCACCGCCCACGGTCCGATCGACCGGACGACCACCACCGCGGCCGACGGCAGCTACCGCTTCGCCTCGCTCTCGGTCGGCGACTACGCCCTGACCGCCGCCAAGTTCGGCTACGGACAGCAGACCGGCACCGCCACGGTCACCGAGAACGCCACCGCCACCGGCGACTTCACCCTCACCCAGGCGGCCTCCGGCAAGCTCACCGGCACCGTCTCCTCGGCCGCAGGCCCCGCCGCGGGCGCCTCCGTCACCATCGCGGACACCCCGGTCACCGCGACCGCCGACGCCCAGGGCCGCTTCGAGGTCACCCTGCCGCACGGCACCTACGACGTGAACGCCACCCACGCCTCCCGCTGCGTCACCGGCGGCACGGCGAAGGTCACCGTCGCCGGCGACACCACCGTCGCGGTGAACCTGCCCGAACGCACCGACGCCTACGGCTACGCCTGCGCCGCCGCGGGCGACCGCCCGTACGCCGAGGGCACCCGCCAGCTCGCGCTCACCGGCGACAACACCACCGAGCGCGTCGACCTGCCCTTCCCGCTGCCCCTGTACGGCAAGACGTACGGCCAGGCCTGGATCGGCACCAACGGCACGGTCAGCTTCGGCGGCAACAACACCGGCGACATCAACGGCGACCTCCCGAGCACGGCCACGCCCAACGCGGCCCTGTACCCGTTCTGGGACGACCTGGTCGTCGGCGCCGCGGGCAGCGGCTCCGGCGTCTTCACGGCCGTCACCGGCACCGCCCCGCACCGCAGCTACGTGATCGAATGGCGCCAGGTGTCCCACTGGTCGGCGCAGGCCGACAAGTTCTCCTTCTCGGCCACGATCGGCGAGGACGGCACCGTCTCCTACTCCTACAAGGGGACCGGCGGCACCGGGATCAAGGGCGGCTCCTCGGCCACGGTCGGTGTAGAGAACGCGGCCGGCACCGACGCCTTCGCGTACTCCTTCAACACCGCGGTCATCACGGACGGCCTCTCCATCGCCTTCCGGACCACCAAGAGCGGTGTGGTGGCGGGCCGGGTGCTCGACGCCAACGACGGCAACGGCATCGCGGGCGCCACGGTGACCGTCGGCACCGGCGGCACGGCGGTCTCCGCCACCACGGCCGCGGACGGCGGCTATGTCGTCCAGAGCCCGTCCGGCTCGCTCCCCGTCTCGCTGGCCGCACCGCAGTACGAGTCCGCCACGACGACGGTGAACGTCAAGGCCGCCGACGTCACGGCGGTCACCCAGTCCCTGCGCACCGGAAAGGTGACGGCGTCCAAGCCGTCCGTGGAGGTCGTCCTCCCGGCGAACCAGCAGCGGACCCGGACCCTGGACCTCACCAACCCGGGCCTCGGCACGGAGTTCACGGTGTCCGAGGACGCGACCTGGCTGAGCGCCACACCGGCGACCGGCACCCTCGCCACCGGAGCGAAGGTCCCGCTCACCCTTTCGGTGGACACCACCGGACTGACCCCGGGCGCGGTCCTGACCGCCGACCTGAAGATCACGTCGGCGAGCGGCCGGACCCCGGTGCTCACCGTCCCGGTCAAGGTCGTCGTCCCGCGCTACCAGGTCGGCCTGGACGCGGGATCCGGCTACACCACCACGGACGGCCTGGGCGACGCCTGGTCCCCGGACCGCAAGTACACCCCCGGCTCCTACGGGTACCAGGGCAACAGCACCGTGCAGGCCACCGGCCGCACCATCACCGGCACGGACGAGCAGCGGCTGTTCCGCAACGCCCGTGAGGGCATGTACGAGTACCGCTTCGACAACGTGCCGAACGGTACCTACACCGTGGAGCTCGGCTTCGCGGAGCTCTCCTCGGCCAAGCCGAACAAGCGCGTCTTCGACGTCCTGGCCGAGGGCACGCAGGTCCTGCCCTCCCTGGACATCTCCCTGGAGGCGGGCACGTACACGGCCCTGACCCGTACGTACACGGTCACGGTCACGGACGGAGTGCTCAACGTCCGCTTCGTCACGCACAGCGGGTTCGGCAAGCCCCTGCTGAACACCCTGCGGGTGACCGACCGCCCGGACAAGAACCAGCCCGGCCAGTAGGACACGGGGGCGGGGTGCCTGCGGGCGCCCCGCCCCTTCCCGCTGCCGCGCGGGCATTCGGGTGGCGGGAGCGCGGACTCCGCGGCGGCCTGCCGACGGGCCGCCGCCCGGCTCGTTAACGTGGGCGACCATGACCCCCCTGTGCGACCAGGCCACCGCCGTCCGGGCCCTCGTGGAGTCCGCCGACCCCGGGGCGGTGTGGGCCGTCGGCGGACCCGAGGGCCCCCGGGCGGGTTCGGACGGCGAACACCCCGCCGACGCCGCCTTCGACGTGGACGGCCTCAGCGCCGTCCTCGCGCTCTGGCCGGTCATCGGCAGCCTCGTCGACGAGGGCGCGCTGCGGCTGCACACACCGCTCGCCGCCTACGGGGACGCGGCCGCCGAGGGGACTCCCGCCGGGACCACCGCCCACCACCTCCTCACGCACCCGGCCGGGACCGCCGCCCTCGTCCATCTCACGCGACTCGTCGAGCACCTCTCCGGCAGCCCGCTCGCCGATCTCGCGGCCGCCCGGATCTGGCACCCCCTGGGCATGACCGGCACCCGCTTCGCCGACGGCACCCTCCACGCACCCCTCGCCGACCTCGTCCGCTTCCTGTGCCGTCTCCTGGATCCGGGGGACCCGGCGGGCCCGCCGGGAATCAGCCGCGCCTGGACCACCGAGTCCCTCCGGATCCGCACCGGCGAACTCACCCCCGCCCGCGGCCTGCTCTGGGACCCCGCCCCGCACGGGGTCTGGACCCACCACGCCCCGGGGCCCGGCGGTCCGGCCCTGTGGATCTCCCCACGCCACCACCGCTGGGCGGTCCTCCTGCCGACCGCCGGCCGGCCGGCGCCGCACATGGCCTTCCGTGAGGCCGCCTTCGCGCCAACTACCCCTGAATGACGGCTGGTTGTGTGAGACCCTGGGGGTCGTCCCAGGAGGTCACAGCCGTATGAGGAAGACCCGCCGAGGCGACCGGGGCGTACCCGGACCGGCTTCCCCGTGGGACGAAATCGCACCGGGCCTGTGGATGGGCGGCCACTACTGGACCGACCTGGCCGGTGAGCTGCGGCCCGTCGTCGTGGCGGACGAGTTCGACCTCGTCATCAGCCTCTTCACCCGGACCGGCCACGGCCCGGGACCACGCGCCGAGCACATCGTGGGGGAGATCCCGGACGCCGAACTCACCGCGGACCAGCTCCACACCGTGCAGCGCCTCGCCCGCGTCGCGGGACTGGCGCTCGACTCGGGCCTCACCACGCTCGTCCGCTGCCACTCGGGCTACAACAGGTCCGGCCTCGTCGTCGCCCGGTGCCTCGTCGACCGGGGACTCACCCCCGACGAGGCCGTCGCCCGGGTGCGCCGGGGCCGCTCCCCGTGGGCCCTGCACAACGAGGCCTTCACCTCCTACCTCACCGCCGGGCTGGACGTCGCGGCGCTGCTGGTCGGGCTGGACCCCTGACGCGGCCCTCGGGGCGCGGAGCGCGCAGGTGGGACGTACGGTGATGCCGTTGTCGCCGAGTGTTGTCGCTCCCGCCGCGGAGGTACACGGATGCGTACGGTCCAAGGGGCCGCCCTCGACGGGCTCCGAGCCCGGGTACGGGCCCTCGCCGCCCGGCGCCGCCCCGAGCGCGCCCGCCGGCCGGCCCGCGGTGCGGCACCGCTCGCGGACCGCGGGCCCGCCGTGCCGCGGCCGGACGCGGAAACCCCCGGCCGGCGGACGTCCGTAAAGGAATCCCCGCGGTACGGGGCTCCCGCCCCGGCCCCGGGAACCACCGCCCGCGCGGCCCTCGCCGGACTCGGCGTCCTGCTGCGCGGCCTGGCCCGGCCCCGCCCCGGCGAGGTGCGTACCTCCGCCGCCGCCCTGCGCGCGCTGCGTGCCCGCCACGGGGACGCGCCCGCCCTGGTCCGCACCCGCTCCGGGCGGACCCTCCTCGTCCTCCTCGACCCGCAGGACCTGCGCCGCTTCTACGCCGAACCCGTCAGCGTCCTCGCGACGGCCCCGCCGGACAAATGCCGGGGCCCGAACCCGGAGGAGGCCGCCGACTCCGGCTGCTCCCGCGGTGAACTCCGTGCGGAGCGGAGCCGGATCAGCGCCGAGGTGCTGGCGGCGGGACTGCCCGTGCACCCCTGCAGCGGGCCCTTCCTCGCGGCCCTGGCCGAGGAGGCCCGGCACCTGACGGCCTTCGCCGCCACGCCTGCCGCCACGCACGCCGCCGTGACCGGCACCGTGACCGGCACCGTGAGCGGGGTCGCGGCCGGCACCGCGGCCAGGATCTTCACCGCCGCCTCCACCCTCGACCTCGCCCGCGCCCGCTACGCCGTACGGCGCGCCGCCCGGCGGATCGTGCTCGGCGACGCGGCAGCCGCGGACGAGGAGCTCACCGGATGGCTCACCCAGCTGCGCGCCGAGGGCGGGAGCCCGCGCGGCGGCCGGGTGCGCGCCGCCCGCTCGGCGCACGACAAGGCCCGCGCCCGCATCGAGGAGTACGCGGCCCGGGCCGACGGCGACACGCTCGTCGGGCGGGCCGCCCGCCACGCCGACCCCACCGGAACGCTCGATCCCGTCGGCCAGGCCCAGCTGTGGCTGCTGGCCATGGACGCCGTCCCGGACACGCTGCTGCGCACCCTGCTCCTGCTCGGGGCGCACCCCGCGGAGCAGGACCTGGCCGCGGCCGAGGCGGCGGCCCAGGCCGCCGTCGGCGCGGACCGGGGCGAACTGCCCCGGCTTCGGGCCTGCGTCCGGGAGTCCCTGCGCCTGTACCCGGTGGTGCCGGACCTGATCCGCGTCACCCGCACCGAGACCGAATGGCGGGGCGTGCGCTACCCGGCCGGCACCTCGGTGCTGGTGCCCGCGGCCTTCCACCAGCGCGACCCCGAACGGGTACCGGCCGCGCACGTGTTCGTGCCCGGCCGGTGGAAGAACCCGGGCGCGGACCAGGACATCCGGATGGCGCCCTTCAGCCACGGCGGCGGCCGCTGTCCGGGCGACCAGCTCGGCCTGATGGCCACCGCCGCGCTCTGCGCCGAGGTGCTGCGGGGCCATCGCGTCGCGGGTACCCGGCCGGTGCTGGACCCGGTGGGGCCACTGCCCACGACGCTCGACCCGCAGGGCATCCGGCTCACGCTCACCCGCCGCTGAGCGCGTCCCGGCGCCCCGTTCGCGCCCGACCCGCCTGACCCGCCCGACCCGCCCGACCTCTGTGACCCGCTCGACCTGTGCGACGTGCCCGATGCCGCTCGATACCGCCTGACCCTCTGCCCGTCCCCGAGCCCCTGCCGAACCCCATGAGGATCACATGCCCGACGCCGCGACCTCCGCGTCCACCGCCCCGGACATCGACCTGCCCGACGCCGCGTGCCGCGCCCTCGCCGAGGCCGCCGACGCGGTCGGTGAGGCCGCCCGCTACGCCTCGGGCCTGGCCTTCGGCGCCAGGCTGCCCGCCGCCGCCCTCACCCGGGGCGGCCGTACCCGGCTGGGCTGGCGCACCCTGCTGCGTACGCTCACCGACCCGGCGGGCCTCGGCTGGGCCCCGCGCGGCCGGGGAGTGGCCCGGGCCGGCCGGCTCGCCGGCATCCTGGCGGGCCGTGAGAGCCTCGCGATCAGCATCGCCGTGTGCGGGCTGAAGGCCCGGATCCGGGCCGCGAGCGCGGGCCGCCCCGAACTGTTCGACGATCCGGGCGCGGCCGCCGTCCTGGCCGCCGTCGGAGCCGGCCGCCAGGCGGAGGCCGTCCGGCTGTTCCGCGCCATCATGCGCGAGCGCGGCGCCGAGCACGCCTTCGCGCTGCTGGCCCCGTCCTTCGCCGACATCCTGGCCTGGCACGCGCTGACCGACACGAATCCCTTCAACGACCACGCCGGCTGGCAGGTCGCCACCGGCCGGGCCGAGCCCGCCGAGCCCGTCCTCGGACTCGGCGCCGCCTTCTGGGCCTTCTGCGACCGGGGCCCGGGCCTGCCGGAAGGGCAGGCCGTGACGGGGGCCGTGCCCGTACGCGGCCCGGCCCGCCGCCGGGTCACGTACCGGCCGCCCCGGCCGGCGCCGAGGCCGCCGGCCGGCGGCCTGAGCGGCCGCGCCGCCGCACTGCGTACGCACGCGTTCCGGCTGCACGCGGTGGCCGCGGCGCCGGAGTGGCACGGCCCGGAGACCGAGGCCCTGAGGGCCGAGGTCGCCAGGCTCGCGGCCCGCTGCGCGACGGCCGCGGGCGGCCTCGCCCTGGCCGCCGCCCAGCTGAAACCGCTACAGGACCAGTGACAGGAGCAGCACGAGGCCCAGGCCCACCACCGAGATGATGGTCTCCATCACCGACCAGGTCTTCAGGGTCTGACCGACGGTCATCCCGAAGTACTCCTTGACCAGCCAGAAGCCGGCGTCGTTGACATGGCTGAAGAACAGCGAGCCGGCCCCGATGGCCAGGACCAGCAGCGCGGTCCCGGTGGTGGACATGTCCGCCGCGAGCGGGGCCACCAGTCCGGCCGCCGAGATGGTGGCCACCGTCGCCGAGCCGGTGGCCAGGCGGATGGCCACCGCGATCAGCCAGGCCAGCAACAGGGCCGGTACGGCCCAGTTCCTGGACACGTCCAGGATCATCTGGCCCACGCCGACGTCGATCAGCGTCTGCTTGAAGCCGCCGCCCGCGCCCACGATCAGCAGGATGCCCGCGATCGGGGCCAGGGACCGGTCCACCGTGGCCGAGATCCGGTCCCGGGTGAAGCCGGCCGCCCGGCCGAGCGTGAACATGCCCACGAGGACGGCCGTGAGCAGCGCGATCATCGGGGAGCCCGCGACATCGGTCACGCGCTGCACCGGGGCCTCGGGGTCGTCGACCACGATGTCGACGAGGGCCTTGACGAGCATCAGGGCCACCGGCAGCAGCACGGTGAACACCGTGGCCCCGAACCGGGGGCGGTGCGCCGACTCGGCCGGGGGACGCTCCGTGATCATGCGTTCCGGCGCCGGCATGTCCACCCACCGCGCCGCGTAACGGGAGAACAGCGGCCCGGCGATGATCACGGTCGGAATCGCCACGAGCACACCGAGCCCGAGGGTGGCACCGAGGTTCGCGTGGAGCGCGTCGATGGCGACGAGCGGTCCGGGGTGCGGCGGGACCAGCCCGTGCATCACCGACAGGCCGGCCAGCGCCGGGATGCCGATCCGCATCAGGGAGTAGTTCCCCCGCTTGGCGACCAGCAGCACCACCGGGATCAGCAGCACGATGCCGACCTCGAAGAAGAGCGGTAGCCCGATCACCGAGGCGATGAGCACCATCGCCCACGGCATGGCGCGGCCCTTGGCCCGGGCGAGGATCGTGTCCACGATCTCGTCCGCGCCTCCCGAGTCCGCCAGCAGCTTGCCGAGGATCGCGCCGAGCGCGATCAGTACGCCGACGCCCGCGACCGTGGCGCCGAGTCCGGCGGTGAAACTGGAAACGGTCTTGGCCGGAGGCGCGCCCGCGAAGACCCCGAGGGCCAGCGAGCCGACCGTGAGGGCCAGGAAGGCGTGCAGTTTGAAGCGGGTGATGAGCAGGACGATGACGGCTATGCCCGCCAGGACGGCTATCCCGAGCTGGGTGTTCCCGGCCGAGGTGATCGGTCCGGTGGTGGCCGCCGCCAGAGTCTCGACGTTGAGACCGGTGGTCACGGTGACGTTTCCTCAGTTCTGGTCGGCGGGGAGCCGGCGCAGCGCGGCCAGCGCCCGCTCGGTGATGTCTTCAGGGGAGCCGAACACGTCGACGACGACACCGGGTTCGTCGGCCTGGAGCGGCTCCAGCGTCGCGAACTGGGAGTCGAGCAGGGTGGTGGGCATGAAATGGCCCTTGCGTTCCGCCATGCGCTTCTCGATCAGCGGGCGGTCGCCGGTGAGGTGGACGAAGACGGCCCCGGGCGCCGCGGCGCGCAGCCGGTCGCGGTAGGCGCGCTTGAGCGAGGAGGCGGCGATCACCCCGCCGCGCAGGGCGGCGCTGTTGCGCAGCCACTCGCCGATGGCGTCCAGCCAGGGCCGGCGGTCCTCGTCGTCCAGCGGGTTCCCGGCCGACATCTTGGCGACGTTGGCCGCCGGATGGAACGCGTCGCCCTCCGCGTAGGGAACGCCGAGTGCCTCGGCGAGCAGCCGGCCCACGGTCGTCTTGCCCGTGCCGGCCACGCCCATCACCACAATGACGCGCTGGGTGCTCACGTCTACCTCGCTGTCCTCGTCGACATACGTTCGTGTGGCACCACTGAAGCGCATTAAGTACTACGTATTCAAGCCTCAGGTCGGAAACATCACATCTTTTGTGGGCTGGGGTGTGACCGTACGCTTACGTCATGACCACCGAAGGCAGTCCTGGACAGGGGCAGGGGCTCCACACCCACGTGCTGGACACCCTCGGGCTCGCGATCACGGCGGGGGAGTACCCGCCCGGCAGCGTCCTGCGCACGGACGAGATCGCCGAACGCTTCGACGCCTCCCGCACCGTCGTACGGGAGGTCGTCCGCGTACTGGAGTCGATGCACCTGGTCGAGTCCCGCCGCCGGGTCGGTGTCACCGTGCGCCCCACCGAGGAGTGGAACGTCTACGACCCGCGCGTGATCCGCTGGCGCCTGGCCGGCACCGACCGGTCCCGGCAGCTGCGTTCCCTCACCGTGCTGCGCTCCGCGATCGAGCCGGTCGCGGCCGGACTCGCGGCGAGGCTGGCCACACCGCAGCAGTGCGCCGAACTCACCGAGGCGGCCCTGGGTATGGTCCGCACCTCGCGCGGCCACCAGCTGGAGGGCTACCTGCGGCACGACATCGCCTTCCACCGCGTGGTGCTGAACGCCTCGGGCAACGAGATGTTCGCCCGCCTCGGAGACGTCGTCGCCGAGGTGCTGACCGGCCGCACCGAGCACGCGGTGATGTTCCACGATCCCGACCCCGCCGCCGTCACCCTGCACGTCCAGGTGGCCGAGGCGGTCCGCGAGGGCGACGCGGCGCGCGCCGAGGCGCTGACCCGCCGGATCGCGGTGGGGGCGCTGGAGGAACTGGACGTACTCGCGCCCTGAGCGCAGCGCCCCGCCTCTGCCCCCTGGACCCTGTCCCCCGGACCCGGGGGCAGGGGCGGGGTGTCAGCCGCAGCCGCCGCAGCCGCCGCACCCTCCGCCGCATCCCCCTCCACAGCCGCCGCCGCATCCGCCACCGGTGGAGGAGTCGGAGTTGCGTGACTGTGCCCGCTCCCGGTCGCGCCTGCGTTCCTCGTCCCGGCGCGCCTGCTCGCGCACGGACTCGCGGTACGAGAGGCCCGCCGGCTTCCATTCCCGCAGCCCGTGGCGCCGGCGCGGGAGCAGTGGGGCGGCCGTGACGGCTGAGACGAGGCGGACGTCCTGGTCGTAGACGGCGCTCTCCAGGAGGACCTCGGCGCCCTCGTACACGGCTCCGTACAGGACGGCCTGGAACGGTTCCCGGCGCGGGTCGATGTCGTGATGGTCCGCGCGCAGGCTCGGTTCGGAGCGGGCGAGCAGGATCCGCTGCCCCGCGGCGGTGTCCCCGGCTCGCGGGAAGGCGGCGATCAGAGGCGGGGCGGTGGGGGTGTCGGCGTCCGGGCACAGCCAGTGGTGTCCGGACGCGGAGGCCCGTACGCCGACCAGGAGCACGGGCTGCGGCCGCCCGCGCAGGCGCCGGGCCGCCCGGCGCCGGGCCAGGTTCCGGCCGAGCGCGGTGGTACCGGCGACCAGCAGCAGCGTGGCGAACAGCCGCCCGCCGAACGGCCCGTACGGGTGGGCGAGGGCTCCGGCGGCCGCCAGGCAGCACACGGAGCCGAGGACGATGCCCGGCCGTCCGCGGCGCAGGTGGGCGGCCGGAAGCACGGCCGGCACCGGGAAGCGGGCGGATCCGGCCGCGGCGAGGGCCAGTTCGCGCTGGCGGTGCCGGGCGCGCAGCCGGAGCACCGCACCGGTGAACGCCCACGCGGCGACGGCGGCCACCAGCCCGTGACCGGCCCGGCCCGCCCTGTCGGGGGAGCCGGGAAAGGCCAGGACGGCCTCGGCCGCGAGGGCGGGCGCGGCGAGCAGGGTGGCCACCGGCATGTACCGGAACCAGAACGGCAGTGCGGCCAGCAGGGCGATCGCCGCGAAACCCCGCCACCCCCCGGCGGACTCGGCCGTCAGCGCGACGGCAAGGAGGACCGGGCCCGTGAGGAGGCGGGCACCGGCGGCGGGCGCGAACACCGCCGGCACGCGGGCCCGGAGCCAGCGCGGGGCGTTGTCGGCGCCCCACGCCGCGACCGGGCCCTGCGGTATCGCCGCCGTCGGCAGGTGCTTGACGTAGTCGGTCACGGCGCCAGTATGTGAGCGCCGTGCCGCGGCCCAGAAGAGGATGCCGCGGCACGGAATCGCTACGGCCGCTTCCGGGCGGCGGACACCCGGCCTCAGACGTCGAGCGCGGCGATTTCGAGCGCGCCGATACGCTCCGGTTCCGCCACGATGTCGATCTCCGTGATCAGACCGTCCTCGATCGTGAAGCCGAGTACCAGGAACAGCCGTCCCAGGGGGGCCATCGCCAGGCCGACCACTCCGTCGACCAGGGCCGGCACCGTGGACTGCGCCCGCTGCATGGCGGCCATGGCTCCCGTGGCGACGGTGACGGCGCCGCGGACGAGGAGCGGGCCGGGGGTGGGTCCGACGGCCTTGTCGGCCCGGAGCACCACGTCGGGGTGGAGCAGGGCGACGAGCGCGTCGAAGTCCCCGCCGCGGGTGGCGGCGAGGAAGGCGTCCACGACCCGGCGCCGTCGGGTCAGATCGGCCTCGGGCACCAGCGGGGCCCCCTTGACCCGGCGGCGGGCGCGGCTCGCGAGCTGACGGGTCGCCGCCGGGGTCTTCTCGATCAGCGGGGCGATCTCGTCGAAGGGCACGGCGAACAGGTCGTGCAGCACGAACGCCAGACGTTCGGCCGGTGCCAGCTGGTCGAGGACCACCAGCAGCGCCAGCCCCACCGAGTCGGCCAGCAGGGCCTCCTGCTCGGGGTCGACCGTGTCCTCACGGCTGACGGCGGGATCGGACGGATAGGTCTCCATGGAGTCCTCGCGCCGGGACTCGCGCGAGCGCAGCATGTTGAGGCAGACGCGCGACACGACCGTGGTCAGCCAGCCGCCGAGGTTCTCCACCTCGCTGACGTCGGTACGGTCGAGGCGCAGCCAGGTCTCCTGGACGGCGTCGTCGGCCTCGGCGAGCGAGCCGAGCATGCGGTAGGACACCGCTCTCAGGTGAGAGCGGTGCTCTTCGAAACGTTCCGTCAGGTACACATTCCCGTCCACGGGTCCCCCACATAGATCGCGTACAGCGGATGATCAAAATAGATCATGGGGGGCTGCTGGATAATGGCCCCCGAACAGCAGAAGCGAGTGGAGACGCCGGGGCCGCGTGCGGTTCCGGCAGGAGAGGGAGCCCCCGATGGACGTGCAGCACTTCGAGCGGATCACCGCATTCATCGAGGCGCGGCTCACCCCGCTGTTCGACGAGGCGACGGGCAGCGAACACGGCTTCGCCATGGACGACACCTCCCGCGCCCTGCGTGCGCTGCGCAACTCCGTCCTGGAGGCCTCCGCCGTCAAGGGCCTCATCGAGAAGCGGGAATCCGCGGAGCCGGCCATGCGCCGTGTCATCGACCAGTCGGTGGAGCAGAACTGGGACGTGCTGCGCGGGATCGCCCGCCAGTGGGAGGACCACGCCGACTTCCGCCACGAGTTCAAGCACCACGCCTGGGAGCTCGACCACCACGACCACGCCGCCGCCAAGGCCTGAGCTCACCGCGGCGGTTCGGGGACCGCGCTGCGCGCGGCGAGCGCCGCGCGCAGCAGCGCCGCCGTGGCGGACTGCTCGGCGGGCGACGGCGACAGGACGCCGTTCTCGGTCATCAGGGCGTGGAACTGCTGCCGTTCGTACGGAACCCCGGGAGGCAGCGCCGCGATGTGCCAGTGCAGGTGGGCGTTGCCCTGCCGGCTCCCCAGCGAGTACAGGTAGGTCCGCTCGCTGTCGAGGACGTCCTCGACAGCGAGCGCGACCTCCCGCACGACCAGCATCAGCCGGGTGTAGGCCGTGGCGTCCAGATCGCGCACGGCGTGTTCGATGTGCGCCTTGGGAGCCACCAGGACCTTGCAGGGGAGGGTGGGCCAGCGGTCGAGGAAGGCCACGTGCTGCTCGTCCTCGAAGACCTTCTCGTGCGCGTAGTCCGGGTGTCCGGCGAGGAAGGCGCAGACGAAGCACGGCCCGCCGCGCGTCCGTTCGACGTAGGCCTCCAGATCCATCGGTCCACGGTCCATCGGCATCGGTGTCGGCATCGGCCCATCCTCCCACCGGCGGCCGCCCGTCACAGGGCTGACGGGACGTCGGTGTGGTGGCCGGTCACCACCAGTCCGCCGTCCAGGGTGCGCCGCGCGAGGACGCCGGTGCGGAAGTACCCGTCGGGGGTGAAGGAGCGTGCGTTGCGGTCGGGCGCCCGGTAGTAACCCCGCAGGGTGCGCGGACCGCGGGCGAGGAGCCGGCCGGGTTCCCCCTCGGGAACGTCCACGCCGTCGGCGTCGACCACGCGGATCTCGTCGCCGGGCGAGAGCGGGCGGCCCTGCGTGGGTGAGGACGGTCTCGTCCGGATCGGCGGGCCGGGTGAGGGTGAGCAGCCCCTCGGCCGTGCCGAGGACCTGCTGGAGGCGACAGCCCGACGCCGGGCCCACCCGTTCGGCGGTCGCCCGGTCCAGGGGCCCGCCACCGATCTGCACGAGACGCAGACTGCTCACGTCGGCCCGGACCCTGGGAAGCAGGTCGAGCCAGAGCCTGGCGGCGGCGGGCTCCAGCGACGTGATGGTGACCCGCTCGCGCTCGACGGCCGCGAGGCACCCGTCGGCCCCGGGGCCCTCGACCAGGACGACGGTGCCGCCGACGGAGAGCGTGCCGAGGATGCCGGGACAGCCGAAGGCGAAGTCGGACCCGGCGGGCAGCGCCGCGAGGTACACGTCGTTCGCGGTCAGCGACACCAGCTCCGCGGCGGCCCGGGCCTGGTAGGCGTAGTCGTTGTGCGTGCGCGGAGCGAGCGCGGGCTCCGCAGTGGTACCGCCGGAGGGCAGGAAGAAGGCCACCTGGTCGGCGCTCGATCGACCCGGTGCCTCGAAGGTGAACACCCGCCTCAGGAAGGGGTCTTGGGCGGCGATGTCCGCGGCCATCCCGGTGAGGTCGAAGCCCCGGTGGGCCGCGGGACCGACGTAGCCGACGGCCTGGCCGACCCGCACGAGGTGGGAGACCTCGCCCAGGCGGACGAGACGTCAGTCCTGGCTGGCTGCTTACCACCGCGGACAGCGAGGTCGCGGAAACGGCGGCTCAGCTCTTCGGGGGGACGCCGATGCGCCGCGCTGCATCACCAGACGTGATCGACGTACTCGGCAAGATCGCGGCGAGGAAGCGGATCGGTCCCGAGCCTGAAGTGGAGCTGCGCCTTCGGCTTCAGGCCGCGCCCGCACTCGGCATCTTCCGCCTGGAGTCCTCCTCCTGGTCGCTGGCTGAGTCCCTGGACGAGGTGGGGGTGCCACTGAAGGGTGAGGGGAGCGACGCCCTGCTGAAGATCCGGATTCGGCATGCTCGTGTGTCCCCCAAGTCGGGGAGGGACGTCAGGTATTCGTGGCCCGTCGTCGCGGTGGCAGACCAACTCGACGGCGCTCGACAGGACGTGGCCGCGTAAGCACGGCCGGTTGAGCGGTATCCGGCTCATGCGTTGCTGCCATCGACCATGAAATTGACGAGTACTCGCCCGATAACCATGGCGCGACAGACGTTCTGGAACTGGATCGGACGGTCCCAAGAGGATATTGCAGGCTTCCGCGAAGACTGGATGAACGGCACCCGCTATGGCGAGGTGAAGGGCTACGGCTGCCCTCCGATTCCTGCCCTGGAACTGGCCCCCAACTCGCTTGAAGTCTAGGGGTGGGACGCGCTGAACAGCGCTGATGTCATCATGGGTGCGGGCTGTACGTGGCGGCTCACATCGTTCCGATTGCGAGGGTCCGGCGGGAGTCGAAATGATCTCTGCAGCGACATTTTGATCTTGATGCCGAGTCTCATGTGGACCAGGCTGTGGTCAGGTCTAGTCGAACGAATGCTGACACTTTGCTGACGCTACTGACGAGGCGCAGCCCGCTGAGGGCCGGGGCCGCGAGCTCGCCGTGTGGTCGTCCCGCGGCCGTCCGATCGGGCACCGCCTGCAACCGGCGTTCCGGTCGGTGCCCGTGCACCACCGGCCTGCCTACCGAGGCAGCCCGTGCGGGTATTCCTTCGAGGAGCGGTCGGCGGGCGGCGGGTCGTGGTCCACGGGGAAGAGGGGCAGGGCGCCGGTCATCTCCAGGAGGCGCTGGAGCTGGTGGTTGGGGGCTGCCAGGCGGACGACGGTTCCGGCCTCCTGCGCTGTGAGCCGCGCGGCGAGGAGTGCGTTGAGCGCGGAGGAGTCGCAGAAGGAGACGCGGCTGCAGTCGACCGTCACGGGCTTGGCCGGTGAGGCGTGGGCGAGGGCTTGGGCGAGAGCGGACCGCAGGGCGGGGGCCGTCTCGATGTCGATCTCGCCCGAGGGCCTGATGGCGACGGCGTGATCCAGGACTTCCACGGCGATGGCGTTGCCGCCGGCCTCCGGGGAAGGGCGTTCGACCATGGTGGGTACTCCTCGGTTCGTGGCGTGGCCCCCGGACCCCGTGGCCTGTCGAGGGTTCGGGGGAGGGGAGGGTCAGGTGCTGCGCTGGTCGTGGGTGTCCTGGCGGAGCTGGTCGGTGTGCCGGGTCAGGGCGTCGATGCGTTCTGCGAGCTCGGCGTCCTCGGGCCGCAGGTGGTCGCGGGTGTCGGCCAGGGGTCGGACGAGGCGGGCGGCGTCGTTGTCGGCGAGGGCGAGGTTCAGGTCTCCGACGGCGCCCTCGGCGCTGGCGGGGAGATCGGTCAGTGCGGTGACCTGGGCGGCGAGCCGGCGGAGGTCTGCCGCGTGGTCACGGGCCCACGCGGTCACGGTGCGGTCGGCGGCACGTGTGTCGCGTGTGGCCTGGACGCGCTGCTCGCCGGTGCTCCCGGCCGCTCCCGGGCGCAGCCGCAGGTAGCGGCGTTCGGCGGCCTGGCGGCTTGCGACCCCGAGCGGGCCCGCGAGGTCGGCCCAGCTCGCGCCCTGCCCGCGGGCGGTCTCGATCAGGCCGCTCTCCCAACCGGCGAGCTGCTCGCGGACCTCGCGCAGCATCACCAGCGCGGCCAGAGCGGCGTCGGTATCCGCTGTGGTCGCCGCCGCTCCGGCCGCGGTCGGGCGTGCGAAGGGCTTACGCGCGTCTCTCACGGCCTGGTTGATCGCCTCCAGTGCCGCGGTGGCGGCCAGGAAAGGGATCGGCTCGGGCGGCTCAGGGGTCTCGTTCATTACCGTCTCCAGTCCGTCACCCTCCGGATGACTTCTTGCTTGTCATCGTTTCGATGACATGTTACAACGGGAGCACGTTGAAGCGCATTGGCAGTTTCTGCCTGAACCAACTGGAGGTGTTTCGCGATGTTGATGCGCACCGACCCGTTCCGCGAGATGGACCGGATCGTCCAGCAGCTTTCGGGCACGTCGGGTACGTGGTCGAAGCCGTCCGTGATGCCGATGGACGCCTACCGTCAGGGCGACGTCTACGTGATCGCCTTCGACCTCCCCGGTGTGAGCACCGAGGCGATCGACATCGACGTCGAGCGGAACATGCTGACGGTGAAGGCCGAGCGCCGGCCCACGGGGAAGTCCGACGGCGTGCAGATGGAGCTCTCCGAGCGGCCCCTCGGCGTCTTCTCCCGCCAGATCATGCTGGCCGACACCCTCGACACCGAGCACATCGAGGCCGACTACGACGCGGGTGTCCTGACCCTGCGGATCCCGATCGCCGAGCGCGCCAAGCCCCGCAAGATCAGCATCGGCGGCGAGAGCGGCCGCAAGCAGATCTCCGGCTGACCAGACCGGCACCAGCGGCGGAGGACGGGGAACCGATCCCCCTCCGGCACCCCGTCCTCCGCACCCCCTCGGACCGTTCGCCCTCCCCGGAGGTGACGTCATGACGATACGCAGGGAGTCGTTCCAGGCACACGTCCAGGAACGCGGCGAGTACCAGACCCCACAGGAAGCGGAACGGGCGGCCCGCGTCGTCCTGGCCCTGCTGGGCGCCCACCTGGTCGGCACCGTGCGGGCCGAACTCGCCGCCCGACTCCCCGAAACGTACGCCCTGATCCTGCTCAACCCGCTGCAGGCCGCGGAGCCGCTCCCGCCCGAGCGATTCGTGCGTGCGACCGCGGCCTGGATCGAGGGCGCCACCGAGAAGACCGCCCTGTGGGACATCGGCGCGGTCCTGTCCACCGTGGCCGCCGCGGCGGGTGACGTCCTCACGCGCGAGGTCCTGCTCCAGCTCCCGCCCGGCTACGACCTCCTCTTCGGCCACCCCCAGCCCACCTGACCGGCGCCGACTGACGCAACGTGAACTTTCGAAGAGAAAGGCAACCGCAGCACCATGTACCACCAGCCTCGACCGGACCGGCCCACCCCCGCCATGACGTTCGACCAGATGCTGGAACGCGTGCGCTACGAAGGCGCCTACCCCACCCGCGAACGCGCCGCGGAAGCCGTCCACCACGTCCTGTCCGCCCTCGGCCGCCAGCTCACCGGCGACGAACGCGTCGACCTCGCCCAGTGCCTGCCCGTCGAAGCCGCCCTCACCCTGACCGCCCAGATCCCCGACACCCAGCACCTCACCGGCTGGGGCTTCGTCAAGGACCTGGCCGCCCGAACCGGCGTGAGCCCGGCCATCGCCCGCTGGGACACCGGCGCCGTACTCTCCGCCGTCACCGCGCTCGCCGACCCCGGCCTCCTCGCCCGGATCCTGCAAGGACTGCCCGACGACTACGCCCTCCTCTTCGAACAGGCGCGACTGCGCCGGCCTCAGCGCGCCGCCGCCTGACCGGAGCCGACTGCGCGCGGACATGCAACGGGGCCGGGACCGTTACTGCCGCCCCGGCCCGTTGCGCACGAGCGGTCAGTGCTTGAAGGTGTCCTTGACCTTCTCCTTGGCCTCGCGGGCATCGCCCTTGGCCTGCTCCGCTCGGCCCTCGCCGGTCAGCCGCTCATTGCCCGTCAGGCGGCCAGCGGTCTCCTTGAGCTTGCCCTTGGCCTGCTCGCCCTTTGCCTCGGCCTTCTGCTCACCAGACACAGCTGATCACTCCCTGTTCGATGGAAAGGTCTTACCAGACCCCCGTATGACCGGCGGGATCCGTCCTAAACAGACGGGGCGCCACGAGGCGCATCGGTCTGAGTGCCGGGGTGGGTGCCCGACCCCCTCTCCGGCGGCAGTGCGATCCCGGCTGCTCCTTGGTGCCGCGCTCGGCAGCCTCGGGATGCCATGCGTTGGAGTTCGATTACCTCCTCATGCGCCACACGAAAATCTATGACGGCCGAAGTAGACATTGGGTGGCGGCGTGGTTATGGTTTCTCTCGTAGCCCAGAGAAGACCGAAAGGGCCTGGCAGAGACGAACTGCCGGGCAGCAGTACGGCATTACCCGTAGTTGCAGTGCGTATGACGGTCCGGTGGTGGAGTTTCGAAGCCAAGGTTGTTGCAGGACGGCGACGGGGCTGACGACCGGACCGGGTGGCCCGCGGTGATCAGGGGCCGCCGTGAGCAGTGCCGCAGTCAACGCAGCGGTGGCAGTACCGGTAAGTGCAGTCCGCAGTACTCAGCAGTGAAGTCAGTGAGCAGCACCTCGGTGAAGGCGTCGGCTGCAGGCGCGCGCACCGGGAAGTTCGGCAGTGGGGTTCTAAGCCAGAGCAGACGCAGGACGGGCGACGGGGCTGGCTGCCGGAGAGTGGCGCTGAGTCAGGCCACCAGTAGTACGCAGTAGAGCAGTACCAGCAGTTGATCACCGAGGGAAGAACGGAGGAGCCGAGCGCCATCAGGATCGCCCGGGTCGAAGACTGAGCCCGGGTACCGCAGGACATCGACAGTGAGGTGGTCTCCGGTCAAGCAACCGCGATCCCCGCACCCCCGGCACCGTGCCGGTCGGGTCAGCGGACATGGAACGCCGACGCAGTATGAGGGTCGGCAGATGGTGTAGCAGTTCCTTCGGGGCCCTGGTGCCATACGGCACCAGGGCCCCTCCACGCGTTCCACGAGAGAGACGTGAACGACCGCAGACGACTCGTACGAACGCCTCAACCACGACGACTGCCCCGCCTACACCATGGGCCGGGCGGCCGAAATGCCCGACACCACCCAGGGCTTCCTCCGCGCTCTGGGCGAAGCCCGCCTCATCACCCCGCTCCGCTCCGCAGGCGGGCACCGCCGCTACTCCCGCTACCAGCTGCGCATCGCGGCCCGCGCCCGCGAACTCGTCGACCAGGGCACCCCCATCGAGGCCGCCTGCCGCATCATCATCCTCGAGGACCAGCTCGAAGAAGCCCAGCGCCTCAACGCCGAATACCGCCGCGCCGCCCAAGCAACCAACCCCTACCGCGACCCCCGAGGGCTAAGGCTCGGCCCGCACGGCATCGCAGCCGATGCTCGGAGGTCCTGAATGGGCACGCATCCGGTGGCTTTCCCCAAAGGTGCGGCCCGGCCACAGCACGTGGGCCCGTGACCGGCAAGATCCCGGCATGCGCACTGGACGGAACCTCGTCGCCCTCCGCTCGACGTCCGCGCGGCCCGTGGTGCTCGGTGCGGGAGCGGCCATCGGCAGGTCGTACGCCTGCCTCAGGCATCTGCCCGCCGCGACCGCACCCGAGGGGGTGCGGTCGCGGCGGGGACGGGGTCTCACATGGCGGCGGGGAAGCGTTCCCAGACGCGGTGGGCTGCGAGCAGTTCCATGAGCTGGCGCATTCCCTGGGCGCCGTCGGTGACGACGACGCCGGGTTCGCCGACCGAGATCCCGGCGGCCTCGAAGAGGGCTTCGGCCCCGCCCAAGCCGATGAGCGCCTTGCCGTGCTGGTAGGCCTCGGTGAGCAGAGCGAGGACCCGAGGGTCGCTGACGGGTGGCCTGGGGGCTCCGGCCTTGGCATCGCGAGCACCGTAGGCGTCGGCGCCCGCTCCGGGCACGCCCGCGAAGATCAGCGCGTCGAATTCGACCGAGCGGGCGGTGGCGAAGGTGCGCTGGACCGTCACCGTGTCGTCGCCGGTGCCCAGCACTCCGCCTGCGGCCGCCACGACCAGCGGCACCATTCCGGCGTCGAGGATGGCCCGGCGTACCCCGTTCACACCGACCATGTCCATGGCCTGGCCGGTGACGATGCCAATGACGCGTCCGTCCAGCGGCCAGGTGCGGCCGACCTGGGACAGGGCGGGGCTGGGGCGGGCATCGACGAGCACCTCGGTGGCGGCCGGCGCTGGCAGGCCCAGTCCGGCCGCGACCTGGGCGCACAGCTCGGGGTCGATGTTGGCGAGCACGCCGAGAGTGCGTTCCTTGATGGCCTGCTCGTAGCACTTGGCCAGTTCGAACGTGTAGGCGGCGATGATGTGCTCGCGCTCGACCGGGCTCATGCTGAGCCAGAACAGGCGCGCCTGGGAGAAGTGATCGGCGAACGAGGCGGGTGCTTCGCGGACCTTGCGTCCGGCGGGAACCTCGACGGGTACCTCGATGAACGCGCCGGTGAACGTGCCCGTGTCGGTGCCCGCGTAGAAGGGGCAGCCGCCATCGAGGCTGTTGGGCTTGTAGGGAGCCACGCCCCGGTGCACGGCGGTCTGGTGGAAGCCGTCACGCAGCATGTCGTTGACGGGTGCGTGGGTGCGGTTGATCGGGATCTGCGGGAAGTTGGGGCCGCCGAGCCGGGTGAGCTGGGTGTCCAGGTAGGAGAACATCCGGCCGGCCAGCAGCGGGTCGTCGGTCGCGTCGATGCCCGGGACGAGGTGTCCGGTGTGGAAGGCGACCTGCTCGACCTCGGCGAAAAAGTTCGACGGGTTCGCGTTCAGCGTCAGCAGCCCGACCGGCTTCACCGGAGCGAGCTCCTCCGGGACGATCTTCGTGGCGTCGAGGAGGTCGATGCCCTCGAACGTCTGGTCGTCGGTGTCGGGGAAGGTCTGGATGCCCAGCTCCCACTGCGGGAAGGCGCCGGACTCGATGGCGTCGAAGAGGTCCCGGCGGTGGAAGTCGGGATCCACCCCGGCGAGGATCTGCGCCTCCTCCCACACCAAGGAGTGCACGCCCAGCTTGGGCTTCCAGTGGAACTTCACCAGCGTCGAGGTGCCCTGGGCGTTGACGAGGCGGAAGGTGTGGACCCCGAAGCCCTCCATCATGCGGAACGAGCGGGGGATCCCGCGGTCGGACATGTTCCACAGGGTGTGGTGGGTGGCTTCGGTGTGCAGGGACACGAAGTCCCAGAACGTGTCGTGCGCGCTTTGTGCCTGCGGGATCTCGCGGTCCGGGTGCGGCTTGCCGGCGTGGATGATGTCGGGGAACTTGATGGCGTCCTGGATGAAGAAGACCGGGATATTGTTTCCGACCAGGTCGAAGACGCCTTCCTCGGTGTAGAACTTCGTCGCGAAGCCGCGGGTGTCGCGCACGGTGTCGGCGGAGCCGCGCGAGCCGAGCACGGTGGAGAACCGCACGAACACCGGCGTTTCGGTGTCCCGGGCGAGGAACGCGGCCTTGGTGACCGTTTGCGCGGTGCCGTAGGACTGGAAGACGCCGTGCGCGGCCGAGCCGCGGGCATGGACCACACGCTCCGGGATCCGCTCGTGGTCGAAGTGCATGAGCTTTTCACGCAGGTGGTGGTCCTGCAGCAGCACCGGCCCCCGGGAGCCCGCCTTGAGCGAGTGGTCCGTGTCGGGCATACGTACGCCCTGCGCGGTCGTCAGATATGCCCCGCTCTGTGCGACCCTGGCCTGGTCCGCGCCGGTGGGCTGCCCGGTCGGACTCACAGTCTCCGGGCCGCTCTGATCTGCCTTCGGCGGCAGCGGCTCTACTGGCTCGGTCGGCTCCACCAGCTGCGGGGAGACCGGAGCGGGCTTACCGGGGACGCCGTCCTCCGGTCCGTCGGTCGGCGCGGCGTCGCCGTGCAAGGCGCCGGTGATCTTGTCGGTAACTGCCTTGACCGGATTCTTCTCGGACATCACATCTCCAGACACAGGGGACAGGCCCTACACGTGTGACCCGAAACCATGCGTTCGGAAACGGCGACTAGCCTGTCCGGACCTGTGACCGACGTCCAAGGCGGCGAGACCCGCTGACCGGTGTCCGACCAGCAGCGAGCCAAACCGGCCCGCTGGCCGGCACGCCCGTGCGGAGGGGCCCAGCTCTCCTGGGCCGTACACCGACGACGCACCCGTCAGACTCAAGTGAGACAGATCCGGGATGGCCAACGCCCGATGAGCCTGCTGCCCCCTACGCGCCCGGATTGCGGCGTCCAGTCCTCGACGGTAGTGAGGCATCGGCGAGGTCGGCCCCGGTGGCCGCGTCACGCTGGGAGTTTCCGATGCCGTGCCAGTCCAGGCACATGACGGTTGCGTCGTCGTCCAGATGACCGTTGCCGGCGTCCACGATCGCCCCGATGAGGGTGCGGGCGGCTTCGCGGGGATGCAGGGTGCGGGTGCGGAGGATCAGGTCCGAGAGGTCGAGATTTTCGGCGTTGCGCTCCAGCATGCCGTCCGTCAGCATCACCAGCCGGTCACCCGGCCGCAGGTCCAGCGTCTGCACCCGGTAGGTGCCGGCCGGCGATGCCTGGACATTGAGGCCGAACGGTAGATCGACTTCGGGAACGATCTCTTGCACCTGCCCGTCGCGCATCCACAGAGGCCAGGGGTGCCCGGCGTTGACGAACTCGGCCCGGCCGTCGAGCAGGCTGATGCGCAGCAGCTGACCGGTGACGTAACCGCTGCGGCCGTGATCGCGCATGGCCTGGTCGGCCTGGCGGGCCTGTTCGTCGAGGTCGGCGCCCGCCCGCCGCGCCCGCCGCAGGGCACCCACGACGAGGGTGGCCAACAGCGCGGCGTCGACGTCGTGGCCCATGGCGTCGGTGACGGAGAGCTGGACCGTATCCCGGTCGATCACGTAGTCGAAGGTGTCGCCCCCGACGTGGTCGGCGGGTTCCAGGGCCCCTGCGAGCGCGAACTGGGCGGCCTCACACGCCAGCGATGCCGGCAGCAGCCGGTGCTGGATCTCAGCGGCCAGGCTCAGGGGCTTGGTGCGTCGGCCCCATTGGTACACATCGGTATGGGACCGGTTCGCGATGACGATGTACGCCAGCGCGTGCGCGGTCTCACCGATCTCCAGCATCACTTCGGCGCTCGGAGCGGCGGGCAGGAACAGCTCCAGGAGCCCGATGGCATCCCCCCGGTTGGTCACCGGGGCGATGACCCGCACCAGCTCACTGTCGCCCCTTTCCTCCACCTGCGGCCGCTGGCTGCGGATCACATCGTCGTACAGGGTTCCCCGCAGCCGAATGCGCGCGGCCGGCTCACCGGTCTCGACGCTGCCCGCAGCCCCCAGCCGTACGACCGAACTGCCGCTGAAGTCAGTGATCAAGAACGAGACCGAGGCTGCCCCGAGGTGCTCCTTGAGCATGCGCGCGACCACATCGAGCGACTCCACGGGCGCCGCGGCCTCCGCAGCCTCCAACGTCTCCGCCAACGTCATCGCCCGGCCAGGTCGGCTCCCGCTCATGGGGTGACGAGAGGCCTGCCCGTCGTCCGGCTCTCCTGCGGTCACAACGACCCCTTATCGCGTGATGGCGGCCGGGACTCGTCCCGGATCGGCAAGACCCGCGCCAAGGCGGCGTCGCACAGCACATTGCACCACGGGACGCCCAGGCGGCCGGAGATCCCGCAGCCGCGCGGCGACAAGTACAGGCGTCGGCTCGGCCGTGTCGGCAACACGCCGCGCCGACACCCTGCTACCAGGGGAGTTCCTCGCAGATGATCTTGCCGCCACCGACTGCTGGTCTGATCCGGATGTGGGTTGCGAGGCGCTGAATCATGAACCATCCCCACCAACCCGTCCCGTCCGTGCGAGGGACCCTCGGCTCGGGCGGCCGGGGGCTGCGGTCGGAGACGCAGACATCGACGGCGTCATCGAACAGTTTCAGATGGAGGGAAGAGGGACCGTCGGTGTGTCGAATCGCGTTTGCAACGAGCTCGGCCACCACCAGGAGGACGTCATCCATGCTCCCGCCCTTGGTGGGCGCCCGTAGCCGGGCTGCGCGCGCAAGGAAGGCACGGGTGGCCTCACGAGCTGCTGCTCCGGGCCAGCCAATACGAGACAGGGACTGGTCCAGGACGGCTGTGGTCACCTGTTCCTCCTTCGCCCGGCGTGCCTGTCTGGCGGATGCCCCGCTACGCGAACGGAAACCGCGACGCCGTCTGCCGAGTGCGCACAGAGGCGACTACGGACCGCTGCGGCACGGTCATGGGTGCGTCCGCAGCCGGGCGGATAAGGCGGTCTGGTGTTCCCAGCCTCGGCGTGACACGCTCAAGGGGAACCAGCCTGGTCTGGTGGGAGACCCCACACGCCTGAAAGCGACCGGCGGGTACGGGTGGTCTCGCTCGGCTGTGAGTGGCCTTCCGACGGCTGCACGCTTGACGGCCTCCTCCGCGCACGCCGGGAGCCGACCGTAATGGGCTTCGATCCCGAACGGCGGACCAGTGATGCTCCCCATCAGGTTTCAACTCGGTGTCAGTGTGCAACCCGACGCGACGGTTGTGACCGTGGCAGGCGAACTCGACATGACCACCTGCCCCTCCATCACCCAAGCCACCGACACCCTGGCCCTCAAGGGTCAGACCCTTGCCCTCGACCTGTCGGCCGTGACCCACATGGACTCCAGCGGCCTCAACATGCTCCTCACCCTGCGCAACCGCGCCCGCGCCGAGCACGGCGAGCTGCACCTGCGCGGCGTCCCCCGCCAACCCCTACGCGTCCTCGACCTCACCGGCACCCGCAGCCTCTTCACCCTGCGCCCCTGCCTCACCCCATGAGATCCGCGCTTGCAGCCGGACAGGGCGGGCATGCGCAAAGGGAACCACGGGTCGAGTGCCGCCGCCGGCAAGCCCGCCCGCCGGGCGAGAAGCACCCCAGTGCGAGCGGCGCCGCGCCATCTGGAGGTCTCACATGTCTGTTCCCACCGGCACCGCCCCCCTTGCAGCACTGTCCGCGGCCGGAGTGGCGGTCTGGCTCGACGACCTGTCCCGCGAGCTCCTGGCCGGTGGAGAGCTCATCGAGCTGGTTGCCGAAAAGCACGTGGTGGGGGTCACGACCAACCCCACGATCTTCGCCTCCGCCCTGTCCAAGGGGGACCGCTACACCGAGCAGCTGCGCCGCCTCGGCAACGCGGGAACCAGTGTCGACGACGCAGTCTTCGCCCTGACCACGGACGACGTGCGAAGCGGCTGCGAGGTCCTCGCCCCCGTCCATCAGCGCACCGGAGGCATCGACGGACGGGTCTCCATCGAGGTCGACCCGCGCCTGGCGCAGGACGCCGATGCCACCATTGTCCAGGCCCGAAAGCTGTGGCAAACAGTCGACCGGCCGAATCTGTTCGTCAAGATCCCGGCCACTCGTAAAGGTCTCACGGCGATCACCGCCGTCATCGCCGAGGGCATCAGCGTCAACGTCACGCTGATCTTCTCCCTGGACCGCTACCGCGACGTGATGGACGCCTACCAGGCAGGTCTGGAACAGGCGCAGGCAGCGGGACGCGATCTGTCGGACATCCACTCGGTCGCCTCGTTCTTCGTCTCCCGCGTCGACAGCGAGGTCGACCGCCGCCTCGACACCCTCGGCACCCCAGAGGCCCTGGCGCTCAAGGGCAAGACAGCGGTCGCCAACGCCCGCCTGGCATATCAGGCGTACGAGCAGATGACCGAGGAGCCGCGTTGGCAGCGCCTCGCCGCGGCCGGCGCCCGCGTTCAGCGGCCCCTGTGGGCGTCCACCGGGGTGAAGGACCCGTCCTACCCGGACACGATGTACGTTAGCCAACTCGTCATCACGGGCACCGTGAACACCATGCCGAGGGCCACTCTGGCCGCATTCGCAGACCACGGCACCCTCCCCGTCCACCCGCCGACGGCGAACGACTACGCGGCCGCCGGCGCCCACCTCAAGGCGCTGCAACGGGCGGGCGCCGACATCACCGACGTCACCGACACCCTGGAACGCGAAGGACTCACCAAGTTCGAGGACAGCTGGCAGGAGCTCGGCGACTCGGTGGGGCGAGAAATGCACCCCGAAGCCGGCGACACCTGCGACGACACCGGGAGCCGAAATGGAGGACCCGAAAGCGCCCAGCTGCTCGCGATCTACCTCAACGACCACTATTCGGCCGCTACCGGGGGCCTGGAACTCTTCCGGCGCGCCGCAGAGGCGCAGACGAGCACAGCGGCGCACACGGTACTGACCGAACTGACCCGTCAGGCCGATGAGGACCGTGACTCGCTGGCACAGATCATGGCCGCTCTGGAGGTCCCGATCAGCCACTCCAAGGCGGCCATGGGCTGGCTCGCGGAGAAGGCGGGCCGCCTCAAGACCAATGGCCACCTCCTTACCCGCTCGCCCCTCAGCGACGTCTTGGAAGCAGAGTCCATGCTCCTCGGCGTCCAGGGCAAGAAGGCCTGCTGGCGGACCCTGAGGATCCTCGCCGACACCGACGAACGCTTTTCCACCAAGCACCTGGACGCCCTGGCGGAGCGCGCCGAGAAGCAGCTCGTGCTGTTGGAGGAGCTGCGCATCTCGGCAGTCACCCGGGCACTGCGTCCTCGACTCTTCAGCACGCGGTAACCCCGGGAGCCGCCGCTTCCGCCATGCGAGGGCGAATGGACGCCCTGCGTGTACGCGCGGCCCTCGGGGCGAGTGCGAGTAGCGGGGCAGATGCCTCCCGACAGGGCTCCGCCCGGTAGCGCAACCGTGCCGGCCCGGTCGGCGTCCCGGGCCGGCGTCCGCTCGCCCGAGGCCGGGACAACGGCGCGGGGCGGGAAGTACGTCGATGTCGACATCCCGGGTATGCGCAGTACGACGGGAGCGTCACCCGCGAGCCGGGTGGGCTCCGGCACAGGGCGTTCCGCGCGTGCCGGGGCCGCTCCTCCGAGACAGACTACGGAAAGCGACTCTTGATCATGAATTCCTCCCAGGCGATGCGCCCTCCTCCCGTACGGGCGGATTCGGGGAGCGACTTCGCCCGACTCTCCCGGAAGATCCAGGAGGCGGGTCTCATGGCCCGGCGCCCCGGGTACTACGCACTGCGCATCGCGGCCGTGACGGTCCTGTACGCCGCCGGGTGGACGGCCTTCTTCCTGATCGGCGACAGCTGGTGGACACTGCCGGCGGCCGCCTTCCTTGCTCTCGTGTTCGGGCAGGTGGCCCTGCTCGCGCACGACCTCGCCCACCGGCAGGTCTTCCGACTGCGCAAGGCCAGCGAGGTGTCCGGGCGCATCGCCGGCAACTTCGGCATCGGCATGGGGTACGGCTGGTGGCAGGACAAGCACACACGACACCACGCCAACCCCAACCACGAGAACCTCGATCCCGACCTCGACCCGGACATCCTCGTCTGGACGCAGGACCAGGCCCGCGCGGCGAGGGGGCTGCCGCGGCTGCTCGGCCGATCGCAGGCTTTCCTCTTCTTCCCGCTCCTCACCCTGGAGGGGTTCAACCTGCACGTGTCCGGGGTGCGGTCGCTGTTCGACCGTTCCCTCAGTCACCGGGTGTGGGAGGGGGCCCTGCTCACCGCGCACTTCGCCACCTACCTCGGCGCGTTGTTCCTGGTTCTGCCGCCGGGCAAAGCGGTCGTGTTTCTCCTCGTCCACCAGTGCCTCTTCGGCGTCTACCTCGGCTCGATCTTCGCCCCGAACCACAAGGGCATGCCTGTTCTGCGAGGTGACGAGCGGCCCGACTTCCTGCGGCGCCAGGTTCTGACCTCCCGCGACGTGCGCGGAGGCCGTTTCACGGACATCGTGCTGGGCGGTCTCAACTACCAGATCGAGCACCACCTCTTCCCGAGCATGCCCAGCCCGCACCTGCGCAGGGCCCAGATCATCGTCCGGGGGTACTGCCAGGAGCTCGGGGTCAGCTACCTGGAGACCAGCCTGGTCAACTCCTACCGGCAGACCCTCGCCAGCCTCCACGCGGCCGGAGCCCCCCTCAGAGCGCCGCGCACCACCTGATGCCGCCACGCACCCCGACTGGGACGCGGGTCAACCGTTCCGCCTCAGGACGGTGCCATCGTCTGTGCCGTCCTCTTCGGCTATTGGAGAAGGATGTCCCGGCGGTGGGTGTCCGGGCAGGGCCCCATCGCCGGGAAGCCGTCGCGCGCCGAGCGGGGATTGGCCGACGGCGGCAGATTCCTCACGCCGCCTCTGCCGTGGGGTCACGAGTGTGGCCGGCTCGTGTTGACGGGGCCGCGAGGTATCAGCCTGACGCATCGCGGTCGGAGCAGTGGAGCGCGTCGGAGGGCGACGGGGTTCAACGGTGATCGGAAGGGTAGGCGACGGCCACCTGTTGGATCCGCTGGCGAAAGGCAACCTCCCATGTTGATGGCTCACCCGGCTGTGCTTCCCGGCCTCGTCGACCGTTACTGGGCGCTGTCCGTACTCGACGCCGCGGAAGGCGACTCTCCCGTACGCGGGGAGACCGAGGACGTCGAGCGGGCGCTCTGCGTGGCCACTGGCACGACGGACGTGCACGCCGCCCTGATTGCCGCCCGCCACCACCTGCCCGGCACGGGCGCCCTCGATGACTCCGTGCTCGTCACCGGCTGATCGGGTTCAGCCGTCAGTGGGCGCTACCCGCCCGCATGCATCCAGAGGAAGGATGAGAGGCGTGAGGTTCGTGGGCAGGCGCCTGCCGGAAGGCGGGCAGTTTGGCGTGCACCGACCGCGGACGGTGCCCAGGCGGCAGCTGCCCGGTGAAGGTCACCCGATTGGACGTGAAGGGGTGCCAAGGAGCTTGGTGCGGCAGAGGCTGGGCCCATGGCCGCCAAGCTGATCATCTACCCGCCCGACCAGCAGGGCTGGCGACGAGTCCGCTATGACGGCGTGCCCATTGGAGTGGCGCATCGCCCAGCCGATGTCCGAGCCTTCCTCGCCGCGGCAGGTAGGGAGAACGCCGAGGATGTCGACCTCACCGACCCTGACTTCGTGGAGTGGCGGGGGGCCGGCCCCGAGGTGTGGGAACCGTCTCCCTGACAGGCTTCCCTGGGCGGACGTGCGGCAACCAGAGGAGCAGGGCGGTGACGGAGACGGGCCCGATCGTTGTGTTCGCGAACTTCCTCTCGGACTTGGCAGTGGATCTCGACGAGGGGCAGATCCTGACGACGTGGGCCCAGCAGGCGCCGCGGAAGGCGTGGCTGCTTCGACCAGGGGACGTGTTCGTCACTCCCGTGCGGTTGAGCCGGGAGTTCTTGCGCTACGTCCACGACCTCACCGGGGTGTCCCCGGAATCGGTCGCGGTGATCGAGGTGCCTCCTGCCGGAGCCGTTCCGCTGGCCCGGGCGGTGCGCGAGGCCGGCCTCGTCGAGCAGGTTCGGGCGCTCGCCTGCGACCGGGGTGCGGCGCTACTGCCGACGGCTTTGGACGCGTCGGCGATCGCATTTGCCCGGGACATCGGCATCGACATCCACCCGTATCCCACGGTCGAGGCCGCAGAGGCCGCCCTGAAGACGACCATGCTGCTCAACACGAAGACCGGGTTCCGCGAGACGGCTGAGCAGCTGGGCATGCGGCTGCCTGCGGGGCGGATGTGCCGGCGCCCGGAGGTCGAAGGGGTGGCGCGTGAGCTCCTGCGGGACCACGAGGGCGTCGTGGTGAAGCCCGACCGTTCCGCCGGCGGACACGGGATGCGCTTCGTGTCCCGCGACGGGCTGAGGGGCGGGGCGAGCCTGCCGCTGGATACGGTCGGTGGGCCCGAGGGCCTATGGGTGGTGGAGGAGTGCCTCGACGTGGCCGAGTCGGTCAGTGTCCAGGTGGAGGTCTCCGCCTCCGGGACGCGCGCGCTCTTCAGCGGAGCGATGCGCACGGTTCAGGGCTCTTTCACGGGCTATGTCTCTCCGCTGCCGCCGTCCTGCGCGCACGTGGCCGGCGAGCTGGAGGAGTGGGGGACGGCCCTGGGCCGCTACCTTGCCGACCACGGCTACGCCGGGCCCTTCGGGCTCGACGCCCTGGTGGACACGGACGGCGTCGTGTACGCGAGTGAGAGCAACATCCGCCGTACGGCCACCACCACACCCCACGCCATGGTCACCCGGCTGACGGAGGGAACTGCCAACGCACACCCGGCATGGTCGGTGTCGAAGGGCTGGACACGGACTCCCATGGACTTCGACGAGGCGCTTGCCCGGCTGCGCGCCTCCCGCCTCGCCTTCGACCCGGACCGCGGCGAGGGCGTGGTCCTTTACGCCGACGCACCGCCCGACGGTCGCTCCTGGCGGTATGTGGTGATTGCCAGGAGCGCTGCGGACGTCGAGGAGCAGGAAACCCCCTTGGCCGAGGTCCTCGATTTCGAAAGTGGCTGACCCCGCCACGAAGCCGGTCCCGGCACCCAAGGGGTGCCGGGACCGGCTTCGTGGCGGGGGTGCGATCAGGCGGGGCGGCCGCCGAAGGGGGCGCCAGTGCCGTAGTAGGTGCCGAGCTCTTCGCGGTAGCCGGTGTCGCCGAGGTGCTTGTCCCGGTGGAACTCGGGGGCGTTCTTGATCTGTTCCTTGGTGCGGTCGACGAAGATCTTCTTGTCCTCCGGGTCGACCTTGACGACCGTGCTGGCCGGCAGGAGGACCTCCTTGCCGAAGATCCATACGCCGGTGTCGACCACCAGGTAGGCGTCACCGACCTCGTCGGAGTGCTTGTCGACCTTGCCGATGCTGCCGTCGGTCGCCTCGACCTTGTAGCCGGTCAGGTCCGTACCGGCCAGGTGGCCCGCGGTCGGCTGGTAACTCCACACATTCTCAGTCACGCGAAAACAACTCCTCGGTCAACGGAGGGGGCGGCGGGAGAATGAAATCTCCACCGATCCTCCTTGTTCCGTACGTCGTGCTCGGCGGTTGCGCTGCGTTCCGCCTGAACTTCGTCTGCCCCGCCTTTTCGACTTCACGCACCCGGATCACATTCGAGACCGGGGCGGCCGTCGATCATTGGAGGCGAGCAGGTCCCCTGCTGCATCACGGCGACCGTCCCTGCTGCCTCCGAATGCCCCCGCTATGCTCCTCCATTCGTTGCGTGTCGGCGAAGGCCTGTCGACAATGACATGGCGGTGGCCGGCCACCCCAAGGAAGGGGTGGCCGGCCACCGCCGTGCAGAGTCAGAACTGCGCTGTCGTACGGCTACCAGCGGTACCAGCGGCCACTACCGCCCTTAGGTCGGGCAACGAAACCGATCAGCCACAGGATCAGGACTGCGATAGCCACCCACCAAAGAATCTTCACCGCGAAACCCGCGCCGAAGAGGAGAAGGACCAGCAGAAGAACGAGAAGCAGGGGAACCATAGTTATCAACCTCCGAAGCGCCATCTGCCCGACCGCATCCGGGACATGCATGCGATTTTTATGTGTTTTTTATCCCGGTGGCTGGGCAGGAGGTCTTGCCTGCATCGAACAGCAATCAGGAGATGGATCCGGCACACCAAGTTCCGGACGGCGTCGACGAGAACACGGGTGCGCTTTCGAAGGCGCTGGAAACCACGGAGCGGGCCCGTGGCCACCTCTACGGGTTCCACCAGCTGACCGGGACTGCGGACTTCGAGCTCGGCGACGCGGTGCGGCTCTTGCGGGAGTCGGGCTGCGAGGAGCAGGCCGCCCTGGTCGAGCGTGAGATCGTGGGCCGCAACGTCATCCCGGGTCGCTCGACGTTCCAGATTGTCGAGGCCTGCAACTCCACCCTCCTGACCCAAGGCTCGGCTTGGCGAAGGCTCTGGGGGAGGCCTACCGGAGCTCAGCTCGGATCGGGCCTCATCAGAGGGTACTGACGGGGCGCGTAGGGCCCCTCACGTTGCGGCGTGCGCTCCGACGGCCTGCCGGTAGGCCACGTGTCCGCCCAGACTGCCCAGCCGGCGACCGCTGCCGGTGCGACGCCGGCCAGTCCGACGGCGGTCAGAGTGGTCGCCGCGTGGTGTGCCCCGGGCACGAAGTCGAGTACCGAGGCCGACAGCCAGCATCCGATGGGCACCTGCACGAGCACGGGTGTACGGGGTGGCCCAGAGGTCTGCCGCGCAGCAGATCGCGCATGCCGCCCAGGGGCCCGCTGCCACGCCGCCATCCCGGCCTGGCGCCGACTGCACCCGAACGACCGGCCCGGCGAGGGGGAGCCGCGGTCTTCATCGCCGTCCTACTGCGTCGGCCCGCGCAGAGCTCTTGCTCGCGGGGGCGGGTGTTGAGGCGGTGCCGGGGTATGCGCTGTGCAAGAACGTGGAGCGCACTCGCGCATGAGCCAGAACAGGCCGTTGAGGCTCTGGCCGCCAAGGCCGCCATCGAGGCCCGAACCAAGGAGAAGACCGCCGCCATGAAGCAGCAAAGCGCCGAGAAGGCTTCCCTGATCGCCGATCAGATCCGCGAGAAGGCGGAACAAGCCGCCCGCCTGGTGCGGGACAACACCCCCGACTCGGTCCTGGACAATGCCGCCCATGCCGTCACACAGGTGTGGGACGGCGCGACCCGCGCCGGACAGTACGCGGCGGACAAGACCCCCGACCCGCTTCTGGAGAAGGCCGGCCAAGCCGCGACGGCCGCACGAGGCAACCGCACTCCGCTCCTGGTCGCCGGCGCTGTGATCATCGCCCTCGTGCTGGTGCGCCGCAGCCGCGCGCGTCGCCGATGAAGGCCCCCACCGCTGCCTACAAGCCCCTCGGACTCCTCCTCGGAGCGGCGAGCGGCATGGTCGCGGGGGCCGCGTTCAGGCAGGCCTGGAAGATCATCGAAGGTGAGGGTGATGCCCCGGACGCCACTGACGAAGACCGCACGTGGAGGCAGATCCTGCTTGCCGCTGCGATCCAGGGAGCGATCTTCGCCGTAGTCAAGGCTTCGGTCGAGCGATCGGGCGCAGTGGCCATACGTCGTCTGGGTGGAGGGCGGCCGGGCTGACCGACCGATGGTGCCGGCCCGCCTCCCCGCTCTGGCCGGCACCGCCCGGACCATTCAGCACCCCCGTTTTTCACGGAAGATGGTGACTGGCCATGCCCGGAACCTGCGTTCGGGGCACGGCCGCTCTGCCACGCCCCACCTCGGAGCGCTACCGCGTGGACGGACGCTTCAGTCGATTTGGCCCTGGGTTATGACCTGAATTTCGTTGGTCTTCGCGTTCCGCACCCGGTACACCGCATGCGGGCCCTGGTCACGGGCCTCTTCAATCCGCCCCTCCTGCAGATCCGGTCGCCCGTCGTGATAGGTGATGAGGTCGTTCTCTTCGTGCGGCATTTTTCCTCCGGTGAAGCCTTTGTTTTCTCGCGGCTGAACGAGCCTGGGCCCTGATCCTTCTGGCCGTTCCAGGTCCACGGATCTATGGGTCCGGCCCGTGTACTCAAGGTCGGGGATACTCCTGGGCCTCTTGATCGCGCGCGTGCTCTTCCGGGGTCTGCCAGGAATCCTCGCGGCGTTGTGCGACGGGATTCTGCTCGGTCGGCGGTACTTCGCGGCGCCTGCGTCGGCTGCCGTACCAGAAGGCACCGATCAGGAGGATGACCAGAACCACTCCGGCGAATATGAGGAAGAGTGAGGCCTGGCCTTCGGCCGCGAGAATTTCGATACCTGTCATGCGCAGCCCCTACCCGCGATGCATGGACATACAAGCAGTCGAACGGGTTTAAATCGACGGTGCGCCTGCCCGGTACCCCAGCGGACGGCGTAGGCCTGTCGCCCATCCTGGCCAATCCCTCGTTCTGGGCGAGCATCGCAAGCGTGGGCCGGGGTAAACGGGCGTGGGTGGCCGGCCGCGCCGCCCGGTACTGCGAAGTCTGGAGGCGTTGGTGGACGGGATCGTGCTGCTCAGGGAAGACCACAAGACGGTCGAGAGGCTGTTCAAGCAGTTCGAGAAGGCTGGCGATGACGCTCACGCGGAGAAGCGGAAGATCGCGGACAAGGTGATCGACGAGCTGACCACGCACACCTGGATCGAGGAGAAGATCTTCTACCCGGCCGCCCGGGAGGCGGCGCCCGACACCAGGGACCACGTCCTGGAGAGCATCGAGGAGCACCACGTCGTGCTGTGGATGCTGTCGGAGCTCAAGGATCTGGACGCGGCCGACGAGCGGTTCGACGCCAAGATGAGCGTGCTGATGGAGAACGTCCGCCACCACGTCGAGGAGGAGGAGAAGGAGTGGTTCCCCGACGTCCGCAAGGCCATGGGCCGTAACCGCCTCACCGAACTCGGCGAACAGATGGAGGCGGCGAAGAAGAGGGCTCCTGGCGAGCCCTTGGCGGTCCCGAGCGCCAAGCGCTGACCGTGGGTCGAACGGATTGTTCATGCGGGCGAGCGGGGCGACCTGCGAGGGGTGACTCCGCCGAACACTGGTCCAGCCCGGGCAACTTCCACTGGAGGGCGCAGGTCTGGATGAGTTCGAGCGCGGCAGCGACACGGAGGGCCCCAGGCACGTGGGGGTCCGACCCGCCGCAGGCCCGCATGGCCCGGTTTGCGGCGGCGGTCACGTCGGCGTCGACTGCCGCTGCGGCTGGGTGCGGGGAGGTAAGCACGGTTTTCCGCCCGGAGGTCTTGAGGAGATGATGAGCAACCGACTCCACGTGCATTCAGTCCTCCGTGTTGTGAAGTGGTGCCCGCCACCTGTTCGGCGTTCACCGGGCGGACGGATGCGCTCGGAGCGCGCGAGCCATTAGTCCCCCGCCAGGCGAGCGGCTCAGACAGACCCGGTCAGCTGATCGCCCCAATGGATGCATCAGAGCGAGCCCACACCGTTCTGCACCCCCGCGTTGAGGTTGTCGCCCTAGGTATTCGCGGCCGAGTCGGTGAGCGGATGCACGGCCGCATCCGAGCACACCACCTCGGTGAACACCACCGGCACGCCATGACATCGAGGGCTTCCACGAGCCTGCGTGGGAGGCGCTGGAGAGGTCCTTGGCGATCGTCATCGGAGCGTCGCGATCACCCCGATCGGCTTCGGCGGGAAGATCACATTCGGATGTTTGAAAGTGCTCGGACAGTGAAGAAGCTGAACTGACACCGGCTTTACAGGACGAGGTAGGAAGGCATCATGGGCATCATTGCTTGGATCCTCATCGGGCTGCTCGCGGGCCTCATTGCCAAGGCGCTCATGCCGGGCAAGGACCCGGGTGGCCTCATCATCACCATGCTCATCGGCATCGCGGGCGGCCTGCTCGGCGGCTGGCTCGGCAAGGTCATCTTCGGCGTCGATTCCATCGACGGCTTCTTCGATCTCTCCACCTGGATCGCCGCCATCGTCGGCTCCCTCATCCTCCTCATCCTCTACCGCCTCCTCACTCGCAACAGGCACCGCCGTGCCTGACCCGGCGCGTTGATCGGCCCACCACCCGCCGAAACGGCTCCCCCTCCAGCTTGAGGGGGAGCCGTTTCCCGGGCTCGGCACTCGTTTTCCAGAGCTACGCCTGTCGGGCTCGTACTCGGGCGCACGAGACTCAGTCGGCGCGGTGGGCTTTGTGCGGAGTCACCCGCAGCTGTACCTTCGCGGGGAGGTGGGTCTGGCCGGTGGACTGGCGGGCGCGTTCCAGCGGACCGTCGACCAGCGCCTGGAGGGCGGGGCCGGGGGCGCTGTCGGAGGCAAGGGTGAGGTCGAGGTGGGCTTCCGGATGCTTGGCCGAGCCGTCCATCCTTGCCCGGGCCTTCTGGACGCCTGGCTGTTGTCGGGCGTCGGCGGCCAGAGCGTCGCTGAGGGCGCGCTCGCGCAGTTCCACACCGTCCACGACGGGCAGTCCGCCCAGGGGGATGTGGCCGGGGTGCGTGCGGCGCAGTTGCGCCAGCAGCCACCAGACGGCGAGCACAACGACGAGCGTCAAGACGGCAATGACCACGGGCCACCACCATCCTTCGTCCGTCCAGCGGGTGCGATCGGCGGCGTCGAGCAGGACGCCGTCGGGAGCGGTCAGGGGCCAGCCGTCGGGTGGTGTCAGCCGCCAGCGCCGGTACAAGTCGAAGCCACCCGCCAGAATCAGGATGCCGGAGCCGAGCAGGACGATGCCTGTCAGGGCCAGCAGGACTCGGTTGATCGCGGACTTCCTCTTCATGGGATCCGTTTCCTGTCTCTCGCTCGACCGTGGTCCTTCAGGGGCGAGTCACTTCCGGCGTGGGCGTACCCGAACGGCGAGCCGAGGAGGGCGGGCAAGGGCAAGCCGGGCGAGTTCCTCCCGTAGAGCGACCAAGAGATCGGCCTTGACATCGGCCGGGGCACGGAAACGCACGTCCGCCCGGGCCCCGACGCGGTTCCGGGAGATCCGGATCCTGGCAGCACTGACCCCGGGGACGTGCATGGCGGCATCCCGCAGAAGGAGTGCCGCGGCGTCACCGTCCAGCACGGCGTGCGTCTGCGCGTCGGGGGTTCTGAGGGGCAACTGGTCACGCAGGCCGGGGGTGAGGGCCATGACGATCAGCCAGAGGCCGAGGAGGCCGATGACGACCGCGCTGATCTGCATCCAGGTGTCATCCAGCGGGCGGGTGGCCAGTTCGTCGGCCAGGCGCGTGCGCCAGGCTGCGGCGGTCCGGCCGGCATGGACCCTGATGATGTCGAACAGGAGGGTCCCGGCCGCGGCCCCGATGAGCAGGGCGGTCAGCGCCGCGGGTATCCGGCGTGCGGACCACGGGCGCCTGACGGTCGGCCGTGGGCCGGCCGACTGCTTTGCCAGCTGCCCCACGGTGCGGGAGGTGACCTCGTCCGGTGCGGTGGGCTGCTCCGTTTCGGCCGGGTGGGCTTGGTCCCGTTTCATACCGGCTCTCCTTCCCGGTGCGCCTGCGGACCGGTTCACTGCACGCGTCGGTCTTCCAGCCCGTTGGAGGGAACCAGGCGCTCGATGGCGAGGGTCACTTCAGTGACGCGCATCCCGGTCAGACGGGCGACCCGCTCGCCGACGTAGTGCTGCACGTGGCGGGAGGCACGGGCGAGGTCTATCGGGTAGGGCAAGTCCATAGTCAGTCCCAGCCGGGCTGTGCCGCTCCCGACGGTGACCGAGGCGTGCGGAGCGGCCAGCTCCGCATGCGCGGCTGACGTGTCCGTGTGCGTGGCCAGGGCCTCCCGCGCGGCGCGGGCCGCAATGCGGGCCACCACCTTCTCAGGGATCACCGTGGCGCCACGTTCGGCAGCCGGTAGGACCGGCCGGGTTGCTGCTGCTCCGCCGGGCGAATCAGCGGCAGGCTGCGAGGTCACTGCCGGTCCCGGGAGCGTGTGAAGTCGGAGAGCTCCAGGTCACCCTGCAGCATGCGGCCGATCACCAGGCCCACCAGGCCCAGGAACGCCACGAGCAGAAACGCCCAGAAGCCGCCGAAGAATGCGGCGAAGCCCAGGGCCATGCCGGCAAGCAGGCCCGTGGTTGCTGCGCTCATCTCACTCACCTGAATTTCACGTCGATCGCGTCTTCGCCCGGCGGCGGGGATGCCGTGGGCTGCGAGGGGTCACTGCACGCGGCCCTCGCCCTCCTCGTCGTCCTTCTCGTCGGGCAGGTGGACGTCGGCGACGGTGATGTTCACTTCGACGACCTCCAGGCCGGTCATGCGTTCCACGGCCGTGATGACGCTGGTGCGGACGTCGGCGGCGATGTCCACGATGGCAACGCCGTACTCCACGACGACGGCGAGATCGACGGCGGCCTGCCGTTCGCCCACCTCGACCTTCACGCCGCGGGACACGCTTGGACGTCCCCCGGGGACCTTGTCCGTCACAGCCCCGAGCGTGCGGGCCATGCCGGAGCCGAGGCTGTGGATGCCCGGCACCTCGCGGGTGGCCATTCCTACGATCTTTTCGACGACGCTGTCGGCGATGGTCGTCCGGCCCCGCGTTTCGGGAGCCGTCCCGGCGCCGGTGTGGCCCTTTAGCGCCTTGCCGGCAGGGCGCGACTCGATCCCGCCCGCCGTGGGGTTGATGGTGTCCGACATGAGGACCTCCCCAGGGTGTCCATCCGGGCGCCGGTGCGGTGCCCTCATGCTTTAGACACGCCGCAGGGGCATTCCTCACCCGGCTGGCGTGACACACACCGCATACCATCGAGGAGTGCGTACGCAGGCCGCGGCGACCGTCTCCGGCAGAAAGCGAGCGGCGGATGCGCAACCGGACGAGACCCCCGCTCCCGCACGGCGCAGACTTCTCGCTGCGGCCGGCGCCGCAGCCGATCGCCGACGTCGCCGCGGACCGGGACACTCCCGGCGACCTGGACGACAGTGCCCTGGCGGTACGGGCTTCCGAAGGGGATGAAGAAGCCTTCGCCGTGCTGGTGCGTCGGCACGGTGGCCGCCTGGTCGCCCTCGCCCAGCATCTGCTCGGCAACCGGGCAGACGCCGAGGACGCCGTCCAGGACTCCTTCCTCAGCGCCTGGAGGCGGCTGCCGGAATTCCGCCACGGCGCCTCGTTCGGCACCTGGATGTACCGCATCGTCACGAACCGCTGCCTCAACACTCTGCGTCACCGGCCCTGCCCTCTGCCCCTGGACGTCGTCCCCGAACCCGCTGCCGCGGACGCGGACAGCTCACCGCCGCTCGTGGCTGAGGCGGACGCAGCGACGGCGGCCCTGGCGCGAGCGCTTATGGAACTGCGCCCCGAGCTGCGCGTGTGCTGGGTCCTGCGGGAGCTGCACGGCCTGCACTACGAAGAGATCGCCCACGTGGTGGGCACCAGCGAACAAACGGTGCGCGGCAGACTCTTTCGCGCACGGCGCGCTCTGATGGAGGCGATGCGCCCATGGCGCTAGACGACCCGCACCTCACCTCCCGCGACGAGCCCGAGAACGTGGGCGCCCCGAGGGCCGAGGCATCACTGATCCCTGACGCGGAGCTGCTGGCCGGCGCGGAGCTGCTGCCCTGTGGACGCCCCCTCGGCCGCGCCTGGGAAGAGGCCCGGGACCCCGCCGCCGGTGCCGCAGACCCGCACAGCAGCAGCTGCCCCTACTGCCAAGAGGCTGTCGAAGGGCTGACAGCCCTGGACCGGGCCACCCGTGCTCTACGCGCCGAGGATCAACCCGACAGCTTTAGCCTCGCCAACCGGGTCATCAACGCGGTCCGGGCCGAGGCACGACTGGGGACCATGCTCTGGCTGGACGATCCCGACCACGATCTGCGCATCGCCGAGAGCGCCGCCGCCAAGGTGCTGCGTCGGGCCGCCGACACCGTCCTCGGCGCCCGCGCGGCCAGCTGCCGCCTGACCCCCGTACCGGGCGGCCACTCCGTCGCCATCACGGTGGCAGCCGCGCTCGACAAGCCGCTGCGGGAACGGGCCGAAAAGGTGCGACAAGCTGTCCTCAACGCCGCTGAGCACACCCTCGGTCTCGCCGTCACGGCCGTCGACCTGGAAATCAATGCCGTGCTGGAACTCCACAGTGTGCCGGGTGGCGAGCGGTTCGAGCTGAGCGAACGATGACCGCCCCCCACCCTGAGGACATCCAGCAGGCGGTAGCCGCAGCAGCCCTTGCTGCTCCCGGTGTCGCCGCACTCCAGCCCGCGCTCGCCGACAGGCTGGCTCTCGCAGCCTCCCGCGCCATCACGGCAAGAACCACCTCGCATCACGAGGCGTCCGGGATCCGCTGCGAACACACCTCGGAAGGCGGATGGCACGTGGAAGTGCGCTGCATCCTGCACGCTGACCGTCGCGTCGTCGACATCGCCCGACAGGTTCGCGAGGACGTGCGGACCGCAGTCACCGCCTGTCTGACCCAACACGGCACACCCAAACCCGTCACCGTCCTGGTGACGGTCACCCGCACCGTTTGAACCGACCGCTCGCACGTCCTGCCTGCCGTGCGCCACCACGTGAGCCGTCAGCTCGGCAGCCGTCACCGCCCGACGAGCCGACGAAGCGGCCGCTACTCGTTTTGCGAAGCCCGCTGGCGCAGAGCCCCTGCGCACGGCCCCTCAGCAGAGCAGCCCCACCGCCCCGGGCTCGCAGACGCACCCCATTGCGCGGTTTGACGTCTCCGTGGGGACCGGCGTGCACTGCGGCAGCGCGAGTTCACGGGGCCGGGGTACGCCAGTGCGGGCTGCTGCCTCAGGCTGACCCGTCCTTTCGGGCCTTCCCCCGCCGCTTCTCCGCACGGGCTCGGGCCACGCGGTCCGGGTCGGCGGGCGGGCCCCCGCCCGGGCCGGTTCTGGACGAAGCTCCTGGGGGGCGGCCGTGTTCGTCCACCATGGCTCCCTCATCGGGGAGCAGTGCCGGGCGGGGGTTCGGGTCCTTCTCGCCCATGATCCACCGCCTTTGTCAGTCGGTCGGCTCCTGTGGCTTGGCGTTGCCCGGGCCGGCAGCGGGTTGCTCGCCCTCCTCGCGCGTGCCCTTCTCGTGGCTGCCGCGCCGGGGTCGTCCGGCCGCGGCGTCCGGGAGGTCGGGGGCGGACGGGCCTGCGGGTGGAAGGTCAGGAGTGAGGGCGCCGCGCTTCTCCGGCACACGATCCGGAAGTTCAGGCTCCGGCGGGGCACTGTGCATGACAGGTCTCCTTACACGTGGGCTCGGAAGAGCATGGGGACGACTAGCGGGGAGGCGCCTGCTGTCCTTCTCTTCCGCCTGCCCTGTCCTCGGCATCTCACTCGCGCAAAGGGAGGTCGACATGTGGCCCTTAGAGGTCGTCTCGTTTGGTTCTCCAGGCAACTGGGTGGGTGCCTGCGACTGTCGTGGCGGCAGGGTTACATGCCGCGGTCTGGCCCGCTCCACGGCTCTGGCCGTTCGTCGGCGGTCATCGGAAGACGGCGCAGCTGTACCGGGCCGGGGTAGAAGGCGGAGGTGTTGGGGCCGGCCATGTCTTCGCCCATGAGATAGCGGTAGAGCCATTCGGCGAAGCTCATGTCGTACCGTGCCCAGCCGCCTTCGCCGTCTTCGGTCAGGAGCCAGGGGGCCGTGGCGTTCGCAACGACGAGGAAGATCGTCTCGCCTCGGTCTGTGCCCGCGATCGGCCACAGTCCGTCGCGGGTGCCGAAGCTCAACTCCGTGAGTCCGAAAAGCAGCCGAGGGTCCTCCTCCGGGTCGAGGCCGTCCCAGGACACCTCTGACCAGGCGCGGACCGTGTCCCGTATGTCCTGGCCCAGATTCCAGCGTTCGGTCGCGGGGTGGTGCAGGTACAGGTGGCCGTTGAGCTGGATGGGAGCGTATGCGTCCACGAGGGTCTGGTAGTCGGTCGGCAGCCGGATGCCGACTTCTGCGTGGAGCTTGTCCCAGGCGGCGGGGTCCGCGTAGCGGTTCTGGGCAGGGCCGAGCATCGCCATGGCGGCGGCCAGGTAGTCGGTCATGGCGTTCCTCGCTGGTGTGTGCAGTCTGTGCAGCAGGTAAGCCCCTCGATTGGGGGCATTCGGTTACGGGATGGATCATCCCAGCTCGGAGGGCTCGCCGGTCAGGTTGTCAGCCTGCGGTAGCAGATCAGGGCGGCGGCGATGCCGGCGAACGCCAGGAAGTGTTCGGCCTTCCGCTCGTGGCGACGGTGAGGACGGCGGCATCCGGACAGCCAGGCCACCGTGCGCTCCACGGTCCAACGGTGACGGCCAAGGCGCTGGGAGGATTCGATGACCCGGCGCGCGATGCGTGGTGTGATGTTGCGGGAGCGGAGCCACGCGCGCAGCCGGTCGTAGTCGTAGCCCTTGTCGCCGTGCAGCTTGGCCGGTCGCCGGCGGCGCGGCCCGCGGCGGGACCGGATGGGCGGGATGCCCCGCACCAGAGGCTCCAGACCCTGGCTGTCGTGGGTGTTCGCAGCCGAGATCCCGATGGAGAGGGGCAGACCGGTCCGCTCCGTGATCAAGTGGATCTTTGATCTCTTCTTGCCGCGATCCACAGGATTCGGACCCGTCAGGTCCCCCCTTTGGGGGCCCGCATGTTCACCGAGTCGATCGCACACCGCGACCAGTCCAGTCCGCCGCGTGCGCCGAGCTCGTCAAGGACCAGGCGATGGAGCTTGCCCCATACTCGGGCCTGGCTCCACTCGGTGAAGCGGCGGTGCGCGGTCGGTCCGGACGGGCCGAAGCCCGGCGGCAGTTGCCGCCACGTGCAGCCGGTAGTGGCCACGAACACGATGGCAGCCAGCACCTGCCGGTCCCCATACCGGCGCCGTCCCCCTCCCTGCGGCCGCACCGGCGCCGCCGGAACCACCCGCTGGAACAACTCCCACAACCCGTTTGGAACCAGACGCTCCACCATCGTCATCACGAGAGTCAGCTTAGTGATCAAGCCAGTTGAGACGATCTCTTAAGCGGTTTCGCCGAAGCCGCGGCTGCTGGGGGCTGCCTGGTCCGGGAAGCTGGCTCCGTTCGTCGTCTGCGGGCAGGGCCTACACCAGCTCGTCATGGGTCAGGTCTCCCTCGACCTCCGGGACCAGGCACCCGAGACGTCCTCGTAGCGAAGGGGCACGGTGTTGATCGCCCACTTCTCCCTCAAGTGGCGCAGGGCAGCAAGGGAGCTGCCCGAAAGGCTGGCCGGACTGCTCACAGGGGTCTCACCTCGGTGCTGGTCAGGACCTGGGGATCGGGGCGTCAAGCGTGCTGTCACCGTGGTTCTGCCGTGTGGGAAGACTGTTCCTTCCGCTGCGCGGCCGCTGGTGACTGCTGGTCCAACGAGAGGCGCGGGTGACCAGGGAGGCCGCTATGCAGGGCCGGCTCGGAGGCGGATCGGCGGATGCCTGCAGGTCGGGGGTCAGGTGTGGAGGCGGCTGTTGGTGCCGTCGTGGCTGTCGGCGTGTTCGTCGTCGAACCAGTAGTCGCCGGCTGCGAGGTAGCGGAAGGAGTGCGCGCTGCGGGCGGGCAGGGCGACGGTCGCGGCGCGGGTGCCGTCACCGCGGGGCTCCAGGGGGTGGGCGGCGGGGTTCCAGTGGTTGAAGTCCCCGACCACGCTGACCGGCCCGTCCGGGGCGTCCTCGGGGAGGATGAAGGTGACCTGGGTACGGCCCTTGAGCTGCTTGCGTTCGAGCAATGAGGGACTCCAGCCGCGAAGAATCGGGGAAACCGGCTCGTGCATCCTCGCGTTGGCGTGTGCGTGGTGCAGAGGTACCGGGCCGTGGATCGGGCGGAGGTCACCCGGGTGGGTGCGTATCAGCCTCCAGGCGGCGGCAAGTGCGCGACCGGACCGTGGTCGTTGTCCACCTGGAGCATGACGGACATCGTTCTCATCCGGCCGGTTCGCGGCGCCCGCTCCAGACGCACTCTGGTGTTCGGGCGTGCAGTGATGGGGAACAGTCGCTCGGCGCGGCTGAGTTCCAGCAGGTGGTTGGCCTGTGGGGCGTAGGTGTAGCCGGTCCGTACAGTTCCCGGTCTACCGCGGCGTGTCCGCGGCGGCCGGCGTAGACGAGATAGAAGGCGAGCTGCGCGTTCTCGATCCTGCCCGCGGTGCCGGTGTACTGGCGCTGGGCACCGACGGTGTCGGTGCCCTTCTTCACGTCGCCGGTCTCGTCGACCACCAGCACCGGCTGGTCGTCCCGCAGGTGCTCCACCACGTAGGCCCGCACGTCGTCGCGGACCTGGTCGGCGTCCCACTTGGCCCGCCCGAGCAGGTGCTGCATGCCGTCGGGGGTGCTCTCTCCGGCCCACTCTGCGATGGTCCAGCAGCTTTTGCGCGGCAGGTCCGACAGCAGACGAGCACCAACCGCCCGACCCGACGTCGGGGTTGATCTTCAGTCTTCACACGCCGATGATCAACGGTGGCCGCACCCGTCTCCGCAGCGCGTCAGGGTCGCGCAGCGTCTGCCTGCCGTCATGTGTCTGGAGGACTTGTGCAACGTGGAGAAGTCTGGTGGGTTCAGTTCGACGAGCGGAGGCTGGTCGTACTGCTGTCGGGAGATGACACGTCCGGGATCCGGGTGATGCAGGTCGTCGCTCCGGCGGGCGTCGACATCAGAGGTCTGGGCATCGAAGTGACAGTCGGCACCGGTGAAGGACTGCCGTTCGAAGGCGTGCTGCGGCTCGCGTTCCCGCGTCCAGGCTTCACCCCGTGCACGTGGCTGACCACTGTGTCCCGGGACGACCTGATAGAGCGGGCGGCCGTCCTGTCCTCCGTGAAGCTCAGCGAGATTGACGACGCCCTCCGACTCGCTGAACAAGCGCAGGTGCGGACCCCGGCCACGACCGCGAAGCTCAGCGAGATAAGGGATGCCCTCCGTCTCGGTGAACTCGGGTAGACGGAGAAGGAGCCGACGCCCGCGACGGCGTGGGCGCTCTCGGGCAAGATGATCGACGCTGGCCACCTGCCGCCTCGGCGCCCCTCACCACCGAGATCACGATCTACGGCTGGAGCAATAGGGCGCGCGGCTGCTGAAGAGGCCGCCGAGCGGAGTTGAGGCCGGCACCGCCGCCCTCACTTGATGGGCCACCACACCCTTGACCGCGGACTCGCCATCCGCCGGGGCTGGCCGCCTTCAGGTTCGGCTGGGTTGTCATGCAGCGAGTCCCATGTCGAGGATCTTGGGGGCTTTGCCGATGGAGCCGGGCATGAGATGGCGGTGGATCCTGAAGGCGATGCCGAGGCTCTTGGGCATATCCACTCGGCGACGTCGGTGATGGGGATGCCGTTGGTGAGGCACTTCGAGGCGAAGAAGTGGCGGAGGCTGTAGATCACCAGGCCGTCGGGGACGTCGACCTCGCCGGCGCGCTTGATGCGTTGCCACTGGTTCTGGAGGTAGTAGGCGAGGTACGGCTTGGTGGGGTCCATGGGGTGGTGGAGGAGGTAGCCGTCGACCGTGCCGTGCTCGACCCGCAGGAAATGGCTTAGCTTGCGGCGGCGTCCGCCATGGAAACGGAGCTCAAGGCCGACACCAGCCATTCGTGGGCGGTGCCGGGGGTGGGGTCGGGCCGGGCGCCCTGCGGGGTGTTCACCTGGGCCACCAGTTCCCAGTAGCCGTCGATCCGCGGGTCGGCCGCGAGCCGGGCGGCCAGCAGGCCCCGGAAACCCGGAGTGTCGGGGGCGCCGTACGAGGCGGCGGACGCGGTGACGAAGCAGTCGAGAGCCTCCCCGGCGCGCGGCGGCCGGCTGCGCCGCAGCGGCCAGCTCGTACGCCTCGGCCAGCCCGTCGTAGAGCACCTCCGGCCGGAAGTCGGGGGGAACTGGTGGGCCGAGGGCTGGCAGGGCCCGGTGTCGCCCGGACAGGGGCGGGTGACGAAGGAATGCAGCTGTGCGAAGGCCAGCAGCTGCCCGGGCGCCGGCTCCGCGGGCGGCTGCGGCACCGCCGCCGCCAGGAACGCAGAGACCGCCCCCGCCGGCATCCGCAGCGGCAGCCACGCCCGCCAGAACCGCGCCAGCGAGTCCGTGGTCGGTGGACTGGTCACCCCGCCGACCAGCTGCAGCACCTCGGCCCGCTCCTGCGGCGCTCTCTCCGCGAGCAGCTTCAGCCCCGCCTCGCGCCACCGCAACGCCGATATCTCTGTGCCCAGTTCACTGAGACGATCCGCGACGGCCGCCTCGAGCACTGGACCCGAGATGTCCTCGTCCTCGACGATCCTGTGCACCTCCGACACCGGCAGATCGAGCGCCCGCAGCGACCTGATCAACCGCAACCGGTCCAACGCCGCCGTCCCGTACCGCCGATGCCCCCCCCGGAACTCCGCCCGGCCTCCGGCAACAGCCCCCGGTCCGAATAGAACCGCACCGTCTTCACGGTCGTCCCGGCCCACTCGGCGAGCTCGCCGATGCTCCACAGACCGTCGTGCGAGGACACCACTTGAACCTCCACCAGGGGGAGGATCTAGCGCACCCGTCAGGGCGGCCGGATGATCAAGGAAATCGAGGCCGTCGGTGCGCTTCGGCGCGGGCCCCGGGCGGAGGTCCCGGCGGTGACGTACGGGGGAGAAGGCCATGACCGAGTTCATCCTGGTGCCGGGTGCGTTCACCGACGCTCACGTCTGGGAGGAGACCGCGGCGCGGCTCGGGGCGGCGGGCGCCGGGGCGCACGCGGTGACACTCGGCGGGGAGGCCGGTGCGGACCTGGAGGCGCACGTCGCGGACGTGCTGCGGGCGATCGACGGTGTGGCGCCGGGCGACGACATCGTGCTGGTGGGCCACGACTACGGCATCCACCCTGTGCTCGGCGCCGCCGACCAGCGGGCCGGGCGGATCGCGCGGATCGTGTACGTGGAGGCGGGTATGCCGCAGGACGGCGTCCCGGCGCTGGCCGCCGTGCCCGACCAGGTACTGCGGGACGAACTGGCCGCCGGGCCCGGGGCCGGGGTCCTCGCGGCCCCCGCGTTCGACGCGGAGTGGCAGCGCTGGGGCAGCACCGCCGGCATCCCCGCCGACGCGCTGGAGCGGCTGACCCGCCGGGCCGTCCCGCAGCCGCTCGGCACGCTCCTCCAGCCGCTGAGGCTGACCGGTGCCGTCTACGGCGTGCCGACCAGCGGCGTGCTCTGCAACGGCAACGGCGCGGGCATCGAGATGCTCCAGCACTTGGTGAACATGGGCCTTCCCGGGCTCCAGGCGCTCGCCACCCCGCAGGCCTCGTTCTTCGAACTGGCCACCGGGTACTGGCCGATGCTCTCCGTCCCCGCCGAGCTGGCGGACACCCTGCTGGCGGCCGCGGCGGGGGAGGGCCACCGGCTGATCCCCGCGACCGAGGAACTCCCGGTCCACCTGCGGCCGTTCCTGATGGACGTGCCCGAGGTCCCGCGCGAGGGGACCGGGCACGTGGATCTGTACGTCTCCGACGGCGCGGCCGGCCCCCCTCCCGGCCGTGGTGTTCGTGCACGGCGGCCCGGTCCCGGCCGACACCGACGTCACCCCGCGCGACTGGCCGATGTTCCCCGGGTACGCCCGGCTCGCGGCTGAGGCGGGCGTGGTGGGCGTGACGCTCGACCGCCGGCCGTTCGACCTCACCGGCTACCCGGACTCCGCCGAGGACATCGCCGCGGCGGTGGAACTGGTCCGGGCCGACCCGCGGGTCGACCCCGACCGGATCGCGCTCTGGTTCTTCTCCGGCGGCGGGCCGCTCACGGCCGAGTACCTCGACGCCCCGCCGGCCTGGCTGCGCTGCCTGGCGGCCGCCTACCCGATCCTGGCACCGCTGCCGAACTGGGGCCTCACCGGCCCCCGCTTCCACCCGGTGGCGGCGCTGGCCGGCGCTGGCCGGCGCGGGCGAGCTGCCGGTGGTGCTGACCAGGGCGGGTCTGGAGATGGCCGAAATCGCGGCCACTGTCGAGGAGTTCCTGGCCGCGGCCAAGGAGCACGGCACCCGTGTCGAGGTGGTCGACGTCCCGGACGGCCACCACGGCTTCGAGACCCTCGACCCGACGGACGCGTCCCGCGAGGCCGTCCGGCGCGCCCTGGCCGCCGTACTGGCCCACCTGGCACCCTGAGCCGGCGCCGGGCCGTCCCAGCGGGAGACCGGGCACACCGCCCGGGGCAATTCGGGGAGGGATCCGGGCGGGACGGCCTGCGCCGTATGCGGCGCTGGACCGTTGGTCACCGGCGGCGACCCCATCGGCCAGCCCTCACCCGCGGCCACATGCTCGCCGACACGGTCGCAGACCCCGACCGGCCCCGGCTGACCGGCTTGACTCCAGGCACCTTGGAAGGCATCGCTGCTGTCGGTGCGGTGGGGGTTGCTGAGGTCCCGGGTGCCGCGATACGGAGATCCGTCAGCGCATGGGGGTGCAGGGCAGGCGAGGTGGATTTTGGTGCTCAGTCCGCCGCGGGACCGACCGCGGTTCCGCCGCTGGTCGGCGGAGGGAACCTGGGACCGGCTCCTGGCCCACGTCCAGCCTCGTAGACGGTCTTCCACGGCCCGTACCAGTCAGGCGGCCAAGGAGTACGTCCGGGAGATCAACACGGCCCTCGTACCGTAGGCGGCGTCGGCGGTCACCCACCGGAACGGGATCCGGTCCGTGATCGCGCGGTGGAAGACCTCGGCGGCGAGTGGGCATGTCCGGACGGTGTGGCGGTCGGGCCTCGAGCAGGTTGGTCATGAGCGAATCAGCCCCACGGCAGGTCCTGGATCTCCGTCACCTCCACCCCCCGGCCGCGCAGGTCCTCGTACGCCTCCTCGATGTCGGTGACGACGACCTGCATGTTGTCCAGCGCCCCCGGGGTCATCCGGGTCAGCCCCTTGCCGATCGCGATCGAGCAGGCCGAGCCCGGCGGGGTCAGCTGGACGAAGCGGATGTCCTCGCTGACGGTGACGTCGTGGTTGGCGTTGAAGCCGAGCTTCTCGTAGAAGGCCTTGGCCCGGTCCACGTCGGTGACGGGGACGGCGACGAGCTCCAGTTTGATGTCCGTCACAGCATCATGCGCCCGGCACCGGTGCCTCGCCGTCCGACACCGCGAACTGGGTGTGGTACAGCTCCTCGTACCGGCCCCCCGCCGCCAGCAGCCCGGTGTGCGTGCCCCGTTCCACGATCCGGCCGTCCTCGACCACCAGGATCAGGTCCGCCGCCTGAACGGTCGACAGCCGGTGTGCGATCACCACTGCCGTCCGGCCCGCCAGGGCCTCGCCCAGGGCCTCCTGCACCGCGGCCTCCGAGGTGGAGTCCAGGTGCGCGGTGGCCTCGTCGAGGATCACCACCCGCTGCCGGGCCAGCAGCAGCCGCGCGATCGTCAGCCGCTGCCGCTCCCCGCCCGAGAGCCGGTACCCGCGCTCCCCGACCACCGTGTCCAGCCCGTCCGGCAGCGAGGCGACGAGCCCGTCCAGCCGCGCGCGCCGCAGGGCCTCCCAGATCTCCTCCTCGGAGGCCTCCGGGCGGGCCAGCAGCAGGTTGGCCCGTACCGACTCGTGGAAGAGGTGCCCGTCCTGGGTGACCATGCCGAGCGTCTCGCGGATCGAGTCGGCCGTGAGGTCCCGTACGTCGATCCCGCCGAGCCGGACCGCGCCCGCGTCGGCGTCGTACAACCGCGGCAGCAGTTGCGCGATGGTCGACTTGCCGGCGCCGGACGAGCCGACCAGGGCGATCATCTGGCCCGGCTCCGCCCGGAAGGACACCTCGTGCAGTACCTGCGTACCGCCCCGGGTGTCCAGGGCGGCGACCTCCTCCAGGGAGGCGAGGGAGACCTTGTCGGCGGCCGGGTAGCCGAAGGAGACCCGGTCGAACTCCACGGCCACCGGACCGTCCGCCACCCGGCGGGCGTCCGGCTTCTGCGCGATGAGCGGTTCGAGGTCGAGGATCTCGAAGACCCGCTCGAAGCTCACCATCGCGCTCATCACCTCGACGCGGGCGCCGGCCAGCGCGGTCAGCGGGGCGTACAGCCGGGTCAGGAGCAGGGCCAGGGCGACGACGGAACCGGCGTCCAGGGAACCGCGCAGGGCGTAGAACCCGCCGAGCCCGTAGACGAGCGCGAGGGCCAGCGCCGAGACCAGGGTGAGGGCCGTGATGAAGGCCGACTGGGCCATCGCCGTACGGATGCCGATGTCCCGCACGCGGGCCGCCCGGGCCGCGAACTCCGCGGACTCGTCGGCCGGCCTCCCGAAGAGTTTGACGAGCGTCGCGCCGGGGGCGGAGAACCGCTCGGTCATCTGGGTGCCCATCGCGGCGTTCAGCGCGGAGGCCTCCCGCTGCATGGCCGCCATCCGGGCCCCCATCCGGCGGGCCGGCAGGACGAACACCGGCAGCAGCACCAGCGCCAGCAGGGTGATCTGCCAGGAGATGCCGAGCATCACGGTGAGGGTCAGCAGCAGGGTGACGGTGTTGGCGACCACCCCCGACAGGGTGTTGCTGAACGCCCTCTGGGCGCCGATCACATCGTTGTTGAGCCGGCTGACCAGCGCCCCGGTCCGGGTCCGCGTGAAGAAGGCGACCGGCATCCGCTGCACGTGGTCGAAGACCGCCGTCCGCAGATCCAGGATGAGTCCCTCGCCGAGGGTGGCGGAGAGTCTGCGGGTCAGCAGTCCGAGCCCCGCCTCCGCGACCGCGATCAGCGCGATGAGCAGGGCCAGCCGGGTGACCGCGGAGCCGTCCCGGCCTTCCACGATGGCCGTGACGACCCGGCTGGCGAGCACCGGGGTGGCCACCGCGAGCAGCGCGGTCACCACACTCAGCAGAAGGAAGAGGGTGAGCCCGCGGCGGTGCGGGCGGGCGAAGGCGGCGACGCGGCGCAGGCCGGCCCGGGAGAGCGGGCGGCGGTCCTGCTGGGCGTTGATCGCGCTGTGCAGCGATGTCCACGCGGTGACTTCCATGTCCATGACCCGAACGCTAGGACCTCAACCAAACCTGAGGTCAAGCATTCGGTCCGGGATCGCCCGCACGGTGCGCCAACTCCCGTCCGCACGAGCGATTTTGCCGACCCCCGTACGTTGTCGGTGCCCGGTGGCATCATCGGTCCATGACGCAGGGATCCGAGTCCGTACGCTTCGGCAAACGAACCACCGACACCGTCCTGCACCGCTTCGAGCGGTGGGCCCGGGACACCCCGGCGGCCCGCGCGCTCATCGCCGGCCCGGACAGCCTCACCTACGCGGAACTGGACGCGCGCGCCGACCGGCTGGCGCGCCGTCTGCTCGGCTCCGGCCTGCCGCCCGGCGCACTCGTCGCCGTCGGCACCGCCCGCCAGAGCGAACTGATCGTCGCCCTCCTCGCCGTCCTCAAGGCCGGCGGGGCCTACGCCGTCCTCGACGTGCGGAGCCCGCGCTCCGGGCGCCGGCAGCTCGCCGCGGCCCAGCCCCTCGTCCTGCTCACCGATGCCGCCCAGCACGCCGCCCTCGACGACGGCGGCGGCCCCCGCGTGATCCGGCTCGACGCGGAGGCCGCGGCGATCGGCGGCCCGCGCGCCGAACAGCCCGCGGACCGGCCCGCGGACCGGCCCGCGGACCGGCCCGCGGATCCGTCCGCGCAACCGGCCTCGGATCCGCCCGCGGACCGGCTTCCCGGGTCGGCCGGCGCACAGCCCGGCCGCACCGCCGCGGTGCTGTTCACCGGGGCGGCCGAGCCGCGCGCGGTCCCCGTGGGCCACGGACTGCTCCTCGCCGCCCACGACGGCTGGGCCGAGGTCGCCCGGCCGACCGCGCAGGACCGCCACCTGTTCACGGTCGGTACGGACGTCACCGCCTTCGCCGCGGGCTGGACCCGGGCCCTGTGCTCGGGCGGCGCCCTCGTGCTCTCCCCGCGTTCCGGCTGGCAGCCCGAGGACATCCGCGCGGCCGTCGCGACCGAGCGCGTCACCGTGCTGCACACCGACCCGGCCGGCGCCGCCCGACTGCTGATCGAGGACGCGGAACAGCAGACCCTCACCCCGGCGGCCCATCGCGGAGCCGACCCCGCCGCCCGCACCCTCCGGCTGCTGGCCGTCTCGGGCGACCGGCTCTACCTCGACGAGCAGGCGACCCTGCAGATGCGGCTGCGCCCCGGCGCGCGCGTACTCAACGTCTACGGCTCCGCGGAGTGCGCAGGCATCGGCACCTGGTTCGAACTGCCGCAGCTGCCCCACCCGTTGGACGACCCGGAACAGATCTCCCTGCTCGGCACCGCCTTCCCCGGCTTCCGGGCCGAGGTGCACGGCGGCGAGATCCGCCTCCTCCCGCCGGACGGCGGTGACGCGATACCGACCGGCGACCTGGGCCGGCTCCGCGCGGACGGGCTGCTGGAGTACGGCGGCCGGATCCGGGACCGCATCACCCTGCCCGGCGGCCGATGGCTCGACCCGTATCCCGTCGAATCCGCCATCCGCAGCCACGACGGCATCGGCGCGGTCATCCTGAAGGGGGTCGACGGCCCCCGCGGCCCGCGGCGGCTCGTCGCGTACGTGGCCCCGCCGCCCGGCGGGCCGACCGGAGCCGGCCGGGTCCTGCTGCCGGACATCGAGGAGCTGCGCGACCACCTGGCGGGCAAGGTGCTCAGGGAGGAGTCCCCGCGCACGGTGATCCGGCTGCGCGCCCTGCCCCGCACCACAACGGGCCAGGAGGACCGGGACGCCCTGCCGCTGCCCATCATGCCCGCGGCGGCGGGGCGCCCCGGAAGCAAGGCCGGCAAGTACGGGTCGGCCGCGAGCCAGAGAGAGACCCCGGCGGGCTGCGCGGCCGGCTGCGGGGGAGTCGGACTGGGCTTCGTCGCCCTGATCCTGACGAATCTCCTCTGGCCCGGCTCGACCGAACTCGGCGGCGTGCCGCAGCCCTGGGCGTTCCTGTTCTTCCTGCTCTACGTGTTCGAGTGCGTCGCCTTCGGTATCGGGGTGGTCTTCCTGTTCGGCGGCCGCGCCCGGATGCTGCGCCAGCGCCGCAGCCCGTCCCTCACCGTGGCCGCCCATCTGGCGGTGTCCTACCTGCTGTTGGCCTGGTGGCCGCAGGACAACCTCTACCGGCTGGCCGCCAAACAGGACTGGCCGCGTCAGGCCGCGCTCGTCTACGCCTTCAACATCCCCCTGATGATCGCGGGCGTCGTCGTCGCGGCCTACGTCGTCAGCAAACCGGCCGACCCCTTCGACTTCCACGACCCCGTCGACGACTGGCCCGACCGCTGACCGGAGCTCTGGGCCCCGGCCGCAGACCGTGAGGGCCGGCATGGTTTGGTCCGATCGGTCAGATCTGCCGGTGGGTCGCGCCGGAAGGTTCGGGGAGGCGACACAGCCGAGGTTATGAATGAAATCGGATGACGGTTTCGTCATCCGACCATCCATGAGCATCAACCTCAGGAGCCCCACGATGCGCCCCATCAGAGCAGTCTGTCTCGGTACGGCCACTGCGCTGGTCACCCTTCTCGCCTGCACCCCTGTCGCGGCCGCCGCAACGACGGACGCCGATTCCGCCCATGACAAGGGCAAGGAGCGGGTCATCACCCTGATCGGCCGGCTCGCGGAGCAGACGCGCTTCCCCGTCAACCCCGGCGGCGCCGCCGCCCAGGGCGACCGGACCGCCTTCCGCTCGAACCTCTTCGACGAGGCCGGCAACCAGGTCGGCGAGACCGGCGGCACCTGCACCACCACCCGGGTCGACAACGGCGGAGCGGAGCAGTGCGTCGTGACGTACACCCTCCCGGGCGGCCAGCTTTCCGTGCAGGGGATGGTCTTCGGCAATCTGGTCCCGGGCCCGCCCCCCTCGTTCGACAACGGAATCACCGGCGGCACCGGGGAATTCGACCGGGCTCGCGGCTCGGTCCACGCCGACACGATCGGCACGGGCACGCGGCGCTTCACGATCCACCTCAAGCACTGACCGGCCCCGTCCCCGCCCGGTGAGAAGGCCGGCCGTCCACGACCGGCGGCAGGCGCCCGGGCATGAAGATCACGAGCTGCGGCCGGAGGACCGGGGCGGGCCGAACATCGCCCCCACCGCCAGGGCCTCGGCCCGTACCAGCGCCTCGGCCGCGTCCAGCACCTCCCTGCTGTGCGCGGCCACCAGCACTCCGAGCCAGGGGACCGGTTCGAAGGCACCGGTCGGGATCGCGGGCACGAACACCGCCCCGAGCTCCGCGCAGCCCCGGGCCAGAGCCGTGCACAACTCGTCGAGCTGCGCCTCGGGCAGCCGCGCGCCCAGCTCCACCCGGTCGGCGATCCGTACGAGGTGCCCCGCGCCCCGGAGCGCGTCGAGCCGGGCCGCCACCATGAAGGCGATCGACGGTCCGGTCAGCCTCAGGTTCGTCTCGGTCGGCGCGAGCCGCCCCTCCCCGTCGGCGACGAAGTCCACGTCGAACCAGCCCCGGTAGCCGGAATCCGCCAGTGCCCGGCCCACCGCCGTCCCGAAGGAGACCAGGGCTTTCTCCGCCCACGCGGGCACCACCCCGGGGCCCACCGTGGCGCCCCGGTAGCAGCCGTCCGCCACGTCCATCACCGCCCCGCCCACCTCGTGCGCGCGGCCCGCGTCGTCCACGAAACCGTCGTACGTCAGATCCCGCGGGCCCTCGCCGGCCCCGGACACCGGCCCACCGACGTACTCCTCCACCAGCAGCGGCCCGCGCGGCAGCCGCCGCAGCACGGCCCGCGCCCCGCCCGCGGCGCGGACCCGTTCGGGCGTGACCACCGTGGTGCCCGAACCCCCCACACCGTGCTCCGATTTCAGAACGGTGCTCTCGCCGGCCCTCGTCCGGGCCGCCAGCATCCGGGCCGCCGCCCACCGCCCGCCGGCCCGCCACTGCCGGGGGAGCACGATCCCGGGATGCCCGCCGTCCGCCAGGATCCGCCCGAAGAGCTCGTGCGCCGCCGACTTCGACTCGTAGCGCAGCTCCCCGGGCTGCCACGGCCGGCCCGCCAGCCGCCCGAACGGCCGGGTGCGCCCCCACGGGACGAGGGGCAGCCCGGCCCCGGTGACCTGAGCGGCCAGCGCCGGCCGGGCCCGTACCGCGTCGGCGAGGCCGGGATCCGTGTCCAGCAGGCCGTCGTACACCTCGACCCCGGTCCAGCCCAGTTGGCGGCAGACCAGCTCGGTCCAGCCCCGTGGCACCGGCCGCGGCAGCACCAGCGCGGCCGGGTAGGGACTGTAGAAGGCGGCCAGGCAGGCGTAGTGGTGCGCGGGCCGCTGCTCCCGGTCCAAGGTGGCGTCCGCGAACTGCGCGTTGAACTCGCCGACGTTGCCCAGGTGCACGGCCCGCCCGCCACCGGTCCAGGCCCGCGCCCAGTCGGCGAGCGGGACGGGAGCCGCCTCGAACCGCACCAGGGCCACGGCGTCGCCTCCCCCGCCCGGTGCGGTCACCGCCACCGCCCCCATCGCCCGGTAGAACCCGGCCGCGTGCGGATCGGAGTCGATCACCAGCCGTCGGGCCCCCAGCTCCACCGCCCGCCGCAGCACGTCCCGGTACAGCAGCCGGCCCACGCCCTGCCCGAGGGCCGACGGCTCCACGAAGAGCATCCCGAGCTCCGCCCGCGGCGCGGTCCCCTCCAGCGAGGCGACCCCGAGCACCTCTCCCCGCTCGTTCTCGGCCACGACGATACGGCGGGCCGTCACGTCGTCGGACCGGATCCGGAGCTCCTGCGCGCACGCGGCCATGAAGACGGCGTCGTACCCCCAGTGCGCCTTGGAACGCATCACCAGCCCGGTCAGGTCCTCCGCCTCGGCCGGCCGCGCGGCCCTGACCTTTACCATCTGCTGACCTCCCCATGGTCCGGGTCAAGGCCGTGCGATAGATTCGGCCTCCCCACGGCACATACTTTCCCACCCACGCGGAGACAGGCTTCTCAATGAGCGACATCATCAACGGACTTGGCCGCACCAGCGCCTACGGCGCCCTCGGCCTGGTCCTGCTGATCCTCGGCATCGTCCTCGTGGACGTGCTGACGCCCGGGAAGCTCCCCCAGCAGATCTGGGAGGAGCGCAACCGCAACGCGGCGCTCTTCCTCAGCTCGGCGCTCCTCGGCATCGGCGGCATCGTCTTCACCTCGATCTGGACGACGTACTCCGACTTCGGCAAGGGCCTGCTGTCCACCGCGGCCTTCGGTGTGCTCGGCCTGATCCTGATGGCGGTCGCCTTCCTGGTGCTCGACCTGGTGACCCCGGGCAAGCTCGGCGCCATCGTCGTCGACCCGCAGCCCCACCCGGCGGTCTGGGTCTCGGCCGCCTGCAACCTCTCCGTGGCCGCGATCGTCGCCGCCTCGATCGCCTGACGCGGAGCGCCCGTACGGAACGAGAGCGCCGCTCCCGCCGGGGAGCGGCGCTCTCGTGCGTGGGCCTCGGCCCGTAGTGTTCAGGCGAGGCCCAGCGCGAAGACCGCGAACCCCGCCGCCAGCAGCCCGGCCACGGTCCGGCGCAGCGTGCCCGCCCGGCGTCCCTCCCGGGGCGGCCCCTCGAACCGCCGGGCGTAGCGGGCGAGAGCGACGAACAGTGCCGCGAACACCGGCATCCAGGCCAGCCGTGCCGCGATCCAGCCGAGGCTGTCCGGCGCCGTCGTCAGCCCGGTCAGTTCACCCGCGAACGAGCCGGGCACGGCCGCGGCCAGCATCGCCGTCTGGTGCCAGCACAGGATCGTCATCGCGGACAGGTTGATCACGACCACCGGGGCCCACAGAGCGGGCCGCGCCAGCAGTTTCACCAGCCGGTCGCGCAGCAGGACCGCCGCCCCCGACTGGGCCGAGGCCAGGGCCAGTACCAGGAGCGACGGCGGGTGCGAGTTGGTGCGGGCCGCACCCGGTACGCCCACCATCGACGCCGGATAGTGGAACACCGCCAGCAGCGCGGCGAACAGCAGCGTTCCGCCCGCCAGCAGCAGCCAGGCCCCGCTCCGCCCGATCCGCCGCTCGGCCCAGGAGACGCCCAGCTGGTACGCGAACAGCCAGCCCGGCGCGATGTTCAGCAGGGCGAGCCACGCGGGTACGGCGTCGGCGAACGGCCCGTAGCGCAGGAAGTCCACGACGGCGACGGAACCGAGCAGCGGTGCGGCCGCCCAGCCCCCGAGGTGCCGCGCCGCCCGCACGCAGTACGGGGTCAGCGCGGTGACCACCACGTACACCCCGACGAACCACAGCGGTTGGACCACCAGCGTCGCCCCGGTCCGCAGCGTCGCCTCCGGCACGCCGGCCGCGTACAGCAGGGGCGCGGCCAGCGCCCACACCGCGGTCACCCCGAGCACCGGCCGCCCCAGGCGCACGATGCGGCCCTTGAGCCAGGCGCCGGTCGTGCCCGTGCGGCGCCGGAAGGAGAGCGTCGAGGCGTACCCGCCGACGAGGAAGAAGACGCCCAGCATCTGCAGCACCCAGCTCGCCGGGGCCAGCCCGCCGAAGGCGGCCAGCGGGCTGGCGTTGTGCAGGCCGCCGTCGGGGTCGAGGGTGAAGCCGCCGAGCAGCCAGTGGCCGGTGGGTACGGCCAGCAGTGCCAGGGCTCGCAGCCCGTCGATCGCGCGGTCGCGGTGGGCGGGGGTCTGCCGGTCGATCCGGGCGGTGGCCTCGCGCAGCGGGGCCAGGGTGGCGGAGGCGCTCATCGGGCCGCTCCGTTCGCGATGGCGGCGAAGGCCGCGAGGGACTGGGTGCCGGGCATGAAGTAGCCGGTGTGGCCCTGTACGTCGGCCGCGGGCACCCGGCGGGCGCCGAAGGCCTCGGAGACGGGGTCGGCGCCGTGGCCGATCCCGGCGAACTCGACGTTCGGGACGTCGGCTATCCAGTCGGAGGGGCCCCGGGCGGCCCAGACGCGGGCCCCGGTGCGCAGGGCTGCCGCGGTCTCGGCGCGCATCCCGGGCGAGCCGAAGGCCACGATGTCGGAGGCGTCGGTGTGCCGGGCCGCGAGCCCGCACACCACCGAGCCGTAGCTGTGGCAGAACAGCACCGGGTCGGGGGCGCCGACCGCGTCGAGTCCGGCGGTGAACCGGGCGAGCCGGGCCGCCCCGGCCCGCGCGAGGCGGCCGTCGGCCGCGTCCAGGCCGACCCCGACCGGGGTGGTGTAACCGATCCACGCGACGACGGCGACGGGCCCACCGGTCGGGGTCCCCTTCCCGGTCGCGGGGGCTGTTCCGGCCGCCTCGCGCAGGGCCCGGGCCATCCCGGCCGGGCCGGTGTGGGGCTTGCGCGGGGCGTCGTAGGTGGCGGCGTCGTTGTCCGAGCCCGGCACGATCACCGCGACGTGCTCCGCACGCTCCAGGTCCCCGAACACCTCGGCCACCTGACCCCGGCCGCGCGGGTCGAAGGCCAGGATCTGCCGGTCCGGCGCGGCGAGGGAGGCGTACCGCGCCTCACCCGTGGCGGCCAGGGCGATCCGGTTGGCCTCGTACCGCAGGGGGAGCGGAGCTCCCTCCAGGTTGCCCACGACCAGCGGGTGGGACCGCAGCAGCCGCCGTCGCGCCGTGTCGTCCAGCCCGGCGAAGAAGGCGGCCACCTCGCGCGGCGCCGCGGTCGCCGGATCGGGCAGCGAGCGGCCGGACACCGTATCGGCCCGCCAGGCGGCGGCGCCCGGCGGCGGTCCGGTGACCGCCGCCTGGCTGTCGCCCGAGGCCCACCCGGCGGTCCCCCCGACGAGGGTCACCGCCAGTGCGGCCGTGACCAGCGTCCTTCCGAAGCGGCGCATGCCCCTTCTCCTCTCCTCGTGACGAGGTGGAAGGTAGGTAGGGGGTACCGGCTCGTACGTCCGACCGTGGAGCCAAGTCGGATGTCATACCCCGGTAGGGGGTGGAGGAGACGGCGCCCGCCCGCCCCGGCGTTGCTCCATGGGTGCGGTCCGCGTCAGCCGTCTGCCCCAGCCGGTCCGTGTGTCGGCGTCACCGCCACCCAGTCCCCGACTAGTTATGGCGATAGTCCGACTAATCGCGGCAAAGGGAGTACAGACGATGCCCCACCGGGAACACCAGCGTGCGGCCGAGCAGGGACACCGCCCGCGCCGGGTGGCCGCCACCGGCCTCGCCTGCGCCCTGGCCGCCGGATCCCTCGTCCTCCTCGGGACCGGGAACGCCGGCGCACGGGCGGTGACCTGCTTCGGGGTACCCGCCACCCTCGTCGTCGCCACCCCCGGCGCGACCACCGACGGAACCCCCGGCAACGACGTGATCGTCGGTACTCCGGGTGCGGACACCATCCACGGCCAGGGCGGCGACGACCTGATCTGCGGGCTGGCGGGCGACGACGTCCTCGTCGGCGGACTCGGCAACGACCAGATCGACGGCTCCGCGGGCGCCGACCAGCTGCGCGGCGACAGCTTCAGCCCGACCGGCGACGCCACGGGCGGCGGCGACGACCGCCTCCTCGGAGGCGACGGGGACGACCAGTTCACCGGCGACAGCTATGCCCCCGCGGGCAGGGCCGAAGGCGGCGGGAACGACCAGCTCATCGGCGGCCCCGGCAACGACCGGCTGACGGGGGACAGCCGAGGGCTGAGCGCGGTCGGCGGCGGAGCCGACCGGATCGACGGCGGCCCCGGCGACGACGCGATGCTCGGCGACTCCGGCGCGTTCGCGGGCAACGCCACGGGTGCCGGGAGCGACGTACTCCTCGGCGGGCCCGGCGCCGAGACCATGACCGGGGACAGCGAGGCCGCGCGGAACGCCATCGGCAGCGGCGGCGACGACCTGCTCGACCTGGGCCCCGACGGCGGCATCTCCGCGATCGGCGACCACACCGTCACCAGCCCGGCGGGCGGGCGCGCGACCGGCGCCGGGAACGACCGGATCATCGGCGGCGCCGCCGACGAGTTCCTCGTCGGCGACAGCGGACCGGCCGACGCCCGCCGGACCGCCGCCGGCAACGACACCATCAGCGGCGGCGCCGGGAACGACCGCATCTTCGGCGACAACGTCGACCTCACCGGCACGGCGAGCGCGGGAACCGAGGGAGGCGCCGACTTCCTCGACGGCGGCGACGGCATCGACACCCTCGCGGCGGGCCCGGCCGGCGACTTCCTCACCGGCGGCCCCGCCGGCCCGGACGGCCCGGACGTCTGCGACGGCGAGGGCGGAACCGACTTCGCCACCGCCTGCGAGACCACGGCCGACCTGCCCTAGGGGGTGTCTGGCCGACCAGGGCGGATCTGGCACCGGCCACCGCGAGCCCGCCCTGATCGGCAAGCCCTCCCAAGGCCCCGCGGCCTCAGCCGGAGTCGCCCGGCCGTACCAGCCCCGCCTCGTACGCGAAGATCACGGCCTGCGCCCGGTCCCGCAGGTCCAGCTTGGCCAGCACCCGCCCGATGTGCGTCTTCACCGTCTGCTCCGCCAGCACCAGATGCCCCGCGATCTCCTGGTTCGACAGCCCGCGCGCGATGAGCTCCAGCACCTCGGTCTCGCGCGGGGTGAGCCCCTTCAACCGCAGGGCGGGGTCCTTGCGCGGTGCAGGGCGCTGCTGGACGAAGTCCGCGATCAGCCGACGCGTCACCGAGGGAGCCAGCAGCGCCTCGCCCGAGGCCACGACCCGGACCGCCGCGATCAGATCGGCCGGCGGGGCGTCCTTGAGCAGGAACCCGGAGGCTCCCGCGCGCAGCGCCTCGTACACGTAGTCGTCGATGTCGAAGGTGGTCAGCATCAGCACCTTCGGCCGGTGCACCACCCCGGGCGGGGGATCGAGGATCTCCCGGGCGGCCGTGAGCCCGTCCATCTCCGGCATCCGCACATCCATCAGCACCACATCGGGGTGCGTGGAGCGGGACACCTGAACCCCCTGCCGACCGTCGGGGGCCTCGCCCACCACATCGATGTCGGCCTGCGCCGACAGCAGCGCGGCGAACCCGGCCCGCACCATGGCCTGGTCGTCGACGATGATCACGCGGATGGTCAACTCAAGTCCTCGGTCGGATCGTTCAGGGGCAGCCGGGCGGCGACCCGGAAGCCGCCGTCGGGCAGCGGACCCGTGTCGAGCGTCCCGCCGGTCAACCGTACGCGCTCGCGCATCCCCACCAGACCGTGCCCCGTTCCCGAACTCTCCAGCTCCACCACCGCGTCCCGCGCCGGACCGTTGACCACGAGGACGAGGACCTCGTCCTCGTCCACCGTCACCGAGACCCGGGTGGGCGCGCCGGGCGCGTGCCGCACCACGTTGGCCAGGGCCTCCTGCACGATCCTGTACGCCGACAGGTCCACCGCCGGCGGCGCCGCCCCCGCCGCGCCGGCCGCCAGCGACAACTCCACCGGCTGCCCGGCCCGTACGGTCGCCTCCACCAGCTGCTGGAGCCGGTCGATGCCCGGCTGCGGGGCCCGCTCGCCGTCGGCGCCCTCCGCCCCGCCCGCACCGTCGCCGCGCAGCACGGTCAGCAGCCTCCGCATCTCGCCCAGCGACTCCCGCGCGCTCGCCGCGATCGCCGCGAACTCCTCCCGTACCGGCTCCGACATACCCGGCACCCGGTACGGCGCCGAATCGGCCTGCACGGTGATCACCGACATGTGGTGGGCCACCACATCGTGCAACTCCCGTGCGATCCGCGCCCGTTCCTCCAGCAGGGTCCGCCGGGACCGCTCCGCCTCGCTGATGCTCTCCTGCTCGGCGACCCGCTGCTGCGCGTCACCGAGCCCCCGCAGGGCGCCCGTCAGGACCAGCACGACCCCGCTCAGTACGAACAGCAGGGCCGTGGTGTTCATCACGCCCGCGGGCTGCGAGAAGCCCAGCACCGTACCGACGACGCCGGTCACCAGCCAGACCCCGACCAGCGTCCGGACGGACTCGCGCAGACCCAGGCAGGCCATCAGCACCAGGTAGCCGACGATGGTCATCGGCGGCCACGGCCAGGAGTGCCCGGCGACCTTGTCGGCACCGATCAGGAGCACCGCGGCCACGGTGTCGGCGGCCAGGACCACGACCCAGGCCTGCAGGGGCCGGGTCACCGCGAGGAGCAGCGGCACGGTCTGCGCCACGCCCAGCGCGCCCGCCCAGCCGCCGCCCGCCCCGTAGTCGTTGGACAGCACCGCGATCGTCACCGGCAGCAGGGTGACGACGAAGATGCCCACGACGACGAACGGCGTCGCCCGCTGCCACCGCTTGGGCGCCTGCGCGAACAGGGGCTGCTGCGCCCCGGCGGGCGTGCGCAGTACGACGGCGAGCCGCGCCAGCGCGCCGGGCACCCGGGAACCGGCCGACGGCGAGGTACGGGTGCGTTCGCGGGTCCGGCCGCGCGGCCGGGTGCGGGGTTCGTCATTCATGATCGGTCCAGCCTATGCGCCGCCGTGGCCCGAGTGGGGGAGAGCTAGGCTGCTCGCCTGTCGATCATGGGGGACACGGGAATGGGTGGCGCGGCCGCGTTGGAAAAACTGGTGCCGGTGCTGCTGGCATTCGGCGGCGGGGTGCTGCTCGCCCACCGGAAGATCGTTCCGGCCGAGGCCTCCAAGGTCTTCTCCGACTACGCCTTCCTCTTCGCCGTCCCCTGTTACCTCTTCGGCAACATCTACGCCAGCGACCTCGGGGCCCTGTTCAACTGGCGGGCGATCGGCGGCTACGCCGGGGCCGCCGCCCTCGCCGTGGTGGCGGTCGCCGTGGCCGCGGTCGCCCACGGCCTGCGCGAGCCCCGCGACGTGGCGCTGCGCGTGATGGCGGGAGTCCAGGTGAACACCGCCTACTTCGCGGTCCCTGTCTTCATCACCGTCTTCGGGACGGCGGCGCCGATCTTCCCGATCCTGCTGTTCCAGGTCTGCGTCCTGTCCCTGGTCGTCATCGCCCTCATGGAACTGGGCCGCGCGGGTCCGGAGGCCGGCGGCCCGGGCCGCCGCCTCTCCCGGGCGGTCGGCGCCTCGCTCGCGACCCCGCTGGTCCTCGCCTGCAACGCGGGGATCCTGCTCAACCTGCTCTCGGTCCGGATCCCGGCCGTCGTGCTGGACGGCGCCGCGTTCGTCGGGGACAGCGCCTCCCCGGTGGCCCTGTTCGCCCTCGGCCTCCACCTCGGCGGCCTCGGCCTCGACCTGCGGGGCACCACGCGCGAGGAACTCGCCCTCATCGCCTTCAAGTGCCTGGCGTTCCCGCTGCTGACCTGGGCGGTGTGCGGGCTGCTCTTCGGCGTGCGGGGCGAGTGGCTGGCGTACCTCGTCCTGATCGCGGCGATGCCGACCCCGCAGAACCTGTTCATCTTCGCCCAGCGCTACGACGTCGGCGTCGACCTGTCCGCGTCGATCGTGATCAAGAGCTCGCTGGTGTCGCTCCTGCTGCTGCCCCTGTGGCTGCAGACCGTCGCGGCGTGAACCGCCCGGCGCCGGCTCGTACGTACCCCGGGCGCCGTCGGCTCGTTGACCCGGCATGGAACTGCCGACCATCGCGGCGCCGGGCGTCGGGGAACGGGCCGACGCCGTGGCCGATGCCGCCTGCCACCTCTACGACACCGTCGCTCCGTGGGGAACCGGCGCGCCCGGAGGATGGAGCCGGACCGCCGCCGAGGACGCCGCCGAGGCGATCGAGACCACCGCGCACGCCCTCGCGTCCGCCGGACCGGGGGCCGAGGTGGTCCTCGCGCCCGTCCACGCGGCCCTCGCCGACCTGCGCCGCCGGCTCGGCCTCGCGCCCGCCGACGCGCTGACCGGCGACGGGCTCCCGGCGACCCCGCGTACGGTCGGCAATCCGCGCCGGACCCGGTGGGTGCGGGTGCTCACCGCCGCGCCTTCGCCCCGGCAACCGCCTTCTCGTACAACTTCCTGATGTCCGCGCCGAAGTAGGAGCTGTACGAGGTGTCGGCCTGGTCCCCGCCGGTCTTCCAGCCGCCGATGACCCCCACCACGTCACCGGTCCCGGTGCGGGCGTCGTAGCGGGTCAGGAACGGACCGCCGCTGGTCCCGCCGGGATAGCCGGTGCAGTTGATGCGCGGGAACGATCCTGGGATCCGCGCGTCGCCACTGGTGAACTTGGTCGTCCGGTTGACGCACACGCGCGGCCGGGCGGCGGAGGCCGGGTAACCGATCAGAGTGACCCGTGCGTGGGCGTAACCGGCGCCGGTCACGAGCCGGTTCCCGCCGACCACGGCCTCCACCGGGAAGCCGCGGGCATCCGGACCCACCTGGGCGAAGGCCACGTCGAGGGCGGCCGCGCGGTCGGGTCCCTGGGAGCGGTAGCGCGGGTCGATCCAGATCTTGGAGCGCCCGCCCGCGTCCCGCAGGACCGGGAACATGCCGTAGGGCTGCGGCTTCGCCCGCGTGTACTGCGGTACGAAGGCCACCTGCTGCGTGTCGGAGCCGAGCAGGCAGTGCCCCGCGCTGATCACCAGGTTGCGGCCGGGGGAGGAGACCACGCTCGCGGTGCAGAAGTACGCCCCGCCGCCCTTGACGAGGAACATCCGGCCGGCGACCGGGACGCCGTCGAAGTTCTGCCCGACGCCGGGGGAGAGCGCGGGCAGCCGCGGAACCACCGGGCGGGCCGGCGCCGGAAGCGGGGCGGGAGCCGGAGGAGACGGCGCGCGGGTGGGCGTGGCGACGGCGGCCGGGGCGGGCGTGGTGACGGGGGCCGGGGCGGGCGTGGTGACGGGAGCGGGGGTGGGCACGGGCGTGGCAACGGGCACGGGTGTGGCGGCGGCCGGGGTCGCGGACGGCCCCGGCGGCTCCGTCGCCACGGGGGGCGGCGGAGCGAGCGGTACCTCCACGCCCGGTTCGGCCGGCGCGGGTTCCACCGGTTCGGCCGGCGCGGGTTCCACGGGTTCGGGCGGCTCGGGTTCCACGAGCTGGGGCGGCACCGGCGGCAACGGGGCCGCGGAAGCCATCCGTTCGGCGGTCCAGAAGGACTGCGCCTCACGCGCCGACCAGCGGCCGACGGCCACCGGGGCGGCGACGCTCCCGGCCTCGGCCAGGGGCAGCGGCCCTCCCGCCACCAGCAGGGCGGCCGCCACCGCGGCCATCGTCAACGTATGTCGCATGCCGGACACTCCTAAACGGCCTGGGGGAAACGGAAGAGCCGGTCCGGGTCGTAGGCACGCCGGACCTCCTGAAGGCGCGCGAGGTTCGGGCCGTAGTAGGCCTCGCGCCAGCCGGTGAGCTTCGGGTCGGTGTAGTTCTGATAGGCGCGGCCGCTCGCCCAGGGGCGCAGGTCCTGCCAGAGCCCGTCGAGCCAGCCCTGGTGCCGGGCCACCTCGGCGGCCGGTGCCGACCCGGGCCAGTAGACGAGGTACTGGGCGAGGAAGGCGCTGTCGCGGTGGACGAAGGCGGTGGCGTCGGCCGCGACCCGGTTCAGCGCGCCGCCGCAGACCCCGTCGAACTGGACCACTCCCAGGCCGCCCCGGGGCACGCTCGTCCCGTACCGCCGCACGGCGTCCAGGACCGCGCCGATCGCCGCGTCCGGCAGTCCGCCGCCCGCCCAGAAGTCGGACCGTGCGGCGTACGAGTCCCGGCCGAGCCGTCCTTGCGGGTCCCGGCCGGGCAGGACGCCCGGCAGCCGGCATTGCGCGGGGCTCAGCTCCAGGCAGCCGGACATGGCCCGGACGGTGTCCTCGTGGCCGCGTACGGTGATCCAGCTGTCCCGCGGCGCCCCGCCGACCAGGTCGGACAGCCGGGCCAACTGCCGTTCCAGCTCCCGGCGCCCGTCGAGGCAGACCACTCGCACCGCCGGTGACGCCCCGGCCCCGGCGACCGCCTCGACGGTGAATTCCACCTGGCTCCAGAACGGGTCCGGCAGCCCGGCCAGCCAGCGCTGCCAGCCGCGCAGCACGGCCGCGGAGTCGTCGCCGGGCCAGTGGAGTTCGGCGAGGGCACACGTGCCGACCGGGTGCGTACGGAAGCGGAACTCGGTGACCACGCCGAAGTTGCCGCCGCCCCCGCCACGCAGCGCCCAGAAGAGCTCCGGATCGCGGCCGGCGTCCGCGGAGACCTCGCGGACGATCCCGTCGGGGGTGACCACCCGGACGCCGGTGAGCCGGTCGGCGGTGGTCCCGTACGCCCGCGAGGCCAGGCCCAGGCCACCGCCGAGGGCGAGCCCGGCGACGCCGACGGAGGGGCACAGACCCGTCGGGACGGACCGGCCGCGCCCGGCGAGAGCCGTGTGGACGTCCCCGAGCCGGGCCCCCGCGCCGACCCGGACACCGTCCCCGTCGACCGAGACGGCGGCCATGGCTCCGGTGTCGACGACCAGGCCTGCGGAGCGGGTGGACCAGCCGGCGTAGCTGTGCCCGCCGCCGCGCGGCACCACGGGCACGGCGGAGCGGCGGGCGAAGTCCAGGCAGACGGCCACGTCGCCGGCGTGCGCGGGATACGCCACCGCGGCCGGGGCGACGGCGTCGTACCGGGGCTGGAACAGCCGGCGGGCCTCCGCGTAGTCCCGATCCGCGGGGAGCACCACGCGCCCGTCGATCCCGCGCGCCAGCGCACCGTAGTCCGGGGTCCGGGCCGCCGCCCCGACGGTGGCGAGGACGGCTGCGGCCGCACTGCCGAGGACTTGGCGGCGATCGAGGCTCATACCTCCTTCCTGCCACCGCCCGGCGCGATAGCCGTGCAGGCGGGTCCCACGCGCACCGGGGTGCCCCCTGAACGGCGCACAGCGGAAACGGTTCCATTGGTCGGACAGTCATACCGGAAATCGCTCGGGGACCGGCGAACGGCCGCCGTACGCTGCCCCCATGGCTCTCGTGGATCTCAGTACGCACGCCGACGCGTTCAACGCCGACCCGTATCCGTTCTACGACGCACTGCGCACCGCCGGCCCCGTCCACCGGCTGGTGCTCGGCGGCGAACGCACCTGGCTCGTCGTCGGCCACGAGGAGGCCCGGCAGGCCCTGACCCATCCGGGGCTGTCGAAGAACTGGTTCGGCTCCGAACCGTTCGCGAACGGCACCCCCGTCCAGGCCGTCGCCACCAGCATGCTGGACTCGGATCCGCCCCGTCACACCCGGCTGCGCCGCCTGGTGGCCCGCGCGTTCACGGCCCGCCGCGTGGAGTCCCTGCGTCCGCGCGTCCAGCAGATCACCGACGAGCTGCTCGACGCGATGGCGGCCCGGCCCGACCGCAGGGCCGACCTGATCGCCGCCTTCGCCGCACCGCTGCCGATGACCGTCATCTGCGAACTGCTCGGCGTCCCCGGCCTGGACCGGCAGCGCTTCCGGTCCTGGTCGGGCGAGATCGTCGCCCCGCTCAACGGCGTCGGCGCGGACCCCCGGGCGGTGGAGGAGATGACCGCGTACCTCCTCGAACTCGTCGCCGCCAAGGCCGAGGATCCCGGCGAGGACCTCCTCAGCGCCCTGATCCGGACCCGCGACGAGGACGGCGGCCGGCTCTCCCCTGACGAGCTGATCGGGATGGCCTTCCTGCTGCTGGTCGCGGGCCACGAGACCACCGTCAACCTGATCGGCAACGGCGTACGGGCCCTGCTCGCGCACCCCGACCAGCTCGCGGCACTGCGCGCCGACCCGGACGCCCTGATCGACGGGGCGGTGGAGGAGATGCTCCGCTACGACGGCCCGGTGCAGCACGCCACGTACCGCTTCGCCGCCACGGACCTGGAGCTGGGCGGCGTCAGCATCGAGGCCGGCTCCTCCGTCCTGGTCGCCCTCGCCGCGGCGGACCGCGATCCGGCGCGCTTCGCGCACCCCGGGCCGGACGTCTTCGACATCCGCCGCACCGGCCCGGGCCACCTCGCCTTCGGCCACGGCATCCACTTCTGCCTCGGCGCCCCGCTCGCCCGCATGGAGGCACCCATCGCGGTCCGGGCCCTGCTGGACCGCTTCCCCGACCTCGCCGAAGCCCCGGACGCGGGCCCGCCCGACTGGCTCCCGGGCAGTCTGATGCGCGGCGTGACCCGGCTACCGCTGCAGTGGTGAGCCCGGGGCTCTCGGCCGTGTCCGCAAAGTCCCGCCTGCCCCGCGGCGTCTGGCACCGCACCTCGCTGCGTTGTCGGGCACGTCCGAGTACGTCCAGTACACGGACGGCCCTCCGCCTTGCGATGCACGGCGCCAGACGCCGCGTGGCCCGCCCTTCGGGCGGCCGGCGCTACTTTGCGGACACGGCCTAGGCGTGTCAGGCCGCGAGCTCCAGCAGCCGGTGGCCCGGCTCGCTGCCCCGCTGGGGCGGGTCCACCGCCAGTTGCCAGAACGATCCGCTCCCGCGGGCGCGGGGCAGCCGTCGGGCGTGGTGTGCGGGGCGGACACGGTGACCGTGCCGACCAGCGCCCCGCCCCGCGTCGCGACCCGGCACGCGCCCCTGCTCAGCCGGTGGCGGGTGTCCCGGGGCGACTGGTAGGAGGCGAAGAAGACCCGCCCGGCGGCGGACTGGTCCGCGTAGGCCCGGTGGAGCAGGGCGGTCGGCTCCTCCACCGAGTCGCCGTCCTGGAAACCCCGCAGGCCGAAGCCGCCCGCCCCCGCCCCCGGCTCCGCATCCCGTCCAGGCCCGGGGCCGGGTCCCGGTCCGGTCCCCGGTCCCGCTGCCGTCGCGTCGTCGATGCTCATGGCGGCGGTCAACAGCACACACGGAGCGGCCCCCGGCGACGGGTCTCCGGCGGACTACGACGTGCGCGCCAGCAGGAAGCCGTGACGCGACTTCTCGTCGGGGCCCGCCTCCCGGACCAGCCGGGCCACCTCCGCCAGTCCGGCCCCGGCCAGCAGGCCGGCGATCAGCTCGGGCGGTGTCCGGTACACGTCGAGGTCGACCGCGTGCCCGTACGCGTGGTCGAGCCGGAACAGCTCGTCGCCCGCCATGAAGGCGATCAGCAGGTGGCCGCCCGGCGCCAGGACCCGGGCGAACTCCGCAAACAGCGCGGGCAGCTCCGAGGGAGGTGTGTGCACGGTGGAGTACCAGGCCAGCACCCCGCCGAGGACCCCGTCGGCCACGTCCAGGGTCGCCATCGACCCCACTTCGAACCGCAGCCCCGGATACGTCCGGCGGGCCACCGCCACCATCGCCGGGGACAGGTCGACGCCGAAGGCCCTTACGCCGAGCCCGTTCAGATGCGCCGTCACCCGGCCCGGGCCGCAGCCCAGGTCGGCCACCGCCCGGCCCCCGCCGCCCGAGTCCTCGCGCACGTATTCGGCGAAGGCCGCCAACATGGCGCGATCCAGCGGCTTTCCGTCCAGTTCCGTGCTGAACAGCCGCGCGTAGTCGACGGCGACGGCGTCGTAGGACGCCCGTACGGAGCTGAGGTACGAGGTCTCTGTCATGCCCCTGAACAGTAGTGTCCGAAGCCCCTCCGAGGGGAAACCGGCCGAGTGCTCCCGCTCACCCCCCGACCAGCGGATTGGGCAATTCCGCCCACTGATCGCCCGGAACCCCGGGACTCAGCCGCATCAGGGTGAGCGCCTTGGTGGGCAGCGGCGCGGTCAGCAGCGCCGCGGTGTCCGCGGTGGCCGGCAGGGCGGCCGCCTCCGCGAGCGCCTCGGCGAAGGCCCCGGCCGAGCCCGCCGTGGCCCCGAGCGCCCCCGTCAGCAGGGACCCGAACAGCTTGCGCCGCAGCACGCTCACGTCGTCCGTGACCAGCCTGCCGGACAGGGGCGGCACCGGCAGGCCGTGCCGGGCCAGCCGGGCCGGGCTGATCCGGATGTCAGCCAGGTCGCGGTAGACCAGCCGCAGCGGGGCGCCGGTGGCGGAGAGCACGACCAGGAGGTTCTGACCGTGGGCCTCCAGTGCCACCCCGAGCTCCAGCACCCGCAGGCACACCGAGAGCGCGAGCCGCGCGAACCCGGCCCGCCAGGCCGCCGAACGCGCCGGCCCGAAGGAGGCCAGGGCCGCCACCGGCAGCACCCGCTCCCCGGCGGCGGTGTCCGCGTACACCTCGGGCGGCTCGCGCAGCACCGCCGCCAGGTCCGGACTGTGCGCGGTCGTGGCGCCCAGCGTACGGGTGATGTGCAGCCGGCCGTCGAGCCGCTCGGACAGGCCCTGGGCGAAGGCCGACACGGCCGCCGCCGTCTCGATGGAGTAGACCGAGATGTCCCGCACGGACGAGGTCAGCCGGGCGCTCAGCGCGGTCTTCACGTGCGCCCCGCCGTCGACGGGGGCCAGGGTGCGCAGGGCCATCAGCGGATGCGCCGCGAAACCGGGCCGCACCCGCTCGTGCTTCAGGACGTGCGCCGCCTGCCACGGGTGCACCGGGACCAGGATCCGCCCCGCGTCCCGCAGCCCCTCCGGCCAGTCGCCGGTCACCAGGCACTCCTCAGCCCGCACGGCGACCAGCCCGAGCTCCACCACCGGGCGGTGCTCGGGCGCGTACGCCAGCTGCTCGGCCACCGAGAAACCGGGCCGGGAACGGCAGTTCGGGTGGTAGGGATGCCCGTCGACCACCCGCTGCTCCCACTCCCAGGTGGTCCGCGGGGCCCGGTCCTCCCCGGTGGGCGGCTGACCGGCCCGGGAGAGCGCGAGGGAGGCCGTACCGGCGTCCAGCTCGGCGGCGAACTGCTCCCCGTGCGGCACGCCGAGGGCCGTCACCAGCCGCGCGGCCTGCCGGTAGGGCCTGCCGTCGAGCAGCAGCTCGCTCACGTACGCGTCGGTCGCGTACGGATCCGGCAGCGGGCCCTCCAGTCTGGCGCCCCCGGCCAGCAGCAGGGCCAGGCCGCCGGGCGCGTGCTCACGGCCCACGACCCAGGGCAGCGGTTCGAAGGCCAGGGCCCGCCACAGCCGGGTCAGCACGGCCGCCCGGGCCCCGTCGAGCGCGGCGCCGTACGAGGGCCCGAGTGACGGGCGTACGTCGGCCAGTTCGGCGGCGAAGGCCTCTTCGGCCGGGGAGGGGGAAGGATGCATGCTGAGGCTCCGGCATCGGAATATCGCTTTTCGGGATGATCAAGTAATGATTGCGGATACTGAAGATCACGGCTGGTGGTTGCGCCCTGCGAACCTCCGGCGCACCGGATGGACCGAATGGAACCAGTGGACCTCAACGCCGCCGCCGACGCGTACGCCGCCGCCCCCCTCCTGAACTGCCTGCTCAGAGAGGCGGCCGAACCCGCCGAGGGGCACGACGCGGGCACGGCGGAAGACGTACGCGTCCACCGGCTGCGCGGCAGCGGGCGGCTGCTCCGGGTGCGCGGCGGGCGCCGGCCCCAACGCCCCGAGCTGCGCACGGCACACGGCTGGCACCCGCTCAGCCACACCGAACTGGCCAAACTCGTCTCCGACGAACTGGGCCGGTACACCGGCGTCCCCAACGACGAGCTCCCCGTCGAGATCACCGACAGCCGCGACGCGATCGCCGCGCTGCTGGCCGCGCGCGCCGTCGCCGAGCCCCCGGCGGACCCGTACCTCCTCTCCGAGCAGTCCCTGGTGATGGGCCACCCGCACCACCCCGCCCCCAAAGCCCGCGGCGGGGCGCCGGCCGGGAGCTGGCTGCCGTACGCGCCCGAGGCCCACGCCCGGTTCCCGCTGGTCTTCCTGGGGCTGCGCGAGGACCAGAGCACCGAGGAGGGCGGCCCGGCCGCCTCCGCCGCGATCGACGCCCTCGCCGACCTCCTCGACGGGCCGCGCCCGCCCGCCGGATACCGGCTGCTGCCCGCCCACCCCTGGCAGCTCGACCTGGTCGGCGAGGGGCCCGCGGTGCGCGAGGCCTTCGCCGACGGGCGGCTGGTGCGGCTCGGCGCGAGCCGGCGGCCGGCCTGGCCGACCGCCTCGATCCGGACCCTGTACGTACCGGACCCGGCGGCCGACCTCTTCGTGAAGTTCAGCCTCGACGTCCGGATCACCAACGACGTGCGCCGCCTGTGGCGCCACGACCTGCTGAAGCTGCGCCGCACCGACGCGGCCGTCGAGGCCGGCTTCGCCGCCCTGCGCCGGACCGGCTCGGCCGCCGCCTGGCTCCCCGACCGCGGCTACCGCACCGCCGCCTTCGCCTTCGAGGAGCTCGCCGTCCTGGTCCGGGACGGCCTGCACGCGCACACCGTCCCCGGGGCCACGCCGCTGCTGGCCGCCGCGCTCGCCGAGGGCTACCCCGGGAACCCCCCGGCCGGGACCACGGACCCGCTCCACTGGTGGCGGGCGTACCTGCGCCAGGTGGTGCCGCCCGTGCTGGAACTGTTCGCCCGGCACGGCATCGTCCTGGAGGCCCACCTCCAGAACACGCTGGTCGCCGTCGACGCGGACGGCATGCCGGTGCAGGCCCTCTTCCGGGACGCGGAGGGAGTCAAACTGGCGGCGGACCTGCCGCGGGCGGACGCGTGGCAGCGCCTGGTCTACTGCCTGGTCGTCAACAACCTGACGGAGATCGCGGGGGCACTGGCCGGACGGCATCCGGACCTCGCTGCGCACCTGTGGCCGGCCGCCCGCGAGGAGTTCCTGCGCTACGAGGCGACCCGCGGGCTCCCCGAGATCGCGGATCTGCTCGCCGCCCCGACCCTGCCGGGCAAGACCAACCTGCTGCTGCGCTGGACCCGCGCGGACGGCGCGGACGCCCGCTACCTCCCCCTGCCGAACCCACTGCGCGGACAACACTCGTAGGCCGTCTCTTTCGGACCTTGCCAGGCCAAGATCCGAAAGAGACGGCCTGGGCCGTGCCCGCGTCAGCGGGTGCTGCTGATCAGGACGGCCAGTACCACGCAGCAAAGGGTCAGGGTGCCGCCGAAGGCGATGCCGCCGCGAGCGAGTGCCGTGGGGAGCGAGGCACCGTCCCACCGGGTGAGCGAGACGGCCATCAGCGCGACGATCAAGGAGAGCAGTACGGCGGTCGCAAGGCAGACCAGGACTGTGGGGCTGACGGTCACGAGGGCACCTCGATCGTGCGGCAGGAGGAGTCGGGCAGCGGGATCGAGGATCTCCATGCGGAAGGGCGGCGGGAAGCGATTGGATGTTGTCCGCCGCACAACGCGGGGTTGTCCGGCGCACAACGTCGGCGAGGGGGCCGGGTGGGCACGGGGAAACGGCCGGGGCGCCCCTGGGCGCCGGCACGGGGCGCGAACCAGGAGACGAACGACCTGGTGGGCATGGTCCGGGGCTGGCTCGACGACGCTACGGTCTCGGTGGCACAGCTGCACCGGCTGCTGACCCCGGAGCACTTCATGGCGGGCAGGGTTCCCGCATTGCGCAAACTGCGTGAGCAGCTGGCCGGCGAGAGCCTGCAGTGGGACCTGGTCGAGGCGGTGGCCGACCTCTGCCTCACGTCCGGGAAGGCCACCGCCGACACGGAAGACCTCGACCTGGCCCGGCGGCTGTGGCGCCAGGCCAACGAGGCGCCCACGCCCGTCGGCAGTGCGAACCCGGACACCGTTCCCGCCCGCGCGCTGCTGGAAGCCCAGGAGCGCACGATCCGCGCGTACGAGGACATGGACCGGGCCCGGCGCGCCTACATCAACAGCGAGCAGGGCAGGCAGCAGGCCCTGCAGATCGCGGTCTACCTGTTCGGGATGCTGGGGCAGGCCAACGCGAAGACCGCCGAGCTGAGGCGTCGCGTCGACGCCCTGCAGGCCGGCCCACAAGGACGCGGAGAACTCGATTCGGCCCGCCGCCGTCTGGCGAGGGCCGAAGAGCAGGAGACGAGGCTACGCGGTGAGCTGGCCCGAGCCCAGCAGGAACGGGACACCGCGCAGCAGGTCGCCGACCTCGCTGCCCGGCGCGTCACCGATCTGGAAGGCCGGCTCCAACGCCTCGCGCAGGCCCACCCGCTGGGGATCACCCCGAACGGGGAGACTCTCGACATGCACCTGCCCGTACCCACGGCCTCGGCCCCCGACCGCGAACTGGACGAGGTGGACGAGGCGCTCCACCGGGTCGGTGCGGCCCTCGACCGTGAACACGAAACCATCCTGGACGCGGCCGACGAGCTCGGCTGGCGTGCACGGGTGCCGGGCACCCTCCAGGGCGAACTGGTCCGCACCGACAGCGCAGCCGCTGGTGGGACGGCATTGTTCGGCACAACCCCGGACAACTCGTCCGCCGGCGACGACGAGCCGGCCCAGGGCCGGATCGGCCACCAACGGGCACAAGACCGTCTGCGGTTCCTGGGAGCCGCCAGCACACAGATCGCCCGCGGCATGGACGTGGACGAGATCGTGGTGGGACTGTGCCGGGCCACTGTGCCGACCTTCGCCGACGCGATCCTCGTCTACATGGGTGACCCGCTGCCCGTCGGAGACGAACGTCGCGAGGGCCCCGCCGTCTTCCGGCTGCTCCGCCGCGACCAGCTCCGCCCACTGGACCAGATCCCCGCCGAACCGACGGGCCCCCACCGAGCGGGCACGAACGACAAGCACGTGCGCAGCAGCCTCCTCCGAGGCCCGCACGGCGGTCTGAGCATCCCCGAACTCTGCACGGTCGCCCTGGACGGGCCCCTGGCAGACCTGTTACGGCAGGTACGCCCGGCCGTCGGATCGGCTCCGGGCGCAGCGGCGGCCCTCCATGAACTGCTCGCCGTCGACACCGACGCGCTGGCCGACGAATGGGTACTCATCGCGCCGTTACGCGGACGCCGGAGGATCATCGGAGTCGCCGTTCTCCTCCGCGACGCCGATCGTCCCGCCTTCACCCCGGAAGACCTCGTCATCGCGGCCCAGCTGGCCAGCCAGACCGCTCTGGGCCTCGACAAGGCGGTCCTGTACGGGCGTGAGGCGTACATCGCCGACGAGCTGCAGCGCACGATGCTGCCCGCCGGCCTGCCCCAGCCCACCGGGGTCCGGCTGGCCTCGCGCTATCTGCCCGCTGCCGAGGCCGCGCGGGTCGGCGGCGACTGGTACGACGCCATCCCCCTGCCCGGCAGCAGAGTCGCCCTCGTGATCGGCGATGTCATGGGCCACTCGATCACATCGGCCGCGATCATGGGTCAGCTGCAGACCACCGCCCGGATCCTCCTCCAGCTCGACCTGCCGCCCGCCGAGGTTCTGCACCACCTGGACGAACAGGCCCAGCGGCTTGGCGCCGACCGGATAGCCACCTGCCTGTACGCCGTCTACGACCCGGTCGCGCACCGGATCACCGTCGCCAACGCCGGCCATCCGCCGCCGATCCTGCTGCACTCCGACGGCCGTGCCGAGGTGGTGCGCGTGCCACCGGGCGCGCCGATCGGCGTGGGGAGTGTGGAATTCGAGGCGGTGGAGCTGGAGGCACCGGTCGGGGCGACGCTGCTGCTCTACACGGACGGTCTGGTCGAATCCCGGCTGCGGGACGTGTGGGTCGGCATCGAGCAGTTGCGGGAGCGGCTCGCGACCACCGCCGAACTGCTGGGTCCGGACGGCCCGCCACCGCTGGAGGCTCTGTGCGACGACGTCCTGGACGTGCTCGTGCCCGGCGGCCGGGACGACGACATCGCGTTGCTGGCCGCCCGATTCGACGGGATCGAGCCCAGTGACGTCGCGTACTGGATCCTGGACGCCGAGGACACCGCTCCGGGCCGTGCCCGCAACTTCGCCCGGAAGACGCTGACGAGGTGGGGCCTGGAGGACCCCGAAGACAGACTCGCCCTGCTGGTCAGCGAGGTGGTGACCAATGCGGTCCGGTACGCGGAGCGGCCGGTGGTCCTGCGGTTGCTGCGCCTGGACGTGCTGCGCTGCGAGGTCGGCGACGACTCCCCGCGGCTGCCCCGCCAGCGCCGGGCCCGGGAGACCGACGAGGGCGGGCGCGGCCTGTTCCTGGTCAACCGGCTGTCACAGCGTTGGGGTGCCACCCGGAACAGCAGCGGCAAGGTCGTCTGGTTCGAACTGGCCCTCCCCGAACAGAGCGCGACGGGGATCGAGACGATGGACTGCCCTTAGGAAATCAGGTGCTGCAGTTGGTGATGACGACAGGAGGGGCGCGTGCACGTTTGCCCAGAGCTGGGCTTCTTGCAGGCAGGGCAGGGATAGTCCGGGTCGTGGGGTGCGAGGCGGAGGGCCCCGGGCCGGGGGCCGACCTGGCCTGGAGGTATGCGGGGAAAATCCAAGGGAGCGGACGGCCGCGCGCTGCTACGGTCGGGCGTTATGAGCTGGCTCCCCGATGACTTCGTCCATCCCGTCCTGATACCGCTGCCGGGCAGTGGTCATCACCTGCGGCCGATCCGGGAGGCGGACACCCCGCTCGACTATCCGGCTGTGATGGGTTCGCGCGAGCGGCTGTGGACCATCTTCGGCCCAGCCTGGGGCTGGCCCGCGGCCACCATGACCTACGAGGCCGACCAGGCCGACCTGTTGCGGCACGAGAAGGAGATCGCCGCACACCAGTCTTTCAACTACGCGCTGTTCGACGCGGCGGAGACAGCTCTGCTCGGCTGCGTCTACATCGACCCGCCGGAGAAGGCCGGCGCGGACGTCGAGATCTCCTGGTGGGTGGTGGACGAGCTGGTGGACAGCAAGGTCGAGCAGGCCCTCGACGAGCTGGTGCCGCAGTGGATCGCCGCCGACTGGCCGTTCGAGCAGCCGCGCTTCCTCGGCCGGGAGATCTCCTGGTCGGACTGGCTCGCCCTGCCGGAGCACCCCGACGCGTAAGTAGCTTTTGTCGTAATGCTCTGGGGGCTCGGTGCTCGAACGGCTGTCTCGATCGGGTGGTCGTCGGGTGCTCGGCGCATCCGAGGAGGGCCTCCTGAACAGCTCGCTGGTGTCGAACCACCGAGCATCAGGAGGCCTCGCGGGTCGACCCGCCGCGGCGTCATAGCCCTCGTCTTGGACGGCGACACGGTCACCGAACGCTTCGTACACCGTGAAGTGCAGGTCGCCATGCCGCGCTCCCCGATCCGGTATCCCCCGGGCCGGGGCAGCCGGGCGTTCCCTTGTAGGGCAAGGAGTGTGGGCACCAGGTAGGACGACGCGCGGATCCGTGCGGCCGGGGACGGGCCGAGTTCCGCGGGCACGACGTCCGCGCGCACCGCCGTTTTGCGGTCGGCTACAGGGTTCTTGCCGGTACCCCGGATCCGGGTAGGTCTCCGTCGAGGCTTTCGCACGGACGATTTCCGGCCCGCCGGACGCCGTTACCGCGAAGGTGCCGAAGAAAGGGGCCCGAAGGCCAGAACCCGGTTCCCTGCCGGTACAGCACCCGCCGCTTCCTTGCCCGCACGCTCTCCGCGGCCGGCCTTCGGGGGAGGGGGTGGTGCCGTCGCCCGCGAAAGCCGGGCAGCCGCGCGGGAACAGCCGGTCCCGTCGGCGTCGTTGCACCGAACGGGAGGTCAGGCGCCGCGGGGGTGGGAAAGAGGACATCCGCCCGGGCGGGATCCGGCCTCCCGGGATCGCGGAAGACCTGCCGCGAACGCCGACCGACACATGTCTCCGCAGGAGGACTCCTTCATGACTGACCGGCCCCTGACCCTCATGGCAGTGCATGCCCACCCCGACGACGAAGCCACCGGAACCGGAGGCGTTCTCGCACGGTACGCGGCAGAGGGCATCCGCACGGTCCTCGTGACATGTACCGACGGCGGTTGCGGTGACGGGCCGGGAGGCGTCAAGCCGGGTGATCCCGGGCACGATCCGGCGGCCGTCGCCTCGATGCGCCGACAGGAACTGGAGGCGAGCTGTGACGTCCTGGGTGTCAGTGATCTGGAGATGCTGGACTATGCCGACTCCGGGATGATGGGCTGGCCGAGCAACGACGCCCCTGGGTCCTTCTGGAGGACCCCCGTGGAGGAAGGCGCTGCCCGGCTCGCGGCCCTCATGCGGCACTACCGGCCCGATGTGGTCGTCACCTATGACGAGAACGGCTTCTACGGCCACCCCGACCACATCCAGGCCCACCGCATCACGATGGCGGCACTGGAGATGACCGCGCTGACGCCGAAGGTCTACTGGACGACGATGCCGCGCTCGGCGATGGAGCGGTTCGGCAAGATCATGCACGAGTTCCATGAGGACATGCCGGAGCAGGATCCCGCCGAAGCCGCCGCGCTGGCCGAGATCGGCCTCCCCGACGACGAGATCAGCACGTGGGTGGACACCACCGCATTCAGCGGTCAGAAGTTCGACGCGCTGGCCGCACATGCCAGTCAGGGCGAGAACATCGTCTTCCTCAGGATGGGAAAGGAGAGGTTCGGTGAGCTGATGGGCGTGGAGACCTTCGTCCGTGTCCAGGACGCCACCGGAGCGGCCGTGCCCGAGAACGATCTCTTCTCCGGCCTGCGCTGATCCGGCCGCCCGTCCGGCCGGGGCCTTGACCCCGTGGCATTCCGCCCCGCCCCGGCGTCCTATCCGCGGAAGTGGGCCTGGTGCTCGTGGAGGAAGGCGTCGAGTGTGCGGGGCGGGCGGCCGAGGACGTCGGTGACCGCGGTGGTCGGGGTCTCGGGCCGCGTGACGGCGAGTCGCTGGATCTCCGTCACGTGGTCGGCGAGCCAGGCGGGCATGCGGGCGTCGCGGACGAGCCGGTCGCGCAGTTCCTCCGGCGTGAGGTGGACGTAACGGATCGGACGGCCGGTCAGGGCGGTCAGCCGGGAGGCGAGATCGGGGTATGAGACGGCTTCGGGTCCGGTCAGCGTGTGGACGCCGCCGGCGACGTCCGGCCTGGTGAGGGCGGCGGCGGCGACGTCGCCGATGTCGCGGCAATCGATGTGGTTGAGGGGCGCGTCGCCCGTCGTCCCGAGGATGACGCCCTGGGCGACGACGCCGGGAGCCAGGCGCAGGAGGTTCTGTGTGAACGCGTAGGGGCGCAGGACGGTGTGGGTGATGCCGACGGCGCGCAGGTGTTCCTCGACGGCGTGGTGTCCGCGCGAGACGGCGACCGGGGAGTCGGGTTCGGCGGCGGGCGCGGAGATCTTGACGATGTGTCGGATGCCGGTGTGGGCGGCGATGTCGATCACGCGGGTTTCGAGCTCGACCTGTGCGGGGCTGTTGGCCATGGCGAGGAAGAGCTGGTCGGCGCCCCTGAAGGCGGTGCGCAGCGAGTGGGGGTCGGTGGCGTCGGCGTACCGCACCTCGACGAGCGGGCGGTGCGTGCCGGTCGTGCCGGGAATCGGCGTGTGCGGGGTGCGGGTCAGCGCGCGGACGGATGTGCCGCGTGCGAGGAGGCTGTGGAGCAGCGCGTTCCCGGTGGCTCCGGTCGCTCCCATGACAACGATCATCGTGTGCTCATTCCTTGGTGATGTCCCGGCGACGGGTGGTGCCGGGGGTCGGGGGTCGGGGCGGGCTATGACGCGGTGGTGCCGCGCCAGCGCAGGGTGACGATGGTGGTGGCGAGGGCCGCGGAGACGGGCAGGTCCACGCGCAGGCGCTCCAGCCACAGGGAGGCGGGGACCGGCGTGTGCGCGGGCAGCCACTGGGCGGCGAACCATCCCAGCAGGGCCGCCGCGCCGACGGTGGTGATCACGAGCGCGCCGGTCAGGACGCCGCGCGGCGTGGTGAGGGTCCACCCTCGAGGCCGCCCGCCGCGCCGCAGCCAGGTGCCGACCAGGTACGCCACCACGGCGGAGGTGCCGGCGATGGAGGTGCAGGCGGCCACCGCCAGATCCCGCTGCCCGGTGACGAGGCCGGCCGTACCGGCCGTCAGCGCGGGTGCGGCGTAGGCGGTCAGCACCTCGCGCCACAAGGTGAACGGCCGTGACGGCCGTGACGGCCGGGGGACTGCTCGGTTTCGGCCGGTTCTGTCCTTCGTCGCGGGCATGCTGACCTCTTTCTCGGGTGTATGAGGGAAAGCGATGTAATTAGGCAGCTAACTATGTGGGTGTAAAAAAGGCCCCACCGGTGGAGCGGGGCCGAACGGCCGAGGGTCGGGTCAGTCCGCGGCCAGGGCCGTGCTGCCCCGCACGACGCGGGCGAGCAGGTCGAGGAACACCGCGCGCTCCTCGACGGAGAGCCCGCCCACCATCGCCTCCAGCCGCCCGAAATGCTCGGGGGCCATCTCGCGCAGGCGCTGCGCCCCGCGTGCGGTCAGGACGGCCACCGTGCCCCGGCCGTCCTCCGTCGACGGGCGGCGGGCGATCAGCCCCTCGCGCTCCAGGCCGTCCAGCAGGCCGGTGACCGTGGCCCGGGATACGCCGAGGTCGTCCGCGAGGTGTGAAGGGGATTTCTCCCCGCCGTGGTCTTCGAGGTCGGCGAGCAGGCGGTAGCGCCCCGTCGACAGGCCGAACCTGGCGAAATGCGCCTCGGCCGCCCGCCCGACCCGCGCGCCCGCCGAGATCAGCCGGACCGCGACCAGTACCGCTTGCGGGTCGACTTCCAGGCCGTAGTGCTCGACCTGCCGTCTGGCCTGGTCGAGTGTGGGCGCTTCGCCGTCGATGCCGTCCCTCGTCATGGAAGTAATATGGCGGCTAACCACTTGGGCTGTCAAGGATCCGGCAAGGATCCGCCAGGGCTCTCTCGGGGATCTCCGGTGGGCCCGGTCCGCGGGGAGGGCGGTCGCCGCCGGGCCTCCCTGCCGGGGCGCTCGGGCGTGGGTGCGGAATCGGCCAAGCCGGTGCGCGCGCCGCGATCCACCCTCACTGAAAGGTATAGACCAATGCTACGTTGGTCGGGCAGACCGCGCAGTCCTTGACCACCCGTCAGAGGAGAAGTCATGCCCTCCCCTTCGCGGGGTGGCGGCCAGGCCGCCATGCCCAAGTACCAGTGGATCGCCGCAGCGTTGCGCCGCGATCTCGACCGCGCCGCACACACCCCCGGTGGCAGACTGCCCTCCGAGCGCAGTCTCGCCGCCCGGTACCAGGTCAACCGGCAGACCATCAGGGCGGCCCTCCAGCACCTGCGCCAGGACGGCCTGGTCGTCACCGGCCGCCGCGGCACCCGCCCGGCCGTCCCGGGGAATCCGCCTGCCGCGCCTGCCACGCCCGCCCCGCCCCCCGGGAACGCCGCCCGGACCCGGAGCTGGATCACTCTCGTCACCGTCCCGCCCTCGCTCGCCGCACTGCTCGGCATGGCCGGCGGGGACCGCACCCTGGTGCATCACCACCGTGAACGCGGTCCGGGCGGGGAGGCCCTGCGGCACGCCGTCACCTACTTCAGCCCCGGGGTCGTCGAGCGGAGCCCCGAACTGACGGCCTTCCGGAACCGGGCGGGGGCGACGACCGCCCGCGAACAGGACCTCACCCCCCTGCATCGCTGGCTCGACCGCGCAGCCGCGGCCGGGCGGGTCGCCGAGACCCTCACCATGACCCGCGTCACCCACCCGCCGGCCACCGCCCCGGCCTGCGGGCTGACCGTGCGCCGCACCCTGCACGACACCTCCGGCCGGCTGCTCGCCGTCACCGACCTGGCCTTCCCGACATGGGACCGGCTCACCTTCCACCGCGACCGCCGTGACCACGCGACCACCGGCTTCCGCATCACGTAACTGCCGGACGCGCGCTGTGGCCTCGGCCACACCCCGGGCGGCAGCGCACCGGGCCCGGCGGCCGCATCGGTCGCCGGGCTCCCGCCCCAACTCCCCTCCAGGGGGCGGGCGTACCCGGTCACGGCCACCCGCGGCCGCCCGGCCCGGGGTGTGCGGATCCGCGTACGGCGCCCCCGCGACCCACACGTGAGGAGGGTCACCCCGGCGTTTGCTCAGGTGAATGCAGGGCATCGGCGCTGCTGGAGCGGAACCACGCCCTCCGGCCGTTCGTGCCGGAGGGCGCGGCGCACGCGGGCCGATCCCGTCCCGCTCCACGGCCCGCCGGTCCGCCGGCGCGCGCCGTACTTGGTACGACCCGTGAGGTGTATGTGTCCACGCTCCAGGCCGAGCACGTCTACAAGGTGTTCGGGAGGCGCCCCGCCGACAGCGCAGCCGCCGTCCGCGCACTCGAAGGCGGTGCAGGCCGCGAGGAGTTGCGCGCCGACGGGACCACCGCTGCCGTGATCGACGCCTCCTTCGACGTCCAGCCGGGCCAGATCTTCGTCGTCATGGGGCTGTCGGGATCGGGCAAGTCCACGCTGCTGCGCATGCTGAACGGGCTGCTCGAACCCACCTCGGGACGCATCCTCTTCGGCGGGCAGGACCTCACGGCCCTGAGCGCGAGTGAGCTGCGCCACGTACGGTCCAAGAAGATCTCCATGGTCTTCCAGCACTTCGCGCTGTTCCCGCACCGCAACGTGCTGGAGAACGCCGGCTACGGCCTTGAGGTGCAGGGCGTGCCCCGCCCCGAGCGCGAGCGGCGCGCCGCCGAGGCCCTGGCCCTGTGCGGACTGGAAGGCTGGGAGAAGTCCTGGCCCGACGAGCTCTCCGGCGGCATGCAGCAGCGGGTCGGCCTCGCCCGGGCCCTGGCCACGGACGCCGAGCTCCTGCTGATGGACGAGTCCTTCAGCGCCCTCGACCCGCTGATCCGCCGCGACATGCAGGACCAGCTCCTGGAGCTCCAGACGCGTCTGAAGAAGACCATCGTCTTCATCACCCACGACCTCAACGAGGCCATGCGCCTCGGTGACGGCATCGCCGTCATGCGCGACGGCCGCATCGTCCAGCAGGGCACGGCCGAGGACATCCTCACCCGCCCCGCCGACGACTACGTCGCCTCGTTCGTCCAGGACGTGGACCGCTCCCGGGTCCTGACGGCCGATGCCGTCATGGACGATCCGGAACCGGACGCCGACGCCTGCGACTGCCCCACCGTCACCGCCGGGACCCCGCTCGCCGACCTGTGCGCGGTCAGCGCCCGGGTCCCGCACGCGGTCGCCGTCACCGGCACGGACGGTGCCGTCATCGGCTCGGTACCCCAGGAGCGCCTCATCGCCTTCATCGGCGACGAACAACGGCCCCCGATGTACTGCGCGGAGGTGGCCGCCTGATGCCCCGCCTGCACCTCGGCGCCTGGGTCGACAGCGGAGTCGACTTCCTCCAGAGCCACCTGTCCTGGCTGTTCGAGGCCATCGGTTCCCTCGTCACCGGCCTCTACGACGGCGTCGACGCCGTCCTCTCCGCCCCCGCCCCGCTGCTCCTCGCGGGCATCCTGGCCGTCGCCGCCTGGTGGCTGCGCGGTCTGCTGGCGGGCCTGCTCGCCTTCGCGGGCTTCGCACTGGTCGACTCCCTCGGCCTGTGGCAGGAGGCCATGTCCACCCTGTCCCTGGTCCTGGTCGCCACGCTCGTCACCCTGGCGTTCGCGATCCCGCTCGGCATCTGGGCCTCCAGATCCGACCGCGTCAGCGCCCTCCTGCGGCCGGTCCTGGACTTCATGCAGACCATGCCGGCCATGGTCTACCTGATCCCCGGCATCATCTTCTTCGGGGTGGGCGTGGTGCCCGGCATCATCGCCACCATCATCTTCTCGCTGCCGCCCGGCGTGCGGATGACCGAGCTCGGCATCCGCCAGGTCGACGGGGAACTGGTCGAGGCCGCCGAGGCCTTCGGCACCAGCCCGCGCGACACCCTCGTACGCGTCCAGCTCCCGCTGGCCCTGCCCACCGTCATGGCCGGCGTCAACCAGGTCATCATGCTGGGCCTGTCCATGGTCGTCATCGCCGGCATGGTCGGCGGCGGCGGACTCGGCGGCGCCGTCTACAAGGCCATCGGCAACGTCGACATCGGCCTCGGTTTCGAGGCGGGCCTGTCCATCGTCGTCCTCGCCATGTACCTGGACCGGATGACCGGGGCGCTCGGCCGCCACGTCTCCCCGATCGGCCGCCGTACGCTCGCCAAGGCGCGGGCCGCCGCCACCGGCGCCGCCAAGCTGTGGAACCACCGCCCCCAGCCCGCGTACGCGATCAGCGGCGCCGTCGTCCTGGCGCTCGTCGCGGGCGGCCTGAACACCTTCGGCGGCTCCACCGCCGAGGAGGGTCCGGCCGGTGCCGCGAACATCGGCAAGGGCCGCACCCTCTCCGTCGGCTACATCCCGTGGGACGAGGGCATCGCCTCCACCTTCCTGTGGAAGGAGCTGCTGGAGCGCCGCGGCTACAAGGTCGACGCCCGCCAGCTGGAGGCCGGAGCCCTGTACACCGGCCTGGCCGGCGGCAAGCTTGACTTCCAGACCGACGCCTGGCTGCCCGTCACCCACGCCCAGTACTGGGAGAAGTACGGGAACAAGCTGGAGGACCTCGGCTCCTGGTACGGCCCCACCTCCCTGGAGCTGTCCGTGCCGTCCTACGTGAAGGACGTGCACTCGCTCGCCGACCTCAAGGGCAAGGCGGACCGGTTCAAGGGCCGGATCATCGGCATCGAGCCGAGCGCCGGCGAGATGTCGATCCTCAAGGACAAGGTGCTCAAGGACTACGGCCTCGACGGCGAGTACGAGGTCGTCGACGGCTCCACGCCCGGCATGCTTGCCGAGCTGAAGCGGGCCTACGAGAAGAAGGAGCCCGTCGCGGTCGTCCTGTGGTCCCCGCACTGGGCCTACTCCTCCTACGAGCTCACCAAGCTGGAGGACCCGCAGGGCGCCTGGGGCAAGGGCGACGGCATCCACACCCTGGCCCGCAAGGGCTTCGCGGAGGACGAGCCGAAGGTCGCCGCATGGCTGAAGTCCTTCAAGCTCACCGAGGAACAGCTGACCGGCCTGGAGGCCAGGATCCAGCAGACCGGGAAGGGCAAGGAGCAGCAGGCGGTCCGCGCCTGGCTCCAGGACCACCCGGAGGCCGACCGGCTCGCCTGACACCGAAGGCGGCCGGACGGCGAAGGCGCCGCCGCACGCAGGGCCCCGTACGACCGTACGGTCCCGCGCGCGGCGGCGCCTTCGTCATGCCCGGGGCTGTCGCTCAGCCGACCAGCACCCGGTCCGTGCTCGGCCGCCGGTCCGCGTCGATGTCCCGCTCAGGGTGGCGCGGACGCACCGGCCACCACATCGACCGGCCCAGAAGGGCGGCCAGCGCGGGCACCAGCACGATCGACAGGACGAAGGCGGAGAGCATGATCCCGAGGGCCGTCGCGAAACCGATCTGCTGGGTGGACGGGGCGGGGGTGACGGCCAGGCTGCCGAAGGACGCGGCCAGCACCAGGCCCGCCGTGGCGATGGCGGGCGCCGTGTGCCGCACGGCGCGCCCCACGGCGGCGCGGGCCGGACCGGGCCGGGCCATCTCCTCCCGGATCCGGTCGCTCATCAGGATGTTGTAGTCGGTGCCCAGCGCGACCACGAACAGGAACAGCACGAGCGGCAGGGTGAAGTCCACCCCGGGGCGGTCCAGCGCGTGCTGGAACACCAGGGTCGAGGCGCCGAGGGTGGCCGCGAAGCCCAGCCCGACCGAGGCCAGCAGGATCACCGGTGCCAGCAGGCTGCGCAGCAGGGCGAGCAGGATCAGCGCGATGAGCGCCGCCGCCACCGGGAAGACCACCCGCAGGTCCTTGTCCACCGCGGTGGCGATGTCGGCGAAGACGGCCGCCGTGCCGCCCACGTGCGCCTGCGTACCGTCGGGAGTGTGCGCCGCGACCGCGGCCCGGACCGGGCCCGTCACCAGATCGCGCGCGGCCTGCCCCTGCGGATCGGCGGTCAGGAACAGGTCGATCCGCGCCGCCCGCCGGTCCTCGGTCAGTACCGTCCGCGCGACCTGGCCCACACCGCCCACCCCGGCGAGCGCCTCGGACAGTCCGCCGAGGCGTTCGGCGCTCAGAGCCGCGCCGTCGGAAGCGGTGACGAAAACGCTCGTCGGATCCGACACCCCGGCCGGCAGGGCGCGGGAGATCTCCGCCGCGGTGGCCGTGGCGGCGGTGCGCTCGCCGCCCCCACCGCTCTGCCCGTAGTCCATGCGTACCCCCACGACTCCGGCGGCCAGCGTGCCGAGCAGCGCCACCGAGGCCAGGACCAGGACGAACGGCCGGCGCGCGACCCGGTCGCCCATCCGCGCGGCGGACCCCGCGCGGGGCTCGTGCCGCAGGGCCCGGGACGGCCAGAACATCTTGCGGCCGGTGACCGCTAGCAGGGCCGGCATCAGGGTCAGGCTGCCCAGCAGCATCACCAGCACCGACAGGGCGATGGCCGGACCGAGCACCCGGAACTGGCCGAAGGAGGCGACCCCGAGCGTGGCGAAGGCGGCGACGATGGTCAGGGCCGCGGAGGTGATGGCCGTACCCACCCGCCCGGCGACATGGGCGGCCGCTTCGCGCCCGGACTGCTCGGGGTGCTCGCGCAGTTGCTCCCGGAAGCGGAAGAGGAGGAACAGGAAGTAGTCGATGCCGATGCCCATCAGCACCACACTGATCAGACTCGGTGTGGACTCCGAGAGCCCGATTCCGGTCAGCAGCGCGGCGCCCACCACCGCGCCCGCCGCGGCGCCCCCGATGACGGTGACCGCGAGCAGCGGCAGCAGGGCGGCCAGGGCGCTGCGGAAGACGAGCACGTGCAACAGGACGATGACCGCGAGCATGGCGATGCCGACGGCCTTCGAGCGGGTCTCCTCCGCCTCCGTCGTGTCCACGCGGTCGGCGATGCCGCCCGTGAAGCCGGTGCGCAGGCCCTCCTCCGCCAGAGCGTCCCGGGTCGAGTCGCGGAACGCCCGGTAGGTGTCCTGCACCCCGGGATCGGCGGGATTCCCGGTCAGTTCGACGGTCAGCAGCCGGAAGGTGCGGTCGGGCGCCGTCATGGCCGGGCTGACCCGGGGGACCTGCGAGTGGTCCTGCGCGAGCGGCATCGTCTCCTCGGTCCTGGGCATGACGACGCGCTCGCGGGCCAGCCGTGCGGCCTGCGCGTCGATGCGCTGCTCGTCGGCGGCGCCGAGGGGTGCCCCGTCCGACCGGGCCACCAGTACCGTCAGGAGGTTGGCGTCCGGCTTCGCCCCGAACCGCTCCTCGGCGATCTTCAGAGCGGCCGCCGAGTCGTACTGCGCGGGCAGGAACCCGCCGTTGCCGGTCTGGACGGCGCGGAAGACGAACGCCTGGCCCAGGACGGCCGCCGCCAATCCCAGGACCGCCCACAGGGCGATGACCTTCCACGGACTTCTCGTCGAGAATCCGGTCAGGGCGCGGATCACATTTCCTCCGGTCTGTGCGGTGCCGGCCGGGGGTTCCCGGCCTGACTCCAGACCATCAGGGGCGAGCGGGCGAAACGTCGGGTCGGGGGAGGATCCGCACCCCGGGACCAGGGTCCGGCCTCCCGCGCCGACCAGGACTCCGGTCCTGGTACGGGCCCCGACCCCGGTCGGGTGGCAGGGGCGGCGGCCGGTGCCAGAATGGATCACCGGGGGACAGGACGGGCGGGTATGGGGGCGGGCATGGGTGCGGATTCGGTTGCGGCCGCTGCCGCTGCCGCGGGTACGGGCAGCGCCGAGGCCAAAGGCGCGGACGGAGGTGCCGAGCGCGGACCGTGGACGCGCAACGACGCGCTCGTGGCGACGGCGGCCGGCGCCACGGACCTCGTCGGGTTCTCCCTGGGAGCCCTGACCGAGGGCAGGTCCCTCAGCGTGACCGCGGCCGCCCTGCTGGTCGTCTCGGCGATGACCCTGCTCGCCCGGCGCGTCCACCCGCTGCCGGTCCTCGCCGCCGTACTGGCCCTGGGCGCCCTCGTGAACATGGCCGCCCCGCTGTCCCCGCACTTCACCCTCAGCCTCACGGTCGCCCTCTACTCGGTGGTCAGGGCCTGCCGCCCCGCCGTGGTCGCGGTGACGGTGGCCGCCGCGGTACCGCTCGTGTCCGCGGGCCAGAGCGGCTGGCCGCTGCCCTACGGCTGGTGGGGTCTGGCCGGAAACGCGGTGGCCGCCCTCATCACGGTCACCGCGGCCGTGGTGGTCAACCACCGGCAACGGGAGGCCGAGGCCCAGCGGATGCGGCACGCCGACCGGGCGGTCGCCGACGAGCGGCGGCGGATCGCGCGCGAACTGCACGACATCGTCGCCCACCACATCACCACCATGCAGCTGATGGCCGGCGGGGCGCGGGCCAACCTGGCCTACGACCCCGAGGCGTCCCGGGAAGCACTGGTCACCCTGGAGGACTCAGGGCGGATGGCGTTGCGCGAGATGCGCCAACTCCTCGACGTACTGCGCGCCGGGGAGGAACCGGAGGCCACCCCGCCGGCGCCGCAGCCCGGGGCCGACGACCTGGCCCGGATCATCACGGAGTCACGGCTGGCCGGGACGGAGACCGAGTTCACGGTGGACGGAGCGGTCCGCCCGCTCCCGCCCACGGTGGGCCTCACCGTCTTCCGGATCGTCCAGGAGGCCCTGACCAACACCCGCAAGCACGCGGGCAGGGCGCGGGCCCACGTACGGCTCACGTACCACGGGGACGAGGTGGGCGTGGAGGTGCGCGACGACGGGGCGGGAGCACAGGCACCGCCCGCACGCCCCGCGGCGCGCTCCGGGTACGGTCTGATCGGCATGCACGAGCGGGTCGCCCTGCAGGGCGGAACCCTGGAGGCCGCCGCCCTCGCCGGCGGTGGATTCCGGGTGGCGGCACGGATCCCCCTCCCTGTCCGAGACACCCCCTGAAGAGAGGAACCGCACGGATGATCCGTGTACTCATCGCCGACGACCAGCCGCTGGTCCGGCGCGGCCTGGCGCTGATCCTGGGTCCCGACCCGGAGGTCGAGGTCGTGGGCGAGGCCGAGGACGGGGCCCGGGCCGTGGCCCTCGCCCAGCGGCTACGGCCCGACGTGGTCGTCATGGACATCCGCATGCCGGTCATGGACGGGGTCAAGGCCACCGAGGAACTCGCGCGCACGCTTCCGGAGACCCGCGTGCTGGCCCTCAGCACCTTCGACATGGACGAGTACGTGGTCGCCGCCCTGCGCGCCGGCGCGTACGGCTTCCTGCCGAAGGACATCTCCCCGGAAGAGCTGATCGCCGCGGTCCGGATCGTCCACACCGGCGAGGCCGCCGTCGCGCCGCGGCTGCTCAGCCGGCTCCTCTCCGCCTACGTACGGACCCCCGCACGGCCGCCGTCGTGGGCCGCCGGGACCCCCCACGAACTCACCCCGCGCGAGCTGGAGATCTGGCGGCTCATGGCCACCGGCCGGGGCAACGCCGAGATCGCCGCGGAACTGGACATCAGCGTCTCCACGGTCAAGAACCACATCACCGGCATCTTCGGCAAGCTGGGTGTCCGCGACCGCGCGCAGGCGGTGATCGCGGCGTACGAATCGGGCCTGGTGGAGGCCGGCGGCGGGAGTGGCTGATCACCAAGTGCCCGTGAGCGGACCGGATTCCTCCTGAGGACCGCACCTCTGACCAGCCGGAACACTGGACGATTCGCCCGTGCGCACACGGGCCGGTCCATGGCACAGTGCGATCAGCCCAACCGCACGACCAGGGAGCCTCCATGCGCGATCCGCACGCCCCGCCGCTCACGGCGGCTCCCGAGTGCCGTGCGGACCCCCGCCCGCTGCCCTGCTGCCCGGTGTGCGCGGACGCACCCGAACGCATCTCCTGGCGCCAGCGCCCGGGCCGGCCGGTGATCCTGGTCTTCGACCCCTGCGGCCACCACTGGTCCTCCCCGGCCCCACCGGTCCTCACGGTCACCCCACCGCTCCCGACGGCCCGGTAAACGGCGGGGCCAGGCGACATCGAGCTCTTCGCGGAGCGCGGGAACGAGGATGAAGCACCTGCGGAAACGCGGTCGCCGAGGGGGCGTTCGCGGAACTCGCGGAGAGGGTCATTCGTGAGAGTCGCGGACCACCGCCAACCCGCCGACCCGGGTCGTGATGCCCGCCGGTCCGCGTCGGGCCGAAGCGAGCACGCTGGCCGGTCGACCGAGGGTGTCGCCCTGCTCCACCTCGATCGTGACCGTCCGCGCCCCTGTCGTGTCGAGCAGGTGGGCGGCCAGGCAGCCGGTGCTGTTGGCGTTGGCGACGTCCTCGTCGACGCCGATCGCCGGCGCGAACATCCGCGCCGCACCCGGTCGGTCGCCCACCGGTGGTACGTACACGAAACAGCCGAGTAGCCCGTACCGCCTGCACGCCGCTGTCAGCCTGCCGAGATGTGGGTGGACTCGGAGCAGCGCCGACCGGTCGTGGACCGGTACCAGCATGCGTGGCGCGCCGGGCGAGGCGATCCGTGGCGCGTCGGTCGGATGCGGATCGTCCGCGGTGAGCCCGAGCGCGGCGACGATCGCGGCGCGCTCGTCCGGTGCCGGGTGACGCAGCGCGACGAGGCCCTGGTCGAACCACACCTCGATGCTGGCGGAGCGGCGGATCGCGACGGTGTCGAACGTGCGCCCGCCGGTGTGTTGGCGGTCGTTCAGCCCGCCCAGCGTGGTGCGGGTCAACCGGACGGCCTGCGCGGCAACAGTGCCGTGGCCGCAGCCGGACAGTTCGGCGGTGGCGGTGAAGAACCGGACCGGCCGGCCGCCGTCCGGCGTCCGCCCCGGGCCGAGGAACGCCGCGTGCGAGGTGCCGGCCGCAGCGGCGACCGCACGCCGGTCCGCGTCCGTCGCCGCCGGGTCGTCGTCGGTGACGGCCGTGGGGCTGCCGCCCCGGCCGTCGCGCCGCACGCACGCATCAACCACCGTGACATCCCGCCAGGACATCGGCCCCCCTCTTTGACGTTCAGCGATCCGGCAACCGCGAACGGCGTCCGCCGATAGCCGGACCTGGCCGCAACGGCCGACCGAACGCGTCCCGGAGCGTACCGTCCTGCCTCGGCCGGTGCCGCGCCCTCCCGTACGGAGACGGCCACGGCCACCTTCCAGGCCTCACGTTCACCTGATGGATGCTCAAACATGCTTGATGACAGTCGACTTCGAGCATCATCTTTCACTGAGGCCCGTCGGAGCGCTATCTTGCCGGGAGCATGCCAAGGAGCTGTGTCCGTGTCCGGACCGCACGAGGAGCTGCCCCATGAGACTGCCAAGCATCCGCAGGAGCCAGGGTCGGCAAGGCCCGTCAGGCAGCCGAGTTCACGCGGCGCGGCGGGGGCGCAGGCGGCGCACCCCGGCCGTCGCCCTGCTCGCCGCCGCCCTCACCGTCGCGGGTCTGGCCGCCGCCGGACCGGTCGCCTTACCGGCCTCCGCCTCAGCCTCCGCCCCTGCCGGCCCCGCCGAGGCCACGGCAACGGCCGGCGACGTCACCGGCTTCACCCGGTCCGGGAACACCTTCACCGTCACGGCCTCCGGCGGCGCCAAGGCCCGCGTGGTGGTCGCCCGCGCCGACATCTTCCGCCTCTGGCTCTCGCCCGACGGGTCCTTCACCGACGATCCGGCCGGCACCGACCTCGCCCCCACCACCGACTTCGGTTCCGTGCCCACGAGCTGGTCGGACGCCGGCGCGTACTACCGGATCACCACCGGATCCCTCTCGATCCGGGTCAACAAGAAGCCCCTGCGGTTCTCCGTCTACCGCGCGGACAACACCACCCCCGTCTGGCAGGAGACCCGGCCCACCAGCTGGACCGGCGGCCGCACCACCCAGTACCTGGCCCGGGGCGCGGACGAGCAGTTCTACGGCACGGGCCTGCGCCTGGGCGAGTGGGCGCTGCGCGGGAAGACCGTCCCGGTCGCCGTCGACAACAAGTGGCGTGAGAACGACAACGCCAGCCCCGCCCCCTTCTACATGTCCACCAACGGCTACGGCGCCATGCGCAACACCTGGGCCCCGGGCTCCTACGGCTTCGACGCGCCCACCACCCTCACCCACGACGAGAAGCGCTTCGACGCCTGGTACTTCACCGGCGACTCCCTCAAGTCCGTGCTCGACGCGTACACCGACGTCAGCGGCAAGCCCTTCCTGGCCCCGATGTGGGGCTTCGAGCTCGGCAACGCCGACTGCTTCAACGCCTCCAACCCCGACTACCAGGGCGATCACGACCGGCTCCGCCACCAAACCACCCCCGACGTCGTCGGTTACGCGGCCGACGCCCGGGCCGCCGACATGCCCTCGGGCTGGTTCCTGCCCAACGACGGCTACGGCTGCGGCTACACCGCGCCCCTCAAGTCGACCGTCGACGCCCTGAAGGCCAAGGGCTTCCAGACCGGCCTGTGGACCTCCACCGGCCTCGGGTCCATCGCCGACGAGGTGGGCACGGCCGGCAGCCGGGGCGTGAAGACCGACGTGGCCTGGATCGGCAGCGGCTACAAGTACGCCTTCGACGGCGTGCGGCAGGCCGTGGACGGGATCGAGAAGAACTCCGACGCCCGCCGCTTCGTCTGGACCGTCGACGGCTGGGCGGGCACCCAGCGCAACGCCGTCGTCTGGACCGGCGACACGTACGGCACCTGGGACGACATGCGCTGGCACGTCCCCGCCATCACCGGAGCGGGTCTGTCCGGCCTCAACTACGCGGCCGGCGACATCGACGGCATCTTCGGCGGCAGCCCGCAGACGTACACCCGGGACCTGCAGTGGAAGGCCTTCACCCCGGCCTTCATGACCATGTCCGGCTGGGGCGCGACCGGCCCGTCCGCCGGCTACCACGACAAGCAGCCCTGGCGGTTCGCCGAGCCGTACCTGTCCATCAACCGCAAGTACCTGCAGCTCAAGATGCGGTTGATGCCGTACCTGTACACGATGAGCCGCGTCGCCCACGAGAGCGGCGTGCCCAGCACCCGCGCCATGGTCCTGGAGTACCCCGACGACCCGGTGGCCCGCGGCAACCTCACCAGCGGCCAGTTCATGGCCGGTGACTCCCTGCTCGTCGCACCCGTCGTCTCCGACACCTCCGTCCGCGACGGCATCTACCTCCCCGCCGGGACCTGGACCGACTACTGGACGGGCCGTACCTACGCGGGCCCGGGCTGGCTGAACGGGTACCAGGCGCCGCTGGAGACCCTGCCGCTCTTCGTCAAGGGCGGCGCCGTCGTACCGATGTGGCCGCAGATGAACCACACGGGCGAGAAGCCCGTCTCGACCCTCACCTACGACATCCACCCGCGCGGTGCCTCCACCTTCAGCCTCTACGAGGACGACGGCCGCACCCGCGCCCACGAGTCCGGCGCCTACGCCCGCCAGCGGGTCGACGTCGCCGCCCCGACCGGCGGCTCCGGTACGGTCACCGTCTCCGTGGGCGCCCCCACCGGCAGCTACACCGGCAAACCCGCCTCCCGGGCCTACGAGTTCACCCTGCACGTGGCCACCGCACCCGCCACCGTCACCCTGGACGGGAGCCCCCTGACGGGCCTGTCCTCCAGGGCCGCCTACGACACCGCCGCGTCCGGCTGGTACTTCGACCCGGCGGACCGCTCCGGCGTCCTCCGGGTCAAGACGCCCGCCACGGCAGGCGCGTTCAGCGTCTCGGCCACCGGCACCGCCGTCCCCGAGGCCGCGGCGCTGCCCTCCTCATCCGCTCCGCTCGACCGGTCCGCCTGGTCCCTGGTCCACGCCGACAGCCAGGAGAGCGCCGCCGAGAACGGCGCAGCCGCGCACGCCTTCGACGGGAACCCGGCCACCCTGTGGCACACCGCCTGGTCCCCGGCGAAGCCCGCCCCGCTCCCGCACGAGATCCAGCTCGACCTCGGCGCCCGCTACACGGTGGACGGCCTCGGCTACCTGCCGCGCCAGGACGGCGGCGTCAACGGCCGGATCGGCGGATACGAGGTCTACGTGTCCGACAGCACCGCCGACTGGGGGCCACCCGTGGCGAGCGGTACCTTCGCCGACACCGCGGCCGCCAAGTCCGCGGCGCTCGCGCCGAAGAAGGGCCGCTACCTCCGCCTGAAAGCACTGACCGAGGCCGGCGGCCGCGGCCCCTGGACCAGCGCCGCCGAGATCACCCTCACCGGGCGGCCCGCCCCCTGACCGGTTCAACCCTCCCCGTCGCCGAGCACGGCCCGGCACTCCCGCCGGGCCGGCTCGCTCAGCAGCGGGCGCAACCCTGCGAACAGTGCCCGGAGTCGGGCACCCCACGCGTCGCGGAAGGCGGGATCGACCCGTGCCAGGTCGAGCTCGTTGGCCGCCGACAGCTCGGCGAGGTCCCGCCGGAGCTCCAGGGCGGGGGAGTGGACGCGGCCGGTGAACCGGTCCCGGAAGGAAGCCTCCTCGCGGGCGAGCGTCGGATACGAGGCCGCCCGGTCGCAGGCGGCGTACGCGTACACGATCTCCTCGGCCTGGTCGCCGATCACCGCGGCCAGTTCGGCCCGCCGGGAGAGCGGCAGCAGGGCGGTGGGAAAACCGTCCGTACCGTAGAACGCGTGGCACAGGCCGGCCCGGCGGAGCGCCGGCCGCGCCCCCCAGGACGCCAGGAGTCCCTGCACGCGCTCAAGGTGTGCGAGGAGGGTCCCGCCCGGATGGGCGAGGTGCTGCGCACCGAGCTCCCGCAGCCATGCGACGGCATGATCCGGCACCGGCGTCTCCCTTCGGTCAGCGGTCAGCGGTCAGCGGTCAGCGGTCAGCGGGCGGCGGGTCGGGTGGGTCGGGTGGGCTGGGTGGGTCCGGTGGGCCGGGTGGGTCGGCACCCGTCCCTGCCCGTACCTGGGTTCCGGACCCCGTGGCGCGGTCGGGGACGGGTTGCCGCCCGGGCCCTGCATCGATCTTGATCCCATCCAAAACCCAAGTCAATCCTCCGATTTGCTCTCTGCATCCAAGCGATACCTTGGATCTCATGACCCTCGATGATCTTCGTGTGTTCGTGGCCGTCTGCCGCTCCGGCAGCCTCAGCGCCGTGGCCCGCGATCTCGGCTGCACCCAGTCGGCCGTCAGCCAGCACATCCGCCGACTGGAGAAGCGGACCGGCGCCAGCCTCCTGGAGCGCCACGCCCGTGGCGTCGTACCCACCGAGGCCGGCCGCATCCTCCGGACGGCCGCCGCCGAGGGCATCGCCGGACTCGACGGCGCCCTGCGCCGCCTCGACGACCTCGTCCGGGGCGGCGGCGGCACCGTCCGCGTCACCACGGGAGCGACGACGGTGCGGCACTTCATGTCCGAAGCCGTCGTCACCTTCCGCCGCCGCCACCCCGAGGTGAGCCTGGAGTTCCAGACCGAGAACTCCAGCCGCAGCTGCTTCGACGCCCTCGCCGCCGACGACCTCGACCTCGCCTGGATCACCATCGGCGCCCCGGTCCGCGGCATCGAGCTGCGCCCCGTCATGGAGCTGCCCTGGGTACTCGCCGTCGGCGCCGACGACCCCCTCGCCGGCCGCGCCCGCATCGACCCCGCCGACCTCGCCGGCATCCGTCACATCCGGCTGCCCGAGAACTCCGCCTCCCGCGCCCACCTCGACGCCGCCTTCGCCGCCTCAGGCATCCGGGTCAGCTCCGACACCAGCGTGGCCGACTGGGACACCGCCCTGCTGCTCGCCGAACTGGGCCTCGGGCACGCCGTCGTGCCCGCGCTGCCCGGCTGGCAGGTCCCCGGCTCGGACGGCCCGCTGCGCCTCGTGCCGATCCCCGCGCTGCCGCCCCTCGCCGTCGGCTGGGCCGTTCGCCGCTGGGCCGCCCTCGCCCGGCCGGCCCTCGTCTTCGCCGACGAGGTCGCCCGCAGCTGCCGGGCGCGCGCCGCCGGGCAGCAGTGACGCCGCCGCCAGCCCGGCCGCCGCCAGCACGGCGAGCACCACCAGCGCCGCGCCGTGCGACCCGGCGCTCGCGGCGACCGCGATCCCGAGGGCGGGGCCGATGTTCATCGACGTCTGCTTGAGCCCCCCGACGACCCCGGCGTACCCGGCCGGGGCCTCGCCGACCACGGCCCCGGTGGCCGTGACCATGACCGTGGTGAACCCGGCGCCGAGCACCCCGAAGGCCACCGCCGAAGCGGAGCCCAGCCCGGCGATCCCGGCGACGACCAGCCCCGTACCGGCCAGCGCGGTGCGGCGGGCCCCGAACCGGCGCAGCGCCAGGCCCGCCACCGGCGCCCCCGCGACCATCGCCGCGGTCAGCGGCAGCACCCGCACCCCGGTGGCGAGCGGGTCCAGCCCCGCTCCGTCCTGCAGGTGGAACGTGGCGGTGAACAGGGCCCCGAACATGCCCGCGGAGACGATCAGCAGCAGCCCCATCGAGGCCGTCACCGCCGTGGAACGGGCCACGGCGTGCGGTACGAACGGCCGCGCCGCCCGCCGCTCGCGGCGTACGAACAGGGCCGCGAGCCCCGCGGCGGCCCCGAAGCCGATGACGGTGGGCGCGGCGGTCCACCCGTACTCGGGCACGCCGACCAGCGCGTGCACGAACACCGCCAGGGCGGTGGCGAGCAGGGCGGCGCCGGCGAGTTCCAGCCGCCCGCGCTCCGCACGCGGCGGCGCGGGGGCCCGTACGGCGAGCGTCAGCGCGGCGATCACCAGGGCCGCCGGCACATTGATCACGAACACCGCCCGCCAGTCCCACCGGGCGACCAGCACGCCCCCGAGCAGTGGACCGACCGCCGCGGCCGCACCGATCGCGCTGGTCCGTACGGCGACCGGAACGGCGAGCCGGTCGGCCGGGTACGCGAGCCGCAGCAGCGCCAGCGTCGCGGGCTGCAGCAGCGCGCCGAACACGCCCTGCGCGGCGCGCAGCGCGATCACCCAGCCCACGCCGGGCGCGAACACGATGCCGGCCGAGGCCGCGGCGAACCCGAGCACGCCGACGAAGAGCAGCCGGGGGTGCCCGTACCGGTCACCGAGGCGCCCGGCCACGACCAGGAACGCGGCCACGGCCAGCAGATAGGCGGTACTGGTCCACTGGACCTGCGCCACGCTCGCCCCCAGGTCGCGGCGCAGGCTCGGCTGCGCCACGGTCAGCACGGTGCCGTCCAGTGCGACGAGCATGGCTCCCGCCACGCTGACGAGCAGTGAGATCCGCTGCCTCATACGGGCTCCGGACCCAGATGCGCGTCGACGGCGGCGCCGACGAGCCGTTCGACGCCGCCGTCCGTCGCGCCGCCGAGGACCAGCGGCAGGCTCCCCCAGCGCCACAACTGCGCCACGCCGTGCAGGTTGGCCCACAACGCGGCGGCGGTGACGGAGGGTTCGGCGGCTCCGCACCGGCGAACGAGCGTGACCAGGAGATCGAACAGCGGGAGCGTCGACTCCCGCAGCCGCGGTCCTTCGGAGGGCCCCTGGCCCGTACTGTCCAGCAGGTCGTGCCGGAACATCAGCGCGAACATCCCCGCGCGCTCCAGCGCGTAGTCGACGTAGGCGCACCCGATCGTCCGCACCCGCGCCCGCGGCGTCAGGTCCGGAGCACCGACCACCGCCGCGACGCGCACGCCGAGATCCTCGAACCCGCGCCGGGCGATCGCCGACAGCAGGGACCGGTGGGTGGGGAAGTACCGGCGCGGCGCCCCGTGCGAGACACCGGCGCGGCGGGCGATCTCCCGCAGCCCGACGGCGTCGGCGCCCTCGCTCAGGACGAGTTCCACACCTGCGTCGATCAGCCGCTCCCGGAGCGGTCTCTCCTGGTCCATGGAGACTGTCTACCAGGGTGGGTAGACAGTGTCTACTGGTTCTCGCCGCTGGGCGGCGGGCTTACTCGGCCCGTCAGGCCACGGACAGGACGATCTTTCCCCGGGTGCGTCCGCCCTCGCCGAGCGCATGAGCCCTGGCCACGTCCTCCAGGGGGAACACCGCGGCGACCTCGACCCGCAGCCGGCCGCTGTCGATCAGGGCGGCGACCGCGCGCAGAGCGGCCTGGTCGGGCTCGACGAGCATGAACACGGCGCGGACGCCGGCCGCGCGGGCCTGTTCGGCCGGGAACGTCTCGTCCAGGGGCACGATGGAGACCAGCGTTCCGCCGGGCCGCAGGGTGCTCAGGGAGCGGGACCAGTAGGCGGGTCCGACGGCGTCGAGGACGACGTCGACGTCGCCGACGGCCCCCGCGAAGTCCTGGCGGGTGTGGTCGACGAGTTCGTCGGCGCCCAGTGCGCGCAGGAAGCCGTGCCCGGCCTCACGGGCGGTGCCGATGACGTACGCGCCCCGGGACTTGGCGATCTGCACGGCGAGGTGGCCGACACCGCCCGCCGCCGCGTGGATCAGGACGCGGCTGCCCGGCCCGACGCCGGCCGTGTCGACCAGGGCCTGCCAGGCCGTGAGGGCCGCCAGCGGGACGGCCGCCGCACGGACGTGGTCGAGCCGCTCGGGGCGGTGGGCGAAATGGCGGGCCGGAGCCGTGACGTAGTCGGCGTAGGCCCCGGCCGGGTGCGGGAAGCGCGGCATGCCGAACACCGCGTCGCCGGGCTGGAAGACGGTGACGCCGCGGCCGACCTCCTCGACGACGCCGGAGACGTCGAAGCCCAATGTGAACGGGGTGGTCGCGCCCGTGGAGAACGCGCCCCGCGAACGGGTCTGCCAGTCCGCCGGGTTGACGCCCGCGGCGTGCACCCGGACCAGGATCTCGGTCGGGCCGGGACTCGGCCGTTCGGTCTCGACGAGCCGGAGCACTTCCGGTCCGCCGGGGCCGTCCTGGGTGACGGCGCGCATCATCGGACGGGCTTCGTGGGTCATGGCGATCGCTTTCGGGAGGGAATCAGTGGGTTCATACCCCTTCGTCAGGGCACGTTCCCAGGCTGCCGCGAGGGGGAGGGGCCGGACAGCGGCCCGATGGTCAACACCTGAAAGGATCGGGTCATGCACCGCATCGGAGTCCTCGCCCTGGACGGCGTGCTGCCCTTCGAACTGGGCATCGCGGCCCGCGTCTTCGGCGCGGCACGCGACGCGGAGGGCGACGCCCTCTACTCCGTGACCACGTGCAGCCTGGACGGCGGCCCGGTGCGGACCGATTCCGACTACCGACTCGCCGTGGCGCACGACGCGTCCGTCCTCGCCGACGTCGACACGGTGGTCATCCCGCCCTCCCGCGGCCTGGGGCCGATCCGCACCGAAGGCCTCCTCCCGGACGCCCTGCGCACCGCCCTCGCCGCCGTCCGGCCCGGCGCGCGGATGGTGGCGATCTGCACCGGCGCCTACGTCCTGGCCGCCGCGGGCCTCCTCGACGGCCGTTCGGCCACCACCCACTGGCGTGAGGCGGACCGGCTGCGGCGGACGTTCACCCGGGTGCGCGTCGACCCCGACGTGCTGTTCGTCGACGACGGCGACGTGCTGACCTCGGCCGGGGTCGCCGCCGGCATCGACCTGTGCCTGCACATCGTCCGCCGTGACCACGGCAGCGAGATCGCCAACGAGGTGGCGCGTGCCTGTGTCGTCCCGCCGTGGCGCGACGGCGGGCAGGCGCAGTACATCCGCCGCCCCGTGCCCGAGCCCACGGCCGACGGTACGGCCCCCACGCGCGCCTGGGTCCTGGAACGGCTCGGCGAGCCCGTGACCCTGGCCGACATGGCCGCGCACGCCAAGGTCAGCGTCCGGACCTTCACCCGCCGCTTCCGGGACGAGGTCGGAGCGAGCCCCGGACGATGGCTCGTGCAGCAGCGGATCGAGCGGGCCCGGCACCTGCTGGAGACCACGGACTGGACGGTCGACACGGTGGCCGCCCGCGCGGGCCTCGGCACCGGCACCTCGCTGCGCCAGCACCTGCGCACCGCCATCGGTGTCTCGCCGCAGGCGTACCGCCGCACCTTCCGTGCGGCGCGCCCGGCCCCGGAGGCCCGCTCCCGCGGTGCGGGGGATGATGGAGTGGCCGGGGAGGCAGGCCCAGTGTGATCCCGCGGCCCGGTGGAGGAGGTGCACGTGCCATGACGGAGCACGACGGCGGTCCGGCGGCGCAGAAACTGGAAGAGGGCCGGCTGCTCAAAGAGCTGGAAGCCATCCACCGGACGCGCCACGAGACCCTGTTGCACGGGTCCGACGACGCCCTGGTCACCCATACGAAGCGGATGAACGAGCTGGAGCACGAGTACGTGCGCCGCCACCCGCAGCGAGCCCAGACCGCAAGCCGCACCCGCTCGGGAGCCCGCGCCCGCAGCACCGGCGACTAAGGGGTGTCCTGCCGTCTCCTCCGACGGAAGGGCGGCCGGCTCCGCGAAATGATCTCCACCTCGACGACGGGACACGCCCGTCTCGTGGGTCTTCTTTGCATCGAATGAGACAAACTTGTATCGTTCGAGGCGAAGGAGGCTCATACATGGTGAATGAAGAAGAGCTGCTGGACGGCGCCGCCCGCGTCCTCGCCGGCGATCACAGCGCCTCGATGGTGCAGATCGCCGCCGGCATCGGCACCAGCCGCGCCACCCTGAGCCGCCGCTACGCGACCCGCGAAGCCCTGCTCAAGGCCGTCGCCGTCCGGGCCATCGAGGTCGTCGACGGCTGCCTGGCGCCGCTCGACCTCACGCGGAGCGCCGACGCCGCCGCCTTCGACGCCGCCATCGAGGAATTGGTCGTCGCCCTGATGCCGGCCGCGCACCTGTACGGCTTCACCTCGCGCGACGCCACCGTCCTCGCGGATCCCGAGTTCCGGGCCGGCGTGGACCGGCAGGACCAGCAGGCCGTGGCCTTCCTCGCCCACGGCCAGCGGCTGGGCCGACTGCGCGCGGACCTGCCGCCGTACTGGATCTGGTACTCGCTCTGGGGCCTGCTCGACGCCGCCGCAGAGGGGGTGCGCGACGGCCACTTCGCCCCGCGCCAGATCGGCCACCTGGTGCTGACCTCCTTCCTCAGCGGGACACGGCCGCTCGCGCAGCCCCCCGCGGGCCCTCCCGCGCCCTGAACTCCCCTCCACCGTGCGCACACGGCGCACCTCTGAACGGAACCTCATGCACACCCCTGCGCAGGCCCCGCACAGGTGGATCGTCCTGGCGATCCTCTCCGGCAGCCTCCTGCTCATCTCCATGGACACCACGATCCTCAACGTGGCCTTCCCCTCGCTCGTCGGCGACCTCCAGCCGGGCGCCGTCCAGCAGCTGTGGATCATCGACGTCTACGCGCTCGCCCTGTCCGGACTCCTGGTCACCGCGGGCGCGCTGGGTGACCGCTGGGGGCGCAAGCGGCTGCTCATGGCGGGCTTCGGCATCTTCTCGGCCGCCTCGCTCATGGCCGTGTTCGCCACCGAGGCCTGGCACGTCATAGCCGCCCGCGCCCTGCTCGGCATCGGCGGCGCCGCCATCATGCCGTCCACCGTGTCGATCCTGCGCACCGTCTTCACCGACGCCAGGGAGCGCGCCTTCGCCCTCGCCGTCTGGGCGGCCGTCTTCGGCGGCGGCATGGCCTTCGGGCCGGTCGTCGGCGGACTCCTGGTCCAGGACTACGGCTGGCACTCCGCCTTCCTCCTCAACCTCCCCGTCGCCGCCGTCATCGTCGCGGCCGGACTGCGCTACCTGCCCGAATCGCGCTCCCCGCGCAGCAGCGGCGCATGGGACTGGTGGGGCGTCGGCCAGTCCGTCGTCGGCATGCTCGCCCTCGCGGGCGGCATCAAGCAGCTCGGCAAGAGCGGCGTCGCCGACCCGCTGCCCTGGGCCCTGCTCCTGATCGCCGCCGCCCTGCTGACGGTCTTCGTACGCCGCCAGCTGCGCCTGGACAACCCGCTGCTGCAGGTACGGCTGTTCGCCAAGCCCGCCTTCAGCGTCGCCGCCACCGCGATCTTCCTGCCCATGGTGGGCATGGGCGCGATCCTCTTCCTCGTCACCCAGTGGTTCCAGTACGGCGAGGGCTACACCCCGCTGGAGGCCGGACTGCGCCTGCTGCCCGCCCCGCTCGCGCTGATCGCCGCCTCGATGGTGGCCCCGTCGCTGATGCACCGCTTCGCCATCCGCCACGTGCTCGGCGCCGGGCTCGTCGTCCTGGCCTCCGGCATGGCCCTGCCCTGGACCTTCCAGCAGTTCACCGACCTCGGCTACCAGGCCTTCGCCGCCGCCCTGGCGGTGATGGGCCTGGGCGCCGGCCTCGCCACCACCGTGGCCTCGGTGACCCTGGTCTCCGCCGCTCCCGCAGCCGAGGTCTCCAGCGCCGCCGCCATCGAGGAGACCTGCTACGAACTAGGCTCGGCCATGGGTGTCGCCGTCCTCGGCTCCACCGCGGCGGCGCTCTACCGGGGCAACCTGCCCGCCCTGGAGCTGGACGGCCCGAGCACCGCCGCCGTACAGGGCTCCGTCGGCGAGGCCGCGCACACCGCCGAACGCATCGGCGGCGCCGTCGGCCAGGCCCTGCTCGACACCGCCTCGCACGCCTACACCCTGGCGATCACTCCGGCCTTCCTGCTGGCCGCCGTACTCGCGGTCGCGGCGGCGGCCACGACCTGGACGCTCATTCCGCGGGACCTGCAGCCCACCGAGAACCACTGACCCGGGCGGGCAGCACCGCGGGCGCGGCGGGCGCCGGGCCCAAGGTGGTGGTGCCGGGCGCCGCCCGGTGCCCCAGGCCCGTTCGGTACGCGTCCATGGCCGCCTCGACCCGGCCCGTACGCCGCAGCAGATCACCCAGCAGCCGGCACAGGTCCGCGAGATCGCCCGTCGCCCCGCTGCGTTCCAGCAGGGCCAGCGCCTGTACGTAGTGCTCCTCGGCGGACTCCCACTCCCCGCGCGCCTCGGCCATCAGGCCGAGGAGCCGGTGCGCGCCGCCCGCGTGCACGGCGCCGTGGCTGTCCCCCAGCTCCAGCAGGGCCGAGAGCAGTCCGGCCGCCTCCTCGTACCGGCCGAGCTGGCGCAGTACGTCGGCCAGCTCGACCTCCACCTGGGCCGTGTAGAGTCCGGCGCGGCGAGCCGACAGCATGTCCCGGGCTATGCGCAACTCACGCTCCGCCGAAGCGAGTTCGCCGTTCTGTGCCTGTACGTAGCCGCGCATCCAGTGGCAGTGCGCCAGATCGGTCCGCAGCCGCAGCTGCCCGTAGATCTCCTGGGCCTTCGCCAGTGAGGCGTCGGCGTCGGCCACCCGCCCCCCGGCCAGGAAGGTCCGGGCGACCTGCCGGTGCATGCCGGCCACCAGGGCCGGGTCGCCGACCTGCGGAGCCAGGGCGAGCGCGACCTCGGCGGCGTGGGCGGCGCGGGCGTGGGCGCCCATGTCGAGGTACGGCCCGATGATCGCGGCGTTGAGCAGAACCAGCGCCTCGGGGTCGGCCAGCCCGCTCGCGCCCAGCTCGTCGATGGCGGATTCGAGCAGGTAGCAGGCGTAGCGGAGCTCACCGGCGAGCAGGTGCGCGACCGCCCGGCCGCGGACCGGCCGGGCCCGGCGGGGGAGCGGCTCGGCCGCGAGGAGGCGCTCCGCCGCCTCGAAGTGTGTGATCGCCTCGGGCAGTTCACCGGACTCCAGGGCGCAGTCGCCGAGCCCGAGCCGGGCCTCCGCCTGCTCCGGGACCAGCCCGAGCTCCTCGGCCTCGGCGAGCAGCCGCCGGTAGCGCGCGGCGGCCTCGTCGGCCGCGCCCGTGGCGAGCGTCTGCTGGGCGTCGGTGAGGGCGAGCCGCAGTTCGGTGGCGAGGTGGGCGGGGCGGCCGGTGGTGAGCTCCTCGTACGAGGTGCCCAGGCGGGCGGCGAGGAAGCGCAGCGCAGTCTCGGAGGGCCGGACCTTGCCCGACTCCAGGGTGGAGATGTAGGCCGAGGTATAGGCGGGCTCCGCCAACTGCTTCTGTGTCAGGCCGAGTTCACCGCGCATGTGCGCAACCCTGCGCCCGATCCGGGCCGGTTCGTCCATCGATTCCCCCTGGTCGCTCGAACTCCCCAGTATTCAGGGGGAGCAGGCATTGCGCACGCCCCGCGCGCCACCTAGTTTAAGCAACCGATTCACCGTGCTTAACAAACTACTTAACTTCCGTCCTCGGGGGAGTACTTCATGGATCCAGTCAGAGGCTCGGTCAGGCGCTCGGTCAGGCGCTCGGTCAGGCGCTCGGTGTTGCGCGCGGCCGTCGCGACGATCTGCGCCACCGCCGCGCTGGTGGCCGCCGGACCCGCGGGCGCGGCCGACGCCCCGGCGGGGCACCGGATCGAGGTCGAGATACCCGGGCCCGAGCACGGCGGTGACGCCGGGTCGGGCCACGCCCGCGTACCGGCCGCGGGCAGCCCCGCCAAGGCGTCGGGCCGGCTGTCCCCGGCCGAGCGGTCGGCCGACGGCCAGGTCACCAAGCTGATCGACAACGGCTCCACCGCCGACCGCCTCGACGTCGTGGTCATCGGTGACGGTTACACCGCCGCGGAGCTGGCACGGTTCCACACCGACGCCGAGCAGAAATGGGCCGAGGTGACCGCCGTCGAGCCCTACACCACGTACCGGAACCTCTTCAACGTCTGGACGGTCGACGCCGTCTCGCACGACTCCGGAGTCTCCGGCGACCCCGACCCGGCCACCGTCCGCGACACCGCCCTCGGCTCCTCCTTCTGGTGCGAGGACATCGAGCGGCTGCTCTGCGTCGACCAGCCCAAGGTGGACGCGTACGTGGCCAAGGCTCCTGCCGCCGACCTCGTCATCGTCCTGGCCAACAGCGCCAAGTACGGCGGCGCGGGCTACAACGAGCGCAATGCCGCCCTCGGGTACGAGGGGATATCGACGGCATCCGCGGGTCACCCGAAGTCCGGCCAGGTGGCCATCCACGAGACCGGTCACTCCCTCGGCAAGCTCGCCGACGAGTACTTCTACCCGGGCGTCCCGGAGTACGAGAAGTACACGGGCCCCGAGCCCGTCGAATCCAACAGCTCGGCCCTGCCGGCCGACCGCATGGCCGAGCAGCGGACCAAGTGGTACCGCTGGCTCGGCGAGGAATCACCCGACGGCGGCACCGTGGGCGCCTACGAGGGCGGCAACTACTTCGTGACCGGGCTGAACCGGCCCACCGACAACTCGCTCATGCGGGTCCTGGGCAAGCCCTTCAACCTGCCCGGCGTCGAGTCGATGATCGCCGGGTTCTACCAGCACGCGCGGATCGTCACCCCGCTCACCCCGACCGACCGCACCCTGCGGCTGCGCCACTCCGCGAAGGTGTCCGTACCGAAGCTGGCCGGCGCGGACGGCCGCCAACCCGTGGTCCGCTGGTACCTCGACGGCCGGGAGCTGAAGCGCTTCGAGGGCCGCAGGACGGTGTCGGTGGCGGAACTGTGGCTCTTCGACCTCCGTACGCACCGCCTGACGGTCACGGCCGAGGACCGCACCCCGTCGGTGCGCGACCCGAAGGTGATCCGTACCCTGCGCTCCTCGGCCGACTGGAACGTCCGGCTCTGACGAACTCCGTTGTCAGTGGCTCCTCCTAGTGTGAAGCCATCACTCGGGGAGCCACGGAGAAGGAGCAGAACCATGTCCGCCAACAGGATCCAGCACAAGGTGAACCACGTCGCGCTGGTCGTGGACTGCTCGGGTTCCATGCGTCAGCACCAGGGCCAACTGATCCGCGTGGTCGACGAGTTCGTGGCGGGTCTCAAGGCCGAGTCGGACAGTCTCGGTCACGAGACCCGTATCAGCCTCTACTCCTTCGACCACAAGGTGGAGAACCTGGTCTGGGACATGGACGTGAAGCACCTGCCGTCCATGCGGGGTCTGTACAAGGTCAACAACGGTGCGACCGCCCTGATCGAGGCCTCGCTGAAGTCGCTGGACGACCTGGGCCACATCTGGGAGGAGTACGGCGAGCACAGCTTCCTCCAGATCGTGGTGACGGACGGCGAGGAGAACGCCTCCGGCGGCGACCGGCGGCACGACGGCGACATGACGATCCTCGGCCCCTGGCTCGACAGGATCACGTCGAAGATGGGCACGCTCCCGGGCCACTGGACGTCCGCGATCCTCGTTCCGAACTCCCTGGCGAAGCGGACCGCCCAGAACTACGGTTTCCCGGCCGGCAACATCGCCATCTGGAACGCGGATTCGCAGGAGGGCGTCGAGGAGGCGATCGGCACGGTGCGTGCCGCCGCCACCAGCTTCCTGCGCGGCCGCGAGAAGGGCGTCCGCGGTACGAAGAACCTGTTCGCGGTCGGCCAGGACCTCTCGGTCGACGACGTACGGGCGAAGCTCGAACCGGTCCCGGCCGACAAGTACCGGCTGCTGAAGGTCGACGAGGAGGTCGCGATCCGGTCCTTCGTCGACTCGCATCCGGGCGTGGCGTACGAGCGCGGCTCGTGCTACTACCAGCTGGGAAGCCGGGTTCAGGTGCAGGCCGACAAGGAAGTCATCGTGGTCGAGAAGAGCACCGACCGCGCGTACACGGGCGATGCGGCGCGCAGTCTCCTGTTCGGCACGGGCATCCAGGGGACCGTCTCCGTGAAGGCGGGGTGCAATCCCGAGCTGGAGGTGTACGTCCAGAGCCGTTCGGTGAACCGGAAGCTCAAGCCCAGGACCCGTCTGCTCATCATGCTCTGAACGAGCCCGACCACCGACCGCGGACCCGGCCCCGGTGACCACGCGGCGGCCGGTGGCCGCGGCGACGGGGATCGCGGCGGCCACCGGCCGGTGGGGGAGGCGTACGGGCTACATGGGGTCCATGCCCCGGTCGTCCATACGGCCCTCCTGCTCGCTCTGCTCCTGGAGGCGGCGCGCCTTCTCCTTCAGCCGGCGGCGCTCCTCCGGGTCGGTGGACCGCTCGGCCGCGTCGTTCAGCTCTTTGGCCTTGGCGCGCATCTGCTGGGACCGGCCGCGGGACTCACCTGAAACGCTCATGATCGCTCCTTGGATCTGTGGGGAGAGCGGGCGGACTCAGCGAATCAGTACTGCCGTGCGTGCGCATCTCGAAACGTCACCGAGTGTGAATCTCCCCCCACACCGATGCAGGAGGGGCGGTCAGTCCGGGTCCGACCCGAGGGCGGTGGTCAGGGTGAACAGAGCCCCGTCCGGGTCGCGGAGCGTCACCCACCGCTCCAGGGCGTTCGAGGTGACATCCGAGACGGGCCGCCCGCCCAGCGAGACGGCGGCCTCCACCGCGGGCCGGAGCTTCGGCACCCGGAAGTGGACGTGCCAGCGGGGCCTGGTGTGCGGGGAGTAGGAGGCCATCTCCACGGGACCGCTGTTCAGGCGGGCGACGGGCTCGCCGTCCTGCCGCAGCACGACCTGGTCCTCCTCGTACGAGACCTCGCAGCAGCCGGCGCGGCCGGTGGCCCATTCCAGCACCGCGCCGTAGAAGATCGCCGCGTCCAGCGCGTTCCTCGTGCGCAGTTCGAGCCAGGCGGGTGACGGGCCCCTGCCCACCCGCCAGTCCGCCTCCACATTGCCCTCCCAGATTCCGAAGACGGCCCCGTCCGGGTCCGCGACGAGGGCGGCGCGGCCGCCCGAATCGAAGGAGACCGGGCCGACCGCGATCGTGCCCGTCCGCTCCCGGATCCGGTCCACCGCCACATCGGCGTCGTCGACCGCGAAATACGGGGTCCAGGCTGCGGCGACCCCCAGGTCCGCGGCCAGCGCCCCGATGCCCGCCACCGGGACACGGCCCTGGAACGCCACCGAGAACGCCTCGCCGAGGCGGGTCGGACGGAATCTCCAGCCCACGACCGCACCGTAGAAGTGCTGGGCCGTGCCGAGGTCGCGTGTCATCAGGCTCACCCAGCAGGGTGCCCCGAAGACTTCCCTCGTCGAAATCTCCACCACTCTCTCCGTCCCTGACCAGCCGTTCGCCCTCCCCCTCATTCTGGTCCTTATCGTGATGATCCTCGCGACCGACGGGAGTGAATGCACACAGAAGGTCGCCCATCGTTACGCTCCGTGTCGGTTCTCGTCGAACTCGTGGCTGATCCTGGAGCGCCGGGGCGCGAGCGCTGCGCCAACGACCCGGCGTCCCCGAACACGCTCATCGCGAGCTCCGCCGCCTCCCACCGCGGCACGAGGGATAACCTCGGTCCCGGACGCCCTCGCAGCCCCGGAAGGCAGGTCTCCCATGGCCGGATCCCAGATTCCCGTGATCGATCTCGGGCCGTGGCGGTCCGGCGGACCCGAGGCGCGCGCCCGTACGGCGGTCCGCGTCGACGAGGCCCTGCGCGCGGCCGGCTTCCTCCTGGTGACCGGGCACGGCGTCGACCCCGCGCTGCCCGCGAGGATCCGGGAGGCCGCGGGTGAGTTCTTCCGGCTGCCCGCGCGCGCCAAGGCGCCGTACGCCGTCAGGGTCGGCGGCCGGGGCTGGCTCGGCCCCGGGGCGGAGGCCAACAGCTACGCCGAGGGCCAGGCCTCACCACCGGACCTCAAGGAATCGTGGTCCTTCGCGGCCGAGGACCCCACCGGCGTCCCCTCCGTGGACACCGAATGGTTCGCGCCCAACACCTGGCCGGCCGAAGTGCCCGAGCTGAGGCCCCTGGTGACGGAGTACCTGCGCCTGATGCGCACCCTCTCCGACGAGCTGCTGGAACTCCTGGCCGGGGCCCTGGGCCTGGCCGAGGACCACTTCACCCGCCACACCTCACACCCCACCTGGGGGTTCAACCTCAACTGGTACCCGGGCACCGAGGTCGTCGGCCCGCCGCTGCCCGGCCAGTTCCGTATCGGCGCGCACACCGACTTCGGTACGGTCACGGTCCTCGACCGGCAGCTGGGCGCGGGCGGGCTCCAGATCCACACCGAGGCCGACGGCTGGCAGGACGCGCCCTTCGACCCCGGGGCGCTCACCGTCAACATCGGCGACCTGATGGCCCGCTGGACGGGTGACCGCTGGCGCGCGGGCCGCCACCGGGTACTGCCACCGCCCGCCGACACGCCCGCCGAGGAGCTGATCTCCCTCGTCTACTTCTACGAATGCGACCCGCACACCCGGGTGGAGTCCCTGCCCGCCCCCGTCGGCCGGGTGGTGCACGACCCCGTCGACTCCCACACGTACCTGCGGGGCAAACTCGACGCGATCAGCGTGGCTCATCCTCAGGAGTGACCGGGAGCCACCCCCTCCCTCCGAGGTCGGACAGCGGATCGGTCTCTCAGCTGACGAACCGCCAGGACCTTCCGCATAGCGTGAAGTTCATGACGAACCGCAGAACCGTTGCCTCCGTGACTCTTCTCGCCCTGCTCCTGCCGATCCCGCTCGTCACCGCCGGAACCTCGTTCGCCGCGGACACCTCCGTGGCGGCCGGGCCCGCGGCGGCGGACACCGTAAGCCGCCGTACGGCGGTGGAACTCCCGCGTCCGACCGGCCGTTTCGCCGTCGGCCGGGAGGACCTGCACCTGGTGGACCACAGCCGCACGGACCCCTGGGCCGGATCCGGGCCCCGCGAGCTCATGGTCACCATGCGATACCCGGCGCGGCACGACACCGGCCGGACCACGCGCTACCTCACCTCCGAGGAGGCCCGCCTGCTGCTCGTCGACCGCGGGCTGGACCAGGTCATCCCGGTCGAGACCCTGACCGGCACACGGTCCCACGCCCGGACCGGCGCGCGCCCGGCCGCCGGACGGTACCCGCTGGTCGTGCTCTCCCCGGGGTTCACCGTCCACCGGGCCACCCTCACGGCGCTCGCCGAGGACCTGGCCTCCCGCGGCTACGTCGTCGCCGCGGTGGACCACGCCTACGAGAGCGTGGGCACCGCCTTCCCCGGCGGCCGCGTGCTGCAGTGCCTGGCCTGCGAGAAGGTCCAGGGCGAGGAGGGCTACCGGACCGTCGGCGAGACCCGGGCCCGTGACGTGTCCTTCCTCCTGGACCGCCTTACCGGACGCGACCCCGTATGGCGCCACGCCGGACTCATCGACAAGGGCCGCATCGCGATGGCCGGCCATTCCATCGGCGGCTCCTCGACCGCGGCCGCGATGGCCGCCGACCACAGGATCCGTGCCGGGGTCAACATGGACGGCGGCTTCTCCACCCCGGTCCCCGCGGCCGGACTCGGCGGGCGCCCCTTCATGCTGCTCGGCGCACAGCAGCGGCGTCCCGGCGGCAACGCGAGCTGGGACCGCGACTGGCCGCTGCTCGACGGCTGGAAGCGCTGGATCACCTTCGCCGACTCCGGACACTTCACCTTCACCGACTTCCCGGCGATCGGCGAACAGCTGGGCCTGCCCGACGGAGAGGCCCCGCTGCCCGGCGCCCGCTCCGTCGAACTGACCCGGCGCTACGTCGCGGCCTTCTTCGACCAGCACCTGGGGGGCAGGCCGCAGCCCGTGCTCGACGGCCCGTCGCCCGACGCGCCGGAAGTCGGCTTCCACACCCCCTGACTCCTGCCGGTCAGACCACCGTCACGGGGTGGCGGACCACGGCGTCGAAGAGGTACCCCTGCGTGTTGTGGACCGACCGGTCGGGCTGGGTCCGCCCGGTCGCGTCGGTCGCCCGCGCCAGCAGCGAGGTCGCACCCGTGGCCCTCGGGGTCCACGGCAGCGACCAGCGCACCCAGCCACCCCGGCGCGGGGTGTCGTGCAGCCGGGCCCGCCGCCAGTGGCCGCCGCTGTCCGTGCTCACGTCGATACGCGTGACCGGTGCCGCCGCCGACCAGGAACGGCCGGTCAGCAGCCGCGTCCGGTGCACGGCGACGGTGGCTCCCAGCTCCAGCTCGAAGGCGCTCTTGAGGGTCTGCCGGGTCAGCGGGGCACCGCCCTGTGCCGGGTGCTCGGGCCCGAACAGCCGGTACATGTCCGTGTTCCACGGTGAGTACAGCGGCTCCGTGCTCACCTCGATGTCCCCGACCCACTTGATCGACGAGATCCCGACCCAGTCCGGCACCACGAGGCGGACCGGCCCGCCGTGGTCGGGCGGCAGCGGCCGCCCGTTCATCTCGTAGGCCAGCAGTACGTCGTCCAGCGCCTTCACGACCGGCAGCGGGCGCCGCACCCGGCCCAGGTTCACGCCGTTCGCCACCACCTCGTCGTCCAGCCCGCGCGGCAGGACGTCCACGGCGCCCCGGGTCACCCCCGCCAGGCGCAGTACGTCCGACAGCCGCGCGCCGCGCCAGCGCGCGACGCCGATCGCGCCCAGGGTCCAGGCGGTGCCGGTGACCGGCTGGCCCTGCTGCGTGGTGTAGAAGCTCCGGCCGTTGCCCGCGCACTCGATGAACAGCGTCCGCTCCAGCGGCCGCAGGGCGCGCAGCCGCTCGTACGACAGTTCCAGCGGGCCGCCCGCGAGCCCGTCGCCCCACACCGTCAGCCGCCACCCGGCGGCATCCACGCGCGGCGTGGAGGTGTGGTTGCGCACGAAGAACCGGTCGATCGGGGTGAGCGGGCCCGTGCCGCGCAGCGCCGCGAAGTTCGTCTCCGCGTTCGTACCGCGGAGCGTGAACAGCTCGGGCGGCAGCGGCTTGACGGTGCGCGGTACCGGGTCGGCGACCGGTGCCCCGGCGGCCGCCGAGGCCGTGGCGCCGCCGACGGCCAGCTCCAGCGTTCCGGCAGCGGCCCCCGCCGCGAACAGCTTCAGCAGATCGCGGCGGTCCATTCCGGCGGAGCGGGCGCGGCCGCGGGCCCACTGCCGCAGGCGCGTACGGTCGTACCGGCTCTCGTCCGACAGATCGAGGGGCATGGCAGAAGCACTCCTTGGTCGCGGTTCCCACGGACCGTAGAGGCCCGGGGCGGGCCGCGGAAACCTTCCCACGGTGATGTCCACGAACCCGCAACACTGCCGCAACGGCCGATTACCGCTGGTCGGCGGAGATTCGGCAGGATGTGGGCATGACCGAGATCCTTACCCCCCGACTCCTCCTCCGCCGCTGGACCGACGACGACCTCGTCCCCCTGTCGGAGATCAACGCCGACCCGGAGGTGATGCGCTGGATCGGCGAGGGCGAGACCCTCGACCTGGACGAGACGGCCGGGGAGATCGAGCGCTGGGAGGAGGAGTGGGACGAGGAGGGCTTCGGGGTCTTCGCCGTCGAGCTCCTCGGTTCCGGCGAGCTCATCGGCGCCGTCGGGCTCTCGGTCCTGGAGAACCTCCCGGACGCCCGTGCGGACGTACAGATCAGCTGGCGGCTCGGCCGCCAGTACTGGGGCCAGGGCTATGCCTCCGAGGCCGCCCACGCCACCTTGGAGTTCGCGCTCCAGGACCGCGGCCTGGACCGGGTCGTCGCGATCAACAGGATGAGCAACTCGGATTCCGAGAACGTGATCCGCAAGCTCGGCATGGTGAAGGAACGGGACACCACCGACCCCCGGTACGGGACCGCCGTACGGGTCCACGGCATCGACCTCACCGAGTACGAGGCCTGAGCACCGTCCCACGATCCCCGCGCGGGCGCATCGGCCGATCGGTCGACCCCGGCGTCCTCCGGACCGCCCGCACGCTCCGTCCGCCGGTCGGATCCGCCGGGGGCTCCGGCGCGGTGAGCATGGACCGGGGAGCGGGGAGGGCGAACCCGGCCCTCCCCGCCCCGGAGCCGAGAGGGACACCATGAACGCGCACGACCGACTCCTCCTCGACGGGGCCCGCAGGGGCTTCGCCGCGGTGGCCGCGGCCCTGCTGCTCGGCGCCTGCGCCCAGCACGCGGCCTCCGTCCCGCCGGGCGGCCCGGCGCCCTCCGCCGCCTCCCCGCTGCCCGCCACCGCCCCCACCCCGCAGGGGCTGCTGCTGATCGCCGACTTCGGGGCCGACACCGTGACCTTCGTGGATCCCGGGCGCGGCGCGGTCGCCTCGGTCGCCGTGGGCCGGGCCCCGTACGGACTCGCCGTGGGCGCGGACGGCCGGGCCTGGGTCGCCACCGCCCAGGGCGTGGCCGTCGTCGACACGCGCACCCGCGTACGGCGGGCCCTGATCCCGTACCGCACCGGCACCGGCCCGGTCACCGACGGCGAGTACCGCGGCGGCGGCATGGGCATCGCGCTGTCGCCCGACGGCCGGCAGGCTTACGTGGGGGTCAACGTCCCCGGCACCACCGGGGTCCTGGAGGTCCTCGACACGGCGAGCGCCGAGGTCACCGCCGTCGTGCCGGTGGGGCGGCGCCCCTTCGACGTGGACGTGTCACCGGACGGCACCGAGGTCTACGTCACCGGCCACGACTCCTTCGACGTCACCGCCGTGGCCGCCGGCTCGCTGCGCCCCCGCCGGATCGAGGTCGCCCCCTACGGCACCGAGGGCGGGCTCGGCTCGTGGCTGAAGCCGCACTACGCCGTCGTACGCCCCGCCGACGGGAAACTGCTGCTCCCCTTCGAGGGCGAGCGGCTCGCCGTGGTCGATCCGCGGACCGGGCGGACCCGGATCGAACCGATGACCGCCGACACCCATCAGCACGGCGCCGCCCTCACGGCCGACGGCCGCCTCCTGGTGGTCGGCACGGGCGCCGTGCGGCCGGGCGACGGCCGGGGCCCCTCGCTGACGGTCCGTTCCCCGGACGGCGCCGAGCGGGTGTACCCGCTCCAGGGCCCGCACGAGGACGTGGCCGTCTCCCGAGACGGCCGGACCGCCTACGTCACGGGCGGCCACACCCGGGACGGCTACTGGAACGGCGTCACGGTCGTCGACCTGGACACCGGAGCCACCCGCCGGCTCGCGGCGGGCGCCCGGCCCCTGGGCATCGCCGTCCTCTGAGCCGTCCCCCGCGCAGGGCGTCTCAGCCCGGCGCCACGGCCCCGCCGCCCGCGCGGATCGCGGCGAGGGCGGCGGCGTGGAGGGCGGCCGGGTCACCGTGGTGGGCCCGGGGGCTGCCGGTCAGCGTGTACCACTCGTCGGCGTCCTTGTACTGGACGTCGAACCGGACCAGACCCCCGGCCACCACCGTGGTGCGCAGGGTCAGCGGGCCGGTGATCACGCCGACCTCCTCGGTCATGGCGCCGCCCGGCCCGGCGAGCACCTCCTCCTGCCACCGGTCCGCCCGCGTCATGAGGCGCAGGTGTCCAGCATCGTGGTGAGCATCTTCTTCTCCGCTTCGGTGACGGTCAGCGCGTACGTGGATTTCACGGTGGTCCAGGCCCGCCCGTACTGGCACCAGCTCGCCTTGTCCGGCGGCTGCCACAGGTCGGGGCTCTGGTCACCCTTGGAGCGGTTGGAGGCCGCGGTCACGGCCAGCAGCTGAGGATGGGTCAGATCGTTGGCGAAGGCCTTGCGCCGCGCCGGGTCCCAGCCGGCCGCGCCCGAACGCCAGCCCTCGGCGAGCGGCACCATGTGGTCGATGTCCATCTTCCCCGCCTCCGTGACGACCGCCCCGTCGTAGAGGCTCTTCCAGTTCCCGGAGACGGCCTTGCACTCGGCGTCCTGGGTGACCCCGGTGCCGTCGCGTTTCAGGACCACCTCACGGGTGTCGCACTTGTTGCCCTGCTGCGCCCAGTGCGTGAACTTGTCCCGGCTGTACCCCGCCATCGTGCCCACCGGCGCCACCTTCAGGGCCGCCAACTGGGTCCGTGCGACGGCGGCGCTGACCATACCGGGCAGTACGTCCCCACCGGCGGGTTTGGCGTCGTCACCCGGCGGGTTCGGGGACTTCGGCGACCCCGGCGCCGCCGTGGACGGCGAGCCCGCGGAAGCGGAGGCCTTCGGATCCCCGCCGCCCGGCGAGCCCGGACCGGAGCACCCGGCCGCCGCCGCCAGCAGAAGCGCCGCCAGCACCGCACCCGGCACACGTATCTGACGTCCCATAACCCCACCCCGAGCCGGTACCGCTCCGCACACTGTCCCGGAAACACTACCCAGAACCGGACAATCAACCTACCGAGGGCCCTCGGGCGGGCGTTGTCAGTGGCTCTCGCTAGTCTCCCGGCATACCGCAGCTCAGGGGGGTCGGCTCCCCCCTGTCAGGGCTGCGCGGAACCGGAACGGGACAGGCGGAGGGGCACGGTCTGATGGCATGGCTGGCGGCGGGCGAGGGGTACGAGATCGCCCTGGTGGAGGGACGGGTGGCGGCGAGGTCCGCCACCGGGCGGACGGCGGGGCGGCAGTTGAAGACACTGCCCAAGGCCCTGAAGGACCATCCCGAGGTGGACCGGCTGCGCAGGCTGGCCGAATGGCTGGACCGGCACGACGCGGCCTGCGCCGCACAGGTCGACGGCTGGATGGTCTCCTCGCTGCCCGTGCCGACCGAACTGCTCGCCCGGGTCTGGCCGGACGAGGCCTGGCAGAGCGCCCTGCGCGACGTGGCCGTCGTCGGCGACGACCCGGACGAGGTGGGCTTCCTGCGGGACGCCACCGCCTCCGGTGAGCTGAAGGTGGTCAACCTCGACGGCGAGACCGTACGGCTCTCCCCGCGCACGGTGACCCTGCCGCACCCGGTCCTGCTGCCCGACCTGGACGACGTACGGGACTTCGCGGCCGAGCTGGGCATCGTCCAGCGGGTCGAGCAGATCCACCGGGCCACCTGGGCCAAGCCCGCCGAGGTCGCCGCCACCGCCACCGAGGTCCGTGACTACGCGGGCGGGGTCTTCCCCACCCGCTTCAGCCTCGCCGCCCGGGCCACGAGCCTCGGCTACCGGGTCTCCGGCGGCTACGCCACCTGCAAGGTCCGGGACTCCGGATCCGGTACCGAGGCCGCCGTGTGGATCGGCGAGCCCTACTACGACGACGAGACCACCACCGGCGCCCTGAGCTGGCACGACGAGGACGGCCGGACGGTACCCCTGACCACGGTCGGACCGGTCGCCTGGTCCGAGGGAATGCGGATGGCCGCGGCGCTCTACGCCGGGCGCAAGATCGAGGAGGGCGGGGACGCGTGAGCACCCACCAGGAAGACGCAGACACCGAGATGAACAACGCCGAACTGCTGCTCAAGGCCGGCGCCGTACTGCCGCGGGACACCACCGGCGCCGGCGGCGACGTCGTGGAACTGACCGCGCGCTCCTACCGCCACCCCGGCCTCGGCGACGACCGGGTCGTGGTCCGGCTCGCCCCCGGCGAACTGGGCGCGGCCGAGGACCTCGCCGCAGGCTTCCTGGGGCTCGTACGGGACGAGGACGAGCCGCCCGTCGTCGGCCTGAGCCGGCGCCAGGCACTCGGCTTCCCCGAGTGGGTGCTCGTGCACCACCCCGAGGACGGCCACCACGCCCTCGCCGTCGTCCCCGAACTCGACCGGATCGCCCGGCAGGCCAAGACCAAGCCCAAGGCCGCCCTCGACGCCTGCGTCGAACTGGCCGGCCGCCTCGCCGCGTCCGTCCCGCACTTCCTGCCCCTCTTCCACGAGCAGGCCGCGCGCGTCTTCCTCGCCGTCGAGAACACCACCTACGCCGCCCAGCTGTTCGGCCGCGCCCGCGCCGCCGAAGCCCAGTACGGACTGGACATCGACGAGGACCGCCTCGACGCCGTCTTCCTCGAATTCGCCCTCGTCGGCGCCCTCCCGGTGAAGGTCCTCACCGGCTACGGCAAGGCCCTCGCCGGCCGCGTCACCCCCGCCGAGGCCTACGAGCGCTTCCGCCGCCTGTGCGTACGCCGCACCGCCGGCGGACTGCCGCCCTCCGCCCAGGCCGCCGCCGAACTGCGCCGCCTCGCCCGCGCCGCGGGCCTGACCGGTACCGAACCCGAGCAGGACTACCTCGCCGAACTGCTGCCCCTGCCCGCCACCCTGCGCGCCGCGCTCGGCTGGTGGAAGGCCCACCGCGGCGCCCTCGTCGCACTCGCCCGCCGGGTACCCGCCGTCCGCGGCACGCTCCTCGGGCTGACCCCGCCGAGCGGCGACGGCGGCGAGTTCACCACCCTGTGGCTGGAGGTCCTGGAGGAGTCGGGCGCCACCGCCGGACTCACCGACGCGGACCTGCCCGCCGAGCAGCGCTGCGCCGACGGCACGGCCGGCTGGCTCGAGCGCTTCCACGCCGCCCGCCACTCCGGCTGGGGCCGGCGCCCCACCCTCCCGCTCCTCCTCGACCTCGCCGAGCGCTGCGCCGACCGGCTGCGCGCCGAACTCGACGGGCCCCAGAGAGAGACGGGCCTGCGGGTCGGCGTCGAGGACACCGACCTCCTCGACCTGCTCCTCGCCCTGGACATCCCGGTCGCCGACCCCGAGACCGAGGGCCGGCGCCACCGCTACGACCACTTCAACCTGTCCGAGTGGGCCGACGGCGACCAGCGCCGCGACCTGCTCGCCCTCGCCGCCGACCAGCGCTTCCACCCCGCCTTCCGCCGCGCCCTGAGCAGCCTGGGCGACGGCTGTGCCGACGTCGTCCGGTGCGTCGCCGCCTCGCCTGGCGGCCGCCCGCTGCTGGCCGCGTGGATGCGCGACATCGCCCTTGCCTCCACCGCAGCCGGTCTGCCCGGAGTCCCCGACGCCATCGCACGGCTGCGCTGGCTGCCCACCGAAGCGCTCGAACTCGCCCCCGAGGAAGTGGCCGCCGCCGCGGCCGCGGACCTCGCCGAGACCCTCGCCCGTACCCTGCGCGGAGGCCTCTTCGAGGAGCTGGCCTGGCCCTCCTGGGAGGAGGCCCTCGCCGAACTGGCACCCGGCCAGGGCCGGGAGGCCCTGAACGTGGTGGAGGCATGGCCGTACCTGATCGTCGCCAACCGGACCCAGGTCCGGGTCATCGACGCCGAGTCCACCGTCCTCACGCACGACCTGCGGGTGCCGACCGGGACCTCGTACAACTACGGCTTCCACTACGTCGACGGTGAACTGCTCGTCCTCTGGTCCTCCTGGAGCAGCAGCGGGACGCAGGGCTACTGGCACCACTCGCCCGGCGACGTCCTCACCCTGGACACCGACCGCAACCACTGGTCGCTGCGCAGCGACCACCTCTCCCTGCCGCTCCCCGGCGGCGGGCGCACCACCGGCGGCGGCGTCCTGCACCGCGGCGACACGAAGCTGCCGGAGGAGCGGCCCCTGCTGTCCGACGGCACCTCGTACTGGGTGTGGCAGCGCCGTGACCAGAACGAGGACACCGGCTGGCTGGAGTACGACCCCGTCGGCGGGACCTACGGGCGGCCCTCCCTGCCCGCGTTCTTCGCCGACGCGCTGAGCGCCGACGCCGGCACCGGCCGCCGCGGCGGATACTCCCACCGGCTGCGGCCGACGCCCACCGTGGCCGGCTCGGTGCTCGGCGAGACCACCGAAGGCCTGCTCGGCTGGCGCACCGTGAGCGTCCCCGGCCACGGCTGGGAGGGCACCGACACCGGCGGCCGTACCGTCACCGTGCCCGAGGGCCACGACATGCCCGTCGCCGCCCTCGTCTTCCCCGGCGACGACCGTCCCCGCGCACTGTCCCAGCAATGGCGGGAGCTCAGCATCACCGACCCGGACGGCGTGCTCACCGCCCGGACGCGCGACGGCCACAACCGCCGCTCCGCCTTCGGCACGGGCAGCGTGCACCTTCCGCCGCTCACGCACTGGTACGCCCTGCGCCCCCGCGACACCGAGGGCTCGGCCGTCCTGCGCACCGCCGACCGGGAGACCGTGGCCGCACTGCTCAAGACGGCCGCCGCGGCCGACAAGGCCGCCGACCTGCCCGACCTGGTGACCGCGGCCCTGCCGCAGATCACCGCCCCCGAGATCATCGCCGGCATCGTCGAGATCCTCCGCTTCACCCTCACCCAGCAGAAGGCCCTGGACGACATCGCGGCCCGGCTCCACCCCGACAACACCCCCGAACCGGAACGCGAGCAGGGCCCCGGCGACCGGCTGATCGCCGACGGCCTCAGCGGCCTCATCGGCTCCGGCTACTACCGCTGGAACGGCGAGAGCGACGCCGCCCACCACACGCTGAGCGAACTCGGCGCCGCCCGCGCGCGGACCGACACCGCCCCGGTGCCCGGCCTGCTGCACTTCGACACGCCCGCGCTCCCGTACTGGTCCTTCACGTGGACGCCGCTGCTGGACCAGCCCGCGGCCGTCGCGTACCGCGCCGTCACCGTCGCACCCACCGACGAGGAACGGGAGGCACTGCTCACCCTGCTCGGCACCATCGACGCCCTCGGCCTGGCCTCCGCCGAAGGCTCCGCCGACCGCTGGCGCCGGGTACTGCTCCGCCTCGACCAGCAGCACCTGTCCACCCCGGACGGCGAACGCAACGTCCACCACCGCAGTCTGCTGCCGCTGGGCGGCGGAGCCGTCCTCGCACTGACCGAGCACAGCGAGTCCGTGCCCGATGGCCACGAGTTCGGCGCCCTGCTGTACGACCCCACCGGCCGGTTCACCGTCCCCGGCCCCTACACCGTGCGCGGCGACGCCCCCCTGGGCGACCGCGAACGCGGCGCCGGGTGGCTGACCGCCCTCCTGGGTGCGGCCGCCGAGCACGGACCCGTCCCCTTCCGCCCCGAAGCCGCGGAGGAGTTCGCCCGGCTCACCGGAGTCTCCAGCGCCCTCGCCCGCCTGGTACTCGCCGGACTCCCGGCCGTCGACAGCTACGAGCGCAACTTCCTGACCCCCGAGCTGCGCACCGCCCTCGGCGTCAAGGCCACCGACGCCGCGTACGCCCGCGACGAGCTCAAGGGGCTCGACACCGAGCTGCGGCGCGCGCTGGTCGCCGCCCTCCTGCCCGCCGATCCGGCGAAGCTGTGGAGCGACGGCCCCGACGTCGCCGCCGCCGCGGAGCTCTGGAACCGGCGCGTGGGCAGGCGTACCGCCGTACCCGACTGGCTGGCCACGGAAGCCGCGCGGGCCGTCGGCGGAGCCTGGCCCGCGCACCGGGCCCTGGCCGCACTGCTCGACCCGGCCGCCTCGCGCGAGCTGTCCGTCGACGTGCCCTGGACGGTCAAGGGCGACCACGTGGAGCCCAGCGAGCCGGCCACCGACCCGTTCACCGGGTCCGTCCTGACCGGAGCCCTGGCCATGGCGGCGTGGCTGGCCCACCGGCTGCCCGCCGGAGACACCGTACGAGCGGCCCTGCCGCCCGCGCTGACCGCCGTACGACAGCGGCTCGCCGCGCCCGGACTCCTCCTGGAGATCGGGCACTACACCAGCCTTCCGGACTTCCGGAAGGCGGCGGGGACCCCCACCGAGACCGGCGAGGGCTACGAACGCTACGGCGCCGTCGTCATGGCCACCCATGACAACCAGCCCAAGCCCGCACTGCGCCCGGCGCTGCTGGACTCCACCGGCTCCGACCCGTACCTGCCGGTGCTGCGCGGCGACGACCAGCGGCCCTCCGCGGCCGAGGCGGCACTGCGCGCCGCCCACGACCCGCGGTTCGCCGCGCTGCTCGCCGACCCGGGCGCCCCGGCGGCGGGCGCCGTGGCCGCGGACGGCACCTGGTGGCCGCAGGACCCGAGCCGCTCCGTCCCCGAACTGGTGGAGGAGGCGGGCACCCGGCACGGCCTGGGCGCCGACGCGGCCACCCTCTACCTCATGCTGCTCGCCATGCCCGACCCCACCGACCGCAACACCGCACGGTGGACGGGCTGGAAGCCGGCCCGCCTCAAGGCCGCCCGCGCCGAACTGGCCACCACCGACCTGGTGGTGAGCGCCGGCCGCAGCCGGGCCGGACGCTCGCTGTTCCTGCCCGGCGGGTGGGCCGACATGCCCTCCCCGACGCTGCCGGTGGAGCAGTGGAAGCTCCCGATGTACGGCCTGCGCGCCGGTGACCGGCCCTCGCTGGGCGTGCTCGTCCCGGCCGAACCGGTCGCGGAGCTCTACCGCCGCGCCTGGCAGCGGGTCCAGGAAGGCGACCTGCCGCGCTTCGAGGAGCTCAAGGTGAAGCGCACCCGCGCCCGCCGCCGCTGAACCGGCCGTCCCGGGCCCTCCGCCCCGGACACGCCCAGGGCGCGGCGCACCTGCCCGCAGGAGCGCCGCGCCCCCACCGCCCCCTCCCGTACACCTTCCAGAGGACCCCGATGACCGTCACCGTCACCGAAGAATCCGCCCCCGCCGCCCGGCAGGTGCTGCCCGCCGAGGAACGCCACGCCGCCGAACTCGCCTTCCTCGCCGCCCAGGACCCCGGCCCCCGCCCGCCCGGCTGGGCCCTGACCCCGCGCGCCGTCGTCACCTTCGTCTGCGGCAGCGACGGAGCCGAACTGGCACTGCCCAAGCGCCGCGCCGGACTCCCCGCCAAGCTGGCCGTCGCGCCCAAGTTCGTCGGCGAACGCGCCCTCGTCGAACGCTGCGTGGTCACCCTCGCCGGAGAGCGCGGTCTGCTCCTCACCGGCGAGCCCGGCACCGCCAAGTCGATGCTCTCCGAGCTGCTCGCGGCCGCCGTCAGCGGCACCAGCGCCCTCACCGTCCAGGGCACGGCAGGCACCACCGAGGACGCCTTCCGCTACGGCTGGAACTACGCGCTGCTGCTCGCGCAGGGCCCCACCTCGCAGGCCCTGGTCGACTCCCCGGTGCTCGCCGCGATGCGCACCGGCCGCGTGGTCCGCGTCGAGGAGATTACCCGCTGCCTGCCCGAGGTACAGGACGCGCTGGTGTCGATCCTGTCCGACCGGCGGCTCAGCGTGCCCGAACTGACCGCCACCGAGGACGCGGTGGTCTCTGCGGCTCCCGGCTTCACCGTCATCGCCACCGCCAACCTGCGCGACCGCGGTGTCTCGGAGATGTCCGCCGCCCTCAAGCGGCGCTTCAACTTCGAGACCGTCGCCCCGATCGCCGACGCGGACGCGGAGGCCACCCTGATCCGCCGCCAGGCGGTCGCCGCCGTCCAGCGGGCCGGCGCCGCCTTCGGGGTCGACGACGCCGTGCTCGACGCGCTCGTCACCGTCTTCCGTGACCTGCGCTCCGGCCGCTCCGCCGAGGGCTGGGACGTGGAACGCCCCGGCACGGTCATGTCCACCGCCGAAGCCGTCCAGGTGGCGGCCTCCCTCGGGGTCGCGGCCGCCTATCTGCCGGGCGGGGACGTTCTGGACCTGCTGCCCGGGCACCTGCTGGGCGTCGTACGCAAGGACGACCCGGCCGACCACGGCCGGCTGCTCGGGTACTGGGACGGGCCGGTCCGGCGCCGCGCCGAGGACGGCTCGGCGATGTGGCGCCGCCTCTGGGACCTGCGCGGGAGCCTGCGTTGACGTACACCGACCCGCGTGCCGCGGTCGACAGCCTCGCCGCGGCCCGTGAGCCGTACCTCATCGGGGTGCGCCACCACAGCCCCGCGCTGGCCGCGGTGGTCCCCGACCTGCTGGACGCCTCGGGAGCGGACGTCGTGTGCGTCGAGCTCCCGGCGGAGTTCCAGCCGTGGCTGGAGCACCTCGCCGACCCGGAGACGGTCGCGCCGGTCGCCCTCGCGGGCACGGGCGAGGACGGCCGCCTGGCGTTCTACCCGTTCGCGGACTTCTCCCCGGAGCTGGCCGCGATCCGCTGGGCCCGCGCGGCCGGCGCGGCCGTCGTCTGCTGCGACCTCCCGCTGGCGGACCGCGGTTGGACCGCCACGGCCACCGGGCCCGCGCCGGAGCCGGTGTCGCAGGCGGGGGCGGAGCCCGGTGTCTCGTTCGCCGACGCCCTCACCGCCGCCGGTACGGGCCGGGAGGGCGACGACCTGTGGGACCGGGCCGTCGAGGTCCTCGCACCGGGGTGCCCCCCGGAAGCAGTACGCCGTGCGGCGCTCGGCGTCGGCTGGGCGCTGCGCGCGGACACGGGCGCCGTCCCGGCGACGGACCTGGCCCGCGAGGCGCACATGCGCAGCGTGATCACCGACGCCGCCGCGGGCGGCCACCGCGTGGCCGCGGTCATCGGCGCCTTCCACGCCCCGGCGCTTATGCCGGGGGCGGCGGGCGCCGAGGCGACGCACGCGAACGTGCGGGACCGGGACGGCGGCGGGGACGCCGCCGGTCCGCCGCGCACCGGTACGGGTACGACCCCGGCGGATGACGCCGAGGCGTGCGTCCCCGCGCGGCCGGGCGACCGCGGCCATGCGCCGGCGGCGCCCCCCGCGCCCGCCCCGGGCCCGGGGGCCGGGCGGCACTCCGGCAAGGCCGCCGCCTCCGGCGCCACCGCGACCACGGCGGCCGCCGCGGACACCGCTCCGGCCGTCACCTCCTTCGTGCCGTACTCCTTCGACCTGCTCGACTCCCGCTCCGGCTACCCCGCCGGGATCCGGGACCCCCGCTGGCAGCAGGCCGTCCTCGAAGCCGGCGGGGACCCCGGCCGGGTCCGCGAGGCCGCCTCCGTCGCCGTCACCGGGCTCTGCCGGGAGCTGCGCCGCGCCGGACACACCGCGGGCACCGGCGAAGCCGCCGAGACCCTGCGGCTCGCCTGCGACCTCGCCACCCTGCGCGCCCTCCCCGCGCCCGGCCGCGGCGAGCTCCTCGAAGCCGTCACCACCGTCCTCGGCCAGGGCGAACCCCTCGGCCGCGGCCGGGCGCTGGCCCGCGCCCTGGAGGCCGTGTTCGTCGGTACCGCCCGCGGCCGGATCACCCCGCACGCCCCCCGCTCCGGCCTCGGCCCCTCCGTCGAGGGCGAGCTCGCCGCGCTGCGACTGCCGTCCCCCGAGGACCCCGCGCCCCGCGAGATCCGCCTCGACCCGCTGCGCTCCGCCCTCGACGGCCGCCGCGAGGTCCTGTTGCAACGGCTGCTCGTGTGCGGCGCCTCCTACGGGGAGCCCCTCACCGTCGCCGCCACCGGCGACGGCACCGCCCTCGGCACCAAGTGGCGGCTGTCCTGGACGCCTTCCGTCCCGGCCCGGCTGGACCTCGCCGGGGTGCGCGGCGTCACGGCCGCCCAGGCGGCCGCGGGCACGCTCCGCGACACCGCCCGACGCGCCGCCGCCGACGGCGGGCCGACCCCGGCGCAGGTCCTCGCCGGGCTGGCCGCCGCCGCGCGGTGCGATCTGCCCGAGCTGGTCGACGTACGCCTCCACGAGGCGGCCACCGCCCTGCCGCAGACCGCCACCCTGCCCGAACTCCTCGACGCCCTCGACCTCCTGGAGGCCCTCCACCGCGGCCATCTGCCCGGCACCTCCGACGCGTCCCGGGCCGCCTCCGCCGACCTCGCCGGGGACCTCCTCGAAGCGGCCGTGCGCTGCCTGCCCGGCCTCGCCGGCAGCGAGGACCCCGCCGACGCGGCCGCCCTCGTGGCGCTCGCGGACCGGGCCGCCGCCCACCACCTGGGCCTGCGTACGGACGACGCCCTCGCCGCCCTGGCCGACTCCGGATCCCCGCTGATGCAGGGCGCGGCCCTGGCCGTGCGGGTCCTCCTCGACCTCGATCCGGCCGCCGGGCTCGGCGGCCGCGCCGCCGGATGGATCGACGGCGCGGGCACCGCCGACAGCAGGCGCGCCCTGACCCGGCGGCTCGGCGGACTCCTCACCGCCGCCGGGCCCCTGCTGCAGTCCTCCCCGGCCGCCCTCACCCCGCTCCTGGACCGCGTCGAGCACCTCGCCGACCAGGACTTCCTGGACCGGCTCCCGGCCCTGCGCGGAGGTTTCGACGCCCTCGCGCCCGCCGCCCGCGACCGGCTGCTCGACACCGTCACCGAGCGGCTCGGCGACCGGATCGACCTCGCACTCGAAGCGTCACCCGCCCTGCTGGCCCTGTGGGCCGCCGCGGACGCCGCCGGTCTCGCCGCGCTCAAGGCCCTTCCGCTGCCCGCGGCACCGTCTGCGCCGACGCCGGTCCCCGACGCCGCCGCGCGGACCACGCCCGGCACGCCCGCCCCGCGGCCCGCGGGTGAACGGCTCGCCCCCGCCGACCGCTGGCGGCTGCTGCTCGGCCGTGAACGCGACCGGCTCCCCGCCGGCGCCCGCCGCTACGCCCACGCGCTGGACGAGCTGTACGGTGCCGGGCGCGGCGAAGGCGCCTCCGACCTCGACCTCGGCCAGGGGCGCGGCCAGGGCGGCGGCCAGGAGGCCTCCTTCCCCACCGCCCGGGAGTGGTCGCAGGAGCTGGAGGCGCTGTTCGGCGCAGACGTACGGGAGGAGGTGCTGGCGGGAGCGGCCGAAGCGGGCCGCACCGACGTCCTCACCCAGCTCGATCCGGCGTCCGTACGGCCCTCCGTGGAACTGCTGAGCTCCGTACTGTCCCTCGCCGGCGGTATGCCGGAGGCCCAACTCGCCCGGCTGCGCCCCCTGGTGCGCAGGCTCGTCGACGAACTCGCCAAGGAGCTCGCCACCCGGCTGCGCCCGGCCCTCTCCGGCCTCGCCACCCCGCGCCCCACCCGACGGCCCGGCGGCAAGCTCGACCTGGCCCGTACCCTGCGCGCCAATCTCGCGCACACCCGGCGCCGGGCCGACGGCGGCGTGGTCGTCGTCCCCGAGCGGCCGGTCTTCAGCACCCGGGCGAGCCGCGAGGCCGACTGGCGGCTGATCCTGGTCGTCGACGTCTCCGGCTCCATGGAGGCCTCCGTCATCTGGTCGGCGCTGACGGCGGCGGTGCTGGGCGGCGTACCGACCCTGTCCACGCACTTCCTCGCCTTCTCCACCCAGGTCGTGGACCTCACCGACCGGGTCGAGGACCCGCTCTCGCTGCTGCTGGAGGTCCGGGTCGGCGGCGGCACGCACATCGCCGCCGGTCTCGCGCACGCCCGCTCCCTGATCACCGTACCGAGCCGCACCCTCGTCGTCGTGGTCAGCGACTTCGAGGAGGGCGCGCCGATCGGCGGGCTCCTCGGCGAGGTCCGCGCGCTGGCCGCCTCGGGCGCCCACCTGATGGGCTGCGCCGCACTCGACGACGAGGGGACGCCCCGGTACTCGGTCCCGGTCGCGCGGCAACTCGTGGCGGCCGGCATGCCCGTGGCCGCCCTCAGTCCCCTCGCCCTCGCCCGCTGGGTGGGCGACCGCCTCCGAGGAGAGTCCCGTTGAGCACCGAACTGCCACCCGTAGCCCCCGAGGTGCTCGCCGAAGCCGTCGAGAACCTCACCCCCCGCCTGCGCAAGAAGCTCGACGCCGCCACGGAGGGCTGCGCGGCGGGCGCCGTCCTCGAGGCCGACGGCACCGTCACCCTCCGCTTCGGCGAGGACGCACTCGTCACCCTGCGCCCCGGCCCCGCGGGCACGATCACCACGGCGGAACAGGCCGTGTGCGGCTGCCTGCTGGCACCCCGCTGCCTGCACCGGGCCGCAGCCCTGGGCGCGGCCCCGCTCGCGGACATCCCGCCGGAGCCGGTGGCGGGGCCGGAGTCCGCCACGGCGGCCGGGCCGGCCGGTCCCACCGGGTCCGGCTCCGCGGAACCGGTCGCCCCCGCCGATCCCGCCGTGTCCGTCGACCGCACGGAGCCCTCCGAGAGCACCGCGCCCGCCGAGACGGCGGCGCCCGTGGAGACGACCGCGCCGGTCCTCACCGCGGCCCAGGCGCGGGCCGCCGGCGCCCTCTGGCACGTGGCCGCCGAAGCCCTCGCCGCCGGGGTCACCGCCGGGGGAGCGGTGGTCCAGGCCGAGTTGCTGCGCGCCGCCCACACCGCCCGCCTCGCCGGGCTCCCGCGCGCCGAAGCCGCCGCCCTCCGGGTCGTACGAGGGCTGCGCGCCGCCCGCGAACGCCGGGCCGACCAGCGGCTCGGCGACCTGACCGGCGCCTTCCGCGAGCTCCTCCACACGGCCGGCATGCTGGCCTCCGGCGCCGCCGACCCCGCGCTGACCGGCACCGCCCGCCGCTCCTACGCTCCCGGCGGCAGCCTCCAGGTGCACGGTCTGTGCCGGGAACCCGTGCTGTCCGCCACCGGCTACGGCGGAGTGGTCACCCACCTGCTGGGGCCCGGCGGCACCCCCTACTCGGTCTCCGACGTCCGTCCCGGCGGCCTGGCCCGCGCCCGCGGCGCCGGTTCCGCCTCCGTCGCCCTCGGCGGCGCCACCCTCGACCATGCGGGTCTCGCCCGCGGCGGCCTGCGCATCGTCGGCGCGACCGTCTCCCCGGAAGGCCGGCTCGGTGCCGGACGCGGGGTCAGGGCGACCCCGCTGCCCGGCCTCGCCTGGACCGAACAGCCCGCGGCGCGGCTCTTCGCCCGCCCGGCCGCCGAAGCCGTCGCCGAGCTGCTCGCCGATCCCGAGGGGGCCGAGTCCGCGCTGCTCGGGTGCGATGTCATGGTCGTCGGCGCCGCCGGCGAACACCTCCTCGTGCGCGAGACGCGCCCGGACGCGCCGCTGCTGCGGCTGCTGCCCGCGCATCCGCACCCGGAGCTGGCGCACACGGAGAACCTGCGCCGCATCGCCTCGTACCCCGGGCTCGTGCTGCGCGTCCTGGGCCGCCCCGACCTGGACCGCACGGCCACGCTCCGCCCGCTCGCCGTCGGCCCGGTGCCGGGCGCGGAGTACACGCTGCGGCTGCCCGAGGAGTGGCTGGGCCGGGCCGACCTCGGCTACGACCGGCTCCAGGGCGCGCACTTCCCACAGGGGGACGCGGCCCCCGTACCGCTTCAGGCGGCCGAGGGTCCGGATCCGCTGGCCGACTCCCCGCTGTGGCGGGTACGCCGCCTCCTGGAGACCGGGGTCGCCGGGGGCCGGCGCGCCGTGGCCGAGGCGGCCCGCGGCACGGCATCCCTGGCCGCGGCCTCGTACGGACCGCTGCGCCGGGCCGGGCTCACCGCGGCGGCGGACCTGGCCGCCGCACTGGCCGCCGAGGCCGACCGCCGTCCCCGCGACGTCTTCGGCCGGCTGGCCGACCCGTCGTCCGACGGCTACGCCTGGGCCTGGCTGGCCGCCGCCATCCACCTCGCGGCGGCGGAACGCTGCTTGATCGCCGCGTCCTGGGCGGCGGTCCCGGGCCCCGTCCCGGGCCCCGTCCCGGTCAGCGGGCGGTAACGGACGGCGTCAGTGTGCGGGCCAGGAGGTCCAGGGCCGCGGTGACCTCGCGAACGGTCTCCGGGTCCGGCGGCGTTCCGCCGGGACCGGCGAGGGCCGCGGCGAGAGCGTCGTCGATGGTGGTGGCCCGCACTTCCGCGACCCGGGCGGAGGGCTCGGCGGCGGGCCGGATGAGGCGGCGGCGCCGGTCGGCGGGGTCGGGCTCGGTGTCGACCGAGCCGGCCTGCTCCAGCCGGGCGACAGAGGTGGAGACCTGACTCTGCGGCAGGCCCGTCCGTGCGGCGATCTCGCCGACCGTGGTTCCGGGGTGGGAGACGACGTCGCCGAGGACGACGACCACCGAGCGGACCGATCCCGTCGGTCCCGACTTCGGCTGCGGCATCGCCTGTTCGCCGATCTTCATGAGGGCGCGTCCCAGGAGGAACGCTTCGACTCCGTTCATGAACAGCAGAGTACATCTCAATAGATGCATCTATCTTGATGCATCTATTGAGATGGATTACTGTCGTGTCGTCAGCCGGAGATACCGATGACACGCCAGCAAGGGGGATCCGCCATGCCCACGACCGCCGCTTCCACCACCACCCGCACCCTCGACGTCCCGGGCGCCACCCTGCACTTCCAGGTCGAGGGCGGCGGCCCCGTCCTCCTCCTGTCCCAGAGCGGTGAGGGCGACGCGGACCGCACCGTCGACCTCGTTCCGCACCTGACCGACACCTTCACGGTCGTCACCTACGACCGCCGCGGCCTGTCGCGCAGCACCCTCCACGACCCCGCCCGGCCCGTCACCATGGCCGACCACGCCGACGACGTCGCCAGGCTGCTCGCCGAGGTCACCGACCGGCCGGCGCTGATGGCCGGGTTCAGCATGGGCGCCGCGATCGGCCTCCAGGCCGTGGCCCGCCACCCCGGCCTGCTGGGCACCCTGATCGCGCACGAGCCCGTGATGCCGAACCTGCTGCCCGCCGCGGACCGTGCGGAACACCTGGCCGAGCTGAGGGCCATTCAGGACGTCTACGCGGCCGAGGGCCTGATGGCGGCGTTCCCGGCGATCGCCCGGCACCTCGGCATCGACCCGTCGCACGACGAGACGGAGGACGGCCTCACCCCCCAGCCGCTGACCCCGCGCCGACGGGCCAACTTCGGCCACTTCATCGCGGCGGAGTTCACGGCCGTCACCACGGACGCCCTGGATCCGGCGGAGCCGGTGCGGGCCGCGGCGCGAGCCGGAACGAGGATCGTCCCGGCGACGGGGCGGACGACCCGGCCCACGGTCCACACCTACCGCTGCGCGCTGGCGCTGGCGGCGCGACTGGGCACGGAGCCGGTCGAGTTCCCCGGCGGCCACAACGGGAACACCGCGTTCCCCCGGGCGACGGCACGGACGCTGAAGACCCTCCTCGGCCGGTGACCGGCATTCCCAGGTGGACGGCCTGCCTGGCCTGTGAGACCTGGGTCCGAGCCGGCGGTTCGTGCGCCGGTACGCCGCGATCACACCGGCCACAGCAAGATCATTGCACTGTGGTGGAACCCTCCAGCCGGTGAGGGTGGGGTCCGGAGACGAAGGCGAGGATGTCGCGGACTGCTTCGTGCAAGGTGTCGAAGTGGCGATGCACGCCGTCCACCGCTGCGGGGGTGTTGACGCCCCACACCGTCATCCCGGCACGCAGCCCGGACTGCACTCCGGAGGGGGCGTCCTCGATGACCAGGCAGTCCTCCGGTCGTGCGCCAAGCCGCGCGGCGGCCTGCAGATACGGCACCGGTGACGGCTTGCCCTCCTCCACAGCGGCGGCGTCCACGAGGACTTCCGGGACCGGCAGGCCCGTCCGGGCGAAACGTCCGCGTACCCGGTGCTCATAGTTCGACGTCACCAACGCCCAGGCCCCGGGTCGCAGAGCGTTCAGCAGCTCCGGGGCACCGTCGAAAGCCGTATAGGTGCCGGTGCGGACGTCCTCGTCCTCCAGCTCGTGCAGTTCGGCCAGGCACTTCTGAGCGTCCCGGTCCGGAGCGACCTGAGCGAAGGTCTCCACCGGCCTCGTCCGTAGTGCTACTTGGTAGACCTCATCGGGGTCCAGACCGTACCGCTCCGCCCATGTGCGCCAGACCAGGCGCTGATTGTCCACGGCGTCGATCAACGTGCCATCGACGTCGAACAGGACATACCTCATCGCACCGGACTGACCGGGTTCACTGATCACGCCTCGATCATGCCATCAGGGCCTGAGCGGGCCGTTCGCGGGACAAGTCTCAGCGAGGCCGTCGGCCGGCTGACGGCTGGCTCACGCCTGGACCGCCGGTGTGCGCCATCTGGACGTAGCCCTCGGCCGGCGTGGGCAGCGCGTCGACGCAAGCCGTCGAACAGGCGTTGACCAGCAAGGGCAGGACGTCCGCGCCCGACGTCCAGAGGGAGATCCAGACCTGGCGGAGGTTCGCACCCTGGATGCGCCGGTCGCAGACGCTGCACGTGCGGATCGCCGAGGCACCCCATACACCGGGGTCGAGGTCTTCGAGGTCAACCCCTTGGAGGCTGGTCGGCGCCGCGGCCGACAGCGGCGGGAACGGGGGCCGTCGCTTGTGGTTGCCGTAGACGGCACGGGTGCTCACGGTGCTGTGCCGCAGGTCGAGGCAACGGGTGAGCTCGTACGGGAACCAGTGCAAGCGGTAGGAGGTGTACGGGGTGAACTCCTCAAGGCTCTTCATCGCGCCGATCTCAGGCGGGATGCGCACCAGGTTGCTGCCGTACAGCACGAGGTGTTTCACCGAGGTGAGTGTGGTGATGGTCGGCGGGAGCGTGATGACCTGGCGCCGCTGTTCCGCTGTGAGCTCCACCAGCGGCTTGAAGACTTCCCGCCCGTCGGCCGCCGCCTCCTCGACCAGTTCGAGAAGGCGGACCCAGCCCGGTGCGGTGGTGTCCTGACGTTCCGGATGGAAGCCGGTCGGTAGCTGCGTCCTCGTGCCCTGCTCGATACACCTGCAGAGATCGCGAGGCGAACCCTGGCCGCTGGACCCGGCGGCGTCGGCCCAGCGGTTCGGGAACACCCGCGGATTCGATTGCTCACTCATCGGCCCACAGTAGACGTCACAACTGACGATGCGTAAGCGCGATTTGACGCCTTTGCCCGGGCGGGGCGGGGATCGTCGGCGGTGGCCCTGGATCTTGATCTCCGGCGACCCGGGTATGAACGATGATCTTGGAGGACGGATGGCGGGGTGGCGGACACCAGGACGGACATCAGGACGGACATCAGGACGGTGGGGAAGGACGTGGGCGTGATCGAGCGGTTGTGGCGGTACCCGATCAAGTCGACCGGTGGCGAACGGCTCCGGCGTGTGGACGTCGACGAGCGGGGCCTGGTGGGCGACCGGCTGTTCGCCGTGCGCGACGCGGAGGGCAGGTTCGGCTCGGGCAAGAACACGCGGCGATTCCGGCGGATGGACGGCCTGCTCCACCTGAGCTCCCGCTACCCGCGCAGTACCCCGGAGCCGGGTCCGCCGGAGCTGCTCGACCCGCACGGGAACGCGGTGGCCGACCCGACGGCGTACCTGCGCACCTACCTCGGCCGGGACGACGTGGAGCTCGCCCGCGAGCAAGAGATATCGCACTTCGACCAACTGCCGCTCAGCGTCCTCACGACGGCCACCCTCGACTGGATCCGCCGCGAGGTGCCCGGTGTACCGGTGGACGAGCGCCGGTTCCGCCCGAACATCCTCGTGCGTACCCCGCCCGGTACCCCGCCCTTCGTCGAGGACGAGTGGATCGGGCGCGAGGCCACCGTGGGGGACACCCTCCGCATCGCGTTCGTGCGCTCCAGCGAGCGGTGCGTGATGACCAACCAGGCCCAGCGGGACCTGCCGCACTCCCCGCTGGTCCTGCGGACGATCGCCAGGGCGCACGACAACCGGCTCGACGCGCTCGCGCGGATCGTCACCCCGGGAACGGCCCGGGTCGGGGACCGCGTCGTGCTCGCCTGAGCGAGCCGGCGCGCCCGAGCCCGGCCGGGCCGGACGGCGTCAGGAGCGATCCAGCCGGCTCACGAGCCCTTTTTCCGTACCGGAGCCCCTGGGACGGAACCCAGGTCCCCGCGATCGCCTCTTGGTGGCCAGAAGGGGGGACGGCCATGACGAAGACAGCGGTGTCCGTGACCGGGCGACTGGTGGTGGCGGGGCTCCTGTGCGCCGCCCTCGCGGGGTGCGGGACCACACGGACGGGGCAGGCGGCGCCGCCCGCGGGCGTACCGACGCTCGTCCGGGCGGAGTGCGATCTCGACGTGCCGACCGATGAGGAGACGGGCGGGTACGCGGGTCCGCCGACCGATCAGGAGACGGGGGCGTACGCGGGTCCGCCCACCGATGAGGAGACGGGCGGGTATGCCGGTCCGCCCACCGATGAGGAGACGGGCGGGTATGCCGGTCCGCCGACGGACCAGGAGACGGGCGGGTACGCGGGTCCGCCGACCGACGGCGAGATGACCGACGGCGGTGGCCCCTGCGGCCCGGCGGACTGGTTCGACATGACCCGCGACTTCACCGCCTACTACGTCAAGCACGCGGCCGACGACGGCTACGCGGGATCCGAGGAGCTCAAGGAGGTCCGCGTCCGCAAGGTGCGCACCGTCGGCGAGGCCAGGATCACCTTCACCACCAGGGAAGTGGGCAAGGGCCGCGGCGACGCCGCCCGCTCGATCGCGGCGCTGTTCGCCGCCTGGCGGCACGAGGTCTACGGCGACACGGGCACGCTGACGCTCCGGACCGCGACGGGTGCGCGGCTGGACGTCACCGCGTCCTGGTGACCCCGGGCCACCGCGCGTCCCACAGCGCGCAGTGGTGCTCCGCCCGCGCGTCCACCGTACGGATCCCGTCCGCCCCCGGCGCCAGCGAGAGCGCCGAGGCCGACGTCCCCCCGCGCGGCCACAGCGGTGCTCCCGGCGCCGCCGGAACACCCGTACGGGCGAAGCCGGTCCAGTAGCCGGTCATCCGGTCCGCGAGCCGCCGCTGCGGTCCGGTCAGCGGCGCGATCGTGAACAGGTAGGGCAGTTCGAAGCCGTGGGCCGCGCCGTACGGCAGGTCCGGCGGCTCCGGTTGGCCCGTGAAGTTCGGCGCGCCCCGGTCGCTGAACCGGTACGCGTACACCGGCACGTGCCGGCCCAGCGCCGCGCCGTCCCGCAGCGTCGGGCAGGCGAACGACGCGTCGGTCAGTACGGTGGCCCACGCCACCGCCGGGGTCGCGAAGGCGGACACCGGATACGCGGCCTCCACCGCCCGGGCGGTCGGTGCGTCGAAGGACCGCAACAGCCGGGCCCGGTAGGCGGCCCCGTCGGGGATCGGATACACGGCCAGGGTCTGGGCGAGGAAGAGGCGCATCTCGTCCTGGTCGGTGCCCTGGACGACCGGCACCCGGTGGAACCGGCCGGCCTCCAGCGCCCGCCGGGGCTCCATCGGCAGCACGCCGTTGCCGTACGCGACCAGGGAGAAGCGCTGCATCAGTTCGGGGGTCGCCAGGACGGCCGGGTCCAGAGCCCGCAGGCAGTCCAGCACCCCGCCGGGCCGGTCGCAGCCGAGCCGGGCCGCCGCCAGGGCGCCGTCCTCGACCGTGCGGCGCTCCGGTACGAAGGGCTCGTACGTGCCGAGGCCGGGCAGCAGGGAGCGCGGCGGCGCCGTGGTCGAGCAGGATCCGCTCTGCACGATCGCCCGGTGGAACAGGCCCGCCGAGGCGGGCGACGTCAGGTGCGCGCAGACGCTGAGAGCCCCGGCCGACTCCCCGAACACGGTGACGTCGCCCGGGTTCCCGCCGAACCGCGCCGCGTTCGCCCGCACCCAGAGCAGCGCCGCCCGCTGGTCCGCGAGGGCGAATCCGGGTGCCCCGCCGAGCTCCGGATGGCCGAACAGGCCGAAGACCCCCAGCCGGTAGTTCACGGTCACGACCACGACCCCGCCCTGCGTGGCCAGCCGCTCGGGCCGGTAGGCGTCGCCCGAGCCGCTGAAGAAGCCGCCGCCGTGGAACCAGACCATGACGGGCCGTCCCCGGCCCCCGGCGGCGGCCCGGCCCGCCGGAGCGGTGACGTTGAGGTACAGGCAGTCCTCCGAGCCGGTCGGCCCGCCCGCCCCGACGGCGGGCAGCTGCACACAGCGCGAACCGGGCGCCCCGGCATCGCGTACGCCCTCCCAGCGGGGCGCCGGCTCCGGCAGCCGCCAGCGCAGCGGCCCGGTCGGGGGCGCGGCGAACGGGATCCCCTCGAAGGTGTCGTAGGCGCCGTGCCCGAGGCCCCGTACCGGCCCCCGGTCCGTGTCGACCACGGGCCGGTCCGCGGCGGGCGCGGCGCCCAGCAGCAGCGACACGGCGGGCAGCAGCAGTGCCCAACGGCGAAGGAACCGGCGAAAGTCGGACACGGCCGACGCCCTTTCCCCTGCGGGGCCCGCGCGGAGCCCCCCCGTTTGCCCGCCCCGAATGGCGCAGTGGGCGGAAGTGGCACTCAATGTAACAAAGCGTGCGCTTCCCATGACGCACGATGACCGGCGCGCGATTGCGTAGACCCGCGCGTCGGCGAACGGAGCTTTCCATGAATGACCCCATCACCCTCGCGGCGAAACAGCACGAAGACCGCCACGGGACCCCCGACCCCACCGCACCGGACGAGCCGACCACGCCGCCCATGCGGACCCTGCTGGAGACGGCGGCGACCTGCCGTCCGGTCGAGGAGGTCACGGCGCTCGTGAGCCTCCTCAAGGAGGGCGGCCCGCTGCCCGACGCCGGACACGACGCCCTGCGCACGGCAGCCGTCACCCGACCGGTGCGGGACGTACGACGGATGGTCGCCCTGCTGGGCGAGTCGCCCCAGGAGGTGGCCGAGGCGGACCTCACGCTGCGGGCCGCCGCCGTCGGACGGTCCATCGAGGACGTCGCCCTGCTGGTGACCATCCTCGGCAAGGAGGACGCGGCCGAGGCGGAGCGCCGGGGCCGCGCCGGGCCCGCCGCCCCGGCCGGCCCGTACGGCCTGCCCGCGGAGCCCCACGCGGAGCCCGACGACGCGAAGTACGCGGAGCCCGGCCGGCCGCGCCACCCGGAGCCGAACGACGCCCCGTACCAGGAGCGGCCCCGGCACACCGCTGCTGCCGTCGCGGAGCCCGCCGCCTCCCGCGACCGGGCACTGCGGCGCGCCCTGCGCTGGCCCGTGGCGATCGCCCTGCTGGTCAGCGGCGCCCTGCACCTGCCGAACGACCTGACGGCCCTGCAGTTCGCGGCCCCCGTCGACGGCCTGCCCCTCCTCGTCACCGTGCTCTGCCTGGTGAGCGGCGCGCTCGTGGCGCTCCGGGACACCGCGACGGTGTGGCGGGCGGGCGCGGTCACCGCCCTCGGCGTCGTCGCCCTGCACGTGCTGGGCGGGTCGCTGCGGTACGACCCCCTGGAGGGCGCGGTGGGCGGCACCCTGGCCTGGGCCGGTGTCACCGTCGTGCTGTGCGCGGCGGTCGGCGCGGTCCTCTCCGGGCTGGCCCTGCGGAACCGCCGGGCGCCCTCGGCCTGACCGGCCGCCGGCTCCACGTGCGGCACCCCGCGCCCCGTGCGCGGGGTGCCGCTCCGTTCGCCGTCGGGCCCGCGGCCGGGCAGGGCGGCGCGGTCACGCGAGCAGGTTCACCGCCCCGGTGAACACCCGGGGGAGCCGGGCGGCCAGCGGGACGATCCGTGGAGCGAGCCGCGGCTGGTGACGGGCCCACAGCAGGGACGCGGTGAGCGTGCGGTAGCTGCGTGACAGGTCCCGCCAGGCCTGCTCGTAGGCCTGCGGACGCCCCGCCCGGACGCACCGCACCAGCTCGCCCGCCGCCGTCACGGCCAGGGTGAGCCCCTCACCGGTCAGCGCGTCCACGTACCCGGCCGCGTCCCCCACGAACAGCACGCGCCCCGCCACCCGTACGCGAGCCCCCTGGCGCAGCGGCCCGGCCCCGCGCACCGGCGTTCCCGCCGCCGCGGCCAGACGCTTCGACAGCACCGGGAAGCGGGCCAGCTGTACGTCGAACGGGGCCTGGTCGGAGGTCAGGACGGCCACGCCGATCCGGTCGGGCGCCAGCGGGGTGACGTAGGCCTCGCTCCGCGCCGACCAGTGCACCTCGACGAGGTCGCTCCACGGCTCGACGGCGTAGTGGCGGCGCAGCCCGTAGCGGGCCGGCCGGCGGGGCGCGGCCGGCGCCGACAGGCCGAGCCCGCGCCGGACGGGGGAGTGCAGGCCGTCCGCCGCGACCAGGTAGCGGGCGGTGAGCCCCGCCGCGCCGACCCGGTCGACGTCCTGGCGTACCTGGTCGACGCGCCCGGGGAGCACCCGTACGCCGAGCTGTGCGGCCCGTTCGGCCAGTGCGGCCTGCAGCGCGGTGCGCCGGGCGCCGAGGCCCGGGCCGGACCGGAAGCGTCCCTCGGCGTGGCGGCCGCTCACGCCGTCGAGGTAGCGGATGCCGTGGAACGGCTGCCCGGTGACGGCGACGCCCAGCTCCCGGAGGCGGCGTACGCCCCCCGGCATCAGGCCCTCCCCGCAGGCCTTGTCGATGGGGGTGGGCCTCGGCTCCACGACCACGGCCTCCAGGCCGGCGAGCGCGCCGTGGATGGCGGTGGCCAGCCCGGCCGGGCCGCCGCCCGCGATCAGCAGGTCGATCACGAGGCGGCGCCGGCCGAATGGACGGAGGCGGGGGCCCGCAGCCGGCCGCCGTCGGTGAGGGCGGCGTCCTCGCAGCCGATCCGCACCCGCAGCAGCATCAGATTGAGCACGGTGAAGCCGAGCGCCGTCATCCACGCGCTGTGCACCAGCGGCAGCGCGATTCCCTCCGCGACCACCGCCACGTAGTTCGGGTGGCGCAGCAGCCGGTACGGTCCCGCCTCCACCAGCGGCAGTCCGGGCACGACGAGCACCCGGGTGTTCCAGCGCTTCCCGAGCGTGGCGATGCACCACCAGCGAAGGCCCTGGGCGGCCAGGGCGACGGCGAGGGCCGACCAGCCGAGCAGGGGGACGAACGGCCGCCCGGCCGCCCAGGGTTCCACCACGCAGCCCACGAGCAGCGCGGTGTGCAGGGCGACCATGGCCGGGTAGTGGCCGCGGCCGTACTCGCGGCCGCCGCGGGCCAGGCTCCACGCGGTGTGGCGGCGGGCCGTGATCAGTTCGGCGAGCCGCTCGGCGGCGACGAGGCCGATGAGCACCAGGTACGGGGTCAGTGCGGGGGAGGCCGAGGCGGAAGCGGCGGCGGAGGAGGTCACGGCGGGGAACGGGATCATCGGGGTCACCAGCGCAGGAGGACGAGTTCGGAGGCGAAGCCCGGGCCGAAGCCGAGCATCAGCCCGACCGATCCGGGCGGGGGCGGGCCCGCGCTCTGGACGCCGTCCAGGATGTGCAGGACCGAGGCGGAGGAGAGGTTGCCCACGGCCGCGAGCGAGCGCCGGCTCGCGGCGAAGGCCGACTCAGGCAGTGCGAGGGCGTCCGAGAGCGTGTCGAGGATCTTCGGGCCGCCGGGATGGCAGATCCAGGCGTCGACGTCCGCGGGCTTGAGGTCGTGCGCGGCGAGGAAGGACTCGACCTCCTCGGCCACGTGCAGCCTGACCAGGTCGGGGAGTTCGCGGCCGAGCACCATGCGCATCCCCCAGTGGCCGATGTCCCAGCCGAGGAGGTGCTCGGTGCCCGGGTACAGGCGGCTGCGGGCGGCCACCACCTCGGGCCCGGCGCCGGTGGCGTGCAGGGGATGGTCGCGACCCACCGCCACCAAGGCGCCCGCGCCGTCGCCGAAGAGGGCCCCGGCCACCAGGTTCGCCATCGAGGCGTCGGTGGACTGGAGGGTGAGCGAGCAGAGCTCGGTGGACAGCAGCAGGGCCGCGTGGCCGGAACGGCCCGTCAGATGGTCGTGGACATGGCCCACTCCGGCGGCGCCGGCCGCGCAGCCCAGGCCGAAGAGCGGTACGCGCCGTACGTCGGGACGCAGGCCCGCGCGGGTGGCGAGGCGGGCCTCCAGCGAGGGCGTCGCGAGCCCGGTCACCGTGGTCGACATGACCAGATCGACCTCGTCGGCCGCCAGTCCGGCGTCTCCGAGGGCGAGTTCGAGGGCCCGGGCACCGAGCTCCAGAGCCGTCTCGATGAAGAGGGCGTTCGTCGCGCCGAAGTCGTTCCCCGGGCCGTACCGCTCCAGCGGCAGCGCGAGATGTCGGCCGTCCACCCGCACCGAGCCGTGGATGCGGCGCAGCAGGGTGGCGTCGGAGCCCGGTGGCAGGAAGCGGGCCAGCGCCTCCGCGATCTCGGACTGGGGGTGGTGATGAGGTGGGAACACGCTGCGCACTGCGAGAACACGTGTCATTCGTTCACCATAGAAAACAACTGACACATCGTAATGAATCAGGCGAACCGGGCGCGGCGCCGCATAGCGTGTCGCCGTGCCCGCACGAACCACGCAGATCCACGACAACGCCCGAGCCACCGGGAGCGCGGCGTCCGGCGCCGCCGCCGTACGCGGCCTGGCCGGCGCGTGCCACCCGCTGCCCGCGGCCGCCGTGACCGTCTTCGCCGCGGCCCTGACGGCGGCCGCGGGGCAGGCTCCGGCGCGGGCGGCCGTCACCGTGGGCGCGGTGGCCGCCGGACAGTTGTCGGTCGGCTGGTGCAACGACCGGGCCGACCTGCGGCGCGACCTGGCCACGGGCCGGCAGGACAAACCGCTCGCCGCCGGTACGGTGTCGCCCGCGGCCGTGACCGGGGCCGCGGCCGTGGCGCTGCTGTTGTGCGTGCCGCTGTCCCTCGCCTGCGGACCGTTCGCCGGGGCCGCGCACCTCGTCGGCGTGGCGGCCGCCTGGGCCTACAACCTGAGGCTGAAGCGCACGGCCGCCTCCTGGATCCCGTACGCCCTGGCGTTCGGCCTGCTGCCCGCCTTCGTCACCCTGGGCCTGCCCGGCGCCCCCTGGCCACCCCCGTGGCTCACGGCCGCCGCGGCCCTCCTCGGTGCGGGCGCGCATTTCGCCAACGTACTGCCCGACATCGAGGACGACCTGGCCACCGGCGTGACCGGGCTGCCGCAGCGGCTCGGCCGGCCCGTCTCGGCCGCGCTGGCCGGGCTGCTCGTCCTCGGCTCGACCGCCACCCTGGTCGTGGGACCACCGGGGCGGGTGACGGCGTACGGCTGGTTGCTGCTCGCGGCGACCGCGGCGGCGCTGCTCCTCGCGGCCCGCCGGCCCGCCGGAAGGCTCCCGTTCCTGGCCACGATGGCGGTGGCCGGAGCCGATGTGATCCTGCTGGTCGTCGAGCTCCGCCCCTGAGCCGCGAGGCCCCGCGGACGCGGTACCCGCGACACGAGGCCGGCGCCGGGACGGGCTTCAGGGCATCTCCCGGGTGCGGGTCCAGGCCAGGACCGTGTCCGCCGGCCAGGTGTTGATCACGCGCCCGGCCGGGACCCCGCACTCCACGGCTCTTTCGCAGCCGACGATCTGCCAGTCCAGCTGGCCCGGGGCGTGCGCGTCCGTGTCGATCGCGAAGAAGGTGCCGGCCGCCACGGCGAGGCGCAGCAGCCGCCGCGGCGGGTCCAGCCGCTCGGGCCGGCTGTTGATCTCCACGGCGGTGCCGCTCTCCGCGCAGGCCGCGAAGACCGCCTCGGCGTCGAACTGCGACTGCGGCCGGGTCCGGCCGGTGACCAGCCGCCCCGTGCAGTGGCCCAGGACGTCCATCAGCGGGTTGCGTACGGCCGCCAGCAGCCGTCGCGTCATCGCCGGCGAGTCCATCCGCAGTTTCGAGTGCACGGAGGCGACCACCAGGTCGAGCTGTTCCAGCAGCTCCGGTTCCTGGTCCAGGGCCCCGTCGTCGAGGATGTCGCACTCGATCCCGGTCAGCAGCCGGAAGGGGGCCCAGGTCTCGTTGAGCTCGGCCACCACCCGGAGCTGCTCGCGCAACCGCTCCGGGGAGAGCCCGCGGGCGACGGTCAGCCGGGGCGAGTGGTCGGTCAGTACGGCCCACTCGTGGCCCAGCGAGGCCGCGGCCCGGCCCATCGCCTCGATCGGGCTGCCACCGTCGGACCAGTCCGAGTGCACGTGGCAGTCCCCGCGCAGGGCCGCCCGCAGGGCGGTGGCGGCGGGCGTGGCCGGCGGGCCCTCGGGGAGCGCGGCGATCTCGTCCTCCAGCGCCTGCAGATAGGCCGGGACGGCCCCGCCCAGCGCTTCCCGCACGACCTGGGCCGTCTTGGGGCCGAGGCCCTTCACGGCCTCCAGGGAACCGGCCGCGACCCGCTCGGCCACCTCGCCCTCGCCCATCCGGGTGACGACGGCCGCCGCGGAGCGGAAGGCCCGTACCCGATAGGTGGGGGCCTGGGCGCGTTCCAGCAGGAAGGCGATCCGGTCCAGCGCCGCAACCGGGTCCATCGCGCACCTCCTGCCCGCCGCCCCTCCACCGTCACCCGGTCCAGTGTCCGGTGCGGGAGGCGGCTACGCCTCTCCGGCCTCCCGGGGCACGGCGGCGTCGAGGGCGGCGGTGAGGCGGTTCAGGCGGGCCTGGAGGTCGAGGACCTCGGTGAGCTCGAAGCCCGTCGCGGCCGCGATCCGCCGGGGCACCTCCACCGCGCGGACGCGCAGCGCGGCGCCCTCCTCGGTGAGGTGGGCGTGCACGGAACGCTCGTCCTCGGTGCTGCGCTCGCGGCGCACCAGTCCGGCCGCCTCCAGCCGTTTGAGCAGCGGGGACAGGGTTCCGGAGTCCAGTCGCAGGTGCTGCCCGATCTCCTTGACCGGCATCTCGCCGTGTTCCCAGAGCACCAGCATCACCAGGTACTGGGGGTAGGTGAGCCCCAGGTCCTTGAGGACGACGCGGTAGAGGCCGCCGAAAGCACGGCTCGCCGCGTTCAGCGCGAAGCAGATCTGGCCGTCGAGGCGCAGGAAGTCCTGGTCGGCGTGGGTCGCGGTGGGCTGCTCGGTCATGACGCCCAGTGTACCCGGAGTGGACTTGCGAGGCATTGAATTGTGCACAACTGAATTGTGTGCTCTAGTAGTGGAGCGCGGTCGACACCGGCCGCCACCACGGTTCATTTCTGCGAGAGGACCTCTCATGGACGCGCTCTACACCGCTGTCGCCACCGCCAACGGCCGCGAGGGCCGCACCGTCAGCTCCGACGGCCAGCTCGACCTCGCCCTCGCGATGCCCCCGGCGCTCGGCGGCAACGGGCAGGGCACCAACCCCGAGCAGCTCTTCGCGGCCGGCTACGCGGCCTGCTTCGCCAGCGCCCTCGGCCTGGTCGGCCGCCAGGCCAAGGCCGACACCAGCGAGGTCTCGGTCACCGCCGAGGTCTCCATCGGCAAGGACGGCGCCGGCTTCGGCCTCGGCGTCACCCTGCGCGTCGAGCTCCCGGAGTCCCTGGCCGGCGAGACGGGCGCCCTGCTGGTCAAGCAGGCCCACGAGGTCTGCCCGTACTCCCGCGCCACCCGCGGCAACATCGACGTGGACCTCGTGATCGAGTAAGGATGCCGGACACCGGGCGGGCGGCCACCATGGAGGAGCATCCACTCCTCCGGGGGCCGCACGCCAGGAGGCGCCCATGGCGCACACCCACCCGACCGACGTCCTGGTCGTCGGCGCGGGCCCGGTCGGCCTGACCGCCGCGGTGGAGCTGCGCCGGCGCGGTGTCTCCTGCCGGATCGTCGACCGGCTGCCCGCCAGGCTGCCGTTCGCGAAGGCCGTGGGCATCCAGCCGCGCACCTTCGAGGTCTGGGACCGCATGGGGCTGGCCCGCACCGCACTGGAGGCGGCCGTCCCGATGCGGGGGCAGTTCCTCTACGTCAACGGCGCCGAGCAGCCCCGTACCGAGCTCTCCGTCCCGCCCGACGTGCCCTACGGATTCGCGGCGCTGCCGCAGTACGAGACCGAGCGCATCCTGGACGAGTTCCTGGGCCGCTTCGGAACGGCCGTCGAACGCGGCACCGAGCTGGTGTCGTTCAGCCAGGACGCCGACGGCGTGACCTGCCGGCTGCACGGCTCGTCCGGGGCGGAGGAAGAGCTGCGGACCCGCTTCCTGGTGGGCTGCGACGGCGCCCACAGCATCGTCCGCAAGGGACTCGGCCTCACCTTCGAGGGCGGGGCCTTCGCGGAGGAGTACATGCTCGCCGACGTACGCGTCGACTGGGACCTGCCGCACGAGTACACCGTGCGCTCCATGCACCGCGACGGTGACGGGGCGGTCGACGACGTGCTCGTCTGCATTCCGCTGCCCGGGCGGGGCCGGTACCGGATGTCGATGATGGTGCCGCCCGAACTCTCCACCGCACAGCAGGACACGGCCGCCGCCGACGGCGTCGCCCACGGCCTGCAGAACGGCCGGGGCCCGGGCCTGGCCGACATCCAGACCGTCCTGGACCGGCTCTCACCGAAGCCGACCACCGCCTTCGACATCCGCTGGACCTCCGTGTTCCGCATCAGCCACCGGATCGTGGACCGCTACGGCGACGGCAGGGTCTTCGTCGCCGGGGACGCGGCCCACATCCACCCCCCGACCGGCGCCCAGGGCATGAACACCGGTATCCAGGACGCCTGGAACCTGGCCTGGAAGCTCGCACTGGCCTGCGAGGGCGCGGCCCACCCCGGACTGCTCGCCGGCTACGACGCCGAGCGCCGGCCCGTCGGCGAGGAAGTCGTCGGCCGGACCGTGCGGCACGCCGTCGAGGGAATGGAGAACGACCCCGACGACCCGGCGACGCTGATGATGCGCGAAGCCCAGCTCCTCGTCGGCTACCGGGGAAGCCCGGCCGTGGCCCAGGCCGGCGAGGGCCGTGGCCCCCGCCCCGGCGACCGGGCACCCGACTGCACGGGCCTCACCGGGTCCGTCCACACCTACCCGATGCGCCTGTACGACGTCCTGCGCGAGCGGGACCACGTACTGCTGCTGTACGGGGCCGGGTTCGGCTCCGGTTCGGGCCTCGACGAACTCGTACGGACGGCCCGGGAGTCCTCGGGCGGCCGGATGGACGTCTGCGTGGTCCGCGCGGCGGATGCCGGCAACGGCAACGACGCCGGTACCGATGCGGGCGCCATGGCCGAGGCGGACGGCACTGTGCTGCCGGTCTACGCCGACACCCGGGGCGAGTTCGCCCGCCTCTACGCGGCCGAGGAGCCCACGGCCTTCGTGATCCGCCCGGACGGATACCTCGGCGCCCGGTTCCCGCTCGCCCCGCCCGCCCCCGGACCGCTGGCCGCCCATCTGGCCGCCGTCTTCGCCCCGGATGCCCCCGCGCACACCCGGGACTGATCCGTCAGGCGCCGGTGCCCGCGGCGGCCTCCCGGCGCTGCCGCTTGCCCAGCGGCGCCAGCGACATGTCCTGGGCCTGCGACTTCAGCTGCTTGAAGCCGTACCCGCGCTCGACCAACCAGCTCTCCGCCGCCAGCTCCGCACGGGCCGTCGCGTCCAGGATGTCCTCCTCGGCCTCACCCGTGTCCACGAAGCGGAAGGTGAAGAAGGGGCGGGCCGAGACGTCGTACGACAGATGCCCCTCGGCGGTGAACTCCGCGCGCAGCAGGTCGTGCTCGGGCGCGGCGGCGAGCAGCTCGGCCCTCTGGCCGTCGGTCAGACCGTCGAAAGAGCCGCGGACGGTGATGCGGAAGGTACGGGTAGCACTCATCCCCGCAGCCTAGGACGGGCGCCGCGTCCCATGCACCCGGATATCCGCCGGTCCGCCCCGCCCACCACCCCGCAGACGGCCGGCGCAAGGCCGCGCACACCGCACGGACACCCCGAAAGCCCCGGCCGGGAGCCCGTTTTGGATTGCCGGACGATCCTCAATACGATCCGGCGATGATCACAAGAAAACGGCTTGCGGTCGGGGCGTGCGGCCTGCTCGCCGCCCTGGCCGTCGGGCTCTTCCCGGCGAGCGCCACCGCCGCCGACGAACCGACGGCGAAGGAACCCCCCAAGGTCGACCTCGTCCTCGACGTCAGCGGCTCCATGCGGGCCAACGACATCGACGGACAGACCCGCATGGCCGCGGCCAAGCAGGCCTTCAACGAGGTCATCGACGCGGTCCCGGCCGAGGTGCGCCTCGGCATACGGACCCTGGGGGCCGACTACCCGGGGGACGACCGGGCCACGGGCTGCAAGGACACCAAGCAGCTCTACGCGGTCGGCCCCCTCGACCGGACCGAGGCGAAGACCGCGGTGGCGACCCTCGCCCCCACCGGCTGGACCCCGATCGGACCGGCCCTGCTCGGCGCGGCCCAGGACCTGGAGGGCGGCAACGGCTCCAAGCGGATCGTGCTCATCACGGACGGCGAGGACACCTGCGCCCCGCTCGACCCGTGCGAAGTGGCGCGCGACATCGCCGCCAAGGGCATCCACCTGGTCATCGACACCCTCGGCCTGGTCCCGGACGCCAAGACCCGGGCCCAGCTGACCTGCATCGCCGAGGCCACCGGCGGTACCTACACCTCGGTGCAGCACAAGGCCGACCTCTCCAAGCGGGTGAAACAACTCGTCGACCGGGCCGCGGACCCGGTCGTCAACCCGGTGGCGACCGAGGGCGCGAAGCAGTGCGAGGGCGCCCCGCCGCTGAAGGCCGGCCTCTACAGCGACCGCGAGACCTTCGGTGAACACCGCTGGTACCGGGTCGACGTCCTGCCGGGCCAGGAACTGCGCGCCTCGGTCAGCATCGGGGCCGACCGTGCCGTCAACAACGACTACGGCGTCCTGCTGCGCGCCACCACCGTCCACGGGCGCGAGATCGTCCGCGGCTCGGAGGCGGGCGACGGCCGTACCGATGTCCTCTCCACCGGCCTGCGCTACCCGAAGGCCGAGATCGACGGCCTGGACTCGGACGCCAAGCCCGTACCGGAGACCGTCTGCCTCCAGGTCAGCAACTCCTTCTCCGCTCCCGCCTCCGTCAAGACGACCCCGGGCATGCCCGTCGAGCTGACCATCGACCTGGTGGACGGCCCCGACGAGGCCTCCGACGTCGCCGCCTTCGGCCTCGGGCGGGGCTGGTGGCTGCTGGCCGTGCTGGCGCTCGCCGGGCTGCTGGCCGGTCTGGTGTGGGGTTGGATCTCCCGCTGGCGTATCTCCGTCTGGAGGACCAACTGATGCGTAGAGTAGCCACACTGACCGCGTCCCTGCTGGCCGCGGCCGCCGCCCTCACGGTGGCGGGCACGGCCGTGGGCACGGCCGTCGCTGACTCTCCCTCGCCGAGTGCCACCGCCTCCGCGACCGGGGGCGGAGCCAAGGCCGAGTCCGCTCCGACCGAGGCAGGCACCAGCTTCCGTACCGCGGCGGCGTTCCGCCCCGGCCAGAAGGCCACGGCCGGCGCGTCCAGCGGCGACTACCTCTACTGGGTGGTGCCGATCGACGCGCAGCAGCGCGCCACGGTGAAGGCCGCCGTCACCCTGCCCGAGCCGGCGGCCCGGCACGGCGCCTCGACCTGGCAGCTCGACGTGTACGACGGGCTGCGCCGCCGGCAGGCGTGCACCTACGGCACGCAGACCGCGGCCGCGGCGAAGGAAGCCGCCACGGTCGAACTGTCCTGCACCCTGCGCACCGTACGCGCGGGCGCCGAGCCGTGGGCCAACGACCCGCTGCCGGGGAGCTACTACGTACGCCTGACCGCCATCGGCCAGCCGGACGAGGACAAGGGCCTGCCGATCCGCGCGGCGATCGAGGCGGACGTCAAGGAGACCGGCGGCAGTCGCGCGGTGGACGGGGCGCTGTCCACCCCGCTGGTCGCGGGCACCGTGACGGCGACCCTGCGCGAGCCGGAGGACGGCTGGTCCGGCGGCTGGTGGTCGGACCGCTGGATCTGGACCGCCGCGGGCGGCGTGCTCGCCGCCCTCGCGGGAGTCTTCGGGTACACCCTCACCCGTGGCTCCGGCCGCCCGACCCGGGTGCCCCCGGGCGCCTGAGGAACGGGGAGGCCGCGGCCCACGGGCCGCGGCCTCCCCTCACCCGCCCGCGATTCAGCGGCCGCGCGTCAGCCGGGTTCCGAACGAGGGCTCGGCCAGGGCGCCCTTGACCGCCACCGGCACGCTCTTGGCTCCTTCTCCGCTGCCCACCGTCAGTACGGCCACCTCGGTACCGGCCTTCGCGGTGTGCGGCAGCGCTCCGGCACCCGCGCCGGCGCCGGTCGTGACGGACAGCTTCAGCTGCTGGCCCGGCACGCCGATCACGTTCAGGTCCTTGGTGGCCACCAACGGCGTACGGCCGCCGAGCCCGTCGTCCACATGGCCCACGACGTCGCCCTTGCGGATCACCGGAGCCGACGCGAGCGCCGTCCGTACCCCCTCGATGATCGTCTTGCTGTTCGCCAGCACCAGCTTCAGGCTGTCCGCGCCGTCCTCGTCCGGCCCGTCCGCATGCTGATCCATCAACGTGCCGAGGACCAACTGGTCCTTGCCATCGATCGACTTGTACGCCGCCCACATCAGGGCCCCGCCGGCGGGCGTGCTGGAACCGGTCTTGATCCCCCGGATGCTGAGCCCCTGGGAGGTGAGCAGGATGTTGTTGTTCTCGAGCCGCGTGGACAACCCCTTGATGCTGGCGTTCGGGAGCGCGACGATCGAACGGAACACCTCGTCCTTCATGACGGCTTCGGCGAGCTTCAGCTGATCGACGGCGGTGCTGACGGTGCCCGAGTCCAGACCGCTGGGGTCCGTGTACGTGGTGTTCGTCATCCCGAGCTCCTTGGCGGCGGCGTTCATCTTCGCGACGAACGCGGCCTCGGAGTCGGTGCCGGTGTCCCAGCGCGCCAGCAGGCGCGCGGCGTTGTTGCCCGAGGGGATCATGAGCATCTTGAGCACGTCCTGCTGGCTGAACTTCTGCCCGACGGTCAGACCCTCGACGCGGGACTCGTGGTCGGCTTTGCCGTCCGCCACGGTCTTCGCGTCGATCGTGATGTCCGGACCCGGGTCGGCCTTGCGGAGCGGGTGGCCCTTGAGGATCACGTAGGCCGTCATCACCTTGGCGACGCTGGCCGTCGGGACGGGCTTCTGCTCCCCGAACGTGCCGATGTCGCCGGAGCCGGAGACGCGAACGGCGCCCTGGCCCTTGGCGGGCCAGGGGACGGAGAACTGCCCGTCGAGGGTGCGGTCGGTCTCGGCGGCGACGAGCTGCGGGGCGGGCAGCGGGCGCAGAAGCTGCGCGCCGACGCCGGCGCCCGCGAGGAGGAGCAGGATCGGCGTCCATATCTTGACGCGGCGCAGCGCGGTCCGGCGCGGGGTCTCCGGCGGGGCGGGGGTGTTGGTGAGCTCGGCGAGCAGATCGAGCGGGGGCAGCGGTACGGCGGGGGCCGCCACCGCCGCCTTGGCCTCGGCGGCGGGCCGCGGCTGAGCCCGCGGCGCGACGGGTGCGGGCAGGTCGATGTCCTTGAGCGCGACGAACTGGCTCGTCCGCTCGGGGTCCGGCTCAGGCTCCGGCTTCGGCTCCCGCGCCCAGGAGGGCCCGGCGGTCTTCTGCTTGGGCAGGGCGATGAGCATCGTCTCGTCGGCGGCGGCACCGGACCCGCCCGGAGCCTCCGGCTCGGTCCCGCCGTCGGCCTGATCCCGGGCGGAGCGCTCGCCCGCCCCGCTCCGACCCTCGGACTCGCCCCCTGCCTCTTCCTCCGGTTCGGAGTCGGCCTTGGCGTCGGCGGGGCCCTTGGCCGGGGGCTCGGGGTCGGTTTTGCCCTGGGGCGCGGCCTTCGCCGCGGCTTCTGCTTCTGCCTTCGGCTCGGAGTCGGCCTTGGCGTCGGCGGGGCCCTTGGCCGGGGGCTCGGGGTCGGTTTTGCGCTGGGGCGCGGCCTTCGCCGCGGCTTCTGCTTCTGCCTTCGGCTCGGGGTCGGCCTTGGCGTCGGCGGGGTCCTTGGCCGGGGGCTCGGGGTCCGCCGCGGCCTTCGGCTCGGCTCCGTCCTCGGGCGCGGCCTGCGCCGCCGCCTCTGCCTCGGGTGTGTCGTCGGTCTCGACGCGGGCTGCTTCGGGTTCGGTCCTGCCCTCGGGGCCCGTGTCGGCCTCCGGGTCGGCTTCGCCGTCGGGCTCGGCGTCGGCCGCGGCCTTCGGCTCGGCTTCCGCCTCAGGCGCGGCGTTCGCTGCCGCCTTCGCCTTGGGCTCGGTGCGGGCCTCGATCTCGGCTTCGGGCTCGACGTCGGCCGCCGCCTTCGGTTCGGCTTCGGGCTCGGGGGCGGTGTCCGCTGCCGCCTCCGGCTCGGGCCTGGTTCCGGCGCGCGGGTCGGCTTCGGGGACGGCCGCGGTCCGCGGGCCGTTCTCCGGGGCGGCTGCCGCCGGTGCGGCTTCGGCCGCGGAACGGGCCTCACTCGGGAGTTCGCCCCCGGCCTTCGCTCCTGCCTCCGGCTGGGGCTCGTCTTCGAGCCGGCGGCGCGCGGGTTCGGCCTCGGCGTCACGGGCGGGCCGGGGGGCGGTGTCGCCCTCGGGCTCCGGGTCTGCCTCGGGCGTGGGTTCGGGCTCGGCCTTCGGCTGCGCCGTCACCGCGTCCGAGGGGCCGGATCCGGCCCGGGCGTCGGCCGCCGAACCGGTCGCGTCGTCCGAGTCCGAGTCCGTGTCCGTGGCCTCCGGCTCCACCCGCCCCTCGGCGTCGGCCTCGGCCGCCACCTCGGGCGTCCCCTCCACGACGGTGGTCTCTGCCTCGATCTCCGGCTCGTCCGAGGAACCGCCCGCCACCGTTACCGCCTTCATCCCAGCCCCGCCTTGCTGCTCACACCATGCCGATACGACCGGCGAGACCCCCGCGGAGCCCCGCCGCACCGCTAGATGTCCCCGTCGTTCCGCTCGTTCCGTGCCCTGGATCTTGTGACCGTTCGGTCATATTCGCTGAGTACGCCTACTCATGACCCCGCCTGCCGCACCGGCCGACCATGGGCCACAACGCACCGCGCCACCGCCGCGCCATCCGAACGGGGTCGTCCATGCTCAGCCGAATCGCCGCCGCCCTCGTGCCCGCCTTCGGGCGGCTGACCGTCACCGCCGACCCCGGGGCGCGCCCCGCACCCGGCGCCATCCTGGTCGCCAACCACACCTCCCTCGCCGACCCGGCCCTCGTCGTCGCCGCACTGCGCCGGTACGGGATCGAGCCGGTCATCCTGGCCACCAGTGGCCTCTGGCGGGTGCCGCTGCTCGGCTCCGCGCTCCGCCGCGACGGCCATATCGCCGTGCACCGCGGCACCGCCCGCGCGGCGGATTCCCTCGACGCCGCGGCCGTCGCCCTCGCCTCGGGCCGCAGCGTGCTGCTCTACGGCGAAGGCCGGCTGCCCCTGCGCCGCGACGCGGGGGAGACGGCTCCCGGCCCCTTCCGCAGCGGCCTGGCCCGGCTCGCCGCCGCGACGGGCGCTCCGGTCGTGCCCGTCGGCCAGGCGGGTGCCCGCCGCCTGTGCTCGGGGAGCGGCGCCAAGCAGCTCGCCGGCGTCTTCACCGCCCCGCTGCGCAGGCCCGGCTTCCACGTCCACATCGGCTCGCCGCTGTACCTGCCCGACCGGGTGCCGGAGGCCACGGACCGGGCCCGTCAGGCCGTCACCGCAGCCTGGCGGACGGCGGCGTACGCCCTGGGGGAGACGGGGCGGGAGACGATCTGAGCGCCCCGCGGGACGCCGATCGGGCCCCTCGAACGTGTCGCCGAGCCCGTCACCGGCCACGACGTGCGACCGTCTCCGCATGACCGAAGGCTCGACACCTCACATCTCCCCGGCGCGGATCACCGTACGGGGGGTGCAACCCGGAAACCCGCCCTTCCGTATCGTGGAGGTCGACGGAGAGTTCGTCGGCAGGGCGAGATCGATGACGGACGTGCTCCTGATCGCAGCGGAGGCGGGGATCACCATCCACGACCTCGACGACCTGGAGGTGGTCCACTGGGTCAGTGGCGGGAAGTTCACCTGGACCATCCCGGGCTAGGCCGCCCCTTCCGGACCTTGCCGGGCCGGGCCCGCCCGGCACGGGCTCATCCGCCTCAGCGGGTGCTGTGCCCGAGGACCACATGGGCCGCGACCTCACCGTCGGCGTCCGTGTCGATGAAGGACACCACCAGCGGGCTGCTGCCCGTGGGTCCGCCCGCCGTGGCGCGCAGCCGGTAGCGCTCGGTGCGTACGGCCTCGCGGGCGAGCGGGCCGCCGCCCGAGAACTGCGACGGCGGCTTGACGTCGTTCGCGACACGGAAGTCGGCGGCCGGGCGCCAGCTGCCCGAGGCCGGGTCGAAACGTTCCAGCAGGAAACCCGACCCGCCGCCTGCTCCGGCGCCGGGTTCGCCGACCAGCATCTCCATCTGGAAGGCCACCAGCACATGCCGGTATGCGGCGGAGTTGCCGTTCCACAGGGTGACGGTGAACTCCTGCGGGGCGCCGCCCCGTACGAGGGCGAGCCGGCCGCCCCGGGTGTCGACCGCGACCGTGAGCCGGGTCGGAGCCGGGGGAGGCGTCACGATCCGGGTGACCGCCGGGGCCGGGGTCGCGGGTACGGAGGACCCGGGTGGCGAGGAGGCGGGGGCCGACGGCGAGGCGGAGGCCGGACCCGTGTCGGACACCGACGGCGACACCGCGGCGGACGCCGAACCGGAGGCCGCGACGGAGGCCGCCGCCGGGGCCGCGCCGTTCTCGTCCCCGCACCCGGTGGCGCCCGCCAGCAGGACGGCGGCCACGGCCGCCGCGCTCAGTGCGCTGCGGGGGCCTCGGGATGCTGGCATGTGATCGGTCCTCCAGGGTTCGGCTTCGGCAGGAAGCTAGCAAGGAGGCGGCCTGCCGACGAGGTCGATCACGCTTCGGGGCGGCGACGGTTCGGTCACGGTTGCCCGGCGGCCGGTCAGACGCTAAGCGTGGCCTCCAGGACGGTGACCGCGCGTCCGGTGAGGAGTACCCGGTCCCCGTGGAGCGCGACCTTGACCTGCCCGGGGCGGCCCGAGGCCTGCAGGCCGGTGAGGGCGTCGCCCCGGCCCAGCCGCGCCGCCCAGTAAGGGGCGAGCGCGGTATGGGCGCTGCCGGTGACCGGGTCCTCGGGGATGCCCCGGGCGGGAGCGAAGAACCGGGAGACGAAGTCGTACCCGGACCCCGCCGCCTCGGCCGCCGCGGTGACGATGACCCCGCGCACCCCCTCGCGCAGGGACAGGGCCGCGATCGCCTCCAGGTCGGGCCGCAGGGCCCGTACGGCGGCCTCGTCGGGCAGGACCGTGAGCAGATCGCCGAGCGCGCCCGTACGGAATGTGGCTTCGGGTCGAACCCCCAGGGCGTCGGCGAGGCCCGCGGGTACCGGCACCTGGGCGCCGGGGGCGGCCGGGAAGTCCAGGGTGATCTCCCCGTCCACCCCGTCCACTCCGTCCTCCCCGTCCGACCCTTCGGCCCACGCGGTGAGCAGACCGCTGGACCGGCTCAGGAACCGCACCGGACCACCGGTCAGCAGCCCCTCCCGGCGCAGGGTGTGCACCGTGGCCAATGTGGCATGGCCGCAGAGGTTGGCCTCGACGAGCGGGGTGAACCAGCGGATCTCCCAGTCGGCCTCGGACCCGGCCGGGAGCGGCAGGGCGAAGGCCGTCTCCGGATGGTTCAGCTCGGCGGCGAGCTGCCCCAGCCATACGTCGTCCGGCCAGGGGCCGACCGGGAGCAGGCACACACCGGCGGGGTTTCCGGTGAAGGGGCGGCTGGTGAAGGCGTCTACGATCTGGATGCGCATGCCGTGAACGTATCGAGGCCAATCAGCCTCTGGGCAAGGCCAATTCCGGGAAAGTGGCCTGATGTCTCGGACGGGCGCGTGGCTGCCCACCTGCGTCAGCGGTCAGGCGGGCTGCCACAGCTCGATCCGGTTGCCCTCCGGATCGGCGACCCAGCCGAATCGGCCGACCCCCTCCATGTCCTGCGTCTCCTCGTCCACGTCCGCTCCCGCGGCGCGCAGCTGCGCGAGCATCGCGTCGAGGTCGCGGACCCGGAAGTTGAGCATGGTCCGCTGGGCGCGGGACCCGAAGTAGTCGGTCTCGGACTCGAACGTCGCGAACACCGTCGGCCCGGCACCCTGCTGCCACAGGCCGTGTTCGTCGGCGTCCAGGCCCAGGCATTCGCGATACCACGCGCTCAGGGCGGCCGGGTCGGCCGCCCGCATGAAGTACCCACCGATTCCACGTACACGTTCCATGCGGCCATGCTGCCCCACACCCCCGTGCGTTGGCGGGTGGACGCGTCAGCCGAGCGGCTTCTCGAAGCTGAAAGCGGTCACCGCCATCCGTTCGCGGAAGTAGAAGCGGTGCGCGTCGGTCCGCTGGGTGCCCGACTCCAGCGTGAGGGCGGTGCAGCCGGCGGCCACGGCGTGCCGCTCCAGGTGCGCGAGCAGCTCGTGGCCCACGCCGGTGGAACGGGTGGCGGAGGCGGTGACGAGGTCGTCGACGTAGAGCGACCGCACCGCCGCCGTGTTGACGACGATCCGCCAGCCGGCCGCGCCCACGCACACGCCGTCCGCGTCGTAGGCGGCGGTGAAGCGCAGCCCCTGGCCGTGCGCCTCGGCGAGGATGCCGAGGAAGAGCTCCTCGGTGAGGTGGGGACGCAGTTCGAGCAGCACGGGCAGCAGGTCCGCGGTGAGCCGGGGGTCGCCCGGCCCGAGGTCGATGATCTTCATGCGATGAGCCTACGGGGCCGTACGGGGCGGCCCGCGGCCGAAGCCGTCGCGCGCTGCCGCGGCCGACGTGTCGAAATGGGAAGGACGGCTCCGACGTCCCCGGTGAGAGGCTCCCGATCCCGGAGCCGCCGCGCAGAACAGAAGGAGTGGCACCCCATGAAGTACATGCTGATGGTCCTCGGGAAGCAGGCCGACTACGACGCCATGGGCGGCGCCGCGAACAGCGACAGCCCCGGATGGTCCGAGGCGGACCTCAAGGCGATGTTCGACTACATGGGCGCCCTCAACGACGACCTCGCCGAGTCGGGCGAATGGGTCGACGGGCAAGGCCTGGCCGACCCCCGGCACGCCCGCCTGGTCACCGCGGCCGCCGACGGCACCCCCGTGATCTCCGACGGGCCGTACGGGGAGGCCAAGGAGGTGCTCGCCGGGTACTGGATCGTCGACGTCGTCGACTTCGACCGCGCTGCCGAGATCGCCGCCCGCGCCTACGCCTGCCCGGTCCCCGAGGGCGCACCGAACTACCCGGTCGTCGTCCACCCCGTGGACAGCCGCTCGGGGACCGAGATGTGCTGACCGATTCCGGGCCCGGCCCCGATCCCGGCCCCACCCCCGCGAGCGAGGACCTGCTGCGCCGACTGGCGCCGCAGGTCCTCGGCGCGCTCGTCCGCCGCTACGGGCACTTCGACGCGGCCGAGGACGCCGTACAGGAGGCCCTGATTGCCGCCGCCCGGCAGTGGCCCGGGGAGGGCCGCCCGGCCAATCCGCGCGGCTGGCTGATCCGCGTCGCCTCCCGTCGGCTCACCGACCAGCTGCGCAGTGAGGACGCGCGCAGGCGGCGCGAGGAGACGGCCGCCGCGCTGACCCCGCGCGACGAGTTCGTGGGGCCGCCCCCGGGGGAGAGCCGGGCTCCCGCCGAGGACGACACCCTGGCCCTGCTCTTCCTGTGCTGCCACGCCGAACTTCCTCCCGCCGGCCGGATCGCCCTCACCCTGCGCGCGGTGGGCGGCCTCAGCACCGCGGAGATCGCCCGCGCGCTGCTGGTGCCCGAGGCCACGATGGCGCAGCGGATCAGCAGGGCGAAGCGACGCATCAAGGCCTCAGGGGCCCCCTTCGGCATCCGGCCGGACGGCCCGGAGGGGAGCGCCGGGAGCGCCGGGAGCGAGGGCAGCGCCGAACGGCTGGCCGACGTGCTCCACGTGCTCTACCTGATCTTCAACGAGGGCTACACCGCCACCTCGGGCCACGACCTGCAGCGCGCCGACCTCGCCGCCGAGGCGATCCGCCTCACCCGCGCCGTCCACGCGCGGCTCCCGGCCGACGGCGAGGTGGCCGGCCTGCTGGCCCTGATGCTGCTCACCGACGCCCGCCGGGCCGCCCGCACCACACCCGACGGCGACCTGATCCCCCTCGCCGAGCAGGACCGCACGCGCTGGGACCGCGCCGCCGTCACCGAAGGGGTCGCCCTGGTCAGCGACGCCCTCACCCGCGCGCCGCTCGGCCCGTACCAGCTGCGTGCCGCCATCGCGGCCGTGCACGACGAGGCGGCGAGCGACGCGGACACCGACTGGGCGGAGATCCTCGCCCTGTACGAGCTGCTGATCCGCCTGGTCCCCGGCCCCGTCGAGCGCCTGGGCCACGCGGTCGCGGTGGCCATGGTGCACGGGCCGCGGCGGGCCCTGGCCCTGCTCGCGGACCTGGACGGGGACGCGCGCATGGCCGGCCACCACCGCCTCGAAGCCGTACGGGCCCACCTGCTCGAGATGGCGGGCGACCGGGCGGCGGCGCGGGCCGCCTACGCGAAGGCCGCCGGCCTCACGCTCAGCGTTCCGGAGCGCCGCTACCTCCGGCTCCGGGCCGCCAGGCTCGCGGATTGAACGGGAAGGGCCGCGCTTCAGGGCGTCCGCATGACGGACATGGTCCACCGCTGTCAGAGGTGCCCCCTACTCTTGATCACGTGAGCCCGACCCCTGACGATCACCCCGTACCCGAACGATCCCTCGCCGACATCAACGCCGACATCCGCCGCCTCTTCGCACGCGCCGAGGGCCGCCTCTCCGACGCGGAGCGGATCCGCCACGCCACCCTGCTGGGGGAGTGGGCCTCCGCGATACGCGCGTCGGTGGTCCCGGCCGCCTGAGGAGGGCCCCTTCCGGGTCTCGCCGCACCGGTCATGTCGGACCTGTCGTGTCGCACCGGTCGTGTCGGACCGGCGATCGCGGCGCCGGACGGCAGCCTTCCCTACGGGCATCCGCACGTACGAGAAGGTGGACCATGAGCGACCTGCGCAGTCTTCTGCAGACCCACGTCGGTGACGGATCACTGCCCGGGGCGGTGGCCCTGGTGGCCCGCGGCGAGGACGTCGAGGTCGCGGCCGTCGGCTCCCTCGACACGGCCGGCACCGCACCCATGGCCCGCGACTCCCTCTTCCGGATCGCCTCCGTCACCAAGCCCGTGACCGCCGCCGCCACCATGATGCTGGTCGAGGACGGACTGCTGGCCCTCGACCTCCCCGTGGCCCGCTGGCTGCCGGAGCTCGCGGCGCCGACGGTGGTCCGTACCCCGTCCGCACCGCTCGACGACGTGGTGCCCGCCGACCGTCCCATCACCGTCGCCGACCTCCTCACCTTCCGCGCCGGGTACGGCTTCCCCGCCGACTTCTCGCTGCCCGCCGTGGCCCCGCTGTTCGGCGCGCTGAAGCAGGGCCCGCCCAGGCCGCAGGAGGTGGCGGAGCCGGACGCGTGGACGGCGGCCCTGGGGCGGATCCCGCTCCTGCACCAGCCCGGCGAGGCGTGGCTCTACAACACCTGCTCCGACATCCTCGGGGTGCTCATCGCCCGGGCGACCGGACAGCCCTTCCAGGACGTGCTCGCCGAGCGCGTCTTCGAGCCGCTCGGCATGCGGGACACCGCGTTCGCCGTACCGACGGAGCAGCTCCACCGGTTCACCAGCTACTACCGGGCCGCCCCCGACGGCGGAGCACTGGAGCTCGTCGACGCGCCCGACGGCGAGTGGAGCACTCCGCCCGCCTTCCCGTCCGGCGCCGGAGGCCTGGTGTCCACCGTCGACGACCTGTACGCCTTCGGCCGGATGCTGATCGCCGGCGGCTCGTACGGGAGCGGCGGCCGGCGGCTGCTGTCGGCGGACTCGGTGCGGCAGATGACCACCGATCACCTCACCGCTCCCCAGCGCGCCGCGGGCACGCTGTTCCTCGAGGGTCAGGGCTGGGGCTTCGGCGGCTCGGTCGACGTGGCCCGCCTCGACCCGTGGAACGTACCGGGCCGGTACGGCTGGATCGGCGGCACCGGCACCGCCGCCCACATCGTCCCCGCCACCGGGACGATCACCCTGCTGCTGACCCAGCGAGAGCTGGGCGGGCCGGCCGCCCCCGCGGTGATGCGGGAGTTCTGGACCTACGCCGCCGCCCGTCCCTGACCGACCCGCGGGGTCCCCGGCCGCCAGGCCCCGCCTACGGCTGCCGGCCCGCGGCCCCCGCCGCCCGTTCCCGCAGCCGGCGCTTGTCCGGCTTGCCCCGCGCGGTCAGCGGGACCGCCCGTACCCAGAACACCGCGGTGGGCCGGTGCGCCGGGGCCAGGTCCTTCTCCACCAGGTCGCAGGCCTCGGCGGCGAGCCCGGCGCCGGGCGCGTACCCCGCCGCCGGTACCAGGAAGGCGCACACCTCCTCGCCGGTGAGGTCGCTGTGCCGCCCCACCACCACGGCCTGGGCGACGGCCGGATGCCGGGCCAGCGCGGCCTCGACGGGCACGCAGTACACGTTGTCCCCGTGCACCATCACCACGTCGTGGGCCCGGTCGTCCAGGTACAGGTAGCCGTCCGTCCCGAAGTGCCCGAGGTCTCCGGTCCGCAGCCATCCGTCGCGCAGTACCCCGGCCGTCAGCCCCGGCCGCCCCCAGTATCCGGTCATCACCGCCCCCGACCGCATCCACACCTCGCCCGTACGGCCGGCCGCGACCGCCGTGCCCCGCCCGTCGCGCACCTCCACCTCCACTCCGGCGACGGGCCGCCCCACCGACGCCAGCAGCTCCGGCCGCCCGCCCACCGCCGCATCGTGGTCGGCGGGGGACAGCCGGCAGATCACCGCCGCCTCGTTCGTGCCGTAGCCCTGCCGCCACCGGCCGCCCCAGCGGGTCACCGCCTCGCGCAGCCGCTCCGGGTGGACGGGCGAATCGCCGTAGGAGACCGCCTCCAGCCCCGGTACGCCATGGGCGGTGGCCGGGTCGTCAAGGAGCCGGTACACCATCGAGGTCGTCAGGTACGAGGCCACCGGCCGCAGGCGCCGGCAGGCCGCCGCGAACTCCGCGGGTGTGAAGGGTTCGAGGATCTCCACCCGGCCTCCGCCCCGCCACTGCTCCAGGCACCGCCCTCCGGAGCGCTGCGCCAGCGACGTCACCGACAGGTACACCGTCTCCGCCCAGCCGGCCGGCCGTACGGTGTTCCGCGCGGCCATCGCCCCGAAGGTGGAAGCCACCCCCTTGGGCAGCCCCGTGGTCCCGCCGGTGTAGGTCACCCGCGCCACGTCGTCCTCGCACGCCCGCACCGACACCGTGCCGGGCTCGCACCGGGCGGCCCGCCGGAGCAGTTCCTCCAGACCGACCCGGGGCGCACCGGACTCGGGCACCGGCACATCGTGCACGACCAGGTCCGGCCGGCAGTCCCGCAGGACGAAGTCCAGCGCGTACAGGGCGGGTCCGGCGAGCACCAGGGTCAGCCGGGCGCCCAGCAGGTGCGCGGCGATGCGTACCAGCAGCACCTCCGGCCGGTTCGAACCCGTGACGCAGGCCAGGCCCGAGCCGCGCCCGATCCCCGCCCCGGAGAGCACCCCGGCCAGCCGGGAGGCCCCGTCGAGCACCTCCTGGAAACTCAGCACCGCCGGCCCGACGCCGAGCGCGGGCCGCTCCGCGTACCGCTCCAACGCCTCTACCAGCGACGTGACATACCGCGCGGCCACCATGGGGGACTGCCTCTCCGCGCCGCTCCGGGACACCGGCATCATGGACGCCATGACGAACGAATCCCGTGCTCGTTCCTTCAGCTCCGCGGCCGCACGCTACGCCGCCCACCGCCCCGCGTACCCGCCCGCGCTCTTCGACACGCTGGCGGAGATGGCCGGCTTTCCGCTGGCCGGGGCACGGGTCGCCGATGTCGGGGCGGGAACGGGAATCGCCACCGCCCTCCTGGAGGCCCGCGGGGCCCTGGTGGTCGGGGTGGAACCGGGCGAGGGCATGGCGCAGGAGTTCCGCCGCCGCAACCCCGGTACGCCGCTGGTCCGGGCGGACGGCAACCGGCTGCCGCTCGCGTCCGGCTGCCTGGACCTTCTGACGTACGCGCAGTCCTGGCACTGGACGGATCCGGCGCACGCCGTTCCGGAGGCCCTGCGCGTGCTGCGACCCGGCGGCGCCCTGGCCGTGTGGCAGAACGACCCGGACACCGGGGTCGGCTGGATCGCCGACCAGCAGCACCGGATCGAGGAGCGGTTCGGCCCGGGCTGGTACATCAACGAACGTGCCCTGTCGCAGGAGGGGCTGCGCTTCACCGACCGCCGGCTGGCATGGTCGCGCCGCGTTCCCGTCGGCACCCATCTGGCCAAGCTCTCCACCCACTCGCTGTTCCTGATCGGAGAGCCGGGCACGGATGCCTTCCTGGAGGACGAACGGGCCCTCCTCATGGACCGGTTCCCCGACGGATGGGTGGAGGAGCACTACGTCGTCGAGCTGAGCGTCGCGGTCCGGGGGCGTGAGACCCGGTAGCGGCCGTTCGGGTGAAGCGGCGCAACCCGTCGGCACCCCGGGCGTTGATCAAGGTGCTTGTCACCGTGCACTCGTGCGACAGAAGGACCACTGATGATCAAGAAGTTCATGGCCACCGCCGCCGCCACCGCGTCGATCGTCGGCGCGGGTGCGGCCCTCGCCGCCCCGGCCATGGCCATCGGCAACGACAACGGGATCAACACCGTCAACGGCAACAACTCCCAGCAGATCTACGGCAACCAGAAGACCCACGGTGACCTGAGCCCGCAGCTCGGCGTTGTCCAGGGCACGCTGAACAAGCCCTGCATCGGTCTGCCCGTCAAGGTCAACGCCCAGTCGATCCTGGCTCTCGGCAACATCGGTGTCCAGGACATCAACGTCCTGTCCAACCCGCAGAACCAGCAGTGCACCGAGAACTCCACCCAGGCCAAGGGCGACGAGCCGCTCTCGCACATCCTGGACAACATCCCGGTCCTGTCGGGCAACGTCTCGGCCGGCAGCTGACGCATTCCCCTTGTGCGAGCCGGGGCCTCCGACGCCTGCGCGAGTGCCCACGGGGCCCCGGCTTGTTCCACCCGGATCCACGGTTCCACGGATCCGCCCCCTCCACCGGCGCGCGGCGGCCCCCCGGCCGCCGGGGTGGGCACCGGACCGTACGCCGCAGAGCCTCCTGCCCGACCGGGCCGGAGGCTCTGCGCGTGTCCGTTCCGCCCTCGCGGTCAGAAGGGGCGCGTCGGGAGGTACTTGCCGTCGAGGGTGATGACGGCGCGCTCGCCGCCCTCGGGGTCGGCGACCTTCCTCACGTCCAGCTTGAAGTTGATCGCGCTGATGATGCCGTCCCCGAACTGCTCGTGGACCAGGGCCTTCAAGGTGGTCCCGTAGACCTGGAGCATCTCGTGGAAGCGGTAGATCGTCGGATCGGTCGGGATGCCGCCGGGAATCGACCCGCGGGTCGGGATCGTCTGCAGGAGCAGCACCGCGTCCTCGTCCAGACCGAGCAGCTCGGCGACCGCCTTCGCGGCGGACTCGGGCAGGGCGTGCTGGCCCAGCAGGGCGGCGGTGACGAAGGCGACCGACAGGCCGGCGGCGTCGGCGAGCTGCTGCCAGGTGAGGTCCTTGCGGGTCTTCGCGTCGACGGCGGTGACGGCCAGGGCCTGGCGGGCGGTGGGGTCGAACTGGGCGTGCGGCATCAAAGTGTCCTTCGGGGAGAGGGGAGAGGGGAGAGGGGGATAGAGGGCAGGTGTCAGACGGCCGGGGCGGGGCCCGTGTCCGTGACGCGGCCGGAGCGGATGTCGTAGACCCAGCCGTGCAGCGTGAGGGTCCCGGCGGCCAGCGCGCGGGCCACCGACGGGTGGGTGGCCAGGTTCGCGAGCTGGGCGCGCACGTTCTCGCGGATCAGGGCGGACAGGCGGTCGGGGCCCGCGGTGCCCGCCGTACGGGCCACCGAGGCGTCCGCGTGCCCCAGCCAGCGCGCGACGGACGCGGCGGCGCTCAGGTCGGTGCCCTCGGCCAGCGCGGTCATCGCCCCGCAGGCGGAGTGCCCGCACACGACGACGGCGGTGACGCCGAGGACGGCGACCGCGTACTCGATGCTGGCCGCCACCCCGTCCGCGCCCGGGGCGTGGGCGGGTACGAGATTTCCGGCCGTGCGCACGACGAACAACTCGCCCGGCTCGCTCTGAGTGATCAGTTCCGGCACCACACGGGCATCCGAGCATCCGATGAACAGGGTCGCCGGCCGGTGCACCTCGGCCAGGTGGGCGAAGAGGTCCGCCTTGGCCGGAAACACCTCGCGCTGGAAACGCGCGACGCCGTCCGCGAGATCGGTCTGCATGGTCACTCCCTGCGGTGGGACGGGCCCCGTGCGGGGCTTGACGTGTTCCACCATGCATGACCTGCATCTATTGTGTCCAAGACGCAATATCCATGCCTCTCATCGATGCCATCTATAGTCGTCTCCATGGCTCTGGAACTGCGTCACCTGCGCTATCTGATCGCCGTCGCCGAACACGGCAGCTTCACCCGCGCCGCCGAAGAGCTGCGGATCTCCCAGCCCACCCTGTCCCAGCAGGTGAAGCAGCTCGAACGCACCGTCGGCGTCCAGCTGTTGGACCGGACCGGACGCGCCGTGCGGCTCACCGACGCCGGCGCGACGTACGTCCACTACGCGCGCGGCGCCCTACGGGACCTCGCCGCGGCCGAGCGTGCCGTACTGGACCTGGCCGACCTGTCCCGCGGCCACCTGCGCCTCGCGCTGACCCCCACCTTCACCGCGTACCTCGTCGGTCCGCTCGTCGCCGGGCTCCACACCGCCCACCCCGGCATCACCCTGGAGATCAGGGAAATGCCCCAGGACCGCATCGAAGCCGGTCTGCTCGCCGACGAGCACGAGCTCGGACTCGCCTTCGAGGGGCTCCACCTGCCCGGGATCGCGGCGACCCCGCTGTTCACGGAGACCCTCGGCCTGGTCACCGCCGCCGACGCGGACCCCGGACCACTGCCCGTACGCGACCTCGCCACGCGCCGACTGGCGCTGCTCAGCGGGGACTTCGCCACGCGCGAGCACGTCGACGCCTACCTCGCCGCGCATGGCGTGCGGCCGCACATCGCGGTCGAGGCGAACTCCGTGCACGCCCTCACCGAGATCGTCCGGCGCACCACGCTGGCCACCGTGCTGCCGGACGCCGTCACCCACGACCACCCGTACCTGCGCCCCGTACCGCTCGACCCGGCCCTTCCTTCCCGGACGGTCACCCTGCTGCGCCGGGAGAGCGCGTACGAGAGCGCCGCGGCGCGCGCCTTCACCGAGCTCACCGCCCGCCTGGTGCGCACCCGCGGCTACCGCCCCCCGCCGCGCGGGCACGCGCGGCGGGAGGCGGCCGGGAGCGGGGTGGATCACCTGCCGGGGCACTCCTTCCAGGCGAGGTGATAGATGGTGTTGATGCTGCCGTCGGTGGAGTCCATCGTCATGTAGCTGGTCGACGAGGGGGACGAGGTGCCTCTGGTGACGCGCAGCTCGGTGTTGATGTTGAAGTTCCGCTGCACGCCGCACGGCGCCCAGACCATCTGGGCCCAGTCGGTCACGTCGGTGGCCTGCCAGTTGTCCTCCTGCGGCCCGCTGAAGTTGTGGGTGCGGGCGGCGGTGTCCGGTGAGCCCTGGAAGTAGTACGAGGCCTTCTCGGTGGCCTTCGCACCCGGCGCGAGCGAGGCGTAGCCGCGGTAGTCGGCGCTGGCGATCGCGTACGTGAAGCCCTGGGGCACGTGCACGATCAGGCTGAGCTGGCAGTTCTTGCGCGCCGCGGTGGGCGGGGCGCCGCCGCCGACCTGGGCGAGGTACTGGCTGTAGGTCACGGTGAAGGCGGTGTTGTCCTGGGACACGGCGACCTCCGCGGTGTCCTTGGGGCACCCGGATCCGTTGACCGTGGCGACTTCGATCACGATGCGGTCGGGCGGCGGGTCCACGATGGTGGAGGGGGTGGTGTGCGTGGGGAGGGTGGCGGTGAGCAGGGCGCCGATCGCGCCGCTCACGAGGAATCCGCCGGACATGGTTCTCCATTCCACTGCTTCGGTACCGGGCGGCGCGCGGGCGGGCATGCCTGTGCGCCGGAGGGTGGGGGGTGCGGCCGGCCAGAGCGGGGCCGGGTCGTCACAGACCGGTGTGCAGGGTGGAACGGGGCAGGCCCAGGAAGGGGAATCTGGGCATGTCCCTGACAATCCCGGTCGGTGAAGACCGGGTGACCGAATCGTAGGAACCCAGGGCGCGGCGGACCAGGGCGATGTCCGGCCAATCGCGCTCCCGGCCCGGACCGGCCGGATCACGACGACCGGCCGGTGGCCGAGGAGCGGAATCAGGCGGTGGCCGGCCGGGCCAGCCGCTCGACGCGGGCCAGGAACTCCGTGGGATGGAACGGTTTCGCGAGACAGTCGCTCACACCGGCCTCCAGCGCGCGCGCCGTGCACTCCGGGTCCGCGGGCGGCAGCGCCAGGATCGGCACCCGGCCGTGATCGGGGTGCCGGCGGATCTCCTCGAACAGCGCCACCTCGTCCAGGCCGGGTCCGGTGCGCTCGCAGATCACCAGGTCGATCGGGCCGTCGCTGCCCAGCAGGGAGACGGTGTCCGCCCCGGTCCCGCCGTCGACGACCGAGAACCCCCGGGCCACGAGGAGACGCTCCAACAGGCCCCGCAGGGTGGTCTCCTTCGCCACCAGGAGGATCCTGCCCTGGGTGTCGCCGCTCATGTGGTTCCTCTTCGTCCGTGTGGGGGGTCCCGCAGAGCCTACGAGGCGGGGCGTGTGCACGCCCGCTCCGGGGCACCTCATCCGGTAGCTTCGGTCCATGAGCACAGAGCCGCAGAGCTTCGAGATCCTGCTGGTGCCCGAGCACATCGAGAACCTGCGCGGCGAGCCCGCGGCGGCCCGGGCCTTGCGGTCGGCCACGGTCGAGGCGACCGGTGAGACGGGAGCCTCGGGCTACCCCCACTACCGCGGGCAGGGCGTGGAGGCCGACATCGACCCGAGCACGCGTACGGTCGAGGCCCTGCTCGTCGACGGTGCGGAGCTGGGCTACGGGCTGGTCGCCATGATCGCCCCCGACCGGGGCCACGACAAGCACTGACCGGCCGGCACTGACGGGCCGCAGACGCCGGCTGATGCCCCGGGCGGCTCGCCTCCCCCGCGCGGGGGAGGCGTCCGGTACGCGGGGAGGACGTGCGGGCGGTGTCCCGGCCGACAGCATGAGGCCATGCCCCGATCACCGAGAAGCCGACCGATCTCCGCACTCACCGCTTGCGCCGGCGCGCTCGCCTACACCGTGAGCAAGGTGGACCTCGCGCGGGACGGAGAGCTGGGCATGCCGGGCTTCCCCGCCCCGCCGGAGGCCTACGCCCAGGTCACCGACGTCACGGCCGCCCAGCTGGGCAACGCCGGCCTCGGCCTGCTCATGGCGGTCGTGGCCCTGCTGCTGGTCCGCCCGCCGGCCGCCCGGTGGCTGCGACGGTCCGTGGCCGGCGTCTCCTGGCTGGGCATCGCGATGGTCGGGGCCGGGGTGATCGGCTTCGGCGCCCGGGCGGCCGGGGTGGCCCCGGGACTGGGGGAGAGGCCTCCCCACATGGCGACGGCCGTCGCGGCGCTGGTGGTCGGCGCGCTGTGGGTGGCGGGCTGGTCCGTGGCCACGGCAGGCGTCATGCGGGGCGCGCGCACCACGCCCCCGACGAGCGCCACGAGCACCACGCGCGCCGCCCGGACGCGGTAGCCCCGGGCACGGGACCGGCCCGGCCCCCGTGGTGCGGGGCCGGGCCGGGTTCGTTCCGGTCGGGAGCTCAGGTGGGCGTCAGCTCACCTGGAGGGTGACGTCGTCCACGACGAAGGAGGTCTGGAGGGACTGGTCCTCGGTGCCGGTGAACTTCAGGGTGACGCTCTGGCCGGCGAACTGCGAGAGGTCGTAGGACTTCTCCGCGTAGCCGGAGTTAGCGTTCACGTTGGAGAGGGACTCCAGGGTCTGGCCGGCCACCGAGACGGTGAACCGGTCGTAGGCGACGTTCTCGTCCTCGTCCGTGTCGATGTGGAGGAAGAAGCCGAGCCGGTACGTGGAGCAGCCCGACGGAATCGTCAGCGTCTGGGCGGCGCTGTCCGTGTGGGTGGACCCGTACCCGGCCAGCCATGCCTTGTAGCTGCCGCCGTGCGGGGTCTGGCCGGACTGGTTGGTGATGACGCCCGCGGTCGAGGTCCACGGGCTGGAGCCGTTCTCGAAGCCGCCGTTGACCACGAGCTGGCGCGGTGTGCAGCTGCCGCCACCGGTGACGGTGAGCGTGTAGGTGGTGGTGTGGCTGACGGTGCCGGAGCCGGTGATCGTCAGGGTGTAGGTGCCGGGCGCGGTGCTCGCGCCGACCTGGACGGACAGCGCCGAGGAGCTGCCGGACTGGACGGACGTCGGGCTGAGCGTCGCGGTGACCCCGGCCGGCGCGCCGGAGACGGAGAGCGCCACGGTCTGGGCGGCGCCGCTCACGGTGGTGGTGCCCACCGTCGCGGAGACGGAACCGCCGGGGGCCGCGCTGCCCGCGGACGGGCTGACGCCGATGGAGAAGTCCTGCGCGGGGGTCTCACCGCCGACCGCCTGCTTCCAGACGGCGTAGGCGACACCGTCGGCGCTGCGGTTCAGCACGGTGGCGTTGATGTTGTTCGTGGTGTCGCAGGCGCTGTGGTAGCAGGAGTCGTAGGCGGAGTTGGCCGTGCCGCCCCACTTCGTGGCCTGCGCCGAGGTCTTGCGGGCGCTGGCGCCGGCCGCGTAGCCGGAGGTGGGGATGCCGGCCTGCTGGAAGGAGTAGTCGTCGCTGCGGCCCTGTCCCTCGGTGTTCTCCTCGGGTGCCAGGTTCAGCGAGGTCCAGTACGCCTTCAGCGGGGCGGCGGTGGTGGAGTTGACGTTGTTGATGAAGTAGCCGCCGTTGGTGGAGCCGACCATGTCGAAGTTGTAGTAGCCCTTGATGGCGCTGCGCTGGGCGCTGCTCAGCTGGTTGACGTAGTACTCGGAGCCGTTGAGTCCCTGCTCCTCGTCGGTCCACCAGGCGAAGCGGACGTGCTTGGTCATCGTCGGGTTCTTCTCGGCGAGGACGAGGGCGTTCTCCAGCAGGGTCGCGGAGCCCGAGCCGTTGTCGTTGATGCCGGGGCCGGCCGAGACGCTGTCGAGGTGCGCGCCGAACATGACGGTCTGGTCGGCGGGACCGCCGGGCCAGTCGGCGATCAGGTTGTTCGACGGGTAGGTGCAGGAGGTGCAGTTCTGCTCGGTCACGGTGTAACCGGCCGCCTGCAGCTTGCCCTTCACGTACGCCAGCGACTGGGTGTAGCCGGCGCTGCCGGCCCGGCGGTGGCCGCCGTTCTGGCTCGCGATGGTGTTGAACTGGGTCAGGTGCGCCTGCACGTTGGCGACGTTGATGTCCGGCGGGTCGTTGCCGGGCTGGGTCCCGCCCACGTTGAGCGAGAAGTCGACCGTGTGGGAGAGGCTCGCGCCCTGGCCCTTGACGACGACCGTGGACGCGCCGGGGGCCGCGTTGGCGGTGGCCGTCAGGGTCAGAACCGAGGACTGGCCGGACTGCACGGTGGCCGGGTTGAAGGAGGCGCTCACACCGGCCGGCAGGCCCGACGCGGTCAGCGCCACCGACTGGGCGTTGCCCGTGGTGACCGCGGTGCCGACCGTGGTGGTGACGGAGGCACCCTGCTGCACGGCGCCCGAGGACGGGCTCAGCGACATGGAGAAGTCGTTGTTCTGGCCGCTCGGGGTACAGGTCGGGTCGGCGCTCTGGGCGGGCACGCTGATCCCGTCCCAGGCACCCTTCGTCTTGTTGAAGAGGTCACACGTGGGGTCCAGCGACTTGGCCGAACTCAGCGTCGCCGTCCGGTACTTCTTGTAGGACATGCTGCTGGTCTTGAGCAGCATGCCGCCGTAGAAGATCTTGCCGGCGTTCTGCACGCCCACACCGGTCAGGGTGGTGCCGTTGCAGGTGCTGCTGCTGGGCTTGCCGCCGCCGGGACTGGTGCCCTCGGCCAGCAGGTAGAACCAGTGGTTCAGGGGACCGGCCGCCGCGTGCACCTCGGTGCCGGGTATCGCCGAGCTGTAGCAGGCCGGGTCGTTGTTGACGGCCGCGGGGTTGTACATGTTCCGGATCGGACCCCGGCCCTGGAGGTTGATGACCTCGCCGACCGTGTAGTCCGGGGTGTCGTAGGGGGCCGGCTCGTTGGCGAAGGCTTCGGTCAGCGCGCCGAAGATGTCGCCGGTGGCCTCGCCGAGCCCGGACTCCTGGCCGCTGGTACCGCCCGGGGTGTTGGAGTCGATGGCGTGCCCGTACTCGTGGGCCACCACGTCGATGCCGGCGATCCACTCGTTGGCGCTGTTGCGGCCGATGGTGACCGAGCTGCCGTCCCAGTAGGCGTTCAGGTCGCTCAGGCCCACCTTGGCGGGGAAGCTGCGGCCGTTGCCGCTGACGCCGTTGCGGCCCAGCCACTGGGAGAGCATGTCCCACTGCTTCTGCGCCGCGAACATCAGGTCGACGCAGCCGGTCTCCTTGCTCGTGGGGTTACCGGTGCCCCAGGAGTCGGAGGACTTCGAGAAGACCGTACCGGTGCTGTAGTCGGCGCAGCTCAGGCCGGTCCGGTTCGGGTCGCGCAGCGTGTACGTGGAGCCCGAGGCCGTGGTGTCGATGGTGACCGGGCCCGGCCCGTTCCACTTGCTGTTGCCGGTGCCCGCGACCACCTCGTCGTGGCTGTCGACGAAGGCGCCGGTCCGTGCGTCCACGAAGACGTGCAGCCTGCTGGGCGCGGTCCTGGTCCGGCCGCTCAGTACGGTCTCCCACGCCAGCACAGGCTTGTCGTCCTTGAGGCGGACCACGAGCCGGCTGCTCTCGACCTTGTCGACCGAGGCCAGCTTCGCCCGGGAGGCGGCCTCGGCGTCCTTCGCGGAGACCGACGCCCGGGTGGAGACGTCGATGCGTACGGAGGAGGCGGACTGCAGGGCACGCACCTTGCCGGTACCGTCGGCGAGCACGACCGCGTCGCCGCCGACGACCGGCAGACCGCGGTAACTGCGCTCGTACGACACCGAGTAGAGGTCCTTCACCCAGGGGGTGACGAGGCGTCGTTCGTACTGTTCCTGGGAGGAGTTGACCAGGGAGTCCAGGCCGCTGTCGACGGCCAGGTCGGCGGCCGCGACCGCACGTGCGGCCGGTGTGTCCTTCTGGGACGGGGAGGGCTGCGCCGGCTGCGCCGCCGATGCCGTCCCGGCCAGAGCGCCGGCAAGGCTCGCGGTCAGCGCCATCGCTGCCACGGCCGCCGTCCATCTGCTGGGATGCAACGTCCACTCCGATCGTGGGGGGTCGGGGATGAGTGTCGTTCGCGGCCGAGTATGAGCGTGAACATGACGAGATTGGGACATCTCGTGGGGCATAAGGTCCGCGTTATGGTGCCGTGGCGGCCCGGCTCGTACGCTGCCCGGATGCAGCTGGAGTTGAGGCATCTGCAAGCCGTCTGCCGGATAGCGGAGGCTGGCAGCCTGGGGGGCGCGGCGCGGCGGCTCGGGGTGTCCCAACCCGCACTGTCGGCCCAGCTGCGCCGCATCGAACGGGTCACCGGGGGCGAGCTCTTCGTACGGGGCCGCAGCGGGGTGGAACCCACGGCACTGGGCCAGTTCGTGCTGGCCAAGGCACGTCGCGTACTGAGCGAGATGGACGCTCTCGGAGCGCAGGCACGCGCCATCTCGACCGGCGGACCGCTGCGGCTGGGCTGCATCATGCTCGTGCTGCTCGACGGTCTCCTCGCCCAGACCGACCTGTCCATGTCAGGCCGGGAGATAGCCGTGGACCTGGAGGATTCGGTCACCGTGCTGGCGCGGATGCTCGGCGCCGGGCGCTACGACGCCATCGTGTACGGGGAAGTCAACGACCACGAGGTGCCGCTGCCGGAAGGAACCCTGGCCAGGACGCTGATCCCGAAGGAGCCGTTCTGCATCCGGCTGTCCGCCGGGCACCCCCTCGCGGGCCTGGAGCGCGTCGAACTGGCCGACCTGGCCGGGGAGTCGTGGATGACACTGGTGGAGGACGACGACGGCGGCCCCGAGGCGCTCGTCACGGCCTGCGCGAAGGCCGGATTCAGCCCCTCACTGCGCTACCGGATCACCGACCGCAAGATGCAGCACGACCTGATCGCCGCGGGACGCGCCGTCGCGCTGAGCCAGCCGACGGCCCCGTCGGGGGAGGGCACGGTGATGCGCCCGCTCGTCGGCACCCCCATCATCGGCCGCATCCGCCTCGCCTGGCGCCGCGCCGCGCTCTCGGCCGGGCAGGCGGAACTGCTCTACCGGGCCGCGGCCCGCGCCTACCTGGCCAATGTGGACAACAACCCCTTCCACAAGGAGTGGTGGGACGCCCACCCGGAGGTCCATCCGGTCCTCGACTGACCGGTGGGCGGACCCGAAGCCGCCGGCGGACGGACGGACGGACGGACGGAGGGACGGAGGGACGGAGGGACGGGCCGAGGGACGGGCCGGGGGAGGGATCGGCGATCAGCCGCGGCGGTGCGCCGTCAGCAGCAGGTACTCCCACTCCATGACACCGTCCACGGTGTGCTCGGCGGCCAGGGCGTCGAGCGCCGCGTCCAGCTCGGCGACCCGGTCCGGATCGCCGGTGACGGCGCGGTAGACGGCCACGGTGGGCCCGTAGCAGGCCTTGAAGAACTCGCGGAAGTCCGAAGGCCCGGTGAACCGGTCCACGCGGACCGTCCGGCGCCGCGACTCCACGTCGGTGACCGCGTCACCCAGCAGCTCGTGCACGTGCTCCTCGTCCCCCCACAACGGGGGCGGCTGGGCACCGGGCGGCGGCGGGGGAGCGAAGGGCTTCATGGTGGCGAACATGCGGCCCACGAAGCCCTGCGGGGTCCAGTTGATCAGTCCGACGGTGCCGCCGGAGCGGCAGACGCGCAGCATCTCCTCGGCGGCGGGCCGGTGGTGCGGGGCGAACATGATGCCGACGCAGGACATCACGACATCGAACTCGCCGTCGGCGAAGGGCAGGTGCTCGGCGTCCGCCTCCCGCCACTCCAGAGCGGCACCGCGCACGGTGGCCAGATGCCGGCCGATCTCCAGCAGATCGGGGGTGAGGTCGGACGCCACCACGTCGGCCCCGGCCAGGGCGGCCGGGATGGCCGCGTTGCCCGAGCCCGCAGCGATGTCCAGCACCCGGTCGCCGCGCTGGACGCCGCACTCCTTCACGAGCACGGCCCCCAGCTCCGGAATGACGTGGTGGGCCACCGACTGGTAGTCACCCATCGCCCACATCGCGCGGTGCCGGGCCTTCAGAGTGCGGTCCGCCTGGGCCGCATCGCTCGCCTCGGTCATGACAGCCGTCCTCCAGGGCTCGGGTAGCCCCTTGTCCGAGCATAGGTACGTTTCGCGGACCCGGCCCGTCGGCGGTCCCGCGGGCGACCGGCGGCGCCGGTGGGCCCGTACCCCGGCTCACCCGCCGGTACGGTCCCGGGACGCCAGGCGGCCGAAGTCACGCGTGAAGCCCTCGCGGAAGCCGGGCCGCTCCAGGGCCCTCTCGAAGGCGCGCGCGGCCCGGGTGAGCGCGGCCTCGTTCTCCTGGGCGGTGGCGAGTTGGGCGAGGTACGCGCGCAGGCTCAGTCCGCGGTCCGCGGCGAGCGCGGCGAGGCGGTCGTGCACATCGGTGTCGACCTCGACGGTGGTGGTGTCGGCCATGCTCCGAGTATGCGCGCCCCGTGACCGGGCGGGGGCCCGTTCGGCACAGGCGTGCTGCCCACGGGGCACGGTCCCGGTAGGTCGCCGAGGTGGCCGAGGTGCGGCGGTGACGGAACGGACCGGGGACCACCGCGTCAGGCGCGCCGCCTCAGCTCTGCGCCTGCTGGAGGAGGGAGATCTGCCGGGCGATCAGGGCGGGCGGGAAGGCACGCAGGTCCGGGTCGCCGACCGACAGTTTGGTGAACGTCGCGATGACACTGCCGGTGCGGACCACCGTGTACTGGGTGACGTGCGAGCCCCCCTCGGTCGGGGCGGTGATCTCGAACTGCACCGCTTCGTCCCCGAGCCGCGGGGCGGGACCGACCGTGACCGTGCCCTTGTAGGTCGTGGCCGGGCCCGGGCTCTCGTAGTAACGGCAGGCGCCCAGACCGTCGCTGACCTCAGCGAAGACCGCCACCGCGCCGGAGTTCCCGTACGAGGCGAGCGTGGAGTCGCCGCCGTTGGGGTCGTTCCTCCAGTTGAACGTCTGCTCGGCCACCGCCGGGGCCGGACGGGAGGGCCGCCGGGCATGGGCGGCCTCCAGCAGCCGTGCGCAGGCGGGATCGGAGACCTCGGACTCCCGCTCGCCTGCCCGGGGCCGGCGGACGGAGACGGGGTGCCCGTACGCGTCCGGGCTCGCCTCGGTCGGCAGGGCGGCCGCCACCAGCTCCTCGGCGGTCAGCGTACGGCTCGCGGAGGCGGGCGCGGAGGGAGAGCCGGACGCAGACGTGGAAGGGGCCGCGGGCGCGGTCACCGGGTTCCCGGGATGCGCTCCGCAGCCCACGACGGCCAGCGAGGCCACGGCCACCAGGGCCGACAGGAGGGAAGCCCGCCGGGCAACGTGTACAGGCATGGTCCGTCCCCGGAACGATGTGAGTGATCATGCGGAGGCTACCGGCCCGCACCCCGCCGCCACCAGGGGGTTCCGCCTGTTGGGATCCGCTGCCCGGGCTGCGGGAGCGGGTGCGACAGTCCGGGGCCGTCGGACCGTCCGCCGGTCACTTTCGTCCCGCCAGGGAGTTCGCGGGGGCGAGGACTTCGGCGATGCGGGCGGCGATGGTCTGCGCCGTGTTGTCCCCGGGTGCCTTGGGCCCCACCGTGGTGGAGACCGCGATGGCCAGGTGCTTGCTCGGGAGGTAGGCCTGGATGGCCGCGTATCCGGCGAACGACGGGTTCGACTGGATCCAGCCGTTCTGGACGATCACGCCGTACCCGAAGTGCTCGGCCGGAAGCTGGCGGAAGCAGTCCCTGGGCGGGCAGCCCGGGGTGTTGCCGCCGAGGCCCACCGTGCCCGGGTCGAGCTGGACCTTGAAACTCTGCGGTGAGAGGAGCTCGCCCGTACCGACGGCCTCGGCCGAGCGCGCCAGGTCGCAGATGTGGGTGGTCAGGACCGCGCCGGGGGCGGTGGTCCAGGAGGGATTCCAGAAGGTCGACTCCTCGTACCTGCCGCGCTCCGCGTCGAAGGAGTGCAGGACGGGCTCCTCGATCTGGGGCGTGAAGCTGTTGAGGGTGTTGGCCAGTCCGGCGGGCCCCGTGATCTGCTGCTCCATCACCTGGGCCAGCGGCATCCCGGCGATCTTCTCCAGGGCCTGCCCGAGGAGCACGAAGTTCGCGTGCGAGTAGCTCCAGCTCGTCCCCGGCTCGTACCAGAGGGGGTGGGCGGCGGAGATGCCCACGAGCTCGGCGGGCGTCCACTGGCGGAACGGGTCGGCGTACAGGGCCGCGAGGAACTTCGGATCCGGCACGTAGTCACGCAGGCCCGAGGTGGAGGCGCCGAGCATGCGCAGGGTGATCCGGTCGGCGTGCGGCGCGTCGGGAAGCCAGCGCGAGACCGGGTCGTCGAGGCCGGCCTTGCCCTGCTCGACCAGTTGCAGCATGGCGATGCCCATGTAGACGATGGCGACCGACCCGGCCCGGAAGTGCATGTCCGCCGTGGCGGGGACCCCCGTCATCGACTCGCCGAGCGCGCCGGTGACGACCTCCTGCCCGTCACGCGTGACCCGCAGCACGACGGCGTTCAGGTCCAGTTCCTTCTGCGCCGCCCTGGCGATGTCCATGATCTGTTTCGCTTCGCCGCCCGAGGGCTCGGGCGACGCCACGCACGGGGCGGGCGCGGAACCCGCGCCGTTCGCCGCCCAAGCGCCGCCGGCCGGCAGGACCGTGCCGAGCAGTGCGGTGGCGCACAGCAGTGCCGTTCGGACGCGGCCCGGGTGCGCGGTCCTGACTCGGATCATGCCCATCTCCTGCCGCGAAGGGCCCCTCGGGACAGGGCCCACCCTTCGATGGAACGCCCACCGCCCGGTATGGGCCAGTCGGCGCAGTGGCGGCACCGGGCGTCGCGACCCGGCAAGATCCGAAAGAGAAGGCCTAGCCGGCCCAGCGGCCGGTGAGGAAGGTGAGGGCGACCACGGTGGACAGGGGCGCCACGGCGTAGAGGTAGGCGGTGTGGATCCGGGGACGCTTCAGGCTCCAGGAGGCCAGGCCGATCCACAGCGGCCACCACAGGAGGGTGGAACGGGGCAGGGACGTGTACCAGTAGGAGGTGCCCAGGGCCCACAGGGTGAGGCCGATGTACAGGGCTTCGGGCCAGCGGCCGCCCCGTACCAGCAGGGCCAGGAGTACGGCACCGACCAGCATGGCCAGGAGCTCGGCCTGCCACATGAACGCGTACCCGGTGGGCTGGACGTGCTGGAACGCGGCCTCCCATGTGTGGGCCCAGGCCTCCCACGGTGCGTGGAAGTCGCGGAACCAGCCGCGTTCCTGGGAGTGCTTCCAGGCCATCCAGTCCCCGGTTCGCGTGTGCAGGTACCAGCTGTAGAGGGCCGGGGCGAGGGCGGGCAGGAAGAGCCACGGGGCCGAACGCCAGGCGGCGCGGCCGCGGGCGGTGAGGACGAAGTGGAGGGCGAGGGCGGCCGCGAGGAACAGCCCCGTGACACGGACCGAGCAGGCGAGGCAGGCCAGTACCGCGGCCGCGGGCCAGTTCTGGCGCTGCGCCGCGAGCCAGGCGGGCAGGGCCAGCGCGAGGAAGAGCGCCTCGGTGTAGCCCGCGGCGAGGAACACGGCGCATGGCGAGAGCAGCAGGAAGGCAGCCGCACGGCGGCCCGTTTCGAGGTCGGCCAGGTGATGGCGGGCGATCCGGGCGAGGGCCAGGACGGCGATGCCCCCCGAGAGGAACGAGATCAGCGCTCCGGCGGCGGCCCAGTCGGGGACCACGGTGTGAACGGCGCGCAGGGCGAGGGGGAAGCCGGGGAGGAAGGCCTCCCGGTTGTCCCAGCCGGCCGTCCAGGGTCCGGCCCCCGCGGGGAAGTAGCCGTCCTGGGCTATGTGGAGGTAGAACCACCAGTCCCATTGCTGCCAGGGAGAGAGCAGCGAGGCGGGCCGGCGGGTCTGGCCGTCGGCGGGGAACAGCCAGCTGACGGCACCCGCGGTGGCCCAGATGCCGACGCGGGTCAGCAGGTACAGCCACAACACCTCGCGCTCGCCCGGGCCGAGCCTCAGGAACGCCGGGCGGGAGCGGCGGGGGCGGTGGGGGCGGCGACCGGTCTCGTTCACGGGCGGCCAGGCGGTGGGCGGGCCGGGAAGCTCGACCGGCCGACGGGCGGTTGAAACGGACATATCTGGATCTCCTGGCCGTCTGAGGGCATGCGGGGTCACCGGCCCGGCTCGGGCCGGTGTCCGCCGGCGGTGTGCTGCGGGAAGAGGGGAGGGCTACCGGAGCGGCTGTGGGGGAGTGGCCGACATGCTCGGCTCCACCGTCCCGGTGGAAGAGGGCGGCGGCGCCGTCGTGGTGCGCGCCGGCACCGTGCTGCTGCGCGCCGGCGGTGGCGTGGTGTTGCGCGGCGGCATCAGCGAGTTGAGCGTGGGTGTCGTGGAGTGGGACGGCGGGGGCGGTGCGGAGGTCGGGGACGGGGCCGCCGGAGAGGGCGTCGTCGCGGGAAGGACCGGGCCCGAGTCCTCCGGGAGGAACGCCGAGAGGGCGGCGCCCGATCCGGCGAGGACGAGGAGGCAGGCGGCGGCGATACCGACGATCCGGTTCCGGCGGTGCCGTTCGCCGCGCCGCTCGATGACCGCGACGGGCGGGGTCGTGCTCGCGGACTGTCCGGCGGAGGCCGCTTCCCGGAACAGGGACCGCAGCGGGTCGTGGGAGTCAGGCATCGGGAGCCTCCTCAATGCGGGGGTCCTGCAGATGGAGGGCGAGCGTGGTGCGGCCCCGGGACAGATGGGTCTTGACCGTGCTCGTGGACAGGGAGGTCTCGGCGGCGATCTGCTCGACGCTCAGATCGCACACGTAGTGCAGCGCCATGGTCCGGCGCTGCTTCAGGGGCAGTTGCCGCAGTGCCTCGACGAGCGCCACCACCTCCGGACCCGGCCCCTCCACGTGACCGGCGGGGGCCGTGCGCTGCCAGGCGTCGGCGGTGCGCCGCCGCCCGCGCCAGCGGCTGACGGCGAGTCGCCACGCGACCGTGCGGATCCACGCCTCGGGCCGGCCGTCCCGGTCCAGCTGACGCCGGCGGCCCCACCCCCTGACGAAGGCCTCCTGCACCACGTCCTGTGCCTCGTGGTGGTCGCCGAGCATCACGTAGAGCTGTCCTGTGAGCCGTCCTGCCGCTTGCGCGTAGAACTCCTCGAACTCCTCGATGGTCAAAAAATCGCTCCCGAATCCATGTGTCCCTCTCACCGGGCATACGCCCGCCGCACCCCATCCGGTCGACACCGGACGACAAGTCGCCGTGTGAGTGCCGTCACACGGTGGGTGGGGTACTCATCGTCGAGGCGGCCACGGCGAGGAGACGCGGCGGCGCCACGGGCCGCGGGGTGATGCGGATCCGGGCCTCGGGCCGGTCCGGGCGATCGCGTCGGGCGGCGCGCGGAGGGGTCCGGCGCGGCAGAAGACAGAAGGGCCCCGACAGGGCGGACAGGTCCCGACACAGCAGAAGGGCCCGGATCCATGAGGATCCGGGCCCTTCCGAGCAGTAGCGGGGACAGGATTTGAACCTGCGACCTCTGGGTTATGAGCCCAGCGAGCTACCGAGCTGCTCCACCCCGCGTCGGTAGACCTCAGCCTACGGCATCCCGGGGGCGGTGCTCGACATGTTTACCGGCGGCCGCGCCCGGAGTGTGGGCGAAAGGGCGGAATCTCGCCCCGAAGGCGAGATCATTCCCCCTGGTGACAGTGCGTGCAGGCGTGTACCTTCACGGGTAGCTGTCGTGGTTCCAAGTGCCTTGCCCGTGCCCTTTGGTGTGGGCAGTTTTGCTGTGTTGTGCCGTAGGACCAGGGCGATCACCTCCGTCTTCCACGCCGTGTGGAAGACGTACGTCAACGGGAAGGCATGAACATGGCTACGGGAACTGTGAAGTGGTTCAACTCGGAAAAGGGCTTCGGCTTCATCGCCCAGGACGGCGGCGGTCCGGACGTCTTCGCCCACTACTCGGCGATCAACGCCTCTGGCTACCGTGAGCTCCAGGAGGGTCAGGCCGTGACCTTCGACATCACGCAGGGCCAGAAGGGCCCGCAGGCGGAGAACATCACCCCCGCCTGATTCCGGACGACGGCCCGGTCCGACGACCGGGCGCCGGAGAACCGTTTCCCCGTACCGCCCGTTCACTGAACGGGCCGCGGGGAAAGATCAGGGCCGTGCGGCGTCGCCGCACGGCCCTGATCCGTCTGCCCGGCTCCGCCCGGTGCCACGCGCCGACCGGCCGCCGTACGGACGGGACCACGTCGGCCGTCACACGACAGAAGTCGTCCTGACGCGCCGCAGCCCCCAGACCCGTACCGCGGCCCCGATCACGGCGAGTGCGACGGTCGCGATCCCCGAGGCCGCCAGCACCTGCCGGGGCCCGAGCAGCGCGATCAGCGGTCCCCCGAGCGCGGTGCCCACCGGCCCGGCGGTCAGGAGGGCGGCGCTGCGGGCGGCGAGGACCGTGGTCAGGGAGGCGGCCGGGGTGCGTTCCTGGAAGAGGGTGTAGGACAGCGCCGTGAACGGCCCGTAGATCAGGCCGCCGAGGGTGAAACAGGCCAGGGTGACGGCCGCGGGCGCGCCGAGGCCGAAAGGTACGAGCGCCAGCCCCCAGCCCGCGACGATCCCCAGCGTGACCGGCCAGAGCGGGAACCGCTGCAGCGCGCCCGCGGCCAGGCCGCCCAGCACGGCGCCCGCTCCGAACAGCGTCCAGTACAGCCCGAGCAGACCCGCCCCGGCGTGCAGGTCGTCGGTGACGTGCAACGGGAGCGCGACCTCCGCCGGCCCGTAGAGGAAGTTGAAGAACCAGGTCAGGGCCAGGACGCCGAGGAGCTCGGGCTGTGTACGCAGCAGTCGCAGGCCGGCCGCCGACCGGTCGGCGTCGACCGGCGTGGCCGTGGTTGCCTCCTCGCCCGTCCCACCCTTCCCGTCCTGCCCGGCCGCCACGCCCCGCAGCCGCCCGACCTGGGCGGCGAGCACGGCGAAGGACAGCGCGTCGAGGCCGATGAGCCAGGCCGGAGCGATCACGGCCGCCAGGAACCCGGCGAGGGCGGGGCCGACCACGATGGAGGCCGAGACGCTGGAACTGACCAGCGCGTTGGCGGCCAGCCGCTGGTCGGGCGGAAGTATCTGCGCGAGCAGGGAGTACCTGCCCGCGTTCCCCCACGCGTGCAGGACGGACGAGCCCGCCAGCAGCGCCACGTACAGCACCGGGTGCAGCACCCCCGCGGCCCAGGCCAGCGGCACACAGCCGAGGAGCACCGCGCGGATCCGGCTGTCGGCCGCCAGCAGCCGGCCGGCGGGAAGCCGGCGCAGCCACCGCCCGAAGAGCAGGGCTCCCGCGGCCCCCGGAAGCGCGTACGCGGCGAGCGCGGCACCCAGGAGCATCCCGGACTGCCCCGGGGGAGCGATCTCGATGGCCAGCCACGCCACGGCGACCACGCTCATCCCGTCACCGAGATCGGAGGCCGCCAGCGCGGGCAGCAGCCGCCGGAAGTCGGCATGGGCGAACAGCGGCCGGTAGGCCTGGGGGAGGAGGCGAGTTGTCTGTACGCGAGTCACCAGGTCAGACTCATGGTTCAAGCGCGCTTGAAGTCAAGGGGGAGTGACGGGTGCGACAGCTCGGGATCGGTGAGCTCGCCCGGCAGGTGGGAATGCAGCCATCGGCCCTGCGCTACTACGAGAGCGTCGGCCTGCTGCCGCCCGCCGAACGGGCCGCGGGCCGGCGCGTCTACCCGGCCGGCACGGTCCGGCGGCTCGCGCTGATCAAGATGGCCCAGCGGGCCGGATTCACCCTGGCCGAGATCCGCGGTCTGCTCGACGGCGACGCCGAGCGCGGCGCGACCCGGCAGTGGCGCGCCCTGGCCGAGAGCAAGCTCCCCGAACTGGACCGGTTCATCGAGCAGACGCGGATCCTGCGGAACGCCGTCGCCGACTGCCTGGCGTGCGGTTGCATGAACTTCGAGAAGTGCGCGCTGCTCTCCGCCGACGGTCCCGGCGCCTGATCCGCGCCCGATCGTCCCTGCCCGGTCATCCGCGCCGGCTCCACGCACCCGGACCGGCCGATCGGGAAGCCCTGCGGGATGAGGCATGATCGGGGGATGTCTGATCGCATCATTGCCGCCTGTGACGGAGCGGCCAAAGGTAATCCCGGGCCGGCCGGATGGGGTTGGGTCATCGCCGACGCCCAGGGACACCCCGAGCGTTGGGAGGCCGGCCCGCTGGGGCGGGCCACCAACAACATCGGTGAGCTGACCGCCCTCCAGCGGCTGCTGGAGGCGGTGGACCCGGGGACGCCCGTCGAGGTGCGGATGGACTCCCAGTACGCGATGAAGGCCGTGACCCAGTGGCTTCCGGGCTGGAAGCGCAACGGGTGGAAGACCGCCTCCGGCCAGCCGGTCGCCAACCGTGAACTGGTCGAGGCGATCGACCGGCTGCTGGCGGGCCGGGACGTGACCTTCCAGTACGTTCCGGCGCACCGCGAGGACGGCGACCACCTGAACGCGATCGCCGACCAGGCCGCCAGCGACGCGGCGGTCCGGCAGGAGGCCGCGGGTACGGCGCTCGGCAGCCCGGACATGCCGGTACCGGATCCCGCCGCGGCCTCGCCGGTGCGCCGTAGAGCGGCCGCACCGGGGAAGCGCGCGTCCGCGGGCGCCGCGTCGGGCGGCGGCGGATCCCGGGCCATCAAGGCGAAGTTCCCCGGCAGCTGCGCCTGCGGAAAGCCCTACGCCGCCGGTGACATGATCACCAAGAACGGCAGCCGTTGGGGTCACCAGGCCTGCGGTTCGTCAGGGCCGGTGGACGCGTAGGTACTCCACCTCGTAGGACATCTGCGAGACGCCCGGCTCGGGCGCCGGGTGATAGCGGCCGGCGCACACGGACAGATTGACGATGAGGTACGCCCGCCAGTTGCGCCCGACTCCCCGGCGGTCGGCGAAGACCCGGGTGCCGTTGACCCACCACACCACCGAGCGTGACCCGAACTCGACCTTGAGGTCCACCCAGCCGCCGGGCGCGATGCCGGAGTCGCGGTGGTAGCGCGAGCCGCCCTTGACGTGGTTGGAGAGTTCGAGCAGGTCGGGGTTGTCGGGGTGGTACTCGAAGACGTCGATCTCGTTGCCGCCGTCCCGCCAGGTCCAGATCGCGGGCCACGCCCCGATCTCGGCGGGCAGCCGCACCCGGGACTCCAGTACGTCACCGGTCCGCACCATGAACCCTTCGTCGCTGCCCTCGGTGGTCAGCAGTCCCGCGCTCCACTTGCCGTCGGGGCGGCGGGTCGCGCGGAACGTGCCGGTACGGCTGTAGGAGGGGTCGGTCACCAGGTAGTCGAGTTTGTTGTCACCGGTGTTGGTGGGACCGCCGTTCGGATAGGCCCAGGACCGGCCGGCGACCCACTGGGTGGCCGACCGGAAGTCCGCGGTGAAGGCCGGGGCCCGGGCGCTCGTCGGCGTGGCCCCGGTGTCGGGGGTGCCGGTGGAGCGTCCTGTGAGCCGTCGGAGCCAAGTGAGAACCTGAGTGAGCACGAGCGGCTCCTTCCCCATGTCATGGACGCTTCTGCAGCATGCCCAGCGGTGGTGCGATACATACCGGTGGACCGGTTTGTATATGAGTCGCCTCGTCAGGTAATAATCGATAGACGGATAGACCCATTACATGTGAGGGTGGCTTCCATGGGGACCGCCTGGGTCCGGGCGGCCGACTCGAAGAACTGTGCGAGGAGTTGCACCGGTATGTGGAAGTGTGAGCGTGTCATCGGCGCCGACCTGGACGTCGAGGAGGTGCTCGGTGTCTACCGTGCGTCCACCCTCGCCGAGCGCCGTCCCGTGGACGACGTCGAGCGCTTCACCCGGATGCTGGCCGGAGCCAACCTCGTCGTCGTCGCCCGGACCGAGGACGGCCGCCTGATCGGCATCGCCCGTTCGATCACCGACGGCGCGTACTCGACCTACCTGGGCGACCTCGCCGTCGATGTCGCCCACCAGGGGCAGGGCGTGGGCCGCGAGCTCATCCGCGTCACGCGGGAAGAGGTGCCCGAGGCGAAGCTGGTCCTGCTCGCCGCGCCGGCCGCGGTCGACTACTACCCGCACGTCGGCTTCACCCGGCACGAGTCCGCCTGGACCCTGAACCGCCTGAAGTAAGAAGAGAGTGGACCTCAACATCCTTTTTCCATAAGCCAGTTACGCGCACCCACGGACGGGTACCATCCGTGCCGTGGGGGGACTGGTGGGACAGAGCAGAGGGAAGTCCGTGCTGCGCGCCTGCGGCTGCGCGGTGGCGGGCTTGTTCCTGATCGCCGGGTGCACGGCCGACGGTACGCCCAAGGGCGGTGCGGCGACCGGCACTCCGGGCGCGTCGGCCACGGCCCCGGGCACGCCGTCCGGCACGGGCGGTGCGGGCGCGGGCAGTAGCGGAGCGAGCACCCCGACCGCCGCACCCGGCACGCCCGTCCCGATCCCGATGCCCGCGCTCGACGACTCCAAGCAGCCGAAGACGGCCGCCGAGGCCCGCGCCCTGCTCGGCCGCATCATCATCGCCGAGCAGGCCCTCGGGCCCGAGTTCGTACGCAGCACCCCGTTCGAGAGCGATCCGGGCCGCTGGCCCGTGCTCGACGAGGCCTGCGTCTGGCAGACCGAGGGCCTGCCGGACGACGTGCTCGCCACGAGCACCCGCCACTTCCACATCCCCGCCGCGGACGGCCGCGGCCGCGTACGGATCAACGCCACGGTCACCGTCCACCACAACCGCGGGGAATCCGGCTGGGAGACCGCCCGCGCGATGGAAGAGGTCCTGCGCTGCCCCGACCAGAAGCTGCGTGAGGGCGAGGAGCTCAAGGGCCTTTGGGGCGGAGTCCTCTACCTCGGCGAGCAGATGAACGGCTGGACCGAGGACGCCTTCACCGAATCCGGCAAGTACATCGGCGCGCAGGACGGCGGGCCCTACTACTACACCTGGTCGCAGGCCCAGTACGGACCCGTCACCGTGGCCATCGCCGCCAGGGGAACGAAGGGCATCACCGACGAGGAACTGACCGCCTTCGTGGTCCAGGGCACCAGCCGGATGATGCTGCAGGCCAAGCAGGAGCTCGGAAAGGCGGCGGGCTGATGGAGCCGCTCCACCCCTCGGACCCCTCCCGGATCGGCGGCCACCGGCTCCTCGGACGCCTCGGCGCGGGCGGCATGGGCGTCGTCTACCTCGGCCGGACCGAAGACGGCGCGCTCGCCGCGGTCAAGGTGATCCGCGCGGAGTACGCCGAAGAGGCCGACTTCCGGGCCCGTTTCCGACGCGAGGCCGAGATCGCCGCCGAGGTGGACAGCCCCTGGGCCGTACGCATCACCGGCGCCGACCCGGACGCCCCCGAACCATGGCTCGCCACCTCCTTCGTCGCCGGGCCCTCCCTCGCCGAGGCCGTGGCGGCCCACGGCCCGCTCCCGCTGCGCGCCGTACGGATCCTCGGCAAGGCCATGGCCAAGGCCCTCGGGGTGATGCACGCGCAGGGCCTCGTACACCGGGACGTGAAGCCCGGGAACGTCCTCCTCGGGATGGACCGGCCCCGGCTCATCGACTTCGGGATCGCCCGTGGCGGCGAGCACACCGCCCTGACCTCCGCCGACGCCGTACTCGGCACCCCCGGCTTCCTCCCGCCCGAGCAGGCCGAGGGCCGCCCCGCCGAACCGGCCGGCGACGTCTTCTCGCTCGGCTGCCTCCTCGCCTACGCCGCCACCGGACGGCTGCCCTTCGGCACCGGCACCGTGGACGCGGTCCTCTACCGCACGGTCCACGACGAGCCCGACTTCGGACCCGAGGTCCTCGCCGACCCCGAACTCACCGCGTTGCTGCGCGCCTGCGTCGCCAAGCACCCCGACATCCGCCCCGGCGCGAGCGAGCTGGACGCGGCACTGACCGAGGACACCCCGGGGGAGGGCACCGACTGGCTGCCCGACCCGGTCGTCGCCACCATCGCCGAACGCGCCGCCGCGCTGCTCGCCCTGCCCGGCATCGACGAGACCGTCGCCGACCCGGACGCCGCCCCCGCACCCGGAACGGCCCCGACGGCGCCCTCCCGCAGACGGTTCCTCGCCCTCGCCTCCGGCGGCGCCGTCCTCGCGGCCGGCGGCGGCCTGGCCGCCTGGCTGGCCCTGCGCGAGCCCGGAAAGCCCGGGACACCCGCCGCGGACGCCCCGCGGCGCTGGGTCATCGGGGTGCACGCCGACCTCTCCGGCCCGCAGAAGGCCGCCGGACAGGCCCAGGAACGCGGGGTGCGCCTGGCCGTCGACGCCTTCAACTCCCGCAAGGACAAGCCCTTCACGCTCACCGTCGCCACCGCCGACGACGCCGGCCGGGCGGACCGCTCGGCGGCCGCCGCCACCGGACTCATCGCCGACCGCGACCTGTTCGCCGTGGTCGGCCCCACCGGCAACGACTCCGTGATCCCGTGCCTCGAACTCTACGGCGAGAGCTCCGTACCCCTGGTGACGGTGTCAGCCCTGGCCACCACCTTCAGCATCACCGACCGGCGCAGCTTCTTCCAGAGCTGCCCGATCGCCTCGGCACAGGCCGCCGCCGTCAACCTGCAACTCGCCGGGAAGCAGGGCGTCCGGCGGATGGGCATCCTCAGCGACCGCGGCGGGGACACCGACACCTGGCAGACGGCCCTGCTCCTGGGCCGCACCATCGCCTACTTCGCACCCGAGGCCACCTACTACGGGCGCGTCGTCCCCCGCGGGGTCCAGGACCTGTCCCCGGTGGTCGCCGACATGCTCGCGCACGGCGTCGACGGCTTCTTCTACACGGGCACCCCGGCCGGCGGAGCCAAGGTCGCCGCGTCGCTGGCCGCAGCCGGATTCCGGGGCCCCCGGGTGGCCGACTACACCATCGCCGGCGCCGAGTTCCTCACCGCGGCCGGCCCGGCGGCCGAAGCCTGGCAGTTCTTCACGCCGTACACCGGCCCGGAGGCCCCCGAGGTCGCGGAGATGACCCGCGCGCACCGGGCGGCGTACGGAACGGCCCCGGACATCTGGACGGCGGAGGCCTTCGACGCGACCCGCCTGATCATCGACCGGCTGGTCGCGGCCGCGGCGGGCGGCGCGCGCCCGACCCGTGCCGGGCTGCTGACCGCGCTCACCCAGGGCACCTTCCGCGGCCTCACCAAGGAGTACGCCTTCGACGACCGGCGGAAGGTCAAGGGCAACGTCTACTTCATGCACCAGGTGGAGGGCGGCCGGATCCGCTACGTCGGCCCGGCCGTCCAGCCCGCGGCGGGATAGTCCCCGATGCGGCCCCTCACTCCCGCCGATCCGGCCGCGATCGGCGGCAACCGGCTGCTGGGACGCCTCGGTTCGGGCGGCATGGGCACCGTGTACCTGGCCCGCTCCGCCGCGGGCACCCTGGTCGCCGTCAAGGTCATCCGCGCCGACCACGCGGCGAACCCGGACTTCCGCGCCCGGTTCCGGCGCGAGGTGGAGGCCGCCGGGCAGCTGACCGGGCGCTGGGTGGTCCCGGTCGTCGCCGCCGACCCGCAGGCGCGCGAGCCCTGGCTGGCCACGCCCTACGTCCCCGGGCCCTCCCTGGCCGAGGCCGTGGGCGGCTACGGCCCGCTGCCCGTCCGGGCGGTCCGCACCCTGGGCGCGCGGCTCGCGGAGGCGCTCGCGCAGGTGCACGCCGCCGGGCTGGTCCACCGCGACGTCAAACCGGGCAACATCCTGCTCGCCCCGGACGGGCCCCGTCTGATCGACTTCGGGATCGCACGGGCCGAGGGCGCGGTCACGCTCACCGCCGTCGACGCCGTCCTCGGCACCCCGGGATACCTGGCGCCGGAACAGGCCCGCACGGACGGCGCCGCGGCGGGCGCCCCGAGCGACGTGTTCTCCCTCGGCTGCGTCCTGGCGTACGCGGCGACCGGGCGCGGCCCCTTCGGCGGCGGGCACGCGGCCGCGGTGGTCTACCGTACGGTGCACGACGAGCCCGAACTCGCCGCACTTCCTGCGGAGTTGCTCGACACCGTACGGGCCTGCCTGGCGAAGGACCCGGCGGCCCGGCCGACCCCGCAGGCGCTGCGCGGCGTACTCGGCCACGGCCTCCCCGGCCCGGACGCCGAGGACTGGCTGCCGCCCCCGCTGCCCCGGCTCATCGCCGAACGTTCCACCAGGGCCCTGGACCTGCCCGCCCCCGAGCCGACCCGGATCGACGTGCCGGAGACGGCCGTACGGGGCCTCACGCGCAGACGGCTGCTGGCGGCCGGCGCGGGCCTGGCCGTCGTCGGCGCACCGGTCGCCTGGTTCACCACCCGCGGCCGGGCCCGCGGCACGACCGCGCCCCCGGACCGCGAACTCGCCACCCACACCCTCGCCCTGCAGGCCGACCTGACCGGATCCGGCAAGGAGACCGGCCAGGCCCACGAGCGCGGTATGAAACTCGCCGTGGAGCGGCACAACGGCCGCTCGGATGCGGCGTTCCGGCTGGCCCTGCGCGTCGCCGACGACGGCGGGGACCCCGCGCGCGCCGCCGAGCTGGTCAAGGAGCTGGCCGCCGACCCCGCGGTGCTCGCACTCACCGGCCCCACCTGGGACGCGGCCGTACCCGCGATGGCCACCGCCTGCGGCACGGCCGACCTCGCCCTGCTGCTGGTGTCCGCCGACATCACCGAGACCGCCACCTCCGAGCCGGGATGGCGCACGGTGGTCGCCACCCGCCCGGCGGGCGACCAGCTCGCCCTCCCCGTCGTCGACTACTTCAGCCGCATCGGGCCCGTCCACCGCACGGGCCTGGTGGAGGACGCCGAAGGCGGCGAGCCCGCCTATCCGCTCATCCGGGCCCTGCAGCAGTCCCCGCCGTCCCAGGGCACGGTCAGCGTCCACCGGATCCCGGCGGGCGGCACCGACTTCGCCGCCGTCGTACGCGCGCTGACCGAGGCCGGGGCGGAGGCCGTCGTCTACGCCGGCACCTCACCGCAGCGCGCGGCCCTGATGGCCCGCGCCCTGACCGAGGGCGGATTCCAGGGCCGGCGGATGGGCATCCAGCACGCCATGGAACCGGCCTTCCTCGCGGCCGCCGGACCGGCCGCCGAGGGCTGGCTGTTCAGCTCCCTCTTCACCGACCCGCTGGCCGTTCCCGCCGCCGCCGACTTCGTCGCCGCCCACCGCGCCGCGTACGGGCAGCCGCCCGCCCGCTGGGCCACCGAGGCGTACGACGCCGTGGGCCTCCTGGCCGCGACCCTGACCGGCCTGGGGGAGGAGGGGCGGGACCGGGCGGGCGTGACCCGCCGGATCTTCCGGACGAGCCACGAGGGCCTGGCCAAGCCGCTGTCCTTCGACACCAACACGCACGTGCTGAACAGGATCGGCACCGCCCACCTCTACCAGGTCGAATCGGGCGCCTTCCGGTACCTGGGCCGCTACACGGAGGTCAAGCCGGCGTCCGGACGGTGACGACGGGCGGCGACTGCGGACAGTGACTACTCGAACCGGGAGACGTCGCCCGCTCCCCGGCGCACGATCTCGACGTCACCGCCGGAGAAGTCGATGACGGTGGTCGGCTCGGTACCGCAGTCACCCGAGTCCAGTACGGCGTCCACCTCGTGGTCGAGCCGCTCCTTGATCTCCCAGCCCTGCGTCATCGGCTCGGGCTCGTCGGGCAGCAGGAGGGTGCTGGAGAGCAGCGGTTCGCCGAGCTCGGCGAGCAGGGCCTGGGTGACGACGTGGTCGGGAATCCGGACACCGACCGTCTTCTTCTTCGGGTGCAGCAGCTGGCGCGGCACCTCCGACGTCGCGGGGAGGATGAAGGTGTAACTGCCGGGGGTCGAGGCCTTGATGGCGCGGAACACGTCGTTGTCGATCTGGACGAACCGGCCCAGCTGCGCGAAGTTCTGGCACACCAGGGTGAAGTGGTGACGGTCGTCGAGGTTGCGGATCGACCGGATCCGGTTGATGCCGTCGCGGTTGCCCAGCTGGCAGCCCAGCGCGAAGCAGGAGTCCGTCGGGTACGCGACGAGCTTCCCGCCGCGGATCATGTCCACCACGCTGTCGATGGTGCGCCGCTGGGGATTCTCGGGGTGAACGTCGAAGTATTTCGCCATCCGCCGAGCCTACGCGCTCGGCGACCCGGCTCCGGTACGCCCGGACCCGGCTGCCGGGAGGCGCGGTACCGGTGCGACGATTGCGCGGATGCGCACGCTGAACGAACTGATCGACATCGACGGACCCGCCTGGCCCGAACTGAGCGAGGAGCTCGGCGCGGGAGCCGTGCCCATGGAGGTGCTGCCCGCCGATCCCGCGCTGGCCCGGGCGTCACTCCTCCAGCTGCAGGTCACGGCGCGCTCGTACCTGGGCGCGATGGTGCTGCACTGCGGCGGCCTGCTCCTGGACGACGGCTGGCTGCGGGTCCTCGGCAGCCCGGCCGCCGACCGCTCGCGGGGACTGCCCGCACTCGCCGGGGCCAACGGCTTCCCCACGGCGTTCGACCCCGGCTGGCGCCCGGATGCCGGGCTCGTGGTGGCGTACGACGCGCTGGGCGGGGTCTTCGCCCTGAACGGCGCGCGTCCCGCCGACAGCGGCCGCCCCGGAGGACCGGGCGAGATGGTCTACTTCGCCCCCGACACGCTGCGCTGGGAGGCCCTCGGGGCCGGCCACTCGGCGTGGCTCACCTGGCTGCTGTCCGGCGCCCTCGACCAGTTCTACGCCGACCTGCGCTGGCCCGGGTGGCGGGAGGAGGTCGCGGAACTGAACGGCGACCGGGGGCTGTCGCTCCACCCTCCCCTGTGGTCCGCCGAGGGCCGCCGCGACGTGGCCGCGACCAGCCGTCGGGCCGTCCCCATGGCGGAGCTGCTGGGCATCGCCCGGGAAACCGGACGGCAGTTCGACGGGGCCGACCCGGGATTCATGGGCGCGGTCTGACGGATCGGGGGACCGGCCGGGCCGGGGCCGCGGCCCGGCCCGGCCGTTCCTCGTCGACCAGGAGTTTCGCGCCCCGCCGAGCGCGTGGGCGGCCGTCGTCATGCGCCCGGCCGTACGAACGCCCGAGCCCGCCGGCCCCGGCCGAACGGCGGCCTCGGACCCCGGCGAACGTCGGGGTTGCGCCGTCCGCCGTTCCGTGCGGGGCGACCGCGGTGCGAGCCCCTGGCGCGGCCGGCGCGGACGCTCCGGACGCTGCCGGGCGGGTTCGGGGGCACGATGAGAGGAAGCCGTGCGCCTCGGCCCGCCGCAGGGGCGGGTGGCGGCGGGCGGTGCCGGGCCGACGATGCCGGAAGGAGCGTCGCCGATGGGTGCGATCGACGGGTCGGGGACCGGTGGGATCAGATCCGGCATGGCCGGGGTGTCCCCGCCGAGCGGTTTGCTGGACGTCCTGAACGTCGCGGCGGTCGTCCTCGACTCCGAAGGACGGGTCGCGCTGTGGAGCCCGCAGGCCGAGCAGTTGTTCGGCTGGACGACGGCGGAGGCACTCGGCCGCCCCGCCGCCCGGCTGCTGGCGGCCCCGGAGCACGTAGGCCTGGTCACGGAGCTGTTCGCGCGGGTCATGGGCGGCGCGGGGGACTGGGCGGGTGCCTTCCCCGTGCGGCGCAGGGACGGCACCACGCGTTTGGTGGAGTTCCGCAACATGCGGCTGCTCGACGAGCACGGAGACCGGTTCGCCCTGGGCATCGCGACCGACCGCACCCGGTTGCGCCAGCTGGAGCGGGACCTCGCCCTGTCCGCGCGCCTGGTGGCGCAGTCCCCGATCGGCCTGGCGGTCCTGGACACGGAGCTGCGGTACGTGCTCGTGAACCCCACGCTGGAGCGGATCAACGGGCTGCCCGCCGACCAGCACATCGGCCGGGGCGTCCGCGAGGCCCTGGCCTTCCTCGACGATACGGAGGCCGCCGAGTCGGCGATGCGCCAGGTCCTGGCCACCGGAAGGCCGCTGCTCGAGCAGTTCACGGCCGGCCGCACCCACGGCGGAGACCGCACCGAACACGCCTGGTCGGTGTCGTACTACCGGCTGGAAGACGCCACCGGCCGGGTCCTGGGCCTGGCCACCTCCGTAGTGGACGTCACCCAGAGTCACCAGGCGGCCATCGAGATCGCCCGCAGCCGCCGCCGGCTCGCCCTCATCGCGGACGCCACCGTGCGCATCGGCACCACCCTCGACCTCGACCAGACCGCCCGCGAGCTCGCCGACGTGGTCGTGCCCGAGCTCGCCGACATCGCCGCCGTCGACATCCTCGACTCCGTCCTCGAGGGCCGTCCGACCCTGCGGTCCTCCGCCCACGAACCCGCGGTGTTCCGGGCTCTGGCCCTCGCGGCTGCCTACCCCAGCGATGCCGTCCGCGCCGCCGACCCGCCCGGCGACATCGCGCGCTACGCCGCGGACCGGCTGGTCACCCAGTCCGTGACGACCGGCCACCCGGTCCTCGTCGCCCACGTACAGGCCCAGGACATCTCGCGCATCGCCCGCGACAGCACCGCCGCCAGCCTCCTGAGCCGCGCCGGACTGCGCTCCTACCTGGCCGTGCCGCTCATCGCCCGCGGCGAGGTCCTCGGGGCCCTCGACCTCAAACGCACCCGCAACCCGCTGCCGTTCAACGACGACGACATCGTGCTCGCCGGTGAACTCGCAGCCCGCGCCGCCGTGTGCATCGACAACGCCCGCTGGTACCGCAACGCGCACCACACCGCCCTCGCCCTCCAACACCATCTGCTGCCGCACCACCCACCGCCCACACCCGGCCTGGAGGTCGCCTACCGCTACCGGCCCGCCGCGGCCAGCAGCGAGATCGGGGGCGACTGGTTCGACGCCATCGCCGGACCGGACGACACCACCGTCCTCGTCGTCGGGGACGTCATGGGCAGCGGCATCAACGCCGCCGCCAGCATGGGCCAGCTGCGCACGGCGACCCGCACCCTCGCCGAACTCGCCCTCGACCCGCCCCAGGTGCTCCACCAGCTCGACCACACGACCGCCGCGCTGGAGGAGACCATCGCCACCTGCGTCTACGTCGTCTACGACCCGCACGCCGCCCAGTGCCGGGTCGCCCTCGCCGGACACCTGCCCCCCGTCCTCATCCGCTCCGGCCGCCTGCCCCGACTCCTCGACCTGCCCACCGGCGCACCGCTCGGCGTCGGCGGCATCCCCTTCGAGTCCACCGCCATCGCCATGGACCCCGGCGACCAACTCGTCCTCTACACCGACGGACTGGTCGAGACCCGCGACCAGCCCATCGACGAACGCCTCGACCTCCTGCTGACCCTGCTCGCCGACACCGGACGTCCACTGGAGGAGACCTGCGACCGCCTCCTGGACTCCCTGCGGCGCACGGACGACCACGACGACGTCGCCCTGGTCATCGCCCGGGCCCGGCCCCTGCCGACGGGCTCCGCCTGACCCCTGGCACGCCGCCCGCGCGCCGGAGACCGCCGACGGCGACTGTTATCGTCCGAGGTATGCCCGAGCTCATAGCCCCCACGTCCCACCTGCACGCCTCCTGGCTCGACGCACAGCGGGAATGGGGACCCGACGCCCACCTGGACGGCGGCGGGCTCGGCGCCGACGACGAAGTGGACACCCCGGAGGGCTTCGCGGCCTGGGTGGAGCGCCTGCGCCGCTACTCGGACCGCACCCTGCCCGTCGACCACGGCCGGGTCCACGCGACGTACTGGTGGATCGCCGAGGGCGACACGTACCTGGGCGCGATCGACCTGCGCCACTACCTGAACGGCTTCCTCCTCGACGCGGGCGGCCACATCGGCTACAGCGTGCGGCCCTCGGCACGCCGCCGCGGCCTGGCCACCTGGGCCCTGGCGGCCGTCCTGCACGAGGCGCGCCTCCTGGGGCTGGACCGGGTCCTGCTGACCTGCGACCCGGACAACGAGGCGTCGGCCCGCACGATCGAGGGAAACGGCGGGGTGCTGGAGGACGTCCGCGACACCCTGATCGGCCCCAAGCGGCGCTACTGGATCGACCTCCAGTAGGGGCGGGGAGGGTCCGGACGGAAAACGGACGGCGGGGCCGAGGGGCGGCTTTCGGCGAGGCCACGGGCGAGCCCCGTGTCGTTCCGTCGCCGGAGAGCCCGGACGGGTCGATAGTGGGGTGGTGAGCGACAGGCCGGAGGGACCCGGGCAGGGTGGCGGCGGGGACGGCACCGCCTGGTCCGGACGCGAAGGGGCACGGGCCTTCGCGGCGGTGGAGGCGGCCACGGACTGGCTCCTCGGCTATCCCTTCGTCTTCCGGGCCCTGGCCGACCGGATCGGCCCCGGCGAGGTCCTGGTGGACTACGGATGCGGGCCGGGCAAGGTGGCCGACGAGGCGGCCCGGCGGCTGGGAGCCCGGGTGCTCGGCGTGGACACCAGCCCTGAGATGCTGGCGCTGGCCCGCGGCTCGGCCACGGCGGTGGCGGAATTCCACCTGGTCGAGGGCGGGCGTGTGACCGGCCTGCCGGACGGCTGCGCGGACGCGGTCATGTGTAACCACGTACTGGCGTCGCTGCCGACCCAGGAGGCGGTGCTCGGCGTGTTCACCGAGATCCGCCGGCTCCTGCGGCCGGGCGCCCCGTTCGTCCTGCTGACCACCGATCCCGCCTGCGGCGGCACGGAGTACGCCTCGCTGCGGATCGGCGACCCGGGCGAGGTGTACGGGCCCGGTGACGAGCTGACCGTACGGCTGCGGCGTACGGACGGGTCCTGGCAGGAGGTACGCAACCACGCGTGGCCCGTCGGCACCCTCCCCGCCCTGCTGGAGCGCGCGGGATTCCGGGACGTCGCCCGGCGCCGGCCCACCGTCGACGAGGCACTGACCGTGGCCGACCCGGAGCTCGCGGCCGGGCGCGCGTGGTCGGCGGAACGGGCGGGACCGCCCCTCGTGGTCACGACCGCGACCGCCGCCTGACCCGACGCGAACGGTCCTCGTCCCGCCGGTTCGGTGTTACCGTCACGCCATGTCGTCCAAGGCCGAGATAGACGTGGTGACCGCCGAGTTCTTCGGCGCCTTCGACAACCGGGGCGGCAGGAGCGCCGATCTGGACCGGATCCGGCGGTTGACCCTGCCGAACGCGGTGATCACCCTCACCGGCCCGCAGTTCACCGTCTACACCGTGGACGAGTTCATCGAGCCGCGCCGCCTGCTGCTGTCCGCCGGCGGCCGCCTGGCCGAGTTCTCCGAGTGGGAGACCTCCGAACGGACCGAGATCGCGGGCGACATCGCGTCGCGATTCGGCGGGTACCGCAAGTCCGGGACCCTGGACGGCAAGCCGTTCGAGGGGGCCGGGACCAAGACCATCCAGTTCGTCCGCACCGCGCGGGGCTGGCGGATCGCGGCCTTCGCCTGGTACGACCAGCCCTGATCCGGGCCCCGTCGACAAGCCCTCGCGGCTGCACGGTCTCGTACGCCGGGACGTACGTGTGCGGGAACCGCGGGTCCCACGCGAAACCCGGCCACCCGACCACTCGCCCCGTCCGCCGATGACTGCCCGGCATGTCCTCTCAGCCCGCAAACGATCACGACCCCGGTCGGGCAACGGTGCCGCGCGGATCAACCGCGCCGGACGCCCGCGTCACTGCTGCGCGAGGTGTTTCCTGAGCAGGGCGAGCAGCGCCGCGAACGCGGGGGTCATGGCGGCGTCCGACTGCTCCAGAACCGTCACCCGACCGTCGTCCTGCACCGTGACGGTGTAGCTCATCGCGTCCCGGGCGGGTTCGGCCCGGTCCGTATCGGGCGTCGCGACGGCCGCCGTGACCAGCCGGACCAGCTCCGCCGCCGTGTCCTCGGGCAGGGTGTCCGTGTCCAGCACCCGGGGCCGGCGGCGGAGGTCGCCCACCGCCGCCAGCCCGCCGTAGGTTTCCAGGGTCACCTTCATCGCGGGCAACCTGGGGTCACCTGGTGCCCTTCATCCCGGCCAGATCCTTGGCCAGTACCGTCACCTTGTTGCTCAGTTGCCCGATCTGCCTGCTCAGGGCTTCCATGCCACCGTCCTCCCGGCCCACGCCGCCGTTCCCGTCGACGGCGAAGCTGCGGGCCCGGGCGATCCCGGTCGGCACACCGGTGATCTGGACTTCCACCTCCTGCCACGCGGCCAGCACGATCGACTGCTCGGGGCTGTCGGCCCCGAACAGTTCCCCGGCCTTCCGGAAGGTGGTGTCGGCGAAATCCTGGAACGTGTCCTCGGCGCCGGACGCCTTCAGCGATTCGTACCAGATGCTTCCGGCGGCCTCCCATGAGAATCCGCCGATGTGCTTGGCCACCAGGTAGAACGCCTTGTTCGGGATACCGGAGTTGTAGTGCACCCCGCCCCAGTCGCCCCGCCTGGTGTCGGGCAGGTGTACGAACTCGCTCATGCGGTCGGGCTGGGGGTCCTTTCCGGTCAACGGATTGTCGTAGGCGCTTCCCGGGTCCTTCATCGACCGCAGGGCGTCACCACCGATGAGCGGGGTCCATACGTCGGCCCCGATCAGCCAGTCCGCCTCATCGGCCGTCTCCTTCAGCGACCACTGCTTGACCAGCGACCCGAAGACGTCCGACATCGACTCGTTCAGGGCCCCGGCCTGCTTGTGGTATTCGAAGCCCGAAGTGAATTCGGTGACTCCGTGCCCCAACTCGTGCGCGATCACGTCGAGGGACTTGGTGAGGTCGGTGAAGTCCTGACCGTCTCCGTCCCCGAAGACCATCTGTCGTCCGTCCCAGAACGCATTGGCGTACTTGATGCTGTAGTGGACGTATCCGTCCAGGCGCATCCCCCGATCGTCGACGGAATTGCGCTGGAACGCTTCCTTGAAGAAATCGCGTGTCAGGCCGAGCGCGTCGAACGCCCGGTTGACGGACGCGTCCTCCGACGCCGGCCCGTCCTCCGGCCTGGCCAGCTCGGCACTGGGGAGGAATTCCGACTGCCTGCAGTCGAAGATGGTGCGCCGCCCGTTCCCGGGCGCGGCCGCGCCGGAGAAGGCTGCTCGGACCGATCGCTCACCGCGCAGGCGAGCCGTGGTCAGCAGGGTGTCCAGGGCGGCCTTGCGTACGTCACCGTCCTCGCTCTCAAGGAGCTTGTCGAGGATGTACGGGGGGATGATGCAGTTGATCGGGTGGGTCCTGCTCATGGGGCACCTCCTGAGTGAGAGGACCGACGGTTGCGCATTCAATTTGACGTCATTGGACTTCGAGGTCGACAATTCAGGGACCGGAGTTGCCGGGACGCCCGACGGGTCCCCGGCCACGCAAAAGCCGCCGACATGGAATCCGACCGCCAAGGCGCGGACAGGTTCTCGAAGTTCAATTCGGCCGATGACGAGCGTGGCAGCAGCGAATGAAGCGCCGGAGCCGCTCAGCCGCGTGTCCGGCGAGGGCCACGCTGGTATTTCCAGTCTCCTGCTGTCCGTAGCGGCTCGCAAACGCGACGCGAGCGCGCCGGTACGAGACCGCCGGGACGAGGCCGCCGGGACGAGGCCGCCGGAACCGGTTGCCGGACCGCGGCGGTTCAGTGTTCGCCGGGGGGACGCTCGTCCTGGAGCCGGTCGCGCTGCAACTGGTGGGCGAGCGTGCGGCGTACCGACGCCGAGAACGGAGCCGCCGTGCCGGTGCCGGCCGCCGCCTTCGGCGGGACGTCGAGACCGCGGCTGATCTGGTCGTACGCGGCCCGGAAGCCCGGTGGCAGCTCCGCGCGACGGAGCGTCAGGTCCTCTTCGAGCAGGCGTCGCAGCTCGTCGACGGTCCGCGGCGTGAAGCGCTTGCGGCCACGGCCGAGTGCGTCGACGCAGCGGGTGCAGCGCGCGGTGTCGAGGGTCTCGGAGACCGCCTCCGCGAGCCCCCACAGGCGCCCTTCGAGCCACGGGGTGTCGTACTGGTCGAGGGTGAGCCCCATCGGCGGTGCGGGGTCGTCGAGCGCGTACTTCGCCACCTGCTTGGACACGGCCGGCTGACTCATGTCGGCGATCCGGGCGATCGTGTCCTGGGTCCAGCCGAAGCCGGCGAACAGCTTGATCATCTCCGCGCGCAGCTTCCGCATCTCCTCGCCCGCGCGGATGACCTCGTTCATACCGGCGAGCATCCGCACGGCCTGTTCCTCGGTCAGCGTGCCGGTCGTCCGCCGCGCACTCTCTCGGTCTGCCACCCCTCGGTTATACACCGGGGCGCGCCCTCCGTCATAACCTGGTTGTACAACCAGGTTATGACTGGCAGGATCCCGGCATGCCCACCTTCACCGCACCTGACGGAACCCGGCTCGCCTACCGCGTCCACGGCAGCGGCGACCCGGTCCTCTGCGTCCCCGGAGGCCCGGCGGACTCCCGCTACCTCGGCGACCTCGGCGGCCTGTCCGCACACCACCGGCTGATCTTCCTGGACCTGCGCGGCACCGGCCGGTCCGCGGTTCCCGAGGACACCTCCTCCTACCGCTGCGACCGCCTCGTCGAGGACGTCGAGGCCCTGCGCGAACACCTCGGCCTCGCCGAGGCGGACCTGCTGGCCCACTCGGCCGGCGCGAACCTCGCCACGCGGTACGTGGCCCGGTACCCGCACCGGGTCCGCAGGCTCGCCCTGATCACACCCGGCACCCGGGCCGTCGGCGTGGTCGTCACGGCGGAGTGCCGGCGGGAGCTCGCGCGGCTGCGGAAGGACGAGCCGTGGTTCCCGGAGGCGTTCGCGGCGCTGGAGGAGATCACCGGGGGCACCGGCAGCGACTGGGATGCCATCAGTCCCTTCTTCCATGGCCGGTGGGACGCCGCGGCCCGCCGTCACCAGGCGGCGGCCCGCCCGGACAACGCGGAAGCCGTCACCCTCTTCGCGGCCGACGGTGCCTTCGACCCGCAGGCCACGCGCGCGGCGATCGGCGGCTGCGGGAGCCCCGTGCTGCTGCTCGCGGGGGAGTTCGACCTGAACAGTCCCCCTCGGTCGACGGCCGAGTTCGCCGAACTGTTCCCGGACGCCACGTTCGTCGTACAGCGGGGCGCGGGCCACTACCCCTGGCTCGACGACGCCGACCGGTTCGTGGCGACCACCGCCGCATTCCTGGCGTAGCGACCCCTGCGGAACCCGCTCCCGGGCAGGGCGACGGCCCCGGCCGGATTCCCCCCGGCCGGGGCCGCCATCGGTCAGGCGCGTCCTCCGCGCACCGACACGATCACCAGAGCACGGGCAGGCGCTCCGGGATGCGCTTCATGAAGCGGGTACGCCACACCAGCTGGTCGACGGGCACGGCGAGGGCGAGCTGGGGCATCTTCTCCAGCAGCACCTCGATGGCGATCTCCGTGTGCCGCTTGCCGAGCGCGGTGGCCGGGCAGTAGTGCTGTCCGCCGCCGAAGGAGAGGTGCGTGCCGGCGTTCGGCCGGTCGATGTCCGCGACGTGGGGGTCGGGGTACACGTCCGGGTCGGTGTTGGCGGCCTCGACCAGGACGAGCATGAGATCGCCCTTCTTCACCTCGACGTCGCCGAGGGTGACGTCCTCCAGGGCGAGCCGGGGCAGGCCGTCGGCGATCGACAGGTTGATGCGCAGGAGCTCGTCCACGGCGGCCGGGATCTTCTCCGGCTCGTTGCGCAACCGCTCCCACATCTCGGGGTGCTGGAGGAGCGAGAAGATCGCCATGGTCAGGAAGCCCATGGTGGAGATGACCCCCGCGCCGAAGAGCGTGACGCCCACGGTGGCGAGCATCTCGTCCGTCAGGTGGTCGTAGTCGGGGTCGTTGCGCAGGGCGGCGAGCTCCGCGATGAGACCGGTGGTGGTGGGGTCGTCGAGGCGTTCCACCATGTAGGCGATGTCACGGTCCCAGTTGAGCTTGGCGCCGGTGACCGGGCAGGCCGAGTTCATGAACGCGATGTCGAGGCTGGCCGCCAGGCGCGGCGCGTCGGACTCGGGAATGCCGAGGATGCGGCAGTGCAGGTTCTCGGCGTACGGGTTGGTGAACTGGCCCCGCAGGTCGACCGGCGCCCCGTGGCTCAGGAGGCTGTCGACCAGGGTGGTGGCCTGGGCGCGCATCCAGTCGGTGAGCCCGTCGGTCTTCGGGTTGATCGCCTTGAGGACGGCCTTGCGCAGTCCCGCGCCGGTGATGTTGCCCATGTTGTTGACGACCTCGGGCGGGATCGTCAGCGCGTACTGACGGGGCACCCCGGGGGCGGAGGTGTCCTTCAGGCTGAACCGGGGGTCCTCAAGGACCTGCTTGGCCAGCGGATAGGAGGAGACGAGCCAGGCCTCGTCCCCGGCTATGGTGCGGACCCGCTTCACCGGTTCGCCGCGCAGCTCCTCGATCTCCGGCGGGAGCTGGTCGCCGCGTGCGGAGAAGGGGAAGTCGAGCAGGGTGTCAGTGGGCATCGGGAGCTCCTTCGGCGGGGGTGATGATGGCGTGACCCTGGTTGCGCGAGGCGCGCAGGCCCGAGCCGCGTGAGTAGAGCAGTTCCGCCATGGGCAGGAGCTGGTGGTAGCAGTTGAGGGAGGACGGCACGCCGAGGATGGCCGGCGTGTCGAGGAAGAGCGGCATCTCGGCGCAGACGTACTCCAGGCACACGTCCCGCTGCCGGGTGGTGGCGGCCTTCCCGTTCAGGACCTTCGACGAGAGGAACGCGTCGACCAGCTTGTTGCTGGTCTTGCGGAACTCCGGGTCGGTGTCCAGCAGGTTGGTCAGGTGGCTGTGGAGCGCCCGGTAGGCCGGGATGTCGGTGAGGGACGACATCGGGCGGGCGCGGAGCCGGGCGCCGGTGGGGTCGGCTTCCGCGGCGGCGTTGTTCACCTTGGCGCGGACGCCGCGCAGGTTCTTCACCGCCTTCCGCCGTGCTTCGTCCTCGCCGTAGCCGAGAGCCTCGTACATCTCGGCCACGTGCATGTCGGTGTAGATGAGGTCGACCTGCTCGAAGTTGCGCAGGCCCCAGTGGGCAAGGTCATTGACACGTTGGGCCGAAAAATAACTGTTCCCCGGGGAAATACCTATGACGGCATGATCGCCTTCGGTGCTGATCACCTGGCAATGCGGGGTGTACGGCCGGACTGTGAAGACTTCGGTTGCTGTCGTCAACAGGGGTCGGGTCCTTTGTGCCGCTAGTCCCATGGGGCCCTGTGCCCCGGGTGTGGCGGCGACGTGAGGGAAAGCTACCCGAACTGAGAGCTACCTTCCATGTCTTCTGGGTAGTAACTCATCTGTCGGACAACACGGTTGACCCGGGCATCTTTCGAGCGAGGCCGATTCGGCTCTGTCGGCGGCTTGTCGACCGCGTTTCACCTGCTGTTGTCGGAACGGTCACCGGAATGGAATCGGTCGGCCGACCGGAATTTCTCCCCGCCGAATCCCCGCCGATTCCCGGCCCATTCCGGCCGATTCCGGCCGGAAATCGGTACTGATGGGCCGTCAAGCTCCGCTCGGGCAGCCGGGAAATGGGCGCCGGTCAGTAGTCGAGTACGGCGAGGACCGGCGCGTGGTCGGAGGGGCTGTCGTGCGGCGCGGCCGGGTGGGTTCCGTCCACCGTCGGCAGCTGCTCCCGGCCGGTGAAGACGCGCTCCAGGCGGGGCAGCAGGGCCTGGCTCACCAGGATGTGATCGATGAGTTCCCTCTGGCCCTCGAAGACGCGGGAGAAACCGCCCTGTTCCAGGATGCGCGGAGCGAGGTTCCACAGCCGCCTCGGGTCGCCGAGGTCGGCGTCGTGGAATCCGCCGCCACCGATCTGCGAGCCCGGCGGGCCGTACAGGATCTGTGTGGTGGCCGCCTTGAACTCGTCGTTGAGGTCGCCCATCACGATCACCTCGTGCGCGCGGCCGTCGCCCTGCAGGAGCTGGTCGGCCACGAAGCGGATGGTGACGGCCTCGGCGGCCCGGCGGTACAGGGCGTACGCGGCGTAGCGGGCGCGCAGTTGCTCGTCGTCCGTGCTGTGCCGGTTGCCGGGGAAGGTCAGCAGCTTGGACTTGAGGTGGCAGACGGCCGCACCGACACTGTGGCCGGGGGCCGGACTCCAGCGCACGACCAGCCCGCCGCGGCCCATCCTCTTGATCATGGTTCCGTCGTCCTCGACCCGGACGGGCGGCAGGTGGTCAGGGAAGGCCGTGCGGTCCTCGACCACGGTGAGCGGCCGGCGGCTGAGGAAGCCGACCCGGATGCCGCGGCGGTCCGGGTGCGTCGACAGGGCGATGTGCCAGTCACCGTCGAGCCTGTCGACCAGATCGGACAGGGCCTCGTGGCTGCCCACCTCCTGTACGCCGAGGAGGTCGGGCGCGAGCCGGCCGATGGTGGCCGCGAGGCCCTCCAGCTTCGCCTGGTAAGTGGCCTCGTCCTTGACGGCGCAGCGGTTCGAGGGCGGGCTGCCCGGGGGCAGCGGGCGGCAGAGGTTCTCCAGGTTCCACGTACCGATGACCACGCTCACGGCCGCTCCCGTCGTCAGCCCGTCCTGGGCACGACTGGTTTGTGGCCGGGATACACGTGGTCGGGGGTGACGATACTGGTGACCGCCTCACCGAACAGGGTGCTGGGCTCCTGGCCCTTGTACTGGCTGTCGGTGTTCAGGAGGATGACCATCGTCGCCTGTGCCGACGGCAGGTAGACGGGCAGGACCTCGTAGCCGGGGATCGAGCCGTTGTGGCCGATCCAGCCCTGCACGTCGAAGATGCCCAGTCCGTAGCCGGCACCCGGAATGTCCATCGGAGTGGTCTTCAGGCGCTCGGCCTGGGTCGCCGGCTTCAGCAGCGTGCCGGTGGCGAGGGTGCGGGCCCAGCTGCGCAGGTCCTGGAGGTCGGAGGCCATCTCTCCGGCGGCCCAGGCCCAGGACGGATTCCAGCGCGTCGCGTCCTCGGTCTTGCCCGTGGCGGTCTGGTCGGTGTAGCCGTGCGCGTAGGGCACCGGCAGGGCCGGGCTCGTCGGGAACACCGTGCTGCGGAGCCCGGCCGGTCCCAGGACGTCCTTGGTGATGACCTCGTGGAGCGGGCGGCCGGTGATCTTCTCCACCACCAGGCCGAGCAGGATCAGGTTGGTGTTGCTGTAGTCGAACTCCGCCCCCGGTTCGAACTGCACGGGGTGCTTGAAGGAGTAGTCGAGCAACTGCCGCGGTGCGACGTACCGTTCCGGATCGGCTTGGAGGTTCTTGATGAAGTCCCCGTCCAGGCTGTAGTTGAACAGCCCGCTGCGCATGCCCGCCAGTTCCCGCAGGGTGATGCGGTCACCGTTCGGCACTCCCGCCACGTAGTCGCCGATGTGGTCGTCCAACCGCACCTTCCCCTGGTCGACGAGCTGGAGGAGGGCGGTGACGGTGAACGTCTTCGTCTCGCTGCCGATGCGCACGTGGAGCGAGGGCGTCATGGGCGCGCCGGTCGCCTTGTCCGCCACCCCGAAGGACCGTACGTAGCTGCCCTTGCCGGGGGCCCACAGCCCGACGGTCACGCCCGGTACCTGCGCCTCGCGCATGACCTGACGCACGGCCGCGTCGAGTTGCGCCGCGACGGCCGGTGTGAGCGGCGTGAAGCCCGTACCGGTCTCCGGGGAAGGGGTCGAGCTCGGGGTGGGGGCGGTGGCCGCGGTGGTGGCGGTCGTGGTGACGGGAGTGGACGACCGGGGAACGGACGCCCCGGACGCGGAACCCGCTGCCGCCGGGGCTATGAGCAGTCCTGCCGCGGCGGCAGCCGCGCAGGCCCGGCACAGCCGGAGATGGGTTGGCTTCACGGCATGGTCTCCCGCCGTCCGAGGGCTCGGGCAACACCATCAGCCTAGGTCCGGCCGCCCCGGGTCGCGAGGTGAGCCGGGGCGGCCCGGAGACCCTCAGGGCGGCGGGAGCTCGCGCAGGCGTCCCTCGCCGACGAGGGCGACGCCGCCCCCGACACGTACCGAGCGGATGTCCCGGCCGTGGCCGTCGGCGCTGACGGTCATCACGCTGGGGCGCCCGGTGAAGCGGCCCTGGCGCAGCAGGCTCCGCTCCCCGGAGCCGATCCGGCCGTGGCCGCGCAGACAGGCGGCGGCGCACCCGGCACCGCTTCCGGTCGCGACGTCCTCCAGGAGCCCGTCGTTGCTCCAGTGCCTCCCCTCCATGGCCGCGGCGTCCAGCAGGTACGCGAACTCGGCGCCGAGGCGGGCCAGCGGCGCGTCGAGCGGTTGCGCGACCCGGGCACGGGCCAGCGCGTCGCCGCGTACGGGGAGCACCAGGTACCGCAGGCCCGTGGAGATCACCTCCGCGGGCAGAGAGGGGTCCAGATCGCCCGGTTCGAGGGCGAAGAGGGCGGCCAGGCCGTCCGGGTCGGGGCGGTCGAGGAAGGCGGCCGCGCCCTGGTCGAGGAGGCTCGCGTACCGCCCGGGGCCCCGGCGTTCGGTGGTGACGTCCACCGGACGGTCGGGCAGGCGCAAGGTCCAGGTCTCGTGGTCCGCGGAGCCGTGGAGCTCGTGCAGGACCGCGGCGGCGCCGATGAGAGGGTGCCCGGCGAAGTCCAGCTCGCCCGTGAGGTCGAAGACGCGCGCCCGCCGGGCCCGTCGCGGCCGCGGCCGCCCGGGTGAGTCGTCGCGCACGAGGAAGACGGACTCGAAGTGCCGCAACTCCTGGGTGATCGCACGCATCTGAGCGCCGGTCAGCGAATCGGCCTCCGGGAACACCGCGAGGCTGTTGCCGCCGTAGGGACGGTCGGTGAAGACGTCGACGTGGTGGTAGCGCATGGCGGCGACGCTACCGGGAGCGGGGGAGTGCGGCCGAGTGCCGCAAGGCGGTCAGCGGCCGAGCGCGGTGCGCAGGGTGATCCCGTGGCGGGCGCGCAGGCGCCGCACCTCCCAGACCGACAGGGCGGTCACCGACAGCGGGCCGCCGATCATGAACGTGTAGAGCACCTCCGGGGGCGCGGCGACGTCGGGGCCGTTGAAGACCTGGAAGGCGAAGAGCGACCAGACCAGCAGCGGCGAGAGCAGCGCCGGGAGCAGCTGGTGCACGTCCGCGACCCGCAGGCAGGTGAAGACGCAGGCGTAGCAGGAGACGAGCGTGTAGGGGACGGAGCAGATCACCACGATGACGGCGGCGATCCAGCCGACGGCCAGGACGACGAAGGCCAGGGCGGAGGAGATGACCCCGGGGCCCGTGATCGCCGAGAAGAAGCCCTTCAGGTCTCCACCGCTGATCAGTTCGCCCTTGAGGGTCGTGATGGACAGCCACAGGGCGAGGGGCCCGCTGACGAGCAGCAGGGCCGCACTGATCGGCCTGCGCAGACGCTCGGCGAAGTCACGGCGCCTGTCGGGGGTGCTCGCGACGAGGAAGACGGTGATGCCGATGAGGCTCCCGAGTGCCAGGACGGCGCAGGCGAGGCCGAGTTCGACGAGTTTGCCGAGGACGAACTCCTCGCCGCCGCTGCTCAGCGGGTACGCCACGACCAGCCAGACGGCGGCGACGAGACCGAGCACGGTCCGCGCGCGCTGCATCCAGGTGATGAGCCCGTCCTCCACGTGCTCGGCCATGGGGGAGTACTCGAATTCCACCGTCCAGGAGCGGAAGAACGCCTTCACCGCGCCGCCGGAGTCCGTCCGGCTCCCGAATACCGCTCTGGTCCCGCTCACTTGTTCCTGCTCCCCCGATAACGCCGTGCTCCGTAAGCTCCGTGGGGCACACGAGCACCACCACGAACGTCGAACACCTTATCGGGCGGCGGGAAGTGCCGCTGCGCGGAAGACGGCGAGACCAGGACGGGCCACGACCCGAAGTCCGTCGCTTGACATGTGCGCCTAGGATTCCGCCGTGACCAGCGCAGAAGTGACCCGGCGACGGGTGATGGGCTTCGGCCTCGGCGCCCTCGCAGGGTTGCCGGCCGGCTGCTCGGGGGATTCCGGACCGGTAGGGCGGCTCCGGCTCGCCACGGGCCCCGAGGGCGGGCCGTACAACGCGTTCGGGCAGGCACTCGCGCGGGCCGTCGCCGCGAGCGGCCACCGGATCGAGATCGTCCCGGTGAGCACGGCGGCCAGTGTGGACAACCTGCGGAAGCTGGACGAGGGTTCCGTCGAGCTGGCCCTGGCCATGGCCGACGTGGCGGAGGACGCGGTGCTGGGGCGGGAGCCGTTCCTCCGGCCGGCCGCCGCGACCGCGCTGGCCCGGGTCTACGTGAACTACACGCACCTGATCGTCCCCGCGGACGGCCCCGTGAACTCCGTGACGGACCTCGCCGGGCGCCCGGTCGCGGCGGGCGCGGCCGGCTCAGGGGTCCAGGTGGTGGCGGAACGGGTCCTGCGGGCGGCCGGGCTGGGCGGCGCACCCGCGACCGCACCCGCGCCCGTACCCGCATCGGCGGCGGACGAGCGGCAACTGGGCCTTGCCGCCTCGGTGACGGCCCTGCGCGAGCGCTCGGTCGACGCGCTGTTCTGGTCCGGAGGGGTGCCCACACCGGCCCTGGCGGACCTCGCGCGCGAGCTGACGCTGCGGTTCCTGCCGCTCGACGCCCACGTGGGCCCGCTACGGGACCGCTACGGCCCCGTCTACACGGTGGTCACCCTGCCGGCCGGGGTCTACGGGCTGACCGAGCCGGTGGGAACCATCGGGGTCGGCAACTACCTGCTCGCGCGCGCCGACGTCCCGCAGGGCGTCGCGCGTGACCTGCTCCAGGTGGTGTTCGACAGGTGGCGCGACCTGTTGCGGGAGGTGACGGCGGGGGCCCGGCTGGAGCCCCGGTTCGCCATCTCCACGGGCGAGGTCCGGCTGCACCCCGGCGCGGTCGCCTACTACCGGTCGGTGTACGGCTGAGGCCGCGCCTCACCCGGGCGGAGGTGACGGGAGCCTCAGCTCCACCACCAGGCCGTGCGGCTCGTTGCGGCCGACGTCGAGCCGACCGCCGCTGATCCGGGCGATCTCGTCGGCGATGGCCAGCCCCAGGCCGCTGCCGGGGACGTTCTGGTGCTCCGGGGAACGCGCGAAACGGCGCAGCAGCAGCGGCAGCTGCTCCTCCGGCACACCCGGGCCGTCGTCCACGACCCGTACGACGGCGGTGCTCCCGTCCACCGAGGGCGCGGCGCGCACCTCGACGCGGCCGTCGCGCGGGACGAACTTGACGGCGTTGTCGAGGAGCGCGTCGAGGATCCGGCCCGTCGCGTCGGGCAGGGCGCGTGCTCGCAGGCCCTCCGCGAGGCCGGTGGCCACCAGTTCCACCCCCGCGGCGCCGAAGACCGGAGTCCAGGCCGTCACCCGGTCCCGTACCTTCCGCGACACGTCCTCGTCGCCCAGCTCCGCCGTGCCCGATTCCACACGGGCCAGTGCCAGCAGGCCGTCGAGCAGCTCCTCCAGCCGCTCCGCCTCGTCCAGCGCGCGGCCGTGCTCGGCGAGGCCCGGCCCGGGTGCGATGTGCGGCTCGACGTTCTCCAGCCGCAGCACCAGCGTGGCGAGCGGATTGCGCAGCTGGTGGGAGGCGTCGGCGACGAAGTCGCGCTGGCGGCCGATGGAGTCGGCCATCGCCTCCGCCATGGTGTTGAAGTGCTGCCGCAGATGACGCAGCTCCGGTGGACCGGTGGCGGACACGGCCCGGGCCTGCAGGCTGCCGGCGGTCAGGCGCCCGACCGCGCGGTCCAGGTCCAGCACCGGGCGCATCAGCCAGCGGGCGATCCCGGCCGCGACCAGAGCCGCCGCCGCGAAGGCGCCGAAGGCCCCGGCGCCGATGAGCGACCAGCGGACCGTCACATCCCGGCGGGAGGCGTCGGTGGGCACGGCCATCAGGACCGCCCCGCTCACCCGTTCGTCCCGGCCCACCGGCTCGGCCAGGACGACGGTGCGCGGGCCCCACGGACGCAGGGTGGGCAGGCGGTCGGTGGAGCGGCCGGTGAGGGCGCGCCGTCGGGCGTCCGCCCCGTCGGTGGAGCCGCCCGCGGAGCCGCCCGGGGCCGAAGCGGTGTCGGTGGCCGCGTTCGTGGCGGCCTCCGCCGCCGGCCCGGACCCGGCCCGGGCCACCGTCGCACCCGAGGAGTCGACCACGACCACCCCGGCCCCGTACAGCTGGGCGTAGCGGCCGATCTCGGCCGAGAGCTCCGCCCGGTCGGCGGCGGTGCGCATCCGGTCGGCGAGGTCGGCGAACCGCACGGCCTCCGAGCGCCGTTGCAGGAGCAGGTGCTCGGTGCGCCCGCGCGCGTAGGCGTCGGCCAGGGGGATGCAGAGCAGCAGCGCCGCCGCCCCCATGAGCACCATCAGTACCGCCAGCAGCCTGCGCCTCACGGCGCGCCGTCCCGCGCGTCGTCGTCGGGGCCGTCGTCGGAGCCGTCGTCGGCGGAGGGCGGGTCCGGGAGGCCGAGCTGGTAGCCGAATCCCCGGACCGTACGCACCAGCCCCGAGCGGCCGGTCTTGGCACGGATACCCGCCACATGGACGTCCAGGGAGCGGGAGGCCGCGAGGAAGACGTCACCCCAGATCCGGTCCAGGATCACCGCGCGCGCATGCACCTCGTCCGGGCGGGCGGCAAGGAAGGCGAGTACGTCGAACTCGCGTCGAGTGAGGCGTACTCCGGTTCCCGCCACCGTGACCGTGCGACCCGCGAGGTCCACCTCCACATCACCGGCACGCACGGGCCGGGAGCCGGTCGCGGCGGCGTCCGAGGGGTCCGGGCGGCCCGGGTGGGGATCCGTCCGGCGCCGTACGGAGTCGATACGGGCCATCAGCTCGGCCATCCGGAACGGCTTGACCACGTAGTCGTCGGCCCCCGCCCGCAGTCCCTGCACGATGTCGCGTTCCTCGCAGCGCGCGGTCACCACGATCAGCGGCGCGTCGCAGACGGTACGCAGCCGACGCAGCAGCTCCAGCCCGTCCAGGTCGGGAAGCCCCAGGTCGAGCAGGACGAACTCGGCCTCGCGGACGTGCCGCAACGCGTCCAGGGCGCGCCCGACCCGGCGCACGGTGTGCCCGCGCTGGGCGAGGGCCGTGCCGAGGGCCTGGGCCATGCGATCGTCGTCCTCGACGAGCAGCGCGTGCATGGACAGTCCTTCCCGTGACCCGGCGCAGCAGCTTACGGGAGCCGGCCCGCCGGGCCACCGGGCCATCGGGTGAGGATCAGCGTGCCGCTTCGGCGGGCGCCGCCGCCGGCCGCTCCCGCCCGGGCTCGCCGTCGTCCTCGGCCTCGGCGCGGCTCAGCGCGGCATCGCGGGTGTCCGGCATGAGCACGTAGGTCACGAGGGAGATCAGCGCGCACCCGGAGACGTACCAGAAGAACATCTTCTCGTGACCACTGTTCTTGAACCACAGGGCCACGTACTCCGCCGTGCCGCCGAACAGCGCGTTGGCGATCGCGTACGGCAGCGCCACGCCCAGGGCGCGCACCCGGGTCGGGAACAGTTCGGCCTTCACCGCCGCGTTGATGGACGTGTAACCGGTGATGACGACCAGGGCCAGCAGGGACAGCCCGAGCGCGGACCAGTACGAGGACGCCGATCCGAGCGCGGTCATGATCGGGTACGTGCCGACGGTGCAGCCCACCGCGAACGTGATCAGCAGGGGCCGGCGGCCGATCCGGTCGGACAGCATGCCGGCGAAGGGCTGCAGCACGGCGAAGAGGGTCAGCGCGGTGAAGCTGACGAGCGTGGCGGTGGTCTTCTCCATGCCCGCGCTGCCCACGAGGTACTTGGTGAGGTAGGTGGTGTAGGTGTAGTAGGCCACGGTGCCGCCGAGGGTGAGCGCCATGACCAGCCCGGCCTGTCGCCGGTACTGCCACAGGGCCTTGAGCGTGCCGCGCGTGCTGTCGTCGTGGGCCTCGTCGCCCGCGGCCGACGTCTCCTCCTTGAAGGCGTCGGTCTCCTGCAGCCGCCGCCTCAGCCAGAAGACGACCACCGCGAACAGGGCCCCGACGAGGAAGGGGATCCGCCAGCCCCAGCTCTCCAGCTGCGAGGTGGTCAGCGTGTGCTGAAGGGTGATCAGGATGCCGAGGCCGAGCAGCTGCCCGCAGGTCATCGACACGTACTGGAAGGACGAGCCCAGGCCGCGCCGGTTCCGGGCGGACGCCTCGGTCAGATAGGTGGCGCTGGCCGCGTACTCGCCGCCGATGCTCATCCCCTGCAGCAGCCGCGCGAGCAGGAGCACCAGGGCGCCGAAGTACCCGGCCTGGCCGTAGGTCGGGGCGACGGCGATCAGCAGGGCGGCCACCGACATCATGGTGACGGTGAGGGTGAGCGCGCTCTTGCGCCCGTGCCGGTCGGCGGCACGGCCCAGGATCCACCCGCCGACGGGACGCATCAGGAAGCCGACGGCGAAGATCCCCGCCGTGTTCATCAGCTGGGTGGTCGGGTTGTCGCCGGGGAAGAACGAGTCGGCGAAGTAGATCGCGAAGCTGGCGTAGACGAACCAGTCGTACCACTCGACGAGATTGCCGAGCGAGCCGCCGACCAGGGCGAGACGGCGCTTCCTGCGCTCGTCCCCGGGCGGAGACGCGGGCATGACGACGGACGGGGACATGGCGGCTCCAGACGGAAGTCCCTGATGAGGGACGGCAGAACTGCCCCGGCGCTGGGGGAGTGTCCAGAGCATGCGGCGGCCGTCGGACCCGGACAAGGTCCGCCACGCAGATCTAACGTTCCGCTAAGGAAGCTCCCGGGAGAGCCCCGTGGCCGCCGGATTTCACCACTCCGTCATGCGCACGTCATGCCCGCTCCATGGTCGTCACCCGGGCGTGGCCCACCGTGGGGGCGGCCCGTCGCGGGACGCCGGAGGACCCCGGCCACCCCGCGGCCGGCCCCACCCCGTACCCCCAACAGGAGGCAAGATGCGCGTGATCCCGAGCAGGCGGACCCCGGTCGTGGCCGCGGCGGCCATGGTGGCCCTGGGCGTGCTCGCCGTACCGGCGCACGCCCGGACGGACCGGGGCGGCACGTCGCCGTCACTGCCCCGGGTGACGGCCTCCGTCGAGACGCCCTCCCTCTTCGACGACGAGGCGGGCGGCAACGCGAACGCCGACGACCCGGCGATCTGGCGCAACGCCAAGGATCCCGACGCCAGTCTGGTCATCGCCACCGCCAAGGAGGGCGGCCTGCGCGTCTACGACCTGGACGGACGCCAGGTGCAGTCGCTGCCCGCGCCCCCGCCGCCGGGGGACGGCGACAAGCCCGGACGCTTCAACAACGTCGACCTGATCACCGGACTCCGCTTCCCCGACGGCCGTCACGACGTGGCCGTCGTCTCCGACCGCGGCCGCGACCAGCTGCGCGTCTACCGGATCGACCCGAAGCGGCCCGCGGCCCCGCTGGTCGACGTCACCGACGAGGCAGCCGCCCCGCGGGTCTTCTCCACCGGCCAGGACGAGGTCAACGACCAGCGCACCGCCTACGGCCTGGCCGCCTACACCGACCGCCGCGACGGCCGCGCCTACGCGGTCACCAGCCGGCGCCACGCCACCGACCTCGCGCTGGCCGAACTGCTGCCCGACGCCCGGGGCAAGGTCGGATACCGCACCGTCCGCACCACCTCGCTGCCCGCCTCCTTCACCCTGCCGAACAGGCAGAACTGGTCGCCGTGCGGCGAACCCGGCGAGCGGCCCCAGGTCGAGGGCATGGTCGTCGATCCCGACACCGGTGACCTCTACGCCGGTCAGGAGGACGTCGGCATCTGGAAGCTCGACGCCGACCTGCGCACCCCCGCCCGCCTCGTCGAGAAGGTCCGCTCCTTCGGCGTGCCCGGCACCTGGAACCCCGGGACCGAGGAGTGCGACGCGGGCGCTGACCCCGGCTTCGGAGGCCGGCACGTGTCCGCCGACGTGGAGGGCCTGACGATCTGGCGCGACCCGAAGCAGCCCGGCCGCCGCGGCTACCTGCTCGCCTCCAGCCAGGGCGACGACACCTTCGCCGTCTTCGACCGCGAGCACGACAACGCGTACATCCGCGGCTTCCGTGTAGGCGACGACGCCGCGAAGCCCGGCGTGCCGGACGGCTCGCAGGAGTGCGACGGCGCCGCCGTCACGACCGCACCGCTGGGCAAGCGGTTCCCGAACGGCCTGCTGGTCGTCCAGGACGGCCACAACACCCCCGCGGCCACCGGAGCCGACGGCGAGACCCGTACCGACACCGACTTCAAGTTCGTGGACCTGGGCCTGCTGAAGCGGGCCGCCCGCCTCTGACCGCGCCGCCGCAAGCACCCTGACCTGGGCGGCGCCGCGTTCGCCCAGGTCGATAGGATCGCCACCGCACACGACGGAAGGCGATCATGGCGGACAGTCCCCTCAGGCCCAGCTCGTTGATCAACACGGTCTACGGGGCGTTCCTGCGACGCCTCGGAGGCTGGATCTCCGTCGCCGACCTGGTCACCCTGATGTCCGAGCTGGACGTGGACGGCCCGGCGGCGCGTTCGGCGATCTCCCGTCTCAAGAAGAAGGGCGTCCTCGAACCGGAGCGCCGGGGCGCCACCGGGTACCGGCTCAGCCCCGGCGCGCAGCCCGTCTTCGACGAGGGCGACCGGCGCATCTTCGGCAGCCTGGAACCGGCGAAGCTGAGCGACGGCTGGGCCATGGCCGTCTTCTCCGTACCGGAGTCCGAGCGCTCCCACCGCTACCAGCTGCGCACCCGGCTGACGTGGCTGGGATTCGGGAACATCGCCCCGGGTGTGTGGCTGGCGCCCGGCCGCCTGCTCGGCGACGCCCGCGACATGCTCGTCCGGCTCGGGCTCAGCGAGTACGTGCACCTGTTCGCCGCCGAGTACGCGGCCTTCAGCGACCTGCCCGGGACGGTCAGCTCGTGGTGGGACTTCCCGGCGATCGAGGAACAGTACGCCGGGTTCACCGAGGCCTACGGCCCCGTCGCCGCCGCACTGGCCGAACAGCCCGCCGTCGACGGCGCCGAGGCCTTCCGCCACTACGTCCCGATGCTCACCCAGTGGCGCCGCCTGCCCTACCTCGACCCCGGACTGCCCGCCGAGCTGCTCCCCGAGGACTGGAACGCGGTCGCCGCACGGCAGATCTTCCAGCAGCTGAACGAGGTGCTCGCCGCGCCCAGCCTGCGCCACGTGCAGGAGGTCACCGGCCTGACCGGGGCCTGACCACAGGACCGCCACCACCCGTCGAGCGCGACGGCCCGGGGCGGAACGCGACGCCTGGGATCAGCGCGGGCGGGTCGGCGGGGGTGGCCGACACCGGCCGGGGTTGCGTGCCGCGGGAGGGACCGGGCGCGAGGATGCAGGCATGGCCGACATCTTTGCTTCACGCACCATCGACGTGACGACCGGCGACCGGGAGAGCGTCCATGACCTGACCGACGCCTGCGCGGCGTTCCTCGGGGAGGTGGCGCGGGGCCGGAGCGGGCTGCTCAACATCTTCACGCCGCACGCGACCGCCGGACTCGCCGTCATCGAGACGGGAGCGGGCAGCGACGACGACCTCCTGAAGGCCCTGGGGTCCCTGCTGCCGGCCGACGACCGCTGGCGGCACCGGCACGGTTCCCCCGGCCACGGCCGGGACCACGTACTGCCCGCGATCGTCGCGCCCCACGCGACGCTGCCCGTGATCGACGGGTTGCTGGAGCTCGGAACCTGGCAGTCCGTCACCCTCGTGGACACCAACCGGGACAACCCCCGGCGACAGATCCGCCTGTCCTTCTTCGGCTGCTGACCCGCCCTGCGGGTCGCAGAGGTGATGACGTATCAATCATGACAGGTCAGAGGCCGTTTTCGTAGGACCGAGAGCACAGCGGATTGCCCTTGTTCGGACCCCTGTGCGGCTTTCAGAATCACCGTCATGACTTTCTCAGCGCATGCCGGTCACGACGCCGTACTCCGAGCCCGAGTCGCCCTCCTGAGCTCACAGACCCTGCCCGCCCGGCAGGAGGTCGCGGCCTACCGCGTGCTCGTCCAGGTGGGTCCGCTGGCGTATCTGCCGCTGCTGGCCGAGGCGTTGTACGAGTACAGCCGTCAGGACTTCGCCCATCTGCCCGAGACCGCGCTGGCCCTGCGGGCCGAGGCGGTCGCCGCCGCCCGCCGCATGTACTCCCTGGAGCCGGCCAGGGACCGCCTGCTCATCACCGCGCTGGACCGCTACCGGGAGCAGCTCGCTCTCATGGACCGTCAGGAGGAACTCGACGCCGTGGAGCGGGAGATGGCCCAGGTGGCCGCCGGCTCCGGCGCGTAGCGGTCCGGACCGGGGGGCCGCGACTCCCGGTCCGGCAATGCCGGGCCCGCGGCCCCCCGTGCCGGATGATCGGGGGAGGCGGGGGAGGGGGGCCGGGGGGTGGGCGTCTACGAGGGACCGGAGCGAGCCGATGCGACACCGAACGCCCCTGCTGTCCGTCGTGCTGGCCGCGGCGGTACTGGCCGCCGTTCCCGGGTGCGCCGGTGCCCCGGCCCTGCGCGGCGCACCGCCCGCGGCCTCCTCCGTACCGGCCACCGGTGACTTCTCCGGCCAGGTGGACGTGGGCGGCGGCCGGAAGCTCCATCTGAGCTGCAAGGGCAGTGGCAGCCCCGTCGTCGTTCTGGAATCCGGACTGCACGACTCCTCGGACACCTGGACCTTCACCGACACCCGGCCGCCGGTACCGGCATCCCCGGCGGTGTTCCCCGGAGTCGCGGCCTTCACCCGCGTCTGCGTCTACGACCGGCCCGGAACCGTCCGGTACACCGACCCGCCGGCGCTCACCACCCGCAGCACGCCGGTCGACGGCGTCCGCTCCCTCACCGCGATGGCCGACGATCTCGACAGGCTGCTGACGTCCGCACACCTGCCGGGCCCCTACGTGCTGGCCGGCCACTCCTTCGGCGGGATGATCACCCGGCTGTACGCCCAGCGGCACCCGGGGAAGACGGCGGGCCTGGTCTTCGTCGATGCCTTCGGTACGGACATCCGCGCCCTCTTCGGCGCGCGCTGGGCCGCGTACCGCGAGCTGCTCGACCGCCCCGGCACTCCGTTCGACGCGCAACCCGCGTTCGAGCGGGTGGACCTCGACGGCGCGATCGACTCCGTCACGGCCGCGCGACCCCTGCCGGCGGTCCCCATGGCCGTCCTCAGCAAGACGGAGCCGTTCGCCGCCCCTCCGGGAACCCCGAAGGATCTCCTGGACACCCTGGAGCGGGCCTGGCCCCGGGTCCAGCAGAAGCTGGTGGAGCTGGGCTCCCAGACCCCGCACTTCCTGGCCACCGGGAGCGATCATTACGTACAGGTGCACGATCCCGACCTGACGATCAGCGCGATCCGGCTCGTCGTGGGCCGCGTCCGGGCGGAGCCGTAGCCCCGCCCGCAAGGGGCGGGGCGGGGTGTCCGGGCCGGCCGGCGGGGCCGGCCCGGACGACAGGACCGGTCAGGCGAGGTCGAACCGGTCGAGGTTCATCACCTTGTCCCAGGCCGCGACGAAGTCCTTCACGAACTTCTCCTTCGCGTCGTCGCTCGCGTAGACCTCCGCGAGCGCGCGCAGCTCCGAATTCGATCCGAAGACGAGGTCGGCGCGGCTTCCGGTCCACCTGACCCGGCCCGTGGCCGAGTCGCGGCCCTCGAACGCGTTCGCGTCCTCGGACGTCGCCGACCACGTCGTGCCCAGGTCGAGCAGGTTGACGAAGAAGTCGTTGGTGAGGGAGCCGGGGGTCGTGGTGAGGACACCGAGCGGCGTGCGCTGGTGGTTCGCGCCCAGGACGCGCAGGCCACCGACGAGGACCGTCATCTCGGGGGCGCTGAGGTTCAGCAGGTTCGCCCGGTCGATCAGCAGGTACTCGGCCGGCAGCCGGTTGCCCTTCCCGAGGTAGTTGCGGAACCCGTCGGCGGCCGGCTCCAGCGCGGCGAACGACTCCACGTCCGTCTGTTCCTGGGTCGCGTCCGCGCGGCCCGGGGTGAAGGGAACCTGGACGGCGAACCCGCCGTCCCTGGCGGCCTGTTCGACGGCGGCCGCACCGGCCAGCACGATCAGGTCCGCGAGCGAGATCCGCTTGCCGCCGCTCTGGGCGGAGTTGAAGGACTCCTGGATCCCGGTCAGGGTGCGCAGCACCCCGGCCAGCTGGTCCGGGTCGTTGACCTCCCACCCGCTCTGCGGCTGCAGGCGGATCCGGGCGCCGTTGGCGCCGCCGCGCTTGTCGCTGCCGCGGAAGGACGAGGCGGAGGCCCACGCGACGGAGACGAGCTGGGACACCGACAGGTCCGAGGCGAGGACCTGCTGCTTGAGCGCGGCGACGTCGGCCGCGTCGACGAGTTCGTGCGTCACCGCGGGGAGCGGGTCCTGCCACAGCAGCGTCTCGGCCGGCACCTCGGGGCCGAGGTAGCGCACGACCGGGCCCATGTCGCGGTGGGTCAGCTTGAACCACGCGCGCGCGAAGGCGTCGGCGAACGCGGCGGGGTCCGCGAGGAAGCGCCGCGAGATCTGCTCGTAGGCCGGGTCGAACCGCAGGGAGAGGTCGGTCGTCAGCATCGTCGGGGCGTGGGCCCTGGACGGGTCGTGGGCGTCGGGCACGGTGCCCGCGCCGGCGCCGTCCTTCGGCCGCCACTGGTGCGCCCCGGCCGGGCTCTCGAACAGCTCCCACTCGTAGCCGAACAGGATCTCGAAGAAGGTGTTGTCCCAGGTGATCGGGGTGTTGGTCCAGATGCCCTCAAGGCCGCTGGTGATTGCGTCGGCGCCCTTGCCGGTGCCGAAGGAACTGCTCCAGCCCAGCCCCTGCGCCTCCAGCGGGGCGGCCTCGGGGTCGGCGCCCACGCTCTCCGCCGGGCCCGCGCCGTGGGTCTTGCCGAAGGTGTGGCCGCCCGCGATCAGGGCCACCGTCTCCTCGTCGTTCATCGCCATCCGGCGGAACGTCTCACGGATGTCGCGCGCCGCGGCGATCGGGTCGGGGTTGCCGTTCGGGCCCTCGGGGTTGACGTAGATGAGGCCCATCTGGACCGCGCCGAGCGGGTTCTCCAGCTCGCGGTCGCCGGTGTAGCGCTCGTCGTCGAGCCAGGTGGTCTCGGGGCCCCAGTAGACGTCCTCGTCGGGCTCCCAGACGTCGGCGCGGCCGCCGCCGAAGCCGAAGGTCTCGAAGCCCATCGACTCCAGGGCCACGTTGCCGGTGAGGATCATGAGGTCGGCCCACGAGAGGCTCTGGCCGTACTTCTGCTTCACCGGCCACAGCAGACGGCGGGCCTTGTCCAGGTTGCCGTTGTCCGGCCAGCTGTTGAGGGGAGCGAACCGCTGCTGGCCGGCCCCGGCGCCGCCGCGGCCGTCGCTGATGCGGTAGGTGCCCGCGCTGTGCCAGGCCATGCGGATCATGAACGGGCCGTAGTGGCCGAAGTCGGCGGGCCACCAGTCCTGGGAGCTGGTCAGCACGTCCGCGATGTCCCGCTTGACGGCGGGGAGATCGAGGGTCCCGAACGCGGCGGCGTAGTCGAACCCCTCGCCGAGGGGGTTCGCGACGGCGGGGTTCTTGGCGAGGATCCGCAGGTTGAGCCGTTCAGGCCACCACTGGCGGTTTCCGCCGCCCTGGGTCGGGTGCGGGGCCCGCCCGTGGGCTATCGGACAGCCTTCCCCGCCCTCCGGCTTGGCATCTGTGACGATTGCATCGTGGTTCTCAGACATGGGAATCCTTCCGTACCAGGCGGATCACGGTGTTCAGGAACTGAATGCGACTGAGTGCGACTGAAATACGACTGAAATGCGACCGAAGCAGTGCATGGGCTCGGCCCCGTCGATCGCCACGACGCCGAGGGTCACCGTCCCGGACGGTTGCGGGCAGGTGGGACACCGGCGGCGGCCGTCCTTGTCGCCTGCCGCCCTCGGGTCTTCCCGCCTCTTGGCCAACTGCGTAACCGATCCTACGATGGACGGAATCCAAGTCAAGACGGACACCAGGTCCCGGTGCAATCGAATCCCGGATGTCCGCCGATAAACTTCGGGGCACCCCGTCGAACCTGAATAGGTGGGCCGATATGAGTGACCTGCTGGAGCGTTTGCGCGGGCGTGGCTGGCGGATGACGTCCCAGCGGCGCGTCGTCGCCGAGGTCCTGGACGGCGACCACGTGCACCTCACGGCGGACGAGGTGCACGTCCGCGCGGCGCGGCGGCTGCCGGAGATCTCCCGGGCGACCGTCTACAACGCCCTGGGCGAACTGGTCGCCCTCGGCGAGGTCGTGGAGGTCACCACCGACGGCCGGGCCAAGCGCTACGACCCCAACGCGCACCATCCGCACCAGCACCTGGTGTGCTCCGCCTGCGGCCTCATCCGCGACGTCCACCCGGCGAACGACCCGCTGGCAGGCCTCCCGGCGGAGGAGCGCTTCGGCTTCACGGTGTCCGGGGTCGAGGTCACCTACCGCGGGCTGTGTCCTGACTGCGCGTAGCCGCGCGCACCCCCGCGATCCGCAGCCGCTTTACCGTCTCTTCCCAGCCACGCGCAAGGCTTCAACAAGAAAATCCTTGATGGCGCACTAGACTGGTGGGTTGTTTGGCGCTGGTCCGGAACAACCTGGGCAGACCCGGGCTCCGCCGGCGACCCGGATGCAACCGGGAACGAGACGCGAGGGCCGATGGCAGTCACACCTGAGCGCGGTGAACTCACTCTGCTCGACGACGCGGAGACGCTGGAGGAGGCCGGCAAGTCCGCCCGCTTCACCGCCGGGCCCGCCGCCCCCACCCGCACCCTCGTCGACGTCTTCGAGGCGACCGTACGGACGCACCCCGACGAGCTCGCCCTCGACGACGGCACCACCCGATTGACCTACCGGGCGCTCGCCGCCGAGGTCGAGCGCCGGCGCCGGGCCCTCGCCGCCGCCGGAGTCGGACTCGGCGACCGGGTCGGCGTACGCGTGCCGTCCGGGACCAACGAGCTGTACGTGGCCGTCCTCGCCGTCCTCGCGGCCGGCGCCGCCTACGTACCCGTCGACGCCGAGGACCCGGACGAGCGCGCCGACCTGGTCTTCGGCGAGGCCGGCGTCCGCGCGGTGCTCGGCGGGGGACAGCGCATCCACTCCGGCCGTGCCGCGGAATCCGGCGCCCGCGCCGCCGCCTCCCGCCCCGGCCCCGAGCACGACGCCTGGATCATCTTCACCTCCGGCTCCACCGGCAAGCCCAAGGGCGTCGCCGTCAGCCACCGCAGCGCCGCCGCCTTCGTGGACGCCGAGGCCGCCCTGTTCCTCGCCGAGGAGCCCATCGGCCCCGGCGACCGCGTCATGGCCGGGCTCTCCGTCGCCTTCGACGCCTCCTGCGAGGAGATGTGGCTGGCCTGGCGCTACGGCGCCTGCCTCGTGCCCGTACCCCGCTCCCAGGTGCGCAGCGGCGCCGACCTCGGCCCCTGGCTCGTGGAGCAGGAGATCACCGTGGTCTCCACCGTGCCGACCCTGGCCGCCCTCTGGGAACCCGAGGCGCTCAACGAGGTCCGGCTGCTGATCTTCGGCGGCGAGGCCTGCCCGCCCGAACTCACCCAGCGCCTGGTCACCGAAGGCCGCGAGGTCTGGAACACCTACGGCCCCACCGAGGCCACCGTCGTCGCCTGCGCCGCCCTCCTGACCGGTGAGGAGCCGATCCGGATCGGCCTCCCGCTGAACGGCTGGGAACTGGCCGTCGTCGACGAGTCCGGGGAGCCGGTCCCCATGGGCGGCAGCGGCCAGCTCGTGATCGGCGGCGTGGGCCTCGCCCGCTACCTGGACCCCGACAAGGACGCCGAGAAGTACGCCCCGCTCGAATCCCTCGGCTGGCAGCGCGCCTACCGCAGCGGCGACCTCGTACGCGCCGAACCGGAAGGGCTGGTCTTCCTCGGCCGCGCCGACGAGCAGATCAAGCTCGGCGGCCGCCGGATCGAGCTGGGCGAGGTGGACGCCGCGCTCCAGGCCCTGCCCGGCGTCGCGGGCGCCGCCGCCGCCGTCCGCACCGCCCGCAGCGGCAACCAGCTGCTCGTCGGCTACCTCGTCACCCAGGAGGGCTGGGACCACGCGGCAGCCGTCACGCGGCTGCGCGCCGAGCTGCCCGCCGCCCTCGTCCCGCTGCTCGCACCCGTCGCCGAACTGCCGACCCGGACCTCCGGCAAGGTCGACCGGAACGCGCTGCCCTGGCCGCTCCCCGAACTGGAGACCTCCGGGCCCGTCGAACAGCTCTACGGGACCGAGGCCTGGCTCGCCGAGCAGTGGAGCGAAACCCTCGGCGTGACCGTCACCGGCGCCGCCGACGACTTCTTCGCGATCGGCGGCAGCAGCCTCGCCGCCGCCCAGCTCACCACCCGGCTGCGCACCCGCTACCCGAGCGCGGCCGTCCTCGACATCTACCAGCAGCCCACCCTGCGCAAGCTGGCCCGGCGCCTGGAGAAATCCGTCCAGGACGACACCGCGGCCCGCACCGTCGCACCGGTCCCGCCGCGCTCCCAGGTGGCGCAGTCGCTCCTGCTGGTCCCGCTGTTCACCCTGGTGGGTCTGCGCTGGACGGTGGCCCTGCTGGCCCTGGGCAACGTACTGCACCACTTCGGGCCCTTCCCGTGGGCGCCGACCGCGTCGTGGTGGCTCGTCGCCGCCGGCGCGGCGCTGCTCTACAGTCCGCCGGGCCGCCTCGCGATCGCGGCCGGCGGCGCCCGCCTTCTGCTGCGCGGGGTGCAGGCCGGACGTCACCCGCGCGGCGGCAGCGTCCACCTGCGGCTGTGGACGGCCGAGCGGCTCGCCGAATGCGCCGGAGCCACCTCCCTCACCGGCTCCTGGCTCGAACGCTACGGCCGGGCCCTCGGCGCCAAGATCGGCCCCGAGGTGGACCTGCACTCCCTGCCCCCCGTCACGGGCATGCTCAAACTCGGCCGCGGCTGCGCCGTGGAGTCCGAGGTCGACCTCTGCGGCCACTGGCTGGACGGGGACCACCTGGAGATCGGCGCGATCAAGGTCGGCGCGGGCGCGGTGGTCGGCACCCGCAGCATCCTCTTCCCCGGCGCGCGCGTCGGAAAGCGCGCCGAGGTGGCCCCCGGGTCCGCCGTCGTCGGACAGATCCCGACCGGCCAGCGCTGGGCCGGCGCACCCGCCGGGAAGCTCGGCAGGGCCAAGCACAACTGGCCCAAGGAACGCCCGCCGCGCGGCCTGCCCTGGCGGGCCGCCTACGGGGCGGCCGGCTTCGGCCTCACGGCCCTGCCCGTGCTCGCCGCCGTCCCCGCGCTGCTCGTGGCAGGCCGCTTCGTGCCCGCCGACGCCGGGCTCACCGAAGCACTGCGCGGAGCGCTGCTCGCCGTGGTGCCCGCGGCGCTCGCCTTCGGGTTCGCGTACGCGGCCCTGCTGCTCGTCTCCGTACGACTGCTCAGCCTCGGGCTGCGGACCGGAACCCATCCGACGCACAGCAGGGTCGGCTGGCAGGCCTGGACGGTCACCCAGCTGATGGACCTGTCCCGCGAGACGCTCTTCCCGCTGTACGCCGGGCTGATCACACCGGTGTGGCTGCGGCTGCTCGGCATGAAGATCGGCCGGGGCGCCGAGGTGTCCACCGTGCTCGCCCTGCCGAGCCTCACCACCGTCGGCGAGGGCGCCTTCCTCGCCGACGACACCCTGACCGCCCCCTACGAGCTCGGCGGCGGCTGGGTGCGCATCGGCCACTCCGAGATCGGCCGCCGCGCCTTCCTCGGCAACTCCGGCATGACGGCCCCGGGCCGCACCGTCCCCGACGACGGGCTGGTCGGCGTCCTGTCCGCCACCCCGAAGAAGGCCAAGAAGGGCAGCTCCTACCTGGGACTCCCACCGGTCCGGCTGCCCCGGTCCACCGCGGACGCCGACCAGAGCCGCACCTACGAGCCGCCCGCGCGGCTGCTGTGGGCGCGCGGCCTGGTGGAGCTGTGCCGACTCGTCCCGGTGTTCTGCTCCGCGGCCCTGGCCGTGCTGACCGCGGCGGCGCTCTGCGCCCTGACCACGCGCGCCGGCCTGGGTCTCTGGGTCACCGCGCTGCTCGGCGGATTCGTCCTGCTCGCCGCCGGACTGGCCGCCTGCGTGGTGTCGGTGACGGCCAAATGGCTGCTGGTGGGCCGGCACCGGACGGGGGAGCACCCGCTGTGGAGCGGCTTCGTGTGGCGCAACGAGCTGGCCGACACCTTCGTGGAGGTACTGGCCGTGCCGTGGCTGGCCGGTTCGGTGCCCGGCACGCCGGTTCTGGCCCTGTGGCTGCGCGCGCTCGGCGGCCGGATCGGCCGGGGCGTGTGGTGCGAGAGCTACTGGCTGCCCGAGACGGACCTGGTGGTGCTGGGCGACGGGGTCAGCGTGAACCGCGGCTGTGTGTTGCAGACGCACCTCTTCCACGACCGGATCTTGAGGACGGATACTGTGGTGCTCCGCGAGGGCGCCACCCTGGGCCCGGGCGGAATCGTCCTGCCCGGGAGCACGGTGGGGGCCCGGAGCACACTGGGCCCCGCATCCCTCGTGATGGCCGGGGAATCCGTCCCCGCCGACACCCGCTGGCTGGGCAATCCGATCGAGGCGTGGCGGTCCTGACCGGACCGCAGGCGCCGCGGCGGGCGGCAGGGCGGCGCCGGCACACCGGTACCACAGCACGTCGTACGAGCACAGCGCAGGGAGCGGAAGCGGCAGTGAGCGGCCAGAGAACAGAGCCTTCGGACCCGTACTTCCCGGCCAACGGCGACTCCCGTTACCGAGTGCACCGGTACGAACTCGCACTGGAGTACCGTCCCGGTCCCAACCGGCTCGCCGGTACGGCCCGGCTCAGCGCGATCGCCGGGCGGGCGCCGCTCGCCGAGTTCCACCTGAATCTGGCCGAGTTCAGAATAGGCCGGGTCCTGGTGAACGGCCGGGCTCCGCACTACACCCACCGCGGTGGCAAACTGCGCATCCGCCCGGCCAAGCCGCTGTCCGCCGGCTCCGCCTTCACCGTCGAGGTGCACTGGGCGGGCAACCCCAAGCCGGTGCGCAGCCCCTGGGGCGGCATCGGCTGGGAGGAACTGACCGACGGCGCGCTGGTGGCCAGCCAGCCCGTCGGGGCGCCCTCCTGGTACCCGTGCAACGACCGGCCCGCCGACAAGGCCTCGTACCACATCTCCGTCAACACGCCCTCCCCGTACACGGTCGTGGCCGGCGGCCGACTGCTCACGCGCACGACGAAGGCCAGCACGACCACCTGGGTCTACGAGCAGTCCGCGCCGACCTCCAGCTACCTGGTCAGCCTGTCCATCGGCATGTACCAGACGGTGCTCCTCGGCGACCCCGGCCTCGGCGGAGTCCCGCAGAGCGCGCACGTGCCGGCGCACCTCCTGCCGCGCTTCTCCCGCGACTTCGCCCGGCAGCCCGCCATGATGGCCTTGTTCGAGGACCTCTTCGGGCCCTACCCCTTCGGCGAGTACGCGGTGGTCGTCGCCGACGAGGAACTGGACGTCCCCGTGGAGGCACAGGGCCTGTCCACCTTCGGCGCCAACCACGTGGACGGAGTCCGCGGCTCGGAACGCCTCATCGCCCACGAACTCGCACACCAGTGGTTCGGCAACAGTGTGACCATTGCCGACTGGCGGCACATCTGGCTGAACGAGGGCTTCGCGAAATACGCCGAATGGCTCTGGTCGGAACGCTCCGGCGGCCGCACCGCGCACGAGCTGGCGACCGCCGCACACCGGCTGCTGGCCTCGCAGCCACGGGACCTGAGGCTGGCCGACCCCGGCCGCAAGCTGATGTTCGACGACCGCCTGTACCAGCGCGGCGGCCTCACCCTGCACGCGATCCGCTGCGCGCTGGGCGACAGCGCCTTCTTCCGCATGCTGCGCGACTGGGCCACCGTGCACCGCCACGGGGTGGTGTCCACCGTGGCCCTCACCCACCACGTGGCCCGCTACGCGGCCGAGCCGCTGGACGACCTGTTCACCGCCTGGCTGTACGAGCCCGCCCTCCCGCCCCTGCCGGCGCCGGCCCGCCCCGCGATACCGGCGAGACCCGGATACCCGCCGACGAACGCCGGCTCCAAGGGGGGCCGGGGCAAGACACCCCCTAGGTGAGGGGCATCCGGGCCCGCACCTGCCAGTCGCCCTCGGCGGTGGCCTCGGCCCGGAAGGTGCCGCCGGCCAGGGTGACGCGGTCCCGCAGATCCTTCAGCCCGTAACCCGGGCGGGAGGTCCGGTGGGCCGTGCCGTCGTTGGTGATCCGCACGGCGGCCTCGTGGGGACGGACGCGCACGTGGACGCTGACGTGGCGGCAGTGGCGGGCGTGCTCGCGGATGTTGGTCAGCGACTCCACCGTCACCCGGTGCAGGGTGGCGGCCACCTCGGGCGGAACGGTGTCCGTCGGGCCTTCCTCGGTGAGGTGCGCCGGTACGCCGTTCAGGGCGAACCCGCGCACCAGCGCCCGCAGGTCGTCCATGTCGGCGGGCGCGGCCGGCGGGACGTCGCTCTCCCCGGCCCTGAGCCCGGCGACCATCCGCCGCATGGACGCGAGCGCCTCCGTGCCCGTCTCCTCGATGCGCTGCAGGGCAGGCGGGACCAGGTCGGGCCGCCTGGCGGCGACCGCCCGGGCGCCCTGGGCCTGCACCACGATGCCGGTCATGTGGTGGGCGACGTAGTCGTGCAGATCCCCGGCCAGCTCGATGCGTTGTTCGAGGCGGAGGCGGTGTGCGCGCTGCCGCCGGTCGGCCACCACCCACCGCGCGGTCACGCTCGCCCCCGCCACCAGGGCGGTGACCAGCGTGAGGCCGAGAGCGACGGCAAGGCTCCGCTCCTGCACGCCGATGGACAGGGGGCGCAGCACGACGGCCGCCGCCAGCAGCAGGGCGACGGGTCCGGCGGAGGCCGCCGGGCCCCGCCTGGTGACGAAGGCCAGGACGACCAGGAGGGCGACCGGCTCGAACGCCCCGTGGACGGCCGGGGTGCCGAGGGCGTCGTGGCCCAGGTGTACGGCCGCGGAGCCGGCCAGCGAGGCGGTGGCGGCGACGCCGCCGGCGTACGCGTACGACCGGGCTTCGCTGAGCAGGGGCAGGGCGAGGAGGACCGCGCCCACGACGACGGCCGACAGCGTGAGCCGTTCCTGCGGGGCCGGTCCGGTGAACGACCAGGCCGGCGCGTCCGACCAGACCGCGGCCGCGAGCGCACACGCCGCGAGGGACCGCAGCAGGACCGCCGCCTGGCCGGAAGCGGCGAGGAAGCGGAGGAGAGGAGACCACATAGCGCGCAGATTAGATCATCGGGGCGCCCGGTCCCTCCGCCAAAAGTCGTAGTCGCGCGGGCCGGGATCTGCGCTGCTCTCGCTACGCTTCCGTAGGGATTCGGGGAGTGGTGGCCACCCGTGCCGAGCGGCCCGCGGGTGAGCGGCCGTGACAGGCTGTCACGGGATTCAGGACATGTCTGTGCCGTCGGATTCGCCGCGCAGGACACAGAATTCGTTGCCCTCGGGATCGGCGAGGACGGCCCAGCCCGTGCCGTCCGGCTGCCGCCGGTCGGCGACCAGTGTGGCCCCGAGACCGAGCAGCCGCTCGACCTCCTCCTCGCGCGAGGTCGTCGGACGCAGGCACAAGTGGATCCGGTTCTTGACCGTCTTCGGTTCCGGCACCTGGTTGAAGTACAGCAGCGGGCCCTGCGCAAGCATGACCACGGTCTCCCGGTCACCCGGTCTCGTCTGCGGATGCAGCGAACAACCGGTCACTTCACCCCAGAAACGGGCCAATTCATACGCATCCGAACAGTCGATCGCCACGTTCTGCACCACGGAAACCATGCGGCTCAGCTTGCCCGAGCCGTATGCGGGCCGCCACCGAAATCGGCCTAGGCCGATTTCGTCCAGCGCTGTGATGCCTGTCCGCCGCAGGTGTTCGTCACCAGGCCGCCGCTCATGCCCAGGTCGAGGCAGCCCCCGCTGAAGTCGTTGCGGAGGCTGCCGCCCGCCCCCGTACGCCAGAGCCGGGCGGTGCCCTGGGAGCAGTCGCCGACGAAGACGGCCTGGCCGAGCATGTTGGCGTACAGGCAGCCGCCGCCCTGCTGGTTGACCAGTTCGAAGCTGCCGTCCGGCCTGCTCCGCACGGTCCACCGGGCGCTCGCGTCCGCGCAGTCGCCGTAGTCCGAGGCCCCGAAGACCTGCGTGACGCACTTGCCGTTGTTGCCGTTGCGGAAGCGGTAGGTGCCGGACGCGGGAGGCGCTGGGGGTGCCGGCGTCGTGGGCGCCGTGGACGTCCCGCCGTTGGAGGGGCGCGTGCCGCCGGAGCCGCCCGCGTTCGCGGGGTTGCCCGAGTTTCCGGCGCTGCCCGGGCCGGGCTGTGTGCCGCCGCCGGGGAGGGGTCCGGTGCCGGTCCCGCCCACACCTCCGCCCTGGCCTCCGCCCGCGCCTCCGGCGGCCGCTGCCGGGGGTCCGCCCGTACCGGCCTGTCCCGGGTCCTGGGCGGGCGGCTGCGCGGGCGACGCCGTACCCGACGGGCCGGTGCCCGCCGCTGCCGCCGGTGCCGTCGGGCCGGCCGGTGCCGTGACCGGGGTGGACGGGGAGGTCCCGGCCCGGGCCTGCGGCGCGGAGGCGTACGGCAGGTGCTGGATGGCGAGGGTGGTACCGCCCGCGACCACGACGACGGGCACGACGGCGAGGAGGACGCGGGTACGGCGGCGGCGCGTCGCCCGTTCCGGGCGGGCCGTGACCGGAGGAGCGGGGGCCGCGGGAGCGGACGGACCCGGGTCCTCCGGGGTCTTGCCGGTACCCGGCTCCGGTCGCGGCTCCGGTTCCGCCCGCTCGCCGGTGAGCGGGACGGTCGGTACGTCGGCCTCCCGCACGTCCGCGGCGAAGGCGGCCCGCTCGGCCAGGCGCTCCGCGACGGCCCCGGGCCACAGCGGGGCGGCGAACGGACCGTGCCCGGCGGCACGTTCGAGGAGTTCCGCGGCGGTGGGCCGCCCTTCGGGGTCCTTGTCGAGGCAGGCCGCGACGAGTTCGGCGAGGTCCGGCTCCAGCTCCCGCAGCGGCGCCAGGTCCGGCTCCTCGTGGACGATGCGGTACAGCACCCCGTGCCCCGACTCGTCGCCGAACGGAGGCCGGCCGCAGGCCGCGTACGCGAGTACGGAGCCCAGGGCGAACACGTCCGTGGCTCCGCTCAACCGCCTTCGGCCCGAGGCCTGTTCGGGTGCCATGTACGCGGGCGTACCCACGACCATGCCGGTGCGGGTCAGCTGGCTCTGCTCGGCGGCCCGGGCCACGCCGAAGTCGATGAGGGTGAGACCGTCGAGGGTCAGCATGACGTTGGACGGCTTGAGGTCCCGGTGCACCATGTCCAGCGCGTGCACCGCCGCGAGTCCCGCCGCGGCCTCCCGCAGCAGCAGCCACAGCGCCTCCGCGGGCAGCGGGCCGCCGTGCAGCGCGACGGCCTCCCTCAGGGTGAGCCCGGGGATGTACGCGGTGGCGAACCACGGGGGAGTGGCGGTGCGGTCGCTGTCGAGCAGCGGCGCGGTGGCGTCCGCGGGCAGCCGGGCGAGATTGTCCAACTCGTGGCCGAAGCGCCGCAGGAAGTCCTGGTCCTCCCCGACGACGGAGGACAGCAGTTGCTTGACGGCGACGTACCGTCCCTCGCGGACCCCGAGGTAGACGCGCCCCATGCCGCCGGCCCCGAGCCGGCCCGCCAGCGGGATCGACCCGATCCGGTGCGGATCCCCCGGCTCCAGCGGCTCGGCCCCGCTCCCCGTCAGCTCTAACACGTAAGCCCCGCTCGAATTAGAAACAGTTTCCAGAAATAAATCTAACCCCGATGATCCCGGGACGGCAACGCAGGCCGCCGAAGGCCGAGTTGATCCCGGTATCGGCCCGGCATCGCCCCGGCGAAGCCTCGGGTGGCATCCCCGCGCACCCCGCCTGGGTCGACCGCCGGGCCCCACTGCCCGCCCCCGGCAACGGTGGGATAATCCAGTTGGGGAGACAGATGTGACGCACTCGGATCGAGAAGCTCGGGCGACTCGAAGGGAGGAGCGTGGTGAGCACCCCCGCCGCTCGCATCGCTGACCTGCTGGAGGACGTGCCGACGGCCTCGAACCCGCCCGCCCGGTTCCCCGCTCCGGCCCCCGACCCGTCGCCGCGCACCGATGGTCCAACGCTCAACATCAGCGTGATCTGGGGCGACATCGCGCGGATCGCGGCCGATCTGCACGTCACGGGTCACTACCAGTCGGTAGTACCCGCCGCCGCGGAACTCGCCCTCGACCGGGCTATCTCCGTCGACCCCCGCCGCATCATCACGGAGCACACCAAGCTGGGCTGGATCGAGGCCCAGTTGGGCGAGGTCACGTACTTCCCGTGCAAGGAGGGCCCCGTGCGCTGCGCGGCGGTCGTCGGCATGGGACCGATGGGCACGCTGACGGAACGCCGCGCCGTCCAGATGTACGCCTCGTACCGGTGGACATGGACCTGCTGCGGGAACTCGTGGACCGGCTGACGGAACCGAGCCTCAAGGACGCGTGCGAACTGCCCGACCTGCTGTCCCGGTTCGTGGTGCCGCCGGACTTCCAGCGACTGCTCACGGACGACTCGACGGTGCTGCTGGAACTGGACCGGGACACGGCCTCCGTCCCCTGGGAGTTCCTGGCCGAGATCCAGCAGGCCGGGGTGGAGAAGCGCGACCCCCTGGCCATCCGTACCCAGCTGTCCAGACAGCTGCGGACGACCTATTCGCGGGTGATGACCGAGGGCCTGGCGGACGGACCGCTGCGCGCTCTGGTGATCGGAGACCCCGGAGACCCGGAGAAGGGTTTCCACCTGCCGGGAGCCCGCCAGGAGGCCCTCGCGGTGGCCTCCCGGCTCAAGGAGCTCGGAGCCAAGGTCAGCCTCTTCGTCGGCGCGGCGAACGCGCTGCGCCAGCCGGGCATCGACCCCGCCCGCCGCCTGGACGTGCTGCGGGTCCTGCTGTGCGGGGGCAACCACATCGTCCACTACTGCGGACACAGCGACTTCGATCTCTCCGGTACGGGACGGCGCTCGGGCTGGGTCTTCGCGGACGGCCTGCTGACCGCCCAGGAACTGGCGCTGCTCGAACGCCCGCCGCTGATCGTCGTGGCCAATGCCTGCTACACGGCCCGGCTCGGTGACGCCGGCGGCCCCGGCACGCCGGCCGGGACGCCCGGCCTCGCGGGCCGTAGCCCCTGGGGGAACCCGCAGGCCGCGCTGGTGCCGAGTCTCGCCGACGAGTTCCTGCGGATGGGCGTGGGGCACTTCATCGGGGCGGCCTGGCGGATCCCCGACGACCAGGGGATCTCCTTCGCCGACCAGTTCTACACGCACCTGTTCAAGGGCGGGCCGGGTGAGGCGGCCCCGACGGTGGGCGGCGCCGTCCGCGCGGCGCGCAGGCGCCTGTACGGGCTGCGCGAGCAGGGCCCTGACGCCCCCGGCGCCCCCGACGGTCCGGACGGCCCCGGCGGCCCGGACGCCGCGCCGAGCGGGCAGCGCTGGAGTTCCTGGGCCGCCTACCAGCACTACGGGGACGCGGCCGATCCGTTCGTCCGACCGGGGGGCACACCCTAGGAGGTCCGCTCATGGCCAGGATCCCGATGGCCGACGTGGTCGTACTGCTCCCCGGTATCGGCGGGAGCGTGCTGACCCGGAACGGCAAGGACGTGTGGGCGCCGTCCGCCTCGGCGGTACTGGGCGCGCTGTCGAGCCTGGGCGGCTCGCTGGAGTCCCTCGAACTCGGTGAGGACGACTGGCTCGTGGACGATCTCGGCGACGGGGTCGCCGCCGAACGCCTGGTGCCCGATCTGCACACCCTGCCCGGCCTCTGGAAGATCGACGGCTACACGGCGATCGAGAAGTTCCTGCTGGCGCGGTTCGACCTGCAGAAGGGCCGGAACTACTTCCCGTTCCCGTACGACTGGCGGCGCGACAACCGGGCCGCCGCCCGCAGGCTCGCCGAGCAGAGCGCCACCTGGCTGCGGGACTGGCGCGCGGCGAGCGGCAATTCCGCGGCGCAGCTCGTCCTGATCGGGCACTCGATGGGCGGGCTCGTCTCCCGCTACTTCGTCGAGGTGCTGGGAGGCTGGAAGGACACCCGGGCCATCGTGACCTTCGGGACCCCCTACTACGGCTCGCTCAACGCCGTCGAGTTCCTCTGCAACGGCTTCCAGAAGCGGATCGGCCCCTTCGAGAAGGACCTCACCCGCCTCCTGCGCTCCTTCACGGGCCTCCACCAGCTCGTACCGGTCTACCGGTGCGTCTACGGGCCGGACGGTACGGCGGTCACCCCCGCCAAGGCCGGGCTGCCCGGCTGGCAGCCGCAGTGGAGCAGCCGTCTCGGCGACTTCTTCGGTGAGACGGAGCGGGCGGCCACCGCCAACCGGCAGGAATCCGCCTGGGAATCCAACCAGGTGGTCTACCACCCCGTCGTGGGCATGGACCAGCCCACCCGGCAGTCGGCCCGGCTCGTCGACCACAAGGTCGAGACCCTGATGCTCCGCGGTGACGAGGACGAGGGCGGCGACGGCACCGTGCCCAAGCTCTCCGCCGCCCTCTCCGGTACCGAGGACGCCCGTACCTTCGTACCGCAGAAGCACGGGAGCCTGCAGAACCAGGGCGCGATGCTCGACCACCTCGGCGGCATCCTCCAGTCCCTGCACGACGTCCGCATCGACGATCTGCGCGCCGCCGTGACCTCGTGGTTCAGCTACCTCGGCGACGATCTCTACCTGGCCGACGAGCCCGTCGCCTGCGAGATCGGCGCCGTCAGCGAACTCGGCGAGGACGCACTGCCCGAGGTGCCGTCGCGACTCTCGGTGACCGCGCGGGCCACCGGACAGCCGGTGGTCGCCCGCGACCTCACGGTCCCGCGGCGGCGGCGGCAGGTCGAGATCGGCGTGCTGCCGCCGGGCACGTACGACCTCCTGATCAGCGCCGGCGCCGACACGGCCCCGCTGTCCGACGTCTTCGTCGTCGCAGGTCCGGAGGGTACGGACGGTACGCGCGTGACGGAGGGCTGAGGGCCGTCGGGTCAGCCGCCGACCGAGACGAGAATCGTGACAACGATTACATTCCGCCCCAAATAGCCCATCCAGCAGGGATCATTATTTCCCGTAATTGTCGTATATGGCTGCCATTGCGGCCCGCGCCGCCCGAGGGACCGGTCGGCGCCACGGGAGAGATATGGGACGCGTGCGCAGCTGGACGGTCAACCGACGGATCGCTCTGCCGGTGGCGGCGGCGGGAGCCGTCGTGCTCGGAGTGGGCGGCCTCTACGGAACCGCCCTCGCGGTCGGAGGCGACATCGAGCAGGGCACACGGGTCCTGGGCGTGGACCTCGGCGGCATGAGCCGGGCCGAGGCGCGCCAGGCGCTGACCCGGGAGCTCGGGCCCGCCGCCGCGGCGCCGATCAAGGTGAAGATCGGCGACCGGGTGGAGCAGGCCGATCCCGCCGCGCTGGGCCTCTCGCTCGACACCGACGCGACCGTCGACCGCGCCGCACGGTCCGGATACGGTCCGGTCACCGTGGTCGGCAGTCTCTTCGCCTCCGGCAGCCGCGACGTCGCGCCCGTGATCACCATGAACGAGCGGACGGCCCGTGCCGCGGTGGACCGCCTCGGTGAGAGCACCGAGCAGCGGGTCCGCGACGGCGCGATAGCGTTCGACAAGGGCACGGCGAAGGCCGTCACCCCGCTCCCCGGCGTGTCCCTCGTCGAAGAGAAGGCCGTCGGCACCCTGCGGGACGCCTATCTGCGGCCGCAGACGGATCCCGTCGTCCTGCCGGTGACGCGCACCGAGCCCCGCGTCGGCGCCGAGGAGACCGGACGGGCCATGCGGCAGTTCGCCGAGCCCGCGATGTCCGGACCCGTCACGCTCGCCGTCGCCGACAGGCGCATGTCCATCACCCCCGCGGTCCTCGGCGAACACCTGAAGATGCGGGCCGACGCACAGGGCCGCCTCGTACCGGACCTCGACTCCAAGAGCCTGCTCGCCGACCCCGCCGTGGCCCCGACGATCGACGAGGTCAGCCGCCCGCCGCGGAACGCCGCGCCCGGCCTCGCCGCGGACGGCCGCGTCGTGATCGCCGACCAGGGCCGTACGGGACGCAAGGTCACCCAGGAGGCGCTCGGCCGGGCCGTGCTGCCGCTGCTGACCCGCTCGGGCACGGCCCGCAGCGGCGAGGTCGCGACCGTGGCCGTCCAGCCGGACCTCACCGCCGACGAAGCGCGCCGGCTCGGCATCAAGGAGAAGGTCTCCTCCTTCACCGTGGAGTTCCCGGCCGCCCCGTACCGCACCACCAACATCGGCCGCGCCGTGGAGCTCATCAACGGCTCCGTCGTCATGCCGGGCCAGGAGTGGAGCTTCAACCGCACCGTCGGTGAGCGCACCCCCGAGAACGGCTTCGTCGACGGCATCATGATCAACGACGGTCAGTTCGTGAAATCGCCCGGCGGCGGTGTCTCGGCGGTCGCCACCACCATGTACAACGCCGCGTTCTTCGCGGGCGTCAAGCCGGTCGAGCACGGCGCGCACTCCTTCTACATCGAGCGCTACCCCGAGGGCCGGGAAGCCACCGTGGCCTGGGGCACCCTCGACCTGCGCTGGGTCAACGACTCCGGCCACCCCCTGTACGTCCAGGCCAGCTCGACCGACACGTCGCTGACGATCTCCCTCCTCGGCACGAAGAAGTACGACGAGATACGCGCGACCAAGGGGCCGCGCACCAACATCACGCCGCCCGGCAAGCGGACCGGCAGCGGCGACACCTGCGAGGTCCAGACCCCCCTGGAGGGCTTCGACGTCACCGTCGGCCGGACCTTCGTCCAGGGCGGCAAGGAAGTCAGGCACGAGGACTTCAAGACCCACTACACGCCGCGCGACGAGGTCACCTGCACCCCGGAGGGCGCGCCGGAGGCCTCTCCCGGCGCCACGCCCGGCACCACGCCCGGCGCCACCGGGCAGACGCCGCAGCCCTCGCAGACCCCCTCCGGCACGGCCGCGAACGGCGTCCGGACCGCGGCCCAGGGCCACAGCGACTGACGCCATCGGGGGACCAGGCGTGACAATCCGGGCGCATACCGTGCATGCCGGGGGCCGTGGGCGCCCGGAAGTGCTACAACTGGGTTCGTGACCATTCCTCGCCACCCGTGCCGGGCACGTCGGTGCGGTCACCTCTAGGCAACCGGAACAAGAGCGTCGCCGGACAGGTATTCGTCCTCCAGGTGGCGATCGTGGTGTTGCTCGCGGCCGGGGCCCTGCTGGCCCTGGTCCTCCAGTCGCGCCACGACACCGAACGCGAGGCACGCAACCGGTCGGTGTCCGTCGCCCAGACCTTCGCCCACTCCCTGGGCCTCCAGGACACCCTCAAGACGTCCGACCCGTCCAAGACGCTCCAGCCCCTCGCCGAGACCACGCGCAAGGCCGCCGGGGTGGACTTCATCGTGGTGATGGACACCAACGGCATCCGGTACAGCCACCCCCAGCCGGACCGCATCGGGAAACGATTCGTCGGCAACATCGAGCCCTCGCTGAAGGGTCAGGTCCACACCGAGAGCGTGGACGGCCCGCTCGGCAAGGAGATCCAGGCGGTCGTGCCGGTCACCGGGCCCGACGGCAAGGTCAACGCGCTGGTCTCGGCGGGCCTCACCGTCAAGAACGTCACCGGTGTCGTCGACCGCCAGCTCCCGGTCATCCTCCTGGCCATCGCCACCGGCCTCGCCCTGGCCACCGTGGGCACCGCGCTCATCAGCAGACGCCTGCGCCGCCAGACCCACGGGCTCGGCACGCAGGAGATGACCCGCATGTACGAGCACCACGACGCGGTGCTCCACGCCGTCCGCGAAGGGGTGCTGATCACCGACGGCGAAGGCCGGCTCCTGCTCGCCAACGACGAGGCCAAACGCCTGCTCGGGCTGCCGGAGGACGCCGACGGACGCCACATCGCCGACGTACCGGGCCTGGACCGCCGGATGGCGGACCTGCTGCTCTCCGGCCGCGAGGCCACCGACGAGGTCCTGGAGAGCGGGGACCGGCTGCTCGTCGTCAACCAGCGGCCCACCCACCCCCGCGGCCGGCCGGAGGGCGCCGCCATCACCATCCGCGACTCCACCGAGATGCAGGTCCTGACCAGCCGGGCGGAGACCGCCCGCAGACGCCTGAAGCTGCTCTACGACGCGGGCGGCGACATCGGTACCAGCCTCGACGTGGTGCGCACGGCCGAGGAGCTCGCCGCCGTGGCCGTCCCCCGCTTCGCGGACTTCGTCACCGTCGACCTGGCGGACCAGGTCATCGACGGCGAGGAGCCCCGCGCGGGCTCCGACATGCGCCGCACCGCGGTCAGCGGCATCCGCTCCGACCATCCGCTCTACCCCGTCGGCCGGCTCATCGACTTCCTGCCGTCCACCCCCCAGGCACGCGGCTACGGCACCGGCCGGGCCGAGCTGGTACCCCACCTGGCCGACGCGCCGGGCTGGCAGGCCCAGGACCCGCCGCGCGCCCAGGCCATCGTGGACTACGGCATCCACTCGCTCATCGCGGCCCCGCTCATGGCCCGGGGCGTCGTCCTCGGCGTGGTCAACTTCTGGCGGTCGCAGAAGCAGGAGCCCTTCGACGAGGACGAGCTGTCCCTGGCCGAGGAACTCGTCGCCCGCGCGGCGGTCAGCATGGACAACGCCCGGCGCTACACCCGCGAACACGCCCTCGCCGTGACCCTCCAGCGCAGCCTGCTGCCCCGCGCCCTGCCCGAGCAGAGCGCCATGGACGTGGCGCACTTCTACCTGCCGGCGCAGTCCGGGGTCGGCGGGGACTGGTTCGACGTGATCCCGCTGGCCGGCTGCCGCGTCGCCCTGGTCGTCGGAGACGTGGTCGGACACGGCCTGCACGCCGCCGCGACCATGGGCCGCCTGCGTACGGCCGTGCACAACTTCTCCTCCCTCGATCTGCCGCCCGACGAGATCCTGGCCCGCCTGGACGACCTCGTACAGCGCATCGACCACGACGGCGAGGGCGACGACGTGAACGGCGGCGTACTCGGCGCGACCTGCCTGTACGCCGTCTACGACCCGGTCTCCCAGCGCTGCACGGTCGCGCGGGCCGGCCATCTGCCACCCCTGGTGGTCGCCCCCGACGGCACGACCGAGATCGTGGAGCTGCCCGCCGGACCCCCGCTGGGGCTGGGCGGCATGCCCTTCGAGACCGCGGAGCTGGACCTCGCGGAAGGCAGCCAGCTCGTCCTCTACACGGACGGGCTGATCGAGGAACGGACCCGGGACATCGGCGAGGGGCTGGAACTGCTGCGCGCCGCCCTCAGCCACCCCGACCGGGACCCGCACGAGAGCTGCCGGGCCGTGCTCGACATGCTCCTGCCGCCCCGGCCCACCGACGACGTGGCCCTGCTCATCGCACGGACCCGGACGCTCGGCCCGGACCGGGTCGCCCAGTGGGAGGTACCGTTCCAGCCGAGCGCGGTCGGCGCGATGCGCAACGCCGCCGCGAAGAAACTCGACGAGTGGGGCCTGGGCGACCTCGGCTTCGCCACGGAACTGATCCTCAGCGAGCTGATCACCAACGCCCTGCGGCACGGCAGCGCGCCCGTACGGGTACGCCTGCTCCACGACCACAACCTGACCTGCGAGGTGTGGGACGGCAGCAGCACCGCCCCCCACCTGCGCTACGCCGCCACCACCGACGAGGGCGGACGCGGCCTCTTCCTGGTCGCGCAGCTCAGCGAGCACTGGGGCACCCGCTACACGCCCGAGGGCAAGGTCATCTGGGCGGAGCTGGCCCTGCCCGGAGGCGAGAGCGGCACGGAGGCCGCCCTCGCGGCCTTCCTGGACGTGGACGCCCTCTGACCCCCGGAGAGTCCTCCGAGGAGGTCAGGCACCCGCCCGCAGGGCCTTCAGCGCCGTCTCCAGCGCCTGCTCCGCCGGGACCGGGACGTCGGGAACGACCCCCACGCCCTCCCAGTTGCCGCCCGTGACGGTGTTGATCGTCCGGGCCGCCGGCACCGTCACGAGGACGTGCTCGGCGACCGCGTACCGGGCCGTCGGATGGGCGCCGCCCCGGGTGGTCGCCCCGACGAGAACGGCCCGCCCCTGCGCCTGGAGGGTGTACGCCACGTCCTCGCCCCCGGAGAAGGTGAACTCGCTCGTGAGGATGCGGACCGGCCGGTCCAGGTAGCGCGGGGCGGGCAGGTGCGCGACCGTCCAGTACTGGCGGGTCGTGTCCGAGGTCCGGTCGTAGATGTCGTTCAGGTGCACCTGGTCGTCGGGGAGGAAGTAGCTGCACCACATCGCGGCACCCTCCGGGGCCCCGCCGGAGCAGCCGCGCAGGTCCAGCACGAGGGCGGAGCTGTGCGCGACCAGCTGCATGGCCGCGCCGATCGCGCTCGCGCCCTCGACGGCGCTCGCGATCCGCCGGACCTCGATGAGCCCGATGTTGCCCTCCAGCCGCTCGACGCGCTGGATCCCCTGGTTCTCGGCCCGCAGCAGCGCCAGGAACGCGGCCTCCCCGCCGTCCTCGTCCACCGGGTCCAGCGACTGCGGCTCGTCCGTCCACAGCAGACGCAGGTGCTTGTCCGGGCAGACCTCCTGGAGATCGGCCGTCACCGTCTCGCAGAGCGCCGGCCCGTCCAGGTTCTCGTACGCACCCGCCGCCAGACGGCCCCGTATCGCGGCCCCGACGACGAGGGCCTTGTCGGGGAAGACGTAGCCCGCGCCGATCCGGTCCAGAGCGCGTTCGATGATCTCTTCGTTGGTAGGCATGGGGCCTGATGCTAGGCGTCAACACCCCTGCTGACCAGAGGTTTTCGTTCAGTCGGCGCCTGTGCCCGGCGCAGCGCCCGGGGCACCGCCGGGTTCGGTGAGCATGTCGTCGACGATCCGCATCCGGGTCTCCGGCAGGCGCTCCGCGATCGCCTCCACCATCATCGCGACCCCCTGCGGGTCGGGCGCCGAACAGCGGTCCCGCGCCTCCTCGTCGGGCCAGCGCGCATACGCCACCCAGGTACCGTCGTCCGCCCGGTGCAGCCGGGACCCGTAACTGCCGCACCGCGTGTGGATGGCGGCCGTCACCCGGTGCCAGCCGTCGGTGAACTGCTGCTCCATGCCCGGCCGCAGCCGCCACCGGTAGATCACAGCGAACACGCCTGGATACCTCCCCCGTCAGGATGTGGATCTTTCCTGGCCACCCTAGGGGGTGCCTTGCAGGACCGGGCGTGCGAGAAGAAACCTCGCGACCAGCGCCGACGCGCTCGTTACGATCGGCCGGTGCACCCCGAACCCCGCCCCTGGACCCCGTACCCGAAGATCCCCGCCAACACCCGGCTGGGCGAGGCCCGCGGGCGGAACTGGGTCGCCCACGAGAAGATCCACGGCGCCAACTTCGCCGTGGTGTGCGACGCTTCGGGCGCCTACCCCGCCAAGCGGCGCGAACTGCTCGCTGACGGCGGGCTGGACGACTTCTTCGGCGTCGGCCGGATCTGGCCCGCGCTGGCGGTCGCCGCGATCCGTTGCGCCCGGACCCTGCGCCAGGACACCGGAGCACCCGCCTCCGCGGTCGTCACCGTCTACGGCGAACTCGCCGGCGGCCGCTACCCGCACCCCGGCGTACCCGCCACGCCCGGAGCCGATCCCGTGCAGACCGGAGTCTGGTACGCCCCCGGACTCCTCTGGCTCCCCTTCGACGCCACCGTCACCGACGACGGCGGCACGCGCTGGATCGGGGACCGGACGCTGCGCGCCGCGGCCGCCGAGGCCGGGCTGCTCTGCGTCCCGCTGCTCGCCGAAGGCCCGCTCGCACGCCTCCAGGAGCTGCCGGTGGTCTTCCCCACCCGGCTGCCCGGCCTGCTGGGCCTGCCCGCGCTGCCCGACAACCTCGCCGAGGGCATCGTCGTCAAACCCGCCGACGGCTCCCGCGGACCCGGGCGCCCCATGGCGAAGGTGAAACAGCCCGCCTTCGCCGAGGACGAGCGGTACGACGGCTCCCGCCCCTACCAGGCGCCGCCCGACGGCGTGGCGGGAGTCCCCGGCTGGCTCCTCGCCCACGGCACCGGCCTGCTCACCCCGGCCCGGGCCGCGTCGGCCGTGAGCAAGCTCGGCCCCCGTACCCCGCCGGGAGACCTGGCCGCCGAGATCGCCCGCGACGCCACCGAGGAGGTGGCGCGGGAACTGGGCGGCCTGGACGGGACGGCGTACCGGGCCCTGGAGGAAGCCCTGCGCACCGGAGCCCTGGCCCTGGCCCGCTTCGACGCCGCCGACCGCCGCGCCTGACAGCACCGGGCGCGGGGTCGGCCCTCCGGCTCACGCCGGGTTCCGCCGGTGACGACGCCACTGTGCATACTGCTGCCATGAAGTCCCCGCTCGGCGCACGCGTCCACCTGATGATCTCCTTCGTCCTGGTGACCTGCGGCGCGGTCGCCGGAGCCTGCCTCGGGCTGCTCCTGTCCGGCCGGCTGACGGCGCTGGTCTTCGCGGCCGTGGCCGGGCTCGGCGCGGGACTGGGATCGTTCTTCTCCCGCAGGCAGGTCCTCGCCCTGTTCGAGCCCGACCGCGAGGACGTCCCGGCCGACGGCTACGCCGAGGGCCTCGCCGACGCCGCGCTCGTCTGCATCGCGACCTACCAGGCGGCCGTCTTCCCGCTCACCCCCGACGGGGTGAGCGAGGCCGAGCGGGAGGCCCGCCGCACGATGGCCTACCGGATCTCCGCCTACGAGGGCCTGCCGTACCCGGTGCAGACCTCGGCCGCCGCCGCCCTCGAAGCCATCGACCACGGCGCGGACCCCAAGCGGGCGGAGAGCGCGATGAAGGCGCTCTGCCTCAGCATCTACGACAACCGCCGCGGCCGGTGACCCGGCGCGCACCGGAGCCGTCCGGTGCGCTCACCTCATTGTCCTATCGGCTGGTCGGCAACGGTTGGGCCTCGGTCCGGCCTCCGGCAGTGGCCTGATGCGGATCATGGCGTTGTCCGGTTATGGAATCTGACGGGATGCTGTTCGCTCGGGCGCCGCTCGACGGTGTCGTCTGGCTCGACACACTGGTCCACGATCCGGCCTGCGGGTCCTGCCCGCGCCGGCGGGAGCCGGAAGAGGAATCCGAGGAGGCGGACCCCGACGGGATCCCGGTGCTCTCGGGCCGGGCCCGGAACTGGATGGTGGCCGCGTCCGCGGTCACGGTCGTCTCGGCCGTACTGACCGTCGTGGCCAGCTGACGGCCTCCCCGGCCGGCTCGCCGTACCCGCGCCGGCGCGGACTCATCCGCCCGGACGGAGGGTCACCGTCCAGGTTTGGTAGGTGTGCCTGGCGGGCCGGTCGGGGTCCTGTTCGGTGATGGTCACGGTGATCTCGTCGTCGCCGGTGCGGTGCAGCGCGCCGTGGTGACGCCAGGTCTCACCGGGGTCCACGGCCAGCAGCTCGGCGAGGACCGTGTCCTCCAGCCGGCGGCTGACGGCGCGCAGCACTCCGGCGTCGAGAACGAGCAGGGTGCCGTCCGGCAGCACGAGCGGCGCCGGGACCTGCGGGTCGGTGAGCGACGGTCCGCGTTCGACGGCGCCGCCGGGCAACAGCCGGACCACGCGGCTGCCGGTGGGGATGTTGCGGTCGGTCTCCACCACCCGGATGCCGGTTCCGACGACGTAGTGCCCGTAGCTGCGCCAGGAGTCGTACAGGGTGCCCTCGCGGTCGTACGCCCAGGTGTCGAAGGCGTCGTAGCCCTCCAGGCCCAGGACGAACCGCCCTCCTCCCAGGGCCGCGCCGCGCGCGCCGCGCAGTTCGGCGATCCGGCTGCCGTCCGCCAGGTCGAGCAGCAGGGCCGGACCGAGGTTGCCCCAGGGCGTGTAGGCGAGGGAGTCCGTGGTGACCAGGACCCGACCGCCCGAGACGTGGGCGGCGTTGGGGATGCCGGAACAGAGCGCGGTCCACCGGGTACGGCCCGAGTCGTCGACGCAGCTGATCTTCCCGGCGGTGCCGTGGATGCGCAGGTCCTGCCGCCGGGCGAGCGGCCTGCCCCCGGGCCGGGGCGGGCCGCCCGGCGGCAGACCGGTCCCGCGCCGCCCCGCCCGCATCGTCACGTGCCATGCTCCGGCACGGCCGTTCCCCTCCGATGTCCCCATGGACCCAGATGCTAGGGGGTGTCTTGGGCGCGCCCGGTCCCCGTTCGAGACCGTGGTCGATCCGACGACACACCGTCACCAAGCTGTGAAGCTTCTGCGGGACGCTGGTGCTCACCAGCTCGGCCCAGCCCGGCGCGTTCCGCGCTTTCCCCAGGGGGACCACCATCATGAACACTGCACGCAAGGCTGTCATCGCCCTCGCCGCCGTATCCGCAATGGCCCTGACGGCCTGTGGGCCCACCGAGGACGGCGCGGCGGGCGGCTCCGGGACGCCGAGCGCGAGCGCGAGCCCGACCGCGAGCGCGACCGCCGGCCCCGGGGCGAGCGCGACCGCCGGCCCGGGCGCGACCCCGTCGAAGTCCGCGGCGCCGAAGAAGACCGCGAGCCCCTCGAAGCCGCCGAAGCCGGGCGCGACCGACCCCGACTACGACGTCTTCCCGTGCAGCACGCTCGACGTGACGTTCACGGCGAACCTGGCCGAGCCCACGACCAGCAGCTACCTGCTGAAGATCACCAACAAGGGCACCAAGGCGTGCAGGGCGCTCGGGCACCCGATCGTCACCTTCGGCGACCTGGACGGCCAGGCCACGGAACGGGGCGCGGCCCCCGGCATCGAGGACGCGCTCCGGCTGGAACCGGGCCAGACGGCCTACGCCGGGCTCATGGGCGGCGCCAACGACGGCAAGGGCAAGTCCGTGAACTCGATCGCGCTGACCATGAACACCGAGTCCGACCTGAAGCAGACACCGCTGAAGGCGTCGACCCCCGGCCTGTACGTCTCGCCCTCGAAGAACTCCGTGACCGCCTGGATGGACAACTCGGAGGACGCGCTCAGCCTGTAGACGGGACCGCGGGCCCGCGGTGACGGTCCCGGCACGTCCGGGTTCATCCGGTCGGCCGAGCAACGGAGGACGGCCGCGCCCGGCCGGGTCAGGCTGTGGACAAGGACCGTCACCACCGCACAGACGAGGACCGAGCCCATGTCCCACAGCCGACGTATCAGCACCATCGTGGGCGTCGCAGCACTGCTGCTGACGGCCAGCGCCTGCTCGGGTCTGGGCCGGAGCACCGTCGGCATGCTGACCTTCCGCGGCCACGACTCACCGGTCGAGCTCAGCTACTCCAACACGCTGGTCGTCGGCTGCCACAAGATCGGCATCCCGAAGGGGGCCACGCACGTCGAGAACAACACCCTCGTCGACATCGTCCTGTACCGGACGCCGGACTGCCAGAAGACCGACAAGGCCGACGGGATCTACGTGGCGACCACCCTCTCGAACGTCACGGCCCCCGTGAGCCTGCCCTGGCGCAGCTTCAGCGTCATCCACTGACCCCGCGCCCGCCCGCCCGCCGGCCCGCCGCTTGCGAGCGGGCGGGGTCTGTCCCATAGTCCGAGGTATGGACGAGCGCGAGGCGGCGCTCAGACAGGCGCACGGTCATGCCGTCCGCTGGCTGGCCAGCCTGTCCGACCGCCCGGTTCCCGCCCGCGCCACGGTCGACGAGATCGTGCGCGCGCTCGGCGCCGAGCTGCCCGACGCGCCGAGCACGCCCGCCGACGTGGTCGACCTGCTGGCCACGGCCTGCGAGCCGGGGCTCACCGCCTTCCCCAGCGGCCGCTTCTACGGTTTCGTCGTCGGCGGTACCGAGCCGGCCGCGCTCGCCGCCGACTGGCTGGTCAGCGCCTGGGACCAGAACAGCGTGATGCGCGCCGTCTCACCCGCGTACGCGGCGGCCGAGGAGATCGCCGGCGCCTGGCTGCTCGACCTGCTCGGCCTCCCGCCCGAGAGCTCCGTCGGCTTCACCACCGGCGCCACCATGGCGAACTTCACCTGCCTCGCCGCCGGGCGCGACGCGGTGCTGCGCCGCAACGGCTGGAACGTCGCCCACGAAGGACTCGCCGGCGGGCCGCCCGTACGCGTCATCGCGGGCCAGGACCGCCACATGGCCATCGACCTCGCCCTGCGCTACCTCGGGCTCGGCCGGCCCGAACTCGTCGCGGCGGACGATCAGGGACGCATGGACCCCGAGGCCCTGAGCCGCACCCTGGCGGCCGCCCACCCCGGTTCCCGCCCCGGTCCCGAACCCGGCCCCACGATCGTGATCCTCCAGGCCGGCGACATCCACTCCGGCGCCTTCGACCCCTTCGCCGAGACGATCCGGGCCGCACGGGAGGCCGACGCGTGGGTGCACGTGGACGGAGCCTTCGGACTCTGGGCGGCGGCGTCCCCGGCCCACGCACACCTCGCCGAGGGCTGCGCCCAGGCGGACTCCTGGGCCACGGACGCCCACAAGACCCTGAACGTCCCCTACGACTGCGGCCTGGCCGTCGTCCGCGACTCCTCCGCACTGCGGTCGGCGATGGGGCTGCGCGGCGACTACCTCATCCAGCACGAACACGGTGACCCCGTCGACAAGGTCCCCGAACTCTCCCGCCGCGGACGCGCCTTCACCGTATGGGCCGCGCTCAGATCCCTCGGGCGCCAGGGCGTGGCCGACCTCGTGGACCGGCTGTGCCACCACGCCCGCACCTTCGCCACCGGCATCCGTGCCATCGACGGCGCCACCGTCCTCAACGACGTGGTCTTCACCCAGGTCTGCGCCGACTTCGGCGGCGACGACCGCACCGACCGGGTGCTCGCCCGCCTCCTCGACGAGGGAACGGCATGGATCAGCGGCTCCACCTGGCACGGCCGCCGTGTCATGCGCATCTCGGTGAGCAACTGGTCGACGACCGACGAGGACGTGTCACGCACCCTGGACGCGATCCGCCGCGCGGCCTCGAAGGCTTTCCGGCCGTGAGGGGCCGGGCCGCGCCCCCACCCCTCAGCGGGTGAGCGTGACGGGCGTCGGGCCGTCGGGGCGGACGGTGATGCTGTACGCCGCCCCGGTGGGCACGGCCCGGAAGTACGGGACGTGGGCGGGCAGCAGGAGTTCGAGGAGGGCGACCGACTCCCGCAGGGCGAACTGCTGGCCGAGGCAGGCGCGCGGGCCGATCCCGAACGGGAGGTAGGCGCCCGGCCGGGTGGGACGGCCGCCGGGAACCGTGAAGCGCCGGGGGTCGAAGTGCTCGGGATCCGGCCACAGTTCGGGGTCACGGTGGGTGAGGTAGGGGCAGACCAGCAGGTCCGTGCCCGCCTCGACCCGGTAGCCCGCGAGAACCTCGTCCTCGGTGGCGTGCCGCGGCAGGATCCAGGCGGACGGATACAGCCTGAGCGTCTCGCTGACCAGTGCCTGGACGGCTTCGCGCCGCTCCGGCGAGCCCTCCGGGCCGGCCGAGAGGGCCGCCTCGCGTGCCGCGGGGTGGCGGTCGAGAAGCAGGTACAGCCAGGTCAGTGTGCTCGCGGTGGTCTCGTGCCCGGCGACGAGCAGGGTGACGAGCTCGTCCCGCACCAGCCGGTCGGTGTACTCGGGGTGCTCGGCGGAGGCGTCGACCAGCACCTGGAGCAGCCCCGGTCCGTCGGGTCCGGGGGCGCCCTCCCGGGCCGCGGCCACCGCCCGCCGGGCGACCTCGTCGATCCTGGCCAGGTCGTCGGCGACGGCGTCCCGGGCGTCCACCCGGTCGGCCGGCAGGGTCGGCAGCGCGGCCACCACGGCGGCCACGGCGGTCAGTTCGTGCGCCGTGGTGTCGTCGAGCGGGTGCCCGGTGAGCGCCCGCCAGATGGTGTCCAGGGCGAAGCGGCGCATCTCCTCACCCAGGTCGAAGGTCCGCCCGGTGCACGCGTGGCCGGCCCACCGGGCGGCCGTGGTCCGGGCGGCCCCGGCGATCCGCTCCTCGTAGCGGCGCATCCCCTTCCCGGTGAACTGCGACTGAAGCAGCTTGCGTTGGCGCTTCCAGGCCTCACCGGTCGCGGCGAGCACCCCGTCGCCGATGAGCAGCCGGGCGCGGTGGGAGCGCTTGACGTACCGGTCGGGGTGCAGGGCGAGTACGTGCTGCACGGCCTCCGGCCCGGTGACCAGGACGGTGGGGCTCGGCCCGAGACGGAACGCGGCGACACCGCCGAGCCGTTCCCTTACCTGGGCCAGCAGGTCGACCAGTTCACCCTGGTGGGCGCGCCACCGTTCCACGCAGCCGGCGTCGGCCTCGGGGAGCGGTCGCCCCGTCCCTGACCGCTGCGGGGCGGACGGCTCGCTGCTCGCGTCGATGGCCACGGCTCTTCTCCTGTCCGGCTGTCGGGCCCGGGCCCGGGGGTGCGTCGGCATCACGGACTGTACGGGGACGGGCGGGTGCGGTGACAGCGCCGGAGGGCCGATGGCCCGATTCAGACGGGCGGCTGGTGGGCGGGCCCGCCGATGCGGGCCGCGAGGAGGGCGATGTCGTCGTCGGCGGAGGCGGGGACCAGATGGGCGATGAGCGAGTCGCAGAGGTGGTCGAGCGACTGCTGGGGCGTGGCGAGCAGACCGGTCAGCTCGCCCAGACGTTCGTCGATGTCACGGCGGCGCGCCTCGATGAGCCCGTCGGTGTACAGGACGAGGGTGCTGCCGGGCGGAAGGGCGATGTCCGTGGTGGTGAAGGAGATGCCGCCGACGCCCAGCGGGACGCCCGGCGGGGTCTTGACGAGGTAGACGGTACCGTCGGGCTGGACCACGGCCGGGGGCGGGTGTCCGGCGCGCGTGACCGTGCAGTGGCCGGTGGCGGGGTCGCAGACCACGTACAGGAAGGTCGCGAGCATCGGGTCGGACAGGTCCGCGAGGGTGGCTTCGAGCTGGTGCAGCAGGGCGGTGGGAGGCATGTCGAGGCGGCCGAGGGCGCGGACCGTCGCGGAGAGGCGTCCCATCACGGCGGCGGCCGCGATGCCGTGGCCCATGACGTCGCCGATGAGGAGCGCGGCCCGGCCTCCGCTGAGGGGGAGCACGTCGTACCAGTCCCCGCCCACCTCGTTGACATCGCTGGCCGGCAGGTAGCGGTGGGCGATCTCGATACCGGGCGGCGGGGTGATGTGCTGGGGGAGCATGCTGCGCTGGAGGACGACCGCGGTCTCGTGCTCGTGGTGGTAGAGGCGCGCGTTGTCGATGCTGATGGCGGCACGGGCCGCCAGCTCAGTGGCAAGGGTGACGTCGTCGGACCCGAAGGGGCCGGTGTGCCCGGTGCGGTAGAAGGTGGCGACGCCGAGGACCATGTCGCGGGCGATCAGCGGGGTCATCATGAACGAGTGCACTCCCAGCTCCAGGAGCTGGGCCGGTTTGGGGGAGTGCCGGGCCGCGGGGGCGACGGACCGTTCGTCGAGGTGGGCGATCAGGAACGACTGGCGGGCCGCGAGGGCCTGGGTGTAGGGCGCGGTCGTGGGGAAGATGAGGGTCCGGCCCAGGGGCGCCAGGGACTGGGTGACGGCGGAGCCGGTCAGCGGAGCCTTGCCCAGACGGCGCAGGGCGACGCCCCCGGACAGGCCCGTGCCCGGCTCGATGCCGCGGGCCAGGGAATCCAGGACGTCGACCGTGACGGCACTCGCGAGGTGCGGGACGGCGAGATCGGCGAGTTCCTGCGCCGTGCGTTCCAGGTCGAGGCTGGCGCCGATACGGGAGCTCGCCTCGCTGAGCAGGGCGAGGCGGCGGCGGCCCGCTTCGGCCTCGGTGTGGTCACGCTGCTGCACGGTGATGTCGAGGAGCGAGGCGATCACGCCGATCGGCCGGCCGCCGGGGTCCTCGACGCGTACGTACGAGCACGACCACACGTGGTCGTGGTCCGGGTCGGCCGGGGTCCGACCGGTACGGCGCCGGTCGAGGACGGGCTCACCCGTGTCCAGGACCTCGCGCATCGCCTCTTCCATCTGGTCGGCGTTCACCTCGGGCAGCAACTCGGCCAGCCGCCGCCCCACATGGGCGGACTCGGCGAGGCCGTTCATCGCTTCCAGGGCCGGGTTGACCTGGAGGAACCGCAGTTGCGTGTCGAGGACCCCGATCCCGACCGGCGAGCGTGCGAACAGCCCGTCCCAGACGGCCGAGGAGCCCCGGATACGGCGGGCCGCGTGCGCGTCGGCGGCGAAGACCAGCACGGCCGAGGCCCCGTGGCGGCGGTCCGGGACCGGGCAGGCCCAGATCTCCAGCTCCAGCGGGTGCCCCTGGCTGTGCCAGGCGGTGACCGTGCCCATGACCCCGCGCCCGGTGGCGGCCGTCTCCCACAGGGACCGGCCCAGGCTGCGATCGGCTCCCGGGTGGAGGAGGTCGGAGATGTGCCGCCCCAGTACCTCGGGCGGTGCGTAGCCGAGGAGCTGCTGTGCGCCGTGGTTCCAGCGCACGATCATCCCGTCGCTGCTGGTGGCCACGAGCGCGACCGGCAGGGCGCCCAGCCATCCTCCGGCATCCTGGGCGGCGCTGCTGATCAGGTCGTCGAGCGGCATCTCCTCATGCATCCTGCACCCGCTCCTCGGGGGCGGTCCCGGCCTCGCGCCGCGGCGGTCCCACCCCGGCGGTGTGTCCCCCCGGGGTGGGGGCTGCCACCGGCTCGGTGGGTGCCACCGTCCGTCCGGCGCCCAGGCCGCGCCGCGGTGCGCTCCTGCCTCCGCTCACCCGGCGCGGCCCGCGGTTGTGCGTGGTCCGCATCTCTCATCGTCGCCCGGACGGCGGTACGGCGCTCCCCGGCCGCGCGGCCCCCGCCGCCACCGGGGCTTCGGCGCAGCGGAGCCGCTCGGCGGTGACGGGGGCGCCGTCGGCCACGTTGCGGTCGAAGGTGACGGCCTTGACCTGGACGGGCCGGGAGCCGACGGCGACCTCGACGAACCCGTCGAGCTCCGGGTCGCTCCGCAGGCGGGCGCCGGGCAGCGCGGCCGCGACGGTCGCCGCGTTCTCCTCCTGGCCCGGGGCGTACCGGACGACCGGCGGGCCCGCCGGTCGCGCGGGCGGTGCGGCCGCCGAGGTGTCGGTGACGACGAACCCGTTGCCGCGCAGGGCGGCGGCGACGTCGGCGTCGTCCACGTGCACGGTGAACCGGGCCGGGTCGGTCGGGGCCGGGTTCTCCGCGACGGGCTGGATTCGGGTGTCGCCCGTGATCGGGCGGTCCGCGCCGAGCGCGTCCCACAGTGCGGCCGAGCGGGCCTCGTCCCACACCAGGGTGGAGCCCACTCCGGGTACGCGGTGGTCGAAGAGCCGGATGGGGACGGTCGCGAACTCCGTCCGGTCCGAGCGGAGGTGGCCGAGGGCCCAGCCGATACGCACCAGGTCGTCCAGGCCGGTCCGTGCGTCGGTGCGTACGGTCTTCAGCAGGGTGCGCACGGTCCGCGCCGTGCTGATCGGGCCGGCCAGTGCGCCCTCCGCGGTGAGCCGGGCCAGCAGGTCGTTGACCACGCGCTGCTGGCGGCGGACCCGGCCCAGGTCGCCGGGGCGGAGGTTGACGTGCCGGGCCCGGACGTAGCGCAGAGCCCGGTTTCCGTCGGCGAGATGGCGGCCCGCGCCGATGTCGAGCCCGGAGTTCTCGTCCTTGAGCGGCGTGTCGGTGCACACGGTGGCACCGCCGAGGTTGTTCACCGTCCGCTCGAAGCCCGTGAAATCGGTCTGCAGGTAGTGGTCGATGCGGAGGCCGGTGGCCTTCTCCACGGTGGCCACGGTGAGCGGGCCGCCGCCGAGCGCGAACGCACTGTTGATCTTGCCCTTGCGTGCCGGGGCGCCGGCGGTGGTGCCCGCGTACTCGACGTACGAGTCGCGGGGGATGGAGACGATGCTCGCGCGCTGCCGGTTCCGGGACAGGTGGACGAGCATCATCACGTCGGTGCAGTTGCACCCCTTGCCGCCCACGTGGAGCCGCCGCTTCTCGGCGGCGGAGAGCCCGGCGCGGCTGTCGATGCCGACGACCAGGATGTTGGTACCCCGGCCGCCGCCGCCCGCCGACGCGCTCGCGGCCGAGACGGCCTGCGAGCCCACGAAGGAACCGCAGGAGAGGGCGGTCAGCAGGGTCACAGCGACAGCGATACGACGCAAGGCACATCCCCAGACTTGTACGAACCGGCTGAAATCGGGAATGTACTGGTCCGCTGTGCGGGCGGCCGGTCTGTACGCGCCGGGATTCCTCCCCGCAGGGGGCGGGTTTGGTACATCTGCCCGCCCTGGGGAGCGAGCCCGCCCCGTCAGCGCTCGGACAGCTCCGAAGGCGCCTCCTGGACGATCCAGCCATTGCCGTCGGGGTCGTCGAAGGTGATGAAGGAGTTCCAGGTTCCGCCCTTGCCCTCCTGCCAGCCCGACGCGCCGAGGTTCCGGACGGGCGACACGTCCACGCCCCGGGCCACCAGTTCCTCGCGGGCCGCCTCGATGTCCGTGACGCACAGCTGGAGGCCCTGCAGGGTGCCGGGTGCCATGACCCGGCCGTCCGGTGCCGTGGGCATCCCCTGGAGCATGGCGATGGAGCACCGGGAACCGGGCGGCGTCATCTGGATGATGCGCACCCCGGGCGAGACCTCGTCGTCGAGGTCGACGCCGAAGCCCACCTTGTCGGCGTAGAAACTCTTCGCGCGATCCATGTCGGTGACAGGGACGGGGACGACTTCGAGCGTCCAGTTCACAGGTGTCTCCCTCGGGGCATCAGCGGGTCGCACAGCGGGGCGGGTCCACCGTTGCCCATGGAGGTCCGGTGGCGCACGTCGAAACGCCCGGCGGGCGCCGACTTCCACGGGAAGGGCGGGCCGGCGGGCGGGTCACTCGTCGGGGAGGACGCGGCCGTCCTCGTCCAGCGTGAGGTGGATGCGTGCGGGGTCCTGGCTGTTGACGTCGGACGGCCGCGGACCCTCCGGCCCGTCGGGCCCCCAGCGCAGCAGGCGGCGGGTGCGGACGATCTGGTACAGCACGTCCTGGAACTCCAGCCGGTTGACCCGGCCGGTCCGGAGCGTGTCCGCGGCACCGGCGTACGCCGCGAGCTTCGCGGCCCGCAGGTCGGCGGACCTCCCGCCGTCCGCGGCCGCCCACGTACGGGCGTCCGTGCGCGGGTCGGCGTCCTGCGGGATGTGACCGCGCATCCGCGGCCACATCCAGGTCAGCGCGAAGTCCAGCGACTTGCGGGCGGCGTGCGGGGTCGCGTGCGGGCCGCTGACCGGCCGCCATCCGTCGGCGGTCCGCTCCACGACCGAGAAGGTCGGCGGCATCACCAGCACGTCGGGGTGGGTGTCCAGGGCCTGCCGGGAGTCGGCCCGCACCTCCTCGGGGAACCGGTCGCCCGTGTAGCACAGGCCGCGCAGCGCCAGCTGCTCGAACGCCTGTGTAGGGGTGACCGGAGCATCCGGATCCACGACCAGCTCCTCATCGATCCCGGGCTCCCCGACGGCCCGGTCCCAGTCGGGCACGAGGGGCTCCGGGTCGGTCGGGCGCGGCGCCTCCATCCCGCCCGGGCCCGACACCGCGTACTCCTCGGCGCGCACCACCCGGTACCGGGTCCCGCACACGACGAGGTCGTCGACCCGCTCGCGCTCCAGCCGGGCGACCGCCGCCAGGAGCGCGCGCCGCTCCGCCCGGTCCTTCGCCTCGTCCTTCGCGTGGAACCACAGCCGCGAGTTCAGCGCGTCGCGCGCCTGCTGCGGGCAGCCGGCCGTCACTTCGAGCACCACCCGCCAGCGCGGCCCGTCCTCGGGGGACTGCGCCGCCACCCCGAACAGCGGTCCGCGCACCACCACATCGCCCGCACGCGCCGCGGCGTCGAGCGCATCGGCTTCCACTGCGGCTTCCACCGGTTCCACCGGCACCCGCACCACCACCGGCCGCGACCCGCGCGGCCTCAAGTCCCCACGGTCCATGCGGCCATCCTGCCGACCGTTCCGCGCCGCCGTCCCCGATTCACCGATTCCCCAGCCCCGGGAGACCCGCGCGCGGTACCGTCCGCGCACCCCTGACATTTGTCACTGCCCACCCCGCGGGACGCGCGCGAGCCTTGACAGGGGAAGCAGCGCGGCGACGACGGGCAGGGGGCGGCCGTGACGGTGACGGAACCGACGGCAGGGACCGTGACGCCCCGGCCCACCCGGGCCGGGATCCTGCGGATATGGGCGGCGTCGCTGACGGCGGTCGTGCTGCGGCGTCCGCCGGTACCGGGGCCCGGACCGGGACACTCGGCCGGTACACGGCAGGTGGTGCTGGTCCTGGCGGTGACGGAGATCGTGGCGGCCTTCCTGCTCTCCTCGATGCTGCCGCCCGCGGTCCGGCCGGTGCACGCGGCCCTGGAACTCCTGCTCGTGCTGGGCGGGCTGGGCCTGGTGGCCGCCCTGGTCCGGCACCCGCACCAGGTGGACGAGACACGGCTGGTCCTGCGGACCGCCTTCCTCGGGGACCTGACCCTGCCGCGCTCGGCGGTCCGCTCCACCTCCCCGGTGGTACGCACCGTCGCCGGCCGGGGCCCGAGGCCGGTGCCCGGCGAACCGGGCGCGGTGGCCTGCTCGGTGGAGAGCGCCCTGAACGTGGCCGTGCACCTGGACCCGCCCGTACTCCTCGACCTGGGCCCGCACGGACCGGTGGCGGCGGTGACCGTGTACGTCTCGGTGGACTCGCCGACCGCCCTCGCCCAGGCCCTCCGACGCGTGGACCCGCCCCACAAGCGGTAGGCCGTCCCGGCGCCGTCCGAGCCCGATCCGCCGGGCACCCCTATCCTGGACAGGTGGAGTCCGCCCACCGCGAGGGAGGGAGGTCCCGTGGTGACCGCGAGACTACGGGTGACGACACTGGACGCCGGGCCCTTCACCATGCCGAAGAGCGACCTCGTGTACGGCGCGACCGGCATGGTCACCGTCCCCTCCACGGTCGCCGTCATCGAGCACGCCACGCACGGACCGGTCCTCTTCGACACGGGGGTCAACCACCGCGTGGCGGACCCCGAGCAGGCCGAGGCCCACTGGGGTCCGGGCCTGCGGGCGGCCTACGGCGCCGAGGGGTTCACCCGGGCGCACGCCGTCGACGCCCAGCTGGAGCGCCTCGGGTACCGGCTCACCGACGTCAGGTACGTCCTCTACTCCCACCTGCACCTCGACCACGCGGGAGGGATGACCTACTTCCCGCACGCCGTGCATGTGGCCCAGCGCGACGAACTGCGCCATGCCTGGTGGCCGGACCGCTGGACGGCCCGGGGCTACGCCTTCGACGACTACGCGGGCAGCCGGAACTACGACTTCCTCGAACTGGGCGGTGACATCGACCTGTTCCAGGACGGCACGCTCAGGCTCGTGCGCACCGCGGGCCACACACCCGGCCACCAGGGCCTCGTCCTGGACCTCGACCACCACGGACGGATCGCCCTCATGGGCGACGCCGCGCACCTCCAGCAGGGGCTGGACCACAACGTGCCCATGCTCAGCGACTGGAACACCGAGGAGAAGATGCTGACCCACGGGCGCCTGCGCGCGCTGTCCCGGGCCGGCATCCGGGTCTTCCTCTCCCACGATCCGGACCACTTCGCCGCACTCCCGCACGACGGCGAGTTCTGGGACTGAGGTCCCGGCGAGCCGCCGCCGGGGCCGCGCGCCACCCCACCGGGCGCTGTCCCCCGAGGGGGTCCGGTGGGGCGGGATCGTGCAGCGAGGCAGCCCGCCTCAACCCGTGAACGGGAATGCCCCGACTGTAGGGCGCACCACTGACAACGGCCGGAAGACCGGAACTGAATTCGTACTGATGTGCGACACGGGAGCGGTCCGGCGGGCTCGGAATGCCGGACCGGCCCGCCCGGAGCACCCTGGGGATATGCGGGACCCGGCGATGCCGTCCCGCCCCCGGTGCCGCCCTCCGGCGGCCCCGACGTGTGGGGAGGCAGGACCGATGGCCAACTCCGACCGACCGAAGGGCTGGGGGCCGCTCCCCGATCCCCCTCCGGAACTGTTCTACGCGCCCCCGGGCGAGCCGCTCGACGACGCACGGCGGACCGCGGTCCTCGACTGGAGGGTGAACCAGTACGTCGCCCTCGGATGGCGCGTCGAATCGCGCTCTCCGACCCAGGCGGTGCTGGTGCGCGGCGGGAACGTCAACCACCTCCTGCACGCGATCCTGACCATCTTCACCTGCCTCCTGTGGGGCGTCGTGTGGATCGTGCTGGCGCTGGGCAACAGGACGGAGCGGGTCGCCCTCACCGTCGACCCGGTCGGCCGCGTACAGACCGTGCACGGTCCCGGCTGAAGCGGCCGGCCGACCGGCCGGAGGACCGGCTGACCGGCCGGACCCGTCAGACGTCCGGGAACTCCGGGGCGATGCCCAGCGCGGGTGCGATGGCCCGCCAGATCGTCGACCGGGCCGCCGCGAGGTCCACCCGGGGGTCGTCGAGCATCAGCCGGATGCCGAGGCCGTCGCACAGGGCCAGTACGAGGGTGCCGAGCGCGGCGACGTCGCAGTCGGTGAACTCCCCGGAGCGGATGCCCCGTTCCACGGCCCCGCCGACCCACGCGTGCAGTTGGTCGTACAGGTCGACGGCCAAGTGCCGGGCCGCCGTGTCGCGCTGGGCCCGCACCCACAACTCCTGCCAGAGCTTCCAGTCCTGGCGCAGTTCCGCGTCCGTCGGGAGCATGCTGCGCAGGATGCGGGCCAGGACGACGGAGGAGGGCACCGAGTCGGGGACTCCCTCGGTGTCCGTACCGGTCTGCGCGAAGGAATGCGTCATCGCCTCGGCGAAGAGCTTCTCGCGCGTGTCGAAGTGGTAGTGCAGCAGGGCCTTCGACACCCCGGCGTGCTCGGCGACCTTGCGCATGCTGACGTTCTCGAAGCCGATGTCGGCGATCACCTCGCAGGCGGCCGTGAGGATTCGCTCACGCGTCTCGATTGCGCGCTCGGCCTTGGTCACGTCGGCTGCTCCCCGTGTCGGCGCCCGTGGACCGGGCGGGTGGGCCCGGTTGCCGTGGCCACCACGGCACCATCCTCGCGCATCGCGCCGCCCCCGCGGTCGCCGTAGGTGTGGAAGCCCCTGCCCGTCTTGCGGCCCAGCCGGCCCGCGTCGACCATCCGGGCCAGCAGCGGCGGCGTGGCGTACAGCGGTTCCTTGTATTCCGCGTACATCGACCGCGCGATGGCCTGCACCGTGTCCAGGCCGATCAGATCGGCCAGGGCGAGCGGTCCCAGCGGGTGCGCGCATCCCAGGGTCATGCCCCGGTCGATGTCCTCGGCCGACGCGGTGCCGTACTCGGCCATGCGCACGGCGGCCAGCAGGTACGGCACGAGGAGCGCGTTCACGACGAACCCCGCCCGGTCCCGGGCGCGGACGACCTCCTTGCCCAGCACCTCGGAGGCGAACGCGTGCGCCCGCCGGACGGTCTCCTCGGCGGTGAGCAGGGACGGCACCAGCTCGACCAGCGCGAGCACCGGTACGGGGTTGAAGAAGTGCAGGCCGACGACCTGCTCCGGCCGTGAGACGGCCGTGGCCAGCCTGATGACGGGGATGGAGGACGTGTTCGTCGCGAGGACGGCGTCCCGGCGCTCCACCACCCGGTCGAGCAGGGCGAAGACCTCCAGTTTCACCCGCTCGTCCTCCGCCACCGCCTCCACGACCAGGTCCCGGTCGGCCAGCCGCGCCACGTCGGCGGTCACCGCGATCCGGCCGACGGCGGCGTCCCGTTCGGCGGCCGTCAGCTTCCCGGACGCCGCAGCGCGTTCCAGGGAGCGGACGATCCGCTCCAGGCCGGCCGCGGCGGCCGTACGGTTCGTCTCCACCACCACGACGTCGCGTCCGGCCCGGGCGCAGACCTCGGCGATACCGGATCCCATCAGTCCGCAGCCCACGATCCCGACCCGTTCGACATCGGTCATCGACCGGTCCTCCCTCCTGTGATGCCTGATGATGCTTGATGCTTCCGACGCCCCCGGGGCCCGTGCCGCTCCCGCTGTCCACGGGGCCGTGGGCGTGGGCGGGAGCGGGAGCGGGAGCGGCCGGCGGTCCGGGCGGCCCGGTGGGCGCCGTCCGGACCACCGGCCCGGCCCCCCCGTCACTCGGCGGACGGCATCCGCAGAACACCCGTACCGCGCTTGACCAGTTCGCCCGCGATGATCAGGCGCTGGATCTCGGAGGTGCCCTCCCAGATCCGGTCGACGCGCAGCTCACGGTAGAGGCGCTCGACCGGGTAGGAGCGGTCGTAGCCGCGCCCGCCGAAGATCTGCAGGCACCGGTCGATCACCCGCCCCGACGCCTCGCTCGCCGCCAGCTTCGCGATGGCCGCCTTCGCGTGCAGCGTCTTGCGGTCGAGGACGCCCTCGTCGACCTCCCAGGCCACCTGGTGCGTGTAGGCCCGGTTGACGGCGATGTCCACGGCGCTGTCGGCGAGCATGCCCTGGATCAGCTGGAAGTCGGCGATGCGCGAGCCGAACTGGCGCCGCTCCACCGCCCAGTCCCGGGCGAGTTCCAGGGCCCGCTCCGCCGCCCCGATCGTCCGGGCGGCGATCATCAGCCGTTCCTCGGTGAACCAGGAGCGCGTGATGTCGTAGCCCTGGCCCACCTCGCCGAGGACCGCGTCGTCGGGGACGAACACCTCGGTGAAGGTGAACTCGGGGTGCTCGTAGACGAAGGTGTGCATCCAGCGCGGCACCCGGGTCATCTCGATGCCCGTCGTGTCCTTGTCGACCAGGAAGAGGGTCGGTGCGCGCTCCTCCCCGGCGGCGGCCAGCACGATCATGAAGTCGGCGTGGTCGCCGACGGTCACGAACCACTTCTCGCCGTTGAGGACCCAGCCGCCGTCGGTCCGCGTCGCCGTGGTCCGCAGGTTCTGCGGGTCGGACCCCGCCTCGGGCTCGGTCACCGCGTAGCAGTCCCGGCGCTGCCCGCGGATCACGGGGACGAGGTAGCGCTCGCGCTGCTCGGGCGTGCAGAAGGACAGGGCGTTGGCCGGACGCCACACCATGTCCCACAGGGCCCCGGTGAGCCGGCCGAGCTCCGCCTGGACCGTGACCTGCTCCAGGATGGTCAGGCCCGCGCCGCCCCACTCCTTCGGCATGTTGACGGCCTGCAGCCCGCTGTCCAGGACGGCGTCGCGGATCTCGGTGTGGGCCCGCGGGGGCAGCCCGTTGTTCTCCTCGCAGTCGAGCTCGTACTTCATGATGAAGTCGGTGAGCGAGCGCGCCGCGCCCCGGAGCTCTTCCTGGCGGGCGGTGAGGCGGAAGTCCATGTTCTGTCTGTCCTCTGGGTCGTGGTGGGGGAGCGGTCGTCAGGAAGCGGAGGAGGGGGCGGGGGTGGGGGCGCAGGCGGGGAGGGCGAGGGCCCGGGTGCCGCGCTTGATCAGTTCGTTGGCGATGATCAGGCGCTGGATCTCGGAGGTGCCCTCCCAGATCCGGTCGACGCGCAGTTCGCGGTACATGCGCTCGACGGGGTACGTACGGTCGTAGCCGCGCCCGCCGAAGATCTGCACGCACCGGTCGATGACCCGCCCCGCGGCCTCGCTCGCCGCGAGCTTCGCCGTCGAGGCCTTCGCGTGCAGCGTCTTGCGGTCGGTCTCCGGCCGGTCCGCCTCCCAGGCCACCTGGTGGGTGTAGGCCCGGTTGACGGCGATGTCGACGGCGCAGTCGGCGAGCATGCCCTGGATCAGCTGGAAGTCGGCGATGGGGGAGCCGAACTGGCGGCGCTCCACCGCCCAGTCCCGGGCGAGTTCCAGGGCCCGTTCGGCGGCGCCGACGGTCCGGGCGGCGATCATCAGCCGCTCGTCGGTGAACCACTCCTTGGTCAGCTCGTAGCCGTTGCCGACACCCCCGAGCACGTCCGCGTCGGGGACGAAGACCTCGGTGAACGTGAACTCGGGGTGGCCGTTCACCGCGGAGTGCATGAAGCGGGGGACCCGTGTCATCTCGACCCCGGGCGCCTGCTTGTCCACGAAGAACAGCGTCGCGGCGCGCTCCGGCCCCGCGTCGGCCTGCACCAGCAGGAAGTCCGCGATGTCGCCGCAGGTCACGAACCACTTCTCGCCGTTCAGCAGCCAGCCGCCGTCGGTTCGGGTCGCGGTGCTCGTGCCCGAGCCCGGGTCGGAGCCCGCACCGGGCTCGGTCACCGCGAACGCGTCGAACCGCTCGCCGCGGATCACCGGCAACAGGTACTTCTCGCGCTGCGCCCCGGTCCCGTGGGCGAGGACGTTCGCGGGCCGCCAGGGGATGTCCCACAGGCAGTTGGTGACCTTGCCGAACTCCTCCTCGACGATGACCTGGTCCAGCAGGGACAGGCCGGCGCCGCCCCATGCGGCGGGCATGTTGATGGCGTAGACGCCCGCGTCCATGGCGGCGCGGGTCAGTTCACGGACGGTCTCGACGGGCAGCGGGCCGCCCGCCTCCTCCGACCGGTCCTCGTACCGCATCAGCAGCCGGGCGTAGGAGGCGGCGCGGGCCTTGAGATCGGCCTGTTCGGGCGTGTAGCGGAAGTCCATGGGGGGTCAGTCCTCCAGAGCACAGGTGGTGGGGTGGAGCGGTCGGCGCAGGACGGCCCGCGCGTCCAGGGCCAGGGCGCCGTCCGGGCGCACCAGCAGGGGATTGACCTCCAGTTCGGCGATCTCCGGATGCGCCGCGGCGACGGTGGTGATCCGTTCGATGACGGCCGCGGCCGCGGCCACGTCGACGGCCGGCCGGCCGCGTACGCCGTCCAGCAGCGCGGCGCTGCGCAGACCGCGCAGCAGGGCCTCGGCCCGCGCGGCCGGTACGGGCGCGAGCGCGAAGGCGACGTCGCGGAGCGTCTCGGTGAGGACGCCGCCGAGGCCGACCAGGGCGACCGGCCCGAACCGCGGATCCTGGTTCACGCCCACGATCAGCTCGATGCCGTCCGTGAGATCGGCCATCGCCTCGACCGAGTAGGCGGGTGCGCCCAGGCGGGCGTGCATCTCCCGGTACGCCGCGAGGAGCGCGTCCCGGTCGGCGAGGCGCAGGGCCACCCCGCCGGCGTCGGACTTGTGCAGGACGTGCAGGGCCTTGAGGACGTACGGACCCTCGAACTCCGCGGCCGCGGCGAGCAGTCCGGCCTCGTCCGTGATCTCGCGCGCCGCCGGGAAGGGCACCCCGGCGGCGCCGAGCAGCGCCCGCACCCCGTGGTAGCCCGGATCCGCCAGCGGCGTGGCGGCGGACGGCAGCGGGGGCACGCCGGCGCTGCGGTCCGCCGCCTCCCGTCCGGTCATCGCCGCCAGCGCGCGGGCGGCGTCCTCGGTGGCGGCGAACACCGGCACCCCGGCCTCGGCCAGCGTCCGGCAGCTCGGCGACCGCGGGTACATCGACTGCACGACCAGCGGCTTCGGCGCCGACACGAGGTGGGAGACGATCTCCTTGGCCGCCCGGGCCTCGCCCTCCGCGAGGACGGAACCGCCCGCCGGGCTGCCGCCGAGTCCGCCCTCGGAGGCGGCGTAACCACCGAAGTACCCGGTCATCAACACGGCGTCGACCTCGTCGGAGGCCAGCAGTGCCCCGACCGTGTCCGCGTAGGACAGGGGCCGCTGTTCACCCATTCCCGCCAGGTCCACGGGGTTGCCGACCGACGACTGCTCCCACAGCACGGTCAGCAGCGCGTCCTGCGTCGGCCCGCCGAGTTCCGGTACGTCGAGCCCGGCGTCCTCGGCCGCGTCGGCGGCGACCGCGCCGTGGCCGCCGCCGTCGGTGAAGACCGCGGTCCGCCTGCCCCGCGTACGCACCCCGGCGCCCAGTGCCGCCAGGACGACGGTCATCTCCCTCGGCGTGCGCACGAGTTCGACCCCCGCGTCGCGGCAGGCGGCGGCCACCACGTCGGCCGAGGTGGTCAGGGCCCCGGTGTGCGACTGGGCGCTGCGGGCGGAGGCGGTGCCCCGGCCGGCCGTGAGCAGCACCACCGGCTTGCCCGCCGCGGCGGCGGCCGCCGCGAAGGCCCGGCCGTCGCCGAAGTCCTCGGCGTACACGGCGATGGCCGAGGTGGCCTCGTGGCGGGCGCAGTCCTGGACGAGGTCGACGAGGGTGACGTCGGCCTGGTTGCCGAGGGAGACGAAGCGGGAGTAGCCGAGGCCGTGCGGCTCGCCGCGGAGCTGGAGTTCGAGGGCGAGGTTGCCGCTCTGGCTGAGCAGGGCGACACCGCCGGGGGCGAAGCGGTCCGAGGCGAGGTACAGCTCGGTGGTGTTGTCGGCGATGCCCAGGCAGTTGGGGCCCACGAGGACGGCTCCGGCGGCCCGCACCCGGTCGGCGACCGCCCGCTGCCGGGCCAGGCCCGCGGGGCCGGCCTCGGCGAAGCCCGCGGTGATGGCGACGATCGCCTTGGCCCCGCAGGCCAGGGCCTCGTCGACGGCGGCCTCGAAGCCGGCGCCGGGTACGGAGACCACCACCAGGTCGACGGGTTCTCCGACGGCGGACAGGGAGGTGGCCGCGGTGCGGCCGAGTACGGTGCCGCCGCGCCGGTTGACCAGGTGGACGGGCCGCCGGTCGGGGGCGCGCAGGGCCTGGGCGGCCACCGCGTGGCCGTACTTCGCCGGGTCGTCGCTGGCGCCGACGACGGCGACCGAGCGGGGGTCGAAGAGGGCGGTCAGGTCGCGTCCCATGTCAGCCCTCCACGCGCAGGGCGGAGTTGGGGCAGCTTTCGACGCAGGCGCGGGCGGCGTCCTCGGTGCCGGGCGGGACGACGACGGCGATGATGTTCGCGTAGCCCCATTCGTCGAGTTCGACCAGGTCGGGTGCCGGTTCCTGGCACAGGCCGTAGCCCTGGCAGCGGGTGGAGTCGAGCAGGAGTTTCATGGCGTTCCTTTCAGCGCGGGCACGGGGGCGGCGGTGGGCGGGGAGGAGACCTCCGGCACGGCCACGGTGAGGCGGCGCCGGCCGTGCGCGGGCACGGCGTCCGCGCAGGCCGGGCACGGCGCGGCGAGATGGGAGCGGACCCGTTCGGGGAAGGAGCGCAGCAGGCTGCCCGCGATCCCCGCGGCGGCGTCGAGGAGTCCGCAGGCGCCGCGCCCGGTCAGGCCCCGCGACCAGCGGAGCAGGCTGTCCGCGGTGTCCGGGCCGGCGGTGCCGGCGGCGAGGCCGTACAGGGCCTTGCCGACGGCCGCGGTGCCGGACACGCAGACCCCGCACTGCCGGGCGCTCTCGGCCGCGAGATGCGCGGCCGCATCGGCGGCAGTGGTCACGGGGCAGCTGCCGGGGGCGAGGAAGCGGATGGCCCCGCACCCCAGGGCGGTGCCGGCGGCGGTGAGCGCGCCGGGGTCGAGGGGGAGATCCAGGGCAGGGGCGTCGACGAGGCCGCCGAACAGCCCGCCCATCAGCGCGCCGGCCGGGTCGGGGTTCCCGTACCGCGCCGCGAGGGTGCGCAGCGTGATGCCGTACGGGACCTCGGTGAGCACGGGCGCGGCCGGGCCGCCGGACAGCGTCACCAGAGTGTGGCGGGCGATGGCGCGCCGCAGGTCGGGGTGGGTGGCGGTGAGCGCGATCCGGGCGAGCGTCTCGACGTTGGACACCAGGGTCGGCGCGCCGCCCACGCCCCGCTCGAACGGGCGGGGCGGCTTGGCGGTGGGCAGCGCCGGGCCGCCGTCGATCCGGCGGACGACCGCCGTCTCCTCACCGGCGACGTAGGTGTGGCCGGTCTCGACGACCGCGACGGGCAGGGGCGGCGGGTGCTCGGCGAGGGCCCGGCGCACGCTCTCGGCCGCGACCGGGTCCGAGAGGTAGACGAAGCCGCGCACGGCTCCGGTGACGGCGGCGGCACGGGCGAGGCCGTCGAGGACCAGGTGCGGCCGGGCCCGCAGCAGCCAGCGGTCCTTGGCCGAGCCCGGTTCGCCCTCCTCGCCGTTGGCCACGACGACGGGGGAGCCGCCGGAGTGGCGCACGGAGCGCAGTTTGACGGCGGCCGGGAAGGCGGCCCCGCCGCGGCCGCGCAGCCCGGAGGCGTCGAGATGGGCGAGCAGGTCCTGCGGGCCGGTGGCGTCACCGTAGCCGCCCGCGGCGCGGTAGGCGTCGGCGCTTTCGGCGAGGTGCGGGGCCGCCCCGAGGACGCTGCCTGGCGGCCGCGCCGTCGGGAGTCGGATCGTGGTCATCGGCCGACTCCTGTCGTGGTGTGGGTGCGCAGGGTCCGTACGGCGCTCTCCAGCGCGGTGCGGTCCCGGGCGGTGCGGCCGTATCCCGGTCCGGGGAGGCCGATGAGCATGTGGTGGTGGTCGAGGACGACCTCGCCGGCGAGCAGGGCGGCGGCCGGGTCGCCCGTCCGGGACCCGGCGGCCACGCCGGTCACCAGGTCGGTGACCTCGGCGAGGTAGCGGAGCCAGCTGTGCCGGCTGCCGCGCAGGATCAGGCGTTCCACGCGGCGCCGCTCGGCGGCCGCCAGGGCCTGCGGTGGCGGACCCGGGGGCGCACCGCGGGACGAGGCGCGCAGGGCGGCGACCGCTGCGGGGAGTTCTCGCTCCGGTTCGGGGGTGAGCCCGAGCCAGTCCAGACGCCGACGACCGCTCATGCGTGCCTCCGGGGGATGGGATACCGCCGCCGGCCCTGCGCCCGGCGGGAGCCGGGGGCGCGGCGGGGGATCGGAGGGGATCGGGGGTGCGGGCCCGGACCGGCCGGGCGGGCCGCACGGCTGCGTCCGCCGCCTCCGCCCTGGTGAGCAGGGCGAATGCGGGAGCAGGGCCGGTGCGGCGACAGGAAAGCACGTTTGCTGACCGATCGGTCAGGCAAGAATCACGCTAGCTGACCGATCGGTCAGTGAACAAGTCTTGACCCGGTGGAAATGAGCCAGCAATCTGGCTGTCCAATCGGTCAGCCTGGTTCCGGCTTCCCCGCCCCGACCGCCTGTCCGCCGATGGACCGCCTTGCCTCCGCTCTGCCTTGTCCCACCCCCGCCCCGCCTCGTCTTGCCTCGCCATCGAACGCCGCTACCGATCGCCGCACGCCGGCACGGAGGAGTTACCGATGCATTCAAGAGCTCCCGAATCCCCGACAGGCCGCACCGGTCGATCCGACGCCGTGGATCGGTCCGACGCCGCCCTTCGGTCCGAGCGGACCGGGCCGCCGGGCCCCGCCGCAGCCCCCAAGGCCCCGGCTCCCGGGCCGCTCACCCCCGAGCCCCCCGCTCGCGGGCCCGACCGCGAGCCTGCCGCCCCCGACGTGCCCGGGCCCGCCCTCCCCGCCCGCTACTACACCGACCCCGAGACCGCCGCCGCGGAGACCCGGCACGTCTTCGCCCGGTCCTGGCAGCTCGTGTGCCACGAGTCCGACCTGCCGAACCCGGGCGCGCGGCTCGCAGCCACCGTCGCCGACCGCGAGGTCCTCGTGGTCCGCACCGAGGACGGCGGCCTCGCCGCCCACCTCAACGTCTGCCGCCACCGCGGGACCCGCCTGGTCACCGCCCCGGAACCCGACGGCAAGGCGATCCGCTGCCCGTACCACGGCTGGACGTACCGCCTCGACGGGAGCCTGGTCGGCGCCCCGGAGGCCCGCCAGATCCCCTGCCTCGACAAACCGAAGCTCGGCCTCTTCCCGGCCCGGGTCGAGTCGTTCCTCGGCTTCGTCTTCGTCAACCTCGACCCCGGCGCCGAACCGCTGGCCAAGAGCTGCGCGGGCCTCGCCGAGGCGGTCGGCCACTACGCCGGAGCCGACCTGGTGCCCATCGGCCGCGCCCGGATCCACGACCTGGCCGCCGCCGAGGTGCAGCAGGCCAACTGGAAGGTGGCGGTCGACAACTACCTGGAGGGCTACCACGTCCCCGTCGCCCACCCCGGTCTGATGCGGCTGCTCGACTACCAGGGCTACACCTGCGAGATCGAGGAGTCCTACGCGCTCTTCGCCTCCCCGCTGCGCGACAAGCCGTCCTCGAACTGGGCCGAGCGCCTCTACCAGCGCATCGCCGCCCCCATGCCGGGCCTCGGCGAGGCCGACCGCCGGATCTGGCGGTACGCGGTCATCTACCCGAACACCCTGATCGACTTCTACCCCGACCACGTACTGGCCTGGACCGCGATCCCCACGGCCGTGGACCGCGTGGCCGTCCCCGGCGCGTTCTACACCCGCCGCGGCACCAGCCTGCGCACCCGCCTCGCGCGGCGCCTGAACATCCACATCGGCTGGATCACCAACGACGAGGACGCCGAACTGGTCGCCCGCGTGCAGAAGGGGCTCTCCACCCCCGGCTTCGAGCCCGGACCGCTGTCGCGGCGCGAGTCGGCGGTCGGCTGGTTCGCCGGCCGCATCCGAGCGGACCTCGACACCCCCTAGAGGGCCGCGCCCAGGCCCGAACCCCCCGTCCGCGCCCCCACCCGCACCACCGCACGTGCGCGACGCAGCGCCCCGCCACCCCCACGCCGCGCCCGCCGCATGACCGAGCCCCCACGTACCGCTCGTTCCCGCCGTCCCCCTGCGGCCCCTACGGAGAGGACCCCATGTCCCCCGAGGCACTCCTTCCGACCAGACGCTCGTTCCTCCGCGCCGGCACCGCCGCGGCCCTCGCCCTCACCGCCTCCGGCTGCGGATTCGCCACCGCCGACGACCCGGCGGACCGGGCGACCGCGCAAGCACCCATCGACGTCAAGGTCGACGGCGACCTCGTCTACTTCAACTGGGCGGACTTCGTCGACCCCACCGTCTTCGAAGGCTTCCAGAAGGAGTACGGCGTCAAGGTCGTCCAGTCGAACTACGACTCCATGGAGGGCATGGCCGCCAAACTCAACGCCGGCAACCGCTACGACATCATCTTCCCCACCGCGAAATGGGCCGAGCGCCTCGCCACCGGCGGCAGGCTGCGTACGATCGACCACTCCAAGCTGCGGGGCGCCGAGGCCGTGTTCGGCGGCTACGGCTACTTCGCCGACCCCTGGTACGACCGCCGCTCCGCGCACACCGTCCCGTTCACCATGTACAAGACGGGCATCGGCTGGCGCCGGGACCGGCTCGGCGACCTGACCGGCTCCTGGGAAGACCTGTGGAACGAGAAGGCCAGGGGCAAGGTCTTCGTCCTCGACGACCGTGACGAGGTGCTCGGCCTGGGCGCGCTCAAGCTCGGCCTGGACCTGACCACCGGCGACCAAGGCGACCTCGCCCGCGTCACCGACACCCTGCGCTCGCTCCGCCCCCGCCTGCGCGGCTTCTCCAGCGACAGCTACAACAACCTCCTCAACGGCAACGCCGACATGACCCAGGCGTGGAGCGGCGACATGGCCGCCATGCTCGCCCAGGCCGAGGACCCGTCCGTATTCGGCTTCGAGGTCGCCCGCGAGGGCGCCCCCGTCAACTCCGACTGCTACGCGATACCCGCCAACGCGCAGCACCCCGGCACCGCGATGCTCTTCATCGACTACATGCTCCGCCCGGAGAACGTGAAGAAGAACATCGAGTACATCGGCTACCCGATGCCGGTCCGTGGCACGGAGGACACCTACGCCGCACTCGTCGAGCCGTTCCCCCAGTGCCTGGTGACCGCCGACGACCTGGCGGCCGACCTCTTCTTCCGCAACGGCGACGCGGGCACCGAACGGGCCCGCGACGCCGCCTGGACCGACGTGAAGGCCGGCTGACATGGCGACACGCAGCGACCGCACCGGGACCGCGGTCCGGACGCCCCGGGACCCGGCCGCGCCGAAGGCACCACCCGGGGACCGGACCGGGCCCGGAGCCCCTCCGCGCACCCGCACCCGCACCCGGACGAGGCAGCCACGCCTGTGGACCTGGCTCCTGCTCCCCGGCACCCTCTGGATGACCGGCTTCCTCGTCGCCTCCCTCCTCCTCGTGGCCACCCTGGCGCTCGGCACCACCGACCCCCTCGGCAACCCGCGCTTCGGACTCAACTTCGCCAACCTCACCGCACTGGCCGACCCCGCCTACAGCACCGTCCTGCTGCGCTCCCTCGGCTACGCGCTGATCACCTGCCTCATCAGCCTCGCCATCGCCTACCCGGTCGCCTACGCCATCGCCCTGCGCGGCGGCCGCTTCAAGAACCTGCTGATCGCCGCGATCGTCGTCCCGTTCTTCGCGAACTACCTGGTCAGGATGTACGGCTGGTCCGTCGTCCTCTCCGACGACGGCCCGCTGCTGCGGGCCCTGCGCGCGATCGGCCTCGCCGACGACAGCACCAAGATCCTCCAGACCGGCGTGGGAGTGATCGCCGGACTCGTCTACGGCTTCGTCGTCTTCATGATCATCCCGCTGTACGCGGCGATGGAGCGCATGGACACCTCGCTCATCGAGGCCGGCCGCGACCTCTACGGCGGCCCCCTGCGCACCTTCCTCTTCGTCACCGTCCCCGCCACCCGGCAGGGAGCGGCCGCCGGCTGCGTCCTCGTCTTCCTGCCCGCCATGGGCGACTTCGTCAGCGCCCAGCTCATGGGAGGCCCCGACCAGATCATGATCGGCAACCTGATCCAGGACAAGTTCTTCCAGGGGCAGAACTGGCCCCTCGGCTCGGCCCTCACCATGCTGCTGATGGCGGTCCTGTTCCTCGGGATGCTCGGCTATCTGCGACGCACCCGCAAGGACGAGGCGGAGGCCGCCCGATGAGCACACAGCCGCGTCCGAGCACGCCGCGGGCCCCGAGCCCGCAGCAGGCCCCGAGCCCGCAGGAGGCCCCGAGCGGGCGGAAGGACGGGAGCCCCCGGCAGGGGCCGCGCACGCAGCGGCGCCGCCGGCGCGGGGCCGAGCGCCGCCCCCGCTTCGCCATCGCGGTCACCGCCCTCTTCTTCCTGCTCCTCTACCTCCCCGTCGGCGTCGTCGTCCTGTTCTCCTTCAACGCCCAGAAGTCCCTCACCGTCCTCGACGGCGTCAGCATGCGCTGGTACACGGCCCTCCTCCACGACGACGTACTCCTCGACTCGCTCGGCATGAGCCTGCGGGTGTCCCTCGTCGCCATGGCCGGCTCGCTCGTCCTCGGCGTGGCCCTGGCCCTGGGCCTCGTACGCAGCCGCAGCCGCCTCGGCTCCTTCGCCGGCCTGATCATGCTCGTCCCGCTGATCACCCCGGAGATCGTCACGGGCGTCGCGGCGATGCTCCTCTTCAAGGGCCTCGGCATCACCCTCTCCACCACCACCGTGATGCTCGCCGAGATCACCTTCTCCATCTCCTACGTGACGGTCATCCTCCGCTCCCGCATCGCCGCCCTGAACCCGGAGGTCGAAGAGGCCGCCATGGACCTCGGCGCCACCCGCGGGCAGGCACTGCGCCTGGTGACCCTCCCCGCGCTGCTGCCCAGCATCCTCGCGTCCGCGGTGCTGATCTTCGCCCTCGTCTTCGACGACTTCGTCCTCGCCTACTTCACCACCGGCGTGGACCCGCAACCCCTGTCCGTGCGCATCTACTCGGCGATCCGGTTCGGCGTGCAGCCCACCATCAACGCCGTCGGCACCCTGATGCTGGCCGGCTCCATCGGCCTCATCGTCCTCGCACTCGCCATCCCGCGCCTGTTCGGGCGCCGAGGCGGCCTCGACCTGCTCTCCGGGAAGTGACACCCATGCCCACGACACCCGAGCACCCGACCCACCCGACCCGGACCCCCGAGACCCGGACCCCCATGACCCCGACGCCCATCCACCCGACCCCCGCCGTCCGGCTCGACCACGTCAGCAAGCAGTACCCCGCCGCGGGTGACGCCTACGCCGTACGCGACGTCGCACTCGACATCGCGGCAGGCGAGTTCTTCTCCCTCCTCGGCCCCTCCGGCTGCGGCAAGACCAGCCTCCTGCGCATGATCGGCGGGTTCTCCGACCCCACCACGGGCAGCGTCCTCCTCGACGGCCAGGATGTCACCGGCCTGCCGCCCAACAAGCGCGACGTCAACACCGTCTTCCAGAGCTACGCCCTCTTCGACCACCTCTCGCTCGCCGACAACGTGGCCTTCGGCCTCAAGCGCAAGGGCGTCGGCCGCGCCGAGATCCGCGAACGGGTCTCCGACATGCTCGACCTCGTCCAGCTCGGCCACCTGGCGGGCCGCAAGCCGCCCACCCTCTCCGGTGGCCAGAAACAGCGCGTCGCCCTCGCCCGCGCCCTCGTCAACCGGCCGCAAGTCCTGCTCCTCGACGAACCGCTGGCCGCACTCGACCTCAAACTGCGCCGCCGCATGCAGGTCGAGCTCAAGCAGATCCAGCGCGAGGTCGGCATCACCTTCGTCTTCGTCACCCACGACCAGGACGAGGCACTGACCATGTCGGACCGCCTCGCCGTCATGAACGAGGGCCGCGTCGAGCAGTGCGGAACACCCGAGGACGTGTACGAGCGCCCCACGAGCAGCTTCACCGCCTCCTTCATGGGCACCTCCAACCTCGTCCCCGGCACCTACCGCTCCGGCCGGGTCGTCCTCGACGACGGCCCCGAACTGCCCGTCGGCCCGAGGCCGTCCGTCCCCGAGGGCAGCAGGGTCAACCTGTCGATCCGCCCCGAGAAGATCTGGCTGTCCGACCTGGAGCCGGACATGGCCCGCGCCGCCGGGGTCGTCCGCGAGACCGTCTATTGCGGCCCGACGACGACCTACCTCATCGAACTGGCCCCCGGCGTCACGGTGTCCGTGCTGGAGCAGAACACCGTCCGCTCGCGCATGGAGGACCGCTGGAGCGGCGGCGAGCGCGTCGAGATCGGCTGGAAGCCCGAACACTGCCTCGTCCTGGACTGAAGCCGCGCCCCGGCTCCGCCACGGCTCCGCCCGACCCGACCCGACCCGACCCGCCGCGACCCGGTCCCGCCCCGACCTCGCCCGACCGAAGGAACACCCCATGAACCACGACGTCATCGTGCTCGGCGCCGGCCTGGCCGGTCTCGCCGCGGCACGCGACCTCGCCGCCGGCGGAGCCGACGTCCTCGTCGTCGAGGCCCGGGACCGGGTCGGCGGACGCGTCGAACAGACCGAACTCCCCGACGGCCGGCTGGTCCAGCTCGGCGGAGAGGTCGTCGGCCGCGCCCACACCGCCTACCTGACCCTCGTCGCGGAACTCGGCCTCACCCTGGTCCCCAGCTACGTCGCCGAGCCCGGCGCCCTGACCCGCGCCACGCCCGAAGGGGTCGGGGAGGGCGATCCGCCCCACTGGTTCGGCCCCGGCGACGACGCCTGCCACCAGAAGGTCACCGCCGCCTTCTGCGCACTCGCCCGGTCCGTCGACCCGGGAGACCCCTGGTCCCACCCCGACGCCACGGACCTCGACCGTTCCTCCGTCGGGGACTGGCTGCGCGCCCATGGCGCCACCCCGGCCGTCGTCCGCCTCTGGGAGATCGGCCAACTCGCCCTCGCCGACGGTTCGTACGAGCGTACGTCCCTGCTCGCCGCCCTGCGCAAGCACGCCGCCGTCCCCGGCCCCGACGCCTACGACTACGAGGCCTGGGAGGGCCTGCGGGTCGCCGAGGGCTCCGCCACGGTCGCCCTGCGCATGGCCGCCGCCCTCGGCGGACGCATCCGTACCGGAGCGCCCGTCGAAGCCGTCACGGTCCGCCGGCCCGGACACTGCTCCGTACGGCTGGCCGGCGGCGAGACCCTCACCGCCGGCGCCCTCGTCAGCGCCCTGCCCGTCGGCCCGCTCCGCCAGGTCAGCGTCACCGGCGTGTCCGACGGAAGACTCGCCTCCCTGCACCGCCAGCGCCAGGCCCTCGCCGCCAAGTTCGTCGCCGCCTACGACCGGCCCTTCTGGCGCGACCTCGGTCGCAACGGCCTCTCCGAATGCGAAGGGGTCCTCGGCAGCACCTGGCCACAGAACGAGGGCATCCTCTCCGCCCTCGTACCGCCCGAGAGGCTCGGCGTCCTGCTCGGCGCACCCGCCCCGCTGCGCACGCGCGAACTCCTCGCCGACATCGCCCGCCTCTACGGCGACGAGGCGTACCGGCCGCTCGCCACGTACGTCCGGACGTGGGGCACCGACCCGTGGACCCAGGGGTACGTCACCCAGTGGACCCCCGGCGACGTCATGGCCGTCGGCCCCCTCCACGGCACCCACGAACCACCCTTCTACGTCTGCGGATCGGACCAGTGGGTGGCCGGCTACATGGAAGGCGCCGTACGCACCGGACGCGACGCCGCCGAGGAGGCGCTGCGCCGTGGCTGACCCCGTGCTCAACCACCTGGCGGGCGTGGACCGGCCCGCCGCCTCGGGCGAGACGATGGAGCTGGTCGACCCCGCCACCGGCCGGGTGCGCGGTCACGCCCCGCTCTCCGGCCGGGCCGACACGGACGCCGCCTGCGCGGCCGCCGCTGCCGCGTACGCCCACTGGTCCACGACGACACCGGCCGTACGCCAGCGCGCCCTGCTCGGCATCGCCGACGCCGTCGAGGAGCACGCCGAGGCCTTCGTGGCCGCCGAGACCGGTGACACCGGCAAGCCGCCCCGCCAGTTCAGGGCCGAGGAGCTGCCCGCGATCGTCGACACCCTCCGCTTCTTCGCCGGAGCCGCGCGGAACCTGCCCGGCCTCGCCGCGGCCGAGTACACCGAAGGCCGCACCTCCGTACTGCGGCGCGAACCGGTCGGGGTCTGCGCCCAGATCACCCCGTGGAACTACCCGCTGATGATGGCGGTGTGGAAGATCGCCCCGGCCGTCGCCGCCGGGAACACGGCCGTGCTCAAGCCCGCGGACACCACCCCCTCGTCCACCGCGCTGCTGGCCCGCGTCGCGGCCGAGCACCTGCCGCCGGGCGTGGTCAACGTGGTCTGCGGCGACCGGGACACCGGCCGCGCGCTCACCGCCCACCCCGACGTCGCGCTCGTCGCGGTCACCGGCAGCGTGCGCGCCGGCCGGGAGATCGCCGCCGCCGCGGCCGCCGACCTCAAACGGGTCCACCTGGAACTCGGCGGCAACGCCCCGGTGCTCGTCCACGACGACGTGGACGTGCAGGCGACCGCCGCGGCCCTCGCCGCGGTCGCCTACTACAACGCGGGCCAGGACTGCACCGCGCCCACCCGGCTGCTGGTCCACCACCGGGTGCACGACGCGTTCCTCGCGGCCTTCGCGGCCGAGGCGGGCAAACTGCGCACCGGCGCCCCGGACGAGGCGGACGCCGACTTCGGCCCGCTGAACAACGCGGCCCAGCTGGCCTCGGTACGGTCCCTGCTCGACCGGCTGCCCCGGCGCGCCGAGATCGTCACCGGCGGCGCACGGCTCCCGCGGCCCGGCTTCTTCCACGAGCCGACCGTCGTGGCGGGCGTGAGCCAGGACGACGAGATCGTGCAGGAGGAGATCTTCGGACCCGTCGTGACCGTGCAGTCCTTCGCCGACGAGGCGGAGGCCCTGTACCTGGCCAACGACGTCCGCCACGGGCTCGCGGCCAGCGTGTGGACGACGGACCACGACCGTGCGATGCGCGCGACCCGGGCCCTGCACACCGGGATCGTCTGGGTGAACACCCACGGCACCACCGTCTCCGAGATGCCCCACGGCGGGGTCAAGCACTCGGGCTACGGCAGTGACCTGTCGATGGCGGGCCTCCTGGACTACACGCAGGTCAAGCACGTCATGCTGTGACCGCGTCGAGCCCCTCCGTGCCCGCCTGGCCCTCCGTGCCCTCGGTGCCCCCGGCCCCGTGCCCGCACCCTGACAAGATCAGCCGTTCAGGGAGGCCATCAGTTCCGGTGCGTAGCGGTCGCCCGAGGCCACGCCGTGCGGCGCCACGGCGTCGATGGCGGCCAGGTCCGCGGGCGTGATCGTCACGGCGGTGGCGGCGACGTTCTCCTCCAGGTAACGGCGTCGCTTCGTGCCCGGGATGGGGACGGCGCCCTGGTGGAGGGTCCAGGCGAGGGCGAGCTGCGAGGGGGTGACGCCCTTGTCGGCGGCGAGCCGGCGCACCTGGTCCACGACGGCCAGGTTGCGGTCGAAGTTCTCGCCCTGGAAGCGGGGGTCGGTGCGGCGGAAGTCGTCGGCGGCGAAGTCGTCCGGGCTGGTGATGGCCCCGGAGAGGAAGCCGCGGCCGAGGGGGGAGTAGGCGACGAGACCGATGCCGAGTTCACGGAGGGTGTCGAGGACGCCGTCGTGTTCGATACCGCGTTCGAAGAGGCTGTACTCGGTCTGTACGGCGGCCAGCGGGTGCACGGCGTGGGCGCGGGCGATCGTGGTGGGGGAGACCTCGCACAGTCCGATGTGGCGGACCTTGCCGGCCTCGACCAGCTCGGCCAGGGCGCCCATGCTCTCCTCGATCGGCACGTTCGGGTCGACGCGGTGCAGGTAGTAGAGGTCGATGTGGTCCGTGCCCAGGTGGCGCAGGGAGCGGTCGGCCGAGCGGCGGATGTACTCGGGGCTCGCGTTGTGGCCGACGAAGGCGCCTTCGTCGGTGAACTCGACGCCGGTCTTCGTGGCGACCACGGCCGCTTCGCGACGGCCGGACAGGGCCTTTCCGAGGAGCTGCTCGTTGCGGAAGGGGCCGTAGCCCTCGGCGGTGTCGAGGAGGGTGACGCCCAGCTCCAGGGCTCGGTCGATGGTGGCGAGGGACTCGGTCTCGTCGGTGGCGCCGTAGTGCGCGCTCATGCCCATCAGGCCGAGGCCCTCGGCGCCGACCTTCAGCCCCTGGCCGCCCAGTGCGCGGATCTCCATGGTGTGCTCCTCACAGGAAAGTAACTAACCGGATAGATAGAGTCTGCGACGCGTCGGCTCCGTTTGTCAATAACTGGATAGTTACTTGCTAGGCTGCGGTCCATGGCACGGGATTCCAACGCGACCAAGGCGCGCCTGCTCGACGCGGCCTTCACCGAGTTCGCGACGTACGGCATCGCGGGCGCGCGCGTCGACCGCATCGCCGAGACGGCGCAGGCGAACAAGCGGCTCATCTACGTCTACTACGGCAACAAGGAACAGCTCTTCGACGCCGTGCTCCAGCGCGCCCTCGAGACCGGCTCCGAGTCCGTCCCGTTCGACGTCGACGACCTGCCCGGCTATGCGGGGGCGGTCTTCGACCACCTCGTCGAGCGGCCGGCGCTGATGCGCCTCGTGCTGTGGAAGCAACTGGAGCGCCCGGGGTCCACGGACGCGGAGTCCTCGTCCTACGACGGCAAGATCGCGGCGGTCCGGCGGGCGCAGGAAGCGGGCCGGATCGACGCCGCGGTGCCCGCGGCCGATGTGCTGACCCTGGTCATGGGCCTGTCGCAGGCCTGGTTCGGGGCGGTCGGCGGCCCGGCCGCCGGCGCGGCAGGCACCGACTGGGCCGCCGAGCGGCTCGCCGAGCACCGCGCGGCGGTCGTGGAATCCGTCCGCCGGATCACCGCACCGCCCCCGGCCGACAGGACCTGAGGGCGCCCGGGGGCGCCTGTGTCCCGGAATGCCCTTGACCTCAAGCGCGGTTGAGGGTTGATGATCGCGTCCATGAACACCGAACAAGCAACCACGACCGCCTCCCTCGAAGCGATCGCGCAGGTCGTCGCCACAGTGGAACGTACGCAACGGGCCAAGGACGCCGAGGGGTTCCTGGCGCTCTTCCATCCGCAGGCCCTGTGGACCACCGGCCACGGGAAGGTCCTCATCGGGTTCGAGGCGATAGCGGAGTTCACGCGGACGGTGCTGCCGACGGCCGACTGGGACGGGGAGGTCACCTACGAGGTGGTCCACGCCCAGTTCCTGCGTCCGGATGTCGCGGCGGTGAAGGTACGCCAGCTCTACCGCTCGCCGGACGGCGACACCGAGGGCGCACCGCTCTACGTGATGACGCGCGAGCCGGACGGCCGCTGGCTGCTGACGGCCTGCCAGAACACCCCGGTGGCGGCCGACCCGGCCTGAAGCACACGCAGATGACGGCGGTGCAGGTCCGGCAGCGGCGGTGACCGGGTGCGAACCCCCCGCCGGCTGCCGGACCTCCGGCGGACCCGATCAGGAGCGGGCGAGGAACGTCCGCAGGACCGCGCCGAGTTCGGCCGGCGCGTCCAGCGCGATGAGGTGGGCCGCGGCGGGGAACTCGACCAGGGTGGCGCCGGGGATCCCGGTGGCGTACCGGCGGGCGATGTCCTGGAAGTCGGCGACGTCGAGCAGGCCGATCCCGACGAGCGTGGGAACCGCGATCGCGGCGATGTCCGCTGCCGCGCCGCCCAGGGAGTGCTCCCCGACGGTGTCCTGGTTCACCAGCGACGTCCGTACCGGGGCCCGGAGTTGCTCGGCCAGCCCCGGGGCCACGTCCTCCCAGCCGCGGCCGGGCCCGCGCAGCCACATGTCCAGGTTCACGCCGACCGCGGTGTCCAGGTCACCCGCGGCCAGGGCGGCCGTCTCGGCCTCGTCGTACGCGACCATGTCCGCCGACCAGTCGTAGCCGGGCCACGGCGGGGCGAGCAGGGTCAGGGACCGCACCCGGCCGGGGTGGGCGAGAGTGAAGTCGACGGCCACCCGGCCGCCCCAGGACGCGCCGATGAGCCGGACGCTTTCGTGACCGAGGTGGTCCAGGAGCCGGCCCAGGTCATCGGTCTCCCGGAACGGCCCGGCCGGAGGCGCGGACTCGCCGAAGCCGCGCAGGTCGTACCGGATGACGGTGTGCCGCTCCGCGAGGGCGGGCACGACCGCGTCCCACATGGTGTGGTCGGCGACTCCGGCATGCACGAGCACGACGGGTGAGCCCTCGCCGGTGACGGTGTAGGAAAGGTGGCCGAGATCGTCGGCAAGAATGAGCATCCGCAGATAGTCGCAGGTCAACACGGGTCAGGACCACCCCATTGGTGCCCCGGGCGGCCGCGCGACCGGACTCGTGCGCTCACCCCGCCGGCAACGTGGGCCGGGACCGTAATTCCATGGACGACCCCGTCGGTGATCAAGTATCGTCCGGTATCGGATCACGTCCCACCAGACGATCAAAAGGAGGCGAGTGCCGTGCAGTTCACCATCATCCAGCGCTCCCTCCCCGTCAGCCCGGTGTGGTTCGTCTGATCCGAGACCGGGAGCGCTCCACGCAGTAACCGTCCCGGAGGATTCCATGACCGATCTGGTCATCCGCGCGCTCGACGAGAGCGACGCCCACCTGTTCGACGCACACCCGGACCCGCTGAACGCCCGCGCCGCCCACGAGCGCACCACACACCGCCCCGACTGGAAGCGGGTGGCCCTGCGCGACGGCACGGTCGTCGCCCGCGGCGCCTGGTGGGGCGGCGCCGACGACAAGGAACCCGTCAACGTTAACTGGTTCGACGTCGCCGAGGGCGAAGAGGAGGCGGGAGCCGAACTCCTGCGCTCCGCACCCTGGCAGGTCGAGCTCGAAATCAACCTCCCCGGCGACTGGCGGGACCACCCCGACCTGACCGCCGCCACCGAGGCGCGCTTCGCCGCCGCCAGGGCGGCCGGCTACGAGCTGCTGGTGGAACGCTTCCTCTACCGCTGGACCCCGGAGCGCGGGCTCCCCGAACGGCCCGGCCGCCTCGTCTTCGGCGCCGAACCCGACGACGCGGTCTTCTTCGACGCCCTGCGCCGCATCCACTCGGCCACCCTGGACGCCCACGCGCTGAAGGCCATAGCGGAGGGCGGACTCGACCAGGCCGCCCAGGAGGAGCTCGACTTCTTCCACTGGTGCCCTTCCCCGAGGGAGTGGTGGCAGGTCGCCCGTACACCTGAGGGCGATCTGGCCGGCATCCACATCCCGGCGCACAACCCCTCCGGGCCGACCATCGGCTTCATCGGCGTCCTGCCGGAACACCGCGGCCGCGGCTACGCGTACGACCTGCTCGCCGAGTGCACCCACTTCCTGGTGGAGCACGGCGCCGAGGCCGTCACCGGAGCCACGGACCGGGGCAACTTCCCCATGGCCGCGAACTTCGCCAAGGCCGGATTCCCCGTGGTGCGCGAGCGCGTCAACTTCCACCCCGCCGCGGCCCCGGCCGCGTAGGCGAGGCGGCCCCGGTCCTCGCCCCGCGCCGACCCCGTTCGGGTCGCGGGGCGAGGACCCGGCGCGCGGCCGACCGCCTGCCCTGGGGCCGCTCCGTACACTGACGGCCATGGCATGCCGCATCAGTGAGCTGGTCGTCGACGCCGCCGACCCCGACCGCCTCGCCGCTTTCTGGAGCGAGGTCCTCGGCTCCGTCGAAATCGGCCGGGAGGCCGACGTAAGCATCGAGATCGGGCCGCCCGACGCCGGTTTCGGCGGCCCGCAGCCCACCCTCGTCCTCAGTGCCGGCGGCGGCCCGCGGACCGGGAAGCTCCGCCTGCACATCGACGTCAATCCCACCGACCGCGACCAGGACGCCGAGCTGGCGCGGCTCCTGGCCCTCGGCGCCCGGCCCGCCGACGTCGGCCAGACCGGCACCGAGACCTGGCACGTCCTCACCGACCCGGAAGGCAACGAATTCTGCCTCCTGCGCAGAAGGCTCCCGCCCCTCTGACCGTGCGCGTGGGACGGCCCGCCCCGGGCCGCCGGCTCTTGACCCTCACGCGGCGTGAGGCCGCATAGTCGGAGCCGTGGAAGATCACTGGACCGTGGGACGCGTGGCCGAGCTGGCCGAGGTGAGCGTCCGCACGCTGCATCACTACGACGACATCGGACTCGTCCGGCCCTCGGCGCGGACCCCGGCCGGCTACCGGGCCTACTCGGCGGGCGACGTGGAGCGGCTCCGGGAGGTGCTGGCCTACCGCCGGCTCGGCTTCGGGCTGCGGGAGGTCGCGGAACTGGTCGGCGATCCGCCCACCGACGCGGTCGCCCGGCTGCGCCGGCTGCGCGGCCTGCTCCTGGAGCGGCGTGAGCGCGCCGACGCCATGGTGGCGGCCATCGACAGGGAAATCGCGGCACGGGCGAGAGGGCTGAAGGTGACACCGGAGGAGCAACTGGGAATGCTCGGCGCCCGGCTGTACGACGCGATCGGCGGCGCCTACCCCGCGACACGGCGTACCGACCCACGGATCGCCGCGCAGATCTGGGCCGCGCTCGGGGACGCGCGGACCGTGCTGAACGTCGGGGCCGGCACCGGCTCCTACGAGCCCTCCGATCGCGAGGTGACCGCGGTGGAGCCGTCGGCGGTCATGCGGGGGCAGCGGCCTGCCGGGGCCGCGCCGTGCGTGGCCGCCGCCGCGGAGAACCTGCCGTTCGAGGACCGGTCCTTCGACGTCGCGATGGCCGTCTCCACCGTTCACCACTGGGGGGACCCGGCAGCAGGGCTGCGCGAGATGCGCCGAGTGGCCCGCCGCGTCGTGGTGCTCACCTTCGACACCGACGAGCCCGGATGGCAGGACCGGTTCTGGCTCACCCGCGACTACCTGCCCGAATTCGCCGACGTCCTCGGGGAGTTTCCCTCCCTTGCCGCGATGGCCGACGCGATCGGAGCCCGCACCGAGCCGGTACCCGTCCCGTGGGACTGCGCCGACGGCCTGTTCGAGGCGTACTGGCGCCGCCCGGGGGCGTACCTGGAGGACCACGTGCGCCGTGCGATGTCGGTGTGGACGAGGGTCGGCCCCGAGGCCGAACAGCGGGCGGTACGGAGCCTCGGCGACGACCTCGACTCGGGCCGGTGGGCCGAGCGCAACGGCGGCCTCGCCGCCCTCGACGCGGCAGACCTCGGCCTGCGCCTTCTCGTCGCCTGAGCCACCCCGCAGCCGAGTCCCGCGTCAGTGCCGGTCGGGGAGGTGCCAGCGGTGCGGGGCGACGAGCGCGTCGATGCTGTCGGGCCCCCAGGACCCGGGGGCGTACGGCTCCACGGGAGGAGGTGCGTCCAGGAGCGGGGCGGAGATCTCCCACAGGCGTTCGATGCCGTCGGACCGGGTGAAGAAGGACTGGTCGCCGAGCATGGCCTCCAGGAGGAGGTGCTCGTAACCCTCCAGGGAGTTGTCGGCGGTGAAGGAGCTCTGGTAGCCGAAGACCAGATCGGCCTCGGCCAACCGCATCGAGGGGCCCGGCTCCTTGACGAGGAACCGGGCGGTGATGGAGCCGGGATCGGCGAAGTCGATGACGACTTCGTTGCCGCGGCCGTCGACCGCCGCACGCGCGTTCAGCGGGAACATCCCGAGGACCGGCTCGCGCAGACCCAGGGTGACGACGTGCCGGCCCTCGGCCAGGGCCTTGCCCGAGCGCAGGAGGAAGGGGACCCCGGCCCAGCGCCAGTTGTCGATCTCGACGCGCAGGGCGGCGAAGGTCTCCGTGTCCGAGGCGGCATCGACCCCGGGCTCGGCGCGGTAGCCCGTGTACTGTCCGCGGACGACGTGCGCGGGATCCAGCGGCCGCATGCTGCGGAAGACCTTCACCTGCTCGTCCCGGAGCGACTGCGCGTCGAGGACGACCGGCGGTTCCATGGCGACGAATCCGAGCAGCTGGAAGAGATGGGTGACGATCATGTCGCGGAAGGTTCCGGTGCCCTCGAAGAAGTGCGCACGGCCCTGGATGTCGATCTGCTCGGGCACGTCGATCTGCACATGGCTGATGTGCTCGCGGTTCCAAAGGGGTTCGAAAAGGCCGTTCGCGAAGCGGAGGGCGAGGATGTTGTCCACCGCCTCCTTGCCGAGGAAGTGGTCGATACGGAACACCCGGGACTCGTCGAACACGGCGTGGACGGCCGCGTTGAGTGCGCGGGCGGAAGCGAGGTCGGTGCCGAAGGGCTTCTCGACGATGACGCGGGCGTCCCGGGCCAGGCCCGTGGCGCCGAGGAGCTCGACCATCGAGGTGAACGCGACGGGCGGGACGGCGAGGTGGAACAGCCGACGAGGAGTGCCACCGACGGCCTGCTCGGCCGCGCGTACCGCTTCCACCAGGGGCTCCGGAGCCTGCGCGTCGGCCGAGCCGAAGGACAGGGCGGATTCGAACTCCTGCCATACGGGGCCCTCGGGGCGCGAGCGGCCGAACTCCGTCACGGCCTGTCGCGCGTGGGCGCGGAACTCCTGGTCGCTCAGGGCCTCGGCGGCCGGGGCGGAGCCGACGATGCGGTAGCGCCGCGGCATCAGCCCCGCCTTGGCGAGATGGAACAGGCCCGGCAGCAGCTTGCGCCGGGCCAGGTCTCCCGTGGCGCCGAAGAGGACGATGACGTGGTCGGCCGGGCTCGACTCGGGGGCTGAGGCCATGCGCCGCACTTCCGTTCCGGGCGGTCGCATCGCCCTGAGCACCCACTGTGCGTGGTCACCACGGATCCGGCACCCGGGATTCCACCACCCGGGTCATGGCACGCCCCGTCCGTTTCGCTGACGGCCGGGTGTCACCCTCGGTACTAGTGTCAGGTCGTGGGAGAGCCTCTGGAGCAGGTCGAAGGCGCGGGACCGTTCGTCACCCGGCGCACCTGGCGCCGCCCCGAAGGGGAGACGGTGGTCTGGGACTCGCGGCCGGCGAGAAAGCGCGGCACGCTGTCGGTCCGGAGCCCGGGGGACACCGCCGACCGGGTCTCGACCGCCGATCCCGCGGCGCTGCGCCGTCTGCGCAGGCTCAACGCCGTCGCATCCGGTGCGTTCGTCATCGGAGGAGCGCTGTTCGCCGTCGGCGCCGCGGTCTCGCAGTTCGGTTCGGGTGATCCGCTCGTCAGCGCGTGGGTGTACCTCGTCGGGGGAGTGTTCTTCAGCACCGGGGGCTACGTCTCCATCCTGCAGGTGCTGAACGCGCCCCGTCACACCCCGGACGGCGGCTCCCTGGTCACGGCCGGCTGGCGCTGGTGGGGATACGAGCCGATGAGGGTGGACTGGCTGAGCATGTTCGTCCTGTTCACGGGGACGCTAGTGTTCGGCGTCAACCTGCTGGACTCCTTCCTGGAGGGCCTCACCGTCCGGCAGGTGAACCGGCTGATCTGGACCCCTGACGTGATCGGGTGCGTGCTGTTCCTCGTGTCGGGGCACCTCGGGTTCGCCGAGATCTGCCATCGGCCCTGGCCGTGCGTCCGCTCCCGCAGCCTCGGATGGTGGGTCGTGGCCGTGAACCAGCTCGGCTCGATCCTGTTCATGGTGTCGGCTCTGGCCGCCTACACCCGCCCCGCCACCGGAAGCCTGGTCAACGTCGGCATCGCCAACTGGGCGACCCTGACAGGTGCGCTGTGCTTCTCGGTCGGCGGAGTGCTCCAGCTCTTCGAACGCCCGTAGGCGGCCCGTCCGGTCGTGCGCCTACTGCGGATCCTGCCTCCCCGCACCGCGCCGTCGCACGACGGCGTCGACAGGTCGCGGGCGAGCGCGTAGATCCGGTACCGGGCTGGCAGTGACTCGGCCCGCGCCGACATCGCTTTCCCGGCCGCGGCAGGGTGCCGTTCCCGCGGTCTTGTCGGAAGATCACAAGTTCCGCGATGGCCGGTCGGCTCCGGGCTACGCTCCCCGCTCCGGGGGTCCGCGGTACCTGCGCCATACGGGCAACCACGCTGAACGCCCGGGCCTGCCCCGCCCCCGCACTCCCTCTGATGGAAAGCCCTGCTCTGTTGACCCTGGCAGAACCCCCGACCACGGCCCGGCCGCTCGCCACATACGGCGTCGTACTGGGCAGCCGACACGTTGTCCGCCTGCTCGGCGGCACTCTGATCGGGCGCCTGCCCAACTCCATGGTTCCGGTGGGGCTCGTCCTGTGGATCACCGGCGGCGGGGGGACCCTGGCCTTCGCCGGAACGCTCGCCGCTCTCTACGGACTGGCTTCCGCGCTGTCCCAGCCGGTCAAAGGCAGGCTGATGGACCGTTACGGTCAAACCCGGGTGTCGACACCCGCGGTGCTGCTCAACGCCGGCTGCCTGGCAGCGCTCCCCTTGATCCGGGCGTGCGGGCACCCCGCGGCGGTGACCGGGGTGGTCGGGCTCGCGGGTCTGGTCACACCTCCGCTTGAGGCAGGGCTTCGGGCACTTTGGCCGACAGTCCTGCCCGACTTCGGGCGGCGCCGAGTCGTCCAAGCCCTCGACACCGGCTCGCAGGGACTCCTTTACATCGCCGGCCCCCTGCTCGCCTCGTGGCTGGCAACCACGCACGGGCCCGACACCGCCCTGGCCGCGACCGCCGCCCTCGGGCTGGTGGGCACGGCGGTCGTCCTGACCGCCGCACCATCGCAGGCCTGGCGCCCTGCCTCCGGCGTGACGGAAAGAGGACGGCTGATGAGCGTCGGCCTGGTCCTGCTGCTCACCGCGATGGCGGGAACGGGGTTCGCGTTCGGAGCGATGAACGTGTGGGCCGCAGGCATGGCCGCCACCCACGGGCAGGCCATGCTCTGCGGACTGCTGCCTGCCGTGTTCTCCACCGGCAGCTTCCTGGGAAGCCTGATCTACGCCCGCCGGGCCTGGCCCGGCACAACCAAATCCCAGCTCATCACCACCAGCGCCCTGTTCCTCCTCGGCTGGTCGCCCCTGCTGGCCCAGCCCGATCCCCGCACAGCCCTCGCCCTCGCGGCAATCCCGGGGCTGTTCTTCACCCTGATCATCACCAACGGCTTCCACACCGTGGACGCGCTCGCCTCCGTCTCCCGTACCACCGAGGGGTACTCCTGGCTGATCCTGTCGGTCGGCACCGGGCAGGCGGCCGGAACCGCGTTCGCCGCAACCCTCGCCGCCCACCCCGATGTGCTCGCGGCGCTCCCCACCGGCGGCGCCGCCACCGCGCTGACGATCCTCGTCCTCGCCCGCCGCAAGCTCGGCCCGGGCCGACGCCTCGGCCGCCACCGGCGTACCCGACAAGAAGGACATCCTCGCCGAACGCCGCCACCGACTCGATGGCGAGCAGTGGGGACGCGCTCGCTGCTCTCGGCGTCGACCGGCTGTGAAAGGGCGCTGCGCGCCCTGGCCGGTCACGCTCGGGGGAATCGGCGTCGCCGCAGGCGAGGGCCGCTGGACCACCCGGCGGCCCGGTTACCGTACCGAGCACATGGCCTTCTCTGATGGGCCCCGCGGTCTCGGTGGGGAGGGATCGGGCGGGTCCCCACCGAGCCGGGTGGCGCTCTACGCCTCAGGCGCGCACGCGTACGCGTGCACTCGCCGTCAGCAGGGCTTTACGTAGCCGACCCAGTCCCAGGGCGCGTTCGGGTCACCGACGGGGCCGCCGGGGGAGGTCCAGCCGAGGTTGCCGTCGTGGCCGTAGAACTTCACGTGATAGTTGGAGGGCTGGTTGTTGTACCAGGATCCGGTGCCGGTGTACCCGATGGAGACCTTGTAGCAGTCGTACAGCCCCCACATCCTGCCTTCGTAGTTGGGCTGGGGGTACAGGCACACCCAGCCCCGCTTGCAGGGATCGGCGAACGCCCCCGCGGCATCCTGGGCGTTCAGGTCCCGGGCACGCTTCTCGCCGGGGAGGGGCAGGACCAGGACGCCCTTGCCGTCGAGATCGATCTTGTTTGCGGCCACTTGCCGGCCGCCGGCGGTGGCCAGTTCGGTGTCGATCCGGCGCTGGAGTTCCGCCGCCCGGCTGTCGTCCAGACCCGCGGCCCGGGCCTGTGCCGAGAAGTCGGCGTGTGCGCGGTCGCTCGTGGCGGAGGCGGAGGCGGGAGCTGCGGAACGGATGCTCGCGTCGGCCGGGCCCGCGAGGGCCACTGCGCCGAGGAGCGCCATACCCACCGCCGTCAGGCGTGTGTGGAACGAGGACACGAAGTCTCCCATCGTCGTCGGGGCGAGGCGGCGCCCCGACGGCACCGCTCTCGCCACGAAGACTCACGCCGGGCGGGGTTTGGCCGCCCGGGCCCGATGGCGTTCACGCAGTTCGCATGCGGTGCGGTCGGCGGACAACGCGGTTGTCCGCCGGACAACGCGCTCAGCCTGACGCGGCGATGGAGCCGGCCGAGAGGCCCAGCGATGTCCATTGCGTACCGCTTCCCGTCCAGCGGGAGACCTCAAGCCGGCTGTCTACGCGGTAGACCGAGGAGCCCACGGCGAGGCTGACGCCCGCGGTACCGATGGGGCTCCACGCACCCGGCGCCCCGTCGTATTTGAGGATCTGCCCGGTGGCGGCGTCGACGGCGAAGAGGCCGGCGCTGCCCGCGTACAGGTTCCGGGCCGGACCGCCGATCGGGCGCCAGTTGCTGCCCTTGGCGTTGGCCTGCCAGATCTCCTTGCCGTCGGGGGAGATCCGGGCGACGTAATCGGGGCCGACGGCGAAGTCGGCGCCGGGTCCGCCTGCCTCCAGCCATGTGTAGCCGTACCCGGCGTAGCGGAACAGGCCGCCCGTCTCCGGGTTGGTGGCGAAGAGCCCGGCGCCGCCCGCGTACAGCCGGGTGGCCGCGCCGCCGATGGGGATCCACTCCGCTCCCAGGCCGGTCCACCGCATCACCGCGTTCCGCTGCTCGGTGATCGCGTAGAGGCCCTCGCCCGCCACGACGAACTGCTCGCCGGGGGCTCCGATCTGGGACCAGGAGCTGGAAGCCTCGTCGTGCTTGAAGATGCGGCCGTCACCGGGGCTGGTGGTGAAGACCCCGGCGGGCCCGGCGTAGACCTGGTCGGCCGCGGGGCCGATCACCTTCCAGGCGCTGTCGCGGGCGGTCCACCGCAGGACGCTGCGGTGGTCCGGCGAGACGGCGTAGGCGCTGCCCGGGGACTGCTGCGGGGGCGGGGACGGAGGTGCGGTGGGACCCGGGGTGGGGCCCGCGGTGGAGGGCGAAGGCTGTGGCGCCGGTAAAGGCGGGCCCGACGGTACGGGCGAGGCAGTGCCGGTCGTTGTCGGGGACGGGGACGGGGACGGCGTGGGGGACGCGGACGGGGCCGGGGCGGCGCGCGGGGCCAAGGGGCGGGAGTGGGGCCGCGCCTGCGTCGCGCCGTTTGCGGCCACGGTGCGCTGCCGTCCGACGAGGACCCCGGCGAGGGCTGCCGCCGCGATGACGGCGAGGACGGTGCAGGCCGCCAGGGCCGCGAGCAGGGACCGGCCGGTCCGCGGGCGCGGCGGCGGACCGGGGAGCGGGGCCCGGGCCGGGACCGCGGGAAGCCTGTCGAGCCGTTCGAGAACGACCCCCTGGACGGTACCGGAGTGCTCCCGGCCGGCCCGCGTGCGCTCCCAGAGCCAGTGCGCGTCCTCGCACTGCTGCTCCACGAGGCTGTGCAGCCGGGCCAGTTCGACGGACAGGGCCCGGTCCGCCGTGGCCGCGGGCAGGGCGTCGCCCCCGCCGTCGGCCCGCGGCGGCTGGTCCGGAGCCGCGAGGGCCGGGAGCCGGAGGCCCCGACGGGCGGCATCGCCGTGGGAGCGGGCCTCGGCGACCGCCTGCCGTACGGCTTCTTCGGCCTCCCGGGCAGCGATCAGCTGGTCGAGCGCCTGGTCCGGCCGGAGCCGCAGGGGCACGGAGGCCGCAGCAGCGGAGTCCGTACGGGCGGGGGGCTCCGCACCGTCGTCCTCCGGCGGGTCAGGCGGGTCCGGCGGGGCGACTTTGGCTTGTTCCTGGAGCATCGTCATCAGCACCAGCAGCCCCTCTACGAGTTGCCCCGATGCGGCGAGGTCGTCCTGTGCCCGGCGAAGCGCGTCCTCAAGCCCGGGCGGCACCGTGGCCGCCGCCTGCGCCGTGAGCGCCTGACCGTGCAGCTGCCGGGCCCGGGCCAGGAGCTCCCGCCTGAGGCGGGGATCACGGACGCGGTCCCCGACCACGATGCCGAGGCGCCCCAGCGGGATCACCTGGGCGCCGGACCGGTATTCGCTCCAGGCCGTCTTGCCGCCCCCGAAGCGCTGGGCGAGTTCCCTCACCGTCATGCCCCGTGTCACGTCCCGCAGCAGCCCGGCCAACTCGTTGGCCGCCTGCGAGCGACCCCTTGGAGCCCCTTGTGGACGCCCTGTCTTCGCCATGTCCGTTCGCCCCCCATGCTCTCGGCGGGCACAGGCAACCGGGTGAGATTGACCATGTCCATCACAAGGCGACGCCCTTGTCCGGATCCCCCTCCCGCGTCCGCCGCTCGCCGTGCCGCGCGGACACCGCGGAAACCCAGTGCACGGGATCAGGCCCCAGCCCCGCACACGTCCCGTGAATTCCGGGCGGTCGATTGTCAGTGGCAGGTGAAAGGATCACGAGATGCCTCTGCCTCAGCCCGATGATCTGACCTCACTGGTCCTGCGCACCGACTTCGGTGACGAGGGAGCCTGGGATGCGGTCAAAGCCGCACTCGACGCGGCCGGCGAGTACCGCCATGCCACGTATGTGAGCCAGCTTCGCTTCGCGGGTGTGGGGGTCCAGACCTTGTTGGCCGAAGAGGATGCAGCGGATGAAGACGACCAGATCGTCTACATGTTTCTCGCGGACGCGGTCACGATGAACGATCCCGCTCACCCACTGCTGGCCGTGGACCTCTCGGACGAGCCCGGGCGGACGTTCAGGGTCACCGCTCGATGGTTTCCTGACATCTCAGCCAACCTCAGCATCGCCAACATGGACTTTGCGGACTTCGCCGACGCCGCTGACGGATCAGGGACCTTCCGCGGCTTTGACGAGGGCTGACGTCTTCTCGTTGCTCTGCTCACGCTTCACTCACCTCGACGTCGGTGAAGTTCGAGGGACGTGGACGCAGAACAAGGAAGGCATCGATGACACCGCTGGACCTGTTGGTCAAGCAGCATGTGGCCCCAGTGATGAAAGCGGCTGGCTTCAAGAAGTCCGGCCGCACCTTCCGCCTGACCGCGAGTAACGGTGACCAAGCCGTTCTTGGGTTCGCCCGTCACAACATAGACCCTGATGCGGCCGTCTTCGAGGTCGGCTACCGCATCGTGCCGGCGCCGTACTGGGAGTGGATTGACCGGCACTCGGCCATCGGCAGCGCACGAGCCCCCATCGCCTTCGGCCCCGCAGTGCTCGTCGGCAGCGTGATCCCGCCGACTCAAGCAGCGCATGCTCCGGACCCCGCGATGTCGTTTCGTGAGCGCTGGGCCCTGCGTGAGGACAACCGCCTCGCCTGCGGCGAGGCCCTGGCGACGGTCCTGCATGAGGAAGCCGTCCCGCAGATCGTCCATCTTCTCGATCGCGGCAATCTCCTGCAGGAGTGCCGCCACCCGGCCCTGCCGGTCGTGCGACTCGTGCCGCTCACGAGAGTGGAGATCCTCCTTCGAGTTGATGACGCTCCGTATGAGGAGATCGAATCTCTCCTGGCCGACGTGCAGTTGGCCAGCCCGCACGACGACTTCATCACCTGGACGCGCCAACGGCTGACAGCAAGAAATGCTGTACAACCAGCGGCCACGCGCTCATGAGCGGCTCCTGCGCAGACTTCGCAGAAAGTGCGCAGGTCACCCATCGAGTCTCCGCTTTCCCGAGACGTGTCAGCCTGATGGGCAGGCATGCCCGTCGGATTCTCCGGACAGGTAGGACGCCCGTTCGTCTGCGGCCAGATCGCGACGGACGGCCTGGCAGATCTTCCGGATCGCTGCATCGGGATCGGGAAGCGCCGCGTTCCACAGCCGCGCGGTGGTGTCCCCGCTGCCACTGGCGAGGGTATGCCCGTCGGGGCTGAACGTCAGAGACGTCACCGCATTGGTGTGGCCGGTGAGGGTGGCGCGGGTCTTTCCGGTACGTACGTCCCACAGCCGAACCGTGAAGTCGTTGCTGCCAGAGGCGACGGTGCGCCCGTCGCGGCTGAAGGCCACGGAATCGACCTTGGCGGTGTGACCCGTCAGGGGAGCCCTTGCCTTGCCGGTGGCGACGTTCCACAGGCGTACGGTCTTGTCGGAGCTGCCGGTGGCGAGGGTGTTCCCGTCGGGGCTGAACGCCACGGATGTCACCCTGTCCGTATGGCCGGTCAGGGGAGCCCGGGCTGTTCGGGCAGCGACGTCCCACAGCCAGACCGTCTTGTCATCGGCGGCGGCGGCGATGGTTCGGCCGTCGGGACTGAACACCACGGACCACAAACCGCCGGTGGCATCCGGCAGAGTGGCGCGGAGCTTTCCGGTGGCTGCGTCCCACAGTCGCACTTTCATGTCGCCGCCGGCGGTGGCGAGGGTGTTCCCGTCAGGGCTGAACGCCACGGACAGAACTGTGTTGGGGTGACCGGTGAGTTTCGCCCGCATTTTTCCGGTGGTCAGGTCCCACAGCCGTGCCGTGTTGTCGATGCTTCCGCTGGCGAGGGTGCGCTTGTCGCGGCTGAACGCCACAGATGTCACCTGGTCGGTGTGGCCGGTCAGCGGGGCCCGGGGTTTCCCGGTGTCCACGTCCCACAGCCGTACGGTCTTGTCCGCGCCGCCGGTGGCGAGCGTGTCCCCATTGGGACTGAACGCCACGGACATGATCGGATCACTGTGACCGCTGAGGGGAGCGCGGGCAGCTCCGCTGGTGAGGTCCCACAACCGCACCGTCGCGTCCACGCTGCCGGTGGCGAGGCCGCTCCCGTCGGGGCTGAACGCCACCGACGTCACGGGCTCGGTGTGACCGCTGAGAACGGCACGGGCCTTTCCCGTGTTCGCGTCCCACAACCGGGCCGTCTTGTCCTCGCCCGCCGTGGCGAGCGTGCTGCCGTCGGGGCTGAAGGCCACCGAGAACACACGGAGGAGTTGGTCGGGCAGTGGCACACGGGGCTTCGCGGTGGTCAGGTCCCACAGCTTCACTGTGTAGTCATGGCTGGCGGTGGCGAGGGTTTTGCCGTCGGGGCTGAAGGCCACCGAGAACACGGGACCGGTGTGGCCGATGAGCGGGGCGCGCTCTTCTCCCGACTGCACGTCCCACACATGCACCGTCGAGTCGGCGCTGGCGGCGGCGAAAGCGCTTCCGTCGGGGCTGAAAGCCACCGACATCACGGTGTAACCGTCGCTGACGGGGAGGGTGGAGACACCTACTTCCTTGATCACGTCCCAGAACCGCACGGTGGCGTCGTTGCTGCCGGTGGCGAGGGCGCTGCCGTCGGGGCTGAAGGCAACCGACGTCACGCCCTGGGTGTGACCGGTGAGGGTGGCGCGGGATTCCTCTGCGTCCACGTCCCAGAGCCGCACCGTCTTGTCGATGCTGCCGGTGGCGAGGGTGCGTCCGTCGGGGCTGAAGGCAACCGACGAGACCTTGTCACTGTGGCCGGGCAGTGTGGCACGGAGTTTCCCGGTGGACACGTTCCACAGCCGGACCATCGTGTCTTGGCCGGCGGTGGCGAGAGTGCGCTTGTCGGGGCTGAATGCCACGGACGCGACCTCACCCGTATGGCCCGGCAGGCGCTGCTTCAGTGGCAGGGCTGCCGCGTTTTCCAGGCTGGCGAGGGCTTCAGGGGTGTGACGGGCGCGGTAGGCGCGGATGGCGAGCAGCGAGGCGAGGTCGGGGTTCGTGTCGATGAGGGTCCCGGACTGGGTGGCGAGCTGTCGGGACAGGGCTGCCTGCCGCTCGTCGACGGCTGTTCGCCACTGCCAAACTACGCCGGCCGCGGCGAGGAGTGCGAGGACGAGGAGGGACGCGAGGATGGCGATGAGGCGCCTGCTGCGTCGGATGGCGGCCTGCTGGCGCTGCTCGCTGGCGTTGAGGAAGGCTCTGATGTCGCCTGGCAGGCGCCATTCGCGTGACCAGTCGAGCCCCGCGGCGAGCGCTGCTCCGCTCAGGAGCTCTCCCGGGTCGGATGTCGCCGCCCAGAGGGCTCGCCGCTCACGGGTCCGGTTGAACCATTCATGGAAGAGACGATCCTGGGCGACCCATTCGCGCAGCGTGCCCCACTCACGGATGAGCGCGTCGTGGACCAGTTCGGCCACCGGCTCGCCCGGAGGGGCATCAGGCCCTTCACGAGGGCGCGGCATCTGCGTGGTGATGATGCGATGGAGGGTCAGGACGCCGATGACGTCGTCGACGTGCCCGTCGGCCGTGTCGTCGGGGTCGGCCGCCAGGTCGCGCAGCTCGTCAAGGGGAAGCTGGGCACGTACGGCAGGTACGTTGCGGCCGGGATCCTCCGGATGCACCAAAGAGGTCAGGATGCGCCGGGCGATCGGGTGTTGCTCGGAGGGCAGCCGGCTGAGGGTGTTGTCGCACCATGTGGTCAGGCTCCCGCTGACCGCTCCGATGCGCCGGTAGGCCTCGTGCGTGAGGTAGCCGTCCTCTCGCCGGGACCACAGTTGGCTGAGTGCCAGCTCCAGCAGGGGCAGTACCGTGACGGGGGCCTGGCGGGCCATGTCCGGGGTCACGGCCAGCACATCCGTGACGATCTGCTCCACCAGACCCGGCTGGAAACGGAGTCCCACGTCCTGGGCGGGCAGGGTGATGATGTCGGACAGGTCCTGCTGGCTCAGGGTGCCCGGCACATTCAGGAGACCTGGCATCGCGGTGTCCAGAAGCTGGGGGGCCAGAGCCGCCAGCTGTGGGTAGAAGTCGTCCCGCATGATCAGGATCACGCTCAGCCCGACCGGGGAGCCGACGGCCGCGGTGATCTGTTCCAAGGAGGCCAGGCCGTCCTGCCGTTGGCCGTGGCCGGGCTGGGTGAACAGCTCTTCGAACTGGTCGATGACCAGGAGAACACGCTCGTAACCGTCCTCCGCCGAGAGCCGACGGCCGGCAGCGGCGGCGATGCCCTGCGTGACCGCCCCGGGGAGTCCGGCGCGCTCGATCTCCGCCAACAGGTTCTGCCGGGGCCTCGCGATGACGGGCAGCCAGCGGTCGCTGCCGGGCAGCTCACCAGCGGCCAGCGCCTGCAGGACGCCTGCCTGGACCAAGGACGACTTGCCCGAACCGGAGGGTCCGAGCAGCAGTGTCAGCCGCCGTTGACCGGCCAGGTTCGCAACCACCTGCCGCACCGCGTCTTTGCGGCCCTGGAACCATCGGGCGTGTTCTGCGGTGAAGGGCTGCAGTTCCCGATAAGGGCACACCTCTTGCACCGCGAGGTCCGGCACGATCTCCCGCAGCGTCTGCGTAGCAGTGACGTACGCGACCCCTTGCCCCCGTCGGAGGCCGTCGGGGGCGGTGATCTCTGCGAGCATGCCGACAACCAGACCGGTCTCCTCATCCAGGACCGGCGCGCCGCTGAAGCCGGTGGTGAGATCGTTGGCGCCGGTCAACTGCAGATGGATGCCCCGCTGGGGGGAGGGAGGCAGCAGATCCCCGGCTTCACCGAAGCCGAGATGACCCGTCTGCGGGGCCTGCGCGGGGAACCCGTACGAGCGCACCTTGTGGCCGCTGCAGCCGGCCGCAGAGCCCAGCGGCAACGGCTTCAGACTGGGAGGGGTGCTGCTCAGGCGGACGACCGCCACGTCTTCGTCCTCCGAGGCACGCCACATCTCTGTCAGGACCAGCCCGTCCACCCGGGGAGCATCCTCCAGGTGGGGAAAGCGCAGCCGTACCGGTGTACCGGGCCCCCCTCCGGCAAGCTCGACGACGTGGGCGCAGGTGACAAGCAGTCCGTCGGCCACCAGGAAGCCGGCCCCGGCGACCTCTTCGTCCGGTCCGAGGACCTGTGCCACGGAAGCGGGCAGGCTTCCCGCCGTAGCCCCGTCGGGTGTCTTCGCGGTGCCGGTCATCGGATCACACCTGCTGGTTCCTTGGCCGGAATCCAGCCCCCGCCGTCCCACAGAAGTCGGGTCACCGGTGCCAAGGCGGCCTCCTTCTGTGTGCTGCGATGCTGCCTTCGTCCCGCAGATGCCGACAGTCGGTGTGTGCAGGGTCCCGTTCTGCGCAGGCACCCCGTCCAGCGTCGTCAACAGCGGACGCCGCCGCATCCTCGGGTAGGCCGCATGCGTGAGCGGTTCCGCCGGTCCGGCGGACGACGCGCCGTGAGACGGGGGACCGGGTGAGCCCGAGGCGTTCGGCGAAGTCCTGCCGTCGGATGCGGAGGAGGCCGCCTTCGTTCTGGCACCAGGTGCGGTAGCCGCAGTAAAGGTGGCCTGTTCGGCCCGGTGGCCGGCGTGGAAGGTGCAGCGTTCTTCGAAGAAGCGGCCGGTGTGGTCATCGGCTGTGTTCAGCTCCAGCGGTGACGTCCTGGACGACGGCATGCCCCGGCACTCCACCCTCCTGCTCGACTACCCGCAGGACGAGGGTGCCCGGCGAGCTTCGTGTGGGCGGGCACGCGGCCCCCGGGCGCGCGCCCCCGGGCACGCGGCCTTCCCCGGGCACGCCGTGTTCTCGTCCCCGCAGGCTTGATCAAGCCATCCGTTCGTCACCTGAACAGCGCAGCAGGACCTAGAGTGTGCCCGTGACCGAGCACAATCCCGAACTCATCGCCGGCCGGTACCAGCTGGTCGAACGCATCGGCCAAGGCGGCATGGGCCGGGTCTGGCGAGGCGTCGACCAGCAGCTTTTCGGGCGTGAGGTCGCCGTCAAGGAGATCCTCTTCCCGCCTGGCCTGGAAGACGCCGACCGCGCCGCGCTGCTCCGGCGATTCACGGGTGAGGCGCGCGCGGCGGTCACTCTCAGCCATCCCGGAATCATCACCATCCATGACGTCGTCGAGCATCGCGGCGCCCCCGTCATCGTCATGGAGCTGGTCCGCGGGCAGTCCCTGGCCGCCACCATCCGCAGCCGGGGCCGACTGCCCGTGCAACGGGTGGCCGAAATCGGCGCCGCTGTGCTCGGAGCGCTCGCCGAGGCGCACGGGGCGCGGATCATCCACCGCGACATCAAGCCGGACAACGTGCTCCTGACCAAGGACCGCGTCGTCCTCACCGACTTCGGCATCGCCCACCTCGCGGACGCCACGACCAAGCTGAGCCACAGCGGGACGGTCATCGGCACGCCGCAGTACATGCCGCCGGAGCAGTTGGAGGGCAAGCGTCCGACCCCCGCCAACGACCTGTGGGCGCTCGGTGCAACCCTCTACCACGCCGTCGAGGGGTGCCCGCCATTCGACGTGGAGGGGCTCCACGCCCTCGCCGTGGCCGTGTTCACCCGCCCGCACCGGCAGCCCCTCCACGCCGGCCCGCTGGCGCCTGTGCTGGACGCGCTCCTCACCAAGGACCCGGCACAGCGCGTGGGCGCCGCAGAAGCGTCCGAGATGCTGGCGTCGGTGCTGCGGTCCTTCCCGCCCCACACCGATGTGCCCACCGGGCATGGGCCCGGCCAGGAGCCCGCGCCCGAACCCGAGCCCACGCCCGATCCGAGGGCTACCCCCGTACCGGACGCGGCGGCGGAGCATCCTTCCACTCCGGCCGTGCCGGAGCAGGCGCCGTCGACGACGCCGTCACCGCGGACCGCCACAGTCGTGGACTCCGGGTCCGCCGCCGGTACACAGCCGCGCCCCGTGCCGGACCGGCCGAGCGGCCCGCCCGCGCCCGTACCCCCGGCCGAGGCACCGGTCATTCTCGGGGCGGCGGCCGAGACGGAGCACGGCGGGCGGAAGTCCGCCCGGCGGCGGGGCCTCACCCGGCGCTCAGCGATCCTGAGCGCGGCGCTGGCCGCGCTCGCCACGGGCTCCGCCTTGACCTGGACCCTCACGTACGGCGATGACGCGCACCGCGGCGGCAGGGCGGCCGGCAGCGGCTCGGAGGCTTCCTCCGTCACGGTGGTGATCGGTGTGGACGCACCGCTCAGCGGCGGACTGTCCACGATGGGGATCGGTATCAGGAACTCCGCCGACCTGGCAGCCAGGACGGCCAACGAAACCCGGCACGTCCCCGGTGTGAACTTCGAGATCAAGGCCCTGGACGACGAGGCCGACCCCGCCAACGGCGAGTCCAACGCCGCCCGGTTCGTGTCCGACGAGAAGGTGCTGGGTGTCGTCGGACCCCTCAACTCCGGCGTGGCCCGGACCATGGTGGCACCGCTCGCGCGGGCGGAGCTGGTCAACGTATCGCCGGGCAACACCGACCCCGTACTGACGCTGGGCCCCGACTGGGCCGCAGGCAGCGCGTCCCGTCCGTACTCCACCTACTTCCGCACCATTGCCACGGACGTCGACCAGGGGCCGTTCGCCGCCCGGTACCTGCACGGCGACGCGAAGAAGACCAAGCTCTACGTGATCGACGACGCCAGCGCCCACGGCACCACCCTGACCTCCGGATTCACGGCCGAATTCACCAAGCTCGGCGGGACCGTCGTCGGTACCGAGCAGGTCGATCCCGCGGAACGCGCCTTCGCGGGCCTCGCCGCGAGGGTGCGGTCCTCCGGCGCCGACGCCGTCTACTTCGCCGGCTTCTACGACACGGCGGCGCCGCTCTCCCAGCAGCTCAAGCAGGCAGGCGTGAACGTCCCCCTGATGGGTGGCGACGGCATTTTCGACCAGCAGTACCTCACGGCGAACCCGAACGCCACCGGCGACCTCGCGACCAACATCGGGGTCCCCGCCGAGGAGTCGGCCGCAGGACAGGACTTCCTTGCCCGGTACCGCAAGACGGGGTACCCGGAGCCGGCCGGCTGGTACGGCCCCTACGCCTACGACGCGACCTGGACCGTCATCGAGGCGGTGAAGGCCGTCGTGGCGGCCAACGGCGGCACCCTCCCACGCGACGCCCGGGCGAAACTGCGGCAGGCCGTGGCGCGGACGGCCTTCGACGGTGTCACGGGCCGCGTCGCCTTCGACGGGAACGGCGACACGCTCAACCGCCGGCTGACGGTGTACAAGGCGAACGACGGCAGCTGGGCGACAGTGACGAGCCGACCCGCCGCCCGCTGAGACGGCCAGGGCGATGTGGCCTCACCCAGCAGGAGCTGCCGAACACCTCTTCGCCTGACGGCCGTTCGTCCGCGGTCAGACCCCGGCTGCCGTCACACATCGCCGGTCACCGCCCCCGTCGACAGCATTCGGCCCGGCTCCGGCCGGCCGCCGCCCCCGGACCACGGCCCCCGTGAACCCCGGCCGGATGCCTGCGGGCCGCCCGGTTGCTGAAGCGCCGGGTCCGTGCGGATCGTGTCGCCGAGGGGGCTTCGGCTGTCGGTGCTGAGGCCCCCTGCGGACGGGCGGTCACCTGTCGACGGCGTCGGTCACCCGAGTCCATTCGTCCAGGTCTGCGGTACGGGCCTCCAGGGCGGTGCGCATGCCCGTGGCACTGGAGGTGCCGAGGGCCAGGCGCAGCGGGGGGTTGGGGCTGTCGACCGTCATGCGGATGCCTTCGGCGATCCGGGCCGCGGAGGAGAACGCGGATGCGGGCAGTTCTCCGATGCCCTTCTGGACCTCGCGGACGGTCTGGTCGTAGTCGTCGAGGCCGGCCGCGACATCGAGGTTGGACAAGAAGGGCGTGGCGGTCAGTCCGGGCTGGATGATCGTGACCTTGATGCCGAGCGGTGCGACTTCGGCCGCCAGTGCGTCCGACAGCCCCTCGAGTGCGTACTTCGTCGCGGCCAGCAGTCCCACGCCGGGGTGGGCGGACTGCCCGTAGACCGAGGAGCCCTGGAGGACGTGTCCGGATCGCTGGGAGCGGAGTACTGGCAGCGTCGCGCGGAGCACGTTGAGCGCTCCGAAGACGTTGGTGTCGAACACGGCGCGGACTTGTGTGTCGGAGGCTTCCTCGACGGCTCCGAAGAGTCCGTAGCCGGCGTTGTTGGCCACGACGTCGATGCGGCCGAACCGCGAGAGCGTGCGCTCCACCGCTGCCCGGACGGCCTGCTCGTCACCCACGTCTGCCCGGATGAGGAGCAGGCGATCGCCGTGCGCTTCGGTCAGGTCGTCCAATGAAGCCGTGTTGCGGGCGATCGCCGAGACGGCTTCGCCCTTCTTCAGTGCCTGGAGGGTCAGTTCGCGGCCGATGCCGGAGGTCGCGCCGGTGATGAGCCATGTGCGGGGGCTGGCCTGCTGGTTCGAATTTCCGTTCATGTTGCGACCGTAAGGCGTTAACTCGTAACGAGTCAAGCGTGTGGCCGCTGGGCGTTGCCCGTTAGGCGACTTAGCGCCTCGTTGGCTGGTGTAGGGTGGAGCGATGAGCAGTGCTTCAGGCGGATCCGCGAAACCCAGGCCGCACGCCGCCATGCCGGTGGTGGAAACCGTGCTCGCGTTCGTGAACACGCGCGCGGACGGAGGCGGCCGGCAGGAGCTGTTCGGGGACGGGCACTCATTCGAGGCGTGGCTCACGGAGCACGACGAGTTCGGCGGCGGCCATACGGTGGCGACCGATGCCGATGCCGCGGCCGCACGCGAGCTGCGTGACGCCCTGGTCACCCTGCTGCTCGCGCACTCGGGCGACGAAGAGAGCCTGGGCGAGCCGCTCCAACACGCCGAGCAGCACCTGCGGCGCGCAGGTGCGCTCTACCCGCTGGCGACGGTGGTCACGGCCGGCGGTGTCGAACTGGCGTCGCCGCAGGCAGGCGTGCCGCGCGTGTTCGGGACGGTACTGGCCGCGGTGACGACCTTCGCGCAGACCGGCGACTGGGGGCGCATCAAGGCGTGCCGCAACCCCCCGTGCCATTTCGGCTTCTTCGACCGCACGCGCAATGGGGCAGGCCTCTACTGCAGTACCGGCTGCGGCTCCCAGGTGTCCATGCGCAACTACCGGCAGCGGCAGCGCCGGGAGAGTGAGTCCCCACCCGAGGCGTGACGCCGTAGCTCCACGGGTGGCCCCCCTCGAAGCCGAGGCCATGGTTTCCTGCGCGGGCCGGCGAGGAACAGGGGCCGACTGCGAGCCCCTGCGCCGATCAACGCGATGCGTCGTCGAGGCCACCCCTTTCCGGGCTCATACCCTCGCCTCGGTGGGGCCGTTGCCCCGCCGAAGCGGCGAACTAGGGTGAGCCCATGGATCTACAGGGCGACCTCATAAACCACCCACACGACGCGTACGGGCACCTGCGTGACACTGCGCCGGTCCAGCGCATCGCAGGGCCCACAGGCGAACCGGCATGGCTCGTCACCCGGTACGACGACGTGCGCTCAGCCCTCGCGGATCCACGGCTCTCCCTCGACAAGACCAACGCCGCGGAGGGCTCCTACCGCGGCCTGGCCCTGCCGCCTGCCCTGGACGCCAACCTCCTGAACATGGACCCTCCCGACCACACCCGCATGCGCAAGCTCGTCAGCCGCGCCTTCACGCCCCGCCGAGTGGACGCGCTGCGCGCCCCGATCCGCCGGACCGCGGACGGACTGCTGGACGTGCTCGGCACGGAGGGCCGAACCGACCTCATCGCCGCATACGCGGCCCCGCTGCCGATCACCGTCATCTGCGACCTCCTCGGCATCCCGGACGGCCACCGCACGGACTTCCGCGCTTGGACCAACGAGCTCATCGCACCGGACCCCAGCCGTCCACAGGCCGCCAAGCACGCGATCGGCGCCATGCTCGCCTTCTTCACCGAGCTCATCGCGCACAAGCGCCGGCACCCTGCCGACGACCTGCTCTCCGACCTGATCGAGGTACGCGACAGCGACGGCGACCGGCTCAGCGAGGACGAACTGACGTCGCTCGCCTTCCTCATCCTCGGCGCCGGATACGAGAACACCGTCCAGCTCATCGGCAATGCCGTACACGCACTCCTGAGCCATCCCGAGCATCTGGCACGCCTCCGTACGGACCCGTCGAAGCTCCCCGAGGCAGTCGAGGAACTGGCGCGCTACGAGGGACCGGCGCTTCTGGCGATCCGCCGCTTCCCCACCGAGGACGTGGCTATCGGAGACGTCACGATCCCTGCCGGGGAGACCGTCCTGCTGTCGCTGTCCGCGGCCAACCGTGATCCCGCCCGCTTCTCCCACCCCGAGCTGCTCGACGTCGACCGCGACGCCTCCGGGCACCTGGCACTGGGCCACGGCATCCACTACTGCCTGGGCGCACCGCTGGCCCGGGCCGAGGTCGAGATTGCGCTGGCCGCACTCCTTGAGCGGTTCAGCAGCCTGACTCTGGCCGAGCCCGCGCCCCGGTGGCGACCGTCCCTGCGTGCCCGTGGCCTCCTCGAACTGCCAGTGGAGTACAAGGCCGCGGCGCGGCCACGCGCGTAAGAACGGCACGTTGCTGCCAGCCGGGGGCGACGAGATGGACTGACCGGCTGGGAGGTGAGCGTGGACTCGACTGCCCGCCAAGACCCACCCGACGGTCGAGCAGGCTCAGAAGCCGATGCCACTCGTGACCACGGCCCGGCCCGAGCAGGAACCGCTCACCCCGTCCGCCCGTCTTGTCCACGGGGTTGCCAGAGACTCAACACCCCTTACGCTCTTCACCACCGAGGTCCGAGGAGATCCATGGTCGACACCGTCAACTCGCTGGCCGCCCGTGTTCACGAACTACTGGTGGAGGTCATGACCCATGGTCCCGCCGCGGCGGGCACCACGGGCTTCCACGACGTCGTCGCGCGCGCCACGGCGCTCGGCCCCGACGGCGCATGGCTCGTCGCCGCCGGCCACTCGAGCCTCGGCATCCTGGCCGTCCTGCGCGGAGAGGCGAACCAGGGAATCCTCCACCTCGACGCCGCGGTGACAGCCGGTTACAACGACTGCGTGGCGCTCCACGTCGCCCCCCTGCGTCCACTGCACGACGATCCCCGCTTCCGGGCCTTGTACCAGCGGATGCGCATCACCCAGGCGGACCTCGACGAGTTCTTCTGGCTGCACCAGGAAACACAGCTCATGGTGCGGGACGCCCAGACCGCGGCCGTCGACAACATCGGCCGTCTCGACACCGGGGTGTCGCTGCTTCCGCAGGCCCCCCTGCCGACCCGGGAACCGAACACCCCCGGCGTCCTGGTCGCCCGCATCGACCTCGCGGCGACCCAGACCGCACTCCAACAGGCCGCCTTGAAGTCGGAGTTCCAGCGCAGCTCCGGCAATACCAGCCTCAGTCTCATCGACGACTCGTGGGACTACGACCGCGCCAGGCGCGACGCCTGGCACACCGACGAGCTGGATTCCCGGCGCCTGCGGGCCGCCGAGGCCCGGGCTTTCGTCGAACGCCCCGGCGCCGGCACCCTGCTCATCCCCTGCCCGCCGCTGGGCTCGATCACCTACCCGGGCTGAGCAGGACCGCAGGAACCACACCCGCACGGTGGCCGGTGAGGCTTCTTCGCCGGCTCCCGTCCGCCCTCTCGCGCGAGGCTGGTGAGAACCGGCTGCAGAGACCGCGACGCCCCCGCCGGCCGGCGGGGGCGCGGTGTCCGGTACTCAGACTTCGGTCAGCCAGCCTTCTTCAAGACCGCCCAGAACAAACCCGTTCTCGAAGCGCACCCTGTATCTGATCTGAGCGCCGACTCCGGAGTCGAGCCCTCCGTGCCGAATGATCTGCTGACGGAGACTGTCGATCAGGCCGGCCGTGTGGCCATCGAACTGGACGCCGCGGACTCGCCGTTCGAATTCCGCGAGCCCCTCCTGGGCGACGCCGCCGGTTTCGGTCGCCGAGCCCGTGACGATGCCCTCCAGGCCCTCGGCCAGGTACAGCGGACCGGGGAAGCCGATCCTGGCCGCCGTGTCGTTTGCGGTGACCTGCACATCCCTGGTCAGCTTCACCTTCGCGCCGGTCTCGTACGGCATGGGTGTACCCCCCTCGTTCGATCTTGGCCGTGACATGGCAAGCGTAGTCGGGATGCCACGGAGGGAAGGGGTGCCCGGGAAGATCAGAAGCCCCATGACGGTGCCTGCCGGACCGTACGGGGCAGCATGCGTCGGCCGCCGCCCTTGAGGGCGGAGCCGTCTGGTCCTGCGAGGTCAGGCCACGTGCACTTTCTTGCGTCGCTCACGGGCGAACTGGTCACGGTGGTCCACGACCGCCGTCCCGCTTGCCCGAGTTGGCGGGGCTGTGCGCCGGAGGTGACGACAGGGGTCCGTCGCGCTCCCGAGCGGGGAAAACCACTTTGGGGCGCCGGGTGGGCATGGCAGGCTTGCGCGGTGATCGTTGAGTTGGCTCCTGGCTTCCTGACCTGGTACGACGTGGACCCAGCCCGTCAAGCCTTCGACGGTGCGTCCGTGGCGCAGACGGTGCGCTCACTCGGACCAGCCGGATGTGTGCCTGTCCGCCCGGATGTCCCTTCCGGGGATCCCGCGATGAGCGCCTGGAGTCGCGGCGAGGCCAAGTCCTGGGCCGACGCCATGTCGTATGCCCTTGTCCAGCAGTACGGGCGTTGGACCGTCGGGTGGCGCTGGTCGCACGACGAGGGGGATTTCGACGGTGGACCGGTAGGGAACTGGTGCTGTCCGCGGGATTCGATCACGACGTCGGAAGAGACACTGGCCCGTGTCGAGGCGGCCCTGCGCGAGTGGCGCGAGTGGCTGGAGTCCCTCGCCGGCTGGTTCGAGGCGTACCCCCTGGACCTGACCGACATCGTGGAACAGCGGATCTTGTGGGAGCGCGCGGCGAGGAATCTGATCCTGCAGGTCGTCGACCGCACCGGGTGCGGCAGCGGCTGGTACGGCCACTGCCGCCAAGTGCTCACCTGGTTCCTCGAGCGCTGGGGAGTCGAGCCCGAGGTGGCCCGGAGCCTGGTCGACGAGGCGATCGGCGGACGGTTCCGCAGCTGGACCGGTCCTGACACGGTGGTGGTCGACGACGTCGCGGAACAACTTGCGCTCTCCTTGCGGCCGTCCAACGGCCGGCCCCGCGCACTCGCGCCGACTCAAGACCACTTGCAGCGCTGGCTCGCTGTACGTGAATCGGTGCCGTGGCACGAGATCCCGGACGGCGGCACGGACGGACCGGTGGTGCCCCTTCGTGACGGCGTGGCGGAGGACATCCGGGCTTTCGACGGTGCCATCGCCCCTGCCCGAGCCGAAGGCCTGCTCGGCGCCCTGGAACTGCTCCGAGCCGACGCGGCACGCGGAGCGCGGCTCGACTTCGCACTGCTCAGCAGCTGGCAGCAGCACGTCCTGGGCACCACGCAGCCGCCACCGTTCCGTAACTCGCCCGCCTTCGCCAAAGGGAGCAGGGAGCGCTACGGCATCGGTCCCGACACACGGGCCCGCCTCGACACGTGCCTGGCCGGGAGCGCACCCGACACCGGCCACCCTCTCGGCCTGACCGCCCGCGCCGCCCGCGCCTCTCTCGACGTCTGCTTCTTCCATCCCTTCGACGACGGCAACGCCCGTTCCGCCTTCCTCACCCTCGTCTTCATACTCGCCCGCGAGGGCATCGCACTCGACGCAGTCAGCCTCCTGCGCCGCGTCACCTTCCAGGCCGACGATCCCCAGGACCCGCTGATTTTCGTCCGCTACATCAACATCCATCTTGCGGAGACCCGGCGCCGCACCGCTGACTCGACCGGCTTGGCATCGAGGTGAGCACCTCAGTTGGCGAAGATCGACGAGGTCAGCGCCGACCGGGCCGTCGACCACGGTGCCATCTTCCGCCACCCTCTCCGCTTCCAGCGCCTGCGCCTGGACGTGGGCGTGGAGGACGTACCCGATTCGAAGGGATGCCACAGCCGCCAAATTCCCGGTCCGTACGGGGCTGCACGGCCTGCCGGCACGCCCGTGTCCAGCCCGTCGACGAACCGCCCACCAGCACCAGCACCACGATCCGGCTGCGCCCGGCCGAGGCACTCCGTACCGGTTGGGCCAACACCCGGTCGTGCTGCCGGCGTACGTACCTGGGCAGCACGCGCACCCCGGGCACATCGGAGCCGGGAACGGTCCTGCCGTGCCCGGCCGGATGAATGTTCGCTGGTGTTTCTCTTCGTCCCGGCGAGCCCCGGCGCACACCCCGGCCACGACCTTCGGCCACGTCAACGCCCCATCACGTACCGGGAGCTTGCCGTGCACCGTCGCTGTCGTTCTCCCGACCCTCGCACTCGTGGTCGTCGTCACCCTGTCGGCCGCCGTCGCAGCGGGCAAGCCCGCCCGCCTGGACGGTGCCACCCACCCCGCTGCCTTCACCCGCGCGGCCGCCGCCTTCGGCGCGGTCGTCAAGGCCCTGACCTCGGCATGAGTGCGTAAGGCAGACCCCTACGATGACCCTGCGGCCGCCGGTGGAGCCGATGCTCGCCCAAGCCGTGGAGTCGGTGCCCGGCCCCGGCCCCGGCGCCGGCGCGCTGGGCGCAAGCCGCGGTCGCCCGTCTGAGGAGGAGAAATGGACCGTCGTGTCATGAGCGCCACGCTGACCGTCCCGCTTCCGCCCGAAGAGGCCTTCCGGCTCTTCACCGCCCGCGGCGAGCGCGACTGGGTACCGGGCTGGGACCCCGTCTTCCCCGTCGACACTCCCGACGACACCGCGCCCGGAACCGTCTGGCTCACCTCCTCTCCCGAGGAGGAGACGACCTGGCTGGTGACCTTCCGCGACTTCCCGCGGTCGGTCTCCTACGCCCGGATCACCCCCAGCGTCCGTGCCGGGACGGTCACCGTCGCCCTGGCAGCGACCGAGGCCGGCAGTGAGGTGACGGTCACCTACGACATGACGCCCCTTACCCCGGCAGCCGCCGACGCCCTCGACGAGTTCGCCGCCGACTACCCGTCCTTCGTCCGTTCCTGGGAAGAACTCATCGCCACCCACCTGAGGTGAGCAGCCTCTGCGTTAACGCGCCGGCTCAAGGTCGTTCGCCCTCGCTGACAGTGGCCGGTTGAAATTCCCCATCGGCGGCCGGCAGGTGGGGAGCCAACTGGCCGCCGATGGCTACCGACCGTGAAATGTCAGCTTCCGTGATGTGCGCTTTGGACTGGCTCTTGGGGGCGGAAGGTGCGGCGATACGTGTCGGGTGGGACGCCTACGCTGCGGTGGAAGTGGCGGCGCAGGGTGGTAGCGGTGCCCATGCCGGTAGCCGCGGCGATGGTGTCGACGGTGGCGTTGGTGGTTTCCAGAAGTTCCTGGGCGTGGCGGATGCGCTGGGTGTGGAGCCACTGCAGTGGGGTGGTGCCGGTGAGGTGTTTGAAGTGGCGGGCGAGGTGGCGTGAGCTCATGCGGGCCCGGCGGGCCAGGTCCTCCACGGTGAGCGGTTGGTCCAGTCGCTCCAGCGCCCAGGGGAAGAGTTCGCCCAGGGGGTGGTTGCCGGGCTCGGGCAGGGGGGTGGCGATGAACTGGGCCTGGCCGCCGTCGCGGTGGGGTGGGATGACCAGGCGGCGGGCGATCTTGTTGGCGTTGGCCGCGCCGTGGTCGAGGCGGACCAGGTGCAGGCACAGGTCCATGGCGGCGGCCTTGCCGGCGGAGGTGAGGACGTCGCCGTTGTCGACGTAGAGGACGTCGGGGTCGACGGTGGCCGCAGGGTGGCGCCGGGCCAGTTCCCGGGTGTGGGCCCAGTGGGTGGTGGCGCGTCTGCCGTCGAGCAGTCCGGCTGCGCCCAGGATGAAGGCGCCCGTGCACAGAGAGGCCACGCGGGCGCCGGCCTCGTGGGCGGCACGCAGCGCCTGGACCAGGTCGGTGGGCGGTTCGCGGTCGGTGTCGGCCCAGCCGGGGACGATCACCGTGTCGGCGTGCGCGAGCTGGTCGAGTCCGTGGTCGGGCTCCAGGCGGAAGCGGTCGACGTGTACCGGACCGCTTCCGCAGACGGAGAAGTCATACCAGGGGTCCACGATGTGGGTCAGATCGGCGCCGAAAACCTCGAGGGCCACGGACAGTTCGTAGTGGAGCATGCCGTCGGTGACGGCCAGCGCGACAGAGGGCATGTCCGAAACTGTACGCGTCATGTCGTTTCCGACGCTCGTGCGGGGTGCTGCCGCGAGGACAGGATGTGGGTGTCAGGCCGCGGCGGATCGACACCGCGGCGGGGTGGTTCGAGTGCACAGGAGCAGTCTCATGGGTTCAGGTCAGCTGGTGGCGGTGTTCGGCGCGTACGGTCACACCGGGCGGTTCGTGGTCGCGGAGCTGGCCGCGCGCGGGTACGTCCCGGTGCCCTCCGGGCGCAACGCCCAGGCGCTGCAGGAGCTGGCCGACGAGTACGGCCTTGAGCCCCGGGTGGCGACGGTCGAGGATGCGGTGTCGCTGGACCGGGCCCTGGCGGGCACGGTGGCGGTCATCAACTGCGCGGGCCCCTTCGCGACGACCACCGGTCCCGTGATCGAGGCCGCGCTCCGCGCGAAGATCCCGTACCTGGACGTGGCCGCCGAACTCGAGGCCAACCTCGACACCTTCGCCCACTACCGGGACCGGGCCCGAGAAGCGGGCGCGGTGATCGTCCCGGCCATGGCCTTCTTCGGCGGCCTCGGTGACCTGCTGGCCACTGCGGCGATGGGCGACTGGACCGCAGCAGACGAGGCCCACATCGCCTACGCGCTCAGCAGCTGGCGCCCCACCGCCGGCACCCGCCTGTCCGGTGCCGTCTCCCGCGAGCGGCGCGGGGACGTCCGCCTGCGCTACAGCGGCGGGCAGTGGGAGCGCCGCACCGACGTCCCGCCCGCTCTCCAGTGGACCTTCCCGGAACCGATGGGGGTCCGGGACGTGATCGGGGAGTTCACGATGGCGGACGTCGTCACCGTTCCCCAGCACCTGTCCATCCCCGACGTGACCACCTACATGACCGTTGAGGCGGTCCGGGACGTCGCAGCCCCCCACACACCGGCACCGATCGCCGCCGATGGGGACGGGCGCTCGGACCAGACCTTCCTCGTCGACGCCGTCGTACGCTCCGGCGGAGTCGAACGCCGGGCGACGGCCGGCGGCCAGGACATCTACGCCATCACCGCGCCCCTGGTCGCCGAGGCCCTCGAACGCGTCCTGACCGGCCGCACCAAGTCCGCAGGCGTCGCCTCCGCCGGTGAGATCTTCGACGCACCGGACTTCCTGCACGCACTCGCCCCGTACATCGCACTCGACCTCCACCCGCAAGGCGCCTGACCGCGGCGCTGCACGACGCATGACCGTTGCTGGATGCGTCGAAGCGGACTCCCCACCACCTTCCGAGCGCACACACACTCGCATGCGCGGAGTTCGAGAGTCTCCGCTTCGATCACCGCGAGTCATATTCCAACTGGCCGGCCGTACACGGGGAATCTCTGGTGGCCGCCCACACCTCGCTTCGCTCGGGGCGCTCCACCTTGACCACGGACTCGTCGACGGCAAAGGCCCGCAGCTGTCGAGGAAGGCCCACCTCCGCCCGGTTGACGGAGGCCGGCGGCAGGGTGCCTCCCGAAGCCGTGAACATCTGCCTTCGGAACTCGAGGACAAAGCCGGCGAGTCGGCGACCCCGACCTCGATCTCATCCTGACAGGCGATCACGTTCCAGGGGGTGGGGTCGGCCGGCTTGACGGCGCGGGACCGCACGGGCCGCCGCCCCGCGGGGGCGGCGGCCCGGGTTTCCCGGCGGCCACTCCTGCGCGGCCCGGCCGGGCATTTCACTCACGCGGGCATCGCGCGGAAGAGTGCGCGGCGACATGCAGTGCAGGAACCCTGTTCAGTCAGCTGTCGTCGTCCGAGGGCGGTGGGTGGTCCTCGCGGTCGGCTTCATCCAGCTCGCGCATGCGGCGCTCGACGCCTTCCTTCAGGCTTTCCCCCTCCGAGGGCTCTTCGTCCGCCTGGGCGGGACCCGACGAGCCGGGCTCGGGCCGGCGGAACTTCTGACGCAGTTTGTCCGCGCGATCCTTGCGCTGCCGAGCGTCATCGCTCACGACTGCTCCCTGACGGCCCGGGACGGCCATGTGCGGTATGGGCCACCCTCACTTCCCCGCCCCCTTCGCCTTTCCCTTCCCCTTCCAGGCCTTTGCGGCGGGGTTCGCGGCCTTCAGGCTCTCGATCTGGACACGCCACGCTTGGGCCCGGGCGCCGGTGGACTTCTTGGCCCGCGCCGTGAGTGCCTTCGCGGTGCCGTAAGACTTGGAGGCCGGACCGCTGGCGGCGAGGCGGCTGACCGTTTTGGTCTTGGCGTCAATGGCCGCGCGGAGGCTGCTGCTGCCCGTCAATTTCCCCAATCTGCGGAAGGTCGGTTCGTCACCCTCGAACCACGTCTGTTGCCACCACTCGTCCGAGACCGGTTCGCGCCAGCTGATATACCCGCCGCGCAGCACCTGTCTGGGCTTCTTGATGTGACCACCGAAGCTGTAGCGGGCACCCTCGACAGGGACCGGGTCATAGAATCTCGGCGTGAAGAAATCCGAGACGAGCATGCCGTTGATGGTGTAGCCGAACTCCTCGGCCTCCGAGGGGTCGGAGACCTCCACCAGGAACTCCGCCACGCCCTGGTCCGGGTGCGGAGACTTGCCGGCCACGAGACGGTTCCCGAACGGGTCGGCGCACATCTCCAGCATCTCGTGGCTCGCTGTCAGCGACCAGCTCGCGCCGAACTCGATCAGGGAGAACGGCTGTCCGTTTTCATCCGTGTGGAACCCGGCCGCGTCGGGGACGTCGTCGACCACGATCAGCGGCCAGTACCCCACGGGAACGTCCTCAAGTTTATCGAAGGCGTCCACGGTTGCGTTGACGTCCCAGATGGGCCCGAAATCGCGCGTCGCCTGCTTCTGCAGGGCAGCGGCCACCCGGGTGAGCTGCGAGGGGCTGATCTGATTGGTTCGAGTCTCTGACACGAGGGCGAGCTGGACGATCAACATGGACGTGTGCTGCCTTTCCCTGAGACAACGGCGACTGCCAGACGCCACGAGCTTCACCGAGAGGCATCCAGATCATGCGCCGGTGCGCCCAGAAGTGTGCATATGCCAGTCGAACGATGGACACCCATCCACCAGGTGCTGCTGCGTGCCGCCCTGCGACCCCAGGCGGCCGACACCTCTGACGCGGCGCTCTTCGGTACCTGCTCGAACGCAAGCAGGCGCCGAGTTCCTCGACGGCCGGGGCAGCGTGGTGAATGCCCTTCGGGGCGACCCGGCTGTGCGCCGCGATCCGGCCTGACCATCGCGGCGGGGGCTCTGGTCCGGGTTCTATCCGGGCAGTGCCCGGAGCAGGTTCTCGAGATCGCGCTCGCCATGGGGGGTCTGGGCGCCGTGGGCCAGTCCGCCACGGATCACATGCTCGGCTGCGGGGCGAACGATCTGGCCCGCCCAGGCGTCGTGTTCTCGCAGGAGACCCTCGGCCAGGTCCTCCGGGGCGATGGCGCGCTTGGCCGCCGCGATCACACCCTCGGGCAGGGCGGTGATGTTGCGGGCGAGGCGGTCGACGAAGCTGTCGAGTTCGTCAGCAGGGACGGCCCGGTTGATCCAGCCGTAGCGCTCCGCGGTTTCGGCGTCGTACAGGTCGGCACCCAGCACCGCTTCCAGTGCGCGATTGCGGCCGATCCGGTTGGCGAGGTATTGGGTGCCTCCTCCGCCGGGGACGATGCCCATGAGAGCTTCGATGTGACCGATCCCGGTGGGTCCGATCGCCGCGAATGCCATGTCCGCGGCCGTGACGAACTCCGCCCCTCCTCCGCGCGCCATTCCTGCAAGTTTGACGATGGTCACCTGGGGCTGCTGCCGGAGCAGCTCTCCCAGGGCCTGGAAGACGTTGACGCCGTCGGGAAGGTCGGCCGCGAGCTCGTCGAAGGCGTCTGGCGCGTCGACGAGCGACATGTCGACGTGGGCTATGAAGAACTCCGGGTCAGCGCTGTCGAACACGATCAAGCGAACCGAGTCGTCGTCCTTCAGCGTGGTCAGCAAGTGCCGGAGGTCGGCCATCATGGCGACGTCCAGGACGTTGACGGGCGGGTTGTCGAGGGTGACGCGGGCGGTGCCGTCCTCGTAACTCACCCGCAGGGTCGTGTAGGCGTCGTCGTTCATGGACATCTCCCACCGGTATCTGTTACGCATCTAGGTTCCTGATGCATACTCAGCGTGCGATCATGGGGGACCGGCGTCAATAACGCACTTTCGGCATCGCAAGGATCGCGAAGGATACCGACATGGCCACCTCCGAGACCGGCGTCGGTGCCGGCATCGACACCGTCTACCGGTCTGACTGCCCCAGCCGCCCGATCCTCGACCAGATCGCTGACAAGTGGTCGATGATGGTGATGGCCGTCCTGGACAAGCCCACTCGGTTCAACGAAATCAAGCGCCGCCTCGAAGGCGTGACCCAACGGGTCTTGACCCAGACTCTGCGCCGCCTGGAGCGCAACGGGATGGTCGTGCGCCGCGTCCTGCCGACCTCGCCGGTCGGGGTCGAGTACTCCCTCACACCTCTGGGCGAATCCCTGCGGGAGCCGTTCGGCTATTTGTACGACTGGACGGTCGACAACGCGGACGAGATTCGGGCGCACCAAAGGGAGTACGACCAACGCGGTCAGAGCTGAGAAGGTGCGTCCGAGAACGCCGTCGTCCTGAGCCGACTTGCTCCGGGCGCCGCTTCGGCATCCGAGTCCGGCCTCGGGTGAACCCTGGCAGCACTCATGGCGTTTGCTGCCGAGCCGTGGTCATCTCGGCCCGGACGGTACGAGGCAGAGCTGACCCCAGCGGTCCGGGGCCGCGGCACCCTCACCGGGGGTTCTGCATCCGGATCACCGCCGAGGTGGTGGAGCATCCGCACGCTCGTCGCCCACGCTGTAGCAGCCCTGGGACCGCCGGACGACGTGCCGGCAGTGCCGTGATCGCGGTGGTCGGGCACATGCCGATGGCTGGAGCGCAGTTGCCGACCGGAAGCGGAGGTCAGTACTTCTTCCTGTCGTGCATCACCCGTCAGCGAGGCGTTGGATGGTGGCACTCAGCCAGGCCTGGAGCTCGGCGGGGTCGCCGAGTTCGGAACGCAGGACCCGCCGGCGGGTCGAGACGCCGAGCACGAAGGCGTCGATCGCCGCGGCTCGGCTGAGGGCGTCCGCGTCGTCCAGTCCGCTGTCGCGGAGGTAGCGGTGCAGCGGGCCGAGCGAGTTCGCGTCGAGGAAGGCGGCCAGTGCCTCCGCCGCCTGCGGGCGTTCTCCGGAGGCGCGTTGCAGTACGAGCAGTGGATCCTCTCCGGGGGCACCGAACCAGCGCTGGACGATGTTCGCAGCGAGGTGTGAACCCAGCGCGGAGAGCTCGCCGTCGAACGAGTTCGAGACCGGGATCTTCACCTGGGTCGCCGCCAGGAAAAGACCGTCCTTGCCGCCGAAGTAGCGCGTGATGAGGTTGGGCGACACGCCGGCCGCGTCGGCCACGCCTTTGACCGTGATCGCCGCGTACCCGTGCTGGGCGAACAGGCGTTGGGCGTGCTCCAGGATCCGCTGCCTGGTGGCGGCCGCATTGCGCGAATTCATGTGTACGAGCATACACATCATGTGTACGGTCATACACATGAGCGATGGGATACGGGAACGACTCCAGTGGACGCGGCGTGTCACGACCCCGTGGAGTGACGACGGGGCGCGCGGCATGAGCGGTACCCGCCTCGACGAACTGCTCGAACACTGGGCGAACGGATACGACTGGGGAGAGCACGAGCGCCGCATCGGAGCGTTCCCTTGGGTGACGGTCCGGGCAGGCGACACCGACCTGCGTCTGATCCACCAGCGGTCCGCGGACCCCGGTGCCCCGGTTGTCGTGCTGCTCCATGGCTGGCCGGACTCGGTGTTGCGGTTCGAGCGCGTCCTGCCTTTGCTCGCGGACATGCACGTGGTGGTTCCCGCGCTGCCGGGCTTCCCGTTCGCGGCCCCGCTCACCGCTCCCGGCATGTCGGTCAACCGGATCGCCGGGATCGTCGCGGACGCCCTGGACGAGCTCGGCTACGCGCGGTACACGGTGTCCGGCGGAGACGTGGGTGGCACCGTCGCGGAACTCCTTGCGGCCCAACACCCGGACCGGGTGGCTGCCCTGCACCTCACGAACCTTGCCCCGCAGCATGCGCTCACGGCGGACCCGGCGAAGCTCGCGCCCGACGCGGCGGCCTACCTCGACCGGTCAGCGCAGTGGTTCCGGACCGAGGGCGGGTACATCGCGGAGCAGTCGACACGGCCGAATACGCTCGCCGTCGCCCTCGGCGACTCACCCGCCGGCCTCGCGGCATGGATCATCGAGAAGCTGGAGTCCTGGTCCGACGGGTCGGCCTTCACTCCGGACGAGCTTCTCACCTGGGTCACCGCCTACTGGGTCACCGGAACGATCGGCACCTCCTTCACCACCTATGTCGAACCGGCCGCCCTCCCTGACCGGATCGACACGCCGACCGTGCTCTCCGTGTTCCCGCGCGACATCAAACCGGAGCCGCGAAGCTACGCCGAGGCGTTCCTGAACGTGCGCGACTATGTGGAACACCAGGTCGGCGGCCACTTCGCAGCCTGGGAACAGCCCGAGGCCTACGCCGGCGACGTACACCGTGCGGTCAAGCTGGGCGGCGAAACGGGGCTTGCGGATGGCTTCTGAACGCTTCCGTGAGCCGCACCCGGCAGCGCCGCACCGGGCGCGCCCCAGGTGGCGTTCTGTCGGCGGACGGCCGGTGTCGCGCAGCGTGGCCACCGTGCGCCTTCCGGTGCGGGCCGCGGCGACGGCCGTGGCCGGCCCGGTGCCGGAGGAGGTGCCGGTCATCAGGACGGTGCGGAGGGAGGCGTCGTGCCCCGGAGGCCCTCGGCACGGTCTGGCACGAACTCGAGGCCGCCGCCCAAGGCCGCTTTCCGGGCCGCCTTCCTCGGGGTGTGGACCTCTGCGAGGCACCCGGTACGGCGTTACGGTTTTAAGGGAGGCCGTCCAGGTGAGGAGGCCGAACATGCTGGTGGACACGCTGGCTGCCCTCGCAATGGCGGGCGGTACCGCCGTGGTGCAGGCTGCCGGCACCGAGGCGTGGGCCGGGTTCAGGCAGGCGATTGCGCACTGGTTCGGGCGTGGTGACGCCGCCCGGGAGCGGGCAGAGCTGGAGCGGCTGGATCAGACCGCAACGGCGCTGCGGACGGCGGACCCGGCCCAGGCCGAGCGTGCGCGCATCAGCCAGGAAGCCTCCTGGCAGGCCCGTATCGAGGCCGTGCTGGAGAACCTGGACGAGGGAGAACGCGGTGAGGCGGCCGACGGGCTGCGCGCCCTGTTGACCGATCACACTCCGGAGGTCCGGGTGACGGCAGCGTCGGGCGGGCTGGCTGCCGGCGGCAACGTGGACATCCGTGCCGAGCACGGTTCGATCGCAGCCGGTGTCATCGACGGGGGTGCGTATGTCGGCCCCCCTCCGACGCCGGATCCGCCCGAGGAGTAGGCGGATCGGAGAGCTCCGGCCGGCTCTCCCACCCGGCGTCGAACTCCCTTTGCCCACCAGGGGGCATCGCGGCCAGCGACCACAGTCTTGCTGTCGGCCGGGCCGGCAAGGTCGAGTTCCACGCGGCACCGCGTCCCCCTGTCAGCTGGCCGCACCAGGTCGGCGTCCTGCCCAGGGAAGCAGAGTGCTTCCAGGACCGTGCCACCGCCGGAAAACTGAGCGCGGGGTCGGCGGGCGGGTGCGGGACCGGCGGAGCCGGGTTGCCCTACCAGGTGTTGGTCGGCCTCGGTGGAGTCGGTAAGACCCAGCTCGCTGCCCACCATGCCCGCACTCTCTGGCAGACGGCTCGGCTGGACCTGCTGGTATGGGTCACGGCAGCCACCCGCGACGCGGTCGTCACCGGCTACGCGCAGGCCGCGGCCGAGATCCTCGGCGCGGACCCCGCCAGCCCGGAGTCCGCCGCCTGCTCGTTCCTGGCCTGGCTGGAGCCCAAGCCCACCGCGGCGCGCCGTTGGCTGGTCGTGTTGGACGACCTTGCAGATCCCGCCGACCTGCGGAACCTGTGGCCCCCCGCCAGCCCTCACGGTCGCACCCTGATCACCACCCGCCGCCGCGACGCCGCGCTGATCGGGCACGACCGACGCCTGGTACCGATGGGTCTGTTCACAGAGGACGAGGCTGTCGCCTACCTCACCACGGCCCTTGCCGCGCACGACCGCCACGAGCCCGCCGACGAACTCCTCGGCCTCGCCGACGACCTCGGCCACCTGCCCCTGGCGCTGTCCCAAGCAGTCGCCTACCTCACCGACGTCGACGTGGACTGTGCCACCTATCGACACCGGCTGTCCGACCGCGCCCGCACCCTTTCCGACGCCCTGCCCGACCCGTCCGGGCTGCCCGACGACCAGGCCACCACCGTCGCCGCCGCTTGGTCCCTGTCCATCGAGTGCGCCGACCGCCTCCCACCGGCCCGGCTCGCCCGGCCCATGCTGCAGCTCGCCTCGATGCTCGACCCCAACGGCATCCCCGGCGCCGTCCTGACCAGCCCCCCGGCCCTGGGCCACCTCGCCCGGTACCGGGGTGCCGTCCCGGGGCGGACGGACGCCGCAGAGGTTACGGTCTGGGACGCGACCCAGGCTTTGCGTGCGCTGCACCGCCTCAGCCTGATCGACCACGCGCCCGACAGTCCGCACCACACGGTCCGCGTGCACCAGCTCCTCCAACGTGCCATCCGCGACCTCCTGCCCGCGGAGCAGCACGACCGGCTCGCACGAACCGCCGCCGACGCCCTCATGGCCACCTGGCCCGACATAGAACGCGACACCACCCTCGTCCAGGCCCTGCGCGCCGGCACCGAGGCGCTCACCCTCCACTCCGAGGACGCCCTCTACCGGCCCGATGCCCACCCCGTTCTCCTCCGCAACGGTTTGAGCCTCGGCGAGGCCGGCCAGGTCGCCGCCGCGCTTGACCACATTCGCCGCGTGGCCGATGCCGCCCGGGAGAAGCTGGGCCCCGACCATCTCGACGCCCTCACCGCCCGGAGCCACCTCGGATCGTGGCAGGGGGCGGCCGGGGACGCGGCGGAGGCCGCCACGGCATTCGAGGAGCTGCACAAAGATCTGGAGCGCGCAGTAGGGCCCGACCACCCCGGCACCCTGGTGGCTCGGGGCAAACTCGCCTACTGGCGGGGGGAGGCCGGTGACACGGCGGGCGCCGCGACGGCGTTCGAGGAACTGCTCGCGGACCGGCTTCGGGTGCTCGGACCTGACGACCCCGACACCCTGATCACCAGGGGCAACCTCGCCTTCTTGCGGGGGGAGACGGGGGACGCTGCGGGAGCGGCCACGGCGTTCGAGGAGCTGCTCGCGGACCGGCTTCGGGTGCTGGGACCCGATCACCCCGACACCCTCTGCACCCGTGGCAACCTCGCCTCCTGGCGAGGGGAGGCAGGGGATGCGGCGGGGGCCGCCACCGCCTTCGAGGAGCTGCTGACGGATCTGGAGCGCGTACTGGGGCCCGATCACGCCGACACCCTCTGTACCCGGAGCAACATCGCCTCGTGGCGAGGTGAGGCGGGTGACACCACGGGAGCGGCCACCGCGTTCGAGGAGCTGCTGACGGACCTGGAGCGCGTACTGGGGCCCGACCACCCCGCAGCGCTCTCCACCCGGGGCAACCTCGCGTACTGGCAGGGGAGGGCGGGCGATCGGGAAGCTTCCTCCCGGGCCTTCAAAGACCTGCTCGCGGATCTGGAACGCGTACTGGGGCCCGATCATCCCGACGCTCTCGGCACGCGGGACGACATCGCTTACTGGCGGGGGCGGCGACCGTGGCGGCTGATCACCAACAGGATCAGGTCCGTGGCACGCGACGACTGACGGGTATGCCGCCGCCGTCGCCGTCCGACGGTGCGGAGGTGCGGATGCGGGCGGCTCGCCGCAGCTCGACGCCGCCGGCTCGCCAGGCGGTGGGGGGCGCCCAGTGGGGATGGGTGCACAGGGTCCCCGAGAGGGTGATCAGCCGGCGCCGCAGCGCGGTCGTCCCGGCCCCGGCGGGGGCTTGGGCGAGGTCGGCGTAGGTCTGCTGCCACGCCCGTTGGAGCGTGATCAGGTCCTCGGGGAACTCGGGGAAGCGGAACGGTGGTCTCACACCCCAAGTGAAACATGTGTTCGATTATTTCTGCGAGCGAGCGACGCACCGGTTGCGGCGGGTGTGACTGAGCGCGCTAGGTTCTGTCTCTTTGGTCAGCGTCGGGTCCAGATGAGGATGCCGGCGAGGTGGAGTGCGGCCTGGTAGGCGATGGCGAGCTTGTCGGTTCGTGTGGCCAGGCCGCGCCACTGCTTGAGCCGGTTGATGCAGCGTTCGACCGTGTTCCGCTGCTTGTAGACCTCTCGGTCAAAGCCAGGCGGGCGGCCGCCTCGGTGGCCTCGCCGCAGGCGGTGGCCGATCTGGTCGGACGGCTGCGGGATGACCGCGCGGATGCCCCGGCGTCGCAGGTGGCTGCGGATGGCTCGGGAGGAGTAGGCCCGGTCGGCCAGAACGACGAAGGGGCGGGTCCGCGGCCTGCCCGTGCCTCGGCGGGGCACCCGGATGCGGGCCGTCACCGTCTCGAAGGCGGGTGCGTCACCGGCCTGGCCTGCGGTGACGGTGAATGCCAGCGGCCGTGCCCCACCGTCCGCGGCCAGGTGAACCTTGGTGCTCAGCCCGCCGCGTGAGCGTCCGAGCGCGTGATCGGAGGGCTCGCCGGAGCGGGCCGCCCCCTTTTGCGTGCGCCGGCCGCGTGCTGGTGGGCCCGGACGACCGTGGAGTCCACTGACACGGTCCAGTCGATGTCGTCGTCGGCGTCCGCCGCTGCCAGGACGGAGGCGAGGATTTTCTCCCAGGTGCCGTCGACGGCCCATCTGAGCAGTCGTTTGTGAGCGGTCTGGAACGACCCGAGCTCGTCGGGCAGGTCCCGCCAGGGCGAGCTCGTGCGGTACTTCCAAGCGATGGCCTCAAGGGTGCGGCGGTGGTCGGCCCACCGCCGGCCGCGGACCGGATCGGCCGGCATCAGCGGCTCGATCCGGCCCCACATCGCATCAGTGATCACTAATCGGACAGACACATCCGATCAACTGACCAACCCATCAAAGAGACACGCTCTAGACGCCGGCTGGGAGATCGACTACCGGGCGGACATGGTGCTCCAGCACCCCCGCACCGAGGCGTCCCGGCACGCGGTCTACTACCGCAACACCGGCCGGAACCGGGTCTGGCTGGCCAAGCGGCACCTGCCCGCCGTCCTGGTCCCGGTCTACCTCTCAACCTGGGCCGCCTACACGATCGCGCAGCGACCCCCGCTGTCCGGTCTGGCAGCCTGGTGGGCCGGCTTCTTCGAAGGCGTACGGGTGCCGTGCCCGCCAAGGCAGCCCATGCGGTGGCGGACCGTGGGGCGGATGACCAGGCTGGGCCGACCCCCGGTCATCTGACGCCGCGCGCCCCACTGCTCGTGCACCGCACGGATCGCCACGGCCTGCCCCCTCCAGCTCGCCCCGGCAGCAGGGTGCCGGACCCGCCGCCATCGGAGTAGAGGGCACGGGCCCCGGGGGCGCGGTAGGGCCAGGGCATCGCGGCCGCCACCGCTGCGGCCGTCGTGCGGTCATGCGTGCCCTGCGGACCCTACGGTCGGGGGGTTCAACGCGTCGCACCGTCTGCACAACCTGCTGGAGCAGACCGCAGCAGAGGTTGGCTCCGGCGCCGCGGTATCGAGAGGACCGACGTCGTCGTTCCCAACGGCCTGCTGACCCCGGACCCGGCCGTCATCAACGTGAGGGCTTCCGAGGTCGGGCGTCGCCCTTTCAGCCCGCCACGCCCGTTCCCCTCCGTGGTGCGAGGCGCTGTTCCGCCGACTGTGCAAACGACACTGACTTCGGCGAGGCTCTTAATCTCCTGTTTGGGAGAACCCGCTTCTGGTGGGGCCGCTGCGGATAGGGTCGGGGCAGCTCGTGCCGGCATGGGTGTACGGGTCAGGCCCGGTGCCCAGAGCGCTCTGGGGGCAGTACCACCGGGCTGTCCCGCCCCGCACCGGCTATCGAGCTGCTCACGCAGCTGGTCGGCCGGAGCACGAGGGCCGCACCTTCCTGACCAGAAACCCGTGGCTCTGGTCCCTGAGTCTGAGTGGCGCGACGTGGATCTGGTCGACCGAGAGCCGGGCCTCCTCCAAGTGTGCCGTCTGGGCCGACTTGCAGCCGCCGTCCCGGGGGATCGGTCGCTACTCGAGGACGACCCGCCTGCGTCCGCGGGGAGTCTCGCTCGGTGCGATGTCGCTGAGCGCGCGAGGGGCGGCTGGGCATGCTTCGGCGTACAGCATCTGGATGTCGGCGATGAGTTCGGTGTGGTCGTCGAGGGCGATCTGGCTTGGGTCGGCGGCGTATCTGATCAGGCCGAAGAGGCTGCGGGCTTCTGCACGGGGGCTACGCGCTCCCGATTCCCATCCGCAGGCCAGGGGCCGGGCTGCTCGGGGGTGGCCCGGTCACACGGACGCGTCGGATGCGCGGTCGAGAAAAGAATTGATCGTGGGCGTGTCCACATCCGCATACGAGTGAGTGATGGGAGACGTACGACCGGTGCGGTGAGTGGCCGACACAAGATCACTGGGGTGTTCTGGTGGTGCCTCGGGCACCCGGAAGGGGTGGCTGCGGCTCACCGCCCCTGGCCCCCGGACTTGCCGTCACGCCGCCAGCCCGGGGCGAGGAGAGCGGACCCAGGCGAAGCGACTCCTATGCCCACCAGAACTGGCGCCGATCCGCCCTGCACGCCCGGATCCCCCCACTGCCATTTCGAGTTTGCGGTGCGGGACCTGATGCGTCGCGACGGCTGCACGGATGCGCGACAGGTCGGTGGCCGCGGTGACAACGGCGCCGACGTCAAAGCCACCGACCCCTATGGCCGGCGTTGGTCTGTTAACTGCACTCGGTTGGGTCGTTGAGCGGGACAACGACAAACCCGCCAAGGAGCCCCATTGCCCAAGGACCTGCGACGCGAACTGATCGAGGGACGTCACGACGTGCCCCGTATCGGTTTGGTGGTCCACCTGCTTCGCAAGTTCCCGCCGTACGCCGTGGTCGATGCTGCCGGCGTCCTGGTCGCCCCAGCCGAGTCGTACCTCAAGGATCTCGCCCTCGGTGACAACAGCCCGGCCACCTGCCGCAGCTACGCCTACGATCTGCTGCGTTGGTTCCGGCTGCTGTGGCTGCTGGACGTCGACTGGGAGGAGGCCACCGAGGCGGACGCCGCCGCCATGGTCGGCTGGCTCCGGACGGCGAAGAACCCGCAGCGTCACCGCAGCAATCCGTCCGCCCCACCGCCCGGGTCGGTGAACACCCGCACCGGCAAGCAGTACCTGAAGGCTGGATACGCCCCGAGCACGATCAAGGCTTCTACGCCTTCCACCGGCACTACGGCCGCGGCCCGGTGGCCAACCCGGTTCCGGAATCGGTGCAGCGCCGACGGGCCCTGGCCCATCGAAGCCCGGACGAACCGACGCCGTTGCACCGCCGGGGCCGACTGCGGCAGCGGACCTCACAGAAGCAGCCGCGGGCGATCCCCGACACGATGTGGGACGAGCTGTTCGCGGCCATGAACCACGACCGTGACCGAGCCCTGCTCCAGCTCTACGTCTCCAGCGGAGCCCGCGCCAGCGAACTGCTCGGAATCACCATGGGCGACATCGACTGGTCCGGCCAGCAACTGCACGTCATCACCAAGGGCACCAATCTTCGCGAGCCGGTCCCCGCCAGCCCACAGGGCTTCCTGCTGCTGGCCGCCTACCTCGACGAGGCTGGCGTTCCCGCCGCCGATGAGCCGGTGTGGCGGACTCGTCACGGCGCCGAGAGGCCCCTGACCTACTGGGCGATGCGTCGCACCCTCCAGAGGGCGAACGCCCAGCTCGGTACCAACTGGACCCTCCACGACCTCCGGCACACCGCTGCTCAGCGGATGGCCAACGACCCCCACCTGACTCTCTCGGAAGTACGCGCGATCATGCGACACACCGCCTTGGCCACGACAGGCATCTACCTAACGACCCGCGTCGAGGATCTCTTCGACAAGCTCCAAGAGCACTACAACCGGCCGCGCGTCGAGCGGTCCTTCGCTCCGGGCTACGACCCCGCTGACGTCCGGGCGGTGTTCGGTGGCTAACGTCCAGGGCACCCTTGCCTCGACCTACACCGCCCGCAATCGCCGGACTCTGTTTCGGGGCATGGACTTCGACGAGCCGGTCGCCACCCGCTTCCCGGATGCCGCGGTTAAGGCCGCACCGGCCCCTCGGCCGGACAGCCCGCCAGCACCCTTCGGCGATCTGACCCAGGCCTCGATCCAGCATCTGTGCTCGCTGGTCGAGCAGATCGTGCCGGGTCGCACCCACTCCACCTACGAGAAGCGCCGCCGCGGCCTGCGGCTGCTGTTCACTCATCTGGAAACCCTGCCCGGAGCTGACTGGCAGGCGAAGTGGGAGGCCAGCCCGTTTGACGGTGACAAGGCCCTGCCGGTCAAGACCTTCGTCATCTCCGACCGGGCCCAGGACCGACATGACGTGACCCCGGCGGCAAAGTTGGCGTTCTGCGCGCGGGTGATCCAGCCCTCGGTCGGTGGATTCCGCGCGAACGCCTTCAGCGACTATCCCGAGTGGTTCGGGCCGGCCAGCCACGATCCTGCCCTGGACGTGTTTTATGCAGCCGTCGACGCCCGCCCTGACCTGGGGTTGAGTTACCGCATCCGTATCAAGTTCGACGTCGCTTGCGCGCTCACCACCCAGGGCATCGCCTTGGAGCACCTCACTCCAGAGGCCCTGCTGCACTACTCGCTGGAGTGCCGACGTCTGGGTGTCACACACGGGGCCAGGGGTGATCAGTCGCGCTTCGCGGCTCTGGGCGCCTGGGAGATCCTGCATTCGATCGGACACTTTCCGCCCGGCACCCCCTCCACGCTGCGGAAGTTCATCTACACCGGGCAGCTCACCCCCGAGCAGATGGTCGACCGCTACCCGCTCCGCAGCCAGGCCGTCCGGCAGGTGATTACCGACTACCTCGTCCGCCGGCAGGCTGATACCGACTACATCACCCGGGACGGCCTGGCCCGTCTGCTAGCAGGGACCTTCTGGTCGAAGATCGAGAAGATCTGCCCCGGACAGGCCGACCTCACCCTCCCCAGGATCTGAAGGGGTTCTCCAAGCGTCGTCGCGAGATTAACCGGCGCATGGCCGACCGCACCCGGCAACGGCAGCCGTTGCTGCCTGACCTGGTGAAATACGTTGAAGAACGCCACGAACGACTCCTGGGGCTGCTCGAAGCCGGGCGGCAGGTCAGTCTGGGCGAGCCCTTCGAGTACGACGGCCGTCGTTACCGCCGCAGCAACTCGAAGAAGGACCAGGGGCTGGTCAAGGTCGAGGCCGAACCCCCCGTCCGCGTCCATGACGCAGAAACCAGTGAGCTGATCAACATCACCCTCGCTGAGGACTCGGCGTTCTGGGAGTGGGCCGCGGTTGAGGTCCTGCGGCACAGCGGCATCCGAATCGAAGAGCTGTCAGAACTCACCCACCTCAGCATTCGCCAATACGAGCGACCCAATGGCGAGATCATCGCCTTGCTAGTGATCGCCCCGTCGAAGAACGACCGCGAACGAGTCATCCCCATGTCAGCCGACCTCTTCCACGTCGTGGCCCAGATCATCCGCCGCCACACCCGCGACGGCCGGACGATCCCGCTGGTCAGCCGCTATGACGGGCACGAGAAGAGCTGGTCAGACCGCATGCCCTTCCTCTTCCAGCGACAGGTCGGCACCATCCGCAGCGTCCTGGCGACCGGCACCATGCTCAACATGCTCCGCCGGACCTGCCAAGAGATCGGCGAGACGAACAAAGCCTTCGCCGGACTGACCTTCACCCCGCACGACTTCCGACGGCTCTTCGCCACCGAGATCGTCAACGGCGGACTGCCCATCCACATCGGTGCTGCGTTGCTCGGCCATCTCAATCTCCAGACCACTCAGGGATACGTCGCGGTCTTCAACGAGGACGTCGTCGCTCACTACCAGCACTTCCTGAACAACCGCCGGTCCCTGCGGCCGGCCATCGAATACGGCGAGGTCACCAAGCAGGAGTGGGCTGAGTTCGAGGAGCACTTCGAGAAACGCAAGGTCGAGCTGGGTAACTGCGCTCGCCCTTACGGCACCCCATGCCAACACGAGCACGCCTGCTTCTCTGAACTAGCGATCGCTACTCGAGGCTCTGTGTAAATTGCTGGCAGCTGGGACCTCGCCGGGCAAAGATGCAGCCATGCGCTATGCCAACACCGACCCCGAGCTGATGGACCTGGTCCGACGATTCGTCACGCCCGGCCGGCGGTACCTGCGGCTGGGTGGAAGCTTGTTGCGGTTGAGCGGGCCTGAGCGCGAGTTGTTCGTGAGGGAGCTGGTCCAGGCTGCTGGGGAGATCACTCCCGCTGAACTCGGCATCCTTTTCGAGGGCGGGTGGCGAGAGCGCAGGACTGCCTCCTGGCTGGTTGCCGTGGCTGGCAGGACCGAGTTCCGCAGCCGCATCGGCGAACTCCTGCTGGCCAGCGGAGGCCCCTACGGCGGGTCATACTGCATCACTCTTGCCACTTTCGGCACCAGCGCGGACGCCGATCTGGTCTGCAGTTACCTTGATCGCTACTTGCCTCAACCCGACCTCGTCTGGGACCAGACCTTTGCTCTCAGCACACTGCTTCACCTCGATGCCGTCCTCGGGACCGAGCGAGCATCCCGATACCTTGCCGCCGGTGGCCTGTGGCAGCAGTGGACCGATGCCACGTCGAACATGGTGCGGGATCCGCAGGAGTACCGGCAGGTCGTGGACCGGCTCTGTTCCTTCGCCAGCGAGTGCGCTGAACTCTTCGCCAGAATGGAAACCAGGCGCTGATCTTCCCGGCCTGACCGCTGGACGCCGACTGCTTCGGACCCCTCGGTAGACTCTGGGCAATGACACGAAACCAGGGCCGCTGGCCAAAGATCGACCAGGATGGTGGCATCGAGGACGTGACGCTGCTCATCCTGGAATGGCTGGGCGAGCAGGGCGTGAATGCCATGATCAGGGTGGACGCGGAGGGGGTGGCTGATAACGCGCCAGCGTGGACGTTCGCCGCCAGCGGAGGTCCCCTGGAGCACGACATGCGCACTGATGGGAGCACCGTGCAGCAGTGCATGTCCGCCGCCCTGGCCCGGCTGCGCGAAGCCGGGTTGTCTGTTCCGTTTTGATCTCCGGTCGCCACTTGCTTCGATCACGGCGTTGCTCTTGTGGCCTCTGTGGTGCCTGCCGGCTGGCGGACGCCCGGCATACCGAGTTCGACAGCGATCGACTGTCTCTTGACGAGTGCGTCGACCTGGGCGAGCTTTTCCTCGGCGCCGGCAAGGCTGACCTTGAGTCCTTCGACCTCGCCGAGCCAGCCTTCGCGTTCGGCTTCGGCGGTGCGGGCGATGAGATTGTCGCGGATCTCCTCGATGCGGGAGCGTTGGTCCGGGTCCGGCCTGAGGAGTGCACATCTGACACAAGCGTGCTCATGAACACACGGGGTGGAAAATGCACGGCCGCAGGTGCCGATGGACACCTTGCGCTTCTCGAAGTGCGCGAGGAAGGCATCCCACTCCTCCTCGGTGGGAGTTCGGTATTCCTCGCTGGGCCGGGTGGACCGGCGGCGGGCGATGAACGCCCTGTGCGCCTCGATCGTCTCGGCCGGGTAGACGGCCTTGTAGCCCATCCTTGTATCGATGTTCTTGTGCCCGCAGATCACTTGGGCGATGTGTGGTGGGAGGCCGTTCATGATGGCGTCAGTGACGAAGATCCTCCTGAAGTCGTGCGGGGAGATCGTGAGCGGTGCGCCAGCGGAGTCGATGAGCCCGGTGGCCGCGATCGCGCCAATCAGCAGCGTGCGCAGGAACGTGGGAGTGAAGGCCCGTTGCTCGGTTCCGATCTGCCGCTGGAACAGCAGCGGCATCGGCGGGTTCCAGACCTTCTCACGGACGTCGTAGAACGGCGCCAGCGGGATCGCTCCAGCTGGACCGCGTAGTCGGCGGACGATGGCTGACAGGACGTCCGCCAATTCCGGGCTGACCAGCAGGAGGCGCTCGGTGTCGGTCTTGGACGGGGCGATCTGGAGCAACGGAACGATCTCGCCGGTGGTCGGGAGCCGGTACTGGGTGACGCTGTGGTGGGTCAACTCCAAGAGCTCTTCGTTGCGGATGCCCGTCAGGCGGAGGACCTCGACGGCGGCGAACGCCCAGAACGCTTCCTCCTCCTCGAAGGAGAGGTTCCGGCGTCGGCCGGTGGCAGTCTCCTCGGCCCAGGTGAGGTGTCCCGCGGCCTTGGACGTGACGGCTCGGCGAAGCGATCCCTCGGTGCCGGGGATCACCGTCCCTGGCTCGGTGGCCTGCGCAGTCCGGAGCAACTCGAAGGCCGCGAGCCTGCGGCGGTTGGCGGTGCTGACCAGCACGGGGAGCACGGGAAGGCGCTCGCGGGTGCGCTGATCCATCCGTGCCTTGCGGTGCTTGCGCTCCTTGGCCTTGCGGATCTCGTCATCGCTGATCGGGCAGCGTACGACCCACGGTCCCCAGCGGGCCGGTTCCTCCGTTGCCCAGTGGGCGAGGTCTAGATAGAAGGCTCGGACCCGCATCAGCTCGTCCTTGGCGTTGAGCCGGGGCTGGCGATCTCGACCGTCGCCCCGTCGGGGCCGGTGATGGTACGCCGCTTGGTGCTCAGGTCTTCCTTCCAGGTCCGCGCCAGCACCGGCGGCAGCAAAAGAGTGTCGATGCCCGGTGACAGCGCTTCGATCCGCGTCCAGAACAGCCCCGCCAACGATCGTGAGATCGCGTCCAAGCTGGCGAAGTCCAATGACGGCTGCCGTTCGCGAAGGTAGTCCACGAGCAGATCCCGGATCGGGCGGCACCGGATCGGGTAGCGGTCCACAAGCTCCTCGATGCTCAGCTGGCCGAGAGCCTGGCCGAACGCCCGGATCGTTGCCGGGGCATCGTCAGGGAAGACGCCCATGGTCCGAAGCCGCAGGTAGAAGTCGACCTTGTGCTGTCCGCCGCGGACATGGACCCGGCGTTGGGTGTCGAACAGCTCCACGCAGTCCCCAACCGTGATGTCCTGGATGAGCCCGCCTTTGCAGGCCAGGAGGACGGCGATCCGGGTCGCTGCGATCTGGGCGTCTTTACTGGAGTGCGATTGCGCGGCGGCCATCTGCACCAAGTGCTCGAACCCGTCCGGGTCACGGACCTCGGCCATGATGGTGGCCAGGTATCGGTGGGTGCGGGTGAGCATCCAGGGCAGGCTGGGACGGATCACATCACCGGCGATCAGCAGCAGCAACCCGGTGGACAGGTCAGCGCGGACGTACGACGACGGCGACCCTGCCTGCTGGCTCAGGAAACGCAGAGGGAGCTCTGTCCAGTCCGCGCCGGGAAGATCCTCGACGCCGCTGCGTGCCCACCTCTCTTGCCAGGTATCTCTAGGGAGGCTTGAGAGCCAGTCCAACATCTTCGCAACCCCGCGCCGACGGCCTGCTCTGGTCGCCTTGGCCGCTTGCAGGAACGGTGGCGCGGTCAGCCGCCGCACAACCTCCTCGACTGATCGGCTGGTCGCCGGCCAGCGGACTTCGGCGGCTCGCGGCGGGAATCGTTCCCGAAGCACGCTGTTCCGCGCTCGTGCCTGCTCAGCGGTCGCGTTCGCGGCTTGCAGCGGTGGGCGAGTCGAGTGCTTCTTGGTGATAGTCATGATGACCGCCCGAACAGGACGTCCAGGGTCTCGGGGTCGTAACCCGGGGCCGGAGGCGGGGGCACCGGCTCGGTGCGCTGGTCCGCCCGCCGCGCGTGGTGGGCCAGCACCTGGGCGACGACCTCGTCCTGGCGCGGGTTGAGGTAGATCTCGGTCGTGGTCAGATGCGCGTGCCCGAGGACCCACTGCACGTCGGTCAGCGTCAGCGCCGGGTTGCGCACCATGCGGACGGCGGCGCTGTGACGAAGGTCGTGAAGGGTCCAGTCCGCGCCGAAGCTGGCGTTGAGCCGCTCGAACATCCGGTGGGCGCCGTGGTAGGTCAACGGCTGAAACGGACGCCGCAGCGTCCACCACACTGGCCGCGTCAGGCCCCGCGGCACCAGCCCGTGCAGCTCCTGCTGGTAGAGCCGCAGCCACACGAACGCATCCGCTGAGGCCGGCACCTGCTGCCGTGCCCGGGAGCCCTTCCGGACAACGCTGATCAGCTGCTGTCCCGGATCGACGTCGCACTGACGGACGCCGATCAACTCCGATGCCCGGACCCCGCTGGAGATCCAAAACGCGATCATGGCCCGGTCCCGGTTCGACGGCAGCGCCGCGAACAGCGTGTTGAACCACTCGTCCGGGATCGAGCGCGGAATCCGGCGCGGAATCGTGGGCCGATAACGGCCGGTCCGCTCCGGCGCCCAGGTTTCCATCGGGTTGTGGTGCGCGTGCGCGCGGCCGGAACGACGAGCCAGGTCCAGCGGAAACGGGTTGAGCAACGGCCCGGATCCGGCGTCACGGTGCAGGTCGTAGAACCGGCGCAGCACCGTCTCGCTGTGGGCGACGGTCGACGGGGCATAGCCGAGCCCAGGGCTCGTTTTCCCGGTCACCGGGCTCGGGGCGCCGACGGTGCGGGCCGGCTGCCGCTTGGCCGCCGTCGCTCGCGGCTTGACCGTCAGCTGGATCCAGCAGCTGAAATCCCGAGCGTCCATGCGTGTCGCTCGATTCCACGGCACCTCGACTGCGTGCAGGAACCGCCACCACCGCAGTAGGTCCATGCCGTAGGAGCGGACGGTCGCGGCCGCTTTCCCGGCTGCGAGCAGCTCCTGGAAGAACACTGGGACCGGTGCCACGGTCGCGCCGTCGGCGTCGACGAGCCGGTAGGGCTCGTACCGGTCGCCGATTTCCACCAGCCGGCCCCACCGAGGAACGGCCAATCTCGACAGATCCCGTTCGGGCACACGATCGTTCATCACGACCGCAGACCGTACTGGGCGACAACCTCACCTGTGCCCTGAACTGCACAATCAACGTGCTTCGTTCAGTCAACGGGGCATCCGTTGCCCGGTCCTCCAGGTCAACCCCAAGATGTTGTCCCGGCTCGAAGAGCTGGAGAAGGACCTAATCCTGCGGCGCAAGCGGGCCGAACTCGAAGGATGGCTGGGAGAGATCGACGGCATCGACAAGACCCTGACCTTCCTCCGGGCCAAGCGCATTGAGGCCGAAAGGATCAAGCAACGAACCGCCGTCCACCTCGGCCTGCCCCACGTCCGTCGCCCCAGGACTGATCAAACTGTCACCGAATGATGACGCTCACGCCCTGTTCTTCGAAGATCTCCAGGAGTAGGTCGAACAACGCGACTTCGCGTTCTCCGGAGGGCACACGGTCTTGCAGCCGTGCCTTGGCCTGGGCTGAGGAATCCCAGTGCACGGTGAACGGCGTAGTGGCACCCCAGCCCCCTCTCAGGCAGTCGCTCAGAGCATCGAGGTTCCAGCCGAAGTATCCGCCGGGGCCGTTGATGGCTTCACCGATCGCGCAGTAGAAGCTGTCTCGGTCAACGATGTGCCGACCGTCCAAGGTGAACACCTGGCCTGCAGGAGCGTCGGCCTTCCCCTGGCGTTGGTACTCCTGGGAACACAGCGTCACCGACAGCCATGCTCGTCTGTCCTCGGGGGCGAACTCGTGCCACATACCGGTGCGGTCCAGATGACCCGTGCGGATCAGGTCCCATACTCGTTCCGCTCCGGCCACGGCGTTCTCGCACCACAGCGTCATCGTGAGGTCGACGAGGCCGGCCCCGCAGGCGGAGGGCTTGACGTCGACGACGGTGACCTCATTGACGAAGTAGGACCCCATGGTGGCACCGTCACCGTCGAGGAGCTCGAACCAGGCATTCCCCGCCAAGGCGCGACGACTGCCGACGTGGCCAACGCTCTCCAGTAGGCCGCCCTGCGGGAGGCAGCCCGTGAGGTGCACTCGGCGTGTTCCCTCTTCGTCCGGCAGCGGCGTGAACAACCCCTCGGCCTCGTGAGCAAAGCCCCAGAAGTCAGCGTCGTCCTCATCCGAGGTCAGGGCGTACTCCTGCCCCTCACCGCTCCGACCTGATGTTCGCATCGCACTCCCCATGAGAGCGCTGATCTTACCGGCGCCCCGGTGACCTGGTAGGCGGTCGCCGACCTGTCCACCCCATGACACTTCGGAGGCTCTTGGACGAGTCACGGATCCCCATAGCCCGTGAGAGTGAAGTGCAGAGAAGGGTCATCCAGTGCAAGCACAGGAAGGACGGCTGGTCGGGCAAGCCCGTCGGGAGCCCTGACCTTCAGGTCCTGAACGGCACTGGCAGGCAGGTCCACCACGGTGATGTCGTGGTCATGTTGACCAACGGCCGTATCACCGCCAACGCCGCGCAGTTCGCGAAGTCTCAGCGGCTTCACCTCGTCGACCGCCATCTCCTCGCCGAATGGGCCGGCGGGTCCCATCCCCTGTGGGAACTCCTGCACGCCCTCCCTCCTGCCAGCCGCCGAGAGGCTCCCTAGGGGTCGCCACCACCTATGAAACGCCCGGCCTCGGACGAAACTCTCGATCTCGCCCACCCGCAGGCATCCGGCTGACACAATGACTCGGCTGGGCTTGAGGACAGTGGAAGAACCTACATGTAGTGACCGCTTGGAAATGCGGCGCGAACAGGCCACGTCCCCGCCAAACGTCCGACCCGTGGACGATTGCCTGGCACTCCGACTACAAGTTTTGTCATGCCCGGAGGAGGACGACGCGACGGGTCCGCGTCGGCCTGCACTATGCATGACCTCTTCCCCAACACCCTGGCGGGGATCTTGAGCGGGGTGGGAACCTTCATCACCCTCGCCACAGCTACTTGGGCTCGTACGCGTCTGGGCTCTCGCAGCAGATCCGCGGGACCTGATTCTCAACTGAGCCCTGTCGTTCCAACCCTGGGAGCGAGCGAAGAGGTGAGGCCGTCCGACGCCTCATCCGTCCAGGGAAGCACAACCATGCCTAGCACCCCCCGCACCTACACCGCCATCAGCACTCTCGGTGCTGATGGCCGCCCGGCTCACTTCATCACTGCCCAGCCGGTCGGCGCGGTCGTCATCCAGCAGTTCGGGACCCGTCCGGAGCGGTTCCTACTCACCGATGTCCAGCTCGCCGACGGCTCCTTCGTCGCCGAGCCGCTCGACCGCTACCTGTAAACCAGGGTGGGCCGCGCCTGCCCCATCGCGGTCCGGCTACAGGATGGTCAGGTGCTGTCGCACGGCGCTGGCGAGCTCGGCGTAGAAGTCGATGCGGTCCTGGGCCTGGAGGACCTGGGCGCACACGGTCAGCATGCCTGTGCGGGCCTCGGGCCGGTCCAGGACGCAGGGCCAGCCGGGTCCGGATGTGCGCTGCCGTCTCGGGGGTGAGCAGTGTGTACACGTAGAGGGTGGCTGCGTCGTAGCCGTACGGGGCGCGGCCCCATCCCTCCCAGTCCAGGATGTGCGGGGTGCGGGGGTGATGTTCGCCCAGTGGAGGTCTCCGTGGCGGTGGTCCAGGTGACGTCGTCGACCTGGTGGCCGGTGAATTCGGGGATGACGCGGCGCAGGTACTCCTCGCGTACGGCCTCGCGGTCCGCCGGCGGGGGCACGTCGGCGAGGGCGTCCAGGGCGGGCCGTCATCTCCTTCCACCACGTCTCGGGCAGGCTGGGGGTCCTCAGTGAGGACGGGGCGCGGGGAGACGATCGGGTTCGGGGGTGAAGGCGTATTGCTCGGCCCGGTAGGCGTACGCCTGTCGGTCCAGTCCCGGACGTGGAGCAGTTCGGGGCGTGGCACCGAGGCGGGGAGGGTGCGGGAGGTGGACGGCCGTTCCACAGGATGCCGCCTTCGGTGCCGGCCTCGGCGCAGACCACGCGGAGCCAGTGCGGGCCGGCGGCCGACAGGGTGCGGCCCTGGTACCCCCCACACCCGGCGGCCGGTGGCGCGCAGGCCGAACTGGTCGGCGGCGGTGCTGCTGGGCGGCCAGCATCCGGTCGACGGTGGCGGGGCGGGGGCCTCGAACATGGCGGTCCTACCTGTGGGAGACGGCTGCCGCGTCCTTGGATACCAGCTCGGTGGCGAGCGCCGCGACCTGTTCCATGGTGAGGCCGGAGCGCTCGGCCAGGTCCCCGAAGGTGAGGCGGGCGCCGGAGACCAGGGCCTCCAAGGCGGGGCGGACGGAGGTGTGGAGCTCCCAACGGCAGGCCCGCGTGCTGCGCGAGCTCAGCCAGCGGGCCTTACCCGATCCGGAGGAGCACACTGCCGGCCAGCCAGCCCCCATCGACACCAGGGTTCAGCACCGGCGCCGCGAGTTCGCCGCCACGGAAACCGCGGCCCTGCGCCGGGGCCGCGATCACGCTGCCGCAGGCCGCCCCGCTGAGGCCCACAGCATGACCGGAACAGTTGGAGACAAGGGAGCGGCCTGACTCGCCCCGCCCCCGCTACCCTTCTGATCCTCATCTATGGGGGGAGTCGCTGCGTGCGCGCCTTGGAAGACATAAGGAACCAGGTGAGGTCTCTGACCTCCCGCCGCTACGTGGACGAGGCGATTGCCGCGTACGGCGCGTCCGCTTACCGCTCCGCGTTGATGTCGACCTGGATCGCCGTGGCCGCAGACATCATCGGCAAGATCCGCTTGCTTGCGGACGAAGGAGAGGGCGTCGCCGTCAGCCTGCGTGATTCGCTGAACAACGCAATAGCATCCAACGACGTCCCCGCCCTGCAGAAGTTCGAGACGAGCCTGATCAAGACGGCGCACGAGGACCTTGAGCTGATCGGCCGACGTGAGGCCGATGAGCTCACCCGCCTCTACAAGGACCGCAACCTCTGTGCCCACCCGCCTTCGTCGCCGGAA